>NZ_SMLM01000001.1 GCF_004682015.1 Ramlibacter henchirensis | reverse complement strand
CCGAGACCGCCTCCGTGTTGCCGGCGTAGCTGAGGGTGTCGGTCCCCGCCCCGCCATCGACGACGTCGGTGCCGTCGCCGATCCTGTAGTTGACGGTGTCGTTGCCGCTGCCGCCAAGGAGCGTGTCGTTGCCGGCGCCACCGTTCAGCGTGTCGTTGCCGGTGCCACCGTCAAGTGAATCAGCACCGAAGCCGCCGTTCAGCGTGTCATTGCCGCCAAGCCCGGACAACAGGTCCGCGGCCCGGCCGCCGGTGATCACGTTGGCCTGGTTGTTGCCGATGCCGGTGAAGTCACCCCAGCCGGTGAAGGTGAGGTTCTCCACGTCGAAGTCGCTGAGCGCGTAAGTGAGCGCCATCGACTGAACTTCATCGATGCCGCCGCCCGCTCCTTCGGACACGACGTCCTGTGATTCCTGGACGATGTAGGTGTCGTTCCCAGTGCCACCAGTCAGCCTATTGACTTGGCCATCCAGGCCGCTACCCAGCGTGTCGTTGCCAGCGCCGCCGATGACGTTCTCGATGCCGGCAATCGACGTGAAGCCCGAGGCCGTACCCGCCTCGAGATCCACCGAGACCGCCTCCGTGTTCGCCGCGTAGCTCAGGGTATCGTTGCCGCCGAGCATGTCGGCCACCACGGACTCAACGCTGGTCACCGAGCTGCCCGCCACAATGGTCAGGGCACCGCCTGAGATCGTCACTGTCAGCGTGTTGTTTCCCGCGGTGCCGGTGACGTTCAACCGGTCGGTCCCGTCGCCGCCATCCACCGCGTCGGCGCCATCGCCGATCGCGTAGTTGACAGTGTCGTTGCCGCTGCCCGCGTTAATCGTGTCGTCGCCGGTACCGCCCGCAAGGGTGTCGTTCTGCCCGGCGCCGTTGATCGTGTCGTCGCCGGCGCCGCCGAAGATCAGGTCCTGCCCCTCGTTGCCGGTGAGCGTCTGCGCTGCGGTGTCCGCGGCGATGAAGTCGCCCGTCACGATGGACGGCACGGAGACAACGGTCTCCGTGTTACCCCCGTCGTCGACGAAGGAGACGACGACCTGCAGCTGCCGGTTCACCTGGTCCGCCCCCGGCGTGAAGCTCTGGCCGGTTGCGCCCACGATGTCGGTGAAGACGCCACCGCCACCCACGTCACTCTGCTGCCACTGATAGCTGAACACCGAGCTGGTCGTGCCATCCGGGTCGGTGAAGCTGTTAACCGCCGTGACGGCCTGGGTTTCCGTCGGCGTCGTGTCGGAAACCCTGGGCGCACCTTGGGGCGCCCCGTTGGCGAGGATCGCCGTCGGGGCCGAGAACACGGTCTCCACCACGCCGTTCGCATCCTGGTACGTGCCCTTGACGCGCAGGACCAGGCCGGCTTCGCCTGCTCCCGGCGTGAAGGTTGCGCCGGTGGCCAGCAGGTCGCCCACCCCCGCCGCCCGGACGATGTCCTCGAAGACGCCCGGCGCCACCTCGGCCTGCCACACAAAGGAGATCGGCCCGGTGATCGCACCCGTGGGATTCGCCGCGGTGACGTTGTCGGCGTCGGTGACGCCCGCCGCCGAGACGGTGAGCTGCTGGCCGCTGTTGGGCGTGTCGTCGGAGATGGTCAGCAGGCCGTCCGGCATCGAGTCGAACACGTCGCCGATTTCCGCCGCCAGGTCAGCAAACTGCAGGCGTTCGATGTTGGTCAGCCGGTCGACGCCGTCGATGCCCGCGCCGAACACGACCACGCCGTTGTCGTCCACCAGGTTGTGCGAGACCGTCGTCACGCCGGTGAGCGCGTCGGTTTCCCACGTGTATTCCGACATGTTGCCGCGGAACTTGGCCGTGTCGTAGCTGAAGCCGCTGCCGCCGTCGAGGATCTCGCGCACGATGACCAGCTGTCCCGGATTGACCCTGCCCGCGAACACGTCTTCGACCAGGTCGGTCATCGAGTCAACGCTGCGCAACTCCGGCCCGGTGCCGTCGCTGTTCGCACGCACGCTGATGCGCACGTTCAGCGAGCGGTCGCCGTCGATGAGGTCGTTGCCGCCGCGGCCTTCGATGATGTCGCTGCCGTCGCCGCCCAGGATGATGTTGCCGGCGCTGAACGACGTGACCGGTGCGGCGGAGCCGATGTCGACGAATGCCTGCAGTCCGTCGATCAGCGCGAAGTTGGTGAGCACGCTGCCGTTGTTGCCCGATGCCGGGATCGTGGCGGCATCGGCGTCGTCGCCGATCAGGATGTCGGCGAATCCCGATCCCGACAGGCCTTCCACCGACTCGAAGCGGGCCAGCGTCGAGGCTGCCGACAGCGGCACCGGCGCTTCATTGAAGGCGCGCAGGTTCAGATCGGCGACCGCGCCGGTGGTGGGGTGGTCGAAGGAGGCCCAGTCGAAGCCGGAGCCACCCATGTAGCGATCGATCTGGCCGCCGCGGCCGACCATGATGTCGTCGCCGCCTTCGCCCAGCATCCGGTCGGAGGCGCTGCCGCCCATGAAGACGTCGTGGCCGACGATCGCGTCGAGGCCGCGCGTGTCGAAGTTCTCGCCGGCGCTGCCGTCGGCCATCCCGTTCTCGATCCAGTCGTCGCCCTCGTTGCCGAAGGCCATCTCGGCGGCCGGCGAGCCCAGGATGAAGTCGTTGCCGGTGCCGCCGAAGGACTCCGCCTCGTCCGTGGCGTTGACGATGAAGTCGTTGCCGAAGCCGCCCAGGATCAGGTCGATGCCCTGGCCGCCGTGGATGGCATCGTTGCCGTCGCCGCCCTGCATGTTGTCGTCGCCGCCGACGTCCGTCATGATGTCGTCGCCGGCACCGCCCAGGACCATGTCGTTGCCGAAGCCGCCTTCGAGCCGGTCGTTGCCGCCGTCACCGTACAGGGTATCGTCCCCTTCGCTGGCGATGAGGGTGTCGTTTCCGGCCGTCCCACCCAGGACGACGTGCTGGTCCCCCGTGTAGTGCAGGTGGTTGGTGTCCAGGCCGGCCGTCTGCGGGTTGTCGCGGATCACGTCGCCTTCGGGGTCGTCGCGGCCGGTGGCACCCAGGCCCGTGAACTGCTTGCTCGCATCCACTTCCAGGGTGAACCCCGGCGTCGAGAAGACGTCGCCCGGCAAGTGGGTCACGTCGGTGTTCGCCATGATCAGCTTGGCGAAGCTGTTGTTCTCCAGCTCGGTGAGGAAGTTGAGGCCGGCGGTGCGTTCCAGGTAGTAGAAGCGGTCGCCGTTCTGCAGCGCCTCCATCTGGTTTTCGAACACGAAGTTGAAGGTCGAACCGAGCAGGCCACCGAAGGGCATCTGCTTTTCGGCCAGGCCGCCGATCCAAAGGTCGATGGCGTTGACACCGGTGCTCGCCGCAGGCCCGTTCAGGAAATCGAGTCGATCGGCGGGCACGGCAACCGTCGGTTCGTCGCCGCTGTCGGCAATGCCGTCCAGGCCGTTCTCGCCGTAGACGAGCGCGTAGGCGGCGGCGCGGCGGCCGGCGAGCGTGGTGGCGCTCGTGATCGAGCTGTGCGTGCCGTAGGCCGCGATGAAGTTGACCAGCGATGCCTCGTGCTTGAGGTTGGCGCCGAAGTCGGCCCAGCTGATGTAGGGCTTCAGCTGGGTGTCTCCCGTCATCGCAAAGAACTCGGTGCGGGCCTGGTTCAGGCTCGGCACGCCGGCGTCGCGGCCGCGCGCGATGTTGATCGCGGGCAGGTCCAGCGGCAGGCCCAGCAGGTTGTTGCGCAGGGCCTCCGTCACGAACTCGTCGATCTCGTTGCCCGACTGGCGCGTCAGGCCGCGTACCAGGGCGCCGGCCGACTCGGCGTCGGTCGCGCCGGTGACGGAGAACTCGAGCGGGTTGAGGAACGCGGCGATCAGGCCGGTCTGCTGAGTGTCGCCGTTGACCAGGTTGAAGTTGGGGTCGAACCGGTCCACCGTCTCGGTGAGCATCGAGTGCCCGAAGCGGTACACCACGTGGGCGAACTCCGCCACGATCGCCGGGTTGATGGTCGAGTCGTAGCCTTGGCCTTCCATCAGGAAGACGTCGACCTGGGGCTGCACCTTGCGGGCGAACTCCTCGAACACCAGGTGCTGGTACTGCATCTCCGTGCTGAAGCGGGCCGCCTGGAACAGCCGCTCGCCGTTCCAGACTCCGGGCGAGGTCTGCCACTGGGCGACGAAGGCCGGATCGTTGGAGGCGAGCACCACTTGCTTGATGTGGTCGACGAGGCGGTTGTGCTCGGCGTGGAAGATGAAGTGGACGGCGGTGAGGCCGATGTTCTCGTTGCCGCGCCCATCGCCGGTGATGAAGTGGGCGTCCAGCAGTTCGTCGTCGTACTGGCCGGCGGCGACGTGTCCGCCGGCCACCGTGTCGGCGTCGGCCACCAGGACCTGCCCGGTGGCTGAGACGGGCGCGGCCGTGTGAGCGATGTCGTCGAGGAAGGCATGGCCCGTACGGGCGACCACGGCACCGCCGGGCAGGTTGTTCAGGTCCAGGCCGCCCGCGACACCCTCGATCAATCCCATGTTGGTGACGACCTGGGCGAAGCCGTTCGCGCCCGGGATGAACTTGCCATAGGCGTCGGTGGCCAGCATGGGCACGTTCAGGATGTCCAGGTCGGTCAGCTGGATGCCCAGGAGCTGCGCGGCCTGCGCCTTCACTTCGGCCCAGTTGGCGATGCCGCCGTTGGCGCCGTCGAGCAGGCGGCCGGTGGCCACGGTGTCGCCGGCGGCGTCGGTCGTGTACTCGCGCAGGAACACCTGGTGCGACGCGTGCGAGGTGTAGGTCTGGTTCTGGTCGACGAACGGCGTCGTCTCGTTGTTGTGGAAGTGCACGTCGTCGGCCGTGCCGAACACGCCGTCGGTCCCGGCGTGCGTGGCGGTGTTGTTGGCCCGTGTCACGATCATGAAGCGCTGGCCCGCGGCCAGGTCGTCCGCAGTGCCGAACACGCCGTCGGCGCCGGCCACCAGCGGGTCGTCGGCCTCCAGCGGGATGAACACGGCGCCGTTGTTGGCCTTGTCCACCAGGTCGAGGCCGTGGTCGAAGAACTGGCCGAAGAACGTGAACCAGGAGTTGAACTGTGCCGACAGGCCTTCGTCCGGCGCCGAGTTGGGGATGAAGAAGACGGACCGGTCGTCGGGGGTGCCGAACACGCCGTCCATGCCCGGGCTCTGGATCGCGGCATTGCCGCCGTTGGCGATCACGGCCGCGGGGTTGTTACCCGTCTGGTCGGAGATCAGGTTGGAGATGATGCGCGGATCGGCATCGACCACGTGGCCGGTGCCGGGGCCGGTGGTCGCGTAGTTGGTGTTGGTGATCACGCCGCCCGGCGCGGGACCGTTCGCATCGAAGGTGTCGCCGTCCAGGTCGTTGCGGAAGACCTGGTCCAGCAGCAGCGGGAAGTTCTGGTCCGACGCGCCGAATTGCGTCTG
Source organism: Ramlibacter henchirensis (assembly GCF_004682015.1). NCBI lineage: Bacteria > Pseudomonadati > Pseudomonadota > Betaproteobacteria > Burkholderiales > Comamonadaceae > Ramlibacter > Ramlibacter henchirensis. The sequence continues at coordinate 2,570,727 of NZ_SMLM01000001.1, read as the reverse complement.
GCCGGGGACCAGGTTGTTGAACGAACCGTCGACGGTCCGCACTCCGAAGGGCAGCCGCGAGTTCGGGATCAGCGAGGACAGGTCCTGGCTGGGTGTGCCGTAGGCTCCCGAGTGCGCTTCCGAGATCAGGATCTGGTCCAGGATGAATTGCAGGTCGGCCCGGATCAGATGGATGCCGGCGCTCTCGACCGCGCTTTCGGCCGGGATCGGCTCGGCCGGGGTCACGGGAGCGGCGACGCCGGTGACCGGCGCGGTGGGCGCCGAGTACACGGTCTCCAGCACCCCATGGCCGTCCTCGTACACCGCGCGCACGCGCAGCGCCAGGCCCGCGAGGTCGGCGGTCACCTGCAAGGTGTTGCCCCTCGCGGTCTCGGGATTAGCGCCGCCCACCGTGACGATGTCCTGGAACACGCCGGACCCCGCGAGGGTCTCGGCTTGCCAGACGAAGGAGATGGGCCCGGTGATCGCGCCCGTGAGGTTGGTCGGGCTGATGTTGTCCGCATCGGTGATGCCGGCGGCGGATACCGTCAGCACCTGGTTGATCGTGGGCGTGCCTGCGCCGAGCGACAGCAGGCCGGCCGGCTCGGCGTTGAGCCCAGGCGCCAGGACCACCGCCTGGTCGCTGAACTGCAGCCGCTCGACGTTCTTGAGCGTGTCGATCCCGTCGGCCCCCACGATGACGGCACCGGCCGCGTCCAGCGCGTTGTGGGTCACCGTCGTCACGCCGGTCGCTGCGTCGGTCTGGATCGTGTAGTCGGCGCGGTTGCCGGAGAACAGGGCCGTGTCGAAGTCAGGCGCCGCCGTCAGGATCTCGCGCACGATCTGGAGCTGGCCCGGGTTGATCGCGCCGGACAGCATGTGGGGCACCAGCTCGGTCAGGCTCTCGGCGCTGCCGATCTCCGGCCCGGTGCCGTCGGCGTTGGCACGCACGCTGATGCGCACGTTGAGCCAGCGGTCGCCGTCGATGAGGTCGTTGCCGCCGCGGCCCTCGATGATGTCGCTGCCGCCACCGCCGAGGATGATGTTGCCGGAGTTGAACGAGGTGACGCCGGCGCCGAGCAGCGCCTGCAGGTTGGCGTACAGGCCGACATTGGTCAGCGTGCCGTTCAGGGCGCCGTCGACGTTGATGGTGTCTGCACCGGCGTCGTCCCCCCTCAGGAAGTCGTTATGGGCTGATCCGGACAGGCCTTCGACTTCGGAGAAGGCGTCCAGGATGCCCTGGTTGGACGGCGTCACAGGCGGTTCGATGCGGTCGCTGACGAGCAGGTCGACCTTGACCCCCAGCAGGTCGGCTTCGTAGCTGGCCCAGTCGAAGCCGCCACCGCCCGCGAAGTGATCCGAGCCGTCGGAGAACACCATGACGTCGTCGCCGCCCTCGCCGTCGACCTCGTCGAAGCCGCCGCCGGTGATGAACACGTCGTGGCCGATGATCGTGCTCTGCTCCTGCGGATCGAAGTTGTCGCCGCCGGCGCCGTCGGAGGTGCCGATCTCGATCCAGTCGTCGCCCTCGTTGCCGAAGGTGGGCAGGTTCATCTGGGCGCCCAGGATGAAGTCGTTGCCCTGGCCGCCGAACGTCTCGGAGACGTCCTCGCCCGTGATGATGAAGTCGCTGCCGTCGCCGCCGAGGATCAGGTTGAAGCCGTTGCCGCCCTGGATGACGTCGTTGCCGCCGTTGCCCTTGAGGACGTCGTCGCCGCCCTTGTCGGTGATGATGTCGTGGCCTTCGCCGCCTTCGATGTTGTCGTTGCCGTCGCCGCCTTCGAGCCGGTCGTTGCCGCCGTCGCCCCAGAGGGTGTCGTCGCCGATGCTGGCGATCAGGGTGTCGTTGCCGGAGGTGCCGCCGAGCACCACGTGGTCCGCGCCCGTGTACTTCAGGTAGCGCGCATCCTGCCCGGCGGTCGTCGGGTCATCGCGGATCACCAGCGGCTGAAGGGCCGTGCCACCTTCGGTGGGATCGTCCTTGCCGTCGTCGCCCAGGCCGGTGTACTGGTTGTTCTGGTTGACTTCGAGCGTCCACGCGGGCGTCGAGAAGATGTCCGCCGGCAGGTGCACGACATCGGTGTGGCGCATCACCAGCTTGGCGAACGAGGCGTTCTCCATCTCGGTGAGGAAGTTCAGGCCGGCCAGGCGCGAGAGGTAGTAGAAGCGGTCGCCGTTCTGCAGCGCCTCGAGCTGGGTCTCGAAGACGAAGCCGAAGGTGGAGCCCAGCATGCCGCCGAAGGGCATCGTCCGTTCGGCCAGGCCGCCGATCCAGAGGTCGATGTCGTCGACGCCGGTGACAGTGACGCCATTGGCGAGGTTCGCATAAGCGCCGGTGCTGTTCAGGAAGTCCAGGCGATCGGCGGGAGCCCCCTCGCCGCCGAACACGAGTGCTGCGGCGGCCGCGCGCTTGGCTTCGAGCGTGGTGGCCGCCGTGATGGTGGCATGCCTACCGTAGGCGGCGATGAAATTGACGACCGAGGATTCGTGCTTGAGGTTCAGCGTCAGGTCGACCCAGCTCGTGTAGGCCTTGAGCTGGCTGTCGCCCGTCATCGCGTAGAACTCGCGGCGCGCCTCGTTGAGGGTCGGGGTCCCGGTGTCGCGGCCGCGAGCGATGTTGATGGCCGCCAGGTCCAGCGGCAGGCCGAGCAGGGTGTTGCGCACCGCACCGGTGACGAATTCGTCGATCTCGTTGCCGACCTGGCGGGTCATGCCGCGCACGATGGCGCCGGCCGCCTGCTCGGGCGTCAGCGCGCCGTCGTCGTCGAAGGCCACCGGGTTGAGGAAGGCCTGCAGCAACGTCATGTCGCTGGATTCGAAGTTGGGGTCCAGCCGGTCCACGGTCTCGGTCAGCATCGAGTGGCCGAGGCGGTACACCGCGTGCGCGAACTCGCCGAAGATCGCCGGATTGATGGTGGCGTCGTAGCCGGTGGGGGCCAGGAACGCATCAACGGTCGGCTGCAGCTTGCGCGCGAACTCCTCGAACACCAGGTGCTGGTACTGCATCTCGGTGGCAAAGCGGGCGGCCTGGAACAGGCGTTCGCCGTTCCACGAGCCGTCGGGCAGTTGCCAGGAGGCGATGAAGTCGGCGTCGCCGCTGGCCAGCACGGTGGCCTTGATGTCTTCGACCTGCTTGTTGTGCTCGGCGTGGAAGACGTGGTGGACGGCGGTCAGGGCGATGTTCTCGTTGCCGCGGCCGTCGCCGGTGATGAAGTGGCGGTCCAGCAGTTCGTTGTCGTACTGGCCCGCAAGGGCGGCGTTGCCTGTGATGCTGTCGGCATCCGCCGTCAGCACCTGGCCCATGGACCCGCGCGGCGCGGCGGCGTGCGCGATGTCGTCGAGGAAGGCGTGGCCGGTGCGCAGCGCGATGCTGGCGTCCACCGGCGCTGCGGGAGTGCCGGACTGCGTCACCGGCGGCGGGCCGGCGCTGATCACCAGCTGCGGGAAGCCGTCAGGGCCCGGGATGAACTTGCCGTACTGGTCGGTGACCACCAGCGGGACGCTGAGCACGTCGAGGTCGTCCAGCTCGATCCCCAGGATGTCGCGCGCCTGGGCCTTGATGTCGGCCCAGGTCGCCAGGCCGCCGTTTTCGCCGTCGAGCATCTTGCCGGTGGCCACCGGGCGGCCGCTGGCATCGAGTACGTACTCGCGCAGGAACACCTGGTGCGAGGCGTGCGAGGTGTAGGTCTGGTTCTGGTCGACGAAGGGCGTCGTCTGGTTGGTGGCGTTGCCATCGGCATCACGCGTGGCTCGCGAGACCACCATGAAATTGGGAGCGCCCTCCACGTACAGCGGGTCGTCCGGCATCAGGTTGATGACGATGATTTCGGTGCTGCTCTTGTTGACCAGGTCCAGTCCGTGGTCGAAGAACTGGCCGAAGAAGGTGAACCAGGAGTTGAACGGCGCCGACAGGCCGACGTCGGGCGCGGTGTTGGGGATCGTCAGCAGCGTCCCGGGCGGGATCGCGACGCCTTCGAGGTCGCGCAGGATGCCGTCCTCGTCGATGGTGCCCAGCCCGGCCCCGACGAACGCCTGCACGGCCGCCGGGTTGTTGCTGGTCATGTCCGCGATCAGGTTGCTGATGATCCGGGGCTGCGCATCGAAGGTCATCGCCGGACCGGCGGGATACGAGGGCGCCGCAACGACGGCCTCGGGGAAGGGCTGGTCCGCCGCCCCGAAGTTCTCCTGCCCCGGCACCAGGTTGTTGTACGAGCCGTCCACCGTCCGCAGCCCGAACGGCGCGAACGCGTTCGGCACCAGGTTGGTCAGGTCCGCCCCTGCGGCGTGGGCCTCAGAGATCAGGATCTGCTGAAGGATGAATTCCAGATCCGAGCGGATCAACGTAGCCATGTGCTTTCTCCTGGGTAGCCGGACGTTTTCGGGCCGGCGGTGTACGCTCTTTGGGCAAAGCGTCTCCACGCCGGCCCGGATGGGAAGCAAATCAGCTGGACCCGACCGGGCCAGCTACGAACTGGGGAGGGGAACTACCAGCGGGGCGTCAGCGACATCGCGGCGGTGGTCGCCGCAGATGCGTGTAACGGTCGTTACAAAGCTCTGGCAAAGCGGAGGGTCGGTCCGCGCCGAGGCGAGAGCCGTGCGTTTTCCGCACTTCGACCGGAGACTGCGCAATCCTGCACATCCGACACCTCCCTCGGGCTAGCCCAGAGTTGTTTGCGAAGGTCACTATCCGTCGCAATGGGTTGCAAGTGTGACCATGCAAAAGTACCCAAAGTGAGCCGTGTTTCGTTCAGATACTTTTGTTACCTTGCAGAGCTCGTTATGTTGTGATAGTCGGACGCAACCAGAGGGCAAAGCCCGCTGCATCCGTTCGCCGGCGCACGCAGGCGCGTGCGCCCACAAACAGTGCAACGTGGTCGGGTGTCACGCGTGGCGGCCAACTGCGGCACCGGCAACCCTCGTCGATACCATTCCGCCCATGAAACGCAGACACCTCCTCCTCTCCGGCGCCGCTGCAGCGGCCGCCCTGCCCGTCTTCGCCCAGACCCAGCGCCCGATCCGGCTGATCGTTCCGTATGCGGCGGGCGGCCCGATCGATGTCACCGTGCGTGTGCTGGCCGAGCGCGTGAAGGACACGCTGGGAACGGTGATCATCGAAAACCGGCCCGGCGGCGGCGGCAATATCGGCGCGGATGCGGTGGCCAAGGCGGCGCCGGACGGCACCACCATCGGCATTTCCGCGGTCGCCACGCACGCCATCAATCCCTGGCTGTTCAGCAAGATGCCGTACGACGCGGTCAAGGACTTCGCCGCCATCACGCAGATGGTTCGCGTGCCCAATGTGCTGGTGATGAACGCAGACACCGCGGCGCGGCTGAAGATCAATACGCTGCGCGACCTAATCGCATACGCAAAGGCCAACCCGGCCAAGCTCAACTACGGCAGCGGCGGCAACGGCAGCGCGGGCCACCTGGCCGGGGAGATGTTCAAGCGCGATGCCGGCATCTTCGCGGTCCACATTCCCTACAACGGCGGCAATCCTGCGCAGCTGGCGCTGCTCTCGGGGCAGGTCGACTTCAATTTCGACAACCTGGCCACCGCGGCGCCGAACATCCGCTCCGGCAAGCTGAAGGCACTGGCGGTCACCACCTTGCAGCGTTCCCCCAACCTGCCCGAAGCCCCGCCGGTGGCCGACACGCTCAAGGGATTCGCCATCGACACCTGGTGGGGCCTGGTCGCGCCGGCCGGCACGCCGCGCGAAGTGATCGGCCGGCTCAATCAGGCGTTCGTCGCGGCCTTGCAGTCTCCGGAAGCCAGGACCCGGTTCGCGGGCCTGATGGCGGAGCCGGTGCCGACCACGCCGGAGGAGTTCGCCTCCTTCATGCGGGCCGAACTGGCCAAGTACGAAAAGGTTGTCAAGGCCTCCGGGGCCAAGGTCGACTGAGTGTGTACTCGTGACTTAGTACCGGCGACAAATCGTAAGAACGACAGACGGTTTGCGTCTCGGAATTTCGGCTGCGGCGAGTTGATACGCCTAGGCTCGTCGCTCCTTATTTGAGAGCACCCGAAGTAACTTCCTACCGTTTTGTAGGACAACTCTCACACCCAGCAGAGCTACATCCGGCCTAGATTGTTCCAACAGGAAACAGCCAGGAGGAGCCCGTCATGGAGCCAGTCCGGATCGTCCGTCAATCGCCAGCCCTGTTCGCGCTGGCGCTGTTGCTATCGCTCGTCCTTGGGAACGCCCACGGCCAGCTGATCCATCGGGGACCCGACCCTTGGGAGCCGCGTCCTGCCGTCTTCATGCCCGGCTTGGGCCTGCAGGTCTCGCGCGTGCAGTACCCGATCGGCTGCGGTGCTTCGCTGCTGCGCTGCGACGCCAACCAGGCGGCCGCGCTGGCCGCTGGAGCGAGGGCGCCGCTTCACTGGAAGCTGGAATTCACCCAGCTCAGCCTGGGGCCGGCGGACCGTCTGGCCCTCGGCCCGACCCGGCAGGGCCTCAACCTCAGCCTGGTGGGCCGCCGCCCCCTCTTCGGCAGCGCTTTCTCGGTCTACGGGAAGCTGGGCGCGACCTACGGCTATGCCGATGCGACCAGCTCGCCCGTGGCGGCGTCGCCTGCCCTGCTGGAGCACGGCTACGGCTTCTCGTTCGGTGCGGGTCTGAGCATGGAAATCTCGCAGGGCTTGTCCGCTACCCTGGGCTGGGACAGTCACGAGATGCGCCTGGGCGGAAGCCGCGACGGCTTCCACTCCACCAGCATCGGGCTGCAGTACCGGTACTAGGGCCGGCTCACTCGCCCAGGTACGCGGCGCGCACCTTGGGGTCGCTGAGCATCTGGCGGGCGTCGCCCGACATGGTGATCAGGCCGGATTCCATCACGTAGGCGCGATCGGCCAGCTGCAGTGCGCGGCTGGCGTTCTGCTCCACCAGCAGGATGGTGACGCCCTGGGCGTACACCTCGCGCACCACCTCGAAGATCTTGTCCACCATGATGGGCGACAGGCCCATCGAAGGCTCGTCCATCAGCAGCACCTTGGGCCGGCTCATCAGTGCTCGGCCCATCGCGAGCATCTGCTGTTCGCCGCCCGAAAGCGTGCCGGCCAGCTGGTCGCGCCGCTCCTTCAGCCGCGGGAAGATGCCGAACACCTTGTCCAGGTCGCGCGCGATCTCGGCCCGGTCGTTGCGGATGTGGGCGCCCATCTGCAGGTTCTCCGCGATCGTCATGCGGGTGAACACGCCGCGGCCTTCCGGCACCATCGCGAGCCCCTGCTTGACCAGGTCCCAGGCGCCGCGGCCGCGGATGCTGCGGCCCATGTACTCGATGTCGCCTCCGGACAGCGGCAGCAGGCCGGTGATGGCCTTCATCGTCGTGGTCTTGCCCGCGCCGTTGGAGCCGATCAGGGACACCAGCTCGCCTTCGCGCACCTCGAAATCCACGCCCTTGACGGCCTGGATGCCGCCGTAGGCGACCTTCAGGGCACTGACCTTGAGCAGTACTTGCGCCATCAGTGGCCTCCCGTCCCGAGGTAGGCCTCGATGACCTTCTGGTTCTTCTGCACGTCCGCCGGCGTGCCTTCCGCGATCTGCTTGCCATAGTCGAGGACCGTGACGCGATCGCACAGGCCCATGACCAGCTTCACGTCGTGCTCGATCAGCAGGATGGTGCGGTTGTCCTTGCGGATGCGGTCGATCAGCTCGCGCAACTGCACCTTCTCGGTGGAGTTCATCCCGGCGGCCGGTTCGTCCAGCGCGATCAGCTGCGGGTCCGTGGCCAGGGCACGCGCGATCTCCAGCCGGCGCTGGTCGCCATAGGACAGCGTGCGCGCCTTGTAGTCGGCGTACTTGCCGATGCCCACGTAGTCGAGCAGCTCCTGCGATCGCTTGGCGATGGCGCGCTCCTCCTCGACGAACTTGCGGGTGCGGAAGATTGCGCCCATGAGGCCCGACGAGGTGCGGATGTGGCGGCCCACCATGACGTTCTCCAGCGCCGTCATGTCCGGGAAAAGGCGGATGTTCTGGAACGTGCGGGCGATGCCGGCCTTGGCCACTTCGTGGACCGCGGAGGGTACGTAGGCCTTGCCGGCCAGTTCGAACGTGCCGCTGTCCGGCTCGTAAAGGCCGGTGATGACGTTGAAGAAGGTGGTCTTGCCGGCGCCGTTGGGGCCGATCAGGCCATAGACCTGGCCCTTCAGGATGGTGATGCCCACATCGGACAGGGCTTGCAGCCCGCCGAAGCGCTTGGAGATGCCGGCGACGCGCAGGACGGCCTCTGTCATGGCTGGGCCCTCGCGCCGTTCTGCCGCAGCGCCTTGCCGTGTTCAGGCGACGGCCACAGGCCGCGCGGACGCAACAGCATGACGATGATCATCGCCAGCGCGATCAGCAGCTGGCGCAGGATGGCGGGGTCGAGGCGGCCGCCGGTGACCGACTGCAGGTCGAACGTGCCCGACACCCAGCGCAGCACCTCGGGCAAGGCCGACAGCAGCACCGCGCCGAGGATCACGCCTGGAAGGTGCCCGATGCCGCCCAGCACCACCATTGCGACGATCATCACCGACTCCATCAGGCTGAAGGACTCGGGCGAGACGAAGCCCTGGAAGGCCGCGAACATGACGCCCGAGACGCCGCCGAAGGTGGCGCCCATGCCGAACGCCAGCAGCTTCATGTTGCGCGTGTTGATGCCCATCGCCTTGGCGGCGATCTCGTCCTCGCGGATGGCCATCCAGGCGCGGCCGATGCGCGACACCTCCAGGCGGTGGCAGATGATCAGGCTCACCACGGCCAGCGCCAGGAACAGGTAGTAGTACAGCGTCACGCTGTTGATCCGGTACTCGCCGATGTCCAGGAACCGGCCCAGGTTGATGCCCGGGATGCCGAACAGGTCGAACTTGAACAGCGTGATCGAGTCGATCTGGCCCAGCCCCTTGGGCCCGTTGGTCAGGTTCACCGGGTGGTCCAGGTTGTTCAGGAACACGCGGATGATCTCGCCGAAGCCCAGCGTCACGATCGCAAGGTAATCGCCACGCAGCTTGAGCGTGGGCGCGCCGAGCAGGATGCCCAGCACGCCGGCGATCGCGGCGCCCAGCGGGATCACCAGCCAGACCGACGTATGCAAGCCGTCCGGGAACATGGCTGCGAACCAGGGGAAGGTGGATGACAGGTGCGGCGACGCCATCAGGCCGTACATGTAGGCGCCGATCGCGAAGAACGCGACGAATCCCAGGTCCAGCAGGCCCGCGTAGCCGACGACGATGTTCAGGCCCAGCGCCAGCAGCACGTAAAGCAGCGCCGTGTCGGCGATACGCACCCAGAAGTTGCCCATGCTTTGCAGCAGCAGCGGCAGCACGAGCAGTGCGACGGCCGAGACGGCCCAGACCACCAGCTTCTTTTGCTTGTCCATGGCGGCTCCTTCCTTCAGGCGCGATCGGCGACCCGTTCGCCCAGCAGGCCCGAGGGCCGCAGCGTGAGCACCCCGATGAGCACGATGAACGCGAAGATGTCGGCATAGTGGCTGCCCAGCACGCCGCCGGTGAGGATGCCGATGTAGCCGGAGCCGATGGCCTCGATCAGCCCGAGCAGGATGCCGCCGACCACCGCGCCGGCCAGGTTGCCGATGCCGCCGAACACCGCCGCGGTGAAAGCCTTGAGCCCGGGCAGGAAGCCCATCGTGTGCTGCACGGTGCCGTAGTTGGACGCATACATCACGCCGGCGATGGTGGCCAGGACGGCGCCGATGATGAACGTCGCGGAGATCACCGTGTCGGGCCTCACGCCCATGAGGGCGGCGACGCGCGGGTTCTCCGCCGTGGCCCGCATCGCGCGGCCCAGGCGCGTGTAGTTGACAAGGTAGGTGAGCACCGCCAGCGACACCGCCGTCAGCGCCAGGATCATGATCTGCGTGGAGGTGATGACCGCACCGCCGACCTCGAAGGGCTTCGCCGGCAGCAGCGTGGGATAGGGCTTGTAGTTCGGCTTGAAGATGATCATCGCCAGCGTCTGCAGCAGGAGCGACATGCCGATGGCGGTGATCAGGGGAGCCAGCTTGGGGCTGTTGCGCAGCGGGCGGTAGGCGATCTTCTCGATGGCGAAGTTCAGGGTCGCCGCCACGACGCACGCAATCAGCGTCGAACCCAGCAGCATCACCCATCCCGGCAGGCCGGGCATCGCGTCCTGCATGCCCACGATGATCGCCCAGCTGGTGAGCGCGCCCACCATGAGCACCTCACCGTGCGCGAAGTTGATCAGGTTGATGATGCCGTACACCATGGTGTAGCCCAAGGCCACCAGGGCGTACATGCTGCCGAGGACCAGACCGTTGATGATCTGCTGCAGCAGGATTTCCATAAGAGGTCACTCCGTTTCTCGGGCCGGCGTGTTGCGCCGCCCCCGCTCGCGGGCCCACGCTTCTTGGCTGCCGGTGCGGCCTTGTGGGCGCGCCCGCCAGTTAGCAAAAAACCCGCCATGCGAACAGGACGGGTTCAAAGCGCAGCGATTGTAGCCAAGCACCTCCTGTGGAAACGGAAGGTGACGCCCGGGGTTTACCCGCCTTGCGCCTCGGTGTGGGTGCGCGAGCGCACGGCCGCTCAGCGCTTGCGCTCGTTGAGTGCGCGCAGCTCGCGCAGCTTCTCGGCAATGCGGATCTCGAGCCCGCGCTCGACGGGACGGTAGAAGCCCGGCGGCTCCATGCCCTCCGGGAGGTAGTTCTCCCCCGCCGCGAAGCCGCCCTCCTCGTCGTGCGCGTAGCGATAGCCCTTGCCGTACGACAGATCCTTCATCAGCTGCGTCGGCGCGTTGCGAAGGTGCATCGGCACCGGGCGCGTGCCGTCCTTGCGCACGAAGGCCTTGGCTTCGTTGAAGGCGGTGTAGACCGCGTTCGACTTGGGCGCCATCGCAAGATAGACGATGCACTCGGCCAGCGCCAGTTCGCCTTCGGGCGAGCCGAGCCGCTCGTAGACCTCGGCGGCGTCCAGGGCCAGGCGCAGCGCGCGCGGGTCGGCGAGGCCGATGTCCTCGGCCGCCATGCGGATCATGCGGCGCGCCATGTAGCGCGGATCGGCGCCGCCATCGAGCATGCGAACGAGCCAGTACAGCGCGGCGTCCGGGTCGGAGCCGCGCATCGACTTGTGAAGCGCGCTGATCGTGTCGTAGAACTGCTCGCCGCCCTTGTCGTAGCGGCGCATGCGCTCACCCAGCACCTTGAGCAGCCAGGCGTCCGTGATCTCACCGAGCTGCTCTTTCGCCGCGGCGACCGCCAGCGTTTCCAGCGTATTGAGCAGCCGGCGCGCGTCGCCATCCGCGTACGCCACCAGGCGCGACAAGGCCCCGGGCTCCAGCGGCGGCACCGCGCCCAGCGCCTGCGCCTTGCCGACGATCTGCTGCAGGTCGGCTTCGGTGAGCGGCTGCAGCACGTACACCGCGGCCCGCGACAGCAGCGCGGAGTTCACTTCGAACGAGGGGTTCTCGGTGGTCGCGCCGATGAACGTGAACAGCCCCGATTCGACGTGCGGCAGGAAGGCGTCCTGCTGGCTCTTGTTGAACCGGTGCACTTCGTCGACGAAGACGATGGTGCGCTGCTGCTGCAGGCCGTCGCGGGCTCTCTGCGCGGCCTCCACCGCATCTCGGATGTCCTTCACGCCGCCCAGCACCGCACTGATGCTGATGAACTGCGCATCGAAGGCGTCGGCCATCAGCCGGGCGATCGTGGTTTTGCCCGTGCCGGGCGGCCCCCACAGGATGCAGCTGTGCGGCTGGCCGGATTCGAAGGCGATGCGCAGCGGCATGCCCTCGCCGAGCAGGTGCTGCTGGCCGACCACCTCGCCCAGCGACTTGGGCCGCAGGCGTTCGGCCAGGGGCGCGTGGGGAACTGCAGACTTGGGCACGAGGCCGAGTGTATGTGCCTCGTCGCGAGCGGGCTTACTGCCGCATCACGTCGGCGCCCTTGGGCGGCGTGAACTCGAAGCTGCCGGCCGCGACCGGCGCATTGAGCTGCAGCTGGTTGAACGTCATCACCGACTTCTGGCCGAAGCTGTCCAGGATCTCGAGAACCGCGAGCTGGTCGCCGCGGAATCCGATGCGCACATGGTTGAGCTGGCCCTCGCGCGCTTTCGGCGTGGCCTGCACCCATTGCAGGCCATCCCGGTCGGGCGCGGCCTCCAGGTTGAAGTCGCGGCGCAGGGCGTTCAGGTCCGGTGCCGCCGCGATCAGCGCCGCGGGCGTGCTGCCCAGCACCTGGTCCTGCTTGCGCGCGGTGACCTGGTTCAGGTCGGCGTCGTACAGCCAGAGCGTCTGGCCGTCGGCCACGATCGTCTGCTGGAATGGCTTGCGGTAGTCGAACCGGAAGCGGCTCGGACGGCTGAACTCAAAGGTGCCGCTCGACGTCTTGCTGCGGGCCGTCTGGCCTTCCCGCGCCGGAGCCGTCACCACCTGCGTGAAATCGGCCCGGCCGCTTTTTGCGGCCTTGACGAAATTCTCGAGGGCTTCGAGCCCGCCGGCCTGTACGGCGAACGTGGCCAGGCCGAGGACGAGGGCGGAAATCGCTTTCTTCATTCGCCTTGGGTCAGCGGCGGGCCGCGAAGTTCGCAACCAGCCGTTACTCGGCGCGCGAGGGCACCAGGATCTCGCGCTGGCCCTGGCCGTTCATGGCGCTGACCAGGCCGGCCTTCTCCATGTCCTCGACCAGCCGCGCGGCGCGGTTGTAGCCGATCTTCAGGTGGCGCTGCACCAGCGAAATGCTGGCCTTGCGGTTCTTCAGCACCACTTCGACCGCCTGGTCGTACATCGGGTCCTTCTCGCCTCCGCCGCCCTCGCCCAGCAGATCGCCGAGGCCGCCCTCGTCATCGACCGTGCCGCCTTCGAGCACGCCTTCGATGTAGTTGGGCTCGCCGCCCTGCTCCTTCAGGTAGGCCACCACGCGGTGGACTTCCTCGTCGCTGACGAAGGCGCCGTGCACGCGCACCGGCAGACCGGTGCCGCTGGCCATGTAGAGCATGTCCCCCATGCCCAGCAGTGCCTCGGCGCCCATCTGGTCGAGGATGGTGCGGCTGTCGATCTTGCTGGAGACCTGGAACGCGATGCGCGTCGGGATGTTGGCCTTGATCAGGCCGGTGATCACGTCGACGCTGGGACGCTGCGTGGCCAGGATCAGGTGGATGCCGGCCGCGCGCGCCTTCTGCGCCAGGCGGGCGATCAGTTCCTCGATCTTCTTGCCGACCACCATCATCAGGTCGGCCAGTTCGTCGATCACCACTACGATGTGCGGCAGGCGCTCGAGCGGCTCCGGGCTGTCGGGCGTGAGGCTGAACGGGTTGTAGAGGAACTCGCCCCTGCCCTTGGCCTCGTCGATCTTGACGTTGTAGCCCGAGAGGTTGCGCACGCCCAGCTTGCTCATCAGCTTGTAGCGGCGCTCCATCTCGGCCACGCACCAGTTCAGGCCGTGCGCGGCCTGCCTCATGTCGGTGACCACGGGGGCGAGCAGGTGCGGGATGCCTTCGTAGACCGACATCTCCAGCATCTTGGGATCGATCATCAGCAGCCTCACGTCGCGCGCTTCGGCCTTGTACAGCAGCGACAGGATCATCGCGTTGATGCCCACCGACTTGCCGGAGCCCGTGGTGCCCGCCACGAGGACGTGCGGCATCTTGGCCAGGTCCGCCACCACCGGATTGCCCACGATGTCCTTGCCCAGGCCGATGGTCAGCATCGACTTGGCCTCGTTGTAGACCTGCGAGCCCAGGATCTCCGACAGCTTGATCGACTGCCGCTTGGCGTTGGGCAGTTCCAGCGCCATGTAGTTCTTGCCCGGGATGGTCTCGATCACGCGGATCGACACCAGCGAGAGCGAGCGCGCCAGGTCCTTGGCCAGGTTGACGATCTGCGAGCCCTTCACGCCGGTGGCCGGCTCGATCTCGTAACGCGTGATCACCGGGCCGGGCTGCGCCAGCACGACGCGCACTTCGACGCCGAAGTCCTTGAGCTTCTTCTCGATCAGGCGCGACGTCATCTCCAGCGTGTCGGCCGAAACCGTTTCCTGGCGGGCCTGCGCGCCGTCGAGAAGGTCGACCTGCGGCAGCTTGCTGTCGGGCATTTCGGTGAAGAGCGGCTTCTGGCGCTCCTTGGCGACGCGGTCGCTCTTGGGCACGTCGACGAGGACGGGCTCGATCAGCACCGGCGTGGGATGGTGCTCCTCGATCTCGACGCGCTCCACGAGGACCGTCTCCTCGCGCTCCCGCGCGGCCTGCTGGCCGAAGGCCAGGTCCTGCGCGATCTCGCGCTTTTCGCGGCGCGACTCGATGAACGCCTCGATGCGCGCGCCCACTCGCTCGGCGACATGCCCCCAGGAGAAGCGGAACACCAGCGCGGCGCCCACCACCATCAACGCCACGAACACCAGGCCCGAGCCGGCGAAGCCCAGCCACTTCACGCCGGCCGGCCCGACCAGGTAGCCGAGCGCGCCACCGGCGTGATCGGGCAGCCGCATCTCGAGCCGGTACAGGCGCGACCACTCCAGGCCCGTGCTCGCGCACAGCAGGATCGCGAGCCCGATCCAGAACGCGAGGCGGCCGCGCCAGAAGGTTTCGACTGGAGCGATGCCGCCGCGCATCCAGAGTGCGAGCGTCGAGAGCCAGGCACGCACGCCGGCAGCGAAGCACCACCAGATCGAGAATCCGAACAGGAAGTAGCTGCCGTCCGCGAGCCACGCCCCGAGGCGGCCGCCCCAGTTGGCGACTGCGGCGCCGCTGCCGGACGTGGAGAAGGCAGGGTCCTGCGCGGAGTAGCTGACCAGCGCGAGCAGCCAGTACAGCAGTGCCGCGCCGCCGATCACCAGCGCGATTTCATGAACGAGTCGGGGGGCGGGGCGGGCATCGCGGCCCGAGAACTTGCCGGGATGGGTGAGCGTGTTGAGCGAATAGGTCATCCGGCGCGAAGCTTACCGTCCGCACAGGCAGCACGCCACTTGCCGTGACACCCACGCAACGGGCGCGGCGCCCGTCAGCCCAGGGTGCTGAGGCGCTCTTTCACCAGCATCGAGCCGTCTTCGCGCGTCTCGATGAAGCCGCGGTCTTCCAGGTCCTTCATCACGCGGCTGACCATCTCGCGCGAGGCGCCGACCATCTTGGCGATGTCCTGCCGCGAGATTCGCTCGCGGATGATGCTGTTGCCCTCTCGGTCGGGCACCGCGAACTCCAGCAGCGAGCGGGCCACGCGGCCGTAGACGTCCATCAGCGCCAGCGATTCGATCTTGCGATCCGCCTGGCGCAGCCGCTGCACCAGCCCCTTCATGATGGCGTACGCCATCGAGCTGTTCTCCGGCAGGCAGCGGGCGAACTCGGCGCGGCCCAGCGCCAGCATGTCGGTCTGGACCTCGGCGCGCACGGTGGCCGAGTGGGCTTCGTTGTCGATCAGGCTCATCTCGCCGATGTAGTCGCCGGGGTTGAGAGTGGCCAGGATCACCTCGCGCCCGCGCTTGTCCGATGTCACGACGCGAACGCGGCCGGTGAGGATGATGAACAGCGTGTTGGACTTCTCGCCCTGCTCCACCACGATCTCGCCGCGCTTGAAGCGGCGCTTGACGACCGCGTCGGCGACGGATTCGGCTTGGTTGGATGTGAGCAATGCGAACAGCGGCACCCGGCGGATCAGTTCCAGGTTGGACAGCATCGACATCCAGTTCCCTCCAGCGTTGCGTCAAGCAATCGGTTCTTACAATCAGCGGGATTGAAACGCTCAAGCATCAGGGTGCATCGCGCACTTGATACTTGCTGCGGTCGACCCGAAATGTACACCGACCTGTGGTGTTTCCCACACAGGTTTCCACGCAATGAACACCCGCCACGCCAAAGTCCTCATCCTCGGTTCCGGCCCCGCCGGCTACACCGCCGCCGTGTATGCGGCCCGCGCCAACCTCAATCCCGTGCTGATCACCGGCATCGCGCAGGGCGGGCAGCTGATGACGACCACCGATGTCGACAACTGGCCCGCCGACGTGCAGGGCGTGCAGGGGCCGGAGCTGATGCAGCGTTTCCTGGAGCACGCGGAACGTTTCAAAACCGAGATCGTTTTCGACCACATCAACAAGGTCGACTTCAGCAAGCGCCCGTTCACCCTGACGGGCGACAGCGGCCAGTACACCTGCGACGCCCTCGTCATCGCGACCGGCGCCTCGGCCAAGTACCTGGGCCTACCGTCCGAGCAGCACTTCATGGGCAAGGGCGTGAGCGCCTGCGCCACCTGCGACGGCTTCTTCTACCGCGAACAGGTCACCGCGGTCGTCGGCGGCGGCAACACCGCGGTCGAAGAGGCGCTCTACCTCTCCAACATCGCCAGCAAGGTCTACCTGATCCACCGCCGCGACAAGTTCCGCGCCGAGCCGATCCTGGTTGACAAGGTCATGGACAAGGTGAAGACCGGCAAGATCGAGCTGAAGCTGTTCAAGACTGTCGATGAAGTGCTGGGCGACGACAGCGGCGTCACCGCACTGCGGCTGAAGGACGCGCGCACCGGCGAGACCGAGGACCTGAAGACGCAGGGCTTCTTCGTGGCCATCGGGCACCAGCCGAACACGGAGATCTTCCAGGGCCAGCTGGAGATGAAGGATGGCTACATCCTCACGCGCTCGGGCCTGAATGGCTTCGCCACCATGACCAGCGTACCGGGCGTGTTCGCCGCGGGTGACGTGCAGGACCACGTCTACCGCCAGGCCATCACCAGCGCGGGCACGGGCTGCATGGCCGCGCTGGATGCGCAGCGGTTCCTGGAGCAGCAGGAGTAAGCCCGCCCCGAAGCGGCCCTGGGGCGGCCGCTGGAAGAAGGCCTATAATCATGGGCTTTGCTGGTTGCGGCCTGGGAAGGCTCAGCCACCAGCGGATGGGTTACCGCCACCCTTTCTGGCGAGGTGAGGCAGGTTGCGAGGCTCAGGCCGCGAGTGACCGCCGTTTGATGCGAATGGAGTGCTCATGGCACGCGTCTGCGAAGTGACGGGCAAGGGCCCGATGGTGGGGAACAACGTTTCCCACGCCAACAACAAGACCAAGCGCCGGTTCGAAGTGAACCTGCAATACCGCCGTTTCTGGGTCGAGAGCGAGAACCGCTGGGTGCGCCTGCGCATTTCCAACGCCGGCCTGCGCCTGATCGACAAGAAGGGCATCGAAACCGTGCTGGCGGACCTGCGGGCCCGCGGCCAGGCTTAAAGGAACGACCATGGCAAGCAAAGGCGGCCGCGAGAAGATCAAGCTGGAGTCCACCGCGGGCACCGGCCACTTCTACACCACGAGCAAGAACAAGAAGACGATGCCCGAGAAGATGTCGATCATGAAGTTCGACCCGAAGGCTCGCAAGCACGTCGAGTACAAAGAGACGAAGCTGAAGTGACCAGCGCATAGCGCGTGTCACTTCATTCCCCGCGCACGGGGATCCAGAAAAAAGCCCCGCATCGCGGGGCTTTTTCACTTCGGGGGAAGGCCTCAGGCGTGCGCCGACCGCAGCTTCAACGAGAACTGCCGCAGTGCCTCGATGCCGCTCTCCTCCGCCCGGCGGCACCAGGCCTGCAGGTCGGCGGCCAGCTGCTCGCGGGAGTGCGAAGTGTTGAGCCACATCTGCCGCAGCTCCTCGCGCATCGTGACCATCTGGTCCAGCACGGGGTGGGCGGCGCGGGCCTCGGCCAGCTTCACGCGCGCGGCGGGCGGCACGCGCTCGTCGTCACGGTGCAGCCAGCGGCGCGCGGCCTTCAGCGGCGACAGGTCGGCCCGCTTGGCCTTGAGCACGGCGATCTCGTCCTTGCACACGCGGCGCATCTCGCGCGCGTAGCCCGCCATCACCTCGTAGCGGTGGGCGATCACCGCCTCCAGCGTCTTCTCGTCCGCCACCGGCTTGATTTCACCCAGGCGAAGCTTGGGCGGAACCTTCTTGACCTTGGCCAAGCCCAGGCGCTGCATCGCGCTGATGTAGACCCAGCCGATGTCGAACTCGTACTTCTTGACCGAGAACTTGGCCGACGTCGGGTAGGTGTGGTGGTTGTTGTGCAGTTCCTCGCCGCCGATGATCAGGCCCCAGGGCGAGATGTTCGTGCTGGCATCCGGCGCCTCGAAGTTGCGATAACCCCAATAGTGGCCGATGCCGTTGATGACGCCGGCGGCCGTGACGGGAATCCAGAGCATCTGCACGGCCCAGACGGATAGGCCGATCGCGCCGAACAGTGCCAGGTTCAGCAACAGCATCAGGCCCACGCCCTGCCAGCTGTAACGGGAATACAGGTTGCGCTCGATCCAGTCATCGGGCGTGCCGTGACCGAACTTGGCCAGAGTTTCCTTGTTCTTGGCCTCCTCGCGGTACAGCTCGGCGCCGCGCCACAGCACGGTGTCGATGCCGCGCGTCTGCGGGCTGTGCGGGTCGTCCTCGGTCTCGCACTTGGCGTGGTGCTTGCGGTGGATCGCCACCCATTCCTTCGTGACCATGCCGGTGCCGAGCCACAGCCAGAAGCGGAAGAAGTGCGAGGGGATCGCGCCCAGGTCCATGGCGCGGTGCGCCTGGGTGCGATGCAGGAAGATGGTGACGGACGCGATGGTGATGTGCGTGGTGAGCAGCGTGTACAGCACGATCTGCCACCAGCTCAGGTCCCACAGCCCATGGGCCAGCCATTCAATGGCCGCGTTCAGCACGGCCCAGTCGGGAAGCAACATAAAGTTTGAGGTTCTTTCTCTCGGCGGGGCACGGCGAAGCTGCCGTCAACCCATCCGACCCATTCTAGGGCGGGGGGTTCACTCTGTTGCACTATTTCGCCTTATCGCACTGTTTGCCTGACGGACGTCAACTTTTCAGCCATCCAGCGGCGAAGAAACCGTCCGTGCGATGGCGATGCGGCCAGAGCCTGAGGTACAGATTGCCCGCCTCGCCGCCGGTCGTGAGGTCTCCCGAGCCGATCTTCAACTGCTCCAGGATGCGGCCGACCGGCAGCGGCTCGAAGTCGGCCATCTCAGCGGTGAATGCCTCGGCTATCGCTTCGTTCTCCTGCGGCAGCAGGCTGCACGTCGCATAGACCAGGCGCCCGCCGGGCTTGAGCAGGCGGGCCGCGCTGCGCAGGATCGC
This sequence comes from Ramlibacter henchirensis, assembly GCF_004682015.1. Lineage (NCBI taxonomy): Bacteria > Pseudomonadati > Pseudomonadota > Betaproteobacteria > Burkholderiales > Comamonadaceae > Ramlibacter > Ramlibacter henchirensis. The sequence goes on along the minus strand of NZ_SMLM01000001.1, from coordinate 2,551,709 downwards.
CTGCTGCTTGGCCGCCATCTCCTGCACAGCTTCCGGCGTCTGGCGCCACTTCAGGTCGGGGTTGCGCCTCAGCGTGCCCAGGCCCGAGCAGGGGGCATCGACGATCACGCGGTCGATCTTGCCCGCCAGGCGCTTGATGCGGTCGTCACGCTCGTGAGCGATCGCCGCCGGATGCACGTTGCTGAGCTTGCTGCGCGCGAGGCGCGGCTTGAGCGCGTCGAGCCGGTGCGCGGAGACGTCGAACGCATACAGCCGCCCCGTGTTGCGCATCGCGGCGCCCAGCGCCAGCGTCTTGCCGCCGGCGCCCGCGCAGAAGTCCACCACCATCTCGCCGCGGCGCGCCTCCAGCAGCAGCGCCAGCAACTGCGAGCCCTCGTCCTGCACTTCGATCGCGCCGCGTGCGAAAGCGTCCAGCCGAGTCAGCGCCGGTTTGTCCGACAGGCGCAGGCCCCAGGGCGAATAGGGCGTCGACTCCGCCACGATGCCGGCCAGTTCGAGTTCGCGCCGCACGTCTTCGCGCTTGTCCGTGAGCGCGTTCACGCGCAGGTCCAGCGGCGCCGGTTGCTGCAGGCTCTCGGCCAGCGCCCAGAACTCGTCGCCGAGTTGCGGCTTCAATGCCTGGGCCAGCCAGTCGGGCAGGTTGTGGCGATGCCGCTCCAGCAGGTCGGACGGATCGATGGAATCGCACTGGTCGAGCCAGCGCTTCTCCTGTTCGTCGAGCGCACTCTTGAGGAAGTCGCGCGGCCCGTGGAAGCCCAGGATGGCCAGGCGGCGTGCCTTGGGCCCGCTTCCCGAAGGTGCGAGGTGGTCGAACAGGAGCTTGCGCCGCAGCACGGCGTACACGGTCTCGGCCAGCGTCGCGCGCTCACGCGGCCCGAGCGATCGATGTTCGCGGAAGTAGCGTGACACCACGGCATCGGCCGGGTGGTCGAACCTCAGCACTTGCTGCAGCAGGTCGGCGCAGGCGTCGAGCAGGGCTTTGGGGTGCATGAATTCAGAGCCCGGAACGCAGCAGGCCTTCGATGGCGCGCGGATAGATCACGTGCTCCTGCGTCAGGACGCGGGCCGCGAGCGTCTCCTCGGTGTCTTGCGACAGCACGGGCACGACGGCTTGTTCCAGGATGGGACCATGGTCCAGCTCGGCGGTGACCTGGTGCACGGTGGCGCCCGCAAAACGGCAGCCCGCTTCCAGCGCACGTCGGTGGGTGTGCAGGCCCGGAAAGGCCGGCAGCAGCGAAGGATGGATGTTGAGCAGCCGCCCCGCGTAGCGGGCCACGAAGCCGGGCGTGAGGATGCGCATGAAGCCGGCCAGCACGAGCAGCGCCGGCTGATGCCGATCGATCGCGGCCGCCAGCTCGGCTTCGAAACTCTCGCGCGAATCGAAGCGCTTGTGGTCCACGACCTCGGTGGCGATTCGCCGCTCGCCCGCGAACACGAGGCCGCCCGCGTCGGCGCGGTTGCTGATCACGGCCGCGACCTGCGCGCCGTAACGGCCGCGCCAGTCGCGCGCCTGCGCCGCGCGCACGATGGCCGCCATGTTGGAGCCCCCGCCGGAGATCAGGATCACGATGTTCTTCATGGGAGGGCGGGATTATCCCCAGCGCGCGAGTCCCAGCCCATCCGCGCGCGATTTGTCGCGCCTCGGACAGGCTGATCCTGCGTGGTTGCTGGAAAATCCGCCGACGACCACGCCGGAGACACGTATGGATTTGGCCTTCACGCCGGAGGAACAGAAGTTCCGCGAAGAGATCCGCGCCTGGGTGCGCGAGAACCTGCCCAAGGACATCGCGCACAAGGTGCACAACAGCCTGCACCTGACGCGGGACGACATGCAGCGCTGGGCCCGCATCCTGGGCAAGAGGGGCTGGCTGGGCTACGGCTGGCCCAAGCAGTTCGGCGGCCCGGGCTGGACCGCGGTGCAGAAGCACCTTTTCGAGGAGGAATGCGCCCTCGCCGGAGCGCCGCGCATCGTGCCCTTCGGGCCGGTGATGGTGGCGCCGGTGATCATGGCCTTCGGCAACGCCGAGCAGCAAAAGCGTTTCCTGCCCGGCATCGCCAGTGGGGAGGTGTGGTGGAGCCAGGGCTACAGCGAACCGGGTTCCGGCTCGGACCTGGCGTCGCTGAAGACGCGCGCCGAACGCAAGGGCGACAAGTACATCGTCAACGGCCAGAAGACCTGGACCACTTTCGCGCAGTACGGCGACTGGATGTTCAACCTGGTGCGCACCAGCACCGAGGGCAAGCCGCAGACCGGCATCTCCTTCCTGCTGCTGGACATGAAGTCGCCCGGCGTGAGCGTGCGGCCGATCATCATGCTGGACGGCGGGCACGAGGTGAACGAGGTGTTCTTCGACAACGTCGAAGTGCCGGCCGAAAACCTGATCGGGGAGGAGAACAAGGGCTGGACCTACGCGAAGCACCTGCTCTCGCACGAGCGCACCAACATCGCCGACGTCAATCGCGCCAAGCGCGAGCTGGAACGCCTGAAGCGAATCGCCAAGGCCGAAGGCGTGTGGGACGACCTGCGCTTCCGTGACGAGATCGCCCGGCTCGAAGTGGACGTCGTGGCGCTGGAGATGCTGGTGTTGCGGGTGCTGTCGGCCGAGAAGTCCGGCAAGAACTCGCTGGACATCGCCGGCCTGCTGAAGATCAAGGGCAGCGAGATCCAGCAGCGCTACAGCGAGCTGATGATGCTGGCGGGCGGCGCCTTCAGCGTGCCCTTCATCAAGGAAGCGATGGAGGCCGGCTGGCAGGGCGACTTCCCCGGCGGCGCGATCGGCCTGGCGCCGCTGGCCGCCACCTACATGAACCTGCGCAAGACCACCATCTACGGCGGCAGCAACGAAGTGCAGCGCAACATCGTCGCGCAAACCGTTCTCGGCTGAGGAGGCCACCATGGATTTCGATTTCTCCGACGAGCAGGAACAACTGCGCGACGCGGTGCGCAAGTGGGTGGACCGCAGCTATGACTTCGAACGGCGCCGCGCCGCGGTGCGTGCGGGCGGCTTCGACCGCAAGACGTACGGCGAGTTGGCCGAGCTGGGCCTGGCCGGCCTCTACATCCCCGAGGAGCACGGCGGCATGGGCATGGGCCCGGTCGAGGGCATGGTGGTGATGGAGGAACTGGGTCGCGGCATCGTGCTGGAGCCGCTCGGCCAGGCGCTGGTCGCGGGTGCGGTCCTGAGCGGCTATGCGACCGACGCGATCAAGGGCGAATGGCTGCCGAAGATCGCATCGGGTGAAGCACTCGTGGTGCTGGCGCACCAGGAACGCAGGACGCGCTGGCGCCTCGACCGATGCGAAACCCAGGCTTCGCAGCAGGGCGGCGGCTGGACCGTCAGCGGCGCCAAGAGCATCGTGCCGGCCGGCGACCACGCCGATGCGTACCTGGTGCCCGCGACGTCGGGCGGGAAGATGGCGGTGTTCCTCGTGCCCCGCTCCGGGTCGGGCGTGAAGGCTACGGGCTACACCACCGTCGACGGCAGCCGCGCCGCGGAAGTCGGCTTCCAGAACGCACCCGCCACGCTCGTCACGCAGGACGGCGTGGCGGCGCTGGAATACGCGGTCGACGTGGGCATCGCCTGCACCTGCGCCGAGGGCGTGGGCGCCATGGAAAAGACGATGGAGCTCACGGCCGAATACCTGAACACGCGCAAGCAGTTCGGCGTGCCGATCGGCAGCTTCCAGGCCCTGCGCCACCGCATGGCCGACATGAAGATGCAGCAGGAGTTGGCGCGCTCGATGAGCTACTACGCCAGCCTGAAGCTCAACGCGCCGGCCGACGAGCGCCGCCGCGCACTCGCCCGCGCCAAGTACCAGCTGGGCGTCTCCATGCGCTTCGTCGGCCAGAACTCGGTGCAGCTGCACGGCGGCATCGGCGTGACCGACGAATACGTCGGCAGCCATTACTTCAAGAAGCTCACGCAGCTCGAGCTGACCTACGGCGACACCTTGCACCACCTGGGCGAGGTGTCGGCGCGGATGCAGGACACGGCAGGCGTGTTCGCCTGACGCGGGCCTCGACTCGTCGGCCCGCGGCCGCGGCCGCGGGCCTTTTCGTTGCAAGAACAAGAAGGAGACAGATCCGATGACCACCCGCCGACACCTCCTGTGCGCGAGCGTTGCCGCCCTGCTGCTGGCGGCCTGCGCCGGCCGCCCCACCGGACCGGCGAGCGAGTTCGCGCAGATCGTGTTCGTGCACGGCAACGGCGACAGCGCATCGGTCTGGCAGTCCACAGTGTGGCGCTTCGAGTCCAACGGCTGGCCACGGGAGCGCCTGCACGCGATCGACCTGCCCTACCCGCTGGCGCGGGACGACGACACGCGGCCGCAGCCCGGGCGCACGTCCACGGCCGAACACATGTCGTTCCTGAAGGGCGAGGTGGAGAAGGTTCTCAAGGCCACCGGCGCCCGGCAGGTGGTCCTCGTGGGCAATTCGCGCGGCGGCTACGCGATCCGCAACTACATCCAGAACGGCGGCGGCGCGTCCGTGGTGAGCCACGCCATCCTGGGCGGCACGCCCAATCATGGGGTGTGGGCGCTGCGCGAGTTCGCGCCCCACAGCGAGTTCAATGGCACCGGGCCCTTCCTCACCGCGCTGAACGCGCCCAAGAACGCGGGCGGCGATGAAGTCGCGGGCCCGGTTCGCTGGATGACGATCCGCTCCGAGAACAACGACAAGTTCGCGCAGCCGGACGGGTTGTGGATCGGGCGCAAGGGGCAGCCAACCAACATCACTTTCGCGGCCCCGGAACTCAAGGGCGCCACCAACGTGGTGATCCCGCGCATCGACCACCGCGAGACGTCGTTCTCGCCGGCGGCTTTCGCTTCCACGTACCAGTTCATCACCGGCCGGGCGCCCGCCACGACGGAGATCACGCCCGAGCAGCGCGTGGTGCTCTCGGGCAAGGTGAGTGGGCTGGGCGTGTCGTCCACCGACCCGGCCTCCGGCAACTTCTCGAACAACCTCCCATTGCCCGGTGCGCGCCTCGAAGTCTTCAGCATCGACGAGGCGACCGGCGAGCGCCGCGGCGCCGCGGCGCACAGCCAGGTGATCGGCACCGACGGCCGCTGGGGCCCGTTCCCGGCGAACCCGCAAGCGCGCTACGAGTTCGTCGTCAGCGCACCGGGCTATGCGACGACGCACATCTACCGCAGCCCCTTCCCGCGCTCGAGCACGCTAGTGAACCTGCGGCCGGAGCGAGTGCCCGAAGCCGATCGCAGCGCGCCGGCGCTGGCCATCCTCAACCGTCCTCGCGGCTATCTCGACCCCGACCGCGACCGCATGTCGTTCGATGGCCAGACCCCGCCGCCGGGCGCGCTGCCCGGAGCGGGCGCTTCGAGCTCACGCATCCGGCCGACCGGCGCGCCGCGGCCAGTCATGGCCGAGTTCAACGGCGAGCGGCTGGTAGGCCGGCTCTGGCCCCTGGCGGACAACCATGTCTCCGTTCTGGAACTGACGTACTGAGCCACGATCCGCCCCCTCTCCCCCTCGGGGGAGAGGAGCAAGGCGAACGCCTCGCGACGAGGGGGCCGGGTTGGGGAGAGGGGGTTCGTGAAGCCACCGCCAGCGCGCGCCGAAGGCAGCGCGACTTCACGAGTGAACGCAGTTCACGAGTGCAGTCGCGAAGACTTCGGCAGATGCGCCATGAGGAACTCCATCTGGTCCGCCAGGATGCGGCGGTTGCGCAGGATGAAGTCCTCCCAGAGGCTGGGCACGTAGGGCGCGTACAGCAGCGGCATGCGAGCCTGCTCGGGCGTGCGGTTGCTCTTGCGGTGGTTGCAGCAGCGGCAGGCCGTGACCACGTTCATCCAGTGGTCCTTGCCGTTCTGGGCGAACGGAATGATGTGCTCGCGGGTGAGTTCGTCCTCGCGGAAATGGCCGCCGCAGTAGGCGCAGATGTTGCGGTCGCGCGCGAAGAGCTTGCCGTTGGTCAGGCCGGGCTTGAGGTCGAAAGGATTGATGTTCGGCACGCCCTTGGTGCCGATGATGCTGCTGACGGTGATGACCGACTGCTCGCCCGTGACGGCGTTGTGCCCGCCGCGGAACACGGCCACCTGCGCACCCACCTCCCAACGAACTTCGTCGGCGGCGTAGTGCAGCACGGCCTGCTCCAGCGAAATCCAGGACTGGGGCAGCCCCTGGGCGGACAGCTTCAACACCTTCAAGACGAACGCTCCTTCCTCAACACAGCCGACAGGGAACGGAACAGCAAGCACAATATACCCTGATTCAAGTGACATTTCGTCGCGCGGCGCTCTCCCATCGGGCACGCCCTGCTATCAAAAAGATACCAATTCGCATGCGGATCTTCCGAGGCTTCCACCATCCCGGCATCGCGCCGGCCAGCGCGGTGACGATCGGCAATTTCGACGGCGTGCACCGCGGCCACCAGGCCATGCTGGCCCTGCTGAACAGCGAGGCGCGCCACCGCGGCGTGCCCAGCTGCGTGCTGACGTTCGAGCCGCATCCGCGCGACTACTTCGCCCGCGTCGCCCGCAAGCCCGAACTGGCGCCGGCCCGCATCGCCACGCTGCGCGACAAGCTGTCCGAACTGGCCGCCTGCGGCGTGGGCCAGTGCGTGGTGCTGCCGTTCGACGCGCGGCTGTCCAGCCAGGCGCCGCAAACCTTCATCGACCAAGTGCTGGTCAACGGGCTGGGCGCGCGCTACGTCCTGGTGGGTGACGACTTCCGCTTCGGCGCCCGGCGCGCGGGCGACTACGCCATGCTCGACGCCGCCGGCCAGCGACAAGGCTTCGACGTGGCGCGCATGAACAGTTACGAGGTGCACAACATGCGTGTGTCCAGTTCGGCGGTGCGCGAGGCGCTGGCGCGCGGCGACATGGACGGCACGGCGGCCCTGCTGGGGCGGCCTTACAGCATCAGCGGCCACGCGGTCCATGGCCGCAAGCTCGGCCGGGAACTCGGCTTCCCGACGGTGAACCTGCGCTTCTCGCACTGGAAACCCGCCGCCAGCGGCATCTTTGCCGTGCAGGTCGACGGGCTGGCGGACCATCCGCTGCCCGGCGTGGCCAACCTGGGCATCCGGCCCTCCCTGGATCCGAACGACGTCAATGGCGGCCGGGTGCTGCTGGAGACGCACTGCCTCGAATGGCCGGGCCACCTCGGCCTGGAGGGGGCCTACGGTAAAATCATCCGGGTGGACCTGTTGCACAAACTGCACGACGAGCTGAAATACGACAGCCTGGAGGCGCTCCGGGCCGGCATCGCGCGCGACTGCGACGAGGCCCGTGCGTACTTCGCGTCCACCCGTCGCCAGACCACGCGCGACCGAATTTAGAGGGCGCCCGCCGCTCGCCGCCCTTCGACAGGCTCAGGGCGAGCGGCCCGTGATCACCGCCCTCCCGGCCCGCCTTCGGGCTGAGCTTGTCCCGAGCCCCCCGAGGCTGACGATGCCCGACACCAAAACCGACTACCGCGCGACCCTCAACCTGCCCGACACGCCCTTCCCGATGCGCGGCGACCTGCCCAGGCGCGAGCCGGGCTGGGTCAGGGAATGGGAGGAGCAGGGCCTGTACAAGCGCCTGCGCGATGCGCGCAAGGGCCGCCAGAAGTTCGTGCTGCACGACGGCCCGCCATATGCGAACGGCCAGATCCACATGGGCCACGCGGTCAACAAGATCCTGAAGGACATGATCGTCAAGTCGCGCCAGCTCAAGGGCCTGGACGCGGCCTACGTCCCGGGCTGGGACTGCCACGGCCTGCCGATCGAGAACGCGATCGAGAAGAAGCACGGCCGCAACCTGCCGCGCGACGAGATGCAGGCCAAAAGCCGCGCCTTCGCCACCGAGCAGATCGGCATCCAGATGGCCGACTTCAAGCGGCTGGGCGTGCTGGGCGACTGGGACCATCCGTACAAGACGATGGAGTTCTCGAACGAGGCCGACGAGATCCGTGCGTTCAAGCGCGTGATCGAACGTGGCTTCGTCTACCGCGGCCTCAAGCCGGTGTACTGGTGCTTCGACTGCGGCTCCTCGCTCGCGGAGTTCGAGATCGAGTACGCGGACAAGAAGAGCCAGACGCTCGACGTGGGTTTCCAGGCGAACGATCCCGCGGCGCTCGCGCGCGCCTTCAACGTGTCCAGGCTGCCGCAGGGCAAGGACGTGTTCGTCGTCATCTGGACGACGACCGCCTGGACCATCCCGGCCAACCAGGCGCTCAACCTCAACCCCGAGCTGGACTACTCGCTCGTGGACACGGCGCGCGGCCTGCTCGTGGTGGCCAGCTCGCTGGTGGAGCGCTGCCTTCAGCGCTACCACCTGCAGGGCGGAACCGTGATCGCCACGGTCAAGGGCCGGCAGCTCGATGGCCTGCAGTTCCGTCATCCGCTGTACGACGTGCACGCGGCGTACCGGCGCCTGTCGCCGGTGTACCTGGCGGACTACGCGACGGCCGACGACGGCACCGGCATCGTCCACTCCTCGCCCGCCTACGGCCTGGAAGACTTCACCAGCTGCGTGGCGCACGGGCTGAAGTACGACGACATCCTCAACCCGGTGCAGGCCAACGGCAGCTACGCCGCGGACTTCGCCCTCTTCGGCGGGCAGGACATCTGGAAGGCCGTGCCGGCCATCATCGAGGCGCTCGACCAGGCCGGCCGCCTGTTCGCCACCGCGCCCATCAGCCACAGCTACCCGCACTGCTGGCGCCACAAGTCGCCGGTCATCTACCGCGCAGCGGCCCAGTGGTTCATCCGCATGGACGAAGGCAAAGGCGTGTTCACGAAGGACAAGGCGCCCGCCACGCTGCGGCAGATGGCGCTCGCGGCCATCGAGGAAACCAGCTTCTTCCCCGAGAACGGCAAGGCGCGCCTGCGCGACATGATCGCGGGCCGGCCCGACTGGTGCATCAGCCGCCAGCGCAGCTGGGGCGTGCCCCTGCCCTTCTTCCTGCACAAGGACACGCACGAACTCCATCCGAGGACGATGGAGATCCTGGACCTCGCGGCCGGCATGGTGCAGGCCGGCGGCATCGAGGCCTGGAGCAAGGCCTCGCCCGAGGAGATCCTGGGCAAGGTCGGGGCGGCGGCAGACGCGGCGCAGTACGCCAAGAGCACCGACATCCTCGAGGTCTGGTTCGATTCCGGCACCACGCACACCACGGTGCTCAAGGGCTCGCACGCCGGCGCCGGTCATGAGAACGGCCCCGAGGCCGACCTCTACCTCGAAGGCCATGACCAGCACCGCGGCTGGTTCCACTCCTCGCTGCTCACGGCGTGCGCGATGTACGGCCGCGCGCCGTACCGCGGCCTGCTCACGCACGGCTTCACGGTCGATGCGCAGGGCCGCAAGATGAGCAAGTCGCTGGGCAACGGCGTCGATCCGCAGGAGACTTGGAAGAAGCTGGGCGCCGAGATCATCCGCCTGTGGGTGGCCGCGTCCGACTACTCCGGCGACATCGCGGGCGACGAGAAGATTCTCGCGCGTGTGGTGGACGCCTACCGCCGCATCCGCAACACGCTGCGTTTCCTGCTGGCCAACGTGAACGACTTCGACCCGGCCAAGGATTCCGTCGCGCCGGCGGAGATGCTGGAGATCGACCGCTACGCCATGAGCCGCGCGGCGCAGTTCCAGAACGAGGTGCTCGCCCACTACGAGGTGTACGAGTTCCACCCCGTCGTCGCGAAGTTGCAGGTTTACTGCTCCGAGGACCTGGGCGCGTTCTACCTGGACGTGCTGAAGGACCGGCTCTACACGACCGCGCCCAAGTCGCACGCGCGGCGCAGCGCGCAGACCGCGCTGTGGCACATCACGCATGCCATGCTGCGCTGGATGGCGCCTTTCCTCAGCTTCACCGCGGAGGAGGCGTGGAAGGTGTTCGGCACCTCCGAGTCCATCTTCATCGAGGAGTACGCGGAACTCGGCGCGCCCGACGAGGCGCTGCTGGCCAAGTGGAACCGCATCCGCGAGATCCGCGACGTGGCCAACAAGGAGATCGAGGCCCTGCGCGCGGAAGGCAAGGTGGGCTCCTCGCTGCAAGCCAATCTGACCGTCGCTGCGCCGGCCGACGACCACGCCCTGCTGCAAAGCCTGGGCGACGACCTGAAATTCGTCTTCATCACCTCGGCCCTCGCGTTGCTCAAGGGCGACGCCGTCGCGGTGCAGGTCACGCCGTCGTCCGACGCCAAGTGCGAGCGCTGCTGGCACTGGCGGGCCGACGTCGGCAGCGACGCCAGGCATCCGGAGATCTGCGGCCGCTGCGTGAGCAACCTGTTCGGACCGGGCGAAGACCGGCGGTGCGCCTGATGGCGCGCGGGGCGAGTGGAGGCCTGCGTGGAACGCTGCCCTGGCTGGGGCTGGCGCTGATCCTGCTCATCGCGGACCAGCTGACCAAGACCCTGATCCTGGGCTATTACCAGCTGGGCGACAGCACGTATGTCGCCCCCTTCTTCAACATCGTGCGGGTGCACAACACCGGCGCCGCGTTCTCCTTCCTGGCCACGGCCTCGGGCTGGCAGCGCTGGCTGTTCACCGGCATCGGGGTCGCGGCGGCGCTGTTCATCGTCTGGATGCTGCGGTCCCATTCGGGACAGAAGCTGTTCTCCTTCGCCCTGGCGTGCATCCTGGGGGGCGCCATCGGCAACGTCGTCGACCGGCTGATGCACGGCTACGTCGTGGATTTCCTGCAGTTCCACTGGAAGGACCGCTGGTTCTTTCCGGCGTTCAACGTGGCCGATGCCGCCATCACCATCGGCGCGGCGGCCTTGATCCTGGACGAGATCCTGCGCGTGCGCCGCAGCCGATAGGCTCCCCGGGCGGGGCCCGCCCGCGTATCATCGGATGCCTCAAGCATGAAGCATCTGTTGAATCTGCTGGCGGCCATCGCGCTGCTGGTCTGGGGAACCCACCTTGTCCGCACCGGCATCCTGCGGGTGTTCGGCGCCAATCTCCGGCAGGTTCTCGCACGCAGCATCAGCAACCGCTACACGGCTGCCGTCTCGGGCATCGGCGTCACCGCGTTGCTGCAATCGAGCACCGCCACCGCCCTCATCGTCTCCGCGTTCGTCGGCCAGGGGCTGATCACGCTGCCGCTGGCGCTGGCCGTGATGCTGGGCGCGGACATCGGCACCAGTCTGGTCACGGTGGTGTTCTCGTTCGACCTGTCCTGGCTGTCGCCCCTGCTGATCTTCACGGGCGTGGTGATGTTCATCTCGCGCTCGTCCACCAACGTCGGGCGCTTCGGCCGCGTGCTGATCGGGCTCGGGCTGATGCTGCTGGCGCTGCGGCTGGTGTCCGAATCGACCCAGATCATGGTGCAGTCGCCGATCGTGCAGGCGCTGCTCGCCTCCATCAGCAGCGACCTGCTGCTGGAGATCACCGTCGGCGCGCTGCTGGCCGTGCTCTCGTATTCCAGCCTGGCGATCGTCCTCCTCACGGCGACGCTCGCCAGCACGGGGATCGTCCCGACCGAGATGGCGCTGGGGTTGGTGCTCGGCGCCAACCTGGGCAGCGGCCTGCTGGGCGTGCTGACCACGGCGCGGTCGCCCGTCGAAGTGCGCCACGTTCCGCTGGGCAACCTGGTGTTCAAGTGCCTGGGCGTGCTGGTCGCCGCGCCGTTGATCGGCGTCTGGCTGCGTGAACTGCGGCCGCACCTGGCGGACGACGTGTCCACCGTGGTGCTGTTCCACCTCAGTTTCAACATCCTGCTGGCGCTGCTGTTCATCGGGGTCGTTCATCCCATCGGCCGCGCCGTGATGCAGATGCTGCCCAAGCCGCAGCGCATCGCCAACGGCCGTCCGCACCACCTGGATCCCTCCGCGCTGGGCACACCCTCGTTGGCGATCTCCTGCGCCGCGCGCGAGGCGCTGCACCAGGCCGATGTGGTCGAGACCATGCTGCTGGGCATCCTCACCGTTCTGAAGAACAACGACCTGCGCCTGGCCGAGGAACTGCGCAAGCTGGACGACACGGTCGACGAGCTGTATTCGGCCATCAAGTACTACCTGACGAAGATCTCGCGCGAGGCGCTGGGCGAGGAGGAAAGCCGCCGCTGGACCGACATCATCAGCTTCACGATCAACATGGAGCAGATCGGCGACACCATCGAGCGGATCCTGATGGACATCGAGGACAAGAAGATCCGCAAGGGCCGCAGCTTCTCCGACGCCGGCATGGCGGAGATCTGCGAGCTGCACGCGCGCCTGATCGACAACCTGCGCCTGGGGATGAGCGTCTTCCTCAACGGCTCGGTGCGCGACGCGCAGAAGCTCCTGGAGGAGAAGGCGCGTTTCCGCGACCTGGAGCACGCGTATGCGTCGACCCACCTGGAGCGGCTGTCCGGCAATACCGTGCAGAGCATCGAGACCAGCTCGCTGCACATCGACCTGATCAGCGACCTGAAGCGGATCAATTCCCACATCTGCTCGATCGCGTATCCGATCCTGGAGTCGGCCGGTGCGCTGGCGCCGAGCCGGTTACGCAGTGATGTGCTGGCGACAAGCAAGGAGCCGATCTAGGTTCAGGCGGCGACGGCGGGCCAGTTCACCGTCATTCCCGCCTCCGCGGGGATGACGGACTGACCTGCCCGCACCCGCACACTGCTCCCACGCGTCAGGCGGTGCCTGGCCCGGGCGATTTCTGGGATGAGCGGGGCCGCAGCGGCCCGGCCGACGCGAGCGCCTCGCGCATGCGAGGTGCGAAGTCCGTTTCAACTTCTGACTCGCGGGAGTTGTCCGAACAGAGAGAGCGGCCTTCGGCCGGTCTCTCTGTGAGTTCTACCGCGGGAGGCCGGGCCGCGTTGAAGGCCCCGCGCGTCCGTGTGCGAGCAAGGCGAGCACCGGACCGGCACAGCATGAGCCCGGGCCAGGCACCGCCTGACGCGAGGGCGCGATGCCAAAGAATCACTGTATTCAACACTGCCGCGCGCGTGCCCTCACCCCAGCCCTCTCCCAGAGGGAGAGGGAGCAAGGTAAAACTAGCCCACCCGAAGAGCAATCACGCCCGCGACGATCACGGCCGTGCCCAGAGCGCGGCGAGGCGTGAACACCTCCTTCAACAACCACGCCCCGAGCAGAGCGGCAAACAGCACCGAGGTCTCGCGCAACGCGGCAACCACCGCGACCGGCGCCTTCGTCATCGCCCACAGCGCGATCCCATAAGACCCCATCGAGGCCATCGCGCCCACGGTGGCCAGCGGAGCACGCGAGCGCGCATAGGGCCACGCCACCGCCACACCTCGCCGGTGCAGCACCAGCAGCGTGAAAGGCCAGCCATGCACGAGGAACAACGCGCACACGTACTGCAGGGCCGTGCCCCCGGTGTTCACCGACGCGCGCACGCCGAGCGCATCGACCACGGTGTAGAGGGCGATCACCACCGCGTTGCTCAGCGAAAAGGCCAGCGCCTTGGGCCGCTCCAGCGCATGGCTGGAAAGCCCCAGCACCAACACCCCGCCCGAGACGCCGAACACGCCGGCCCACGCCAGTGGCGACAGGCGCTCGCCCAACGCGACGGCCGAGGACAGCGCCACGAGCATCGGACCCAGGCCGCGCATCAGCGGGTACGTCAGGCCCAGGTCGCCGTGCCGGTAGGCGCCGGACAAGGCGATGTAGTAGCCGAAATGGATCACCACCGAAGCGAGAACGTAGGGCCATGCGGCGGCCGGCGGAAGGCCGGTGAAGACGACCAGCGGCAAAGCCAGCACGCAGCACATCAGCTGCAGCAGCGCCGTGTCCAGCTCCTTGTCGGTGCTGGACTTCACGAGCGCGTTCCAGCCCGCGTGAAGCAGCGCCCCGAACAGGACGGCGGTCGCGACACCCCAGGAGAGGCTCGTAGGCATGCGTCCGATTAGACCAGCCGGCAGCCGTGTCCCCTGCAAGGCCGCCCGCATTGCGCCGTGTGCATGGATGGGCTCCGGCCCGCGTAGGACCCCGCCGTCAGCGTTCCACAGGCGCGCCGAACCGTGCCACGATTGCAGCGCCGTCCCGTTCAACACGAAACGCCATGGCCAGTTCCAACATCCATCCCGCCCTCGCCGCAGTCAAGAAGAGCGGCGCCAACAAGGTCAAGGTCGCGGTCAGCGACATCGACGGCGTGCTGCGCGGCAAGTACCTGCACATCGACAAGTTCGAGGGCGCGACCGAAGGCGGCTTCGGCTTCTGCGACGTGGTGTTCGGCTGGGACATGCACGACGTCACCTACGACAACACGCAGGTGACCGGATGGCAGCACGGCTTTCCAGACGCGCTGGCGCGCCTGGACCTCGGCACTGCGCGCAATGTCCCATGGGACAACGGCGTGCCGTTCTTCCTGGGCGAGTTCGTCAATCCCGACGGCTCGCCGCATCCGGTGTGCCCGCGCCAGCTCCTCAAGCGCGTGCTCGCGCGCACCGAGAAGCTCGGCTATGCGGTGATGGCCGGCATGGAATTCGAGTGGTTCAACTTCCGCGAGACGATCCACACCTGGGCCGCCAAACAGGGCATCCCGCCCGAGCCGATCACGCCCGGCATGTTTGGCTACTCGGTGCTGCGGATGGCCGACAACCCCGGCTTCTTCAATGCGCTGATGGACGAGATGCTGGCCTTCAACGTGCCGATCGAAGGACTGCACACGGAGACCGGTCCTGGCGTCTACGAGGTGGCCATCGCCTTCTCGCCGGCGCTGGAGCAGGCCGACCGCTCGATCCTGTTCAAGACCGGCGCGCGGGAGATCGGCAAGCGCTTCGGCATCATGCCCAGCTTCATGGCCAAGTGGAGCCCCAGGTACCCCGGCTGCAGCGGCCACATCCACCAGAGCCTGTCGGACGGCAAGGCCAACCTGTTCTACGACGCGAACTCGGCGCGCAGGATGAGCCCGCTGTTCGAGAGCTACCTCGCCGGGCAGGTGGCCTGCATGATGGAGTTCGGGCCGATGCTCTGGCCCACGATCAACAGCTACAAGCGCCTGGTCGACGGCTTCTGGGCGCCGGTCAAGCCGACGTGGGGCATGGACAACCGCACCGCGAGCTTCCGCGTGATCGCCGGCTCGCCCAAGGCGACGCGGCTGGAGACGCGCTGCCCTGGCGCCGACGTGAATCCCTATCTCGCGATGGCGGCCGTCATCGCGGCCGGCATGCACGGCGTCGAGAAAGGATTGAAACTCACCGCGCCGCCGATCACCGGTACCAACCAGGGCGGCGAGAACGTCCCGCGGGCACCGCGCACCTTGATCGAGACCACACGCATCTTTCGCGAGTCGGCCATCGCGCGCGACTGGCTGGGCGACACCTTCGTCGATCACTTCGCCGCGACCCGCGAGTGGGAATGGCGCCAGTGGCAGGATGCGGTGACCGACTGGGAATTGAAGCGCTACTTCGAGATCATCTGAGCCATGGCCTTGTCCAGCTTCTCCTTTCCCACGGCGATCCGATTCGGGCCGGGCGCCCGCAAGGAAGTCGCCGAGCACTTGCGCGCGCAAGGTCTCACGCGCCCGCTCATCGTCACCGACAAGGCCCTCGCAGCGTTGCCCGTGCTGGCCGAGTTCAGGTCGCACCTGCAGGGCCTGGACGTTGCGGTGTACGCCGGCGTGGCGGGAAATCCCACGGCACGCCAGGCGATGGAGGGCGCGAAGGCCTTCCGCGCGCATGGCGCCGATTGCGTCATCGGCTTCGGCGGCGGCGCCGCGCTGGACGTTGCCAAGGTGGTGGGCATCGCGGCCACGCACGAGGGCGACATCATCGAGTACGCCTGGGACCACCCGCAGGTGCGTCCCATCGCTAAGGCGCTGCCCTACTTCGTCGCGCTGCCCACCACGGCGGGCACCGGATCGGAGGTCGGCCGCTCGGCCGTGATCAGCGAAGAGGACACGCACCTCAAGCGCGTGGTCTTCAGCCCGAAGATCCTGGCGCGCCAGGTGTTCGCCGATCCCGAGCTGACGCTCGCCCTGCCGCCGCACGTCACTGCCGCCACCGGCATGGACGCACTCACGCACAACATCGAGAGCTATCTCTCGCCCGCGTACCACCCCCTGTGCGACGGCATCGCGCTCGAAGGCACGCGCATCGCCGCGCGGTCGCTCGTCACCGCGGTCCGCGAGCCCGCCAACATCGCCGCGCGCAGCGACATGATGATGGCCTCGATGATGGGCGCGATCGCCTTCCAGAAAGATCTGGGCGCGGTGCACGCGTGTGCGCATGCGCTGGGCGCCGTGTGCGACCTGCACCACGGCCTGGCCAACGCGCTGATGATCGAGACGGTGCTGGCCTGGAACATCGAGGCGGCGACCGACAAGTTCGAGGAGCTCGCGCATGTCTGCCGCCTGGGCGGCGGCGGGCCCGGCCTGGTGCGCTGGCTGGGGCACCTCAAGCAGCAGATCGGCATCACCGGCACGCTCGCTTCGCATGGCGTGAAGAAGGAGCAGATCCCGCGACTGGTCGAAGTCGCATCCAAGGACATCTGCCACCAGACCAATCCGCGGCCCGTCACGCCGGCCGACTTCGAGCGGCTGTTCCAGGCTGCGCTCTGATCCCATGGACGACCGGCCCAAGATCGGCATCAGCGCCTGCTTCTTCCATCCGGATGCGGCACGCAAGGCGGCGCCCAGCAAGACGCTGCTCTGGATCGAGCAGTCCACCGCGCACTGGGTGATGTCGCTCGGCGCGTTGCCGGTGATGGTGCCCTCGCCTTTCGGCGACACGGCGCGCGGCGACGTGGGCCTGGACGACTACGCGCGCTGGCTCGATGGACTGGTGATGCACGGCGGCGCCGACGTCTGGCCCGGCAGCTACGGTGAGGAGCCGCTGCGTCCCGAGTGGGCCGGCGACCGCGCGCGTGACGAGTACGACATCGCGCTGGTGCGCGCCTTCGAGGCGGCCGGCAAGCCGGTGTTCGGCATCTGCCGCGGATTGCAGCTGATCAACGTGGCGCACGGCGGCACGCTGTACCAGGACATCGCGACGCAGAAGCCCGGCGCACACACCCACCGCGATACCGAGGCGTACGACCTGAACTTCCACGAGGTCGACATCATCCCGGGCTCGAAGCTCGCAAGGCTGCTCGGCGAGCCGCGCCACAAGATCAACAGCGTGCACCACCAGGGCATCAAGGACCTGGCGCCCGGCTTCGTGGTGGAAGCCACTTCGCCGGACGACGGCGTGATCGAAGCGATCCGCCACACCGGCGACGCGTGGGTGGCCGCCGTGCAATGGCATCCCGAGTTCCACTTCCCGCGGCTGGGCGTGGTGGACGACACGCCGCTGCTGCGCGACTTCCTCGACGCCGCCCGCGAGGCGCGCAGAACAAGATGAACCGCCTGCCCGTCCACAACCCGGCCACCGGCGAACTGATCACCGAACTGCCCGCCGACGACGAAGCTTCGGTGCAGGCCAGGTACACCGCCGCGCGCGCGTCGCAGCCAGCCTGGGCCGCGACGCCGCTGGCCGAACGCAAGGCCTGCATCGAGCGATTCCGCGGCGCCGTCGTGCGCGAGACCAATTCGCTGGCCGCGACCATGACGCGCGAAACCGGCAAGCCGATCCGCATGTCGCGCAATGAACTCACCGGACTCCTGCCGCGGATCGACTTCTTCCTCGGCATGGTCGAGCCCGTCATCGCGCCCGAGCAGGTGTTCGACGAGGCCGGCACGCGAGAGGTCATCCAGCATGAGCCGCTGGGCGTCGTCGCCAACATCTCGGCCTGGAACTACCCCTGGTTCGTGGGCTGCAACGTGATCCTGCCGGCTCTGCTGACCGGCAACTCGGTGCTCTACAAGCCGTCGGAATACGCGGCGATGACAGGGCTGGAGATCACGCGGTTGCTGCACGAGGCCGGCGTGCCCAAGGACGTCGTGGCCTGCCTCGTCGGTGCGGGGCCGGTGGGATCGGCCCTGCTCGCGCAGCCCGTCGACGGCGTGTTCTTCACCGGCTCGCACGCCACGGGCCGCCGCATCGCGCAGGCCGTGCAGGGCCGCTTCATCAAGCTGCAGCTGGAGCTGGGCGGCAAGGACCCGAGCTACGTCTGCGACGACGTCGATGTGCGCGCCGCCGCGGAATCGCTGGCGGATGGCGCCATGTACAACACGGGCCAGAGCTGCTGCTCGGTCGAACGCATCTACGTGCACGACAAAGTGCACGACGAGTTCGTCCAGGCCTTCGTCGACACTGTGAACGGCTATCGCCTCGGCGACCCGATGGCGGATGACACCTACATCGGCGCCATCACGCGCGCTCCGCAGCTCGAGGTGCTGCAGTCGCAGGTCGACGACGCCGTGGTCAAGGGCGCCCGGCTGCTCACGGGCGGCCACCGCAAGCCGGGCCCGGGCAACTGGTTCGAAGCGACCGTGCTCGCCGACGTCGATCACCGCATGGAGCTCATGCGCGAGGAAAGCTTCGGTCCCGTGATCGGCATCCAGAAAGTGTCGGGCGACGAAGAAGCGGTGCGCCTGATGAACGACACGCGCTACGGTCTCACCGCCGGCGTCTACACGCGCGACGAGACCCGCGCCAAGCGCCTGCTGTCGCAATTGCGCGCGGGCAGCGTCTACTGGAACTGCTGCGACCGGGTCAGCCCGCGCCTGCCGTGGAGCGGCGTCGGCGATTCAGGCGTCGGCCTCACGCTGTCGAGCTACGGGATCCAGACCTTCACCCGGCCCAAGGCCTGGCACCTGCGTTCGGCCTGAGGCCGAACGGCTCAGGCCGCTTCAAGCTCGCCGCGCGCCTTGACGCAGTAGTCCAGCAGCGCGTCGATCTCGGTGGACTTGTCGAACACGGCATCCGCGCCCAGCTGCGCGCAGCGGCGCCGCATGTCCGAGGTGGCGTGGTTGCTCAGCACGATCACCTTCTGGCCGTGCCGGCGCGAACGCAGCGCCTCCACCACGCGAAGGCCGGTGCCTTGGCGCAGGAACAGGTCCACCACAGCGACGTCCCAGCCGTCGGCGTTCTGGCTGAACCAGCGCCGCGCCTCCTGCTCGGTCTCCGCGAGGCCGACCGGCTGGACCTCGGCCAGTTCCTCCAGCGTTTCGATCAGGTTGTCTCGAATCGTCGGGCTGTCCTCGACGATGTAGGCTCTCAGCGCCATAAGGCAGTGCTCCGCTAGGCCGCGGCGCCCTGCACCTGCGGCAAATCTCACTCGATCGGGGCAATCTACCCAACCGCAATGTCGCAAGGTGCAAGCAGGAGGGCCAAGCGGCTGTAGGAAAGCGCGGTCAGCGCGTATTCACACACGAGCGGCGCGGAGCACTGCGGGAGGCAGGCCCAGGCCGCTCCCGCGCCTGTGCTCACAGGGTCAGGATGGTGGACCCCGTGGTCTTGCGAGCCTCCAGGTCCCGGTGCGCCTGCTGCACCTGTTCGAGCGGATAGCGCTGGTCGATGCGGATCTTCACCTTGCCGGACGCGACCACCTCGAACAGCTCATCGGCCATCGACTGCGTGTTCTCGCGGGTGGCAATGTGGGTGAACAGCGTCTGGCGCGTCACGTACAGCGAACCCTTGGCGCCCAGGATGCCGGGCGCGAACGGGGGCACCGGACCGGACGCGTTGCCGAAGCTGGCCATCAGGCCGAGCGGCTGCAGGCAATCGAGCGACTTGTCCCAGGTGTCCTTGCCCACCGAGTCGTACACCACCTTCACGCCCTTGCCGCCGGTGATCTCCTTGACGCGCTCCTTGAAGTCTTCCTTCGCGTAGTTGATGACATGGGCCGCGCCGTGCTCCTTGGCCAGCTTGCACTTCTCGTCGGAGCCGGCCGTGCCGATCAGCTGCAAGCCCAGCACCTTCGCCCACTGGCAGGCGATGAGGCCCACGCCCCCGGCGGCGGCATGGAAGAGGACATGGTCGCCGGGCTTCAGGCCGCCCTGCGGCTGCGTGCGCTTGAGCAGGTACTGGGCGGTGAGGCCCTTGAGCATCATGGCCGCGCCGGTATCGAAGTCGATCGCATCCGGCAGCTTGCACACCGTCATCGCCGGCATCACGCGCACCTCGCAATAGCTGCCGGGCGGCTGGCTGGCATAGGCGGCGCGGTCGCCGGGCTTGAGGTGCGTGACGCCGGGGCCGACGGCTTCCACGATGCCGCTGGCCTCCATGCCGATCTGCAGCGGCAGCGGCAGCGAGTACAGGCCGGTGCGGTGGTAGACGTCGATGAAGTTCAGGCCCACGGCCTTGTGGCGAATGCGGATCTGCCCCGGACCGGGCTCGCCGACGGACACGTCGACCAGTTTCAGTTGCTCGGGTCCACCGGTCTGTTCGATGCGGACGGCACGGCTCATCGCTGTTCTCCTCTTGCGTTGGACAAAGGCGCGCCATCCTGCCATGAATCGAATCGCCTCGCCGGGCGCGCCGCCGCTTGCCGCTACAGTCGCTGCCCATGCAACAACGCCTGACGCCGGGCACGGTCGGCCTGCTGGTCCTGCCGCCGCTGCTGTGGGCCGGCAACGCGGTGGTCGGCCGCGTGATGGCCGGCTCGGTGCCGCCGATGACACTGAATTTCCTGCGCTGGGCGATCGCGTTCGTGCTGCTGCTGCCGTTCGCCGCGCAGTTGCTCAAGCCCGGCAGCTCGCTGTGGCCGCACTGGCGACGCTTCCTCCTGCTCGGGCTGCTGGGAGTGGGCTGCTACAACGCGCTGCAGTACCTGGCGCTGACGACGTCGACGCCGCTGAACGTGACGCTGGTGGGCGCCAGCATGCCGGCCTGGATGCTGGCGATCGGCGCGATGTTCTTCGGCCAGCGCATCACGATGCGCCAGGTGACGGGCGCGGCGCTGTCGATCACGGGCGTGCTGGTGGTCCTCAGCCGCGGCGACTGGGACGTGCTGCTGCAGGTGCGGCTGGTGCCGGGCGACATCTTCATCCTGCTGGCCACCGCGTCCTGGACGTTCTACAGCTGGCTGCTGGTGCGGCCCGGAGACCCGCCCGAGATCCGCGGCAACTGGACCCTGTTCCTGATGGCGCAGCTGGTGTTCGGCCTCGGCTGGTCGGGCCTGTTCGCGGGCGCCGAGTGGCTGTCCGCGCCGCAGCACATCGAGTGGGGCTGGCCGACGATCCTGGCCCTGGCCTACATCGCGCTCGGTCCCGCGATCCTGGCCTACCGCAGCTGGGGCCTGGGCGTGCAGCGCGTCGGACCCAACATCGCCGGGTTCTTCTCGAACCTGTCGCCGCTGTTCGCGGCCGTGCTGTCGGCGGCTTTCCTCGGCGAACTGCCGAGCGCGTACCACGCCGTCGCCTTCTTGCTGATCGTCGGCGGGATCGTGGTGTCTTCGCGCAAGACCGCCTGAGCGATTGCCGCGCGACGCTCAGCGCACGTACTGGTCGACGAGCGCGCCGCCGAGGCCGCAGGCCTCGTAGTGCTTGCGGCACATCTCGATCTTGGTGAACACGTCCTCGTACCCGGTGACCTGTCCTTGTTCGTCGACGTAGACCATGGCGCCGTGGATGTTGAAGAAGGTGATCATCTCCTGCGCGCCACCGCTCGCCTGGTCCACCACCAGCGTGTGGATCTCGCCCGGCGGCTCATAGACGAACGCGCCCTCGTGCGCGATCCAGTCATGTTCCAGGTAGCGCCAGCTGCCCTTGAGCACCAGGCCGGTCACCCACGACGGATGGATGTGCCGCGACAGCACCCCGGACTTGCGCACCCGCAGCAGGTTGCACCAGCTGCCGGTGACGGTGTTCAGCAGCAGCGGCCGGAACCACACGTCGGGCGCCTGCGGCACCCACACACGCTCGTCCTCGGGAATGGCCTGCTGCGCGATCTCCGGCCGGATGCCGGGAAGCTGCGTGATCATGTGGCTCGCCTTTTTTGTATGACGTCAGCTGACGAGATATCCGCCGTCGACGGGCAGGACGATGCCGGTGACGAACGCGGCCGCGGGTGACGCCAGGAACAGCACCGCGCCGGCGATGTCCTCCGGCCGGCCCCAGCGGCCCAGCGGCGTGCGCGCCAGGATCGGGTCGCTGCGCGCCGGGTCGGCCTGCAGCGCTTCGGTGAGCCGCGTTGCGATCCAGCCCGGGGCGATGGCGTTGACGCGGATGCGGTCCGCGGCATACGCGATCGCCAGAGACTTCGTGAGCTGCGCCACGCCACCCTTGCTGGCCGAGTAGCCGGGCACCAGCGGGCCGCCGAAGAAGCTCAGCATGGACGCCGTGTTGATGATGGCGCCCGCGCTCTCGCGCAGCTTGTCGCGCGCGGCGGCGCAGGTGCGCATCGTCCCATTGAGGTTGATGTCGACCACCTCCGCAAACACCTTGGGGTCCTGCTCCATGCCGCGGCGCAGGATGCCGGCGCAGTTCACCAGCACATCCAGGCGCGGCAGTTCGCCGATGCAGCGGACGACCGCTGCCTCATCGCGGACATCGAGTACCGCGCGCTCTGCGCCGGCGAGCGTGGCGTCCTGCGCGGCGGCTTCCACGTCCTGCGGCGACGAGCCGGTCACGCGCACGCGCGCGCCGCAGCGCAGGAACCCCGCGGCGATGCCCGAGCCGATGCCCGAGGTGCCGCCCACCACCAGCACCTGCCGGCCCGCGAAGACGTCATCGCGAAACACCTGCGGCTGCGCGCCGCTCGCCGCGTCGCTCATCGCGCCTCCATGGCCGCACGCACGCGATCGGCGGTCGGGATCGGTTCCACCGCGCCATAGCCTTCGGTGGACAGCGCCGCCGCCACGGATGCATAACGCCCCGCCGTTGGCAGGGCGTCGCCCGCCAGCAGGCGCGCAATGAATGCGCCGCCGAACGTGTCGCCCGCTCCGGTGGCGTCCACGACCTTGCACGGGTGCGGCGCGATGCGGTGCCGCTGATGCGCATCGGCGACCACGGCGCCTTCATGCCCGAGCTTCAAGGCCACGATCTTCGCGCCCAGCCCGAGGCACCAGTCGACCAGCGCGTCGGGATCGCGCAGGCCGCTGATGGCCGCGACGTCGTCCAGGCTGGGCAGGCAGATGTCGCAGCGCTTCATGACATCCGTCATCACGGCGCGGGCGCGGTCCACGCCCCAGAGCTTCAGGCGCAGGTTGGTGTCGAAGGAGACCTGCACGCCGGCGTTCCGCGCGATGTCGATCGCCGCATAAGCGGTGTCGCAGGCCGACGCCGAGATGGCGAGGCTGATGCCGGAAAGGTGCAGCACGCGCGCCGCCGCGATGCTGTCGCGCGGCAGGTCGGCCGGCTGCATGCGGCTCGCGGCCGAACCGGCGCGCATGAAGTCGAAGTGGTGGCCGCGCTCGTCGTGCGTGACGAAGTAAACGGCGGTGTACGCGGAGGGATCGGTGCGCACGCCGGAGTGGTCCACGCGCTCGCGGTCCCACAGCGCGCGCAGCGTGCGTCCGTGCTCGTCGCTGCCCAGCGCGGACACGAAACCCGCCCGCGCCCCCTGGCGCGCCGCGGCGATGGCGAAGTTGGACGTGTCGCCGCCGAAGCCCTGGAGGTAGAGCCGCCCGCCGCCTTCGCCGGTCTGGTTGAACTCCACCATCGCCTCGCCAAGGGCGAGCACGTCCACCGGAGCAGCCTGCTGCGCCATGCGCTCAGATCCGCCCGTACTTGGCCAGGCCCTTGCGCAGCGATTTCTCGGCCACGATCAGCTTGGCCTGCTCGAGTTCGCGCTGGTCGATCTCGCGCGACATGGCCAGCACTTCCTTGGCCTTGTCCTTCGGCACGACGACCACGCCGTCGATGTCGGCCACGATGATGTCGCCCGGATGGACGATCACGCCGCCCACTTCCACGGGCACCTGCGAAGCCACGGTCTTGTAGCGGCCGAGCGTGGTGCCGGGGCTCACCGAGCGCGCGAAGACGGGAAAGTCGTAGTCGCGGCGGATCTCCGCCAGGTCGCGCACGCCGCCGTCGAGGATGGCGCCGGCGTGCTCGTTGGCGAACGCGCCCGCCGTCATCAGGCCGCCCCAGACGGCCACGTCCGGTTCACCGCCCTGGATCGCGATGACGATGACGCTGCCGGCCGGCGCTTCGTCGATCAGGTCCAGCGCATGCTGCGGCGGCAGGAACTCGTCGGTTGCCGCTTCCAGCACGGTGGCGGCGGGGCCGACCACGCGCTTGTCGTTGATGCGCGGCTTGATGCACTCGTCCATGTAGCCACGCTTGCCGCAGACCTTGTCCACGGCGTCGGCGACGGAGGCGACGGCGACCTCGCGCAGTCCTTCGATGATGTCCTTCATGTGCTTCGCGTCACTGCTTGCGGCTGCCGTTCGCGGCGGCCAGGAGCTTCTCGGTCCACTCCTTGCTGACGTCCGCCTCAAGGTATTTGCGCACGGCCGGCTGCGAGGCCTGGCGGAACTTGTCGATCTCGGCGGCGCTGAGCTCGGTGACGGTCATGCCCTTCTCGGCCAGCACCTTCTTGGCCGAGAGGTCCTGCTCGCGCGTCATGTCGCGGTGGATCTTCTTGGCCTTCTCCACGCCCTCGTCCACGGCCTTCTTCTCCGTGGCGGACAGGCCGTTGTAGAAGCGGTCGCTGACCAGGTAGGCATGCAGGCTGTAGACGTGGCCGTCCAGCGTGACGTGCTTCTGGTGCTGGTAGAGGCTGGCCGCGAGGATGTTGGTCACGCCGTTCTCCTGGCCGTCGGCGGTGCCTTGCGCGAGCGCGGCGGGCAGCTCACCCCAATCGATCGCGGTGGGGCTGGCGCCGAGCGACTCGACCAGCTTGACGAACACCGGGCTGGGCTGCACGCGCATCTTCAGGCCCTTCATGTCCTCGGGGCTCTTGATCGCGCGCTTGCTGTTGGTGAAGTGGCGGATGCCGTTGTCCGCATAGGCCATCAGGCGGATGCCGGTCTTCTTGCGCATGTCCTCGGCGAGTTCCTTGCCGAACTGGCCGTCCAGCACGCGGTAGGCGTGGTCGTGGTTGTCGAACACGAAGGGCAGGCCGAAGATGTTGAACGTCTTGTAGACGCCGGGGATGCCGCCGTCGTGCACCACCGCCATCTCGATGGAGCCCAGGCGCAGGCCTTCCATCATCTGCTGCGCGGTCCCCAGCTGGCCGGCCGGGTAGATCTCCACCTTCACCGAGCCGTTGGTGGACTTCTCCACGTGCTCCTTGAATGCGACCGCCGCGGCGTGCTTGGGCTGGTCGCTCTTGCCCGGCTGGAAGTGGGCGTACTTCATCACCTTCTGCGCGTGGGCCGGAAAGCTCGCGGCACCGGCGCAGAGCGCCGCCGCCAGGGCGAGCAGGGAGATTCGACGTGTCGTCATGGTGGGGTCTCCTTCGAAAAAAACGTGGACGGGCTCAGTTCCTGTAGCCCAGCAGGCCCGGCAGCCAGGTCGACAGCACGGGGAAGAAAGTGAGAAGCGCCAGCACGATCAACAGTGCGACCAGCATGGGCCGCGCCTCGCGAACCATCGGGCCCATCTGGACGCCCGAGACGATGGAGGTGACGAAGAGCAGCCCGCCCACGGGCGGCGTGATCATCCCCAAGGTCAGGTTGACGATCACCACGATCGCGAAGTGCAGCGGATTCAGGCCGGCCGCGTCGGCCAGCGGCGCGAGGATCGGCACCATGATCATCACGCCGGGCAGGGGCTCGATGAAGATGCCGACGACCAGCAGCAGCACGTTGATCGCGAGCAGCAGCATGGTGGGCGAGAGCTGCATGCCTGCGATCCAGCCGGCCACCGTCTGCGGGATCTGCCCCACCGTCAGCACCCAGGCGAACACCGCCGAGGTGGCGACGATGAAGAGCACGGACGACGTCATCAGCGCGGTGCGGAACAGGATGGCGGGCAGCATGCTCCACTGCAGCGTGCCGTACACGAAACGGCCGACCAGCAACGCGTACAGCACGGCGGCGGCCGAAGCTTCCGTGGGCGTGAAGACGCCGGAATGGATGCCGCCAAGGATGATGAAGGGCAGCAGCAGCGCGGGCAGCGCGCGCACGAACAGGCGGGTGAGCGGCAGCGTCTCCTCGGGCGCGCTGCGGTAGTTGCGCTTCGCACTGACGATGTGGTTCACCACGGCGAGCGAGAGTGCGATCAACACGCCGGGGACGATGCCCGCGAGGAACAGGCCCGTGACGGTGACGCTGTTGTCCGTCAGGGCGTAGATGATCATGATGATCGAGGGCGGGATGATCGGGCCGACGATGGCGGTCGATGCGGTGAGCGCCGCCGCGTACGCGTCGCTGTAGCCGGCCTTCTTCATCATCCGGATCAGCATCGCGCCGGGGCCGGCCGCATCGGCCAGCGCCGAGCCGCTGATGCCCGAAAAGAAGGTGAGGGTCAGGATGTTGGCGTGGCCGAGGCCGCCCCGGTGCCGCCCCACCAGGCGCGCCGCGAAGTGCAGCAGCACGTCGGTGAGAGCGCCGCCCGACATCAGCTCCGCCGCCAGGATGAAGAACGGGATGGCCATCAGCGGGAAGCTGTCCAGTCCGCTGAACAGGTTCTGGATCACCACCAGCGCACTCAGGCCCGGCTTGACCCACACGGCCACGAAGCCGGCGACCAGCATGGCGAAGGCGATCGGCGCACCCAGCACCATCAGGCCGACGAACACTCCCCCCAGGACGGCGCTCACGGGCTTTCGCTCCTAAAGGGCTTGCGGGTCGAAGCCTTCGATCCGCTCCCACTCGCCGGAGCGGATCCAGCGCGGGGCGACGAAGAACAGGTGCACGAGCATGAGCGCGGCGCCCACGGGAATGGCCAGGTAGACCTTGCCAAAGGACCAGTTGAGCACCGGTGTCTCCTGCTCCCAGCCGAACTCCGCGTACTCGATGCCGAGCCAGATCACGGCCAGCAGCGATGCGGCGATCACTGCGACGATCAGCGACCGCACCCATCGGGCCGGCCCGGCCGGCAAGGCATTCGGCAGGGTGTCGATGGCAATGTGCCCACCGACCCGAAGCGCCAGTCCGGCTCCCAGGAAGGTGGCCCAGATCATCATGTAGCGGGTGACTTCCTCCACCCAGGTGAAGGAGTAGGAGAAGGCGTAGCGGGTGATCACATTCAGGATCACCAGCACGGACATGAGTGCGAGAAGCACCACCAGTACCGCCTTGTTGGCCGCGATGAACCGCTGCTCCCACCGGTTCGGCGGCGCGGTCAGGACCGGTGCGTCCAAGGGCTGTCTCCAGTTGTGTGCGGCAGGGAAGCGGTGTATCGTATCTAATATCTCAGATTCGCGATGCTGGTTAACCCTGAAGCGGTGTCGCTGCCCTTATCCTCGGCAGCCCAAGTGGAGATCAACGCCCGACTCTCATGCAGCGGTTTCTGGAACGCCCCAAGTCCCTGACGGACCTTGCTCACGACAGCATCCGGCAGCTCATCGTGAGCGGCCAGATCGGGCTGGGCGAGCAGCTCTCCGAGGCTTCGCTCGCCGCGCAACTCGGCATCAGTAAGACGCCCGTGCGGGAGGCGCTGCTGCGGCTGCGCGTGGACGGCCTGATCGACATCCAGCCGCAGCGCGGCACCTTCGTGTTCTCGCTTTCAACGCGCGAGGTCGAGGAGATCTGCCGCTTCCGCGAGTTCGTGGAGGTCGCGGCGCTCGCCGGCGCGATGCGCGAGCGCCGGGCCGAACTCGTTGCGGCGCTGCAGGCCAACGTGGCACAGATGGCGCGGGCCCACGAAGCCGGCGACTGGCGTGCGATCCCGTCACTCGACCAGTCGTTCCACCAGGTCATCGTCGATCACTGCGAGAACTCGTATCTCAAGCAGGCCTACCAGCTGATCTCCTCCAAGATCGCCGCCATGCGCGCGCGCCTGCCGGAGGAGAACGAGCGGGTCGGGCACTGCCAGGAGAACCACGCCGCGATCGTGCGCCTGATCGCGGACGCAGCGCCCGCCGAGGCGCAGCAGGCCCTGGCGCTGCACATCCAGGACACGCTGCAGTCGTACATGGCCGCGATCAGTCCTGAAAGCGCCGCCAACTCGCCTTTCGTGGCCGCGCGTCGCCGCAACGGAACGGGCGCCGGTATCGCGGCCGCCTGACCGCGATCCGCCCAGGTCCGCTCAGTAGGTGCCGGGGTAGGTGCCGCCGTCCGCGAGGATGTTCTGCCCCACGATGTACCCCGCGTGCTGGCTGCACAGGAAGGCGCAGATCGCGCCGAACTCCTCGGGCGTTCCGAAGCGCTGCGCGGGGCCGAGCTTTCGCCTCGCATCCATCGCCTGCTCCAGCGTCTGGCCCGCCTTGCGCGCGGCCTCCGTCATGGTCTTGCGCAGGCGGTCGGTGTCGAACGGGCCGGGCAGCAGGTTGTTGATGGTGACGTTGCGGGATGCCACGTCCGTCATGCGCGCAACGCCCGCGACGAAGCCCGTGAGGCCGCTGCGCGCGCCGTTCGACAGGCCCAGCAGCGCCAGCGGCGCCTTCACCGCGCTCGAAGTGATGTTGACGATGCGGCCGAAGCCGCGCGCCGCCATGCCGTCGACCGTGGCCTTGATCAGCTCGATGGGCGTGAGCATGTTGGCGTCGAGCGCGTCGATCCACGCCTGGCGGTCCCAGTCGCGGAAGCTCCCCGGCGGAGGCCCGCCGGCATTCGTCACGACGATGTCGTAGTCCTTGCGGTGCGTGAACACAGCGGCGCGTCCTTCGGCGCTGGTGATGTCGGCCGCCACGAATTCCACTTTCGCGGCTTGCGGCCGCTGCGGGTCGGCCTGAAGGCGCGCCGCCGCTTCCTGCAGCGCCGGCAGGCCTCGCGCGACGATCACCACGTTCACGCCTTCGCGCGAAAGCGCCTGCGCGCAGCCGAAGCCCAGTCCCTTGCTGGCGCCGCACACCAGCGCCCACTTGCCCGAAATGCCCAGATCCATGGCGACGTCCTGCTAACGGTGAAGCGCCGGATGATACGGTCGGCGCGCGGCGCGGCCGTCAGCGGCCGCTGCGCGTGAAGACGAAGATGCCCGCGATCACCAGGGCCGTGCCCACGACGATCCAGCCCGTGAACGGTTCGCCCAGGATGAGCGCGCCCATCGCGATGGTGGACAGCGGCCCGACCATGCCCGTCTGCGCCGACAGCGCGGGGCCGATGCGTTCGATGGCCATCATCACCAGCAGCACAGGCACGGCCGTGCACAGCGTGGCGTTGAGCAAGGACAGCCACACCACCTGCGGCGCCACCGAAAGCGCCGCGCCGACGGGCCGCAGCAGCAGGAATTGCACGATGCAGCACAGGCACGCTACGGATGTCGCCAGCCCCACCAGCCGCAGGGATCCAAGCCGCTGCACCAGCTGGCCGCTGCAGACCAGGTAGATCGCGTACGTTACGGCGCTGATGAAGATCAGGGTGGCGCCGAACAAGGTGCCCTCGCCTTGCAGCCCGAGCTCGTGCCCGAACACCAGCAGCACGCCCGCGTAGCTGATGCCCATGCCGGCCAGCTGCGTGCGGGTGAACGGCTTGCGGTGCAGCAGCCAGCCGAGCAGCAGCACCAGCGTCGGCGTGAGGTACAGGATCAGCCGCTCCAGCGATGCCGTCACGTACTGCAGCCCGACGAAGTCGAGGAAGCTGGAGACGTAGTAGCCGCTGATGCCCAGCCCCACCACGCCAAGCCAGTCGCGCGGCTGCAGGCGCGGCCTGCCGCGGCTGGCCCACCACGCCATCGCCGCGAAGAACGGCAGCGCGAACAGCATGCGCAGCATGATCAGCGTGACCGCATCCACCCCGTAGCGGTAGGCGAGCTTGACGATGATGGCCTTGCCGCTGAACGTGATGGCGCCGGCGACGGCAAAGGCCAGCCCTGGCAGGAGACGCGGTGCAGAAGCCGCGGACGCCGGGCTTTCAAGGCCGGTGTTGGTGCGCATCGGTGGCGGATCGTGCGGGCCGCCTACCACGACCTCAGGTCGAACGGTCCGCGCGGAAAAACATGCAGCGCGGACACCTCTTGATGACGGATCCGGCTTCGCCGGTCCATCATCAACTGTTCAGAACCACCTGGAAAACACGAAGTGTTTTCAGGTGAGCGCCGCTCAGGCCTCTTCCTCGTGGAACACGTCCTCGCGCTGCTTCTTGACCGAGGGCAGCAG
This sequence comes from Ramlibacter henchirensis, assembly GCF_004682015.1. NCBI lineage: Bacteria > Pseudomonadati > Pseudomonadota > Betaproteobacteria > Burkholderiales > Comamonadaceae > Ramlibacter > Ramlibacter henchirensis. Next base: position 2,521,837 of record NZ_SMLM01000001.1, on the reverse strand, counting down.
CACGATGATCAGCAGCAGCAGGGCGGCGCCCAGCAGGCCGGCCGAGAGCGGGCGGCTGACGAACACCGACCAGTCGCCCCGCGAGAGCAGCAGCGCGCGGCGCAGGTTCTCCTCCATCATCGGGCCCAGGATGAAGCCCAGCAGCAGGGGCGCCGGCTCGGCGCCGAGCTTGATGAAGAGGTAGCCGATCACGCCGAAGATCGCCACCATCCAGATGTCCCAGGTGTTGTTGTTCGTGGAGTAGACGCCGATGGCGCAGAACAGCACGATCGACGGGAACAGCCAGCGGTAGGGCACCGTCAGCAGCTTGATCCAGATGCCGATCAGCGGCAGGTTCAGGATCACCAGCATGGCGTTGCCGATCCACATCGAGGCGATCAGGCCCCAGAACAGCTGCGGGTTGCTGGTCATCACCTGCGGCCCCGGCTGGATGTTGTGGATGGTCATGGCGCCGACCATCAGCGCCATCACGGCGTTGGGCGGGATGCCCAGCGTGAGCAGCGGGATGAACGAAGTCTGCGAACCGGCGTTGTTGGCCGCCTCGGGCGCCGCCACGCCGCGGATGTTGCCCCGGCCGAACGGCAGCTCGCCCGGCTTGAGCTTGGTCTTCTTCTCGATCGTGTACGCCGCGAAGGCCGACAGCAGCGCGCCGCCGCCGGGCAGGATGCCCAGCATGGACCCCAGCGCGGTGCCGCGCAGGATCGCGGGCGCCATGCGCTTGAAGTCCTCCTTTGTCGGGAACAGGCCACTCACCTTGGCCGTGAAGACCTGGCGCTCGTCGGCATGCTTGCCCAGGTTGGAGATGATCTCCCCGTAGCCGAACACGCCCATGGCGATCACGATGAAGCCCAGGCCGTCGGTCAGTTCCGGGATGTCGAAGGAATAGCGCGCCACGCCGGAGTTCACGTCCGTGCCGATCAGGCCCAGCAGCAGGCCCAGCAGGATCATGGCGACCGCCTTGATCAGCGAGCCGGACGCCAGCACCACCGCGCCGATCAGGCCCAGCACCATCAGCGAGAAGTATTCGGCGGGGCCGAACTTGAAGGCGACCTCGGTCAGCGGTGCGGCGAAGGCCGCCAGGATGAGCGTGGCGACCGAGCCGGCGAAGAACGAGCCGATGCCGGCGGCCGCGAGCGCCGGCCCGGCGCGGCCCTGGCGCGCCATCTGGTAGCCGTCGATGATCGTGACCACCGAGGACGATTCGCCCGGCAGGTTGACCAAGATGGCGGTGGTGGAGCCGCCGTAGGCCGCGCCGTAATAGATGCCGGCCAGCATGATCAGCGCCGACACCGGCGGCAGCGCGTAGGTGGCCGGCAGCAGCATCGCGATGGTGGCCACCGGGCCGATGCCGGGCAGCACGCCGATGGCGGTGCCCAGCACGACGCCGATGAAGCAATACAGCAGGTTGATGGGCGTGAAGGCGACGCCGAAGCCCAGCGCGAGATTGGTCAGGAGATCCATGGCGGGCGTCCTATCAACGTGTCAGGAAGGCGGGCCACACCGGGAACTGCAGGTTCAGCAGCACGATGAAGGCGACGTAGCTGAGGATGGCGAGCACGGTGGCAAGCACGATCACTTCCTTGGCCTTGTGCTCCTCGCCCGCCATGCTGGCGATGAACGTCAGGGCGTAGATGCCCACGATCAGGCCGAGCGAGGGGATGCCGAGCTTGGGAAGGCCGCCGATGCAAATGCCGAAGACGATGTTCGAGCCAATGATGAACAGCAGCGGCTTCCAGGCGATGCTGCCGATCTTCTCCCCGTCCTCGGTCTCGACGACGAGGGACTCGAAGACCACGATCGCCCCGATGATGGCCAGCAGGATGCCCAGCATGAGGGGGAAGTAGCCGGGGCCCATGCGGGCGCCTTCGCCGATGGTGTAGTTGGTCGCTCCGAGTGCGAAGCCGGCGCCCACGATCGCGAACATCAGGCCGGCCACGAAGTCTTTCTGGCTCTTGATTCTCAAGTTTCTTCTCCTGAAAGGCGATGCCAAAGGGCTGGATTGTCCCGACCGCCAGTCCCTGCTTCGTTGTGGATTACACCTATACACACTTGACCCAGCCGCAGCCCGGCGGGTGGACGGCTCAGTCCAGCGGGGGCGTGGCGGTCAGCACCTCTTCCAGGGTGGTGAGGCCCTCCGCGACCCGCAGCGCGCCGGCCAGGCGCAGCGGACGCATCCCGTCCTGGATGCCCTGCCGGCGCAGGGCCTCCATGGAAGGCTCGCGTGACACCTTGTCCTTGAAGCCTTCGCCGACGGTCAGCAGTTCGTACAGGCCCATGCGTCCCATGAATCCCGTCATGCGGCAGTCCACGCAGCCCACCGGGCGGTAGGGCCGCCAGCCGCCGGTGAGCTTCCAGGGACGGACCACCTCCTCCACCGCTTCCCGGCTGGAGGCGCTGTCGGGCTGGCGGCATTGCCTGCACAGCGTGCGCACCAGCCGCTGGGCCAGCACGCCCAGCACGGTGGCGTTGATCAGATACGCGGGGACGCCGAGTTCCATCAGGCGGGAGATGGCCGAGGGCGCGTCGTTGGTGTGCAAGGTCGAGAACACCAGGTGGCCGGTGAGCGCGGCCTGCACCGCCATCTCGGCCGTCTGGATGTCGCGGATCTCGCCCACCATGATGATGTCCGGGTCCTGCCGCATCAGCGCGCGCAGGCCTTCCGAGAAGCCGAAGTCCAGCTGCGTCTGCACCTGCGTCTGGTTGAAGGCGGGCTCGATCATCTCGATCGGGTCCTCCACCGTGCTGACGTTGACCTCCTCGGTGGCCACGCGCTTGAGCGTGGAGTAGAGCGTCGTCGTCTTGCCCGAACCGGTCGGGCCGGTCACCAGGATGATCCCGTGCGGCCGGCGCACCAGCGCCTCCCAGCGCTGCGCGTCGTGCTGGGTGAAGCCGAGCGCGTCGAGGTCCTTGACGGCGGTGTCGGGATCGAAGATGCGCATCACCATCTTCTCGCCGAAGGCGGTGGGCAGCGTCGACAGGCGCATCTCCACCTCGTCACCGCGCGGGTTGCGCGTCTTGATGCGGCCGTCCTGCGGGCGGCGCTTCTCCACCACGTCCATGCGGCCGAGCAGCTTGATGCGCGCCGTCATGGCGTTGAGCACGCCCATCGGCATCTGGTAGACCGGGTGCAGCACGCCGTCGATGCGGAACCGGATCACCCCCTGCTCCCGCCGCGGCTCCAGGTGGATGTCGCTCGCGCGCTGGTCGAAGGCGTATTGCCACAGCCAGTCGACGACCTGCACCACGCCCTGGTCGTTGGCGTCCAGCTGCTTGTTGCTGCGCCCCAGCTCCACCAGCTGCTCGAAGCTCGCGGCGCCGCTGCCGCCTCCGGTACGCTGCGCCGCGCGCACCGACTTGGCCAGCGCGAAGAACTCCGCCGTGTAGCGATGGATGTCCTGCGGGTTGGCCACCACGCGACGCACCGCGCGCTTGGCCTGCCGCTCGACCTCGGCGACCCAGTCGGTGGTGAAGGGTTCGGCCGTGGCGACCACCACCTCGGAACCCGTCACCTGCACCGGGAGCACGCGGTGCCGCTCCGCGTAGCCCGCGCTCATCGTGTCGGAGACGCGGCCGACGTCCACCTTGAGCGGGTCGATGCGCAGGTATTCCATGCCGGCGCGCTGGGCGAGGTATTGCGTGAGCGCCTCGATGTCCAGCGGCTTGCCGTCGCTGGCCCTCGTCATCGACACGGCCGCGAGGCGCACGAGCGGATGCTGCGAGCTCTCGGCCTGCGAGCAGCGGGCGATGGTGCGGGCGGCTTCCTCGCCCGAGATGACGCCGTCCTCGCTCAGCCACTCGACCATGCTGCGCCAGTCCAGCGGACCGTGGAATTCGGTGCGAGCGGAGGGCTTCGGTCGGGCGCTAGGGCTCATGGCGCCATCATTCCACACTCTTGAGCACGCGCAGCCACTTGACCGCGGGCAGCTCCCACCGCTGCTGGATGGTGTAGGCGCGCTCCATCAGTTCCGCGCGCGTCGGCAGCTGCGGCGTGCGCAATGCGAGCACGATCGTGTTGCCTTCCCGCGTCGGCCGGAACGACCAGACCGCATCGGGCCCGAAGGCGGAGCAGATGCGAGCCAGGCTCCGCTCATAGCTGGAGGACCGGCCGAACAGGTTGACCGTCATGCAGCCATCCTCGGTGAGCAGCCGACGGCAATCCGCATAGAAGGCCTGGCTGTCCAGGACCGGGGCCGCGGCCTCGTGGTCGTACAGGTCGACCTGCAGCGCGTCGATCGCGCCGCGCCAGTGCTCGTGCGCCGCGACTTCCGCGGCATCGCCGAGGATCACGGACAGGCGGCTGTCGTCGCGCGGAAGCTTGAACCACAGGCGGCAGGCGGCGATCACCTGCGGGTTGAGCTCGATGGCGGTCGTCTTCATCCGCAGGTGGCGGTGACAGAACTTGGTCAGGCCCGCGGCGCCCAGACCGAGCTGCATCGCGTGCCGCTTCGAGACGGACGCAGGATCGACGAACAGCAGCCAGGCCATCATGCGCTGCACGTATTCGAGGTGGATCGAGAAGGGATCGTCCAGGCGCATCGACCCCTGGACCCATTCGGTTCCGAGATGCAGGTAGCGGATGTCGCCGTGGTCGGAGAAGTTGACTTCAGGCAGCGGGGTCGGGCGGGCGCTCACGGCGGCGGATTATCCGCAGCGCAACGAACGGGCCCATCCGCAAGCAGCGCCGCCAGCCGTGGAACCACGTCCTGGGCATTTTGCGTCGTCGCCTCCGCCAGCTCTTCAACCGCAATGCCTCGCAGGCCCGCGACCACCTCTGCAATACGCGCCAGCTCCCCCGGCTCATTGCGCCCTTGGGGCAAGCCTTGCGCCCTCTCCTGCGCCGTCCGGTAGAGCCAGTGCGGCGGAATGTCCGGTGCGTCCGTCTCCAGCACGAGAGCCGAAAGAGGCAATCCCGCCGCGAGTCGGCGCAACTGAAGCGCCCTGTCATACGTGACCGCGCCCCCAAAGCCGAGCTTGAATCCGAGCGCGATGAATTCGTGCGCCTGTTGCTCGCTGCCGTTGAACGCATGCGCGATGCCTTGCACGGACACCTCCCGCAGATGCCTCAGCAGCCGGTCCGCCGACCTTCGCACGTGCAGCACAACCGGAAGCCCATGACGGCGCGCGATGCGCAGCTGCTGGCGATAGAAGAACTCCTGCTTGTCCGCGTCCAGGCCCGGCACGAAATAGTCGAGCCCGATCTCGCCGACCGCGACCAGTCGCGGATCGTTCGCGTGTTCGGTGAGCGCGCCATCGAGCGTCTCGAGGTCCTCTTGCGACGCTTGCGGCGTGAACAGCGGATGGATGCCCAGCGCATAGCTGTCGCCGCCCTGGTGCGCGAGGGTCCGCACCGCGTCAAACGCAGCCGTGTGAACCGCCGGAATCAGGCAGTGCACGACACCCGCACGCCGCGCGCGCTGACGCACATCCGTGGCATCGCGAGCGAACTCGGGAGCGTCGAGGTGGCAGTGCGTATCGACGAGCGCTGACATCGCGCGGATCATGCCCGATCCCCTCCGGAGGGCCCGGCCGCAATCGTGCACCGCGCAGCAAACCGTGATACCGTGTGCTCTCGCTTTCCAGGGTTCTTGAAGCGAACCCTTCGTTGTGGACAAGGTGATCCGATGCGCAGGCCAGCTCTCTACAGCTCCAGCCGTCCGGCTCCTGCGCACCCGGCTCGAGCCGCAGCGCAGGAAGCACCCGAGGCGGCAACCCCTTCCGCCCCCCAACCCGCAGCACCGGCCCGCAAGCGCCGTTTCAATCTCTCCAGCCCAGCCATGATGTGGGCGGCCATCGCGCTGCTCGCTGCGATGCTGGCCGCCAGCCTCACGCTCAACCTGCGGCCGGGCCAGCAGCGCATCACGCAGAAGGACATCAACGCGGCGGTGCTCAAGACGCTTGAAACCCAGCAGTTGCCCTCCGAGTACGCCAAGGCATACGAGAACGTGCGGCCATCGGTCGTGCGCGTCGTGAGCTACGTGAAGAAGAGCCGGCTGAAGGAAGAGCCGCCAAGCCGGCTGCCGCAGCGCACGCCCAAGGCCAAGCCCGAAGCGATCGATCCCGCGAACAAGGTCGAGCGGCCCTCCGCCTCGGGTGACGAGGAAGAAATCGAAGCCGGCGTCGGCACGGGCGTGGTGATCGTGGACAAGGGAATCATCCTGACCAACCTGCACGTGGTCTCCGGCGCGGACAGCATCAAGGTGACGTTCCACGACGGCCTGGAGGCGTCGGCCACGATCACCGGCGTGCAGGCCGAGAACGATCTCGCGGTGCTGCAGGCCGCGAAGATCCCCGACGACATGATCGCGGCCACCATGCGGTCCACCGGCGACCTGGGACCGGGCGACAAAGTGCTGGCCGTCGGCTTCCCGTTCGGCATCGGGCCTTCCGCTTCCGGCGGCGTGATCTCCGGCCTGAAGCGCTCGTTCCGCTCGCCGGAGGGCAAGCAGGAGATGAGCAACCTCATCCAGTTCGATGCGGCCGCCAACCCCGGCAATTCCGGTGGCCCGCTGGTCACGATGGATGGCGAAGTGGTCGGCATCGTCACCGCCATCCTCAATCCCACCCCGGCGCGCACCTTCCTCGGCATCGGTTTCGCCGTACCCATCGAGAACGCCGCGCAGGCCGCCGGCCTGCCGCCCTTCTGAGCGGCAATTGCGCCTTTCATCCCGTCCGCCCCTTCCTCCATCCAACAGAGAAAGCACGCCTGCAATGGATTCCACGACGCGCCAGGACACCGCCACTGCCAAGCTCATGGAGCAGATCCTCTATGAGGTCAAGCGCATCGTGGTCGGGCAGGACCGCTTCCTCGAACGCGTGATGGTCGCCATGCTCGCCCAGGGCCACCTGCTGGTGGAAGGCGTGCCGGGACTGGCCAAGACGCTGACAGTCAAGACGCTGGCCAGCACGGTGCGCGGCCACTTCAAGCGCATCCAGTTCACGCCCGACCTGGTGCCGGCCGACCTGGTGGGCACGCGCATCTACAACCAGAAGAACGGCGACTTCAGCACCTCGCTCGGCCCGGTGTTCACCAACCTGCTGCTCGCCGACGAAATCAACCGCGCCCCCGCCAAGGTGCAGAGCGCGCTGCTCGAAGTGATGCAGGAGCGCCAGGTCACGATCGCCGGCGAGACGCACAAGGTGCCCAGCCCGTTCCTGGTGATGGCGACGCAGAACCCGATCGAGACCGAGGGCACCTATCCGCTGCCGGAAGCGCAGGTGGACCGCTTCATGATGAAGGTGCTGGTCGACTACCCCACCGACGAGGAGGAGTACGTGATCGTCGAGCGCGTCACCGGCCCCGCGGTGGACGTGTCGCCCGTGGCCACCACGGAGCAGCTGGCGACGCTGCAGCACGAGTGCCGCCGCGTGTACGTCGATCCGTCGCTGGTGCAGTACGCGGTGAAGCTGGTGTCCGCCACGCGCAACCCGGAGCGGCACGGCATGAAGGAGCTGCGCCGCTTCATCACCTTCGGCGCCAGTCCGCGCGGCACCATCAGCCTGACCGAGGGCGCGCGTGCTCTGGCCATGCTCCGGGGACGCACCTACGCCTTGCCCGAGGACATGACCGACCTGGTGAGCGACGTGCTGCGCCACCGCCTGGTGCTGTCGTACGAGGCCCTGTCCGAAGGCATGAACGCCGATGCCGTGATCGGGCAGATCATGGCCAGGATTCCGGCGCCGGCCCGCCCGCTCGAACATGAAAAACTGGCTGCGTAGGGCGCCTGCGGCGCCCCAGCCCGTTGCCGAACCGGCGCCCGCGCCGGGCGGCGCCGCCGAGCGCGTGCTCAAGCGCCTCGAGTGGACGGTCATCCGCCGGCTCGATGGCTTGCTGCAAGGCGACTACCGCACGCTGATGCGCGGTGCGGGGCTGGACCTGGCCGACCTGCGCGAGTACCAGCACCACGACGACGTGCGCCACATCGACTGGAACGTCACCGCCCGCACCGACACGCCGCACGTCCGCGTCTTCACCGAGGACCGCGAGATGGCCGCGTGGTTCCTGATGGACCTGAGCCCGTCGGTCGACTTCGGTTCGGGCGAGCAGCGCAAGCGCAATGTCTCGGCCGAGTTCGTGGCCGTGCTGGCGCGCATGCTCACCCGACACGGCAACCGCATCGGCGCGATGCTCTACGGCTCCGGCGTGGACACGGTGATCCCGACCCGCGGCGGCCGCCGCCATGTGCTGCACCTGCTGCACACGCTGCAAGACCGCCCCAGCATCAAGGAGGGCGGTCCGACGCGGCTGCGCGACCTGCTCGATTCGGCCGCCGGCCTGATCAGGCGCCGCTCCACGGTGTTCGTCGTGTCCGACTTCATCAGCGAGCCGGGCTGGGAGCGCGCGCTCGCGCTGCTGGCCCAGCGCCATGAGGTGGTGGCCGTGCGGGTGCTCGATCCGCTGGAGCTGCAGCTGCCGGACCTGGGCCTGCTGACGCTGCGCGACGCGGAGACCGGCGAGCAGGTGCTGGTGGACACGCACGACGCGGGCTTCCGCAAGCGCTTCGCCCGCATCGCCGCCCAGCGCGAAGCCGACCTGCGGCAGGCGCTGATGCAGGCCGGCGTCGACGCGCTCGAGCTTTCCACCGACGCCGACCTGGTCGACGCGGTGATCCGCTTCACCGAAATGCGCAAGCGCCGCACCCGCCTCTCGGCCGGCGGCGGGATGCCGGCGCACCTCAAACACGCCGCCTGATGAACACGCCCACCCCCGAAGCGGCCTTCGGCCGCCTCCCCCTCAAGGGGGCGCCACCAGCGGCCCAGCAAAGCCGGTTCCGCGGTGGCCGCTTGCATGTCCCGGTCGATCGCACGCCGTGCGCGATGCGAACTCCGTTTAGCGAATGACGGGAGGTCCGATGCATTTCCTCTGGCCCGAATTCCTCTGGCTGCTGCTGGCCCTGCCGCTGCTGGTGGTGACGTATGTCTGGCTGCTGCGCCGCAAGAAGAAGATGGCGGTGCGCTACGCGTCGCTGTCGATCGTGAAGGAAGCGATGGGCGCCGGCCAGAGCATCAAGCGCCACATCCCGCCCGTGCTCTTCCTGCTGGCCATGACGGCGATGCTGCTGGCGGCAGCGCGGCCGCATGCGGTCGTGACGCTGCCGTCGAACCAGCAGACCATCATCCTGGCCATGGACGTGTCGGGCAGCATGCGCGCCGCGGACGTGCAGCCCAACCGCCTGGTTGCGGCCCAGAACGCCGCCAAGTCCTTCATCGGCGACCTGCCGCGTCATGTGAAGGTCGGCATCGTCGCCTTCGCCGGTTCGGCGCAAGTGGCCCAGCTGCCGACGGTGAACCGGGACGACCTGATCACCGCGATCGACCGCTTCCAGCTGCAGCGCGCCACGGCCACCGGCAACGCCATCGTCATCTCCCTGGCCACGCTGTTCCCCGACCAGGGCATCGAACTCGCGGCCATGCAGGGCAGCGGCCGCGAGCGGCAGCGTGGCTTCGCCATCGATGCCGACAAGAAGGAGAAAAAGGAGTTCACTCCCGTCGCTCCGGGTTCGTACAGCTCGGCCGCGATCATCATGCTGACCGACGGCCAGCGCACCACGGGCGTGGACCCTCTCGAAGCCGCCAAGATGGCCGCCGACCGCGGCGTGCGCGTCTACACGGTGGGCATCGGCACGGTGGACGGCGAAACCATCGGCTTCGAAGGCTGGTCCATGCGCGTGCGCCTCGACGAAGAGACGCTCAAGGCGATCGCGCAGAAGACCCAGGCCGAGTACTTCTACGCCGGAACGGCGCAGGACCTGAAGAAGGTCTACGAGACGCTCAGCTCCAAGCTGACGGTGGAGAAGAAGGAGACCGAGATCTCGGCGCTGATGGCGATGGCCGCGGCCGCGCTGGCGCTGTTGTCGGCGGGGCTGTCGCTGCTGTGGTTCAACAGGATCCTTTGACGCTTCGCGTCAAAAGGCCCGGTTGCCGTTGATCAAGCGAGGCGACCCGACGTTAGCCGCAGCTGCCTTCCGCAGCGCGCCGCCAGCGCCTCGTCGTGCGTCACGAGCACGAACGCCGTTCCGCGCTCATGGGCCAGGTGCAGCATCAGGTCGAAAACCGCGTCGGCCGTCACGCGGTCCAAGTTGCCGGTGGGCTCGTCCGCCAGCACGCAGTCAGGTCGCGTGACCAGCGCCCGCGCGATCGCGACGCGCTGGCGCTCGCCGCCGGAAAGTTCGGCGGGACGATGCCCCAGTCGATGCCCCAACCCCACCGCCTCCAGCGTTTCGGTTGCCGCGGCGGCGCAGGCCTCGGGCGATTCGCGCCGGATGCGCAGCGGCATGCCGACGTTGTCGAGCGCACTGAATTCCGGAAGCAGGTGATGGAACTGGTACACGAACCCCAGGTGCTTGTTGCGCAGGTCGCCCTGTTTCGCCTGATTCAGCGAAGCCATCGCGTGACCGGCCAGCTGCACCGACCCCGCCGTGGGCGCGTCCAGGCCGCCGAGGAGGTGCAGCAGCGTGCTCTTGCCCGAGCCGGAGGCGCCGACGATGGCCACCGTTTCGCCGCTTTCGACGTCGAGGTCCACGCCGCGCAGCACCTCCACGTCCAGGCCGCCTTCGGTGAACCGCTTGGCCAGGCCGCGGGCCTGGAGCACGGGCGCGCCGTTCTCATTCATAGCGAAGCGCCTCGGCCGGGTTGACGCGGCTCGCTCGCCAGCTCGGGTACAGCGTGGCCACGAAGGCCAGCACCAGCGAGATCACCGCGATCGGCACGATGTCGCCGCTTTGCGGGTCGCTGGGCATGCGGCTGATCAGGTAGATGTCGCGCGGCAGGAAGCTCGCGCCGAGGGCGGTCTCCAGCGCCGGCACGATGACGTCGATGTTGAGGGCGATCGCCAGCCCGAGCAGCAGGCCGGCCAGCGTGCCGATCACGCCGACGGTGGCGCCCTGCACGACGAAGATGCCCATGATGCTGCGCGGACTCGCGCCCAGCGTGCGCAGGATCGCGATGTCGGCCCGCTTGTCGGTGACGGTCATCACCAGCGTGCTCACCAGATTGAAGGCGGCCACCGCGACGATCAGCGTCAGGATGATGAACATCATCCGTTTTTCCAGTTGCACGGCCGCGAACCAGGTGCGGTTCTGGCGCGTCCAGTCCCGCACCACCACCGGCCCGGTGAGCACTTCGCTCGCCAGATGCGCGGCGACTTCGCGCGCCTGGTGCAGATCGGCGAGCTTCAGGCGCACCCCCGTCGGGCCTTCGAGGCGGAACAGCCGCTCCGAGTCCTGCAGGTGCATCAGCACCAGCCCGCTGTCGTATTCGTAATGGCCGGAGTCGAAGGTGCCCACGACGGTCATCTGCTTCAGCCGCGGCACGATGCCGGCGGGCGTGACCTGCCCGCCGGGCGCGATCATCGTGACGGGATCGCCCTCCCGGACGCCGAGCGCCCGCGCCAGCTCCGCGCCGAGCACCACGCCGAACTCGCCCGGCGCCAGCCGCTCCAGCACGCCGGCGCGCACGGTGCGCGCGAGGTCCGTCACCTCGGGTTCGCGCGCGGGGTCGATGCCGCGCACCAGCGCGCCACGCATGTCCTCGCCGCGCGCGATCAGCGCCTGCGCGGCGACGAAGGGCGCGGCGCCCCGCACCTGCGGATGGCTGCGCGCCTCGCGCATGGTGCGGTCCAGGTCGGGCAGCACGCCGCCGCCGGGTCCGTACACCTCGATATGCGACACCACGCCCAGCATGCGGTCGCGCACTTCCTTCTGGAAGCCGTTCATCACCGACAGCACGATGATCAGCGCCGCCACGCCCAGCGCGATGCCGAGCATGGAAACGCCGGAGATGAAGGAGATGAAGCCGTTGCGGCGGGTCGCCCGCCCGGCCCGGGTGTAGCGCCAACCCAGCACCAGCTCGTAGGGGACGCGCATGGTCGTGAAATAGGTTTGAGGCGGGATTTTGGCATCCGCGACAATCCCGGCCATGTCGGACGGTGACCACTTGTTGATTCCCTTCGCCGCGAGCGGGGAACCGGGCTGCCGCGAGACCCTGCAGGGGCTGTCCCTGCCGCACCTGGAGCGGCTGGCCGCGCGCCTTGCGCCCGACGACGCGGAGCCGGGCGACGAACGCTCCTTCTCGATGCCCTACGAGCGCGTGCTCGCACGCGAATGCGGGCTGGCCGCGCCCGACGGTCTTCTGCCTTTCGCCGCCTGGGAAATGCGGCAGGGCGGCCGCGATCCCGGCATCGCCGGGTGGGCCTGGGTGACGCCCTGCCACTGGCGCGTGGGCACGGACCATGTCTTCATGCTGCACCCGCAAGACCTCCAGCTCGATGCGCAGGAATCGCAGGCGCTGCTGGCCGCGATGCAGCCTTACTTCGAGCAGGACGGCATCCGGCTCGCCTACGAAGCGCCCACGCGGTGGCTAGCCGAGGGCGAGCTGTTCGCGAAATTGCCGTGCGCGTCGCTGGACAGAGTCGTCGGCCGCGTCATCGATCCCTGGATGCCGCGCGGCGACGCCGGCAAGCCGCTGCGCCGCCTGCAGCAGGAGATGCAGATGCTGCTGTACACGCATGCGGTGAACGAGGAGCGCACCCGGGGCGGACAGCTGCCGGTGAATTCCTTCTGGGTCAGTGGCAACGGCGCTTTGCCCGAAGGCGCCGCTCGCACACCGAGAGGCGGCATGCGACTCACCAACTCCCTGCGCGACGCGGCCCTGCTGCGCGACTGGCGCGCGTGGGCCGCGGCCTGGCAACAGCTCGATGAACGCGAATGCGCGCGACTCGAACGAGCGCTCGACCAGGGCCTCTCCGTCGCGATCACCCTCTGCGGCGACCGCTCCGCACGCACCTGGCGCAGCGGCGGCGCGGGCTGGCGGCGCCGCATCACTTCCGTTTTCTCCCGCCGGCGGACCGCCGACCTGCTGGCCGACCTATGAAGATCATCACCCGCGACATCCCGCCCCGCGCGGCCTGGACCCTCGAACAGGCCGGCATCCATCCCCTGCTCGCCCGCCTCTACGCCGCCCGCGGCGTGGTCGCACGCGACGAACTGGACGACGGCCTCGCGCGCCTGCTGCCTCCTTCGGACCTCAAGGGCGCGCAGGAAGCGGCGGTGCTGCTCGCCGACGCGATCGCGGCGCAGCGGCGCCTGTGCATCGTGGCCGATTACGACTGCGACGGCGCGACCGCCTGCGCCGTCGGCGTGCGGGGCCTGCGCCTGCTCGGCGCGCGCCACGTCGACTACCTCGTTCCCGACCGCGTGGCCGACGGCTACGGCCTCACACCCGCGATCGCGCGGCGAGTGAAGGAGACGGGCGCGGAGTTGCTGATCACCGTGGACAACGGCATCGCCAGCGTCGAGGGCGTCGCGGCCGCCAACGCGCTCGGCCTTCAGGTGCTGGTGACCGATCACCACCTGCCCGGCCCGCAGCTGCCGGACGCCGCGGTCATCGTCAATCCCAACCAGCCGGGCTGCAGCTTCGAGAGCAAGTCCATCGCAGGCGTCGGCGTGATGTTCTACGTGCTGCTGGCGCTGCGGGCCGAGCTGCGCTCGCGCGGCGCGTTCGATGCGGCATCGCAACCCAAATTGGACGCGCTGCTGCCGCTGGTTGCGCTCGGAACGGTCGCGGACGTGGTCAAGCTCGATCCCAACAACCGCCGGCTGGTCGCCCAGGGTCTGAAGCGGATCCGCGCGGGCGCGCTGCCTTGCGGCCTGGCCGCCCTGTTCAGCGCCGCCGGCCGGAAATCGCAGGCCGCGACGACGTTCGATTTCGGCTTCGCTCTCGGCCCGCGCATCAACGCGGCCGGACGACTGGCCGACATGCGACTGGGCATCGAGTGCCTGCTCACGGACGATGCCGCGCGCGGGGCCGAACTCGCGGCGACGCTCGACGGCATCAACCGGGAGCGCCAGGGACTGGAAGGCGAGATGCGCGAGCAGGCGCTGCAGATCGCCGAAGCCCTGTTCGACGAAGGCGAGGAGCCGCCCGCGGCGCTGTGCGTGTTCGATCCCGACTTCCACGAGGGCGTGGTGGGCATCGTCGCCTCACGCCTGAAGGATCGATTCCATCGCCCCACGTTCGTCTTCGCGGCGAGCCAGGCGCCGGGGCGCGAGCACGAGCTCAAAGGTTCGGGCCGTTCGATCCCGGGCTTTCACCTGCGCGACGCGCTCGACCTGGTGGCCAAGCGCCATCCTGGGGTGCTGCTTCGGTTCGGCGGCCATGCGATGGCGGCCGGCTGCACCATCGCCGAGGAGCACCTCGACAACTTCGAGCAGGCGCTGGCCACCGTGGCGCAGGAATGGCTGGATGCTGCGACGCTGATGCGGCGCCTGCACACCGACGGCCCGCTGGCGCCCGAGTACCGCCGGCCCGACCTCGTGGACACGCTGCACGAACAGGTGTGGGGCCAGGGGTTCGCGCCGCCGGTGTTCAGCGAGGAGATGGACGTGCTGTCGCAGCGCCTGGTCGGCGAGCGCCACCTGGCCCTGAAGCTGCGTCACCAGGGGCAGCCCGTCGACGGCATGTGGTTCGGCCGCACCGAGCCGCTGCCGGCCCGGGCGCGCATCGCTTACCGGCTCGAAGCGGATGAATGGCAGGGTGCGCGGCGGGTGCGCTTCCTGATCGAGGGGATGGAGTCGGCCTAGAGGCGGTGGCCCCAGCCGTGCTCGTCGTCGAAGTAGGCGAACAGCCGCACGGCGATGCGCCGCAGTTCGTCGTCGGGCAGCGTCTGGGCGCGCGCGAGCTGCCACATCGCGTACTCGCGATCGCCCAGCATCATGGAAGAACTCACGCAGCGGCCATGGCCCGCCATCAGCAACGTGAACGTGCCCAGCAGCTCGGTGGGGCAGTAGCGCGTGGAGGACGCCGGCAGGTCGAAATCGTCACTCGCCTCCAACGATGCGGCCTGCTCCGTGCCTGCTTCCTGCAGGGCCGGATCGGCGAGACGGGCTGGATTCATGGCGGGCTCCCTGGCGATGTTTTCTTGATCAAACGATAGGCAGCGGCACGGCACGGACCAGTCGGCGGCTGTGCCTTGGGCCTGTCGGACGCCAGCTCAACACGGGCGGGCAAAACGGTGCGTCCGCCGCGGTGAAAACGCGCACGCCGCCGCAGGACAGGGGCGCGCCAAGGATGGGTCAGCGGGAGACGAGGGTCACCGGCGCGCCGGATTCGGCGGCGGCGGGACGGCTGGTGCCAGGGATGAACGGCACGGCACAGCTTCCGATGGTGGACTGCGCCAGGTACTGCAGGCAGTCGGCATGCGCCATGCGCTGCACTTCCACCGCGGCGCGCCGGTTCTCGGCCTTGCGCACCTGGTGGCTGCACAGGAGGTAGAACGCCATCAGCTGCGTCGCCACCACGCCGCACAGGGCCAGCCAGAAGGCGGGCTGGCGGGACATTGCTTGGCGGGACTCGAGCAGGCGCGACGGCATGGAACGCTCCGATGGATTCTTCGTTCGATGCTAGGAACGCGTTGCGTCACCTGCTTTCCGTGCCAAACGCGAATGGCGGTAGGACAAAATCGCGTGCTCGCATGAATCCCATCCTTGACGCGGACGGCACAGCGCAGAGCCTCGAGGCGGTCGCGCTGGCACGCGCGATCGAAGCCCTGCTGCTCGATGCAACGGTCCAGGTACCGGCACGCCTGGTGCAGCCGCTGCCCGGGGGCGGCAGCCTATTCGTGATGCCGGCGCTGGACGCGCGCATCGCGATCACGAAGCTGATCACTTTCACGCCGGCGAATGCGGGCACGGGCAGGCCTGCGATCCAGGGCGACGTGGTCGTCTTCGATGTCGCGACCGGCGAACGGTTGTTCGTGCTGGACGGACCCACGGTGACGGCGCGGCGCACTGCCGCGGTCTCGCTCTTGGCGGCGCAGAAGCTGGCGGCCGGGAAGAAGGGACCGCTGCTGATCGTCGGCGCGGGCGCGCAAGGTCGGGCGCATCTCGAAGCGTTCGCGAAGGGGCTGCCGCTGTCGGGCGTGATGGTTGCGTCGCGCAGTGATGCCAGTGCGCAGGCGCTCGTCGAACACGCGCAGACGCTCGGCGTGCCGGCCACGGTCGTGAGGGACCCCGACGAGGCGCTGGCGCACTGTCCACTGGTGGTCACCTGCACGCCGGCCGACGGCGTGGTGCTGCGCGCGCGGCCGCGCGCCGATGCCTTCATCGCGGCAGTGGGCGCCTTCACGCCGCGCATGGTGGAACTCGCGCCGGACTTGTGCCGGCATGTCGCCGATCAAGGCAGCATCGTCGTGGACACCGCCGACGCAGTGCACGAGGCCGGCGACCTGATCCAGGCGGGACTGGACGTGGCGCGTTATCCAACGTTGAAGGACGTGGTGGAAGGCCGCGTCAAGGCGCGGTCCGGGCCCGTGCTGTTCAAAAGCTGCGGCTGGGCGGGCTGGGACCTCGCCGCGGCGCGCGCGGCGCTGGCGGCGCTCAGGCCTTCGGCAGCGTGACGCCGCGCTGGCCCTGGTACTTCCCGCCGCGGTCCTTGTAGCTGGTCTCGCAGGTCTCGTCGCTCTCGAAGAACAGCACCTGCGCGCAGCCCTCGCCAGCGTAGATCTTGGCGGGCAGCGGCGTGGTGTTGGAGAACTCCAGCGTGACGTAGCCCTCCCACTCGGGCTCGAAGGGCGTGACGTTGACGATGATCCCGCAGCGCGCGTACGTGCTCTTGCCCAGGCAGATCGTCAGCACGTTGCGCGGGATGCGGAAGTACTCCAGCGTGCGCGCCAGCGCGAAGCTGTTGGGCGGGATGATGCAGACGTCGTCGTGGAAGTCGACGAAGCTTTTCTCGTCGAAGTTCTTCGGGTCCACCACCGTGCTGTGGATGTTGGTGAACACCTTGAACTCGGGTGCGCAGCGGATGTCGTACCCGTAGCTGGACGTCCCGTAGCTGATGACGCGCCGGCCGTCCACCTGCCGGATCTGCCCGGGCTCGAAAGGCTCGATCAGCCCGTGCTCCTCGGCCATGCGCCGGATCCACTTGTCGCTCTTGATGGTCATCGCGCGCTCTCCTGCCGCCATTCTAGGTGCCGTGACCTGACCGCTTTTTCCCACCAGGACGTGCGGTGGGCTCAGGTCAGCCTGGTTCGCCTAAGAATCGTCTGCGGGCATGCCGTCCACGTACACCCGCTCGACCAGACGGTCGTCGCCCAGCACGATCAGGGAGAACAGCAGTTCGTCGAGGTTGCGCGCATTGGCCACCTTGCGCGCCAGCAGCGGCGTGGCCTGAGGGTTGAGCACCAGGAAGTCGGCCTCGCAGCCGGGCTGCAGGTTG
This sequence comes from Ramlibacter henchirensis, assembly GCF_004682015.1. NCBI lineage: Bacteria > Pseudomonadati > Pseudomonadota > Betaproteobacteria > Burkholderiales > Comamonadaceae > Ramlibacter > Ramlibacter henchirensis. The sequence goes on along the minus strand of NZ_SMLM01000001.1, from coordinate 2,504,626 downwards.
CCGATGACGCCCTCGAGCCCGAGCGCCTGCGCCGCGCCCGCCGTGTGCTGCCACCAGAGGTTCTGCGGGCTGAGGCTCACACCCGGCTTGGTCTGGCCCTCCCGGCCCACGTAGTACGCAGCCAGCATCGTGTGGAACGGGCTGAAGCTGGTGCCGCCGCCGACATCGCTTGCCAGCCCGTAGCGGAAGCCCACGCGCTGCGCGCCGTCGTAGTCGAAGAAGCCGCTGCCCAGGAACAGGTTGCTCGTGGGGCTCACCGCAGCGGCCGCGCCGGTGTCGCGCATCAGCGCGCGGTCGTCGTCGTCGAAGTGGATGCAGTGCGCGTAGACGGCGCGCTCGCGCATCAGGCCGAAGCCCTCGTACACCGCGAGGTAGCTGCGCGCGTGCGGAAACAGCTCGCGGGCCCAGCGCACCTCGTCGCGGTTCTCGGCCACGTGCGACTGGATCCAGACGTCGGGGTACTTCGCGGCGAGTTCCCCTGCCCCGCGCAGCTGCGCTTCCGTGCAGCTGGGCGCGAAGCGCGGCGTGATCGCATAGCCGAGGCGGCCCTGGCCGTGCCAGCGGCGGATCAGCGCTTCGGTGTCTGCGAGCGAGCGCTCGGTTTCGTCTCGAACACCGTCGGGCGAATGGCGGTCCTGCAGCACCTTGCCCGCGATCAGCCGCAGCCCGCGCGATTGCGCCTGCGCCATCAGCGCATCGACCGACGCGGGATGCGAAGTCGCGAACGTCAGCGGCGTGGTGACGCCGTTGCGCAGCAGCTCGTCGAGAAACACCTTCGCCACCGGCCCGGCATAAGCCGGGTCGGCGAAGCGCGCCTCGTGCGGGAAGGTGTAGTTCTCGAGCCAGGGTAGCAGGCCGTCGGCGGGCGAGCCGATGACGTCGGTCTGCGGGAAATGCACGTGCAGGTCGATGAAGCCCGGTGCGAGCAGGCGGCCCGGCAGGTGCTCGACCGAGACGCCCGGGTAATTGGGCGAAAGCGCGGACCAGGCGCCCGCGGCGCGCACGCGGCGAGTGCCGTCCGTGCCGGGGCCGATGAGCAGCAGCCCGTCCTCTTCGTAGAGGGCCGAACCGTCGTCGGCGAAGCGCAGCAAGGCGGCTCGGTAGGCTTTCATGTTCTTGATCCTGGATCCCCGCATGCGCGGGGATGACGTCGGCGCTCTTGCGCCCACGTCATTTTGGGATCTTGCCCTGCACGCCCGATACGAGAAAGTTCATGGACAGTATCTGCTCGTCGGTCATGGCCGAGCCGGCCGGCACGATGGCGCGCCCGTCGTTGTCGTTGATCGGGCCATTGAAGGGCTTGAGGCGCCCTTCGGCGATGTCGCGCTGGCGCGCCAGCACCTCGTCGCGCACCGGCTGGGGCATCTTCGGGCCGAAGTGCTCGACCCGCACCATGCCTTCCCGCACGCCGCCCCAGACGTTGCCGCTGCGCCAGCCGCCGTCCAGCACGTTGCGAGTGCGACGGGTGTAGTAGTCGCCCCAGTGATGCGTCACGGCGAGCAGTTGCGCGTCCGGCGCGGCGAAGCGCATGTCGGAGTGGTAGGCGATCGCCAGCTTGCCGCGCTCCTGCGCCGCCGTCATGACCGCGGTGGAGGCGGTGTGGAAGGCGACGACGTCCACGTCCTGGTTGAACAGCGACAGCGCCGCCTCGCGCTCGCGCGGCGGGTCGAACCAGGCGTTGAGCCATAGCACCTTGACCTGCGCCTGCGGGTTGACCGACCGCATGCCGAGCGTGAAGGCGTTGATGCCCTGCAGCACCTCGGGGATCGGAAAGCCCGCGACATAACCGGCCACGTTCGTCCGCGTCATGCGGCCGGCTGCAACTCCGGCGAGGTATCGGCCCTCGTAGTAGCGCGCGTTGGCCGTCGCCACGTTGGGCGCGGTCTTGTAGCCGGTGATGGATTCGAACTTCACGTCGGGGAATTCGCGCGCGACCTTCAGCGTGGGTTCCATGTAGCCGAAGCTCGGCGTGAAGATCAACTTGTGGCCCTGCCGCGCCAAATCGCGCAGCACGCGCTCGGCGTCGGGTCCTTCGGGCACGTTCTCGATCGAGCGCGTTTCGACACGGTTGCCCAGCGCGGCCTGCACCGCCTTGCGGCCTTCCTCGTGCTGGCGCACCCAGCCCGCTTCGGTGAGCGGCGCGACGTGGATGAAGCCGACCTTCAGCGGCGCGGAGGTCTGCGTGGCGGCGGGCAGGGAAAACAAGGCGGCCGCGAATGCGGCAGCGAGGTTTTTGTACATGGTGTTCCTCTACATGGCCCAAAAATTGTCCCCCCCGAAGCGGCCTGCGGCCGCCTCCCCCCGAGGGGGCGCCACCAGCGGCCCGGCGAAGCCGGTTCCGCGGTGGCCGTTGAATGGGAAATTGCCGCTGAGGGCGCAGCGGCACTTGCAATTCTAAGAGGTGGCGTCAGGCGGCCGCGAAGCGGTGGGCCGCGATCTCCAGGAGGCCGTCGAAGATGAGGCTGTCCACCAGCTCGAACGGAATCGTCATGTGCGGCGCCATCTTCCAGCCCGCGCCGCCGGTCATGAAGCAGGCCGGCTCGGCGCCGCAGTGGCGGCGCACGTGCTGCACCATGCGCTCGATCGCGCCCGCGATGGCGTAGGTGCCGCCGCTGGTGAGCGCGTCGCTGGTGTTGGTCGGGAACTCGCGCACGTCGCCGGTGGGCACATGCAGGCCGGCGGTGCCGGATTCGAGCGCGCGCAGCATGATGCCGTGGCCCGGCAGGATGAAGCCGCCCAGGAAGCGGCCGGCCTCGTCGACCGCCTCGACCGTCACGGCGGTGCCCACCATCACGACCACCATCGGCCGCGCCGGGCCTTCCGCGAGCAGCCGCTGCCTCGCGCCGATCATCGCGATCCACCGGTCCGCGCCCAGCCGCCCGGGATGGTCGTAGCCGTTGGTGAGCCCGCATTCGGCCGCCGTGGCGTAGACCCATTGCGCCCGCAGATCCCAGGCTTCCTCGAGCTGTTCCTCCGCCCGGCGCCGCACCGCATCTCCCGCCACCGCGCAGCCCAGCATGCGCTTTGGTGCGGCCATCCCGGCCCAGGGGCCCTCGGCGAGCTGCTCGATGTTCTCGAGGAACTCCGCGCCGTGGTCCAGCACCGGCGAGCCCGGGCGCGGGTCGGCATGCACCGCCCACTTCAGGCGCGTGTTTCCGATGTCGATGAGGAGGACGGACACGCCTTCAGGCGGCGGCCGAGAGCTGCTCGCCCAGGATGGACAGGCACTGCGCCTGCGAATCTTCCTGCGTGCGCAGCTGCTCGCATTCGGCCAGCAGCTTGTCCAGGCGCCTGCGCAGGTGCTTGTGGGCCTCCTTCGGACCGTCGAGGTTCAGGCCCGACGTCTTGCCCTCGGCCGCCGCGCGGGCGAGCGTGCCGAGCTGCGAACGCCACTCCTTGGCCTCCTGGCCAAGCGCTTTCTGCAGGGATGCCTGCAGTCCGAGGCGACGGTCGGCGCTCGCGCGCGTCTGCTGGTGGACCTGCTGGGCGGCGGCCACCGCCGCGCGCAGCAGCTTGAGCCGGGCCACCAGCGTCTCGCAGCGGGCGTTGTCCGCGCGGATCTGCTCCTGCGCGCCGGTGTCCGCGCCCGCCTGCGCCTCACGCGTCTTGAGCTGGTTGCGCATGTCCTGCAGCCAGCGCGCGCCCTGGTCGATGATCTTGTCCAGCGCGCGGTATTCCACCTCCAGCTCCACCAGCGTGCGGTCGCCCGCGGCTGCGTGCGGCTGCTCCTGCCGGAACAGCGCCGACAGTTCAGCCGGAAGGGTCTTGATCACCGAATCGATCTCCTCGACCTGGGCCGCGAACTCGGCGCCCGCGGTGCGGTTCTTGCCTGTCACGGTGGCCCACAGCCCCTTGGGCTGCAGCAGATCGAAATCCAGCGAGGGCAGCACCTGCGCGAGGCGGTCCAGCACCGGCTCGACGGCAGCGGCGCGCGAGGAGGTGGATTGCTCCTGCAACTGCGTCCGCAGTTCCGAGAGGCGGTTGACGTGCTGGTGGCCGGCATCGGCCGCCATCTGGTCCAGGAAGGCCGCCGGCGAGATCGGCGCCCTGACGGTGGACGCCACTTGCGCCAGCTTGGCCGGCGTCATGAGGGAAGCCGTACGTTCGTTGGAGGTGTCCATGGGCGGGGGTGGCGAGGGGTGGGCGCCAATATACCGCTCCGGCGGCGGCTTTCCCGCGGCGCGGCAGAGCCGCCGATCAGATCGCGCCGAGCCAGCAGGCGCGCTGGATGGCCGCCAGCTTGCTGTCGACGCGCAGCTTGCCCATGGCGTTGGCCAGGTGGTAGTTCACCGTGCGTTCGGAGCAGCGCAGCTGCAGGGCGCTTTCCTTCGCGGTGAGGCCCTGGAAGGCTAGCACCAGGCATTGGCGCTCGCGCGGGCTGAGCGTGGACCGCTCGGCGGCGATGCAGCGCCGCACCACCGGCCAGACATTCAGCGCCGACCACACCAGAGAGGCGGCCTCCGCCCGGTCATTGAGTTCACGCGGGCTGAACATGAAGCATTCGAACGCGCGGCCCGCGGGCAGCGGGAACTCGACGCGCACGACGGTCTGGAAGCCGTGCGCCATCCACAGCAGACGCCAGCGGGCGGCGTGCTGGTCGGCCTTTGCGATGTACTGCCAGGCCACCATCGGCGCGTCCGAGTCGCGCCAGCGCGCGCCGAAGTCGTGGCTTTGCGCCAGCGCCTGGGCGGCGGCGTCGAGGCTCGGGGGATGGACGGCGACCACCTGGCGGTCGTCGCTGGTGCCGAAGGGGTCGGGGCCGAGGACCGCGATCGCCTCGACCGACGACTCGCGCAAGGCGCTGACCCATTCGCTCAGGACGGTGTCGAGATCCGAACTGTCAAAATTAGCAGGTTTCGACATCGACACGGTCGTGTTCTCGCACGGGGCTGAGACAATAGCAGTTCCGTGTGCCCCAGGCTGAGCTTTCCGCCCCTCCCATGATCCATCCGACATCCTCGCTGGCGCAGGAGATGTGGACAGCGGCGCGCCGGCGGGCGGGAACCCAGGGCGCATGACCTTTCCGCTGTTCAAACGGCCCGGCACGCTCGTCTTCCTGGACGACGACGCCGACTATCTCGAGATGCTCGCCCTGATGCTGCCGCGCAAGTGGCGCGCGAGGCTGTTCGTGCAGCCGCGCGAATGCATCCGCCAGCTGCAGCAGGAACGGCCCTTCTGGGAAGCCGACGCCTGGTACCAGCAGCAGCTGGTGGACCAGTGGCGGGCCGGCCGGCCGCTGGTGCCGCAGGTCCTCGAATACTGGGCGCGCCAGACCGAAAGGTTCTCCCTCACCAGCGTCTGCGCGGTGGACTACTCGATGCCGGAGATGGACGGCCTGCAGGCGCTCGCGGAACTGGGCGACTGGCCGGGCGCGCGCGTGCTGCTCACCGGCCAGGCCGACGACCAGGTCGCCATCGACGCCTTCAACGCCGGACTGATCCAGCAATTCATCCCCAAGCAGACGGCCGACATCGCCGCCCGTTTGCTGGAAGTCGTGGATCGCCTTCAGGGCACGCCGCATCCGACCCACGCCCAGACCTGGCGCGCGACGCTGCGCCCGGAGCAGGCCGCGTTGCTGCGCAACCCCGCGATCGAGCGCGAACTCGCCACGCTCGCCGACAAGCACTGGGTGGAGCACATCGTGATCGGCGACCCCTTCGGCGTGATCGGCCTGGATGCTGCCGGTTCCCCCAGCTGGCTGCAGCTGGAAACCGGCGCGGGCCTGCCCGCCCTGGCGGAGCTCGCGCAGCTTGAAGGCGTGGACGCTCCCGTGGTGCAGGACGTCCGGGACGGCCTCAAGCTGGTCGACCTGGAAGTGAGCCAGTCGCTGCGCCGGCCGCCCCAGGTGGCACAGGCCGTGGCGCTCGATGCGGACCGGTCCCTTTTCGCCGCCTGGTTCCCGCTGGAAGCGCAAGGCCTGGCGGACGCCGGCTACAGCCGCTGGCTGGCGCGCCAGCCGCAGCGCCGAATCGACGCCTGAATTCTCCTCAAAGGAGGGCACGGCCAAGGCCTGCGCCCGCGCCGCGCGTGAGCCTGCGCGGCGGCCGCCGGCTGGAGCGGGCAGGGTCCGGCGGGAAATATGGCCTTGCATGGAAGGCGGATTGGAGTGGAACGCGCGCTGCAGCGGGCGGCAGCACCTGTCAGTCCTGACAGGTGAGCACGCGCGGGACGCCACGCGCTGTGGCCTTCAGGCCAACTTGCCGTGGCACTGCTTGTACTTCTTGCCGCTCCCGCAGGGGCAGGGATCGTTGCGGCCCACTCGCGGCATCGTCGCCAGGGCGGCCGCGGCGGCAGTGGCGCGCACCGCGGTGGCCTCGTCCAGCCGGCTCTCGACTTCGCCGGTCTCGTTGGGCGCGGTGTAGGTGACGTTCGAAATGCGCTCGGCGCGCTCCTCCATGTCCTCCGCCGCCTGGTCCAGCTGTTCGCTGGACTGGACGCGCACGGTCATGAGGATCTTGGTGACCTCGTTCTTGACCGAATCAAGCAACTGGCCGAACAGCTCAAAGGCCTCGCGCTTGTACTCCTGCTTGGGCTGCTTCTGCGCGTAGCCGCGCAGGTGGATGCCCTGGCGCAGGTAGTCGAGCGCCGCGAGGTGCTCGCGCCAGTGCGTGTCGATGCTCTGGAGCAGCACCACGCGCTCGAACTGAGTGAAGTTCTGCGGGCCGATCTCCGCCACCTTGCGCTCGAACGCTTCGTGCGAGGCCTTGATCACCATCTCGAGCAGGTCCTCGTCGGTGATGGCGCTGGATTCCTGCACCTGTTTCTGCAGCGGCAACTGGATGCCCCAGTCGTCGGCCAGCGCCTTCTCCAGGCCCGCGATGTCCCACTGCTCCTCCACCGACTCCGGCGGCACATACTGGTGGACCAGGTCGGTGAAGCAGCCTTCGCGCAGCGCGGCGATCTGGGCCGACAGGTCGCCCGCGTCCATGATGTCGTTGCGCTGCTGGTAGATCACCTTGCGCTGGTCGTTGGCGACGTCGTCGTACTCGAGCAGCTGCTTGCGGATGTCGAAGTTGCGCGCCTCCACCTTGCGCTGCGCGCTCTCGATGCTTCGCGTGACGATGCCGGCCTCGATGGCCTCGCCGTCGGGCATTTTCAGGCGGTCCATGATGGCCTTGACGCGGTCTCCCGCGAAGATGCGCATCAGCGGGTCGTCCAGGCTCAGGTAGAAGCGCGAGGAGCCCGGGTCGCCCTGGCGTCCGGAGCGGCCGCGCAGCTGGTTGTCGATGCGGCGCGACTCATGGCGCTCGGTGGCGATGATGCGCAGGCCGCCCTGCTGCACCACGAACTCGTGGTCCTTCTGCCACTCCGACCGCAGCTCGGCGATGCGCTGCTGCTTGGCCGCAGGGTCCACCGATTCGTCCGCCTCCACCGCCTCGACGGCCTTTTCCACGTTGCCGCCCAGCACTATGTCGGTGCCGCGGCCCGCCATGTTGGTGGCGATGGTGATCATCTTCGAGTGGCCGGCCTGCGCCACGATCTCGGCTTCGCGCGCGTGCTGCTTGGCGTTCAGCACCTGGTGCGGCAGGCCTTCCTTGATCAGCAGCTGGTCGATGATCTCGGAATTCTCGATCGAGGTCGTGCCCACCAGCACCGGCTGGCCGCGCCCGTAGCACTCCTTGATGTCCTCGATGGCAGCCTCGTACTTCTCGCGCGTGGTCTTGTAGACGCGATCGAGCTGGTCCTCGCGGCGGCTCGGCTTGTTGGGTGGGATCACGACGGTCTCCAGGCCGTAGATCTCCTGGAACTCGTAGGCTTCGGTGTCGGCCGTGCCGGTCATGCCCGCCAGCTTGGCGTAGAGGCGGAAGTAGTTCTGGAAGGTGATGGACGCCAGCGTCTGGTTTTCCGGCTGGATCGGCACGCCTTCCTTGGCTTCCACGGCCTGGTGCAGGCCGTCGCTCCAGCGGCGTCCGGCCATCAGGCGGCCGGTGAATTCGTCGACGATGACGACTTCCATCTTGCCTTCTTCGCCGCGCTGCACGACGTAGTGCTGGTCGCGGTGGTACAGGTGCTTGGCCCGCAGCGCCGCGTACAGGTGGTGCATCAGGGTGATGTTGGCCGGGTCGTACAGCGAGGCGCCCTCGGGGATCAGGCCGAGGTTGAACAGGATGCGCTCGGCGTTCTCGTGGCCCTGCTCGGTGAGGTAGACCTGGTGGGTCTTCTCGTCCACGGTGAAGTCGCCCGGCTTGATGATGCCCTCGCCCGTGCGCGGGTCGGCTTCGCCTTCCTGCTTGGTCAGCATCGGCACCACCTTGTTGATGGCGACGTACAGGTCGGTGTGGTCCTCGGCCTGGCCGCTGATGATCAGCGGCGTGCGCGCCTCGTCGATCAGGATCGAGTCCACCTCGTCGACGATGGCGTACTGCAGGCCGCGCTGCACGCGGTCGGCCGGCTCGTACACCATGTTGTCGCGCAGGTAGTCGAAGCCGAACTCGTTGTTCGTGCCGTAGGTGATGTCGGAGCGGTAGGCTGACTGCTTCTGCTCGCGCGGCATGTGCGGCAGGTTCACGCCCACCGTCAGCCCGAGGAAGTTGTACAGCTTGCCCATCCACTGGGCGTCGCGGTTGGCCAGGTAGTCGTTGACCGTGACGACGTGGACGCCCTTTCCGGTGAGCGCGTTGAGGTACACGGACAGCGTCGCGGTAAGCGTCTTGCCCTCACCGGTGCGCATCTCGGCGATCTTGCCGTTGTGCAGCGCCATGCCGCCCAGCAGCTGCACGTCGAAGTGGCGCATCTTCATGACGCGCTTGGAGCCTTCGCGCACGACGGCGAAAGCTTCGGGCAGCAGCGCATCGAGCGCCTCGCCCTTGGCCACCCGGTCCTTGAACTCCTCGGTCTTGCCGCGCAGCTGCTCGTCGTTCAGCTGCTCCAGCTGCGGCTCCAGCGCGTTGATCTGGTCGACGACCCGGCGGTACTGCTTGAGCAGCCGGTCGTTGCGGGATCCGAAAATCTGGGTCAGGAAGTTCTTGGCCATGAACGCGATGCTGCCCTGCCGGCCCGAAGGCCCGACAGGGCAGCGCAGTCCTTAGATGCTGCAGCAGTTGGGGGTCACCGCCGGCCGCCGCAAGCGGCAGCCGGGGTAAAGGGGAAGATTTTACCGCCGGGCCGCAGCGGCAATCCGGCTGGAACCCATGCCGGGCAGGTGGGCGCCCGCGTTGAGGAACTTCTGCGGATCCTGGGGCACGCCGTCGAGCATCACCTCGAAGTGCAGATGCGGACCGGTCGAGCGGCCCGTCGACCCCACCTCGGCGATCTTCTGGCCGCGCTTGACCAGGTCGCCCTTGCGGACCAGCACGCGCGAGGCGTGCGCGTAGCGCGTGACCAGGCCGTTGCCGTGATCGACCTCGACCATGTTGCCGTAGGCATGGTGCGGCTCCTGGGTGACGACCACGCCGCCGGCGGCGGCCAGGATGGCCGTGCCGGTGTCGGCCTGGAAGTCCAGCCCGGTGTGCAGGGCCGAGCGGCCGGTAAAGGGATCGATTCGATAGCCGAAAGCCGAACCCGCGCGCACGCCGTTCACGGGATGCTGGGTGGGCACCATCATCTTGCGCACGCGCTGGTCGAAGAGGCGCGACTCGACCACGGTCAGCAGGTCCACGCGGTTGTCCGCCACGGCGTCCAGGTCGGACAGCGTGGTCTGCAGTTCCTCCATCGAAAGCGGCCGGCCGGAAACCAGGGCGCCGCCGCGGGCGGGCACGGTCTTGATCTCGGCCGGATTGACGCCGGCCAGGCCCGATACGCGCTCGCCGAGCGCTTCCAGCTGCACCAGCTTGGCCTGCATCTCGCCGACGCGGCGAGCCATGGCGTCGAGGTTCTCGCGCATGTAGCGCTCGCGCTGCTCGATCTCGTCCTGGACCACCAGCCGCACGATCGCACCGACGACGGGCCAGCCCTCGCGTGCGCCCTTGAGGATGACCCAGTGGTACAGCGTCGCCACCGTCATCGCGAGCAGCAGCGAGAGTCCGCACAACGCGACCCCCAGCCGGCGGCCGCTCAGGTGAATGGCGCGGCTCTTGGCGAGCCAGGCGTCCGTGATAATGAAGTTCATTTCGCTTCTCCTCCATCCGCCCTTTGGACCGAAGACTCCATCCCGTCACCCTGCAGCAGGCCGCCGAGGACTCGCCCACTCTGGCGAGGCTGGCGGAGCTGGCGCGGGAATCCGGTGCACGGCTCCGGGCGATCGAATCGCTCCTCCCCGCGGGATTGCGATCCGCCGTCAAGCCCGGTCCCATCGAGGGAACGGCCTGGTGCCTGCTGGTGGAAGGCAACGCCGCGGCCGCGAAACTGAGACAGGTACTGCCTGCGTTGCAAGCTCAGCTGTGCGACCTGGGATGGCAGGTTACAGCAATCAGAATCCGGGTCCAGGCCGCGGGCAGGTGAGCCGCCGGACGGGCTTGACAGCGAGCCGAACGGCGGGAAGCGTGAAATTGGTGCCGATTGTCGGGATCGAACTGACGACCTACCGCTTACAAGGCGGTTGCTCTACCACTGAGCTAAATCGGCTTGGCCGGAAATTCTAGGGCGCGCCGCGGCCGCAGGGCGCGTCCCGGGCTCACTTGACCCGCTTGAGCGTGGGCCGGGGCCCCGTGGGGGGCTTGGGCGGATCGCCGTCCGGCGCGCCGCCGCCACCCGCCTCGGGCGTGACCAGCTGGACCACCTTGCCTTCGTCCGAGGACGTGCCGGCGGCGGGCACGCTGCTCAGGGGCGAAGGCCTGGACGGCTCGGCACCGGGCGCCGGCACCGGGAAGGCCATCCCCTGGCCGTTCTCCCGTGCGTAGATGGCGATGACGCGGTTGACGGGGACCATGATCTCGCGCGCCGTGCCGGCGAACCGGGCCTTGAACTCGATGAACTCGTTGCCCAGCTTGAGCGAGCTGGTGGCGTCGAAGCTGATGTTCAGCACGATCTCGCCGTTCTTGACGTACTCGCGCGGGACCTGGACGGTGTCGTCCACCTGCACCGCGACATAGGGCGTCAGCCCGTTGTCGGTGCACCAGTCGTACAGGGCCCGGATCAGGTACGGGCGCGTGGACGTCGACTCCAGTGCGTTCATCCTAGTTGGCGCGACAGTCGCCGCCGGGCCGCCCCAAGGCGACTGCGGCCCCCTCGGGGGGCAGCGCAGCACACGAAGTGGCAAGCGTGGGGGCCATGATTACTTGCGCATCACCTTTTCGGACGGCGTCAGCGCCTCGATGTAGGCCGGGCGCGAGAAGATGCGTTCGGCGTACTTGAGAAGCGGCGCGGCATTCTTGGACAGCTCGATGCCATAGTAGTCCATGCGCCACAGCAGCGGGGCGATGGCGACGTCGAGCATCGAGAAGTTGTCGCCCAGCATGTACTTGTTCTTGAGGAAGACGGGCGCCAGCTGCGTCAGACGGTCGCGGATGTGCGAGCGGGCCTTCTCCAGCGCCTTCTCGTTGCCCTTGGCGGCGCGCGACTCGAGCGTGCTCACGTGGACGAACAGCTCCTTCTCGAAGTTGAGGAGGAACAGCCGCACGCGCGCGCGGTCCACCGGATCGCCGGGCATCAGCTGCGGATGCGGGAAGCGCTCGTCGATGTACTCGTTGATGATGTTCGACTCGTACAGGATCAGGTCGCGCTCGACCAGGATGGGGACCTGGCCGTACGGGTTCATGACGTTGATGTCCTCCGGCTTGTTGTAGAGGTCGACGTCGCGGATCTCGAAGTCCATGCCCTTTTCGAACAGGACGAAGCGGCAGCGGTGGGAAAACGGGCAGGTGGTTCCCGAGTACAGCACCATCATGTCAATGGCTCCTTGGCAAAAGTGAAAACACGGTCGGCGAGCCGACCGTGTCCGTGAGGAGGCGAGCCGGCGCCGCCGGACAGCGCTCCCGCGTGTCTATCGGACTTCCTTCCAGAAGGCCGCGTTCAGGCGCCAGGCGATCACCGTGAAGACCAGCAGGAACATCAGGACCCAAACGCCGACGCGCACGCGGGTGTTCTGCGCCGGCTCGGCCATCCACTGCAGGTAGCCCACAAGGCCGGCGATCGCCTCGTCGTACTGCACCGGCGACATCGTGCCGGGAGTGACCTGCTTCCAGCCCTTGAACACCTGGGTCTCGTGGCCGTGCGAAGTGACGGTGTCGAACACCGGCTCACGGATGCCCTGCAGCTCCCACAGGACATGCGGCATGCCGACGTTGGGAAACACCAGGTTGTTCCAGCCCGTGGGCTTGGTGGGGTCGCGGTAGAAGGTGCGCAGGAACGTGTAGAGGTAATCGGCGCCCGTGCCGCCGTGGCCGGAGCGGGAGCGCGCGATCAGCGTCAGGTCGGGCGGGTTGGCGCCGAACCATTCCTTGGCCTGCTTGGGGTCGATGGCGGCCTTCATCGTGTCGCCCACCTTGTCGGTGGTGAACAGCAGGTTGTCCTTGATCTGCTGCTCGGTCAGGCCGATGTCGCGCAGGCGGTTGAAGCGCATGAACGCCGCCGAGTGGCAGCTGAGGCAATAGTTGACGAACAGCTTGGCGCCGTTCTGCAGGGACGGCAGGTCGGTCGTCATGTCCGGCGCCTGGTCCCATGCGATGCCTTCGCTTGCCGCGTGCGCGGGCGCAGCCAGCAGGGCCGACAGCGCGACGGCCAGGGAAAGGAGAAGCTTTTTCATTCTGGTCGTGTCCCCGGGATCAGTGCGCGGCGAAGGTGATGCGATCGGGGACGGGCTTGAACTCGCCCAGCCGGCTCCACCAGGGCATCAGCAAGAAGAAGCCGAAGTACAGGACGGTGCCGATCTGCGAAACGAGCTGCCCGACCTCCGACGGCGGCTGCACGCCCAGGTAGCCCAGCACCAGGAACACGGCCACGAACGCGGCGTACACCCACTTGTGCCAGCCCGGGCGGTAGCGGATCGACTTGACCGGGCTGTTGTCCAGCCAGGGCAGGAAGAACAGGATGATCACCGCCGCGCCCATCACCACCACGCCCCAGAACTTGGGGTCCAGCACCAGCATCAGCAGGATGCCCAGGGCGGCGGCGACGAGCGCGACGGCCTTGCCGATCATGCCCATGCGGGAGCGCAGCAGCACGAAGGCGGCCGCCAGCGCGACGAACAGCACCAGCACGTACATCATGTCCGTCGTGATGGCCCGCAGCATCGAGTAGTACGGCGTGAAGTACCAGACCGGCGCGATGTGCGGCGGCGTCTTCAGCGGGTCGGCCGGGATGAAGTTGTTGTACTCGAGGAAGTAGCCGCCGAACTCGGGCGCGAAGAAGATCACCGCCGAGAAGATCATCAGGAACACCGACACGCCCATGATGTCGTGCACGGTGTAGTACGGGTGGAAGGGGATGCCGTCTACCGGCCTGCCGCTGGCGTCCCTGGGCGCCTGCGGGCCCTTGATCTCCACGCCGTCGGGGTTGTTGGAGCCGACGTCGTGCAGCGCCAGGATGTGCGCCACCACCAGTCCCAGCAGCACCAGCGGCACGGCGATGACGTGGAAGCTGAAGAAGCGGTTGAGGGTGGCGTCGCTCACCACGTAGTCGCCGCGGATCAGCAGCGCCAGGTCGGGGCCGATGAACGGAATCGCGGAGAACAGGTTCACGATCACCTGCGCACCCCAGTAGGACATCTGGCCCCACGGCAGCAGGTAGCCCATGAAGGCTTCGGCCATCAGCGTCAGGAAGATGGCGCAGCCGAAGATCCAGACCAGTTCGCGCGGCTTGCGGTAGCTGCCGTACATCAAGGCCTTGAACATGTGCAGGTACACGACGATGAAGAACGCCGAGGCGCCGGTCGAGTGCATGTAGCGCACCAGCCAGCCCCAGGGAACGTCGCGCATGATGTACTCGACGGAGGCGAACGCCGTGCTGGCGTCCGGCTTGTAGTGCATCACCAGGAAGATGCCGGTGACGATCTGGATCACCAGCACCAGCAGCGCGAGCGAGCCGAAGAAGTACCAGAAATTGAAGTTCTTGGGCGCGTAGTACTCGGACAGGTGCGCCTTGTAGAACAGCCCCGCCGACGGGTAGCGGTTGTCGAACCAGTTGGCCAGTTTCTGGCCCATCGTCGCGTTCGGGGAGATTTCCTTGAATTCAGCCATGGTGCTTTCCCGCTCAGGCCTTCTTGTCTTCGCCGATCAGCAGGCGCGAGTCGGAGAGGTACATGTGCGGCGGCACTTCGAGGTTGTCGGGCGCGGGCTTGTTGGCGAACACGCGGCCGGCCACGTCGAACGTGGAGCCGTGGCAGGGGCACAGGAAGCCGCCCTGCCAGTCGTCCGGCAGCGAGGGCTGCGGGCCGGGCTGCAGCTTGTCGCTGGGCGAGCAGCCCAGGTGCGAGCAGATGCCGACGGCGACGAACAGCTCGGGTTTGATCGAGCGGTACTGGTTCTTGGCGTACTCGGGCGTCGGGTACGCGGTGCGCTCGGACTTCGGGTCGGCCAGTTGCCCTTCGATCTTCTGCAGCGAAGCGAGCTGCTCGGGCGTGCGACGCATGATCCACACGGGCTTGCCGCGCCACTCGACGGTCACCTTCTCGCCGGGTTTGAGCGTGGAGATGTCGACTTCCACCGGAGCCCCGGCCGCCTTGGCCCTCTCGGAGGGCTGGAAACTGGCCACGAAGGGAACGGCGGTGAATGCAGCGCCGGCCGCGCCAGCACAGCCGGAGGCGATCAGCCACGTCCGCTTGCTGGAGTCCAGTGGGGTGTCACTCATGTAATCCTCGAAGGGAGATCGCTTGTAAGGTCAACCCGCGATTGTAGCCGACCGTATCCCGACGATGCCACCCGCGCGGGCATCGAAAACCGCTGCGCCATACTCGCGCGCATCCACAACCACAAGGAGCGTCTATGGGCATGGCCAAGGAGTTCCGCGAGTTCGCGGTCAAGGGCAACGTGGTCGACCTCGCCGTGGGCGTGATCATCGGCGCCGCCTTCGGCAAGATCGTCGACTCGCTGGTCAAGGACCTCGTCATGCCGGTCGTGAGCCTCTTCACCGGCGACCTGGACTTCAGCAACAGGTTCCTGCTGCTGGGGCCCCTGCCCCCAGGCGTGCCGCGCACGCTGGCGGACGTGACCAAGGCCGGAGTGCCGGTGTTCGCGTGGGGAAACTTCGTCACCGTGCTGGTGAACTTCCTGATCCTCGCGCTCATCATTTTCCTGATGGTCCGGCAGATCAACCGCATCAAGCGCGCGCATGCAGATCCGGCGGCCGCCGCCCCGGGCGCACCGCCGGAGGACATCGTGCTGCTGCGCGAGATCCGCGACAGCCTCAGGAAGTAGCCGGCGCGCTGTTTCCGGCGGCCAGCCGCCGCGCCATTCGCAATGCGGCCAGCAGGCTGGACGGATCGGCCCGGCCCGTGCCCGCGATGTCGAAGGCGGTGCCGTGGTCCGGGCTGGTGCGCACCAGCGGCAGGCCGAGCGTCACGTTCACGCCCTGCTCCAGGCCCAGGTACTTCACCGGGATCAGGCCCTGGTCGTGGTACATCGCGACGACCACGTCGAACTCGCCTGCGCGCTGCGGCGTGGACCGCGCGCGCATGAAGACGGTGTCGGGCGCCCAGGGACCGGAGGCGTCGATGCCTTCAGCCTTCGCGGCCTGCAAGGCCGGGACGATCGCGTCCTGCTCCTCGCGCCCGAACAGGCCGCCCTCCCCGGCGTGCGGATTGAGTCCCGCGACACCGATGCGCGGCGAGCGGCCCAGCAAGGGCGACAGCGCGGCGTGCGTGATGCGCAGCGTCTCCAGCACGTTCTCGCGCGTCACCGCCGCGATCGCATCGCGCAAGGAGACGTGGATGCTCACGAGCACCGTCCGCAGTTCCTCGCTGGCCAGCATCATCCGCACCGGCATCCGGGCGAGGTCGCAGCCGGCATGCGCCGCCGCCTCCGCCTGCAGCAATTCGGTGTGGCCCGGGTAGGTGACGCCGGCCGCCGCCAGCGCCTCCTTGTGCAAGGGCGCGGTCACGACAGCGGCGACATCGCCTCGCAACGCGGCCCGCGCGGCCCACACCACAGCATCCGCCGCGATCCGGCCGGCGGCGGCGTCCACCTGGCCCCACGGCACGAGCGCCTGCGCTTCGCTCGACGCGAGGAGTGGAATGCAGCGCGGCGGCACCTCGAGCGCCTCGCGCGGCGATTGGATCAGCGCGACCGGCAGGCTCGCGTGCCCGGCCGCTGCGATGGCATCGACGGAGCGACGCAGATGGAGCAGGTCGCCCACGGCGAAGCAGCCCGGCACGTCTTGCGGATGGTCGCGGAACAACCGGGCGATGATCTCGCCGCCGATGCCGGCGGGGTCTCCCTGAGTGATCGCGATGGGCTGTCCAGCGGGACTCACGCGTGCCTCACGCGGGGTTGTCGATGTCGATGAACCGGTGCTCGATCCCGAGCGCCGCCGCGACGTGCGCGGCCACCGCCGGCGCGCCGTAGCGCTCGGTCGCGTGGTGCCCGCAGGCCAGGAAGCTCACACCGCATTCGCGCGCGTAGTGCGCCTGCGGCTCCGAGATCTCGCCGGTGATGAAGGCCTGCGCGCCCGCCGCGATCGCCGCCTCGAAGTAGCCTTGCGCACCGCCCGTGCACCAGCCGATGCGCGACACCGGCCCGGCGCCGCCCTCCACCAGGGTCACCACCCGGCCGAGCACCTGCTGCACATGGTCGGCCAGCGCACGCGGGCTGCCGAAGGCCGCGCCGTCCTGCCGCATCCCGAGGAAGCCGAGGTCCTGCTCGCCGAAGCGCGACCGGGCCTGCAGCCCGAGCACAGCGCCCAGCTGCGCGTTGTTGCCCAGCTCGGGGTGAGCATCCAGCGGCAGGTGGTAGGCGAACAGGTTGATGTCGTGCTGCAGCAGCAGCGAAAGGCGCTGCTTCATCCACCCGGTCACGCGGCCGTCCTGCCCGCGCCAGAACAGGCCGTGGTGGACGAACACCGCGTCGGCGCCGGTCTGCACGGCCGCCTCGATGAGCGCGCGGCTGGCCGTGACGCCCGAGACGATGCGCCGCACCTCGGCCCGGCCCTCGACCTGCAGGCCGTTGGGTCCGTAGTCCTTGAAGCGCTCGGGCTGGAGCAGCGAATCGAACGCGTCGGCGAGGTGCTGGCGGGAAGTCATCGGTGGCCCGGGAAAAGCTCCATTGTGGAGGAGCGCGCGCCGCCCGCGCAGCCGGCACCCACGCCGGAATGCCGCGCGATCTACACTGCTGGTTTCGCCCTCAAGCCCCTCCATGCGCCGCTCCTGGCTCCTGTTCTCGCAGACCGTCACCATCCTGCTGGCCGCCTATTTCGTGGTGGCGACGCTCAAGCCGGACTGGCTGCGGCGCCCCGGCATCACGACCCAGAGCACGGGCGTGACGCTGCTGGAGGCACCTGCGTCCGCGGGCGCTCCGGTCCCGCCGGTGGGCAGCTTCCGCCAGGCCGCGCAGCGTGCTTCCGCCGCCGTCGTGAGCATCAACACCAGCAAGGCGCCGCAGCGCAATCCGCAGGCCAACGATCCCTGGTTCCGCTTCTTCTTCGGCGACCAGGGCGGCCAGCCGCAGGTGGGCCTGGGCAGCGGCGTGATCATCAGCCCCGACGGCTACATCCTCACCAACAACCACGTGGTCGAAGGCGCCGACGAGATCGAGGTCACGCTCAATGACAGCCGAACGACGCAGGCGAAGGTGATCGGCACGGACCCCGACACGGACCTGGCCGTCCTGCGGATCACGCTCGACCGCTTGCCCGCGATCACGCTGGGCAACTCCGACGCGCTGCAGGTGGGCGACCAGGTGCTGGCGATCGGCAACCCGTTCGGCGTCGGGCAGACCGTCACCAGCGGCATCGTGAGCGCGCTCGGCCGCAACCAGCTGGGCATCAACACCTTCGAGAACTTCATCCAGACCGACGCCGCGATCAACCCGGGCAATTCGGGCGGCGCGCTGGTCGACGTCAACGGCCAGCTGATGGGCATCAACACCGCGATCTATTCGCGCTCGGGCGGCAGCCTGGGGATCGGCTTCGCGATCCCGGTGTCCACGGCCAAGCAGGTGCTGGAAGGCATCGTCAAGGACGGCGTGGTGCGGCGCGGCTGGATCGGCGTGGAGCCGGCCGACCTGTCGCCCGACCTGATGCAGACCTTCGGCGTGAAGGCGCGCAATGGCGTGCTGGTCACCGGCGTGCTGCAGAACGGGCCGGCCGCCCAGGCGGGCCTGCGACCGGGGGACGTCATCGTCGAGGTGGCCGGCAAGCAGATCGACAACGTCTCGGAACTGCTCACCAACGTCGCCGCGCTCAAGCCGGGAACGCCAGCGCCTTTCAAGGTGCAGCGCCGCGAGGAATCGCTGCAGCTGAACGTGACGCCGGGCCTGCGGCCCAAGCCGCGGCAGGTGCCGCGCTGACGGCGGTCAGGAAGTCTTCTCGGCCGCGTCGGAGCTGTCTTCCGGCGCGCGCGTCGCCTTGACGAACCAGCGGGCGCCGAGGATGCCCACCTCGTACAGGATCACCATCGGCACCGCGAGTGCGAGCTGGGAGATCACGTCCGGCGGCGTCACCACCGCGGCGACGATGAACGCGATCACGATGAAGTAGCCGCGGAATTCCTTGAGCTTCTGGATCGTGACGAGCTCGAAGCGCACCAGCAGCATCACCACGATGGGCACCTGGAACGCCAGCCCGAACGCGATGTACAGGCCCAGGATCGCTTCCACGTACGACGCGATGTCTGGCGTAGCGGCCACGCTCTCCGGCGTGAAGCCCTGGATGAAGCCGAACATCTTGTCCAGCACGAAGAACTGCACGAAGGCGATGCCCGCGTAGGCCAGCCCGCTGCCGAAGATGATCAGCGGAAGCGCGAAGCGCTTCTCATGGCTGTACAGGCCCGGCGCGACGAAGGCCCACAACTGGTACATCAGCCACGGCAGCACCAGCAGGACCGCCACCAGCAGAAGCACCTTGAGTGGCACGAAGAACGGCGAGAACACGCCTACGGCGATCAGCTTCGCGTCCGGCGGCATGTGGGCGCGGATCGGCTGCGCGATGAAGTCGATCAGGCCGTTGGGTCCCGGCCAGATCGCCAGGACGATCACGGCGGCGACGATGCCGTAAATGCAATAGAGGAGCCGGTCGCGCAGCTCCACGAGGTGGGCGACGAACGGCTGCTCGCTGCCCGCGAGCTCGTCTTCCTTGTCGGGCTGGGCCATCAGTTGAGTTTCTTGGGCCGAAAGCGCGCCACGCGGGCCGCGCCCGACAGCGCCCGGGTCCGGATCCCGTTGCGGGCCTTGTACCACTGCGGCGTGGCGCCCTGCTTCAGGCGCCACTTCTTCTTCGGGTGCTTGTACTCGGGATAGGAGGGCGGCGGCTCGATGGCCGGCTGCGACTCGCCGGCGCTGCCGACCGCGTCGGACCACTGCTTCTCGAAGTCGGCCGTGCCCGTGCGCACGGAGTTCTCGACGTCGCGCGCGGCGGTTTCCACGCTCTCCTTCATCTTGCGAAGCTCATCGAGCTCCATCGAGCGGTTGACCTCGGCCTTGACGTCGTTGACGTACCGCTGGGCCTTGCCCAGCAGCGTCCCGACGGTGCGGGCGACGCGCGGCAGCTTCTCGGGGCCGATGACGATCAACGCCACCGCCCCGATGAGCGCCATCTTGGAAAGCCCGAGATCGATCACCCGAGGGCGCCTTTCGCAAACGCTGTCACGACTTGTTGCGCGCCTCGACGTCGATGGTCGTGCGATCGGAAGCCGCGGCCGGCGGGTTGCCGGTGACCTGCTGCGTCGGCGGCACCGGGGTGTCCGGCTGCGAACCGTCCTTCATGCCGTCCTTGAAGCCCTTGACGGCGCCGCCAAGGTCCGAGCCCATGTTCTTCAACTTCTTGGTGCCGAACACCAGCACCACGATCAGCAGCACGACCAGCCAGTGCCAGATGGAAAACGAACCCATGGATCAACTCCTGAATGAATTGCCTCGATTTTAGTCGGCAGGGCCGCGCCTTCCCGGCCGGAACCTGCTGTGCGCGAAGGGTCAGCCCCTGCGCCAGGGGCGCGGGCCGCCGATCACGTGCAGGTGCAGGTGATGCACCTCCTGCCCGCCGTCGTCGCCGGTGTTGATCTGCACGCGGTGCCCGCCCTCGGGGTACGGCCTCGCGCCGTTCTGCGCCGCCAGCTTCGGCGCGAGCGCGAGCATCTTGCCCAGCAGCGCCGCATGTTCCGGCCCCACGTGCGCGAGCGACGGGATGTGGTCCTTGGGAACCATCAGGAAGTGCACCGGCGCCCAGGGATTGATGTCGTTGAAGACGAAGATCTCGTCGTCCTCGTACACCTTGCGCGAGGGGATCGCGCCCTGGACGATCTTGCAGAAGATGCAGTTCGGGTCGTGTTGGCTCATGGCGATCAGTAAGGCGGCCGCCCGTCGGTGAACCGCAGCCAGCCGCGGACGCAGCGGTAGAGGTACCAGAGGCCGACGATGGCGTGGGCCACCATGCCGGGGAAGAAGAACAGCAGGTACAGCGGGGCCGTCACCAGCAGCCACAGCAGGCTCCACCAGAACGTGGAGATCATGTAGTTGTGGTGCGAGACGTAGATGGCGTCGAATTCGTCGGAGCGCCGCACGTAGTTCACCACCATCGCGATGATGGCGAGCACCCAGTACGTGAAGGGCGCGAAGGTGTGCATGCCGTACAGCACGTGCATGATGGTGCGGTCCTCGGGCTTCTTGCCCTCGAACGCCGTGAAGTCGGTCTCGCTCATTCGCCTGCTCCTTCCCGCTGACGCGCCTTGCGCAACGCCTTTTCCTCGATGCCGCTGGTGCCCTCGCGGCGCTCGAGCTCCGCGATCACGTCGGCCGGCGACAAGCCGTAGTGCGCCAGCGCGATCATGCTGTGGAACCACAGGTCCGCGACCTCGCCCACCAGTTTCGCGGGGTCGCCGCCGTTGCCGGTGTCCTTGGCGGCCATCACGACCTCGGTGGCCTCCTCGCCGATCTTCTTGAGGAAGGCGTCCGGTCCCTTGTGCAGCAGGCGCGCGACGTAGCTGCTTTCGGGGTCGCCGCCACGGCCGGGCTTGCGGGTCTCGATGACAGCCGCCAGGCGGGCCAGGGAATCGTTGGCGTTCATGAGCCTTGCGAGTAGATGTGTCCGGGGTTCTTCAGCACCGGCTCGACCGTTTTCCAGCGCCCATCCTCGTGGCGCTGGAAGAAGCAGCTGTGCCGGCCCGTGTGGCACGCAATGGATGGATCGTGGCCCCGCTGGGTCACCTTGAGCAGCAGCACGTCGTTGTCGCAGTCCATGCGGATCTCGTGCACCTGCTGCACGTGGCCCGATTCCTCGCCCTTGAACCACAGGCGATTGCGCGAACGGCTGAAGTACACGGCGCGGCCGAGCTCAGCCGTGCGCTGCAGGGCCTCGCGGTTCATCCACGCGAACATCAGCACATCGCCGGTGGCCTGCTCCTGGGCAATCACGGGCACCAGGCCGGAGGCATCCCACTTGACTTCGTCCAGCCAGTCCATGGGCCGCATTGTCGGCCATCGGCACGGCGGACGCTCAGCGCCGGACCGGGATCCCGCGCTCGGCCATGCGCGCCTTGGCCTGCGCGACCGTGTACTCGCCGTAATGGAAGATGCTGGCGGCCAGCACCGCGTCCGCCCCGCCCTTCTGCACGCCGTCGGCCAGATGGTCGAGGTTGCCGACGCCGCCCGAGGCGATCACCGGCACGGGCACCGCGTCGCTGACCGCGCGCGTCAGTTCCAGGTCGAAGCCTGACTTGGTGCCGTCGCGGTCCATGCTCGTGAGCAGGATCTCGCCGGCGCCGCGGCGCGCCATCTCGGCCGCCCATTGCACCGCGTCCAGGCCGGTATTGCGCCGGCCGCCGTGGCTGTAGACGTCCCAGCCCGCGCTGCGCTCCGCTTCTTCCGCGCCCGTGCGCCGCTTGGCGTCGATCGCCACCACGATGCACTGCGCGCCGTACTTGGCCGAAGCCGCGCTGATCACGTCCGGGTTGGCGATGGCGGCCGAATTGAAGCTGGTCTTGTCGGCGCCCGCATTCAGCAGCCGCCGCACGTCTTCCACCGTGCGGACGCCGCCGCCCACCGTCAGCGGAATGAACACCTGCGAGGCGACCGCCTCGATGATGTGCAGGATCAGGTCGCGGCCGTCGCTCGTGGCCGTGATGTCCAGGAAGGTGAGCTCGTCGGCGCCCTGCTCGTTGTAGCGGGCCGCGATCTCCACCGGGTCGCCCGCATCGCGCAGCTCCACGAAGTTGACGCCCTTGACGACGCGGCCGCCGGTGACGTCCAGGCAGGGAATGATTCGCTTGGCGAGCATGGCAAGTTGATCGGGCGCCTTGCGGCGCTCAATCCCTGGAAAGTTCGTCGGCCTTGGCCTGCGCCTGCACGAAATCGAGGTCGCCGCTGTAGATGGCGCGCCCGCAGATCACGCCCTCGATGCCCTCGTCCTCGACGGCGCAGAGCTTCTCGATGTCGGGGAGGCCGGCGAGGCCGCCGGAGGCGATCACCGGGATGGTCAGCGCCTGCGCGAGCTTCACCGTGGCCTCGACGTTGATGCCGGTAAGCATGCCGTCGCGGCCGATGTCGGTGTAGACGATGGATTCGACGCCCCAGTCCTCGAACTTGCGGGCCAGGTCGATCACCTCATGGCCGGTGAGCTTGCTCCAGCCGTCGGTGGCGACCTTGCCGTCCTTGGCGTCCAGGCCCACGATGATGTGGCCGCCGAAGGCGCTGCACGCGTCTTTCAGGAAGCCCGGGTTCTTGACGGCGGCGGTGCCGATGATCACGTAGCGCAGGCCGCTGTCGATGTACTTCTCGATCGTGTCCAGGTCGCGGATGCCGCCACCCAGTTGCACCGGGATCTCGTCGCCCACGGCCTTGAGGATGGACTTCACCGCCGCGAAGTTCTGCGGCTTGCCGGCGAAGGCGCCGTTCAGGTCGACCAGGTGCAGGCGGCGCGCCCCCTTGGACAGCCAGTTGCGCGCCATGGAGGCGGGGTCCTCGCTGAAGGTGGTGGCCTGGTCCATGTCGCCCTGCTTGAGGCGTACGCAATGCCCGTCCTTCAGGTCGATAGCGGGAATGAGGAGCATGGAGGAGGGGGAATGCGGCGTTGGGAGGGCCGGACTGCGGACGATGCCTGTGGGGCGTCAGGGGTTCCAGCGAAGGAAATTCCGATAGAGGGCGAGGCCTGCGTCAGCGCTTTTCTCGGGGTGGAACTGGGTCGCAAAAATATTATCGCGGGCCAGCGCGGCGGTAAAGCGGCCGCCATAGTCGGCCTCGCCCGCGCTGTGGCGCGCTTCCGACGGCCGGGCGTAGAAGCTGTGGACGAAATAGAACCATGCGCCGTCGGCGATGCCGCCCCACATCGGATGCGGCTGCGCCTGCCACACGGCGTTCCATCCCATTTGCGGCACCTTGAAGCGGCTGCCGTCGGCCTGCAGGCGGCCGGCCAGCTCGAACCGCTTCACCTCGCCGGGGATCAGGCCCAAGCCTTCGCTCGGGCCCTCCTCGCTGCGATCCAGCAGCATCTGCATGCCGACGCAGACGCCGAACAGCGGCTTGCTTGCGGCCGCCTCGAGCACGGCGGGCAGCAGGCCCGAGTCGCGCAGCTCGCGCATGCAGTCGGGCATCGCGCCCTGCCCCGGCAGCACGACGCGTTCGGCCGCGCGGACTTCCTCGGCGCGCGAGGTGATCAGGGCCTTGAAGCCCGAGTCCTGGGCGGCATGCAGCACCGCCTGCGAAACCGAACGCAGGTTGCCCATGCCGTAATCGACGACCGCTACCGTTTTCATCTCAAGTGCCCGTGCGCCCGGCCCGGGACAAGTGCATCAGAGCGAGCCCTTCGTCGAAGGAATGGTGCCCGCCGCGCGCGGGTCCAGCTCCACCGCCGCGCGCAGCGCGCGGGCGAAGGCCTTGAACACCGTCTCGCACTGGTGGTGGGCGTTCTCGCCGCGCAGGTTGTCGATGTGCAGGGTGACGAACGCATGGTTGGCGAAACCCTGGAAGAACTCGTGCGCGAGCTGGGTGTCGAAGCTGCCGATCATCCCGCTCTTGAATGGCACGTTCATGACAAGCCCCGGCCGGCCGGAGAAGTCGATGACCACGCGCGACAGCGCCTCGTCCAGCGGCACGTAGGCATGGCCGTAGCGGCGGATGCCTTTTTTGTCGCCGATGGCCTTGGCCACGGCCTGGCCGATCGTGATGCCCACGTCCTCGACCGTGTGGTGGCCGTCGATGTGCAGGTCGCCCTTGGCTTCGACGTCGAGGTCGACCATCCCGTGCCGGGCGATCTGGTCGAGCATGTGGTCGAAGAAGCCGATGCCGGTGGCCAGGCGGGCCTGGCCCGTGCCGTCGAGGTTGACGCGCACGGTGATGCGGGTCTCGGCGGTGTTGCGGGTGATCTCGGCGGTGCGCGCGGTGAGCATCAGTAATCCTTCGCGCTACGCGCTGCGGTATTCGACTTGGGAGCGGCCCGGCGTCTCATAAGGATGTCTGCAGGGCTTGGAGCATCTGCGCGTTGTCGTCGGCGGTGCCGACGGTCAGGCGCAGGCAGTTGGCCAGCAGTGGATGCATTTTAGAAACGTTCTTGACGAGCACGCCGCGCGCCTTCATTCCCTGGAAGGCGCGGTCGGCATCGGGCACCCGCACCAGGACCATGTTGGCGTCGCTGCGCCAGGCCTTCACGTTCGGCAGAGCGGCCAGGCGCTCGAGCAGCAGCCCGCGCTCGCGCCGCAGTTGCGCCGCCTGCTCGTCGAACACGTCGGCGTGCTCAAGCGCGAACAGCGCGGCCTCGCAGTTGAGCACGCTGATGTTGTACGGCGGGCGCACCTTGTCGATCTGGGCGATCAGCGCCGCAGGACCGATGAGGTAGCCGATGCGGACGCCGGCGAGGCCGAACTTGCTCAGCGTGCGCATCAGCAGCACGTGCCCGTGGCGGGTGATCCGGTCGGCGTAGCTGCGGCTGGCGAACGGCTGGTAGGCCTCGTCGATCACGACCAGCCCCGGCGCGGCCTGCACGATGCGCTCGATCACCGCATCGTCCCACAGATTGGCTGTCGGGTTGTTGGGGTAGGCGATGTAGATGATCGAGGGCTGGTGCTGTTCGATGGCCGCCAGCATCGCGCGCTCGTCCAGCTCGAAGTCCGGCGTGAGATCCACCGGAATGAACTTCAGCCCCTGCAGCTGCGCGCTCATGCCGTACATCACGAAGCCCGGCACCGGTGCAAGGATGCTCGCGCCCGGCACGTCGCAGGCCATGGCCAGCATCGAGATCAGCTCGTCGGAGCCGTTGCCCAGCATCAGGTCGAAGCCCTCCGGCACCTTCGCATACGTTGCGAGGGCTTGACGCAGCGTCTCGACGCGCTGGCCCGGGTAGCGGTTCAGCGCCACCGCCCCGAGCCGTTCGCCGAGCTCGCGCTGGAGCGCCGGCGAGAGGCGATGCGGGTTCTCCATCGCATCGAGCTTGACCATGCCCTCCGAGGGCTGGACGGCGTAGGCGTGCATGCCCTGCACGTCCTGGCGGATCAAACGTGCGAGCCGCGGCGGCAGTGCGGCGCTCATGGCTTGATCCTCATCTCGGCGGCCCGCGCATGCGCCTGCAGGCCTTCGCCATGGGCGAGCGTGGCGGCTACTCGGCCCAGCGACTGCGCGCCGGCTTCGCTCACCTCGATCAGGCTGCTGCGTTTCTGGAAGTCGTACACGCCGAGCGGGCTGGAGAAGCGCGCGGTGCTGCTGGTGGGCAGCACGTGGTTGGGGCCGGCGCAGTAGTCGCCCAGGCTCTCGCTGGTGTAGCCGCCCAGGAAGATCGCGCCGGCGTGCTTGAGCAGCGGCTCCCAGCGGTGCGGCTCGGTGCTCGCAATCTCCAGGTGCTCCGGCGCGATGCGGTTGCTGATCTCGCAGGCCTGCGCCATGTCGCGCGTGCGGATCAGGGCGCCGCGGCCACTCAGGGACCTGGCGATGATCTCGGCGCGCGGCATCTCCGGCAGGAGGCGATCGATCTCCTGCTGCACGCGGTCGATGTAGCCGGCGTCGGGGCACAGCAGGATGCTCTGCGCGAGTTCGTCGTGCTCGGCCTGGGAGAACAGGTCCATCGCCACCCAGTCGGCGGGCGTGCTGCCGTCGGCCAGCACGAGGATCTCGCTCGGGCCGGCGATCATGTCGATGCCGACCAGGCCGAAGACGCGCCGCTTGGCGCTCGCGACATACGCGTTTCCCGGTCCGGTGATCTTGTCGACGCGCGGCACCGTCTTCGTTCCGTAAGCGAGTGCGCCGATGGCCTGGGCGCCACCGACCGTGAACGCGCGGTGCACGCCCCCGACGTGCGCCGCGGCCAGCACCAGCGGGTTCTTCTCGCCGCCCGGCGTGGGCACCACCATGATGATCTCGCCGACGCCCGCGACATGCGCCGGGATCGCGTTCATCAGCACCGAGGACGGGTAGGCCGCCTTGCCCCCGGGCACATAGATGCCGACGCGGTCCAGCGGCGTGACCTTCTGGCCGAGCAGCGTGCCGTCGGCGTCGCGATAGCTCCAGCCCTGGCCGTTGGCCTGCTTCTGCGCCTCGTGGTAGCTGCGCACGCGGGCCGCAGCGGTCTCGAGGGCGGAGCGCTGCGCGGCAGGCAGCGACTCGAACGCGGCCTTCAGTTCGGCGGGCTTGAGCTCCAGCGCAGCCATCGAAGGCGCCTGCAGCCGGTCGAAGCGGCGGGTGAACTCCAGCACCGCCTCGTCGCCTCGCTTGCGCACCGCTTCGAGGATGTCCGTCACGGCCTGCTCAACCTGCGCGTCCGTGTCCGCCGACCAATGCAGCCGCGCCTCAAAGGCAGCTTCGAAACCGGCGTCGGCGGTGGACAGGCGAAGGGGGCGGGCTTGCAAGACCATCACGAGGGCTGCGCCGCCGAGGCGCGCGAGAAGGCGTCGATCAGCTCCCGGATCGGGGCCTGCTTGAGCTTGAGCGCGGCCTGGTTGACCACCAGGCGCGAGCTGATGTCCATGATGCGCTCGACCTCCACCAGCTGGTTGGCCTTGAGCGTGCCGCCGGTGGAGACCAGGTCCACGATGGCGTCGGCCAAGCCGGTGAGCGGCGCCAGTTCCATGCTGCCGTACAGCTTGATCAGGTCGACGTGCACGCCCTTGGCCGCGAAGAACTCGCGCGCGATGGACACGTACTTGGTGGCCACGCGCAGGCGCGAGCCCTGGCGCACGGCGCTGGCGTAGTCGAAGTCGGAGCGCACGGCCACGCTGACGCGGCAACGCGCAATGTCCAGGTCGAGAGGCTGGTACAGGCCCTGGCCGCCGTGCTCGATCAGCGTGTCCAGGCCGGTCACGCCGAGGTCCGCGCCGCCGTACTGCACGTACGTCGGCACGTCGGTGGCCCGAACGAGGACCACGCGCAACTCAGCGCGGTTCGTGGGCAGGATCAGCTTGCGCGACTTCTCCGGGTCTTCGAGCACGCGGATGCCCGCGGCCTGCAGCAGCGGCATCGTCTCGTCGAAGATGCGGCCCTTGGAGAGCGCGAGCGTAATGGTCATGCCCCGATCCGCTCGATCTCCGCGCCCAGGCCGCGCAGCTTGCCTTCCATCTGGTCGTAGCCGCGGTCCAGGTGGTAGATGCGGTCGACCAGCGTCTCGCCTTCGGCCACGAGGCCGGCGATGACGAGGCTTGCGGAAGCCCGCAGGTCGGTGGCCATCACGGTGGCGCCCGACAAGCGCGGCACGCCTTCGACCACCGCGACCTTGCCGTCCACCTGGATCTTCGCGCCCAGGCGAACCAGCTCGTTCACGTGCATGAAGCGGTTCTCGAAGATGGTCTCGGTGACGTGCGAAGCGCCTTCGGCCACCGCGTTCAGCGCCATGAACTGCGCCTGCATGTCGGTGGGAAAGCCGGGGTACTCGGTGGTGCGGAAGCTCTGGGCCTTGAGGCGCCCGTCAGCCCGGATGCGGATGCCTTCATCCACCGCCGACACTTCGGCGCCCGCCTGGCGCAGCTTCTCGATCACCGCCTCGAGGTGGTCGGCGCGGCCATGGCGCAGGAGCGCCTCACCGCCCGTGGCCGCGACGGCGCACAGGAAGGTGCCGGCCTCGATGCGGTCGGCCACCACGCGATGCGTGCAGCCGGAAAGGCGCGGCACGCCCTCGATGCGGATGCGGCTGGTGCCGTGGCCTTCGATCTTCGCGCCCATGCGGATCAGCATCTCGGCCAGGTCGCCGATCTCCGGCTCCTGGGCGGCGTTCTCCAGCACCGTCTCGCCATCGGCCAGCGCCGCGGCCATCATGAAGTTCTCGGTGCCGGTGACGGTCACCATGTCGGTGGTGATGCTCGCGCCCCGCAGACGTTCGCGGCCCTTGGGCAGCTTGGCGATCATGTAGCCGTGCTCCACCAGGATCTCGGCGCCCATCTGCTGGAGGCCCTTGATGTGCTGGTCCACCGGCCGCGAGCCGATGGCGCAGCCGCCCGGCAGCGACACGGTGGCTTCGCCGAAGCGCGCCAGCAGCGGGCCCAGCGCCAGCACCGAGGCGCGCATCGTCTTCACGAGCTCGTACGGCGCTTCCGGCGAGCTGAGCTTGCTTGAATCGATGCGCACACTGCCTTGGGCGTTGCGCTCGGCGCTGGCGCCCATGTTGCGGATCAGCTTGAGCATGGTGGCCACGTCCTGCAGCCGCGGCACGTTCTCCAGCGTCACCGGGTCGGCGGTCAGGAGCGCGGCGCACAGCTGCGGCAGCGCCGCGTTCTTGGCGCCGGAAATGCGGACCTCGCCGTGGAGCGGCCGGCCCCCGCGAATCGATAGCTTGTCCATTCAGGTCAGGGATGTGGGGTGGACGCCCATTCGGCGGGCGTGTACGTCCTCATCGACAGCGCGTGCACCTCGTCCGTGTGCATTCTCGCACCCAGGGTGGCGTAGACCCGCTGGTGGCGCTGGATGGCCCGCTTGCCCTCGAACTCGGCCGAGACGATCACGGCCGACCAGTGGCGGCCGTCGCCGTCGACTTCGAGGTGCTCGCAGGGCAGGCCCGCGGCGATGAGGGAGCGCAGTTCCGAGGCAGTCATACGGGCCTCCGACGGGCCGCCCCTAGGAGGCCCAGCCCCCTCGGGGGGCAGCGAGGAACGATAGTGAGGAGGGTGGGGGCCAACATTGCTAGCCCCTGATCTTGTAGCCGATGCGAAGCAGGTGGATCGCGATCGCGCTCACGACCAGCATCGCGCTTGCGACGATCGCCAGGCTGAGCCAGGGCGACACGTCGCTCACGCCGAAGAAGCCGTAGCGGAAGCCGTCGATCATGTAGAAGAACGGATTGAGGTGGCTCACGCGCTGCCAGAACTCCGGCAGCGAGTGGATCGAATAGAACACGCCGGACAGGAACGTCATCGGCATGATGAGGAAGTTCTGGAAGGCCGCCATCTGGTCGAACTTCTCGGCCCAGAGGCCGGCGATCAGGCCGAGCGCGCCCAGCATGCCGGCGCCGAGGATCGCGAACACCAGGATCCACTGCGGCGCCACGAAGCTCGGGCGCCCGAACCAGGCCGTGACGACGAACACGCCCAGGCCCACGGCCAGCCCGCGCGCGATGGACGACCCCACATAGGCGATGAACCAGCTCCAGTGCGACAGCGGCGTGAGCAGCACGAAGACCAGGTTGCCCATGATCTTGCTCTGGATCAGGGACGAGGAGCTGTTGGCGAAGGCGTTCTGCAGCACGCTCATCATCACCAGGCCGGGCACGAGGAACGCGGTGTAGCTGATGCTGTCGTACACCTTCACGTGATCCTCCAGCACGTGCCCGAAGATCAGCAGGTACAGGATGGCGGTGAGCACCGGCGCGGCGACGGTCTGGAAGCTCACCTTCCAGAACCGCAGGATCTCCTTGTACAGCAGCGTCTGCCAGCCACCCATCGCGGTCATACCGCCACCCTCTGCTGGTACTTGGCCGACATCACGTCGAGGAAAACGTCCTCCAGGTCGGCTTTGCGGATCTCCACGTCCTCGACGCGCAGGCCCGCGCGGCGGATGGCGGCCAGGTAGTCCTCGATCTCGTGGGCGTCATGGGCGGGCAGTTGCACGATGCGGCCGGTGACGCGCGCCTTGTGGGCGAATTCCGCGGGCAGCTGGCTGTCCATCTTGAAGCGCAGCACGTTGCTGGACGCGGCCTTGAGCAGGTCGCTGGTGCGCTCCAGCGCCACCACCCTGCCCGTCTTGAGCATGGCGATCCGGTTGCACAGCGCCTCGGCTTCTTCCAGGTAGTGCGTCGTGAGCAGCACCGTGTGGCCCTGCCGGTTCAGGCGTGCGATGAACTGCCAGAGGGTCTGGCGCAGTTCCACGTCGACGCCGGCCGTGGGCTCGTCCAGCACGATTACGGGCGGTTTGTGCACCAGGGCCTGCGCCACCAGCACGCGCCGCTTCATGCCGCCGGACAGCTGCCGCATGTTGGCGTGGGACTTGTCGGCCAGCCCCAGGCTCTCCAGCAGCTCGGTGATCCAGGCTTCGTTGTTGCGAACGCCGAAATAGCCGGACTGGATGCGCAGCGCCTCGCGTACCGTGAAGAAGGGGTCGAAAACCAGCTCCTGCGGCACCACGCCGAGCTGCCGGCGCGCATTGGCGTACTCGGCCTGCACGTCGTGGCCGCGCACGGACACTCGGCCCGACGTGGCGCGCGCCAGGCCGGCCAGGATGCTGATCAGGGTGGTCTTGCCCGCGCCGTTGGGGCCCAGCAGCCCGAAGAACTCGCCCTCCTCGATGTCGAAGGTGACGTGGTCCAGCGCGGTGAGCTTGCCACGCGCCGAGGGGAAGGTCTTGGAGACGGACTGGAACGAGATGGCGGGCATGGGAGCCCGCGATTTTAGGCGGTGCCCTCGCCGGGCCGCCGCCGGGCCGGTCAAAGCCCTCGGCCTAGCCCGGCACGGGCGTCAGCAACTCGCCCACGCCGTAGACGCTGGCCAGCTCGCGCAGCCGCGGCGGCATGTTGGCCACGCTGAAGTTCTTGCCGAGCGACAGCGCCTCGCGGCGGCAGTCCAGCAGCACCGCCAGCGCGGAGGAGTCGAAATCGCGCAGCGCTCCCGCGTCGGCAATGGCGTGCTGCTGCCCTTCCGAGCGCAGCGCCTGCGCCAGCATGCGCACGCACGCCGGCGCGTCGGCGTGCGTCAGGCGCTCGGGCAGGACCAGCATCAGCCCTTGCGGCCGGCGTTCGCGCGATTGCGCTCCACCAGCGAGGCGATCAGGCCGTCCACGCCCTTGGCGTTGATCTCCTGCGCGAACTGGCTGCGGTAGGTTTCCACCAGCCATACGCCCAGCACGTTGAGGTTGTAGATCTTCCAGCCGGCGCCCTGGCCCGGCGTCTTCTCGAGGCGGTAATCGAGCTGGATCGGGTCGCCGCGGCCGCGGATCTCGGTGCGCACGACCACTTCCTTGTCCTCCGGCGACGCGCGCATCGGCTTGATCGAGATCACCTGGTCGTCCACTTGCGACAGCGCGCCCGAATACGTGCGCACCAGCAGCGTCTTGAACTCCTCCTGCAGGCGCTTCTGCTGCTCCGGCGTGGCCTGGCGCCAGGCCGGGCCGACGGCGGCCGCGGTCATGCGCTGGAAGTTCACGTTCGGCATGATCTTGCTGTCGACCAGCGCCATGATCTTGTTGATGTCGCCGGACTGGATCGACTTGTCCGCCTTGATGGCGCCGAGCGTCTCATCCGACAGGCGCTTGATCATCACCTCCGGCGCCTCGTCTGCCGCCAGCGCCACCTGGGGAACAGCGGCCAGAGCTCCCAGCGCCAGGAAAGCGGCCGCCAGGCGACCTAAAAAGCGTCTTTGCATGCTTCGAACCCTTTCTTGAGCGGGACGTGGCCCGCGATGCTGTTTGGAACCCCAGGCTGCGGCCGGGTTCCGGAGCCCGGCCGCCGCTTGCAACCGGATGCAACTCTACCGGCTGGGCGCGGGGCTCGGGACGGGAACGCCCGGCGTGGATCCGGTGGGCGCGCCTCCCGGCGACTGCTTGGCCTCGCCGCTGTCCTCTTCCGGCTCCTGGCCGTCGTTGTCCACCGGCCCGGAACGGGTGCCGATCTCGGCGCGGCGCCGCTGCAGGTAGGAATCCCGGATGAAGCTGTAGCGGTCCAGGGCCGCGCCCTCGAGCACGTCGCTGGCCCGCAGCAGGTTGGCGCGGATGTCCACCGCGCGAAGGACGTACAGCGTGTTGCGCTCGGAAGCGTGGTTCAGGTCGCGGACCGGGTCGCCGCGCCGGTCGATCGGCAGGACGAGGGTGTCGCGCAACGTCGAAGGCCCGAGCAACGGCAGGACGATGTACGGCCCCGCGGGAACGCCCCAGTGTCCGAGCGTCTGGCCGAAGTCCTCGCGATGGCGCTCGATGTTGAAGTCGCTCGCGATGTCCAGGATGCCGCCCAGGCCCAGGAAGGTGTTGGTCGAAAAGCGCATCCAGTTCTCGGCCGCGTTCTGGAACTTGAACTGCAGCGCGCTGTTGATGGCCGACCAGGCGTCGCCGAGGTTGCCGAAGAAGTTGGACACGCCGGTGCGCACCAGCGGCGGCACCTTCTCGCGGTACAAGGTGGCGCCCGGCTTCAGGATCACCGCGTCGACGCCTTCGTTGAACTTCGACACCTCGCGGTTCAGAGGCTCCAGGGGATCGTTGGGATTGGCATTCGGCCCGGTGGCGCAGCCGGCCAGAGCCAGCAGCGCGGACAGCAGCAGTGTGCGCAGGCCCATGCCGGCGTGGATTCCCGTTCTCATTTCCTGGTCGCCGGTGCGTTCTTGGGGGCCGGTGCGGCGGGCGCCTGCGGAGCGTTGTTGTTGCCGCCTTCGGCGGCGCGGTTGTAGAGGAACTGCCCGATCAGGTTTTCCAGCACCACGGCCGACTGCGTGGTGGTGATCGTATCGCCGGGCGCCAGGTTCTTCTCTTCGGCGCCGGCCTCCACGCCGATGTACTGCTCGCCGAGCAGGCCGCTGGTGAGGATCTTCAGCGAGCTGTCCTTCGGGAACTGGTAGCGGCGCTCCAGTTCGAGCGTCACGCGCGCCTGGTAGCTCTTGTCGTCGAAGCTGATCGACTCGACCCGGCCGACCACCACGCCGGCGCTGCGCACCGCCGCCTGTGGCTTGAGGCCGCCGATGTTGTCGAACTTGGCCGTGACCCGGTAGGTGGGCTGGAAGCTCAGGCTCAGCAGGTTGGCCGACTGCAGGGCCAGGAACAGGAGGGCCGCCGCTCCCACGAGCACGAACAGTCCCACCCACACGTCGTTCTTGGATCGTTCCATATCGCTACATCCTAGATGCTGAACATCATCGCCGTGAGCAGGAAGTCGAGCCCGAGGACCGCCAGCGAGCCGGCCACCACGGTGCGCGTCGTCGCGCGCGAGACGCCTTCCGGCGTGGGCTGCGCCTCGAAGCCCTGCAGCAATGCGATGAAGGTGACGGTGACGCCGAACACCAGGCTCTTGATGACGCCATTGCCGACGTCGCGCCAGACGTCCACGCCGCCCTGCATCTGGCTCCAGAACGCGCCCGGGTCGACGCCGATCAGCAGCACGCCGACCACGTAGCCGCCGACGATGCCGACCGCGCTGAACACCGCGGCCAGCAGCGGCATCGTGATCACGCCGCCCCAGAAGCGCGGCGCCAGGATGCGGCGCACGGGATCGACCGCCATCATCTCCATCGCCGAAAGCTGCTCGCCCGCTTTCATGAGACCGATCTCGGCCGTCAGCGACGTGCCGGCGCGGCCCGCGAACAGGAGCGCTGTGACGACCGGGCCGAGTTCGCGCACCAGCGACAACGCGACCAGCAGGCCCAAGGCCTCCGACGAGCCGTACCGCTGCAGCGTGTAGTAGCCCTGCAGCCCGAGCACGAAGCCGACGAACAGGCCCGAGACCGTGATGATCGCCAGCGAATAGTTGCCCAGGAAATGGACCTGGTCGCGCACCAGCCCGAAGCGCCGCAACGCGGGGCCGGACAAGGCGAGCAGCCGCAGGAACAGGCGCGCACCCTGGCCCAGGTCGACCAGCAGGCCGCGCGTGGCGTAACCGACGTCGGCGGGATGCCACCACCTCATCGGGAGAAGCCTCCGCCGAAGTCTTGCGCCACGGTCGGGCCCGGATAGTGGAAATGCACCGGGCCTTCGGGCCGGGCGTTGACGAACTGCGACACGAGGGGATCCGTCGATG
Organism: Ramlibacter henchirensis; assembly: GCF_004682015.1. Lineage (NCBI taxonomy): Bacteria > Pseudomonadati > Pseudomonadota > Betaproteobacteria > Burkholderiales > Comamonadaceae > Ramlibacter > Ramlibacter henchirensis. The sequence continues at coordinate 2,470,558 of NZ_SMLM01000001.1, read as the reverse complement.
CGCGCACCTGCTCGGGTGTGCCCTGCGCTGCGATCTTGCCGTTGGCCAGCACGATCACCTGGTCGGCGATGCGGAAAGTCTCTTCCAGGTCGTGCGACACCACGATGCTGGTGATGCCCAGCGAGTCGTTGAGGCGGCGGATCAGCTGCGCAGCCGTGCCCAGCGAGATCGGGTCCAGACCCGCGAACGGCTCGTCGTACATCACGAGGTCCGGGTCCAGCGCGATCGCGCGGGCGAGGGCCACGCGGCGCGCCATGCCGCCGGACACCTGGCTGGGCATCAGGTCGCGGGCGCCGCGCAGGCCGACGGCGTTGAGTTTCATCAGGACGATGTCGCGCACCAACTCTTCGGGGAGATCGGTGTGCTCGCGCAGCGGGAACGCCACGTTGTCGAAGACCGACAGGTCCGTGAACAGAGCGCCGAACTGGAACAGCATGCCCATACGGCGACGCATGGCGTACAGCCCCGCCCGGTCGAGCCCGCCGACCTCCTGGCCGTCGAACCGCAGGCTGCCGCGCTGGGCGCGGTGCTGCCCGCCGATCAGGCGCAGCACCGTGGTCTTGCCGCCGCCGGAGGCGCCCATCAGCGCCGTCACCTTGCCGCGCGGGACGGTGAAGCTCACCCCGTCGAGGATGCGGCGCTCACCGTACCCGAAGCTCAGGCTTTCGCATTCGACCAGCGGACTGTCGGGATCGGGCATTCGGTATGAAAAAGCCGGGACGAGCCCGGCTGTGACTTGGGTAAGGCCGATGATAAACGGCCTGCCCAGCAGAAGCGGCTCAGGCGCGGATGAGCTGGTGCATCCGCGCATCACCGCCGGAAGTGGCTCAGCGGGGAAGGTCGCTGAAACCCATCAGGAACTCGTCCACCGCACGGGCGGCCTGCCGGCCCTCCCGGATGGCCCAGACCACCAGCGACTGGCCGCGGCGAATGTCGCCCGCCGCGAACACCTTGGGCACGCTGGTCGCGTAGCCGCCGATGAAATCGGTGCTGGCCTTGGCGTTGCCGCGCGCGTCCTTGTCCACGCCGAAGCCTTCCAGGATGGTCTGCACCGGGCTGACGAAGCCCATGGCCAGCAGGACCAGGTCGGCCTTGTATTCCTTTTCGGTGCCCGGCATCTCGACGAACTTGCCGTCCTTGAACTCGACCTGGACCGTCCTGAGACCCGTGACCTTGCCCTTCTCGCCCATGAACTCCTTGGTGGCGGTGGCGAACTCGCGCTCGCAGCCCTCTTCGTGGCTGGAGCTGGTGCGCAGCTTGTAGGGCCAGTACGGCCAGGTGAGCGGCTTGTTCTCCTCTTCGGGCGGCTGCGGCATCAGCTCGAACTGCACGACGCTGGCGGCCCCGTGGCGGTTGCTGGTGCCCACGCAGTCCGAGCCGGTGTCGCCGCCGCCGATCACGATCACGTGCTTGCCGTCGGCGCGGATCTGGCCCTTGACCTTGTCGCCCGCAATGACCTTGTTCTGCTGCGGCAGGAACTCCATCGCGAAGTGGATGCCGTCCAGGTCGCGGCCGGGCACCGGCAGGTCGCGCGACTGCTCGGCCCCGCCGGCCAGCACCACGGCGTCGAAGTCCTGCTGCAGCTGCCGGGGCGAGATCGTTTCCTTCGCCCAGTTGGTCACCTTGGAGCCCTTGGGCAGCTCGCCGATCATCACGCCCGCGCGGAAGGTGACGCCCTCGGCCTGCATCTGCTCGACGCGGCGGTCGATCTGCTGCTTCTCCATCTTGAAGTCGGGGATGCCGTAACGCAGCAGGCCGCCGATGCGGTCGTTCTTCTCGAACACCGTGACGTCATGGCCGGCGCGCGCCAGCTGCTGCGCGGCCGCGAGGCCCGCGGGCCCGGAACCGACGACCGCCACCTTCTTGCCGGTCCTGATCTTGGCGATGCGGGGCTTGACCCAGCCGTTGTCCCAGGCGCGGTCGGCGATGGCACGCTCGAGCGACTTGATGCCGACCGGTTCGTCGTTGTAGTTCAGCGTGCAGGCCGCCTCGCACGGCGCGGGGCAGATGCGCCCCGTGTACTCGGGGAAGTTGTTGGTCGAATCCAGCACCTGCCAGGCGTTGAACCAGTCCTGCTGGTACACCAGGTCGTTGAAGTCCGGAATGATGTTGTTGACCGGGCAGCCCGAGTTGCAGAACGGCGTGCCGCAGTCCATGCAGCGCGCCGCCTGCACCTTCGACTCCTCGTCGCTCAGGCCGATGACGAATTCCTTGTAGTGCTTCACGCGCTCGGGGACGGGCTTGTAGCCCTCCTCGATGCGCTCGAATTCCATGAAGCCGGTGACTTTCCCCATGTTTCTTCCTCTCCGTCCTCGCCCGCTTACTTGGCAGGCGCCGGCTCGTGCGCCATCGCGGCATGCGCGTTGTTGCCGACGCTGGCCAGTTCCACTTCGCGCTCGTGCATCTCGGCCAGCGCGCGCTTGTACTCGTTCGGGAACACCTTGATGAAGCGCGTGCGCGCCGTCGCCCAGGTGTCCAGCAGCTCGCGGGCGCGGCGGCTGCCCGTCCAGCGGTTGTGCTCCTCCAGCAGTTTCTTCAGCAGCCCCTCGTCGGACTGGCCCGCGTGCAGCTTGCTGCGCGGCGCCAGCGCCTTCTGCTCGCCCGAAGGCAGCACGTGCTCCAGCGACACCATCGAGGTGTTGCAGCGGGTGGAGAACTGCCCGTCCTCGTCGTAGACGTAGGCCACGCCGCCCGACATGCCGGCGGCGAAGTTGCGGCCGGTCTTGCCCAGCACGACCACGGTGCCGCCCGTCATGTACTCGCAGCCGTGGTCGCCGGTGCCTTCCACCACCGCCGTGGCGCCCGACAGGCGCACCGCGAAACGCTCGCCCGCGACGCCGGCGAAGAAGGCCTCGCCAGTGGTGGCGCCATACAGCGCGGTGTTGCCGATGATGATGTTCTTCGTGGCCTCGCCGCGGAAGTCGATGCTCGGGCGCACCACGATGCGGCCGCCCGAGAGCCCCTTGCCGGTGTAGTCGTTGGCATCGCCGATCAGGTACAGCGTGATGCCCTTGGCGAGGAACGCGCCGAACGACTGGCCGCCCGTGCCTTCCAGCTGGATTCGGATGGTGTCGTCGGGCAGGCCTTCCGGATGCACCTTCGTCAGCGCGCCGGACAACATGGCGCCGACCGAGCGGTTGACGTTGCGCGCCACTTCGATGAAGGACACCTTCTCGCCGCGCTCGATGGCCGGACGGCTGCGCTCGATCAGGATGCGGTCCAGGCTCTTGTCCAGGCGGTGGTCCTGCTCCTCGATCTGGAAGCGGGCCACTTCGGCCGGCACGTTCGGCTGCGCGAACAGGCGGCTGAAGTCCAGGCCGCGCGCCTTCCAGTGGTCGATGCCCTTCTTCACGTCCAGGAGGTCGGTGCGGCCGATCAGGTCGTCGAACTTGCGGATGCCCAGCTGCGCCATGATCTGGCGCACTTCCTCGGCGACGAAGAAGAAGTAGTTGACGACGTGCTCGGGCCGGCCCTCGAACTTCTTGCGCAGCACCGGGTCCTGCGTGGCCACGCCCACCGGGCAGGTGTTCAGGTGGCACTTGCGCATCATGATGCAGCCCTCCACCACCAGCGGCGCGGTGGCAAAGCCGAATTCGTCCGCGCCGAGGATCGCGCCGATGGCGACGTCGCGGCCGGTCTTCATCTGGCCGTCGGCCTGCACGCGGATGCGGCCTCGCAGGCGGTTGAGCACCAGGGTCTGCTGGGTCTCGGCCAGGCCGATCTCCCAGGGCGAACCGGCGTGCTTGATGGACGACCAGGGCGAAGCGCCCGTGCCGCCGTCATGGCCCGCGATCACCACGTGGTCGGCCTTGCACTTGGACACGCCGGCCGCGATGGTGCCGACGCCCACTTCGGACACCAGCTTCACGCTGATCGACGCATGCGGCGCCACGTTCTTCAGGTCGTGGATCAGCTGCGCCAGGTCCTCGATCGAGTAGATGTCGTGGTGCGGCGGCGGCGAGATCAGGCCGACGCCGGGCACGGAGTAGCGCAGCTTGCCGATGTAGTTGGAGACCTTGCCGCCGGGCAGCTGGCCGCCTTCGCCGGGCTTGGCGCCCTGCGCCATCTTGATCTGGATCTGGTCCGATGAAGAAAGGTATTCGGCCGTGACACCGAAGCGGCCGGACGCGACCTGCTTGATGCGCGAGCGCAGCGAATCGCCGTCCTGCAGCGGGATGTCGACCTCGACCACGTCCTTGCCGATGATCTGCGCCATCGTCTGCCCGGTCTTGATCGGGATGCCCTTGAGCTCCTGCCGGTAGCGGGCCGGGTCTTCGCCGCCCTCACCGGTGTTGCTCTTGCCGCCGATGCGGTTCATGGCGATCGCCAGCGTGGCGTGCGCCTCGGTGGAGATGGAGCCGAGCGACATGGCGCCGGTGGCGAAGCGCTTGACGATCTCCTTGGCCGGCTCGACCTCGTCGACCGGGATCGCCCTGCTCGGATCGACCTTGAACTCGAACAGGCCGCGCAGCGTCATGTGGCGGCGGCTCTGGTCGTTCACCAGCTGCGCGTACTCCTTGTACGTGCTCCAGTTGTTGGCGCGGGACGCGTGCTGCAGCTTGGCGATGGCGTCGGGCGTCCACATGTGCTCCTCGCCGCGGGTGCGCCAGGCGTATTCACCGCCCGCATCCAGCATGGTGGCCAGGATCGGGTCGTCGCCGAAGGCGGCCCTGTGCGTGCGGATCGCTTCCTCGGCGATCTCGAACACGCCGATGCCCTCGACGCGGCTGGCCGTGCCGGTGAAGTACTTCTCCACCGTGTCGCTGTTCAGGCCGATGGCCTCGAACAGCTGGGCGCCGCAGTAGGACATGTAGGTCGACACGCCCATCTTGGACATGATCTTCGACAGGCCCTTGCCGATCGCCTTGACGTAGTTGTAGATGGCTTTCTCGGCCGACAGCTCGCCCGGCAGGTCCTGGTGCAGCGACACCAGCGTCTCCATCGCCAGGTACGGGTGCACGGCTTCGGCGCCGTAGCCCGCCAGCACGCCGAAGTGGTGGACTTCACGGGCGGAACCGGTCTCCACCACCAGGCCCGCGGTCGTGCGCAGGCCCTCGCGCACCAGGTGCTGGTGGATCGAGGACAGCGCCAGCAGCGCCGGGATGGCCACCTGCTGCGGCCCGACGCCGCGGTCGCTGATGATCAGGATGTTCTTGCCGCTGCGGATGGCATCCACCGCCTCGGCGTTGAGCGACGCCAGCTTGGCCTCGACACCCTCGTGGCCCCAGTGCAGCGGGTAGGTGATGTCCAGCGTGTAGCTGCGGAACTTGCCCTGCGTGATCTTCTCGATGCCGCGCAGCTTGGCCATGTCGGCGAAGTCCAGGATGGGCTGGCTCACTTCCAGCCGCATCGGCGGGTTCACCTGGTTGATGTCCAGCAGGTTCGGCTTGGGGCCGATGAAGGACACCAGCGACATCACGATCGCCTCGCGGATCGGGTCGATCGGCGGGTTGGTCACCTGGGCGAACAGCTGCTTGAAGTAGCTGTAGAGCGGCTTGTTCTTGTTCGACAGCACGGCCAGCGGGCTGTCGTTGCCCATGGAGCCCACGCCCTCCTCGCCGGCCGCGGCCATCGGCGACATCAGGAACTTGAGGTCCTCCTGCGTGTAGCCGAAGGCCTGCTGGCGGTCGAGCAGAGTGACTTCGCTGGCCTGCGCCTCGCCCGTGTCCTCGGACAGGTCGTCCAGCTTGATGCGCAGGTTTTCGATCCACTGCTTGTACGGGCGGCTGTTGGCGAGGCTGGCCTTGAGCTCCTCGTCATCGATCATCCGGCCCTGCTCCAGGTCGATCAGGAACATCTTGCCGGGCTGCAGGCGCCACTTGCGCACGATGCGGTTCTCCGGCACCGGCAGCACGCCGGACTCGGAGGCCATGATCACCAGGTCGTCGTCGGTCACGCAGTAGCGAGACGGACGAAGGCCGTTGCGGTCCAGCGTGGCGCCGATCTGGCGGCCGTCGGTGAACACGATGGAGGCCGGGCCGTCCCACGGTTCCAGCATGGCCGCGTGGTACTCGTAGAACGCCTTGCGGCGCTCGTCCATCAGCGTGTGCTGCTCCCAGGGCTCCGGGATCATCATCATCACGGCCTGGGCCAGCGGGTAGCCCGCCATGGTGAGCAGCTCCAGGCAGTTGTCGAACGTCGCCGTGTCGGACTGGCCGGCGAAGCTGATCGGATAGAGCTTCTTGAGGTCGGCAGCCAGCACCGGCGACGACATCACGCCTTCGCGGGCGCGCATCCAGTTGTAGTTGCCCTTGACGGTGTTGATCTCGCCGTTGTGCGCCACGTAGCGGTACGGGTGCGCGAGCGGCCACTCGGGGAAGGTGTTGGTCGAGAAGCGCTGGTGCACCAGGGCCAGCGCCGACACGCAGCGCGGATCCTTCAGGTCCAGGTAGTAGGTGCCCACCTGGTCGGCCAGCAGCAGGCCCTTGTAGACCACCGTCCGGCTGGACATGGACGGAACGTAGTACTCCTTGGAGTGCTTCAGCCGCAGGCTCTGGATGGCCGCGCTCGCGGTTTTACGTATCACATACAGCTTCCGCTCGAGCGCGTCCTGCACGATGACGTCGGCGCCGCGCCCGATGAACACCTGGCGCAGGATCGGCTCCTTCTTGCGCACGGCGGGCGACATCGGCATCTCGCGGTCGACCGGCACGTCGCGCCAGCCCAGCAGCACCTGGCCCTCGGCCTTGATGGCGCGCTCCAGCTCCTGTTCGCAGGCCAGGCGCGAGGCGTGTTCCTTGGGCAGGAAGATCATGCCCACGCCGTATTCCCCCGGCGGCGGCAGTTCCACGCCCTGCCTGGCCATTTCCTCGCGGTACAGCGCGTCCGGCAGCTGGATCAGGATGCCCGCACCGTCCCCCATCAGCTTGTCGGCGCCCACTGCACCGCGGTGGTCCAGGTTCTCGAGGATCTTCAGGCCCTGCGAGACGATGGCCTGGCTCTTCTCCCCCTTGATGTGGGCGACGAAGCCGACACCGCACGCGTCATGCTCATTGGCGCCGGAATAGAGCCCGTGTTCTTGCAAATAGGAAATCTCGGCAGCCGTCGTCATGGCGCGCACTCCAGGTCGGGGAATCAGGGTTTGCGAGCATAAGTCAGCCTGCACCCCCTGCCAAGCAGAATTAATTGGGGTCAGATTCCAATTTTAGACTGCGATTTTCGGTTTAACCCGAATTGGGGACAGATCAAGTTGATCTCTTCTTCTGAGGACGACCCGCGGCCAACGGCTCCGGCCGGCGATCACTGCGCTGCCGCAGTTCAGCGAGATAGCGCGCATCGCCCAGCGCCCAGCCCCGATGGGTCGCGCCTGAAAGCGCCTCCTGCGTGTCACGGCTGATGCCTGCGGCGATCAGCTCGCCATACGCCTGCTCGCGCGCAAACGGCGTATTGCCGAGCGACCAGATCAGCGGATGCGGCGTCACCAGCCGGTCATGCGCGGCGCCCACGTAATGGCGGTGACTGGACCACGGGTACTGCGCCGGCTCCTCCACCATCCGCGCGCGGACCGGGTTCAGGTCGATGTAGACCATGCACGCCAGCAGGTAGCGCTCGGCCTGGATGAGCGTCGAACGGTACCGACCCTCCCACAGCGTGCCGCTGCGCTTCTGCCGGTTGTTGAAGTAGCGCACGTAGCGGCGACCGATGGCCTGCATCATCTCGGGCAGCCCCCTTTCAGTCCCGGGCGTGGCCAGCAGGTGGAAGTGGTTGTCCATCAGCACGTAGCTGTGGATCGCCACCTTCAGCTCGCGCGCATAGCCCTCGACCAGCTCGAGCAGCAATCGGCGGTCAGCGTCGTCCTCGAAGATCCGCTGGCGGTTGTTGCCGCGCTGGATCACGTGGTGCGGATAGCCGGGAAGCGTCAGCCGGGGAAGTCGGGCCATCTGCGGACTGCTGAATTGGAATCTGACCCCGATTATCGGAAGGTCTCGGCTGACGGCAATGAGAGATTTGCACCGACAGCGCGACGGGAATCCGGCTTCCAGAATGGCTGAACCCCGAACGGAGAAGGCCGTGCCATTCGCTGTCTACATGATCGGTTTCCTGGTCTTCATGGCCGGGGTCGTCTGGGCGGCCGTCGTGGTGGGCGTGCCGCAGCTCTACATCACGTTTGGCGCTTTGGTGCTGATCGCCGTGGGCGCGCTGTTCGCGTTTGCGCGTTCGCGCCGCGAGCGCCGCCACCACCACCGGTAGCTACTCCGCTGGTTCCTGGGCGAGCGCAGGAAAGCGCACCGGCTCCAGCGACTCCAGCCCGAATTCCGCCAGCAGCGCCCGCAGCCGCTCGGCTGAACTGCGTTTTGGTTTGCCGGTGTAGCGCGCCAGGATCAACTCGTTCTTCATGCTGTGCTCCCAGCCCACCAGCTCCGTCACCGTCACCGTATAACCGCAGGCCTCCAGGTACAGGCAGCGAAGCACGTTGGTGAGCTGGCTGCCCATCTCGCGCGTGTGCAGGGGGTGCCGCCACAGCTCCGCCAGCGGCGTACGCGACAGCGACAGCGCCTTGCCCTGCCGCAGGCGCGCCGCCACTTCGGCCTGGCAGCAGGGCACCAGCACCATCGCGGCCGAGTGCTTGCGCAGCCCGAAGGCGATCGCGTCATCGGTGGCGGTGTCGCACGCGTGGAGCGCGGTGACGAGCTCCACCCGCTCCGGCAGTGATTGGTCGTCGGCGGCCTCGGCCGCGCTGGTGTGCAGGAACTGCATGCGCTCGAAGCCGAAACGCTGCGCCAGGGCCCGAGAGCGTTCGACCAGTTCCTGGCGCGTCTCGATGCCGTAGACCGTCCCGCGCCCCGACTCCTTCAGCGACAGGTCGTAGATGATGAACCCAAGGTAGGACTTGCCCGCTCCGTGGTCGACGATCGCCGGCCCGTCCTCGCCCGCGGGCAGCTCCTTGAGCAGCTGGTCGATGAACTGGTGCAGGTGATAGACCTGCTTGAGCTTGCGGCGCGAATCCTGGTTGAGCTTGCCCTCGCGCGTGAGGATGTGCAGCTCCTTGAGCAGCTCGGTGGACTGCCCGGGACGCAGCTGCAGGTCCTGGGCGGCGCTCATGAACGCCGTGCCCCGAGTGCCAGCCAGCCTTCACGGCCCAGGCGCTCCAGCGTGCGGATGTTCGCCTCGTAGATCAGCTCCGCGTCCGGGAAGGCGGCGACCGCCCGGTCCATGCTCTCCTCGCGCAGCAGGTGCAGCGTGGGCCACGGCGCGCGGTTGCTGAAGTTGGCCATGTCGTCTTCGTTCGCGCCCGCGAACACGAAGGCGGGATGGAAGCTCGCGAGCTGCAGCACGCCGGCGAGCTTGCGGCGCGCCAGCAGCCGTTCGCCTTGCCGGACCAGGTCGTGGAACAGCAGGAACTCATCGAACCCGTTCGGCACGACGAGCAGCGTGGTGTCGCGCACCGCGGGCTCGAGCGCCAGCAGGTCGGTGATCTCGGCATCGAGGCTCTCGATCACGCCCGGCACGTCATCCGACGCGCTGACGGCGAAATGCACCTGTCCCCTGACGTGCACCGCCTTCGCGAAGGGGCACAGGTTCAGGCCGATCACCGCCCGCTCGAGCCAGCGGCGGGTGTCGGCGATCGCCTGTGCGGAAGAAAAGGGGGCATCGGCCATGGGGGCGCGATTCTAAGAGCGGCGCCTTGTCCCTAGTGGGCGCGCGCCTGCGGCATCCGCGCCGCCAGGGCCGCCAGGACGAGGCCGCACGCGGCGCAACCACCGGTCACGATCCAGCTCCACTCCCAGCCGCCCGCGCGCGCAGCGACCCAGGCCACGGCGGGCGGGCCGAGGAACTGCCCGAACGCGGACCACTGCTGCATCCAGCCGACGGTCGTCGAGACCGTGTCTTCGCCGGGGGCCAGCCGCACGGCCAATGAGAACAGCGTGCCCGGGATCACGCCGCCGACCGCGGAGAACGCCAGCACCGCCACATAGCGCAACACAGGGCCCGGTCCGGAATCCGGCAGGGCATCGGCGAACGCCAGGACGCCGCAGACGCCCATGGTCGCGAAGCCGAACGCGAGCAGCCTCGGGGCCGGCACGCCACGCTGCAGCAGCGGCCCCGACACCAGGCTGCCCGTCATGTTGACCCCCGCGGCAAAGGCGGTCGCCACCGCGGCCACCGACGGGTGGATGCCGGCCGCCTGATAGATCGACGGCAGGAAGCCGATGACGGCGAGCCACTGTCCGGAATAGACACCGAACGCGAACGCAACGAGCCAGGGCCCCGGTGCGGCGAGCGTCTGGCGGACTCGCGCCGACCATGCGCCCGCGCCGGTCGTGACCGGGTGCGGATCGGGCGGCAGGTGTCGCACCAGTGAAAGCGCCAGGACGAGCGACATGCCGCCCAGGAGCCACCACCAGGCCGGCCAGCCCGCCCAGGCCATCCAGGCCGGCCCGCAAAGGAGCGTGAGGGCGGTGGCGAACGCCATGTTGGCGCCCCAGACGCCGAGCATCCCGCTCATGCGCTCGCGCGGCACGAGCCGGCGGATCAAGCCCGGCCCGGGCATGAAGGCAAGCAAGAAGCCCAGGCCTTCCGCCGCGCGCAGTGCGAGCAAGGCCGCCGGAGTCTGGACGAAGCCGCCCGCGACGCTGGCGGCACCCGCGATGGCGAGGCCGGCGACCATCGTCCTCTTCAGCCCCAGCCGGTCGGCCGTGAGTCCGACGAGCAGGCCGAGCGTCATGCCGGCCAACTGCACCAGCGAGAGCAGGAAGCCGGCTTCCACGAGCGTGAGGCCGAGCGCCTCGCGCAGCACCGGCAGTGCGGGGGGCAGCTTGCCGATGTGGGCCGCGGCCGCTGCGCCGCCGCCCACCACCAGCCAGGCGCGCCCGCTGCTCGCCGGCGTCACGGCAGCAAGGGCCTGCCGGTGAGCCGCTCGTGTTCGCGCGCGGCGAAGCGGTCGGTCATGCCGGCGATGTAGTCGGCGACGGCCCGCTCGCGATCACCGCGCGCGTCGAAGCCGCCACCCATCTGCGCCGGATCGGCGACGTAGGCTTCGAACAGGTCGCGCACCACCTGCTTGGCGCGGCCGGTGGTCTCGACCACCTGCGGGTGCCGGTACAGATTGCGCAGCAGGAACTGCTTGAGCTGGGACGACTGGTTGCGCATGCCGGGGCTGAAACAGACCAGGGGATTCGCCACGCGCGCGGCGTCCGCGCTGTCGACGCCGCTGGCGCGCAGCGCCTCCTGCGTGGCGTCGATCACGTCGTAGACCTGCGCGCTGAGCATGCGCCGAATGGATTCGTACAGGAGGCGGCGGCCCTGCAGCTGCGGGTGCTCGCGTTGCGTCTGTTGGCGGAAGCGCTCGAACAACGGCACCTCCTCGAGCTGCTCCAGCGTGATCAGGCCCGATCGCACGCCGTCGTCGATGTCGTGCGCGTTGTAGGCGATCTCGTCGGCCAGGTTGCACAGCTGCGCTTCCAGGCTGGGCTGCGTCCGGTCCAGGAAGCGGCGGCCGACGCCGCCGGGCTCGCGCTGCTCGAGCCGCTGCGCATTGGCGCGCGAGCAGTGCTTGAGGATGCCTTCGCGCGTCTCGAAGCAAAGATTCAGGCCGTCGAACGAGGGATAGCGCTCCTCGAGCTGGTCGACCACGCGCAGGCTCTGCAGGTTGTGCTCGAAACCACCGTGCGCCTGCATGCAGTCGTTGAGCGCGTCCTGGCCGGCGTGGCCGAACGGCGTGTGGCCCAGGTCGTGCGCGAGCGCGACGGCTTCGACGAGGTCCTCATTCAGGCCCAGGGGCCGCGCGATGGAGCGCCCGAGTTGCGCGACTTCGAGCGAGTGCGTCATGCGCGTGCGGAACAGGTCGCCTTCGTGGTTGAGGAACACCTGGGTCTTGTAGACCAGCCGGCGGAACGCGGTGGAGTGCACGATGCGATCGCGATCGCGCTGGAACCCGGTGCGCGTCGGCGCGGCCGGCTCGGGATGGCGGCGGCCGCGCGAGCGGTTCGGGTCGGAAGCGTAGGGAGCCAGGGCCATGGCGGAAGGCGCGAAAGGCGGAAGCTACGCGGTGCAGTGCTGCAGCACCTCGCGCACCACGGCTTCGGGCGCCGGCCGCACGCCTGCATGCCCGGGCGATTCGATGACCACGAAGCGGATGTCGCCGGCCTCGGCTTTCTTGTCCAGGCGCATCAGTTCGAAATAGCGGTCTACGCCGAGCCGAGGACCGCGCACCGGCAAGCCGGCCTCACGCACCAGCTCGGTCAGGCGATGGGTGAACGCTTCATCGACCAGGCCCAGCCGGCGCGAGAGATCCGCGGCCATCACCATGCCGCATCCCACCGCTTCGCCATGCAGCCATTCGCCGTAGCCGAGGCCCGCCTCGATCGCATGCCCGAAGGTGTGGCCGAAGTTGAGGATGGCTCGCAGCCCGCCTTCGCGTTCGTCCTGCCCCACGACCCAGCCCTTGATCTCGCAGCTGCGGCGCACCGCGTAGGCGACCGCCTCCGGTTCGCGCCGCAGCAATGCGGCGAGGTTGGCCTCGATCCAGTCCAGGAACGCCATGTCGGCGATCGGGCCGTACTTGATCACCTCGGCCAGCCCCGCGCTGAACTCGCGCGGCGGCAGCGTGGCCAGTGTGTCCAGGTCGCACACCACGCGCACCGGCTGGTGGAAGGCGCCGATCATGTTCTTGCCGAGCGGATGGTTGATCGCCGTCTTCCCGCCGACCGAAGAATCGACCTGCGCCAGCAGCGTCGTCGGCACCTGCACGAACGGCACGCCGCGCATGTAGCAGGCCGCCGCGAACCCGGTCATGTCACCGACGACGCCGCCTCCGAGCGCGAAGAGCACGGTCTTGCGGTCGCATCCCTGCGAGAGCAGCGCGTCGAAGATGCGGTTCAGCGTCTGCCAGTCCTTGTGCTCCTCGCCGTCGGGCAGGACCACGTGGTGGATCTGTGGGAAGCGTCCCTGGAGTGCTGCCACGAGCCGCTCCAGGTAGAGCGGCGCGACTTTGTCGTTGGTCACCACCATGGCCGCAGCGGCGCGAGGCACCTGGGCCCACGCAGACGCGTCGCCCAGGAGGCCGGTGCCGATCACGATCGGGTAGCTGCGGTCGCCCAGTTCGATGGCGACCTCGTGCAGCAGGTCAGGCTGGGATGCGGCGGCGGACATGGCCGCAGTTTAAGGGCCGTGGCCGGCTCAGGAGGTTGGCAGGATGCCCGCGAGCTCCAGCTGCATCAGCACCATGTTGACCAGCGTCGGCACCGAGGGCCGCCCGGTCTCGACGACGAAGTGCGCCGTCTCGCGGTACAGCGGATCGCGCTGCTCGTACAGCTCACGCAGCCTGGCTTGCGGGTCGATCACCTGCAGCAAGGGGCGCTGCGTGTCGTGGCGCAGGCGCCTCCACAGTTCCTCGGGCGTGGAGCGCAGGTAGAGCACGTGACCCGCGCCGCGCAACAGGGTGCGGTTGGCTTCCCGCAGCACCGCGCCGCCTCCGGTGGCCAGCACGCGGCGATCTCCCGAGACCAGATCCGCCAGGACCTGCTGCTCGATGTCGCGGAAGCGGGCCTCGCCCTCGCGCTCGAAGAACTCGCGGATCGAACAGCCGAGGCGCTGTTCGATCGCGTGGTCCGAGTCGCTGAAGGGAAGGTTCAGCCGCCGCGCGAGGCTGCGGCCGACGGTCGATTTGCCGGACCCGGGCAGGCCCACGAGGACGAGGCTGCGCACGTCCGCGTGGCCGTCCCGATCAGCGCGCAGCGCTGCGGTCGGCGATCATCTTCGGGGTGATGAACACCAGCATTTCCTGCTTGTTGGCAGTGCGGGCGCGGTTCTTGAACAGGTTGCCCAGCGCGGGGATGTCACCCAGCAGCGGCACCTTGGTTTCGGTCTCGGCTTCGGCCAGCTCGAAGATGCCGCCGATCACCACCGTGCCGCCGTTGTCCACCAGCACCTGGGTGCGGATGTGCTTGGTGTTGATGGCGATGCCGGCGGCCGTGGTCTCGCCGCGGCTGTCCTTGCTGATGTCCAGGTCCAGGATGATGTTGCCCTCGGGCGTGATCTGCGGCGTGACTTCGAGCTTGAGCGTGGCGCGTCGGAAAGCGACCGACGTCGCGCCGCTCGAGGTGGCCTGCTGGTACGGAAATTCGGTGCCCTGCTCGATCAGCGCCTTGGTCTTGTCGGCCGTGACGATGCGCGGGCTGGACACCAGCTTGCCCTTGCCATCGGCTTCCAGGGCGGAGATTTCGAGGTTCAGCAGGCGCGTGAGGCGCGACTCGAACAGCGAAACCGCGAACGAAGCCGGGGCGAAGCCGCCGACACCCAGCGACGGGAGGTTCACGAAATCGCCTGCCGTCGTGCCGACGTTGTCGCCGAGCACGGGCGGGTTTTGCTGGTCGAAATTGGGTCCGATGTACGTCGGGCCGAACATGCTGTTGCGGCCGCCGTTCACGGTGATCGGGAATCCGCCCAGGCGCACACCCAGCGATTTGCCGAAGGTGTCGGACGCTTCGACGATGCGCGCCTCGATCAGGACCTGCGGCACGGCGATGTCGAGCTGGCTGATCAGCGACTGCACCTGCTCGATGCGGGACGGGATGTCCGTGACGAAGAGCTGGTTCGTGCGGGGCTCGGCGATGACGCTGCCGCGCGGGCTGAGGATACGCGCCGCACCCGTGCCGGCCGTGATCTGCGCCGCGATCTCGGCGGCCTTCGTGTAGTTGAGTTGGAAGGACTGCGTGCGCACCTGCTCCAGGCTCTGGATCGCGTTGCGGGACTCGAGGTCCAGTTTTTCCTTGGCGGCGATTTCGTCCTTCGGCGCGATCCACAGCACGTTGCCGCTCTTGCGCATGCCCAGGCCCTTGGCCTGCAGGATGATGTCCAGTGCCTGGTCCCAGGGGACGTCCTTCAGCCGCAGCGTCACGGCGCCCGACACGGAGTCGGAGGTGACGATGTTGAAGTTGGTGAAGTCGGCGATCACCTGGAGCAGCGAGCGAACCTCGATGTTCTGAAAGTTCAGCGACAGCTTCTCGCCGGTGAAGCCCGGGCCCTGAGACAGCTTGTTCGGATCGACGCGCAGCGGCCGCACTTCAACCACGAACTGGGTGTCGCTCTGGTAGGCGCTGTGTTCCCACTGGCCCTTGGGCTCGATCACCATCCGCACGCGGTCGCCCGCCTGGAAGGTGGTGACGGTCTGCACCGGGGTGCCGAAATCGGAAACGTCGAGACGGCGGCGCAGGCCTTCAGGCAGCGTGGACCGCAGGAATTCCACGACCAGTTGCTGGCCTTGCTGCTTGATGTCGACGCCGACCTGGTTGCTCGGCAGTTCGACCTGCACCCGGCCTGCGGCGTCGGCGCCGCGGCGGAAGTCGAGGTCCTTGATCGGCTGGGCATCGCGGTTGCGGCTCTCGGCGAAGGCGGACTGGCCGGCCGAAGGCGCGGTGCTCGCCACGGCGACCGGCTCGAGCGACACCAGCAGCGACTTGCCCTCGACCTGGGCCTTGTAGCCCGTGGGCGCCTTCAGGTTCAGCACCAGGCGCGTGCGGTCACCGGCGGTGACGACGTTGACCGAGCGCAGGTTGCCCTGGTTCAGTTCGACCGAGGAGCGGCCCAGACCGTTCGTGGCGCCGGGAACGTCCAGCGCGATGCGCGCAGGGGTCTGGACCGTGAAGCCGGGCGGCACCGCGGTGAGCGGCTGGGAGAAGTCGATGCGGACGACCTCGACACCGCCCTGGATGGAGCTGCTGACGTTCTCGATGACGGTCTGCGCGCTCGCGGAAAGGCTGGCGCCGAGCGCCATCAGGCCCCCAACGCACGCAATCAGCAGTCGCCATGACAAGGATTTCTGGTTTTTCATTTCGCCCTCTCTTGCAATTGGAGGGTCGCGGTGCGCTCGACCCACTCGCCCGCGGCGTCCTGCACGATCTCGCGCAGCACGACCTCGGCCTCGCCGACCTTGACGATCTTTCCGTAGTTCTGGCCGAGGTAGTTGCCCGGCTTGACTTGGTACAGCAGGCTGTCCACCTTCACCAGCGCCACCGGCCGGCCCTGCTTGAGCAGGCTGCCGACCATGGACATCGTGTCCAGCGGGAAGCTTTCCAGCGGTTCCTTGTGGCGGGCCAGCTCGGGGGCCAGCAGCGCGGCGCTGGTGGTGGAATGCGCCGATTCACGCTTGAGCGCCTGCGTGAGCTTCTGGTTGCTGAAGGGATCGAAGGCCGTCGCCTGTGTATAAGGCTGGGGCGTGAACTTCTTGGGCTCGGGGATCGGCTCCACCTTCGGCTTCGTCTGAGCCCTCTGCTGCGCCATCCAGTCCTGGAGTTCGTCCTGGCCCGAGCCGCCGCAGCCCGCCAGGGCGGCGGCCAGCGCGGCGAAAAAGACGATGCGCTGCGTGATCATTTCTTGGCTCCCGGCGCCGTGGCCTTGCGCTGTTTCTGGACTTCTTCGGCATCGAGGTACCGGAAGGTCTTGGCCTGCGCTTCCATGACCAGCGTACCGTCCTTGGCGGGCGTCACCGCCAGGTTGTTGAGCGTGACGATCCGCGAAAGATTGGCCACGTCCGCGGTGAACGAGCCCACGTCGTGGTAGCGCCCGGTCACCTTCAATGCGATGGGCAGTTCGGCGTAGTACTCCTTGACGTTCACTTGCCCGGGGCGGAACAGCTCGAACGTCAGGCTGCGGCCGAGGCCCGCCTGGTTGATGTCGGACAGCAGTGCGTCCATCTCGGCCTTGCTGGGAAGCTGCTTTTCCAGCTGGTCGACGTAGCGCTGGACCTGTTCACGCTGCTGCTTGAGCGCCGCGAGGTTGACCGCCTGGCCCAATTTCTTGGTGAAGTCCGCCTTGAGGGCCTTCTCCTTGGCCAGTTCGGCCTCGAGCTCCGCGTCGGAGTTGGAGAGCCAGACGAACCACAGCGCGATGACGATGGCGGCCATGAGCGCCGCGCACGCGAGCAGGCGCGGCAGGATCGGCCAGGTCGCCGGGTCGTTGGGGTTGAGCCCGCGGAACTGCGAAGCGATCTTCTGCTGCAGGTCGGCGAGGTTGAACTTGGGTGCGGCGGTGGAGGCGGCCATGGTCAGGTCCTCGCGGCGGAAGCCGGTGCGGCGGCGGACGGTGCAACGGCGGCCGGGGCGGGAGCGCCGGCAGCAGGCGCCGAAGCGGCCCCTGCCGCCTTTTGCACTTCGCTCGAACGCAGCAGGCGCACGCGCATGTTGAAGTTGCCCACGCGGCGCTGCTCGCGCGGGGTCAGGTTCACGTTGCCGGCGACGATCTCGACCAGTTCCGGTTTGGTCAGGTACTGGCTGTTGTTGGCAAGATTGCGCAGCAGTTCCGACACACGCTCGTTGGACTGCGCGACGCCCGAGATGCTGACCGTCTGGTTCTCCTGCTTCAGGCTGGTGACGTAGACGCCATCGGGCAGCTGCGCCACGAGTTCGTTGAGCAGGTGCACGGGCATGTTGCGGTCGGCCTGCAGGTCTTCCACCGCCTGCTGGCGGGCGCGCAGCGCGGCGATCTCCTGCTGGAGCGTGGAGATCTCCTTGATCTGCGCCTCGAGTTGCTTGATCTCCTGCTCGAGGACCGTGTTCTTGGCCTGCTGGTTGGAGATCTGGGCCGCGTACCAGAGGAAGATGGCGCCGGCGACGACGCCGCCGAACACCGCCGCGGCTCCCAAGGAGGCGAAGAACGCCTCGCGCCTGCGCTTTCGGGCCGCTTCGCGGTGCGGCAACAGGTTGATCAGGATCACTGCAGGAACCTCCGCATGGCCAGGCCGCAGGAAGTCAGATACGACGGTGCCTCGCGCCGCATCTTCTTCTCGCGCACGCCGTCGCCGATGTGCATGCCTTCGAACGGGTTGGCCAGCGCGCAGGGAAACGAGGTCTGCGCGGTGACGGCTTCATTGAGCCCGGGGAGCGCCGCCGATCCGCCCGCGAGCATGATGTGGTCGACCTTGTTGTGCGGCGTGCTGGTGAAGAAGAACTGCAGCGCGCGGGCCACTTCCTGCGCCATGCTGTCGACGAAGGGCCGCAGCACGGCCGTCTCGTAGTCGTCGGGCAGCTCGCCGCTGCGCTTCTTGGATTCCGCCTCCTCGGGGGAGAAGCCGTACTGGCGCACGATCAGCTGCGTGAGCTGGGCGCCGCCGAAGGCCTGGTCCCGGTCGTACAGGACCTCGTCGTTGCGGATCACCTGCATGCTGGTGGTGAACGCGCCGACTTCGAACAGCGCCACCATCGTGTCGACACCGCCGGTGGGCAGCGACTGGATCAGGCGACCAGCCGCCAGGCGCGAGGAATAGGACTCGACGTCGATGATCACCGGCTTGAGGCCCGCGGCCTCGGCCAGGCCCTGGCGGTCCTGCACCTTCTCGCGGCGGGAGGCGGCGATGAGCACCTCGATGTCGCCAGCGGACGTGGGGCTGGGGCCGACCACGCAGAAATCCAGGCTTACTTCATCGAGCGAGAACGGGATGTATTGGTTGGCTTCGGTCTCGACCTGCACCTCGAGCTCCTGCTCGCTCAGGCCGCCCGGGAGGATGATCTTCTTGGTGATGACGGCCGATGGAGGCAGGGCCATCGCGACGTTGCGGGTGCGGGTGCCGCTCTTCTTGACGAGCCGGCGCATCGCCTCGGCGACCTCGTCGAACTTCTCCACGTTCCCGTCGGTGATCCAGCCGCGCTCGAGCGGCTCCATCGCGCAGCGCTCCAGCACGAGCGTGCCGGACTTGTCACGGCCGAGCTCGACCAGCTTGACACTGGAGGAGCTGATGTCCAGCCCCAGCAGAGGTGCCGGGCCGCGGCTCAAGAATGATCCGAAAGAGCTCAACACTCACTCCTCCACATCCATTTCAGGACGTAACAAACTTAAGATTCCACTTGAATGCTAGCAGTAACATCCTTGTCGCAAAAGGATTTTTTCCTCCGCTCGACAGTCAAGCGTTGTCAAAAACCGACGAGCTGACCAGCTCATGCGCAATGCAACCGCAGAGCTTAAGAATGCGGCTTAACCGATGAGGGCGGCTGCCCTTCCGAGCCCGACAGTCCGCAGGGGCCGTTCCTATAATCGTCCCGGGACGCAATCCAACGTTTTATGCCCACTGATCTGCCGCCCGAAGACCGCCCGGCGTCCCGCTCCCGGTCCAAGTCCAACCGCACCTTCAGCCAGCGCGTGCTCGCGGCGCTGTTGTGGCTTGCCGGCGGCGTGCTCGCGGCTGGCGTTTCCCTGGTCATCGTCGGCGCCGTGGCGCTCTCGGTCGCTTACCCCAACCTGCCTGATATCTCCGAGCTCGCCGACTACCGGCCCAAGCTGCCGCTGCGCGTGTTCTCGGCCGACGGCGTGCTGCTGGGCGAGTTCGGCGAGGAGCGGCGCAACCTGACGCCGATCGCCGAGATTCCCGCGGTCATGAAGAACGCGGTGCTCGCGATCGAGGACGCGCGCTTCTATTCGCACAGCGGCGTCGATTACCGCGGCCTGGTGCGCGCCGCGATCGCGAACCTGGGCCGGGCCAAGAGCCAGGGCGCCTCAACCATCACGATGCAGGTGGCGCGCAACGTCTACCTCTCGTCCGAGAAGACGTTCACCCGCAAGCTGTATGAGGTGCTGCTCACGTTCAAGCTGGAGCACCTGCTCACCAAGGACCAGATCCTCGAGATCTACATGAACCAGATCTTCCTGGGCAACCGCGCGTACGGCTTCGCGGCGGCCTCGGAGATCTATTTTGGCAAGCCGATGAAGGACATCACCATCGCCGAGGCGGCGATGCTGGCTGGCCTGCCCCAGGCGCCTTCGGCCAACAACCCGGTGAGCAATCCCAAGCGGGCGCGCTCGCGCCAGCTGTACATCATCGAGCGGATGGAGGAGAACGGCTTCATCACCGCCGAAGACGCGGCGTCCGCGAAGAAGCAGGAACTGAAGCTGCGCACCGGCGGCTTCGACGTCGCCACGCACTCGGCCTACGTGGCCGAGACGGTCCGCCAACTCGTGTTCGCCCAGTACGGCGCCGAAACCTACACCCGCGGCCTCAACGTGGTGACCACCGTGAAGGCCTCGCAGCAGGAGGCGGCCTACCGCTCGCTGCGCAAGGGCATCATGGATTACGAGCGCCGCCAGATCTACCGCGGCCCCGAGGAATTCGTGAACCTGCCCGCCGACCGCAAGGAGCGGGAAGACGCCATCGACGACGCGCTGTCCGATCACCCGGACAACGGCGACGTGATGGCCGCCGTGGTGCTGGAGGCCGGGCCCAAGCGCATCGTTGCGGTGCGCGGCAATGGCGAGCCGTTCGAGATCACCGGCGAGGGGCTGCGGCCCGCGCAGACGGGCCTGTCGGAAAAGGCGGCGCCCAAGATCAGGATCCGGCCCGGCGCCGTCATCCGCGTCGTGCGCACGCCCAGGAACACCTGGGAGATCACGCAGCTTCCCGAAGTGGAAGGCGCATTCGTCGCGCTCAATCCCCGCGACGGTTCGATCCAGGCCATGGTGGGCGGCTTCGACTTCCACAAGAACAAGTTCAACCACGCAACCCAGGCCTGGCGCCAGCCGGGCTCCGGCTTCAAGCCCTTCATCTACTCGGCGGCGCTCGAGAAGGGCTTCACTCCGTCGACCATCATCAACGACGGACCGCTGTTCTTCGATGCGGGCGTGACGGGTGGTCAGCCCTGGGAGCCGAAGAACTACGACGGCAAGTTCGAGGGCCCCATGCCGCTGCACGCGGCGCTGGCCAAGTCCAAGAACATGGTGTCGATCCGCATCCTGCAGGCAGTGGGGACGCAGAACGCGCAGGACTGGGTCACGCGATTCGGCTTCGAAGCGGAGAAGCACCCGCCCTACCTGACGATGGCGTTGGGCGCGGGCTCCGTGACGCCGCTGCAGATGGCCACCGGCTACGCGGTGTTCGCCAACGGCGGCTACCGCGTCAATCCCTGGATGATCGCGCGCATCAGCGACCACCGCGGCAAGGTGCTGGTGGAGACGCAGCCGCCGCTGCCCACCGAGGCGGTGCGCGCCATCGACGCGCGCAACGCCTTCATCATGAACCGGCTGCTGCAGGAGATCACGCGATCGGGCACGGCGGCGCGCGCTCAGGCCACGCTCAAGCGACCGGACATCTACGGCAAGACCGGCACCACCAACGATTCGATCGACACCTGGTTCAACGGCTTCCATCCTTCGCTGGTCGCCGTGGTCTGGATGGGATACGACAACCCGCGCCCGCTGGGCGACCGCGAGACCGGCGGCAGCATGAGCCTGCCGGTGTGGATCAACTTCATGGAAACCGCGCTCAAGGGCGTGCCCGAAGTGCCCGCGTTTGCCCCGCCCGGCGTGGTCAACGTCGGCGGCGAGTGGTACTACGAGGAGTACGCGCGCGGCGGCGGCGTTGCGAGCCTGGGCGTGACCACCCCGCTGGCCGGCGAGCCGGTGAGCGCGGGCAGCAACGAGATCCAGGCGCCGCGGGGCAGCTCCGGCCAGGCCGCACCCGGCGCGCCCGGCGACCGGACCCTGCTGAACTCCGACGGCATGCCGCCCGCTCCTGCAGCCGCTCCCGCGCCGCGTGCGCCCGAGGAACGCCGCAGCATCCTCGACCTGTTCCGCAATTGAACGCCGCGCTTCGCGGCCGCGGCGTTCAGCCGAACGACAGTGGCTGCCCGGCCTGCTGCGTCGCCTGCCGGCTCAGGTTCTCGAAGAACTCGCCCTGGCCCTTGGTGTCCATCCAGCGCGACCCATCGAACCTGTAGTGATAGCCGCCGGCCTTGGCCGCGAGCCAGACCTCGTGAAGCGGCTTCTGCAGGTTGACGACGATCTGGGTGCCGTTGCGGAACGTGAGCGTGACCATGCCGCCGACCCGCTGGCTGTCGATGTCCGCTTCGGTGTCCTCGTTGATGCGGTCGCAGCCCATCTCCACCTGGCGCAGCAGCGCCTCGGCGCGGTCCATGTACTCGGGGTCGGTCATTACAATTCCGCGATGTTGACTCTCCGGGCGATTCTATGCAGCGGCCCCTGGCGCCGCGCGCTGCCGGCCGCGATGGCACTGGCGTCATTGGCGGCTTGCGGACAGAAGGGCGACCTCTTCCTGCCCACCGACCCGGCCGCCGCCAACCGCGCCACCCTGCCGCAGGTGCTCATCCCCGGCCGGACGATCACCCCGACCATGACCGATCCCTCGATGACATCGCCGGCTCCTCCCGCGCAGACGCGTGAGCCCGTGGGCGGACAAGGCACGGGCACTGCAGCCCCGGTGCGTTAGCCATGACCACACCCGGACATCCCCACTTCGCCTGGCGCGACGGCGAGCTGCATGTCGAGCAGCTGCGCGTGAGCGAACTCGCGCGCCGGCACGGCACGCCCCTGTTCGTCTATTCGAAGGCGTCGATGCTCGCGTCGCTGTCCGCCTACCAGCGCGGATTCGCGGGACGCAAATCGAAGATCTGCTACGCGATGAAGGCCAACTCGTCGCTGGGCGTGCTGCAGGTGTTCGCGCAGGCGGGCTGCGGTTTCGACATCGTCTCGGGCGGCGAACTCGAGCGAGCGTTGGCCGTCGGTGCGCCCGCGCGCGACATCATCTTCTCGGGCGTCGGCAAGACGCGCGCGGAGATGGCGCGCGCGCTCGAGGTCGGCATCGGCTGCTTCAACGTCGAGAGCGAGGCCGAGCTGGAAGTGCTGAGCGAAGTCGCGTCCACGCACGGCCGCACGGCCCCGGTGAGCATCCGCGTCAATCCGAATGTCGACCCGAAGACGCATCCCTACATCTCGACCGGCCTGAAGGACAACAAGTTCGGCATCGCACACGAGCGCACGCTCGCCGCGTACTGCCGCGCCGCAGAGCTGCCGGGGCTGCGCGTGGTCGGCATCGACTGCCACATCGGTTCGCAGATCACCGACAGCAGCCCGTACATGGACGCGATGGAGCGGGTGCTCGACCTCGTGGAGGGCATCGAAGCCGCCGGCATCCGCCTGCAGCACATCGACTTCGGCGGCGGCCTGGGCATCGACTACCAGGGCGTGCTGCCGCCCGCGGCCGACCAGCTGTGGTCCAGGCTGCTGGCCCGCCTCGACGCGCGCGGCTACGGCGACCGCGAGCTGATGATCGAGCCGGGCCGCTCGCTCGTGGGCAACGCAGGCATCTGCGTCACGGAGGTGCTGTACCTCAAGCCCGGCGAACAGAAGAACTTCTGCATCGTCGACGCGGCGATGAACGACCTGCCGCGCCCGGCCATGTACGAGGCCTACCACGCCATCCTCCCGGTCAAGCCCCGCTCCGGGGCTGACGAGTCCAGTTACGACGTGGTCGGTCCCGTGTGCGAAAGCGGCGACTGGCTCGGCCGCAACCGCCAGCTCGCCGTGCAGCCGGGCGACCTGCTCGCCGTGCTGTCGGCCGGCGCGTACTGCATGAGCATGGCCAGCAACTACAACACCCGGTCGCGTCCCGCCGAGGTGCTGGTCGATGGCGACCGCGCGCACCTGATCCGCGAGCGCGAGCAGGTCAGCGACCTGATGCGGGGCGAGCGGCTGGTGCGCTGACCGGCCGCGCGGCCGCGCCGCGCAGTCGCCGCCACAGGCGCCATCCGAGCAGCACCGCTAGGATGGCGGCATACACCGCCACTTCGGCGAAGTCGTTCTTGCCCGCGCGCATCCAGAAGAAATGGAGGATCGCCAGGCCGGCGATGACGTAGACGGCGCGGTGCAGCGCCTGCCAGCGCGACGCACCAAGCGCGCGGATCGCGCGGTTGAACGACGTCGCGGCCAGCGGCGTCAGCAGCAGGAACCCCGCGAAGCCCACCAGGATGAACGGCCGCTTGGCGATGTCTTTCGCGATGTCGGCGAAGTCCAGGCCCATGTCGAACAGCGCATAGCCCGACAGGTGCAGGCACGCATAGAAGTAGGTGAACAGCCCCAGCATCCGCCTGAAGCGCACGAGCGCGGGCTGGCTGGTGACCACTCGCAGCGGCGTGACGGCCAGCGTCAGACAGAGAAAACGCAGCGTCCAGTCGCCGGTGGCGCGGATGAGGTATTCGGCTGGATTCGCTCCGAGCTGATTCGCCACCGCGCCGTAGAACAGCCACGCGAATGGCAGCAGCGCCAGGACGAACAGCAGCGGTTTGGCCGCCGGATGCAGCAGGACGGAACGGCGCGCGGCGGTGGCCATCAGCAGAGGCTCCGGCCCCACGCAAACGGGGAGCGAGTGCTATTCTGGATTTCCTGCGAAGCAGCCATGAGCACCCGGCTCTCCTCCCCGGTCGCAGCGGCGATGCTGCTGGCGGGAGTGGCCGTGCTCGACGCGGTGCAGGGGCTGGGCAGCCGATGGCCCGAGCCGCAATCGCGCACCGGCACCACCGCGGCGCAGCGTGTGCCGCTGAGCACCGGCGCACGTCTCGCCCTCGCCCGCTGCCGCGAACAGGTGGCCAACATCCATGACGTCCACTGGGCGGCCGCTTGCGCCAATCCCGCCGACGGCGCGGCGCGGGACGATTCACCCGACTGCACGCTGCCCGACCTCATCGCCTCGAAGCTGAACCGCGAACGGTCCCTCGCGGAACAGCAGTGCCTGGCCGAAGCCGCTCGCATCGCCGAGGCCCCGGCTCAGTAGTTCTTCTTCAGGTCCATGCCGGCGTACAGCTGCCCGACCTGGGCCTCGTAGCCGTTGAACATCAGCGTCTTGCGCTTCTTGGCGAACAGTCCGTCCTCGCCGATGCGGCGCTCGGTGGCCTGCGACCAGCGCGGGTGGTCCACGTTCGGGTTCACGTTGGAATAGAAGCCGTATTCGTTGGCCGCAGCCTTGTTCCACGCGGTCTTGGGTTCCTGGTCGGTGAAGCGGATGCGCACCAGGCTCTTGGCGCTCTTGAAGCCATACTTCCACGGCACCACCAGACGCACCGGCGCGCCGTTCTGGTTGGGCAGGACCTCGCCGTACATGCCGAAAGAAAGCAGCGTCAGCGGATGCATCGCCTCGTCGAGGCGCAGGCCTTCGACATAGGGCCAGTCGAGCACGCTGGAGCGCAGGCCCGGCATGGTGGCGCGATCGGCCTGCGTGTAGAACTCGACGAACTTCGCGCTGCCCAGCGGCTCGACCCGCTCCACCAGCTTCGACATGGAGTACCCGACCCACGGGATCACCATCGACCAGCCTTCGACACAACGCAGGCGGTAGATGCGCTCCTCCTGCGCCGACAGCTTCAGCAGGTCTTCGAGCGCGAACTTCGCCGGCTTCTTCACCATGCCGTCGACTTCCACCGTCCACGGCGAAGTCTTCAGCGTCTTCGCGTTCTTCGCCGGGTCGTCCTTGTCGGTGCCGAACTCGTAGAAGTTGTTGTACGTCGACGCGTCCTTGTAGTCGGTGACCTTCTCCATCGTCATCGCACCGGGGACTTGCGACTTCGTCGACGGCAGCTCGGCCAGCTTGCCCGGCCGCTGCCCCTGTGCCCAAGCCTCGCGGCCGGCCCAGGAAGCCAGCGCGGCGCCGGCGGCGCCGGTGGCCATCAGCTTGAGCAGTTCCCGCCGGCTGCGGTACACCGCCTGCGGCGTGATCTCGCTGGAGATCGGGTGGATGAAGCCGTCGCGTGCGGTCTTGATCAGCATGAAGGTCCCCTTCGCGGTTGCCCTGGTGAGAAGGTGCTGCGCGCCCGGACCATACACGGAATCAGGTGTCAGAGCGCGCCGTAGCTATGCAGGCCCGATAGGAACATGTTGACGCCAAGAAAGGCGAACGTCGTTACCGCCAGGCCCACCAGTGCCCACCACGCCGAGACCGCGCCGCGCAGGCCTTTCATCAGGCGCATGTGCAGCCAGGCCGCGTAGTTGAGCCAGACGATCAGCGCCCAGGTCTCCTTCGGGTCCCAGCTCCAGTAGCCGCCCCAGGCCTCCGCCGCCCAGAGCGCGCCGAGCACGGTGGCGATGGTGAAAAAGGCGAAGCCGACGGCGATGGACTTGTACATCACGTCGTCCAGCACTTCGAATGAAGGCAGGCGCGCGGCGATGCGCCGGCGTCCCCACAGGATGCCGGCGACGATCAGGGCCGCGACGCCGAAGTACACCGCCCAGTAGCTGCTGCCGCCTTCGACGTTGCGGCGGAACACGATCGGCTCGAAGCACAGCACCACGCCCAGGCCCCACAGGGGCGCCAGCTTCCACCAGCGCGTCTCGCCCGCCTTCTGCTTGATCAGGTACGCGAACGCCACCATCGCGGCGAGCGCGAACGTGCCGTAGCCGATGAAATTGGCCGGCACGTGCAGCTTCATCCACCAGCTCTTGAGCGCCGGCACCAGCGGCTGGATCTCGTGCGCCTCGCGCACCACGGTGTACCAGAGCAGGAAACCGACCGCTGCGCTGACCACCAGCATCACGAATGCGCCGAGCGAGCGCGTGCCGTAGTGCGACTCGAAGTAGAGGTAGAACAGCGCCGTCAGCCAGCAGAAGAGGACGAAGACTTCGTACAGGTTGCTCACCGGGATGTGCCCGATGTCCGGCCCGATCAGGTAGCTCTCGTACCAGCGCACCATGGTGCCGATGAGGGCCATGCCCACTGCCGCCCACGCAACGCGCGAGCCGATCCTTTCCATCGCGTCGGCCTGGCTGCGGCCGACCATCCCGAACCAGTAGAACGCGGTGCTCATGAAGAACAGCACGCTCATCCACAGGATCGCCGATTGGCTGGAGAGGAAGTACTTCAGCCAGAAGACGTTCTCCGCGCGCGCCAGCGAGCCCTGGTACGAGAAGACGCCCAGCAGCGAGAACCCGGCCACCGCGACCATCAATGCCTGCAGCGGACGCCAGAACCAGCCCAGCCAGATCGCCGCGGGGATCGATCCCAGCAGGATGCCCTTCTCGTACACGTCCATGTACGCCGAGTAGCGGGTGAAGGCGAACAGCCCGCCGGCGGCGACCAGCAGGGCGAACACCCAGTCCAGCGGGCGCCGCTTCGCGAAGAAGCCTGGGTCGAGGGTGATGGTCTGGGTGGCGGCGGTGTTCATCGGGTTCCGAGCAGTTGGGTGCGCAGGCGGTCGAACTCGCGATCGACCTCGAGGGTCTGGCGGTTGCTCGACAGCGCCATCGACGCTTCGCTGCCGCCGGCCGCGGGACGCAGCCACACCCACAGGCGGCGCTCGCGGACGTAGAGCATCGCAAAAACGCCAAGGATCAGCAAAGCGCACCCGAGATAGACAATGTTGCGCCCCGGGGAACGTGTCACCTGGAACACGCTGGCCTGCAGCTGCTGGAAATCCTTGAGCTGGAAGGCCATCGGCGCGGGGTACAGGTGCGCGTCGCTCAGCGCCATCACGGCCTGCGTCATGAACGCCTGAGTGCGATCGCCCGGATCCAGGGGCGCCAGCCCCGCCTGCTGGCGCGTGATCTGCGCCAGCTCGAACAGCACGCCGCCGAGGATCCGCACCACGACTTCGCCCGCCCGATTGCGCTCGCCCTCGGGCACGCGCGTCTCGAGGAAATCCGACACGGCGGCGAGCCCCGCGCCTTTGCCGCCTGCGGCGGGGTCACCCGCGAACAGTGCGAGCGCCTGTGCGGCCGATCCCGCCAGCTGCTCGGCGAGTTGCGGCCGCGCGGGATCGGTGGCCGCCTTCGCGTAGCGGCGCACCGCCTGCTCGCGCATCGCGGGGTCGGCCAGCGCGGCCCGCAGTCGCAGGAAGCCGTCCATGCCGCCCTGGTCGTCGGCCGGCACGCGCAGGTAGCGGAAGTTCTCCGACGGCGTGTCGCGCAGGCCCAGCAGGAACACCGGCACGCCCTCGCCCATGTCGACCGGCAGCATGTAGTTGTTGAACTCGCGCGCCTGGCCTGCTGCGTCCCGCAGCTTGTAGCTGACGGAGGGGCCGATGTTGCGCAGCTCCTTCTTGTTCGTCGTCTTGTTGGCCGCGCCCAATCGCGCGCCGATCGAGTCGCCCAGGTCGACCTTGCGCGGATCGGCTCCGCTGCCGCCGCCCGCTTCCGACATGTTCTCCACGTTGATCACGCGCAGGCCCGTGAACTCCAGCGTGAGCTTCTCGGCACCGTCGCCCTGCCCTCGCGTGATCTGCGTGTTGCTGCCGATCGTGCCCTGGACCTCGAACGGCTTGCCCGTGCCGGTCATCGGCACCGCCGCCAGCTTCACGGTGGAACCGCCGTCGTCGAAGCTCGATTGGTAGATCTCGATGCCGCGCCAGCTGGCCGGATGGTTGACCTCCACGCGCGCCGGCACCTTCTCGCCCGTTTCGCGGTCGTGGATCACGATCTCGCTGGCGAACAGCTTGGGCATGCCGGTGGAGTAGTACTCCACGATGAACTTCTTCAGCTCGATGGAGAACGGCAGTTCCTGCAGCAGGATGCCGTCGGACTGCGCCAGGATCGCCGTGCTGGACTGCGTGCCTTCCGAAACGAGCAGGTTGCCGCGGAAGGTGGGATTGCTGGCCGGCAAGCGGTGGCGCGGCGGCACGTCGGCGATGAGGCCACCGCCGGTGTACGGCGTCTTGCCGCCGAACCACATCTGCGCGCGCACGATCAGGTCGCCGTCGAACAGCCCGCCCAGGCAGACCAGCACGATGGCGCTGTGCGCGGCGATGTACCCGAGCTTGTTGGCCGCGCCCGTCTTGGCCGCCACCATCCAGCCTTCGCCTTGCGGCGTGGTGCGCTGCTGCAGGCGCACCTTCCAGCCGCCGGAAACCAGGGCTTTGCCGATGCGATGCGCGGCCGCTTCCGGCGCATCGCCCAGCTCACCGCCGGCGCGGTGGTGGAAGGCCTGCAGGCTCTGCTCGCGGATGTTCTCCTTGTAGCCCTTGAGGTCCGCCAGGATCTTGGGCGTGTTGCGCGCGATGCAAAGCGACGTGCTCACCACCAGGAAGGCCAGGATCAGCAGGAACCACCAGGCGCTGTAGACCGCGTTGAGCTTGAGCGCCAGGAAGAGCTGCGACCAGAACGGGCCGAACTGGTTGACGTAATTGACCGCGGGTTCGTGCTGCTTGAGGATCGTGCCGATCACCGACGCGATGCAGATCACCGTCAGCAGCGAGATCGAGAACCGCATGGACGACAGCAGTTCCACCGTGGCTCGCAGGCGTTCGGATGGTGTCGCGAGGCGCAAGCCCTCGGTGGAAGCGGTCATTCGGGGAGGCTTATGAAAACAAAAAGGCGGGATCCGGAAGATCCCGCCCCCTGTAGTGTCGGGCCGGACCTGCTTGGTTCCCGGCCCGTGCGAGCCATCAGCGCAGGCCGGCGACGTAGTCGGCGACGGCGCGGATCTCCTGGTCGGTCATGCGGGAGGCGATCTGCATCATCTGGATGCTGTTGGCCCGTGCGCCGTCGCCCTTGACATTGGGCACGTTGGCGGCGGTGCGGAACTTGTTCAGCTGCGTGATGGTGTAGTCGGCGTGCTGGCCCGACAGGCGCGGGTACTGCGCCGGGATCCCGGCGCCGTTGGGGCTGTGGCAGCCCGCGCAGGCGGCGATCTGGCGGTCGGGCAGGCCGCCGCGCCAGATGCGCTCGCCCTGGGTGACCAGGGCCTTGTCGCGCGCGAAGCCGGGCCTGGCCTTGCTGCTGGCCAGGAACGCCGCGATGTTGACCATGTCCTGGTCGCTCAGCTGCGAAGCGAATGGCTTCATGATCGCGCTGGGCCGCTTGTCGGTCTTGAACTCCTGCAGCTGCTTGACCGTGTACTCGGCGAACTGCTGCGCAAGCTTGGGGTTCTGCGCGATGCCGGAGTTGCCTTCCGGCCCGTGGCATGCCGCGCACACGGCGGCGTAACGCTGGCCGCCGGCGGCGGCGTCGACCTTGACCTGGCCGGCCGGGGCGGCGGGCGTGGCGTTCGCCGCAGGCGCGGAAGCGGCCGCTGCAGGCGCGGCGGCGGGGGCGGCGCCCTGCTGCTGGGCGAAGGCGTGGAGCGCGGGAGCGGCCAGGATCGCGGCGGCGAGCAGGCGGGCGAGCAACGTCATGTTCTAGAGGTGGGTTTCTTGGCGCAAAACCCCGGGATTCTACAATGCGCCTCCCCGGGCTCCCCGGGCGGCACCTCCCCCACATGACAGCACCGCCGGCCGCCAGCGCCGCTTCCAAAGGCCCGGCCGATCGCGCGATGGCGTGGCTGCACACGGCGCGCTTCCTGACCACCGCGCCCAAGCTCGAATTCCTGCCGCCGCATGACCATCCGGAGATCGCCTTCGTCGGCCGTTCCAACGCCGGCAAGTCGACCTGCATCAACACGCTGACGCAGCAGAAGCGGCTGGCTTTTGCCTCCAAGACGCCCGGCCGCACGCAGAGCATCAACCTGTTCTCGCTGGGCAAGCAGGACGTGACCGACGCCGTGCTGGCCGACCTGCCCGGCTACGGCTACGCCGCCGTGCCGCGCGAGGACAAGCTGCGCTGGCAGCAGGTGATGGCCAACTACCTGGTGAGCCGACCCAACCTGCGCGGCGTGGTGCTGCTGTGCGACCCGCGCCATGGCCTGACGGAGCTCGACGAGATCCTGCTGGAGGTGATCCGGCCGCGCGTCGAAGCGGGCCTGAAGTTCCTCGTGCTCCTGACCAAGGCCGACAAGCTGAGCAAGAGCGAAGCCGCCAAGGCCCTGTCCATCGCGCGACTGCAGACCGCGGGCGGCGAAGCCAGACTGTTCTCCGCCCTCAAGCGGCAAGGCGTGGAAGAAACCGCGCAGCTTCTGTGGAACTGGACGCACAGCGAGGACGAATGATCGAAACGTATCTGCAGGACCTCCCCCACGGCATCACCCTCAGCTGCCGGGCCACGGGCGAACGCGGCCGGCCCACGCTGGTGTTCCTGCACGGCTTTCCCGAAGCGGCGTTCGTCTGGGACGAGCTGCTGCAGCATTTCGCGCGGCCGGAGAACGGCAGCTACCGCTGCGTGGCGCCGAACCTGCGCGGCTTCGAGCGATCGTCCTCGCCCAAGGACGTGAGCGCCTACCGCGCCAAGCACCTCGTGCAGGACATCGCCGCGCTCATGGCCGCCGAAGGCGGTCAGATCGAGTGCCTGGTCGCGCACGACTGGGGCGGCGCGATCGGCTGGAATCTCGCCAACCAGCAGCCACAGCTCATGCGCCGGCTGGCCATCATCAACTCGCCCCATCCCGGCACCTTCCTGCGCGAGCTGCGCGGCGACCCGCAGCAGCAGCAAGCCAGCGCGTACATGAACTTCCTGATCCGCCCGGATGCGGAGCAGCTGCTGGCCGAGGACGATTACCGCCGCCTGTGGGCCTTCTTCCGCAGCTGGGGCGCGGCGACGTGGCTCACCGAGGCTGTGAAGGACCAGTACCGCGAAGTGTGGAACGGGCCTGCCGGTGGACCGCCCGGGGCGGGGCTCGTGGGCGGCTGCAACTACTACCGGGCATCGCCCGTGCGTCCTGCGCGTGCCGGCGATCCGGCGGCCGCTGGTGTGACGCTGCCGCGCGAGATGCTCACGGTGGGGCTGCCAACGCTGGTCCTTTGGGGCATGCAGGATGCGGCGCTGCTGCCGTCCCTCGTCGAGGGCCTCGAGGAGTACGTTTCGGACTTGAAGTTGGAGAAGGTGCCGGACGCGTCTCACTGGATCGTCCATGAAAAGCCCGGGTTCGTGGCGGAGAGGCTCGCGGCGTTTCTGGCCTAGTACACCGGCTTGGCGCCTTCCGGCCGCGTCTTGAACCGCTTGTGCACCCAGTAGTACTGCTCCGGCATCCCGTCGATGTAGTCCTGCAGCCGCTCGTTCATCAGCGCCGTGTCCGCTTCCAGGTCGTCGGACGGGAAGTCGTGCCACGCGGGCAGCACCTGCACCTCGTACCCCTGTGGCGTGATGCGCGTGAGCAGCGGCACCACCTTGGCCCGGCCCAGCCGCGCGAAGCGCGAAAGCGACGGCACGGTCGCAGCCGGCACGCCGTAGAACGGCACGAAGATCGACTCCTCCGGACCGAAGTTCATGTCGGGCAGCAGGCACAGCGGCACGCCGTCGCGCAGTGCACTCACCACCGCCTTCACCCCATCCGCGCGGCGGAACAGCCGCACGTTGCCGAAGCGCTGGCGGCCCTGGAGGATCCAGTCGTCCACCACCCGGTTCTTCTGGTGCGTGTAGATCGTCATGAAGGGGCGGGTGGTATCCAGCGTCAGCGCCGTCCAGCCGGCGTCCATGCCGACGAAGTGCGGCCAGAAGACCACCGTGGGCTCATTCCCCTCGAGTTCGCCGACGGCGCCCTTCAGCGTGACGCGCTCGCGCACCTTGACCGGATCGCCATGCCACAGCCAGCTGCGATCCAGCCACGCCTGGGCGAAGGCGATGAAGACGCGCGGCACGAGCGCGCGGCGCTGCTCGGGGCTCCACTGGGGGAAGCACAGGTCGAGGTTCACGCGGACCACGTGGCGCCGGCGCGGCACCACGAAATACAGGAGCCACCCCAGCGCAGAACCCAGCCCGCGCACCCAGCCCAACGGCAGGGGCGCGAGCGCCTTCATGAAGAGGACCCCCAGGCGGCTCAGCATCAGCGCGCCTCCCTCGGCGTCTTGTAGCGCGCGTAACCCCACAGGTACTGCGAAGGGCACTCGCGGATCAGCGCTTCCATCTGCGAATTGACCTGCGCGGCGGCCGCCTGCGGTTCCGCTTCGAAGTCCCCGGGCCAGGGGCGCAGGTGGATCCGGTAACCACGGCCCCAGCCCAGCCGCTCGCCCCAGGCCAGCAGCACGGCAGCGCCGGTCTGCCGTGCGAGGCGGGCCGAGAGCGTCATCGTGTACGCGGGCCTGCCGAAGAACGGCGCCCACACGCCCAGCCCATCGGGCGGGACCTGGTCCGGCAGCAGGCCGACGGCCTGCCCGGCCTGCAGCGCCTTGAGCATCTGCTTCACACCGGCCAGCGTGGTGGGCGCGGCGAACAGGTTGCGGCGCGTTCTCGCGCCCTCCACCAGCGGACGCAGCCAGGCCTTGCGCGGCGGCCGGTACAGCACGGTGATGGGCCCGAAGCGGCCGGCGTAGCCCTGGGCCGCGGCCTCGAAGCAGCCCAGATGCGGCGTGAGGAAGACGATGCCGCGCCCGCGCGTCAGCGCGGCGTCGATCAACTCCGCGCCGGACCAGAGCACGCGCGGCGCGGCGCCGAACCAGAGGCGAGGCGCCTCGGCCACCAGCCGGCCGGCGGACGGCACCGCGCTGATCACGTCGGCCAGGCGGTAGCCGGCCTGCCGCGCATTGGCCGCAAAGCGGCGCCGGTAGGTCGGCGAGCCCAGGAAAGCCAGCCAGCCCAGCAGCCAGCCGATGGCGTGCAAGAGCCACAGGGGCAGCACGGCCAGCGCGCGAAAGAGGGTGAGCACTTCTGGAAGCTTTAGAATCGGGCCTGTCGCCGAGTTATTGAACTACTTGCAGGGCGACCCAAAAAATTCTGCTAAAGCGTTCGCCCGAAGCTCCGGCCAAGGCAACGCGCCTTGCAACCGAAAACGCTGGAGTTTATTCAATGGCGAACGACTTCCTCTTCACCTCCGAATCCGTGTCCGAGGGGCACCCCGACAAGGTGTCCGACCAGGTCTCCGACGCAATCCTCGACGCCATCTTCAAGCAGGACCCGCGCAGCCGCGTGGCCGCCGAGACGCTGTGCAACACCGGCCTGGTGGTGCTGGCCGGTGAGATCACGACGAACGCCCACGTCGACTACATCCAGGTCGCGCGCGACACCATCAAGCGCATCGGCTACGACAACACCGAGTACGGCATCGACTACAAGGGCTGCGCCGTGATGGTCTGCTACGACAAGCAGTCCAACGACATCGCCCAGGGCGTAGACCACGCGTCGGACGACTACCTCAACATCGGCGCCGGCGACCAGGGCCTGATGTTCGGCTATGCCTGCGACGAGACGCCGGTGCTGATGCCCGCGCCGATCTACTACGCCCACCGGCTGGTGGAGCGCCAGGCCCAGCTGCGCCGCGACGGCCGCCTGCCCTTCCTGCGCCCCGACGCCAAGAGCCAGGTGACGATGCGCTACGTCAACGGCAAGCCGCACAGCATCGACACCGTGGTGCTCTCCACCCAGCACAGCCCCGAGCAGAGCGAGGGCACCAAGATGAAGGCCTCCTTCACCGAGGCCATCGTCGAGGAGATCATCAAGCCGGTGCTGCCCAAGGAGTGGCTCAAGGAAACGCGCTACCTGATCAACCCGACCGGCCGCTTCGTCATCGGCGGCCCGCAGGGCGACTGCGGCCTGACCGGCCGCAAGATCATCGTCGACACCTACGGCGGCGCCTGCCCGCATGGCGGCGGCGCGTTCTCGGGCAAGGACCCGTCCAAGGTCGACCGCTCCGCGGCCTACGCGGCGCGCTATGTCGCCAAGAACGTCGTGGCCGCCGGGCTGGCGCGCCAGTGCCAGATCCAGGTGGCGTACGCCATCGGGGTCGCCAAGCCGATGAACGTGACGGTCTACACGGAAGGCACGGGCGTCATTCCCGACGAGAAGATCGCCCAGCTGGTGAACGAGCACTTCGACCTGCGCCCGAAGGGCATCATCCAGATGCTGGACCTGCTGCGCCCGGTGTACGAGAAGACGGCGGCCTACGGCCACTTCGGCCGCGAGGAGCCGGAGTTCACCTGGGAACGCACCGACAAGGCCGAAGCGCTGCGCAGCGCGGCCGGCATCAAAGGCTGATCAAGCCTCGTGGAGTCTCGACGGCCCGCCTCGAGCGGGCCGTTTGCTTTCAGGCCCGCGCCTTCTTGTGCTCGGGCTTGATCGTCCAGGCGTAGATCGTCTTGAAGTCGACGCGCTCCGTCTGCTCGGGCGGCCACTCGTCGCCCATGTCGAACGCGTGCGAGACGATGCGCGTGCCGACCTTGAGCTGCTGCCACAGCTGCGGCCGCAGCCGCTTGTTGATGTCGGGCAGCAGGTAGAGCGTGACCACGGTGGCGGGTGAGAAGTCGGACTTGAACAGGTCGCCGACGCGGAACTGCACGCGGTCCTTCACGCCCGCCTTCTGCGCGTTCTCGTTGGCCTCGGCGATGCGCTGAGGGTCGATGTCGATGCCGACGCCGCGCGCGCCGCGCTCCTTGGCCGCCGTCACGACGATGCGGCCGTCGCCGCAGCCCAGGTCGTAGAGCACGTCCTTGGAATCGACCTTGCCCATGTCGAGCATCTTGTTGACGACCTCCATGGGCGTGGGCACGTAAGGCACGTCCAGCTTGGGCCTGGCGGCGTCCTGCGCGAACAGCGGCAGCGCGGGCAATCCGAGGCCGGCGAACGGCAAGGCGATGGACACGGCCCGGCGTTTCGGGTCGAAGGCGATGTGGCGGGGCTGCGGCATGTTTTCCTCCTGGGGTGATTCACGGACGTTGCGCAGTGGCGGCCAACCCCGCGGGCTGGCGCGGCATCAGGAGCAGCAGCACGCAGCCGAGTGCCAGCACAGCCACGCCGATCCAGGCGGCATTCAGCCCGCCGAGCTTCTGGCTGTAGACATACGACAGGCTCGACCACAGCATGTAGGCGCAGGTGGCGCAGAAGACGATCGGCACCAGCGGGTAGAGCGGCACCTTGAAGGGCCGTTCGGTTTCCGGCTCGCGCGCCCGCAAGACGAATAGCGAGATCCCGGCGAGCAGGAAGAAGAACCAGAACACCGGCGCCGTGAACTCGACCATCGAGCGGAAGCCGCTGCCGGTCCACGCGCCCAGCCCCACCAGCAGCAGCGCGGCGATGTTCTGCACGTGCATTGCGTTGGCAGGCGTGCCGCGGCGGCCGTCCCACAGCGCCAGCTTCTGCAGCAGGGGCCAGTCGCGACCCAGCGCATAGTTGGTGCGCGCGCCGACGATCATGGTGGCGTTGATCGACGTGAGCGCGGCGATCGCCACCATCACGGCGATGATCTTCTCGCCCGCGCTGCCGAACGCCACCCGCATCAGGTCGGCGGCCAGCGCCTCGGACTTGGCCATCCCCTGCAGGCCCAGGCCGCGCCAGTAGGCCCACGTGACCAGCATGTACAGCACGGTGATGAGCACGATGGAGAGCACCAGCGCGCGGGCCATGTTGCGACGCTCGTCCTTCAACTCGGCGCTGATGTACGCGGCCTCGTTCCATCCGCCGAAGGTGAGCAGCACGAACACCATCGCGAGGCCGAACGCCGCGAGACCCGGCGCCGGGGCCGCAGCGGAGGATGCCGCGGCAGGTGCGGCAGGCGCCGGACCGCTGATCAGCCAGAGGGCGGCGACGACGATCAGCAGCAGGCCCCCGACCTCGACGGCCGTGAGCCAGCTCTGCGTCGACGCACCCGCGCGGATGCCGCGGGAGTTCACCCACCACAGCACCAGGATCGCCGCGAACGCGTAGACCGCCGGCCCGACTGATGTACCTCCGACGTGCAGCGGCACGGCCTGGTTGAGGTAATCACCGAACACGAAGGCCAGCAGCGCGATCGAGCCCGTGGTGATGACCGAAAACCGCGCCCAGCCGAAGAGAAATGCCACCGAACGCCCGTAGGCCCGGCGCAGGAAGTGGTAGTCGCCTCCGGCGCTGGGATACGCGGTCGCGAGTTCGGCGTAGCAAAGCGCGCCGATCAGCGAGATCAGTCCGCCGAGCAGCCACGCGCCGAACATCCACGTCGCCGAGCCCGTCATCTGCGCCACCATGGAGGGCGCCTTGAAGATGCCGGCCCCGATCACCACGCCCAGGATGAGGAAGATGGCTTCTCGCAGGCCCAGCACTTCGGTGGGATGAGCCACACCCAGGGGCGCAGCAACGGAGGCGGCCTGCGCAGCAGCAGGCCGTGATGGGGGGTGGTCCATGGGAAGGAATCCTCGTCGGTGCGCCGAAAGACGGCGAAGGCCGCGATGGTGGGTCCGAATCCTCCCGCGCCCGTGTCAGCCGTCGATGAACCTGCTGTCGGACCGCGCTTGCGCCGAGCTGGGCATTAATTCAGAAGTGCCTGTTGGCGCTCGTGTTCCTGCAGCTTCATCGACGCGTACGTCGGCCACGGCATCTCGCGCAGCTGGAGCGGAAAGCGCTCGGTCGCGTCGAACCAGCCGCGGATGCGCGCCTGCACCTGCTGGTCCGGCGGGGCCGAAAGCGAATCGAGATAAGCGTCGATCGCCAGGTAGTAGCGCATCGCGTTGCGCTCGATCGCGCCGCGCACGCCGTTGATGAACTGCGGCTGCCCGTTGCCGTCGCGCCCGACGATGGTGAAGCCGACCTTGTCGGCGCCCGCGGTGTTGAGGTAGGCCTGCATCGCCATGCGGCCGAGCGAGCCGAAGCCGTACGAGTAGCTCAGCTGGAGGAAGCTGCGCTTGCCGCCGTCCAGCGGCACGGCGGACACGACGATGCGGTAGTCGCGCGTTCCCATGGGGCCGCTCTGCGCGCTGAGACGGCTCTCCAGGTAGTCCGGCTGCGCAGCGACGTTGCGGTGCGCGAACTCGATTCGGAAGGCCTGCTCGACCGGCTGGTTGTACTTGCGCCCGATGCGCACCTGCAGCGCGGGGCCGTTCGCGGCCTGCACCGCGTGGCAGTACTTGGTGTTGAAAGGCAGGATCAGGATGTCGCACCAGCGCGCCGGGTCCTTCAGCGCCTGGCTCACGGTGGCGAAGGAGTGGTCCAGCACGGCGTACACGTCGCC
This sequence comes from Ramlibacter henchirensis, assembly GCF_004682015.1. Classification (NCBI taxonomy): domain Bacteria; kingdom Pseudomonadati; phylum Pseudomonadota; class Betaproteobacteria; order Burkholderiales; family Comamonadaceae; genus Ramlibacter; species Ramlibacter henchirensis. Next base: position 2,433,141 of record NZ_SMLM01000001.1, on the reverse strand, counting down.
CTGCAGCCGGTCGGGCTGCTCGGCCGAGTCGATGTGCAGCGCGCCTCCGAAGGGGCTGTTGCGAAGCTGCTCGCGCAACTGCAAATGGCGTGCGTGCAACTCGCCGGCATCGGCCGCCGCCGTGTCCGGCAGCACGCAGGCCACGAGGGCGAAAGCGGCCAGCCAGGTCGCAACAAAGGCGCGGTGGATCGTCATGGCAGGGCTCCTGGTGCTGCTGCGAGGTTGCGCGTGCGAGTGCGCCGTGGATGTAGGAAGCAGGCGGGACGCGGTGCGCGGCGCGCCTCGCGCGGCCGTGACGCCGTTCTCCTACAGCCAGTCCTAGGATTGGCTGACGGCCCAGTTTCCGGCCCGTCCGAAGATGCTTTTTTGCAGCGGTGCGCCACGACACCGCAAGGTCGTTCATTCACTGAACCAAAGGAGCATCACATGGCTGCAGAAGACAGGGACCTGAACCGCGACCCGATCACCGACGAACCCGGCGCGCATCCCGTGGGCACCGGCGTGGGCGCCGCGGGTGGCGCGGTGGCGGGCGCTGCCGCGGGCACGATCGCAGGCCCGGTGGGCACGATGGTGGGCGGCGTCATCGGGGCCGTGGTCGGGGGATTGGCCGGCAAGGCGGCCGCCGAGGCGATCAACCCCACGGCCGAGGAAGCGCACTGGCGCGACAACTACACGCGCGAGCCGTATTACGAGCAGGGCCGCAGCTTCGACGATTACGGCCCGGCGTACATGCATGGCGTGCGCGGGCGCATGCAGCACGAGAGCGACTGGGACACGGCCGAGCCTCGCCTCGCCTCGGAGTGGGACAACGCGCGCGCCAGCTCCGGCCTGAACTGGGAGCAGGCCCGCCCGGCCAGCCGAGCCGCGTGGGACCGCGTGGACATGCAGCGCAGCGGTGCTTCCGGCATGGGACTCTCGGGTCCGATGGCCGGCGAGCCCGCGGCGGTGCGCGCAGACGACCTGGCCCGCGCCGGTGACGGCATGAACACGCCGATGGCGGGCGGCACCGACATGGCGGGCTCGCGCAGCGGCGGCATGGGCAGCAGCATGGGCTCGGGCAGCAGCATGGGCTCCGGCAGCAACATGGGCTCCGGCAGCAGCATGGGCTCGAGCACCATGGGCTCCAGCGACATGGGCAGCAGCTACACGGACCCCGGCAGCATGGGCTCGAGCAGCACCATGGCGGGTGGCGTGGGCGGCACGACCGGGACCGACATGCGCAGTGGCACGTACACCAGCGGCGGCCTGGCCGGCAGCAGCAACATGGGCGCCACAACCGGCGTGGGCACCGGCACCAGCAGCATGGGCGACCAGAACACCGGCGCGGCCGGATGGGTCGGCTCGGCGCAGAGCGCGGGCAACACCAGCGGCGACCGCGGCGACGTGGTCGATGCGCTGCAGGACCTGGTCGAGTGCTGCAAGGACGGGGAGTACGGCTTCCGCGAGTGCGCCGAGCAGGTCAAGCGGCAGGACCTCAAGTCGGTCTTCCTGCAGCGCGCGGACGACTGCCGCCGTGGCGCCGAGGAGCTGAACCAGCAGATCCGCGCGTGCGGCGGGAGCCCGAAGGAAAGCGGCAGCGCCGCCGGTGCGCTGCACCGCGGCTGGGTGGCGGTGCGCTCGGCGCTCACCACCTACGACGACAAGGCGGTGCTGGAGGAATGCGAGCGCGGCGAGGACAACGCGCTGGCGCGCTACCGCAAGGCGCTCAAGCAGCAGCTGCCGGACGACGTGAGGCAGGTGGTGGAGCGCCAGATGCAGCAGGTGCAGCGCAACCACGACGAGGTCAAACGCCTGCGCGACAGCTGCTGACGCAGCCGCATGAAGCCGGGGCGCTCGCGCCCCGGTTCCACGAACAGATGGCCGACGAGCGACCCTCCCCTTCCGATGCGCTGAAAACCTACCGGGCCAAGCGCAGGTTCGACGCCACGCCGGAACCGGCGGAAGGCGGCGCGGCCAACGAGCAGGAGCGCGCGTTCGTCGTGCAGAAGCACTGGGCCACGCGCCTGCACTACGACTTCCGGCTGGAGCTGGAAGGCACGATGAAAAGCTGGGCCGTTCCCAAGGGCCCCAGCTACGACCCGGCCGACAAGCGCATGGCGATGCCGACCGAGGACCACCCCATCGCCTACAACCGCTTCGAAGGCACGATCCCGCCGGGCAACTACGGCGCGGGCAAGGTGATCATCTGGGACAAGGGCACCTGGATCCCGCTGGAAGACCCGCACAAGGGCTGGCGCGACGGCAAGCTCAAATTCGAATTGCGGGGCCACAAGCTGCACGGCCAGTGGACGCTGGTGCGAATGAAGGGCCGCGGCAATGGGCGCGAAGACCCCTGGCTCCTGATCAAGGAACGCGACGCCTTCGCGCGACCCGCCGGCGAGTTCAGCGTGGTCGATGAGCGTCCCGACAGCGTGCGCGAACTGGACGATCGGCCCGCGGCCCAGGCCGCACCTGCGGCGGACACGCAGCAGGACGCACCAGCGGCCAGCGCCGCGCCCGCCTCCGGCCCCCCCGAAGGCGCCGTGCGGGCCAAGCTGCCCGAGATGCTCCAGCCGGAACTCGCGGTGCTGGTCGACGAGCCGCCTTCCGATCCGCAGAACTGGGTCTTCGAGATCAAGTTCGACGGCTACCGCATGCTGGCGCGCGCCGAAGCCGGCGAGGTGCGCCTCGTCACGCGCAACGGCAACGACTGGACGTCGCGCCTCTCGGCGCTGGTGCGCGCGCTGCAATCGATGGAGCTGCCCGACGGCTGGTACGACGGCGAGATCATCATGCCCGGCCAGGACACGCCGGCCGACTTCCAGGCGCTGCAGGGCGCCTTCGACTCGCAGCGCACCGAGCAGATCGCCTATTACCTGTTCGACCTGCCCTACTGCGCGGGCTACGACCTCCGCAACGTTCCGCTGGGGCAGCGGCGCGAAGTCCTGCAGCGCATCGTGCAGCGCAAGCCGCACGCGAACGTACGCTTCAGCGAAGTGTTCGAGGCGCCGCCGTCGGACATCCTGGCGTCGGCCTGCCGGCTGGGGCTCGAAGGCGTGATCGCCAAGCGGCGCGATTCGGGCTACGTGTGCCGGCGCTCGAGCGACTGGATCAAGCTCAAGTGCGCACACCGGCAGGAGTTCGTGATCGGCGGCTGGACCGACCCCAAGGGCTCGCGCACCGGCGTCGGCTCGCTGCTGCTGGGCGTGCACGGCGACGACGGCAAGCTGCTCTACGCGGGGAACGTGGGCACCGGATTCAACGAGCGCACGCTGCGCGAGGTCCGCGAGCGCGTCAATGAACTCGCAGCCCCCAAGAGCCCGTTCGAGGGTGGCGTCGGCATCCCGCGCGGCGCGCACTGGGTGCGTCCGGAGTTGGTGTGCGAGGTCTCGTTCGGCGAATGGACGCGCGAGGGCAAGGTGCGCCACTCGGTGTTCCACGGCCTGCGCAGCGACAAGCCGGCGGCCGAGATCACCGTGGAGACGGCGCGGCATGTGCCGAGCGCCGATGCGCCGGCCAAGCCGAAGGAGCTTCGCCGCAGCAAGTCGGCTCCCACGAAGCCGGCGACAACAGCGCCTTCGAAAGCACCCGCCGCTGCCGTCACGCTGCCCGCGAACCTGCGCGTGAGCAATCCCGAGCGCGTGGTCGATCCGCAAAGCGGCATCACCAAGATCCAGCTCGTGCGCTACTACGCGCTCGTGGCGCCGCTGATGATGGAGCACCTGAAGCGCCGCCCCATCGCGATGGTGCGCGCGCCCGACGGCATCGAAGGCCAGCTGTTCTTCCAGAAGCACCTGGAGCGCTACAAGATGGCGGGCGTCGAGCAGCTCGACCCGAAGATCTTCCCGGGCCATCCGCCGATGCTGGAGATCGCCACGCCCGAGGGCCTGCTGTCCGCCGCGCAGATGAACGTGATCGAGTTCCACACCTGGAACGCGGTGGCGAACAAGGCCGACCAGCCCGACCGGATGACATTCGACCTCGATCCCGGCGAGGGCATCGGCTGGCCGCAGGTGCAGGAAGCGGCGGTGCTGGTGCGCGCCTTCCTCACCGAGCTGGGGCTGCCCGCCTGGCTCAAGACCAGCGGCGGCAAGGGCCTGCACGTCGTGGTGCCGCTCAAGCACAAGCACGGCTGGGACACGATCAAGGATTTCTCCCAGGCGATCGTCGAGCACCTCGCACGCACGATCCCGCAGCGCTTTGTGTCCAAGAGCGGGCCCAAGAACCGCGTCGGCCGCATCTTCATCGACTACCTGCGCAACGGCTTCGGCGCCACGACCGTCTCCGCGTGGTCTGCCCGCGCGCGGCCGGGGCTCGGCATCTCGGTGCCGGTGCGATGGGAAGAGCTCCAGGGCCTCAAGAGCGGCGCCCACTGGACCGTCGCCAGCGTGCACGAGCGCCTGGCCGAGGGCAACGAGCCCTGGGCGGGTTATCGCGAAAGCAGCGCCAGCCTGCAGGCCGCCATGAAGGCGCTGGGCTTCCAGGCGGATTGAGGGAACGGCAGGCAGATGTCGCAGCCCTGGCCGCGAACGTTGTGGATCGTCCGGCACGGACAGAGCGCCGGCAATGTCGCGCGCGACGCGGCCGAGGCGTCGGGCCTTGCGATGATCGACATCGCCGAGCGCGACATCGACGTGCCTCTGTCGCCGCTCGGGCGCGAGCAGTCGGTCGCGCTGGGCCACTGGTTCGGCGAACTGCCCCCCGACCGCAGGCCGGAAGTGGTGCTCACATCGCCGTACGTCCGCGCGCGCGAGACCACGCGCCTGCTGATGGAATCGGCCGGGCTCGACCCGCGGAAGGTGCGGGTGCGCATCGACGAGCGCCTGCGCGAGAAGGAGTTCGGCATCCTGGACCGCCTCACGGTGCTGGGCATCCGGGAGAAGTACCCCGAGCTGTCCGCGCAGCGCCGGCACGTCGGCAAGTTCTACTTCCGCCCGCCCGGGGGCGAGAGCTGGTGCGACGTGATCCTGCGCCTGCGCAGCGTGCTGGAGATGATGACGCGCGAGCACTGCGGCCAGCGCGTGCTCGTGGTGGCCCACCAGGTGATCGTCAACTGCATGCGCTACCTGATCGAATGCCTGGAAGAGCACGAGGTGCTCGACCTGGACCGCCAGGCCGACGTGCCCAACTGCGGCGTGACCTCCTATGAACACGACCCCTCTACCGATTCGCTCGTGCTGGACCTCGCCAACTTCGTGGCGCCGCTGCGCGAGGCCGGCGCGCCGGTGACCGTGGAGCCCGATGCGCTCGCCGCGCCCAAGCCCTGACATGGACGCCGACAACCGCCCGCAACGCATCGACCCGCAGGCGCTGCGCCGCTGGCCGCTGCCGCCGCTGTCCGAAGAGGCGGACAAGGAAGAACGCGGCCGCATCGTGGTGGTCGCGGGAAGCCGCGAGATCCCGGGCGCGGCGGTGCTCGCGGCCACCGCGGCCCTGCGCGTGGGCGCAGGGAAGCTCGTGATCGCCACCGGCCGCTCGGTCGCGGCGCAGATGGCTTTCGCCGTGCCCGAGGCACGCGTGATCGCGTTGCCCGAGACGCCGGGCGGCGGATTCGAAGCGGGCGGCGCCCAGCTGCTGGAGCAATGCATCGTGGCGGCTCATGCGGTGGTGATCGGGCCCGGCCTGATGGATGCCGACGCGACCTGCGCCTTCATGCAGCGGCTGATGCCGATGCTGCGCGACCGGGCCGTGGTGCTCGACGCGCTGGCGATGGATTGCGTCAGCGCGATCGGCCGCTTTCCGCAGCCCGTGCTGCTGACGCCGCACGCAGGCGAGATGGCGCATCTGACGAAAGCGGACAAGGACGAGGTGCTGGCCGACCCAGTCGCGGCCGCCGTGCGTGCCGCGCGCAGCTGGAACGCGGTGGTGGCGGTGAAGGGCCCGACGACGGCGATCGCCGCCCCGGATGGCCGCACCTGGCTGCACGAAGGCGGCAACTGCGGCCTGGCCACCTCCGGTTCGGGCGACACGCTGGCCGGCGCGATCGGCGGATTGGCCGCACGCGGCGCGCCGCTGGAGCAGGCCTGCGCCTGGGGCGTGGTGGTGCATGCGCAGGCCGGCGAGCGGCTGGCCGACCGCCTCGGACCTGTCGGTTACCTGGCGCGCGAGATCGCGCAGGAGATGGTGGCCGTGCTGCGCACGCTGGACGAGGGCGCAGGCGTTACGCCGCCGCCGCACGCGCCCACGGGAAGGTGATCACGATCTCGCCGGCAGCAGGGCGCGACACCTGCGTGTCTTCGGCCGCAGCCAGCGCCTCCACGTCGGCCCAGACAAGCGACCGGTAGCACCGCACTGCGTCGGTGCCGGCCTCGCCTTCCGCGCTGCGCAGCTGCAGGCGGACCTGCAGCCCGCCATCGCTGCGCGCCGTGGTCACTTCGAGTTCGGCCGGCGGCGGCCGTTCGTCCGTGGCCTGCAGGAGCGCGGCCGTGAGCACGTTGCGCATCGCGGAGAGCCGGACGTCGCCGGGAACGTGCGTCGCGTTGTTGCGCAGGCTGTAGCCGCGGAAACTGAGCGTCGTCGCCACCAGCGAGGTGCACTCGCGCGTGCCGTCCACCGCATTGGTCAACACCCCTTCTTCCGGCGAAAGCCAGGTGACCACATTCAGGCAGCACTCGAGCGCCGCGCGGGCGAAGTTGTTGATCTTGCGGGCGCTTTCATGCACCTGTGCGATGTCCGGTCCGGGCGACCGCAGGCGTCGATCGAGCACCTCGTAGATCATGCCGATCGGCTGCAGGTTGATAACGAGGTTGTGCCGGATCGAGGGCGCGAGCCGCCGCAGTAGTGCATAGCGCGCCGCTTCGGCGCGGTCGGCCCCGGACATCGCGGCGGCGGTGACATCACCCATGGTCAACCCATTCTTCACCGCGCCCCAGCCTTGTCAATGTGGGTTGCGCCGGGGAGGCGGCGAGCCGCGCGTCTGCTGAGCTCGCGCTTACGCGCGCGGTTTGCCCATCAGCGCATCGGGCAGCCAGGTGACGATCTGCGGGAACAGCGTGATCAGCGCGATGCAGACCAGCAGGCAGCCGAAGAAAGGCAGCGCGGCGCGGGCGATCAGGTTGCTGTCGCGGCCGGTCATGTTCTGCAGCACAAAAAGATTGAACCCGACCGGCGGCGTGACCTCCGCGATCTCGACCAGCAGCACGATGAAGATGCCGAACCAGATCAGGTCGAAGCCGGCCTTCTGGATCATGGGCAGCACGACGGCCGACGTGAGCACGATCATGCTGATGCCATCGAGCGCCGTGCCGAGCACCAGGTAGACCAGCGAGAGGATGGCGATCAACGCGACGGGCGAAAGGTCCATGCCGGCGACCCACTCCGCAAGTTCCCGCGGGATGCCCGTGAACGCCATCGTCTTGGTGAGGAACGCCGCGCCTGCCAGGATGAACATGATCATGCAGCTGGTGCGCGTGGTGCCCATCAGGCCGTCCCAGAAGTTGCGCCAGGTCAGCGAGCCGCTGATCCAGGCGATGGCCAGCGAACCCAGGACGCCGTAGGCCGCGCACTCGGTGGCGGTGGCCCAGCCCGCGACCAGCACCCACACGATGAACACGATGAGCAGCGCGCACGGGATCAGGCTGCCGGAGCGCCGCAACTTTTCCTTCAGCGGCAGGCCCGATTCGCCGGCCGGCACCCGCTCGGGATGGCGCAGGCTCCACCACATGATGTAGCCGGAGAAGAGCGCCATCAGCAGGAAACCGGGGATGAAGCCGGCCAGGAAGATGCGGATGATGGAAGCGTCGGCCGCGACGGCGTAGACGACCATCGTGATCGAGGGCGGGATCAGGATACCCAGCGTGCCGGCGGTGGCCAGCGCACCGAGCGCCAGCTTCTCGTCGTAGCCGCGCCGCACCAGCTCGGGCAGCGCGACCTTGGAAATCGTGGCGCAGGTGGCGGACGAAGACCCGGACACCGAGCCGAAGATGCCGCAGCCCAGGATCGTCGTGTGCATCAGCCGGCCGGGCACGCGATTGAGCCAAGGCGAAAGGCCCGTGAACATCTGCTCCGACAACCGCGTGCGAAAGAGGATCTCGCCCATCCAGATGAACAGCGGCAGCGCAGCGAGTTCCCAGCTGGCATTGCTCTCCCAGAAGGCGGAGAACAGGTTCTTGCCCGGCTGCGTGGTGGTGAAGAAGGCCTGGCCGATCCAGCCGCAGATGGCCAGCGTCATGGCGATCCACACGCCGCCGGCCAGCAGCAGCAGCATCACGAAGAGCAGCAGCCCTCCGACCGCGAGCAGGCTCAAGGCTTCCTCCGTCCGGTCGTTCCTGTCATGGTCGTGAAAGCCTCAGACGTCTTCCGAATAGTCGCCGCGCGCATGGCGCTCCTCGACCAGCCGCACGTACGTGGGTTTGCCTCCGCGCAGCACGATCAGCAGTTCGTCCAGCACCGCCAGCACGAACAGCAGCGAGCCGATGACGAAGCTCAGCTGCGGGATCCAGATCGGGATGACCACCAGGCCGCCCGACATCTCCTTGAACTGCCAGCTCTCGTAGGTGAAGCGCATCGCCCACCAGGCCAGGTACGCCACGGCCGCGCCCGCGATCGCCAGCGAGACGGTCTCCAGCAGCCTGCGTGCGCGCGCGTCCAGCCGGTCGAGCAAAAGCGTGACGCGCACGAAATCACCGTGCTTGAACGCGTGGGCCATGGCGAAGAACGAAGCGGCCGCCGTGCACCACGCGACGACATCGTTGACGCCGCCCACGTGCAGGCCGGCCATCCGGCCGGCCGACCCGTAGAGCATCAGAAGGAAGATCGAGAGGATCAGCAGCGCCCCGATGGCGCCGGCGGCGTCGAACAGGAGGTCCAGCGCGCGGCGCATCCCCTGCGCCTTAGCCCCGGAAGCCGTCGGCGGGAGCAGCGGCGATCGCCAACGGGGGTGTCATGGGGAGCATCGGGGAGCGGAGTGGAGGGCGGGCGCAGGATAAGAGCAATTCCCGCGCCAATGGATGGGGTCTAACCCCAAGCGTCATTCCACGGTCACGCTCTTGGCGAGGTTCCTGGGCTTGTCAACGTCGGTCCCCCGCGCACACGCCGTGTGATACGCCAGCAGCTGCAACGGCACGACGTGCAGCAGCGGACTGAGCGGGCCGTAGTGCTCGGGCATCCGGATCACGTGGATGCCGTCCTCGCTCTCGATGCGGGTGTCGGCATCGGCCAGCACGTAGAGCACGCCGCCGCGGGCGCGCACTTCCTGCATGTTGCTCTTGAGTTTTTCCAGCAGCGTGTCGTTGGGCGCGACGGTCACCACCGGCATCTGGCTGGTGACCAGCGCGAGCGGCCCGTGCTTGAGCTCGCCGGCGGCGTAGGCCTCGGCGTGGATGTAGGTGATCTCCTTGAGCTTGAGCGCGCCTTCCAGCGCGATCGGATAGTGCAGGCCGCGGCCGAGGAAGAGCGCGTTCTCCTTGCCGGCGAACTGCTCGGCCCAGCCGATGATCTGCGGCTCCAGCGCGAGCACGGCGGTGAGCGCGGCGGGCAGGTGGCGCATCGCCTTCAGGTGCGCGGCCTCCTGCGACTCGGTGATGCGGCCCTTCACCTGCGCCAGCGCCAGCGTCAGCAGGAACAGGCCGGCCAGCTGCGTCGTGAACGCCTTGGTCGACGCGACGCCGATCTCGGCGCCGGCGCGCGTGATGTAGGCCAGCTTGCATTCACGCACCATGGCCGACGTGCCGACGTTGCACACCGTCAGCGTGTGCTCCATGCCCAGCTCGCGCGCGTGGCGCAGGGCCGCCAGCGTGTCGGCCGTCTCGCCCGACTGGCTGATGGTGACCACCAGCGTCCGGGGATTCGGCACCGATTCGCGGTAGCGGTATTCGCTGGCGATCTCCACCTGCGTCGGGATCTTCGCGATGCCTTCCAGCCAGTACTTGGCCGTGCAGCCGCTGTAGTAGCTGGTGCCGCAGGCGAGGATCAGCACCGAGTCGATCTCCTTGAAGACCGAGTACGCGCCGTCGCCGAACAGCTCGGGCACGATGGACTGCACGCCCTCCAGCGTGTCGGCGATCGCGCGCGGCTGCTCGAAGATCTCCTTCTGCATGTAGTGGCGGTACGGGCCGAGCTCGGCCGCGCCGCTGTGCGCCTGCACCGTCTTGACCGCCCGCGTCACCGGCTTGTGCGAACGGTCCTCCACCCAGTACTTGCCCAGCTGCATGTCGACCACGTCGCCCTCTTCCAGGTAGACGATCTGGTCGGTGACGCCCGCCAGCGCCATCGCATCGCTGGCCAGGAAGTTCTCGCCGCCTTCCTTGCCCACGCCCAGGATCAGCGGCGACCCGGCGCGCGCGCCCACCACCCGAAGAGGTTCGTCCTTGCAGAATACGGCGATGGCGTAGGCGCCGTGCAGGCGCTTGACGGCGGACTTCACGGCCTCGAACAGGTCGCCTTCGTAGAGGCTGTCGACGAGGTGGCAGATCACCTCGGTGTCGGTCTGGCTCGCGAAGTGGTAGCCCTTGGCCTTCAGCGACGCGCGCAGCTCATCGTGGTTCTCGATGATGCCGTTGTGTACCAGGGCCACTCGGCCCGCCCGATCCGCGGCTGCGGTGCCGGGGCCGTGACTGAAATGCGGATGGGCGTTGTGCACGGCCGGAGCGCCGTGCGTGGCCCAGCGGGTGTGGGCGATGCCGGTCGTGCCTTCGATGGCTTCGCGGTGCACCTGTGTCAGCAGTTCAGCGACGCGCGACGTGCTGCGTGCTCGCCGCAAGCCCTGGTCATACACGGCGACCCCGCAGGAGTCATAGCCGCGGTATTCCAGCCGCTGCAGACCCTGGACGAGGACCGGGACGATGTTGCGGGTCGAGACCGCGCCGACGATTCCACACATGACGATTGGCTCCTTGCTGGGCAGGGACTGTAGGCGGCCACTTCAGAAATATGGCGTCTCAATTCCAGCGATCTTGAAATTTTCTTTCCTCACGCCCTATAATCGCAATCAGATTCCAAAATCTGATTAGAAGTGGAAGAAGAAGCGCTCGATGCCCTCGACATAGCTCTCCTGAGCCATTTGCAGGAGGACGCCTCGCTGACCAACCAGGACCTCGCCGCCCGGGTTCACATCTCGCCGCCGACTTGCCTGCGGCGGGTGAAGCGGCTGGTGGAGGCCGGCTTCATCGAGCGGCAGGTCGCCATCCTCAGCCGCGACCGCCTCGCCCGGCTGTCGGGCGCGGGGCTGGAGGCGGTCGTGGAGATCACGCTCGACCGCCAGGACAACGAGTCCATGGAAGCGTTCGAGGCGAAGGTGGTGGCCGATGCGGCCGTGCAGCAGTGCTACCGCGTCTCGCCGGGGCCCGACTTCATCCTGGTGGTGCAGGCGCCCGACATGCCGGGCTACCTCGCGCTGGCGCAACGCCTGTTCACGGCCGACGCCAACGTGCGCAACGTGAAGGCCTTCTTCGCCGTCAAGCGCGCCAAGTTCGGCTCGCGCATCGCGCTGCCCAAGCCGGCGCGCGGCGCGGCTACTTCGGCGCCTTCTTCGGCCGCTGCCAGCCGCTGATGCTGGCCTGCTTGCCGCGGGCCACCGACAGCACGCCCGGCTCCGTGTCCTTGGTGATCGTGGAGCCGGCGCCCACCGTGCCGCCCTTGCCGATGCGCACCGGCGCCACCAGGACGCAGTTGCTGCCGACGTGCACGTCGTCCTCGATCACCGTTCGGTGCTTGTTGGCGCCGTCGTAGTTGGCCGTGATGGACCCGGCACCGTAGTTGACGCGTTCGCCCACTTGCGCGTCGCCCAGGTAGGCGAGGTGGTTGGCCTTGGCGCCGCGCGCCAGCGTGGAGTTCTTGACCTCGACGAAGTTGCCGATGTGCACCTCGGTCCCGAGCCGCGCGCCGGGACGCAGCCGCGCGAACGGCCCGATCTCGGCGCGCTCGCCCACTTCCGCGCCGGCCTTCTCGCCCTGGATGTGGGTGAAGGCCTGCAGCAGGGCGCCGGCGCCGATGGTTGCGTTGGCGATCACGCAGTTGGGGCCGATGCGGGCGCCGTCGCCGATGACCACCTTGCCTTCGAACACGCAGTTGACGTCGATCTCCACGTCCTGCCCGCACTGCAGCGTGCCGCGCACGTCGATGCGCGCCGGGTCCGCGAGGCGCACGCCGCCCTCCATCAGCGCGCGCGCATTGCGCTGCTGCCACGCGCGCTCCAGTTCGGCCAGCTGCAGCGGGCTGTTGACGCCCTCGACCTGCAGCGCGTCGTCGCAGGAGATGGCGACGACCTCCACGTTGTCGGCGACCGCGTGCTTGACCACATCGGTCAGGTAGTACTCGCCCTGGGCGTTGTCGTTCGTCAGGCGCGCGAGCCAGCGCTTGAGCAGCGCATTGGGCACCGCCATGAAGCCGGTGTAGACCTCGCGCAGCGCGCGCTGCCGCTCGTTCGCATCCTTGTGTTCCACGATGGCCAGCACGCGTCGGCCCTGGCGAACGATGCGGCCATAGCCGCTCGGGTCCGGCAGCTCCACGCTCAACAGCGCAAGACGCTCGCCGCCGCAGGCCTGCACCAGCGTCTGCAACGTTTCGGGGCGGATGAGCGGCACGTCTCCATTGAGCACCAGCGCGATGCCGTCGTCCGGCAGCTGCGGCACGGCCTGCTGCACGGCGTGACCGGTGCCCAGTTGCGGCTCCTGCCGCACGAAGACCGCCTCCGGGAACGAGCCTTGGACGGCCGCCTCGACCTCATCCGCACCATGGCCCGTGACCAGGATCGTGCGCCGCGCGCGAAGCTGCCTCGCGCAATCGATCACGTGGTCCACCAGCCCACGGCCGGCCAAACGATGCAACACTTTAGGCCGCTGGCTTTTCATGCGCGTGCCCTTGCCGGCTGCCATGATGACCACGTCCACTGCTGTCATGTCATTCCCTCATTTCATCGCGCGCCACGCGCAGCGCCTGTCCCGGATTATCGGCTTGCTGAGCATCGCTGTGGCTCTCGCGGGCTGCAGCGCGCTCAAGCTGGGTTATTCCACGCTGCCCGATGTGGCGTACTGGTGGTTCGACGGCTATCTCGACCTCGACGATGCCCAAGGCCAGCGCCTGCGCGAGGACCTGCAGCGCCTGCATGCGTGGCACCGCGGGACGGAATTGCCCCGCGTCGTGTCGCTTCTGCAGCGAATGGAAGCGCTGGCGATGCAGGACATGTCGCCGGCCCAGGCCTGCTCGTTCGAGAACGACATCCGCGAGCGCTACGCCGCGCTGCGCGACCGCGCGGAGCCGGCCATCGTCACCAACGCGATCACCCTCACGGCGGCGCAGCTGAAGCACCTGGAACGCAAGTACGCGCGCAACAACCGCGAATTCGAGAAGGACTGGATCCGGTCGACGCCCAGTGAACAGCTCGAGAAGCGGATGAAGCTCTTCATCGATCGCTTCGAGCTGATCTACGGCAGCGTCTCCGACGCGCAGCGCGCCGCCATCCGGCAGCAGTTCGAGGCGTCTCCGTTTCCAGCCGCCCAAGTGCTGGCCGAGCGCCGGCGCCGCCAGCAGGAGACGCTGGCCGTGCTGCAGCGCCTGACCGGCCAGACGGTTTCACTCGGCGAGGCCCGCACCACGGTTCGCGGCTTGATCGAAAGGTTCGAGCAGTCGCCGGACCCGGCCTACCGTGCCTATCAATCCTCCGTGGTGCAGGACGCCTGCCGCCTCATCGCGACCGTGCACAACGCCGCCACCGCCGCCCAGCGCGAACACGCCGCGCGCCGGCTGCGCGGCTGGCAGCGCGATCTCGCCGAGCTGTCGACGGCTCCATGACGGCCGTCGCGCCCGGCAGCCGCATGGGCGTGGTGTGGCGGTTCGCGGCCGCCACCACGCTGATCGTGCTGGCCTACGCCATGACCGCGCCGGTGCTCGCGGTGAGCCTGCAGCAGGCCGGTGCCAGCACGACCGCGGTGGGCCTGTTCGCGATGATCCCCTTCGGGATGATCGGCCTGCTGATCCCTTTCGTGCCCACCGTGCTGGCGCGCTGGGGCGTGGTCCGCACCTACCGCGCGGGCTGCCTGCTCAACCTGGTCGGCGCTGCGATCTACGCGCTCACCGACCACTGGCTGCCCTGGTCGATCGCCTCCGTCTTCGGCGGCATCGGCGCGGCGGCGCTGTGGAACGCCACCGAGGCGCTGCTCGCGCGCGAAGCGCCGCCCGAGCAGCGCGGCCGCGTGATGGGCCTGTACCAGGCTTCGCTCGGGGCCTCGCTGGCGATCGGCCCTTTCGTGCCGGGCGTGCTCGGCTGGGGGGCAAGGCCGGTGCTGTGGGCGTCTTTCGTGCTGATCGGCTTGTGCTGCGCGGTGGCGGCGGCGATCCCGAGCCACTCGACCTCGGAGCCCTCGCATGCGCAGGCCAGCACCTGGGAGGCGATCCGCACCGTGCCGCTGCTGGTGCTGATCGCGTTCAGCGGTGGCGTGTTCGAGGCCGGGCTCAGCTCGGTCAGCGCGGCGAATGCGTCATCGACGGGCCTCAGCCTGAGCGGCGCCGCCAGTGTTGCCGGCGCGATCGGCGTCGGCAGCTTCCTGTGCCAGATCCCGGCGGGCCTTGCCGCCGACCGCTTCGCGCTGCGCAACGTCTTCGCCGCCGCGGCCTTGCTGCTGCTTGCGTCGAGCGTCGCGTTCGCGTTCGCAGGACGTGCCCCGTGGCTGCTGTGGGCCGTGGGCGTGGTGTGGGGCGGCGTCGGCGGCGCGCTCTACACGCTGACGATGGTGGAAGTGGCGCACGCCTTCGCCGGGCGCGCCACCGCCGGCGGCGCGGCCGCGATGATCACCGGCTACACCGTGGGTGCGACGGTCGGTCCGGTGGCCAGCGGCGCCGCGCTGCAATGGGGCGGCATCCTGGGGATGGCGGCGGTGCTCGGCGCGCTGGCGATTGCGACGCTCATGGCGGCGCGCAGCGTGCCGGATTGACGCCGTCATTTCCGCGCAGGCGGAAATCCAGTGCTTCCAGAAAGAAAAAAGGCGTCCTACAGGACGCCTCAAGGACTGTTCGTGCGGACTTACTGTTGCTCGAAGATGAGGATGCGGTGGTTATTCCTATCCGTTACGTACAGCTTGCCTTCGTGGAAGTGCACGCCCTCCGGCTCGGCAAGCGTCCTGTCGGTCGGAGCGCCTCCGCCGTTTTGATCGTTTGCGACGAAATCCTCCTGCCCCAGAACGATGTCGGCCCCCGCGCCACTTGAACGCGAGGCGAAATTCAGCCAGATCAGAACACGGTTGTTGCCGGTGTCGGCCACTGCGAGTCGCGTCCCGTCCGATGCCACGGACTTGGGTCCGTGAAGCGCGAACCTCGTGGGCGCATCCAACCCTCGATTGGGTTGCACTGACTCGAAGTCGTGCTGGCCCAGCACCCGGTCGGCACCTCTCGCCGCATCAGAGGCTCCGGGCTGCGGGATCGTGTCCCAGATCAGAACACGGTTGTTCTGCGTATCCGCAACCACGAGCCTCGCCCCGTCCGTCCAAACTCCTGTGGGCCTGTTCAATGTGAACTCACTCGGTCCTGTGTTTCGGTTCGGATCGCATTGAGATGGCGATGCTTGGCCGAGAACCGTCTGTAAAGGGGGCTCGAATGCGCCCGACTGCGGGAAGTTGTAGATGTTGACCCGGTTGTTGTGCGTGTCCGCCACGACGACCATGCTGCCGTTCGAAGAAAGGGCGACACCCAAGGGCTGATTTAGACCTGACGCGCCGCACCTCAGGCGAGAGTCATCCCATTCGGCTTGGCCCAGCACAGCCGTTGCGTAATGCGTGCTCAGGGTCGGGATGGAATGCCAGAGGCTCACGCGGCTTGGGAAGTGCTGCACCACCGCCATGCGACCGCCTGCGATGGCAACACTGCTGGGATAGGGATTGGTTTGGTGGGAGGCGGTTAAGTCATCGTGCCTCAAATCGATCTGCCCTATCACGATGCTCGCGGCGAACCCCGTCGCGGCACCGCTGTAAAAGCCCAAGACGCGATGCTGGAACGTGTCCGGGACATAGGCTAGCTGACCAGCGATCGCCAATGGACCTTGAGGAGATCTCAGGTTGTATTCATCGGGATCGCCAGTGTCCCTTGTCGTGAAGTTTGGCTGTCCCCAGGCGATCGACGCCGCCTGATTCGTCTGGAATTCGCCGGTCCTGACCGTGATAGTGAAGCTGTCGCGGTCGCTCAAACCGCCGCCGTCGATGCTCTCGATCTGGAGCACCACAGTCTGGGCGGTCGTGGGCGCGTTGTAGACCATCCCGTCCAGGGCGGCGTTGACTTGCGCAAGGGTGCCATTGACCAGGACGAAGCCTGAGTTGTTGCCCGTGATCGTGGCACCGCTGCCGCTGGCCATCAGCACCTTGCCGGAGTTCACGTGCACGAAGGTGGCGACTGTAGTGCTGTCGGGATCGCTGACGGTAATCCCGGTGCCGTCCCTGAAGGTGAGCGAGCCGCCCGTGACGATGGTCGCGCCGCCGCTGGCCAGCGTATGGACCGGCGGGGAAGACACCGGGGCCGGCGGGGCGGCGGGCACTACGGCAATCGTGAACTCGTCGCTGTCCAACAGCGGCTCCGGCGTGCTGGCGTCCTGCGTCCGGATCTGCAGCGTGACGCCCTGCGGGCTGCTGGGCGCGGCATAGACCATCCCGTTCAGCGCAGCGTTGATCTGCTCGACGGTCCCCTCGATTCTCACGCTGGCCGAGTTGTCACCGCTGACCCCAGTGCTGCTGCCCATCCGCAGCGTGCCGGCCGTCACCGACAAATCGGTGGTCAGCATAGGACTGTCCGTGTCCGCGACCGTGATCAGGTTGCCGTTGCTGCTGCTGAACGTCAGCGTGCCGCTTGTGACGACGCCGCTCCCGCTGCTACTCAGCGTGTGAACCGGCGGTGATTGCGCGGGCGCGGGACTAGGTACGGGTGTCGGGGATGGTGCAGGCGTCGGCGATGGTGCGGGCGGCGGAGGCGGCCCGGCGATCGGATCACCGCCCCCACCCCCACCGCCACATGCACTCAAAGTCGCCGCCATCAGCGCGGCGACCGCTTTCATTCTCAGAGTCCTCATCTCTTTCCTCCAGGGTTGATGACCCCGGCATTGGAAAGAGGCTCAGAGAAGCGTCACAGGATGAGAGTCACTGCGGCGGCACGAATCGGCGCGCAGTTTGCCAAAGACGTGACGGCTTCCGCCGGCGGCGGCTCGCGGGTGGCAAGCATCAGCGGCGAAAACAAGCAGGGATCCCCGCCTCCGCGGGGATGACGCGTAACGGGGACGCGGGAACGGACTTCAGGCCTCGCCCTTCGAGTGCGACTTGCCCTCTTCCTCCGCCTGCTTCATCTCGCGCTCTTCCTGCTCCGAGCGCGGCTTGGCCTTCTCGGCCTCGGCCTCCACGTCGGCGTTCTTCACGAAGCGCTCGGTGCGCTCCTTGTACTCGCGCGCGCCTTCGTAGCTGCCTTCGCCCACCTGCTGCGGCTTGTCGCCGCCCTGCTGCTGCCCGGGCTGGCCTTGCTGTCCCTGCTTCTGGAACTCGTTGGAGCCGGCCATCTGCTGCTGCTGCGCGAGGCGGTCGCCGGCTGGTTGCTGCTGCTGGGTGGTATTGCGCGAGGTCATCGTCGACTCCTGTAAGGACTGGCCCGAAGGAGCCAGCTTAGGAAGCACGACAGCGCCGGAGCGTCAGCCCACGGCGCGTGATCTCCGTCGGCCGCCGCCGACAGTCGCCGCCTGCCTCAGCTTGAAGCGCGCTGCGATCAGTCCTGCAGCGCCGCCCACATCTCCTTGTCCCGCTCTGCAGTCCAGATGCGCGGGTTCTTGATGCCGCGCGCCTCGTCGTACGCGCGGCTCACGTCGAAGGGGAGGCAGTGCTCGTAGATGAACACGTGGCCGAACACCGGGTCCATGCTCTTGCGCGTGTGTTCCATCGCCGCCTTGAGGTCCATGTTGGCGGCCGCCGCTTCCTTGGCCGCGGCGAACAGCGTCTGCACCCAGCGCTTGGTGTAGTCGAGCGCCTTGTTCACCTGGGCGTTGCCCTTCATGGCCTCGCCACGACCGGGCACCAGGGCTTCGGCGTTCAGCGCGCGCAGGGCTTCGAGCGTGGCCGGCCATTCCTCCAGGTGCGCGTCGCCGGTGTAGACGCCGGCCTCGTACTCGACCAGGTCGCCGGAGAACAGCACCTTCTCCTGCTCGACCCAGGCGATGGTGTCGCCGCGCGTGTGGCCCGGGCCGGGATGCCAGATCTGCACCTTGACGCCGCCCAGGTCGACCATGAGCTTGCCCGGCACCTCGCCCTTCGTCGGATCGCCGCCGCCGATGACCATCGTGGGCCAGGTCAGGCCCGGCACCGACTCTGCATTGCGGAACAGGCGCGGGAAGCGGTCCATCTCCGACTGCATGTCTTCCTTGCCGCGCTCGACGATCAGGTCCAGCGTGCCCTGGCTGGCGATGATCTCGGTCGCGCCCTCGGCGAAGTACGCGCTGGCGCCCAGCACGCGCACGGCGTGGTAATGCGTCAGCAGCACGTACTTGATCGGCTTGTCGCTCACGGTGCGGATGCGGGCGATCAGGTCGCGCGCCATTGCAGGCGTCGCGGTCGCGTCGCTGACCATGATGAACTTCTCGCCGATGATCACGCCCGAGTTCGGGTCGCCCTCGGCGGTGTACGCCCAGCAGTGCGGGGACAGCTGTTCGAAGGTGATCTTCTTGTCGGCCAGGTCGGCCTGGCTCGCGAAGGCTTTGCTCACGGAAACTCTCCTGGCGCCGTTGCGGCGCGAACCGGGATTCTACTTACCGTAATGCATTACGGATTGTGAAACGCTGGGCTAAGCCGCGAGGTCGCGGAGCGCGGCGGCGACCACTTCGTCCAGCGGCAGAGACGCATCCACGACGACGACACCCGGCTCGCCCGCCGGGTCCTGCAGCGCGGCGAACTGGCTGTCGACCAGGCTGGGCGGATAGAAGTGGTCTTTGCGGGAAGCGACACGCTCCAGCGCCTGCTGCGGCGTGAGCGCCAGGTGCACGAAGCGCAGGCCCGGTGCGGCGGCTCGCAAGCGTTCGCGGTAAGCGCGCTTGAGCGCCGAGCAGGTGAGCACCGCGCCGTGCGGCCGGCTCGCCAGCTCCCGCCCGAGCGTGTCGAGCCATCCGGCGCGGTCGCTGTCGTCCAGCGGCAGGCCCCGGCTCATCTTCTCGATGTTGGCGGCGGGATGGAAGCTGTCGCCCTCGACCAGCGGGAGGCCAAGCGCCTGCGCCAGTCGCGCGCCCACCGCGCTCTTGCCGCAGCCGGCCACGCCCATCACGACGACGTGGGTGGAGATCATGGGTCGCCGCGATTACCGAGGCGACCCCCGGATCACACGGCGGGGCACTGGTTGCGTTGCGGACGGGCCAGCAGCGCGCCGGCGGCGAGCGCCACGATGGCGGCGCCCAGTTGCCAGACCGCTCGAACGCCCAGCACGGCAGCGATCTGCACTTCCGACCAGGACTGCGACACGGCCTGCAGGCGCGAAGCGCGCACCGGTTGGACTTGCGGCGAAAAGTCCCAGCTGAACCACGCGGGCGCACCGCGGTCGCTGGACTCCAGCACAATGCGCCGGCCCGCCCGCACCGGCATCTTCTCGCCCGCGCCCAGGAAGAAGTCGCCCTGGTCGTCGGGCGGTCCTCCGTGCGGGCCGTCGAACGTGATCCACACGCACCCGTGGGCGACGCGCAGGACCCCGTCCTCCCGCGGGCGCAGCGTGACGGCGCGTGCCGGCTCGAGCCGCCAGGTGCCGGGCAGGCGGAGGGCGGATTGTTGCGATTGCATCAGCGCGAGAGAGGTCATGGCGTTCTCCTGGGGGCGTCTTGGGTGAATGGATCATCGAGCGCGCGGGGTTGGCGGTCCAATGAAATCCGGCTAGGCTATTCATTCGCATCCCGCATCAATCCCGGTTCGTGCCCGGCCGTCCGAAACATGCTCCATTCCCAGACCCACCTGCGCACCCGCCCGATCTCCGCCGGGCACCTGCGCGCCTTCGAGGCCGTCGCGCGCCACCTCAATTTCCGCGCCGCCTCGGAGGAGATGGCGCTGACGCAGTCGGCCGTCAGCCGGCAGATCCAGGCGCTGGAGGAAGAAGTCGGAGCCGCGCTGTTCCTGCGGCACACGCGCGCGGTGGAGCTCACCAGCGCGGGCACGCAACTGCTGCTGGCCGTGTCGCAGGCGCTGCCGCGAATCGATTCGGCCGTGCGGCAGATCCGGCAGACCGCCGGGCGCAAGAGCGTCTCGGTCACCACCTTCGCCTCGTTCGCGTCGATGTGGCTGATCCCGCGGCTGGAGCAGTTCCAGCGCGACAACCCGGAGATGGACATCCGCATCGATGCGACCGACTCATCGCTCGACCTGGAGCTGGCGGACGTCGACCTCGCGCTGCGTTATGGGCCCGTGGCAAACATGCCACCCAAGGCGATCCGCCTGTTCGGCGAGCAGCTCACGCCGGTCGCCAGCCCGTGGCTGCTCAAGAGCGGTACGCCGGTGAAGAAGCCCGCGGACCTGGCGCAGTTCGCGCTGATCGAAGCCGGCGATGCGCAGCGCACGCACCTGGAGTGGCTGACGTGGCGCCGCTGGTTCGACGAGCAGCAGCTCTCCCGGCTGCAGCCCAAGCGGTGGCTGTACTTCAACTACGCCTACCAGATGGTGCAGGCCGCGCTCACCGGCCAGGGCGTGGTGCTGGCGCGCCTGCCGATGGTGGCCGAAGCCTTGGCCAACGGCGAACTGATCGAGCCGCTGCCAAAGCTGCGCATGGATTCGCCGATGGCCTACTGGCTGATCCTGGGGCCGCGCAGCGGTGGCCGGCCGGAGATCAATGCGTTCTGTGACTGGGTGATGGCACAGAGCCGCGTCACCCGGCAGGCCACGGGCGAAGTGCCCGATCCGGACACGGTCGACAACATCGATTGACAGGCACCGCGTGCCGCGAGGGCCGAGGCCACGCAAGCAGCGATTCAAATCCCGCGGTGCGTGCCCTCACCCCAGCCCTCTCCCAGAGAGGGGGCAAGACCTCAACCCCTGACGGGCCAGACCACCCCGTTGTCATTCAGGATGGCATCGAGCGGCACGTCGTGCGGCTCCGGCTCCAGGTCGTCCACGTAAGCGTTCGTGTAACCCAATCCCACGGTGTACGGCCTGGGCTGCAGCTTGGCGAGCGTGCGGTCGTAGAAACCGCCGCCGTAACCGAGCCGGTATCCGCCCGGCCCGTAGCCCACGCAGGGCACGAACAGCAGCGTGGGCACGATCACCTCGGTGTCCTTGGGCTTGGGGATGCCGTAGGCGTCCTCCTCCATCGGGCAGCCGGGGAACCACGCGTGAAATTTGAGCGTCTTGTGCAGCTTGTCGACGACGGGCAAGCCGATTCTTCGCAGCTGCGGCTCGTCGAGGAGTTCGCCGTCCTCCTTCCAGCGGTGCAGCGCGGGCAAGGGATCGAACTCGCCCTTGATCGGCCAGTAGGCGCCGATCACGGTGTCGGACCGGCCCACCAGCCAGATCCGCATCACGCGCTGCAACTGGTCGGCGCGCTGAAGGCGGTCCGGGAGATTCAGCCGATCCTCGACGAGGCGCCGGCGCAGGGCTTTTTTGTCGTCCGGCGTGCTCATAATCCCTTGATGAAGTTACGGGCGATTCTGACATCGATCATCGTCGCGCTCGCCGGGGCGGCGAACGCGCAAGGCGCAGGCGACCAGGCCATCCTCGAGATGGCCCAGGCATATGCGAAGAACAACAAGGCCCGCCTCGCCCAGCTGTTGCCGCAGGTGCGCGGCCACCTGCTGGAAGCCTGGGGCGCGTACTGGGAGCTGAGCTCGCGGCTGGACACGGCCACGCCGCAGGAGGTGGAGGAGTTCTTCACGCGGTACGCCGGCACGTACCAGGAAGACCGCATGCGCAACGACTGGCTCCTGCTGCTGGGCCAGCGCCGCGACTGGGGGACGTTCGCCGAGGAGCATCCGCGCTTTCGCATGAACGACGACCCGCAGGTGCGCTGCTACGCGCTGCTGATCCAGCACCTGCGCGAAGGTCCCGCGGCCCCCGCCTGGCTGGAAGACGAGGTGCGCAGGCTCTGGTTCTCGCCGCGCGAAAGCGGCGAGGCCTGCACGCAGGCCGCGAGCCGCCTGCTGGCCGAGGGCGCGGGGCGCAATCGCCTCAGCGAGGCGGACGCCTGGCGCAAGGCGCGCCTGGCCATGGAAGCGAACCGGCCGCGCGCGGTGGAGGCCGCAGTCGAACTGGTTGCGCCGGATGCGCTGCCCCTGCTCAAGCAAATCAACGCGAGCCCGACGAAATTCCTCACCAGCCGCGTCACCGTGGCCTCGCGCTCGCGCAAGGAGCTGATCGCCCTGGCGCTTATCAAGCTGGCCACCAGCGACATCGACAACGCGGCCCAGCTGCTGGACCGCAAGTGGGGCCCGCAGCTCTCGCCGGAGGAGCGCAACTGGGTCTGGGGCGTGCTGGGCAAGCAGGCCGCGCAGCGGCTCTCGCCCGACGCGATGGGCTACTACGCCCGGGTGGCCCGCGACAGCGACCTCTCCGACGACATGCTGGCCTGGAAGGCGCGCGCCGCGCTTCGCGCGGGCAGCACGCCGCGGTGGGACGAGCTGCTGTCCGCCATCGACGCGATGGGCGAGGACCTGCGCAAGGAGACCACGTGGCAGTACTGGAAGGCGCGCGCCCTGCTCGCGTCGGGCAAGGAGTCGCAGCGAGCCGAGGCGCGCAAGCTGCTCGAAGGCATTGCGTCGCCGCGCGGCTTCTATGAGCAGCTCGCGCTCGAAGAGCTGGGCCGGCCGATCACGATCCCGCAGCGGCCCGCGCCGCTGACGGCAGAAGAGAAGGAAGCGGTGCGCGCCAACCCCAGCCTCGCGCGCGGCCTGTACGCCATCGGCATCGGACTGCGCAACGAAGGCGTGCGCGAGTGGAACTACGGCACCAGCCTCGCGCGGCCCGGCGGCCTGAGCGATCGGGAACTGCTGGCCGCCGCGGCGCTGGCCTGCGAGCGCGAGGTCTGGGACCGCTGCATCAACACCAGCGACCGCACCCGCGGCGAGTTCGACATCGAGCAGCGTTTTCCCATGCCCTTTCGCGAGACGGTGGTGCGGCGCAGCCAGGAGATCGGCCTGGACCCGGCCTACGTCTACGGCCTGATCCGGCAGGAAAGCCGCTTCGTCATGGACGCGCGCTCGCACGTGGGCGCCTCCGGCCTGATGCAGGTGATGCCGGCCACGGCGCGCTGGACCGCGCGGCGCATCGGCCTGAACGGCTTCACGACCGACCAGCTCAACGACCGCGACACCAACATCGCCATCGGCACCGGCTACCTCAAGCTGGTGCTGGACGACTTCAACGGCTCGATGCCGCTGGCCGCCGCCGCCTACAACGCCGGCCCCAACCGCCCGCGCGCCTGGCGCAACGGGCCGGTGATCGAAGCGGCGGCCTGGGCCGAGAACGTGCCGTTCGGCGAGACGCGCGACTACGTCAAGAGGGTGCTGGCCAACACCACGATCTACGCCGCGGTGCTCAGCGGGCAGCCGCAATCGCTCAAGTCCCGGCTGGGCATGGTGGGCCCGCGCGACGCCGCGCTGCCCGAGCCGAACCGCGAGTTGCCCTGACGACACGATGAACGCCTGGGACACGATCGCCGCGACCATCGCCGCCGAGTTTTCCGACATCCCCGACCTGGAGCAGCTCACGCGCGTGATCGTGCGGCTGCTGCTCGCCGCCCTCCTCGGCGCGCTGGTGGGGCTGGAGCGTGAACTGGCCGGCAAGGCGGCGGGCCTGCGCACCCACATGCTGGTGGCGCTGGGCTCGGCCCTCTTCGTGCTGATCCCGATGCAGGCCGGGATCGAGCTGGAAGACCTCAGCCGCGTGATCCAGGGCTTGCTGGCCGGCGTCGGCTTCCTGTGCGCCGGCGCCATCCTGAAGGCGGCCCACGAGGAGCAGGTGCAGGGCCTCACCACCTCGGCCAGCCTCTGGATGATCGCCGCCATCGGCATGGCCGCGGGGCTGGGCCGCGACGCCACCGCGGTGCTCAGCACCCTGCTCGCGCTGGGCATCCTGATGATGGAAGCGCCGCTGCGTCGCTTCTTCGACAACCGCCACCGGCAGCAGCGCATCGTCACGCCGGACGAACGCGACGGCGGCCGCTGACGCATCAATGCCCGGGCCATTGCGCATCAATCGCGCGCAGGCCCGCGGCTAGCATCGCTGCCACTTCCACTGCGGGGACCGCCATGCTCAAGCTCTACATCGGCAACAAGAACTACTCCTCCTGGTCGATGCGCCCGTGGGTGCTGATGCGTCAGTCGGGCATCCCGTTCGAGGAGGTGAAGGTCCGCTTCGACTCGTTCGACACCGGGTCGCAGTTCAAGCAGTCCATCGCGCAGATCAATCCGGCCGGGAAGGTGCCGGTGCTGGTCGACGAGGGCCTGGCCGTGTGGGACTCGCTGGCCATCGCGGAGTACCTCGCGGAGCGCTTTGCGGACAAGCAACTCTGGCCGAAGGAGACCCGGGCCCGCGCCCGGGCCCGCAGCGCCTGCGCCGAGATGCACTCGGGCTTCTCCGCGCTGCGCAACCACTGCCCGATGAACATCGAGGCCTGCCTGCCGCAGATCGGCGCGCTGGTGTGGCGCGACCAGCCGGGCGTGCGCGGCGACGTGCAGCGCATCGTGGCCATGTGGAGCGAGTTGCTGCAGCAGCACGGCGGGCCGATGCTGTTCGGCGAGTTCAGCATCGCCGATGCGTTCTACGCGCCGGTGTGCATGCGGCTGCGCAACTACGCGCTGCCCGTGCCCGGCCCCATCACCGACTACATCCGCCGCATCTGCGCCCTGCCGGGCGTGAAGGCCTGGATCGACGACGCGCTGGCGGAGAAGGACTTCGTGCCGTTCGACGAGCCCTACCGCACGGCGCGATAACGGCGCCCGCTTCCGCGCAAGCCTGACCGAGCGGTTGCCCGGGTCCGCGCCGCAGAGGTGCGGCTTACACTGCCGCCATGCAGACGTACATGGTGGGTGGAGCGGTCCGCGATGCGCTGCTGGGGCTGCCGGTGAACGACCGCGACTGGGTCGTCGTCGGCGCCACGCCGGAGGAGATGGTCATGGCGGGCTACCTGCCCGTCGGCCGCGACTTCCCGGTGTTCCTGCATCCCGAGACGCGCGAGGAATACGCGCTCGCGCGCACCGAGCGCAAGACCGGGCGCGGCTACCACGGGTTCGCCTTTCACGCCGAGCCGGGCGTCACGCTCGAAGAGGACCTGGCGCGGCGCGACCTCACGATCAACGCCATGGCGCAGGACGGCCACGGCCGGCTGATCGATCCCTTCGGCGGCCAGATGGACCTGCGCGCGCGCGTGCTGCGCCACGTCACCGATGCCTTTCGCGAGGACCCGGTGCGCATCCTGCGGCTGGCGCGGTTCGCTGCGCGCTTCGCCGACTTCAGCGTGGCGCCCGAGACGCTGGAGCTGATGCGCGCGATGGTGGAAGCCGGCGAAGCCGATGCGCTGGTGCCCGAGCGGGTGTGGCAGGAGCTTTCGCGCGGGCTGATGGAGCACCGGCCCTCGCGCATGTTCGAAGTGCTGCGCGAATGCGGCGCGCTCGAGCGGCTGCTGCCCGAGGTCGATCGCCTCTGGGGCGTGCCGCAGCGCGTCGAGTACCACCCGGAGGTCGACACCGGCGTGCACCTGATGATGGTGCTGGACATGAGCGCGCGTCTGCAGGCCGGCCTGCCGGTGCGCTTCGCCTGCCTCACGCACGACCTGGGCAAGGGCACGACGCCGGAGTCGGTGCTGCCCAAGCACATCGGCCATGAGGAGCGCAGCGCGCGCTTGCTGAAGAAAGTGTCGCAGCGGCTGCGCGTGCCGGTCGAATGCAACGAGCTCGCGGACGTGGTCGCGCGCGAGCACGGGAACATCCACCGCAGCAGTGAGTTCGGCGCGGCTGCCGTGGTGCGGCTGCTGGAGCGCTGCGACGCGTTCCGCAAGCCGCAGCGGTTCGCGGACGTGCTGCTGGCGTGCGAATGCGATGCGCGCGGGCGGCTCGGGCTGGAGGAGCGCGAGTACGCGCAGAAGGCGCGGTTGCTGGGTGCGCTGCGCGCGGCGCAGCAGGTGAGCACGAGTGACATTGCCGCGGCGGCGCATGCGCAGGGAGTGGCGGGACCGCGGGTGGGGGAGTTGATTCACCAGGCGCGGGTGGAGGCGGTGGCGGGATACCTGATGACTTTTCCCTCCCCCTCTGGGGGAGGGTAGGGTGGGGGCGCTCCGGGGCTCGAATAGCAGCGATGCTGTTTTGGCGCCGTGCGTGCCCTCACCCCAACCCTCTCCCAGAGGGAGAGGGAGCAAACCCGCTACGCGATCAGCGCCAGCGCGGCGTAATCGCCCACGCGGTTCTCCAGACCCGCCGGAACCAGTTCGCATCCCGCCGTCAGCGGCTCCATGTGCTCCGCCACATGCGGCCGCAGGCGCGGCAGCAGGTACTCGCGGTTGTGCCAGAACACGCTGCCGCCCAGGCTGATGCGGCGCAGGTCCAGCGTGACCACCAGGTTGTAGAGGCCCCGCCCCAGCACCCGGCAAAGGTCGTCGACGATCGCGATCGCAGCGGCATCGCCGCCCTTCGCCCGCTGCAGCAGCGTCGCGGAGTCGGCGCCGAAGCGCTGCTCCACCGAGGATCCCGCCACCAGCGCTTCGAGGTCGCCGAGGTTCCCGCAGCCGCACAGCGCCTGGTCGTTGTCGCTCACGAACATGTGACCCGCATGCCCCGCGTTGCCGTTCTTGCCGCGCAGCACGCGCCCGTCGACGCACAGGCCGGTGCCGATGCCGGTGCTCCACGTGACGTAGGCGCAGTCGTCCACGCCCTGCAGCGCGCCCCAGCGCCTCTCGGCTTCGAGCGCGGCCACGCAGTCGTTCTCGATGCGCAGCTGGCGAAAGCGCTGCGCCAGCGGTGCTTCGAGCAGCGCCGTCATCCAGTCGTTCGGCAGCCCGCGCCCGCCGCCGGCGATGCCGCCGCAGATGTTGGGCGCGGCCAGTTCGATGCGCCCGCCCACCACCACGAACGGCCCGCAGGAGGACACGCCCGCGCATTGCACGTGCTCAGCCGGCACGCCGGCCTCGGCACAGGCCTCGTCGACCATCCGCAGCAACTGGACGGCCAGCGCGTCGTTGTTTCCTGTCTTCGCGGTGGGCTCGCTCCGCCGCGCGATCAGCTCCAGGCCGGCGCCGTCGTTCAGGCTGACGGCCACCTTGGTGCCGCCGATGTCGATGCAGGCTTTCATGCGGTGCGGTTCAGATCAGCCGGGCGATGCCGGCGGCAAGCATGCTGAGCAGCAGGGTGGAGGCGAGCGGCACGAACCACTCGCGGCCGAACAACCTGAAGCGCAGGTCGCCCGGCAGCTTGCCGAAGCCCAGGCGCTGCAGCAGCGGAGTCAGCCAGCTGATCAGCATCAGGGCGAGGAAGACGACGAGGAACCAGCGGATCATGCGGGCAGTGTAGGTCGAAGCAACGGGCGCCGTGAGCGGCTCAGAGCCGGTCCGTGCGGTCGCCGCGGGCGAAGCCGATCGCGTCCCAGTAACCGCCCTTCGCAAAGCCGATGACCTTGAACAGCTCGCCCATCTCATGTTCGTTCACCAGCTTCTGCATCGCCGCGTTCTCGCGCGGCGATGCGCCGCCCGCCAGCTCCAGCAATCCGCAGTTGAAGAGGAAATGCGCCTGGCTGGTGTAGCCCAGCAGGTTCAAGCCGGACTCCTGCGCGGCCACCGCGATGCCGGTGAAATCGACGTGGGCCGTGATGTCCTTCTCGCCCACGTCGGCCAGCGGATCGGGATCTGCCAGGTGGCCGCGGTGGCACATCAGCGTGCCCATGTGGCGCTGCGCATGCCAGTACTCGCGCTCCGGAAACCCGTAGTCGAGGAAGAAGGCGGCCCCGGCCTCGAGCCGGTCCGCCAGCGTGCGGATGAAGGCCCGGGCCTGCGGGTGGATCTCGGTGAGGTAATCGTGCGTGCCCTCGATCTCGACCGGTGGCCGCAGATCCGTCGCGCGGTCCTCGAACCGGAAGCCACCGTTGGTCGCGACAACGCCGCGCTCGTGCCACGCGCCCGAGCGGCGCTGCAGCAGCTTCACCGGCATCGCGTCGAGCACCTCGTTGCCGACGATCACCCCGCGAATCTGTTCCGGGAGTTCGTCGACCCAGCGCACCTTGTCGCCGAAGCCGGCCAGCCGATTGCGCTGGCGCTCCCGAAGGCTGCCGGAGAGATCGACGATGGTGTAGGCGCGCACGCGATCACCAAGTGCGCCGAGCAGTTGCTCCCCCAGCGCACCGGAGCCGGCGCCGAACTCCCAGACGTCATCGGTGCCCGAAGCCTCGAGCGCCTGCTGCAGCTGCCGCGCAAGAGCCCGGCCGAACAGCGGCGTCAGCTCCGGCGCGGTGACGAAATCGCTGCCCGACGACGGCATCGCGCCGAACTTGCGCGAGGCGTTCGAGTAGTAGCCCAGGCCGGGCGCGTACAGCGCCAGCGCCATGAAGCGGTCGAACGGAAGCCATCCGCCCCCGCGGGAGATGGCCTGGGCGATCAGCGCGCCGAGGGCGCTCGTTACACTGCCTGCTTGGGGATTCACCCCACGATTGTCCTCCCGTGAACACGACCGCTCGCCCCCGCACCGCCCTGGTCACCGGCGCCGGCCGCCGGCTGGGCCGCGAGATCGCGCTCGCGCTGGCCTCTGCGGGCTGGCAGGTGGCGGTGCACTACCGGCGCTCGGCGGTGGAGGCGCAGCAGACGGTGGCGGACTGTGAAGCGCGAGGAGCCGTGGGATCGCGCTTCGCGGCGTTCGCCGCGGACCTGTCGCGCGAGGATGAAGTGCGCGCACTGCTGCCCGCGGTGGTCTCGCAGCTCGGTCCCGTCGACGCCGTGGTCAACAACGCATCGCTCTTCGAGCACGACAGCGCAGACAGCTTCGATTACGCCCGGCTGCAATCGCACCTGCTCGCCAACACGGCGGCGCCCGTGGTGCTGGCGCAGGCGCTGCACCGCCATGTGCAGGAGCGTTCGGGCGAAGGCGTGGTCGTGAACCTGCTGGACCAGAAACTGTGGAACCCGAATCCGGATTTCTTCAGCTACACACTGTCGAAGGCTGCGCTCGAAGCGGCCACGACGCTGCTCGCGCAGGCGCTCGCGCCGGAGCTTCGCGTCGTGGGCGTGGCGCCCGGGCTCACGCTCACCAGCCACATGCTGTCGCAGGAGAAGTTCGAGCGGCTGCACCGGCTGTCGCCGCTCGGGCGCTCGTCCACCGCGGAAGACGTCGCCGGGGCGGTGCGCTTCGCGCTGGAGAACCGCTCCATCACCGGCACCACGCTGCTGGTGGACGGCGGCCAGCACCTGATGAAGTTCGACCGCGACTTCTCGCTGATGTGAAAGCGCCCGGGGACGACCACATGGCCAAGGCCGCCGGCACGCAGATCCTCACCCTCACCGGGCTGCGCTTTGACGCCAACCTGGGCATCCTGGAGCACGAGAAGGGCGCGCCGCAACCGATCCAGGTCGATGCCGAACTCAACCTCGGCACCCAGCCCC
Source organism: Ramlibacter henchirensis (assembly GCF_004682015.1). Taxonomy (NCBI): domain Bacteria; kingdom Pseudomonadati; phylum Pseudomonadota; class Betaproteobacteria; order Burkholderiales; family Comamonadaceae; genus Ramlibacter; species Ramlibacter henchirensis. The sequence continues at coordinate 2,403,678 of NZ_SMLM01000001.1, read as the reverse complement.
TGCTGCCGCGCGACGACGACATCCTGCACGTGCTGGACTACCGCAAGGTGCGCCGCATCATCATCGACGAGTGCACCGCGGAGCACGTGAACCTGCTGGAGAGCCTGATCGGCAAGCTGGCGCACCGGCTGATGCAACTGCCCGGCGTGCTGGGCGTGCGGGTGATGATCGTGAAGCTGGAAATCTTCGACGACTGCGAAGTCGCCATACGGGTGGAGACCGGCCAATGGTGAAGTCCACACTCGCCCTGAGCGGCGGCTGCCACTGCGGCCAGGTGCGCTACGAAGCAAACGGCCAGCCGTACCACGCAACTGTCTGCCATTGCACCGACTGCCGCCGCGTGAGCGGCGCGCCGATGCTCGCGTGGTTCACCGTTCGCGCGGGCGAGTTCCGGTTCGTGCAGGGCACGCCGCAGCGCTATCGCTCCAGCGGCAAGGCGTCGCGCACGTTCTGCGGCGCATGTGGCACGCCGTTGACGTACCAGCTCGATGGCGCCGACGAGATCGACGTGACGATCTGCAGCCTGGACGAACCCGAGGCGGTGCCGCCAACGGACCACACCTTCGGCCGAAGCCGGCTGCACTGGGCCGAGGACCTGGAGAGCCTGCCGGTGCACGTCACCCTGCGTCCCGGCTGAGCCCCAGCGGCGGCGCCACTTCCTCCAGCGGCTTTCGCTCCGCATCGACCGCATGCCGCCACGCGATCGCCGCGGCGACCAGCACCAGCACTGCGCCGAAGAGATATCCCGCGAACACGTTCACCCGGCTGCCGCTCGCGACCAGCATTCCGAAGAGCGCCGGCGCCGCGAAGCCGCCGATGCCGGTGCCCACGGCATAGAAGAGCGAGATCGCCAGCGCCCGCATCTCCAGCGGGAACACTTCGCTCACCGTGAGGTAGGCGGAACTGGCCGCGGCGGAAGCGAGGAAGAACACGGCCGACCAGGCGAGCGTCTGCGTCGTCGCATCGAGCGCGCCGACCAGGAACCCGACGCCGGTGGCCGCGAGCGCAACGCCGGACAGGGCATAGGTCGCCGTGATCATGCGGCGGCGCCCCAGCCGGTCGAACAGCGGTCCGAGCACCAGCGGGCCGAGCACGTTGCCCACCGCGAACGGGACGATGAACAGCCCGACGCGCGCTTCGTCGACTCCGTAGAAGCGCGTGAGCACCAGCGAGTAGGTGAAGAAGATGGCGTTGTAGAAGAAGGCCTGCGACACCATCAGCGCCAGGACGACGGCGCTGCGGTGCGGATAGCGGCGCACGAGCACCTGCGCGACCTGGCGCAGCGTCGGAAGTGCGGAAGGCGGCCGGTCGACGGATGCTTCACGCGCCGGTTCCGGTGACCGCACCCCGGCGGCCGCTTCGATGTCCGCGACGATGCGTTCGGCTTCCTGCACGCGCCCCTGCGTCAGCAGCCAGCGCGGGCTTTCGGGCACGTGGCGCCGCACCAGCAGGATGGCGAGCGCCAGCACCGCCCCGAGCAGGAAGCCAACGCGCCAGCCCAATTGCGGACCGAGGATGCGCGCATCCAGCAGCCCCAGGCTCAGCAGCGCACCGAGCGCCGCGCCGATCCAGAAGCTGCCGTTGATCGCGAGGCTGACGCGGCCGCGAACGCGGGCCGGGATCAGCTCGTCGATGGCGGAGTTGATGGCCGCGTATTCCCCGCCGATCCCGAAACCGGTGACGAAGCGCCAGAAGCCGAATGAAGCGAAGCCGCCGCTGAAAGCCGTGGCCACCGTGGCGGCCATGTAGATCGCCAGCGTCCAGAGGAACAGCCGCTTGCGGCCAAGCCGGTCCGCCAGCCGGCCGAACACCAGTGCGCCCAGCACCGCGCCACCGACGTAGAGCGATCCGGCCCAGCCGACTTCCACCGTGCTCAGCCCCAGCGTGTCGGACCGCTGCAGCACGCTGCCCACCGAGCCGACGATCGTGACTTCGAGGCCATCGAGCATCCACGCGACGCCGAGCGCCATCACCACGCGCCAGTGCCAGCGCGACCACGGCAGGCGGTCGAGCCGCTCGGGAAGGGTGGGAGCGGTGGGCACGGGCGCCACTATCGCCCAAGCCGGGCCCGCCGTGCTGTGGCCTCGTCTGAGACAATCGAAGCACCATGTCCGCTGTCTGGATCGAAGCCGAACCCGCCCCCGCCCGCGCGTTGAAGATCGAGCGCGAGGCGCACAAGCTCGAAAAGCGCCTGTGCCGCCTGGTCGGCCAGGCCATCGGCGACTACTCGATGATCCGGGAGGGCGACAAGGTGATGGTGTGCCTGTCCGGCGGCAAGGACAGCTACTCGCTTCTGGACATCCTGCTCAAGCTGCGCCAGCGCGCGCCGGTGTCGTTCGACATCGTGGCGGTCAACCTCGACCAGAAGCAGCCCGGCTTCCCGGAGCATGTGCTGCCCGACTACCTCAAGGCCCTGGGCATCCCGTTCCACATCGAGGAGCAGGACACCTATTCGATCGTCAAGGACAAGATCCCCGAGGGCAAGACCATGTGCAGCCTGTGCTCGCGGCTGCGGCGCGGCATCCTGTACCGCGTGGCCGATGAGCTGGGCGCCACAAAGATTGCGCTGGGGCATCACCGCGACGACATGCTGCAGACGTTCTTCCTGAACATGTTCTTCGGCGGCAAGTTGAAGGGCATGCCGCCCAAGCTGGTGAGCGACGACGGCAAGCACGTCGTCATCCGCCCCCTCGCCTACGTGCCGGAAAAGGACCTGGTGCGTTGGGCCGAACACCGGCAGTTCCCGATCATCCCGTGCACCCTGTGCGGCAGCCAGGAGAACCTGCAGCGCAAGCAGGTCGGCGCGATGCTGCGCGAATGGGCGAAGAAGCACCCGGGCCGCCTGGAGAACATGGCCAACGCGTTACAGAACGTTGTGCCTTCCCACCTGGCGGACGGAACGCTCTACGATTTCAGGGGTCTGACCGCCACGGGCGTGGCGAGCGAAGACGGCGACAAGGCTTTCGATGCGGAGGACTTCGGTACGCCGCCGGTCTTGCCGGGCCTGTCGGTCGTCAAGCTCTGATCCACCTGTCGACTCCGGTCCCCACATGAAGCGCTCCTTCCTGCGCTCCGTCGCCCTCGCCGCGTTGGCGGCGATCGCGCTCGTGCTGTCGGGCTGTTCCGGCCGTTACCTGCTGGAGAACAACGTGCAGTCGTTCTCCGGCATCCCGCAGCTGCCGACCAATCCCACCTACACCTTCGAGCGCCTGCCTTCGCAGGCCAACCAGCCCGCGCAAACCCAGCTCGAGGCGCTGGCGGATCCAGCACTGTTCCGGGCCGGCTTGCGCCGCGACGACGGCGCCCCGCGCTATGCCGTTCAGGTGTCGGCCCGCGTGCTGCGCGTGCTGTCCCCCTGGGCCGATCCGTACGATCCGTGGGGCTGGGGCTGGGGTGGCTGGGGGCCCGGCTTCCACCGTGGGCGGCATATCGGCCTGGGCATGGGTTGGGGCGGGCCGTTCTGGCCGCGCTCGGAGCAGCCGTGGTACCAGCGCGAGGTGGGCGTGATCGTGCGGGACAAGTCGACCAACCAGATCGTGTACGAAAGCCGCGCCGCGAGCGACGGTCCCTGGCTCGACAACAGCGTCGTCCTGCCCGCGATGTTCGATGCGGCCCTGCAGGGCTTTCCCAATCCGCCGCAGGGCGTGCGCCGCGTGAACATCCAGATCGGCGGCGAAACCAAGCAGGCCGCCGCGCCCGCGGCCGCGCAACCCGCGCCAACACCCGCAGCGGCGCCCGCTGCCGCGCCCACCCGTTAACTTTTGGCTACTGCGGCGGCGTGGCAGGCTGAGGTCGCCTGCCTAGAATGCGCCGCATGGAAGCCACTCGCATCATCGCCGTCAGGCACGGCGAAACGTCCTGGAACGTCGATGCGAGGATCCAGGGGCAGACCGACATCGCGCTGAACGACACCGGCCGCTGGCAGGCGCGGCGTGTCGGCGAAGCGCTCGCGACGGAGCCCATCAGCGCCGTCTACACCAGCGACCTGGAACGAGCCCACGAAACCGCCCGCTCGATCGGGGAAGTCAGCGGCAAGGAAGTCATCCCGCACGAGGGCCTGCGCGAGCGCTCCTTCGGCATGTTCGAAGGCAAGACCTTCGACGAGATCCACCAGACCTGGCCCGAGCACGCGCAGAACTGGCGAAAGCGCATCCCGGACTGGCAGCCACCCGAAGGCGGCGAGTCTCTGCTGGAACTGCGCGAGCGGGTGCTGCGCACGTTGCATGAGCTCGCGGCCAGGCACCCGGGCGAGCAGATCGTGGTGGTGGCGCATGGCGGCGTGCTGGACGCGCTCTACCGCATCGCCACGCGGCAGGAGGTGAACGCGCCGCGCACGTGGGAGCTGCCCAACGGCGCCATCAACCGCCTGCTGTGGACGCCGGAAGGCTTCACCCTCGTCGGCTGGTCCGACACCCAGCACCTCGACGAAGCGAATGCCCCGGCCGACGAAACCTCCGCTTGACGAACACCTGACGCAGCTGGCCGGCCAGCCCGTCGCCGCGATCGACACGCCCGCGCTGGTCGTCGACCTCGACGCCATGCAGCGCAACCTCGGCCGCATGGCCGAGTTCGCCCGGAAGCACGGCATCCGCTGGCGGCCGCACGCCAAGATGCACAAGTGCTCCGAGATCGCCCGGCTGCAGCTCGAGGCCGGCGCGGTGGGCGTCTGCGTGCAGAAGACGGCCGAGGCCGAGGCCATGGCCGCCGGCGGCGTGAACGACATCTACATCAGCAATGAGGTGATCGCGCCGCAGAAGCTCGCGCGGGTGGCGCAGCTGGCCTGCAGACTCGTCGACGCGGGCGGCCGGCTCACCATCGCAGTGGACAGCCGCGAAGGCGTGGCCCGGCTGGCGCAGGCGATGGACGATGCGCGCCGCGCCACGGGCGGGTCCGCCGTCATCGACGTATTCGTCGAGATCGACGTCGGCCAGGGCCGCTGCGGCGTGCCACCCGGCCGGGCTGCGTTGGAGCTGGTGCACGAGATCCGCAAGCACCCTGCCCTGCGCTTTGCCGGGCTGCAGGCCTATCACGGGCGCGCGCAGCACCTGCGGTCGCCCCAGGAGCGGCGCGACGCCATCGAGCAGGCGGCGCGCGACGCGGCGCTTACCCGCAAGCTGATCGAGGACGAGGGCATCCAGGTCGCCCTGATCACCGGCGCAGGCACCGGCACGATGGTGTGCGAGGCCGCCAGCGGCGTGTACGGCGAGCTGCAGGCCGGCTCCTTTCTTTTCATGGACGCGGACTATGCGCGCAACGAGCGCGACCCGGCGCAGCCGCAGTTCGAGCACGCGCTGTTCGTCAAGACGCAGGTGATCAGCGCGGGCGCCCGGCATGCCGTGTGCGACGCGGGACACAAGAGCCATGCGATCGACTCCGGCCTGCCCACCGTTCACAGCGTCGACGGGGACGACCCGCTGGAGTTCGGCAACGGCGGCGACGAGCACGGCATCCTGCGCCCCGCCGCGGGGGGTCGAGTGCCGGAGATCGGCCGCATCCTCTGGCTCATCCCGGGCCACTGCGACCCCACGGTCAACCTGCACGACCACCTGGTCGGCGTGAAGGGCGGGCTGCGCACCGGCACGGTCGACCGCATCCTGCGCGTGGATGCTCGCGGCGCGCTGACCTGAGTCAGGCCGCGCCATCCGGGTTGCACCGAAGCGCCCGCCTGCCGTCCGAACCGGACAATGCAGGGCCATGTCGCCCACCCAGGTCATCGTCCTCGCCACACCGGTCTTCCTGGCGCTCATCGCCGCGGAATTCGCCTGGGGCTGGGCGAAGGGCCGCAACACCTACCGCCTGAACGACGCGATCAGCAGCATCGGTCTGGGCATGCTCAGCCAGCTGACGGCGGTCTTCACGAACCTGTTCCGCTTCGGCGTCTACACCGCGGTCTACGGCTGGGTCGCGCTCTGGCACAACGAAGCGTTCTGGATGTCGTGGTACGGCTGGCTGCTCGCGCTGCTGTTCTACGACTTCTGCTACTACTGGCTGCACCGCGCGGGGCACGAATGCGCCGTCTTCTGGGCGGCGCACGTGGTCCATCACCAGAGCCAGGACTACAACCTGTCCACCGCGCTGCGGCAGACGTCCACCGACGCCCTGTTCGGCTGGATCTTCTACCTGCCGATGGCCATCGCCGGCGTACCGCCGCTGGTGTTCGGCGTCGTGGCGCTGGTCGACCTGCTGTACCAGTTCTGGGTCCACACCGAGCACGTGCCCAGGCTGGGCTGGTTCGACCGCTGGTTCTGCTCGCCTTCCAACCACCGCGTGCACCACGCCGTGAACGACCGCTACCTCGATCGCAACTACGGCGGCGTGCTCGTGGTCTGGGACCGGCTGTTCGGGAGCTTCCAGGAAGAGGAGAAGAAGTGCGTCTACGGCACGCGAAGCCCGCTCAACAGCTGGGACCCGCTCTGGTCGAACGCCGAGGTGTACTGGGCGCTCGCGCGCGACAGCTGGCACGCGCAGCGCTGGTCCGACAAGCTGCGCGTGTGGTTCAAGCCGCCGGGATGGCGGCCGCCCGACGTGGCGGCGCGGTTCCCGAAGCCGCCGTTCGACATCGCGCGCGTCGAACGATTCCATCCGCCGATGACGAAGGCGGTCGCCCTTTTCGGTGCGCTGCAGTTCATCGCGCTGCTCGCCGGCGTGGCGGCGTTCCTCTGGCATGCGGACGGCATGCCGCTGTCGGTCAGTTCCGTCTGGCTGGCGGTGCTCGCCGCCGCGCTGTGGGCGGTGGGCGCGGTGATGCAAGGCCGCATCGGCATCCTGCACGTGTTGCTGATCGAACTGCTGGCACTCGCCGCCGCGGCCACCGTGCTCGGCCTTTAGCGGTATTGCTCCCTCTCCCCCTGGGAGAGGGCTGGGGTGAGGGCACGCGCGGACGCCGAGCCCTCGCGGTGTTGATCACCCCCCGAACAGCTCCCCATCACTCCGAGGCGGCGCGACCCCCAAATGCCGGAAAGCCGCCAGCGTCGCCACCCGTCCCCGCGGCGTGCGCTGCAGATAACCCTGCTGGATCAGATACGGCTCGATCACATCCTCGATGGTGTCGCGCTCCTCGCCGATCGAGGCCGCGATGTTGTCCAGGCCCACCGGGCCCCCGTCGAAGCGGTGGATCACCGCCTCCAGCAGCTTGCGGTCCATCACGTCGAACCCTTGCGGGTCCACGTCGAGCATGGCCAGCGCCTTGTGCGCGATGTCCTGCGTGATGCGGCCGGAGCCTTTCACGTCGGCGTAGTCGCGCACGCGGCGCAGCAGGCGGTTGGCGATTCGGGGCGTGCCGCGCGAGCGGCGGGCGATCTCGGCCGAGCCCTCGTCGTCGATCGGCGCTTGCAGCAGCGCGGCGCTGCGCCGGACGATGCGCGTGAGTTCTTCCGCCGTGTAGAACTCCAGCCGCGCGACGATTCCGAAGCGGTCGCGCAGCGGGTTCGTGAGCATGCCGGCGCGCGTGGTGGCGCCGACGAGCGTGAAGGGCTGCAGGTCCAGCTTGATCGAGCGCGCGGCGGGGCCCTCGCCGATCATGATGTCGATCTGGTAGTCCTCCAGCGCGGGGTAGAGGATCTCCTCGACCACCGGCGACAGGCGGTGGATCTCGTCGATGAAGAGCACGTCGTTCTTCTCGAGATTGGTGAGCAGCGCCGCCAGGTCCTTGGGCTTTTCCAGCACCGGGCCGGAGGTCTGGCGCAGGTTCACGCCGAGTTCGTGCGCGATGATGTGCGACAGGGTCGTCTTGCCGAGGCCCGGCGGGCCGAACAGGAGGACGTGGTCCAGCGCCTCGCCGCGTTTCTTCGCCGCGCCGATGAAGATCTCCAGCTGCTCGCGCGTGCGGGCCTGGCCGACGTACTCGGTCAGCAGCTTGGGCCGAAGGGCCCGCTCGATGGCTTCCTCGTTGGGCGACGCGGGCGCCGCCGACACCACGCGCTGCGGCGGCGGCAGGCCGAAGTCGTCGGTCTTGATCGTCATCGGGTGCTCACCGCGCCAGCGCCTTGAGCGCCAGCTTGATGCCTTCGCTCACGCCCACGTCCGGCGGCAGCGCCTTGACGGCGGCCTGCGCTTCCTTGTCGCTGTAGCCCAGGGCCACCAGGGCCTGCAGGATGTCGGTCTGGGAATCGCTCGCGGGCGACGCGGCGCCGGCGGGCGCGCCGAGGTCGGCGCCGATCTTGCCCTTGAGTTCCAGCAGCAGCCTCTCGGCGGTCTTCTTGCCGATGCCGGGCACCTTGACCAGGCGGCTAGCGTCCTGCGCGGTGACCGCCTGCCCGATCTCGGCGACGCTCATGCCACTGAGCACCGACAACGCGGTGCGCGGCCCCACGCCGGAGATGCGGATCAGCTGGCGGAACGCCTCGCGTTCGCCGGCGCTGCCGAAACCGAACAGCACCTGCGCGTCCTCGCGCACGACGAAGTGCGTGAGCAGCGACACGCGCTCGCCCACGCCCGGAAGGTTGTAGAAGGTGCTCATGGGAACGTCCACCTCGTAGCCGACGCCCTGGCAATCCACCAGCACCTGCGGCGGGTTCTTGTCGGCCAGCGTTCCGTTCAATCTGCCTATCATTCCCGGTCCCGGCCCTCGCGGGCCCTCCTTGAGCTCCACGGATTATCAGCTTGATCCTGCGCCACGCCTTCACGCCGCCCAACAACACCCGCCTGGCGCACCTGTGCGGCCCCACCGACGAACACCTGCGAACCCTGGAAACCGCGCTGCAGGTGAAGATCACCCGGCGACAGGAGCAGTTCAAGGTGGAAGGCGCGAAGGCCAGGGCGCAGCGCGCGATGGACGTCTTGCAGGCCCTGTACGAGATCGCACAGCGACCCATCTCGCCCGACAAGGTGCAGCTGATGGTGGCCGGCGAGCAGGCGATGGACGAGGACGAGGAAGGCGCGCTGGTGCTGCACACGCGCCGCACCGACCTGAAGGCGCGCACGCCCAACCAGAGCGTGTACCTTGACAACATCGCCAGCCACGACATCACGTTCGGCATCGGCCCGGCCGGCACCGGCAAGACCTACCTGGCCGTGGCCTGCGCGGTCGACGCGCTGGAGCGCAGCAGCGTGCAGCGCATCGTGCTCACGCGGCCCGCGGTCGAAGCGGGCGAGAAGCTGGGGTTCCTGCCCGGCGACCTCACGCAGAAGGTCGACCCATACCTGCGGCCGCTTTACGACGCGCTCTACGACCTGATGGGATTCGACCGGGTCACCAAGGCTTTCGAGCGCAACGCGCTGGAGATCGCGCCGCTCGCCTTCATGCGCGGCCGCACGCTGAACAACGCCTTCGTCATCCTCGATGAGGCCCAGAACACCACGCCGGAGCAGATGAAGATGTTCCTGACCCGCATCGGCTTCGGCAGCAAGTGCGTGGTGACGGGCGATATCAGCCAGGTCGACCTGCCCAAGGGCGTGCTGTCCGGCCTGATCGACGCCGAGCGCGTGCTCAAGCGCGTCAAGGGCATCGCCCATACCCGCTTCACCAGCGCCGACGTGGTGCGGCATCCGCTGGTGGCGCGCATCGTGGATGCGTACGACGCGGCCCGCAAGACCGATGCCGCCCGCTGAGCTGCAGCTGGACCTGCAGTTCGGCGAGTTCGCCGGGAGCGCCGCGCACCGCTCGTTGCTGCCGCCGGCAAAGGTGAAGCGCTGGATGGCCATGGCGCTGCGTAGTCCCGCGGAGATCGCCGTGCGCATCGTCGGCGAAGCCGAAGGGCGTGCGCTCAATCGCCAGTACCGGGGGAAGGACTACGCCACCAACGTGCTGACGTTCGACTACACGCGCGAGCCGGTGGTCAGCGCCGACCTGGTGCTGTGCGCGCCGGTGGTCGAGCGCGAGGCACGTGAGCAGGACAAGCCGCTGGTGGCGCATTACGCGCATCTGCTGGTGCATGGGACGTTGCATGCGCAGGGGTATGACCATGAGACGAGTGAGCGCGATGCGATGGAGATGGAGGCGCTGGAAGTCCTCCTGATGGGCGCGCTCGGTTTCCCGAATCCGTACTGAGACTCCCTCCATCAGCGCACGTAAACCGGGATCGTCACCGGCCCGTCGTTGACCAGGTGCACCTTCATATCCGCCGCGAACTCCCCCGTCTGCACGATCGGATGCGCCTCGCGCGCCTTCGCGACGAAGTAGTCGTACAGCCGCCGCCCTACTTCCGGCGGCGCGGCATTCCCGAAGCTGGGACGATTGCCGCCCGAAGTGTCCGCCGCCAGCGTGAACTGGCTGACCACCAGCAGACCGCCGCCCGTGTCCTGCACGCTGCGGTTCATCTTGCCCTGCTCGTCGGGGAAGATCCGCAGCTTCAGCAACTTGGCCAGCAGCTTGTCGGCCTTCGCTTCAGCGTCACCGCGCTCGGCGCAGACCAGCAGCAGCAACCCGGGCCCGATCTCGCCGACGGTGCGGCCGTCGATCACCACCTTCGCCTGGCTCACTCGCTGCACCAGCCCGATCAAATCAGGTCCTCCTCATCCTCGAAATGCGCTTCCACGTCGCTGGGCAGGAGCTGGATGGTCGCCCGCAGGCCCGGGACGGCGCTCATCAGCGCCTGCTCGACCGAAGCCCGCACGGCGGCCGCCCGCCGCAGCGTCCAGTGCGCGGGCATGTGCATGTGCAGGTCGACGAAGCGGCGGCTGCCCGAGCGGCGCGTGGTGATGTGGTCGAAGCGGATGGCCGGATGCTCGAAGCCCTTGAGCACTCTCGCGATCTCGGCCTGCACGCTGCGCTCGACCCGCTTGTCCATCAGGCCCTGGGACGATCGCCACACCAGGTTGGCGCCCTCGCGCAGGATGTTCAGCGCGACCGCCACCGCCACGGCCGGGTCCAGCCACAGCCAGCCCGTCAACGCGACCAGTCCGACCCCCACGACCACCCCGGCCGAAGTCCACACGTCGGTCAGCAGGTGGCGGGCGTCGCCCTCCACCGCCATCGAACGGTGCCGCGCGGCCGACTTCAGCATCGCCCAGGCCAGCGCCGCGATCACGACCGAGCTCAGCACCGACAGCGCCAGGCCCAGCCCGAGCTGCTCCAGCGGCTGCGGCTCGAAAAAGCGCGGGATCGCCGTCCAGAGAATGGCCACGGCCGCGACCATGATCGCAAGCCCCTCGAACGCGGAGGAGAAGTACTCGGCCTTGTGGTGGCCATAGGGATGGTCCGCGTCGGCGGGCCGCCGCGCCACCCGCACCATCAACAGGGCGAAGGCGGCGCTTGCCAGGTTGACCAGCGATTCCATCGCGTCCGACAGCAGGCCGACCGAGCCCGTGAACCACCAGGCCAGCGTCTTGAGCGCGATGGTCAGCGCCGCGACGGCGACCGAGACCTTCAGCCAGGTCTGCGGCGGGATCGCGCTGGCGCGCTCGGCGAGGCTCATGCGCGCGATTGTGTGACAGCGGCGGTCCGGCGCGCCGACGCGTCAGGCCAGCGTCACACGGGCGAACTTGCGCTTGCCGACCTGCAGCACGTAGGTGCCGGCAGCGAGCTTCAGCCCCTTGTCGCTGATGGTCGAAGCGTCCACCCGCACACCCCCGCCGTCGATCAGGCGGTTGGCCTCGCTGGTGGAGGGCGCCAGGCCGGCCTGCTTGAGCAGCGCGCCGATGACCAGCGGCGCGCCCGACAAGGAGAGCTCCGGGATGTCGTCGGGGATGCCGCCCTTGCTGCGGTTGACGAAATCCTGCTCGGCGGCGTCGGCCGCGGCCGCGTCGTGGAAGCGGGCGGTGATCTCCTTGGCCAGCATCACCTTGGCGTCACGCGGGTTGCGGCCCTGCTGCACCTCGCGCTGGAGGGCGGCGATCCGGGCTTCGGAGCGGAAGCTCAGCAGCGTGTACCAGCGCCACATCAGCGTGTCGGAGATCGACATCACCTTGGCGAACATGGTGTTGGCGTCCTCGGTGATGCCGATGTAGTTGTTCTTGCTCTTGCTCATCTTCTCGACGCCGTCGAGGCCCTCGAGCAGGGGCATGGTCAGGATGCACTGCGGCTCCTGCCCGTATTCCTGCTGCAGGTGCCGCCCCATCAGCAGGTTGAATTTCTGGTCGGTGCCGCCGAGCTCCAGGTCGCTCTTCAATGCCACCGAGTCGTAGCCCTGCATGAGGGGGTAGAGGAACTCGTGGATGGAGATCGAGTTGCCGGCCTTGTAGCGCTCGTGGAAGTCGTTGCGCTCCATCATCCGCGCCACCGTGTACCTGGCCGCGAGCTGGATCATGCCGCGCGCGCCCAGCGGGTCGCTCCACTCGCTGTTGTAGCGAAGCTCGGTGCGGCCCGGGTCGAGGATCTTGTAGGCCTGGGCGCGGTAGGTTTCGGCGTTGGCCTGGATCTGCTCGCGCGTGAGCGGCGGGCGGGTGGTGTTGCGGCCGGACGGGTCGCCGATCATCGAGGTGAAGTCACCGATGAGGAAGATCACCGTGTGCCCGAGGTCCTGCAGCTGGCGCATCTTGTTGAGCACGACCGTGTGGCCGACGTGGATGTCCGGCGCGGTAGGGTCAAGCCCGAGTTTGATACGGAGTGGAACGCCCGTCGCCTCCGAGCGGGCCAGCTTGCGCTGCCATTCCTCACGCGGGATGAGCTCATCGCATCCCCGCAGCGACACCGCCATGGCTTCCTGCACGGCATCGCTCACTGGATGAGCATCAGTTACAAGCTGTTGATTCGTCACGGTAATTTACTGATTCGACCGGTTGTCACCGTTCTATACTGCGCCCACTTTCGTGGCCGGGTTGATTCTAAAGACGCCCATCAGAGGCATCCCCGCCACCGCCCGAGGGGGGCAACCTGCCGGCGCTGCCGCGGGCCCAGCAACGAGGACCTGAGGTGAAGAAAAACACGTTGACGATCGCGGCAGAACGGGCTCTGTCCATTGCCGCCGGAGTGCTGGAGCAGCATCCGCGCAAGCTCACGGCGTTGCTCGCCGCGATCCTTCTGGGCGGCGGCGGAGGCGCGTTCGCCGTTGCTTCCTTCGGCCCGGATGCTTCCGCCCTGCCGGTGCGTGAAGTGCTGGAGACGGTGCAACCCGCCTCGCTGTCCGAGCAGGCCGAAGCGCTGGACGCCCATGTCTTCAATCTCTATCGCTCCGACGTCGTCCGTCCGACGGACACGGTCGAGTCGCTGCTCGCGCGCCTGGGCGTCAACGACGCGGAAGCCGCCGCCTACCTGCGGCAGGACGCCACCGTTCGCACCCAGTTGCTCGGTCGCCCCGGCCGCACGGTGCGCGCCGAAGCCACCGAGCAGCATGGCCTGGCGGGGTTGACGGCCCGCTGGGTGAACGACGATTCCGGCCAGTTCCGACGCCTCGTCGTCCAGCGTCAGGCCGACGGCCGCTTCGCCACGCGCATGGAATCCGCGCCGCTGGCGCCCTCGGTGCGACTGGGCAGCGGCACCATCCGCAGCTCGCTCTTCGCGGCGGTCGACGAATCGCACATCCCCGACGAGATCGCGGTGCAGGTGGCCGACATCTTCTCCGCCGACATCGACTTCCACCGCGGCCTGCGCAAGGGCGATCGCTTCAGCGTCGTCTACGAAGCGCTGGAGGCGGACGGCGAGCCGCTGCGCACCGGTCGCGTGCTGTCGGTCGAGTTCGTCAACAACGGCAAGACGCTGCACGCCGTCTGGTTCCAGGAGGCGGGCAGCAAGGGCGGCTACTACACCTTCGACGGCAAGAGCCTGACGAGCTCCTATCTGGCGTCGCCGATGGAGTTCTCGCGCGTGACGAGCGGCTTCGCGATGCGCTTCCATCCGGTCCTGCAGCGCTGGCGTGCCCACCTGGGCGTGGACTATGGCGCGCCCAGCGGCACCCCGGTGCGCACCGTGGGTGACGGCATCGTCGAATTCGCCGGCGTGCAGAACGGCTTCGGCAACGTCGTGATCGTGAAGCACAACAACAGCGACCAGACCCTGTACGCGCACCTCAGCCGCATCGACGTGCGGCTCGGGCAGGCGGTTTCGCAGGGCCAGCGTGTCGGGGCCGTCGGCGCCACGGGCTGGGCGACGGGTCCGCACCTGCACTTCGAGTTCCGCGTCAACGGCGCGCACCAGGACCCGGTGCAGGTGGCTAGGCGCCACCAGAACGTGCAACTCACCGCCGCCTCGCGTCCGTCCTTCGAGCGCCTGGCGCGCTCGATGCGGGCGCAGCTCTCCGCCGCCGCGCTGGCCACCGTCGCCAGCGCCGAGTGATCGGCCGCTGGGCAGGCCCCACCGGATGTCCGAACGCTACATCGGCCTCATGTCGGGCACTTCGCTCGACGGGGTCGACGGCGTGCTGGCGGACTTCTCTGATGGACTGCGGGTGCTCGGGCATGCGAGCGCCCCGTTTGATCCACGCCTGAAGTCGGAGCTGTTGGCGCTCAACCAGTCCGGACCTGACGAAATCCATCGCGCCCAGCTCGCGGGCAATGCGCTGATGAAAGTCTATGCCGGCGTCGTCCACCAGCTGCTCGCAACGTCCGGCGTTGCCCTCGCTGACGTGCGCGCGATCGGCGCCCATGGACAGACCGTGCGGCACCGGCCGCAGGAGTTCGACGGCCCCGGCTACACCGTGCAGCTTTGCCAGCCCGCCCTGCTCGCGGAGCTGACCGGCATCGACGTGGTGGCCGATTTCCGCAGCCGCGATGTCGCTGCGGGCGGGCAAGGCGCGCCGCTGGCGCCCTTCTTCCACCGAGCGCTGTTCGGCCGCGCGGGCGAAACGATCGGCGTGCTCAACATCGGCGGGATCTCCAATCTCTCGCTGCTGCGGGCCGACGGTTCGATGCTGGGTTTCGACTGCGGGCCCGGCAATGGCCTGATGGACGCCTGGTGCCAGCGGCACCTGGGCCGGCCCTACGACGCGGAGGGCGCCTGGGCGGCCGGCGCGGTGCCGGACCAGAAGCTGCTGCAGACGCTGCTGGCCGAGCCCTTCTTCGCCAAGGCCCCGCCCAAGAGCACCGGCCGCGATCTCTTCAACGAGCCCTGGCTGCAGCAACGCCTGGCGAAGTTCGCGAGCCTGCCGCCGCAGCAGGTCCAGGCCACGCTGGCCGAACTCACCGCCCGCGCCTGCAGCGACAACGTGATGCGCCACGAACCGAAACTGGCGCGCCTGATCGTCTGCGGCGGCGGCGCGCTCAACACGCACCTGATGCGCCGCCTGCAGGCCCTGTTGCCGGGGACGCAGGTGGTGTCCAGCGCCGATGCCGGCCTGCCGCCGCTGCAGGTGGAAGCCGCCGCCTTCGCGTGGCTGGCCCGCAAGGCGGTGCGGCGCGAACCGCTGGATCTCAAAAGCACCACGGGCGCCCGAGGCGCCCGTGTGCTGGGGGGAATCTGGCCGGCCTGAGCGTCAGACGCTGAAGCTGGAACCGCAGCCGCAGGTGGTGCTGGCGTTCGGGTTCTTGATCACGAACTGCGCGCCCTGCAGGTCTTCCTTGTAGTCGATCTCGGCGCCGACCAGGTACTGGTAGCTCATCGCATCGATCAGCAGCGAGACGCCGTTCTTCGTCATCACGGTGTCGTCGTCGTTGGCGATCTCGTCGAACGTGAAGCCGTACTGGAACCCGGAGCAGCCGCCACCCTGCACGAAAACGCGCAGCTTCAGGTCCGGGTTGCCTTCCTCGGCGATGAGGTCGGCCACCTTCGCCGCGGCGCTGTCGGTGAAGACCAGCGGGGCGGGCATTTCGGTCTGGATGGTTTGGGCTGCGGCGCTCATGGGCTATTCCTCTACAAGAGGGGAAATGGTAGGGCAAAAGCCTCGGGAATTCAGGCTCTCAGTTGTTTGCCGCCAGCTTCAGTAAGGGCTTTTCCTCGCTCACGGGCAGCGGCTTCAACTGTCCGGAGATGACGGCGCCCTGGTGCATCTCAAGGGACCGGTAGGACACGTCGCCTTCGATGCAGGCCTTCGGCTGCAGCTCGAGCAGCTCGGTGGCGAAGATCGGGCCGCGTACGGTGCCGTTGACGATGACGTGGTCGGCGTGGATCTCGCCCTGCACCACGGCAGCTTCGGAGATCACGAGCATGCTCGGCTCTTCCGTCAACGCGCGGACGTCGCCCACCACCTCGCCGTCGACCCGCAGGCCTTCGGTGAACTTCAGGTTGCCTTCGACCCGGGTGCCGTGGGCGATGAGGCTCTTGATGGGCGGCTGGGCCTTCTTGCCGAACATTGCGTGAACTCCTCCGTGGTGTCTTGTCTCAAGCGCCGAGCTTGATGCTCTGCACTGCTCGGGTGGCGGACCCTTCCACCACCTTCGCCGACACGTTTTGTACCACGGCCTGTTCAGGCAGATCGACCATTCCCTCCAGGCGGCGGAATTGGCGGAATCGAAGGTCGTGCGGGCTGTCCGGGAGGTCCATCGTCCAGGGCTTGCCGGCGAGGGTGCCGGCGACGGTGACGTGCAGCTTGCCCTTGAATTCGCTCGCGTGCTTGGCGGGCTGCATGACCAGCACCTGCCAGCGCAACTGCCCGCCGAGCACCTCGGCCTGCAGGCCGCGGATGGCCAGCGACTCGGCGCCGCCAGCGGGCATGAGCTTCTCGAAAAAGCCGAGCTGGTCGCGCAACGCGCGGTTCTCGGCCTCGAGCGTGCGGATCTGAACGGCCAGCCGCTCCTGCGCGGCGCGCTCGGCGGTGATCAGGCTGCCGGATGTGTTGACCGCGGATTGCGCCTTGTCGCGCTCCTGCTTGAGGCGGCCGACCTCGTCACGCAGCGCGACCAGCTCTTCATGGATGCCGCCGTTGTCGAGTCCGGCAAGGTCCTTGCCCTTCTCGAAGGCCCAGAGGGAGATGGCGGCGCAGAATCCCAGGCCGAGGGCGGCACCGGCCCATCGCAGGGGCCAGGGCGTGGCGCTTCGGACCGCGACCTCGGGGGCGCTGATCGTCAACCGGCGGCGTAGCAACTTCCAACGCATGAGCTAGGGGCCGAGCATGCCCTGAAAAGCGACAAAGCCGCAACAAGGAACCTTGTGCGGCTTTGTAACGGGAGGAAAGCTTAGCGCTTGCTGAACTGCTTGCGGCGGCGCGCGGAGTGCAGGCCGACCTTCTTGCGCTCGACCTCGCGCGCGTCGCGAGTGACGAAGCCGGCGGCCGACAGCTGCGGCTTGAGGGCCGCGTCATAGTCGATCAGCGCGCGCGTGATGCCGTGGCGCACCGCCCCGGCCTGGCCGGACTCACCGCCGCCGTGCACGTTGACCATGATGTCGAACGTCTCGGCGTGGTTGGTCAGCAACAGGGGCTGGCGCGCGATCATGATCGACGTCTGGCGGCCGAAGAACTGTTCGATGTCCTTGCCGTTGACCGTGATCTTGCCGCTGCCCTTTTTCAGGAAGACACGGGCCACGCTGCTCTTGCGGCGGCCGGTGCCGTTGTTCCATTCACCAATCATTCCTGGCCTCCTCAGATTTCCAGCGGCTGCGGTTGCTGGGCGGTGTGCGGATGCTCCGCCCCGCCGTACACCTTCAGCTTCTTGATCATGGCGTAGCCCAGGGGCCCCTTGGGCAGCATGCCCTTGACGGCCTTCTCGAGCGCGCGGCCGGGATGCCTGGCCTGCATGTCGCGGAAGTTGGTGGCGTAGATGCCGCCCGGGAAGCCCGAGTGGCGGTAGTACATCTTGTCCAGTTCCTTGGAACCGGTGACGCGCAGCTTGCTGGCGTTGATGACGACGATGTAGTCGCCCGTGTCGACGTGAGGCGTGTAGATGGCCTTGTGCTTGCCGCGCAAACGGAGGGCTGCTTCGCTGGCAACCCGACCGAGCACCTTGTCGGTGGCGTCAATCACAAACCACTCGTGCTTCACGTCAGCGGGTTTGGCGCTGAACGTTTTCATTTGAAGGCTTTCGAGAAAGTGGCTTGAAGGGCCCTTTTCCACGGTCGGTGTTCCTCTGCCGGGAACCTCTTAGGTGGGAGTACCGGAAGGGCGATTTCGGCGCCCGTCGCACGCGGTCAGGCCGTGTGCGACTTCCGATTTCCGCCGCGGGGCCGCTTGGCGCTGCGGAAAGCCTGTGATTCTACGATAAATCAAGGACTTACCACAAGGCCGGGCAGGGGCGGCGGGTACGATAACGGGATGTTCAGTTACCGCCACGGCTTCCACGCCGGCAACCACGCCGACGTCTTCAAGCATGTGGCGCTCGTGTCCATCCTGCGGCACCTCACGGTGAAGGAGACGGCGCTCTGGGTGATCGACACCCACGCAGGCGCCGGTCTGTACCGCCTGGACAGCGACTACGCGGGCACCTCGGGCGAGGCCGCCCACGGCGTGCTGCGCCTGGCCGAAGTGGCCGGCACGCAGAACACGATCGACGGCCAGCCGCTGGCCCCGGCGATCGCCGACTACCTAGAGCTCGTGCGCGGCTTCAACCGCGAAGGCCAGCTGCGCATCTACCCCGGCTCACCCTTCCTCGCACAGCGCCTGCTGCGCGAGCAAACGCGCGACAAGCTCAAGCTTTTCGAGCTGCATCCGAGCGACAGCAAGGCCTTGGCCGGCCACGTGGCGCAACTGGGCGCGGGCCGGCAGGTCACGATGGACCGCGCCGACGGCTTCGAGGCGCTCAAGGCGCTGCTGCCGCCGCCGTCGCGCCGCGCGCTGGTCCTCATGGACCCGAGCTACGAGATCAAGAGCGACTACGGCAAGGTCGTCGCCTCGCTGAAGGACAGCCTGCAGCGATTCGCCACCGGCACCTACGCGATCTGGTACCCCGTGATCCCGCGGCCCGAAGCCCACGAGCTGCCGCGGCGCCTCAAGACCGTGGCCCAGCAGGCGCGCAAGCCCTGGCTGCACGCGAGCCTGGCGATCGGCCAGGAAGACGAGCCGCATGTAGCCGGCGAGCCGCACCGGCCGGGCCTGCTGGCCAGCGGCCTGTTCGTGCTGAACCCGCCCCACACGCTCAAGCCGGCCCTGCAGGCGGCGCTGCCGCAATTGCTGCAAGCGCTCGGCCGCGGACGCGGCAAGGGGCAGGTGCTGGAATCCGGCGCCTGAAGCGGCGGTCCCGTCAGCGGATAGCGTCGCGCGGCTCGACCACCGACAGCGACACCGCCTTGGTCCCGCGGCTGAGCAGGCCGATCGCCCTCGCGGCCGCATGGCTCAAGTCGATGATGCGGCCTTTCGTGAACGGTCCCCGATCGTTGATGCGCACCGTGACCTCGCGCCCGTTCTCCAGGCTGCGCACCTTCACGTGCGTTCCGAACGGCAGCGTGGGATGGGCGGCGGTCATCGCGGTCATGTCGAAGCGCTCGCCGCTCGCCGTGCGCCGCCCGTGAAAGGGGAGGCCATACCAGGACGCGATGCCGCGCTGCAGCTCGGCGCCGACGGACGGAGAGACTGATTCCGGAACAGCCTCCTGCACCGCCTCCTGCGTCTCTTCGTCCACCGTGTGCGGCAGCGGAATCGCGCAGCCCGACAAAGCTGCCGCCAGCACGAGCGCCGCCGGCAACCGCAGCAAACCGCTCCTCATCGACCCAATCGCCGGCAGATCTCCAGCGTGGCCGCGGCCTGGTTCATCGTGTAGAAGTGGATGCCCGGCGCACCCTCGGCCTGCAGCCGTTCGCACAAGGCGGTGACCACGTCCAGCCCGAACGCCTTGATCGACTCGCTGTCGTCGCCGAAGCCTTGCAGGCGCAGCCGGATCCAGCGCGGGATCTCCGCCCCGCACGCGTCCGAGAACCGCAGCAGCTGGCTGCTGCTGGTGATCGGCATGATCCCCGGCACCACCGGCACCGACACGCCCCGCTTGCGCAGCTCTTCGACATAGCGCAGGTACGCATCCGCATTGAAGAAGTACTGCGTGATGCCCGCATCCGCGCCCGCTTCCACCTTGGCGATGAAGGCGGCGATGTCGGCATCAGGCGACTTCGACTGAGGATGCACCTCGGGATAAGCCGCGACTTCGAGCTGGAACTGCCGCCCCGTCTCGCTGCGGATGAAGGCCACCAGCTCGCTGGCGTAGCGGAACTCGCCGCCGAGGCCATAGCCGCTGGGCAGGTCGCCCCGCAGCGCGACGATGCGCTGGACGCCCGCCGCGGCATACGCGACCAGCCGCTCGCGGATGCTCTCGCGCGTCTGGCCGATGCACGACAGGTGCGGCGCGGCCGGGCAGCCCTCGGCCATGATCTCCTTGACCGCCTGCAGCGTGCCTTCCTGCGTCGAGCCGCCCGCGCCGAACGTGACCGAGCAGAACTCGGGCTGCAGCGCATACAGCTTCTGCCGCGCCGCGCGCAGCTTCACCGCGCCCTCCTCGGTCTTGGGCGGAAAGAACTCCAGGCTGATCGGTAGCTTGTTTTTCATGCACCCCTCCTTGCATGGACGAAGAATTCGCGGTTGCCGTCGCCGCCCGCGATCGGGCTGTCGACCCAGCCCAGCACCTCCAGGCCGCAGGCGGCGCACGCATCGCGGATGCGCCGCTCCACCTGCGGATAGAGCGAAGCATCGCGCACGATGCCGCCCTTGCCCAGCTGGCCGGGCTGCAGCTCGAACTGCGGCTTGACCAGCATCAGCAGCCGCCCGCCGGCCGCGAGCAGCGGCGCGAGCACGGGCAGCACCAGCGTCAACGAGATGAACGACAGGTCGCCGACGACGAGGTCGAAGCCCGCCTCGACACCGGCCTGCCGCAGCATCGCCGCATCGAGCTCTCGCGCGTTCACCTTCTCCAGGCAGACGACGCGCGGATCGGTCCGCAGCCTTTCGTGCAACTGACCGTGGCCGACGTCGACCCCGACCACCTTCGCCGCGCCGCGCTGCAACAGGCAGTCGGTGAAACCGCCGGTGGACTGGCCCACATCGAGGCAGCGCAGTCCGCCGGAATCGATGCCCGCCGATAGCAACGCGCCTTCGAGCTTGAGCCCGCCGCGAGAGACATAGCGCGCCTCCGCGTCGTCGAGCAACTCGAGCTCGGCTGTGGCCGGCACCTCGTCACCGTTCTTGGCCACCGCATGCCAGCCCCGCGCGTCGCGCCAGCGCAGGCCGGACGAGATCAGGCGCTGCGCCTGCGAGCGCGTGGCGGCGAGGCCGCGTTCGACGAGGAGCTGGTCGGCTCGCATTGAATGTATTCCTCCCTCCCCTCCCGGGGGAGGGCCGGGGTGGGGGCACGCACGGCGGCTGTACAAACTCGGTGCATGAGCGAGCACCGGAGCGCCCCCACCCCAACCCTCCCCCCGAGGGGGAGGGAGAAGATGCATCAATACCGGTACGTGTCCGCCTTGTACGGACCGGCCTTGTTCACCCCGATATACGCCGCCTGCGCCTCCGTCAGCTCGGTCAGCTGGGCGCCGAGCTTCGACAGCTGCAGCCGCGCGACCTTCTCGTCGAGGTGCTTGGGCAGCACGTACACCTTGCCCACTTCATAGGCCTGCGGTTTGGTGAACAGCTCGATCTGCGCCAGCGTCTGGTTGGCAAAGGAGGAGGACATCACGTAGCTCGGGTGGCCGGTCGCGCAGCCCAGGTTCACCAGGCGGCCCTTGGCCAGCAGGATGATGCGCTTGCCGTCCTCGAAGATCACGTGGTCGACCTGCGGCTTGATCTCTTCCCACTTGCACTTCTTCTCGATCGTCGCGACGTCGATCTCGTTGTCGAAGTGGCCGATGTTGCAGACGATGGCCTGGTCCTTCATCTTCGCCATGTGGGCGTAGGTGATGACGTCGCGGTTGCCCGTCGCGGTGACGAAGATGTCGGCCTTGTCGGCGGCGTAGTCCATCGTCACCACGCGGTAGCCTTCCATCGCGGCCTGCAGCGCGTTGATCGGGTCGATCTCGGTCACCCACACCTGGGCCGACAGCGCACGCAGCGCCTGGGCGCTGCCCTTGCCCACGTCGCCGTAGCCGCACACGAGGGCGACCTTGCCGGCCACCATCACGTCGGTGGCGCGCTTGATGCCGTCCACCAGCGATTCGCGGCAGCCGTACAGGTTGTCGAACTTGCTCTTGGTGACCGAGTCGTTGACGTTGATCGCGCGGAACTTCAGCAGGCCCTTGTTGGCCATGTCCTGCAGGCGGTGCACGCCGGTCGTGGTTTCTTCCGTCACGCCGATGATCTCCTTCGCCTTGCGCGAATACCAGGTCGGGTCTTCCTTGAGCTTCTTGCGGATGGCGGCGTAGAGGATGCGCTCCTCCTCGCTGGAATGGGTGTCGATCAGCGACAGGTCCTGCTCGCAGCGCTGGCCCAGGTGCATCAGCAGCGTGGCGTCGCCGCCGTCGTCCAGGATCATGTTCGGCCCTTCGTGCTCGCCGCCCTTGGCGCCGAATTCGAAGATGCGATGCGTGTAGTCCCAGTAGTCCTCCAGCGACTCGCCCTTGACGGCGAACACCGGCGTGCCGGCGGCGGCGATGGCCGCGGCGGCATGGTCCTGGGTGGAGAAGATGTTGCACGAGGCCCAGCGCACCTGCGCGCCAAGCGCCTGCAGCGTCTCGATCAGCACCGCGGTCTGGATCGTCATGTGCAGCGAGCCGGTGATGCGCGCACCCTTGAGCGGCTGGCTCTTCGCGAATTCCTGGCGGATGGCCATCAGGCCCGGCATCTCGGTCTCGGCGATGCGGATTTCCTTGCGGCCCCAGTCGGCCAGCGAGAGGTCGGCGATGGCGCAGTCTTGTGCGCGGTTGGGCTTGAGAACGGCGTTCATGGATGCTCCAAAAGCTGTGTTTCGGGTCAACCACTGCCTGGGGGAACTCACCTCACAGGACAGTGGGTGAGCGTCGTTGCTGTAGGTTCCGAGCCTCACACCGCGACGGGTGCTGCAACGCTCCTCGGATGGGCGTGATTATACGAGCCGCCCCACGGCCGGGCCTCCCTGCGGTACAAAGCCCCATGCCCGCCGCGCAGCCGTTCTCCGCCCCGATCGAACCCATGCTGGCGAAGATCGCCGATGAGCTGCCCACCGGCGACGGTTTCCTCTTCGAACCCAAGTGGGACGGTTTCCGCGCCCTGGTGTTCCGCGACGCGGACGGCGTGGTGATCCAGAGCCGCGACCTCAAGCCCCTCAACCGCTACTTCCCCGAGCTGGAGAAAGTGCTCGCCGAGCAGCTGCCCAAGGGCTGCATCCTCGACGGCGAGATCGTGGTCGTCGGTCCGCGCGGCCTCGACTTCGACGCGCTGCAGCAGCGGATCCACCCGGCCGCCTCGCGCATCTCCAGGCTCGCGAAGGAGACGCCGGCCGGCTTCGTCGCCTTCGACCTGCTGGCCGCCGGCGGCAAGCCGATCACGGAGCTGCCGCAGCAGGAGCGTCGCGTGCGGCTGGAGCGCCTGCTCGGCCAGGCCAGGCCGCCGCTATACCTCACGCCGGTCACCACCGACCGCGCGCAGGCGCAGGACTGGCTGCAGCGCTTCGAAGGCGCGGGCCTGGACGGTGTGGTCGCCAAGCCCGCGAATGCGACTTACCAGCCCGGCAAGCGCGCGATGTTCAAGATCAAGCATGCGCGAACGGCCGATTGCGTGGTGGCGGGCTTTCGCTGGTACAAGGACACGCAGGATGCGGTCGGCTCGCTGCTGCTGGGCCTCTACAACGAATCCGGCGTGCTGCAGCACGTGGGCGTGACGTCGTCGTTCACGATGGCGATGCGGCGCCAGCTGCTCGAAGAACTCGCGCCGCTGCGCGAGAACGCAATGGCCGACCATCCGTGGCGCGACTGGGCACAGGCCAGCGTGGGGGACGTCGACCGGATGCCCGGCGCCAAGTCTCGCTGGAGCGGTGGCAAGGACCTGAGCTGGGAGCCGCTGCGCCCCGAGCGGGTCTGTGAGGTCAAGTACGACCATCTTCAGGGTGAGCGCTTCCGGCACGCGACCACCTTCCTGCGCTGGCGGCCCGACAAGCCGCCGCAGGACTGCCGCTACGACCAGCTCGAGGTGACATCGCCGTTCGAGCTGGCGCAGGTGTTCCGGGCCGCATAGCCCCCCAGCTCAAACCGCGCATGAAAGTCACCGCCAGCGTCTTCAAGGCTTATGACATCCGCGGCACGGTGCCGGCCACGTTGAACGAACCGCTGGCGTACGCCATCGGCCGCGCGTTTGCGGGCGAGGCACTTGCGCAGGGAGAGCGCACGGTCGTGGTCGGGCGCGATGGGCGGGTGAGCAGCCCGGCGCTCGCGAGCGCCCTGATGCGCGGGCTCGCAGAGGGCGGACTCGACGTGGTCGATATCGGCCTGGCCACCACGCCGATGCTGTATTTCGCCGCCACCACGCTGGCGCGCAGCGGCATCCAGGTCACGGCCAGCCACAACCCGCGCGACGACAACGGCTTCAAGCTGCTGCTGGCGGGCCGCACGCTGCATGGCCCGGCGCTGCAGCAGCTGAGGCAGGTGATCGAGCGCGAGGACTGGAAGCCGGCATCGGCGGCCGGCCAGCCGCGGCAGGCCGACATCGCGGGCGCATACATCGACCGCATCGCGGGCGATGTGCGGCTGGCCCGCCCGCTGAAGGTCGTGATCGATTGCGGCAACGGCGTGGCCGGCGCATTCACGCCGCAGGTGCTGCGCGCGATCGGCTGCGATGTCGTGGAGCTGTTCACCGAAGTGGACGGCACGTTTCCGAACCACCACCCCGACCCGGCGAAGCCCGAGAACCTGCGCGACCTGATCGCGACGGTGCAGCAGACCGGCGCCGACCTCGGCCTGGCGCTCGACGGCGACGGCGATCGCCTCGGGGTCGTGACGCGAAGCGGCCAGATCATCTGGCCCGACCGTCAGCTGATGTTGTTGGCGCAAGACGTGCTGTCGAGGCACCCGGGCGCGCCCATCGTGTTCGACGTCAAGTCGACGCAGCGGCTGCCCGAGGCCATCGCCGCCGCGGGCGGCCGGCCGGTGATGGACCGCAGCGGCTACGTGCTGCTGAAGGACCGCATGCTCGAACTGGGCGCGCCGCTCGCGGGCGAGATGAGCGGGCACCTGTTCTTCAACGAGCGCTGGTACGGCTTCGACGACGGCACGTACGCCGCGGCGCGCGTGCTGGAGATCCTCTCGCGCCACGACGATCTGGGCGCCGTGCTGGAGGCGCTGCCCACGAGCTGCTCGACGCCGGAGCTGCACGTGCCCTGCGCCGAAGGCGAGGCGCACCGTGTCGCCGCCGAACTGGCGGCGCTCGCGGGCCACAACGCTCCCCACGGTGCGCAGGTCTGCACGATCGACGGACTGCGGCTGGACTGGCCGGACGGCTTCGGCCTGGTGCGCGCGTCGAACACCACGCCGGTGCTCACGGTGCGCTTCGAAGGCCACACGCCCGAGGCCCTGCAGCGGATCGAGCGCGAGATGATGGCGCTGCTGCGCCGAGTCAAACCCGACGCCGCGTTCGCCTCCAGCTCACACTGACTCCCGCCCGACACGCAGCGTCCACATCGTTTCGGGCTCGGCGCCCCAGCGCTGCTTGTACGGCTCGGTCCCGCGCAGGAAATCGAACAGCGCCGCGCCTTCGGCCTGGGCCTGCCCGATCGCGTGCCCGACCAGCAGCGTGCCCGGGCTGAGCGACGCCGCGTCCGGATCGAAGCCGCCGATGTAGTACGACCAGCGGCGGCGCGCGACCCAGGGCGGATCGGCAAGGCCATAAAGAACGGCCAGCACGCGGCCGTCGATACGCAATGCAATGAGCCGTAGCAGACCACGCTCGAGCAACAGCGGCGCCGCCTCGCGGTGCCACTCGAGCACGCCCTCCCCGCGCAGCACGCCGGGCTCGTCGCGCCCGGCCCAGCGTCGCGCGTGCAGGCGGTCGAGTGCGTCGAGCAGGTCGGGCAGCGATTGCGCATCGGCAGACTCGTAGGCGACGCTGCCTTCGCGCTGGACGCGTCGCCGGCAGTACGCGAGATTGCGCGCCATCGGTCCCGGCACAGCCGCCGGCAATGGCAGCACCGGGTTCGGATCGGCGGCGCGCAACTCGCGGCGCCAGCGCGCAGGCCAGGCCAGCGCACCCAGTGCGGAGCCGCCCGGAAGCTGGGGCGCTTCCAGCAGGTCCCACTCGTCGCCGCGGTCCACGAGGTGGTCCACGAGTGCGCGCCCGACGCCAGGCTCCCAGCCGGGCGCCACGAGCATGTCGAGCCGGTCCGTCGTCGCAATGCCCAGCGGGAACAGATGCCGCTTCTTCGACTGCGCATCGGTGTAGACGTACAGCGGCGCGAAGCCGACCAGCTCGCCGTTCTCCGCGGACCGCAGCGCGACGCTCGCCAGCACGCCGCGTCCCACATGCTTCCACCACGGCAACAGCCACGCGGGCGATTGGCAGGGCGAGGCCCGCGCGCGACGCCACAGGGCTTCCCACTCGGGCGTCAGCCGCTCCAGCGCCGCCAGGCTGGTGACGGCCTCGCAGCAGACCGGCGTCGCGGCAGCCTCAGCGCGCCAGCTGGACGCCCCGGGCAAGCTGCCGGTAAGCACTGAAGTAGCCCTCCACCATGCGCTGCAGCGAGAAGCGCTCGCGCGCGGCCGCACGGCAGGCTTGCGGGTCCAGCTCTTCGCACGCCGCGATCGCGTCGGCCATCTCCTGTGCGCTGCGCACCAGCCATCCGGTGACGCCGTGCTCGACGATGTCGGGCAGCGCGCCGCTCGGATAAGCCACCACGGGCGTGCCACAGGCCATCGCCTCCATCGCGACCAGCGAGCTGGTTTCGGGCGCCAGCGTCGGCAGCAGGAGACAGCGCGCCGCGGTGAGCAGGCGCCGCTTGCGCCGGAACCCCAGCGGACCGAGGAAGCGGCAGCGCCGGTCGAGCCTCGGCAGCACCGCGTCACGGAAGTAGCGCTCATGCGATTCGTAGGGATAGACCTGGCCGCCGATCAGCACCGGCACGCGCGCGAGCCGCCCCGCATCCAGCGCCGTGTGCAGGTTCTTCTCCGGGCAGATGCGGCCCAGCGCCATCGCGTAATGCCGCTTGCGTGCGCGCGACGCGAGCGACTCGACCGAGACCCCGTTCTCGATCACGGGTCCCATCCCCGCGCCGGCCGGACAGGACAGGCGCTGCCGCTGCGAGACGCACTGCAGCGTGAGATCGCGCCGCCCGTCTTCGAACACGCGCGCCGGGTACCACGATGGCGGCAGATGCAGCGTCGCCAGCAGCCGCGCGCGTTCGCTGGCCGGCAGGTATTCGGCGAAGTCGATGCCATGCAGGTGCACGACGTCCACGCAATCGCGGTCGAGCACGGCATCGATCAGCCGGCGGTGCTCGGCCCAGGCGGCGGTGCGCCGCGCCTGCGTCACCGGTCCCCGCACCGGCGTCGAGCCGACCAGCGTGCCCTGCACTTCGGACCCCTCGGGCGCGAT
This sequence comes from Ramlibacter henchirensis, assembly GCF_004682015.1. Taxonomy (NCBI): domain Bacteria; kingdom Pseudomonadati; phylum Pseudomonadota; class Betaproteobacteria; order Burkholderiales; family Comamonadaceae; genus Ramlibacter; species Ramlibacter henchirensis. Next base: position 2,376,529 of record NZ_SMLM01000001.1, on the reverse strand, counting down.
CACCAGCGACCGATGCCCGGCGGCCGTGAGGGCCGCGTCCAGCTGCGCCAGCACTTGCTCGGCGCCCCCCACCGCGTCCGCGCCCACCGAGGCGAACGGATAGCCGACGCTCAGCACGCTCAGGCTCACAGCTCGCCCTCCAGCCCGAGTTGCGTCATTGCCTGTGCGGCGAGTTCCCGGAACTGCGCTCCGGACAGGCCCCACGCATGCTGCTCGTAGAACAGCGGACCGGGGTGCGGCTCGGCGCGGAAGTCGTAGGCCGGCGCGGGACGGAATCGCTCCACGTCGAGCGCAAACTGGTCCAGCGTATCGCGCTGCGTCGCGTAGCAGTCCAGCAGCGAGCGCTTGAACGCGCGCTGCTGCGGATCGAGCACCACCGCCGCCTGCTCGCGATCCGCCACGGCATCCGGCAGGAACACGCAGGTCTGCAGCCCCGAAGGGCCGCGGTGATAGGACGTCATCTCCACCACGGCCGGCACCGGCTCGCCCTGCCGGCGCAGCAGCGCCGCCGCCGCGTGGACCGCGAACGCAGTGGCGTCGTGGTCCGGGTGCCCGCCTTCGTACGGGTGCGTGAGCAATACATCTGGACGGCGGCGCTTCAGCCACCGGGCGATTTCGATGGCCAACTGCGGCAAGCGGCGTGCCGCCTGCTGGTCCGGGCAGCCGATGTCGATGATCTGCGACTCGGCTATGCCGCACCGGGACAGCGCGGCCGCACGTTCGCGAAGTCGCAGCTCGCGGTACGCGTCGACCGTGAGACGGTGGTGTGCGGCATCCCGCCCATCCAGCGGCGCACCGTCCGTGACATAGATGAACGTCGCGTGGCGAAGGCGCGGCAGGCGCGATCCGGCGCCGACCGTCTCGTCATCCGGATGGGCCACGACGACCAGTACGGGCGTGGCCGGCAGCGCCGGGACGCCGCCGGCGCACAGCGCGTCGAGCCACTGCATCGGCGAGATTCGTTCAGCTGCCCGCGATCGGCGGTGTTCCTCGCGCGGGATAGACAGCCCGCGGCCCATCCGGCAGCTGCCGCGGTTCGGCGCGCTTGCAGAGGAAGACCTCTTCCTCCGGATGCGCCACGATGTCGAAGCCGGCGCTGCGCAGCATGGCCGCGCTGCAGGCCGCGTTCGGGATCCACCAATTCGTCTCGTCGTGCGAGTAGCGGTGCTCGACGAAGTGCAGCCGAGGCCAGGAGGGCCGCTCGAACACCTCGGTCTCCCAGAAGTCGTGGTCCTGCGCAACCGCCTCCATGTCGGCGCTGCCGCGCTGCAGCGACTGGTACAGCAAGAGGTCGCGCGCCGCGTGCTCGTGGATCAGGTCCAGCGCCAGCAGCGGATGCCGCAGGTGGTAGACCAGGCCCATGAACAGGACGAGGTCGAAGCGCTCGCCGAGCTGTCCCACGTCGTACACCGACAGCTTGCGGTATTCGATGTCCTGGCCCAGCACCTCGGCGGCGAAGCGGGCCTGGTCCAGGTAGTAGTCGTCGAAGTCGATGCCCACGACGCGCTCGGCGCCCCGGCGCTTCATCTCCAGCGAATAGAAGCCCGCATTGCAGCCGATCTCCAGCACCGACATGCCATGCATGTCCTCGGGCAGGACGTGCGCGAAGCGCTTCCACTTGAGCGTGGGGTAGTCGCCCAGGAAATGCGCGGGCGCGGTGGGCACGCCCAGCAGGTCGATGTTCTGGAACCAGTCGCCCAGCTCCTGCACGCGGCGCTCGATCTCGGCGCGGCTGAACAGCTTGCCGCCCACGCGGGAGGGCGCGTCGCCCGGCCGCTTGACCACGGACTCGCCCGCGTTGCCGCAGACCGTGGAAGGCCGCGTACCGGTCGGCGTCACGGTGGCCGCGCGCTTGCGGCGGCCCAGCAGGTCCAGCGCCTCGCGGTAGCCGTGCACCGTGCCGGTGTCGACGTAGGACTCGCCCGCGCGCACGCCGACCGCGCGCCCGCCCTTCTGGATGTAGGCGTTGACCAGCGTGCCGATGTATTCGTCCCGGCGGCCGCGCTCTCGCCACAGCGCCTCCAGCTCGTGCAGCACGCGGCCCGGCATGCGGAAGGCGCCCCAGATCCAGTTGGTCTTGGCGTCCGGATGCTTGACCTGGATCTCCTGCACGTTGCCCGCTTCATCGGTGACGACGGCATCGAACACCTGCGGCCGGTCCACCGGGAACAGCAGGAAGGACAGCACGTCGTCGGGCAGCGCGTTGAAGCCGTCCTCGGGGAACCAGATCGTGTCGGGCAGGCCCACCAGTACCGGCTCGTCGGCCCGCACCAGCGAGCAGGCGCGGAAGATCGCGTCGCACAAACCGCCGGCCTTGGGCTGCACCACGTAGCACAGGTCCGCGTCCCGCATGTTCGTGCCGTAGTACTGCACGATGTCCGACTTGCCGGGCGCGACGACGAAGCAGATGCGCGTCGCGCCCGCCTTGAGCATGCGCTCGACGAGGAACTCGCTCACGGCGCGCGGCCGCTCGATATCGCCGACGATGTTGCTGCCCACCGGCAGCAGTTCCTTCGAAAAGCCCAGGGGCTGGATGCGGGTGGCCAGGCCCGCGGCCGGAATGATTCCCCACATGGGTGTCGTCCTCTCGTGTCGGTTTCAGGCGGTGTCCAGGCTGGCGCGCGGCGCGAGCGCGTTCTCCAGCAAGGACTCGAGTTCGCGGGCGCGGTGCGCCGATGTGTGTTCGTCCAGCACGCGCTCGCGCGCGGCGCGGGCGATGCGCGACAGCTCCTCGTCGCCGAGTTCGAGCGCCTGGACCGCGTCGTCCGTCGTGCGCGCGACCAGGATCTCGCGGCCGGGCGTGAAGAACTCGTCCAGCCCGGCCCACCAGTCGCTCACCAGCGGCGTGCCGCAGGCCGCGGCCTCGAACAGGCGGCCGGAGGGACAGTGGCCGTTCTCGGCCATGGCACGGCGGGTGACGCTCAGCGTCAGGCGTGAAGAAGAAAAGAACGCCGGGTGCTCCGCCGGCGGCAGGTGGCTCACGAAGCGGATGTTGCCGGTCCACGGAAATCCGTCCGGGTACTGCGCGCCGCCGATCAGGAAGCTGCGTTGCGGCAGGCGCCGCGCCGGCACGATGAACAGCGCCTCCAGCGCGGCCTGCCGGTCGGCCGCATACGTGCCGAGGTAGGACAGGTCCGCCGCGTAGTGCGGCACGGCGGCCACGCTCCGGTGCACCTGCGGGTCGACGTGCCCGTACAGCGTCGCAACGCGCTGCGCACCGAGCAGCGTTTGCAGTTCCTGCAGCGCGGGCCCGCCGGTGTAGCTGAGGACCAGGTCGAAGTCGCGCAGGCCGCGGGGTCCGATGTAGGGCACGGCCGACCCGGCGCGCAGGGTTTCGAGCGTGACCGGCGTGTCCATGTCATAGAACACCTTGACGGCCGGCGTGCCGGAATCCGCGATCAGTGCGGCGGCCGCGACGCCGTCGGGGCAGTAGGAGGTCACCATGACCGCGTCCGCGGCTTCGAGTTCGCTCGTGGCGCGCGGCAGCAACTCGTCCCAGCTGCGATAGAGCACGAGGTCGCCGCCCGGCAGTTGCGTGACGTCGCGATGGTTCGCGTAGTACGGCACGTCGCGCTCGAAGAACACCAGGCTGTGGCCCTGCGCGACGAGGGCACGCCACAGGCCTCGCCACAGGGTCGCATGCCCGTTGCCCCAGGACGAACTGACCGTCAGACCGAAGACGACGACCCGCATGCTGGGCGTTCTCCACATCGGGCGTGCGACGGCACGCGCTGCGGGCATCTTAGGCAGGCGCGCGGCTTTCGTGGGTCCTCTGCAACTCGGCTGCAACCGGACAGTTTTGCGCGACTCAGCCGCAGTTCCGTCACCGCGGAGGCGGGGTGAGGACTCGGTACGCAGAAAGCGCAGAAACGAGGCGGAAAGCGCAAGATGCTCAGGAGGGCTTGTCCGACTTCGGCCGCAGCCGGGCGGGCACATGCTCCAGGTTGATCCGCACCCGGTACCACAGCGACGAACTTCCGCGCATCCTGTCGACCAGCACGTCGGCGGGTTGCAGGTGCGCGGCCGCTTTCGGATGCTTCTGCTTCCAGGCTTCGGCGGCCGCGATCGCCTCCGTTTCGCGATCGGCGCGCGCGACTTCGAGCAGCGGCTTGGGCTTGCGCACCGACGGTGGCGCGCGCGGCGGCTCGCCGGCCTGCTTGCGGTAGTGGGGCGGCCAGGGCGCATCGCCCTGGCCGTCGCGCTCCTGCTTCGCCGAGAGTTCGAGCAACGCATCCACTGAACCGGCCGCGTCGTCGATCCCCGCATGCGGATCGCCGAGCTCCTTCAGCCGCTGCGGCACAGTCTTCAGGGTGAAGTCCGCCGGGTCGCAGGTCCGCAGTTCGTCCCAGCCGACCGGCGTGGACACACGCGCGTCAGGCCGGGGCCGCACCGAGTACGCCGAAGCCACAGTGCGGTCCTTCGCGTTCTGGTTGTAGTCGACGAACACGCCGTGGCGCTGCTCCTTCCACCACTGGCTGCTGGCGAGCTTGGGTACGCGGCGCTCGACCTCGCGCGCCACGGCCAGCGCCGCGCGCCGCACCTGGTCGAAGCTCCAGCGCGGCTCGATGCGCACCAGCACGTGGATGCCGCGCGAGCCCGAGGTCTTGGGCCAGCCCACGAGGCCGTGCTCGTGCAGCACCTCGCGCGCGACATCGGCCACGTCGCGGATCTGCGTCCAGGGCACGCCGGGCACCGGGTCGAGGTCCACGCGCAGTTCGTCCGGATGGTCCAGGTCGTCGGCCCGCACCGGATGCGGATGCAGCTCGATGCAGTTCAGGTTGGCCATCCAGGCCAGCGTCGCGGCGTTGCGCGGCACCACTTCCTCCGCCGTGTTGCCCGAGGGGAAGCGGATCGTGGTCACCTCCACCCACTCCGGCCGGTTCGCCGGCGCGCGCTTCTGGAAGAAGAACTCGCCGCCGACGCCATCGGGGTAGCGCACCAGGACGCAGGGACGGCCGCCCGCCCCGCGCAGCGCGCCTTCGGCGACGGCCACGTAGTAGTTGACGAGGTCGAGCTTGGTGAGGCCGGCCTCGGCGAACAGCGGCTTGTCCGGGTTGCTGACCGCCACCTCGTGGCCGTCGACGAGGATCACGGTGCCGCGGGAAGCCTGGGCCATGAAGGGCAGACTACACCGCTCTGCGACAATAAGGGGCTGGCTGAAACGCTTTGCAGCTCATCGGCCGCGCACTGAAAGCCTCATCTCCCCGTGTCCGCTTCGCCCTTTGCCGCCGAAACCCGGCGCCGCCGAACCTTCGCCATCATTTCCCACCCCGACGCGGGCAAGACCACGCTGACGGAAAAACTGCTGCTGTTCTCCGGCGCGATCCAGATCGCGGGCGCGGTGAAGGGCCGCAAGGCTTCGCGCCACGCCACCAGCGACTGGATGGAGATCGAGAAGCAGCGCGGCATCTCGGTCGCTTCGTCGGTGATGCAGATGGTCTACCGCGACCACGTGATCAACCTGCTGGACACGCCCGGCCACAAGGACTTCTCCGAGGACACCTATCGCGTGCTCACCGCGGTCGATTCGGCCCTGATGGTGATCGACGCGGCCAACGGCGTGGAAGCGCAGACGCGGCGGCTGATCGAGGTCTGCCGCCAGCGCAACACGCCCATCATCACATTCGTCAACAAGATGGACCGCGAGGTGCGCGAGCCGCTGGACATCCTGGACGAGGTGGAGCGCGAGCTCGGCATGCCCTGCGTGCCCATGACCTGGCCGGTGGGCAAGGGCAAGAGCTTCGGCGGCATCATGAACCTGCGCACCGGCGCGATGACCGTTTTCGAGTCGGGCAGCGAGCGCCGGCCGCAGGACTTCGAGACGATCCCGCTGGCCGACGCCGACACGCTGCGCGCGCGCTTCGGTGCCGAGTACGACGCGGCCGCCGAGAGCATGGAGCTGGCCGCCGGCGCCTCGCCCGAGTGGGACCACGAGGCCTTCCTCGCTGCGCAGCAGACGCCGGTGTTCTTCGGCTCGGGCGTCAACAACTTCGGCGTGATGGAGGTGCTGGAGGCGCTGGTGGATATCGCGCCGCCGCCGCAGCCGCGCAAGAGCTCGCTGGTCGTGAACAAGCAGCCGGTGGAAAAGGTCGTCAAGCCCGACGAGCCCAGCTTCGCCGGCGTGGTGTTCAAGGTGCAGGCCAACATGGACGCCAACCACCGCGACCGCATCGCCTTCGTGCGCATGGCCTCGGGCCGCTACGCGCCGGGCATGAAGCTCAAGGTGCAGCGCACCGGCAAGGAGCTGCGGCCGACCTCGGTGGTCACCTTCCTGTCGCAGCGGCGAGAGGCGGTGGACGAGGCCTATGCCGGCGACATCATCGGCTTCACCACGCACGGCGGCGTGCAGCTGGGCGACACCATCACCGACGGCGCCAACCTGCAGTTCACCGGCCTGCCGTTCTTCGCGCCCGAGCTGTTCATGACGGTGCTGCTGAGGAACCCGCTGCGCACCAAGCAGCTGCAGCAGGGCTTGGCCCAGCTGGGCGAGGAAGGCGCGATCCAGGTGTTCCGGCCGCAGGCGGGCGGCCCGATGCTGCTGGGCGCGGTGGGCCAGCTGCAGTTCGAAGTGGTGCAGCACCGCCTGAAGACCGAGTACGACGCCGACATCCGGCTGGAAGGCTGCCAGTACACCGGCGCGCGCTGGATCACCGCCGAAACGCCCGCCGAGCTGCGCGCGTTCACCGACGCGTACCCGCAACGCATGGCCCTGGACGCGGCGGACGCGCTGGCATTTCTTTGCACTTCGCCGTACGACGTGCGCCTCGCGCAGGAACGATTCCCCAGGATCCGCTTCCACCTGTTGCGAGAACACGCCGGGCTGTCGCTGCAGCACTGATCAGTTCCGGCAGCTCAGCAATAATCGGCCGCTCCATTGTGGAGCTGAGCCGTGTCACACCTCGCCGCGCTGCGCCGTGCAGCCGTCACCACCGCGTCGCTTTTCCTGCTTGCCTGCGGCGGCGGCGGGGGCAGCAGCACTGACACCGCCACCGCGCTGGTCTCGGCCGGCCTCTTCCCCGAGTCGTCCTCCCTCGCGGGCCAGTGCACGCTGGACGGCCAGAAACGCTGGCTGCGCAGCTACATGTACGAGGCCTACCTCTGGGCCGACGAGATCCAGGAAGTGAACGCGCAGGAGCACGGCACCGTCCCGGGCTACTTCGACGCGTTGCTGGTGCGCACGCCGGATGCCAGCGGCCGCGCGCGCGACCGCTTCAGCCTCACCATGACCAGCTCGGCCGCCGACGTGATGCAGAACGTCGGCGGCGCCGCCAGTGCGGCCGCCATGGCTTCATCGGCCAATCCGGTGCCGCTGGTCAAGGCCCTGACCAGCAACGGCGGCCGCAAGGTCGGCTACGTGCTGTTCAACGAGCACAGCCGCGGCGCGCAGGACGCGCTGATCACCGCCTTCAACCAGCTGCGCGCCAACGCCGTGCAGGACCTGGTGCTGGACCTGCGCTACAACTCCGGCGGTTTCATCTACGTGGCCCAGACCGCTGCCTCGATGGTGGCCGGCGATTGGGTGGACGGACAGCTGTTCGAGAGCGTGCGCTTCAACGACCGCCGCGCCCGGGAGATGTCCGAGACCTTCCTCTTCAGCACGCGCGTGCAGCGGCCCGAATCGGTCTACGGGCTCGATCACCCGCTGCCGCAGCTTTCGCTGCCGCGCCTGTACGTGCTGACCTCCCAGCTGACCTGCTCGGCCAGCGAATCCATCATCAACGCCCTGCGCGGCATCGGCGTGCAGGTGATCCTGGTGGGCGACCGCACCTGCGGCAAGCCGTACGGCTTCTACCGCATGGACAACTGCGGGCAGGCCTACTTCCCGATCGAGTTCCAGGTCTACAACGCGGCCGGCTTCGGCGACTACCAGGACGGCTTCCCGGTGCAGTGCCGCGTGGCCGAGAACCCGAGGATGGCGCTGGGCAGCGCCACCGAGCCGCTGCTGGCCGCCGCGCTGAACCACATCGACACCGGCAGCTGCCCGGGCGGGGCCGCGACGCCTTACACGGCCTCGGCGCTGCAACAATCCGGCGGCGCGTCCATGCTCGACCGGCCGGAGGCTCCTGCCGCGGATTCCCCGATGTACCAGCCGGGCTGGAACGGACGCCGCCTGCAGCCTTGACCTTCGACATCCCGCCCCTTTCCTCCTGGCCCGAGGCCGCCCGCCGCGGCGTCCTCGGCGTTTTCACGGACATCGACGACACGCTCACCACCGAGGGGGCGATCACGGCCGATGCATTGGCCGCTCTCGGCGGGCTGAAGGCGGCGGGCCTGCACGTGATTCCGATCACGGGTCGCCCGGTGGGCTGGAGCGAACCGTTCGCGCAGGCCTGGCCGGTGGATGCGATCGTGGCCGAGAACGGCGCGGTGGCGCTGGTGCGCGAGCCCGGCGGACGCCTGCGGAAGTTCTACCAGCAAGCGCCGGCGGAGCGGGAGGAGAACTTCGCGCGCATGCAGCGGGTGCTGGCCCGAATCGAACGCGAAGTGCCCGGTGCACGGCGCGCGCAGGACAGCGGCGGGCGCGAGACGGACATCGCGATCGACCACAGCGAGTTCACGCGGCTGCCGCAGGAGCGCATTGACGAAGTCGTGGCGTTGATGCGCAGCGAAGGCATGAATGCGACGGTGAGTTCGATCCACATCAACGGCTGGTGGGGGGCGCACCACAAGCTGTCGGGCGCGCGCTGGATCGCGCGGACGCTGCTGGACGCGGACCTGGATGCGCAGATCGGGCGCTGGGTGTACGTGGGGGATTCGACGAACGACGTGATGATGTTCGAGCACTTCCCGCACAGCGTGGGGGTGGCGAACATCCGCAGGTTCGCGGCGCAGCTGTCGCATCCGCCGGCGTATGTCACGCAAGGGGAAAGGGGCGCGGGGTTCGCCGAGGTCGCTCGCGCGATCCTGCAAGCCCGCTGACCTCACGCCTCGGGTAAGTCAGGCGACTTCCGGCAAGACGATCGCCGGATCCGGCCCTGCCGGCGCCATCGCGCGCGAACTCAGCCGCGCCCAACACGCATCCACGTACGCCGCCATGATCCTGGCGTAGCGCGGATGCTGCTGGTGGCCCCATTCGGGGTGAAACTGGAACGCCCACGCGAACTGACGCTCGTCGTACCAGCGCGAAGCTTCGATCAATCCGTCATCGGCCACCGCCTCGGCCACCAGGCCCGGCGCCAGCCGCTTGACCCCCTGGGAATGCAGCGAGCTCACGGCGAAACGCGAGCAGCCGGTGAGCCGCTCCAGCGCTCCGCCGGGCACGCAGGTGACCTCATGCCGCTCCTGGTACTGCTCATCGAGCGTCTCGTTCGGATCTTCCCAATGCACCACCGGCCCGCCCAGCGCCTGGAGCGACTGGTGCATGCTGCCGCCCAGCCCTACGTTGATGTCGTGCGATCCGCGGCAAAAGCCGATCAGCGGAATGCCGCGCTCGATGGCCAGCCGAACCAGGGGCAGGGCCACCACATCGCGGCCTTCGTCGAAGCACATGCCCTCGTGCAGCGGCTCCTCGCCGTAATGGCGCGGATGCACATTGGTGGCCGAGCCGCCCAGCAGCACGCCGTCGACCATGTCCAGCATCAGGCCGAGGCGGCCGGCGGGCACACGCGGGAAGCAGACGGGCTGCAGGCCCAGGTTGACCAGCGTGCGCGTGCCGGCCTCGTCCATCACGGTGTACTTCTGCGGATGGCCATGCTCGTTGCCCAGCTCGCGGTGGCTGGCCACCACCCACACGCAGGGCACGCGCCCGGCCGGCAGGCTCACTGGTTTCTCCGCCGGCAATGTTCGCGGCACGCCTGGGCGAACGCCTCGAGCGTGCGCGCGTAGAACGGGTTGGAGTTGTGGCGCCATTCCGGGTGCCACTGCACGCCGAAGGCGAAGGCGGACGCATGCGCGACGCGCACGCCCTCGATCAGGCCGTCGGGCGCGTGAGCCTCGGCCACCAGGCCCTCGCCGAGTTTGCGGATGCCCTGGCCGTGCAGCGAGTTCACGAGCGCGCGTGTTCCGCCCGCCCACTGCGCGAAGGCGCTGCCGGGCGCCAGCAGCACCTCGTGCCGCTCGCCGAACTGCTCCTCCAGGCTTTCGGACTCGGGCTCGCGGTGGTCCAGCAGGCCTTGCTCGGTGTGCACGCGCTGGTAGAGCGTGCCGCCGAGCGCCACGTTCATTTCCTGTAGACCGCGGCAGACCCCGAAAAGCGGCGTGCCCGCGCCCAGCGCCGAGCGGACCAGCGCCATCGTCAGCGCATCGCGGCGCGGATCGAGCAGGTCGGTGTCGAGCGCGAACGCGCCGAAGTGGGTGGCCTCGACATTCGAGGGCGAGCCGGTGAGCAGGACGCCGTCGACCAGCGGCAGCAGGTCCTTGACGTCGCTCGCGCCGGCCATCGGGAACAGCACGGGCTGCAGGCCGAGCTCGCACACGGCCGCGGCATAGCGGTCGGCCAGCACGGTGTACCCCCCGGGGTCGGAGAGGTCGAGGTGGCGGTGGCAGGCCGGCAGCCAGACGAGCGGCTTGTGCGCAGGCATGCGCGGATTGTCGCTCGCGCCCAGCCTGGCCCGGCCGCAAACGCGCCGACTCCGCGCGTCAGACGCCGCTGATTCCGTGGGCGCGGCCGAGGCGGCCACGCATCAGTCAGTTGGGCTTGGCGAGCCCCAGTTTCTCGACCAGCGCCTTCTCGGTCGCGAACGTGTCCTGCGCGAACTTCGTGTACTGCGACGAGCTCATGTACATCGGCAGCATGTCGTACCGCGCGAGTGCCTGGGTGTAGCTCGGGTCTTCCATCGCCTTCTTGAAGGCGTCGTGCAGCTTGGTCACGACTTCAGCCGGCGTGCCGCGCGGCGCACCGATGCCGAAGGGCGAGTTCTGCACGATGTCCAGGCCGAGTTCCTTGAGCGTGGGCGCCTCGGGGAACTTCTCCAGCCGCTTCTCGCCCCAGGTGTTGAGCACGCGCAGCTTGCCGGACTGCACCAGCGGCGCGAACCCGGTCGAGTCCGCCGCGGCCATGACGTGGCCGCCGACGATCGCCTGGGCCAGGTCGGCGCTGCCCTTGTAGGGGACGTGGTTGAGCTGGATGCCCAGCTTCTGCGCGATGAGCTCGGTGGTCAGGTGCGGGCTGGTCAGCGTGCCGGTCGAGCCGTAGCTGAGCTTGCCGGGGTTGGCCCTGGCGTACGCGACGAAGTCGTTCCAGTTCTTGATCGGACTGTCGGTCGGCACCACGATGCCGAAGGCGTAGCCGGTGACGTTGATGACGTACGCGATGTCCTTGACCGGGTCCCAGGTGATCCTGGTGGTGTACGGCAGGCGGAACACGCCCAGCGGGATCTGCGCCAGCGTGTAGCCGTCGGCCGGCGAAGTCTGCAGCTGCTGCGCGGGCAGAGTGCCGCCGGCTCCGGGTTTGTTTTCCACCACCATCGGCTGGCCCAGGATCTTGCCGGCGTTGTCGGCCAGCTGGCGCATGGTGATGTCGGTCGGGCCGCCCGCCGGGAAGGCGACCAGCAGGCGGATGGGCTTGCTGGGGAAGCCGCTCGCGCCCTGCGCGAAGCTGGGCAGGACCGGCGTGGCCGCGGCCGCGGCGGCGAGCTGGATGAGTTGTCGGCGGCGCATCGGGTCTCCTTGGATCGTCGCAAAGCGGACGATTAGACGGGAGCCGTCGCGCGGGCGCATCGGGAATCACCCCCGTGCTTGTCGCGAATGCGTCGTGACGTTGCGCGTCAGCGGGCTGCGTGTTCGAAGCCCTGCAGCACGTTGGCTGCATTCACGCCCACTTCGGCCACCGCGTAGCCGCCTTCGAAGACGAACAGCGTCGGCAGTCGCGCGGCTGAGAACGCCTCGCCCACGCGCAGGTAGTCGTCGCTGCGCAGCGCAAAGCCCGACACCGGGTCGGCCTCGAAGGTGTCGAGCCCGAGCGAGACCACCAGCGCCTGCGCGCCGAACCGGCTGATGGCCTCGAGCGCGTGAGAGAGCGCGTCGCGCCAGCGTGTGTAGTCCGTACCGCGAGGCAGCGGCAGGTTGAGGTTGAAGCCCTCGCCTGCACCCGCCCCATGCTCGTCGGCGTAGCCCAGGTAGTACGGGTATTCGGTGTGCGGATCGCCGTGCACGCTCGCGAAGAACACGTCGGGCCGTTCGTAGAAGATGGCCTGCGTGCCGTTGCCGTGGTGGTAGTCGATGTCGAGGATTGCCACGCGCTCGACACCGCCGTCGCGCAACGCCTGCGCGGCGATGGCGGCGTTGTTCAGGAAGCAGTAGCCGCCGAAGAAATCCGCGCCCGCATGATGGCCGGGCGGCCGCGTGAGCGCGAAGGCCGCGCGCTCGCCTTGCAGCAACTCGCGGACACCCGCAACCGCGCACGCGGCTCCCTGGCGCGCAGCCGTCCAGGTGCCGGCCGTGATCGGCGAGCCGGCGTCGAAGGAGAACAGGCCCATGCGCGCCGGAAAGCTGGCGGGCAGGACGTCGCTGCGGAAAGTGCGGATCGGCCAGTACGAGGGGAGCGCGTCGCGCTCCGCGTTCTTCGGGTCGAGCGCAATCCACTCGTCCCAGGCCGTCGAGAGGAACTGCAGGTAGCGCGGCGTGTGCACGCGCTCCAGCACCGGGAGCGGCACTTCCTGCGCGGACGCGATCGTGCCGAGGCCGCGCCGCCGCAGTTCGTCGAGGACGTACTCGGTGCGCGCGGGTATCTCGAAGCACGGCACCAGCTCGCCACGGAACATTTCGTGGCGGCCGTGGTGGAGGGCGTGGCGCTCGTTGAAGAAGACGTGCACGGGCGGGATTGTCGCCATTCCGGTCCCGATGCCGTCATGTCCCGCCATAGCGGCGTCCAGCCGCCTGCAGCGCCGCGCGCCCTGGTTCGTTCAGCCTTGCAATGCAGGCTCAGCCGCCTTACCTTGCGGCCCGCTCCTCCCGGACTCGACGCCACCCGGTCTCGTCCGCGTTGGGGCCCACCTGCAAAGGAGACAACATGCCTGACTATCGTGGCCGCTTCTTCTGGATCGAGCTCATGACGACCGACATCGACGCCGCCAAGGCGTTCTACACCCAGGCCATCGGCTGGGACACTCAGCCCTTCGACGGCCCTCCCCCGCCCGGCATGGAGGAACAACCGTACACGCTGTGGACCGCCGCAGGCGTACCCATTGGCGGCCTGATGAAGCTGCCCGAGCAGGCGCGCTCAATGGGCGCTCCGCCGCACTGGATGGCGAGCATCGGTACGCCCAACGTGGATGCGTCGGTCGAGATCGTGAAGGAACTTGGCGGGCAGGTCCACATGGCGCCGATGGACGTTCCCCAGGTCGGCCGCGTCGCGGTGGTCGCGGATCCGCAGGGCGCGAGCTTCGGGCTGTACCAGCCGGCCCAGCCTCCGGACGCGCCGGCCGAGCCCAAAGTGGGCGAGCGGTCATGGAGCGAGCTCCTGGCCGGCAACTGGCAGCAGGCGTGGAAGTTCTACGAACGCTTGTTCGGCTGGCAGAAGACTGGCAGCACGGAGATGGGTCCGATGGGCACCTACCAGCTCTTCGGGCTTGACGGCCAAACGCTTGGCGGCATGTTCACCAAGCCCGCCGAGGTGCCGGCGCCGCCGCACTGGCTCTATTACTTCCGCGTGCGCGATGTCAACGCCGCGGTCGCGCGCATCCAGGCCGGTGGCGGCAAGGTCCTGAACGGCCCCATGGTCGTGCCCGACGGCAGCACCATCGCGCAATGCATGGACCCGCAGGGCGCCGTGTTCGCGGTGCACATGACCCGGCAGTGAGCGCATGACGCCGACCGGGCGAGGTGATCGAGGCGCACGGCCCGAGTCCCCTGGCCCGGCACAGTCGCGGCAATCCGCGAGCCTTGCCTTGCGCAACACCGCACACGTGGGGCGCGCTATTTCGAGATGCGTTGGACCTGTTCCGGCGGCAACTGGTACGGCTTCGCGCCCCAGAACAGGATGTTGAGGTCGTCGCCGTAACCCTGGCCATGGCCCTTCCAGAACTGGCGGACCTGGATGCCGTCTTCCACGGCGAAGACTTTGCCCTTGTGCTCGTAAATGATGCCGATGTACGAGAAGGCCAGGCGTGCTACAGGCACCTGGACAGGGCTGACTTCCAGGTCCCATTCGTAACCTGGCCGATAGTGATTGACGCGCATGTGCAGCACATCAATCTTTTCTTGCCGGTTGTGCTCCCACGCCGTTTCGATCGCCTCCTTGACCTTTTTCGGCGTGAGCACTTCGTCCTTGTACGGCCACTTCTGCGCCCTGGTGAAGTTTTCAGGCAGCACAGCGGCGGCGGTCCGGTTCGCGTCCGCCCTGGCGGCGAGCTCCTCGATGCGTGCCGGTACCTTCGCAGCATCGGCCTTTGTCATCTTCATCTTGAGCGTGCCGACGGCCGCGCGTTCGCCGAGGGGCGTGATCACGAACTCGAGTTCGCCGGCCGCGCCAAGCAACGCTCTGCCCAAGGTTCGGACCAGGTCAGGGTTGCGCCCGTTCTCCGGCAGGACCGATACGCACAGGTAGGCGGAGTCACCCGGGAGTTTCTGCAGGTCGAACTGGTAGCGCTGGTCGCCCGCCTCGATGAAGAGCATGTTGCCCGTCGCAACGTCCTTGATGGCCTTGTCGAGGAACACGTGGGCGTAGATGCAGTCCTTGGCGGGGTTCAGCGCCTCCGGCCACTCGTCGGTCAGGGGCAACGCATTGCTGCCGGAGAACTTGATCTGCCCCATGTACTTCTCGTGCAGCGGGCCGGCGGACATTGCCGCCCAACGCGGATCGAACTCACGCGCGATCGCCGTTCGCGCGTCGATGAATGCCTGGGACTCGATCGGGATCTTCTGCGACAGCCAGCGCAGCAGGTTCGCAAGGTGGCGCAGGGTGTTGAAGGCCCAGTTCCGGGACGAGGCTTCGCTGCTCTCGAGCAACTGGAGGCTGTTCTGGATGGATTCCTGGATATCTTTCGCCGTCTTTCCTTCAAAAGCCCTGGCGAATGCTTGCGGCAGAGTCGCGAGCAGCTCGTACGTCTTCGCGTTCAAACCGTGCTCGTCCTGCGGCGGCCAGCGCTTCTGCGCGCCCAGCGTGGCGCTGATCCGCGCGTAGTCGAAGTCGTCCAGCGTCACCATCATCTTCTC
Organism: Ramlibacter henchirensis; assembly: GCF_004682015.1. Lineage (NCBI taxonomy): Bacteria > Pseudomonadati > Pseudomonadota > Betaproteobacteria > Burkholderiales > Comamonadaceae > Ramlibacter > Ramlibacter henchirensis. The sequence goes on along the minus strand of NZ_SMLM01000001.1, from coordinate 2,361,436 downwards.
GACGTGCGTTTCGTCCAGCGAGATTCCGCTGGAGCCAGTCATGCTTTCCAGAGCGTCTGCGTACTTCGCCCGGAGCTCCCTCATGTACTGCGTGTATTCCGTGTCGTCGAACTTGGGGGGGTTACCTGCTGTCGGCGCCTCGAACAGCGGCTCCTTCGGGCCGGGATTACGGGCTTTGTCGATCTCCCCGGCGTTCCCGGCGATGAACTTCTCCAGCTCCTTCAGCTCCTTGGCTGAGAAGCCGTGGTCGGTGAGTGCCGTCTTGTACTGCGTCACGCCGGCGGCTTCGAGCCCGGCGACAAACTCCCGGTAGCGGCTGTAAGCCAGCATGCGCGCTTCGATCTCCTGGAACTGCCGGTCCCGGTGCGTGAATCGCGTGCTCCAATCGACCGTGGTCAACTCCTTGAGGCTGGCCGCGAGGCGGTCGGCCTCTTCGCCGAGTATCGATTGCATCAGCTGCGGCGAGACGATCTTCCAGATCCACTTGCCGCCGCCGTCCCGTTTCTGGAACTTTTCGGCTGCGGCAACCAGCGGCGGAAACTGCTGCACGATGTCCCAGAACGCGTTGTTCATCGTCCAGCGCTGATAGTCGGTCGGCGTTTCCCAGAAGCGTTGGAAGCCGCCGAGCTCGTTGTTGCTTTTCAAGTGGCCGGCGAGACTCGCGAGTTCCGCGGAGTATTCCTCCCTGGTCAGCTGTTTGCTCGTCATGCTCTGCTTCCTCCTCTACTCGATGAATACCCACTGACCCTCTTCGAAATTGAACCTGCCGCGCAGCCGCGGCTTGCCGGGATACTGCGCGACCGATCGAAATGCGTCGACCGTGGCCGCCTGCCGGTCGGCCTCCGACGCAAAACCGCTCCCGCCGCCCGGGACATCGTGGGTCTGGAAGGCATTGCCCAGAGGTACGTAGATGCCGGTGCGACGGCGAATGACGCCGCTCAGCTGGTGAAGCAGTGCCCGCACGATGCTGCCAACGGCAGTCTGGGTGAACCGACGGCTGCGACTGTCGGGAAAGCTGCCGCGCGCTTCGACGACACGGCCAGTTCTTGGGCACTTGAAGTAGACCGTCAGGCCTCCCGGCTTCTGTTCGATGCCATCGATCAACGAGCTGATGTGGCTGAAACTCGCAAAAGGCATGCATCTCTCCTCAAGGTCCGCGTCGGCAAGCCCCCCATGACGTATCGGTCCGCGCGTTCCTGTGGCCGCTCTTGTGCGACATCAAGGCGTGGCGCTTGCGTGCGCTGGCTCAGATGAATCTATCGCCAGGGCCGCCAATTGCCATCTGTCTTTAGGCTGCTTCGGTTGCCGGCGCGCGACGAGGCCACCGCGCCGTGCCTTGGTCTGCGGCCGCTAGGACCGTTCCAGCACCGGCTGCAGCGCCCGCCCCGTGTGCGTCATCAACCGCACCACTTCCTCCGGCGGCGCCGCGGCCACGACGCGGCCGCCTTCACCGCCGCCTTCGGGGCCTAGGTCGATGATCCAGTCCGCTTCGGCGATCACGTCTAGGTCGTGCTCGATCACCACCACGCTGTGCCCGCCATCGACCAGGCGATGCAGCACGCGGATCAGCTTCTCCACGTCCGCCATGTGCAGGCCGACGGTGGGCTCGTCGAGCACGTACAGCGTATGCGGCGGCTTCTGCCCGCGCCGCGTGACGTCGTCGCGCACCTTGGACAGCTCGGTCACGAGCTTGATCCGCTGCGCCTCGCCGCCCGACAGCGTGGGCGAAGGCTGCCCGAGCGTGAGGTAGCCCAGGCCCACGTCCTTCAGCAGCTGCAGCGGGTGGCTGATGCTGGGCATGGACGCGAAGAACTCCACCGCCTCGTCCACTTCCATCTGCAGCACGTCGCCGATGCTCTTGCCGCGCCAGGTGACGGCGAGGGTCTCGGGGTTGAAGCGCGCGCCGTGGCACGACTCGCAGGGCACCTTGACGTCGGGCAGGAAGCTCATCGCGATGGTGCGCACGCCCTGGCCTTCGCAGGTGGGGCAGCGGCCCTCGCCCGTGTTGAAGGAGAAGCGGCCCGGGCCGTAGCCGCGCGCCTTGGCTTCGAGCGTGTCGGCGAACAGCTTGCGGATCGTGTCCCAGAAGCCGATGTAGGTGGCCGGGCAGGAGCGCGGCGTCTTGCCGATCGGCGTCTGGTCGACTTCGAGCACGCGGTCGATCGACTGGTAGCCGTCCAGCGATTCGCAGCCGCTCCAGACCGGCCGCCTGCCCTTGTCGTCGGCCTCGCGGCCGGCCTTGGTGCTGCGCTGCTGCACGGCGGCCTGCACGTTGTGAAGAAGCACGTCGCGCGCGAGCGTCGACTTGCCGGAGCCGGAGACGCCGGTGACGGCGACGAGGCGCTTGAGGGGCAGGTCGATGTCGACGTCGCGGAGGTTGTGGAGGTGGGCGCCGCGGAGCTTGAGGGAATCACCCTCACCCCTGCCCTCTCCCGCAAGCGGGAGAGGGAGAGGGAGTTTCTTGCGCCTGTTGCTCCCTCTCCCCTCCGGGGAGAGGGCCGGGGTGAGGGGCGCCCCCGCACCATTGCCGTTGCCATTGCCATTCACCACCCGCCGCGCCTGCAACGGATGCTTCATCGCATGCAGCAGGTACCTTCCCGTCAGCGACTCCTCATTCGCCGTCACCTCCTGCGCCGTCCCCTGCGCGATCACGCGCCCGCCGCGCTTGCCCGCGCTCGGTCCGATGTCGATGATGTGGTCGGCGCGGCGGATGGTGTCCTCGTCGTGCTCCACCACCACCAGCGTGTTGCCCTTGTCGCCCAGCTTGTGCAGCGCATCCAGCAGGATCTGGTTGTCGCGCGCATGCAGGCCGATGGTGGGCTCGTCCAGCACGTAGCACACGCCCTGCAGGTTGGAGCCGAGCTGCGCAGCCAGGCGGATGCGCTGCGCCTCGCCGCCCGAGAGCGTGGGCGCGCCGCGGTCCAGCGTCAGATAGCCAAGTCCCACTTCCTCCAGGAACTCCAGCCGGCTCTTGATCTCCGGGATCAGGTCGCGCGCGATGCCCTGCTCGCGGTCGCTCAGCACGCCCTTGACCTGCAGGCTCTCGACCCAGCGGCGCACGTCGGTGACCGACAGCGCGGCGATCTCGTCGATGCCGACCTTGTCGAAGCGCACGGCGCGCGCCTGCGCGTTCAGCCGGGCGCCGCGGCACACGGGACAGGCCTCGTCCGTGAGGTCCTCGACCTCGGGCTCGGCGAAGGTCTGCTCGCGGCCCTTGTTGTCGTCGGATTGGACGGTGTCGTCGAACGCCTTGCGCTGGTCGCGCGTCAGCTTCACGCCGGTGCCCACGCACTCGGGGCACCAGCCGTGCTTGCTGTTGTAGGAAAACAGGCGCGGGTCCAGTTCCGGGTAGCTGGTGCTGCACACCGGGCAGGCGCGGCGGGTGGAGAACACTTCCACCTGGCCGATGTCGTGGTGCTTGCCCAGGCCCAGGGCCATCGCTTCCTGCAGGCCGGTGAGGGGCGCCAGCACATGCAGCACGCCCTTGCCGTGCTCCAGCGCCTCCGCGAGCTTCTCGCGCAGCAGCGCCTCGTTCGCGGGCGTGATGTCCAGGTCGCACACGGGCAGCTCGATCGTGTGCTCCTTGAAGCGGTCGATGCGCGGAAAGCCGGCGGTCGGCAGGAAGTTGCCGTCCACGCGCAGGTGCGTGTACCTGCGCGCCCGCGCCCAGTCGGCCAGCTCGGTGTAGACGCCCTTGCGGTTGACCACCAGCGGCGCGAGCAGGCCGATGTGCTGGCCGCGGTAGCGCTTCATCAGCTGCGCCGCGATGCTGTCCGGCGTCTGCGGCCGCACCTCGGCGCCGTCCTTCATGCAATGCTGCACGCCCAGCTTGACGTAGAGCAGCCGCAGGAAGTGCCAGACCTCGGTGGTGGTGCCCACCGTGGACTTGCGCCCGCCGCGCGAGAGGCGCTGCTCGATGGCCACGGTGGGCGGGATGCCGTAGACCGCGTCCACCTCGGGGCGGCCGGCCGGCTGCACGATGCTGCGCGCGTAGGCGTTCAGCGATTCGAGGTAGCGCCGCTGGCCTTCGTTGAACAGGATGTCGAACGCCAGCGTGGATTTGCCGGAGCCCGAGACGCCGGTGATCACGCTGAAGCGGTTGTGCGGGATGTCGACGGAGAGGTTCTTGAGATTGTGTTCGTGGGCGTTGACGATCTGGATCGCCGAAGCGCCGTTGCGCGCGGCCGGCGGCTGGGCCCCACCCGGCCCCTTCACCCCTGCCCTCTCCCGCGAGCGGGAGAGGGGGTCGGATTCGGACACCATGAACACCGTGCCGTCGTACTCCCTTAGCGCCTTCGCGGTATGCGAAGTCGGATGCGCCTTCATTTCCTCCGGCGGCCCTTCGGCCACCAGCAGTCCGCCGCCTTCGCCGCCCTCGGGCCCGAGGTCGACCAGCCAGTCGGCCGCGCGGATCACGTCCAGGTTGTGCTCGATGATCACCAGCGAATGCCCCGCCTCCAGCAGCTTGCGCAGCGCCCGCATCAGCTTGGCGATGTCGTCGAAGTGCAGCCCGGTGGTCGGCTCGTCGAACAGGAACAGCGTGCCCTTGGTGGCCAGTCCCTGGCGCGAGGCGCTGGAGCTCTTGGCGGCTTCGGCCAGGAAGCCCGCGAGCTTGAGGCGCTGCGACTCGCCGCCCGAGAGCGTCGGCACCGGCTGCCCCAGCTTCACGTATTCCAGTCCCACGTCGACGATCGGCTGCAGCGCGCGGATCACCTCGCGGTCGTTCGCGAACAGCGACGCCGCCTCGCTCACGGTGAGCTCCAGCACGTCGGCCACGTTCATCACGCGCGGCTTCAGCGCGCCGATCGGCTGCCGTTCGATCGTCACTTCCAGGATCTCCGGCCGGTAGCGCTTGCCGTCGCAGTCGGGGCAGCGCAGGTAGACGTCGGAGAGGAATTGCATTTCGACGTGCTCGAAGCCCGAGCCGCCGCAAGTCGGGCAGCGGCCGTCGCCGCTGTTGAAGCTGAACTTGGCGCCGGTGTAGCCGCGCTGCCGCGAAAGGCCGCTGGCCGCGAAGATCTCGCGGACGCAGTCCCATGCGCCCACGTAGCTCACCGGGTTGGAGCGCGCCGTCTTGCCGATGGGAGACTGGTCGACGAACACCACGTCGCCCAGGTGGTCGGCGCCGAGCAGGCGCTCGTGGTGGCCGGGCGTTTCCGTCGCGCGGCCGAAATGCCGCAGCAGCGCGGGCGCCAGGATGTCCTGCACCAGCGTCGACTTGCCCGAGCCCGACACACCGGTCACGCACACCAGCCGCTGCAGCGGGAACTCCACCGACAGGTTCTTGAGGTTGTGCTCGCAGGCGCCTTCGAGCACGAGGCGCGGCGTGGCAGGCGTGACAGCACGCTTCAATCCCATGCCGACCTGCTTGCGGCCGCCGAGATAAGCGCCCGTCAGCGTGTCCGCCCGGCGCAGATCGTCGGTCGTTCCATCGAACACGATGCGGCCGCCGCGCTCACCCGGGCCGGGGCCCATGTCGATCATGCGATCGGCCGCGACCATCACCGCGGGATCGTGCTCCACCACCACCAGCGTGTTGCCCGCATCCCGCAGGCGCTTCATGGCCTCGGTGATGCGGTTCATGTCGCGCGGGTGCAGGCCGATGCTGGGCTCGTCGAGGACGAACAGCGTGTTGACCAGCGAGGTGCCGAGCGCGGTGGTCAGGTTGATCCGCTGCACCTCGCCGCCGGACAGCGTGCGGCTCTGGCGGTCGAGCGTGAGGTAGCCGATGCCCACGTCGACGAGGTAGCGCAGGCGGGTGTTGATTTCTTCGTAGAGGAGCTTGAGGGCCTGGGTTTCACCGTGCAGGCCCTCACCCCCTCCCTCTCCCGCTCGCGGGAGAGGGAGTTCCGGGCCACTCTGGCTCCCTCTCCCGCTTGCGGGAGAGGGTTGGGGTGAGGGTGCCAGGCGCGCAAAGAACTTCCGCAGCGTCCCGATCGGCATCAACATCAGATCGTGCAGGGACAACCCCGGCAGCGCCTCCAGCTGCTCGCGCGTCCACTCCACGCCCACCGGCATGAAGCGCTTCGAGGGCTCCAGCACGGCATCGGCGTCTTCCTTGCGCCCCAGCCGCCACAGCAGGCTTTCGAGCTTGAGCCGGGCGCCGCCGCAGGTTTCGCACGGCGTATAGCTGCGGTACTTCGACAGCAGCACGCGGATGTGCATCTTGTAGGCCTTGGTCTCCAGGTAGGCGAAGAAGCGCTTGACGCCGTACCACTGCTTGTTCCAGTTGCCTTCCTTGTAGTTGGGCGTGCCGTCGATCACCCACTGCTTCTGCTCGGGCGTCAGCTTGTACCAGGGCGTGTCGCGCGGGATGCCGGCCGATTCGGCGTGGCGCATCAGGTCGTCCTGGCACTCCTGCCAGGCCGGCGTCTGCATCGGCTTGATGGCGCCGGCGCGCAGCGTGAGCTTGTCGTTGGGGATCACCAGGCCCCAGTCCACGCCGATCACGCGTCCGAAGCCGCGGCACACCTCGCATGCGCCGACCGGCGAGTTGAACGAAAACATCGAGGGGATCGGGTCGGCGTAGCGGATGTCGCTGTCGGGGCAGTGCAGGCCGGTGGAGAACTTCCAGACTTCGTTGTCGTCTTCACTCGTCGCGGCGTAGACCGCCATCCGCCCCGCGCCGCGCTTCAACGCCACTTCGATCGCCTCGATCGCCCGCGCCTTCTCCACGCCCTGGATGCGGAAGCGGTCCGCCACGACGTCCAGCACCTTGCGCGGCCCCGTCGGCGTCGCCACTTCGCGCTCGGCCTGCACACGCGTGAAGCCGCTGGCGGCCAGCCACTGCTCGAGCTCCTCGGCCGTGGTGCTCGCCGGCAGTTCCACCGGAAAGGTGACGACCAGGCGCGGATCGCTGTCCTTCGTGCGCGCCATCAGTTCCGCATACACCGTCTCCGGCGTGTCGTGCCGCACCCGCCGCGCCGTCTTGCGGTCGAACAGCTCGGCCGCCCGCGCGAACAGCAGCTTCAGGTGGTCGTTCAGCTCGGTCATCGTGCCCACGGTGGAACGCGAGGACCGCACCGGATTCGTCTGGTCGATCGCGATGGCCGGCGGCACGCCTTCGACGCGGTCGACCGCGGGCTTGTCCATGCGGTCGAGGAACTGCCGCGCATAGGCCGAGAAGGTCTCGACGTAGCGGCGCTGGCCCTCGGCGTAGAGCGTGTCGAAGACGAGGCTGGACTTGCCCGAGCCGCTGGGGCCGGTGACGACCGTCAGCTCGCCGGTGCGCAGGTCGAGGTCGAGGTTCTTGAGGTTGTGCTGCCTGGCGCCGCGGATGCGGATCAGTCCCTGGGTCATACGGCCGGTCTTTTCGTTCGAAGGCCGAAGATTCTAGGGACCTCGGCCGGGGCGGGCCGGGCCGGGGGTATTCGGGAGAAGTGCACACATGCCGCCGCGGCGGCGGCCGTGCACGCGTCAGGGCTTGGTGGCGGACGCGGTGGGCACCGGGCCGGCGGCCGAGGCGCCCGCGGCGGGCGCTTGGGAAGCTTCGACGCCGTGCTTCTCGCCCGACATGTCGACCTGGTCACCGGCCTTGAAGATGACGAAGAGGGCAATGGCGGCGAACACCGCGAAGGCGAGCGCGATCTTCCACATCAGATGAACTCCGTGATCATGCGGGGGGCCACCGCGGAACCGGCTTTGCCGGGCCGCTGGTGGCGCCCCTTGAGGGGAGGCGGCCGAAGGCCGCTTCGGGGTGGGCTTAATCCCGCGCGTAGATGTCGACGTCCTTCGTCTCGCGCACGAACAGCATGCCGATGACGAACGTGCCGGCGGCCACGATCACCGGGTACCACAGGCCGTAGTAGATGTCGCCGGTGGCCGCCACCATCGCGAAGGCGGTGGTGGGCAGCAGGCCGCCGAACCAGCCGTTGCCGATGTGGTAGGGCAGGCTCATCGACGTGTAGCGGATGCGGGTGGGGAACAGCTCCACCAGCATGGCCGCGATCGGGCCGTACACCATGGTCACCAGGATCACCAGGTACACCAGGATCAGCAGCACCATGCCCTTGTTCATCTTGTTCGGATCGGCGGCCTGGGTCAGGCCGGTGGCCTTGGCGGTGTCGGTCAGGTTCTTGCGGAACTCCGCGAGCGTCTTGCTGCTCTCTGCCGAGAACGCGTCCTTCTTCTCGTTCAGCGTCGCCGACGGAGCGGTGAACACCTTGTCGCCGAAGCTGATGGTGGCCGGCTGGCCGGCCGGGCCCGCCTTGTTCTCGTACGGGATGTAGGCCTGCGTCAGCGCGCGCTTGGCGATGTCGCACGAGGTGCGGAAATCGATGTCGCGGGCGATCGGGCTGCCCTGGAACGAGCACTCCTTCGGGTCGGCCGTGACGACGATCCTGGTCTTGTTCTGCGCTTCCACCAGGCCCGGGTTGGCGTACTGCAGCAGCATCGGGAAGACGGTGAAGTACGTCAGCGCCGCGAGCAGGCAGCCGGCCATGATGATGGGCTTGCGGCCGATCTTGTCCGAGAGCGATCCGAACACGATGAAGAACGGCGTCCCGATGAGCAGCGAGGCGGCGATCAGCAGGTTGGCCGTGGTGACGTCGACCTTGGCGATCGTGGTCAGGAAGAACAGCGCGTAGAACTGGCCCGTGTACCAGACCACGGCCTGGCCGGCGGTCAGGCCCAGCAGCGCCAGGATCACGATCTTGAGGTTCTTCCACTCGCCGAAGGATTCGGACAGCGGCGCCTTGGAGGTCTTGCCCTCGGACTTCATCTTCTGGAAAGCCGGCGACTCGTTGAGCGAGAGCCGGATCCAGACCGAGATGCCCAGCAGGATGATGGAGACGAGGAACGGGATGCGCCAGCCCCAGTCGAGGAAGTCCTTCTCGCCCAGCCAGTTGCGCACGCCCAGGATCACCAGCAGCGACAGGAACAGGCCCAGCGTCGCCGTGGTCTGGATCCACGAGGTGTAGGCGCCGCGCCTGCCGTGCGGCGCATGCTCCGCGACGTAGGTGGCGGCCCCGCCGTACTCGCCGCCGAGGGCCAGGCCCTGCAGCAGCCGCAGCGCGATGAGGATCACCGGAGCGGCCACGCCGATGGCGGCGTAGCCGGGCAGCAGGCCGACGATGAACGTCGACGCGCCCATGATCAGGATGGTGACGAGGAACGTGTACTTGCGGCCGATCATGTCGCCCAGCCGGCCGAACACGATGGCGCCGAACGGACGCACCAGGAAGCCGGCCGCGAACGCCAGCAGCGCGAAGATGTAGGCCGAGGTCGGATCCAGCCCGGCGAAGAACTGGCGGGCGATGATCCCGGCCAGCGATCCATACAGATAGAAGTCGTACCACTCGAACACGGTGCCGAGCGAGGAAGCGAAGATGACCTTCCTTTCCTCTCTCGTCATCGGTCCCGCGGCGCTGCCGCGAACGGCTGCAGTTGCTGCTGTCATGGACTTGTCTCCAAGTTGTGAATGCCCGGAATGGGCACGTGTGGCGATTCTTGGGGACGGCTCTGACCCGGTGCTTGCGCGAATCCAACCGGGGCTTGCGCGAAACTGAACGCGATCTGACGAATTAGGGTCAAACCCGCAGGCGCGGTTTCATGATGCGAAGGATCGAGCCCGGCCGTGACCGGCCGAGGGCCGGCAGTTCAGCCGCGCACTCGTTTGATGGGGCTGGCCGCCGCAGCGCGCGCCGCCTCCCGCCAAGGCTGCTCGAACCACGGGTCGCCCTGCAGGTAACCCCGCAGCATGGGCAGCGCATCGAAGCCCCAGAACAGCTTGTCATCCACCGCGAACGTGGGCACGCCGAACAGGCCGGCCGCGATCGCATCGTCGGTGGATTGCCGCAGCGCGTGCTTCACTTCGTCCGAAGCAGGATCGCGCACGGGTGCGAGCTGCTGCCGCAACGCTTCCAGCCGCGCCGGGTCGGACGCATCCGCGCCGCCACGCCACACATGGCGGAACAGCGTCTCGCACGCATGGCGATTCGGCCCGTGCGCCAGCGCCAGCCGCAGCAGCGCGAGCGGATTGAACGGATGCACCGCCGGCATCTGCATCGGGATGCCGAGCACGTGGGCCTGCCACAGCACCTGGCGGTAGGTCCATTCGCGCTTGCCGGCGATCTCCGCCGGCCCCAGCTGGCCGTGGTGCTTGAGCAGGCCGGCGAACAGCACGGGCCGGTACTCGACTTCGTAGCTCAATCCTTCCAGCGCCTGCGGCAGGTGCTCGAAGGCGAGGTAGGCGTAGGGCGAGATGAAATCCAGCCAGAAGGTGATGCGCTTCATCGCGGCTCCCCGCCCGCGCGCGCGGCCAGGCGCTGCCACACCGCGCGCTTGCCGGCTTCGTCCAGGCCGCTCCAGGCGGCGACCTCGTCCAGCGTGCGCAGGCAACCCTCGCACAAGCCGGTGCTCTCGCTGATGCGGCAGATGGAGTTGCAGGGCGAAGGCACGGGCTCATCCGGCGGCAGCGCCGCCAGCGCGCGCAGCTTCTGCCGCAGCTGAGTGGCGGCGAAGCTCACTGCGACGGCTCCTGCACCACGTCCGCGACGGGCGCGCCGGTCAGGCGTTCGAGGTCCTGCGGCCGAAGCTTGAACACGCCGTGCGGATGCCCTGCGGCCGCCCACACTTCGTCGAAGCGAAACAGCTCCCGGTCGATCAGCGTCACTGGCGGATGCGCATGCCCGACGGGCGACACGCCGCCGATCGAGTAGCCCGTCCTGCTCTTCACGAACTCCGCATCGGCGCGTCCGGTCTTGCCCACCAGCGCATCGACCTTCTTCTCGTCCACGCGCCGGTCGCCCGAGGTGACGACCAGCACCGCCGCGTCGTCCGACTTGCGGCGGAAGACGATGCTCTTGGCGATCTGGCCCACGGCGATGCCCAGTGCGTCCGCCGCCTGCTGAGCGGTGCGTGCGGCGTCGTCCAGCATCACCGGACCGTGCGGGTGCCCGTGTTCCTGCAGCACCCGGGCCACGCGCTGCACGCCCTCGGGAAGGGAAGTGAGTTCGGCGCCGCACATCGTCAGGCCGCCACCCGCTTGTTCAGGATGGCCGTCGACGCGCGCGAGTTCGGCTTGCGCTGCAGGAACTCGCTGATGTACTGGCCTGCGTCGACCAGCTTGTCAAGGTCGATCCCGGTCTCGATGCCCATGCCGTGCAGCATGAAGACCACGTCCTCGGTGGCGACGTTGCCGGTGGCGCCCTTGGCGTACGGGCAGCCGCCCAGGCCGGCCGAGGAAGTGTCGTAGTGCCAGATGCCCATTTCCAGGCAGGCCAGCGTGTTGCCCAGCGCCTGGCCGTAGGTGTCGTGGAAATGGCCGGACACGTGGTCGAGGTCGTAGTGCTTCAGCGCCGCTTCCATCGCGGCCTGCACCTTGCGCGGCGTTCCCACGCCGATGGTGTCCGCCACGCCGACGTGCTGCACGCCGATCTCCTTCATCAGCCGCGCGACCAGTTCGACGCGCTCCGGCGCCACGTCGCCCTCGTAGGGACAGCCGACCGTGGTGGAGATGGCGCCGCGCACCGCGATGCCCCTGGCGAGCGCGGCTTCCACCACCGGCGCGAAGCGCTCGATGCTTTCGGCGATCGAGCAGTTGATGTTCTTCTGGCTGAAGGCCTCGCTGGCCGCGCCGAACACCACGATCTCGTCGGGCTTGCTGGGCAGCGCCGCTTCGAGCCCCTTCATGTTGGGCGTGAGCACCGAGTAGCGCACGTCGGGCCGGCGCTGGATGCCCGCCATCACCTCGGCCGCATCGGCCATCTGCGGCACCCACTTGGGCGAGACGAAGCTGGTGACCTCGATCTCCTTGAGCCCCGCGTCCTGCAGGCGGTGCACCAGGCCGATCTTCACTTCGGCCGGGACATGGCCCTTCTCGTTCTGCAGGCCGTCGCGCGGGCCGACGTCGACGATCTTCACCCTGGAGGGCAGCTTCATGGTTTGCTCCTGCGATGCGTGCGTTCAGTATCCCCGCAGCGGGTCAACCACACCGGCGACGGGTTCACCGCGGCCCATGGCCCGGATCTTGGCGGCGATCTGCGCGATGCTTTCCTCGCGCAGCGTGCGCGCCGAGATGTGCGGGGTGAGCGTGATCTTCGGGTGCGTGCGGAAGGAATGGTCCGGCGCGGGCGGCTCCTCGCGCAGCACGTCCAGCGTGGCCCCGGCGAGGTGGCCTTCGTCCAGCAGCGCCAGCAGGTCCTGCTCGACCAGGTGTGCGCCGCGAGCGACGTTGATGAGATAGCCGCCGGGCATGAGCCGTCCGAGCGAGCGCCGGTCCAGGATGTTCTCGGTCTCCGGCGTCAGCGGCAGCAGGCAGACCAGCACGCGCGAGGCCGCGAGGAAGTCGTCGAACTGTCCGCGCCCGGCGAAGCAGCGCACGCCCTCCAGCGGCCGCGGCGTGCGGCTCCAGCCGTTGACCGGAAACTCGAACTGCCTCACGGCCTGCGCCACGCGCGCGCCGAGCACGCCCAGGCCCATGAGCCCCACTGGGTACTCGCTGCGCAGGCGCGGTCGGCGGAACGACCAGCTGCCCTGCTTGGCGTCCTGCTCGAAGACATCGAACTCGCGGAAGTGCCGGATCAGCGCGTGGCACACGTACTCGGCCATCTGCACCGACATGCCGGCATCGTCCAGCCGAACCACCTTCAGATCCGGCCGCAGGCGCAGGTTCATGAGCGCATCGACGCCGGCGCCGATGTTGAAGATCGCCTGGAGGCCGGCCTGCTCGTCGAGCAATTGCTGCGGCGGATGCCACACCACCGCGTAGTCGGCCGGCGGCGCGCCGGGGGTCCACTCGGTGACCTCGGCCTCGGGCAGGGCGGACTTCAGGCCCTGGACCCAGGGCGCGACCTTGGTGCCGGTGGCGTGGAAGCAGATGCGCATGGGAGAGGATTGTCGGAGTTCTCAAGCCCCCATCTTCAGCAGCTCAGCCCCTTCCGCCACCTGGTCGCCGGGCCCGTACAGCACCTCGGCCACCGTGCCGTCGGCCGGTGCGGCGATCGTGTGCTCCATCTTCATCGCCTCCATCACCGCGAGCGGCTGGCCTTTCTTCACCGCGTCGCCCGCCTTCACGGAGATCGAGACCACCTTGCCCGGCATCGGCGCGGTCAGGCGGCCGCCTTCGACCGCGCCTTCGCCCGCGTGCGCGAGCAGGTCCACCGCGACGATCTGCGTCGCGCCCTGCGGCGTGAACACGTGGTCGGTCTCGCCCGTCGCGTGGACATGGACGCGCGTGCGAATGCCGCCGAACTGCACCTCCATCCCGTCGCCCTCGCGCCGGAAGGCCAGCGGCCCGCTCACGCCGCCGACCGAGAACTGCAGGCCGCCGTCGTGCAGGTAGGTCAGCTCCGCCTGCTGCGGCTGCCCGCCGAAGTCGAAGGCGAAGCGGCGGCTCGCCACGCCGTGCGAGCGCCAGCCGTCGCGGCGGCTGAACGGATCCCCGCCTTCCTGCGCGCGCTCCTTCGCGAGCGCATACGACACGGCCGCGGCGGCCGCGAGCGGCAGGCCCACCGGCTCCTGGTTGAAGAGCACGGCCTGCTCCCGCTGGATCAACGCCGTGTCGAGATCCGCCTGCGAGAACGAGCGGCTCTTCACCACATGCCGCAGGAACTGCACGTTGGTGGCCAGGCCCACGATGCGCGTGGCGGCCAGCGCCTCGTCGAGGCGGGCCAGCGCCTGCTCGCGCGTGTCGCCGTGCACGATGAGCTTGGCGATCATCGGGTCGTAGTACGGCGAGATCTCGTCGCCCTCGCGCACGCCGTCGTCCACGCGCACCCGCGCCGGCGTGAAGGCCGAGCACTCCGGCTTGCGGTACACGCGCAGGCGGCCGGTGGCCGGCAGGAAGTTGTTGTCGGGGTTCTCCGCGCAGATGCGCGCCTCGATCGCATGGCCGTGGATGCGCAGCTGGTCCTGCTTGAGCGGCAGCGGCTCGCCGGCGGCGACGCGCAGCTGCCACTCGACCAGGTCGAGCCCGGTGATCGCTTCGGTGACGGGGTGCTCGACCTGCAAGCGCGTGTTCATCTCCATGAAGAAGAATTCCATCTCGCTGCCGCGCTGCTCGACGATGAACTCCACCGTCCCCGCGCCGACGTAGCCGACCGCGCGCGCCGCGGCCACTGCCGCCTCGCCCATTCGCTGCCGCAGCTGCGGTGTCATGCCCGGCGCCGGCGCTTCTTCCAGCACCTTCTGGTGGCGGCGCTGCACCGAGCAATCGCGCTCGAACAGGTAGACCAGGTTGCCCTGCGTGTCGGCGAACACCTGGATCTCGATGTGCCGCGGCCGCTGCACGTACTTCTCGATCAGCACCGCGTCGTCGCCGAAGCTGTTGCGCGCCTCGCGCTGGCACGAAGCGAGCGCGGCTTCGAAGTCCTGCGGCTTCTCGACCGCCCGCATGCCCTTGCCGCCACCGCCCGCACTGGCTTTGATCAGCACCGGGTAGCCGATTCGGTCGGCCTGCTTCTTCAGCAAGCCCGGGTCCTGGTCGGCGCCGTGGTAGCCGGGCACCAGCGGAACGCGGGCCTGCTCCATCAGGCGCTTGGACTCGGCCTTCAGGCCCATGGCCTGGATCGCGGAGGCGGGCGGGCCGATGAACCCCAGGCCGGCCTCGGCGCAGGCCCGCGCGAAGTCCTCGTTCTCGCTGAGGAAACCGTAGCCCGGGTGGATGGCCTGCGCGCCGGTGGCACGCGCGGCTTCGATGATGCGCTCCCAGCGCAGGTAGCTTTCCTTGGGCGCGCTGCCGCCGATGGGCACGGATTCGTCGCAGGCGGCGACGTGCTTCGCGTTCGCATCCGCCTCCGAGTACACGGCGACGGTGCGGATGCCCATTCGGCGGGCGGTCGCTGCGACCCGGCAGGCAATCTCACCTCTGTTTGCGATCAGGATCTTCTTGAACATGTTTTTCAGAGTTCTCCGGGCAATTGCGGCGCGGGGGCGCGCGCGCGGCGCCCCGCGAAAAAGTCCTGCAACTCACGGATCACGCGCTTGAGGAACTTCACCAGCACGACCAGCAGCACGATGGCCACCACGATGCTGACGACCAGCACCACGGTGAAGATGGCCGGATGCGTGGCGGACAGCCACAGCAGGAAGACGACCAGGCCGTCCTCGAACAGCGAGACGGCCACATTCGAGAACGGTTCGGGCGAGGTGTTGACCGCCGCGCGCGTGGTCATCTTGGTCGCGTGGCTCGTGGCGGCCAGGCTGCCGCCCACCAGCGCCGCGATCCACGCCATGGCCGTGCTGTCGGCGCCCAGCGCACCGGCTGCGAGCGCCGCGCCCGCGGGGATGCGCACCAGCGTGTGCACCGCATCCCAGAGCGAATCGACGTACGGGATCTTGTCCGCGAAGAACTCGACGAACAGCATGAAACCGCTCGCACCCAGCACGCCCGGATGCTGCAGGATCTGCAGGCCGGGCGGCAGTTCGATCCAGCCCATGTAGCCGGAGAGGCCGGTGAGGAAGAGCGCGGCATAGAGCCGGAAGCCGCTCGCCCAGCCGAGCGCTGCGGCCAGGGCCAGGAATTGCGGCGGGTCCATCAGGGCGGGGATCTGGTCCATGGCTTACCCCTGCGGCAGCAGCCAGTTGGGCTTGCGCTTCTCCAGGAACGACCGCACGCCCTCGCGGCCTTCCTCGCTCGCGCGGATGTCGGCGATGCCTTCCACCGTGCGGCGCACCAGGCCCGCGCTGATGTCGTGGCCGGCCACGTCGTGCACCAGCTGCTTGCAGGCCTTCACCGCTTCCGGCCCCGCGTTCACCAGGGCCAGCGCGATCTCGGCCACCTTGGCGTCGAGCTGCGCGGCGGGCACCACCTCGTGCACGAAGCCGATGCGATGCGCTTCGGCCGCGGAGAAGCGCTCGGCGGTGAGGAACCAGCGATGCGCCGCGCGCGCGCCCATCGCGCGGATGACATACGGGCTGATCGTGGCGGGGATCAGCCCGAGCTTCACCTCGCTCAGGCAGAACTGAACGTTGTCGGATGCGACGGCGATGTCGCAGGCCGACACCAGGCCCATCCCGCCGGCATAGGTGTCGCCATGCACGCGCGCGACGGTGGGCTTGGGCAGCTTGTAGAGCACCTCCAGCATGCGGGCCAGCGCGCTCGCGTCCTCGACGTTCTGGTCGCGCGTGTAGTCGGCCATGCGCTTCATCCAGTTGAGGTCGGCGCCCGCGCAGAAGGCCGGCCCATTGCCCGCGAGCACGACGCAGCGCACCTCCGGCCGCTTCCCGAGTTCGAGCAGCACGGCCGTCATCTCGGTGATGACCTCGTCGTTGAACGCGTTGCGCATCTCCGGCCGGTTGAGCGTTACGGTCGTCACGCCGCCGGTGGTGTTCAGGAGCAGGTGTTTCATCGTCGGGTTCTCCGCATGGGCTGCATGACGCACATTACCGCGCGCGGCACGGTTCAGTAGCGCTTGGCCACTTCCTCCAGCATCACCTCGGTGGCGCCGCCGCCGATCGCCAGCACGCGTGCGTCGCGCCACAGCCGCTCGATGGCGGTTTCGCGGATGTAGCCCATCCCGCCGTGGAACTGCTGGCAGGCGGACACCACCTCGTTGACCAGCTCGCCGGTGAGCGCCTTGAGCATGGACACGTCCTGCACGATGTCGTGCCCTTGCGTGACGCGCCAGGCGCAGTGGTACAGGAACTGCCGCGCCGCGCGCGTCTTCGCGTCGAGCATCGAAAGGCGCTGGCGGATGACCTGCTGGTCCCACAGCGGCCCGCCGAACGCCTGGCGCTGCCGGACGTAGTCGAGCGTGAGATCGAGCGCGCGAGTGCAGTGGCCCACCGCCATCGCCGCCAGCGCGATGCGCTCGGTCTGGAAGTTCTTCATCACCGAGTAGAAGCCCTTGCCTTCCTCGCCCAGCAGGTTGGCGGCCGGGATGCGCACGTTGTCGAACACGAGCTCGGCCGTGTCGCTGGACAGCCAGCCCGTCTTCTTCAGCGCGCGGCCGACCGAGAAACCCGGCGTGCCTTTCTCGACGATGAACATCGACACCTCCCGCTTGCCCGGCCCGGACTTGGCCGCGACGAAGTACAGGTCGGCATGCACGCCGTTGGTGATGAACATCTTGGTGCCGTTGAGCACCCAGTGGTCGCCGTCACGCCTGGCCGTGGTGCGGATGCCAGCGACGTCAGAACCCGCGCCAGGCTCGGTGATCCCCACGGCCGTGATCGTCTCGCCGGCGATCACCTTGCGCAGGTACTTCTCCTTCTGCGCCGCCGAGCCGGCGTGGTGCAGGTGCGGGCTGGCCATGTCGGTGTGGACCAGCACGGTGATGATGAAGCCCGCATAGGTCGATTGCGACAGCGCCTCGGCGAACACCAGGTTTGTCAGCGCATCGGCTTCGGCGCCGCCGTATTCGCTCTCGTACATCAGGCCGAACAGGCCGGCCTGGCCCATGCGGCGCAGCACCTCGCGGGGAACGAAACCCTGTTCCTCCCATTTGTCCGCGTGCGGTTCGACCTCGCGGGCGAGGAAGCGCGCGACCTGGTCGCGCAGGGTCTGGTGTTCGGGGGTGTCGTAGAGGGTGATCTGCATGGCGCCTGCTCCGCTCACATCCGGAACACCCCGAACTTCGGTTCGCCGATCGGCGCATTCAGCGCGGCCGACAGGCCCAGCGACAGCACGCGCCGCGTGTCGGCCGGATCGATCACGCCGTCGTCCCAGAGCCGCGCGCTCGAGTAGTACGGATGCGACTGGTGCGCGAACTGGTCCAGCAGCGGCTGCTTGAACGCGGCTTCCTCTTCCGCCGACCAGGTGCCGCCCTTGGCCTCGATGCCGTCGCGCTTGACCGTCGCCAGCACGCTGGCGGCCTGTTCGCCGCCCATGACCGAGATGCGCGCGTTCGGCCACATCCACAGGAAGCGCGGCGAGTACGCGCGGCCGCACATGCCGTAATTGCCCGCGCCGAAGCTGCCGCCGATGATGATGGTGAACTTGGGCACGCTGGCCGTGGCCACGGCGGTCACCATCTTGGCGCCGTGCCGCGCGATGCCTTCCGTCTCGTACTTGCGGCCCACCATGAAGCCGCTGATGTTCTGCAGGAAGACGAGCGGCACCTTGCGCTGGCAGCACAGCTCGATGAAGTGCGCGCCCTTCTGCGCCGATTCGCTGTAGAGGATGCCGTTGTTGCCGATGATGCCCACCGGCATGCCCTCGATGTGGGCGAAGCCGCACACCAGGGTGGTGGTCGAACCGCCCGGCGTGCCGCCCCAGCGCGCCTTGAACTCGTGGAACTCGGAGCCGTCGACGATGCGCGCGATGACCTCGCGCACGTCGTAGGGCTTGCGCACTTCGGTCGGGATGACTCCGTGGATTTCCTTCGGGTCGTACTTCGGCGGGCGCGGCTCGCGCAGTTCCACCGGCGGCACCTTCCCGCGATTGAGGCTGGCCACGGCCTGGCGTGCCAGCGCGAGGGCATGCATGTCGTTCTGCGCCAGGTGGTCCGCCACGCCGGAGAGGCGCGTGTGCACGTCGCCTCCGCCGAGGTCTTCGGCGCTCACCACCTCGCCGGTGGCGGCCTTCACCAGCGGCGGGCCGCCCAGGAAGATCGTGCCCTGGTTCTTCACGATGATGGTCTCGTCGCTCATCGCCGGCACGTACGCGCCGCCCGCGGTGCAGGAGCCCATCACCACGGCGATCTGCGCGATGCCCTGCGCGCTCATGTTCGCCTGGTTGTAGAAGATGCGGCCGAAGTGGTCGCGGTCCGGGAACACGTCGTCCTGGTTGGGCAGGTTGGCGCCGCCGGAATCCACCAGGTAGATGCAGGGCAGGCGGTTCTGCATCGCCACCTCCTGCGCCCGCAGGTGCTTCTTCACCGTCATCGGGTAGTAGGTGCCGCCTTTCACGGTAGCGTCGTTGCACACGATCATCACGTCGCGCCCGCTCACCCGCCCGATGCCCGCGATCACGCCGGCGCAAGGCGCAGCGCCGTGGTACATGCCATGCGCGGCGAGCGGCGCCAGTTCCAGGAAGGGCGTGCCGGGATCCAGCAGCATCTGCACGCGCTCGCGCGGCGGCAGCTTGCCGCGCGCGGTGTGCTTGGCGCGCGCCGCCTCGCCGCCGCCGGCCGCCGCCTTCGCGACCTGCTGCTCGAGGTCGGCGACCAGGCCGCGCATCACTTCGGCGTTGGCCTGGAACTCCGCGGAGCGCGGATTGAGTTGGCTCTCCAGGATGGGCATGTCTCGTTCTTCCTCGTGTTCCGTCCCGCCAGCGTACGCCAGCCCCGCCGGCCGAGCCTGCCCCGTCGGTTGCAAATCCTGCCAGCGCGGGCCACACTCGGCCGATGCCGAACCGCGCTTCGCCCCGGCCGCCCGCCGCCGTCACGCCCATGGCGTTCGCACGAGCCATCGCGGCCGCTTACCGCGCGCAGGGACGGTCGGCGGAAGCGGTGCTGCGGCTGGCACAGATCACGCCAGCTCAGCTGCGCCAGCAGGGAGCGCGGATGACGGCGCGGCAGATGGAAGTACTGTCGGCGGCCGCGATGCAGGAGCTGGACGACGAAGGCCTGGGCGCCTTCACCCGCCGCCTGCCCTGGGGCAGCTACGGCATGCTCGCGCGCGCCTCGCTCGGCGCGCCGGAGCTCGGTGTCGCGCTGAAGCGCTGGTGCCGCCACCACGGCCTGCTCACCGACGACATCCGGCTGTCGCTGGCGATCTCCGGTGCGATCGCTTCGGTGACGCTGGAAGAGCGCCGCACCTTGCCGGCGGAAGCGCGCGAGCTCTGCCTCGCCTTCGTGCTGCGCAACATCCATGGGCTGGCCTGCTGGTACATCGACTCCCGCATCCCGCTACAGGCGGCGCAGTTTCCATTCGACGCGCCCGCGCACGCCGATGCCTACGCCCACATGTTCCCCGGCGGCACGCTCTCATTCGGCGATTCACCGCAGGCCGCGCTGCGCTTCGACGCGCAGTACCTCAAGCTGCCGCTGCGGCGCGACGAGAAGGCGCTGACGCAGATGCTGCGGCAGCGCGCGCTGAGCCTGACCGTGCTGCAGTACCGGCGCGACCGTCTGCTGGTGCCGCAGGTGCGCCAGGCGCTGGCCGCGCACCCGGACCGCACGCACAGCGCCGAGGCGCTGGCCGAACTGCTCAACGTTTCCGCCCGCACGCTGCACCGGCAGCTCAAGGAGGAAGGCGCTAGCCTGCAGCAGCTCAAGGACGAGGTGCGGCTCGAACGCGCGCGCGACCTGCTTTGGCGCACCGCCAGGCCCGTCAAGCAGGTCGCGGCAGCGGTCGGTTTCCGCAACGAGAAGAGCTTCGCGCGGGCTTTCAAGGCGCGCGTCGGACTCACACCGGGCGAGTTCCGCGGCCGCAGCTGACCGCGATGCAAGGACCAACGTCTCATCCGGCGTAGCCCGGAAGCGCCGGGTGTGTGGACGAGCGGTGCAACCGCTGTTACCGAAACGTGCACCTAAGGACTACTCACGATCGAAAACATAAAGCTCTCGTACTCACAAGGGAGCTGTACATGAAGGCAAGAAAGGGAGATCGGCGCCTTGTCGGCGCCGGGAAGCAGGCGGCCGGCACGGCCGTGTTGGTGGTGGCGCTGACAGCCTGCGGCGGGGGCCGCGGTGCCGACCCGGGCACGCCGGAACCCAACGGGCTGCCATCGGTATCGGGCCTGGCGTCTGGCGGCGGGAACGTCCCGCCTCCTCCAACGGATCCGGGCCACCCGAAAGATCCGACCCATCCCACCGACCCTGGCGACCCTGGCGACCCGCAGCCCGCGCCGGCCGACTTCCGCATCAACCTGACAACGGCCGGCGACCAGGGGTTCGCGGCCGGGGCCGCCCTTCCCGGCGGGGGTCTCGTCGCCGTGTGGACGTCCACGCCCGATGGCGCGGAGCGCGGCGATGTGCGCCTCAAGCGCTTCGATGACCAAGGCCGGCCGGCGAGCACGGAAATCATCGTCGCGGCGCAAGGCGAGTCGCCGGATGTGGTGGCGCTGGCCGGCGGCGGCTTCCTCGCGACATGGACCGCGCGCGTCGCCGACGACGAGGTCAATGGCTACGTCCAGCGGTTCGACGCCGACGGCGTCCCGGTGGGTGGGCCCGTCCGGGTGGGCACGGCCTCCAACGAGTTCGTGGCGCGGCCGCTTGCCATGCCGGACGGCAGCTTCGTGCTGGCGATCGACACCTCGGAGCTCGGCGGCCCAAAGACGGGCCTGGTGGCGCGGTTCACTGCCGACGGTTCGCCGACCGGAACGTCGGTGCAACTGGTCAGCGACGTGTCGCCGCCGGTCGGCAGCTTCGATCCGAACTTCGTGCTCGGCACGGTCGCGGCGGGCTGGCCCGACGGGCGCTTTGCCGTGGCGTGGATCGCCGGCGGCCTGGTCACCAACGAACTGCGCCTGACGCGCTTCGATTCGCAGGGGCAGATGGTCGGCACCGAGGTCCTGGCGAGCGATGTGTCGCTGCGGGAGCCCACGCTGGCGGTGCTTGGAGGAGGACAACTGGCGATCGCCTGGGTGTCGGGAGTGACCGATGGGCCGAAAACGGTGTTCCTTGAGGTGTTCGGTGCGGATGGCGCTTCGCTCGGCCGGCAGGTGGTGGCGCTCAACGTTAGTGCCACCACCGTGGTACCGCGGCTGGCTCCGCTGGCGGATGGCGGCTTCGTCCTCGCCCTCAAGTTCACCGCCTACGGCAACCAGACGGTCAGGAGAAGCACCGCCGCCGGGCGTTTCGATGCCACGGGGCAGCAGAGCGGCGTGTTCGAGGAGATCTCCACGGTCAGCGCCCCGACGGGCTCGCCGGTGCCGGACCATGACAGCATCGACGTGATCGGCGGCGGCGCCGGCGAGTACGTCGTCTTCCACGGCAGCCATTCACAGGAGAGCGGCTGGGACGTGCGCGGCGCGCGCCGCTGACTCGCCGCCGTCGAGTTGCGCCGCCGCAGCGGTTTCGGCCGCTGTTGGCGCGCCGGGGTGACTCCTTCGGGCCAGTGCGAACCGTTGTTACCCAAAGCGCACACCTGAACAGTTCCCGGTTTTCCACGATGGCTGCTCGAACACATGGACAGGGAGCAGGCATGAAGCAAAAAGAGGGAGAGCGGCGCGGCGCGTGCGCCTTGCGGCTGGCCATATCCGCCGTGCTGCTGGCCGCTCTCGCGGCCTGCGGCGGCGGTGGCGGCGGAAACAGCGGGCCGGGCGGCGCCGGAAGCGGGGCCGCGCTGAGCCTCGGCGCGGCCGACAACCCGCAGGGAATCGCGGCAGCCGGCCAACCCAGCGCGTCGGCCAGCCAGCTCCAGCCGGGCGACTTCACGCTCAACACTACCACGGCGGGTGACCAGGGCCGTGCGGCCGCGGCGGCCCTGCCCGGTGGCGGCTTCGTCGCGGTGTGGTCCACGTTCGACGGAAGCGTCGGCGACGTGCGCCTGCAGCGCTTCGGCTCGGGCGGCGAGCCGGCCGGTGCCGAAACGGTTGTCGCCACCAGCGGCCATTCGCCCGGTGTCACCTTGCTGGCAGACGGCGGCTTCCTGGTGAGCTGGTCGGCCAGCCCTTTCATGTACGAAGCGAACGGACACGTGCAGCGCTTCGATGCGCAGGGCGCGCCGGTCGGCGGGCCGATGCAGCTGGCGACGACGTTCTTCAAATACCTCGCCAAGCCGCTCGGGCTCCCCGACGGCAGCTTCGTTCTGGCGGTCGACACGATGGCCGGCCGCTTCGGGCCCGAGCACGGTCTCGTGGGGCGCCATGCGGCCGACGGCACGGCGCTCGGCACGCCGGTGCGCCTGGCCAGCCAGCTGACGCGGCAGACCGGCGCTCTCGATCCCAACTGGGCCGGGTCCACGACCGCGGCCCGCTGGCCGGACGGCCGCTTCGCCGTGGCTTGGCTCGCGGGCGGCACGGGCGTCTCGGAAGTGCGGCTGACGCGCTTCGACGCTCTGGGCAACGAGGCCGGAACATCGGTTGTCGCGAAAGAACCGAGCCTGCGTCACCCGGCGCTGGCGGTGCTCGACGGCGGGGGCTTCGCGCTCGCCTGGGTCTCGGGTGCGGTCGACGGCCCCAAGACGCTGTGGCTCGAAGTCTTCGGCGCGGACGGCGCTTCGCTCGGGCGGCAAGCGGCCGCTTCCGATATGCAGGCCACGGAGGTGGTGCCGCGAATCGCTGCGCTGGACTCCGGCGGCTTCGTGCTCGGCTGGAAGGCCGCGAGCTTCGATGCGAACGCGCTGAACCGCACGGTGAGCGTGCAGCGCTTTGGCGCCGCGGGGCAAGCGCTCGGCGCGGTCGAGCAGATCGGCGCCATCAGCGCTCCGCTCAGCGCGACCGGATACGACAGCGACACCCTCGACGTGGTCGGCGGTCGTGGCGGGTCGTTCCTGGTGCTCCACGGTGGCTACAGCGACGCGGGCGGCTGGGACGTGCGGGCGAGCGCACGACGCTGAAGGCGGCGTGGCTCGAGGGGGCCGATGAGCGTCGGCCCGTGCCACGATCCGGGCCAGGAGGTGATTGCGATGGAGCAAGACCGTGATTCGGCCCGGGTTCGTCCTCCCGACCTGCGCCGGACCTGGCTGTTCGGACCCGGCGCCGACGCGCAGGCGCATGAAGCGATGCGCTCCAGCGGCGCGGATGCGCTGATCGTCGACCTGGAGGACTTCACGCCGCCTGCACGGCGAGAAGCCGCGCGGCAGCTGCTGCCCGCGCTCATCGGAAGCTGGCGTGAGGCGGGGGCCGTCACCGCGGTGCGCATCAATGCGCTCGACACCGACGGGCCGGCCGACCTCGCGGCGGCGATGCCTGCGCGGCCCGACGTGATCGCCTATCCGATGGCTGCGAGCCAGGCGCAGATGCGCGCGCTGCACGAAGCGATCACCGGTTGGGAGCAGCGGTTGGGCATCAGCGACGGGACTACGGAGATCCTGCCCGTGTGCGAGACGGCCCTGGGTGTCGCCGACGTACGCGCCATCGCCGGCGGCAGCCCGCGCATCCGCTGCGCCTTGCTGGGCGCCGAAGACCTCGCGCACGACCTGTGCGCGGAGCGCCAGCCCGACGGGCTGGAACTGGGACATGCGCGAGGGCGCTTCCTGCTCGATTGCCGCGCGGCGGGCATCGAGCCGATCGATGCGCCCTACACCTTCAGCGACGTCGAGGGCGCGTCGCGCGAAGCGCTGCACGCGCGGCGGCTGGGTTACCGGTCCAAGTCACTGGTGCGGCCGGAACACGCCGCGAGGATCAACGCCGCGTTGACGCCCGGCGAGGACGACCTGCGCCGCGCGATAGCGATGGTGGGAGCGTTCGAAGCCGCCCGGGCGCGCGGCGAGGACCGCGCACTGGTGGGAGGCTTGTGGGTGGAGGTGCCGACCTACCGGAACGCCCGCCGCCTGATCGAGCGGGCGAGGCGCCTGCGCGGCCGCTAGGCGGCCAGGCGCCGGGATGCGCCGGCGAGGCGCCTTGAGGCGCGTCAGGCGCCTTCGCCGGAGGTGCGGATGGTGCGGGGCTGGCCGCTGCCCGAGCTCTGGCCGCCGACGCGCAGGTTGTTGCCCTCGACGAAAACGCGGGTGCCCGGAGCAATCGGCTCGGCGCGGCGGATGGTGCGGACGCTGCCGTCCTCCATGCGCACCTGCACGTCGTACGCCGTGGTGGCGCGCACGTGCTTCTCGGCCTCATGGCCGGCCAGGCCGCCGCCGACGGCGCCGACCACGGTCATGACCTTCTTGCCGTTGCCGCCGCCGACCTGGTTGCCCAGCAGGCCGCCGACCACGGCACCGCCGACAGCGCCGAGGCCGGTGCCCTGGCCCTTTTCCTTCACTTCCTGCACGGCCTGGACCGTGCCGCAGGTGTTGCAGATCGCCGCGCGGGTGGTTTCGATGGGCGTGACGGCGCGCGAAGGCGCGGGGGCCTGCACGACCTGCGGCACCGCTTCGACCGGAGCCGGGTGGGTGGCCGAGCCGGTGGCCTGCTGCACGGCCGGCCGGGCCGGCGCGGGCTTGGCCACGCGCTGGGGAGCCGGCTTGGCGGCCGGCGCCTCTTGCGGCGCGGCCTGGTACTGGGCGGGCGCGGGCTGCGCGGCCTGGACCGGCGCTTGCAGCTGCGACTGTTGCGCTGCGGCCACCTGGGTAGGCGCCGTCTGCGCCGACATCGCCGCCGCCGGAGCGGGCTTGTCGTCGATGGAGCGCATCACCAGCGCGCCGGCCAGGCCGGCGGTGGCCAGGCCCAGCGTGCCCAGGACGACCCACATCGCGCGCGGCACGGCGCCGAGTCCGGACGGGGCGGATTGGGTGGAACCAGGGGCTTGGGTGGAGGTGGCAGCAGACATGGAAGGGCTCTCTTGTGGTTGCTGGTGTTGTTTATAACGGTCGAGCTGGGGGGTCGCCGACTACCGCGCCGTTGCACTTGTTTCGGTTCGTGTCCCCTTTTGGCCCCTGAAGCTTTAGCATCTGCTCAGGCCTTCCGTGCATCCTGCGCGGATGGGCCGTCAGGAGCGACCCATGCCAGCACCCTTCGGCCGCACTTCCTGTTGCATGACGTTGCGGCGCGTTCACGTGGGCTTGACGCGCCGCACACGCGCCGCCGCGCCCCGGAAAGGTGCACCGTGAAGCGGCCGCCCGCCATGTCGGATCTCCGGCCGGGCCCGCGGGCGCCCGGGGCTGACGTATTCGCCGACGCCGGCCGGCTGGCCGCCGCGATCGCGGAGGCGACCGACGACGCCATCTTCGCCAAGGACCTGGAGAGCCGCTACCGCTTCGCGAACGGGGCCACGCTCGCGGCCGTCAACCGCACGGCGGCCGAAGTGCTGGGCCGCACCGACGCCGAGTTCATGGAAGACCCGGACATGGCGCACCGGCTCATGCACAACGACCGGAGGGTCATCGCCACCGGCGAGGTGCTCGACGCCGAGGAAGCGATCCACCAGGCCGACGGCAGCTTGCGCTACTGGTGGTCGCGAAAGCTGCCGCTGCGCGACCCGTCCGGCCGCATCGTCGGCGTGCTGGGCATCGCCCGCGACATCACCGAGCGCAAGCGGGTCGAAGCGCGCATGGAGGCGGACCATTTGAAGCTCGAGATGGGCATCAAGGCCGCCGGGCTGGTGATGGCGGAGATCGACTACCTCACCAACGAGAACCACATCTCGGCCGAACTGGCGCGGCTGCTGGAGCTTGGCGACACCGAGATGACGGTGCCGCGGCAGGCCATCTTCGACCGCATCCACCCCGACGACCGCGAGCGCTACCTGCAGGCGATCGCCGAAGTGCTCAAGCCCACCAGCAGCGGGCACCTGGCCATCGACGTGCGCGGCCTGCTGCCCAGCGGCACGGTGCGCTGGCTGCACATCCGGCTGCAGATCGTGTTCGCCGTCATCGACGGCAAGCTGCAGCCCATGCGCGGCATCTGCGCGGCCCGCGACGTGACGGCCGAAATGGTGGCCGAGCGC
The DNA here is from genome assembly GCF_004682015.1 of Ramlibacter henchirensis. Lineage (NCBI taxonomy): Bacteria > Pseudomonadati > Pseudomonadota > Betaproteobacteria > Burkholderiales > Comamonadaceae > Ramlibacter > Ramlibacter henchirensis. The sequence continues at coordinate 2,335,124 of NZ_SMLM01000001.1, read as the reverse complement.
AAGCTGCGGACCGCCCAGCGGCTGACCGAATCGGTGATCGAGGGCGCCGGCGCTTTGGTCTACGCCAAGGACCTGAAGGGCCGCTACATCCTCTCGAACGAAGCCTGGCGCGCTCAGCACGGCGTCGACCGCGAAGCCTCCATCGGCATCACCGACGGGCAGCTGTTCGGGGCCGAGGTGGCCGCCGAGCTGCGGGCGAGCGACGCGCAGGTGCTGGAGCGCGGCGAACACGTCGTGGTACAGGAAAAGATGGTGGTGCGCGGGCGGCAGGTCACCTACCGTTCCAGCAAGTTCCCGCTGTACGACGAAGGCGGGCGCATCTACGCGGTCTGCGGCGTCTCGACCGACATCACCGACGTGGTGGAAGCCGACCGCCGCAAGGACGCCTTCATAGCGACGCTGGCGCACGAGCTGCGCAATCCGCTGGCGCCGATCCGCAACGGCCTGGAGATCATGCGGCGGCTGGAAGACCTGCCGCCCGTCGCGCGCCGCACGCGCGACATGATGGAGCGCCAGCTGGTGCACCTGGTGCGGCTGGTGGACGACCTGCTGGACGTCTCGCGCATCACGCGCGACCGGCTGGACCTGCGGCTGGAGCGCGTGACGCTCGACCAGGTGGTGGCACATGCGCTGGAGTCCAGCCAGCCGGGCGTGGAAGCCGCCGGCCACACGCTGGAAGTGCACATGCCGGCCGGCCCCGTGCCGCTGCGCGGCGACCTCACGCGCCTGGCGCAGGTGATCAGCAACCTGGTGAACAACGCCGCCAAGTACACACCGCGCGGCGGCCACATCGTGCTGGGCGGCGAGGTGCTGGCCGGTCAGTTGCTGCTGCACGTGAAGGACAACGGCAAGGGCATCGCGGCCGACATGCTGCCGCAGGTGTTCGACCTGTTCGTGCAGGGCGAGGACACGCGCGAGAGCGCCCAGGGCGGTCTCGGCATCGGCCTGTGGCTTGTGAGGAAGCTGGTGGAGCTGCACGACGGCGAGGTCGGCGCGCACAGCGACGGGCCGGGTCGCGGCAGCATCTTCACCGTGCGCCTGCCGCTGCTGCGTGAGTGAGCGCCGCCGCGCTCAGCGCGGGTAGCGCTCGCGCAGCTTGAGCTTCCAGAACTTTCCGGTGGACGTGCGGGGCACGGCGTCGATCCATTCGTAGCGGTCCGGCAGCTGCCACTTCGCGAAGCCTTGCTTGAGCAGGTGTGCGTCGAGTTCCTCGGCCGCCACCGCGCCGTTCGGTTTCTTCACCACGCAGGCGAGCGGCCGCTCGCCCCATTTCTCGTCGGGGATGGCGATGACCGCGGCCTCGGACACTGCGGGATGCGCCATGACGGCGTTCTCCAGGTCGACCGAGCTGATCCACTCGCCGCCCGACTTGATGAGGTCCTTCGTCCGGTCGGTGATGCGAACGAAACCGAGCGCATCGACGGATGCGACATCGCCGGTGCGCAGCCAGCCATCGGCGGTGAACTTTTCGGCCTCTTCCACCGCGTGGTAGCGGCCCGTGATGAAGGGTCCGCGCACCTGGATCTCACCGACGCTCTTGCCGTCCCAGGGCTGGTTGCCTTCGTCGCCGCGCACGCGCAGGTCGACCAGCGGCACCGGCACGCCGGCCATGGCGGCACGCCGGTAGCGCTCGTCGGCATCGGCGCCGTGCAGCTCCGCCCGCGGATAGGAGACGGTGCACACCGGCGAGGTCTCGGTCATGCCCCAGCCCTGCAGGATCCAGATGCCATGCCGGTCGAAGGCGCGGATCAGCGCCTCCGGCACGGCCGCGCCGCCGACCAGCGAGCGCATGCCGCGCGGCAGCTTCCAGCGGCCGTGGTGCGGCGAGTCCTTGGCCAGCGAAGCCTCGTAGGCCTGGATCAGTCCCATCCAGATCGTGGGCACGCCGAGCGAGAGCGTGGGCGGCTCCTGCTGGATCAGGTCCAGCAGGTCCTCCGGGTGCAGGTGCGGCCCGGGGAAGACCATCTTCACGCCCATCATCACCGCCCCGTACGGCATGCCCCAGCTGTTGGCGTGGAACATGGGCGTCACCGGCAGCACGACGTCGGTGCCGCGCAAGCCCCAGAAATCGCCAAGGCTGGCCACCAGCGTGTGCAGCACGGTGGACCGGTGCGAATAGGCCACGCCCTTGGGCCGCCCTGTCGTGCCCGACGTGTAGCACATGGCCACCGGGTCGTTCTCGTCGTGCGGCGCGTAGTCGAAACCGTCCGGGTCGGCTTCGGCCAGCAGCGCTTCGTAATCGTCGAACCCTTCGGGGGCGGCTTGGCCCGAGAACGGAAACACGATCACGCGTTCGAACTTGTGAAGCGCCGTGAACTGCCTGTAGAGCGGCAGCAGCACGTCGTCGACCACGAGGAACCGGTCCTGCGCATGCCCCGCGATCCAGCCGATCTCGTCGGGCGACAGGCGCAGGTTGAGCGTGTGCATCACGCCGCCCGCGGCCGGGATGCCGAAGTAGCACTCCAGGTGGGCATGGTGGTTCCAGCACAGCGTCGCGACGCGATCGCCCTTCTTGAGTCCAAGCCGCTGCAGCGCACTGGCAAGGGCCCGGGCGCGGCGGTGGAACTCGCCGTAGGTGTGCCGGCGCAGCGACTTGTCCGGCAGGCGCGAGACGATCTCGTTGCCGGCGAACAACCGCCCCGCGCGCTCCAGCAGGTGGTTGAGCGAGAGCGGGACATCCATCATCGTGGTCTGCATGGCGCGTGCCTCCTCGGGTGCAGGCCAATGTAAGCCGCGCGGTTGGCCGGCTGCAATGCGGGACTTCGCGGGAATCAGTTGGCGCTCTTGGCCGAGGCCGGGTCCGGCACCGGATGCGCGGAGCGTTCGCTGTCCTCGCAGCCGCCGAGCACGCCCAGGCCCCAGTCGACCGCCCAGGCCTTGAACACCTGGATCCCACGCACGCTGTGGCCGTGGCCATCCAGGCGGGGCGAGAACACCGCCAGACCCATCCGCCCCGGCACAACCGCCAGGATGCCGCCGCTCACACCGCTCTTGGCGGGCAGGCCGACGTGGTAGGCCCAGGTGCCCGAGGTGTCGTACATGCCGCAGGTGAACATCAGCGTGAGCACGTCGCGCACGTGGCGGCGCTGAAGGGCGCGCCTGCCGGTGACGGGCTGCACGCCGCCGTTGGCCAGGGTGGCGGCCATCAGCGCCAGCTCGCGCACGTCCAGCATCACCGCGCATTGCCAGGCATAGAGCCGGATCGCGCCGTCGATGTCGTCGCCGATCACCTCGAAGTGCCGCAGCAGGTGGGCGATCGCCCGGTTGCGGTGCGCGCCTAGCAGTTCGCGGCCTTTCACCGCCTCGTGCACCTCGGCGCGCCGCCCCAGGTACTCGCCGAACATCGCCATCATCCTGTCGCGCGACTCGTCCGGCGCGTCGTGGTGCAGCAGGGCCGAGATGGCGATCGCGCCCGAATTGATCATCGGGTTGTACGGCAGGTGGTCCTCTTCCAGCTCGGTGAGGGAATTGAACGCCTCGCCGGTGGGCTCCACCGCGACCTTGCGGTGCACGCACTCGCGCCCGAGCTGGTCCAGCGCCATCCCGTAGAGAAAGGGCTTGGAGATCGACTGCAGCGAGAACGGATGCCGGTCGTCGCCCTCGGACCAGACCTGCCCGTCGGCCGTGGCCACTGCGATGGCGAAGGTGTCCGGATCGGTCCGGTCCATCCCCGGCAGCGACTGCTGGACCTTGCCCTCGCGCAGCGGGCGGAACCGCTCCAGCAGGTCACGCAGGTACGGACCCGGGTCGTCGGATGCTGTCATGGGTCGACACTAGGCGGGCGCCGTCGCGCGGCTTGTAGGCGCCCTGCAGCAGCCCACGTCGGAGGCGGCTCATCCGCTGCACTCGGTTACGACGGCGACTTGCGATGCGCCCCGGCAACTAGCATGGTCTGCACATGAACGCCCGCCCGCTCATCGCCGCACTCCTGGCTGCCTTTGCCTGCGCCGCCGGCGCACAGACGACGGCTCCGCAGTCGAGCGGCGCGCTCGCGCCCAGCCGGCCGAGCACGCCCAGCGGTCCTTCGGCCCCGAGAGAGATCGGCCCCGATGGCGTGGCCATCGATCCGCTGCAGCAGGGCACGCCAGCGACGACGTCGCGGTCTCCGAACGCACCGCAGCCGCGCACTCGCAACCCGGCCATGCTCGGCCCCGGCGCCTTCGGCACGACCACCGGGCTGGAAAACGTGCTGAACAGCGGCACGCCGCCGGCCTACGACCGCAAGAGCGGCACGCGGAAGGTTTGCCCACCGGAGTTGGAGAACCGCAACAACGTTTGCGTGGCACCGGTGGGCTCCGTCATCTCGAACTGACTCCGCTCCCAGCCGCGAACGCGGCATCACTCACGCATCCGTTGCGCCGCCACTCGGCACGAGCCCGCCGCGCGCTCGGAGTTGGGTCAACCTTGGCGCGAGCTCATCCGTTAGCCGCTACAGTTTTGTCTTGCGGCTGACCTGCGCTGTCTGTGCGTCCAGAGCCGCGCACGCCGTCCATGTTGTCCGCCCTCCGGCCTGAAGCTTCAGGCGCCCTCCTCCGCCGCGACGCCGTGGCACTCCCGCATTCGCTGCGCAGCACGCGCGACGTCGCCCGCCAGGCGCTTCCCTGGCTGCAAGGCTTCGGCCGGCCGATCGGCAAGGTCATCGCGCTGGCCCTGTTGCTCGCGGTGGTGAGCGCGGCGTCGCCGCTGGCCGTCATGGGCCTGGTCGACGCGCTCACCCGGTTCGCTGCTTCGGCCCCCATCGGCGGACTGCGGACCATCGTGATCGCCTTGTGCGCGGTGGCTGCGGCCGAACTGGCGCAGGTCTACCTCTCGCGGCTGCTGGAAACACGAAGCTGGCGCGTGAAGCTGGATCTCGATTTCTCGCTGCGCGGCCGGGTGACGGCGCGTTTGCACGAGCTGCCGCTGGCGTGGCACCAGAAGCAGACCGTCGGCGCCACGGTGAACCGCGTCAACGCCTCCATCAACGGATTCGTGACGGCCGTCTGCGAGCTGGCCTTCAAGACGCTGCCCGCCGCCTGCTACCTGGCCCTGGCGCTGGCCGCGCTGCTGAATCTCGACTGGCGCCTCGCCCTTGCCGTCTGCGTGTTCGCCCCGCTGCCGGCCCTGATCGGCATGCGCGCCGTGCCCGAGCAGACGCAGCGCGACCGCGCGCTCGTGGCCCACTGGTCGGCGATCTTCGGCCGATGGACCGAGGTTCTGGGAGGCATCCGCACCGTCAAGGGTTTCGCCATGGAGCAGGAAGAGGAGCGCCGCTTCCTGAAGGCCGTGGACGAGGGCAACGCGCTGCAAAAGCGCGGCGCTGGCCGCGACGCGCAGACCGCCGCCCTGCAGGGCCTGTCGGCGGCGGGCGCGCGCCTGTCGGTCGCCGCCATCGGCGTGTGGCTGGTGCTGCGCGGGCACGGCACCGTGGGCACACTGGTCGCTTCGCTGCAGTACGTCAGCAGCCTGTTCGGTCCCATCCAGAGCCTGACGAACGTGTATGCGACGGTGCGCCGCGGCCGGGTGTCGCTGGAGGCCGTGAGCGAGATCCTGGACACGCCCGATCCGCTGGCCGACGCGCCCGATGCCCGCGAGCTGGTGGTCGCGCGGGGCGCGGTGGACTTCCAGCAGGTCTCGTTCGATTACGGCGACGGTCGCCCGGTGCTGCGGGAGGTGACGCTGTCGATCGCGCCCGGCGAGACGGTCGCGCTGGTCGGCCCCAGCGGCTGCGGCAAGACCACGCTGGTGTCGCTGCTCGAGCGCCTGCACGCGCCCACCGGCGGCCGCATCCTGATCGACGGCGTCGACGTGCGCGACTGCACGTCGCGCTCGCTGCGCGCGCAGGTCGGCACCGTGATGCAGGAAGTGCACCTGTTCCACGACACCGTCCTGGGCAACATCACCTACGGCAGCCCGGGCGCGACGCGCGAGCAGGCCGAGGCGGCCGCGCGCGCGTCCAACGCGCACGAGTTCATCGAGCGCCTGCCCCATGGCTACGACACGCTGGTGGGCGAGCGCGGCGCGGGCCTGTCCGGCGGGCAGAAGCAGCGCATCGCCATCGCGCGGGCGCTGCTGAAGGACCCGCCCATCCTGGTGCTGGACGAAGCCACGAGCGCGCTGGACAACGAGAGCGAGGCGCTGGTGCAGGGCGCGCTGCAGCGGCTCACGCGCGGCCGCACCACGCTGGTCGTGGCGCACCGGCTTTCGACCGTGATGGACGCCGACCGCATCGTCGTGCTGCGCGGCGGCCAGATCGAGGCGGTGGGCACGCACGCGGAGTTGCTGGCGCAAGACGGCTACTACGCGCGGCTGTTCTCGCGCCACTCGCGGGGGCACGGCGAGGCGGCCGAGCCGTCGGGTGCCTGGGACGCTGCCGCGCGGCGCGCCCGCTGGGCCCGCGGGCCGCGCCGCCGCGGCCTGCGGCGCTAGCTCTCGCTCGCCGCCTCCACCACGGCCGCGAGGCTGGCCAGTTCCTCCCGGTGCAGCTGCGCCAGCCGGCGCAGGCAGCGCCGGCCCTTGGCCGTGAGGTGCACCTCGACCAGGCGGCCGTCGAGGGCGTTGGGGCGCCGCTCCACCAGGCCGGCCTGCTCGCACCGCGTCACCAGGGCCACCACGCCATGCGGCTGCGCCTGCAGCCGCTCGGCCAGCTCGCCGATGCTGGCCCACTCGCGCTCCTCGAAGCCCTGGGTGTGCACCAGCAGCTGGTACTGGAGCATGGTGACGCCCTCGCCGCGGCACGCGTCCTCGCTGAACCGCAGGAAGCGGCGCAGCTGCCAGCGGAAGCTGGACAGCCGCTCGTAGTGTTCCTTTTCGGTCGGCTCGCGCCGGCGCGCCCTGTTGTTCATCAGTCTTCTCCCGGTGCGCGGAATCTACACCGGCCGGCGGAACTGTCTCCGCGGATTCACATCACAGCGTGAGGCAATCATGTCACGACATGATCCAAACCCGGCCCGCGCGGCCCTCGAACTCCAAGGAGACAGGAAAGCATGCGATTGAGCATACGCAACCAGAAAGACTTCGCCGCCGGGCTCATCTACGTCCTGGCCGGCGCCGGGTTCAGCCTCGGCGCGCTCGAGTACAGGCTGGGCGACCCGGCCCGGATGGGCCCGGGCTTCTTCCCGTTCTGGGTCGGCGTCCTGCTGGCCATCGTCGGGCTCCTGACGCTGGCGGGCGGCGTGAGGCGCACGGCCGGGGTGGAGGGCGTCAAGCGCCTGGAGATCGGCCCCATGGCGTGGATCCTGGGCGGCGTGGTGCTGTTCGGGCTGCTGCTGCAGCCGCTGGGCCTGGTGCTGGCGCTGACCGTGCTCGTGCTGGTGTCCAGCCGCGCCAGCCACGAGTTCACCTGGCGCGGCGCGCTCATCAACGCCGCGGCGCTGGTGGCTTTCAGCACCGCCGTGTTCATCCACGGGATCAACCTGCAGATCCCGCTGTGGCCGGTCGCGCTGGGCTGAGGAGGACCGGACGATGGAACTGTTCTCCCACCTCGCCCTGGGCTTCGAGACGGCCCTGAGCCTGCAGAACCTCCTCTACGCATTCATCGGCTGCCTGCTCGGCACGCTGATCGGCGTGCTGCCGGGCCTGGGCCCGTCCACGACGATCGCGATGCTGCTGCCGGTCACCTACACGCTGCCGCCGGTGTCGGCGCTGATCATGCTGGCGGGCATCTACTACGGCGCGCAGTACGGCGGCTCGACGACCGCCATCCTGGTCAACCTGCCGGGCGAGTCGTCCTCGGTGGTCACCGCGATCGACGGCTACCAGATGGCGCGCCGCGGCCGCGCGGGCGCCGCGCTGGCCACCGCCGGCATCAGCTCGTTCATGGCGGGCTGCTTCGCCACGCTGGTGCTGGCGGCATTCGCGCTGCCGATGTCGGAGCTCGCGTTCAAGTTCGGGCCGGCGGAGTATTTCTCGCTGATGGTGCTGGGCCTGGTCGGAGCGGTGGTGCTCGCGTCCGGATCGCTGGTCAAGGCGGTCGGCATGATCCTGCTCGGGCTGGTGCTCGGCCTGGTCGGCACGGACGTGAATTCGGGCGTGGCGCGCTACTCGTTCGACGTCCCCGAACTCACGGACGGGATCAACTTCGTCGCGCTCGCCATGGGCATCTTCGGCTTCGCCGAGATCATCGTGAACGTCGAGCAGCGCGAGCACCGAGAGACCTTCACCAACCACATCACCCACCTGTTCCCGACGCGCGAGGACTTCCGCCGGTTCGTCCCCGCCGCCGCGCGCGGCACCGCCCTGGGCACCGTGCTGGGCATGCTGCCGGGCGGGGGCGCCACGCTGTCGGCCTTCGCCTCCTACACGCTGGAGAAGAAGCTGTCTTCGCGCAGCGCCGAATTCGGCCGGGGCGCGATCGAGGGCGTGGCCGGCCCCGAGGCGGCCAACAACGCCGGCTCGCAGACCTCGTTCGTGCCGCTGCTCACGCTGGGCATCCCGTCGAACGTGGTGATGGCGCTGATGGTGGGCGCGATGACCATCCACAACATCCAGCCCGGCCCGCAGGTGATGACCAGCAACCCCGACCTGTTCTGGGGACTGATCGCCAGCATGTGGATCGGCAACGCCATGCTGATCGTCCTGAACCTGCCGCTGGTGGGCGTGTGGGTGAAGCTGCTGAAGGTGCCCTACCGGTACCTGTACCCGGCCATCCTGGTGTTCTGCTGCATAGGCGTCTATTCGATCAACAACAACACCTTCGACGTCTTCATCACGGCCGCGTTCGGCGTGGCCGGCTACGTGTTCGCGCGCTGCGGCATGGAACCCGCGCCGCTGCTGCTGGGCTTCGTCCTCGGGCCGATGATGGAAGAGAACCTGCGCCGCGCCCTGCTGCTGGCGCGCGGGGACTTCTCCACGCTGGTCACGCGCCCGCTGTCGCTCAGCCTGCTGGTCGCCACGCTCGTGCTGCTGCTGGTCGTGGCCCTGCCGGCGATCCGCAAGACGCGCGAGGAGGCGTTCCAGGAGGCGTAGCGGAGCGCCCGCCGAGCTACAGGCGCTCACAGTCTTCACCACGGCGCGGCTTTCCGGTCGCGCCGCTCAGGTTCTACGCTGGCTGTTCTTTGACCAAAGGAGGAGACGATGTCGACGGTGACCCATGGTTTGCTGGCGCGGATGATCGCCCGGCCCGGCCAGTCGGCGCAGGCCGAGCTGTTCCAGCAGTGCGCGCTGCCGCAGGCGCGGGCCGAGCCCGGCACGCTGGCCTGGTACGCGCTGCGCTTCGGCCGCGAGGACTACGGCTTCTTCAGCGCGTTCGGCGACGAGGCCGGGCGGCAGGCGCACCTGCAAGGCCCGGTCGCCCAGGGGCTGAAGGAGAAAGGGGCGCAGATGCTGCGGCGCGAAGCGGAGTTCGCCCGCCTGAACATCCTGGCCAGCAAGCTGCCTGCGACGCCGCGCGCTTCGAGCCTCGGCGTGCTGCTCGCCTTCAAGGCGAAGGCGGGGCATGAGGCCGAGGTGGAGCAATTCCTGCGCGATGCCCGCCACATGGTCGAAGAGGAGCCCGACACCGTGGCCTGGTTCGCGCTGCACTGGGCCGACAGGCAGCACTACGGCATCTTCGATGTCTTCCCGGACCTGCGCGCGCGCAACGCGCACCTGTCCGGCCGCGTGCCGCGCGAGCTGGCCAAGCACGCGCTGCAATTGGTCGGCGGGATGCCCTCGATGAAGCGGCCGGAGGTGCTGGCCATCCACTACGCGCAGGGCGTCACGGCCGAGGCGGGAGCGCAGGCCGCTTAAGCCGCACGCCCGCCGGCTGGCGGCGGCACGAGCACGGGCACGCCGCCGCGGAACAGCGCGACGATGCCGTGCTCTCGCATGCGCCACGCGCCATCGGCCTCGCGCACGAAGGTCGCGTGGTTGTCCGCCACCAGGATCGGCGGCGCGGCCGGCAGCACCGGCACGCCGTCGGCCGCGTAGACGGACAGCACGCCCTGCACCGAAGCCTGCCCCGGCCCTTCGACGCGCGCCCGCACGTTGGTGAGCACATGCCGCACCAGCCGATCGCCGCGCGCGGTGCGAAAGGCGTAGTAGTCGTGCACCGCGCCACGGCCTTCCATCCGGTGCTCGCACATCTGGTAGACGCAGTCCTGCGTGTAGAAGTCGGTCGCGCCGCGCGCGCCGTCCGCGTCGACGTCCCACCAATAGTCGACCAGCCGCTCCATCACGGCATGGCGGATGCGGAAGTCTTCATCGGCCGGGAGAGTGGTCATCGGATCATCGCGCTCCAGCGAGCGGCCTCTTTCTGCACGAACTGCAGCATCTCCTCGGGCGAGCTGCTCACCGGCTCCGCCGCCGCCGAACGCAGCGCCTGCTGCACGTCCGGCGCGGCCAGCGCCTCGCGCAGTACCTTGTTCACCTTCCGCACGATGGGATCGGGCAGGCCCTTGGGGCCGACCATGCCGTACCAGAGCGTCAGATCGAAACCCGGATACCCGGACTCGGCGAAGGTCGGGATGTTGGGCGCGGCCTCGACGCGCTTGGGCGAGGTGATCGCCAGCGCGCGCGCCCGGCCGCTTTGCAGCTGCGCACCCACGCCCTGCAGGCTGACCAGCGTCGCCTCGACCTGGCCACCCACCAGGTCCTGGAGCGCGGGCGCCGTGCCCTTGTAGGGGATGTGGTTCAGCTGGATGCCCGCCTGCTTCGCGAAGATCTCCATGCCGTAGTGCGTGGCGCCGCCTTCGCCGTTGGATGCGTAGGCGATCGTCCCCGGCGCGCGCTTGGCTTCCGCGACGAAGTCCGCCAGCGTGTTGCCCTTGAACTTGGGCCCGACCGACAACGTGACCGGCTGCGAGGCCAGCATCGAGATTTGTGTGAGCTGAGTCACCGGGTCCGTGCCCTTGCCTTGCAGCAGCTTCACCGTGCCATCCGTGGAGGTGACCAGCAGCGTGTAGCCGTCGGGCGCCGAGCGCATCACGTGCTCCGAGCCTATGCCGGCGCTGGCGCCCGGCCGGTTCTCCACCACGACGGGCTTGCCGAGGCCCGCGGCCATCTTCTCCGCCATCAGGCGGCCCAGCTTGTCGGTGAAGCCGCCGGCCGGCCAAGGCACGACAACCGTGACCGCGCGCTCGGGCCAGGCCTCGGCCGAGCCCTGCGCCTGCACGAGCGCGGGCGACGTCCATGCACCGGCGGCCAACGCCAGCACTGCAAACCTACGAGAGAACCTCATGTCGAACCTCCTGGCGGGGTGGATGGAAAAAACTAGAGATGCCGGACTTCGCGGTTGATCGCCGCCGCGGTCTTGAGCAACTGCGGCACCAGCCGCGCGAGCACGTCCTCGAGCCGCCAGCGTGGCGTGGGGACGGCGATGTTCACGGCGCCCAGCGGATGCCCGCGCGGGTCCAGCAGCGGCGCGGCGACCGAGACGTCGCCGATGAAGGCTTCCTGGTTGTTCAGCGCATAGCCCTGCTCCCGCGCCTCGCCCAGGGCCGCGCGCAAGCCGGCGAGGTCCGTCACGGTGTGGCGCGTCATCGCCGTGCGGCGCGCCGCCTTCAGCCGTGCCAGCGCGTCGGCCGGCTCCATGCAGGAGAGGATGGCGCGGCCCGCGGCGGTGCAGAACGCGGGCAGCCGCGAGCCCACGTGCAGGTCCACGCTCACGGCATGCAGGCTGGGATAGCGGGCGACGTACACGATCTCGTCGCCTTCCAGCTCCATCAGGTTCACCGTCTCGGACGTGCGCCGGTTCAGCGCTTCCAGGTGCGGCTGCGCGCGCTCGCGCAGCTGGTCGGTCGCGAGCACCGTGTGGCCGAACTCCAGCATGCGGCCCGAGAGCCGGAAGGCCTTGGTCGCGGGATCCTGCCGCAGGTAGCCGAGCACGCGCAGCGTGTGCGTGATGCGCTGGACGCCGCTGCGGTCCAGGCTCGCGAGCTGCGCCAACTCCGTGAGGCCGACCGCGCGACCCGCGGTGTTGAGCGCTTCCAGCACCTGGAAGCACTTGGCCAGCGAGCCCATGAAGAGCGGGCTGTGGTCGCCCTCCGCCGCCGTCGCCGTACGAATGGCACGGCGGGTGGACGCGCTTGCGGCTGCGGGCATCGGCGCCTTCACTGCGGGGCTGCGAGCGGCCCGTACAGGTCGGGCCGGCGGTCGCGCCACCAGGGGAATTTCTTGCGTGCCGCGCTGACCGCATCGAGGTCGATCTGCGCGGTCAGCAACTGCGGCTTCCCGGTGCCTGCTTCCGCGACGATCATGCCGCGCGGATCGACCACCATGCTGCGGCCCAGGTGGTGCCTCGGACCTTCCGTGCCCACTCGGTTGCAGGCGAGCACGAACACGCCGTTCTCGTAGGCGCGGGCGCGCAGCGGGATCTCCCAGATCGAGGTGCGCTGCTGCGGGTCGGCGTAGGTGGAGAACGCGATCGGCATCGCGATCAGCTCGGCCCCCGCCAGCGCGAGCGCGCGCGAGGATTCGGGATAGAGCCGGTCGTTGCAGATCTGCACGCCGATGCGCGTGCCCGCCACCGCATACGTCTCCAGTTTGGCGCCCGGCGCGAAATAGAACTTCTCGAAGCTGCCGGTGCCGCCCGGCCCCTCGCTCGGGAAGTAGGCCGGGATGTGGGTCTTGCGGTAGCGCCCGGCTTCGCGCCCATCCTCGTCGTAGATGAACGCGCTGTTGAAGTAACCGTCGTGCGCGCGCTCCGCGAAAGGCAGCACCAGCGCGATGCGATGGCGGCGCGCCTTCTCGCGCAGGCCGGCCAGCACCTCGTGCGTGTCCTGCATGAACCAGCGGTCGAACTCCTCCTCGAGCTTGTTGGCGAAGAACGGGGTGAGGAACAGCTCGCCGAACGTGAGCAGGCGCACCTGCTGCCGCCCGGCTTCGTCGAGCATGGCGTGCGCCGCTTCGGTGATGGTGCGCAGGTCGCCGTCCTGGACGCTGCCGGTCTGGGCCGCGGCCACGGTGATCGTTCTGGCCATCGGGAATCTCCGGTGGTTATTGCATTCCGATATTGGCATATTGCTTTCCGATACGCCAGCCGCCTAAAGTGCTCCCGCTTCCCGTAGCGGCCGGCGCGCCGCCGCCTGCCTGGAGAACCGTCATGCAACGTCGTACTTTCCTGCTCACTTCCGCCGCCGCCCTGGTGCCCGGCGCCACGTTCGCGCAATCGGCCGGGTGGCCCTCGCGGCCGGTCCGCGTCCTCATCGGCTACCCGCCCGGCGGCAGCACCGACGTGGCGGGCCGCCTCCTGGCCGAGCAGCTGGGCCGCAAGCTCGGGCAGCAGGTCGTGGTCGAGAACCGCGCAGGTGCGGGAGGCACCGTGGCGGCACAACAGGTGGTGCGGGCCGACCCCGACGGCTACACGCTGCTGCTGGCCGCTTCGCCCGAGGTGTCGATCGCGCCGATCACGATGAAGGCCATGCCGTACGACCCGGTGCGCGACCTGCAGCCGATCACGCTGGTGGGCCAGGTCCCGTTCTTCCTGGTGGTGAACCCCTCGGTGCCCGCCAACACGCTGGCCGAATTCATCGCCCATGCGAAGGCCAATCCCGGCAAGCTGAACTACTCCTCGTTCGGCAACAACACGTCCAACCACCTGGCCGGCGAGCTGTTCAAGTCGCTCACCGGCATCAACAGCGTGCACGTTCCGTACAAGGGCAGCGGCCCTTCGATGACGGACCTGATCGGCGGGCAGGTGCAGTACAGCTTCGACACGCCGCCAGCGGTGCAGGAGCACGTGCGCGGCGGCAAGCTGCGCGCGCTGGCGGTCGCCACGCGCCAGCGGCTGGCCAGCCTGCCGCAAGTCCCCACGTTCGCCGAAGCCGGCCTGCCGAACTTCTCGGGCGGCACCTGGTTCGGCCTGTTCGCGCCGGCGAAGACGCCCCGCGCGGTGGTCGACCGCATCAACTCCGAGGCGGTGGCCGCGCTCAACTCGCCCGAGTTGTCGAAGGCTTTCAGCGACCGCGGCATCGTGGCCTCGCCGCAGACGCCGGAGGAGTTCGCCCGCTTCGTGCAGGGCGAAGTCTCCAAGTGGAAGGACCTCGCGGCCAAGGTCGGCATCGTGGCCGAGTGAGCCGCGCGTAGCATCGGATGGCGATGAGAACCCTGCTGACCCATGCGACGCTGATCGACAGCGTCGAACCCCGGCCGCAGCCGGATTGCGCCGTGCTGCTGGAAGATGGCCGCATCAAGGAAATCTTCCAGGCCGGCAGCGCGCCCGCGGTGGGCGATGCCGAGGTGATCGACCTCAAGGGCGCGTACCTGATGCCCGGCCTGTGGGACGTGCACGTCCACCCCGACTATTTCCAGTCGCTCGCCGAGATGCCGCTGCCCGACCAGGTGACGCTGTTCGGCCACCGGCTGCAGGCCGCGTTGTTCGACTCCGGCATCGTGGGCTTCCGCTGCGCCGGCGCGCACCACTACATGGACGTCGCGTGGAAGCGCGCGTTCGATTCCGGCCAGCACGTCGGACCGCGGCTGTTCGCGTCGGGGCATTTCCTCACGACCACCGGCGGGCACTTCCTCACCTCCGGCCACGCGCTCGAAGTCGACGGGCCCTACGGCTGGGTGAAGGCCATCCGCGAGCAGATCAAGAACGGCGTCGACCACATCAAGCTCAATCTGTCCGGCGGCATCATGGGTCCGGCCTGGGACCTGCACCGCCACTCCTTCCTGCTGGAAGAGGAGCTCAAGGCCGCCTTCGACATCTGCAAGCTGCGCGAATTCAAGGTGATGGCGCACGCCACCAACCCGCCGTCCGTGAAGGCCGCGATCCGCCTGGGCGCGCACAGCATCGAGCACGGCTACATCCTGGACGACGAGTGCATCGATCTGTTCCTGCAGCACGGCACCTGGTACGTGCCCACCCTCTCCATCAGCCACCTCACGCCGACCCAGGCCACGAACGACTGGGAGCAGCGCTGGGTGAAGAACCGCAACCTGGCGCACTCGCTGTGCTGCCGGGCGGATGCGGCGTCCGACGTGCACCAGGCCGGCTTCATCAAGGCGCTGAAGGCCGGCGTGAAGATGGCGCTGGGCTCCGACATCCGCCCGCTCAAGGATGCGGCGCTGCTGGAGCTGGGCCTGTGGGTGCGCGACGGCGCGACGCCATGGCAGGCACTCGTGGCGGCCACGCGCAACGGAGCGGCCATCTGCGGCATGGGCGACGAGCTCGGCACGGTGGAGGTCGGCAAGATCGCGGACCTGATCGTGGTGGGCGGCAATCCGCTGGAGGACATCAACAACGTGCGGCGCCTGCAACTGGTGCTCAAGGACGGCCGCGTGGTGTCCGACAAGCGCCCGAAGGCGCGCTGAGATGACATCGAACGGCACTCCGCGCGTCGTGGTGGTCGGCGCCGGCATCGTCGGCGTCAGCATCGCGCTCGCGCTGCGCAAAGGCGGCGCGGACGTCACCCTGGTCGACCGCGACGAGCCCGGCATGGGCTGCAGCTTCGGCAACTCCGGCGCGGTGAGCCCGGCGTCCGTGGCGCCGCTGGCGATGCCGGGCGTGCTGGCTTCCGTGCCCGGCATGCTGCTGGACGACGAGAGCCCGCTGTACCTGCCGCTGCGCTACCTGCCGCGCGCATTGCCCTGGCTGCTGCGCTTCGTCGCTTCGGCGCGGCCCGCAGCGGTGGAGGCCTCGGCCGCCAAGCTGGCCGCGCTCCATGCGGGCGCGCTCGATGCGCACGAAGCGATGACGCGAGAGCTCGGCGTGCCCGAGCTCTTCCTGCGTCGCGGGCACCTGCACCTGTACCCCGACGCAAACGCGCTGGCCAAGGATGCGACCGGCTGGCGCATGCGCGAGCAATACGGCTTCAAGGTCGAGCGGCTGGACCGCGCGGGCATCGAAGCCCTGGAGCAGGGCGTGTCGGCGCGCTACCAGGTCGGCATGTACCTGGCCGACCACGCCACCATCCTCAACCCCTTCCGCTACGTGCAGGCGATGGCGCGTGCTTTCGTGGCGGCGGGCGGGCGCATCGTGCGCGCGGACGTCCAGCGGCTTCATTTCGAGGGCGGCCGCTGGTGGCTGCGCGCATCGGGCGAAGTGGATGCACAGGCCTTCGAGCACGCCGTGGTCGCCGCGGGTGCGTGGTCGCGCGAGCTGCTCGCGCCGCTGGGCATCCGGCTGCAGCTGGAGAGCCAGCGCGGTTACCACGTGCAGTTCGAAGGCGGCCGCGACATCGTGTCGCGCACCGTCGTGCTCGCCGACCGCAAGGTGTTCGTCACGCCGATGGAAGACGGCCTGCGCGTGGGCGGCACGGTGGAGATCGGCGGCCTCGAAGCGCCGCCGGACGAGCGCCGCGCGGCCGTGCTGGGCCGCATCGCACGCGAGCACTTCCGCGGGCTGGAGCACCTGCCCACGCGGACGTGGATGGGCCACCGCCCGTGCATGCCCGATTCCGTACCCGTGGTGGGCGCTGCGCCGGGGCATCGTGGGCTGTGGCTGGCCACTGGCCACGGCCACCTCGGCCTGACCGATTCGCTCAACACCGCGCGCCGCATCGCCGACGCGCTGCTCGGCGCGCCGGCCGCGGTCGCTGCGGGCGCGGAGCTTGCCCGCGCCTGAGCGCGCTTTCCTCGACAGGAGTTGCCATGCCATCGTTCCTCAGCCGCCGTGCCCTCCTCACCGCCTTCGGCCTGGCGCTCGCTGCCGGCGGCGCATCGGCGCAGTCCTGGCCGGGCAAGCCCGTGCGGCTGGTGATCCCCTTCCCGGCGGGCGGTTCCACCGACATCGTCGGCCGCCTGATCGGCGAGAAGCTCTCGACCGCGCTCGGCCAGCCGGTGGTGGTGGACAACCGCGCGGGCGCGGGCGGCACCACCGGCTCGGACCTCGTTGCCAAGGCGGCGCCCGACGGCTACACCTTCCTCATGGGCACGAGCAGCACGCACGCCATCGCGCCCAGCCTGTACTCGAAGCTGGCCTACGACCCGGTGCGCGACTTCGCGCCGGTCACGCTGCTGGGCACGGCGACGATCCTGATGGTCGTGCATCCCTCGGTGCCCGCGAAGAACGTGGCCGAGTTCATTGCGCTGGCGAAGGCGAAGCCGGGCCAGTTCATGTACGGCTCCACCGGCAACGGCAGCGTGTCGCACCTGACGGCCGAGTACTTCCGCTCGCAGGCCGGCATCGAGATGCAGCACGTGCCCTACAAGGGCGACTCGCCGATGACGCTCGACCTGGTGGCCGGCCGCGTGCAGCTGGCCTTCGGCACGGCGGTCGCGTTCCTGCCGCACGTGCAGGGCGGCAAGCTCAATGCGCTGGCGGTCACCGACGCCAAGCCTTCGCCGGTGGCCCCGCGTCTGCCGACGGTCGCCACGTCGGGACTGCCGAACTTCGAGGCGCTGCAATGGTTCGGCCTGCTCGCTCCGGCGGGAACGCCGCGCGAGATCGTGCAGCGCATGCACACCGAAGTGGCCAAGGCGCTGCAGCTGCCCGACGTGCAGGAAAAGCTGCAGGGCTTGGGCATGCAGATCGTCGGCGGCGGGCCGGACACCTTCGGCAGCTTCATGCGTGCCGAGTCGGCGAAGTGGGGCAAGATCGTGCGGGACTCGGGGGCGAAGGTCGATTGAAGGATGGCGGACGACTTCGATCCCCAGAACGGTGGACGTTGCAGCGCCCCGCCCTGTGCATGCCCACTTGATTGCACATAAAATAGCCGCACGACTCCCCTGATCGGTTTCGACCGCCAGGTGCACGGCCCCTCACGGGGCCGTTGCTTTCTGTGCCGGAGAAAAATGACCCAGAAGCACCTCCGAACCATGGTCTATGTGGACGGATTCAATTTCTACTATGGCCAGCTGAAGGGCACACCCCACAAGTGGGTCGATCTCCAGGCGCTGTTCGGCAGGGTACTCAGCGCCCAGAACAAGGTCGTGGGCATCAAGTACTTCACCGCCAAGGTCCAGCCAACGCTGGCCAACCCCAGCGTGATGACCCGACAGGACGCCTACCTCAAGGCACTGGGCGCGCATTGCCCGCTGGTGCACGTGGGTTTCGGGCATTTTCTGCGTCACAGGATCCGCATGGAGGAACGCCGACCCGCCACCCGGCACGGTGCAGGTCTGGAAGAACGAGGAGAAGGGCTCCGACGTAAACCTCGCCCTGCACCTGCTGAACGACGCGTGGCAGGATGCCTATGACTGCGCCGTGGTCGTCTCGAACGACTCCGACCTCTGCGAGGCCATGCGGTTGGTGAAAGCCCAGCACAACAAGGTCATCGGCCTGATCACTCCCGGCGCCCCGGTGCGGAAGACGTCGATGCAGCTGAAGCAGCATTCGGACTTCACGCGACAGATCCGCACATCGGCGCTGCAAGCCAGCCAACTGCCGAGCCACATCCCGGGCACGACCATCACGAAGCCCGCTACTTGGTAGGCTGGGAACCATGCATCGGTCCGACATCCACGGCGCCGCGGACAAGGCGCGCATCCAGTCCCGGCCCTACGGCGAATTCATGGCGCACGCGAGCGTCGCCGACGCGCTGGCGGACGCCGCGCACCGCTACGCCGATCGCCGCGCCCTGACCTACATCGTCGATGCGGACCCGGCGACGCCGCCGCGGACCTGGACGTACTCGCAGCTGCTCGCGGACATTCACCGCTCGTCGCGGTTCTTCCAGCAACTCGCGGGCGACGAACCCGTGCGCATCGCTATGCTCCTGCCCGCGATCCCCGAGGCCTACCTCACGCTCTGGGGCGGCGAGGCCGCGGGCGTGGTGTGCCCGATCAACTACCTGCTGGACGCGGGGCACATCGCGGAGCTGGTTCGCGCGGCGGATTGCAACATCCTCGTCGCGCTGGGGCCCAACCCCGAGCTGGACATCTGGTCGCGCGTGCCGGACCTGCAGCGTGCCTGCCCTCGCCTGCGCCACGTGCTCGCGGCCGGCGGCGCGCCGGGGCATGAGGACTTCATGAAGGCGATCGCCGCGATGCCTGCGCACGCGATTGCGGCCGAGCGCGCGGCGGACCCGAATCGCATCGCCGCGCTGTTCCACACCGGGGGCACCACCGGCGCGCCCAAGCTCGCGCAGCACACGCACGCCAACCAGCTGCACGCGGCCTGGGGCGCGGCGCAGATGTACGCGATGCGCGAGCAGGACGTGATCCTCAACGGCTTCCCGCTGTTCCACGTCGCCGGCGCATTCGTCTACGGCCTGTCGGCCCTGCTCAGCGGGGCGGAGGTCGTCCTCCCGACCTTGCTCGGCCTTCGCAATCCGGCCTTCGCGCGGCAGTACTGGACCTTCGTGGAGCGCCACGGCGTGACGCTGCTGGCAGCCGTGCCCACCGTGATCGCGACGCTGCTGGGACTGGAGGCCAGCCCCGCCGCGCTGCGCAGCGTGCGCATGCTGCTGACCGGCGGATCGCCGCTGCCGACGGAACTGGCCGCCGCGTTCGAGCGCAAGTTCGGCAAGCCGGTGCGCAACATCCTCGGAATGACGGAGTGCGGGGGCGTGATCAGCATCGAGCCCTTCCACTCGCCGCGCGTGCCGGGCTCCTGCGGCTTGCCGCTGCCGTTCACCGAGGTGAAGGCCGTGACGTCGGACGGCCGCGAATGCGCCGCCGGCGAGAGCGGCATCCTGCGCGTGCGCGGCCCCAACGTCGGTCCGGGCTACACCGACACGCGTCGCAATGCGGGCACCTTCACCGTCGATGGCTGGCTGATCACCGGCGACATCGGGCACCTCGATGCCGAGGGCCGCGTGTTCGTCACCGGCCGCGCGAAGGACGTGATCATCCGCGGCGGCCACAACATCGATCCGCAGGTGATCGAGGAAGCGCTGCTCCAGCATCCGGACGTGCTGATGGCCGCGGCCGTGGGGGAACCCGACGAATACGCGGGCGAGCTGCCCGTCGCCTTCGTTTCGCTGCGGCCCGGCGCGACGATCACGCCGCAGGAGCTGTCCTCGTTCGCGAACGAGCGCATCCCGGAGCGGCCGGCCTATCCGAAGCGCATCGACGTGCTCCCGGCGATTCCCATGACGGCGATCGGCAAGGTGTTCAAGCCGCGCCTGCGCATGCTGGCCTGCGAGCGCGTGCTGCAGGAGCGGCTCGATCGCGCGGGGCTGCTCGGCCCGGTCCAGGTCAAGGTCGAGGAAGCCGCCAGCGGCCTGAGCGCCCGCTTCGAAAACACCGCGGCCGCCCCCGCCAATGCGAAAGAGCGCATCGCCGAGCTGATGCAGCCCTTCGCGATCGACTGGCGCTTCGCCGGCGCGGACGCAAGCACCGGCTGAGAGCGCCTCCCGCACGACAGCGGGAAAACACCGCTCCTCGCGGGAGGGCGCCTTGGGCATGATCAATGGTTACGTTCAATAAACAAGGAGACCCTTGATGAATCTGCCGTTCCGCACGACCGCGATCGCCCTGTCCCTGCTGTCCGCCCTCGGCGTTGCCATGGCGCAGGACAAGCCGGTGGAACTGAAGTTCGCGCACTGGCTGCCGCCCACCCACTCGTTGTCGAAGACCGGCTTCGAGCCCTGGGCCAAGTCGGTCGAAGCGGCTTCCAAGGGCAGCATCAAGGTCGCGCTGTTCCCGGCCCAGCAGCTGGGCAAGGCGGCCGACCACTACGACATGGCGCGCGACGGCATCGCCGACATGACATGGGTGAACCCCGGCTACCAGGCCGGCCGCTTCCCGGTCTTCGCGGCCGGCGAGCTGCCCTTCCTAGTGGGCAAGCCGGGCCCGGGCTCGGCCGCGCTGGATGCCTGGTACCGCAAGTACGCGGCCAACGAGATGAAGGACGTGAAGTTCTGCTTCGCGCACCTGCACATCGGCACCTTCCACTCCCGCAAGCCGATCACCGAGCCCTCGCAGGTCAAGGGCATGAAGATCCGCTCGTCCAACGGCACCAACGCCGCCTTCATGACGCTGCTGGGCGCCACCAACGTGCAGGTGTCGGCGCCCGAGGCGCGCGACGCGCTGGAGAAGGGCGTGGCCGATGCCATCTCCTTCCCCTGGGATTCGATCGTCAGCTTCGGCATCGACAAGGCCGTGAAGTTCCACAGCGACATGCGCCTGTATGCGTCGGACTTCGTGTGGGTGCTCAACCGCGGCTGGTACGACAAGCTCTCGGCCGGCCAGAAGAAGGTGATCGACGACCACTGCAACAACGAGTGGGCCGCCAAGGTCGGCGCGGCATGGGGCGACTTCGAGGATGGCGGCCAGGCCAAGCTGGAGAAGGCGGCCGGCCACACCATCGTCAAGCTCACGCCGGCGCAGCTGGATCAGTGGAAGAAGGCGGCCGAGCCGCTGTACACCCAGTGGGTGCAGTCGGCCGACAAGGTGGGCGTGAACGGAAAGCAGGCGCTGGAGGAGCTGCGCAAGGAGCTGGCCAACCGCAAGGCCGACTGAGAATGAAGCGGCTGCTCTCGGCCATCGAGCTGGTGGCCGCTTTCTTCCTCCTGGCCATCGCGCTGCTCACCGCCGGCAACGTGCTGCTGCGCGACGTGTTCAGCATCCAGATCCCCGACTGGTTCGACGGCGCGCGCATGCTGCAGGGCATCGCGCTGTTCTGGGGCGTGGCGCTGGCCACCTACTACGGCAGCCACATCTGCGTCGACGCACTGTGGGAACACCTGCCGCCGGGCGGCCGCCGCCGGCTGGACATCGCGGCCACCCTGCTCACGCTGGCCTTCCTGGTGCCGCTGGCCTGGATGGTGTGGGTGAAGGTGGCCGGCACCGGAACGCAGGGCACGATGGACCTGCGCATGCCGCTGTGGGTGTTCTATTCCATCGCGTCCGTGGGCACCACGGTGGCCGCGCTGCTGGCGGTGGTGCGCATCGTCTTCTTGTGGCGCCGCGAGGACGAGAAGCTGCAGCACGAGCCGCTGGCGGTCGACTGAAAGAACAACAAGGAAACCATGGACCGTGACCTGGTGGCCCTGCTGGGCTTCGTCGGCATGTTCGCGCTGATGGCGGTGCGGGTGCCGATCGGCATCGCGATGGGCGTCGCCGGCGTCTGCGGATTCGCCGCGCTCTCCGGCTGGAAGGCCGGCTTCAACCTGCTGGCAAACGTGCCGCTCTCGGTGGTCACCGACTACAACCTGAGCGTCATCCCGATGTTCATTCTGATGGGCGCATTCGCTTCGCGCGGCGGCATGAGCCGGGAGTTGTTCGCCGCGGGCCGCGCGTGGCTGGGACACCTGCGCGGCGGTCTCGCGATGGCGTCGGTCGCCGCGTGCGGAGGATTCGCGGCCATCAACGGATCGTCCGTCGCGACGGCGGCGACGATGGCGCAGGTGGCGCTGCCCGAGATGCGCCGCGCCGGCTACCACCCGGGCCTGGCCGCCGGGCTGATCGCCGCGGGCGGCACGCTGGGCATCATGATCCCGCCGTCGGTGATCCTGGTGCTGTACGGGATCATGACGGAGACCGACATCAAGAAGCTGTTCGCCGCGGGCGTGATCCCCGGCCTGCTGGCGATCGCGTTCTACTTCATCGTCGTGCAGATCATCAGCCGGGTCCGGCCCGACGCAATGCCGCGCGGCGAGGCGCATACCTGGTCCGAGCGCTGGAGCTCGCTGCGTGGGCTGTGGGCGGTTGTGGTGCTGTTCGTCTTCGTGCTGGGCGGCATCTACGGCGGCCTGTTCACGGTGGAGGAAGGCGCCGGCGTCGGCGCGGCCGGCACGCTGCTGATCGGCATCGTGCGGCGCCGGCTGCGCGGGCCGGAGATCAAGGCGGCGCTGATCGACACGCTGCGCGTCTCGTCCGCGATCATGATGATCGTGATCGGCGCGTTCCTGTTCGGCTACTTCCTCACCATCACCCAGTTCACGCAGAAGGCCGTGGCCTTCCTCGTCGGCCTGCCAATCGGCGCGTACGGCGTGCTCGCCCTGGTCATGGTGGGCTACTTCATCCTCGGCGCGATCATGGACGAACTGGCCATGATCCTGCTCACCGTGCCGGTGGTCTTCCCGGCCATGATGCAGCTCGGCTTCGACCCGGTGTGGTTCGGCGTCATCGTGGTGATGGCGGTGACGTTCGGAATGATCTGTCCGCCGGTGGGCATCAACGTGTTCGTGATCAACTCGATCGCGAGGGACGTGACGCTCGGGCGCATCTACCGCGGCACGATGCCGTTCATCACGGTGGACGTGCTGCGGCTGGTGATCCTCTGCGCCTTTCCCGCGCTGTCGCTCTGGCTGCCTTCGAAGCTGGGCTGAGCGCCTTGGTGCGTCCCTGCAGGGAACTGCCGTACGCAGAAAGCGCGGAAATCACGCAGAAAACGCAGAAGAATCAAAAGAATCAAGCGATAGTTTTTCTGCGTTTTCTGCGTGCCCTCTGCGTTTTCTGCGTACGGCTGTCCGCCTTTCCTCCAGCGGCGCGATGGCATACACCGGCCATGTCGAGGGCGACGGCTCGCTGCGGCTCAAGGGCACCGGCCTGCTGGGCGTGCTCACGGCCGAGACGCTGCGCCACGACGCGGCGGCGGGGACCATGTACGCGAACGCGCACGAGCTCAAGGCCGGCACCCCACAGCAGCTGACCAGCGCGACGCGCGGCTTCCCGCAGGCGGCTGCGGCGCTCGCCCAGATCCCCGCGCCGGCGCCTGTCGCCGCAGCGTCCGCGCCCTCTTCCGATGCCGACCTGCGGGCCGAACTCGCCGCCATGAAGGCCAAGGTGGACCAGCTCTCGAAGCAACTCGAGCAGGCGCCGCCGCCGGCTCCTGCGCGGCCGCTCTCACCCGCGAAGGCCCGTGCCAAGGCAGCGGAGGACAAGCGCATCGCGGACGCCAAGGTCCGCGAGGAAGCGCAGCGCCAGGCCGCGGAACGCCGCGCGAAGGCCGAGGAGGAAAAGCGCCAGCAGGCCGAAGCGCGCGCGCGGGCGGCCGAAGCCAAGGCCGCTGAAGCCAGACGCCTGGTCGAGGAGAAGCGGGCGCAACAGGAAGCGGCGCGTCGTGAGGCAGAGGAGCGGCGGGCGCAGCAAGAAGCCGCGAAGCGTGAAGCGGAGGCGGCGAAGGTCCGCGCCGCGGAAGAAGCGAATGCGCGTGCGGCGGAGGAAGCCAGGGCGCGTGCCGCCCAAGCGGCCGCGGCGGCCCGTCCGCCCGCCGCGCCTGCTCCCAACGCCGCGCCTGTCGTGGCCCTCGTGCCCGGGGGCCCGGTCCGGCCGGGCCTCTACAGCACCGGAACCGGCTACGACGTCGACGTGAAGGTGGTCGGCGACGCGCTGCAGCTGCGGGAGCTCGCGTACAACCGTGAGTCCCTCTACCGGCCCATCTCGCCCGGCTCGCGGACCTACGGCTACGTCAATCCGAACACCGGCACGCACTTCGCCCTGACGGTGGAGAACGAGACAACGCTCATCGCTTCGCGATTCGACAAGTCGACCGGGCAGGTGCTGCCCAACGGCACGCCGCTGAAGTTCGCCGGCGGCGGCCGGGCGCAGCCCGTCAGCGGAGACGACTTCAAGGACCTGAACGACGTCGCCCAGAAGTACCTGCGCAAGGCGCAGACCGAGCCTCAGGATGCGCAGGCCTGGTCCTTCTGCGGCATGGCTGCCATGGCGCGGGCCCACGGCCAGAACGACGTGCAGGTCAGGCAGGCCGCCCAGGCGCTGAAATCGATCTCGACCACGCAGGAAAACCCCTGCGGCGACGCCATCCCGAACAGGGTGTGGAACAGCGTGAACTGAGGGCTCACCCCTTCGGGAGCGGCGCCAGCGTCCTCAGGTACAGGTGCAGCGCCCGCACGTCGGTCTCGCTCATGTTCTTGAGCGAGCCGAACGGCATCACCTGCACCTCGCTGCCGTCGGGACGCTTGCCGGTGCGGAACATCTTCAGCATGGAATCGGCATCCGGGTACAGCTGCATGATGGAACCGGGGCCGGGCGTGAGGTTGGCGGCCGCCGGCCACTCGGGCGGGCCGCCGGGCACCTTGCCGCCGGCGAGTTTCTCGCCGTGGCAGCCCAGGCACATGTTGGCCACGTACGCGCCGTGCTGGACCGTCACGGCTTCGGGAATCGGCTGCTGTGGAGGCAGGCTGTGGTCGATGCGGCTGGCGGCGTCGGGGATGGCGCCGAAGCCGTAGAGCACTCGCACCGGCAGCGGCAGGCGGATCTCGGCCCCGGTGCCCTGCGCGGGCGGCAGGCTGCGCACGTAGGCCACCAGCGCGGCCAGGTCGTCGTCGGTGAAGCGGTTGTAGTCCTCGCTGGGCATCACGAGCAGCGGCCGGCCCGAGGGGGCGATGCCGTGGCGGATCGCCCTGACCCAGTCCAGCGGCTGGTAGTTGGCGACGGCCGTGCCGGGCGCGAGCGTGATGTTCGGTCCCTTGATCTTCAGGTCGTCGCCCTTCTCGACGAAGGTGCGGCCCGCTCCGTCGGCCCCGTGGCAGTCGATGCAGCCGCGCGAGTTGAAGAGGTACTTGCCGCGCTCGATGGAGGCCGCATCGCTGCGCAAGGCGACCGGCTGCACCTTCACGTCGACCGTTCGCTGCATGCGGCTGTCGGCCATGCGCAGGCCGGCGAAGACCGCGCCGCCGGCCAGCACGGCCAGGGCCGCGACGGCGATGCCGCCGCGCTTGATCCACTTGTTCATTGTTCTTCCTTCCGCCAAGGACGCGCCGCTGCGGCGCGCCCGCGGATGATAGGAAGAAGGTCGGCGAAGCGCGAGAGGGCCGGCGCCTAGACGACCAGGTCCTCGATGACGAAGTGCCTGTAGTGCACGGCGCGGGAGATGCCGACGTCGCCCAGCACCTTCATCACCCGCTCGACAGCCGCATGGTTCTTCACCGGCACCAGCAGGGCGTGGTGCCCTTCGCGCGCGAGCTCCGCGAAGTGGCGGCAGGTGTCTTCCTCGGTGCCCACCGAGGGAAGCGCCAGGTCCCGGTTGTCGAACATGTGCGCGACCTCCAGGACGTCCTGCGGCGTCATGAAACTGACGTCGTTGCAGTCGTAGCCGTCATGCACGAGCAGCGACTCGGCACGGCGCGCATGCTCCTCGCTCGGCAGCATGATGAAGAGGTTCCCGGTCGGATAGAAGTCGCCCAGCATCGACATCATCTTGCGCTCGAGGTGGAATGCATGCATGGCGAAGTACCTCCTGAAGCCAGCGTGGAAGCCAGAGTGCGCCTCGCGCGCTGCCGCGTCAAGGAGAGACTCTTTGCTGGGGTAACACTTCGTTTCCCCGGAAGAGCTCGTCACTGCCGAGTGCTCATCAGCGCTTCAGCAGCTGCCCGGAGTCCACAAGGACGGCGTCCACTCCGGCGGGCTGTTCACGTTCCAGGTGTCGTTCGACGCGGGCCGGGCGACGTAGATCGTCCCATTGCGCGTCACGCGGTCGCCGCCGAAGTAGCGTGTCGTGCCGTTCCATGCGGCCGGGGCGCAGATCGGGGCCGGTGACGGCGCCGGGGTCGGTGCGGCCGTGGGTGCGGGTGTCGGCGCCGGCGTAGGCGCCGGAGTGGGCGCCGGCGCGGGTGCTGGCGTCGGGCTGGGCGCAGGTGTTGGCGCGGGCGCGGGCGCAGGCGCAGGCGCAGGCGCCGGTGCCGGTGACGGGCAGCCGCCCAGGGCCCAGAGGCTGGGCGTCCATTCCGGCGGGCTGTTCTCGTTCCAGGTGTTGTTCGATTCGGGACGCGCGACGTAGATCGTGCCGTTGCGCGTGACGAGGTCGCCGCCGAAGTAGCGCGTGGTCCCGTTCCACGCGGCCGGGTTGCAGACCGGAGCCGGCGAAGGCGCAGGCGTCGGTGCGGCCGTGGGTGCAGGCGTCGGCGCGGGCGTCGGTGCAGGCGTCGGTGCGGGCGTCGGTGTCGGTGTCGGTGCAGGAGTCGGTGCGGGAGTGGGAGCCGGCGTCGGCGCAGGACTCGGCGCAGGACTCGGCGCGGGCGTCGGGGCCGGTGCAGGCGTCGGTGCAGGCGTCGGTGCGGGCGTCGGAGCCGGCGTGGGTGCCGGGGCAGGCGTGGGCGCCGGCGTCGGGGCCGGTGTGGGCGCCGGGGCCGGTGTCGGAGCAGGCGTCGGCGCGGGAGCAGGCGCGGGCGCTGGCGACGGGCAACCGCCCAGGGCCCAGAGGCTGGGCGTCCACTCCGGCGGGCTGTTCACGTTCCACGTGTTGTTCGATTCCGGACGCGCGACGTAGATCGTGCCGTTGCGCGTGACGAGGTCGCCGCCGAAGTAGCGCGTGGTGCCGTTCCACGGCGGCGGATTGCACACCGGCGCAGGCGTGGGGCTCGGAGCCGGCGTGGGCGCGGGCGAAGGCGCAGGCGCGGTGCCGCCGACCACCGCCGAAACCTCGGCGGAGCGCGCGCTGCGGCCCTGGCCGTTCACCGCCACGACCTGGTAGTGGTAGGTGCCGGACGCCAGGCCTGTGTCGGCGAACGAGGTGCTCACCAGGCCCGTGCGGTAGGGCTGCGTGCCCTGCCCGCCCGCCGTGGTGCCGCGGTACACGTCGTACGAGGTCGCGCCCTGCACCGCGGACCACGCCAGGTCCACGCGTTGCGAGCCGGCCGTGGCCCGCACGTTGGCGGGCGGCGTGAGCGCCGCCTCGCCGAAGCGGTTGAGCACGTTGCGCGTGACCTGCTGCGCGGCCGCGTCCACGAAGCCCCGGCCGCCGAAGTTGTCGAGGCCCCAGCTCCACTGGATGGTGCCGGTGGCGAACACCACCGCGCCCGAGGGCGCCGTGTACGTCGCCATGTGAGAGACGCCGAAGGGGTCCGGCGACGCGCCGACGATCTCCAGCCCGGCGGGCGAATAGCCGTTGTTGAAGACGGCGTCGGTTTCGTAACCGAGCAGGCCCCTGAAGCGCGTGCCGGTCACAGCGCCGGTGCCCGCGTACACCCAGTGCGAAGGCGCGGACACGACCACGTCCCCCTGCACCGGGTCGCCGTGGTACATGACGCCGACCAGCCCGTTCTCCGGCTGCGCGATCGGGTCGTTCACGCCGTACAGCGTGGGCAGTTCGCGAAAGCGTGCGGTGATGTACTTGTCGTTTTGGGGATCACCGTCCCGCGCGAACGGGTCCTCGGTCGGCGAGAAGTCCTTGTAGGCGACGATCGTGCGGTTCGCCCCGCCCGTGCGTCCCGGCTCCATGCGGATCTGCCAGTAGGTCTGGTTGGCCGAGAAGAAACCGAGGTGCACGCCGCTCGCGCGCGCACTGTGCGCGCCGGCCTTCATCTCGTACGACCAGTACTCGTCGTGCCCTGCCGCGAGGAACGCGCGGTGGCGCGTCAGCCGCCCCGGCTGCGCATGCAGGTCGATGCTGGTGATGTAGCTGACGTCGTAACCCTCGCGCTCCAGGAAACGAAGGAAGTTGATCTCGTAGCTGAAGAACTGCCCGGCGCCGGCGTCGGCGAAGCCCTGCCGCCGGTATGGCCGGTTGAACGAGACCTTGCGGGCCGGGCCGTTGGTGCTGTTGAACGAATAGAGCGACTTGCCGCCCCAGTTGTTGTACGCCTGCCAGGTGGTGACGGCGTTCTGGAAGACGTAGGTCGACGGCAGCGTGTCGTCGCGCACGACGAAGACGATGTAGCTCTCGGTGCCGCTGCTGGGCGTGAGCTTGGCGAGGTAGACGCCGGTTGCCCAGTCGCTGCGGTCGGCGCTGTTCGGGATGGTCAGGCGGTACGACTCGGCCCAGTTCGCATCGATCAGACCGGTCTGCGGGTCGGGCGCCGGCGCCGGCTGCCGCGTGCCCGGCAGCGTGACGGTGAGCATCTTGCGAGCCCCGGCGCCGCCGTACCAGCCGATGCGGTAGATCGTCATCGTGTAGCTCGGCGCGGCGCTGCTGACGAAGAAGCGGATGGTCTCGCCCCGGTTGACGCTCGTGGCCGAGGCATAGCCCTCGACGGTGGGCGTGTCCGATATGAACCGGAGCGCCCAGTCGGAATCGCCCGGCTTGGCGTTCTCGAGCTGCACGACGTTCTGCGCCCAGGCGCCGCCCGTGCCGATCACCAGCCAGAGCGCGCCCACCCTGAGCTGGAACTTGCTCGCTCCCATCGTCGCTTGTCTCCCTGAGCGCGGTTGCCGCCGCGGCTCGACTGCTTGTGGCTCAGGGATTGTGGGAAGACCGCTTTCGCGCGTGGGGCCGCGTCCAGCACGGCCGTTACGGCTTTCGCTATGTGCGCGGCCTCGCGCAGGCTCAGGTGTTTACAAGAACTTTCCTGGATGAGTCATCGTGTCCGACACGGCGCGCGGCCGGTGGGCGCACGGCACGCACATCCGGTGCATGCACCATCCTGCGAGCCACCTCGGCCACCGCCGCGTTGCGGTCGGCTTCGGGCGCGTCGGTCTGGGTCAGGTAGGCGACGACGACCACGGGCGGTCGCCCCGGCGGCCAGAAGATGCCGACATCGTTGGTCGTGCCGCGCGCGCCGGTGCCGGTCTTGCTGCCCATGCGCCAGCCGGACGGGAGGTCGGCCCGCAGTCGCTTCTCGTTCGTGCGCGTCGCCTCCATCCAGCGGCCGAGTTGTTCGCGGCTGGCGGACGACAGCGCGTTGCCCACCAGCGTCGCGTGCAGCAGGCCGGCCATGGCGCGCGGCGACGTGGTGTCGCGCGGGTCGCCAGGCGTCGCTTCGTTCAGGTCCGGCTCCCAGCGATCCAGCCGCGTGACCGTGTCGCCGAGGCTGCGGGCATACGTCGTCAGCCCGGCCGGCCCGCCGAAGGTGGAGAGGATCAGGTTCGCGGCCGCGTTGTCGCTGACGGCGATGGTGGCCGCGCACAGCTGCGCGAGCGTCATGCCGCCGTTGCCCGCGTGCTCCTGGGTCACCGGCGAATGCGCGAGCAGGGCGTCAGCGCCGAACGGGATCGTCCGGTCCAGCTGCTCCTGGCCCGCATCGACGCGCCGCAGGACGCACGCGGCGGCGAGCCACTTGAACGTGCTGCACATCGGGAAGCGCTCGTCGAGACGGTGGCCGTCGATGCGGCCATCGGCCTGCAGCACGGCCACGCCGAGCCGGCCGCCGGAGAGCATCTCGAGCGCCGTCCACTTGTTGGGCGGCAGGGCTGCGGTGGGCGGGGCGGCGCAGGCGGGAAAGGAAATGCCGGCGCCCAGGGCGGCGGCCAGGCGCAGGTGGAAGTCGCGTCGGTTCATGCAATCGTCGTGTTCATCGCTGGAAGCGACGCGACGATAGCCGAGCAGACGCGGTTCTGCTCAGCAGCTTGCGCAGACCGTGGCGATTTCGCGAATCAGGGCAGCCACTCGGGCTGGCCGCCGAGCGAAGGCGCGCGCGTGGCGGCCTGTTCGACCGGCAACGGACGCTCGGGATGGAGGAATTCCGGCCGCAACTCCGGGATGCCGTGCGGGTAGAAGCGCTCCGGCCCCAGCGGCGGCGGCACCCACGCGACGGGTGGCGGCAACGGGGCCTGCGGGCGGCGCGCGACCGCGCGGGCAGGAGGTGTCGACGCAGCTTTGGCGGAAGCGGCCGGCTTCGATTTGCTGTTGGCTGTCGCCGGCCTGGACCGGCTGTTCGCTGCGACCGGCTTGGCCTGCTTCGACTTGCCTTTCGCCTGCACCTGCTTCCTGGACCTGGGCGCCGCCTTCTGCTTGTCGGCCCTGGCTTTCGTCGCCTTGCTCGCCTGCGGCTGCCCCGCCTTGTCCCGCGATTGCGCCGATGCGTCGGCCGCGACGGCCAAGCCGCACGCCACGGCCAGCACGCAGGCCGATCGCAGGGCGAACAGCTTCATCAGGTTCATCGCTTGGCTCCCGCACGCGTCCACGCGCTCGTGGCCCGGATGTTCGATATTCCGAACGGCGGCCGAGGTAGGACGGCGGCCGCCGTTGCTGTCGGCGGCGCCACGACCACGATGGCCCGACAGGGCCATCGCCAGCCGATCGCGAGTCGTGCCTACCGCTCCAGCGGCGGCAACGGGCGCACCTGGGGCGGCCCACCCATCGTCGAGGTCACGGGCGAACTCAGGGGCACCTCGACCGCCACGCGCGCACGCAGCGGCGCGTTCGGATCGACGCTGCGGCGCGTGGCCGCAGTGGTCGAAGGAGCTGCGCCTGCGCCCGGCGCGGTCGCGTCGCTCGGCGATGCGGCGCCGGCGCCTGCGATGCCTTGTGCATTCAGGCCCTGGCCCGCGGGGCTTGCCGCGGCTGCGGCCGGCCCGCCGACTGCTGCAGTCGCAGCAGGTCCCGCAGGCGCGCCCGTCGAACCAGCCGGTGCGCCGGCCGTGCTGGCCGTGCCGGCGGGGCCGCCGTTGGCGGTCGTGCCCGCTGCCGTGCCCGTTGCGGAAGCCGAGGCGCCCGAGGTCGCGGCGGAGGTGCCGCCGGCGACACCGGAAGTGGAGGCGCCTACACCGGAGGACGTTCCCCCGGTGCTCGAG
The DNA here is from genome assembly GCF_004682015.1 of Ramlibacter henchirensis. Classification (NCBI taxonomy): domain Bacteria; kingdom Pseudomonadati; phylum Pseudomonadota; class Betaproteobacteria; order Burkholderiales; family Comamonadaceae; genus Ramlibacter; species Ramlibacter henchirensis. The sequence goes on along the minus strand of NZ_SMLM01000001.1, from coordinate 2,303,984 downwards.
GTGCCGACCCCTGCAGACGTTCCAACGCCGGCTGCACTGCCGACGCCCGCGGCCGTGCCCGCAGCTGCACCCGTGCCGCCGCTGCCGGCGCTGGAGCTGCCGCCGCCAGAACCACCGCTGCCGCCCGAGCCGCCACCACCACCGCCGCCACCGCCACCGGAGCCGCCGGAGCCACCGCCCGAGCCACTGGAACCGGCGCTGCTGCCACCGCCGCCGCCACCGGAGCCAGAGCCAGAGCCAGAGCCAGAGCCAGAGCCAGAGCCAGAGCCAGAGCCGGATCCGCCGCCACCGCCGCCACTGCCACCGCCGACACCACCGCCGCTGCCACCACCGCCGGCGCTCGCACCGGCTCCTGCACCGCCGCCGGCACCAGCACCAGCACCACCGCCAGCACCGGCACCACCGGCACCGGCTCCACCGGCACCGGCACCGGCACCACCGGCACCGGCTCCACCAGCACCAGCACCACCGCCTGCGCCGCCCCCGGCACCACCTGCGCCGCCGCCGGAGCCGCCACCAGAACCACCACCGCCCGAGCCGCCTCCGCCGGAGCCGCCGCCACCAGAGCCGCCGCCTCCGCCAGAGCCGCCACCACCGCCGCCCGAGCCGCCACCACCGGAGCCGCCGCCCGAGCCACCTCCGCCGGAGCCACCGCCCCCGGATCCGCCTCCGCCAGAGCCACCTCCGCCGGATCCGCCACCGCCACCGCCCCCGCCGCCTTTCGCGTGAGCTTCCTCAGGCCACACAAGACCCATCGCTCCGGATACCGCAACGACGACGACCGCAGCGCACAGCTTTTCAATCCACCTGTTCATGGCACACCTCGTACTGCAACTGCTCATGTTCTTCTTTCCCATCAGCACTTCTGTCGGACATCTCCCGACACGCTCGTGGGCGAGCGCCTGCGTCGACGTGACACGGCCGAGCCACGCGATTGCCATCGGCGGGGCCGCTGGGCATAGTCCTGCGATGGCCGGTCACCTCCACGAACACCATCACGACAACGATCACGATCACGACCACGAGCATTCGGAGCTGGGCGAAACCGAGCTGCGTTTGCGTGCGCTGCAGTCGGTGCTCACCGAGAAGGGCTACATCGATCCGGCCGCGCTCGACGTCATCGTCGACACGTACCAGACGCGCATCGGCCCGCGCAACGGCGCGCGCGTGGTGGCCAGGGCCTGGAGCGACCCGGCGTATCGCGAGTGGCTGCTGGGCGACGCCAGCGCGGCGATCGCGTCCCTGGGCTACACCGGCCGGCAGGGCGAGCACATGATCGCCCTCGAGAATACGGAGCGCGTGCACAACATGGTCGTGTGCACGCTGTGCAGCTGCTATCCCTGGCCCGTGCTCGGGCTGCCGCCCGTTTGGTACAAGAGCGCGCCCTATCGCTCGCGCGCCGTGCGCGATCCGCGCGGCGTCCTGGCCGACTTCGGCATCACGCTGCCGCAGGACACGGAGATCCGCGTGTGGGACTCCACCGCCGAAGTGCGGTACCTCGTCGTGCCGCGCCGTCCGGCCGGGACCGAGGGACTGTCGGAAGAACAGCTGGCGGCGCTCGTCACGCGCGACTCGATGATCGGCACGGGGCTGCCGCGCGCACCGTGCGGAGCCGCGGCGTGAGCGGCTACCGCACGCATGCGGACCTCGGCGGCCAGCCGGGCCACGGCCGTGTCGTTCCCGAGGACGAGCACGAGCGCTTCCACGCCGACTGGGAGCCCACCGTCCTCGCGCTGACGCTGGCGATGGGCGCCACCGGCAGCTGGAACATCGACATGAGCCGGTCCGCGCGCGAGACGCTGCCGGACTACGAGCGCCTCTCGTATTTCGGCATCTGGCTTGCCGCGCTGGAGAAGCTGCTGCTCGAGCGCGGCCTGCTCGCCGAGGACGAGATCGCCGCCGGCCGGATGCTTCACCCGCCCGCGCCGGTGCGCCGCGTGCTCAAGGCGCAGGACGTTCCAGCGGCGCTGGCCAAGGGCTCGCCGACACACAGGCCCGAAGCCCCGGCGCAAGCACGGTTCACCGTCGGCCAGCGCGTGCGCACGCGCGCCCAGCCCGTGCCGCACCACACGCGCCTGCCCGGCTACGTGCGCGGCAAGCTTGGGACCATCGAGCGCCTGCACGGCCCGCACGTCTTCGCCGATGCGCATGCGCAAGGGCTGGGCGAGCAGCCGGAGCCGCTCTACACCGTGGTCTTCGAAGGCCGCGAGCTGTGGGGCGACGAGGCGGCGCCCGGGCTTCGCGTGTCGGTCGACGCGTGGCAGTCCTACCTGGAACCCGCATGATCGATCACGACCAGAAGGCCCGCCGCGACGCGATTCCTCCAGTACCCGGTGTTCCCTGCGACGCCGAAGGCCCGGTGTTCGATGCGCCGTGGCAGGCCCAGGCCTTCGCGATGGCGGTGGCGCTGCACGAGCGCGGCCTGTTCACCTGGCCCGAGTGGGCGCAGGCCTTGGGCGAGCAGGTCCGCGCCGCGCCCGCGCAGCCCGGTGAATCCGCCGGCGACGCGTACTACCGCCAGTGGCTCGCGGCGCTGGAGCATCTCGTGGCCGGCAAGGGCGCGGCCACGTCGAAGGAGCTCGTGCGCTACCGCATCGCCTGGGACCACGCGGCCGACCGCACGCCGCACGGCCAGCCGATCGAGCTGCAGGCGAACGACTTCCCGCGATAGCCGCGCTCGAACCGCGATGTGACAATGGCGGGCCTCATGCAGCCCGCGTTCCCGCCTCTCCAGCGCAACGTCGCGTTCATCGCGATCGTGCTCGCCACGATCCTGAACTTCGCCGCGACCGACCTGGTGCTGCCCGCCATTCCGATGCTGCCGCACGCGCTGGCCGGCACGCCGGAAGAGGCGCAGCACGTCCTCGCGGCCTACGTCGCGGGCTTCGCGGGCGGCCTGCTGCTGTTCGGCGAGCTCGGTGCGAGGCATGCGCAACAGCCGCTGCTTGCGGCATCGCTGCTGCTCTTCGCGCTCCTGTCCTGGAGCGCCGGCCGCGCGGAAACCATGCCGGCGCTCATCGCGCTGCGATTCGTGCAGGGCGTGACGGCGGCGGCGGGCGCCGCGTTCGCGCCGGGCATCCTGCGCCGCATCTTCAGTCCGCAGCAGGCGGTGCGCGCCATCGGCCTGCAGGGCAGCATCGAATCGCTGATGCCGGCGCTGGCGCCCATCGCGGGCGCATGGCTGCTGACGGCGTATTCCTGGCGCGCATCGTTCGTGGTGCTCGCGGCCGCGTCTGCGCTGGTTGCGTTCGTCGTGGCGCTGATGCCCTCGCGTGCGTTCCCGCCGCCTGCGAGCGGCGCAAGCGGGGGCTACCTGCAGCTGCTGCGCAATCGCGAGGTGTCGCGGCACGGATTCTCGCAGGCGTTCTCGCTGGCCGGCCTGCTCGTGATCGTGCTCGGTGCGCCGGCGGTGATGGTGTCGGTGTGGGGAGGCCCGCTGGGCGACTTCATCCGCATGCAGGTGGTGGGCGTGGCCACCTTCATCGCGGCGGTGCAGCTGTCGCACCGGTTGTCCCGCCGGTACGGCGACGAAGCCGTGATCCTCGGCGGCTCGCTGGTGTCGGCCGCGGGCTGCGTCGCCGTCTTCCTGTATGCGCTGGCAGGCGGCCGGTCGGCGGCGGTCGTCACCGTCATCTGGATCGCCGTCAACGGCGGCTTCGGCCTGCGCGGCCCCGCCGGCTTCCTGCGCGCCATCGTCGCGGCCGGCGGCGACGACTCGCGCGCCGCGGCGATGGTGATCCTCGCGATCCTGTTGAGCACCGCCGCGGGCACCGTCGTGGTGGCGCCATGGATCACCTCCGGCCTGGCGCCGGTGGCCGGCGTCGCGTCGGCACTCTCGCTCGGCTCCGTGCTCGTGCTGGTCGGTTTGCGCCGACAGCAGGAGCCACCGCTCGCCCCCTAGCCCGGCGGCAGGCTCGGCCTTAGGATGGTTCCATGGCCGCCGTCCCCGCCCACACCGCGCCGCTCGGCTATGCCAACGGCCAGGTCGAGGCGCTCAAGTGGATCGCGCTGGTCTCGATGTTCTGCGACCACATCGGCCGCCACCTGCTGGGCATGCCGCACGAGAGCTGGGCGTTCATCGCGGGACGGCTGGCCTTTCCCCTGTTCGCGCTGGTGCTGGCCGTGAACCTGGCGCGCGAAGGCGACCGCGCCGAGCGCTGCGCACGCACCACGCTGCGGCTGTGCGCCTGGGGTGCGGTGGCGCTGCTTCCCTCGATCTGGGCGCGAGGCGACCCGATGATGCTCAACGTGCTGTTCACGCTCGGGCTGGGCGCGGCGGTCTGCTGGGCGATCGAGAGCGCGGCGCCGGTGTGGCAGCGCGCGCTGGCCTGCCTCGTGATCGCGGGCGCGAGCTGGTTCGTGGAGTTCGGCACCGCCGGCGTGTTCCTCGTCGCGGCGGGCTACCTGTGGTGCACGCAGCGCGGCGGCGGGCTCGCTTTCCTCATCTTCGTGCTGCTGGCAGCCACCGGCTGGCTGAATGCGCTGTTCGGCGGCTGGGCGTCCTTCTTCGCCACGCTGGGCGCGGTGCCGGTGGCTTGGCTCGCGCGGCACCTGCCCTTGCGGGTGCCGCGCCTGCAGAACCTGTTCTACGTCATCTACCCGCTGCACCTGGCGGTGATCGGCGGGCTGAAGATGCTCTAGTGCGTGGCGCGGGCGGGCTGCGTCTGCGGCGTAGCGGCGGTCTCGCGCATCAGGAACCAGCCGAGCAACGCGATGCTGACCGCGAACGCCGCGCCGATGGCGAACGCGAGCTGGTAGCCCGCGTTCAACGCGATCTCGGGCGATGCGCCAGCGGCCTGCAGCGCCCCGGTGCGTGCGGCCGCCACGCTGGCCAGCACCGCCAGCCCGAGTGCGCCGCCCATCATGAAGGAGGTGTTGACCACGCCGGAGGCAAGCCCGGAGTCCTGCGGCCCGACGTCGTTCATCGCGGCCAGCAGCATCGGATTGAACGCGACGCCCGCGCCGAGCCCGAGCAGCACCATCGCGGGCAGCACGTCGACCATGAAATTGCCGCCGACCGGCGCGCGGGCGAACAGCGCCAGCCCGACCGCTCCGACCAGCAGCCCCGCGGCGAGCGGACGCCGGATGCCGAAGCGCACGACGAGGCGCGCCGACGCGCCCAGCGACATGAAGGCCATGATCAGGTTGCCCGGCAGGAAGGCCAGCCCCACCTGCATCGGCGTATAGCCCAGCACGAGCTGCATGTAGAGGGCCGACATGAAGAACCACGCGAACATCGCGGCGGCCCACAGCACGCCCGCCACGTTGGCCACGGCCAGGTTGCGGTGCCGGAACAGCGCCAGCGGCATCAGCGGCGCGTCCACCGTGGCTTCGATCGCAATGAACAGCCCCAGCAGCACCGCGGCCGCGGCCAGCAGCCCGAGCGTCTGCATGGAGGTCCAGCCCGCCTCGTTGGCGTTCACCACGGCATACACCGCCAGCATCAGCGCGAGCGTGACCGTGGTGGCGCCGGCCCAGTCCAGCCGCTGCGCCGCATGCCCGCGGCCCGGTGCGATCAGGGCCATGCACAGCGCGGCCACGGCGATGCCGATCGGCAGGTTGACCAGGAAGATCCAGTGCCAGCTCAGCACGCTGGTCAGCAGGCCGCCCAGCAGCACGCCGATGCTGCCGCCGCCGGCGCACACGAAGCCATAGACGCCCATCGCCTTCGCGCGGTCGCCGGGTTCGGTGAAGAGATTCATGATCAGCGACAGCGCGACCGCCGACACCACCGCGCCGCCGAGTCCCTGCACGGCGCGCGCGGCGATGAGCATGGTCTGCGATCCCGCCAGCCCGCAGCCCAGCGAGGCCAGGGTGAACAGGGCGATGCCTGCCAGGAACACCTTGCGGTGGCCGTACAGGTCGCCCAGCCGCCCGCCCAGCAGCAGGAAGCCGCCGAAGGTGAGCATGTAGGCATTGACCACCCAGACCAGCGAGGTCTCGGTGAAGCCGAGGTCGGTGCGGATCGAGGGCAAGGCGACGTTCACGATGGTCGTGTCCAGCACGATCATCAGCACGCCCAGGCAGAGCACGAGAAGGGCCCACCAGCGCTTGCGCCGGGCGGCGTCGGAACCTGTCATGTCGTTTCCTCCGGAAGGTCGTTGGTGAGGCCTTCATCGGCCTCTTCTGCACGACGAACGGGCGGCCAGGAAATCGACGGCGGCGGCCCGGCCGCGGATTGTGCCGGAGGGCGAGGCGGCGCCGCCGCCTGCTGAGCCTGACGCGCCCATCGGCTTCGTCCGACAACGTAAATGGCGGCGCTTCGCCACTGCGCGCCGGCACCGCGCGCTAGCTTTGCCGCATCCAACCTCCGATCGCCGCCGCCATGCAAAGCATCGACAAACCCGCCGTCATCCGTCGCATCGACAATCCCAGGCCCCTGTTCCCCGGTGAACACTGGGTCGAGCTCGCCGGCGGCGTGGCCGCGTGGCTGGTCACCCGCAGGCATCCCTCGCTGGCGGTGCGCACGCTGGGCGTGTTCATCGGCGCCTCGCTGGTCGCGCGTGCCGCGCACGGCCGCCGCAGGTTGAGCAACGTGATGCGCTGGACGCCGATCGGCGGCGGCATCAAGCGCGATCCGGCCGACGTGGTCTGAGGCGCGCCGGCGGCCCTCGCGCTGCCTAGAATCGCCCAATGACCGTTGAAGAGCTGGCCCGGCTCGGCCAGCAGGTCCTCTGGGCCGCGTTCCTGATCTCGTTCGCGTTCGGCGCGCTGGTGCAGCGCACCGGCTTTTGCACCATGGGCGCGGTGAGCGACGTGGTCGCAATGGGCGACTCCACGCGCCTGCGGCAATGGGGGCTGGCGGCCGCGACCGCGATGCTCGGCTTCGCCGCGTTCTCCGCCGCCGGGTGGCTGGTCACCCCGCAAACCCTCTACGCCTCGAACCGCTGGCTCTGGCTGTCCGCGCTGGCGGGCGGCGCGCTGTTCGGATTCGGCATGGTGCTGGCCTCGGGCTGCGTCAGCAAGTCGCTGGTGCGCGCGGGCGCGGGCAACCTCAAGTCGCTCGTGGTCGTCATCGTCACGGGGATCGCGGCCTTCGCGACGTTGAAGGGGATCACCGCGGTGCTGCGCGTGAGCACGGTGGACCGCGTCGGCCTCGAGTTCGCGGGCAACGCGGACCTGGGCGGCCTTCTCGCGCGCACGAGCGGTCTCTCGCCTTCCGCGGCGGCCCTGCTCGCAGGCGGCTTGATCGGCGCCGGCCTGCTGTTGTGGGCGCTGTCATCGCCCGAAGCCCGCAGACCGATCAACCTCGCCGCCGGCTTCGGCGTCGGCCTGCTGGTGCTGGCCATGTGGTGGACCACCGGACGCCTGGGCCACCTGGCCGAGCATCCGCAGACGCTGGAAGAAGTCTGGCTGGCGACCAACTCGACGCGCGCCGAGGGCCTGAGCTTCGTCGCGCCCACCGGCTACGTGCTGGACTGGCTGATGTTCTTCAGCGATGCCAGCAAGCGCCTGACCGTGGGCATCGTCAGCGTGGCCGGCGTGCTGTGCGGCTCGGCGGCGATGGCGCTGGCCCGCCGCGACTTCCGCTGGGAAGGCTTCGGCGGCACTTCGGACCTGGGGCACCACCTCACCGGCGCGGTGCTGATGGGCGTCGGCGGCGTGACGGCCCTGGGCTGCAGCATCGGCCAGGGCGTGACGGGCCTGTCGACGCTGAGCCTGACCAGCATCGTCGCGGTGGCCGCGATGATCGGCGGCGCGGTCGCGGCCGTGAAGTACCAGGTCTGGCGCGTGGAACGCTCCTGACCCGCGCACGGGCAGGAGAAACCCCGGCGCGTGCGGGCTGGCACTTCGCTTATATTGGCCGCGAGCGATACATCCGGATCTTCCAGCCATGCGCACTTTCGTCCGCCACGTCGTCCTCCTCCTGGCCTTCGTGTCATCCGTCGCCTTCGCGCAGGACAAGGTGGTCTACCACTTCGACGACGCCGAGGCGCAGGCCACCAAGGGCCTGCGCAACATCCGCAACCACCTCGACGTGGCGCCCGACACGAAGATCGTCGTGGTCACGCATGCGGCCGGCATCGACATGCTGATGGAAGGCGCGCGCGACAAGAAGAACCCGAACATCGACTACGCCTCGCTGGTGAGCGCGCTCAAGGGGCGCGGCGTGCGCTTCGAGGTCTGCGAAATCACGCTTCGCAACCGCAGCATCGGCAAGGACAAGTTCATCATGGACGCCGAGTTCACGCCGTCCGGCGTGGTGCGCATCGGGCAGCTGCAGTCGCGCGAGCAGTACGCCTACATCAAGCCCTGAGGACGCTGCCATGCCCGCCGCCCGCTCGCGCAAGGAAGCCGCCGCCGTCGAGACCGACGAGGTCTTCGAGATGGCCGCGGAGGTGTTCCGCGTGATGTCCTCGCCGATGCGGCTGAAGATCATCAGCAGCCTGTGCAACGGCGAGAAGAACGTCAGCGAACTGCTGGCCGAGATCGACACCACCCAGCCCAACATGTCGCAGCACCTGAACACGCTCTACCAGGCCGGCGTGCTGGGCAAGCGGCGCGAGGGCGTGCAGATCTACTACCGCATCGTCAACGACCGCGTGGTCACCCTCTGCCGGGCGGTCTGCACGCAGATCGCGATCGAGGCCGACGTCGCGCGCTGAAGGGGCGACCATGCGCCTGCCGCGGGCACGCGCCCTGCTGTTCTCGCTGGTGTTCTTCGCCGCGGCGGCGGGCGCGCAAGCGCAGCCGCCCGCGATGTCGCCGCAGCAGGTCTCGCCTTCAGCCTGGTTCGTGCAGGGTGCGTCCGCGCTGGGCTCGCCGGCCAACCAGAACTTCATCTCCAACGCGGGCTTCGTGATCACGCCGGCCGGCGTCGTGCTGGTCGATGCGCTGGGCTCGCCCGCGCTGGCGCAGCGGCTGCTGGCGGAGATCCGCAAGCTCACCCCGCAGCCGGTCACGCACGTGGTCCTCACGCACTACCACGCCGATCACATCTACGGCCTGCAGGTGTTCAAGGCCGCGGGCGCGAAGGTGATCGCGCACCGCGGCGCGCGCGACTACCTGGCGTCCGATACGGCACGGCTGCGGCTGGAAGCCTCGCGCGGCGAGCTGGCGCCGTGGATCGACGCGAGCACGCAGCTGGTCGCGCCGGACGAATGGCTGGACGGTCCACGCGACCTGGTGGTCGGCGGCGTCACGCTGCGGTTGCTGCCGGCCGGTCCGGCGCACACGCCGGAGGACCTGCTCATCTGGTTGCCTGCGGAGAAGGTGCTGTTCGCGGGCGACCTGGCGTTCCGCGGCCGAATCCCGTTCGTGGGCCAGGCCGACAGCCGCCGCTGGATCGACGCGCTCGACCAGATCCTGGGGCTCGGCGCTGAAGTGGTGGTCCCGGGGCACGGTCCACTCACGCGCGATGCGCGGGCGGACCTGCAGCTCACGCGCGATTACCTGGTCCACCTGCGCCGCGTGATGGGCCAGGCGGCGAAGAACCTGGAGCCCTGGGAAGGCGCGTACCGCGCGGCCGACTGGAGCCGCTTCGAGCACCTGCCGCTGTTCCAGGCCGCCAACCGAATGAACGCCTACAACACCTACCTGCTGATGGAGCAGGAGAAGGACTGAGCAGCCGGGCGGCTGTGCCTAGCCGTCGTGCCCGCGCGGCTCTAGGCGAAAACCCCCAGCCCGGAACGGTGCGGGCCCGCATATATTTGTGAATCCGAATATAGCGATTCAGCACAACGATGGACACCGGCCGCGTCCGCAAGGCGCCCGAGAATTTCCTGGATGCCGAGGGCATCCGCCGCGCGGCAAGCGAATACCGCCAGGGACGGCGCGACTTCCTGCGGGGCGCTTTCGCGGCCGCAGCAGCGGCGGGCGCTGTCGGCTCCGCGCGTGCGCAATCCGCAGGCGACCGCAACATCCTCGAGCTGCCCGAGCACAGCAAGGGCCTGGGGCAGGCGGTCGCCACCGACGGCTACGGCAAGCCTTCGAAGTACGAGGCCAACGTGCAGCGCCGGCAGAGCCCGGGCCTCACGCAGACCCGGCAGGCGTCGGTGTCCTTCGCGCCGCTGCAATCGCTGTTCGGCATCGTCACGCCCAGCGGCCTGCACTTCGAGCGGCACCACCAGGGCTGGTGGGACATCGATCCTTCCAAACACCGGTTGATGGTCAACGGCCTGGTGAAGTCGGCCAAGGTCTTCACCATGGACGAGCTGATGCGGCTGCCGTCGGTGTCGCGCTTCCATTTCATCGAATGCGGCGCCAACACCGGCATGGAATGGGGCAACGTCGCCGTGCCCACCTGCCAGTACACGCACGGCATGCTCTCCTGCAGCGAGTTCACCGGCGTGCCGCTGATCACGCTGCTGGAGATGGCCGGAGCGGACTTGAACAAAGGCCGCTTCGTGCTGGCCGAAGGCGGCGACGGGTCCTCGATGACGCGCACGATCCCGATGGACCTGGTGCGCTCGGGCGAAGTGCTGGTGGCCTACGGCCAGAACGGCGAGATGCTGCGGCCGGAGAACGGCTATCCCTTGCGGCTGGTCGTGCCCGGCGTCCAAGGCGTGAGCTGGATCAAGTACCTGCGCCGCGTCGAGGTGGGCGACCAGCCCTGGGGCGCGAAGGACGAGGCGGTGCACTACGTGGACCTGATGCCCGACGGCACCCACCGCCAGTACACCAGTCTCCAGGAATGCAAGAGCGTGGTCACCACGCCTTCGGGCGGGCAGGTGCTGCTGGACAAGGGCTTCTACAGCATCACCGGCCTGGCCTGGTCGGGCCGCGGCAAGGTGCGGCAGGTCGATGTGTCGGTCGACGGAGGGCGCAACTGGCGCGCCGCGCGGCTTCAGGAGCCCGTGATGAGCAAGTGCCTCACCCGCTTCTCGCTGGACTGGGTGTGGGACGGCAAGCCCGCGATCATCCAGAGCCGCGCCCGCGACGAGACCGGCTACGTGCAGCCCACCTACCGGCAGCTGCGCGCGGTGCGCGGCACGCGTTCGATCTACCACAACAACGCGATCCAGTCCTGGCTGGTCGAGGAAAGTGGCGAGGTGAAGAATGTCCAGCTGGGCTAGGCCTCTCTTCGCCCTTGCGCTCGCGGCCATCGCGTGCGGCGCCAACGCGCAGGCGGCGAAGTTTCCCGGCATCGGCCGCGACGCCACGTCGGCCGAAGTGAAGGCCTGGGACATCGACGTGCGTCCCGACTTCCATGGCCTGCCGCCGGGCTCGGGCAGCGTCGCGCGCGGCCAGCAGGTGTGGGAGGACAAGTGCGCCTCCTGCCATGGCGTGTTCGGCGAATCGAATTCGGTGTTCAACCCGCTGGTCGGCGGCACGACCCGGGCCGACATCGAGAAGGGCCGCGTGGCGAACCTGCAGCGCCCCGACTATCCCGGCCGCACCACGATGATGAAGCTGCCCACGCTGTCGACGCTGTGGGACTACATCAACCGCGCGATGCCGTGGAACCAGCCGAAGTCGCTGAGCGTGGAAGAGGTCTACGCCGTCACCGCCTACATGCTGAACCTGGCCGACGTGGTGCCTGCGGACTTCACGCTGTCCGACCGCAACATCGCGCAGGTGCAGCAGCGGCTGCCCAATCGAAACGGCATGAGCAGCGCCCACGCGATGTGGCCCGGCAAGGAATTGAGGGGTACGGTCAAACCCGACGTGACCGGCAGCGCCTGCATGAAGGATTGCGCGGTCGAGCCCAGGGTCGCCTCGCTGCTGCCCCCGCACGCGCGCAACGCGCACGGCAACCTGGCCGAGCAGAACCGGGGCGTGGGGCCGCAGCGCGGCGCCGACACGCGGGCCGCAGGCGCCGCGCCGGCCGTGGCGAGTGCAGCGCCGGCCGATGGCGGCGTCAGCACGCTGCTGCAGAAGAACAACTGCACCGCCTGCCATGCGGCCGGCCAGCGCATCATCGGCCCGAGCTGGGCCGAGGTCGCGCAACGCCACGCCGGCAAGGCCGATTACCTTGCAGGCAAAATCCGGGGTGGAAGCTCAGGCGTGTGGGGCAACGTGCCCATGCCGCCGCAGGCCCTGGACGAAGCCGCGGCCCGCCAGGTCGCCGATTGGCTGGCCAATGGGGCGAAGTAGAACGTTCATCGCCGGGGAATTCCCCATGCGCCCACGCCGAGCTCGTATTAGTCTCAACTGATTGATCCGGAGACCTTCATGAAGACCACCCGCCGACAGACCCTCCAGCAAAGCGCCGCAGTCGCGGGCCTGCTGGCCACCAGCGGCCTGTTCCCGCAGCACGCGCATGCATGGACCAACGCCGCCTTCGAGGCCAAGACCGTGCCCGATGCGCTCAAGGCCTACGGCGGCGGCGCGCCGACGGAAAGCAAGGACGTGACGCTCACCGCGCCCGACATCGCCGAGAACGGCGCGGTCGTGCCCATGGGCGTGGCCACCACGCTGGCCAACGTCAAGCACCTGCTGGTGATGGTGGAGAAGAACCCCTTCCCGCTGGTGGCGAAGTTCGACGTCAGCGAATCGGTCGATCCCAACTTCCTCACCCGCGCCAAGATGGGCCAGTCGTCCGACGTGTACGCGGTGGCGATCACGCGCGACGGCAAGGCGCTGTACGCCAAGAAGGAAGTCAAGGTCACGCTCGGCGGCTGCGGCGGCTGAAGCAGCGAAGAACACAAGGAGTACTGAAATGGCAGATCCGATGCGCATCCGCGCACAGGCCCAGGGCAGCGGCGCCGTCGTCCGCGTCCTCATGAGCCACGAGATGGAGACCGGCCAGCGCAAGGACGCGGCCGGCAAGGTGATCCCGGCCTGGCACATCACCGACGTCACCGCCACGCACAACGGCAAGCAGGTGCTGGCCGCCGAATGGGGCCCAGGCGTGGCCAAGAACCCCTTTCTGCAGTTCACCGTCAAGGGCGCCAAGGCAGGTGACAAGATCGCCGTGACCTGGAAGGACAACAAGGGCGACACGCGCACCGACGAGGCCACCGTCAGCTGACGCGCAGGGCCGGTGGGGAGCCGGCCCGCTTCGAACCACCAGAGGAGACACGCAGATGAAGACGAGGACCCTCGCGGCCCTCGCCGCGGCCGCCCTTGCGGCGGGCGGCGCGGCGGCGCAGCAGCAGCCGAAGTCGGCCACCCAGTCGATCGAGGAATACCGGGCCATGCTGGCCGACGGCAACCCGGCCGAACTGTTCGAGGCCAAGGGCGAGGAACTGTGGAAGCAGAAACGCGGCCCGAAGAACGCATCGCTCGAGCAGTGCGACCTGGGCAAGGGTCCGGGCGTGGTCAAGGGCGCCTTCGTCGAGCTGCCGCGCTGGTTCGCGGACACCGGCAAGGTGCAGGACCTGGAATCGCGCCTGGTGACGTGCATGGAGCGCCTGCAGGGCCTGAACGCCGCGGAGATCGCGAAGACGCCTTTCGGCCGTGGCGAGATGGCGAACGTCACGGCGCTGGCCACCTGGGTCGCGGCGGAGTCCAGGGGCATGCCCTTCAACCTGCCGCAGTCGCATGCGCAGGAAAAGGTGGCCTACGAGGTCGGCAAGCGCATCTTCTTCATGCGCGCCGGCACGCACGATTTCTCCTGTGCCTCCTGCCACGGCGAGGAGGGCAAGCGCATCCGGCTGCAGGACCTGCCCAACCTGACCAAGAACCCCGGCGATGGCGTAGGCTTCGCGGCCTGGCCCGCCTACCGCGTGTCCAACGGACAGATGTGGAGCATGCAGCTGCGCCTGAACGACTGCTACCGGCAGCAGCGCTTCCCGTACCCCGAGTTCGGCAGCGACGCGCTCAGCGCGCTGTCCACGTACCTGGGCGTCAACGCCAGGGGCGCGAAGTCCGCTGCGCCCACCATCAAGCGCTGAAGGAGGGCTGAGCATGAAGATGAATCGCAAGATGCTGGCGCTCGGCGCGGCGGTGGTTGGCGTGGCTGCCGTGGGCTGCGCGAGCATGTCGCCGGGACCGTCCACCGCCGAACTCGACAAGCTGACGCAGGAGATGGTGAAGGCCAGCTTCCGCAGCCAGGGCATCGCCAAGGTGGAGCGTGTCACCGACATCGACGAGACGCTGCGCCTGTGCAACGCGGCCGACGTGGCCGGCAAGCAGCTGGATGCGGCCACGGCCAAGCGCCTGGAGGAGGCCAACCTCAAGACCGTGAAGTGGCCCAGCGACGGCAAGTTCCTGGGCGACTGGAAGCAGGGCGAGCAGATCGCGCAGAGCGGCCGCGGCCTCACCTGGACCGACACGGCCAACGCGGCGAACGGCGGCAACTGCTACAACTGCCACCAGATCAGCAAGGAGGAGATCTCCTTCGGCACCATCGGCCCCAGCCTCTACAACTACGGCAAGCTGCGCGGCGTGACCGACCCGAACAGCCCCGCGGCCAAGCCGATCGTGGAATACACCTGGGGGAAGATCTACAACGCGAAGGCCTACAACGCCTGCTCCAACATGCCGCGCGCAGGGCACATGGGCAACCTCACCGAGGCGCAGATCAAGCACGTGATGGCGCTGCTGCTCGATCCGCAGTCGCCGGTGAACAAGTAAAGGGCACCAGCCTGATCGGGGCGGAGGAGCCCTTCCTCCGCCCTTTTCTTTTTCCGCTCCAACCATCGTTTCAGCATGAACCTGAGCAAGCGCGAATTCCTCCAGGTGCTGGCCGCCGCCGGCGTGGCCGGCATGGGCCTGGGGCGCTGGGGCGAAGCCGATGCGGCCACCGCCGCCGACCGGCTCTACGACATCCCCAAGTTCGGCAACGTCTCCTTCCTGCACATCACGGACTGCCACGCGCAGCTGCAGCCCATCTGGTTCCGCGAGCCCAGCGTGAACCTGGGCGTCGGCGCGATGACCGGCCGCCTGCCGCACGTGGTCGGCGAACACCTGCTCAAGGCGGCCAACCTCCCGGCGGGATCGGCGCAGGCGTATGCGTTCACCTGCCAGGACTTCGAGCAGGCGGCGCGGCGCTGGGGCAAGGTGGGCGGCTTCGCGCACCTGGCCACGCTGGTCAAGCGCCTGAAGGCCGGCCGGCCCGGCGCGCTGCTGCTGGACGGCGGCGACACCTGGCAGGGCTCGGCCACCGCGCTGTGGACCAAGGGGCAGGACATGGTCGACGCGGCCAAGCTGCTCGGCGTCGACGTGATGACCGGCCACTGGGAATTCACGCTCGGCATGCAGCGCGTGCAGGAGATCGTCGAGAAGGACTTCGCGGGCCGAATCGAGTTCGTGGCGCAGAACGTCAAGACCGCCGACTTCGGCGACCCGGTGTTCAAGCCCTACGTGATGCGCACGATCAACGGCGTGCCCTGCGCCATCCTGGGCCAGGCGTTCCCCTACACGCCGATCGCGAATCCGCGCTACTTCGTGTCGGACTGGACGTTCGGCATCCGCGACGACGAGATGCAGAAGATGGTCGACGAGACCCGGTCCAAGGGTGCGCAGGTCGTCGTGCTCCTGTCGCACAACGGCATGGACGTGGACCTGAAGATGGCCACGCGCGTGCGCGGCATCGACGCCATCTTCGGCGGCCACACGCACGACGGCATGCCGGTGGCCACCGTGGTGTCCAATTCAGGCGGCAAGACGCTGGTCACCAATGCCGGCTCCAACGGCAAGTTCCTCGGCGTGATGGACTTCGACGTGCGTGGCGGCAAGGTGCAGGACTTCCGCTACAGGCTGCTGCCGGTGCTGTCCAACGCATTGCCGGCCGATCGCGAGATGCAGGCGCTGATTACGAAGGTCCGCGCGCCCTACGAAGCGAAGCTGGGCGAGAAGCTCGCCGTGACGGAGGGAACGCTCTACCGCCGCGGCAACTTCAACGGCACGGGCGACCAGCTGCTGCTGGACGCGCTGATGGACGTCCAGGGCGCGCAGATCGCGTTCTCGCCGGGCTTCCGCTGGGGCACGTCGCTGCTGCCCGGCGAGACGATCACGCGCGAGTGGCTGATGGACATGACGGCCACGACGTATTCGTACGCGACCGTCTCGAACATGAGCGGCGAGATGATCAAGACTGTGCTGGAAGACGTCTGCGACAACCTCTTCAACCCCGACCCTTACTACCAGCAAGGCGGCGACATGGTTCGCGTCGGCGGCCTGCAGTACACCTGCAACCCGCTCGCGCCCATGGGTCAGCGCATCACCGACATGCGCCTGGACGGCCGCGCGATCGAAGCTTCGAAGCAGTACAAGGTGGCCGGTTGGGCGCCCGTCGCGGAAGAAGCGAAGAACGCGCCGGGCGTGCGGCCGGTGTGGGAAGTGGTCGAGGAGTGGCTGCGTTCGAAGCGCGGCGTGGTGCAGGCGAGAAAGGCGAACCTGCCGAAGCTGGCGGGCGTGTTGCCGAATCCGGGTTACGTTGACGCGGGCTAGTCTTCGCTCCCTCTCCCTCTGGGAGAGGGCTGGGGTGAGGGCACGCACCGTTGTCAGTGTTGAAGCGCTGCTTGTTCGGCACCGCGCCCTCGCGGCAGGCGCTGCCTGGCCCGGGCTCATGCTGTGCCGGTCCGGTGCTCGCTTGCAGCTCGCACACGGACGCGCGTTGCCTTCGACGCGGCCCGACCTCCCGCGGTAGAACTCACAGAGAGATCGCCTGCGGCGCTCTCTCTGTTCGGACAGCTCCCGCGAGTCAGAAGTTGAAACGGACTCCGCACCCCGCATTCGCGGGGCGCTCGCGTCGGCCAGGCCGCTGCGGCCCCGCTCGTCCCAGAAATCGCCCGGGCCAGGCACCGCCTGCCGCGTGGAAGCAGTGTGCGGGTGCGAGCAGGAAAGCATTGTCTCTTGCTTAGGCACCGGAGCGCCCCCGGACGGGAGGGAAAGGCAAGCGCTGCGTCTTGCTCCCTCCCCCTCCGGGGGAGGGCTGGGGTGGGGGCACGCCGGAGGCTGCGTCAAGCACTGCTGCTCGATTGCGCCTCCCTGATGCGCCACCCTGCCGCACAACGGACAGCAGTGCGCAAATACGAACTCGAAACTACCCCCGCTCCCGCAACCACTCCGCCGCATCCTCCGCACCCATCTTCTGCGCGGCCTCCCTGGCACTCATGCCCGACGCATCGCGGTGCCGCAGGTCCGCCCCGCGCTCGGCGAGCAGTTCCATCACGTCCACCCGGTTGAACATCGCGGCCATCATCAGCGCGGTGCGGCCATCGTCGCCGGTTCCATCCACCTGCGCACCGCCCTCAAGAAGCACCCGCACCACCTCGACAGCGCCCTTGAACGCCGCGCCGGTGAGCGGCGTCTGCCCGCGGTCGTTGGCCAGTTCGGAATCCGCACCGGCGCGCAGCAACGCGCGGGCGACATCGGCGTGGCCGTGGTACGCGGCAAGCATCAGCAGGCTGTCGCCGTTCTCGTTGCGAAGGTTGGGCGGCAGGCCCTGGTCCAGCAGCGGCTGCAGGGATGCCAGCTCGCCCGTGCGAACCCAGTGGAACACCTGCCGCGCCATGCGCAGCGTGTCCTCGTCCAGCTCAGGCTTGGCAGTCGTCGTCGTGTCCATGGGACTACCATAGACCCGCCCCAACGCATCCGCATGACAGCCATGACGCAATCCGCCGCCGCTGAACCGAAGTTGCATTTCTTTGCGGAACTCGCCGTCCAGGTGGGCGCGCCGATCGAAGTCGGCCGAACGCCGCGCGGGGTGCGCCGCATGATCCCGATCACCGGCGGCCAGGCGCGCGGCGATGGCTGGACAGCGCGCGTGCTGCCAGGCGGCGCGGACTACCAGCTCGTGGTGAGCGACACGTTGGCCGAATTGCAAGCCCACTACGTGCTGGAGACCGACGCCGGCGACTTGCTCTACGTGCGCAACCAGGCCATCCGGCAGGCGTCCGCCGAGGTGACCGCCAGGTTGATCCGGGGCGAACCCGTCGATCCTTCTCAGGTGTATTTCCGCTGCCTGCCCGCGCTGGAAACCGCGTCGCCTTCGCTGCGCTGGGTCAACGAGAGATTGTTCGTCGGCTCGGGAGTACGCAGGCCGCAGCAGGTGGAGATGAAGTTCTTCCTGCTGGACTGAGGGAGAGCCCTCACCCCTGCCCTCTCCCGCGAGCGGGACAGGGAGCAATTCAGTCGCGGCAACGGTCCCGCACCGATTCGATCAGCGGCAGCACCTCCTGAGTCCGCTCGCATCGCACCAGCAGGCCCATGCACAGCATCGCGAGAAATCGCTCGGCCTGCGCCGGCCCGACATCCCCCAGCGCGTGACACAACGCGGTGTAGGCCACGTCCAGTTCCTGTTCGTTCACAGCCGCACTCCCCGCTGATTGAGTTCCGCCCGCGCGGCATCCAGGTCGATGCGATCCCAGCGACCGAACACATAGCCATCGGGCCGCACGACCACCAGTGCATCCGCCGACGCAACGCCATACCGCTCGCGTGCCTGTCCGAGCGCATCGGCCGAGTCCGGCAGTTGCACGAGCGTGAAGCCCGGCACCTGCTCCGCTCGCGCCGCATCGCCCGCCGAGCCGAACACCAATCCCACGAAGCCGCGTCCGAAGCACTGCGTCAGGTGGAACTCCCCCCGCGCACCGCGCACCAGCGCTTCGGGCGCGGGCTTGCCTGGTGCCGCGAGAACGGACGTCCACCGGCCCTGCTCCGGCCCATTCAGCGGCGACCCGGTGTAGGCGATCGGCGCGGATTGCCGGGGATTGATCAGCGGGCGCACGCGCGGCTCGTAGAGCGCGAGCCGCAGCACCGCATCGCGCATCAGCGTGAACGCGAAGTCCGGCGGCGCCATGAATTCGGTGCTCTTGGCGCCGTAGGCCAGGTTCTCGTGAGTCGCCTGCAGCCGCTCGGCGGTGTACGACGCCAGCAGCGAATCGCTCGCGCGGCCTTGCAGCACCGCGGCCAGCTTCCACGCGAGGTTGCCCGCGTCGTCCAGGCCGGAGTTCAGCCCGCGCACGCCGAAGATCGGCACCAGGTGCGCGGCGTCGCCGGCGAACAGCACGCGGCCACTGCGGTAGTCAGGCAGCGTCAGGCACTTGGCGTTGTACATCGACGCCCACAGCATGCGCCACGGCTCGCGCTCGCCGATCATGTCCAGGTGGCTCTGGATCCGCGGCACGATGTTCGCGGGCTCCAGCGCCGCCTGCGCGTCCTCGTCGTCGCCCAGCTGGTAGTCGATGCGCCAGACATCGTCGGGCTGGCGGTGCATCAGCAGCGTGGAGCCGGGATTGGACGGCGGATCGAACCAGGCGAGCCGCTCGACGGGCCGCTGGGTCTTCTGCTCGATGTCCACGATGACGTAGCGGCCCTCGTACTGCGTCCCCTCCAGCGCCAGCCCGAGTCGCTCTCGCACCGTGCTGCGGCCGCCATCGCAGGCGACCAGCCAGGCGCGGATGGTGGCCGCGCCTGCAGGTCCCTCGATGCCGACCTGCACGCCTTCGGCATCCTGCCGGACGCTGGTCACGCGATGCGACCAAGCGACCTGCGCGAGCTTGCGGTCGAGCGCCTCGTCGACGAAACGTTCGACGTAGAACTGCTGGATGTTCACCATCGGCGCGAAGCGCTGGGCCGGCTCGTGCGGCATCTGGAAGTGCAGCACCTCGCGGTCGCGCCAGTAGCTGCGGCCGCCCGTCCAGGGCAGCGACTTGCCGCGCATGGCCTGCTCCGCGCCGGCCCACGCCAGGATCTCGAGCGAGCGGCGCGAGATGCAGATCGCGCGGCTGCCCGAGCAGTACGAGGGATCGGCCTCGATCACCAGCGAAGGCACGCCGTGCCCCGCGAGCAGCGCCGCGCACGTCAGGCCGACAGGGCCGCCGCCGGCGATCAGCACCGGCACGCGGCCGGGAAGCTCCGCATCCGTCATGGCTACATCGCCCTCGCGATCACTTCCTTCATGATCTCGCTCGTGCCGCCGTAGATGCGCTGCACGCGCGCATCGGCGTACATGCGCGCGATCATCGACTCGTTCATGTAGCCGTAGCCGCCCCACAGCTGCAGCAGCTCGTCGAGCACGCGGCACTGCGTCTCCGATCCCCACAGCTTGGCCATCGAAGCGGTGGCCGTGTCCAGCCGGCCCGCGACCAGCTGCTCGACGCAGCGGTCCATGAATGCACGGCCTACCGCGATTTGCGCCGCCACTTCGGCCAGCTTGAAGCGCGTGTTCTGGAAGTTCGCCACCGGCTGCCCGAACGCATGACGCTCGCGCACGTACGACAGCGTCGCCTCGTACGCGCCTTCCATGCAGGCCTGCGCCACCACGCCGATGATCAGCCGCTCGTAAGGCAGGTCGCTCATCAGCTGGTAGAAGCCCTGGCCTTCGCGGCCGCCCAGCAGGTTCTCCGCCGGCACCTTCACGCCGTCGAAGAACAGCTCCGAGGTGTCCTGTGCCTTCATCCCGATCTTGTCGAGCACCCGGCCGACCGAGTAGCCGGGACAGTCACGGGTCTCGACGACCAGGATCGAGGTGCCCTTCGCGCCCTGCGCCGGATCGGTCTTGCAGACCACCAGCACCACGCCCGCCAGGAAGCCGTTGGTGATGAAGGTCTTGCTGCCGCTGAGCACGAAGTGGCCGTCGCGCCGCTCGGCGCGAGTGCGCACGCCCTGCAGGTCGGAGCCGGCGCCGGGCTCGGTCATCGCGATCGCGCCGACGAGCTCGCCGCGCGCCATCAGCGGCAGGTAGTGCTGCTTCTGCTCTTGCGTGCCATGGTTGAGGAAGTAGTGCGCCACGATGGCATGCACCGACGTGCTCATGCCCGACAGGCCGCGGCGCGCCATCTCCTCGTAGAACACCGCCTCGTGCCGGAAGTCGCCTCCGGCGCCGCCCCACTCCTGCGGGATGTCGGCGCACAGGAAGCCGAGTTCGCCCGCACGCCGCCACAGTTCGTGGCCGACATGGCCCCGGCGGCGCGCCGCCTCGTCCTGAGGGGCCATCTCGTTCTCGATGAAGCGCGCCACCGACGCGCGGTACGCCTGCAGGTCGGTGTCTTCCCAGGTCCGTTGGAAGGTGATCGGCATGCCCGCCTCCTTGCCGGGCATTGTCCCCGATGCAACGCCGCACGGACGGCACTACGATGCGCGCCCCATCCCTCGTGAAGGAGCGCCGCATGGCCAAGATCCTGGTCCACCTCACCCACGGTCCCGAACAGCCCACGCGAGCCGCGCTGGCCTTCTTCGTCGCGCGCGCCGCGATCGAGGAAGGCCACCAGGCCAGCCTGTTCCTGGCCGGCGACGCCGTCCAGCTGCTGCGCGATGCGGTGCTGGACTCGCTCACCGGCCTCGGCACTGGCAGCCTGCGCGAACACTTCGATGCGCTGGTGGCCGGTGGCGCTCGCTTCTACGTGTCGGGCCTGTCGTCGAAGTCGCGTGGCCTGCCGCAGTCGGACCTCGCCGGCAAGCCGGCGGAGTACGCGACGCCGCAGCAGCTCGTGCGGCTGTCGCTCGAACACGACCGCATGTTCACGTACTGAACGCGACGGCGGCGTGATCCGCGACGATCAGTGCGCTTCGGCGCCGCTGCCGCCGAGTTCAGCGGGCGCAGCGGCCAGGAAGACCGGCCCCACGACCTGATGCCCGGCGCCGATGCCGCGCTCGGCGAACCAGCCCTGCGGCACCTCCAGCACGTAGCGCACCTCGTGCTCGCAGCTGTGAGACTCGAGCGAGTGCGGCTCCATGTCCGCCATGTGCAGGATGGTGCCGTCCTCGTCGAGGAAGGCGATCGACAACGCCACCGGCGTGTCCTTCATCCAGAAGCGCTGCACCGCGCATTCGTCGCAGACGAACAGCATGCCTTCGTTGGCCCCCAGTTCGGCCCGGTGCATCAGTCCCAGCGCTCGCTGCTCGGCCGTGCGAGCGACGTAGGTGTCCAGTTCGTGGTCGTCGATCGTGAGCTTGCAGCGGACAAGGTTCATGGCGTCTGTGGAGGGTGGCGCCGCGCCGATTCTGGGGCGGCGGCCCGCCTGCCGCTGAGCGGCCAGGGCGCATCCGCGTGTAGGAGCCGCGCGGCGGCTCACTTCGGCCGCGGCCGCGACAGCCTCGCATCGGGCTGGCGCAGGCGCCCGGCGCGCAGGTCCTTCACCGCGGTCACGAGCGCATGGGCGGCATTGCGCACCTCGGTCTGCACCTCGGTATCGGCATCCAGCGCGTCGTGGCTGCTTGCGTAGGGCTCGTAGTACCCGATGAAGCGATCCAGCCGCGCCTGCGCGCCCGCATCCACCAGGCCCATCCAGTCGAGCCAGTCGCACAGCGCGCGCCGCACCGCCTCCACGCCGCCGACATCGCCGTGCACCACCACGCCATACGCACGGCCGGCCAGGTGCTTGGGATAGTCCCAGCCCTTCAGCTCCAGCGCCTTGGCTTCTTCCGGCTTCTTGCCGTGCGTGCTGGTCGGGTCGGGATTGCCGCCGTCGGCGCAGACCAGGCGGTCCATCATCAGCTTGAGCGGACTGGCGGCCTGGTACCAGTACACCGGTGTCAGCACCAGCACGCCATGTGCGCTCACCCAGCGCTCGTAGATCTCGTTCATCCAGTCGCCGGTCTGCCGCTCCGCGTGGTTGGGGTAGCAGCTGCACGGCCAGTGGCACAAGGGCATCGCGGTGGCGACGCATCCCTTGCAGGGATGGATGTGGCGGTCGTATTCCGATGTGAGCAGGCTCAGGTCCAGCACGTCGCATTCCATGCCCGCCTGCTCGACCACCTCGCGCGCGAGTTGCGTGAGGCGCCAGGTCTTCGACATCTCGCCGGGGCAGGTGCCGTCGTTGCGCGAGGAGCCGCACACCAGCAGCACGCGTGAAGCCGTGGCGCGCTCGCCCCAGCGTCGTTGCGCCTCGATCAGGCGGTCGCGCGTGGCGCGCCACTCCACCGAGAGCTCATAGGTGGGATCGGCAAAGCCCGGCCCGGCGGGCGCGGTGACGGGCGCCTTGCGTCCCTGCCTGTACGCGTCCCAGGCGATCGCCTCCAGCCGTTCGATGGCCGCGGATTCGGCCTGGTACGCGGGATCGAAGAAAGCCTGCAGGAAGCGTTCGCGGAACTGCGCGCGGGGCAGCTTGGGCCCTGCCTGGCCTTTGCGCACGGTGGTCATGCGAAGGCAGTTTAGGAACGCGAGCCGCCGCGTGCCACTGGATGCGAATGCACCCATGCTTGGGCTGCCGTTCGGATGTTGCATTGATGAGTAGGCCCCGGACTACAGACGAGCCAAAGGTGCCCGCCCATAATGCCGCCTCGCCGCAGGGGCTGAGGCCGGCTGCAATCAGAAAGAATGCCCGGCCGGGCGGCATGGCCGCCGCCCGCAGCCCCTGAGAAGGAGTCGCCCGCGTGAGTATCCGCGTCCTGCTGGTCGAAGACATCAAGGCCACCCACCAGCTGATCACCGAACTGCTCGACTTCGTCGGCGGCTTCGAGGTGGTCGGCACCTGCACCACCGAATCGTGCGCCCTGCAGTGGCTGCACGATCATCCGGGCCAGGCCGACCTGGTCATCCTGGACCTGATGCTGCGCGAAGGCTCCGGCTTCTCCGTGCTGGCCGGCGTCGCGCGCGAACAGGCCGCGCACGCGGTGGTGTTCAGCGACTTCGCGTCGCCCGCGGTCGCACGCAAGTGCCGCGGCCTGGGCGCGCTGGACGCGATCTCCAAGTCCGACTACCGCCGGCTGCGCGTCTTCCTCGAGAAGTACCGCGGCGAGATGGCCGAGGCCGGCTGAAGCGGCCCGCCGCGCGGCGCATCACTGCGGCTCGATCTTCGCGTCGCGGATCGCCTTGGCCCACTTGGCCGTCTCGGTGCGCGTGCGCTGCGCCAGCGCTTCCGGCGTCCCCGGCTCAGGCACGAAACCGATCGCGGCGAACTTCTCCGTGATTTCCTTGCTCTGCGCCGCCGCGTTCACGGCTTCGTTGAGCTTGCGGATGATCTCGGGCGGCGTGCCCGCCGGCGCGAACGCGGCGAAGTACGCGATGAGTTCGTAGTCCTTCAGCCCGAGCGCCTCGTTCACCGTCGGCAAGTTGGGCACGGCAGGCGAACGCTTGGCGGAAGTGACCGCCAGGCCGCGCACCTTGCCCGCGTTCACCTGCGGCAGCATCACCGCGAAGTCGGCGGTGAACATCATCACCTGCCCGCCGATCAGGTCCGTCATCGCGGCAGGCCCGCTCTTGTACGGGATGTTGTTCATCTGCACGCCCGCCATGCTGGCCAGCATCTCGGTGGACACCAGCTGCGACGTGCTCGCGCTCGCGAAGGTGACGTGGCCGGGTTTGCTCTTGGCGAGGTCGACCAGCTCGCGCAGGGTGCGCGCGGGCACGTCGTTGTTCACCGCCACGATCAGCGGCACCTGGCCCATGTAGGCCACCGGCGCGAACGCGGTGTCCTGGTCGTAGGGCAGCTTCTTCATCAGGCTCTTGAGCGCGGCGTTCGTGCTGTTGGTGCCGATCAGGAGCGTGTAGCCGTCCGGCGTGGCCTTCGCGACCTCCGCGGCGCCCAGCATGCCGTTGACGCCGGGCTTGTTGTCCACCACCAGCGGTTGCCCGAGCGACTCCTGCATCTTCTGGGTGAAGGCGCGGGCGATCTGGTCGGTGGCGCTGCCCGGCGCGAAGGGCACGACCACGCGGATCGGCTTGTTCGGATAGTTCGCCGACGACGTGCCTTGCGCGAAGGACGTCGTCGCGGCGAGAAGGGTGGCCGCCAGCAGGGCGCGCCTGTGAAGCTTGGTTCGCATCAGGGAGTCTCCTTCGTCGTTGTGGAAGTTCGGTGGGTCGCCGCAAGCGGTGGCAGTCCGTACTGTGCGTTGTGCTCGCCCAGGTGCGGAGCGGCGGTTTCGAGCGCGGGACGTTGTCCGTCGACGGTGAACGGCAGCGCGGTCAGGCGCATGGCCTCGTCCGGCAGCTGCTGAAGGATGCCGAGCGCTTCGACCTGCGGATGCGCCACGGCTTCGGGCAGCGAATGGATCGGCGCGCAGGGGACGCCGGCGCGCTCGAGCCGGTCCAGCCATTCGGCGCGCGCGCGGGCCTGCAGCAGCGGCACGAGTTCGGCGAACAGCTCGGCCTTGTTCGCGAGCCGGGCACGGTTGGTCGCGAAGCGCTCGTCCCCCGTCCACTGCGGGCGGCCCAGCTCCTGCGCGAGCTTGGCGAACAGCCGGTCGTTGCCGCAGCAGATGAGCAGCGGTGCGTCGGAGGCGTCGAAGGCCTCGTAGGGCACGAAGCCCGGATGGCCCGAGCGGTGCCGGTCCGGCTGCCGCCCTTCGTTCACCAGCGCGTCGACCTTCTGCGCGTTCCAGCCCATCGCGGCTTCCAGCAGCGAGGTGGCGACGATCCCGCCGCGGCCGGTGTGCTGGCGACGCTGCAGCAGCGCGAGCGCGCCGATCACGGCCCACATGCCGCTGCCCTGGTCGCACAACGATGCACCGGCACGCATCGGCGGATCATCCGGTCCGCCGTTGATCGCGGAGACGCCGCCGAAGGCCTGCACCAGCGGCTCGTAACCCGGTCGCATGCGCATCGGGCCGACGGCTCCGAACGCGGAGATCTCGCAGTACACCAGCCGCGGATGCCGCTCGCAGACGGAAGGGCCGGCTATGCCCAGCGCCTGCGTGACGCCCGGGCGCAGGTTGTGGACGAGCACGTCGGCACCGGCGAGCAGCCGCTCCAGTGCTTCACGCCCTTCGTTCGTCTTGAGGTCCAGTGCGACGGATTGCTTGCCGCGATTGAAGACCTGGAAGATGAGCGAGTCGCCTTGGCGGAACGCCTGACCCATCCGGCGCGCGTCGTCGCCGCCGTCGGTGCGCTCGATCTTGATCACCTCCGCACCGAGGTCGGCAAAGATCGCGCCGGCGAACGGGGCGGCGAGAACCTGGCCGAGTTCGACGACGCGCAGGCCGCGGAGGACGGGTTGCATGCGGGGCAGTCTAGCGTTTTGCGTTGCCGATCGCGCCAGAATGAACAGCCCGGCGCCAGCCTTCAGCCGTCTCCCTGCGGCCCACTCGGCCGCCCCAGCGGAATCGCTGGATCGATCCGGCGCTTGTAGTGCGCGTAATCCTTCCCCGGATCCGCCACGCCTGCCTGCCCGACCGACTCCGCCAGCTCCGACTGGATCGCGACATGGCTGATCGCCTCTCCATCGCGTCGCCGCCCGCGCAGCGTCTCGGCGAACTTCAGCGCCTCGCCGAGCTGGTCCGGCGCGAACGATGCATGCCGCGCGGCGGGCGCGCCCAAGGGATCCTGTTCCAGCCAGAAGACGACGATCACGCGGCCATTGTCTCGCAGGCCTGGGCGCAGCGGCGGCAGGCTTCGGCGCATTGCTGGCAGTGGTCCCTGTCGTGCCGGCCGCACTCCTGCGCGCACGCGCGGCAGGCCTGTGCGCAGACGCGGCAGAGGGCGGGGGCGAATTCGCTGTCGCCGGCCATCAGCGCGACCGCGACCGAGCACAGCTCCGCGCAGTCCATGTCCAGCGCGACGCAACGCGCCAGCGTCCTGACGTCGGGCTCCTGCAGGCAGGAGGCGGCGCAATGCTGGCAGGCGACGACGCAGGCGTTGCAGGCGGCGATGCAATCGAGATACCGGTTCAGGGGATCCTTGGACATGGTTTGCTCCCGGAGGAAGGAACGGATCAGTGCTGCCGCATGAACGTGTCGGCTGCAGCGTCGCTTTCTTCGCGTGCGACGACTGCGCCGCGCATGGCGGCCTGCTGCAGCCCGACGGCGCTGTCGCCGGCGGCCCAGCCGTCGCCCGGCGCCATCACCTTGTCGGGCGTCATCGGCGTGGTCCGCAGGCGCCGGCCGGTCGCGTGGAAGATCGCATTCGAGATCGCAGCGGCCACGCCGAGGATGCCGATCTCGCCCACGCCCTTGGCGCCGATGCGGCTGACGACACGGTCGTCCTCGCGCACGAACAGCACGTCGATGTCGTGCACGTCGGCATTCACCGCGACGTGGTACTCCGACAGGTTGTGGTTCATGAAGCGGCCGAGGCGGTGGTCGGTGTGCGTCTCCTCGTGCAGCGCCTGGCCGATGCCCCACACCACCCCGCCGATCACCTGGCTGCGCGCGGCCTTCGCGTTGACGATGCGGCCGGCCGCGACGGCGCTCACCACGCGCGTCACGCGCACTGTGCCGAAGTCCTCGTCCACCCGCACTTCGCAGAACACGGCCGAATGCGTGGCGCTCGCGTGCCGGCCCTGGGTCTTCCCGTCGGGCCTGAGCTCGAATCGCGCCTGCACCGGCTGGCCGCCACTCCACGCGAGCAACTCGGTGATGGCGACTGCCCCATCGCCTTCGCGGGCGGCGCTGCCGTCCGCCTGGCGCCAGCGCATCTGTCCATCGGCAAATGCGACCTCGGCCGAGCGGTTGCTGCGCCGGAACGGTGAGCCCTGCATCGTGCGCGCCATGCTCCACAGCTTGCGCCGCAGCTCATCGCACACGCCGGCCACGGCGGACCCGAGGGTGGCCAGGTGCGAGGAGCCACCTTCCAGCGGCGCGTTCGGCAGGCTCGAGTCGCCCAGCCGGAACGTCACCTGTTCGAGCGGCAGGCCCATGGCTTCCGCGGCCACCACGCACAGTGCCGTGTAGGTGCCGGTGCCGATGTCGCTCGCCGCGCTGCACAGCTCCAGCCGGCCATCGGGTTGCAGCGTGGCGCTCACCTGCGCCGATTGCTGGCTGGCCTCCCAGATGCCGGTGGCCATGCCCCAGCCGACCAGCTCGCTGCCTTCGCGCAGCGAGCGCGGCCTGGGATCGCGCCGGCTCCAGCCGAAGCGCTCCGCGCCCTGCTCGTAGCAGGCACGCAGTTGCTTGCTGGAGAACGGACGGCCCGACGCGGGATCGCGTTCGGCGTAGTTCTTCAGCCGCAGCGCCAGCGGGTCCATGCCGACCGCGTACGCGAGTTCGTCCATCGCGACCTCGAGGGCGAACGAGCCGTGCGTGGCGCCCGGCGCGCGCATGTCCAGCGGCGTGTAGCGGTCCAGGTCCACCAGCCGGTGCGACAGCCGGATGTTCCCGCAGCGGTACAGCCGGCCCGACCAGTCGACCACGCGCTCGCTGAAGTCCTCGAAGCGGGAGGTCTCCTCGACCGCTTCATGGACGATGGCGCGCAGCTTGCCGTCGCTGTCGGCGCCGAGCTTCACGCGCTGCCAGGCCTCGGGCCGGTGCCCGAAGGTGAACATCTGCTGCCGAGTGAGCACCACCCGCACGGGCTGCTTCAGGTGCAGCGCCGCCATCACGGCAAGGAGCAGCTGGTACTGCGGCCGCAGGCCCGAGCCGAAGGCGCCGCCCACGAACGGGTTGCGCACCACCACCTGCTCCGGCTTGAGTCCGAACACCTTGCAGATCACATCCCGGCTGTTGATCGGCCCCTGCGTCTTGTCGTAGACCACCAGGCCACCGTCGGCGTCGAACAGCACGGTGCTGGCGTGCATCTCCAGCGGGTTGTGGTGCTCCACGCCGTTGTGGAACTGCACGTCGACTTTCACCGGCGAGGACTCGAACGCGGTGTCGCCGTCACCCACCGGACCGGGCGGGCCTTCGTCACCGGCCGCCTCGTGCGCATCGCGCAGGTTCTCCAGCAGGTGGGTGTCGTGCAGGCTGGTGCGGCAGCTCGCGCGCACCAGCGAGGCGGCGTAGCGCGCGGCCTCGAAGGTCTGCGCCACCACCAGCGCGATGGGCTGGCCGCTGAAGAACACCTCGTCCCCCAGAAGCGGCTTGAAGGGCGATCCCGGGGGCGAGTCCTCGTCGCGGTAGCAAGCGTCGCGGCGCGCAATGGCCGGGCGGCGCCCGTGCCACAGCACATCGACCACGCCCGGCACCGCGAGCGCCTCGTCCAGGTTCAGCGAGAGGATCCGGCCGCGCGCGACGCCGGCATTCACGACCACGCCGAACAGCATGTCGGGCGTAACGTGTTCGGCCGCATAGCGCGCCTGCCCCGTGACCTTGGCACGGCCGTCGATGCGGTCGACCTCGTCGCCGATCTTCACCGGCCCGGTGCCGCCCTCGGCGACCGGGATCACGTCCTGCCCGCTCATGGCCTGTCCTCGCCGGTGTCGCGAACGCTGCCGCGGACTGCGTTCTCCAGCGCGCGCACGACCGCCCGCCGGGCCAGCGGGATCTTGAACGCGTTGTGTCCGGGACCGGACCCCTGCGGCCGGGCGCCGTCCAGCAATCGCGCCGCAGCCTGCTCGAACAGATCACGGCCGGGCGCCTGGCCGGTCAGCAGTTCTTCCGCTTCGCGGCGCCGCCAGGGTTTGTGCGCCACGCTGCCGAGCGCGATGCGCGCGCTGCGGATCCGGCCGTCTGCGCCGAGGTCCAGCGCCGCCGCCACCGACACCAGCGCGAAAGCGAACGACGAGCGCTCGCGGATCTTGAGGTACGCCGAGTGCGCCGCGTACTGCGCGGCCGGTGGCAGGTCGATGTGCAGGACCAGCTCGTCCTCTTCCAGCGTGGTGTCCTGCTGCGGGCGGTCACCGGGAAGCCGGTGGAAGTCCCCGATCGGGATGGCGCGATCGCCGCGCGGCGATCTGACGTGCACGACGGCTTCGAGCGCGGCCAGTGCGACGGCCATGTCCGACGGATGCGTCGCTATGCAGTGCTCGCTCGCGCCCAGGATGGCGTGCTGCCGCGCCAGCTGCCCGATGGCCGAGCAGCCGCTGCCCGGCGCGCGCTTGTTGCATGGCACGAGCGAGTCGTAGAAGTAGTAGCAGCGCGTGCGCTGCAGCAGGTTGCCGCCGTTGCTGGCCATGTTGCGCACCTGCGGCGAAGCGCCCGACAGGATGGCCGAGGACAGCAGCGGATAGCGCTCGTGCACCAGCGGATGCCGCGCGGTGTGCGCGTTGCGGGCCAGCGCGCCCAGCCGCAGGCCGCCGTCCGGCAGCGGCTCGATGCCAGACCAGCGCGCCAGGCCGTTGATGTCCACCAGCCGGTGGGGCCGCAGCACGTTTTCCTTCATCAGGTCCAGCAGGTTGGTGCCGCCAGCGACAAACCGCGCGCTGTCCGCGCCGGGGAACCGCGCCGGCTCGACCAGGCCGATCGCTTCGTCGGGGTCGCACGCGCGCACGTAGCTGAAGTCGTTCATCGCCGGTCTCAAGCAGCCAGGGCGGCGGCGGGCAACGGCTCGGCATCGGTCCGGTGTCCGGCCCTTGCGTCGGCCCCCAGCGCGACTTCGCACACCGCCTGCACGATCTGCGGATACGCGCCGCAGCGGCAGAGGTTGCCGCTCATCTGCTCGCGCACCTCGTCCGGCGTGTGCGCTTCGCCTTCGCGGATCAGGCCCGCGGCAGAGCACAGTTGGCCGGGCGTGCAGTAGCCGCACTGGAGCGCATCGTGCTTGAGGAAGGCGCGCTGCAGCGCATGGAGCTCGTCGCCGGCCGCGAGGCCTTCGATCGTCGTGACCTCGCGCCCGTCGTGCATCACGGCCAGCGTGAGGCAGGACAGCACGCGCTCACCGTCCAGCAGGACCGTGCACGCGCCGCACTGGCCGTGGTCGCAACCCTTCTTGGTGCCGGTCAGCCCGAGCTGGTCGCGAAGCAGGTCCACCAGGGTGAGCCAGGGTTCGACGTCGAGTTCGTGCGGCTCGCCGTTGATGCGCAGGCGGACGCGGTGCCTCTGCGGCGGCCGCGCGCGGCGGAAATGAGTGAAGTGATCGGCCATCGGACGGCCTGGTTCGAGCGACCAGGTGGGAGAGGGATGGCGAGCCATTCTGGGAGCGGTCGCGCAGGCCCGTTGTCGGACACCGCCGCGTAGGAACGGCCCGGCTCAGCGGGCGCGCCGCCCCGCTTCGCACTTGCGCGCGCGAACCGCGCCTACGCCTGGCTCGGCGCGCCCGGTGCAAAGTCGCGCCAGGTCCATCCCTCTTTGGAATACCGCCATGAAAGTGCTGCTCTGGATCGTCGTGATCATCTTTCTCATCGGCCTGGCGGTGGTGCTCGGCCTCGGCAGCCTGATCTTCTGAGGCGCGCTCACCCCGGCACCCCCGGCGCGCAGCCCGGCACCAGGAACACGGCCAGCGTCTCCCACACGATCGCGAGGGCCGCGAGCCCGGCCAGGGCCACCGCGGTCCAGCGCAGGAAACGCCGGTCGTCCGGCGCCGGCGAGAGCGGCCGCACCCGCAGGCAGCCGGCCAGCACGGCCAACGCGAGCACGCCCATCGCCACCACGACCCAGCCGCTCCAGCCGATGCCCAGCCACCGCGCATCGGGCAGCGCGCGCGCGCACACCACGCCGGTGAAGCCGTAAATCGCCAGGAAGTGCAGGCCCCAGACGATCGGCCCCGCGAACAGCAGCAGGATGTCGTGGGTGAAGCGCGAGGGATGCATGGTCACGCCAGGAGCCGCGGGAAACCGTGGACGAGCGCGAGGCCCGCCAGCCCCTGCGCCACGGCGTAGTACCAGAACAGCCGAGTGTTGTCGAAAGTCTGCCGCCGCCGCGCCGACAGCATGCCGCAGGCGGACCGCGCGATGGTGTACAGCCCCATGCACGCGACGACGGCCACGAAGAAGGCCTGCAGCGCGCCAACCATGTAGACGGCCGCGCCGTACGCGCTCTGTGTCGGACTCACCGGCGTGGACAGATGCCCCGCGACCTCGACCACGACGGACGCGAACAGCAGGAGGACGGCAGCCCCCAGCACGGCTTGAAGGCTCCGCTGTGTGCTGCTTTCCGCGCGCAGCAGCCGCCGGTTGCACCAGCGCACCAGCATCGCGCTGGCGAGCAGCAGCGAGGCCGAGATCGCGGGCCAGACCCATCCCGGAAGCACCGCAGTCGAGGTGGGCCAGACATCCGGCGACACGGTCCACAGGAACAGGTAGGAGAACACCATCGAGCCGAAGATCGAGGCCGACACGATCACCAGCACCACCATCGCCCACCACGAGTGCGACGACGGCCCCGTCATCTGCACGGGCAACAGGACGCCACCACCGATGTCGACCCGCGGATGGTCCGGTTCCGGGTCGCTGGCCCACAGCCATTTCAGCAGCGCGACGATCGCCACGACGCCGAACAGCAGCGCCGGCAGCACCATCTTGACCGTGAGCAGCAGGAAGAAGCCGGCCGTGCCGAGCGCGGACACCAGAGGCGACCAGCCCGGCCCGGGCATCAGCAGCAGGTACTGCGGCTCGGCTTCGATCGGGCTCGTGACGACCGTCTCTCGCCGGCCGGTCGGTGCGCCGGGCAGGTACCAGCGGCCCTGCTCCACCTCGCGCGGCAGGCCCGGCTGCTCCCACAGCGGTTCGCGCCCGGTCACGCGCGGGATGCTGCGGCTGGCGTAGTTGCCGTTGGGCAGCCACTCCAGCGTGCCCGCGTTCCAGACGTTGCCGGCATTGCGGCCGGAAATGCGGAAATGCAGCGCCATGTCGATCACGACCAGCAGCACGCCGGCCGCGATCAGGTAGGCACCGCCGGTGGACAGCAGGTTGAGCGCGCCCCAGCCGGGATGGTCGGCATAGGTGTAGACGCGGCGCGGCATGCCGGCGAGGCCCGTCAGGTGCATGGGGAAGAAGGTGAGGTTCACGCCGATGAACATCAGCCAGAACGCCCACTTGCCGATCCGCTCCGACAGCGGCTTCCTGCTCACATAGGGCGCCCAGAAGTACAGCGCCGCGAACAGCGGGAACACCATGCCGCCGATCAGCACGTAGTGCAGGTGCGCCACGATGAAGTAGGTGTCGTGCGCCTGCCAGTCGAAGGGCACGACCGCGACCATCACGCCGGTCAGCCCGCCCAGCACGAAGATGAAGAAGAAACCGAGCACGAACAGCATCGGCGTCTTGAGCGGCCGCATGCGGCGGGCCGCCGCCACGGTGGCGATCCACGCGAACACCTGGATGCCGCTGGGCACGGCCACCGCCATGCTGGCGGCCGAGAAGAAGCTCACCGACAGCTGCGGGATGCCGGTGGTGAACATGTGGTGCACCCACAGGCCGAAGCTGAGGAAGCCGGTGCCGACCAGGGCGAGCACCACGAGCCGGTAGCCCACCAGCGGCCTGCCCGTCATCGCCGGGATGATCATCGACACCATGCCCGCGGCCGGCAGGAAGATGATGTAGACCTCCGGGTGGCCGAAGAACCAGAACAGGTGCTGCCACAGGAGCGGATCGCCACCCTTGGCCGCGATGAAGAACGGCCACTGGAAGCTGCGCTCGACCTCCAGCAGCAGCGTGGCCAGGATCACCGCGGGGAAGGCGAAGATGATGAGGCCGGCCACCACCAGCATCGACCAGGCGTAGATCGGCATC
Organism: Ramlibacter henchirensis; assembly: GCF_004682015.1. Taxonomy (NCBI): domain Bacteria; kingdom Pseudomonadati; phylum Pseudomonadota; class Betaproteobacteria; order Burkholderiales; family Comamonadaceae; genus Ramlibacter; species Ramlibacter henchirensis. The sequence continues at coordinate 2,270,952 of NZ_SMLM01000001.1, read as the reverse complement.
CGCGCCAGCGTCATGCCCGGCGCGCGGGTGCGCAGCACGCCCACCACGATCTCGATCGCGCCCGCGATCGCGGAGATCTCGATGAAGCCGATGCCCAGCAGCCAGAAGTCGGCGTTGTCGCCCGGCGAGAACTCATAGCTGGTGAGCGGCGGGTACATGAACCAGCCGCCGCGCGGCGCCACGCCCCAGAACAGGCTGCCGAAGAACACCAGCCCGCCCACCGCGTACGCCCAGTACGCGTAGGCCGACAGGCGGGGAAACGGCAGGTCGCGCGCGCCGAGCATGTTGGGCAGCAGCAGCACGCCCACGGCCTCCACCATCGGCACCGCGAACAGGAACATCATCACCGTGCCGTGCATGGTGAAGACCTGGTTGTAGGTCTCGGGGGCGAGCAGGTGGTTCTCGGGCACCGCCAGCTGCGTTCGCATCAGCAGCGCCAGCACGCCGGCCAGCAGGAAGAACAGGAAGGCCGTGCCGATGTAGAGCACGCCGATGATGTTGTTGTTGACCTCCGTAAGGACCCGGATGCCGGGTGGATAGCGCCACGCCTGCTCCAGCCGCTCCAGTTCTTCCGCGGGGCGCGGCAGCGGGTTGGGCAGCTCTCCGTCATTCCCGGGGCGAGCGGAATCCAGTGCTTCCGCCTTCGTCAACGCAGCCCCTCCAGGTACGTGGCCAGCGCGCGCAGCTCTTCGCCGGAGAAGCGCGTGTACCCCGGCATGCGGCTGCCGGGCTTGATGTGCTGCGGATCGGCGATCCATGCCGCGAGCGGGCCTTGCCCGTTGGGCAAGGTGCCGGCCGCGAGCGTCAGGCGCGAGCCGACGTGCGTCAGGTCCGGTCCGATCGAGCCAGTGGCCGGTGTGCCGCGCACCGTGTGGCACACGCCGCAGCGGGCCTGCTCGAACAGCACGCGGCCCTGTTGCGCGAGCGGCTCGCGCGGCAGCGCGGCCGGGCTTCGGTTCGCCTCCATCCACGCGGCGTGTTCGGCCGGCGCGTGCGCGATCACGTGCAGCGCCATCTTCGCGTGCTGCAGGCCGCAGTACTCGGCGCACTGGCCGCGGAACACGCCGGGCCCCCGCGCCCGCAAGCGCAGGCGGTTGGTGCTGCCCGGGAGCATGTCGACCTTGCCCGCGAGGCTCGGCACCCAGAAGCTGTGGATCACGTCGTTGGACACCAGCTCGACGTCGACCGGCTCGCCGGTCGGGATGCGCAGCTCGTTCGCGGTTTCCAGCAGCGTCGCGCCGTCCGGTCCGAGGTACCGCACGCGCCACCACCACAGCTCGCCGGTGACCTGGATGCGGGTGGCGGCCGGCTGCGCCTGGGCCCGCTGCATCGAAGCGGCCACGGCGAAGGTGTAGACCAGCAGCACCGTGAGCACGACGAGCGGGAAGACCACGCCGGCCCCGACCACCCAGCCACGTTGTGCGAGGCGGGTTCTCAGCGACGCGGGACCGCTCAGCGCAACGACGCCGAGCGCCATCACCGCGATGAAGATGAGGCCGCCGCCCGCGATGAGCACCCAGGCGATCTCCAGGATGTGCGCAGCGCCGTCGCCGTGCGCCCGCAGGGCCGACTGCTGCGGCGCGGCGGCTTGCGCCAGTGCGGCGGATGCACACGAGGCCATGACGAGCGCGAGCACGGCACGCGAAGACGGGGCTGCGGGTGCGGGTCGGATGGACATCGGTGGATCGAGGTCAATGGTGCGGGACTTGCCGCGTGCCGTGGGGCCGGCGCAAACCCAACCACCCATCTTTTTCAATCCAATTCGTTACGGCTGGGCTGGGGCGATCCCATGGCGAGGCCGCGCCCTCGCAGAATCACAGGGCATGCGCCGGTCCGACCTCCTCTCGCGACGAATCGGGCGCCTGATCGTCCTGCTGCTTGCCTTCGCAGCGGCCGCTTGCAGCGAGCGTCCCCAGCGGCCCCGGGTCGCGGGCGGTGAGCCCGACCGCGGCCGCGCTGCGATCGAGCGCTACGGCTGCGCGGCCTGCCACACCATCCCCGGCCTGCCTTCGTACGGCGCCAACGTCGGACCGCCGCTGCTGCACCTGGCCGAGCGCGGCTACCTGGCGGGCGTGCTGCCGAACACGCCGGAGCACCTGGTGCAGTGGCTGCGCGACCCACCCTCGATCGCGCCGCGCACCGCGATGCCGAACCTGGGCGTGTCGCAGGCCGAGGCCGCCGACATCGCGGCCTACCTGTACGCGCACTGAACGCGATGACGATCCGGCTGCGCACCCTCTTTCTCGGCCTGCTGCTCGCGCTCGTGCTGGCCGGCGGCGTGGCGGCGCTGCTGGTCTGGCGCGGCGTGTACGACATCTCCGCGACCGACCAGCACACCGCGCCGGTGTTCAAGGTCCTGGACTACGCGATGCGCCGCTCGGTCCTCTGGCGCACGGAGAACATCGTGCCGCCGCCGGACCTCGCCGACACGCGCCGGGTGCGCGCCGGAGCCGCGCACTACCGGGAGCACTGCGTGCAATGCCATGGCGCGCCTGGCGTCGCGCCGGACCCGCTCGCCTTCGGCCTGACGCCCGCGCCGGCCAACCTGCTGGCCGCGGGCCGCACCTGGCAGCCGGGCGAGATCTTCTGGGTGGTGAAGGAGGGGATCAAGATGACCGGCATGCCGGCCTGGGTCTACCGCCTCAGCGACGAGGAGGTGTGGGACGTGGTCGCCTTCGTGCGCGCGATGCCGCTGCTGGCGCCGCGCGATTACGCGCAGCTCGCCTCCACCTTGCCCGCGCCGGGTTCCGCGGCGCCGTCACGCGTCGCGCCCGCGCGGCGGGGCGACGTGGCCGCCGGGCGGCTGGCGACCGAGCGCTACCTGTGCGTCACCTGCCACGTCATCCCGGGTTTCGTGAGCGCGAGCCACCACGTGGGTCCTCCGCTGGACGGCATGGGCAAGCGCTCCTTCATCGCCGGCGTGCTGCCCAACACGCCGGACAACATGGTGCGCTTCCTGCTGCAGCCGCAGCAGGTCGATCCGCTCACGGCGATGCCTGCGCTCGGAATGTCGCAACAGGACGCGCGCGACATCGCGGCCTTCCTGGCCACGCTGGACAAGGTGAAGGCGAAGTAGGCGGCAGCTTCAGTCGCGGTCGCGCATCAGCATCGACCCGATCGCGACACCCGCCGCGAGCGCGGCGAACACGCCCACCATCGACCGGGTGGACAGCCGGTGCTCGAACCCTGGCGTGAGCCGCTTGGGCACGATGGTGTAGTCGATGGCCGAAGCGGCGGCGCTGGTCGCGAGGCCCCCGAGCACCGCGCCGGGCAGCGTGCCCGCCCACGGGCTGCGGCGAGCGAGCTTCGCATGCAGCACGGCCCAGAACACCGCAGCCGCATGGTTGGTGAGCAAGCCCAGCGCCGTGTGACGCCAGGTGGGCTCGTTCTCGAGCAGCGCCTCCTCGCCCCAGAGCCAGTGGCTGACCGCGTTGATGGGCGCCACCGCGCTGCCGGTCTCGCGCTGCCCCGCGAACGCGAGCACCGCGGTGGCCAGCAGGCTGGCCAGGCTGCCGGAGACAAGGCCTTCGCGCAGCGCGGGCATCCAGTCCGATTCGCGCGGTGATGGGAGGAGGGCGATTTCTTTCATGCGCCCGAGGCTAGCGGCGGCCCCGAAGGCCGTGTGCGGCCGGACGTGACAGCTGTTGCCGAAGCGGCCCGGTTGAGCTGCCGCGCTATTCGGCCAGCGCGCGCATCTCGCGGATCAGGTCGCTCTTGCCTTCGAAGCCGATGCCCGGCAGCTCGGGCAGGACCACGTAGCTGTCCTGCACCTTCACGCCGTCGGGAAAGCCGCCATAGGGCTGGAACAGGTCCGGGTAGGACTCGTTGCCGCCCAGGCCAAGGCCCGCCGCGATCGCCAGCGACATCTGGTGGCCGCCGTGCGGGATGCAGCGACTGGCCGACCAGCCGTGCTGGCGCAGCATGTCCAGCGTGCGCAGGTACTCCACCAGGCCGTAGCTGAGCGCGCAGTCGAACTGCAGCCAGTCGCGGTCGGCGCGCATGCCGGCGTAGCGGATGAGGTTGCGCGCGTCCTGCATGGAGAACAGGTTCTCGCCCGTGGCCATCGGGTTGGCGTAGTAGTTGCGCAGCGTCGCCTGCAGCTCGTAATCGAGTGGGTCGCCGGCTTCCTCGTACCAGAAGAGGTCGTAGCGCGACAAGGCCTTGGCGTAGGCGATGGCGGTGTCCAGGTCGAAGCGGCCGTTGGCGTCCACGCACAGGCGCTGGCCGTCCTGCAGGATGGACAGCACGGAGTCGATGCGGCGCAGGTCCTCGTCCAGCGATGCGCCGCCGATCTTCATCTTGACCACCGAGTAGCCGCGGTCGAGGTACTTGCGCATCTCATCCTTGAGCTGCGAGTCGTCCTTGCCGGGGTAGTAGTAGCCGCCGGCCGCATAGACGAACACCTTGCGGTCGGGTTTGCCGTTGCCGTAGCGCTCGGCCAGCAGCTGGTACAGCGGCTTGTCCTCGATCTTGGCCACCGCGTCCCACACCGCCATGTCGATGGTGCCGATGGCCACCGAGCGCTCGCCATGGCCGCCGGGCTTCTCGTTGGTGAACATGCAGGCCCAGACCTTGTGGGGGTCGAGGTTCTTCCCGGTGCCGTCGACGAGAGTGGAAGGGTCGGCCTCCAGGATGCGCGGGATGAATCGCTCGCGCATCAGCTGGCCCTGGCCGTAGCGGCCGTTGGAGTTGAAGCCGTAGCCGACGACGCGGCGGCCGTTGCGCACGACGTCGGTGACCACCGCCACCAGGCTCAGCGTCATCTTGCTGAAGTCGATGTACGCGTTGCGGATGGGCGAGGAAATGGGGCAGGTCTTTTCGCGGACTTCGAGGATCTTCATGGGGTGGGGCAACCGGGAATGGGAACCCGCGATCATCGCGCAGCCCGCGCTCAGCGGCCTTGCTTCGGCGCGAACGAGAGGACCAGCCCGTCCTCAACGACCGTCAGCTTCTCCGGTTCGAAGCCCATGGTGTCGGCCAGCGCGAGTTCGCTGGCGGAGAAGCGGTGCAGGACCACTTCGCCGACCGCTTCGCGCGCCATCACCGGGAGCATCGCCTTGAAGAGGTCCTGGGCGTCGGGCGGCAGGCCCTTGCGCTGCAAGGCCAGGAGCTCCGGCTGGTGGGCGCGGATCGTCTGGTCGGCCGGCTCGTAGCGCAGGGCGAAGCCCAGGTCGAGCTCGGCCCACTGCGGCTGCCGCATCTGCACGCCCTTGATCTCCGCCAGCAGCCCCGCGCCCAGCATGTTGCGGGCGGGAAGCAGGTGCAGGCTGGGCGCGCTGATCTCGATGGCGAGCAGGCCTTCCGAGCCGAACCGCATCGGGAAGCGCGTGGCCAGCGCCTTGTGGAGTTGGCCCGCGGAGATCTTGTAGCGTGGCCGCGAGACGTCCTCTTCGGCGTGCAGGCGGGCAAAGGGCCAGCACGCGAGCGCGACGATGATCGAGCGGCGGTCCATGGTGATGCCCATTGTGGCCACGAAGCGTGTCCGCGGTGCAAAGAGGGGCCCGAAACAGCTGAGCTTGACAATCTCGACTATTCGGCTTGCTTGCGTGAGCCGACGCACAGGTGTACAAAAAATCAAAAGAGGCGCAGCTTCGCTGCGCCGGCACTTGGGAGGTCAGATGGGCGCTCTCCTGGGTTTGCGCAGTGGGCACCGGCGGGCCACCGCCCGGTCAGCCGCTGGCGCTTGCGCTGCCGCGGCGGGCGCGGCGCTCGATTGCATGAGTCAAGGCGGGGGTGCGTAGCCATGGGCATCGCGATCGCACTCGTCCTGCTCGCACTTGGTTCGGTTCTCTTCCACTTCCTCAGCCCCTGGTACTTCACCCCGATCGCGTCCAACTGGGGCACGATCGACACGACGATCGCCATCACCTTCGTCGTGACGGGCATCGTGTTCGTCGCGATCAGCCTCTTCATGGCCTGGGCCCTCGTGCGCTACCGCCACCGCGCCCACGAGCGGGCCAGCTACCAGCCGGAGAACAAGCGGCTCGAGTTCTGGCTGCTGGTGGTCACCTCGCTGGGCGTTGCGGCGATGCTGGCGCCTGGCCTCGTCGTGTGGGCCGACGTGGTCCGCGTGCCGCAGGACGCGCGCGAAGTGGAGGTCGTGGCGCAGCAATGGAACTGGGCCTACCGGCTGCCCGGCAAGGACGGGAAGCTCGGCACGGTGCACTCCCGCTTCGTCAACGAGAAGAACCCGTTCGGGATGAATCCGGCCGACCGCAACGGGCATGACGACGTCCTGCTCGCCAGCCCCGAGCTGCACGTGCCGCTCGGGCAGCCGGTCAAGCTGCTGCTGCGCTCCAAGGACGTGCTGCACAACTTCGCGGTGGCGCAGCTGCGCGTGAAGATGGACCTGGTGCCCGGCCAGGTCACGTACTCCTGGTTCACGCCCACGCGCGCCGGCTCCTACGACCTGCTGTGCGAGGAACTGTGCGGCATCGGGCACTACGCGATGCGCGGCCGCATCGTGGTGCAGGAGCCCGCCGCCTACCAGGCGTGGCTGGAGCGCCAGCCCACTTTCGCGCAGTTGAACGAGCAGCCCCAGGGCAATGCGGCGGCGGGCAAGACCCTGTACGCCGCCTGCGCCGCCTGCCACGGGCAGAACGGCGAGGGCAACCGCGCGATGAACGCGCCCAAGCTCGCAGGCCACGGCGCGTGGTACCTGGAGCGGCAGCTCAGGCTGTTCAAGGTGGGCGCGCGCGGCACGCACGAGAAGGACACGTTCGGCAAGGTGATGGCACCGATGGCGGCCACGCTGGTGGACGATCGCGCCATCGCCGACGTCGCCGCCTACATCGGGACCCTGCCCGACAAGCCGCCCGCGACCACGTTCAAGGGCGACGTCGACCGCGGGCGCGCGCGCTACGTGACCTGCGCCGCCTGCCACGGCGCCGAAGGCCGCGGCAACCCCGCGACCAACGCGCCGCGGCTGCAGGGCATGGACGACTGGTACATGGCCACGCAGCTGCGCAATTTCCGGGACGGCGTGCGCGGCGCCCACAGGCAGGACGTCCACGGTTCCCAGATGGCGCTGGTGGCCGGGATGCTGGCCGACGACGCCGCCATCGGCGACATCCTGGCCTACATCAACTCGCGATGAGCGGCGGAGGCTCCATGGCAACCCACGTTGCGCACGACGAATCGGATTTCGCGCCACCCGCGGAGGTCGGCGAAGTCGATCTCCACCACCCGACAAGCTTCGCGGGCAAGTACATCTGGAGCCAGGACGCCAAGGTGATCGCGATCCAGTACGCGGTCACCGCCATCGGCATCGGGCTGGTGGCGCTGGTGTTCTCCTGGCTGATGCGGCTGCAGCTCGGGTTCCCGGGCCGCTTCTCCTTCATCGACCCGAGCACGTACCTGCAGCTGGTGAGCATGCACGGGATGATCATGGTGATCTACCTGCTGACGGCGCTGTTCCTGGGCGGCTTCGGCAACTACCTGATCCCGCTGATGGTGGGGGCGCGCGACATGGTGTTCCCCTACGTCAACATGCTCAGCTACTGGATGTACCTGCTGGCGGTGGTCCTGCTGGTGGTCAGCTTCTTCGTGCCGGGTGGGCCCACCGGCGCGGGCTGGACGCTCTATCCGCCACAGGCCATCCTGGATGGCACGCCCGGCGCGAGGTGGGGAATCATCCTGATGCTGGTGTCGCTGATCGTCTTCGTCATCGGCTTCACCATGGGCGGCCTGAACTACGTGGTGACGGTGCTGCAGGCGCGCACGCGCGGCATGACGATGATGCGGCTGCCGCTCACCGTGTGGGGCATCTTCGTGGCCACCATCCTGGCCCTGCTGGCGTTCCCGGCGCTGTTCGTCAGCGCGATCATGATGCTGCTGGACCAGACCCTGGGCACCAGCTTCTTCATGCCCGCGCTCGTCTCCAAGGGCCAGCAACTGGGCTACTCGGGCGGCAGCCCGCTGCTGTTCCAGCACCTCTTCTGGTTCTTCGGCCACCCGGAGGTCTACATCGTGGCGCTGCCGGCTTTCGGCATCGTGTCGGACCTGATCAGCACGCACGCGCGCAAGAACATCTTCGGCTACCGGATGATGGTCTGGGCCATCCTGATCATCGGCGGCCTGAGCTTCATCGTGTGGGCGCACCACATGTACGTGAGCGGCATGAACCCGTACTTCGGCTTCTTCTTCGCCACGACCACGCTGATCATCGCGGTGCCGACGGCGATCAAGGTCTACAACTGGGTGCTCACGCTCTGGCAAGGGAACATCCGACTGACGGTGCCGATGCTGTTCGCCATAGCCTTCGTGTTCACCTTCGTGAACGGCGGGTTGTCGGGGCTGTTCCTCGGCAACGTGGTGGTCGACCTGCCGCTGTCGGACACGATGTTCGTCGTGGCGCACTTCCACATGGTGATGGGCATCGCGCCCGTGCTGGTGGTGTTCGGCGCGATCTACCACTGGTACCCGAAGATCACCGGCCGCATGCTGGACGACCGCATGGGCAAGATCCACTTCTGGGTGACCTTCCTGGGCACGTACGGGATCTTCTATCCCATGCACTACCTGGGCTTCATGGGCATCCCGCGGCGCTACTACGCGATCGGCGGCACCACCTTCATCCCCGACTCGGCCCACCTGCTGAACGCCTGGATCTCGCTGGCCGCCTTCGTCGTCGGCGCGGCGCAGATCCTGTTCCTCTACAACCTGGTGCGCAGCTGGCGGCACGGCCGCCCGGCCGGCGGGAACCCATGGCACGCGACGACGCTGGAGTGGCAGACGCCGCAGACGCCGCCGGGCCACGGCAACTTCGGCAAGGAGCTGCCGGTGGTCTACCGCTGGGCCTACGACTACGGCGTGCCGGGCATCAAGACCGACTACATCCCGCAGAACGTGCCGCCTTCGGACGTGGCGGTCGAAGCGTGGGCCAGGAGCCCGCATCCCGTCGAGCGGGCAGCGCCATGACGATCGGGCTGGTCTTCCTCACCTTGCTGATGGGCGTCATCGTCTGGTGGCTGTTCCGCCAGACGATCAACGTGCAGCCCTGGCAGGCGCAGGCCGTGACGCCCTTGGCGGTCGGCGTCGCGGCCCGGCCGGCCGCGAAGATCGCGCTGTGGGTGTTCCTCGGCGTGGCCTCGTCGCTGTTCGTGCTCTTCATCAGCGCCTACGCCATGCGGCTGGAGCTGGAGGACTGGAGCCCGATGCCGCGGCCGCGGCTGCTGATGCTCAACACCGCGGTGCTGCTCGGCGCGGGAGTGGCGATGGAGTGGACCGTGTATGCCGCACGGCGCGCCGAAGCCCGCAGCGTGCAACGCGGACTCGTGGCCACCGGGGTGCTCACGTTCGGCTTCCTGGCCGGGCAGCTGTTCGTCTGGTGGCAACTGAACGACGCGGGCTTCTTTGTCGCGACGAGCGCGGCCACCGCCTTCTTCTACCTGTTCACCGCGGTCCACGGCCTGCACGTGCTCGGCGGGCTCGTGGCCTGGGCGCGCGCGACGAAGCGCGCGTGGCGCGGCGGTGGCGATGCCGCGCGGACCCGCCTGGCCGTCGAACTGTGCGCCACGTACTGGCACTACCTGCTGGCCGTCTGGGTGGTGCTGTATGCGCTGCTCGTGTCCAAGGACATCGGGCTGGCGATCTGCTCGTCGTCGCCGCTGTAGAAGGAGACCCACCCCCATGGCCAACCACCAGGCAACCGGCACCGCGGGCGCGCTGCCCGGGCGCGACGGCTGGCGCAGCGTCGTCACCGACGTGTCCTCGGACCAGCGGGCGTTCAAGGACGTCCCCTGGGGCAAGCCGATGATGTGGATCTTCCTGCTGAGCGACACCTTCATCTTCGGCAGCTTCCTCATCTCGTACATGACGGTGCGGATGTCGACCACCGTGCCGTGGCCCAACCCGAGCGAGGTGTTCTCGCTGCACATGTTCGGCCAGAACGTCCCGCTGCTGCTGATCGCGATCATGACGTTCGTTCTGATCAGCAGCAGCGGCACGATGGCGCTGGCCGTCAACTTCGGCTACCGGCGCGACCGCAGGATGACGGCCATCCTGCTGATCGCGACGGCCGCGCTGGGCGCCACCTTCGTCGGCATGCAGGCCTTCGAGTGGTACAAGCTGATCTCCGAAGGCGTGCGGCCCTGGGGCAACCCGTGGGGCGCGGCGCAGTTCGGATCGGCCTTCTTCATGATCACCGGGTTCCACGGGACGCACGTGACCATCGGGGTGATCTTCCTGATCGTCGTCGCAGTGAAGGTGGTGCGCGGCGACCTCGACCGGGAGCGGCGGGGGTTCCTGACCGGCCGCCGGGGCAATTACGAGATCGTCGAGATCATGGGCCTGTACTGGCACTTCGTCGACCTGGTCTGGGTCTTCATCTTCGCTTTCTTCTATCTCTGGTGACGCGGGAGGCAGCATGGAACATGCAGGAGAGCCACATGCCACGCAGGACGCGGAGCCGACCGGCTCGCATGCGCACGGGCAGCAGCATCCGCTGGGGGTCTACTTCAAGATCTGGGGGCTGCTGTTCGTGCTGAGCGCCGCGTCGTACGCGGTCGACTGGTACCAGTTGCAGGGGCTGCTGAGGTGGTCGCTGATCATCCTCTTCATGCTGCTCAAGGCCGGCCTCATCGTGGCCGTGTTCATGCACATGCTGTGGGAGCGGCTCGCGCTGTTCTACGCGATCGTCGTGCCGCCCCTGCTGCTGATCACGCTCATCGGCATCGGCGCGCTGGAGGCCGGCTACACGTTCCTGTCGCGCGGCACCTTCTTCGCGCCCACGGCGGAGGAGCAGCAGCGACCGGCGCATTGACGCGCAAAGGAGCGGGACATGAGGATCTACTGGCTCCTGCCCGACCTGCAAAGCGCCCGGGCCACGATGAAGGACCTGCTGCTGTCCAGCGTGGATTACCGCGACATGCACTTCGTCGCGCGGGACGACATCAACCTGCACGGCCTGCATGCCGCCAACGTGCTGCTGACGTCCGAGGTCCTTCGGTCGGCCGAGAGGGGGCTGGTCCTGGGCATCGCGGAGGGCGCGCTGCTTGGCGGGTTCGTCGCGGTCTGGTATCCCATCGTCGGCGACGAGCCGCAGTGGATCCTGGCTCCGCTGCTCGCGCTCGCCGGCGCGCTGCTGGGCACGTGGGTGTCGACCATGATCGGCGTCTCGATCCCGAGCAAGCGCCTGGAGCGCTTCACGCCCTGCATCGAGCAGGGACAGATCCTGCTGATCGCCGAGCTGCCCATGCCGCGCGTGGACGAGATCAGGCTGCGCCTGCAGGTGCTGCACCCGGAGGCGCACTTCGAGGGCCGTGAGGCGCAGATGCCGGCATTGCCCGAGGGCGGCCGCGCGGCCTTGCGCCGGGTCAGCGATGGCAGGCGGCGCGCGCCTTCGGCATGAAGAGCAGCGCGACGAATACCAGGAGAAGCGCGAGCACCAGGAGCGTTGCGGCGCCCGGCAGGCGCGGCGCGCCACCCTTGGCGAAGATCGGGTAGACGATGCGCCAGCCCTGGAACAGGACGGCCGCGAGCCCCAGCCACCACGCGAACGCAAACCGCATCCAGAGCGTGGATCCGATGGCCAGAGCCAGCAGGCCCACCAGCCAGGTCACGGGCTGCGCCAGGCTCACGCGCATCGTCAGGGCTTCCGAGCCGGCGCCGAAGCGCACCGGACCGCCGGCGAGCACCCACAGGCCGTAGCCGATCGCGATCACCGCCGCGATGCGGATCGCTGCCACCCCGCTCATCGTTGATGCTCCCCGCCACCGGGCCGGCATCTCTTCACCAGCACCTCATCAGTCATGTGCGAGATTGTAGGGATGGGAAAGAGCCGCACCTCTTGCGCAACGACTCATTGACAAGCCGCGAATCCCCCCTAGCCTGAAGCGATCGGGCGCCATCCGCCGCCCTGCCAGGAGCCCACGATGGCCATCCCGATCCGATCGGTGCGTGTGCGCGAGCCGCTTCGCCGGCTCCTGCTGCTGCTTTTGTTCATGGCGACCGCGCTCGCCGCGTCGGTCGCCGCTGCGGCCACGACACCGGCGGCGTTTTCCCGAAGCGACCTTCCGCTGCTCGGCAACAACGTGATCGCGGCCGATGTCAACGGAGACGGCCGGCAGGACCTCGTGGGAACCGGCGGGACCTCGGTGCGAGTGCGGCTGTCCACCGGCGAAGCCACGTTCGGCGACTCCACTTCCTTCCCGACCGGCAGCTCTTCGCAGGACGTGGCGGCGGGCGACTTCAACGGCGACGGCAGGATCGACCTGGCCGTGACCCTGAACGACCCGGCGCTCAGCCTGTCGCTGCTCGTGGGCAACGGCGACGGCACGTTCCAGGCGCCCGTGAACTTCCCGAACACCTCGGGCTTCGATTCGCCGGCGATCGTCGCCGCCGACCTGAACAACGACAGCAAGCTCGACGTCGTCATCGGCCACCAGGTCGCGTGCTTCACCGCGCCGTGCCGCGTCGGCAGCACCATCACCGTGATGCTCGGCAACGGCGACGGCACGTTCCAGCCTGCGGCCGAGATCGACATCGGGCTCACGACGGCCGAGATCGCGGTGGGCGACTTCAACCGCGACGGCCGGCGGGACCTGGCGATCGCGAGTTCGACGGCGCGCCTGGTCATCCTGCTCGGCGCCGGCAACGGCACCTTCGTCCAGCAGCCGACGCTGACGCTGATCGCCGAGAACGCCTTCGGCCAGGATGCGACCGACGTCGACGTCGCGGACTTCAATGGCGACGGCATCGAGGACCTGGTGGTCGCGCTGGGCCTCAACGGCAGCCGCACGGCCGTCCTGACCGGCAACGGCGACGGCAGCTTCCGCATGCCGCCGCTGCTCATCACCGAGCCGAACATCCTGATCCCGCAGAGCCAGGCGGTCGGCGACTTCAATGGCGACGGATTCACCGACATTGCCCTCGCGCTCGGCGACGGGACCATGGGCATCATGGAAATCCTGAACGGCAACGGCGACGGCACTTTCCAGCCGCTCACCCGGTACTACCCGCCCCCCGACCGATCCAGCGTCGGAACGATCAACATCATCGCCGCGCAACTCACGAGCGACGCCAAGCCCGACCTCGTGCTCGGCCTCGGCGGCGCTTTCCCCGCCACCACGGTGCTGATCAACACGACCGGCCAGGCCGCGCCGCCGCGGCCTGCCGCGCCGACGCTGCTGTCGCCCGCCACCGACGCCACAGTGTCGCAGCCCGTCACCTTCGACTGGAACGACGTGCCCAACGCGACCAGCTACGAGATCCAGGTGGACGACTCGTCGAACTTCGGCCCGCCGTTCCGCGCCACGCGAACCGTGAACGTGTCGCAGGCAACCATCGGCAGCCTGCCCGCGGCACGCCTGTTCTGGCGGGTGCGGGCGATCAACTCGGCCGGCGTGTTCGGTCCGTTCTCCTCTCCGCGGCGGTTCACCGCGCGGCTGGCCGCTTCGCCGCCGGGGCTGGCGGCGGTGAGCGTGAGCCCGACCACGGTCGTCGGCGGCAACCAGGCGCAAGGCACCGTCACGCTGACCGGCGCCGCACCCGCGGGCGGCGCGCTGGTGACGCTCTCGAGCAGCAATGCCAACACGGTGATGCTGCCGCCCAGTGTCACGGTCGCAGCGGGCGCCACCACGGCGGCGTTCGTCGCCACCACGACGGCCGTGTCGGCCTCGGTGCAGGTCACGGTGGGCGGCACCTATGCGGACGTCACGCGCAATGCGACGCTGACCGTCGTCCCGACCGCGGAGCCGGCCGGACTTTCCGCCGTGTCGGTCAATCCGGCGAGTGTCACAGGCGGCTCGGCTTCGCAGGGCGTCGTGACGCTGTCGGCCGCAGCGCCGGCGGGCGGCCTGGTGGTCGCGTTGTCGAGCAACAGCCCGGCGGCGACAACGCCCGCCAGCGTGACGGTGCCGCAGGGTGCGACCAGCGCGAGCTTCGCGATCGCGACAACTGCCGTCAGCGCATCCACTGCGGCGACGATCACGGCCGGCGCCGCGGGGGTGACGCGCACCGCCGTCCTGACCGTCACACCGCCTGCGCAGACGGTCACGCTGACGGTGACGGCTTCGGGCCGCGGCGGCGAACGGATCACGTCGAGCCCCGCCGGCATCAACGTGGCGGTGGGCACGAGCGGGGCCGCCTCGTTCGCGTCCGGAACCAGGATCACGCTCAGCGCGACCAACGGCCGTGACGTGATCTGGTCGGGCGCTTGTTCCAGCGGCGGCAACAAGACCCGCAGCTGCGCCTTCACGATCAGCGGCAATGCCGCGGTGAACGCGAACGTGCAGTAGGTGCGTTACTTCGCGGGAAGCAGCGGACGGTTCTTGCGGAACGAGTTCTTGACCGCGATCTTTCCGTCGCGGAAGGTGAACACGTCGCAGCCGTTGACCTCGACGCGGGTGCCGTCCTCGCGCGTGCCGCTGAAGGTCCATTCGGACACGCCGCGGTCGCCGGCGACGAAATGGCGCGGTGCGCTCCAGCGCGCGTCGGGATAGGTGGTCCAGACGTCGGTGAAGCCGGCCTTGACGGCCTGCTTGCCCACGTACCGCGTTCCGCAAACGTCCGCTCCGGCCGAGGCTTCGAACACGCAGTCGTCTGTCATGAAGCCCACGATCGCCTCGGCATCGTGGCGGTTGAACGCATCGGCGAAGGCCTGCAGGTCTGCAACGGTGACACCCATGTTCACCTCCGGTTTGGCTTGGGGCGGGCATTGTCGCTCCGCCGCGCGGCTCAGGGCGCCGCGTCCGCACCCTTCGCGAACTGGGCCGCGAGGTGGTCGACGAACGCCCTGACGCGCGCCGCCGTCTGCAGCTGGACCGGATAGACCGCATACACATCCGCCGGCGGCGTCTGCCAGTGGGGCAGCACCTCGCGCAGCCTTCCGCTGCGCAGGTACCGCGCGACGTCCCACTCCGCGCGCATCACGATGCCGTGGCCGGCCAGCGCCCACTGCACGGCGATCTCGCCGTCGTTGCTGCTCAGCGTCCCTTGCACTTTGACCGTCTCGGTGCGCTTGCCCGAGCGCAGGCGCCACACACCGTAGGCGTCGTCGCCCTGGCGGATCGCGATGGTGTCGTGCCGCGCGAGATCGCCCGGGGTCTTCGGTATGCCGCGGCGGGCCAGGTAGCCGGGCGAGGCGCACAGCAATCGCCGGTTGGGCGCGAGCAGGCGGGCGATGACGCGCGCATCGGGCGGCTCGCCGAAGCGCACGCAGACGTCGAATGCATCCTGCGTCATCGGCGGCGGGCTGGCGGAAAGCTGCAGCTGCACCTGCACGCCGGGATGCTCGCGCACGAAGCTGGAGATCAGCGGCGCGATGTGCATGCGGCCGAAGCCGAGCGTCGCATTCACGCGCAGCAGGCCGGCGGGCTGCTCGGTGGCGCCGAGCAGGCGTTGTTCCAGCGCATCGATCTCGGCCAGGATGCGGCGCGCGTCGGCGAGGTAGGCCTCGCCTTCCGCCGTGAGCGCCATGCGGCGTGTCGTGCGCCGCAGGAGGCGCACGCCCAGGTGCTGCTCCAGCAAGGAGAGGCGCTTGCTGATCGCCGGCGTGGTGACCTGCAACTCGCGCGCAGCCGCCGAGAGGCTGCCGCTGCGCACCAGCAGGCTGAAGAACTGCATCTCGGCGGAGGCGGCGGGCGTGGACATGGGGTGATTCTGCTCAACCGGACGGGTTAAAGTGGCGGCTCCTCCAGCCCATCCGCCACGCATGTCCCACGGCAACTCCTCCTCGCGCAACCACGGCGCCGCCGAGATCGAAGCCGCGATCGAACGGCTGGAACGGCTCGTCCAGGAGGTGCGCCGGTTCGACCTCTCGGGCCTGCAGGACCGCTGGGACTCGCGCATCGACGGGCTGCAGAACCGCATCAACAACGTGCTGGCCGAAGTGCTGGGCAGCGGCACGCCCGAGTACAAGGAGCTCAAGGTCGGTCCTCTCTATGACGAGATGGAATCCACCTTCGGCGACCGCTACACCGACGAGGAACTGCGCGACGGCATCAAGGCGGGCATCAACAAGGCGGTCGGCAGCATCAACTCTGCGATGAAGGTGCTGGCGCAGAGACTGGAGGCGGGGACCAGGCCGCCCGCGCCGCCACCGGCCAAGGGCTCGGGCAAATCGTCGCACGCGCCGAAGGCGGCTCCTGCGCCGGCGCCCACGCCGGCACCGACACCCGCTCCCACGCCGGCACCGACTCCCGCACCGACGCCGGCACCGACTCCCGCACCGACGCCGGCTCCGACCCCGGTGCCAACGCCGGCGCCGACACCTGCTCCGACCCCTGCGCCGACTCCCCGGCCCACCCCTGCGCCTACGCCTGCTCCTACTCCGGCGCCGACGCCCGCACCTACACGCGCGCCAACACCCGCGCCGACGCCTGCGCCCACGCGGGCCCCGATGCCTTCGCCGACACCCGCGCCGACTCGCGCGCCGGCGCCTGCCCCGACACCCGCCCCCACGCCCGCCCCGACCCGACCGCCCATGACGACGACTGCCTCCGCACCTGCCTCCACCTCCACCACGCCCTCGGCCAGCGGCGGCCGGCGCGTCGCGATCGTGGGTGACGCGAACGACGCCGCCACGCGTTCGGTCGCCTCCTTCGTCCAGCAGCTCGGGCTGGAAGCAGCGCCGCTCGGCGCCGGCGCGGCCGGCGGCGACAGCACCTTCCTCGAGCGCCTCGAGGGCGTGCGCGGGGCCGACTACGCCATCGTGCTGGTGCCCGCCGCCGACCTCGCTCCCGCCTCCGGCGGCGCCGGCCTGCGTCCGCAGACGCTGATGGAGATCGGTTTCCTGTTCGGCCTGCTGTCGCGCCGCAAGGTCTGCTTCCTGGTCAGCGGCAAGGCCGCGCTCGCGCCCGAGCTGGAAGGCCTGGTGCAGGTCCACACGCGCGACGATGCCGAGCTGTGGCGCCTGCTGCTGGCGCGCGAGATGCGCAAGGCCGGCATCGAAGTCGACATGAACAAGGCCGTCTGAGCCGCCGATTGTTCACCCGGCGGTGAACGATGGCTTGAGGGCGCGGCCGGCGCGCCCAAGTCCGCAGCACCGATGATCGGTCGCATTCCCAAGGAGCGACCATGAAGACACACCGCATCGCCTGCATCCCCGGCGACGGCATCGGCAAGGAAGTGATCCCCGCAGGCCAGCAGGTCCTGCAGGCGCTGGCGAAGTCGCAGGACGGACTGCGGTTCGAATTCCAGAGCTTCGGCTGGGGCGGCGACTGGTACCGCGAGCGCGGCGAGATGATGCCCGCCGACGGGCTCGAGCAGCTGCGCGGCTTCGACGCCATCCTTTTCGGCTCGGCGGGCGACCCCGGGATCCCGGACCACGTCACGCTGTGGGGCCTGCGGCTGAAGATCTGCCAGGGCTTCGACCAGTACGCCAACGTGCGGCCGACGCGCATCCTCCCCGGTATCGACGCGCCCCTGAAGCGCTGCACGCCGAAGGACCTGGACTGGGTGATCGTGCGCGAGAACTCCGAGGGCGAATACGCGGGCGTCGGCGGCCGCGCGCACCAGGGCCATCCGATCGAGGTGGCCACCGACGTGAGCATGATGACCCGCGCCGGCGTCGAACGCATCATGCGTTTCGCCTTCCGCCTGGCGCAGTCGCGCCCGCGCAAGCAGCTCACCGTGGTGACCAAGTCCAACGCGCAGCGCCATGCGATGGTGATGTGGGACGAGATCGCCGTCGCGGTTGCGAAGGAGTTCCCCGACGTGAAGTGGGACAAGGAACTCGTGGACGCGTGCACCGCGCGCATGGTCAACCGGCCCGCAACGCTGGACACGCTGGTGGCCACCAACCTGCACGCCGACATCCTCAGCGACCTCGCGGCCGCGCTGGCCGGCAGCCTGGGCATCGCCCCCACCGGCAACATCGATCCGGAACGCCGCTACCCCAGCATGTTCGAGCCCATCCACGGCTCGGCGTTCGACATCATGGGCAAGGGGCTGGCCAACCCGGTGGGCACCTTCTGGAGCTGCGTGATGCTGCTGGAGCACATCGGCGAGAAGCCCGCGGCGCAGCGCCTGATGAAGGCCATCGAAAGCATTACCGCCGATCCGAAGCTGCACACGCGCGACCTCGGCGGCAGCGCCGGCACCGCGCAGGTCACCGATGCGGTGTGCCACCGATTGCTCGCCGGCTGAATACCTGCGACAACCCTCGGTTCGCATGCCAACGAACAGCAACTCAAGGAGACAAGCATGAAACACTGGATCACCGCGCTGGGCCTCGCACTGGCCGCCCCGCTGGCCCTGGCGCAAGCGCCCGCCTGCCCCGACAAGAACGTGATGTACTGGCAGGCCTTCCCGCCCGGCGGCGAATCGGACCTGTCGGCGCGCCACCAGCAGGTGGTGCTCAAGAAGCGCTGCCCGGCCATCGAAACCATCATCCAGTACAAGGCCGGCGCGGGCGGCGCGCTGATGTGGACGCAGATGAACCAGCTGCCCGCCGACGGCCTGAACGTCGTCGGCGTCAACCTGCCGCACATCGTGTTCCAGCCGATCGAGGGCACGGTGCAGTACAAGACGCAGGACGTCACGCCGGTGTTCTGGTTCCACTTCACGCCCGACATCCTGGTCGTGCCCGAGTCGAGCACGATCAAGAACTTCCAGGACTTCGTCCGCGCGGCCAAGGCCAATCCCGGCAAGCTCAACCTGGGCGGCTCGGGCCTGAACTCGGCCAACCATGCGGCCCATGAGCGCATGAACGCGGCCTTCGGCGTGAAGACCCAGTACGTGCCCTTCAAGGGCACGGGCGACATGGCCAGCTCCGTCCTTGGCTCGCAGGTCGATGGTGCGATGACCTACGTGCCCTTCGCCATCGCCAACAAGGGCCGCGTGCGCCCGCTCGCGGTGGCGATGGAAAAGCGCCATCCCGCCATGCCGGACGTGCCCACGTTCAAGGAACTGGGCGTCGACTGGGTCGACGGCGCGTACCGCGGCATCGGCGTGCCCAAGTCCACGCCGCCGGAAGCGCGCAAGCGCCTCTCCGACCTGTGGATGGCGCTGAACAACGACCCGGAGATGAAGGAGCTCGCCTCCAAGTCCGGGTTCGAGCTGGTGAACGTCGGCGTCGAGCAGATGGATGCCTTCATGGCCGACAAGACCAGGCTCTACACCGAGGGCGCGAGCCGCCTGAACCTGGGCAAGAAGTAGGGGCGTGCATGGACGGCGCGGCGCCGCGGTTCGCCGCCGACGCCATGCTCGCGCGCCTGGCGCGCTGGCTGCGCGTGCTGGGCTGGGACACCACGCTCGATCCGGAACTGGACGATCCCGAGCTGGTGTTCCGCGCCAACGAGCAGCGCCGCATCCTGCTCACGCGCGACCGGCACCTGCTGCGCGAGCTCAAGCCGCATCGCTCGCTCGAGGTGCGAAGCGATGAACCGCTCGAGCAGCTGCGTGACGTCGTGCTGTCGCTGCAGCTCGAGCCGCCGCGCGAGCTGTTCACGCGCTGCACGGTGTGCAATTCCCCGCTTCCCGATCCCCTCTCGCCGGCGCAGCGCGAGGTGCTGCTGCCGCCCGACGTGCGCGATCTCCCCGGCCCGGCGCGCCAGTGTCCGGGCTGCGGACGCATCTACTGGCTCGGCTCGCACGCGCGCCGCATGAGGGCCGCGTTGGAGCGAACCCTCCCTGGCTGGCTCGCGCCGTGAACAGTTGCGCGCGAGCGCTGGCTCAGCTGTAAGAACCCCAACCTCATCTTTTCACCTCGACACGGTTGTAAGCCGCGGCCGCCGCAGACGATGCGGGTCAGCGAATTGCTGAGCCTGGAGGAAAGATGAAAAAGAAGAACCACAGGGGCGCGATCGCCCTGCTGGCCACGGCGGGCGCCGTGGCCACCCTCATCGCTTGCGGCGGCGGTGGAGGCGGCACGGCCGCCGGCATCCCCGCCGGCAGCACGATCGCCGCGCCGGGCACGGACCCTGCCACGGGCGCACCCGGCGCGAGCCCGCAGCTGGGCGCCTGCGAGATGTTCCCGCCGCAGGCGGTGTTCAACACCCGCATCGACGACACCAGCCGCTTCCCGGCGCATCCCAGCAGCGATGCGTGGATCGCGTCCGTCGGCCCCTCGACACCGTTTCGCGCCGACTGGTGGCGCTACGAGGACCCGACGCAGCGGGACTCGTACTTCGGCATGCCCGTCAACGTGGTCGACGGCACGGCGGCCACGACGGACTGGGCGCAGGTGCAGTACGACTTCAGCCCCTCGGGCGTGAGCAGCCAGGTGGGCTGGCCGCACGAAAGCGACTGTGCGGTGGCCGATGGCGCCGGCGGCTACACGCTCAAGCGCGGCTGCAGCACGGTGCCGGCCGCGCAACGCCGCTTTCCCTTCCCGCGCACCAACGTGAAGAACGAAGGCGGCGCCTGCCACGATCCGAACACCTGCGGCGACCACCATGTGCTGGTGGTCGAACAGGGCGCCTGCCGCCTCTGGGAAGGCTACGCCACGTATCCGATCGGCGGCCAGTGGTACACGATGTCCAGCGCGGCGTGGGACCTGAAGTCGCTGGCGATGCGCCCGTCGAGCTGGACCGCGGGCGACGCGGCCGGCCTGCCGATCACGCCTTTCCTGGCCAAGGCCGCCGAGGCCGCGAGCGGCGAGATCCGCCACGCGCTTCGCGTGACCTTCCGGGACGCGGTGATCGCACGCAGCTTCGTCTGGCCCGCGCGCCACTTCGCCGGCGGCGACACGCCCGGCGGGATCCCCTTCGGTGCGCTGCTGCGGCTCAAGGCCAGCTTCGTCATCCCCGACAGCTGGTCGCCGCACGCCAAGGCCATCGCCTTGGCGGCCAAGCGCTACGGCCTGTACGTGGCCGACATCGGCCAGGACTTCTATGTGCAGGGCGAGCCGAACACCGCCTGGGGCAGCAGCCTGTTCGGCGAGCTGCGCAACATCCCGCTGTCGCAGATGGAGTTCGTGGACCTGGGCTCCATCACGCGCGATCCGCGGTTCTCGGCGGATTCGATGGCGGCGAGTTGGTGAGCGACGTCAGGCCAGCAGCGCCGGCAGATCGCGCATGCTCGTGAAGATCCGCACCGCACCCGCCGCGAGCAGCGCGGCGGGCGCATCGTGGCCCGCTTCCGGCGGGCTGTAGCCGAACACCGTGGTCCCCGCCGCGACGCCTGCGGTGACGCCGGTGACCGTGTCCTCCACCACCGCGCAGCGTCGCGGGTCGGTGCCCACCGCGGCTGCGGCCGCGAGGTACACGTCGGGCGCGGGCTTGGAGCGGGGAAGCTCGTGCCCGGTGAAGATGCGGCCCTCGAACCAGCGCATCAGGCCGCACTTGGCCAGTTGCAGTTCGACCTTCAAGCGGTCGGCGCCGCTGGCGCAGGCGATGCGGCCTTCGCATGCGGCATGCACCGCCGCCACTGCCTCGGCCGCGCCTTCGATCGGCCGCAGCTGCTGCTCCAGCCTCTCGTTGCGGCGGTGCCGGAACAGCGCCAGCCACTCCTCCGTGAGCGGCCGGCCGGTGCGGGCCTCGATGAGGGCGCGTTCGTCCTTGACGGCCTTGCCGATGAAAAGACGCATGCACTCGGCCGCGGTCAGCGTCCAGCCCAGCTCCTGGAGCATCTCGCGCAGCACGCCGTTGGTGATGGGTTCGCTGTCGACCAGCACGCCGTCGCAGTCGAACAGCACGGCGTCGTAACGGGAAGGAAAAGTCATCGGGACGGCATCGTACAGGCCGCTCACTTGCGCCAGAACTGGCCGGTGAACAGCACGAACACCGACAGCAGCTCCAGCCGGCCGACCAGCATGCCGAAGCTCAGGACCCAGAGCTGGAACTCGGTCAGCACGCCGAAGTGGTTGGCCGGGCCCACGAGCCCCAGTCCCGGGCCGATGTTGTTCACGCAGACGATCACGGCGGAGAACGCCGTCACCAGGTCCAGCCCGGAGAGCAGCAGCAGCATGGTCAGGCCGATCAGGCTGGCCCCGTAGATCAGCATGTACGCCAGCACGTTGGCGATGACCTGCCCGGACACCGGCGTGCCGCCGAGCGTGACGGGATTGATCACGCGCGGATGGATGATTCGCACCAGCTCGCGCCGCGCCTGCTTGACCAGCAGCAGCATGCGGACCATCTTGATGCCGCCGCCGGTGGAGCCGGCGCACGAGACGAAGCAGCCGAGGAAGATCAGCAGTACCGGCGCGAACACCGGCCACAGCGAATAGTCGGTCGACGCGTAGCCGGTGGTCGTGGCCAGCGAGACCACCTGGAAGGCCGCCGCGCGCAGCGAGCTCCTGAGGTCGTCGTAGGTGCCGTGCTCCTCCAGCAGCAGCGCGAGCAGCACGATCGAACCGACGAGCACGCCGACGTAGGCCCGCACCTCGGTGTCGGCCAAAAGGCCTCGCACAGAGCGCAGCCGCCACGCGATGAAGTAGCGGGCGAAGCTGATGCCCGAGATCGCCATGAAGAAGATGGCGACGCCCTCGATGAGGGGTGAATCCCAGTACGCGAAGCTGGCGTCGTGAGAAGAGAAGCCGCCCAGGCCCATGGTGCTGCACATGTGCATGAAGGCGTCTGGCCACGACATGCCGGCCCAGCGGTACGCGAGCAGGCAGGCGCCGGAGACGGCGAAGTACACGGTCCACAGGCCGCGCGCGGTCTCGGCGATGCGCGGCGTGAGCTTGGCGTCCTTCAGCGGCCCGGGCGCCTCGGCGCGATAGAGCTGCACGCCCCCCAGGCCCAGCAGCGGGAGCACCGCGACCACCAGCAGGATGATCCCCAAGCCGCCGAGGAACTGCAGGAAGCACCGCCACACGTTGACTGACACCGGCAGCCGGTCCAGACCGGACAAGGCCGTGCCGCCGGTGGCGGTGAGCGCGCTCATCGCCTCAAAATAGGCGTGGGCCGGGCCGAGGCCCGGCACGGTGAACAGCAGCGGGACGGCCGCGAAGGCCGGCAGCGTCAGCCACACCGCGGTGACGAGCAGAAAGCCGTCCTTGGGCTGCAGCTCGCGGCGGAAGCGCCGGGTGAGCAGCGCCAGCAGCGCGCCCGACGCGAGCGTGCCGGCGAAGCCAAGCGCCCACACCTGCCGCAGGCCCGGTTCGTCCAGGGCGGCCCACGCCAAGGGCACCAGGAACGCCGCGGCGAACCCCAGCAGCACGCGGCCCACCACCGACAGGACGGGGCCGAGGCTTTCCATCAGAAGAAGGTGGCGCTCACCTGGAACAGCCTCTCCACCTCGCGCACCAGCTTCTTCTTGGGGATGAAGATGATGAGGTGGTCGTCGCTCTCGATGCGCGTCTCGGGGCTGGGCATCAGAACGCGCTGGGCGTCGCCTTCGCCGCGCACCACTGCGCCGAGACGCACGCCGTCGGGCAGCAGCGCGTCGATCTCGGGCACGGTGCGGCCGACCAAGCGCGAGGTCTTGGCGTCGCCGTGCGCCACGCCTTCCAGCGCCTCGGCCATGCCGCGCCGCAGGCTGTGCACCGCCACCACGTCGCCGCGGCGCACGTGCGCGAGCAGCTCGCCGATCACGGTCTGGGCCGGCGACAGCGCGATGTCGATCGTGCTGCCCTGGATCAGGTCGGCATACGCGCGGCGGTTGATCAGCGCCAGCACGCGCCGTGCGCCGAGCCGCTTGGCCAGCATGGCCGAGAGGATGTTGTCCTCGTCGTCGCTGGTGAGCGCCAGGAAGAAGTCCATGTTGTCGACGTTCTCGTCGGCCAGCAGCTCCTCGTCGGTGCCGTCGCCCTGCAGCACCAGCATGTCCACCGGCAGCTGCGTCGCGAGGTACTCGCAGCGCTTGTCGAAGCGCTCGATGAGCTTGACGTCGACCACCCCGCGAAGGCGCCGCGCCAGCCGCAGGCCGACGTTGCCGCCACCGGCGATCATCACGCGGCGCACCGGCTTGTCGGAGCTGTGCACCGCCTTCAGCACCTTGCGCAGGCTGTGCTGGTCGGCCAGCAGGAACACCTCGTCGCCCACCTGCACCTTGGTGCCCGCATCGCAGGGCTGCTCCGAATCCTCGCGGTAGATGGCCACGACCCGCACCGGCACGTCCGCGAAGTCCTTGTAGAACTCGCCGAGCGGGCGGCCGCCGTAACGGCTGCTGCGCGTGACGCGCACGGCCACCAGCTGCGCCCGGCCCTTGGCGAATTCCAGAACCTGCAGCGCCTCCGGGTACTCGATCAGCTTCTGGATGTAGCGCACCACCGACTCTTCCGGGCAGATCACGTGGTCCACCGCGAAGCCCCCGCGCTCGAGCAGCTTGCTGCCGCCCTCGAACTCAGGCGAGCGCAGGCGCGCGACCGTCGTCGGCACGCCGAACACGTCATGCGCGATCTTGCAGGCCACGAGGTTGGTCTCGTCCTGGGCGGCGCAGGCGATCAGCATGTCGGCGTCGCCCATGCCCGCGCGCTCCAGGGTGGACGGATGCACGCCATTGCCGGGCAGGCCGCGCAGCTCCAGCCTTTCCTCCAGCTCGCGCAGGCGGTGGGCGTCGGGGTCGACGAGCGTGATGTCGTTGCGTTCGGAGACCAGGCTCTCGGCCACGCTTTCGCCGACACGCCCCGCGCCGAGGATGACGATCCTCATAAGGCCCGCTGGATGATGATCTTCTGGACGTCGGACGTGCCCTCGTAGATCTGGCACACGCGCACGTCGCGCCAGATGCGCTCGACGGGGAAGTCGTTGACGTAGCCGTAGCCGCCCAGCGTCTGGATGGCGGCGCTGCAGACGCGCTCGGCCATCTCGCTGGCGAACAGCTTGGCCATGGCCGCTTCCTTCAGGCAGGGCCGGCCCGCGTCGCGCAGGCTGGCCGCATGCCAGATCAGTTGCCGGGCCGCTTCGAGCTGCGTCGCGCAGTCGGCGAGGCGAAAGCCCACGGCCTGGTGGTTGAAGATGGCGGTGCCGAAGCTCTGCCGCTCCTTCGCGTAATCCACCGCGACCTCGAACGCGCTTCGAGCCATGCCCAGGCTTTGCGCGGCGATGCCGATGCGCCCGCCTTCGAGCGCCGACAGCGCGATGCGGTAGCCCTCGCCTTCCTCGCCGATCAGGTTCTCGGCCGGGATGCGGCAGCTGTCGAAGTTGATCTGCGCCGTGTCGCTGGAATGCTGGCCGACCTTGTCCTCCAGCCGCGCAACGACGTAGCCGGGCGTGTCGGTGGGAACCAGGAAGGCGCTCATGCCCTTCTTGCCCGCCCCCTTGTCGGTGACGGCGATGACGACCGCGAGGTGGCCGTATTTGCCGCTGGTGATGAACTGCTTGACGCCGTTGATCACGTAGTGGCCGCCTTCGCGCGAGGCCGTGGTGCGCAACGCCGAGGCGTCGCTGCCGACATGCGGTTCCGTGAGGCAGAAAGCACCGAGCAGCTCGCCCTGCGCCAGCGGCGCCAGCCAGCGCTTCTTCTGCTGCGCGTTGCCATACCGCATGAGGATCGCGTTCACCGGGCAGTTGGTGACGCTGATCGCCGTGCTGGTGCCACCGTCGCCCGCGGCGATTTCTTCCAACACCAGCGCCAGGCTCACGTAGTCGAGGCCCGCACCGCCGTACTCCTCGGGCACGCAGATGCCGTAGGCGCCGAGCGCCGCCAAGCCCCGGTGCGCCTCGCGCGGAAACGTGTGCTCCTTGTCCCAGCGCGCCGCATGCGGCCAGAGCTGTTCCTTCGCGAACGCACGCACGGCGTCGCGGATCATTTCCTGGTCGGGCGTGAGCAGCATGGTGGTGCGGGATCGTGGCGAGGCCGGCGCCTCACCAGCCGTCGAACTGCGAACCGTCGTGGTCGCGCAAGGTGCCGCTGTCGGCGGGCTTGAACCGCGCGATCGCCTCACGCATGGCGGAGACGCTCTGCTGCGGCGTGAGCGGCGCGCCGGGGCCGCCCATGTCGGTCTTCACCCAGCCCGGGCTCATGGCGATGAAGATCGCGCGCGGGTAGTCGTGGCTGGCCGCGCGCACGGCCATGTTGAGCGCCGCCTTGCTGGCGCGGTACAGCCACCCATAGCTGGAAGAAGTGCCGGCGATGTGGCCCATGCCGCTGGTGATGAAGACGAAGCGGCCGCCTGCCTGCTCGACCAGCGGACCCACCTGCGGGATCACCTGCATCGCGCCCAGCACGTTGGTGCGCATCACGCGGTCGAACTCCTGCTGCGTGGGTGGCTCCTTCGCTCCCGCGGTGCTATAGACGCCCGCAACGTAAACCGCGACGTCGAACTTGTCGCCATCGAGCTGCCGCGACAGTCCGCCGGCGCTGGCCGGGTCGGCCACGTCCAGCTTCAGGGCGCGGGCGCCGAGGTCCTCGAGCTTCTTCAGCCCCTGCGCGTCACGCGCGGTGGCCACCACGCGGTCGCCGGCCGCGCGGTACTGACGCACGAACTCCAGGCCGATGCCGCGCGAGGCGCCGAGGATGAGGGTGGTGGCCATGTTGGATGACGGTCTTGGACTGCCGTACGCAGAAGGCGCAGAAAGGACGCAGAAAACGCCAAACGATTCTTGAAGTGTTTCCGCGCTTTCTGCGCTCGTTTTCGCGTTCTCTGCGTACGGCTGTTTTCAGATCAGCTCGAGCGCCACCGCCGTCCCTTCGCCGCCGCCGATGCACAGCGTGGCGACGCCGCGCTTGCCGCCGCGCGCCTTTAGGGCATGGATCAGCGTGACCATGATGCGGGCGCCGGAGGCACCGATCGGGTGGCCGAGCGCGCACGCGCCGCCGTTGACGTTGACGATGTCGTGCGAAACCTTCAGTTCCTCCATCAGCGCCATCGGCACCACGGCGAACGCTTCGTTCACTTCCCACAGGTCGACGTCGGCCACTTTCCAGCCGGTCCTGGCCAGCAGCTTCTGGGTGGCGCCGACCGGCGCGGTGGTGAACCAGTTCGGCTCCTGCGCATGCATCGCGTGCCCGACCAGCCGCGCGATCGGCTTGCAGTTCAGGCGCCTGGCCGTGCTCTCGGTCATCATCACCAGCGCCGCGGCGCCGTCGTTGATGCTGGAAGAGGAAGCGGCGGTGATCGTGCCGTCCTTCTTGAACGCGGGCTTGAGCGTCGCGACCTTGTCCAGCTTGACCTTGCCGGGGCCCTCGTCCTTGCTGATCACCGATTCGCCGGCGCGGGTCTTCACCGTTACGGGCGTGATCTCGGTGGCGAAGGCGCCGGACTCGGTCGCCTTCTGCGCGCGAGTCACCGAGGCAACGGCAAAAGCGTCCTGCGCCTCGCGGGTGAACTTGTACTTGGCGGCGCAGTCCTCGCCGAAGGTGCCCATCGAGCGGCCCGGCTCGTACGCGTCCTCCAGGCCGTCCAGCATCATGTGGTCGTACACCTTGTCGTGGCCCATGCGGTAGCCGCCGCGGCCCTTGAGCAGCAGGTAGGGCGCGTTGGTCATGCTCTCCATGCCGCCGGCGATCATCACCTCGTGGCTGCCGGCCAGCAGCATGTCGTGCGCGAACATCGCGGCCTTCATGCCGGAGCCGCACATCTTGGAGAGCGTCACGGCGCCGGCGCTCTTGGGCAGCCCGCCCTTGAACGCGGCCTGCCGCGCGGGCGCCTGGCCCTGGCCGGCCATCAGGCAATTGCCGAACAGCACCTCGCTCACCGCGTCGGCCGGGATGCCGGCGCGCTCGACGGCCGCGCGGATGGCGGCGCCGCCGAGGTCGTGCGCGGAGAGGGTGGAGAAGTCGCCCTGGAACGATCCCATGGGGGTGCGGGCGGCGCTGACGATGACGACGGATTCAGCCATGTTTGACTCCTGTGAGGGTGAAGGGTTGGGATTCGGGTGCATCGCGTTCCTCGTCTGCGATGCGGCGCAGGTAGGTCTGGAACTCCGGGTCCTCGCCGCGCAGCAGCTGCGGGAGGAGGTTGCGGAAGTCTTCGCGGCGGCACCATTCGCGCATGTAGTCGTCCCAGCTGTTCCAGCGGCGCCGGTCGACATCGCCCATGTCGTCCTTGTAGGCCACCAGGTAGGCCCGCTCGAACAGCGACATCAGCATATCGAAGATGACCAGCATGCGCTCGCGCTGCTCGGCCGTGGGGTTCTGCAGCGGCTCGTTGGCGCGCAGCTGCAGGTCGGGGTGCGCCAGCACGACCTTGAGGAAGTCGATGTACGCGTTGGACAGCAGCTGGTACTGCTCTTCCTCTTCGTTGTCGCGTTCCTTGCGCTCCTGCCAGATGAAGATGACGATCGCCACCGGCAGGCCGAGCACGGTGACAACCCAGCTGGCGACCTCCCACAGCTGCGCGCTCATCCGTGGACCCTCGCAGCGGTGTGCTCGAAGCGCTTGTCGT
This sequence comes from Ramlibacter henchirensis, assembly GCF_004682015.1. Lineage (NCBI taxonomy): Bacteria > Pseudomonadati > Pseudomonadota > Betaproteobacteria > Burkholderiales > Comamonadaceae > Ramlibacter > Ramlibacter henchirensis. The sequence continues at coordinate 2,242,796 of NZ_SMLM01000001.1, read as the reverse complement.
GCTCGTACGGGAACACGTCGTGCACGTGGCCGGCCTGGATGCGCGCCTTGTGGCCCTGCCAGAACTCCGCATCGAGCAGGTCGCCGTGGTGGGCCAGGAACACCTCGCGCACGGACGGGTTGCCCAGCAGGAAGGGTTCGAAGGTTTCCGGGAAGACGTCCTTCGGCCCGACGGAATACCAGACCTCGCCGGACATCTCCTCCTCCTCGTTGCGCGCGGCGGGCACCTTGCGGAAGTTGCACTCCGTGAGGTATTCGATCTCGTCGTAGTCGTAGAAGACGACCTTGCCGTTGCGCGTGACGCCGAAGTTCTTCCACAGCATGTCGCCCGGGAAGATGTTGGCGGCCACCAGGTCCTTGATCGCGTTGCCGTATTCGACGACGGCACGCTCGACCTGGTCGGTGGCGCCCGCATCGAACGCTTCCTGCAGGTAGATGTTGAGCGGGATCATGCGCCTCTCGATGTAGAGGTGCTTGATGATCACTTCCTCGTGGCCGTCGCCGTCGCGGTCGCTGATCTCCAGCTGGCTGGGCGCGAACTCGCGGATCTCCTCGATCAGGTCTTCCTCGAACCGGTCCCGCGCGAACGCCACCTCGCTGTACTCCAGCGTGTCCGCCATGCGGCCCACGCGGTCGTGCTGCTTGACCAGCAGGTACTTGCGCTTGATCTGCTCGCGCGTGGTGTCCTTCTGCGGCGGGTAGTAGTCCTTGATCACCTTGAAGACGTAGGGGAACGAGGGCAGGTCGAACACCAGCATCACCATGCCCTTGATGCCCGGCGCGATGCGGAACTTGTCGCTCGAGTGCTTCAGGTGGTAGAGGAAGTCCCGGTAGAACAGCGTCTTGCCCTGCTTGGCCAGGCCGAGCGCGTTGTAGATCTCGGCGCGCGGCTTGCGCGGCATCAGCGAGCGCAGGAACTGCACGTAGGCCGCGGGGATCTCCATGTCCACCATGAAGTAGGCGCGGGCGAAGGAGAACAGCATCTGCAGGTCGTCCTCGCCGAACAGGCAGGCGTCCACCACCAGCTTGCCCTGCTGGTTGTGCAGGATGGGCAGTGCGAACGGTACTTCGTTGAAGCCGTTGATCAGTTTGCCCACCACGTACGCGCCCTTGTTGCGGAAGAACAGGGACGACAGCACCTGGATCTGGAAGTTGGCGCGCAGCTTCACCTGCGACAGCCGCGCGCCCACGGCGGCCAGCACGTGGCGCGCATCGCGGTCCAGGTCCTCGAAGGGCAGCTGCAGGCGGAAGTTGGTGATGATGCGCACGATGTTCTCGTGCAGCGTCTCGCGCGTCGGGTAGTAGGCGCGGTAGGTCGGCGCGGCGGCCGGCTCGTCGTTCTCGATGTACTCGGTGCTGACCGCCGGGCGCACGAAGATGAAGTCGTTGTGGAAGTAGGTGCGGTGCAGGATCTTGGTGGTGACCGAGTTGAAGAAGGTCTCCGCCAGCTCCGGCTGGTGGTGCTCGATCAAAAGGCCGATGTAGTGCAGCTTGACCTGGTGCCACACCTCCATCGGCTGCTCGCCGGCGCGAAACTCCTTCTCGAGCCGCGCCACCGCTTCCTTCACGCGCAGGTCGTAGAACTCGATGCGCTCGCGCTGCGCTCGCTGCTGGCCGTGCCAGTCCGCCGTCTCGAAGCGGTGCTTGGCGCGCTGCGACTCCAGGCGGAACAGCCGGTAGTGCCGGTTGAAGCCGTCGAGCATCGCCTTGGCGATGTCGTAGGCCAGCGGGGAGTCCAGGCGCTGCGGGAACATGGATTTGACTGTGCTAACGGCGCGCCTCCACAACGCCGTGCACCGCGGCGCGGTACAGAGGCTCGATGGCATCCGCGCTGGAAACGTCCATGTGCAGGTCCTGCAGCAGGCCGTCGTGCACGCCGTACGCCCAGCCGTGCACCGTGATCTTCTGGCCCTTGGCCCACGCATCCGTCATCACGGTGCTGACGCAGACGTTGACCACCTGCTCGATGACGTTCAGGTCCACCAGGGCGTCGCCGCGCTTGTCCGGCGCGATGTTGTCGAGGATGCCGCGGTGCCGGTCGCGCACGTCCTGGATGTGTCGGATCCAGTTGTCGGCCAGGCCGACCCGCACGTTGTCCAGCGCCGCCAGCACGCCGCCGCAGCCGTAGTGGCCGACCACCATCACGTGCTCGACCTTCAGCATCTCGACCGCGAACTGGATCGCCGACAGCGCATTCAGGTCCGAATGCACCACGACGTTGGCGACGTTGCGGTGCACGAACACCTCGCCCGGTTCCAGCCCGGTGATCTGGTTGGCGGGCACGCGGCTGTCGCTGCAGCCGATCCACATGAACTTGGGCTTCTGCTGGTTCTTCAGGCTGGTGAAGAAGCCGGGCCGCTCGCGCTCCATCTGCGCGGCCCAGGCGCGGTTGTGGGTGAACAGGTCTTGGATCTCGGCCATGCGCTTATTGTCGAGGGACTACATCGTTTCCGCGAAGAGTTCGCGCCCGATGAGCATGCGGCGGATCTCGCTGGTGCCGGCGCCGATCTCGTAGAGCTTGGCGTCGCGCCAGAGGCGGCCGAGCGGGTATTCGTTGATGTAGCCATTGCCCCCGAAGATCTGGATGCCCTCGCCTGCCATCCAGGTGGCCTTCTCGGCGCACCACAGGATCACGGAAGCGCAATCTTTGCGCACCTGGCGCACGTGCTCGCTGCCCACCATGTCCAGGTTCTTGCCCACCGTGTAGCAGAAGGCGCGCGCCGCCTGCAGCACGGTGTACATGTCGGCCACCTTGCCCTGGATGAGCTGGAACTCACCGATGCTCTGGCCGAACTGCTTGCGGTCGTGGATGTAGGGCACGACGTTGTCCATCACGGACTGCATCAGGCCGATGGGGCCCGCGGCCAGCACCGCCCGCTCGTAGTCCAGGCCCGACATCAGCACCTTGGCGCCGCCGTTCACCGCGCCCAACACGTTCTCGGCCGGCACCTCGACGTTCTGGAACACGAGCTCGCCGGTGTGGCTGCCGCGCATGCCCAGCTTGTCGAGCTTCTGGGCGATGGAGAAGCCCTTCATGCCCTTCTCGATCAGGAAGGCGGTGACGCCGCGCGCGCCCAGCTCGGGCTCCGTCTTCGCGTAGACCACGAGCGTGTCGGCATCCGGACCGTTGGTGATCCAGAACTTCGTGCCGTTGAGGACGTAGTAGCCGCCCTTGTCTTCGGCGCGCAGCTTCATGGAGATGACGTCGCTGCCCGCGCCCGCCTCGCTCATCGCCAGCGCCCCGACGTGCTCGCCGGAGATCAGCTTGGGCAGGTACTTGCGCCTTTGGGCCTCGTTGCCGTTGCGGCGGATCTGGTTGACGCACAGGTTGCTGTGCGCACCGTACGACAGGCCGACCGAAGCCGAGGCGCGCGAGATCTCCTCCATCGCCACCATGTGCGCCAGGTAGCCCATGTTGGCGCCGCCGTATTCCTCGGACACGGTGATGCCCAGCACGCCGAGCTCGCCGAACTTGCGCCACAGGTCCATCGGGAACTGGTCGCTGCGGTCGATCTCGGCCGCGCGCGGCGCGATCTCGGTTTCGGCGAACGAGCGCACGGCTTCGCGCAGCGCGTCGATGTCCTCGCCCAGCTGGAAGTTCAGGCCCGGCAGGTTCATGGGGTGCTCCTTGTCTCTCTCTTCAATGTTTCACGTCGTCGCGGCCGGCGACGACCATCAGCGTCGTGCTCATCGTGGCGACGAGCTTCTCGCGGCCGTCCTCGACGGCGAAGGCGCGTCCCTCGACGACGGTGATGGTGCGGCCCGGCTTGACCACCGTGCCCACCATCCGGAAGCGCTGGCCGCGCGCGGGCGCGACGAAGTTGATCTTGTATTCGATGCTGAGGACGCCCACTTCGGCCGGCATCAGGGTGGAACCCGCATAGCCGCAGGCCGAGTCGAGCGCGGCGCCGATGATGCCGCCGTGCAGGAAGCCGTGCTGCTGCGTCAGGTGCGCGGCCCAGGGCAGCTGGACCTCGACTTCGCCGGGCTCTGCCCGAACCATGGTCGCGCCGATCGTCGTCATCGCGGTCTGCCGCGCGAAGCTGGCGCGCACGCGCGCTTCGAAACCGGGATCGGCAGGCTGGAAAACGGGAGCGTCGGGCATGGCGGGCACGTTGACGTTTACGTAAACGTCAATTATGCCTGCCGGGCCCGTCCGCTGTCCTTGTCCTTTTCCTTCTCCAGCCGCGACAGCAGCGCCCGCGCTTCGCGCTCGTGGACCCTCACCTCGTCCAGGTTGGACTGCAGGTCGGCCATCTGCTCTTCCAGCTGCTTGCGGTGCTGCGACAGGATGGCGAGGAACTTCTTCAGCTGCGGGCCGGTGTCCCGCGGGCTGTCGTACATGTCGATGATTTCCCTGGCCTCGGACAGCGACAGGCCCAGGCGCTTGGCGCGCAGGGTGAGCTTGAGCCGCGTGCGGTCGCGCGCGCTGTAGATGCGGTTGCGCCCGCCGGGGCCGGAGCGCTCGGGCTGCAGCAGTCCCATGTCCTCGTAGAAGCGCATCGCGCGGGTCGTGAGGTCGAACTCCCGTGCCAGATCGCTGATCGTGTAGGTGGTGGCCATTCGTGTCGGTGTACGGCTGGCGACAGGCGACTGCGCGCCTGCGCCTAGAATGCGCGGATTACATCTGACGTTTACGTCAACGTCAATTCGGCGTCCCCGCCTGCCCACGAATGAATCCCCAGGAAGCACAGTTGAACTACCCGCTGGGGGACGCGCTCCCGGCGCCCGGCAGCACGCTGGAGATCGCCCCGGGCGTGCGATGGGTGCGCATGGCCCTGCCCTTCGCGCTCGACCACATCAACCTGTGGCTGCTGCGCGATGAACTCGATGGACGCCGGGGCTGGACGGCGGTGGACTGCTGCATCACGCGCGACGAGGCCAAGGCCCAGTGGGAGCAGGTGTTTGCCTCCTCGCTGGAGGGCTTGCCGATCCTGCGCGTGATCGTGACGCACATGCACCCGGACCACATCGGGCTGGCGCACTGGCTGTGCGAGCGCTGGTCGACACCGGAGCATGTCTGCAGGTTGTGGATCAGCGCGACCGACTACAACGCGGCGCGCGTGGGTTCGCAAAGCACCACGGGCTTCGGCGGCGAGGCGGCGGCGCGCTTCTTCGCCTCGCACGGCCTGAGCGACCCGGAATCGATCGAGAAGATCCGCGGCCGGGCCAACTACTACCCGAGCATGGTGCCCGCGGTGCCGCCGAGCTTTCGCCGGCTGCAGGACGGCGACGTGCTGCGCATCGGCGATCGCACCTGGGAATGCATCAGCGGCCATGGGCACGCGCCGGAGCACATCTCGCTGTTCTGCCCCGCGCTGAAGCTGCTGATCAGCGGCGACATGATGCTGCCGCGCATCTCCACCAACATCAGCGTCTACGACGTCGAGCCCGAATCGGATCCGCTGCGGCTTTTCCTCGCCTCGATCGACAAGTTCCGCCGCCTGCCGGCGGACACGCTGGTGCTGCCTTCGCACGGCAAGCCTTTCACCGGCCTGCACCGCCGCATCGAGCAGTTGCACGAGCACCACCGCGACCGGCTGGCCGACGTGCTGGAGGCGTGCAAGCGCAGGCCGTCTTCGGCAGCCGACATGCTGCCGGTGCTGTTCAAGCGGCAGCTCGATTTGCACCAGACCACCTTCGCGATGGGCGAGGCGGTGGCGCACCTGCATGCGCTCTGGTACTCGGGGAAGCTGCGCCGCGAGAAGGATGCCGAGAGCGTGTGGCGCTTCGCCGCGGCCTGAGCCTCACCAGGGCGGCAAGGCTTCGTCGCGCAGTTGGCCGCGCAGCTGCGCGTAGTCGGGCACCACGGTCGCCACGGTGTCCCAGAAGCGCGGGCTGTGGTCCATCACGCGCAGGTGCGACAGTTCGTGCGCCACGACGTAGTCGATCACCGGCAGGCGGAAGTGGATCAGCCGCCAGTTCAGGCGGATCGTGCCGTCGGAATGCGCCGTGCCCCAGCGCGTGCCCGCGTTGCTCAACACCAGCTTGCGCCACTGCACCGAGAGCTTCGGCGCGTAGTGCTCCAGGCGCTCGGTGAAGACGCGCTTGGCCTGGCGCATCAACCAGGCCTGGACCGCATCGCGGATCTGCTCGGCGGTGGCGTGGTGCGGCAGCCCTACGTGCAGTGTCAGGCGCGGCACCCCGGGAAGGGCCTCGCCGCCGGCGTTCAATTCGGCTGCGCCGCCGCGACGGGGATCGAGGACCACGATCACCTGCTCGCCCAGGAACGGGATGACGGCGCCCTCCTTCCACTGGATGCGCGCGGACTCGATGCGGTCCTGCCGCTGGCGGGCGGATTCGAGCTTCGACAGGATCCACGCTGATTTGCTGCGGACCGCGGCGTCGACCTCGTACAGCGGCACCCACTTGGGCGCGCTGACGGTCAGGCCTTCCGGGCCGACCACGAAGCCGATGTTGCGGCGCTTGGCGCGCCGTAATTCGTAGGCGACGAAGGTGTGGCCCAGCGTCGCCTGCCGGTTCGCGCGCGGATGGTGGAAGGTGGCGGGCGCCAGCACCGCGTCCAGCGGCTCGGCGGGCGCCGCCGCGCGAAGCGGCTGGGGCGGCTCGGGGGCCGGTGGCGGAGCGGTGGGTGCGGGGGCGGCCTGCGGCGGCGCGGGATCGAAGAGGTCGAGCGTGAGCTGGATGAGCTTCAGCACGGCCGCGAGTATAGGCAGAGCCAGGCCCATTGCCGGGCTGGCGACCGACTGTTACTCGTACGCCTGCGGATCGAGGCGGCGCATCTCGCCCTCGATCCACGCTTCGACCTCTCGCATCAGTTCGTCGGGGCGGCGGCCCTGGCTCGGGATCGGACGTCCGATGGAGACGTCGACCACGCCGGGATGCTTGATGAAGGACTTGCGCGGCCAGCACTTGCCGGAGCTCACCGCCACCGGGATCACCGGGGCGCCGGTTTCCACCGCCAGCCGCGTGCCGCCGCTCTTGTACGTGCCCTGCTGGCCGCGCGGGATGCGCGTGCCCTCGGGGAACATGATGATCCAGATGCCCTGCGCCAGCAGCCGCTTGCCTTGTTCGACGACCTTGTTGAAGGCCTGGGCACGCTGGCTGCGGTCGATGTGGATCATGTCCAGCCGGGCCATCGCCCAGCCGAAGAACGGCACGAACAGCAGCTCCCGCTTGAACACGAAGGCCAGCGGATGCGGCATCAGCACCGGCATCAGGAAGGTTTCCATCGTGCTCTGGTGCTTGACCAGCAGGATGGCCGGCGCGGTGGTGCCCACCGGCAGGTTCTCCATGCCGGTGACGCGCCAGTGCACGCCGCAGATCAGGCGCACGCCGTTGACGGCCCAACTGAGCCAGGTTACGGCCATCCAGTACAGCGGGATGCCGCGGCGCCAGATCGAGGCGACCAGCATGACGATCGCCCAAGGCATCACCGTCACCAGCATCCACAGCGCGTGGACGGTGGAGCGAAGGTAGGCCAGCACTTAGGGATGCGGACGCGGCGCGGGCCGGGTCACCAGGTAGTCCGCGAAGGCGGCGAGGTCTCGATGCACGCGGGTGTTGGCCGGGAAGGTCTCGGGCAGCGGGCGGCCGGCGAATTCGGCGCCCTTGCCGGTGAGCACCAGGTGCGGCTCGCCGCCGACGGCCACGGCGGCCTGCAGGTCGCGCAGGCTGTCGCCGACGATGGGCGTGCCCTTGAGCTCGACGCCGAAGCGCTCGCCGATCTGCTCGAAAAGTCCCGGCAGCGGCTTGCGGCAGCTGCAGCCTTCCTCGGGCGTGTGCGGGCAGTAGAAGATGGCGTCGACGCGGCCGCCGTGCGAGGACAGCAGCTTGTGCATCTTGGCGTGCATGGCGTTGAGCGACGCGACGTCGAACAGGCCTCGGCCGAGGCCCGACTGGTTGGACGCGATGGCCACGTGCCATCCGGCGTGATTGAGCCGCGCGATCGCTTCCAGCGCGCCGGGCAGCGGCTCCCACTCCAGCGGCGACTTGACGAACTGGTCGCTGTCGGCGTTGATGGTGCCGTCGCGGTCGAGGATGACGAGTTTCATAGGACTGACGCCGGGCCGCCCCAAGGCAGTCCAGCCCCCTCGGGGGGCAGCGACGACACGAAGTGCGGAGCGTGGGGGCTCATGTCGCCAGGCGCGAAAGATCCGCCACTCTATTCATCGCCCCGTGCAGCGTGGCCAGCAGGCCGAGGCGGTTCAGGCGCAGGTCCGCCTCCTCGGCGTTGACCATGACGTCGTCGAAGAAGGCATCGACCGGCGCACGCAGCGCGGCCAGTGTCTGCAGCGAGCCGGTGTAGTCGCCGGCCTCGAACTTGGCCTTGGCCGCGGGCGCGAGCTCGCGGGTGGCGGCATAAAGCGCCTTCTCGGCGTCTTCGCGCAGCAGCACTTCGCTCACATGCGGATCGACCGAGCCTTCGGCCTTCTTGAGGATGTTGCCGATGCGCTTGTTGGCCGCGGCCAGCGCGGGGGCTTCGGGCAGCGCGGCGAAGGCGCGCACCGCTTCCAGGCGCGGCTTGACCTCTTTCCAGGGCGGCCGCACCGCGATCACCGCTTCCACTTCCGCGGAGCCGTGGCCCTGCTCGCGCAGGTAGCCGCCGATGCGCTCGTAGATGAACTGCAGCACCTGCTCGTTGCTCTCATGCGGCTTGGCGAGCAGCGCGCCGAAGCTCGTGCTGGCCACGCCCACCAGCGAAGGCAGGTCCAGCGGCAGGCCGCGCTCGATCAGCATGCGCACGACGCCGAGCGCGTGGCGGCGCAGCGCGAACGGATCCTTGTCGCCCGAGGGCAGCTGGCCGATGCCGAACAGGCCGACCAGCGTCTCCAGCTTGTCGGCCAACGCGACGACCAGGCCGACGTCGCCGCGCGGCAACTCGTCTCCGGCGAAACGCGGCTTGTAGTGGTCTTCAATCGCGTCGGCGACGGACGCCGGCAGCCCGTCGTGCTGCGCGTAGTAGCGGCCCATGATGCCCTGCAGCTCGGGGAACTCGCCGACCATGTCCGTCAGCAGGTCGGCCTTCGCCAGTCGAGCTGCGGTGTCAGCGGCCTGCGAAAGCGCCTCGCCGCCGATTTGCGCGCCGATGTGGCGCGCGATGGAACGCACGCGCTCGACGCGCTCACCCTGCGTGCCCAGCTTGTTGTGATAGACCACCTTGGCCAAACCCGGCACGCGGGAGTCGAGCGGCTTCTTGCGGTCCTGGTCGAAGAAGAACTTGGCGTCCGCGAGACGCGGTCGCACGACGCGCTCGTTGCCGCCGATCACCGCGCTCGGGTCCTGCGGCCGGATGTTGCTCACCACCAGGAAGCGGTGCGTGAGCTTGCCCTGCGCATCCAGCAGCGGGAAGTATTTCTGGTTGGCCTTCATCGTGAGGATGAGGCATTCCTGCGGCACTTCCAGGAACTCGCGCTCGAACTGGCAGACCAGCACGTTCGGCCGCTCCACCAGCGCGGTGACTTCATCGAGCAGCGCTTCATCCTCGATCGCGCGCGCGCCGCTGCCGGCCTTCTGCGCGGCCGCGGTGAGCTGGCGAGCGATCTCGGCGCGGCGGGCTTCGAAGCTGGCAATCACCGCGCCCTGTTCCTGCAGCACGTGCGCGTAGCTGTCGGCATCCGGAATGTCGACGCGCGGGCTCGCCGCCTCGAAGCGGTGGCCCTGCGTGCTGCGACCCGACTTGAGCCCGAGGGCTTCGATAGGGACCACCTCGCGGCCATGCAGCGCGACCAGGGAATGCGCCGGGCGCACGAACTTCACGTCGCTCCAACCGTCCGCCAGCTGGTAGGTCATCACCTTCGGAATCGGCAGCCGCGCGATGACCTCGGCCAATGCTTTCTGCAGGCCTTCCGCGAGCGTCGCGCCCTTGGCGGTGCTCTCGTAGAACAACGCCTCGGCCTTGCCGTCGGGCGCGCGCTTGAGCGAAGCGACGGCCGATGCGTCCGCGCCCAGTGCCTGCAGTTTCTTGAGCAGCGCCGGCGTGGGCTGACCCTGCGCGTCCAGGCCGACGCTGGCGGGCATCAGCTTTTGCGAGACGGCCTTGTCGGCCGCGCGATCGGCCACAGCCGTGATGTGCGCAGCGAGACGCCGGGGCGACGCGTACGGCGTGAGCACGGAGCCCGCGCCCGCGAGGCCCTGCGCCTTGAGCTGCTCCAGCAGCGCATTGCCGAACGCCTCACCCAGTTTCTTCAGCGACTTGGGCGGCAGTTCCTCCACGAACAGTTCGACCAGCAGGTTGGCGTTTGCCATCACGCCGCCTCCACCAGCTTGTCGGCCACCATCCTGGCGGTGGCCGCTTCGGCCCAGGCCTTGGGCGCCATCGGGAAGCCCAGCCGCTGGCGGCTGAGCAGGTAGCTCTGCGCCACGCTGCGCGCCAGGTTGCGGATGCGGCCGATGTACGCGGCGCGCTCGGTGACGCTGATGGCGCCGCGCGCGTCGAGCAGGTTGAAGGTGTGCGCCGCCTTGAGCACCTGCTCGTAGGCGGGCAGCGCGAGCTGCTGCTCCATCAGGTACCTGGCCTGCTTCTCGTGGGCGCCGAAGGCGGTGAACAGGAACTCGGCGTCGCTGTGCTCGAAGTTGTAGGCCGACTGTTCGCGTTCGTTCTGCAGGTACACGTCGCCGTAAGAGAGGCCTTCGGTCCACTTGAGCTGGTAGACGTTGTCCACGCCTTGCAGGTACATGGCCAGGCGCTCCAGCCCGTAGGTGATCTCGCCGGTGATCGGCTTGCAATCGATGCCGCCCACCTGCTGGAAGTACGTGAACTGCGTGACTTCCATGCCGTTGAGCCAGACCTCCCAGCCCAGGCCCCAGGCCCCCAACGTGGGGTTCTCCCAGTCGTCCTCGACGAAGCGGATGTCGTTCTTCTTCAGGTCGAAGCCCAGCGCCTGGAGCGAGCCGAGGTACAGCTCGAGGATGTCATCCGGCGCGGGCTTGAGCACCACCTGGTACTGGTAGTAGTGCTGCAGGCGGTTGGGGTTCTCGCCGTAGCGGCCGTCCTTGGGCCGGCGGCTGGGCTGGACGTACGCGGCTTTCCACGGCTCGGGGCCGAGCGCGCGCAGGAAGGTGGCGGTGTGCGAGGTGCCCGCGCCCACCTCCATGTCGTACGGCTGCAGCAGCGCGCAGCCCTGGGCGTCCCAGTACGACTGCAGCTTCAGGATGATTTGCTGGAAGGTGAGCATCGGGCCGATTTTAAGTGCCCGCTCTCCTGCGAAGCCGCGGCAGCGCTCCCAAAACAGGAGCAAGCGCCAGCAGCCACAACGGCCACAGGCCCAGGCGCGAAGCCCACCAGGCGAAGGGGGTGGTGCCGGCGCGCCCCGACACTTCGCCGGTGAGCACGTCGCGCGTGTGCGGCGCCAGCGAGTGCGTCACGCGGGCGCGGTGGTCGATGATGGCCGTCGCGCCCGTGTTGGTGGCGCGGATCACCGGGCGGGCGAACTCGAGGGCGCGCATGCGGCTGATGTGCAGGTGCTGGTCGATGGCGACCGTGTTGCCGAACCAGCCGATGTTGCTGACGTTCACGAAGATGGTGGGCGCGAGGCGCGGGTCCACGAAGCGCGCCGCCAGTTCCTCGCCGAACAGATCTTCGTAGCAGACGTTGGGTGCGAGCCGCTGGCCCTGCCACTCGAACGAGGGCTGGCCCACCGAGCCGCGGTTGAAATCGCCCAGCGGAATGTTCATCAGGTCGGTGAACCAGCGGAACAGCGGCGGGATGAATTCGCCGAAAGGGACGAGGTGGTGCTTGTCGAAGCGGTACGCATCGGCGCCCGGCTTGAGACCGACGACGGAGTTGGTGTAGCCCTGCTCGTAGCTGCCGAGCGGGATGCCGATCAGCGAAGCCTGTTCGCCCCGCCCGAAGTGTTCGGCCAGGCTTTGGAGGTAGCCCTCCGGCAACTGCTGGGGCAGCAGAGGGATCGCCGTCTCGGGCGCCACGACGAGGCTCGTGCGGGCGGCCGTCAGTTGCTCGGCATACCACTGGAGCGCGAGCGGCACGCCGGTGCGGCCCTCGAACTTCTCGTCCTGCGGGATGTTGCCTTGCAGGAGCGTGACGGGCAGCGGCGCACCGGCGGCTTCATCGTGCGTGGGCGCGATTTGCGTGCAGGCGGCCAGCAGCAGCACCCACACCCCCGCGGCCAGCCAATAGCGCCGCGATCGCCAGGCCTGCGGCAGGAACGACAGGGCAGCGGCGATGGCAGCGGCCACGGCGCCGATGCCATAGACGCCGATCCAGGGCGCGAGGAAAGCCAGTGGCCCGTCGACGTGCGCATAGCCGCCCGCGCCCCAGGGGAAGCCGGTGAACCAGCGCCCGCGCAACAGCTCCGCCAGCAGCCACAGGGCCGCGAAGCTCGCTATCGAGCGCAGCGGCCCCGCCGGTGACCGCCAGCGCCAGAACGCCATCGCGAGCGCGTAGTAGCCGCCCAGGAAGGCCGCGAGCGCCAGCACGGCCACGGCCGCCAGCGGCGCGGGCAGTCCGCCGTAGGTGTGCATGGAGATGAACAGCCACCAGAACGTGCCGGTGAGCCAGACGGTGGCAAACAGCCAGGTGCGAAGCAGCACCGACTTCACCTCAATCGGCTGCGCGATGCACCACGCGAGCAAGGCGAGCGACGCGACCTGCAGCCACCAGAGCGGCCGGCCGGACCAGGGCGTGGCGATGGACACCGCCTGGGCCAGGCCGGCGGCCGGCAGGAGGGCCCACGGAAGCGCCGCGGAGCGGTCGGCGCGGATCACCCGGTGTCGTCGTCGCTGCGGGCGGGCGCCACCTTGAACCAGCGCACGGCGCCGCCCTTGGTGTGCAGCACGACGAAGTCCAGGCCCGCCTTGCGATGGTGTTCGCCGCGCTTGGGCACGTGGCCCATGTCGTGCGCGATCAGCCCGCCGATGGTCTCGAAGCGCTTCTCGCCGTCGGAGACGCCCTCGTCGGGCGCCAGGTCCACGCCGAACGCTTCGTTCACCTTCTCGATGGCCGTGTCGCCGCTCACGCGGTACGTGCGGTCTGCCAGCGCGAAGATGTCCCCCTCTTCCTCGGCGATGTCGAACTCGTCCTCGATCTCGCCGACGATCTGCTCGAGCACGTCCTCGATCGTGATCAGGCCGGCGACACGGCCGAATTCGTCGATGACGATGGCGAGGTGGTTGCGGTTGCCGCGGAACTCTCGCAGGAGGTCGTTCAGGCCCTTGCTCTCCGGCACGAAGACCGCGGGGCGCAGCAGCGCGCGGATGTTCAGCTCCGGCGCGCGCTGCAGCTTGAGCAGGTCCTTGGCCAGCAGGATGCCGATGATGTTCTCGCGATCGCCCTCGTAGACCGGAAAGCGCGAATGCGCCGTGTCGATGACGAGGTGCAGGATCTCCTCGTACGGCGAATCGATGTTGACCAGGTCCATCCGCGGCGCGGCCACCATCACGTCGCCGGCAGTGAGGTCGGCCATCTTGATCACGCCTTCGAGCATCACACGCGATTCGGCGTCGATGATCTCGTTGTCTTCGGCGTCCGCCAGGGTTTCGATCAGTTCATCGCGGGAGTCCGGGCCCGGATGGATGAACTCGGCGACCTTCTGCAGGAACGTGCGCCGGTCTTCTCTCTCGGGAGACCGCGCAGGGTGGGGGTCGGACACAGCCTCTGTGTGCAGGACGTGCGGTGGTTGGGGGACGACTAGGATAGCGCAATCGTCCCCGGTTCCGTGACGGGCGCACGCCCGCCACGGCTCAGCTCGCCGAGCGGTGGCGCGCCTCGCGAACGCCCTGCCGCGTCTCCTGCACCAGGGCGAGGAAATCCCAGAAGCTCTTGGCCTGCTGTTTGAGGCGGTAGTCGGTCTGGGCCAGCTGCTCATCGACGAGCTCGCTCATGTGCGTGTCCAGCGTGGCCGGCGGCAGGCGCAGGTGCGCTTCGGTCTCGCTGCCGAAGCGCTCCAGCGTGGCGCCGGCGCTCCTGGCGATCTTCAGCATCGCGACGTTCTCGCTCAGCGCATGGATGAAGAGCAGGTCCACGCCCTCGTTGCGCGCATGGAGCACGGCGCGCTCGAACAGCCGGCGGCCCCAGCCGCGGCCGCGTGCCCTGGCGAGCACCGACACGCCGAACTCGGCGCAGTTCGCCGAATCCGGATCGCGCGAATACGCCAGGTGCGCCATCGCGATGAGCTCGAGCCGCCGGTTGTAGATGCCGAAGATGTCGTCGCGCTCGAAGTCGAGCTGCTCGACGTAGCGCCGCACCTGCTCATCGGACGCGGCGTAGCCGAAGCGCAGGTAGCGGTCGTCCGGCGGCAACGCCAGCAGGTGGGCCGCGATGCGGTCGCGGTGCTCGGGACCGAGCGAGCGGATCGGGATGACCACGAAGGATGGCCGCAAGGTTTGTTCAAAGGCCATGGACCCAATTTAAGGGTTCCCAACAGCGTCCCAAGCCCGGCAGCGCCGGAGAAGGTAGTTCTACCTAATCGGGGCGTGTGCTCCGGACCACGGCGCCGGCTACACCGGCATCGCAGTGGTGGCCTTCACGCTGTCGAGCACGAAGCTCGTCTTGCAGTCCTGCACGCTGGGGTGCTTGAGCAGCGTGTCCATGATGAAGCGGCTGTAGTGCGCCATGTCCTGCACCACGACGCGCAGCAGGAAGTCCATGTCGCCGGTGAGCGCCGCGCACTCGACCACCTCGGGCCAGCCCTGCACGCTGGCGCGGAACACGTCCATCGGGTTGCGCTTGTGCGTCTCGGTGTGCTTTTCCAGGCGCACGTTGATGTAGGCCGTGAGCCCCAGCCCGATCGCCTCGGGGCGCACCAGGGCGACGTAGCGGTCGATCACGCCGGCGTCCTCCAGCCGCTTGACCCGGCGCAGCACCGCGCTGGGCGAAAGGCCGACCTGCTCGCCGATCACGTCGTAGGTTTCGCGGCCGTTCTGCTGCAGCGAGCGCAGGATGGCTTTGTCGAGCTTGTCGAGTGCGGAAGAGTCGTTCATAACGCAGTTTTCCTGAGAAAGGATAGCGTTTTGAGCCGATCTCCGGCGGAAAACTGAGGGTTCGTGCGCCTAAAGTTCCGGGTGGTTCAAACGCAAGGAGACAGCATGGACGCCGCACCGGCTGCGCGCACTTTCGCCGCCTGGGACAACCCGATGGGCACCGACGGATTCGAGTTCATCGAGTACGCCGCGCCCGACCCGAAGGCCATGGGCGCGCTGTTCGAGCGGATGGGATTCCGGCCGATCGCGCGGCACCGCCACAAGGACGTGGTGCTCTACCGGCAGGGCGGCATCAACTTCATCGTGAACGCGGAGCCCGATTCGTTCGCGCAGCGCTTCGCGCGCCTGCATGGCCCGAGCATCTGCGCGATCGCGTTCCGCGTGCGCGATGCGAAGGCGGCGTACGAGCGCGCGATCTCGCTCGGCGCATGGGGCTATGCGGGCCAGGCCGGGCCGGGCGAGTTGAACATCCCCGCAATCAAGGGCATCGGCGACAGCCTGATCTACCTGGTGGACCGCTGGCGCGGCAAGAACGGCGCGAAGGAAGGCGACATCGGCAACATCGGCTTCTACGACGTGGACTTCGAACCGCTGCCGGGGATCGATTCGCAGCAGGCGCTCAACCCGAGCGGCTTCGGGCTGACGTACATCGACCACCTCACGCACAACGTGCACCGCGGGCGAATGGCGGAGTGGTCGGAGTTCTACGAGCGCCTGTTCAACTTCCGCGAGATCCGCTACTTCGACATCGAGGGCCAGGCCACCGGCGTGAAGAGCAAGGCGATGACCAGTCCCTGCGGAAAGATCCGCATCCCGATCAACGAGGAAGGCAACGAGAAGGCGGGCCAGATCCAGGAGTACCTGGACAAGTACCACGGCGAGGGCATCCAGCACATCGCGCTGGGATCCTCCAACCTGTACGACACGGTCGACTCGCTGCAGATGGCCGGCGTGAAGCTGCTGAACACCAGCGAGACCTACTACGAGCTGCTGCCGCGAAGAATTCCGAACCTGGCGGAGAACATCCACGCACTGCAGCAGCGCAACATCCTCGTGGACGGCAAGCCCGGCGAACTGCTGCTGCAGATCTTCAGCGAGAACCAGCTCGGGCCCATCTTCTTCGAGTTCATCCAGCGCAAGGGCAACGAGGGCTTCGGCGAAGGCAACTTCAAGGCGCTGTTCGAGACGATGGAGCTGGACCAGATGCGCCGCGGCGTGCTCGCGACGCAGCAGACCTGAGCGCGGTCGAGCGCGACCTGTCAGGTTTGACAACGCAGGACGCTGGCGGCCTTGCGTGCGCGGCGTGCAACTCGACAATTCGAGCGGTCGCCTGCCGCGCCCGTCGCTCGAATGCAATCTCCCCCGCCCTATTCCCCGTCCCGCTCCACTCGGCGCACTCGCATCATCATGGTGCTGGACGTCGTGGAGTCGGTGCGTCTGATGGAGCGGGACGAACCGGGTTTCATCCGCCGCTGGCAGCGCTTCGTGCGCGAGGCGCGGGACGCGATGCAGGCTTTCAGTGGCCGCATCCACAAGAGCACGGGCGACGGCCTGATGCTGGAGTTCGCCAATGCGGAGGACGCGATCGCGGCCGCCTTCGTGCTGCTGCGCATCAGCGATGCGGGCAACCAGGGCTGCGGCGAGGAGGACCGGATCCGCTTGCGCATCGCCGCCCACGTGGCGCGCTTCGTCGCCGACGAATACGACATCTACGGCCGGGGCGTGAACCTCACCAGCCGGCTCCTGGGGATCGCCAAGCCCGGCGAGGTCTGCATCACCGCGGCGCTGCGCGAGCTGCTCGAAGAGAACGCCCGGCGCCAGCTGGAGGACAGCGGCACCCACCAGCTGCGCCACGTGCGAGAGCCGGTGCAGGTGTACCGCGTGCAGCCGGTGCCCGTCACCAGCGGGCCGGCAGCTTGCGCTTGAGGACGATGCGGCGCAGTCCCAGTTCGACGTAGCCGCCTCGCTCCAGCTCCTTCAGGATCCGGCTGACCATCTCCCGCGAGGAGCCGACGCGGCTCGCGATCGCCTGGTGCGTGAGCGCGGAAAGCACGATGGGTGCGCCGGAGCCGGCAGGTCCGTGGCCGCCTTCCAGCACGCTCACCACGCGTTCGTAGACGTTGTTCAGCGCCAGCTGGCGCGCCTTCGCGGTCGCCGCGCGAACGCGCCCGATCATGCGGGCCAGCAGGTGGCGCGTGAATTCGGGTGACTGCTCCAGGTGCTGGATCATCTCGGCGCGGCTGACCACGGCGCACAAGCAGGGCTCGAGGGTGATCACGGACGCGGAGCGCGGCCCGCCATCGAGCCACATCTCGGCGAAGTAGTCGCCGGCATGGACGATGTCGTAGGTGATCTCGCGGCCATCGACGTCGGTCGAGTAGACCTTCACGCAGCCCTGCAGCAGCACGAAGGTGGTGTCGCCCATCTCGCCCTCGTGCACGATCACCGTGTTCCTGGGATAGCTGCGCGGCACGCCGCGTGAGGCGAAGGCGCGCACGGTGGGACTGAGCGAGGAGAAAAGACGGTCGTGCGCCGCGTCGGACGTGGTCATCGGAACCTGCGCAGGCACTCTAGCAGCGGCGCTGCGCTGCCGAAGGGCCTTGCGGCCTGTTCAATGCATCGGTTCGTGCAGCAGCGGCGCGGGCGCGACCGGCGGCAGCATCGCCACGCGATTGACCAGTTCGCGCACGCCGCTCGAGCGCGTCTTGGCGCACAGGCTCCGGACGTGGCTGCGCACGGTGGAGACCGCCACCTGCAGGTGGCGCGCGATCTCGGGCGCCGAATAGCCCTGGCAGAGGATGCCAAGCACGTTCTCCTCGGCCGACGTGAGCGAGTGGCTGCGCGCGAAGAAACAGAGCATCAGGGAGCCGCATACCGACGGGCGGGAGAACATCAGCGCAGCGTGCGCCGGTGCGCCCTCCTGCGGCCGGCGCATCGGCACCACCGCCAGGCTGAGGCGCTGCGACTCGGCGCCACCCAGCGTGATCAGGCTGCGCCGGCCCGCTGCGGCCTTGGCGAGCGCGCCCTGAAGCGTCTGCTGGTCCTGCGGGGACTGAACCCGAAGCCGGCCGTTCTGCAGCCACAGCGCGCGATTGCGATTGAGCTCCTGCCGCGCGGCGTGGTTGGCGTGCACCAGCTCGCCTGCCCCCGTGGTGACCGCGACTCCGTAGGCGAGTTCGTCCAGTACCAATTCCAGCTGCGGCGCAGTGGCCGGGTGCCCGGCAGCGCCGCGGCTCGCTCTTGGTGTGATCGTCCCTTGCATTGTTTCCCCCTGCTTGTTGATGTGGCGCAAGCTTAGGAAACGAGGCAGGCGTGCGGTGGTGAATAGCGCCGCTGCCGCCTGTGAAATGCGTCACCAGCCGGGAGCGGCGACTAGTGCGCGAGGCCGGTGATTTCGGCGACGTCGAGCGGTTCGCTGCGGCCGGGAAGCTTCACCAGCGAGCGGCGGCCGACAGTGACCGCTCCCGTCAGTTGTCGCAGCGCGGCCACGCTGGCCACGACCGGCCATCCCAGCGAACGGCCCTGGTGCTGAAGCAGCATCGTGGCGCTTACGGCCTCGCCGACCGGAAGCGTCTGCGGCACGGGCGAATGCAGCGGGTCCTGGACGACCGTGAGAGTCACCGGGCCCGCGTGCAGTGCGACATGGGCCTCGAACCGCGGCAGCTTCCGGTCGGGATAGGTGGTCGCGAGGTACTGCTGGATGCCGCGCGTGGCCTCGGCCAAGCCGATGGCGGCGCGCAGCGCGCGCAGGCCATGGTTGACCGTCCGGGTGTCCGTGGCGTCGACGAAGACGGCCAGCACGCCCTCGCCCACGAACTGGATGTGGCGAGCGCCGAACAGGTGGGCCGAGTCGTTCGCGCTGCCGTAGAACCGCCGCACGAGCTCGGCAAGTTCGGCGGGACTGAGCCGCTCCGCGACGCCCGAGTAGCTGGGAACGTCGACGAACAGCACCGTGGCGCAGGGGAAGCGCTCATCCGCCGCGCCGCCGCTTTCAGTGGGCCAGCGGGCGCTGAGCTCGTTGGCCAGGCGCTGTTCGTACAGCTTGGACAGGTAGTGCCGCTGTTCCTCCAGCGCAGCCTGCACAGCCTTGTCGACCGCAAGGTTCTGCATGTTCGCGTGCATGGCCCGCTTGTTCAGCTGCGCCGAGACCGCCTCGAGCAGCTCACCCGGCCGCACCGGTTTTATGAGGTAGTCGTCGGCGCCTGTCGTCATGCCGATGCGCATGTGAGCGCGCTCGGGCAGCGAGGTGAGCAGGACGACCGGCGTGCGGGCGACGTCGGGGTCGGCGTGGCGGCGAAGCGAGGCCACCATGTCGAAGCCGTTCAGGTTCGGCATCTGCACGTCGCTGATGACCAGGTCGGGGCGGCGCGACTCGACCAGCAGCAGGCCCTTGGCGCCGTCCTCGGCGGAGAGCACCTCGTGCCCATCCTTCTTCAGAACGGAAGTCAGCAGGTTCCGTGTGAAGGCTTCGTCCTCCATCACGACGATCAGGGCCATGGGTCGGTTTCTTTTCGGCGTCGGCGTCGAACCATCTTACAGGCGGCCCGCGAGGGCGAACGTGTGATCGATCACAGCCGGCCGGAACGCCAGGTCCACGTGGGCGGCGCCTTCGAACAGCCGGTTGTCGGCGCCCGGCAGCGTCGCGGTGGTCGGCGGGAACACGACGTTGTCGCAGTTGGAGTACCAGCAGGTGAACAGGCGGGTCGCGTCGGGCTCTGTTCCGGGCAGGGCGCTGATCCAGTCGCAGCCGATCCGCATGTCGCGGCCGGGCGGCAGGCGGCTGAAACGCGCCAGCCAGGTGCCGCCGTGCGGCGTTGCAATGGTGACCACATGGGCAGCGCGTGCCCGCCCGCCGCAATGACGCAGCCAGGCGCGCGCGGCCAGCCCACCCATGCTGTGACTCACGAGCAAGGGCGGGCGCCCCGTCGCGCGGGTCACGGCGTCGACCGCGCGGTCGATGGTGGCGCAGTACTCGTCGATCGAGCAGAACACCGGCTCCAGGTTCACCGCGGCAAAGGCATGCCCTCGGTCGCGCGCCTGCCGCATCCAGGGCGTCCAGAAGCCCCGGTTGCAGACAAAGCCGTGGATGAAGACGATCCCGACCTTGCCGGGTGCGGCCTGCAACTGGTCCGGCACGCGGTTCCAGTCAAAAGGCTGGCGCCAACCGAACACCACCATGTCAAGGATCACCTCACGCCCCCACGCGGCAGCCAGCTGGCGGGGGCTCGGCGCCGGCGTGGGGTCGCCTCGGCTCGCGACGCGCAGCAGGATGAACTCAAGCCCCAGGACCCAGGCGTGTGCGAGGGCGACCATCAGCGCGATGACGCAGGCCAGGAGTGGCGACTGCGGCCACAGCAGGACCAGGCTGGCGATCGAGGCCGCCAGGAGCCCGGTGGGCACCCACCGCTGCAGGCGGGCGAGTCTGGAAGCGGGGGACATCAGGCGAGTATGGCCTCGCGGGCCCCAAAGGCGCAGGTTCTCGACCTGACGGGAGGCAGGTCGTCGACCCCGTAATTCCTGCAATGCGCGCTGACCCGGTAGGTAGACTGCTTTCGCATGGAAGCCGCCCGCACCATCCGCGACGCCGTCGCGGCCGTCACCCGGCTGCGGCAAAGCGCCGCCGATGACGCGGAATTGCGAGCGGCGCTGCTCGAGGTCAAGCGGCTGCAATCCCGCCGGTTCTCCGGCACTTACGCCGACCTGCTCGCCGGCGGTACCTATGCGACGGCGGCGCGGTTCTTCCTGAACGAGCTGTACGGCGACAAGGACTACGCCCGGCGCGACGAGCAGTTCGCGCGCATCGCGGGGGCCATCGAGAGGCTGTTCCCTTCGCACGTGGCCGGCACCGCGGCCGCGCTGGCGCAGCTGCATGCCCTGACGGAAGACCTGGACGTGCAGATGGCGCGCTTGTGGCGAATGGAAGTCGGCGCTCACGACGTGGCGCGGCGATATGCGCTGGCCTGGCGCGAGCTTGGGCGGCGCGAGGAGCGGGAGCAGCAGCTGCAGTGCGTGATCGCGCTGGGCCACGAGCTGGCGCGGCTGACCCGCACGCCCGGCCTTCGCACGATGCTGCGCGTCATGCGCGGTCCGGCATCCGCAGCGGGGCTGGCGGACCTGCAGGGATTCCTGGAGGACGGCTTCGACACTTTCTCGGGCATGTCGCGGCGGCGCGGTGCGGTCGAGCACTTCCTGCAGACGGTGCAGGAACGGGAGCGGCGGCTCTTCTCGCTGCTCTATGGAGAGGATCTTGTCGCTTCTGAGACCGAGCTGGCGCGCATCCTAGGACAAGCCCCCTAGCTGCGGCGCGGCCGCTGATGACAATCGCGCGCAAGGAGACCACGGATGGACAGATTCTGGCTGCGCAGCTACCCCCAGGGGGTGCCTCACGACATCGATCCCAGGCAGTACCGTTCGCTGACGCAGTTGCTGGAAGAGTCCTTCCGCAAGAACGCTTCGCGGCCGTTTTCCGTCTGCATGGAGCAGTGGATGACGTACGGGCAAGTCGACGAACTCTCCGCCGCTCTTGGCGCCTGGTTGCAGGCGCAGGGATTGGAACCCGGAGCCCGCGTCGCCCTGATGCTGCCGAACATTCCGCAGTTCGCGGTCACCATGGCGGCAATCCTTCGGGCAGGCTACACCTGCGTCAACGTCAACCCGCTGTACACGGCTCGCGAGCTGGAGCACCAGCTGAAGGACTCGGGCGCCGCGGTGATCGTCATCCTCGAAAACTTCGCGCACACGCTGGCCGAAGTGGTCAATCGCACGCGCGTGCAGCATGTCGTGCTGACGTCGATGGGCGACCTGCTCGGCGCGTGGTACGGGCGCTGGATCACTTTTGCCGTGCGCCACCTGGCCAAGATGGTCCCGACGTACAAGCTGCCCTTGGTGGGAGGGCGCAAGGTCACGCCGTTCGGCCGGGCGGTGGCGCAGGGCCATTCGATGCAGCTGCGGGCCACGGCCCAGAGCCTGGATTCGGTTGCTTTCCTGCAGTACACCGGCGGCACGACGGGATTGTCGAAGGGCGCGGTGCTGACGCATGGAAATGTGGTGGCGGCGATCCTGCAGGCGGAAGCCTGGTTCACGCCGGCGCTGGGGAAGGTCGGCGATGTGAGCCGCAGCAACTGCATCGCGGCGCTGCCGCTGTACCACATCTTCGCGCTGACGCTCTGCCTGCTTGCGATCCGCTGGGGCGCTCACTTGACGCTGATTCCCAATCCGCGTGACATCCCGAGGTTTGTCGAGACGTTGAAGCGACGGCCCTTCCACCTGTTGCCGGCGGTGAACACGCTTTTCAATGCGCTGCTGCAACACCCGCAGTTCAAGGCCGTCGATTTCTCGCAGCTGTGCGTGACACAGGCGGGCGGGATGGCGGCTTCCGAAGGGACGGCGCGCGCGTGGCAGAAGGCGACCGGCTGCCCGATGGTGGAAGGCTGGGGCATGAGCGAAACCTGCGCGATCGGCACCAACAACCCCGTGATGAGCCAGGAGTTCTCCGGGACGATCGGCCTACCGTTGCCGAGCATCGACGTCGCAATCAAGGATGACGAAGGCCGCAGCCTGCCTCAAGGCGAACCTGGGGAGATCTGCATCAAAGGGCCGAATGTCATGCGCGGCTACTACCAGCAGCCCGAAGAGACGGAGAAGGCGTTCACTGCAGACGGGTTCATGCGTACCGGCGACATCGGGCTCATGGACGACCGCGGCTACACCAGGATCATTGACCGCAAGAAAGACATGATCCTGGTCAGCGGCTTCAACGTATTTCCCAACGAACTGGAGAACGTCATCTCGATGTGCCCCGGCGTCGTGGAATGCGCGGTCATCGGCGTGGCCGATGAAAAGCAGGGCGAGGCGATCAAAGTCTTCGTGGTGAAGAACGACCCGATCTTGACCGAGGAAGATGTGGCCAAGTACTGCCGGCAAAATCTGACCGGCTACAAAGTGCCTAAATACATCGAATTCCGCGACGACTTGCCAAAGACGAACGTCGGCAAGATCCTCAGGCGTGAGTTGCGGAACGCGAAATAGAGGAACGCGAACAGGCCGCTTGTTTCTGCGCACCAAAGCAAAAGGCCCAGCATTTCTGCTGGGCCTTTTGCCGCTGTAAGAGCCTGACGATGTCCTACTTTCACACGGGAATCCGCACTATCATCGGCGCAGAGGCGTTTCACTGTCCTGTTCGGGATGGGAAGGAGTGGGACCACCTCGCTATGGTCATCAGGCATAACTTTTTGCCGTCTTGCATTGCGTGCAAGACGACCAATTCATAGAGCAAATCAGCTTTTGTTTGATTGCGCCGACCGGCATAACTCTTTGATCAACAGATCAAAGTTATAGGGTCAAGCCGCACGAGCAATTAGTATCGGTTAGCTTAACGCATTGCTACGCTTCCACACCCGACCTATCAACGTCCTGGTCTTGAACGACTCTTTAGGGGGCTCAAGGCCCCGGCAGATCTCATCTTGGAACAAGTTTCCCGCTTAGATGCTTTCAGCGGTTATCTCTTCCGCACATAGCTACTCGGCAATGCCACTGGCGTGACAACCGATACACCAGAGGTGCGTCCACTCCGGTCCTCTCGTACTAGGAGCAGGCTTCCTCAAATCTGCAGCGCCCACGGAAGATAGGGACCAAACTGTCTCACGACGTTTTAAACCCAGCTCACGTACCTCTTTAAATGGCGAACAGCCATACCCTTGGGACCGGCTACAGCCCCAGGATGAGATGAGCCGACATCGAGGTGCCAAACACCGCCGTCGATATGAACTCTTGGGCGGTATCAGCCTGTTATCCCCAGAGTACCTTTTATCCGTTGAGCGATGGCCCTTCCATACAGAACCACCGGATCACTATGTCCTGCTTTCGCATCTGCTCGACTTGTCAGTCTCGCAGTTAAGCACGCTTATGCCATTGCACTATCGTCACGATGTCCGACCGTAACTAGCGTACCTTCGAACTCCTCCGTTACGCTTTGGGAGGAGACCGCCCCAGTCAAACTGCCTACCATGCACTGTCCCCGACCCGGATTACGGGCCTAGGTTAGAACCTCAAACGCACCAGGGTGGTATTTCAACGTTGGCTCCACCCGATCTAGCGACCGGGCTTCAAAGCCTCCCACCTATCCTACACAGATCCGTTCAAAGTCCAATACAAAGCTACAGTAAAGGTTCATGGGGTCTTTCCGTCTTTCCGCGGGGAGATTGCATCATCACAAACATTTCAACTTCGCTGAGTCTCGGGAGGAGACAGTGTGGCCATCGTTACGCCATTCGTGCAGGTCGGAACTTACCCGACAAGGAATTTCGCTACCTTAGGACCGTTATAGTTACGGCCGCCGTTTACTGGGACTTCGATCAAGAGCTTGCACCCCATCACTTAATCTTCCAGCACCGGGCAGGCGTCACACCCTATACGTCCACTTTCGTGTTTGCAGAGTGCTGTGTTTTTATTAAACAGTCGCAGCCACCGATTTTTTGCAACCCCATTGGGCTCTATCCGCGAGGGACTTCACCTACTAAGGGCACACCTTCTTCCGAAGTTACGGTGTCAATTTGCCGAGTTCCTTCTCCCGAGTTCTCTCAAGCGCCTTAGAATACTCATCTCGCGCACCAGTGTCGGTTTGCGGTACGGTCGTGTGCAGCTGAAGCTTAGTGGCTTTTCCTGGAAGCAGGGTATTACTCACTTCGGCGGCAAGCCGCCTCGTTGTCACCCCTCATCTAAGCCCGGCGGATTTACCTACCAGGCACGACTACAGGCTTGAACCGGGACATCCAACACCCGGCTGAGTTAACCTTCTCCGTCCCCACATCGCACTGCACATCGGTACAGGAATATTGACCTGTTTCCCATCAGCTACGCATCTCTGCCTCGCCTTAGGGGCCGACTCACTCTACGCCGATGAACGTTGCGTAGAAAACCTTGCGCTTACGGCGAGCGGGCTTTTCACCCGCTTTAACGCTACTCATGTCAGCATTCGCACTTCTGATACCTCCAGCAGCCCTCACGAGCCACCTTCACAGGCTTACAGAACGCTCTCCTACCACGTACGCTTGCGCGCACATCCGCAGCTTCGGTAACTGGCTTAGCCCCGTTACATCTTCCGCGCAGGACGACTCGATCAGTGAGCTATTACGCTTTCTTTAAATGATGGCTGCTTCTAAGCCAACATCCTGACTGTTTTAGCCTTCCCACTTCGTTTCCCACTTAGCCAATTTTAGGGACCTTAGCTGGCGGTCTGGGTTGTTTCCCTCTTGAGTCCGGACGTTAGCACCCGGTGCTCTGTCTCCCAAGCTCTACTCTTCGGTATTCGGAGTTTGCCTTGGTTTGGTAAGTCGCCATGACCCCCTAGCCAAAACAGTGCTCTACCCCCGAAGGCAATACTTGAGGCACTACCTAAATAGTTTTCGGAGAGAACCAGCTATTTCCAAGTTTGTTTAGCCTTTCACCCCTATCCACAGCTCATCCGCTAGTTTTGCAACACTAGTCGGTTCGGACCTCCAGTACCTGTTACGGCACCTTCATCCTGGCCATGGATAGATCACTTGGTTTCGGGTCTACACCCAGCGACTGGACGCCCTGTTCGGACTCGGTTTCCCTGCGGCTACCCTATTCGGTTAACCTTGCCACTGAATGTAAGTCGCTGACCCATTATACAAAAGGTACGCCGTCACCCTTTCGGGCTCCGACTTTTTGTAAGCATGCGGTTTCAGGATCTATTTCACTCCCCTCCCGGGGTTCTTTTCGCCTTTCCCTCACGGTACTAGTTCACTATCGGTCGATGATGAGTATTTAGCCTTGGAGGATGGTCCCCCCATATTCAGACAGGATTTCACGTGTCCCGCCCTACTTTTCGCTAGCTCAGTACCACACAGGTCTTTTCGCGTACGGGGCTATCACCCGCTGTGGCCGGCCTTTCCAAGCCGTTCCGCTAAGTCTTGTGCTATCACTAGCAGGCTCTTCCGATTTCGCTCGCCACTACTTTCGGAATCTCGGTTGATGTCTTTTCCTCGAGCTACTGAGATGTTTCAGTTCACCCGGTTCGCCTCACACGACTATGTATTCATCGTGCGATACCCCTAAGGGTGGGTTTCCCCATTCGGAAATCTTCGGATATAGCGCCTATTTGCCGGCTCCCCGAAGCTTATCGCAGGCTATCACGTCCTTCGTCGCCTATCATCGCCAAGGCATCCACCACATGCTCTTATTCACTTGACCCTATAACTTTGACGCCTCTCACGAGAAGCAAAGTCAATCAAGGAATGGTCAGGTCTTTCACCTGACGCGTTATGCCGTTCACATTCGAATTGCTTCGAAGATGAATTTTGGTTGACGCAATCAAAAATGTTGTCCGCGGCACGGTCCGCCATGAAGCGGTTTCCGCGAACAACGCTGATTCGACTCTATGAATTGTTAAAGAACAGCCGATTGAGCCAGGCAATCCTGGCGTCAACAACAAAGCGGCCTCTCGCGAAGCAGCTTTGGTGTTGAGTGGAAAGGTAATTGGTGGAGGATGACGGGATCGAACCGACGACCCCCTGCTTGCAAAGCAGGTGCTCTCCCAGCTGAGCTAATCCCCCGATTGAATGGGATGGTGGGTCTGGTTGGTCTCGAACCAACGACCCCCGCCTTATCAAGACGGTGCTCTAACCAACTGAGCTACAGACCCAAGCCGGTCGCTGCGAGCCTACGTCGCTGGCGACATCTTCCAACAACCGATAAGTGTGGACGTTTGATTTGGATTGCGGTTTTCCAGAAAGGAGGTGATCCAGCCGCACCTTCCGATACGGCTACCTTGTTACGACTTCACCCCAGTCACGAACCCTGCCGTGGTAATCGCCCTCCTTGCGGTTAGGCTAACTACTTCTGGCAGAACCCGCTCCCATGGTGTGACGGGCGGTGTGTACAAGACCCGGGAACGTATTCACCGCGACATTCTGATCCGCGATTACTAGCGATTCCGACTTCACGCAGTCGAGTTGCAGACTGCGATCCGGACTACGACTGGTTTTGTGGGATTAGCTCCCCCTCGCGGGTTGGCAACCCTCTGTACCAGCCATTGTATGACGTGTGTAGCCCCACCTATAAGGGCCATGAGGACTTGACGTCATCCCCACCTTCCTCCGGTTTGTCACCGGCAGTCTCATTAGAGTGCCCTTTCGTAGCAACTAATGACAAGGGTTGCGCTCGTTGCGGGACTTAACCCAACATCTCACGACACGAGCTGACGACAGCCATGCAGCACCTGTGTTCTGGTTCTCTTTCGAGCACTCCCACGTCTCTGCGGGATTCCAGACATGTCAAAGGTGGGTAAGGTTTTTCGCGTTGCATCGAATTAAACCACATCATCCACCGCTTGTGCGGGTCCCCGTCAATTCCTTTGAGTTTCAACCTTGCGGCCGTACTCCCCAGGCGGTCAACTTCACGCGTTAGCTTCGTTACTGATCCAGTGAAGGACCAACAACCAGTTGACATCGTTTAGGGCGTGGACTACCAGGGTATCTAATCCTGTTTGCTCCCCACGCTTTCGTGCATGAGCGTCAGTGCAGGCCCAGGGGATTGCCTTCGCCATCGGTGTTCCTCCGCATATCTACGCATTTCACTGCTACACGCGGAATTCCATCCCCCTCTGCCGCACTCCAGCAATGCAGTCACAAATGCAGTTCCCAGGTTGAGCCCGGGGATTTCACATCTGTCTTACATTACCGCCTGCGCACGCTTTACGCCCAGTAATTCCGATTAACGCTTGCACCCTACGTATTACCGCGGCTGCTGGCACGTAGTTAGCCGGTGCTTATTCTTACGGTACCGTCATTACGCCGAGGTATTAGCCCGGCGCGTTTCGTTCCGTACAAAAGCAGTTTACAACCCGAGGGCCTTCATCCTGCACGCGGAATGGCTGGATCAGGCTTGCGCCCATTGTCCAAAATTCCCCACTGCTGCCTCCCGTAGGAGTCTGGGCCGTGTCTCAGTCCCAGTGTGGCTGGTCGTCCTCTCAGACCAGCTACAGATCGTCGGCTTGGTGAGCCTTTACCCCACCAACTACCTAATCTGCCATCGGCCGCTCCAATCGCGCGAGGCCTTGCGGTCCCCCGCTTTCAACCAGAGTTCGTATGCGGTATTAGCTACGCTTTCGCGTAGTTATCCCCCACGACTGGGCACGTTCCGATGTGTTACTCACCCGTTCGCCACTCGCCACCAGGGTTGCCCCCGTGCTGCCGTTCGACTTGCATGTGTAAAGCATTCCGCCAGCGTTCAATCTGAGCCAGGATCAAACTCTACAGTTCGATCTTGATTTGTTGCTCAATAGGAATCGAAGTGAACTTCACTTCTTTTCGTTGAGCGTTTGATAGTTCCGAAGAACCTTGGCAATCGCCATCAAACGCCCACGCTTATCGGCTGTATATTGTTAACGAACCGCTTAGGCTCACTCGGCGTCGCCGCCTTGTTTTGCCTGACTCGCTGCGATCAGCGAAGCCTTGGATTATGACAGTTTTTTGAGCGTCTTGTCAACCGCTTTCGCCTTCTTTTCGCTTGCCGCTCCTTTCGAAGCCGTTTTGCGAATCGCTTTTGGCGAAGCCCTCGATTATGGCAGTTTCCAAAGAAGCCTGTCAACCCCGAGGGTTTTTGCTGAGTTTCGATCTGCTCTGTCTGGCGGCTGATGCCGCCGGGCATTTCGTTTTCAGCGAAGCCTTGAATTCTATGCCGAAACTCGCGCTTCGATCAACTCAACACTTCTTGTTTCTCTCTGCCGTTTCCTGCGCCGCCTCCTGCAGCGCCGTCAGCAGCGGAGCCCGTCACTATAGCACCCCATCAGCAGCCCGCCCAAGCCGATGCACTTTCTTACGCGTCGGTGTCCAGGGCCAGCGGCAGCTGTCTCAGGCGCCGATGAGTCAGCGCAAAGACGGCATTCGCTACTGCAGGCGCGAGCGGCGGTACGCCCGGCTCACCCACCCCGGCCGGCTCCCGTTCACTG
This sequence comes from Ramlibacter henchirensis, assembly GCF_004682015.1. Taxonomy (NCBI): domain Bacteria; kingdom Pseudomonadati; phylum Pseudomonadota; class Betaproteobacteria; order Burkholderiales; family Comamonadaceae; genus Ramlibacter; species Ramlibacter henchirensis. The sequence continues at coordinate 2,213,924 of NZ_SMLM01000001.1, read as the reverse complement.
GGAACGATCCAGGTCTCCACGCGAGGTGAGTGCTTCAGCGAGACCAGCGGCTGGTCCGGAAAGTTCCGCTGCTGCACGGCCCCGCCGCGGACATCGATGCGTCCATACAGAGCAGCACTGAGCGCGAACGCCACAGCCCCTTCCATCTGCTGGGCCAAGATCTGCGGATTCACCACGGTGCCGCAGTCGATCGCGCAGACGACCCGATGCACCCGGGGCAGCCCCTGCTCGATCGACACCTCGGCCACTTGCGCCACGATCGAGCCGAAGGACTCGTGCAGCGCGATCCCACGCGCGCGCCCCTGCGGCAAGCCAGAGCCCCAGCCCGCCTTTGCGGCAGCCAGATCCAGCACTGCCTGATACCGAGGCGCATTCCTCAACAGGCGCCGCCGGAAGGCCACCGGATCGGCGCCTGCCGCGTGCGCCATCTCGTCGATGAACGACTCCGCGAAGAACGCGTTATGGGAGTGCCCGACCGACCGCCAGAACCCCACCGGCACGCCGGAGCGCGTCGCCACGTGATCCATCCGCTGGTGCGCAATGCCGTAGGGCAGGTTGAACAGGCCTTCGGCCGCGGTCTTGTCCGGACGGTCCAGCGGCCCCGAAAGTGAAGAGACGCCCGGCAGCGCCGGAGCGGTCAGCTGAAGCCCGCTCAGCGTCGCTCGCAAGCCCGCAGGCAACACACGCTCGAACCACCTCGGCGAAATCGCGTCCCCGGCCGACTGGATACGCAGCGAGAGCGCCTGGCCTTCATCGTCCAGCGTGCCGCGCAGCCGTGCCACCTGCATCGGCCGGTAGAAATCATGAGTCGTGTCCTCTTCCCGGCTCCACGACAGCTGCACCGCAGTGCCCGGCACATCCATCGCCACGCGAGTCGCCTGCGCCGCATAGTCCACCTCGAGCCGCCGCCCAAATCCTCCGCCGAGCAGCGTCACATGCAAGGTGACGTCTTCCAGCTCGACGCCCGCGACCATCGCCGCAGCCGCCCGGCACAGCTGAGGCACCTGGGTCGGCGCCCACAGCTCGACCCGCCGGTCGGCCACACGCGCCGTGCAATTCATGGGCTCCAAAGACGCGTGCGCCAGGTAGGGCGCGCCGTACCAGGCTTCCACCGTGCGTTTGGCGCGGCCTTCCACCTCCGCAACGTCGCCGGTTTCATGGAAGGTGAACCCCGCCTGCGTCTCCACTGCATTGCGCAGCGCCCTTTCGATCGATCGCGAATCCAGGGAGCCCGCCGGCCGCCCCTGCCACTCCACGTCGACCGCCGCAGCGCCCTGGCGGGCATGCCACGTCGTGCGGCCGATCACCGCGAACCCCGCCGTCGATCCTCCGTACGCCGGCAGCATCACCAGCCGCTCCACGCCGGGAAGCGCAAGGGCACGCGAAGCGTCGATGCGCCCCGGCGAGCCTCCGATCACCGGGCAAAGCCGCACGGCCGCGAACTTCATTCCCGGAACCCGCACGTCCAGGCCGAAGACGGCGCTGCCGTCCACCTTGGCCGGCACATCGAGCCGCGGCGCGGGACGACCGATCAAAGTCCAGGCAGCGCGCTCCTTCACCTGAACCCTGCCCGCCGGCGTCGCCGCGGCGAATCGCGCCATCTCCGCGTACCGGGCGGACTTTCCCGACGGATGCGAGATCACGCCCTGCCGCACCGTGAGCTCGTCGACCGGCAGCCGCCAATGCAACGAAGCCGCGCCCAGCAGCGAAGCGCGGGCGGTGGCCGCGGCCATCCTCACCACGGGCCACGCGTCGGCCACGCTCGACGATCCGCCGGTGGCGTTGATGCCGATCTCGCGCGCGACCTTGCCCACCACCCAGCGGCTGGCCTTGACGCGGCCGAAGCCGTCCTCGCGCTCCACGTCCAGCGGGTGGAACGGTAGGTTCAGCACGGAATAGGCGACGTTCCCGTAGATCTTGTCGCTGCCGGCCTGCTCGATGAGCACGGCCGCCAGCGGAACGTCCAGTTCCTCCGCGGCCAGCATCGCCAGCGCGGTGTGCACGCCCTGCCCCATTTCGCTGCGCGGCATGGCCAGCACGACGCCGCCATCGGCCGCGATCTTGATCCAGCCATTGAGGGCGACTTCCCCGTCCGCTGCAGTGAGCAATCGCGGCGAACCGAGCCGAGATCGCTGCGGCGCGGCCATCCACCCGACCACCAGCGCACTGGCCCCGGCAGTGCCCGCCAGCAGCAGCGTGCGGCGCCTCACGCCTTGATCCCCGCGGCCCGCTTGATCGCCGCGCGCACCCGTTGATAGGTGCCGCAGCGGCACAGGTTGGTGATGGCCTCATCGATGTCGGCGTCGGTCGGCTTCGGCTTGCGCTCAAGCAAAGACGCCGCGGCCATCAGCATCCCGCTCTGGCAATAACCGCATTGCGGCACCTGCTCGGCGATCCACGCGGCCTGCAGCGGATGCGGCGCGGACCCGGTGCGCAGGCCTTCGATCGTGACCACCTTGCGCCCGGCGACGGCCGACACCGGCGTCACGCAGGACCGCACCGGCTGCCCGTCGACCCGCACCGTGCACGCGCCGCAAGCAGCCACCCCGCAGCCGTACTTGGTGCCCGTGAGGCCCAGCACGTCGCGCAGCACCCACAAGAGCGGCATCGCGGGCTCCGCCTCGGCCTCCACCATCCGGCCATTGATCGACAGCTGCACGTCCTCTTCCTCCTCAAACCCACTCTAGCAGCAGGTCCGCCGGCGACCCACGCCGATAATCGCGCGCTTCATGGCGCTCATCACCTTGTCACAAGCCCATCTGGCATTCGGCCACGTGCCCTTGCTGGACCAAGCCCAGTTCGCACTCGAGGCCCAGGAGCGGGTCGGCCTGATCGGCCGCAACGGCGCCGGAAAGTCCTCGCTGCTCAAGATCCTGGCCGGCCTCGAACGCCTGGACGACGGCAACATGCAGGTGCAGCAGAACCTTCGCATCGCCTACGTGGCGCAGGAGCCTGTGCTTGACGAAACCGCCACGGTCTTCGACAGCGTGAAGCTGGGCCTGGCGCCGGTGCTGGACTTGATCGGCCGCTACACACATGGCGAAGGCGACCTTGATGCGCTGCAAGGCCGGATCGAAGCGCAGGACGGCTGGAACTGGCAGCAGCGGGTCGACGAGACGCTGCACCGCCTTCGGCTCGAACCGGACGCCCCGGTCGGCACGCTCTCCGGCGGCGTGAGAAAGCGCGTGGCCCTGGCCCAGGCCCTCGTCGCCGGCCCCGACGTGCTGCTGCTGGACGAACCCACCAACCACCTGGACCTGGATGCGATCGAGTGGCTCGAAAGCCTGCTGCTGGAGTTCCGCGGCAGCGTCGTCATCATCACGCACGACCGCGCCTTCCTGGACCGCGTCGCGACGCGCATCGTCGAACTCGATCGAGGCCAGCTGCGCTCATATTCCGGCAACTTCACCCGCTACCAGACCCTCAAGGAAGAACAGCTGGCGCAGGAGTCCGTGGTCAACGCCAAGTCCGACAAGCTGCTGGCGCAGGAAGAGGTGTGGATCCGCAAGGGCGTTGAAGCGCGGCGCACGCGCGCGCAAGGCCGCATCACGCGGCTGGAGCGCTTGCGCGAACAGCGCGCCGCGCGGCGCGAAGCGCTCGGCCGGGTGCGGATGGAAGTGGCGACCGGCGCGCCCAGCGGCAAGCTGGTCGCGGAACTGGAGGGCGTCTCCAAGTCCTTTCCCGACCCGAGCGGCTCCGCGCCGCCCCGCGTCGTCGTGCGCGACTTCAGCACGACGATCCTGCGCGGCGACAAGGTCGGCCTGGTCGGCCCCAATGGCGCCGGCAAGACCACCCTGCTCAAGCTGATCCTCGGCGAACTAGCCGCCGACCGCGGCAAGGTGCGCCAGGGCGCCAACCTGCAGGTCGCCTACTTCGACCAGATGCGCGAGGCGCTGGACCTCGACGCCACCCTCGAAGACTTCATCAGCCCCGGCAGTGAGTGGATCGAGATCGGCCGCCAGCGCAAGCACGTCAAGAGCTACCTGGGCGACTTCCTGTTCTCGCCGGCGCGCGCCGGTTCGCCCGTGCGCTCGCTCTCCGGCGGCGAACGCAACCGCCTGCTGCTCGCGCGGCTTTTCGCGCGGCCGGCCAACGTGCTCGTGCTGGACGAGCCGACGAACGACCTAGACATCGACACGCTGGAACTGCTGGAAGACCTCTTGCAGGACTACGAGGGCACCGTGTTCCTGGTCAGCCACGACCGCACCTTCCTCGACAACGTCGTGACCAGCACGATCGCCTTCGAAGGCGACGGCCGCTGGCGCGAATACGAAGGCGGCGTGCAGGACTGGCTGCTGCAATCCCAGCGTGCGCGCCAGTGGGCGGCGCCTGTCGAAACCGCTCCCGCTCCCGCGAAGCCCGCGGCCCCTGCGCCCGCGCCCGCAGTCGAGTCCGCCACCTCGCGCCGCAAACTCAGCTACAAGGAGCAGCGCGAACTCGAAGCGCTGCCGGGCCGCATCGAGGCGCTGGAACAGGAGCAGGCCGCGCTCAACGCTGAACTGGCCGACGGCACGCTCTACGTGCGGGACGGCGCCCGGGCCGCGCAACTCGCCGCGCGCAGCGCCGCCATCGAGGATGAGCTGATGGAAGCGCTCGAGCGCTGGGAAGCCCTGGGCGCCCTGTAGGGCTGCGCCGTCGCGAACTGGCGGCCACGGCTGACCTTTCTCGGCCCCCGCGCGGCCGAGCAGGCCTCTAAAGTGCTCTGGCCATGCTTGCGCCATCGCCTTCCCGCAGCGACCGCCCCCGCGCGCCGGGCTGGTTCTGGCGCGTTCTCGCGCTGCTGCTGCTTTCCGCCTGGGGCTCGGCCTGCTCGAGCCTGCCTGCCAACGTGGAGCGCACGCCGTCGCGGGCTTTTGACGCACCGGACCAGACAAACCTCGGCCGGCTCGTGCAAAGCCGCCGTGCGCAGGCGCGTGCGCGCAGCGAATCCGGCTTCACCCTGCTGGACAGCGTCGATGCCGCCTTCACCAGCCGCCTTGCACTGATCGAAGGCGCCCAGCGCAGCCTGGACCTGCAGTACTACGCCATCCACGCGGACGCGAGCACCGAAGTGCTGCTGGACCGCATGCGGACGGCCGCCCGGCGCGGCGTGCGCGTTCGCATCCTGCTGGACGACTTCAACACCGTCGGCGAGGACGCGCAGGTGCTGCGCCTGGCCTTCGAGCCCAACGTCGAGATCCGCCTGTTCAATCCGCTGCCCGGTCCGCGCGGCTCGCTGTTCGGACGCATCCTCGGTTCGCTGCACGACGTCGAGAGCATGCAGAAGCGCATGCACAACAAGCTGTTCATCGCGGACAACGCCTGGGGCATCACGGGCGGACGCAACCTCGGCGACGAGTACTTCGGCGGCGACCAGAAGAGCAACTTCGTCGACCTCGACGTGCTCGCGGCCGGCGCGATCGTGCGGCAGATGTCGGCCAGCTTCGACCGCTACTGGAACGACGAACTCGCCTATCCCGTGCAGGCGCTGCTCAAGCCGCCGGACCTCGAACGCCTGCAGAAGGAACCGGCCGCGAAATCGAGCGATCCTGCCCGCGAGCCCGCGGGCAACGTGCAGCCGGTCTCGATGTCGCCGTCCGGCACCGTGCTGCCCAATGTCACTGCGACCGCTGTGGTGTCGGCGCGCCGCCCGCCGATGGACCTGCAGCGCGCACCGATCACCTGGGCGCCGGCCGTGCTGCTGGTGGACAAGCCCGGCAAGGTCGGCCCCGGCGACGATGAAGTGGACCGGCGCGACACCGCCGTAGACGGCCTGTTGCACCTGATCCAGCAGGCCCAGCGCGAGGTGCTGATCATCTCGCCTTACTTCGTGCCGGGCGCGGACATGATGAAGCTGATGGCCGAGCTGCGCCGGCGCGGCGTCGCGGTTCGCGTGCTCACCAATTCGCTTGCGTCCAACGACGCCCCCGCGGCGCACGCCGGCTACCGCCGCTACCGGCCCGACCTGCTCGCCATGGGAGTGGAGTTGTACGAGATGCGGGCCGATCCCGCGTCGGCCGGGCTCGAAGGCGGCTCGGGCAGTTCCGGCAGTTCCAGCAACGCCGGCATCAGCCTGGGCAGCGCGGCGGGAGGCTCCAAGAGCGGCCGGTCCCGCGCCAGCCTGCACTCCAAGGCCGTGATCATCGACCGCCACCTGGCCGTGATCGGCTCGATGAACCTGGACCTGCGGTCGCAATTGAAGAACAGCGAGGTCGGGCTCGTCATCCGCAGCCAGTCGCTGGCGCAGGCCTGCGCCTCGCTCATCGAATCCAGCTTCGCGCGCGGCGCCTACCGACTGGAGCAGGGGCCGGAAGGGCTGCGCTGGCGCGCGCCGCCCGGCGCGCCCTTCCAGGACGCGACCAGCGAGCCGGAAGCGCCGCTCAAGCTGCGCCTGCTCGTCAACCTGCTCGCGCCCTTCGCCCCCGACGAGATGCTGTGACCGCCGCGCCGCCTACATGCGGCGCACCAGCTCCGAGTACTTCTTCCAGAACGCCGCGTCCTGCGTGGTCGCGAAATTGATCCGCATCAGCGTGCCGGGTTTGCGCTCGGCATGGAACAGCGCGCCGGGCGCGAGCAGGTAGCCCTCGTCGAGCATGCGCTGCGCCAGCGCGTCGGTGTCCACGCCGGTGTCCACCCAGCCGAACAGCCCGGCCGGTTCGGCGGCGAAACGGCAGCCCGCCTGCATCGCCAGCTTCACGCTGCGGCTGCGCGCCGCGTCCAGGCGCGTGCGGATGCGCTCGGCGTGGCGGCGCAGCTGGCCTTGCTCGATGCACAGCGCCAGCGCGCGCTCCAGCAGCGCCGGCGTGGTGAGCGTCGACAGCAGCTTGGTGTCGAGCAACCGTTCCACCAGCGAAGGATGCGCCGCGACGAAGCCCACGCGCCAGTTGGGCGCCAGGATCTTGGCGAAACCGCTGACGTGCAGCGTGCGCTGCAGGCCGTCGAGCGCGCAAAGACGAGTCGCGTGCTCCGGCCCGATGTGGCTGTACGTGTCGTCCTCGACCACGTGGAAGTCGTAGCGGTTGGCCAGCTGCAGCACGCGGTGCGCAGCGCCCGGGGAAAGGCAGTAGCCCGTCGGGTTGTGCAGCACGCTCACGCTGATGTACAGCTTGGGCCGGTGCGCCTCGCAGTACTTGGCCATCACGTCCAGGTCCGGCCCGTCGGGGCCGCGCGGCACCGGCAGCAGGCGCATGCCCAGCGACGTCAGGCGCGCGAATTCCACCGCCCAGCCCGGCTCCTCGACCATCACGGGATCGCCCGGGCGCAGCAGCGTGCGGCTGACGATATCCAGCGCGTGCGTCGCGCCGACCGTGGTGATGATCTGCTCGGGCGCAGCCGGCACGTTCAGCCCGGCCAGCTTCTTCGCAAGCCCTCGGCGCAGCGCGAGATCCCCCATCGGCTCGCCGTACTGCAGCGAGAACTCCTGCAGCACGCGCGTGCCCGTCACCTTGCGCACCGCTGCGGGCATGAAGGTCGACTCCAGCCATTCGGGCGGGAACACGCCCATGCCCGGCTGGGGCTTGGGGCTGAGCTTGTGGAACATGCCGCGGATCAGCGCGGTGGCATCGATCGGCGTCGGCGGCCGCATCGCATCGAAGCCGGTCGCCGTCGCCCACGCCGGCTGCACGCGTGCGCGGCCGGCTTGCGACGCGGTGGGCGCCGGCTCGCGCGGCGTGAGCTCGCGTACGAAGAAGCCACGGTTCTTGCGCGCTTCGACCAAACCCTGGGCCAGCAGCTGGTCGTATGCCGCCACCACGGTGGACGGGCTCACGCCCTGCTGCTGCGCGCACTGGCGCACCGAAGGCAGCCGCGCGCCGGGAGCGAGCAGCCGGTCGCGGATCCGCTGGGCGAAGCGGCCGGACAACTGCTCGGTGAGCGACTGCGAGGAGGTTTTCATCAGCATGGGGAGCGTCCCGTGTATTGGCCGGCGGAGCGATACAGAAATCCATCTGATCCGCCCAACTGTACTGGTGGTGTACTGGGGCCGAGCTTACAGTGGCCCGCATGCACAGGCAACCGCACTCCCCGCGATGAGCGCCGCCGAACTCACGGCGCTGCTGGCGTTCTGCACGGCGATGAGCTTCTCGCCGGGGCCGAACACCACGCTGTCGACGGCGATCGCGGCCAACCACGGCCTGCGCCGCACGCTGCGCTTCTGCGTCGCGGTGCCCCTGGGCTGGGTGCTGTTGATGATCGCGTGCGGGCTGGGTGTCGGCGCGCTCGTCACCGGTGTGCCCACGCTGCGCATCGCGATCCAGTGGGCGGGCGCCGCCTACCTGGTGTGGATGGCATGGAAGCTGTCCGGCTCCGGCCGCCTGGGCGAAGCCGATGTGTCGCGGCTGGACGTAGGCTTCGCGCAAGGCATCGGCCTGCAGTTCGTCAACATCAAGGCCTGGCTGCTCGCGCTCACGCTCAGTGCGGGCTGGGTGGTCAACGCCGCGGGACAGCCCGCGGACAACCCCGGCGAGCGGCTCGCGATCATCTGCCTCGTCGTTCCGCTGTTCGCGTTCACGAGCAACTTCCTCTACGCGCTGGCCGGTTCGCTGCTGCGCGGCTGGCTCTCGCGCGGCAAGCGCCTGCTCTGGTTCAACCGCGTGCTGGCCCTGGTGCTGCTGGCCACCGCCGTGTGGATGGTGCTGGCATGAGGCCGCAGGAGGTGCGCGGGCTCTGGCTCGGCTTGCTGGGCGTGGCGATCTTCGCGCTCACGCTGCCGATGACGCGGCTCGCCGTCGGAACGCCCGATGCGCCGCAGATGTCGGGCGTGTTCATCGCGCTCGGCCGCGCGGTGGTCGCCGCGGCGCTCTCCGCCCTGTTCCTGCTCGCCAGCCGCGCGCCGCTGCCGGATCGCAAGGACTGGCCCGCGCTGGCCATCACGTCCGCCGGCGTGGTGTTCGGATTCCCGCTGCTCACGTCGATCGCGATGCGCAACGTGCAGGCAGTGCACGCCAGCGTCATCGTCGGCGTGCTGCCGCTGGCGACTGCCGCGGTCGGCGCGTGGCTGCACAGGCAGCGACCCAGCGCCGGGTTCTGGACCTGCGCGGCGCTCGGCAGCGCGCTGGTGGTGGCCTTCGCGCTGCTCAAGGGCGGCGGACTCGCGCTCCATCCGGCCGACCTTCTGCTGCTCGCCGGGATGGTTTGCGCCGCGATCGGGTACGCCTGGGGCGCGCAGCTGTCGCAGCGCATGCGGGCCGAGCACGTGATCTGCTGGGCGCTCGTGATTGCGCTGCCGCTCACGCTGCCGCTGGCGTGGTTCACGCTGCCCCGGACGCCGATGCCGCCAGCCGCGTGGTGGGCCTTCGCTTACGTCGCGGTGTTCTCGATGTGGCTGGGCTTCTTCGCGTGGTACCGCGGCCTCGCGTTGGGCGGCACCGTGCGGGTCAGCCAGGTGCAGCTGGTCCAGCCTTTCCTCAGCATGATGTTCGCCGTGCCGCTGCTGGGCGAGACGCTGGACGGCGTCACCCTCGCCTTCGCGCTGGCCGTGATCGCCACCGTCTTCATCGGCAAGCGCATGCCCGTCCGTCCCCAGACTTCCCAGGAGCCCGCATGAAACCGAACGACCTGCCCAGCCCGTGGACCCTGGCGCGCCGCGCCGCGCGCATGAACCCCTCGGTGATCCGCGAGATCCTCAAGGTCACGGAGCGGCCGGGCATCATCAGCTTCGCCGGCGGCCTGCCCTCGCCGAAGACCTTCCCCGTCTCCGAGTTCGCCGCCGCCTGCGCGCACGTGCTGGAACAGGAGGGGCCCTCCGCGCTGCAGTACGCGGCGAGTGAAGGCTTCGCCCCGCTGCGCGAAAAGGTCGCCGCTTCGCTGCCCTGGCCCGTCGATCCGTCGCAGGTGCTCATCACCACCGGCTCGCAGCAAGGGCTGGACCTCGTGGCCAAGGTGTTGCTCGACCCGGGCTCGCGTGTGCTGGTCGAGACGCCGACCTACCTCGGCGCCCTGCAGGCCTTCGCGCCGATGGAGCCGGATGCGGTGGGCGTGCGAAGCGACGACGAAGGCGTGCTGCCCGACGACCTCCAGGCGAAGGCCGCGGGCGCGCGCTTCCTCTACCTGCTGCCGAATTTCCAGAACCCCACCGGCCGCACCATGAGCGAGTCGCGGCGCGCGGCCGTCGCCGAACTCGCGACGCGCCTGCACCTGCCGATCGTCGAAGACAACCCCTACGGCGAGCTCTGGTTCGACCAGCCGCCACCCGCGCCGATGTCCGCGCGCAACCCCGCAGGCTGCATCTACCTGGGCTCCTTCTCCAAGGTGCTCGCGCCCGGCCTGCGACTGGGCTTCCTGGTCGCGCCGCCCGCGCTCTATCCCAAGCTGCTGCAGGCCAAGCAGGCCGCCGACCTGCACAGCCCTAGCTTCAACCAGCGCATGGCGGCCCGGGTGCTCGAAGGCGATTTCCTCGAGCGGCACCTGCCGCGCATCCGCGCGCTCTACCGCTCGCAGCGCGACGCGATGCTGGCCGCGCTCGAGCGCGAGATGAAAGGCCTGGACGTGCAGTGGAACGCGCCGCAGGGCGGCATGTTCCTGTGGGTGCGCCTGCCGCGCGGCCTGAGCGCGCTCGACCTGCTGCCGCGCGCCGTGCAGGCCAACGTGGCCTTCGTACCCGGCGCCGCCTTCTACGCGGGCGAGGGCGCCGATGCGCAAGCCTTGCGCACGCTGCGGCTGTCGTTCGTCACCGCGACAGTCGAGCAGATCGACACCGGCATCGCGGCGCTTGCCGACGCGATCCGCGCGATGGGCGCGCGTCCATGATCCGCCTGTGGGGACGGCTGTCCTCCATCAACGTGCGCAAGGTGGTGTTCACGCTGCAGTTGCTGGAGCTGCCGTTCGAGCGCACCGACGCCGGCGGCGAGTTCGGCGTCGTGCGCACGCCCGATTACCTGGCGCGCAACCCGAATGCACTCGTGCCGCTGCTCGACGACGACGGCTTCGAACTCTGGGAATCGAACGTCATCGTGCGCTACCTCGCGGCACGCTACGGCGACAGCGCACAGTATCCGCAGGACCTGCGCGGCCGCTTCGATGCCGAGCGCTGGATGGATTGGCAGCAGACCACGCTCAACCCGGCCGGCCGCAACGCCTTCGTGCAGCTGGTGCGCACGCCCGCGCCGCAGCGGCGGCAGGACGTGATCGATGCTTCGGTCGCCGCCACCGAGCCGCTGTGGGACCTGCTCGAAGCGCAGCTGCACGCGCGCCGCTTCATGGCCGGCGACGTGTTCACCATCGGCGACATCCCGATCGCCTGCGAGGTCCACCGCTGGCGCGGCCTGCCGCTCGCCTGGCGCTCACGACCCCGCCTCGATTCCTGGTACGACCATGTGCGCTCGCTGCCCGCCGCGCGCGGCGTGCTCGACCTTCCCCTGTCCTGACCGGAGCGACACGATGACCCTTCGCGCCTTCCAGCAAGTCGACGTCTTCACCGCCACGTCCTATCTCGGCAACCCGGTTGCGGTGGTGCTGGACGGCGCCGGCCTCACCACCGAGCAGATGCAGGCCTTCACCGACTGGACGAACCTCTCGGAGGCGACGTTCGTGCTGCCGCCGCAGAACGCGCAGGCCGATTACCAACTGCGCATCTTCTGCCCCGGCCGCGAACTCCCGTTCGCCGGCCACCCGACCCTGGGCAGCTGTCACGCCTGGCTCGCGGCCGGCGGACGGCCCAAGGCCGAACACGTCGTGCAGGAGTGCGGCGTCGGCCTGGTGAAGATCCGCCGCGACGGCGCCCAGCTCGCCTTCGCCGCCCCGCCGCTGCGCAAGAGCGGGCCGCTGGCGGAAGACGACGTGGCGCTCGTCGCGCGTGGGCTCGGGCTTTCACGCGGCGACATCCTGGCGCACGCGTGGTGCGACAACGGGCCCAACTGGCGCGGCGTGATGCTGCGCAGCGCTGCGCAGGTGCTGGCGCTGCGGCCCGACGCCGGCGTGCTGGCCGGCCTGTTCGTCGGCGTGGTGGGGCCTCACGGCCCCGGCACGGACTGCGCGTTCGAAGTGCGCGCCTTCTTTCCGGGCAACAACGGCATGACGGAGGACCCCGTCACCGGCAGCCTCAACGCCGCGCTCGCGCAGTGGCTCATCGGGGCGGGCCTTGCGCCGCAGCGCTACATCGCGGCCCAGGGCACCGCGCTCGGCCGGGCCGGCCGCGTGCACGTCGAGCGCGATGCCAAAGGCGACATCTGGATCGGCGGCGAGTCGGTCACCTGCATCGACGGCCAGGTGCGGCTATGAGCGGCCTGGCGCGCATCGACCACCTCGTGGTGCTGGCAGACACGCTCGAGCAGGGCGCGGCCTGGTGCGAGAGCACGCTCGGCGTGGCTCCCGGCCCCGGCGGCGAGCATCCCCTGATGGGCACGCACAACCGGCTGCTGCGGCTGGCCAGCGTCGACCACCCGCTCGCCTATTTCGAAGTCATCGCGCGCAACCCGGCGGCGCCGGGCCCGCAGGCGGGTCGCCGCCGCTGGTTCGACATGGACGAGCCGCGGGTGCAGTCCACGATCCGCGACCACGGCCCGAGGCTGGCGCACTGGGTCGCGCGAGTCCCCGACGTGAAGGCGGCGGTGGCCGCGCTCGCCCGGCTGGGCATCGACTGCGGCGAGGTGGTCGAGGCTTCGCGGATGACCCCGCGCGGGCTGCTGAAGTGGCAGAGCACGATCCGCCCCGATGGCCAGCGGCAGTTCGATGGCTGCCTGCCCATGCTGATCGAATGGGGCGAGGTGCATCCGGCGGCGACCCTGGCCGACGCCGGCGTGACGCTGCGCTCGCTGGCCCTGGCGCACCCGCAGGCCGTGCAGCTTCGCCGGGCGCTGGACGCGATCGGCCTGGACGGCCTCCACGTCGAGGACGGCGGGCCGGCCAGTGTTTGCGCGACTTTGCTCACACCGCGGGGCCAGTTGCGCCTGGAGTCCCGAGGCATTTAGCACGGTTTTTCCACCTCCCTGCGCCCGGGGCCGACACGCGTCGGCGCCGTCCTACACCGCCGGTCGGTGCTGCCGACCTAGAGTGGCCGTCCACCAATGCGCCAAGGGGCGCCGGGAGAGCAGAAGATGGATCGTGTCACCGGGCCGTTCGACGGCTACTACGTCGCCAGTTCCGCCAACGAAATCGGCGCCGGCAGCGGCCGCTACCTGGGTTTCGCCAAGGTGTGCTGTACCCGCCCGGGAAGCTTCTGGCTGGCCGCGTTGTGCGAAGACCCCGGCTGCTGCGCCCACCTCTGCGGTGGCGGCCTGTTCGACACCCCCGACGCTGCGCTGGCCAGCGCCGAGCTGCTGGCGCGCAACCACATCCGGGGCCGGATCGCGGGTGCCTCGACCAGCGGCTCCCCGGCCGGCGCCCAGCCCTCCCCGTACCAGACGGCCGCCGCCTGAGTCCCCCGCCCGGAATCGTCATTCCCGCGTAGCGGGAATCCAGTGCTTCCCTTTTGCGAAGACGGAAGCACTGGATTCCCGCCTCCGCGGGGACGACGAGGCCCTAAGACGACTTCTTCGCAGCGTTTTTTCGCGCGCTGGTCTTCCTTGCAGTCGTCTTCCGCGTCGTGGACTTGCCCGCCGCGGACTTGCGGGCGGTGGTCTTCGCGCTCGCCTTCTTTGCGGTCGTCTTCTTTGCGGTCGTCTTCTTTGCGGCGGCCTTCGTGCCGGTCGTCTTGCGGGCGGCCGACTTCTTCGCCGTCGTCTTGGCGCTCGTCTTCTTCGCGGCCGCCTTCTTCGCGGGCGCCTTCTTCGCGGCCGTCTTCTTCGCCGTAGTCTTCTTCCCCGCCGCCTTCTTCGCCGGCGGCACCTTCCCGCCTTCGCTGCGCGCTTCCGAAAGGCCGATGGCGATGGCCTGCTTCGGGTTCTTCACCTTCTGCCCGGTGCTGCTCTTGAGCTCCCCGCGCTTGAATTCGTGCATCGCCTCTTCGACCTTCTCCTGGGACTTCTTGCCATAGCGCGCCATCGTCGATCTCCTTGTTGCGACAACGGCCCGATGCTCTGCCTGACGAGCTGCAGCGCTGTGCAGGAACGCATCGCGAGATCGCGTAGGTGACCGCCCGTGACACGCCAGTCGCGCACGGGACCTCGCGGCGGCTTCGCAAGTTGCCAGAATCGGCTGCATGGGAACCCTGTACCTCGTTCGGCACGGCCAGGCCTCCTTCGGCGCGGACGACTACGACCAGCTCAGCGAACTCGGCCATCGCCAGAGCGTGCGCCTGGGCGAGTACTTCGCCCACCAGGGGCTGCACTTCGATGGCCTCATCGCGGGCACGCTGCGTCGCCACAAGCAGACGCTGGCCGGCATCCTGCAAGGCATGAACAAGGCGGGCGACCACCTCGCCTGGGAAGGCCTGAACGAATACGACAGCGAGGCCGTGATCGCCGCCGTCCATCCCGAGCCGCTGCGCAAGCCCGACACGCCCGAGATGTACCGCCACCACTTCCGCCTGCTGCGCGACGGCCTCGCGCAATGGATGTCGGGCACGGTGAGCCCGCGCGGCATGCCGTCGTACCAGGACTTCGTCGCCGGCGTGGCCGGTGCGCTCGACCACGTGCGCGCCAACCACTACGGACAGAAGGTCCTCATCGTCACCAGCGGCGGGCCGATCTCCACCGCGGTCGGGCACGTGCTGGGCACCAGCCCCGAAACGACGATCGAGCTGAACCTGCGCATCCGCAACACCGCGGTCACCGAGTTCGCCTTCACGCCCAAGCGCCACATGCTGGTCAGCTTCAACTGCCTGCCGCACCTGGACGCGCCCGACCTGCGCGGCTGGATCACCTACGCCTGAGCCATACTGGCCGCGCAAGGAGGTTCCGCATGGACGACATCCCGGTGCGCCGTGTGGCGCCGCACGAAGCGCACGCCTGCATCGAAGGGCTCGCCGATGTGCTGGTCGATTGCGTCGAAGGCGGCGCCTCCATCGGTTTCATGCTGCCGATCGCCCGCGAAACGGCGCTCGCTTTCTGGCGCCGCGTGGCGGACGCCGTGCAGCGCGGCGATCGCGTGCTGCTGGTCGCGCAGCGCGCGGACGGCCGCATCGTCGGCACCGTGCAGCTCATCCTCGACCTGCCGGAGAACCAGCCGCACCGCGCGGACTTGGTCAAGATGCAGGTGCACCGCAGCGTGCGCGGCCGCGGCGTCGCGCAGCGGCTTCTGGAAGCGGCGGAACGCGAGGCCGTGCGCGAAGGCCGCCGCGTGCTGGTGCTCGACGCCGTCACCGGCGGCGATGCATGGCGGCTCTATCAACGCTGCGGCTGGCAGCGCGTGGGCGACGTGCCCGACTACGCGCTGATGCCCGACGGTCCGCCGTGCTCGACCACGTTCTTCTACAAGCACCTCTGACGCGCCGCGCACGGACCGGTTGATAGACTGGCCCGGATGACCAGCGCGCCGTCCTCCCCGCCCGTTCCCACCTGGCAGGTCATCTGCCTGTGCGCCGCATGGTGCGGCGTCTGCCGCGAATGGGACGAAGTGTTCGAGGCGCTCGGCCATGTGTTCCCCGAGGCGAGCCTGGCCTGGGTCGATGTCGAGGACGAAGCCGACGCGCTCGGTGACGTCGACATCGAAACGTTTCCGACGCTGCTGGTCGCGCACGACGGGCGGGCATGCTTCTTCGGCCCGGTCCAACCCTCGCAGTCGCAGGTCGCGCGCCTCCTCGACAGCCTGCTCGAGGACCCTCACGCGGTGCGTTCCGTGCCTGCGGAAGCGCACCCGCTGCTGCATCGGCTGCAACCGCTCGTGCTCCCAAAACGCTAGCAGCCGATACAGGCTTTGTCGGGATGTAACCCAGCAAGGCCAAGTCCTACAGCGCTCGCCACAAGGACCTGACGAGAGGGTCTCTTCTTTGCACGCCCAATCCCGTCCATGGTGGGCGCTTCGCCCCCATGCATCACACCCCAAGCTTTTTCAGGAGTACCAGATGGCATCGAACAATCAAGGCAACACGGGCGGCAAGTCGAACCGAGGCTTTGCTTCCATGGACCCCGAGCGCCAGCGCCAGATCGCCAGCGAGGGCGGCAAGGCCGCCCACGAGAAGGGCACGGCCCACGAATTCACGTCCGAGGAAGCCCGTGAAGCCGGTCGCAAGGGCGGCCAGGCCCGCAGCGCGAACCGCAAGAAGGCTTCGACGCAGTAACGTCGATGGCGTGAACGCGCCCGCCCGCCGTGCGAAACGGCACCAAGGGAAAGGCCGCCCCGGGGCGGCCTTTTTCGTGCGCGATCGCGGTCGGGCTCAGGCGCCGCCGACGAGGAGCGTCGTGCGGCGCCGGCGGCGGCTCAGCCGTCAGGTCTGCTTCTGCTGCTTGCTTCCCTTGGAGCCTTGCTTCTGCGAACCCTGCTCCTGCGACGCCTGCTGCCGATCGGGCTCGGCCGGCGAGGAGATGTCGCCCAGCGACATCGCCACGTCTTCCTCGTCCTCGGGGCTCTTGGCCGCAATGTCGCCGATGGACAGGATGCCCACCAGCTTGTCCTGGCCGTCCACCACCGGCATGCGCCGGATCTGCGCGTTGGCCATCTCGCTGAGCACTTCGTCCACGTCGTCGTCCTGGCGCGCGGTGCGCACGTGGCCGCTCATCACGTCCGTCAGCTTGCAGGTCTTCGGATCGGCGTCGCGCGCGAGGCCGCGCACCACGATGTCGCGGTCGGTCACCACGCCGCACAGGCGATCGCCTTCGCACACCGGCACCACGCCGACATTGAGTTCATCCATCACCTTGGCCGCGTCGGCCAGCGTGTCCTGGGGGCTCATGGTCCGCGGGTTGCGGGTCATGACGTCTGCTACGGTTGCCATGGGGTCACTCCTGGAGTTCGCCGGCTCGATGCCGGCATGCCCAATCTAGGCTTGCCCCGCGCGAAAGCCATCGGCGCTCTCGCAAGCGGTCGTAGGACGTGAATGACGGTCGCGCTCAGCGGCCGAGCTGCGGGCCGGGAGCGCCGCTCAGCGGGGGAATTCCGGCCGCGGCACAAGGGTGGACAGCGGCACCTGGGCGACCTCCTGCAGCAGCAGCGCGAGCTGGCGACCGGCGGCTTCGACGACCGCGCGGCCCTTGTCCGCGGTGGCCAGCGTGGCATTGCCGGCCGCGCCCAGCGGGTTGTAGTCCTGCATCTGCCAGCCCAGCTTGGCGCTGCTGCCGTTGCCCAGGATCGGAAACTTCTCCGCCCGCTCCTGCGAGCTGGACTTGAAGTCGCGCGCGTGCGCCATGTCCACGAGCTGCGGCCGCAGCGCCAGCATCATCGACGTCTCGATGTCGCCGGCATGGATGCCGAAGCGGTGCTCCTCGCGCGAGAACAACAGGTCGACCGCATCGCCCAGCGGCAGGTGGAACCAGTTGACCGAGAACACCATCAGCTCGCAGCGGGTGCGCAGCTCGCGCGCGACGATGTCCATCACGCTCACCTGGCCGCCGTGCGAGTTGAAGAGCACCAGCTTGCGCACCCCGGCGCGCGCGACGGATTCGCCGATGTCGGTCCACAGCCGGATGATGGTCTCGGCCGAGAGCGTGAGCGTGCCCGGAAAGCGGATGTGCTCGTTGCTCTTGCCCACCTGCTGCGTCGGCAGGAACAGCACCGGCAGGTCCGCCGGCAGGTGCGGCAGGCCGGCTTGCACGATTCCGTCGACCAGCGTCGCGTCCACGCCCAAGGGCAGGTGCGGGCCATGCTGCTCGATCGCCGCGACCGGCAGCACCGCCACCACCTGCTCGATGGCGCCGCCCGCCTGCAGCTGCGCGAAGTCTCGCGTGGTGAGGTCGGCCCAGAAGCGGGATTTCAGGCTCATGGGCCCGATGTTAGTGGAGGCAGTGCCGCACCGCGGCCGCGATGTGCGCGGCATCCACCCCGAAGAAGGCGCGCAACGCCGCGCGCGTGTCGCTGCGGCCGAAGCCGTCGGTGCCGAGCGCGAGGTAGCGGCGGCCGGCCGGCAGGTACGCGCGGATCGATTCCGGCACGGCTCGCACGTAGTCGGTGGCCGCAACGATCGGTGCCTTGCCCTCGCCCAGCATGCGATGCAGCCACGGTGTCGTGTGCTCCTCGCCGCGCATCGCCCGCTGCTCGCAATGCAGGCCGTCGCGCGACAGCTCGCTCCAGCTCGTGATGCTGAACACCTCGCAGGCGATGCCTTCGTCGGCGAGTTGCCGCGCGGCCTTGAGCACCTCGGTGAGGATCGCGCCGGAGCCGAGCAGCGTGGCCTTGGGCTTGCCCTTTCCAAACGCCGCGAAGCGGTAGCCGCCGCGCACCACGCCCTCGCGCGCCTCGGCCGGCAGGTCGGGCTGGGCGTAGTTCTCGTTCATCAGCGTCAGGTAGTAGAAGACGTCCTGCCGGTCGATGAGCATCTCGCGCATGCCGTGGTCCAGGATGAGCGCCATCTCGCCCGCGAAGGCGGGGTCCCAGGCCTTGCAATTGGGAATCGTGGCGGCTACCAGGTGGCTGCTACCGTCCTGGTGCTGCAGCCCTTCACCGCCCAGCGTCGTGCGGCCCGAGGTCGCGCCCAGCAGGAAGCCGCGCGCGCGCTGGTCGGCGGCGGCCCAGATCGCATCGCCCACGCGCTGGAAACCGAACATCGAGTAGTAGATGTAGAACGGCAGCATCGGCACGCCGTGCACGCTGTAGCTGGTGGCCGCGGCCGTCCAGCTGGCGATGGCGCCGGCCTCGCTGATGCCCTCTTCCAGGATCTGGCCATCGAGCGCTTCGCGGTAGGACAGCACCGAGCCGATGTCCTCCGGCTCGTATTTCTGCCCCACGCTGGAATAGATGCCCACCTGCTTGAACAGGTTGGCCATGCCGAAGGTGCGCGCCTCGTCGGCGACGATCGGCACGATGCGCGGCCCGAGCTCGCGGTCCTTCAGCAGATTGCCCAGCAGCCGCACGAACGCCATCGTGGTCGACATCTCCTTGCCGCCGGCGTTCACCGCGAACTGCGCGTAGGTCTCCAGCGCCGGCACCGGCAGCTCGGGCGCCTGCGACTCACGCCGCGGCAGATAGCCGCCGAGTGCCTGGCGTCGCTCGTGCAGGTAGCGCATCTCGGCGCTGTCGTCGGCCGGTTTGAAGAACGCCAGGCTGGTCGCCTGCTGATCCGACAGCGGCAGGTTGAACCGGTTGCGGAATTCCAGCAGCGCCGCCTCGTCGAGCTTCTTCTGGCTGTGCGTGGTCATCTTCCCCTGCCCAGCGCTGCCCATGCCATAGCCCTTCTTGGTGTGGGCCAGGATCACGACCGGCTGGCCGCTGTTGTGCCGTGCCGCCGCGTCGTAGGCTGCGTGGATCTTCACCAGGTCGTGGCCGCCGCGCTTCAGGCGGTCGATCTGCTCGTCGGTCATGCCCTGCGCGAGCCGCGCGAGCTCCTGGTCCTGGCCGAAGAAGTTGTCGCGGTTGAAGCGGCCGTCCTTGGCCGCGAAGGTCTGCATCTGGCCGTCGACCGTGTGGGCGAACGCGCGCACCAGCGCGCCGGTGACATCGCGTGCGAAGAGGCCGTCCCAGTCGCTGCCCCACAGCAGCTTGATGACGTGCCAGCCGGCGCCGCGGAACAGCTTCTCCAGTTCGTCGACGATGCGGCCGTTGCCGCGCACCGGACCGTCCAGCCGCTGCAGGTTGCAATTGACCACCCACACCAGGTTGTCCAGCTTCTCGCGCGAAGCCAGCGTCAGCGCGCTCATGCTCTCGGGCTCGTCCATCTCGCCGTCGCCGAACACGCCCCACACCTTGCGGCCGTCGCAGTCGAGCAGCCCGCGGTGCGTGAGGTAGCGCATGAAGCGCGCGTGGTAGATCGAGCTGATCGGCCCGATGCCCATCGAGCCGGTCGGGAACTGCCAGAAATCGGGCATCAGCCACGGATGCGGATAGCTGGAGAGCCCGCGCGCGTCGCGCTGCGGTGCCGTGATCTCCTGGCGGTAGTGCGCGAGGTCGTTCTCGGACAGGCGACCTTCGAGGAACGCCCGCGCGTAGACCCCCGGCGCGCTGTGCGGCTGGAAGAACACCAGGTCACCGCCGTGCTGCTCGTTCCTCGCGCGGAAGAAGTGGTTGAAGCCGACTTCGAACAGGTCGGCCGCGCTCGCATAGCTGGCGATGTGCCCGCCCAGCTCGCCATAGGCCATGTTGGCGCGCGCCACCATCGCCAACGCGTTCCAGCGCATCAGCGAGGCCAGCCGCTCCTCGATCGCCAGGTCCCCGGGAAAGGCCGGCTGCTGCTCGACCGGGATCGTGTTGACGTAGGGCGTGACCAGCTCGGGCGACCAGCCCACCTGCGGCGCGCGCGCCATCGTGGCCAGCTGGTCGAGGATGAAACGGGCGCGCTCGGGCCCTTCGCTCGCCACCAGCGCGGCGAACGCCTCGCGCCATTCGGCGGTTTCGCCGGGGTCGACGTCGGCGCCCGGGGTGAGCAGGAAGCGGGTGATGCTCTGGTCGGTCATGCGGACCACTGTAGGCCGTGCGCGGCCGAATGGGGTGTCGAAGTGGCTTTCCCGGCTGAGTCTCGCGGCATAAAATGCCGCGCAACCCCGCTAGGAGAAGCAGAAGATGCAACTCGACGCCGTCGACCTGCGGATCCTCGCCCAGCTGCAGCAGGACGGCTCGCTGACCAACGTGGAGCTCGCGCGCCGGGTCCACCTGTCGCCCTCGCCCTGCCTGGCCCGCGTGAAGGCCCTGGAAGCCGCCGGCGTGATCCGCCAGTACGTTGCGCTCGCTGACCCGAAGGCCGTGGGCCTGGGCCTGAACGTCTTCATCAACATCAGCCTCAAGGAGCAATCGCGCGAATCGCTGGCCGAGTTCGAGCGCCGCATCGCCGAGCACGACGAGGTGATGGAGTGCTACCTGATGACGGGCGACAGCGATTACCTGATTCGCGTGGCCGTCGCCGACATCGCGGCGCTGGAGCGCTTCATCCTCAACCAGCTCACGCCGATCCCGGGCATCGAGAAGATCCGCTCCTCCTTCGCGCTCAAGCAGGTGCGCTACAAGACCGCGCTGCCGCTGCCGGCGGGAGGGGCCGCGCGATGAGCGCCGGGCAGGACCGCTGGATGCAGCGCTGGCTGCCGCAGCTGCGAGCGGCGGCGGATGGACGCGCGGTGCTCGAGCTCGGGTGCGACACCGGCGGGGACACGGCCTGGCTGCTGGAGCAGGGCTTCGACGTGGTCGCCACCGACATCGCGTTCGATGCGCTCAGGTCCTGCGCGATCGCCGCGTCGCGCGCGCAACTCGTGCGGCACGACCTGCGCACGCCGCAGCCCTTCGCGGATGCGGCATTCGGCGTCGTCATCGCCAGCCTGTGCCTCCACTACTTCGATTGGGCCACGACGGAGCGCGCCGTGTCCGAAGTGCGCCGCTGCCTGCGTCCCGGCGGCCTGCTGCTATGCCGCCTCAACTCCGTGCGCGACGTGAACCACGGCGCGAACGAAGGCGACGAGATCGAACCCGGCCTGCGCCGCGTCCACGGCGACTTCAGCGAGGAGAAACGCTTCTTCGAACGCGCGGACCTCGAGCGGCTGTTCGCGCCCGCCGCATGGGACCGGGTCTCGTGCGAGGAGCGGACAATCGCGCGGTACGCCCAGCCCAAGGTTGCCTGGGAACTGGTGCTGCGCCGGCGCTGAAGCCGCGCGACAGCCGTCAGGCCGTGCTTCGCAGGTCTTCGAGAACGCGGGCCTCGGCCCTCTCGATGAAGGCGTGCACCGTCATGCCGCCGCGCGCGGCTTCAGGCTCGCTCCAGCCATAGGCCGATCGAACTTCGGGCACGAAGGCCGGCAGCGAATCGAGCGCCGGCTCCGTGATGCCCAGCCCGGTCCACTGCAGCGAGAGCGCCTGCTTCTCGGCGTCGAACAGGCGCTCGCGGGCGGCGAGCAGCTCGTCCTGCCGTTGCTCGGCGATGAGATGACCGCCGAGCCCGATCACCAGGAACACGAAAGCGAGTCCGTTCGCTTCGATGAAGAAGTCCTGCAGGAACGCCGCCAGTGCCAGCCCGAGCAGCGCCAGCGACGCCCAGCGCCAGCGCGCCGCAGCGCGCAGCTTCGGCCCGCAGATCTGCGCCTCGTCGCGCGCCAGGCGTTCGCCTTCGGCGACCAGCGCCCGCAAGGTTTCGACCCGGCGCAGCGCCTCGCCGTGAAACTCCGGTGGAAGTTGATGCACGAGCAGCGTCTCGGGAGCCATGGTGTCCTCCAGGCCGTGAAGTAATTCCACGATACGCGGCTGGCTCAGCCTTTGGGGCTCGGGAAAGGGTTATCCCGGCATTCTTTCGAGCGCGACAGCGGTGCTGTTCAGCAGCGAAGCGCCTGTTCAGCTGCGCGTTGATGGCTTCGATGGACCGCGCATTCAGCCGCGCGCGAACTCCGGGATGCGAAACCGCTTGCGGTACGCGCCGGGGGCCATGCCGGTGGTGCGCCGGAACAGCCGGCGGAAGAACGCGGGGTCCTCGTACCCCACGCGCCAGCTGATCTCGTCCACCGGCGCTTCCGTGCGCTCCAGCCGCCGCTTGGCGTCCTCGATGCGCAACCGCTGCACGTAGGCGATGGGCGAAAGGCCGGTGGCCGCGGTGAAGCGCCGCTTGAACGTGCGCTCCGCGAGCCTGGAGCGCTTGATCATCTCGTCGACCGGGTTCGCGACGGAGAAGTGCCTGGCCAGCCATTGCTGCGCGCTCTGGATCTCGCCGTCGCCGTGGTCGGTGTGCCCCTCGAACACGATGAAGGGCGCCAAGCCGTCCTGGTGCCACTGCAGCGCGAACATGCGCGCGACCTCCTGCGCCACGGTGGCGCCCGCGTGCCGGGCCATGAGGTAGAGCACCAGGTCGTGCCAGGTGGTCGACGCGCCGGAGCACACCAGCTCCTCGCGGCGGCCCGAGATCACGAGCACGCGGTCCGGATGGATGGGCACTTGCGGATAGAGCGCCTGGAAGTCCCGGGCGTACCAGAAGTGCACCGTCGCATCCTTGCCGTCGAAGAGGCCCGTCTCCGCCAGCAGGAAGATGCCCGAGCACGCGGAGCACAGCATCGCGCCGCCCTCGTGCATGCGGCGCAGCCAGTCCACCAGGCGCGGGTAGCGGCCCTTGCGCCAGCCTTGGGGCGGCAGCACCACCGAAGGCACGATGACGATGTCGGTCACCGCCAGCTCATCCACGCTGCGGCGCACCTCGAACGGCACGCCGCTCGCCAGCGTCATCGGCCCTTTCGCCTCGCCGACCACCTCGACGCGGAAGGGCGGCGCGTCCTTCGCACCGATGCCCAGCAAGCTGGGGCCGTGCAGTACGTCGAAGATGCCGGCCAGCGTGGAGACCGACGCTTCGGGCAGCGCGAGCAGGCTCACGTGCAGCGAGCCGGAAGTCGCGGGCGGTGCGGTTGTGCTCATGGCTTTCGGGCCGAAAAGGATAGCGCCGAGCGAGTGCGACCGGCATGGCACGAAAAGCCCGGTCCCGGGCGATTCCGCCCCTGTCGGCAGCGGGCCGCGGCCGGAATCATCGAGTCCATCGCAACCCACCTCGAAGACCGCTCCATGGACGCCTCCACCACCTCCTCCGCTTCCACCGCCACCGGCGAAGACGCACTGATGGCCTTCGCGATGCGCACCATCAACGACATCGCCGCCGGCTACACCGGCGTGATGGTCAGCCTGGGCAGCAAGCTCGGCCTGTACAAGGCGATGGCGGCCGCCGGTCCGCTGAGCGCGCGCGAGATCGCGCAGCGTGCGAGCTGCGCCGAGCGCTACGTGCGCGAATGGCTCAATTCGCAGGTCGCCTGCGGCTACGTCGGCTACCACGCGGTGAGCGGGACGTACGAGCTCTCGCCCGCGCAGGCCCAGGTGCTGGCCGACGAGGACAGCCCGTTCTACATCCCGAACGCCTGGAACGTGCCCGCGTCGATGTGGTTCGACGAGCCCAAGGCGCTGCACGCCTTCCGCACCGGCGAGGGCGTCGCCTGGGACGAGCACGACGCACGCATGTCCTGCGGCGTCGCGGCCTTCTATCGCAACGGCTACCGCGCGAGCCTGGTGCAGGAGTGGCTGCCCGCCCTCGACGGCGTGGTGCAGCAGCTCCAAAGCGGCATCGACGTCGCCGACGTGGGCTGCGGCCACGGCCACTCCACGCTGCTGATGGCGAAGGCCTTTCCCGCTTCCCGCTTCCACGGCTTCGACACGCACACCTCTTCGATCCTCGAGGCTCGGAAGCTGGCGCAGCAGGCCGGCGTGGGCGAGCGAGTGCGCTTCGAGCTCGCGCGCGCCACGGACTACCCCGATCGCCAGTACGGCCTGATCTGCTACTTCGACGTGCTGCACGACCTGGGCGATCCCGTCGCCGCCGCCCGCCATGCGGCCCACACGCTCGCACCCGGTGGCACCGTGCTGCTGGTCGAGCCGTTCGCGAACGACCGGGTCGAGGACAACCAGGGCACGGTGGGCCAGCTGTACTACTCGGCTTCCACCATGATCTGCTGCGCCCACGCGATCAGCGAAGGAGGCCACCTGGTGCTGGGCGCGCAAGCGGGCCCGGCGCGGTTGCAGGAGGTGTTCCGCAAGGCCGGGTTCACGCATTTCCGGTGCGCCGCGCAGACTCCCTTCAACCTCATCTTCGAGGTGCGACGGTGACGTTGCGCCTGTTGATGGAACTCTGGATCGCGCTGTCGGCCGCGGGGCTGGCGGCGTCGGCCGGGATGATCGCGATCGCCTGGTCCGATCCACGCGGCGCGGCCACGGATGGGCCCCCCAGCACGCGCAGACGCCCGACACGCTCTTGCTGAAGGGTCCGACAGCCCGGGCGTTGGATCGCGCGTCTGATGAAAGCATCCGAACTGCTTTCTGCGAGGACCTGCCATGAAACTTTCACCGATCCTGATCGCCACCGCCGTCGCCTTTGGCGGAACCGCAATGGCCCAGAGCCGCGACTACGACAAGCGCAGCAGCGGCACCGAGCGTTCCGCGAGCGCCCGCCAGGCGGACGAAAAACCGGGCGTGGTCGACAAGACCAAGCGCGGCGCCCAGCGCGCGGCCGAAGCCACGAAGAGCGGTGCCAAGAAGGCCGCCACCGCGACGGGCAACGTCGCGCGCAAGGGCGCAGATACCGTGCGCAACACCGGCGAGGCCATCGCACGCAAGCTGCCGCCGGCGCCGGGTTCTGCGCAGGCGCAGCGTCCGCCGGGCCCCGATGCGGGCGGCACCATGGCGATGGGCGCCGGCCCCGCGGGTTCGGCGCGCTCGGCGGGCACGACCACCGCGAGCGCGTCGGACGATGGCGATCGCCGCCAGCGCATGGACGACGCCTACGCCAACTGGCGCCGCCAGCAGGGCCAGCGCTGAGCCACTCGAAGCCTCGCGTGACGGGCGGCGCTGCCCGGCGCGCAGTCGCGCCCCCGGCTGACGCTCAGCCGGGGCGCGACTGCGCATGATCTGCTCATGAACGGTTCGCAGACGCCCGCTCGTCCTCCGCCTCCGCTGTCCGGCCGCGGCTCGCCGCTGAGCCGGATGCCGCCGCGCAAGTCGCTGGCGCTGTTCGCGTTCATCTTCCTCATCAACTACCTGTTGATGCGGTTCCTGTTCCCGGGCGAGCAGCCCGTGACGGTGCCGTACACCGAGTTCCGGCAGCAGGTCGCCGCCGGCAACGTCATCGCGCTCTACAGCCGCGGCACCACCATCGAGGGGCGCTTTCGCAATGCCGTCACCTGGCCGACGCCGGAAGAGGTCAAGCAGGCCGGCCAGCCGCCGCGGCCCACGCCGCTGGACCGCCGCCTGCTGCCGCCGCCGAAGACCTCCTCCCACTTCAACACCGAGCTGCCGGCCTTCTTCGACCGCGACCTCGAGGACTTCCTGATCAACAACAAGGTCGAGATCAGCGCGGTGCCGATCCAGCAGGGCGGCCTGTGGACCACGCTGCTGTACTTCGGCCCGGCGCTGCTGATCATCGGCTTCTATGTCTGGATGTACCGCCGCGCGGCGCAGGGAGGCGGCATGGGGGGCGGCGGCGTGTTCGGCATCGGCCGCAGCAAGGCCAAGCGCTACGACGCCACCGACCCGTCGCTGCGCGTGACGTTCAACGACGTGGCCGGCATCGACGAGGCCGAGGCCGAGCTGGTGGAGATCGTCGATTTCCTCAAGGCCCCGGACAAGTACACGCGCCTGGGCGGCACCGCGCCCAAGGGCGTGCTGCTGATCGGCGCGCCCGGCACCGGCAAGACGCTGCTGGCCAAGGCGGTTGCGGGCGAAGCGGGCGTGCCGTTCTTCTCGATGAGCGCGGCGGAGTTCGTCGAGATGATCGTGGGCGTGGGCGCCGCGCGCGTGCGCGACCTGTTCAAGCAGGCGCGAGAGAGTGCGCCGGCCATCATCTTCATCGACGAGATCGACGCCATCGGCCGCGCGCGCGGCGGCGTGATGGTCGGCGGCGGCCACAGCGAGCAGGAGCAGACGCTGCAGCAGATCCTCACCGAGATGGACGGCTTCACCGGGCGCGAGGGGATCATCGTGCTCGCGGCGACCAACACGCCCGACGTGCTCGATCGCGCGCTGCTGCGGCCCGGCCGCTTCGACCGGCGCGTGGTGGTGAACCTGCCCGACAAGGCGGGGCGCGAGGCGATCCTCAAGGTGCACGTGCGCAAGACGCCGCTCGCGGCCGACGTGCGGCTGGAGGAACTGGCGCAGGCGACGCCCGGCTTTTCAGGCGCCGACCTGAAGAACCTGGTGAACGAGGCCGCGCTGCTGGCCGCGCGCCGCAGCGAGGCCGCGGTGACGCACAAGGACTTCCTCGATGCGCTGGAGAAGATCGTGCTCGGCCCCGAGCGGCCGCTGCTGCTCACATTGCAGGACCGCGAGCGCATTGCGTATCACGAGGGCGGCCACGCGATCCTGGGGCTCGTGGTGCCGGGCGCGGACCCGGTGCACCGCGTGAGCATCGTGCCGCGCGGACAGGCGTTGGGCGTGACCTACCAGCGGCCGCAGACCGATCGCTACAACTACCCCGAAGCGTACCTGCGCGCACGCATCATCGGCATGCTCGGCGGCCGTGCCGCCGAGGAGGTGGTGTACGGCACCAAGACCACCGGCGCGGAGAACGACATCGAACAGGCCACCCAGCTCGCGCGCAACATGGTCACGCGCTGGGGCATGAGCGAGGCGGTCGGCATGGTGCAGCTCGCGCCGCGCGAGAACCATTTCCTCGGCGCGCCGGGCGGCTTCGGTGGCGAGAAGCCGTTCAGCGAGCAGACCGCGGCGTTGATCGATGCGGAGGTGCAGCGGATCATCCATGGGTGCCATGAAGAGGCCAAGCGCTTGCTGCGCGAGCATCGGCGGGCGCTCGACGGGCTGGTCTCGGCGTTGTTGAACAAGGAGACGTTGTCGGAGGAGGAGATCCTCCAGGCGACGGGATTGCCGCCGGCGCCGCAGCTGGAGGGGGCACCGATCAGGGAGAAGACGGTTTGAGTCGGGCTGTGCGGGGCGGCGGCAGGCGAGACCCCGACCGGCAGCAGCTCTCGACCGAGCGTCCGGCGTGCCCCCACCCCAACCCTCCCCCGGAAGGGGAGGGAGCAAGAGGGACGCGCCGTCTTTCTCCCTCTTAGCACCCGCACACTGTTCCCACGCGGCAGGCGGTGCCTGGCCCGGGCGATTTTGGGACGAGCGGGGCTGCAGCGGCCCGGCCGACGCGAGCCCTCGCGATGCGAGGGCGAAGTCCGTTTGAACCTCTGACTCGCGGGCGGTGTCCGAACAGAGAGAGCGCCGCAGGCGCTCTCTCTGTGAGTTCGACCGCGGGAGGCCGGGCCGCGGAAAGCTCCGCGCGTCCACGTGCGAGCTGCAAGCGAGCACGCGGACCGGCACAGCATGAGCCCGGGCCAGGCACCGCCTGCCGCGAGGGCGCGGTGCTCAAGTCCAGCGAATGAGCAGCATGCACATCAAGCAGGGCGTGTGCCCTCACCCCAGCCCTCTCCCAGAGGGAGAGGGAGCAGAACCCTGGACCGATCAGCGCGCCGGCGGCGGCACCCGTCCGAGCAGCTGCTCGATCGCCATCCCGATCGCCACCAGCCGGCGGTCGCTGTTCACCGGCCCATCGAGCTCCAGCCCCACCGGCAAGCGGCTCGTCGCGCCCATCGCCATCGGCAGCTGGATGCCCGGCACGCCCGCGTTGCTGCCGGGGTCCGTGTTCTGGATCATGAGCAGGAAGTTCTCCAGGCTGCTCGCCTCCGGAGTCGCGGGCATCGCGACGCGTGGCGTGGTGGGGAACACCAGTGCATCGAGCCGCTGCGCCGCGAACGTCTCGGCGTAGAGGCGCGCGAGTGCCGGCCGGTGCGTTTCCATCGCCGCCTTGTACGGACCGGCCGCGTCCACCACACCACCCGCGGGATTCGGCAGCTTGCGCGGCAGCACCAGGCCGTCAAAGGTGCCCTTGACGTCCGGGCTCACGATGCCGGCCGCGAGTTGCTGGATGGTCAAGCCCGTGTTCCAGCGCGCGAGGTAGCCGACCAGGTCGTCATGCGCCTCGTACAGCGCGAGCGGAAAACCGACGGCGCCGCTGAGCTGCTCCAGCTGCGGCATCGGCACTTCCACCAGCGTCACGCCGGCGCCGCGCAGCTTCGCCGTCGTCGCTTCCCAGGCCGCGCGCGTGTCGGCATCGAGGTTGGCGAGCATGGAGCGGACGATGCCCAGTCGAACGGTGTTCAGCGGCACGGGCGCGGCCGGCGTGCCGCCGGCGATCACGCGGTCCATCAGCTCCACGTCGCGCATCGAGAGCGCCATCGGCCCCGCGGTGTCGCGCGTGTGCGAGATCGGCGCCATGCCGGTTTGCGGATAGCGGCCCACCGTCGGCCGCAGCGACGCGCAGCCGTTGAACGCGCAGGGGATGCGCACCGAGCCGCCGGTGTCCGTGCCCAGGCCGGCCGGCGCCATGCGCGCGCCGAGCGCCGCGCCGGTGCCCGACGAGGAACCGCCCGCGGCCCGTGACGGGTCGTAAGCGTTGCGCACACCGGGCGGCGTGCCGGGCGCGCTGTAGGCGGGGTTGAATCCGCTGATGCCGAAGGCCAGCTCGTGCATGTTCGTCTTGCCCAGCACGATCGCGCCCGCTTCGCGCAGGCGGGCGAGCACGGGCGCATCCGCGGCCGGGACGAAGTTGCGCAGCGCCGGCGTGCCCGCGGTCGAGGGCAGGCCTGCGGCATGGATGTTGTCCTTGACGACGATGGGCACGCCCTGCAGCGGCAGGCAAGGGCCGCCCGCGGCACGCCGCTGATCCGCCGCGCGTGCCGCGGCGATCGCGCCGTTCGCATCGAGCGTGACGAACGCATTGAGCTGCGGACGCGCCTGCGCGCGCGCCAGGTAAGCGCGAACCAGCGATTCGCTGGTGAACTGCCCCGCGCACAGGCGCGCGGCGGCGTCGGTCGCGGTGAGGGCGTCGATGTCGGGCGCAACCTGTCGCGCGGACTGCGGACCGGCGCAACCGGCCAGCACCAGTGCGGCGGGCAACGCGCAGCGGGCGAAGCGGCGGAAGTGGCTCATCGGTTCTTCTCCTGGTGGCGGACCGGCGTTCATCTTCGTCCGCCGCGCGGCTCGGCGTCTCTCGGCGAAAACGCTGACAGGCGCGTTCACGGATGCGTTCGCGTCAGCGGATGGGCGCGACGCGCCACACCGCATTGCCGACGTCGTCGGCCACCAGCAGCGCCCCCTTCGCATCCAGCTCGACACCGACCGGCCGTCCCCACGCGTTCCCGTCCGGGCTCACGAATCCGGTGAGCACATCGACGGGCTCGCCCGACGGCCGGCCGTTCGCGAACGGCACGAACACGACCTTGTAGCCCGACAGCGGCCGGCGGTTCCACGAGCCATGCAGCCCGATGAACGCGCCGTTGGCGAAAGCCGCCGGCATGCGCGCGTCGGAGAACGCGAGCCCGAGCGGCGCCACATGGTTGCCCAGGGCGTAGTCGGGCCGGATCGAGCGCGCGACTAGGTCGGGCCGCGGCGGCTCCACGCGCTTGTCGACCTTGTCGCCCCAGTAGCTCCAGGGCCAGCCGTAGAAACCGCCGTCGCGCACCGAGGTCAGGTAATCCGGGACCAGGTCGCTGCCGAGCTCGTCGCGCTCGTTCACCACGGTCCAGAGCACGCCCGTGGCCGGTTCCCACGCGAGGCCATTCGGATTGCGCAGGCCGCTCGCGAAGAGACGCTTGTTGCCGGTCGGCAGATCCACCTCCCAGATCGCTGCGCGCCCTTCCTCGATCTCCATGCCGTGCTCGGCGACGTTGCTGTTGGAGCCCACGGTCGCATAGAGGCGGCGGCCATCGCGCGCGGGCAGGATGTTCTTGGTCCAGTGGTGGTTGCGGCCGGACGGCAGGTCGGTGACCTTCACACCGGGGACGGTGATGCGGGTCTGTCCCGCGGAGAAGGGGAAGCGCACGACCGCGTCGGCGTTCGCGACATACAGCTGGTTGCCCACCAGCGCCATGCCGAATGGCGAATGCAGCCCCTCGAGCAGCACCGTCTTCATTTCGGCGACGCCGTCGCCATCCGCATCTCGCAGCAAGGTGATGCGATCCGCGCTGGGCACGCCGGCGCCCGCGCGCTTCATCACCTGCTTCATGATGATCTTCTGCAGCCAGGCCTTGACGCCGCCCTGCTCCTGCGCGTCCTCCGGCGGCTGCGGCTTGTTCGACTCCGCCACCAGCACGTCGCCATTGGGCAGCACGTGCAGCCAGCGCGGATGCGAAAGGCCCGTGGCCAGAGGCGTCACCCGGAAGCCCGCGGCCGCCTGCGGCTGCCGGCCCGTGGGCCAGCCCTGGGCGGGCGCGATGTTCACCGTGGGGATCACGCTGGTGCGCGGCGTGGGCAGCTGCGGCGAAGGGCCCACGGTGCTGCTGTCGGGCAGCTGGGCCATGTCGCTGCAGGCCGCCAGCAGCGCGGCCGCCAGGAGCGGAAGGGTCAGGCGTTTCATGCCGCCCAGTTTGGTGTTCATGTCCCCTTGCTGCAAGCTGATAGCCCAAACCGCGACAATCCGGGTCATGACCGACGAACTCTTCCGTTCCGACGGCTACCTGCGCGAGTGCGAGGCCACGGTGCAGTCCGTCTCCGCTCACGGCCTGGTGCTCGATCGCACGGTGTTCTATCCGCTCGGTGGCGGCCAGGCGGGCGACAGCGGCGTGCTGCTGCTGGATGACGGCCGCATGCTCGCGATCGCGGACACGCGCAAGGCCAAGGACGACCAGGGCCAGCCCACGGCGGGCATCTGGCACGTGCCGGCTGCGGGCCAGGAGGAATTGCTGGCCGGCCTGCGTGCGGGCCAGCGCGTCACGGCGCGCATCGACTGGGACCGCCGCCATCGCCTGATGCGTTTCCACACCACGACGCACCTGCTGTGCCACTTGGTGCCGCAGCTCGTCAATGGCTGCTCGATCACGCCGGACTACGCTCGCCTGGACTTCAACATGACGGATGCGCTCGAGAAGGAGCAGCTCACCGAAGGCATCGCACGCCTGGTGGCCGCGGCGCATCCGGTGGCGGTGGGCTCGATCACGGACGAGGAGCTCGACTCCAACCCGGCGCTGGTCAAGAGCATGTCGGTGCAGCCGCCGCGCGGCACGGGCCGCATCCGCACCATCCGCGTGGGCGGCGGCGAGCTGATCGATTACCAGCCCTGCGGCGGGACCCACGTGGCCAACACCTCCGAGATCGGCCCTGTGGTCGTCACCAAGATCGAGAAGAAATCGGCCACGACGCGCCGCGTGGTGCTCGGCTTCGCCGCAACCTGAACCGGAACTTCCCGCGCAGCGCCGCGCTCCGACACCACCATGACCGTCTTCCTGCGCCTCCTGTTCTCCATGCTGCTGCTGGCGCTGGGCGCAGCGGCGCAGGCGCAGGGGCTCGCCAAGCCGGTGGTCACCACCGAGCGGGTGCGCGCCGAGTTGCTGGCGCACGCGCCGGAGGGAGTCGCGCCCGGCAAGCCGGTCTGGCTGGGACTGCAGATCGCGCACCAGCCCGAGTGGCACACGTACTGGAAGAACCCCGGCGACTCGGGCCTGCCCACGCAGCTGGAGTGGAAGCTGCCGGCCGGCCTGCTGGCGGGTGAGATCCAGTGGCCGGTGCCGGTCAAGATCCCGATCGGCACGCTGGCCAACTACGGCTACGAAGGCACGGTGCTGCTGCCGGTGCCGCTGGAGGTCGCGCCGGACTTCAAGCCTTCTCCTCTTGCGCAGGAGATCGACGTCCGGCTGAAGGCCAGCTGGCTGGTCTGCCGCAAGGAGTGCATCCCGGAGGAAGGCGAGTTCGCGATCAAGCTGCCGATCCGCGGCAGCACCGCCGGCCATGCGCAGGCGTTCGAGGCGGCGTTCGCGGCGCAGCCGCGGCCGGTGATCACGACGCGGGGGGAATACATCCCGAACAGCACGGCCCAGGTCGCGGATGGCGCGCTGGACATCCGCGTGCAGGGCCTGCCCGTCTCGGCGCGCGGCAAGAAGCTGGAGTTCTTCCCCGAGACGCCGGAGGTGATCGAGACCGCCGGCGCCTGGACGCAGGAGTGGAAGGGCGCGGTGTGGACCGCGCGGGTGCCGCTGTCGGCGCAGCGCAGCGCGAGCCCCGACGTCATGCCTGTCGTGGTGGCCGCTGGCCGCGAAGGCTGGCGCGCCGAACTCAAGGTGGCGGGCACCTGGCCGAAGGCGGCCGCGCCCGCCACGGTGTCGCCGGCCTTGGAACAAGCACTGCGCAACAACGCCGCGAACACCGCCGCACCGGCCAAGCCCGGCATCGGCCTGCTTGCGGCGTTGGCGGGCGCGCTGCTCGGCGGCCTGATCCTCAACCTGATGCCCTGCGTGTTTCCGGTGCTCGCGATCAAGATGGTGGGCTTCGCCTCGCATTCGGGCGACATGCGCGCGCGGCGCGTGAGCGGCCTGGCGTACACCGCCGGCGTGGTGCTGTCGTTCCTGGCGCTGGGCGGGGTGATGCTGGCGCTGCGCGCAGCGGGCGAACAGCTCGGCTGGGGATTCCAGCTGCAGTCGCCGCTGGTGATCGCCGCCCTGGCGGCGCTCTTCACGCTGATCGCGCTCAACCTGTCCGGCGTGTTCGGGTTCGGCGCGCTGCTGCCTTCGTCGGTGGCTTCGATGGAGATGAAGCATCCGATCAGCAATGCGTTCCTCTCCGGCGTGCTCGCCGTCGCCATTGCGTCGCCCTGCACCGCTCCCTTCATGGGCGCGTCGCTCGGGCTGGCGGTGACGCTGCCTGCGGTGCAGGCGCTCGCTGTGTTCGCATGCCTGGGCCTGGGCATGGCCCTGCCCTACCTGGCCGCGAGCCTCGTGCCCGCCGCTGCGCGCTGGCTGCCACGGCCCGGCGCGTGGATGGACGTGTTCCGCAAGCTGATGGCGTTCCCGATGTTCGCCACGGTCGCGTGGCTGGTGTGGGTGCTGGGCCAGCAGAGCGGCATCGATGGCGCGGGCGCGCTGCTCGCGCTGCTCGTGGCCATGAGCCTGCTGGTGTGGACGCTCACGCTGCGCGGACGTGCACGCGTGGCGCTGTCGGGCATCGCGGCGCTCGGCCTCGCGGCGCTGGCCTGGGCCGCGGTGCCGGAACTGGTGCAACCGCCGGCTCCCTCGCAGCAGGCGGCGCGTGCCGACACCGGCTGGCAGCCCTGGTCGCAGGCCAAGGTCGAGCAGTACGTCGCCGCGGGCCAGCCGGTGTTCGTCGACTTCACCGCCGCCTGGTGCGTCACCTGCCAGTACAACAAGAAGACCACGCTGGCCGACCGGCAGGTGATCGACGGCCTCAAGCGCCACAACGTCGCCCTGCTGCGCGCCGACTGGACGCGGCGCGACCCGGCCATCACCGCGGCGCTCTCGTCGCTCGGCCGCAGCGGCGTGCCCGTCTACGTGTTCTACAAGAAAGGCAGCCCGCCGGTGGTGCTGTCCGAGGTCCTGGGAGTGGAGGAAGTCCTGTCCGTCGTTTCGCAACTGTGAAAGGAGCCCCCATGCTGCGCCGTCCCTTCATCGCCGCCTGCTCGTTCGCGGCGCTCGCGCCGTTCCTCGCGGCCGTGCACGCCGCGCCCGCCGTCGGCCAGCCCGCGCCCGACTTCACGCTCACCGATGCGGCCGGCAAGCCCGTCAAGCTTTCGCAGTTCCGCGGCAAGCACGTGGTGCTGGAATGGACCAACCCCGGCTGTCCGTACGTGAAGAAGCACTACGACAGCGGCAACATGCCGGCGACGCAGAAGGAAGCGATGGACCAGGGCGTGGTGTGGCTCTCCATCAATTCGACGGAAAAGGGCGCCTACGACTACCTGGAGCCGTCCAAGGTCGTGGCCTGGCAGAAGGAGCGCAAAGCCGCTCCGACCCATCTGCTGGCGGACGAGGAAGGCACGGTCGGCCGCGCCTACGGTGCGCGCACCACGCCGCACATGTACATCGTCGATCCGCAGGGGCGCCTGGTGTACGCCGGCGGCATCGACAGCATTCCCTCGAGCAACGCCGACGACATCAAGCGCGCCACCAACTACGTGAAGCAGGGTTTGGGCGAGGCTCTCGCGGGCAAGCCGATCACGGCAGCGACCACCCGGCCCTACGGCTGCTCGGTCAAGTACAAGAGCGCCGCCTGACGGAGCGCGTGCCCGCGCCCGCGCTAGGTTTGCAGCGGGCCGGCAGATGCTGCCGCCGGCGCGCGGCGCGGCATGCCGAAGAAGCGCCGCACCACGCCGAGGATGGCTTCGCCGACGATGGGCTTGATGATGTGCTCGTCGAAGCCGGCCTGGCGCACCGCCTCGCGATCGAGCTCGCTGCCGTGGCCCGTCACCGCCACCACCACCGGGCCGCCCGGATTGGTGCGCACGCGCTTGATGACCTCGTAGCCGGTGATGTCCGGCATCAGCAGGTCCAGCAGCACCATGTGCGGGTGCATCTGCTCGGCTTTCTGCAGCGCCTCGACGCCGCCATAGGCCGCCTCGACCGCGTAGCCCTCGACCAGCAGCAGGTCGCGGATCATGTTCGCGGCGTCGCGGTTGTCGTCCACCACGAGGATGCGGAACTCGCGCTGCATCGATTCGTCGCCGGGTTCGTGGTCGCCCACGCGCGTGAGCGGCAACTGCAGCTCGAACGTGGCGCCCTGCCCCGGCCCTTCGCTGCGGGCCCAGATCCGGCCGCCGTGCAATGCCATGACGGTGCGCGCCACCGCCAGCCCGATGCCGAGCCCGCCCTGCAGCACGCTGCCGGCCGGCGGCTGGTCCTGCGCGAACGCCTCGAAGATGCGCTCCAGCATCTCGCTGCGGATGCCGATGCCGCTGTCGCACACGGTGATGCGCGCATCGTCGCCATCGCGCCGCGCCCGCACCTCGATGCTGCCGCCGTCGGCGGTGTACTTGGACGCGTTGTTGACGACGTTGGACAGCGCCTGCACGACCCGTTGCGGATCGCAGAAGAGCGACACGCCGGCCTCCACTTCCACCTTCAGCTGCTGCCCGCGCGCCTGCACGAAGGGCTGGACGATCTCCAGCGCATGTTCGACAACGGCGTCCAGTCGCGTGGACTCGCGGCGCAACTCGATCTTGCCGCGGCTCAAGCGGCTGATCTGCAGCAGGTCGTCGACCAGGCGCGTCATCAGCTTGAGCTGCCGCTCCATGGTCTCCACCGCGCGGCGGCCCACCTCCTGCGAGGTGCCCACCCGCTGCACGATGCTCAGGCCCGTCAGCACGGGCGCGAGCGGGTTGCGAAGCTCGTGCGCCAGCATGGCGATGAATTCGTCCTTGCGCTGGTCGGCCTCGGCGAGCTGGTCGACCCGGTTGCGCAGCTGTTCCTCGAGGCGATGCCGCTCGGTGATGTCTCGCGTGACCTTGGCGAAACCCACCAGCTCCGAGTCGCGGTAGACCGCGGTGATCAGCACGTCGGCGAAGAAGCGGCTGCCGTCCTTGCGCAGGCGCACGCCCTGCGCGGCGTAACGGCCGTCCCTTCGCGCCTGCTCGAGGCCCTTCTCGGGCACGCCGGCGGCCCGGTCCTCGGGCGTGTAGAAGATGGAGAAGTGGCGGCCGATCAGCTCGTCCGGCCGGTAGCCCTTGATCCTTTCGACGCCGGGGTTCCAGGTGACCACCATCCCGTTCGCGTCGAGCAGGAAGATGGCGTAGTCGCGCACGGCGTCCACCAGCAGGTGGAACTGTTCGTCGTCGCTCCTCATGGCCGCTCCCGGTCCACCGCCAGCGACAGCAGGTAGCGTTCGAGCACCGCCAGCTCCGCCTCGCTCGGCCGCCCCTTGCCGGCAATCGCCCCGAACACCAGCCCGCGGAAACTGTCGCGCGGGTAGTGGTCGACGAAGCCCCAGCCGATCAGCAGCTGGTCGAAGAAGGCTTGGGGCAGCGTCGCGCCGGCCTGACCCACCGGACGCCCGTTGACGCGCAACACCTGCGCGCCCGCGCCGCTGGTCAGCGTGAGCACGAGCGGCATGCGCGGCGGCAGTGGATCGGGCGACGTCACCACGAGCGGCTGGCCGCGGCCGTCGCTCCAGCGCGCCTGCGGGCGGCCCTGCTCCAGCGCGAGTTCGCTGAACTGCCGCTGCTCGGCGCGTGAAGCCTGGAACACGACACCGGTCGCGTTGGGATTCGTCGCCGCGATGGCGACGAGGGCGAAATGGTCGTCCTGCAGGTCGTACGGCACCCGGTCGCGCGGTTTGGCCTGCACGCCGGGCTGAGGCGCGCGCTTCTTGCACCAGAGGCCCCAGGTGTCCGGCGCCGACAGGTCCATCGCCTTGCGGCCTTCGACCACGCGCAGGACCGGCGGCTTCATCGGGCCGGCGGCCGCGCCGTCGCTGTTGAGGAAGCAGAGCATCTCCATCGCGTTGCCCGGGCTGGAGCCGAAGCCGGTGTCGGCCACCGCGCGCAGCGGCTGCCCGTCCTGCGCGGGAGCGCCGCGCACGTAGTCGGTGTGGCCGTGCGCCATCTCCCACTTCGGCGCGCCGTACTTGGCCAGGAGTGCGTGCGCCGCATCGGCCAGCTGTTGTCCGGCCACCGCCGGCGGGTCGGCGAAGGAATAGACCTTGCGGGGCGGCGGCAGCTGCACGTCGCCGGCAGCGGCGTACGTGATCGTCGCGACGCCTTCGGCTTCGGTCTTGAACGTGTAGCTGTCCATGCCGTTGGCGCCGGCGGGGATCGTGAGCGTGGTCTTGTTCAAGCGGCCGCCGCGCGACGCCACCTGCAGCGTGAGGGGCTGCTCCAGCCAGCCGCGCGCGTACACCGTGATGGTGACCTCGCGACCCGCGGGCGCCCAGCCGCCGCCGTCGTCATACAGCGTCGCCTTTGCAAGTCCCGCGGCCTGCAGCATGGGCCCGGCCACGGCGGGCTCGAGCGTGCGGTGCTGGTGCCAGCCCGGCACGTGGTGGATCGGGTAGTTGCGGATCGGCCAGTGGTTGCCGTGCATCCAGCTGTAGACCTCGACGCCCTCGCGCACGGCGAAGGTGAGCGTGCGCTGGAACATCTCCTGCCAGCGCGGGTCGTCCAGCGGCATGCCGATCTCGGTCAGGGCGAGCTTGAGGTTCTTCTCGCGTGCCCAGTTCGCCGCCATGGCGAGGCGCTTCACGCCGGTGTCCAGGTCGATGGCGCGGCGGCCCAGGCCGGCGCTGAAGCCCTTGCCGACTTCGGTGTCGAAGTCGAAGGCGAAGCCATTGCTCGCCGCGTCCAGGTACAGGTGGACTTCGTAGACGAGGTTCTCGCCGGGCAGCGGAAAGCCGGGGTTCCGGCTCGCCATGGCCATGGCCGAACTCCAGGCATTGCCGGCGACGTAGATGGGCGTGCGCGCATCGATCTTGCGGATCGCCTCCACGGCCGCGCGCGCGTACGCCGGCCAGATCGCCAGGTCCTCGCCGCCGCCCTGGCTTTCCTGCACCTGCCCGGACCGCGGCATGTCGTGCGGCTCGTTCATCAGCCCATAGCCGGCCAGGCCGGGATGGTCCTTCCAGCGGCGGGCCGCGCGCGTCCAGAAATCGGTGAAGTGCGCCTGCGTCAGCGTGGCGCCCGGCGCGAGGGAGAAGATGCGTTCCTGCACGCCGCCCGGGTCGTGCGTGAAGGGGCGGTGCAGCGGCGTCGGTCCGGGCTTCAGGCCCGGCACGCTGCCGTCGGCTGCGTAGCGGAAGTCGCGGTAGCGGCAGTAGTTGTGCAGGTCGAGGATCACCTTGGCGCCGACGGCCGCGTGCGCGTCGAGCACCTCGGTGATGCACTGCGCGTACCGCGCGTGGAACTCCCCGGGCGCGCCGACCAGCGCGCGCGCCTGCGCATTCGGCTTCGCATCGTGCAGCACCGGCTGCAGCATCTCCCACAGGATCGGCAGCCGGTTCTTGCGGAAGCCCCGGTCCGCCAGCCACGCGATGTCGGCCCGGCGCGGCGGGGTGTAGTGCAGGTTGGGCGCCGTGCTGAGGGTCTTGCGGACGCCGGGCTGCGGCCATTCCATGCCCGACAGGTTGGTGCCGATGGTGAAGCCCGGCCGCGGCGGATGCGCATTGCCGTTCTCGCTCCACAGGCAGCCCGGCAGCCCCGGCACGGCGCCGGCCGCCGCCAGCTGCATGAGCGTGCGTCTCTTGATCAGTTGCATTGCTCTCGGTGCTTCCCCCAGCGCGGACCATAGGCTGAGCAGGCGCCGGGGCAGGTAGGACGGCTTCGCGTTTCGCGGCTGCAAGGCTTGCGTACACTGGCCGCATGAGCTCGATCTCGCAGCTGCGGCGCATCCTCGGCACCTGCCGCACCCTGGCCGTGGTGGGCCTGTCGCCGCAATGGCACCGGCCGAGTTTCTTCGCGGCCAAGTACATGCAGGCGCACGGCTACCGCATCGTGCCGGTCAACCCGGGCGCGCAGGAGATCCTCGGCGAGCGCTGCTATTCCAGCGTCACGGCCGCGGCGCAGGCGCTGCGCGAACAGGGCGTGCAGATCGACATGGTCGATTGCTTCCGGCGCAGCGAGGACATTCCGCCGATCGCGCAGGAGGCCATCGCGATCGGCGCCAGGTGCCTGTGGCTGCAGCTGGGTGTGGTCAACGAGCCGGTGGCCGAGCAGGCGCGGGCCGCGGGGCTGGAGGTCGTCATGGACCGCTGCGTGAAGATCGAACACGCGCGCCTCTTCGGCGGCCTGAACTGGGCGGGCGTGAACACGCGCGTGATCTCCGCGCGCCGCCCGCAGCAGCTCCCCTATTGAAGGCAGAAGGCGGACACCCTTACGCAGAAAGCGCAGAAAGCACGCTGAAAGCGCGGAAGAATTTCATGATGGGTTTGCCTTCGTTTCTGCGTCTTTCTGCGTAACCTCTGCGTTTTCTGCGTACGGGTGTCCGTTTCCCTCCAGCACTGTCCGCATCACCACCACTTCCACACATGGCACAAGACCGCGAATTCGGATTCGCCACGCGCGCCGTGCATGCCGGAGCGATCCCCGACCCGGTGACCGGCGCGCGCGCCACGCCGATCCACCAGACCACCAGCTTCGTGTTCGATTCGGCCGAGCACGCGGCGAGCCTGTTCAACCTGCAGACGTTCGGCAACGTCTACACCCGCATCAGCAATCCCACCGTGGCCGTGCTGGAGGAGCGAGTGGCCTCGCTCGAGGGCGGGCGTGCCGCGCTGGCATGCGCCACAGGCATGGCGGCGCAGATGACGGCGCTGCTGGCGATCCTGAAGGCCGGCGACCACATCGTGGCGGCGTCCACCTTGTATGGCGGCACGGTCGGCCAGCTGGGCGTGGGCTTCTCGCGTCTGGGCATCGAGACGACGTTCGTGGATCCGTCCGACCCGGACAACTTCCGCAAGGCAATCCGGCCGTCGACGCGCGCCGTGTACGGCGAGACGCTGGGCAATCCGCGCGTCAACGTGTTCGACATCGAACCGGTGGCCGCCATCGCGCACGAGCATGGCCTGCCGCTGGTGATCGACAACACGGTCGCGAGTCCCTACCTGTGCAACCCGTTCGACTTCGGCGCCGACATCGTGGTGCACAGCGCGACCAAGTACCTCGGCGGGCATGGCACCACGATGGCGGGCGTGGTCGTCGAGTCGGGCAAGTTCGACTGGGGATCGGCGCTGTCGCGCGAGAAGTTTCCGGAGATGCTCGAGCCGAGCGTGGCCTACCACGGCGTGAAGTTCTACGAGACCTTCGGCGACTTCGGCTACACGATGAAGGCGCGAATGGAGGTCAATCGCACCTTCGGCGGATCGCTGTCGCCGCTGAACGCGTGGCTGATCCTGCAAGGCATCGAGACGCTGCACCTGCGCATGCAGGCGCACTGCCGCAACGCTTTGGCGGTGGCGCGCTTCCTTTCCGAGCACCCGTTCGTGAGCTGGGTCAACTACCCGGGCCTGTCGTCCTCGCGCGACCATGCGCTGGCGAAGAAGCAGTTCCGTGCGGTCGATGGCGTGCCGGGATGTTCCGGGATCCTCACGTTCGGCATCAAGTCGCCGGATGCGGCGAAGGCGGGCGAACGGTTCATCGACGCCTGCGAGTTCGCGAGCCACCTGGCGAACATCGGCGACGCGAAGACGCTGGTGATCCATCCGGCCTCGACCACGCACCGGCAGCTGGATGAGGCGCAGCTCGAGAAGGCCGGCGTGAGCGCGGACATGGTGCGCCTGTCCGTCGGGATCGAGGAAGCGGACGACATCCTGTGGGATGTGGATCAGGCCCTGCGTCGGGCCGTGGGGTAGTTCCTTGAGTTTGCTCCCTCTCCCTCTGGGAGAGGGTTGGGGTGAGGGGACGCACCTCGGGCGCCTAATGAAGCGGTGCTTGTTTCAGGCTCGTGTAGCCCAGCCAACAACACTCCTCACACGCTGTTTCCGCCCCGGCTTTTTGTAAGCCCATCTCCGACACGCGTGCAGGCGATTCGTGCCACACCGCGCAGGTTCAATCCTTCATAAGCTCGTCGTCTCCCGGGCGCGCCAATTGCCTCCTCCCGTACTTGAGCAGGCGCAACACCTCCAGCGCCCGCGACAACCAGGAGTAGCAATTGGACAAAGGCAGTGAAGTCTTCAAGTCGGCCGTGTCGGCGGCCGTGCCCGGCCGGCGGGGTTTCGACTACCTCGTCGTCGGCGCCGGGTTCGCCGGCAGCGTGCTGGCCGAGCGGCTTGCCACCGTGCTCAACCAACGCGTGCTGATCATCGACAAGCGCCCGCACATCGGCGGCAACGCGTACGACCGGCACGACGACAACGGCATCCTCATCCACCCGTACGGCCCGCACATCTTCCATACGAACTCGGCCGACATCTTCGATTACCTCTCGCAATTCACGGAGTGGCGGCCCTACCAGCACCGCGTGCTGGCCAGCCTCGACGGTCAGATGCTGCCGATGCCGATCAACCTCGACACCGTCAACCGCATGTACGGGCTGAACCTCACCAGTTTCGAGCTGGAGAAGTTCTTCGAGTCCGTGGCCGAGAAGAAGGACAAGATCCGCACGTCCGAGGACGTCGTGGTCAGCAAGGTCGGCCGCGAGCTTTACAACAAGTTTTTTCGGGGCTACACGCGCAAGCAGTGGGGCATGGACCCGTCGGAGCTCGACGCCAGCGTCACCGCGCGCGTGCCCACCCGCACCAACCGCGACGACCGCTACTTCACGGACACCTACCAGGCGATGCCGCTGCACGGCTACACGCGCATGTTCGAGAAGATGCTGGACCATCCGAACATCAAGATCATGCTCAACACCGACTACCGCGAGGTGGTCGAGTTCCTGCCGTGGAAGCACATGGTCTACACCGGGCCGATCGACGCGTTCTTCAACTACAAGTACGGCAAGCTCCCCTACCGCAGTCTGGAGTTCAAGCACGTGAACCTCAAGCAGAAGCAGTTCCAGCCGGTGGGCACGGTGAACTACCCGAACGACTACGCCCACACCCGCATCAGCGAGTTCAAGCACATCACCGGGCAGCAGCACGAGACCACGTCGATCGTCTACGAGTACCCGCGCGCCGAAGGCGACCCGTACTACCCGGTGCCCAAGCCCGAGAACGCGGAGCTCTATCGCAAGTACGAGGCCGAGGCCGAGCAGCTATCCAACGTCACCTTCGTGGGACGGCTGGCGACCTACAAGTACTACAACATGGACCAGGTGGTCGGCCAGTCGCTGGCCACCTTCCGGCGGCTGCAGGAAAAGCATGCGGCGGCGGAAGCGGAGGCGGCGCTGGCATCCGTCCAACACACGACGGCCGGCAGTGGCAGTGCCTGAGTCCGCGCGAGAGCGCGAGGGCCGGCTGGAGCTGTGGGCCGGCCCGGAATGCACCGTCAATCGCGTCGGCGACCAGTACCTGGACCAGATGCGCTACAGCGGCTTCGAGCGCAGGCTCGAGGACCTGGATCGCCTGGCCGAACTGGGCATCACGCGAATGCGGTTCCCGATCCTGTGGGAGCGCACCGCGCCCGATGGACCCGCGAGCGCGGACTGGTCATGGGCCGACGAGCGCCTGGCGCGGCTGCGCGAACTGGGCGTGCGGCCGATCGCCGGGCTGCTGCACCACGGCAGCGGTCCGGTGCACACGAACCTGGCCGATCCGCGCTTTCCTGAGCTGCTGGCCGAGTACGCGGGCGCGGTGGCACAGCGCTTTCCGCAGATCGACGCCTACACCCCCGTCAACGAGCCGCTGACCACCGCGCGCTTCTCGGGGCTCTACGGCGTGTGGTATCCGCACGGCCGTGACGACCGCGCCTTCGTGCGCTGCCTGCTCGGAGAGATCCAGGGCACGGTGCTCGCGATGCGCGCGATCCGCAAGGTGAACCCGGATGCGCAGCTGGTGCAGACCGACGACCTGGGCTACACCACGGTGGCCACGCCGCGGCTGCAGTACCAGGCCGACTTCGAGAACCAGCGGCGCTGGCTCACGTACGACCTGCTGTGCGGTCGCGTCACCCGACAGCACCCGCTGTGGGATTGGCTGGTGCACCACGGCGCCACCGAGGCCGAACTGCTGGCCCTGGCGGACGAGCCCTGCCCGCCGGACATCCTCGGCATCAACTCGTACATCACGAGCGAGCGCTTCCTGGACGACCGGCTCGATCTCTACCCCGACCATCTGCGCGGCGGCAACGGGCGGCATCGGTACGTCGACGTGGAGACCGCGCGCGTGCTGGGCGCCCATATCGGCGGCTTTTCGGCACGGCTGCGCGAGGCCTGCGAGCGCTATGAGCTGCCGGTGGCGATCACCGAGGTGCACCTGGGCTGCAGCCGCGAGGAGCAGATGCGCTGGCTGCACCAGGCCTGGAACTCGGCCGCTGCATTGCGCGACCAGGGGCTCGACGTCCGCGCGGTGACGATCTGGGCGGCGTTCGGCACCTTCGACTGGGACAGCCTGGTCACGCGCGAGCAGGGCCACTACGAGCCGGGACTGTGGGACGTGCGCAGCGGCGAGCCGCGGCGCACCGCGCTCTATCACGTGGCTCGCTCGCTCGGCCACGGCCAGATGCCGGACCACCCGGTGCTGGAAGGCCCGGGCTGGTGGCAGCGCGAGCTGCGGCTGCTCTACCCGCGGCACGGCGAGCTCGAATCGCTGGCGGTGATCGGTCGCCCGCTGCTGATCACCGGCGCGACCGGCACGCTGGGCCGTGCGTACGCGCGGCTGTGCGACGTGCGCGGCCTGCCGTACAAGCTGCTCACGCGCCGCGAGCTGGACATCGCCGACCGCGCTTCGGTCGAAGCCGCGCTCGAGCGCTGGCAGCCCTGGGCCGTGATCAACACGGCAGGCTACGTGCGCGTGGACGATGCCGAGAACGATCCGCGCAACTGGCGCGAGAACGTGTATGGGCCTGAGGTGCTGGCCACGGCGTGCGCCGCGCGCGGCATCCGCCTCATGAGCTTCTCCTCGGACCTGGTGTTCGACGGCGGCAAGGACCGTCCCTACGTCGAGACCGACGAACCCCGTCCCCTGTGCGCCTACGGCCGCAGCAAGCACGAGGCCGAGCAGCGCATGCTGGCGGCGGCGCCGGATACGCTGGTGGTGCGCACCGCCGCGTTCTTCGGCCCGTGGGACCGGTACAACTTCGTCACCCAGGCATTGGCCGCCATGCGGCGCGGCGAACCTTGGCATGCGGCGCACGACCAGTGGGTGTCGCCCACCTACGTGCCCGACCTGGTGAAGACCTCGCTGGACATGCTGGTCGACGGCGAGCACGGCCTGGTGCACCTGGCCAATCGCGGCGCGGTGAGCTGGGCGCAGCTGGCGGAGATGGCGGCCGAAGCGGCGGGGCTGGACCGCAACCTGGTGCAGCACCGCCCCGGCGCCGAGCTGGGCTGGGTGGCGTGCCGCCCGCGCTACTCCGCGCTGGACAGCGAACGCGGCGCCGTGATGCCGACGCTGGAAGAAGGCCTCGTGCGCTACCTGGACGAAGTGGAAGAAGACGAACCGCCGGTCCCGATGGCCGGCAGCTAGGGGCGGCGCGTGTCGGAGTGGATCATCGGCGTGATCGAGCGCACGGGCTACCTTGGCGTCGCGCTGCTGATGATGCTGGAGAACGTGTTCCCGCCGATCCCCTCCGAGCTGGTGCTGCCCTTCGCCGGCTACGTGGCCGCCAGCGGGGGGCTCGACCCCGTCGGCGTGCTGCTCGCGGCGGTGGGCGGTTCACTGCTGGGCGCCGTGCCCTGGTACTGGGCGGGCCGCAAGCTCGGGCACGGCGGGCTGCAGCGCTTTGCGCGCAAGCACGGCCGGCTGCTGACGCTGGCGCCCGAGGACATCGATCGCGCGCAGCACTGGTTCAAGCGCCATGGGCCGGCGTCGGTGGCGTTCGGCCGGCTCGTGCCGGCGGTGCGCAGCGTCATCTCGATGCCGGCGGGCGTGGGGCGCATGCCGGTGGTGAGCTTCCTGCTCTGGTCGCTGGTCGGCACCCTGGGCTGGAGCACGCTGCTGCTGGGCGTCGGCTTCGTCTTGCAGTCGCGCTACGAAGAGGTGAAGGACCTGGTCGAGTGGGTCACGCGGGGCGTCGTGGCCTTCATGATCGCCGCCTACCTGTGGCGCGTGTGGCGCTTCGGCAGGGAGCGCGCGCCTTCGGGTCAGAAG
This sequence comes from Ramlibacter henchirensis, assembly GCF_004682015.1. Taxonomy (NCBI): domain Bacteria; kingdom Pseudomonadati; phylum Pseudomonadota; class Betaproteobacteria; order Burkholderiales; family Comamonadaceae; genus Ramlibacter; species Ramlibacter henchirensis. The sequence goes on along the minus strand of NZ_SMLM01000001.1, from coordinate 2,169,092 downwards.
AAGACGTTGTAGCGCGCGCCGCGGAAGCCGAGGACGGCGCTTTCCGGCCGCACCTCCTGCAGCACGACGCCCGAGCCGAGGTCCGCGCCTTCGCGGAACACCTGGCCGTTGACGATCAGCATGCGGCGCGCGGGATCGGGCGAGTAGACCGACCCGCTGATCACGAGCTTCGGCGCGTCCGCCGGCAGGCCGCGGACGGGCTGGCCCTGTGGCGCGGCCGACGCACCGGACACCGCGGCAGGTTGACGGTTCGCGGCGAACGGCGGCGTGACCTGCGCGGGCGGTGAGACGTTGGTGATCGGCGGGGCGGCGGAGTCGTCGCTGTTCGCCGGCCGGGGCGCGTTGTTCGCGCTCTGGGAAGGCGACACCATTCCCTGCGGCGCGCCGGGAGGCGGAGTCTGCGGCTGCGGATTCACGGAGGAGGTCGGCCGCCCGGTCGGCCCTGCCGTGTTCGGCGGCGTCTGCGCCTGCGGTGCCGGCTGCTGCGGCTGCGGCTGCGGCTGCGGCGGCACCTGGGCTTGCGGCTGCGGCTGGACCACCACCGGGCCCGCGCCCGGCTGGACGAGCACCGGCGCGGAGCCGGGCGGGACCACCATGGGCTGCGTGCCCTGCGGCGGCGCGGGCGACGGCGTCGCCAAAGCGCCGCTCGCACCCGAAGCACCGAACGGCCGGCCGCCGAAGGGCTCGGCGGGTGTCACCTGGGACGTCGCATGGCCGGCCGCGAACGCGGCAAGGCCGAAGGCGAACCGCACGAGCCCCAGCCGTGCGGCCTGGAATCCATCGCGGTCCATCCTGCTCTCCTTTCAGGGTGCGGCGGGCACCAGCAGCCGTCCACTGTGCCCCTTGTGGCGGTACTGCGCCAGCACCTCCTGCGCGACCTGGGGCACGGCCTGCTCGTCGCATAGCGCGACGCAGGCGCCACCGAAGCCGGCGCCGGTCAGGCGCGCGCCGTACACGCCGGCCTGTTTCTGCAGCAGGTCCACCAGCAGGTCCAGCTCCGGCGTGGACACCTCGTAGTCGTCGCGCAGGCTGGCATGAGAGGCGTTCATCAGCTCGCCGAAGTCGCGTGCGTCCTTGCAGGCCACGGCGCGCAGCACGCGCGCGTTCTCGGTGAAGACGTGGCGCGCGCGCCGCCGGGGAACGTCGGGCAGCGCCTCGATCGGCTCGAGGTGCTCGACCTCGCGCAGCGACCGCACGCCGAGCAGCCGAGCCGCTTCCTCGCACTCTGCGCGCCGCTGGTTGTAGCCGCTGGTGGCCAGCGTGCGCGCCACACCGGAATCGAGCACCAGCACCGAGCTGCCCTGCGGCAGCGGCACGGTGCGGCGCTCGAGCGAGCGCGTGTCCAGCAGCAGCGCGCGATCCGTCGCGGCGAGGCTCGAAGCCATCTGGTCCAGGATGCCGCAGCGCACGCCCGCGTACTGGATCTCGGCCTGCTGCCCGAGCTGCGCGATGCGCACGTCGTCGATCTTCATGCCGAGCAGCTCGCGCAGGCAGCGCAGCGTGGCCACTTCCAGCGCGGCGCTGGAGGACAGGCCCACGCCCATCGGCACTTCGGAGGCCACGTGGATATCGAGCGGCGGCACCTCCGCGCCCTCCTCCCGCGCGAGGCGCAGGCACCCGTAGACGTAGCTCGCGAAGTGTTCGCTGGGCCGCTCCTCGAGCGTGAACTCCACGGTGCTGCCCAGCTCGGCCGCATGCAGCCGGAAGTGCGACCGGCCGCTGCGCCGCATCGCCACGCGCGTCTGCTGCGGGATGGCCACCGGCAGCACGAAGCCGTCGTTGTAGTCGGTGTGCTCGCCCAGCAGGTTGACGCGGCCGGGCGCCTGCGCCTCGGCCTGCGGCCAGCCGTGGAACACCACTTCGAACTCGCGCGAGCACGGCGTGCGCGGCTGCTCCGCGCGGGCCTGCAGCTCGGCTTCCAATGCCACGTGGCTCATGTGAGGGATACCTCCACCTGTTGCAGATCCTTGGCCTTGTCCTCGGGCAGCGCGTCCATCGCGTACAGGCCGGCGGCGATCTCGGTGCCGGCCAGGTACTTGAGCCGGTCGCGCGTGCGGTACGGCGGCCAGATCTCGGCGTGCAGGTGCATCTCCGGATGAGGCTGGCCGTCGGTGGGCGCCTGGTACCACGCCATCAGGTACGGCAGCGGCCGCTCCCACATCCCGTCGAACTTGAGCAGCACCGTCTTGAGCGCGCGCGCCAGGTCGGCGCGTTCGGCCGCTTCCAGTTGCGCGAAGCCCCCGATGCGGCGGATCGGCGCGATCCAGACTTCGTACGGGTAACGGGCGCACACCGGCACGAACGCCACCGCATGCGGGCCTTCGTAGATGAGGCGAACCCGCTCGCGGCGCTCGGCTTCGATCATGGCTTGGAGCGGCCCGCGGCCGTGCCGCGCGTGGTACTCGGCCGCCACTTGCTGCATCCGCGCCGGCACCGGCGGCACCACCGGGTAGGCGTAGATCTGGCCGTGCGGATGGTGCAGCGTCACGCCCACTTCGGCGCCGCGGTTCTCGAACGGCAGCACGTACTGGATGCTCTCGCGCGCCCCGAGCTGCTCGGTGCGATGGCCCCAGACCTGCAGCAGCAGCTCGATGTGGTCCAGCGGCAGCCGGCCGAGCGCGCCCTTCGGGTCCTGCGTGAACACCACCACCTCGCACGCGCCGCGCGCCGGTTCCGTGGGCACGTACAGCTCGGGCGGCGCCGGGTCGCCCTGCGCCGCCTCGCCGAGCGACGGGAAGCGGTTGTCGAACACGGCGATGTCCCAGTTGCCCGCCGGCACCTCGGTCGGGTTGTCGTCGCGCACCGTGGCCGCGAGCGGGTTGTACTCGGGCGGCGGCAGGAACGTGCGGCCCTGGCGATACGCCGCGTACGTCACCCATTCGCCGCGCAGCGGATGCCAGCGCAGGTGCGGCGACGCGTTCAGCGGTTCCGGGAACGGGCTGGGCGCCTGCAGGCCCGGCTCGATCGGCCGGCGCGCGTAGAGCGTCAGGCGCCGCCCGTCCGGCTTGGTCAGCTCCTGCCGGTGCATCACATCGCTCCCGGGATCCAGGTGCGCGACTTGATCGTGGCCGCGCGGATGCGCTCGAGCGGGATCTTGGGCGAGCGGTCGGCGTTGAGCAGCCCGTTGGCCTCCTGGTAGGTGTCGGCGAACTGCGTGTAGCAGAAGCCGCTGAACAGGGCCGTGTGGATGATCGTGTGCAGCAGGTCTTCGTAGAGGCCCGCGAACTCCTCGGCGGTCTCGGCCTTGGTGTAGCCCCAGATCTTCTTCACGCCCGGCTCCGGCTTGCCCTGGAAGGCGATGCCGCCGAACTCGGTGAGCATGATCGGCTGTCCGCGGTGCGGGTAGCCGTCGAGCGTGAGCACGCGCCCGCCGGGACGGCGGCGGTCGAACAGCTGCTCGGGCGGGATCTCGCTGCCGTAACGCTGCCGGATGTGCTCGGTGTTGGCGTCGTAGTCGTGGATGCCGATGATGTCGGTGGCGCTGGATTCCCATCCGTCGTTGCCGATCACCGGCCGGGTCGCGTCCAGCGTCTTGGTCAGGTGGTACAGCGCCTCCACGGCGTGCCGCTGCTCACGCACGGCGGTCAGTTCCGGCACGCCCCACGACTCGTTGAACGGCACCCACGTGATGATGCAGGGGTGGCTGTAGTCGCGGTCGATCGCCTCGGTCCACTCGCGCACGATGCGCTTGATGGCGGTGCGGGTGAAGCGATAGGCCGAGGGCATCTCCTCCCAGACGAGCAGGCCGAGCTTGTCGGCCCAGTACAGGTAGCGCGGGTCCTCGATCTTCTGGTGCTTGCGCACGCCGTTGAAGCCCATGGCCTTGGCCAGCTCGACGTCCCGCCGCAGCGCCTCGTCGCCCGGCGGGGCGAGCAGCGTCTCGGGCCAGTAGCCCTGGTCGAGCACCATGCGCAGGATGTACGGCCGGCCGTTGAGCATGAAGCGGTCGCGCAGGATGTGCACGGAGCGCAGCGCGGTGTACGAGATGAACTCGTCGATGACCTCGTTGCCGCGCATCAGCCGCACGCGCGCATCCAGCAGCGTCGGCCGCTCGGGGCTCCACAGCAGCTCGTTGCGGAAGTCGTCGATGCCGGGGTCGGACAGCACGATGAAGCGGTCGACCTCGCCCTCGATCACCTGGTAGCGGTCGCGCGCCAGCAGCCGCTCGCCGTGCGAAAGGCTGATCTCCACCGACAGGTCGTCCACCTGCTCTCCGCGGACGCGGACTTCGAAACCGATCTGGAAACCGTCCACGCGCGGCGTCCAGCGGATCTTGTCGACGTAGGTGCGGGGCACGCGCTCCAGCCACACCGTCTGCCAGATGCCGGTGGTGCGCGGGTACCAGATCGAGTGAGGCTCGAGCTGCCAGTCCTGCTTGCCGCGCGGCTTGGTCAGCTCATGCGGATCGTCCTCGGCGCGCACGGTGACCACCTGGCGGCCGGAAGGCTCGAGGAACTGCGTGATGTCGGCGCTGAAGGGCGTATGGCCGCCCTCGTGCGTGGCCACCAGGTGGCCGTTGACCCAGACCTTGGCCGAGTAGTCCACCGCGCCGAAGCGCAGGATCACGCGGTCGCGGCCGGGCTTCATGTCGAAGTCGCGCTGGTACCAGCAGGCCGTGTGGAAGCCGCGGTCGGCGATGCCGCTGGCCTGCGACTCGGGCGGGAACGGAACGATGATCTGCTGCGGCCAGCGGTCGATGTCCTGCGGACGGGTGAATGCCAGCTCGTCGTCGTAGCGGAAGCGCCACGGCCCGTTCAGGGACGTCCAGTTGGCGCGCTGCAGCTGCGGGCGCGGGTAGGCGAAATCCAAAGCGTGTTCTCCTTGTGCGGGTGTTCATGCCCAGGGGACCCCGCTGGGGGCAACGCCCTTGCCCGGCCGTGGCCGAAAGGCGTCAGGACGGGGCGCCGGGCTTGCGAAGCCAGGCGAACAGGCCCGCCACGGGCCTTCCCTGGTCGATCCTCAGAGGATGCCGAACCGTGGATTCGAGGTCGAAACCGCGTTGGGCCGCGAGCATCCGTATGTAACGCTCCGAGTGCGCATAGCGCAGGCTCATGCGCAGCGCGAACGTCTCCTGCTCATCGGCTGCCTCCAGCGAGAAACAGAAAGCCCCGCCCGCATCGAGCACGCGCGCCGCGCCGTCGAACACGCTTTCGAGGGCGCCCACATAAACGAACACATCGCCCGCGATGAGCAAGTCGTAGCGCTTGCCAGTGGCCGCGAGGAACTCCGCGATGTCGCCCTGCACGACGTTGTCGTAAAGGCCGCTCGCGCGCGCCCGCTCGACCATGGCGGCCGACAAGTCGATGCCGTCGAGCCGCTCGCAGCGCGGCCGCAGCAAGGGCGCGACGAGGCCGGTGCCGCAACCGAGGTCGAGCGCGGCCCGGAAGCGCGGCTGCGCAAGCCCCTCCACCAGGATCTCGGGCCCGCGGTACTGCAGGGTGCCGGCCAGGTGCTGCTCGAAATCCTGGGCGTACGAGTCGAACAGCTGCTCGACGTACTGCCGCGGCGGCGCCGGCGGCGCGCTTTCCTGCGCCACGCCGGCGAGGTAGTAGGACATCAGCTGCCGGTCGGCGCCGTGCGCCATCGCTTCGCGGAACGCTTCGGCCGCCTCCTCGCGCCGACCGAGCTCGCGGGCCAGCGTGCCGCGCAAGCCCCAGGCCGCGGCGTTGTCGGGCGACAGCGCAACGGCACGCGTGACGGCGGCCAGCGCCTCGTCGCGACGGCCCATCTCCGCGAGCGCTGCGGCCAGGTGGCCCAGGGCTTCGGCGTTGTCGGGCTCCTGCTTCAAGGCCTCCTGCAGCAGCGCCGCGGCTTCCTCCACCTTCCCGAGTTTCAGTCGTGTGGCCCCGAGGTTGGTGAGCGTGGAAGGACGTCCGGGCACCAGCGACAGCGCGGCGCTGAACTCGCGGTCGGCGGCTTCGAAGCGGCCCGCGCGGTAGTGGTCCAGGCCGTGGAGGAAGAAGGCCTTGGCCTGTTCGAAGCGCGCGTCCATGGGCGGGATGATAGGAGCCGCCCTGCGACAATCGCCCGATGGCCTTCCCCCTCCTGAAGAACGACGTCTTCCTGCGCGCCTGCCGCCGCCTGGCCACGCCGTACACGCCGGTGTGGTTGATGCGGCAGGCCGGCCGCTACCTTCCGGAATACCGCGCCAGCCGGGAGCGCGCCGGCAGCTTCATGGGGCTGGCCACCAACCCGCAGTTCGCCACCGAGGTCACGCTGCAGCCGCTGGACCGGTATGCGCTCGACGCGGCCATCCTGTTCTCGGACATCCTGACCGTGCCGGACGCGATGGGCCTGGGCCTGTCGTTCGCGACCGGCGAGGGCCCGCGGTTCGCGTCGCCGGTGCGCGACGAGGACGCCGTGCGCCGGCTCGCGGTGCCGGACATGCAGCGCCTGCGGTACGTCTTCGACGCGGTCACATCGATCCGCCGCGCGCTCGACGGCCGCGTGCCGCTGATCGGCTTTTCCGGCAGCCCGTGGACGCTGGCCTGCTACATGGTCGAGGGACAGGGCTCGGACGACTACCGGCTGGTGAAGTCCATGCTCTACGCGCGGCCGGACCTGATGCACCGGATGCTGCAGGTCAACGCCGATGCGGTGGCCGCGTACCTGAATGCGCAGATCGAGGCCGGCGCGCAGGCGGTCATGGTGTTCGACAGCTGGGGCGGCGTGCTGGCCGACGGGGCCTTCCAGGCATTCAGCCTGGCCTACACGGCCCGGGTCCTGTCACAACTGCACCGCGAGTTCGACGGGCAACCGGTGCCGCGCATCGTCTTCACGAAAGGCGGCGGCCTGTGGCTGGAGGAGATGGCCGCACTGGATTGCGAAGTGCTGGGGGTGGACTGGACGGTGAACCTGGGGCGCGCCCGGGCGCTGGTCGGCGACCGCAAGGCGTTGCAGGGCAACCTCGACCCCAACGTGCTGTTCGCGCCGCCGCAGCGCATCGAGGAGCAGGTGCGGGCGACGCTGGAAAGCTTCGGCGCGCCGCACACCGGGCCGGGCGCCGGCCCCACCCACGTCTTCAACCTGGGCCACGGCATCAGCCAGCACACCCCGCCCGAGCACGTCCACGCGCTGGTCGACTCGGTCCACCGGCTCTCGCGCCGGCCGGTTGTGGCGTGAGCGTAAGCATCGGGAGATACCCTAGTGGACGGCCGCGCTGGAACGGCCCCGCGGCTTGACTTATGCACAAAAACTGTGTGGCGGGGCAACGGATCGGGTGTTAGCACGCCTACTTTGCTACGAAACCGATAGCGACGCTAAGTGCTTGATTTTCCTTGCATTGCGCGAATGCTTGTTTTCGAGGCAGCCCAGCCAATCGCTTGATTTTTCGGGGCTCGGCGCTCGCCGGGGGCGGTCTATCAACAAAGTTATCCACAAAAGCTCTGGACAGTGTCAAAACGCTGGGAAATCAGTCACTTGGGTAACTTTTCGCAAGCTGGGCTGAGGAGTCGGACGCAACGATGAGCGCGTGGCCGCATCGCGTGGCGGTGGTGGTGCCGACGCCCGCCCACAGCTCGATCGCGGGTCCGCTGACCTACGGAAGTGAGCTCGCGCTTCCGCCGGGAACCTTGGTTCGCGTACCGCTCGGGAAGCGCGACGTGCTGGGCATCGTCTGGGGCGAAGCTTTCGGCGACGGCGCACCGGTTGCGGGCGAGAAAGCGATCGGCGGGCCGCTGGATGGCCTGCCGCCGCTCGCAGAGGGCTGGCGACGGCTGGTCGCTTTCGCGGCCGCTTACTACCAGCGCAGCGTCGGCGAGGTGGCGCTGGCGGCGGTTCCGCCACAATTGCGTGAGCTCAGCCCCGAGCAGTGGCAGCGGCGGCTGCGACGCACTTCGGCCACGGCTGCGACCGGCAGCGTGGACGATCCGCCGATGTTGACCGAGGAACAGTCGGCGGCCTTGTCGCAAGTGCGCACCCAGCCAGGGCCTTTCCTGCTGTTCGGCGCGACGGGCAGCGGCAAGACCGAGGTCTACCTGCGCGCGGTGGCCGACGTTCTGGCGGCCGACCCGGCGGCGCAGGCGCTGGTGATGGTTCCGGAGATCAACCTCACGCCGCAGCTCCAGGCCCGTTTCGTGGAGCGGTTCGGCGAGGGCGCGGTCGTGTCGCTGCACAGCGGGATGACGAACCCGCAGCGGCTGAAGGCCTGGCTCGCCGCCCACACGGGGGCCGCGCGGATCGTGCTGGGCACGCGCATGGCGGTGTTCGCCTCCTTGCCCGGGCTGGCGCTGGTGATCGTCGACGAGGAACACGACCCCAGCTACAAGCAGCAGGAAGGCGCCCGCTATTCGGCGCGCGACCTGGCGCTGTACCGCGGCAAGCTCGAAGGTGCCAAGGTGGTGCTGGGATCGGCCACGCCGTCGCTGGAAAGCTGGCAGGCCAGCGAGAAGGGGCGATATCAGCGGCTCGCCATGCCTTCGCGCGTCGGCCAGGGCCGCCTGCCGGAGGTGCGGCTGGTCGACATGAACCAGCAGCCCAAGGGCACGGTGGTGTCGCCGCAGCTGCTGGCCGCCATCCAGGAGCGCATCGCGCGCGGCGAACAGTCGCTGCTGTTCCTGAACCGTCGCGGCTACGCGCCGGTGCTCGCCTGCAACGCGTGCGACTGGAAGAGCGAGTGCCCGCACTGCAGCGCCTTCCGCGTGTTCCACAAGATCGACCGCACGCTGCGCTGCCACCACTGCGGCTTCACCGAACGCGTGCCGCGCGCCTGCCCGCAGTGCGGCAACCTGGACATCGCGCCGCTCGGCCGCGGCACGGAGCGGCTGGAAGAACACCTGGCCGAGCTGTTCGCGGGCACCATGCGTCCTGATGGCCAGGCGGCGCGCGTCGCGCGCATGGACGCCGACACGACCCGGGCCAAGGGTTCGCTCGAGGCGCAGCTGACCGAGGTGCACTCGGGCGCGGTCGACGTGCTGGTGGGCACGCAAATGGTCACCAAGGGCCACGACTTCCGCCGCATCACGCTGGTGGCCGCGCTCAATGCCGATTCGGCGCTGTTCTCCAGCGACTTCCGCGCGCCCGAACGTTTGTTCTCGCTGCTGATGCAGGCGGCCGGCCGCGCGGGCCGTGATGCAAGCCGGGCCGGGCACAGCCAGATGTGGGTGCAGACCTGGGCGCCGGACCACCCGCTCTTCGGCGCCCTGCGCAAGCACGACTACCCCGCGTTCGCCCGGCAGCAGCTCGAAGAGCGCGAAGCCGCGGCCATGCCGCCGTTCTCGTATCAGGCGCTGGTGCGGGCGGAGGCGCGGACGCAGGAGGTCGCCCAAGGTTTCCTGCGTACCGCAGGTGACGCAGCGCAGGACTTACCCGAGGCTCCGCAGGTGACGGTCTTTCCGCCGGTGCCGATGGCGGTCCAGCGCGTGGCGAACGTGGAGCGCGCGCAGATGGTGGTGGAGAGCATGTCGCGCCCGGCGCTGCAGCGGTTCCTGGCCGGATGGCAGCCGGTGCTGCAGGCGCAGCGGGTGAAGGGGCTGATCCGCTGGGCGGTGGATGTGGATCCGTTGGCGATCTAGGCCGTGGCGCTGGCTCGCGCACGGGGAGTGCGTGACACGGATTCCGCGATGACGTAGGTCCTTCGCGGGCTCGAAGGGGGCGGGAAGTATCGGCGCGCCAGTGTCGGCTTCATCCCATCACACCCGCGCCATGAACCTGCGAAAGCCCAACCCTCTTGCCACGCCTGCCTGCAGCGCGCTTGCGTTGTCGTTTCTCATCACCGCCTGCGGCGGCGGGGGAGGCGGTGGCGGAACGCCCATCGATCCGCCGCAGCCGCCACCGCTGCCCCCCGTCGTTCGCGGGCCAGAGACTTTCGCGACCGCGGCCGTGGTGCTCGGACAGCCGAATTTCGAAAGCGCGGAGCGCAACCGAGGACTGCGCGTGAGTGCGGGCGGGCTGGCCAATCCAAGAGCCCTCGCTCTCACTCCAAGCGGCGATCTGCTCATCGCCGACAACGGCAACAACCGTGTCCTTCTCTTCACCCCGCCCCACATCTCCGGATCAGACGCGAAGCTGGTTCTCGGCCAGCCCAACATGGAAAGTGACGGCTTCGCCGTGACCCAGACGCGTTTGAACAACCCGCGGGGGCTGTCGGTCGGAGACGGGAAGCTGGCCGTCGCCGACAGGAAATCCAATCGCGTCCTCATCTACCCCCAAATTCCCGAGGAAGGCTTCGCACCCATCCCGAACGTCGTCATCGGCCAGCAGGGTTTCACTTCGTCGACACCGGACTGCGCACCGTTCGGGTTGAACCAACCCGAATCCGTCGTGATCACGCCGGATGGCAAATTGATCATCGCCGACACGTTCAACAGCCGAGTGTTGATCTGGGACTCCATTCCGGAGCCGGGGACTGCTCCGGCCCCGAGCTTGGTGCTGGGCCAGGAGAACGACCGCAGCTGCGAACCGAACGCAGGGAGAAGCAGCCCCAACGAGAGGACACTCTTTTTCCCTCTTGGCGTCTGGAGCAATGGACAGCAACTCGCGGTGTCGGACACCCTCAACTCGCGGGTGCTGATCTGGCGCACGTTCCCGAGAGACAACTTCCAGGCGGCTGAAGTGGTGCTGGGCCACTCCACCTTCACGAACACGACGCCCAACAGCGAACACGACGGTCAGGGACAACTTGAGAAACCGACCGCCCGCACGCTGTGGGGTCCTACGGGCCTCCACTCGGACGGAAACAGCCTTGCGGTCGGCGATGTCAGCAACAACCGTGTCCTGATCTGGAACACCTTCCCTCCGGCCAGCTTCCAGGCCGCCGACGTGGTGATCGGTCATGAAACGTTCGACCGGAGGGTCACGGTCGACGAAGACGGAGACGGCGATCCCGATGCTCCGACCTCCCGCAATCTGTTCGCGCCTGCCGGCGTCCTGCTCACGCCCGACGCGCTGATCGTGTCCGACCGGGACCACCACCGGGTGCTGGTGTTTCCGAGGTGATGACGATGGCCTTCGCAGCTTCAGCCATGACTTTTCCCGCGATTCGCGCCTGCGTTGCACTCGCGTCTGCTCTGCTCCTGCTCGCTTGTGGCGGCGGGAGCAGCTCGCCCCCGCCCGTCGCGCGCCACTTCACCAACTTCCAGGCCGCCAGCGTGGTGATCGGACAGCCCGATGCCACGAGCGGTGAGCCGAACCAGGGCGGATCCACGAGCCCTCACGGCCTGTCCACGCCCGGGGCGATGATCCTGGCGCCGCAGGGCCAGCTGCTCGTATCCGATTCCGGCAACCACCGCGTGCTGCTCTTCGATGCGCTGCCCGAAGTCTCCGGTGCAAGTGCGAAGGCCGCCCTGGGCCAGTCGAGCCTGCAGGCCGGGCTGCCATTCGTTTCCGACAAGCGCCTGGACAGGCCCGCCGGCGTTGCCGTCGGCCACGGAAAGATCGCTGTCGCGGACTGGGGTTCGAACCGCGTGCTGATCTTCGACCAGATGCCACTCGAGGGCACCATGCCGGCCGCCAAGGTCGTGCTGGGCCAGACCGGTTTCGATGATTCCGCGCCGGCCTGTGCAGCCAACGGCATGGACGGGCCCAACGGCGTGATCATCACGCCGCTCGGACAGTTGATCGTCGTGGATACCAACAACCATCGGGTCCTGGTCTGGAAGCAAGTCCCCGAGACCATGCCGGCGCCCGACCCGGACCTGGTGCTGGGCCAGGCCACCAAGGCCCACTGCGTCCCCAACGACGACCTGCAGGACGGAACGCCGGACACTTCCCTCGGGATGCCCATCGCGACGGCCAGGACCCTGATGTCACCGAGAGATGTGTGGAGCGATGGCCGCCGGCTCGTCGTGTCCGACGCGCTGAACAACCGTGTGCTGATCTGGACCTCGTTCCCCAGCGACAGCTTCCAGCCGGCAAACATCGTCCTCGGGCATTCCGACTTCTCGAACACGCGACAGAACGATGGGGACCGCGCCGGCGGGGCCACTCCGACGGCCCGGACCTTGCACCACCCGTCAGGCGTCCACTCCGATGGCACCAGCCTGGCCGTGGCCGACGTGGGCAACCATCGCGCTTTGATCTGGAACACCTTCCCGAGCGCGAATTCCGCTTCGGCAGACGTGGTGCTGGGGCAGCCCGGTTTCGACCAGGTCGTCATCACCGACACCAACCTCGACGGCATCGCCGATATGCCGACGGAACGCAACTTCGGCGCTCCGAACCGCGTGCTGATGACCGCCGATTCGCTGCTCGTCTCCGACGGTGCCTTCAACCGGGTCATGGTATTCCGCAAGCAATGAGCGGAGCAGCGGCGACTTAACCTAATCGCCGGCGCTCTCGTTTTTCAGCCGGAGCGCAGCTTCATACAGTGCGTTGCGCGGCGCGCCGGTGATCTCCGCGGCCAGCTTCACCGCGGTCTTCACCGGCAGCTCCGGCAGCAGCAGGCGCAATACGCGCTCGCCATCGTCCTGGTGCGCAGCTTCGGCAACCCCGTGCAGGACCAGGGCGAACTCGCCGCGCGAGCGCTGCGCGTCCGCCGCCAGCCAGCCGCCCAGCGCCGAACAAGGCAGGGTGGCGATCTCCTCGAACTGCTTGGTGAGCTCGCGGCCCACCGTCATCACCCGATCGCCCAACGCAGCGAGCGATCGAGCCAGGGCCTCGATGCGATGCGGCGCTTCGAGCAGGACCACCGCGCGAGGCTCGGCCGCGAGCTGCGCGACGGCGGCCTCGCGCTCGCCCGCCTTCACCGGAAGGAACCCGGCAAAGACGAACCCGCCCTCGCGCGTGCTGCCCGCGGCGCTCAGAAGCGTGGTGATGCTGCTCGCGCCCGGCAACGGCACGACCCGATGCCCCGCTTCGCGGACCGCAGCGACAAGCCGCGCACCGGGGTCGCTGACGGCCGGCGTGCCCGCATCGCTCGCATAAGCAACACGCTCACCCGCGCCCAGCCAGCCGATCACCCGCGCGGCGGCTTCGGACTCGTTGTGCTGGTGCAGCGCCAGCAGCCGGTCGCCCGCGCGATCGATGCAGTACGCGCGTAGCAGCGCCTGCGTGTGACGCGTGTCCTCGCACGCGATGCGGTCCGCCAGCTCCAGCACATGCAGGGCGCGCAGGCTGATATCCGCCAGGTTGCCGATGGGCGTGGCAACGACATACAGCGCACCCTTCGGATAATCCTGCGCACCGGCGGCGTCGCGGGCGGCGTTCAGCGCGGCGGCGAATGAGGAGGCGCTGGCAGGCAATGGGAACTCCACGCGGTTGGACCAGGAACACGCCGGCGCCGACGTCCGGCAACAAGGCGGCGGGCGACGCGGCCGAGGATCGCGCGTTGCGGCACCTGCTGGAAGCCGGGCTGCGGCTGGTCGCCCGCAATTATCGGACGCCGGGCCGCGGCGGCGGCGAGATCGACCTGGTGATGCGCGACGGCGCGACGCTGGTGTTCGTCGAGGTGCGGCGGCGTTCGCGCAGCGACTTCGGCGGCGCGGCAGCGAGCGTCGGCTTCATCAAGCAACGCCGCATCATCTTCGCGGCGCGGCACTTCCTGCTGCGACTGGCAGCACCGCCGCCCTGCCGCTTCGATGTCGTCGCGGTGGAGCCGGACCAGGTCCACTGGCTGCGCGCGGCATTCGAGGCCGGCTGAACGGATCGACACAAAGCCGCGCCACCGGAACGGAAAGGGGCGCGCGCTATCATCCCCGCCCATGCTCGAACAACGGATTCAGCAGCACTTCATCGACAGCGCCGACCTGAAATACCAGGCGGCGCAGACGCTGAGCAAGCCCATCGCCGCCGCCGTCCAGGCGGTGCTGGCCTGCGTCACCAGCGGCGGCAAGGTGCTGGCCTGCGGCAACGGCGGCTCGGCCGCGGACGCGCAGCATTTCTCGGCGGAGTTCGTCGGCCGCTTCGAGCGCGAAAGGCCCGAGCTGGGCGCCATCGCGCTGACGACCGACAGCTCCATCCTCACCGCCATCGCCAACGACTACGACTACCAGCGCGTGTTCTCCAAGCAGGTGCGCGCGCTCGGGCAGGCCGGCGACGTGCTGCTGGCGCTGTCGACCAGCGGCAATTCCGCCAACGTGATGGCCGCCATCGAGGCGGCGCACGAGCGCGAGATGTCGGTGGTCGCCCTCACCGGACGCGGCGGCGGCAAGATCGGCGCGATGCTGCGGGAGACCGACGTGCACATCTGCGTGCCGCACGAGCGCACCGCCCGCATCCAGGAAGTCCACATCCTCGCCCTGCACTGCATCTGCGACGGCGTGGATGCCCAATTGCTCGGAGAACAGGAACCCACTACATGACGTTTGCCTCGCATCGCTTTGCCCTCGTTTCCATTGCGGCCGCCACGCTGGCCGCGACGCTGTCCGCCTGCGCGCCGCTGGTGCTCGGCGGCGCCGCGGTCGGCACGATGGTGGCGGTCGACCGGCGCACCTCCGGCGCACAACTGGAAGACGAGGGCATCGAGCTGCGCGCCGCGGCGCGCCTGCGCGAAAACGTGGCCGGCCACATCAACGTGAACAGCTACAACCGCCAGGTGCTGCTGACCGGCGAGGTGCCGCGCGAGCAGGACAAGCAGCTCGTCGAGCAGATCGTCTCGCGCGTGGAGAACGTCAAGGGCATCGTCAACGAACTGGCCGTGATGGGCATCTCCTCGCTCGCGCAGCGCTCGGCGGACACGCTGACCACCGGCAAGGTGAAAGCGGCCTTCGTCGACGACAAGGAACTGTCCGCCAACGCCTTCCGCGTGGTCACCGAACGCGGCACCACCTACCTGATGGGCCGCGTCACGCAGCGCGAGGCCGACCGTGCGACGCAGGTCGCGCGCAGCGTCGGCGGCGTGCAGCGCGTGGTACGCGTGTTCGAGATCATCACGGAGGAAGAACTCCGGCAGATCGTGCCGCAGCGCTGAGCGTCAGCGCGCCACGCCAAGGACAAGGGGCCGCTTTCGCGGCCCTCATCGTTTCAGTTCCAGCACGACGTGCACGGACGGAACCAATGACCTAAGTGGCTCGACCAGAGGAGAAGCATGTGAAAACCTCGACGCCTTCATGGAACCGAGGAGCACATGTTCATGACCAGACACTTGCAACTGCGAGCCATCACGATCTCTTGCACGTTGGCGGGTATTGCAGCCTGCGGTGGTGGTGGAGGTGGGGAAGCGCCCACCATCCCGGCCGTCACCGTCCTAGGCCAAGCTTCATTCCAGGCCAATCAGAGCAACCAGGGAGGCGCCGTTGCGGACAACACGCTGGACAACCCGATTGGGAACGTCACGCTTTCGGAAAGCGGGACATTGTTTGTTCCGGATACGTTGAATGGTCGCGTCCTCGGCTACCGCAAAGTGCCTGAACAGAACAATGCGCCCGCGGACTTCGTGATCGGCAAATTGAATCTGTTTGCCCCGACAAGCGGGACCGTCTCCAAGACTGATTTCAACTCACCCTACTCCGTCTCGATCGCCAAGGGCAAGATGGCTGTCGCTGATCGCTTTGCGAACCGCGTCTTGATCTACTCGGAAGTGCCCTCGTCGAACGCACAGCCCGCAACGTTCGTCGTTGGGCAGTCCAGTCCAACTGCCCAAGACAGCTTGGGATGCAGCCGCGTTGGGCTCAGTGCGCCTCGGTCTGCCGTCCTGACACCCAACGGGAAACTGGTGCTCGCCGACCTGGAACATCACCGCGTCCTGATTTGGAACAATGTGCCGCAAGCGGACCTGCAGCCCGCCGACGCGGTCGTGGGTCAACCCGATTTCACCAGCTGTGCCGCGAACGCGGGCGCTGCCGGACCCGGCGCGGAAACCCTCAACGAGCCGGACGCGCTCTGGAGCGACGGCGAGAAACTGATCGTGGCCGATAGCCTCAATCACCGTGTCCTCATCTGGAATCGGATGCCGGCCGATAGCGCCGAACGCTTCAAGCCTGCCGACGTCGTACTGGGACAGATCAGCTTCTCAGGCAGCGCGCCGAACGATGCGGGAGGCGACGGAATCAAGGATGCAGCCCCTGGCGCGTCCACCTTCAACACTCCCAGGGCCGTTCATTCGGACGGCGTACGACTCGCCGTCGGTGATACGGGAAACCATCGAGTGCTGATCTGGAACACGATCCCCACGTCCTCAGGCACCCCGCCCGATCGCGTGATCGGGCAGGCCGATTCCGGACATGGTGCACCGAACGACGGGAATCGAGACGGGGCGGAGGACCCGACCCCTACCGAAGCAGTATTCAAGGCGCCGCGTGGCGTGTATCTCGATGGACAACGGCTGTTCGTCAGCGACACGATGAACCATCGCGTGCTGATCATTCGGCTGGATCGATGAGCGAGAGCCCGTAAGCGAGCACGCCACAACGGAGAAGGGGCCGCTTAGCGGCCCCTTGTCTTTCATCCGTTCACCTGATCCGTTTGATCAGCGACGACGTATCCCACCGCTTCCCGCCCATCTCCTGCACGTCCGCATAGAACTGGTCCACCAGCGCCGTCACCGGCAGGCGCGCGCCGTTGCGCTTGGCCTCGTCGAGCACCAGGCCCAGGTCCTTGCGCATCCAGTCCACCGCGAAGCCGAAGTCGAACTTGCCGGCGATCATGGTCTTGCCGCGGTTGTCCATCTGCCAGCTCTGGGCGGCGCCCTTGCCGATCACCTCGAGCACCTGCTCCATGTCCAGGCCGGCGCGCATGCCGAAAGCGATGCCTTCGGACAGGCCCTGCACCAGGCCCGCGATGCAGATCTGGTTGACCATCTTGGCCAGCTGGCCGGCGCCGCTCGGGCCCAGCAGCGTGAAGGCGCGAGAGAAGGCCATCGCGACGGGCCGCGCGGTCTCGAACGCCTTCGCGTCGCCGCCGCACATCACGGTCAGCATCCCGTTCTGCGCGCCCGCCTGGCCGCCGGACACCGGCGCGTCGACGAACTGCAGCCCCTTGCCCTTGGCCACCTCCGACAGCTCTCGCGCGACGTTGGCCGAGGCCGTGGTGTGGTCGACGAAGATGGTGCCGGGCTTCATGCCCGCGAAAGCGCCCTGCTCGCCCAGCACCACGGTGCGCAGGTCGTCGTCATTGCCCACGCAGCAGAACACGATGTCGCAACCCGACGCGGCTTCGCGCGGTGTCGGCGCCGAACGCCCCTTGAACTCGCCGGTCCAGGCCTGCGCCTTGGCGGCGCTGCGGTTGTAGACCGTCACGTCGTGCCCCGCCAGCGCGAGGTGGCCCGCCATCGGGAAGCCCATCACGCCCAGGCCCAGGAAGGCCACCTTGCGCGGCGCGGTGGGTTCGTACGTCTTCGGATTGGTGCTCGGCATTCGTCGTCCTCGAAGGAATGGAACGTCGGATTCTAGGAGCCGCCCCGCGTGGTGGGCGGCTGCCGGTCGATCAGCGCGTACTGCGCCAGCCCGTTGCCGAACGACCAGTTCTCGCGCGCCGTCTCGAGCAGGTTGATGATCACGTCCTCGCGCCGCAGGCCGGCGCCGGCGGCGACGTCCTCCGCGATCCGGGCGTAAAGCGCCTCCTTCAGCCCGACCGTGCGGCCCGGCGAGCAGACGATCTGGACGAAGGCGACCTTGTCGGAATGGTCGACGCCGAGGAATGTCGGCGTGCACACGATCTCGCCAGGCGGGCGGCGCGCGACCACCTGGAACATGTCGTCCTGCGGCACGCTGAACACCTCGACGAGCGCCTGGTGCACGGCGCGCGATGCGGCGGCGGCTTCGGTGGCGGAGGCGGAAGCGGGAAGGTCGATGCGGACGAGGGGCATGGCTTTCTCCTGGCAGGTTCGTGGGCCGTCCACTGTGCCGCGATCGGAGAAACCCGTCCGCCGGCACAGCGGCTGCGTTTCTGGCAAAAGCGGGGGCCGGAAAAGAAAAAGCCGGGCGAGCCCGGCTTTGCGGCAGTCCGGGCCGTCGCTTCAGACGATCGCCAGGTGCTCCGTGCCCGACGACAGGTCCTGCGATTTCGCCCGCTGCGAATTGAGCTTGATCTGCAGGCGCAGGTCGTTCACCGAGTCGGCGTTGCGCAGCGCGTCTTCGTAGGTGATGACGTTGTTCTCGTACAGGTCGTACAGCGCCTGGTCGAACGTCTGCATGCCCAGGTTGCGGCTCTTCTTCATGATCTCCTTGATCTCGGTCACCTCGCCCTTGAAGATCAGGTCGCTGATCAGCGGGGTGTTGAGCATGATCTCCACCGCCGCGGAACGGCCCTTGCCGTCCTGCTTGGGAATCAGCCGCTGCGAGATCATGCCCTTGAGGTTGAGCGACAGGTCCATCAGCAGCTGGGCGCGGCGCTCCTCGGGGAAGAAGTTGATCACGCGGTCCAGCGCCTGGTTGGCGCTGTTGGCGTGCAGCGTGGCCATGCACAGGTGGCCGGTTTCGGCGAAGGCGATGGCGTGCTCCATCGTCTCGCGGTCGCGGATCTCGCCCATCAGGATCACGTCGGGCGCCTGGCGCAGCGTGTTCTTCAGCGCCGCTTCCCAGTTGTCGGTGTCCAGCCCCACCTCGCGCTGCGTGATCACGCAGTTCTTGTGCGGATGCACGAATTCCACCGGGTCTTCGATGGTGATGATGTGCCCGTAGCTGTTCTCGTTGCGCCAGTCGATCATCGCGGCCAGCGTGGTCGACTTGCCCGAGCCGGTGGCGCCCACCAGGATCACCAGGCCGCGCTTGGCCATCACCACTTCCTTGAGCACCTGCGGCACGCCCAGCTTGTCGATGGTCGGCAGGATCTGCGGGATCACCCGCAGCACCATCCCCACCTTGCCCTGCTGCACGAAGGCGTTGACGCGGAAGCGGCCGATGCCCGGCGGCGAGATCGCGAAGTTGCACTCCTTGGTGCGCTCGAACTCCGACGCCTGCTTGTCGTTCATGATCGAGCGCGCCAGCGCCAGCGTGTGCTGGCCGGTCAGGGGCTGCGGCGACACCTTGGTGACCTTGCCGTCGACCTTGATCGCGGGCGGGAAGTCGCCGGTGATGAACAAGTCGCTGCCATTGCGGCTGACCATCAGCTTGAGCAGGTCGTTGATGAATTTGCTGGCCTGGTCGCGTTCCATGTGTGCTCGCTCCTTTGTCGCTCGCCCCTTACCCGGGGAAGTTCTCGGGGATCTTCGCTTTGGATCGCGCCTCGGCCGGGCTGATCACGTTGCGCTTGACCAGATCGATGAGGTTCTGGTCCAGCGTCTGCATGCCGAAGTTGTTGCCGGTCTGGATGGCGGAATACATCTGCGCCACCTTGGCTTCGCGGATCAGGTTCCGGATGGCCGAGGTGCCGATCATGATCTCGTGCGCCGCCACGCGGCCGCCGCCGTCCTTGGTCTTGCAAAGCGTTTGCGAGATCACCGCCTGCAGCGATTCGGACAGCATCGCGCGGACCATCTCCTTCTCCTCGGCCGGGAACACGTCGATGATCCGGTCGATGGTCTTGGCGGCGCTGGAGGTGTGCAGCGTGCCGAACACCAGGTGGCCCGTTTCCGCCGCCGTCATGGCCAGGCGGATGGTTTCCAGGTCACGCATTTCGCCCACCAGGATGCAGTCCGGGTCCTCGCGCAGCGCGGACTTCAGCGCGGCCGCGAAAGACAGCGTCATCGGCCCCACCTCGCGCTGGTTGACCAGGCACTTCTTGGACTCGTGCACGAATTCGATCGGGTCTTCCACCGTCAGGATGTGGCCGTACTCGGTCTCATTGAGGTGGTTGATCATGGCCGCCAGCGTGGTGGACTTGCCCGAGCCGGTCGGGCCGGTCACCAGCACCATGCCGCGCGGCTTGAGCGCCAGGTCCTGGAAGATCTTGGGCGCGTTGAGCTGCTCGAGGCTGAGGATCTTGGAGGGAATCGTCCGGAACACGGCCGCCGCGCCGCGGTTCTGGTTGAACGCGTTGACGCGGAACCGCGCGAGCCCTTCGATCTCGAACGAGAAGTCGCACTCCAGGAACTCCTCGTACTGCTTGCGCTGCGTGTCGTTCATGATGTCGTACACCATGGCGTGGACCTGCTTGTGGTCCATCGGCTCCACGTTGATGCGCCGCACGTCGCCGTGCACGCGGATCATCGGCGGCAGCCCGGCCGACAGGTGCAGGTCCGACGCCTTGTTCTTCACGCTGAAAGCCAGCAGCTGGGTAATATCCACGAGCCCCTCTTGACGTTTTGATACGAATCCTCGCCGGCCGATTATGACCAGCATCGGTCACAACCTCCATACCGTCCGTGAGCGGATCGCGACCGCCTGTGCCCGCGCGCAACGCCCGGCGGAAGAAGTCACGCTGATGGCCGTCTCGAAAACCTTCGGTCCCGAGGCGGTCCGCCAGGCGCACGAAGCGGGCCAGCGCGCCTTCGGCGAGAACTACATCCAGGAGGCGGTGGAGAAGATGGCGCTGCTGTCAGACCTGCCGCTGGAGTGGCACTGCATCGGCCCGATCCAGAGCAACAAGACGCGGCTGGTCGCGCAGCACTTCGACTGGGCGCACACGGTCGACCGGCTCAAGATCGCGCAACGGCTCTCCGAGCAGCGGCCGCAGGGGAAGCCACCGCTGCAGGTGTGCATCCAGGTCAATATCGACGGCGGCACAAGCAAGTCCGGCGTCCTCCCGGACGAAGCCGCGGACCTGGCCCGCGAAGTGGCACGGCTGCCCGGCCTGCGGCTGCGCGGCCTGATGACGATCCCCGAACCCGCGCCGGACTACGAAGCGCAGAAGGCAGTGCACGACCAGGCCGCCGACCTGTTCCGGCGGCTGCGCGAAGCGGGCCTCGAGCTGGACACGCTGTCGATGGGGATGAGCGCGGACCTGGAAGCGGCCATCGCCGCCGGCAGCACGATGGTGCGGGTGGGCACCGCCATCTTCGGCGCACGACCGCGCCCCTGAGAGCCGCCTGTGGCGCCCTGTGGAAGAATCGATCTCCACTCACGCGTCAGGGCCTGATGAGCACACAGAAGCGCAACAACGTCCACGTGGCCGGCTCCGGTCCGCTCACGATGGTCTTCGCCCACGGCTTCGGCTGTGACCAGAACATGTGGCGCAGGATCGCGCCGGCCTACGCCTCTCGCTACCGTACGGTGATGTTCGACCTGGTCGGCAGCGGCGGCTCCCAGCTCTCCGCCTACGACCGCGCCAAGTACGACAGCCTGCACGGATACGCCGACGACGTGGTCGAGATCGTCGAGGAGTTCGCGCAGGGCCCGGTCATCTTCGTCGGCCACTCGGTCAGCGCGATGATCGGCCTGCTGGCCAACCTCAAGGCGCCGGAGCGCTTCGCCGCCCAGGTGATGGTGGGGCCTTCGCCCTGCTACATCAACGACGGCGACTACCACGGCGGCTTCGAGCGCCAGGACATCGAGGGTCTGCTCGAGACGCTGGAGAGCAATTACCTGGGCTGGTCCAGCAACATGGCGCCGGCCATCATGGGCGCCCCCGAGCAGCCCGAACTGAGCGAGGAGCTGGTCAACAGCTTCTGCCGCACCGACCCCGACATCGCCAAGCACTTCGCCCGCGTCACCTTCCTGTCGGACAACCGGGCCGACCTGCCGAAGCTGAAGTCCCCCACCCTCATCATGCAGTGCAGCGAGGACATCATCGCGCCGCGCGCGGTGGGCGACTACATGCACCGCATGCTGCCCAACAGCCGGCTGGTGCTGATCGACAACTTCGGCCACTGCCCGCACCTGAGCGCGCCCGGTGCGAGCACGGCTGCCATCGACGCCTTCCTGGCAGCCGAAGGCCTCTGACGTGCCTGGCGGGGCGGCGCTGCCGGCGGAACTCCAGCGGGCGCTGGACGAGGCGCCCTGCGGGCTGCTGCGCACCGACGCGCAGGGGACCATCCTGCGCGTGAACCTCACGTTCTGCCGCTGGGTCGGGTACGAGCGCGAGGAGCTCCTGGGCCGCAAGCTGCAGGACCTGCTGACCGTCGGCGCGCGCATCTTCCACCTGACGCACCTGGCGCCGCTGATGCAGATGCAAGGCTCGGTCTCCGAGGTCAAGCTGGAGATCGTGCCGCGCAGCGGGAGCGCCATTCCGATGGTGCTCAACGCGCAGCGGCACGAGACGCCCCAGGGCGCCTATTCGGAGCTGGCGCTGTTCGTCGCCCGCGACCGCGACAAGTACGAACGCGAGCTGCTGGCCGCGCGCTCCCGGCTGGAGCAGCTGCTGGCCGAGGGCCGGAAGCGCCAGGACGAAGACCGCGAGCGGGCCCAGATCGCCGAGCAGATGGTCGGCATCGTCAGCCACGACCTGCGCAACCCGCTGCAGACGATCCAGATGGGCGTGCTGCTGCTCACCAGGGGCGGCGTGTCGCCGCACCAATTGAACGTGCTGGGCCGAGTGAGCCGCGCCGCCGAGCGCTCGCACCGGCTGATCGCGGACCTGCTGGATTTCACCCAGGCGCGCCTGGGCCGCGGCATCGCGGTGCATCCCGCGCCGATCGCGCTGCACCAGGCGATCGCCGACGCCCTCGACGAGCTGGGACAGGCGTTCCCCGGGCGCGAGCTGGTCCATGAGGCCGAGGGCGAAGGCGAATGCGCGGCAGATCCCGACCGCATCGCGCAGCTGCTGGGCAACCTGGTCGGCAACGCCATGGCGTACGGCCAGGCGGACGCGCCGGTGCGCGTGCGTTCGGTGATCGGGCCGCGGGCCTTCGAGTTGTCGGTGCACAACCGCGGAGCGCCCATCCCGCCCTCGCTGCAGGCCCACCTGTTCGAGCCGCTGGTGCGCGGAACGGCGGCGAGCGGCGCGACCCGAAGCGTCGGACTCGGCCTCTTCATCGTGGGCGAGATCGCCAAGGCGCATGGCGGCCGCGTGGCCGTCACCTCCAGCGAGGAACAGGGCACCACCTTCACCGCCAGCTTTCCGCGCGGCAGCTGACCTCAGTGCCAGTTGGCGTCCGGCTTCGGCGCGAGCCGCCGCGCCGCGTCGATCACGTCCTGCAGGTCCACCGGGTCGCTGAAAGGGTCCTCGTCCAGCCGGGTCACCCGGTTCAATTCCTTCTGCCAGCGCCGCAGTTCGTCGACGTAAGGGCCATGCGGCACGCGGCGCAGGCCGTCCTCGCACTCGACCAGGTCGCAGATGCCGTTGTGCAGCCACTCGCCGGTGTGCCAGTCGGGCATGTCCACGCCGGGGAAGAGGCACACGCCGTGCAGGTCCATGCCCTGGTTGACGGCGGCCATCGACTCTTCCATCACGTCGCGCAACCAGTCGGGCCGGCCCTTGCCCATGCCGCTGGTCTCGCCGATCAGCATCGGCCGGCGGTAGCGCTCCCACACGCGGCGCAGCAACTCGCACAGGGGCACGATGCCGGGATGGTCCGGCGGCAAGGCCTGGTGCGGCCCCTGCTCGCGGTACTCCATCTGCCCGAACGAGTAGTTGTTCGCACCCACGATGTCCAGGATCTCCGGCGTGCCGCCCAGCTCCGGATGCGCCTTGCCGCACAGCATGTCCCAGGCCAGGTAGGTGTCGACAAAGGTTTCGTGTTCGGCCGCTTCCTTCTGGTCGGGCCGGTCGGCCGGCGCGACCACCTGGACCAGCGGATCGACGTGGATCATGCGGGCGTCCGGAATCACCTCGCGGATCGCCTTGACGCCTGCGATCGCCGCGCGGCACAAGGCCACCCTCAGCCGCTCGCGCGTGGCACGGTCCTTTCCGTACGGCGCGACCCAACCCCACTCGCCGCCGCAGAAGGCGAAGAAGGTGATCTCGTTGATCGGCGTGAAGAAGTACGGGCCGGGCAGTTCGCCTTGCACGTGCCGCGCGGCGGCGCGGCAGTACTCGGCAAAGCGATCGCTGAACGCATCGGCGAAAGGATCCGCATCGTCCGGGTAGCCGTAGTGGCACAGGTCCCAGACCGGCGTGATTCGCGTCTGCCGCATCGCTTCGACCATCGGCTTGATGCAACTGAAGTCGTAGCGGCCGCCGCCCTGGTCCGCCATCGGCCAGGGGATGCCCTCGCGGGACACGGCGATGCCCAGGTCCCGCAACACTTCGTAGTCGCGCAGCGCGTTCTCGCGGTGGTGCGTCTCCGCGACCAGGTCGCGGCGCCGCCCGTCCTTCCAGCGGAAGGTCGAGCATTCGAAGCCCGAGAGGAAGAAGGTGGGGAAGATCCCAGGGTGCCGCGCGTTCATCCGGCCAGTGCACCACAGCCGCGCAGCCCGCGGGCCACACGCCGCTGTTCCGAAATGCAAAAACAGCGCGGCGCGGTAGAGCTCGCCGGCTACTTCGCGGCGCCGTGCGGCGTAACGGGCCGCACCTCGCCGCAATCGGCGCCCAGCCACTTGCCGGTGCCCTCCACCGTCATGCTTTCCGTCTTGCCGCCCACCGCGCCGGTGGCCGTCGTCTTCATGGTGTAGGCCTCGGGGCTGGTGAAGGTGACGACCGTCTGGCCGCTGGAGGGCGGGTTGCTGCAGGTGAACGCCGCCTTCAGCGTGTTCCCGGTGCGCTGCTGCTGCGTGATCTTGCAGTCGCCCTGGGTGGCCGGGATCTCGTTGCGTTCGACCATTTCCTTCGTCAGGCACATCCGCACGCTGTGGCCCGACGGCCCCATCTGGACGCCGCGGCGCGCCATGATGTCCTCCATCTGCTTGCGCTGCTCGGGCGGCAGCGTCGCCATCTTCTTGCGCATCTCCTCCACCTCGCGCTGCATCTCGGGATTGCCCGAGACCTTCTGCTGCACCTGCCACAGGCCGGGCTTGAGGTTCTGCGCGGACGCGCCGCAGGCGAAGGCCGCGGCGATGATCGTGAAGGCAAGTGGGACGAGCTTCATGGGGACTCCTTTCGCGCGAAGTGATCGATCTCTGGCGGGCAGGCTCAGGCCAGCGTGGCCTGCCGCACCGCGTGCTCCCAGCGCTGCATCAGTTCGCCGGCACGGTCGCGCGACAGCGTCGGCGTGAAGCGGCGCTCGGCCTTCCACAGCTTCTCCAGCTCCTGCGGCCCGGCGAACACGCCGCCGGAGAGCCCCGCCAGGTAAGCCGCCCCCAGCGCGGTGGTCTCGGTGATGGCCGGCCGCACGACGGGAATGCCCAGCAGGTCGGCCTGGAACTGCATCAGCAGGTTGTTGACGCAGGCGCCGCCGTCCACGCGCAATTCGGCGACGGGCGCCGATCCCGCCGCGGTCGCATCGCGGCTCATGGCCTGCAGCAGCGCGGCGCTCTGGTACGCGATGCTCTCCAGCGCGGCGCGCGCGATGTGGGCGACGGTCGACCCGCGCGTCAGTCCCGTGATCGTGCCGCGCGCATCGGGTTTCCAGTAGGGCGCGCCCAGGCCGGTGAAGGCCGGCACCAGCATCACGCCGCCCGCGTCGGGCACGCTCTCGGCCAGCGCCTGCACCTGCGCGCTGCTCTCGATGGCCTTGAGGCCATCGCGCAGCCACTGAACGACCGCGCCGCCGACGAAGACGCTGCCCTCCATCGCGTACTGCGGCTGCTGGGATGTCTGCGCCGCGCTGGTGGTGAGCAGGCCGTTGGCCGATTGCTGGAAACGCCCGCCGGTGTGCATCAGCAGGAAGCAGCCGGTGCCGTAGGTGTTCTTGGCCATGCCCTCGCGGAAGCACGCCTGCCCGAACAGCGCGCTCTGCTGGTCGCCGGCGACGCCGCCGATGCGCACCGGGGCGCCCAGCAGCGTTTCAACCGTTCGGCCGTACCCGGCGCTCGAAGGCAGCACCTTCGGCATCATCGACGCGGGCACCTGCAGGAGTTGCAGCAGTTCCTGGTCCCATTCGTTGCCGTGCACGTCGAACAGCATCGTGCGCGAAGCGTTGCTGACGTCGGTGGCGTGCAGCGCGCCGCCGGTCAGCTGCCACAGCAGCCAGCTGTCGATGGTGCCGAAGGCCAGTTCGCCGCGCTCGGCCTGCTGTCGCGCGCCCGGCACGTTGTCCAGCAGCCAGCGGATCTTGGTGCCCGAAAAATAGGAGTCGATCAGCAGCCCCGTGCGCGACTGGATCAGCGGCGCATGGCCCTGCTCGCGCAGCTGCGCGCACAACGGCTCGCCGCGGCGGTCCTGCCAGACGATGGCGTGGTGGATCGGCTGGCCGGTCTTGCGGTGCCAGACCACGGCGGTCTCGCGCTGGTTGGTGATGCCCAGCGCGGCCACGTCCTTCGCGCCGATGCCGGCCTTCGCCAGGGCCTCCTGCGCCGTGGCCAGCTGGCCGCGCCAGATCTCCATCGGGTCGTGCTCCACCCAGCCGGGCTGCGGGTAGATCTGCGGCAGCTCGCGCTGCGCCAGCGAGACGATGGCGCCCTGGCGGTCGAAGACGATGCTGCGGGAGCTGGAGGTGCCCTGGTCGAGCGCGAGCAGGTAGGTCATGCGCGCATGCTAGCCGCCACGCCCGGCCTGCATCATCGGGTCCTGCCCGGTCAGGGCTTGCGCTTGCTCTTGAGCTCTTCGATCAGCCCGCGGATGCGCCCGACGTTCAGCGGCTTGGTGAGGTGGGCGTCGAAGCCGGCTTCCATGGAGTGGCGGATGTCGGCTTCCTGGCCCCAGCCGGTGGCCGCGATCAGGATCATCTCGCGGCCCCAGTCCTGCTTGCGCAACCGCCGCGCGACCTCGTGGCCGCTGATGTCGGGCATGCCGATGTCCAGCAGCGCGATGGCGGGGCGGTGCTCGTCGGCCACCTGCAGCGCTTCTTCCCCGGAACGCGCCAGCACCGCGCGAAAGCCCGACAGCTCCAGCAGCTTGGCCAGGCCCCAGGCCGCGTCGCCGTTGTCGTCGGCGACCAGGATCAGCTCGCCTTCGGCGGCGGGAGCGGGCGAAGGCGGCTGCATGCGCGGCTCTTCGGCCTGCACGGCAGCCTCCGCATCGCCGACGTGCAGCAGCGGCAGGCCCACCCTCAGCTGGCTGCCCTGCCCCGGGCCCGCCGAACTGGCCATGATCCAGCCGCCGTGCATCTCGACGATGTTGCGGGCCAGCGCGAGGCCGATGCCCAGGCCGCTGTTGGAGTGGCCCGTGACGCTCTCGCCCTGCGAGAACAGGTCGAACATGCGGTCGATCTGCGAGGGCTCCATGCCGATGCCGTTGTCGCTGACCTGGATCACCACTTCGTCGCTGAAGACTTCGGCCGAGACCTCGATGCGGCCGCCTTCGGGCGTGTACTTGGCCGCGTTGCTGACCAGGTTGGACACGACCTGCGACAGCCGCAGCGGGTCGCCTTCCACCTCCACCGAATGCGCAGGCAGGCTCACCACCAGTTCGTGCGCCGCAGCCTGAACCAGGGGACGCGTCGCCTCGAGCGCCTGGTGGACGACCAGCGCCACCGACACCGGCCGCTTGGAAAGGTTCAGCCGCCCAAGCGTGAGCCGCGAGACGTCCAGCAGCTCGTCCAGCAGCACCTTCATCGCCTTGCCCTGGCGCTGCACCACCTCGGCCGCCTTCTCGCGGGCGGACTCCGGCAGCTTGGGCATCAGCAGCAGCTCGGACGCGCTGGCGATCGAGGCGAGCGGGTTGCGCAGCTCGTGCGAGAGCACGGCCAGGAAGCGGTCCTTGGCGGCGTCGGCGGCTTCCAGTGCGCGCCGCGCCAGCTGCGTTTCCTCCAGCGACTGCCGCAGTTCGGCCTGGCTGCGCTCGAGGGCCTGCTTGGCCTCGCGCGCCTGGGTCTGGTCGCGCAGCACCTTGACGAATCCCATCGCGCGGCCTTTTTCGTCGCGCATGAGCATCGCCACGCCTTCGGCCCAGAACGGCGTGCCGTCCTTGCGCACGTGGACCCGGTCGTCGGACGCGCGACCGTGCTCGAGGGCCGTTCGTGCTTCCGCTTCCGGTGCGCGCGCGCGCCGGTCTTCCTCGGTGAAGATGATGTCGCCGATCTGCCCGACCACCTCCTTCTCGCTGTACCCGAGCAGCCTTTCGGCGCCCCGGTTCCAGCTGACGACGCGCCGCTCCAGGTCGAGCGAGAAGATGGCGTACTCACGGACGTTCTCGACCACCAGGCGCAGCTGCTCCTCGCTTTCGCGCAGCGCCTGCTGCGCGCGGCGCGCATCCGTGATGTCGCGCACGACGCTGGTGCCGCCCATCACCGAGCCGCCGGGATCGCGGATCGGCGACACCGACAGCGAGACCTGGATCTCGCGGCCGTCCTTGCGCCGGCGCACGGTCTCGTATTCGACCGACGCCCCTTCGCGCAGCTTGCTGATCTGGTCCAGCTGCGACTGCTCGTGGCCCGGGGCGAGCAGGTCCAGGGGCTGCCCGATCATCTCCGCCGCGGTGTACCCGAAGATGCGCTCGCACGCCGCGTTCCAGCTCAGGATGGTGCCGTCCAGCGCGAAGCTGACGATGCCGTCGGTGGAGGCGTGGACCACGGCCGACAACCAGGTGCGGACCTCCTCGGCCTGCCGGCGGCGCGTGATGTCGATGAAGGAGAGCACGACCCCCGAGATGCGGTCGTCCACCGTGCGGTAGGGCACCATGCGGACGAGGAACCAGGTGCCGTCGGGCAAGGCCACCTCGCGCTCGATCGGCACCAGCCTGTCCAGCACGCGCTGTGCATCGTCCGCGAGTTCCGGGTAGTCCAGGCGCGTCGCGAGGTCCGACAGCGGCCGCCCCAGGTCGGACGGGATCAGGTTGAACAGGTGCACCGCCGCCGGCGTGTAGCGCATGACGGACAGCCCGCGGTCGAGGAACACCGTGGCGATGTCCGTGGCGTCCATCAGGTTGTGCAGGTCGCTGTTGGCGTCCGCCAGCTCGTCGACCTTGCCCTTGAGCTCGTTGTTGACGGTCGTCAGCTCCTCGTTGAGCGACTGCAGTTCCTCGCGGCTGGTCTCCAGCTCCTCGGTGGCCGAGCGCAGTTCCTCGTTCATGGCCTGCAGCTCCTCGTTGCCGGCCTTGAGTTCCTCCGTCGACGCCTCGTACTGCTCCACCGTCTCGCGCAACTGCGTCTTGAGCCGCTCCAGCTCCCGGTCCAGGTGGGTCGCCACCGGGTCCTTCTGCTGCAGCTGCACGGCGCGCGCCTCGGGTGCTTCGCCGGCCCGCGGGTCGAGCAGCACGAGGAACAGGTCGGCGCCCATGTCCTGCACCGCCCACACGCGTACCGTGACGGTCGATTCCCCTTCGGGCAGCGGCACGCGGTCCACGACCACCTCGGTCGCCTCCCGCGACTGCGAGGCCTGGTACAGCGCCGCCCTCAATTCGATCCGCAGCGCGGGGTGGATCGCGCGCAGGAGGTTGCGGCTGGGCTCGCCGCCCGAGAATTGCAGGAAGCGGCCCGCATTGGCGGACAGGTGCACGATCTCGTGGTCGCGGTCCACCAGGATGGACGGCGGCGCCAGCGTCTCCAGCAGGCGCAGGTGCAGCGCGCCCCACGACGCCCCGCGCTCCTCGCCCGCCTTCGGGAGCCGGCCGCCGACCGGCGGCGGCTCGAAGGCCCGCCCGCCGATGGTGGGCTGCGCCATGCCGCCATGGAGCGCCTGCACCAGCGTGCTCGGCCCGGTGGGTACCGGCAGCAGCGCCGGACGCGGCAGCGGCCGCTGCATGAAGATGCGGTTCCCCTTGTCCACCACCGTGAACAAATTGCCCCCGTCCTCGCAGTTCTCCGAGGCGCCGAGGAACAGCAGGCCCTGCGGCCGCAGCGCGAAGTGGAACGTCTGGAACAACCGCTGCTGGGCGGGGCGGCCCAGGTAGATCAGCAGGTTGCGGCAGGACACCAGGTCCAGCCTCGAGAACGGCGAATCCTTCAGCACGTCGTGCGGCGCGAACAGCACCATCTCGCGCACTTCGCGGCGAACGCGGTAGCCCCGGTGCTCCTTGCTGAAGTAGCGGCGCAGCCGTTCCGGCGAGACGTCTGCCTCGATGGCGGCGGGATAGAGGCCTTCCCGCGCGGTGCGGATGGCGTCCTCGTCCAGGTCGCTCGCGAACACCTGGATCTGCGGCGGAGCGTCCATCTCGCGGCTCTTGTCGCACAGGAGGATCGCCAGGGAGTAGGCCTCCTCGCCCGTGGCGCAGCCCGGCACCCAGATGCGCACCGCCTCGTTCGCCGGCCTGCCGCGCAGCATCTCGGCCAGGTGCGGCTCGAGCGCCTCGAAGCAATCGGCGTCGCGGAAGAAGTTGGTGACGCTGATCAGCAGGTCCTGCAGCAGCGCCGGCGCTTCGCCGGGCCGGGTGCGCAGGAACTTCAGGTAGCCGGCCATGTGGTCGGTGCCGTTGATCTGCATGCGGCGCGCGATGCGCCGCACGACCGTGGCCCGCTTGTAGCCGTTGAAGTCGCGCCCGGTGCGCGTGCGCAGGAAGGCCAGGATTTCCCGCAGCGCCGCTTCGTTCTCGGCGTCGCGGCTGGCGGACGGCGGCGCCTCCGGCGCTTCCTCGGCAGGCAGCCGCAGGTGCTCCTCGAGGCGGAAGTACGCCATGAGCCGGCTGGGCATCTCGGCCACGGGGAGGGTCCAGTCCACCATTCCCGTGGCGATGGCCGTGCGGGGCATGCCCGGATGCCTGCACTCCTCGGGGTCCTGGGCGACGGTAAGGCCCCCGCGCTCCTTGACCCGCTTGATGCCGATGGCGCCGTCGCCGTCCGCGCCGGACAGCACGACCGCCGCACTGTGGGCCCCATGCGAATCCGCCAGCGTGCGGAACAGCAGGTCGACGGCCACGAGGCGCTTCTGCTCCGGCAGGCGGTCCTCCACCACCAGACAGTCACCCTCGACCCGGATCAGCTTGCGCGGCGGGATCACATACACCGTGCCCGGCCGCAGCGGTTCGCGCTGCGTGAGTCGCATCACGCGAAGGGACGTCCTCGGCTGGATCAGCTCCGCGAGCTGGGAGTCGTGTTCGGTGCCAAGGTGGATGGCCACCACGAAGGCCAGCGGGCAGTCGGACGGGATGCCGCTGAAGAACTCCTGCAGCGCCTCGATCGCCCCGGCCGAGCCGCCCAGCGCGACCAGCCGCACCATGCCGTAGCTTGTGCCGGGTATGGTGTCGTCGAGGGCAGTGCCGGCGTCCTGTTCGGTGCGATCGGGAACGGGGGCTTCAGACATGGGGTCGGCGGGAGGCCGACGATTATGCGCCGCCTGCCTCCGCCGTCAGCAGCTCGGCCAGCCGCCGGAAGCGCTCCCGCACGCGCGCGGCTTCCTGGAGCCCGGCGTGGGCCTGCGGCTCATCGTCCAGGGCCCGCGCGACCGCGGCCATGCGCAGCAGCAACTGCTCGCGTTCCTGGAGCGCGCGCACGCTGCTCTGCAGGGTGTGGTCGGTCTTCTCGGCCTGCGCGCTGTTCAGGCTCTTCGCGCTGTAGGCGTGGCCGGTGTGGCAACGGAAACGCAGCGGCGGCCCCGCGTGGATCTCGGAGAGCGTGCCTCCGCACTCAGGACAGGTCAGCTGGCTGGGAGTCGCGATCGCCTTCAGGTTTTCCATCGGATCGATTCCTTCGAAGATTGATTGCTCGCGCACCAGCGCCTCCGGGGCCGTCTGCGGCGCGCGGGGCGGGGCCGTCCCGACCAGCCGTACCAGCAACGGCGGGATCGCGGGCAGCAGCACGCAGTGGTCGACCTGCACGTTGCCCAGTGCGCTCGCGGGCATGCTGGGCGCCGCGGCCTCCTGCGGGTCCTGCACCACGGCGATGCCGCCGCAGGACTTGATGGCCGCCAGCCCCGCCGTGCCGTCGTCGAGCTCGCCGGTCAGCACCACGCCGATCGCCGCGGATCCCCAGTGCAGGGCCGCCGACCGGAACAGCGGGTCGATCGCCGGGCGGGTGTGGTTCTCGCGCGGGCCGCGGCTCAGGTGCAGCGCGCCGGCGCCCACCAGCAGGTGATGGTCGGGCGGCGCCACGTAGATCCTGCCCAGTTGCATCGGCTCGCCCTCGCGCGGATGCACCGCCCGCAGCGGCCCTGCTCGCGAAAGCAGCTCCGGCAGGATGCTCGGGTGGTGCCCGACATGCAGGACCAGGGCCACGAAGGCTTGCAGGTCCTTCGGCAGGCCCGCGACCAGGGTCATGAGCGCTTCGACGCCGCCGAACGACGCGCCGATCACGACGAGGGGATGGGGCGGCCCGTCCCGCGAGTTCGGTTCCATGGGTGTTCCGGTTGCGCGGCCGCCGTAGCCGTAGTCCCACAGCGAACGCGCTCAGGTTCCGACGGCAAACGGCGGACCCGGGCCGCACACTGGGCTCGGAAACAGGAAGGAGTCCCCATGGCCTACAGCAGCATCCTGGGCGCCGATCCGGCGCCTGCCCAGCCCAGCGGCCGCAGCACCGACCTGCTGGGTCCGAGCGACAGTTCAGACACCGGCAGCGACGCGGTCGGCACGCTCGAGGACCATGCCGATTCCGACGGCGCCGGCACCGGCGAGCGCGGCTCGGTGTTCGGCCCCGATGCTGTGGAAGGCGCCGACATCGCGCCCGACCGCATCGTTCGCATGAACGCCGCCGGCGACAGCGGCGAGGACCTCGGCGAGGCGATCGAAGACGGGCCCGGTTCCGGCAGCGGCTTCCCCGAAGCCGACCCCGACGGCCAGGAGTTCACCGACCTGGATTCGGACCGCGACGCGGAATCCGAGGACGGCGAGGCCGACCGCTGACCCATGCGGGGAGCGCGCGCCGAGTCCGCATCCGCACGCGCCCGGCGCGTCGCCCAGCTCCTGAAGCAGACGTTCGGCATCGAACGACTGCGGCCGGGCCAGCGCGCGGTCATCGACCAGGTGCTGGCCGCGAAGCCGACGCTGGCCATCATGCCCACGGGCGCCGGCAAGTCGCTGTGCTACCAGCTGCCCGCGCTGCTGCTGCCCGGGCGCACCGTCGTCGTCTCGCCGCTGATCGCGCTGATGAAGGACCAGGTCGAGGCGATGCGTGAGCTGGGCATCGCGGCCGTGCAGTTGAACAGCGCGACCGACAGCGAGGAAGCGCGCACCGCTCGCGCCGCCGCCATGGACGGCAGCGCGCGCATCGTGATGACCACGCCGGAGAAGCTGGCCGAGCCCGGTTTCCTGGAGGAACTCGCGCAGCATCCCACCAGCCTGCTGGTGGTGGACGAGGCGCACTGCATCTCGCAGTGGGGCCACGACTTCCGACCGGCGTTCCTGGACATCGGCCCGGCGCTGCCCGCCCTCGGGAAGCCCACGGTCCTCGCACTGACGGCGACGGCCACCGACGACGTGGCGCGCGACGTCGCGCAGCAGCTGGGCATCCCGAGCGGCTCGATCATCAACACGGGCGCGTACCGGCCCAACCTCGCGCTCAAGGTCGAACAGGTCGCGCGCGAGGAGGACAAGCTCGAACGCGCCCTGGCGTTCGTGCGCTCGGCGCAGGGCAGCGGGCTGGTCTACACGGCCACCGTGAAGGCGGCCGTCGCGGTGCACGAGGCGCTCCAGGCCGCCGGCGAGTCGGTGGGCCTGTACCACGGCAAGCTCGCGGCCGGCGAGCGCCACGCCGCGCAGGAGGCGTTCATGGACGGGGCGGTGCGCGTGATGGTGGCCACCAACGCCTTCGGCCTGGGCATCGACAAGCCCGACATCCGCTTCGTGCTGCACTACCAGCTGCCTTCCGGGCTGGAAACCTACTACCAGGAGGCCGGCCGCGCGGGCCGCGACGGCGAGGCCTCGCTGTGCACGCTGCTGTACCTGCGCGCGGACAAGGCAGTGCAGCAATTCTTCCTGGCCGGCCGCTATCCCACCGACGACGACGCGGTGGCGCTCTATGAGGCGCTCAACGAGACGCCGCCGGAGGGCGACGCATGGACGCTGCCGCTGCTGCAGGGGCGGCTTGCGCGCCCCCGGTCGAAGTTGCAGGTGGCGCTGGGCTTGCTGCGCCGGAACAAGGTGGTGGCGGTCGAACCCGGCGGCGGTGTGCGGCTGCTGCGCGGCGGCCTCGAAGGCGACGCGCTGCGCACGCTGATGAACGCCTACCGCGAGAAACGGGAGCAGGACCGCGAGACGCTCGAGCGCATGGTGTTCTACGCCCAGACCGGCCAGTGCCGCTGGCACGTGCTGCTGGAGCACCTGGAAGGCGAGGCCGGATTCGAGCGCTGCCGGCACTGCGACAACTGCCTGCGCATCGCGCGGCAGGAAGAGGCGATGGAAAAGGCGCAGCGGGAAGCGCACAACTGCGAAGAGGACGCTCCCGCGCGTGCCGTGTTCGCGGCGGGCGACATCGTGATGGTCAAGCGCTATGGCCGCGGCCAGGTCAAGCAGGCCAGCGCCACCGAGGTGACGGTGGCCTTCGCCGACAACTCGCTGCGCAGCTTCCAGCCGGAGTACGTGAAGAAGGCGCGCGCCAGGGCGCAAGCCTCGGCCTGACGCCGCAACTTCAACGGTTGGGCGGCGCCTCGCCGAGGGCGGCCGACAGCTCCTCGCGCCGCTGCGCGTACCAGCGCTGCAGGCACTCGCGGTCGCGGCATTGCCGCTCGCGATCGGCCCAGCGGGCATCGCTATGGCGCCGGAAAGCGCC
This sequence comes from Ramlibacter henchirensis, assembly GCF_004682015.1. Classification (NCBI taxonomy): domain Bacteria; kingdom Pseudomonadati; phylum Pseudomonadota; class Betaproteobacteria; order Burkholderiales; family Comamonadaceae; genus Ramlibacter; species Ramlibacter henchirensis. The sequence continues at coordinate 2,134,852 of NZ_SMLM01000001.1, read as the reverse complement.
GGGATTGGGCGACGCTTCCCGCGCGCGGGCGTAGAGGCGTCCGAGTTCGCGGTCCTGGCGCGAGAGGTCGGGATCGGCGCAGATGATGCGCTCGGGCACGGAGCGCGCCTTGTCGCAATCGAAGCTGGGCGACACGCGTTCGCCCGCGGCCGGCGGGGGCGCGGGCCGCGCGGTATTGCGCGCGACGACCTGCGTCGGCGGCGAAGCCGGCGCGGGTGCGCGTGCAGCCGGAGCCGGCGCGGGCGCCTGCGAGACGGGCGCTGCGACGCGCGATGGCGGCGGCTGCTGCTGCAGCGGTTGCTGTTGCACGGCCGCAGGCGGCTGCGATGGCGCGGGCCCCGCCCCCATGGTGGCCGTCGAAGGCGCAGCGGCCGTCACGGGAGGCAGTGGAACCGCGGCGGCCGCCGGATCGGGCTGCCGCTTCCATTGCAAGCCGAAGGCGAGCGCGACCCCGAGCAGCACGTGCGCCACGATGGCCACGGGCAGCCCGCGCCTGAGGATGGGAGGCGCCGGCGGCGGTCCCAGGTCCGTGTTCTCGATGGCCGGGTCCATCGTCGTGCTTCCTTCGAACGCGACGATAACGCCGGGCCCGGCGCGCGGCCGTGCGCGCTCACACTTCGGCGCAAAGGTGACGAACCGGAAACGCCAGGCTCAGCGGGCCAGCGTGGAAGCGCCGAACAGGCTCTGTATGAATTCCACGGCCAGTTCAGCCGTGCGGTTGCGCACATCCAGCGCCGGATTGATCTCCACGACGTCGAGCGACGCCATCCGGCCCGTGTCCGCGATCATCTCCATGCACAGCTGCATCTCGCGGTAGGTCGGGCCACCGCGCACGCCGGTCCCCACGCCGGGCGCATCGGCCGGGTCGAGGCAATCGAGGTCGAAGCTCACGTGCAGGTGGGTGTCCTCGTGCACGTCCTGCAGCACCTCCGACATGGTGGTGCGCATGCCGTGCTCGTCGATGTGCCGCATGTCGAACACCTGCAGCCCGAGCTGGCGGATCGCCTGCTTCTCGTCGGCATCGACGCTGCGGATGCCGATGAAGTCGATCTGCTCCGGCGTGATCGCGGCCGGCTCGCCGCTCCAGCCGACCAATTTCTTCGGGCCGTGGCCCAGCAGGCAGGACACGGGCATGCCGTGCAGGTTGCCGCTGGGGCTGATCGTTTCGGTGTTGACGTCGGTGTGCGCGTCGAGCCACACGACGCGCAGCTGCTTGCCGGTGGCACGGCAGTGGCGCGCCACCGCGCTGATGGAGCCGATCGCGAGGCAGTGGTCGCCTCCCATGAGCAGCGGCACCTGCCCTTCGCTCAACGCCAGATCGACGGCGGTGTACACGGCCCAGTTCCAGGCCACGACTTCCTCCAGGTGCCGCAATCCGCCATGCGGCGGCAGCCAGGGATTGGGCGGGCCGGAGAGGTTGCCGCGGTCCACGACTTCGAGGCGGTGCGCACGCAGTGCGTCCATCAGCCCCGCCACGCGCAGGGCATCCGGTCCCATGCCCGCGCCGCGGACGCTCGCGCCGACGTCGGTGGGCGCGCCGATCAGGCTGATGGTCTTGCTCATCGCCGCCATTGTGCGGGCGATCCGCGCCGGACGAAGGCACGCGGCTTGCCACTGTTCGGGTTCGGCAACACTGAAAAACAGGAGAACCCTTCCATGCTGGCGATGAACTACCGAGGTCCCTACCGCATCCGCGCGGTGCACAAGGCGGAACCCGAGATCGAGCACCCCAACGACGCCATCGTGCGCGTGACGCGTTCCTGCATCTGCGGCTCCGACCTGCACCTGTACCACGGCCTCGTGCCGGACACGCGCGTGGGCATGACGTTCGGGCACGAGTTCACCGGCATCGTCGAGGAGGTCGGCTCCTCGGTGCAGAACCTGAAGAAAGGCGACCACGTGCTGGTGCCCTTCAACATCTTTTGCGGCAGCTGCTTCTTCTGCCAGAAGGAGCTGTACAGCAATTGCCACAACACGAACCCGCATGCGACGGCGGTGGGCGGCATCTACGGTTACTCGCACACGACCGGTGGCTACGACGGCGGCCAGGCCGAATACGTGCGGGTGCCGATGGCGGACGTCGGACCGACCGTGATCCCCGAGGACCTCGACGTCGACGACGCGGTGCTGCTGACCGACGTGGTGCCGACCGGCTACCAGGCCGCGGAGATGGGCGACATCCAGGAAGGCGACACCGTGGTGGTGTTCGGCGCGGGACCGGTGGGCATCTTTGCCGCAAAGTCGGCCTGGCTCATGGGCGCGGGCCGCGTGATCGTCGTCGACCACCTCGACTACCGGCTGGAGTTCGTGCGTCGCTACGCGCAGTGCGAGACGGTCAACTTCCGCGAAGTCGCGGACATGGCCGTGCACCTGAAGAAGATGACCGACTGGCTCGGGCCGGACGTGTGCATCGACGCCGTGGGCGCGGAAGCGGACGGCAGCATGGTGCAGCGCTTCACGGGCGTGACCCTGCCGCTGCAGGCGGGCGCGGCCACGGCGCTGCACTGGTGCATCAACTCGGTCCGCAAGGGCGGAACGGTGTCCATCGTGGGCGTGTACGGGCCGACCTTCAACGCGGTGCCGATCGGCAATGCGATCAACAAGGGCCTGACGCTGCGCATGAACCAGGCCAGCGTCAAGCGCCACCTGCCGCGCCTGATCGAGCACGTGCGGGCCGGCCGCCTGAAGCCCAGCGAGATCATCACCCACCGCATCCCGCTGGAGGACGTGGCCGATGCTTACCACCTGTTCTCCAGCAAGCTGGACAACTGCATCAAGCCGGTGCTGATCCCGCCGTCGATGCGCCATTGAGAACCCAGGAGGACCGAGCATGGATACCGTCGTCACCCCCAGCACCGAAAGCAACGCGGCGCCGTACGCCGAGCGCACCGACCCGAACACGCGCCGCCAGCACGGCGACCGCTCGCACATCCAGGGCTGGGGCGCCGACCTCGACCCGGCCAACCGCCCGGCCGTGCCGCGCGAGCGCACGCCCCCGCGGCTGGACAACGTGCATTGGGACGCGCCCGAACAGCAGAAGGCCCGCGTGAAGGTCTACCACTCGGTGGAGCGGCCCGGGATCACGCCGGTGTTCGGCACCAGCACACCGCCGACCGGCCTGTCCGGCAAGCTGCGCGACTTGGCCTTCCGGTACAGCGAGAACGACATGCGGCACTGGATGATCCTGCTGCTGGCCGACCGCGTGAACGTGGGCGAAGGCCTGCTCCAGGATCTGGCGCACGGCCACATCCCGAACATCTACCGCGAGATGGGCGGGCCGGCCGAGTGGCGCCACAACCGCAAGGGCTTCGTGACGAAGGCGGTCGTGGCGTCGGCGGTCGTTGGCGCGGCCTGGTACCTGCTGCGACGCAGGCGCTGAAGGCCGAGACTTCCCCCTTCTCGGGGAGGGAAGCGATCTCAGGCGGGCTCGGAACTGGCCGGCCGCCGGGCCGCGAGCCCCTTGCCCAGAGCCAGCACGATCAGCGCGCCGATCACCGCCGCGCCGTACTCCCAGACCTTGGACTCGGGCAGGTAGGCCTTGACGCCCGGGTCGGTGAAGATCATCTGCCCGGCGATCCAGCCCAGCAGCATGGCCCCCAGCGTGATGATGATCGGGAAGCGGTCCATCAGCTTGAGCACCAGCTGGCTGCCCGCCACGATGATCGGGATGCTGACGATCAGGCCGAAGATGACCAGGAACAGCTGGTGCTGGCCCGCGCTCTCGGCGGCCCCGGCAATGGCCAGCACGTTGTCCACGCTCATCACCAGGTCGGCCACGATGACGGTCTTCACCGCACCCCAGAGCTTGTCGCTGGACGCGATGTTGGCGTGGTCGTCGCCCTCGTCCTGCGGCAGCATCAGCTTCACGCCGATCCACACCAGCAGCAGGCCGCCCACCAGCTTGAGGTAGGGGATGGCGAGTAGCGCCAGCGCGAAGGCAATCAGGATGACGCGAAGGACGATCGCGCCCGCCGTGCCGTAGATGATCCCGAGCTTGCGCTGCTTCTGCGGCAGGCCGCGGCAGGCCAGCGCGATCACGACCGCGTTGTCCCCGCCCAGCAGGATGTCGATGAGGATGATCTGGCCGACGGCGATCCAGAAGGCGGGGGTCAGGAACTCGAGCATGGGTCCGTGGTGTTTTTCGGGTTCGGAAACGCCGGATTGTCGTCCATGTGCCCGGCTCGCGGTCGGCAAGACGACGTATCGAACGCCCTCGGCCCTCGGTTCACTGCGCGACCTGCACGCGCGCAAGGCCGCGTTTATCATCCCCGCCCACCCCTACGCCAAGCCGCCCCGAGATGAATGCCACGCCCGAGACCCTCGCCCTCCTGACCCGTGTGGTGGTCTGGGGCGCCTTGCCGCTGGGCTTACTGCTGGGTGCGGTGGCGCAGGCGACGCGCTTCTGCGTGCGCGGCGGGATCGCCGACTGGGTCAGTTTCCAGGGCCCGGCGCGGCTGTTTTCCTGGGTGCTCTCGATCGCCGTCGGCGCGCTGCTGCTGCAGTCGATGATCGGCCTCGGCGTCTTCGACGCCACGCGCACGCTGGCCTGGAACGAGCGCCTGCTGTGGTTCTCGGCCCTCGGCGGCGGGCTGTTGTTCGGCATCGGGATGATGCTCGCGCCGGGTTGCCCGCAGCGCTGCCTGGTCAAGGCCGGCTCGGGCGATCTGACGGCGTGGGCCACGCTGGTCGTGATCGCCGTGGTGGCCATCATGACGCTGCGCGGAATCCTCGCGGTTCCCCGCGTCGGCCTCTTCGACAGCGTGTCGGTCACGCTGTCGCGGCCGCAGGACCTGGGCTCGCTGCTTGGCGGCGCGCTCGGCACGCCGGCCGGCGCCGTGCGAGCGGTGGTCACGCTGCTGATCGTGGCGATGACCGCGCTGTTCGCCTGGCGCGTGCGCCGCCAGCTCGACGCCGCCGCGTGGATCGGCGGGCTCGGCGTGGGCCTGGTGCTCGCGCTGGCCTTCTATCTCACCGGCCGCATCGGCTTCATCGCCGAGCATCCGGAGACGCTGGACGCGGCCTGGCTGGGCACGCAGGGCAAGCGGCCCGAAGGCCTGTCGTTCGTCGCGCCGCTGGCCAATGCGATGGACCTGCTGACGCTGTGGACGGACAAGAACACGGTCGCCACGTTCGGCGTGATGCTCTCGCTGGGCATCGTGCTGGGCAGCCACTTCAGCGCGCGCTGGCGCGGCGAGTACCGCGTCGAGTCGTTCGCGACGGCGCGGGAGCTGCGGCACAGCGTCGTGGGCGGCGCGCTGATGGGGTTCGGCGGCGTGACTGCGCTGGGATGCTCGGTGGGGAACGGCGTCACTGGCGCTGCGCTCTTGTCCACCGGATCGCTGCTGGCGGTTGTTGGGATGGTGGCGGGCACGGTGCTGGTGTTGCGCTGGCAGGCCCGGGTTGACGAGCGGGCGCAGGGTGCGCCTGCTGCGCGGGTGGCCTGACGCCACACCGTCCCTCGCTGGAATGACGGGGATCGGCGCGAATTCGCTGTCTCAAGCCGCACCCTCCAACCGGAAAGCAGCCCGCCGCTCCCCAACCACAGCGCCTTTGACGCTCGCAATCTCGGACGAACGCCAGGGCCGCAGCTCCTCCCGCTGCCGCTCATCCAGCCACCCGAGCTGATCGAGCACCTCCACGGTGGCCGCGTACAGCGCCGTCTTGTTCCCGTCGATCACCTTGATCGCGAACGCCTGCCCGCGGCTGACGCTGCCGACCGCCTGCACGCCTTCGGCGCCCACCTTCGTCACCCAGTCCCCGCGCCCGACTTGCATGAACGCGAGGTCATTGCGGCCGGTCCCCGACACCAGGTCCGGATACGCGGTCATCGCGCGCGACAGCGCATCGAAGCTCGCACCGAATTCAGGATCGCGCGAACCGCTGGCCAGCCGCGCATAAGCGCGAGCCAGATGCGCCAGCGGCATCGCATAGTTCGGCGCCGAACAGCCGTCGGTGCCGGACTTCATCCGGTCCGGCTCCAGGCCGGCTGCGCGCGCAACGTCGCGGCGAATCGCCTGCTGCAGCGGATGCCCCGCCTCCAGGTAGGTCTCCACCGGTTGCCCGTGCTGCACGCACCACGCGACGAAGCCGGCGTGCTTGCCGCTGCAGTTGTGGTGCCGCTCGTCCCAGCTGCCGTGCGGCGGCGCGGGCGCGACGCCGGCCTCGGCGTACATCGGCACATGGCAGCCGCACTGCAGCACGCGATGCGTGAGGCCGGCGCGCTGCAGCATGTCCTGCACCTCCTCGACATGCTTGGGCTCGCCGTTGTGGCTGGCGCACAGCATCGCCAGCTGCCGGTCGCTGAAGCCGAAGTGCGCCGGGCCGCCGCCCTCGACGAACGGCAGCGCCTGCAAGGCCTTGAGCGTCGACCGGGTGAAGGTGAGCCAGTGCGGATCGCCGGCGTGGGCCAGCACGCGGCCGGTGGTGTCGGCCACCGCGACCACGCCGAAGTGCCGGCACTCCAGCGTGCCGCCGCGGAAAGTGTCGATCAGGGGAACGAGCGAGGACATGGATTCATTGTCGCGGCCCCGACCCCACGCTCGCGCCTCATCCAAGACAATGCCGCGATGACCGTCCTTCGCGCTCCCCTCCAGGCCCAGGTCGTGCAATGGCTGGTGCAGCCCGGCAGCGTGGTGCACGAAGGCGAGGTCGTGCTGATCCTCGAGGCGATGAAGATGGAGCACGAGGTGCGCGCGCCGGCCACGCTGCGCGTGCGCGAGCTCCTCTACACACCCGGCGAGACGGTCGACGAAGGCCAGATCCTCTGGACCGCGGAGCCGGAGACCGCGCAACCGCCGGCCCGCCTGCAAACAGGACAGGACGATGAGGCGGCGGCGCCCGGCACCGTGCGCGCCGACCTGCAGCGGGTGCTGGATCGCCACGCGCTCACCCGCGACGAACAGCGGCCCGAAGCGGTGGCCAGGCGCCATGCGCTTGGCTTGCGCACCGCCCGCGAGAACATCGCGGACCTGTGCGATCCCGGCAGCTTCGACGAGTACGGCGCGCTCGCCGTCGCGGCGCAGAGCACGCGGCGCAGCGAGGACGACCTGCTGCGCAACACGCCGGCCGACGGCATGGTGACCGGCATCGCATCGATCAACGGTGCGGTCTTCGGCCCCGAGCGTTCACGCGCCGCGGTCATGGCCTACGACGCCACCGTGCTCGCCGGCACGCAAGGCTGGCGCAACCACCAGAAGACGGATCGCATGCTCGGGCTGGCGCTGCGCAATCGCTGGCCCGTCGTGCTGTTCGCGGAAGGTGGCGGCGGGCGCCCCGGCGACGTCGACATGCCCATCGTCGCGGGACTGCACGTGCCGACGTTCGCATCTTTCGCTCGCCTCAACGGCCACGTGCCCACCGTCGGCATCGCGGCGGGCCGCTGCTTCGCGGGCAATGCGGCCCTGCTCGGTTGCTGCGACCTCATCATCGCGACGCGCGACGCCAATATCGGGATGGGCGGCCCCGCGATGGTCGAAGGCGGCGGAATGGGACGCTTCGCGCCCGAAGAGATCGGGCCGGCGGCCGACCTGCATCGCAATGGCGTCGTCGACCTGCTGGTGGATGACGAAGCACAAGCCGTGGCGCAGGCGCGGCAGTACCTCTCGTATTTCCAGGGACCGCTGTCGCAGTGGGATGCGCCCGAGGCACAGGCGCTGCGCCAGGTCGTGCCGGAGAACCGGCTGCGCGCCTACGACACGCGCGCGGCGCTGCACGGCATCGCCGACCTGGGTTCGGTGATGGAGCTGCGCACGGGCTTCGGCATCGGGATCCACACGGGCCTGGCGCGCATCGAAGGCCGACCGTTCGGCTGGATGGCCAACAACCCTTCGCACCTCGGCGGCGCGATCGACGCAGACGCGGCCGACAAGGCGGCGCGCTTCATGCAGCTGTGCAACGCGCACGGCCTGCCGATGCTGAGCCTGGTCGACACGCCGGGCTTCATGGTCGGGCCCGACATCGAGCGGCGCGCGCAGGTGAGGCACGTCAGCCGCATGTTCATCGCGGCCGCGCACCTGCGGGTGCCGTTCTTCAGCGTGGTGCTGCGCAAGGGCTACGGCCTGGGCGCGATGGCCATGGCGGCCGGCGGCTTCCACAGCCCCGACTTCATGATCGCCTGGCCCACCGGCGAGTTCGGCGGCATGGGCCTGGAAGGCGCGGTGAAGCTCGGCTACCGCAAGGAACTCGAAGCGCAGCCCGAAGGTCCCGCGCGGGAGACGCTCTACGAGCAGTTGCTGGCCAAGCACTACGAATCGGGACAGGCGCTGCGCATGGCGCAGACGCTCGAGATCGATGCCGTGATCGATCCGGCCGAGACGCGCGGCTGGCTGGCGCGGGCACTTGCCGCAGCCCCGCTGCTGCCGCGGGATGGCCGGATGGTGGATTCGTGGTAATCCCCGCAGGGGCACCGTCCGCGCGGAATAGCATGCAGCGCGGACTCACACTTGAGCGAGGATCCGGCTTTGCCGGTCCTCGCTCAACTGTTCAGGGCACAAAGAAAAACGCGTAGCGTTTTCTTTGTGAAGGCCTTACTTCTTCTCGCCCGCGTTCGCCTGCTTTTCCTTCTCCTGCGGGGTCGTCACGGAGACCTTCGGAACCTCGATCGTCTTCTTCTCGGTCTTCACGTCCACGTTCGGCACGGAGACCTGCTTCTCGGTCTTGGAAACGTTCACGTCGGGACCCTTGACGTCGTACTTCGGCAGCTGGGCGCTGCCTTCCTGGGTCTTGGAGACTTCGTATTTGGGCACCTGGACATTGCCCTCCTGGGTCTTCTGCACGTCGCAGGCGGTCAGGCCCAGCGCGGCGGCCGAGACGAAGGCGGCGGTGAGGGTGGTCTTGAACATGGCGAATACTCCAGAAAATTGATGAGTCATGGAGAAGCGGTCGCCCGCGTTCCCTGACTGGAATTCTGGTTGCGGGCCCTTTGCGCAACTGTAGGAACGCGACGGCGCGTCCTGTGGGGACGTGACTCGGCCTTTCGAGGGCGGTGTAGCCCGGCCAGTTGTCACCTTCCTCCTACGAAGAGCGCTCGCACGGCTGCCTAGCATCACTGCACAGCCCGCCTCATGACATGACAGAACCGACGACTTCAGCGCGCCGCGAACCCTGGCCCAGCCACGCGGCCGGAGCCGTCCGCGACCTGCGCGGCGGCATGCGCCTGCTGGTCGATGCGGTGCGCTCGGGCCTGGACCGCGTCGAAGCCGCGCACGAGCGCGTCGCCAACGTCGAGCCTCCCGTGCGCGGCGCGCGCATCGGCCGGCCGTACACCGGCGTGGGCGCGATCGTCTACCGCGGGCTGCGCGGCACGACCGACCTGGCCGGCGGCGCCCTGGACCTCGCCCTTGCCTCGTTGCAGGCCTGGCTGCTGGATCCGCTGCGCGAGACCGCGCCGCACGAGCCGGTGCCCGCGCGCGAGGCCGCGATCGCGATGCTCAACGCGATCATGGGCGACCACCTGCACCGCACCGACAACCCGCTGGCGATCCACCTCGAGCTGCGCAGCAGCGTCGCGGCGGCGCAGCCGCGCGTCCTGCTGATGGTCCACGACCTGGCGCGCAACGACCTGCAGTGGGACCAGGGAACGCACGACCATGCGCAGGCCCTTGCGCAAGCGCTGGCGTGCACGCCGGTTCATGCGCTGTACAACACGGGCCGCCCGGTGCCGGCCACCGGCCGCGAGCTCGCCGCGGAACTGGAAGTGCTGCTGGCCCACTGGCGGGTGCCGCTGCAGGGCGTCGCGTTGCTGGGCCACGGCATGGGCGGCCTGGTGGTGCGCAGCGCGCTGCACCAGGCGCAGCGCGCGGGCATGGCCTGGCCGGCCCACGTGCGTCACCTGGTTTTCCTCGGCACGCCTCACCACGGCGCGGATGCGTCGGGCGACCTGCTCGCGCGTCTCGGTTTCGGGCCGGTGGCCTGGCTGCCGCAGCTGGCGCGCGTGGCGCGGCGGCGCAGCCCGGGGATGCGCGACTTCCTCGAAGGGCGCGTGCTGGAGGACGAGACGCGCGTGGGCCTGCCGACGACGCAACAGTGGACCGCGGGCGTGCCGTCCGGAGTGCCCGCCCATGCGATCGCCGGTTCCATCGGCGACGGGCGCACCGATGGGGTCGTGCCGGTGGACAGCGCCCTCGGCCGGCACGCGGAGGCCGTGCGCGACCTGCTGCTGCCCACGGAGCATCGCTGGGTCATCCAGGGCGTCGACCACCTCGGGCTGCTTCGAAGCGAAGCGGTCTTCCAGAAGATGCGGCAGTGGCTGTCGGCGTGAGTCGCGGCGCACGCACATGCCTGTGCGCGCGCGACTGACAAGCGCCCCCGGGCGAGCGGCCGACACTGGCTGCAACTTGAGGAGTGCGTTGCAATGTCCTATCTTCCCCGCGCCCAGGAGCAGATGAACGGCGACCTGCTGTTGCCCGAAGCGACAAAGCTATTCCTCCATCGCATGGTGCGGGACCTGAGGGCGCACCTGGAGCGAACCGGTTCGCCCGAACTGGAGACCACCGGCCTGGCGGCCCTGGAAACCGCTCTCGGCCCCTGCTTGGAGCCGCTGCCCGACGTGCGCGAGATGCTGGACCTGCCCGATCCCGAAGAGGAGCGCCGAGGACGCAACCTGCTCAAGGCCCTGCACGGTGACGGTGCCGCGCGCCTGCACACGATTCTCTGACTTCCCGCCTTCGCGGGAATGACGGAACGTTTTGGACCTACTGCGCACCCTCGGCGCTGACTGCCCGCGCCCCCAGCGCCTTCTGCAGCGCCGCATGGATCGCCTGCGGCTGCGCCGGCTTCACCAGGTGCCCGGCAAATCCCGCCATCGCCGAGCGCTGCAGGTCCGGCGTGGCGCCGTAGCCTGACAGCGCCACGACCGGCAACGACTTGCTCAGCGCACGCCCGACGTCGATGCCGCTGCCATCGGGCAGGCCGAGGTCGGTGAGCACGACGTCGAACTGCGACTGGCGCGCGGCTCGCACGGCCTCGGCGCAGGTGCCCACGTGCGTCACACGGTAGCCGTAGGTTTCCAGGCACATGACGATGGTTTCGGCCGCGTCCTGGTTGTCTTCCACCAGCAGCAGCCGCCAGCCGCCCGTCTCATCGCGTTCCAGCCGCGGCGGCGCACCATGGGAAGTGGATTCGGCCGGCACATGGCTGCGCAGCTTCAGGCGGAAGGTGGCGCCCTTGCCGCGGCCTTCGCTGTGCGCGGTGATCTCGCCCTTGTGCTCGGCCACCAGGCCGCGTGCGATGGCCAGGCCCAGACCCAGGCCGCCGAAGCTTTGCGACGCCTGGCGATCGGCCTGCTCGAACGCGCTGAAGATGCGCGGCAGCGCCTCGGGCTCGATGCCGATGCCGTGGTCGCGGCACTCCAGCACGAAGCAAGCGCCGTCGTTCGAGGTCTGCACCTCCACGCGGCCGCCTTCCGGCGAGAACTTGATCGCGTTGCGCAGCAGGTTCCACAGCACCTGCTGCATGCGCGCCTCGTCGGCCGTCACCAGGGCGAAGCCGGCGCGCAGGTCGAGGTCGATCACCAGGTGCTTGTCCCTGGCCTGGGCTTCCAGCATGTCGACGACGACACGCACCAGTTTGTGCATGTCCACCGGCTCGGGCCGCAGGCTCACCTTGCCCGCCGAGATGGCCGTGACGTCAAGCAGGTCCTCGATCAGCCGCGCCTCCAGCGCCACGTTGCGCTGGATCATCGGCAGCAGGTGCTGGTACTTGGGCGGCACGGTGGCGGTGCGCTCCAGCAGGTGGGCGGCCGTCGCGATCGGCGACAGCGGCGTGCGCAGCTCGTGCGAGAGCACGGCCAGGAAGCGGTCCTTGGCCTGGTTGGCGCGCTCGGCTTCTTCCTTGGCGGCGCGCAGGGCCTCGGCGTCGCGATAGTCGGCGGTGGCGTCGCGCACGATCTTGCAAAAGCCGCTGTGCTCCTGCGCGTCGTTGAACAGCGGCATCAGCACGCCCTCGGCCCACAGGTGCAGTCCGTCGCTGCGCAGCATCCAGCGGTTGTCGTCGGCCTTGCCCTGGGCCAGCGCCTGCGCCATTTCGCACGCGAACGCGCCCGACTCGCGGTCCTGCGGCGTGAACAGCAGTTCGGCCGAGCGCCCCACCGCGTCCTCATCGTCCCAGCCGAAGATGTCGCCGGCCGCCTGGTTCCAGAAGCGGATCGTGCCCCGGGTGTCCATCAGGATCACGGCGTAGTTGCGCAGCGAGTCCACCACGCGGGCGAACACCGCGTTGGCCTCGCGCAGCTGCACCTGGGCGGCCTCGCGCGCCTCGCGCTGCCCGACTTCGCGCAAGGCCCGCTCGATCACCAGCGGCAGCCGCGCCAGCCGGTTCTTGCTGACGTAGTCGGTGGCGCCGCGCTTGAGCATCTCCACCGCGTTGTCCTCGCCGATCACGCCGGACACGAAGATGAAGGGCACGCGCGGGTTGCGCGCGCGGGCCTCGGCCAGCGCCTGTTCGCCGGTGAATCCCGGCAGCTCGAAGTCGGACAGGATCAGGTCGTAGCGCCGGGCCTGGATGGCTTCGAGGAAACCGGGCTCGTCGCGCACGATGTCCAGGGCCGCCCGCGGGTACGACGCGAGCAGCGCCTCGCGCAGCAGTTCGGCATCGAACCGCGAATCCTCCAGCAGCAGGACCTTCAGCGGCTTGTCGGGGCTGCCTGTCTCCGGCAGGTGTTCATTCATGTCGGCGGATGGCTTTCATGGAGCCCGGCGGGGGCTCGTTCAGCACGGCCCAGAACACCCCCAGGTCCGCGATCGCCGCGACGAACTGCTTGAATTCGACCGGCTTGACGACGTAGGCGTTGACGCCCAGCTCGTAGCTGCGCAGCACGTCCGATTCCTCCTGCGAGGACGTGAGCATCACCACCGGCATGCTGCGCAACGCGGGCGTGGCGCGCACCTTCTGAAGCACTTCGAGGCCGTTGATCTTGGGCAGCTTCAGGTCCAGCAGCACGACGGCGGGGTTGCCCTCCTCGCGATTGCGGAAGTCGCCCTCGCGCAGCAGGTAGTCCAGCGCCTGGGCGCCGTCGCGCACCACGATCACTTCATTGGCCAGCTGGCTGCGTTCAAGCGCGACCAGCGTGAGCTCCAGGTCGCGCTTGTCGTCTTCGACCAGCAGGATCGGCTTGAGCATGTCGGGTCCTCTCTTTTTTTGCTTCTTCTCTTTTACGACCGGGTCGGCCCCTCTTCGCGCGGCCTGGCGTCCGCTTTTCTCGGCAGGGTGAAACCGAAGGTCGCTCCCTGGTCGGGCTCACCGCGCGCCCAGACCGTGCCGCCGTGGCGCTCGACGATCCTGCGCACGCTGGCCAGCCCGATGCCGGTGCCCTCGAATTCCTCGGCCTGGTGCAGGCGCTGGAACACGCCGAACAGCTTGGCCACGTATTTCTGCTGGAAGCCCACGCCGTTGTCGACGATCTCCAGGCCTTCGCCGGCGGCGTCGCGCACGCCGACGATGCGCACCTGCGCCTTCTCGCGCGTGCGGGTGTACTTGACCGCGTTGCCCAGCAGGTTGCGCAGCGCCACCTGCAACAGGAACGGGTCGGCCCACAGCGATGGCAGCGGGTCCTCGATGCGCCAGTCGATCCGGCGGCCCTGCTCCTGCCGGTTGAACTCGGCGATCAGTTCGTCGACGAGCAGGCGCGTCTCGACGCGGCCGCGCTTGATGGCCGATCGGCCCATGCGCGAGAAATCCAGCAGCGCGTCCACCAGGTGCCCCGCGTACGCCGCGGCTTCCTTCACGTGCGACAGGTAGCGCATCGAGCGCTCGGAGAGGTGCTTGCCCTCCATGTCCTGCACCAGGTCGACGTAGCCGGCGATGTGGCGCATCGGCGCGCGCAGGTCGTGCGACACGGTGTAGGAGAAGGCTTCGAGCTCCTTGTTGACGCGCCCGAGTTCGGAGGCGACTTCGGCCATCTCCTCGGCGCGGCGCAGCACGATGCCGATCAGCGCGTGGCGCAGTTCGGTCACGGCGGATTCCTGCGTGGCGCTCCAGGGCGCGCAGCGGCCGCGCACCTGCTGCTGCCAGCTCGAGAAGCTCTTGCGCGGGTGGATCCGTCCGCCCGTCATGGTCAGCTCCTTGCGCGGATCGCCCGCCCAGCGGATGGTGGTGACCAGCTCGGGCCGGAACCACAGCACGAGGTGCTGGTGCACCTGCGAGATGGACACCGCCAGCACGCCCGCGGCGCGCGCGCCGAAGGCCTCGCCGGGCGGGTACTCCTCGGCCAGCCGGTCGCTGCTCCACACCTCCTGGTTCTTGGCCGCGATCCACTTGGCCAGCGCGCCGATCTGCGCGCGGTCGGGCGTGTCGCCGGTGGTCCAGCAGTCCTCGTTCAGCACCACGGCCGCGCCGCTGGCCTGGGCCAGGCGCAGCAGCGGCGTCGGTTCGGCCACCATGCGCTGCAACGTCGAATCGCCGTCGGCGAGGTGCGAGACGATCTGCAGCGTGAGCTGGCGCAGCTCCAGCCGCGCGGCGACCTCGGTGGTGTCCTCCCGCGACGCGATCTGCAGCGACAGGAGGCGGCCCAGGTGTTCGCAGGCAGCCCGCGTCTGGAACGGCAGACGGCGCGGCGCATGGTCATGGCAGGAGATCAGGCCCCACAGGCGCCCGCGGACCACGATGGACACCGACATCGACGCCAGCGTCCCCATGTTGCGCATGTATTCCAGGTGCACGGGCGACACGCTGCGCAGGCCCGCCCAGGACAGGTCCAGCGATCGCGCATCCCATCCCGGGTCGGCGCCCACGAGCGGCACGGGCTCGTAGTCGGCATTCGGGATCAGGCGGATGTGGTTGAGCAGGTAGAGCTCGCGCGCCTGCGCCGGCAGGTCCGACGCGGGGAAGCGATGGCCGGCATAGGAGTCGTAGCCGGGCTCGATCTGCTCGGCCAGCACTTCGCCATGGCCTTCTTCGTCGAAGCGGTAGACCAGGGTGCGGCCGAAACCGGTCAGCCGCTTGATCTCGGCCGCCGCGAGTTCGGCCAGGGCCTGGACGGAGCGGGCCTGCTGCAGCTGCGGCAGGAAGTGCCGGGCCAGCGAGTAGATCGGCGCCTGGGTGCCGCTGTCCGGCGTCGCCGGTTCGAACTCCAGCAGCACCAGCTCGCCGTTGCGGTGGCCGCCGACGTCCAGCCCGGTGCCATGCAGCTCGATGCGGCCCAGTGCGGCCGGGCCTTCGCCGCCCTGCAGCGCCCCGAGGTTGTCGCGCACCAGGGCGGCCGCCTCGCCCGCGCGGTCGGCGTTGCGCCAGTTCGCACTCCAGGCGAGGAGCTTGCCTTGCGCCGACAGCACCGTCATCCAGCCGTGCGGCTGGATCGCACCGGGCACCCGGATCGGCTCTTGAGCGCAGACGGCCAGGTCAGGCAGCAGCGCGTTCATCCAGCAGCGTCTCGAAGGTGGCGATCAGCGCTTCGAAGGTCCGCACGGCCGCGTCGGCCGCACGGGCCCGGGCGCGGGCGTCGTCCTCCAGTTGCGACTGGGCGAGCGAGCGGTACTCGCGCCAGCGCGCAGCGGTGCCGCTGCCGCAGCCGTTGAAATAGGCGCCGCCGTTGTCGGCGTCGATGCGCAGGCGGTGCCGGAGGTTGGCCGCGATCAGCTGGCCGCCGAGCGCCGCGCCTTCCATCACGTAGAGGGAGCCGAGCGCGTCGGCGCGGTCTTCCAGGTGCGGCACGACGGCCGCTTCCGGCCCGAGCGCCGGCAGGCCCAGCGCGGCGAGGTCGCGGTCGATGAGGAAAGCGCGGCGGCCGCGGGCGAACCAGGGCAGCAGCTGCCGAGGCAGCGTGCGGGCCACGGCCGGTTCCCACCCGTGCAGGAAGGCTCCGAAGCCCTGCAGCACTCGGCCGTAGTGGCCGCGGCCGAACGGGCCGCCGAGGCCGACCAGTGATTCGATGCGTGCGTGCTGTCCCGCGGTTGCCTGCCGCAGCGATGCCAGCGTGTCGTTGATGGACGCGACGGGCGCGCCAAGCGGTGTCGTGTACTGCTGTGGACCAGCCATCAGGAGCGTGTTCTTGCGATCGGAGGATGAGTTCGGAGCGGCTGCCCCGCTGCGAGGCGGCAGCGAGCATGCCAGAGGCATTCCGCCCGCCGCGTAGGACCTTTCCCACGGAACCCGTGGTTACGGTCGCGAACTCGACCGTGGCCTGCCCGTCGAAGGCGAAAGCTTACCGCAGGAGGGCGACCGCCCCTGAAAAGGTCAGGAATGCGGCCGCGGTGGTCAACAGGATGATGCGGGCGATGCGCCCGTTGTCCGCACCGAAGCGTTCGGCGAGCAGCGAGACGTTGCTCGCGCTCGGCAACGCCGCGACCAGGACCATGGCGGTGAGCGCGAAGCGGTCCAGGTCGAGCCCGAACGCGATGGCGAGGCTGCCGACGGCCAGCACCACGAGCGGATGCACCAGCAGCTTGGCCACGGCGACCGGCACGAAATCCCGCGCGGGCAGCGGCTCGTGCTCGCCGGCCGCGGCCACCTGCTGCGAGCGCGCCATCACGGCGCCGATCGTGAACAGCGCCACGGGCGACGCGGCGTCGGCCAGCAGCCCGAGGGTGGACATCACCGGCTCGATGGGCGTGAGCCCGAACCCCGAAGACAGCGCGCCCAGCGCGATGGCCCAGGGCATCGGGTTGGTCGCCGCCCCTTTGAGCGCCTTGCGGGCCGCGATGGCGGCGCCATGTTCGTCCGCGCTGTCCAGGCGCGA
The DNA here is from genome assembly GCF_004682015.1 of Ramlibacter henchirensis. Classification (NCBI taxonomy): domain Bacteria; kingdom Pseudomonadati; phylum Pseudomonadota; class Betaproteobacteria; order Burkholderiales; family Comamonadaceae; genus Ramlibacter; species Ramlibacter henchirensis. Next base: position 2,118,183 of record NZ_SMLM01000001.1, on the reverse strand, counting down.
GAGCGCGATGCACAGCGAACTGGTCATCACCAGGTCGATCAGGATGGTGAGGATGGCCGGGCCCGCCGCCTTCGCGCCCAGCAGCGCCACCAGCAGCGGCACGCCCATGAATCCCGTGTTGGGGAAGGCCGCCACCAGCGCGCCGAACGCCGCGTCGTTCCAGCGGATGCGCTCGTTGAGACTGAAATACACGGTGGCCCCCACCATCAGCAGCGCGCACGGCACGTAGACGGCGAAGGCGGCCGGATCGAGCAACTGCCCCAGCGGCGTTTGCGCGCCGAACCGATACAGCATGCACGGCAGCGCGAAGAACAGCACGAAGGTGTTGAGCCCCCCGATCGCTTCCAGCGGCAGCAGCCGCGCGCGGGCGGCCAGGTAGCCGCACAGGACCAGCGCGAAGAAGGGGAAAGTGATCTTCAGGATCTCGAGCACGGCGTGGATTGTCGCGGTACCTGAGCCGTCGTGACGCACGAACCGTGCCGACGCGGATTTGCCGCCCTCCCATGCAATATGCACAGGCCGGCTCGGGACCGGCCGGTATCATCGGCCGCCCTTCGACCCCCACGCCTTGATGTCCGGCCTCAATCTCGCGCAGCAGGAAGCAGTCAACTACATGCAAGGGCCCTGCCTCGTGCTGGCCGGCGCGGGTTCGGGCAAGACGCGCGTCATCACGCACAAGATCGCGCGCCTGATCCAGACCGGCGTCGAGGCCAGGCGCATCCTGGCCATCACGTTCACCAACAAGGCCGCCGCCGAAATGCGCGAGCGGGCCAAGGGCCTGATCGGCCGCGAGGCGAAGGAGGTGGTGATCTGCACCTTCCACGCGCTGGGCGTGCGCCTGCTGCGGCAGGACGGCGAGGTGCTGGGCCTCAAGCCCCAGTTCTCGATCCTCGACACCGACGACGTCACGTCGATCCTGAAGGACGCGGGCGGCACCACGGATGCGGCGACCGCGCGCCAGTGGCAGTGGGCGATCAGCCTGTGGAAGAACATGGGCCTGAACGCCGCGCAGGCGGAGGCCCAGGCCAAGGACGACAACGAGAAGGTGACGGCGCGCATCATGGCGCGCTACGAGGAGCGTCTGACCGCCTACCAGAGCGTGGACTTCGACGACCTGATCGGCCTGCCGCTGAAGCTGCTGCGCGACCACGCGCAGGTGCGCGAGAAGTGGCAGAAGAACCTGGGCCACGTGCTGGTCGACGAATACCAGGACACCAACGCGACGCAGTACGAGCTGCTCAAGCTGCTCGTGGGCGAGCGCGGACGCTTCACCGCGGTGGGCGACGACGACCAGTCGATCTACGGCTGGCGCGGCGCCACGCTGGACAACCTGAAGCGCCTGCCGCAGGACTGGCCGAACCTCAAGGTGGTCAAGCTGGAGCAGAACTACCGCTCCACCAGCGCCATCCTGCGCGCCGCCAACAACGTCATCCAGCCCAACCCCAAGCTGTTCCCCAAGACGCTGTTCTCCGAACTCGGCGAGGGCGAGCCGGTGCGCGTGGTGGACTGCGACAACGAGGAGCACGAAGCCGAGCGCGTCGTGGCCCGCATGCAATCGATCCGCGCCAACGGCATGGGCAAGGACTGGAAGGACTTCGCCGTGCTGTACCGCGCCAACCACCAGGCGCGCATCTTCGAGCAGGCGCTGCGCAAGGCGCAGATCCCCTACAAGGTCTCGGGCGGCCAGAGCTTCTTCGACCGGGCCGAGATCCGCGACCTGTGCGCGTGGCTGCGGCTGTGGGTGAACAACGACGACGACCCGGCGTTCCTGCGCTCGATCACCACGCCCAAGCGCGGCATCGGCCACACGACGCTGCAGAACCTGGGCGTGTTCGCGAGCAAGTACAAGCTGTCGCTGTTCGAGGCGCTGTTCTCCTCCTCACTCGGCTCGGTGCTGCCGGCCAAGGCGGTGGGCAGCCTGCACGAGTTCGGCCGCTACGTGAACGACCTGGAGTTCCGCGCGCGCCGCACCGAAGGCGCCGAGGACGCGCGCGCGTTCCTCACCGAGTGGCTCAAGGACATCGGCTACGAGAAGCACCTGTACGACAGCGAGGACAGCGAGAAGCTCGCGGCATCGCGCTGGACCAACGTGCTGGAGTTCTGCGACTGGATGGCGCAGCGCTGCGGCGGGCAGATCGACGATGCCGCGGGCGTGTCGGTGACCAGCGAGAAGAAGAGCCTGCTCGAAGTGGCGCAGACCATCGCGCTGCTGTCCACCATCAGCGAGCGCGAGCAGGACCAGAACGTGGTCACGTTGTCGACGCTGCACGCCTCCAAGGGGCTGGAGTGGCCCCACGTGATGCTGGTGGGCTGCGTCGAAGGCATGCTGCCCTTCAAGCTCGATGACGACGACGGCCAGAAGGGCCAGGCCAACGAGGGCATCCTGCAGCGGCTGCAGGAGGAGAGGCGGCTGATGTACGTGGGCATCACGCGCGCGCAGCGCTCGCTGGCGGTGAGCTGGACCAAGCGGCGTAAGAAGGGACGGGAGGTCGTCGCCGCCACGCCGAGTCGCTTCATCGCGGAGATGGCGCTGGACAAGGCGACGGTGAAGGAAGACCCGCGCGAGAAGTTGAAGGCGCTGCGGGCGGAGTTTGCGAAGAAGAGCGCGGCGGCGGCGGCAACGGGAGCGGGGGCGGGGTCGTCCTGATGACGCCTGCGCTGTCCCGGGCGTCCACCCCGACCCTCCTGGTTTCGCTCCTGCTTGCGGCCGGGGCACAGGCTGCGGAGGCGTCCTGCCCGAAGCCCGCCGAGGTCACGCCGCAGCAACTCGTCGGCCTCTGGCGCGCCGAGTTCGCCGGCCAGGCGCCGGGCGCCACGCTGCTGCTGCAGCCGCACCGCGAATACGCGCAGAGCCTCTCCGGCGAGATCAACCGCGACGGCACGCGCGCCAGGGTGGCCGCGGACCTGGAGGAAGGCGAATTCACGCTCGAGGAATCCGCCGATGGCCTGCGGATCAACGCGACGTGGCTCGGCGACGTGGTCGAAGGCTCCTGCGGCCAGGAGATCCGCGGCCGCCGCGAAGGCGGCTGGGACGGCACGCTGCCCTTCGTGCTGCGCAAGCTGCCCTGATCGCGCAGCCGCCGAACGGCCGCGCAATGCGGGCGCGGTAGCATCCGGCGGATGCCGTTTCCATTCCGCGCCCGGGCATTCGCCGGGCTCCTGATGGCCGCCGGCGGCGCGCACGCGCAAGAAGCCTGGCAGGCCTGCACCCTCCACAACGATCCCATCCAGCGACTCGCGTGCTTCGACCGCTGGGCGGAAGGCCAGCGCGCCGCCGAAGAAGCGAAACAAGCGCCCGCGCCGTCCCCCGCGCCTGGGGCGCCACCCGCAGCGCCGCCGCCTGTCGCGAGCGCAGACCCGCCGGTAGTCTCCGCGCCCGGCACACGCCTGGGCCTGCGCCTGACGCGCCGCGAAGGTTGCCGCGACCCGCGCTATTCCACGATGTCGCGCTACTGGGAGCTGGAGCCGGGCGCCGACTGCGGCGACTTCGGCATCCGCGGTTATCGGCCGATCAGCCTGGGTTTCGTGACGGGCAACACCGTGAACCGCCAGCCGACCTCCGGCAATCCGGCCAACAACGCGGCGACGGCGCAGGACTACCGCACCACCGAGTTGCGGCTGCAGCTGTCAGTGCGGACCAAGGTCGCGCAGGGGCTCTTCATCGACACGCCGGAAAAGCGCGATTCGCTCTGGTTCGGCTACTCGCAGCAGTCCTACTGGCAGCTGTTCACGCCCGCGCTGTCACGGCCCTTCCGCAGCACCGACCACGAGCCCGAAATCGTGTACATCGCGCCGCTGCAGTCCGCGGTGCCGGGCGACTGGCGCGTGCGCTATGCCGGGCTCGCCGTTACGCACCATTCCAACGGCCAGTCGCTGCCGCTGTCGCGCAGCTGGAACCGCGCCTCTCTCATGCTCGGCGCCGAGCGCGGGCCGCTGCAGCTGCACGCGCGCGTGTGGCGCCGCCTGCCCGAAGACGCCGCGGACGATGACAACCCGGGCATCACGAACTACTACGGCCGCGCCGAGCTGCGAGCCGAATGGCAGGCCGGCGGTGGCAATCTCTGGGCGCTCACCACGCGGCATTCGCTGCGGCGCGACGGCCGCGGTTCGGTGCGCCTGGAGTGGTTCCGCGACGTCTCGGACCGGGATACCGGCACCCCGAGCGGCCTGCAGCTGCACACGCAGCTGTTCGCCGGCTATGGCGACACCCTGCTCGACTACAACCGCCGCCGCGTGATGTTCAGCATCGGCGTGAGCCTGGTCGACTGGTAACCGCCCGCGCCCGACGCGCGGAACTTATAGTTGCCTGCACGCTGCGCGATGGAGGCCCCATGCTCGACCCTTCCGTTGGCTTCACAGGCCCGCGCTCCTACGACGAGGAGATCGGCCCGTACACGTTCGCGCCGTTCGCGCGCGAGCTGGCCGGCTGCCTGCCGCAAGGTTTCGATGGTGAGCTGCTGGAGCTGGCCTGCGGCACAGGCCTGGTGACGCGCGAGTTGCGGCGCAGGATGGCGCCGACGGCGCGTCTGGTCGCGACCGATCTCAACCCGGGAATGCTCGCCTTCGCGCGCGAGCGACTGGAAGGTGAGCCGATCGAATGGCACGAGGCCAACGCGCTGAGCCTGCCGTTCGAGACTGCTTCTTTCGACGGCATCGCCTGCGGCCTGGGACTCATGTTCCTGCCCGACCGCGCGGCGGCGCTGCGCGAATGGCGTCGGGTGCTGCGTCCTGGCGGGCAGTTGATGCTGACCGTGTGGGATCGGATCGAGGAGAACCCGCACGCGCTGGTCTTCGCGCAGATCATCGAAACGCTGTTCCCGGGTGACGCCGAGATGCGGTTCCGCACGCCGTACGAGCTGTGCGATGCGGCCGTGCTCGATGGCTTGCTGGCCGGTGCGGGTTTCGGTGAGCGGCACATCGAGACCCGGCGCATCGCGATCCGGGGCGCCGACCCGCGTAGGATCGCATCGGGCCAGATCCGCGGCACGCCGCGCGGTGCGCTCATCGCGGCGAGGGGATTGGCCATCGAGGAGGTGGTCGCGCGCGTCGCGCAGGGCCTGGCGGCCCAAGGCGGCGATCCCTACGACGGCTACTGCCAGGGGCTGGTGGTGCAAGCGCGGGCTTTGCCGGCCTGACGCAACGGCCTACATCCGCAGCTCGTACTCCACCGTCACCGGCGCGTGGTCGGAGAACTTCTCGGCCCGGTAGATCGACTCCGTGCGCGCCTGCTGGCCGATGCCGGGCGTGGCCAGGTGGTAGTCCAGCCGCCAGCCCACGTTGTTCGCGTAGGCCTGGCCGCGGTTGCTCCACCAGGTGTAAGACTCGCCGGTGGTGTCGGGCTTCAGGTGCCGGTACACGTCGACGATGCGGTGTTCGGAAAGCAGGCGCGTCATCCACGCGCGTTCCTCCGGCAGGAAGCCGCTGTTCTTCCGGTTGCTGCGCCAGTTCTTCAGGTCCTGTTCCTTGTGCGCGATGTTGACGTCGCCGCACATGACGAACTCGCGCTGCGTCTTCAGGCGCGTGATGTGCGGCTCGAACTCGTCGAGGAAGCGGAACTTGGCCTGCTGGCGCTCCTCGCCCGAGGAGCCGCTGGGGAAGTAGGCGCTGATGACCGAGAACTTGCGCGACGGCGTGTCGAAGCGCATCTCGAGATAGCGGCCCTCGGCGTCGAACTCCTCGGAGCCGAAGCCCGCGACGACGTCGGTGGGCTCATGGCGGCTGTAGACGGCCACGCCCGAGTAGCCCTTCTTCTGCGCGAAGTGGAAGTGGCCCTTGAGGCCGGCCAGGGTGTCGAAGCGGCCCTGCACGTCCTCGGCCTGGGCCTTGACTTCCTGCACGCAAATACAATCCGGCTTCGCCTTCGCGAGCCATGCCTCCACGCCCTTGCTGGCGGCGGATCGGATGCCGTTCAGGTTGAGGCTGGTCAGTTTGAACAAGGAATTCCCCATGTCGGCAGCGCTTGGCCAGGATGCCCTGGCGCAGGACTTCGTTGAGTTCTCGGTGGATTCGGGTGTGCTGCGGTTCGGCGAGTTCAGGACCAAGGCGGGACGCCTGTCGCCCTACTTCTTCAACGCCGGCCTGTTCGACGACGGCGCCAAGCTCGGCCGGCTGGCGCAATTCTATGCAAGGCGCATCCTCGCCTCGGCGATCGAGTTCGACATGCTGTTCGGGCCGGCCTACAAGGGCATCCCGCTGGCCGCCGCCGTCGCGATCGAACTCGCGCGCGCCGGGCGCAACGTGCCGTATGCGTACAACCGCAAGGAAGCCAAGGACCATGGGGAAGGCGGCAGCCTGGTCGGCGCGCCGGTGAAAGGGCGTGTGTTGATCGTCGACGACGTGATGTCGGCGGGCACCGCCGCGCGCGAGTCGATCGCGTTGATCAAGGCAGCGGGCGCAACGCCGCACGCGGTGGCGATTGCGCTTGATCGGCAGGAGAAGGCGACCGAAGACGGGCGCGACGTGGACCACAGCGCCGTGCAGTACGTGCAACAACAGCTCGGGCTGCAGGTGTGCGCGATCGCGAAACTGGCGGATCTGCTGGCGTACTTGCAGGTGCAGGGCCAGGGTGAGCTGGGGGAGCATTACCCCAAGGTGCTGGCGTATCGGGAGCGGTACGGGGTGGAGTGAGCACCCCGTTTGGACTTACGATCACCTGCGAAAGACCAGCACGCGATGATGCTGAAGGTCAGTCACCAGCAGGACATCGGGCATCAGCAGCACTCGATGGGGGAAGCTGAAAACGTTTGCTGTCGGCGCGTCTGTCACACCGTCTCCGTCCCGGTCGTTCGTGACGCTCAGATCGAAATCAACGTGACCGAGCACGACGTCGGCGCGCGCGAAGCTGTGATCGGGGAAAGTGTTCCAGACGAGCACCCTGTTGTTGCGGGCGTCCGCGACTACCAGGCTGATGCCATCTGAGTGAATGCCGGTCGGAGTGGAAAGCGTCCGCGCAGTGGGCGCCGTCGACGGCGACGTGGGATCGTGTTCGCTGTTGGCTACGGTGTTCAGGAAGTCGGAATGGCCCAGCACAATGTCAGCCTCCTGGAAGCTACGGGTCGGGAACCTGTTCCAGATCAGCACACGGTGGTTGTCCTGGTCGGCAATCACCAGGCGCTGCCCGTCAGTCCACACGTCGCGGGGAAACGAGAGAGTGCTGGCGGTCGACTGAGGTATCGCGGTCCCGGGCACCAAGTCCGTCGAACCGTCCCCATCGTTGTCATTCGATGCGCAATGCACCAGGTCCTTCTGACCAAGCACCAGCTTCGGTGAAGGAATGGGCTCGTTCTTTGCAGGGATCGCGTCCCAGATCAGGACGCGGTTGTTTCCCGAATCCGCGACGATCAGTTTCCCTTCGGGCGTTATGGCCACTCCCATCGGGCGACGCATTCCCGTCGGAGCGCAGTCAGGCGCAACTGTGTCGAAATCGGCCGGTCCTATGACAACGTCCGGCAAAGGCCCCGCTGCTCCTTGTGACGGGGTGCGCTCGTAGATCAGCACGCGATCGGAGCCAGAGTCGGCAACAGCCATCTTGCCCACCTCAACGGCCATCCCGAAGGGCGCATTGAGGCCTTCCCGCGACACGGAAGCTGCGGATTCGAAGAAGTCACGCTGTCCGAGGACAGCCGTCGCGACCGGATCGGCAGCATCGGGCAATGTTGCAAAGAGAAGGATACGGTTGTTGCCGATCTCGGAGACCAGCAGGCCTCCCTCTGGCGTTGGTGCCAGCGCACCCGGCGAACTCAGGCCGCGATCGGTCGGGACGATCCCGCGATTGGGATCGCCGGTCTCAAGCGTCGGCTGACCCACAGCGAAGCTTGCGGCCTGGAAGCTGGTGAAGGTTCGCACGACGGGCGGATTGCTCGGCGGCGGCGTAGGGGCGCCAGGTCCTGACGAGCCGCCGCCACCACCGCATCCCGCCAGTGAGACGAGTAGAACGAGTGTGGACGATGCGCGCGTGAGAGATTCTTTAAGTGCATGAATGTGCATGGTGGTGCTGCAATAAGGAGAGTTGCGTTGCGGGTTCGGGCCTGTAGGTTTGGCGGAGTGGGTAAGCCGCTTGTCGGTTGCAGGGCAGCCCATCACCGCGCGAACCGCAACACCCGGTCGTGGCCGAAGTCGGTCACCCACAGCGAGTCGGGCGTCAGCAGCACCGGGAAGGCGAAGGCGATGAAGGCGCGCGACGCGCTGGAATTTCGAGTGGGCATGGCGAGTGGCAGGAGCGAGGGTTGAGCCGATGTGCTCACGCATGCTCCCGGACTCGCAGGACCCTTGGAACGACCAAGGTCCTAAGCGGACGCGCCTCGTTCTGCGAACGCCGTTCAGTGCGCCGCCTGGCGCGCGGCTTCGATATCGGCCTTGGGTGGCACATGCACCGGCGCCACCGGCGCGCCCTTCGCATCGAAGAAGGGCGTGCTGCGATAGCTGCCGGTCAGCCGCGCCGCCGACAACCGAAGCACCATCGCGACGAAGCGCGCCATCATCCCGGCGCCGCCGCGGCGAAGCGTCGGCCCCAGCGCCGACTTCGTGTTGATGTCCATCTGCACCGGCGGGAACGACGCCTCCAGCGGGTGCACGCGCGCGAGGCTCGTGTGCACCAGCCCGACGTACGGCAGCTTCCAGTCGCGCGGCGTGTTGGCCACGGGCGTGTTGCAGCAGCGCGCGTACCAGCGGAGCAAGCCCTTCGGCGACAGCGACATGCACGCCAGTTGCGGCGCGCCCGCCGTCAGTCGCACGTAGCGCGAATGGGTGGCCACGATGTCGGTGCCGCCCAGCGGGTCCACTATCTGATGCGGCTCGCCGACCCAGTGCGCATAAGTACGGCAATCGCGGCAGTAGCAGACCGCGCGCATCGCGCGGTGCGGTTCGTCCACCTCGCCCCGGAGTGCGCCGCAACGGCACTGGAACGGATGGACGGCCATGGGATCAGCCGGCGAGCTTGCGGCGCAGCAGGTCGTTGACCTGCTGCGGATTGGCCTTGCCCTTGGTGGCCTTCATCGCTTGGCCGACCAGCGCGTTGAAGGCCTTGTCCTTGCCGGCCTTGAACTGGGCGACGTTGTCGGCATTGGCGGCAATGATCCCGTCGATGATCTTTTCGAGCTCGCCGGTGTCGCTCATCTGCCGCAGACCATGGCTTTCAATCAGCTCGTCCACTTCAGTCGTGGGCCGAGTCCAAAGCTCGCCGAACAGTTTCTTCGCGCTGGCGTTGGAAATCGTGCCGTCCGAAATGCGGGTGATTAGCTTTCCAAGCTTCGCAGCGTCGACAGGGATCGCTGCGCGGTCCCCTTCGACTGCTTCGCTTGCCACCGGGTTCCCATCCTGATCACGGGCACCTTCGCTCATAAAGCGGCGAACGTCGTTGGTGACCCAGTTAGCAGCCAACTTCGCCTGCTGACACGCCTTGACTACTTTTTCGAAGTAGTCGGCGATCGCCGGCGATTGCGTTAGCGTCGTTGCGTCGTACTCAGAAAGCTCGTACTCAGAAACAAACCGGGCGGCCATCGCGCGCGGCAGCTCGGGCATGCCCTGGCGCACCTGCTCGACCCACGCGGGCGCCACCACAAGCGGCGGCAGGTCCGGATCGGGAAAGTAGCGGTAGTCCGCCGCGTCTTCCTTGGTGCGCATCGCACGCGTCTCGCCGCTGTCGGGATCGAACAGCACGGTGGCCTGCTCGATGGCGCGGCCGTCCTCCAGCTCGCCGATCTGCCAGCGGATCTCGTAGTCGATCGCCTGCTGCATGAAGCGGAAGCTGTTCAGGTTCTTGATCTCGCGCCGCGTGCCCAGCGGGCCGCCCGGCCGGCGCACCGACACGTTGGCGTCGCAGCGGAAGCTGCCTTCCTGCATGTTGCCGTCGCAGATGCCGATCCAGGTGACGATGTTGTGCAACTCCTTCGCGTAGGCGACCGCTTCCTCGGTGGAGCGCATGTCCGGCTCGGTCACGATCTCCAGCAGCGGCGTGCCGGCGCGATTGAGGTCGATGCCGGACTGGCCAACGAAGTCCTCGTGCAGCGACTTGCCGGCGTCTTCTTCCAGGTGCGCGCGCACCAGGCGCACGGACTTCTTTTCCTGCCCGAGGAAGAACTCCACGGTGCCGCCCTGCACCACCGGGATCTCGTACTGGCTGATCTGGTAGCCCTTGGGCAGGTCGGGATAGAAATAGTTCTTGCGCGCGAAGATGCTGCGCGGCGCGATCTTCGCGCCTACGGCCAGGCCGAACGCGATGGCGCGTTCGACGGCGCCCTTGTTCATCACCGGCAGCGTGCCGGGCAGCGCCAGGTCGACGGCGCTGGCCTGCGTATTCGGCTCCGCGCCGAAGTCGGTGGGCGCGCGGCTGAAGATCTTGGATCGGGTGGAAAGCTGGGAGTGCGTCTCGAAACCGATCACCACTTCCCAGCCCTGGACCAGCTTGCTCATTGAAGGCCCTCCGGCTTCTTCAGGTGGAAGTCCGTCGCCTGCTGGAACCGGTGCGCGGCATTGAGCAGCCGCCCTTCCTGGAAGTAGTTGCCGATCAACTGCAGCCCCACCGGCATGCCGCCCTGGCCGAAGCCGCAGGGCAGGCTCATGCCGGGCAGGCCGGCGAGCGAACCCGGCAGCGTGAAGATGTCGGCCAGGTAGTCGGCCAGCGGATCGTTGCCGTGCTCGCCGAGCTTCCACGCGACGCTCGGCGCCGCCGGCCCTGCGATCACGTCGCACTGCCTGAACGCCTGCTGGAAGTCGTCGGCGATCATGCGGCGGATCTTCTGCGCCTGCAGGTAGTAGGCGTCGTAATAGCCGTGCGACAGCACGTAGGTGCCGATCATGATGCGGCGCTTGACCTCGTCGCCGAAACCTTCGGCGCGCGTCTTCTTGTACATGTCGACCAGGTCGGCGTACTGCTTCGCCCGGTGTCCGAACTTCACGCCGTCGAAGCGAGACAGGTTGGACGACGCTTCGGCCGGCGCGATGATGTAGTAGACCGGGATCGAGAGCTCGGTGCGGGGCAGCGAGATCTCCACGCGGCGCGCCCCGAGCTTCTCGTACTGCTGCAGCGCCGATTCGATCACCGCGCGCACGTCGTCGGCCAGCCCCGTGCCGAAGAACTCCTTCGGCACGCCGATGCGCAGCCCGTCCAGCGAGCCGGACAACGATCTAGTGAAGTCCTCCGCGGGCGTGTCCAGGGAAGTCGAATCGCGCTCCGGGTCCGGGCCGCACATCGAAGACAGCAGCAGCGCGCAGTCTTCCGCGCTGCGGGCCATCGGACCGGCCTGGTCCAGGCTGGAGGCGAACGCGATCATCCCGTAGCGCGACGCGCGGCCGTAGGTGGGCTTGATGCCGGTGATGCCGCAGAACGATGCCGGCTGGCGGATCGAGCCGCCGGTGTCAGTGCCGGTCGCCGCCGGGGCCAGGCGCGCCGCCACCGCGACCGCGCTGCCGCCGGAGGAACCGCCGGGGATGCGCGAGGGGTCCCAGGGGTTCTTCACGGGGTAGTACGCGGAGTTCTCGTTCGACGAGCCCATGGCGAACTCGTCGCAATTGAGCTTGCCCAGGGTGACCGCGCCGGCCTCGGCGAGCTTGCGCACGACCGTGGCGTCGAAAGGCGAGCGGTAGCCCTCCAGTATCTTCGAGCCGGCGGTGCTGGGGAAGTCGCGCGTGACGAAGATGTCCTTGTGCGCGATGGGAACGCCGAGCAACGGCGCCGTGTCGCCTTTCGCGATCCGCTCGTCGGCCGCGCGGGCCTGAGCGAGCGTCACTTCGTCGTCCCGCGCCAGGTAGGCGCCCAGGGCTTCATGCGTCTTCGCCCGGGCCAGGAAATGCTTCGCGGTTTCGACGGCCGAGACGTCGCGGGTCTTGAGCTGACGCGCCAGTTCGGCGACGGAAAGGTCGTGCAAGGCCGCCATCACTCGATCACTTTCGGTACGAGGAACAGGCCGCGCTCGACCGCTGGTGCGCTCTTCTGGTTTTCTTCACGGGCGTTTGGCTCGCTCGCCACGTCGTCGCGCAATCGAAGCTGCACGTCCTGGAAAGCGGCCACCGGATGCGCGAGCGGTTCGACGCCCGCGGTGTCCACGGCGCGCATCGCTTCCACGATGGAGAAGAAGCCGTTGATCTGCGCCAGCATGCGTTCGCTCTCTTGCGGCTGCAATTCCAGGCGCGCGAGATGCTGCAGTCGCCGGATGTCGTCGGGGGTCAGGGCCATGGCGGAAAAACGACGGGAAACGGAATGTAATCGCGGCGGACAGTGCTGCCACGGTCGAGTTATTCACAGGGGATCAGTTATTATCCGCCCTGCAGTGCACGGCCCCTCTTGGGGCCGATTTCACACAGAAGAAGGAAGAGGACTCCCCCCATGTTCGGAGCGTTCCGTCGGTACCTTTCGTCCGACCTGGCCATTGACCTGGGCACGGCCAACACACTGATCTTCGTGCGGGACAAGGGCATCGTTCTGGACGAACCTTCCGTGGTCGCCATCCGCCACGAGGGCGGCCCGCAGGGGAAGAAGACGATCCAGGCCGTGGGCCACGAAGCCAAGGCCATGCTGGGCAAGGTGCCGGGCAACATCGAGGCGATCCGCCCGATGAAGGATGGCGTCATCGCCGACTTCACCGTCACCGAGCAGATGCTCAAGCAGTTCATCAAGATGGTCCACCCCCGGTCCATGATGAAGCCCAGCCCCCGCATCATCATCTGCGTGCCCTGCGGCTCGACCCAGGTGGAGCGCCGCGCCATCCGCGAATCGGCGCTCGGCGCCGGCGCCAGCGAGGTCTACCTGATCGAGGAACCCATGGCCGCCGCGATCGGCGCCGGCCTGCCGGTCTCCGAGGCCAGCGGCTCGATGGTGGTCGACATCGGCGGCGGCACCACCGAAGTGGGCGTCATCTCGCTGGGCGGCATGGTCTACAAGGGCAGCGTGCGCGTCGGCGGCGACAAGTTCGACGAGGCGATCATCAGCTACATCCGCCGCAACTACGGCATGCTGATCGGCGAACCCACCGCCGAAGCGATCAAGAAGACCATTGGCTCGGCGTTTCCCGGCAGCGAGGTCAAGGAGATCGAAGTCAAGGGCCGCAACCTTTCCGAAGGCGTGCCCCGCTCTTTCACGATTTCCTCCAACGAGATCCTGGAAGCCCTGACCGACCCGCTGAACAACATCGTCTCGGCGGTCAAGAACGCGCTGGAGAGCACGCCGCCCGAACTGGGCGCGGACATCGCCGAGCGCGGGATGATGCTCACCGGCGGCGGCGCGCTGCTGCGCGACCTCGACCGCCTGCTGGCCGAGGAAACCGGCCTGCCCGTGCTGGTGGCCGAGGATCCGCTGACCTGCGTCGTGCGCGGCTGCGGCATCGCACTCGAGCGCATGGAGCGCCTGGGCAGCATCTTCACCTCCGAGTAGTTCTCCCCGGAAGACAGCGATGCCGCTCGGTACGCTGGACAGGACCCCACCGCCCTTCTTCAAGCAGGGCCCGTCGGCGCTGTCCAAGCTGATGGTTTTCAGCGCCCTGGCGCTGTTCCTGATGGTGGCGGACACCCGCTTTCGCATCACCCAGCCGCTGCGCGCGGCCGTCGGAACGGTGCTCTATCCCCTGCAATGGGCCATCCTGCGCCCCGTGCTGGCGCTGCGCCACGGCGGCGAATACTTCGAGGCGCTGCGCGACGCGCAGGTGCTGGAAGCGGCGGCGCGCAAGAAACTCGCCCAGCAATCGCAGCAGGCCAACCAGGTCGAGCAGCTGGCGCTGGAGAACAAGCGGCTGCGCGAACTGCTCGCCCTGCGCGAGCGAATCACCACGCCGGGCCAGGCCGCCGAGGTGCTGTACGACGCGGCCGACCCGTACACCCGCAAGGTGATCATCGACAAGGGCATGGCCCAGGGTGTCGAGGAAGGCTCGCCGGTGATCGACGAGTCCGGCGTGCTGGGACAGGTGACGCGCGTTCATCCGCTGATCAGCGAAGTCACCCTGATCACCGACCGCGACCACGCCATCCCGGTCCTGAACGCCCGCACCGGCGCCCGCAGCGTGGCCTTTGGCGATCCGGGCGGCTCGCACGCCGGCGCGCTGGAGCTGCGCTTCATGGCCGGCAATGCGGATGTGCAGGCCGGCGACCTGCTCACCACCAGCGGCGTGGACGGCATCTACCCGGCCGGGCTGCCGGTGGCCAAGGTCGACAAGGTCGAGCGCCGCGCCGACTCGGCCTTCGCACGAATCTTCTGCGTGCCGCAGGCCGCGGTGGACGGCGCCCGGCACGTGATGGTGCTCAAGCCCGTCGCCGCGCAGATCCCGCCGCGGCCGGTCGAAGCCCCGGCGGCCGTCGGGCCCAAGCCCGCCAGGAAGGGAGCGCACTGACATGATCATGCGCCCCGGCCAGCAGCTGCTGCTTCCGGCCAACCCGCTCTTCATCTGGTCCAGCCTGCTGGTGGCGATGGTGGTCAGCATGCTGCCGCTCGGCCGCACGCCGTGGATGCCCGACCTGCTGGCGCTGGTGCTGGTGTTCTGGGGCGTGCACCAGCCGCTGCGGGTGGGCATCGGCGCCGCCTTCGCCTTCGGCATCGCGATGGACGTGCACCAGGCGGCCCTGCTCGGGCAGCATGCGCTGGCCTACACCGCGCTGACCTACCTCGCGATCACCATCCACCGCCGCCTGCTCTGGTTCACGGTGCCCTCGCAGGCGGTGCAGGTGCTGCCGCTGTTCGTGGCGGCGCACGCCATCGAGCTGGCGATCCGCATGATGGCGGGCGGCGTGTTCCCCGGCGCCTCGATCCTGCTCGCCCCCGTGATCGAATCCCTGCTTTGGCCGGTGGTCAGCGTGATCCTGCTGGCGCCGCAGCGCAGGGCGCCCGATCCCGATGAGAATCGGCCGCTGTGAGCGTCCGGCGGTCGTGAGCCCCCGGCGCTGACGGCCCACCACCATGACCGAACTGCGCAACGTCGAAGCCGATCTCTCGCGCTTTCGCACGAGGGTGCTGGCGGCCAGCCTGGCCGTGCTGGTGTGCTTCCTGCTGCTGGCGCTGCGACTGGTGTACCTGCAGGTCTTCAAGCACGACGACCTGAGCGAACAGGCCGAGGCCAACCGCACGGCCATCGTTCCCATCGTCCCGAACCGCGGGCTGATCCTGGACCGCAACGGCATCGTGCTGGCCACCAACTACTCGGCCTACACGCTGGAGATCACGCCCTCGCGGCTGTCGTCCACACTGGAGCGCACCATCGACGACCTGGCGCAGGTGGTCGAGATCACGGCGCGCGACCGCCGCCGCTTCAAGAAGCTGCTGGAGGAGTCCAAGAGCTTCGAGTCGCTCCCGGTTCGCACCAAGCTGACCGACGAGGAAGTGGCGCGCTTCGCCGCGCAGCGCTTCCGCTTCCCCGGCGTGGAGATCAAGGCCCGCCTGTTCCGCAACTACCCCTACGGCGAACTCGCCAGCCACGTGATCGGCTACATCGGCCGCATCAACCAGGCCGAGAAGAAGCAGATGGAGGAGTGGGACGAGGAGGAACAGGCCAACTACCGCGGCACCGAGTACATCGGCAAGCTGGGCGTCGAACAGAGCCTGGAAAAGCAGCTGCACGGCGTTACGGGCGTGGAGCAGGTGGAGACCTCCGCCGGCGGCCGAGCCGTGCGCAAGCTTGACAGCCGGCCCGCCACGCCCGGCGACACGGTGCTGCTGTCCATCGACATCAAGCTGCAGAAGCTGATCGAGGACATGTACGGCGACCGGCGCGGCGCGCTGGTGGCGCTGGACCCCAAGACCGGCGAGGTGCTGGCCTTCGTGTCCAAGCCGACGTTCGACCCCAACCTGTTCGTCGACGGCATCGACTCGGAGAACTGGCAGGCGCTGAACGAGTCGATCGACAAGCCGCTGCTCAATCGCGCCCTGCGCGGCACCTATCCGCCGGGCTCCACCTACAAGCCCTTCATGGCGCTGGCGGCGTTGACCACCGGCAAGCGCAGCGCAACGCAGATCGTCATGGACAACGGCTCCTGGAGCTTCGGCGGCCACGTGTTCCGCAGCCACGGCGACCACGGCCTGGGCGCGGTGGACATGCACACCAGCATCGTCAAGTCCAGCAACGTCTACTACTACTCGCTGGCCAACGAGATGGGCGTGGACCTGATGCACGACTTCATGAAGCCGCTGGGATTCGGCCAGCTGACGGGCATCGACATCTTCGGCGAGGTGCGCGGCGTGCTTCCCAGCCAGGAGTGGAAGCGCAACTACTACAAGCGCCCCGAGCAGAAGAAGTGGTTCGCCGGCGAGACGATTTCGCTGGGCATCGGCCAGGGCTACAACAGCTTCACCATGCTGCAGCTGGCGCAGGCCACCGCCACGGTGGTCAACGACGGCGTCAAGCACAAGCCGCGGCTGATCATCGCCACCGAAGACCCGATGACGCACGCGCGCACGGTGGTGCCGCCGCAGGCGCCCGAGAACCTGGGCTACAAGCCCGAGCACGTGGCCATCATCCGCAAGGCGATGGTCGGCGTCACGCAGGGCGGCACGTCGACCCGCGTGTTCGCGGGCGCGGGCTACCTCTCCGGCGGCAAGACCGGCACGGCGCAGGCCGTCACCATCGGCCAGAAGGAAAAGTACAACGCCTCGAAGCTGGAAGAGCACCAGCGCGACCACTCGCTCTACATCGCTTTCGCGCCGGCCGACGATCCGAAGATCGCCTTGGCCGCGGTGGTGGAGAACTCGGGCTTCGGCGCGGCGGCCGCGGCGCCGATCGCACGCCGAGTGTTCGACTACTGGCTGATGGGCCTTTATCCGAACGAGGAAGACCTGGCCGCGGTGCGCAAGGGCCAGGCCGCCGGGCCGATGGGCAAGCCGCGCAACGTGGCGGATGTGCCCTGGCCGCCGGCAGGGTCGGGTGGCGCGGCGTCGCCGATGCCGGCCGCTTCGGCGCCCGCTCCGTTCGCGGCGGCGACCGTCACCGCGCCCGCGGCTGCGCCCTCGATCAAACCCGCTGCAGCCGCCCTGCCCGCGCCGATCCCCGCGGCCAGCGCCCTGCCGATCGCGGCACAGCGCAACTAATTCAGCGCCGGCGCGTTGCGGGTGACCCCAGGCCGGCCGCCGACAGCAGCCAGTCGCCCACCGCCTGCGGCATGTGGCGCACGTGCGAAGGCCAGCGGCCGGATGGAAATCCCACGTGGCCGCCCTGCGGCGGCTGCCACAACGTCACCCAGTCGCCGACCTGCTGCGGTCCCGGCAGGCTGTGCGCGGGGACGAAGGGATCGTTGCGCGCGTTGAGCACGAGCGCGGGCAGGCGGATGCGCGGCAGGTGCGGCTTGGCGGAGGCGCGCGCGTAGTAGTCGGCGCTGTCGCGAAAGCCGTGCAGCGGCGCGGTGAACACGTTGTCGAACTCATAGAGATCGCGCGCCGCCAGCAGCGCTTCGCGGTCGAACAGGCCGGGATGCTGCGCGAGCTTGAGCAGTGCCTTGGGCCGCATCGTCCGCAGGAACATCGTGGTGTAGACCAGCCGGTTGAAACCTTCACCGATCGCCTTGCCCCCGGCGGCCAGGTCGATGGGCGAGCACACGGCGGCGACCGCGTCCACCACCCGGCCTGCTTCATGTCCCCTCTCCGCGGCCCACCGCATCAGCGCGTTGCCGCCCAGCGAGATGCCGGCGGCGACGATCGGCCCCGTGTGCGCCCCGCGCAGGCGCTGCAGGATCCAGTGCACCTCCTCGTGGTCGCCCGAGTGGTAGGCGCGCGGGCCGAGGTTCAACTCGCCGCTGCAGCCGCGGAAGTGCGGCACGACGTAGCGCAGGCCGCGCTCGCGCGCGAAGCGGGCGAAGGCTTCGGCGTAGTGGCTGCGCGAGGAGCCTTCGAGGCCGTGGAAGAGGACGAGCAGCGGCGCGCCCGCCGGCGCTTCGCAAGTGGACCAGTCCAGGTCGACGAAATCCCCGTCCGGCGTGCTCCACCGCTCGCGCCGGTATTCGGGCGGCGCGCCCACGCCCCGGCGCGCGAACAGCGCGGCCCAGATCGTCTGCAGGTTGCCGCCCGGCAGCCACCAGGGCGCGGCGTAGTCGAAGCCGCCCGCGGCCGATGCCGCAAGTGCCTGCGCGGCCGCCGCCATCAGTGCAGCACCGACGGCGTGTCCGAGACTTCCTGGATCTCGCTCGGCGTGCCGGGGCTGGCGTGGTGGGCCACCATGCGCCAGCCCTGCGCGGTCTTGTGATAGATGTTGGTCGCGATCACCCACGCCTGGCGCGGACCCTGCGGCGTGAGCACCTCGACCTTCTCCAGCAGGTTGTGCACGCAGCTGGCGAGCGACTCCACCTTGCGCACGCGCTCCGGCCACGCGCGGATGCTGCCGTTGGCGAACATCGCCTCGAACGTGGCGCGGATGGCGACGGGGCCGACGACGCGCGGCCCGCCCGGGTGGATGCAGACGATCTCGTCCTCGTCGGCCCAGCAGGCCATGAGCTTTTCGATGTCGGCGTTCTGCAGGGCGTCGTAGAACGCGGCCTCGACGTCGTCGGCATTGCCTTCTAGGTTGGCGGCCTGGAGCTTGGACTTTCGCATCGACGGGATTTTCGCGGAATCAGGACAGCAAACTACGCACCCAGCCATTGGCGCACGGCGACGCGCATGTCGCCCTGCGCCGCGCGCCACACCGTCTCGGGCGCGGCCACGTGGATGCCGGGCGGCGCGACCTGCAGCGCGGCGGCGACGAACTCGGCCACCTTGATCGAGCGCACCGGCTGTTCACTGCTGGGCACCATGTACTTGAAGATCGAGAGCATCCAGTGCGCCAGGCGCGAAGGCCAGCCCGACGCAGGCGGTGGGGGCGGCTTCTGCGCCGAGCGCACGATGAGCAGCCGCTCGAAGCCTTGCGAGGCCACGGCCTGCTCGTCGAGGCTGGCCAGCCCGCGCTTGAGCGACTCGGGCAAGCGGCCCTGCGCGTGCGGCAGGACTACCGCCAGTGTGCTGACGCCGCTGCGGCGCATCCACTGGGCCAGCGCCGGCAGCTGCTCGGGCGCGGGCGTCCACAGCGCGCGCTCGCGGTCGTAGAACAGCCGCGGCGGATCGAAGAGGACGACGCCCGTCTCGGCCGCGCCCGGCGGCCATTGCGCGGGATCGTCGTGCGGCACGACAGTCGTGCCGACACCGCGCAGGCCCGCCGTGATCGGCTCGCGCGCCAGCACCTGGGTCGGGCCGAACTGCTGCAGGCCGACCAGCCGGCGCAACACCTCGTTGCCCAGCACGCCCGTCGCGCCAGCGATCACGAGCCGGGGCCGCAAGGAAGAGCCCGGAGCAGCGCCGCGCGCCGCGGCCTGGAGGGCTTGAAGGGGCGCATCGCGCATCCCATCTATGCTACCGTCGCCCGACCTTCGCAAAGGAGCTTGCAGATGAAACGTTGGCTTGCCGTCCTCGTTGCCGTGTTCGCGCTCTCCGGCTGCGGCTACAACGACTTCCAGCGGCTGGACGAGCAGACCAAGTCGGCCTGGAGCGAGGTGCTCAACCAGTACCAGCGCCGCGCGGACCTGGTGCCCAACCTGGTGGCCACCGTCAAGGGCGAAGCCAACTTCGAGCAGGAGACGCTCACGCGCGTGGTCGAGGCGCGCGCCAAGGCCACGTCGGTGCAGGTCACGCCCGAGACGCTGAACGACCCCGCGGCCTTCCAGCGCTTCCAGCAGGCGCAGGGCGAACTCTCCAGCGCGCTGAGCCGACTGCTGGTGGTCAGCGAGCGCTATCCGGACCTCAAGGCCAACCAGGGATTCCGCGACCTGCGCGTGCAGCTCGAAGGCACGGAGAACCGCATCACCGTCGCGCGCAACCGCTACATCCAGTCGGTGCAGGAGTACAACGTGCTCGCGCGCAGCTTCCCGACCAACCTGACGGCCATGGTCTTCAACTACGACCCCAAGCCGACGTTCACGGTGCAGAACGAGGCGGAGATCTCGGCGCCGCCGCGCGTGGAGTTCGGCACCCCCGCCTCCTCTTCCGCACCCGCAAGGCCCGCGGCCGCGCCGAGCGCGCCCGCGAGCGGCACACCGACCCGCTGACCCTATCGCGCAGGGCTGACCCGGCGTGAAGCGGCTCTTCGCGTTCCTGGCCGCGGCCCTGCTGTGGCTCGGCGTGGCATGGGCGCAGGGCGTGCTGCCCGTGCCGGAGCTCACCGCCCGCGTCATCGACCAGACCGGCACGCTGGACGAGATCCAGCGCCAAGGGCTCGAGCAGAAGCTGGCCGCGTTCGAGCAGCGCAAAGGCACGCAGATCGCGGTGCTGATGGTGCCCACCACGCAGCCGGAGGACATCTTCAGCTACGCCAACCGCGTGGCCAATGCCTGGAAGATCGGCCGCCGCGACGTCGGCGATGGCGTGCTGGTGATCGTGGCCAAGGACGACCGGCGCGTGCGCATCGAAGTGGCCAAGACGCTCGAAGGCGCCATCCCCGACCTGGCCGCGCGCCAGATCATCGAGGAGGCGGTCACGCCGCGCTTCCGCCAGAACGATTTCGCCGGCGGCCTGCAAGCGGCCACGGACCGGCTGATCGCACGCATCGAAGGCGAAGGCCTGCCACAGCCGCGGTCTCCGCGAGGACCCGGCACGGCGGAAGGTTTCGACTGGTTCGACCTGGCCATCTTCATGTTCTTCGCGGTACCGATCGCGGGCGGCGTGCTGCGCGGCATCTTCGGCGGCAAGTTCGGCTCGCTGCTCACAGGCGGCGGGACCGGGGCGCTGGCGTTCTTCCTGACGTCGAGCCTGGTGATCGGGGCGGTAGCGGGCTTGTTCGCGCTGGTGCTGTCACTGCTCTCCGGCGGACTCGGCTTCGGCGGGTCGAGGCGGGCGAACCGTGGCCACTGGGGCGGGCCCGTCATCGGGCCCTGGGGCGGCGGTGGCTCGGGCGGCGGCAGCTCCGGTGGCTGGGGCGGTGGCGGCGGCGGGTTCAGCTCCGGCGGCGGCGGCGATTTCGGCGGCGGTGGCGCGTCGGGAGACTGGTGATGCTGCGCAAACTGAAGCGGATCCTGAAGCACCGCTGGGTCGATGAAGCCGACACGCGGCGCGCCGTGCCGTCCGAGCTGGTCGAGCGTCTTGCGCGCCGCGTGGCCGCCAGCGAGAAGCGCCACACCGGCGAGGTGCGCATCTGCGTCGAAGCGGGCTTGCCCCTGAGCTATCTCTGGCGCGATGCCACGCCGCGCGAGCGCGCCATCGCGATGTTCAGCAAGCTGCGCGTGTGGGACACGGAGCAGAACAACGGCGTGCTGATCTACCTGCTGCTGGCCGAGCACGCGATCGAGGTCGTCGCCGATCGCGGCCTTGCGAACAAGGTCGATCCGGACACCTGGCAGGCCATCGTGCGCCGCATGGGCGAGGCGTTCCGTCAGGGCCAGTTCGAGGACGGGCTCACGCAGGCGCTCGAGGAGGTGTCGGCCCTGCTGGTCGAACACTTCCCCCTGCGCCCGGGCCAGGTGGACCCCAACGAGCTGCCGGACGAGCCGGTGCTCGGCTGACGAGGGCCTCGCACCAGGCCGCAGAAATAAAAAAGCCCCGCACAAGGCGGGGCTCGAAGGGCGCTGGTTTTTCTTAGCGCTTGTCTGGTGCGATCTGTCTTACTTCTTCTGCCTGTACTTGCGCAGCGCCGCGATCTGCGCGGCCATCACGGCCAGCTCCGACTGCGCCTTGGCGATGTCGATCTCGCTGTGGGCGTTCTTCAGGGCCTCTTCGGCGGCGCGGCGCGCTTCGTTGGCCTTTTCTTCGTCCAGGTCCTTGCCGCGGATGGCGGTGTCGGACAGCACGGTGACGCGATTGGGCTGCACCTCCAGGATGCCGCCGGCCACGAACACGAACTCCTCGCCGCCGTCTGCCTTTTCGATGCGCACCGAGCCGGGCCGCACGCGCGTGATCAGCGGCGTGTGGCGCGGGTAGATGCCGAGCTCGCCGGCTTCGCCGGGCAGCGCGACGAAGCGCGCCTCGCCGGAGAAGATCGACTCCTCGGCGCTCACCACGTCGACGTGAATAGTATGGGTGCTATCGACCACGTTCTTTCCTAGTCAGTCGAGGACAGAGCAACTCGCTTCGCTGCGTTGGTCTGTCCCCGAAGTCACTTCGGTGCTCGAAGCTGCCCGCTTTACGCGGCCAGCTTCTTCGCCTTCTCGAAGGCCTCGTCGATGGTGCCGACCATGTAGAAGGCCTGCTCGGGCAGGTGGTCGCACTCGCCGGCCACGATCATCTTGAAGCCGCGGATGGTCTCGGACAGCGGCACGTACTTGCCGGGCGAGCCGGTGAACACCTCGGCGACGTGGAAGGGCTGCGACAGGAAGCGCTGGATCTTGCGCGCGCGGGCCACGGCCAGCTTGTCCTCGGGCGAGAGTTCGTCCATGCCCAGGATCGCGATGATGTCGCGCAGTTCCTTGTAGCGCTGCAGGGTGGCCTGCACGGCGCGGGTGGTGGTGTAGTGGTCCTCGCCCACGACGTTGGGATCCACCTGGCGGCTGGTGGAGTCCAGCGGGTCCACCGCGGGATAGATGCCCAGCGCGGCGATGTCACGCGACAGCACGACGGTGGCATCCAGGTGCGCGAAGGTCGTCGCGGGCGACGGGTCGGTCAGGTCGTCGGCGGGCACGTACACGGCCTGGATCGAGGTGATCGAGCCGACCTTGGTGGACGTGATGCGCTCCTGCAGGCGGCCCATCTCCTCGGCCAGCGTCGGCTGGTAGCCCACGGCGGAAGGCATGCGGCCCAGCAGGGCGGACACTTCCGTGCCGGCCAGCGTGTAGCGGTAGATGTTGTCCACGAAGAACAGCACGTCGCGGCCTTCGTCGCGGAACGATTCGGCGATGGTCAGGCCGGTCAGCGCCACGCGCAGGCGGTTGCCCGGGGGCTCGTTCATCTGGCCGTACACCATGGCCACTTTCGATTCGGCCAAGTTGTCCAGCTTCACGACGCCCGAGTCGGCCATCTCGTGATAGAAGTCGTTGCCCTCGCGGGTGCGCTCACCCACGCCGGCGAACACCGACAGGCCCGAGTGCGCCTTGGCGATGTTGTTGATCAACTCCATCATGTTCACGGTCTTGCCCACGCCGGCGCCGCCGAACAGGCCCACCTTGCCGCCCTTGGCGAACGGGCAGATCAGGTCGATCACCTTGATGCCGGTTTCCAGCAGCTCCTGCGAGGGCGACAGCTCGTCGTACGCCGGCGCGCGGCGGTGGATCGGCATGCTGACCGCGCCGTCGACCGGGCCACGCTCGTCGATCGGGTTGCCCAGCACGTCCATGATGCGGCCCAGCGTGGCCTTGCCCACGGGCACCGTGATCGGCGCGCCGGTGTTGTAGACCATCGAACCGCGGCGCAGGCCGTCGGAGGAACCCAGCGCAATGGTGCGCACCACGCCGTCGCCCAGCTGCTGCTGCACTTCCAGCGTCAGCGCCGTGCCTTGCATCTTCAGCGCGTCGTACACGCGCGGCATCGCTTCGCGCGGGAACTCGACGTCCACGACGGCGCCGATGCATTGAACGATTTTTCCCTGGACGCTTGCGTTCACTTGAGTGTTCTCTTGAGCCATTCTTTGCTCCGGAAATTGTTTAAACGGCGGCGGCGCCGGACACGATCTCGGAGAGTTCCTTCGTGATCGCTGCCTGGCGCGTCTTGTTGTAGACCAGCTTGAGCTCGGATATGAGGTTGCCGGCGTTGTCCGTCGCGGCCTTCATGGCCACCATGCGGGCGGACTGCTCGGACGCCATGTTCTCGGCCACGGCCTGGTAGACCAGCGCCTCCACATAGCGAAGCAGCAGGTCGTCGATGACGGTCTTGGCGTCGGGCTCGTAGATGTAGTCCCAGCCGTGCTCGTGCGAGCCGCTGGCCTTGCTCTCGGCCTCCATCTTGGCGGCCGACAGCGGCAGCAGCGTCTCGACCACCGGCTCCTGCTTCATCGTGTTGATGAACTTGGTGTAGCAGAGGTACACGGCATTGAGCTTGCCCTCGGCGTACTGGTCCAGCAGCACCTTCACCGGGCCGATCAGGCGCTCGAGGTGGGGCGTGTCACCGAGCTGGGTGACGTGCGAGACCACCTGGGCGCCGATGCGGTTCATGAAACCCAGGCCCTTGTTGCCGATGGCCACGACCTGCGTTTTCACGCCCTGGTCCTGCAGCTCG
Source organism: Ramlibacter henchirensis (assembly GCF_004682015.1). Lineage (NCBI taxonomy): Bacteria > Pseudomonadati > Pseudomonadota > Betaproteobacteria > Burkholderiales > Comamonadaceae > Ramlibacter > Ramlibacter henchirensis. Next base: position 2,094,116 of record NZ_SMLM01000001.1, on the reverse strand, counting down.
CGCAGCTTGGTGGTGACCGCGCGCAGCACGTTGGTGTTCAGGCCGCCGCACAGCCCCTTGTCGGTGGACACCACGATGAAGCCCGCCGCCTTCACGTCGTTGGACTTCATGAAGGCGTGGGTGTACTCGGGGTTGGCCTTGCCGAGGTTGGAGGCGATGTTGCGGACCTTGTCGCTGTAGGGCCGGGCCGCGCGCATGCGGTCCTGCGCCTTGCGCATCTTGGAGGCGGCGACCATCTCCATGGCCTTGGTGATCTTCTTGGTGTTCTCCACCGACTTGATCTTGCCGCGAATCTCTTTTCCTGCAGCCACAGCTTTTCCTTGGAGTGGACTTAAGCGAAGGTCTTCTTGAACGCTTCGATGGCCTTGGCCAGTTCGGCCTCGGCATCCTTGTCCATGGCCTTGCTGGTGTCGAGCTTCTGGATCAGGCCGGAGTGCTTGTCCTTCAGCCAGGCGTGCAGCCCGGATTCGAAGGCCAGCACCTTCTTGACGTCGATGTCGTCGATGTAGCCCTTGTTCACCGCGAACAGCGAGGCGGCCATCAGCGAGATGGGCAGCGGGCTGTACTGCGGCTGCTTGAGCAGCTCGGTCACGCGCGCGCCGCGATCCAGCTGCTTGCGCGTCGCGGCATCCAGGTCGGAAGCGAACTGCGCGAAGGCGGCCAGCTCACGGTACTGCGCCAGGTCGGTACGGATACCGCCGGACAGGCCCTTGACCAGCTTGGTCTGGGCGGCGCCGCCCACGCGCGACACCGAGATGCCCGCGTTGATGGCGGGACGGATGCCGGCGTTGAACAGCGACGTCTCCAGGAAGATCTGGCCGTCGGTGATCGAGATGACGTTGGTCGGAACGAACGCGGACACGTCGCCGGCCTGCGTCTCGATGATCGGCAGCGCGGTCAGCGAACCGGTCTTGCCCTTGACCTCGCCCTTGGTGAACGCCTCGACATAGTCGGCGTTCACGCGCGCGGCGCGCTCCAGCAGGCGGCTGTGGAGATAGAACACGTCGCCGGGGTAGGCTTCGCGGCCCGGCGGGCGGCGCAGCAGCAGCGACACCTGGCGGTACGCGACGGCCTGCTTGGACAGGTCGTCGTAGATGATCAGGGCGTCCTGGCCGCGATCGCGGAAGTACTCGCCCATCGTGCAGCCGGCGTACGCGGAGACGTACTGCATGGCGGCCGACTCGGAAGCCGACGCGGCCACGACGATCGTGTAGTCCATCGCGCCGTTCTGCTCCAGCGCGCGCACGATGTTCTTGATCGTGGACGCCTTCTGCCCGATGGCAACGTACACGCAGGTCATGTTCTGACCCTTCTGGTTGATGATCGTGTCCACGGCCACGGCGGACTTGCCGGTCTGGCGGTCGCCGATGATCAGCTCGCGCTGGCCACGGCCGATGGGCACCATCGAGTCGATGGATTTCAGGCCGGTCTGCACCGGCTGGTCGACCGACTTGCGCGCGATCACGCCCGGCGCGACCTTCTCGATCACGTCCGTCATCCTGGCGTTGATCGGGCCCTTGCCGTCGATCGGCTGCCCCAGGGCGTTGACGACGCGTCCGATCAGCTCGGGGCCGACGGGCACTTCCAGGATGCGGCCCGTGCACTTGACGGTGTCGCCTTCGGAGATGTGCTCGTACTCGCCCAGGATCACGGCGCCGACCGAGTCGCGCTCGAGGTTCAGCGCCAGGCCGAACGTGGGCACGCCTTCCTTGGTGGCGGGGAATTCCAGCATCTCGCCGGCCATCGCATCGGACAGGCCGTGGATGCGGACGATGCCGTCGGTCACGGAGATCACCGTGCCCTGGTTGCGGATGTCGGCGCTGGCGGCCAGGCCTTCGATCCGGCTCTTGATCAGTTCGCTAATTTCTGCGGGATTGAGCTGCATGACTCGTTCCTTTGTGTCCTGGGGGGCGGGGACGGCTTATGCCGTCAGCGCGACTTTCATTTGCTCGAGGCGGGCCTTGACCGAGGTGTCCAGCACCTCGTCGCCGACCACCACGCGGATGCCGCCGATGAGGGACGAATCCTCCTGCACCGTGACATTGAGACGGCGGCCGAAGCGGCGTTCCAGCGTCTGCGCCACCTCGCCCAGGCGCTCGGCCGGGATCGGGAAGGCGCTGTAGACCACCGCGTCGGACGCGCCGCTCTGCGCATTCTTCATCGCGCGGAACTGCGCGGCGATCTCCGGCAGCGCGCCCAGGCGGCCGTTCTGGATCACGGTGCGCAGGAAGTTCTGCGCCGGCTGCGGCAGCGGCTCGCGCACGACGCCGCAGATCAGGTCGAACACCTGGCGGTCCGTGACCTTGGGGTTGCCGGCGTACTGCAGCAGCTGCGGATTGCCGGCCACGGCGGCCAGCGCGTCGAGCCACTGCGACGTGCCGTTCAGGTCGGCTTGCGACGACTTGAACAGGGCCTCGGCGTACGGGCGGGCGATGGTGGCGAGTTCGGCCATTCGTCTTCCCTCTACAGCTCGGTCTTGAGGCGGTTGAGCAGCTCGGCGTGCACGCCGGCGTTGACTTCCTTGCGCAGGATCTGCTCGGCGCCCTTGACCGCCAGCGCGGCGACCTGTTCGCGCAGGGCCTCGCGGGCCTGCACGGTCTGCTGCTCGGCCTCGGCGCGGGCGGCGGCGACGATCTTGTTGCCTTCCTCGGTGGCGCGGCCCTTGGCCTCTTCGATGATGGCCTGGGCGCGGCGCTCGGCATCGGCCAGCAGGGCGGCGATCTGGTTGCGCGACTTGGCCAGCTCCTCGTCGACCTTCGCATTGGCGGCGGCGAGTTCGGACTTGGCGCGGTCCGCGGCGGCCAGACCCTCGGCGATCTTGTTCGCGCGTTCGTCGAGCGCGGCGGCGATCGGTGGCCACACGTACTTCATCGTGAACCCGACCAGGATCAGGAACACGATGATCTGAATGATGAGGGTACCGGTGATGCTCACTGTTTCATCCTTGCCCGGGCGCGCGCGGCGCCCGGAACGGGTTGACGGAAGAAATCGCGATCAGCGCGCGGCCAGCTGGCCCAGGAACGGGTTGGCGGTGGCGAACCACAGCGCGATACCCGTGCCGATGATGAAGGCCGCGTCGATCAGGCCGGCCAGCAGGAACATCTTCGTCTGCAGCTCGTTCATCAGCTCGGGCTGACGGGCCGCCGACTCGAGGTACTTGCTGCCCATCACGCCGATGCCGATGCAGGCGCCGATGGCGCCCAGGCCGATGATCAGGCCGGCGGCGAGCGCGACGAAGCTGATGACTTGTTCCATTGAGAGACTCCTAAGGACTTTTGGTTGAGGAAAGGGAAAGAGGGAAAACCGGATCAGTGCGCGTCGTGGGCCTGGCCGACGTAGACCAGCGTCAGCATCATGAAGACGAAGGCCTGCAGCGTGATGATCAGGATGTGGAAGATGGCCCACGCCGAGCCGGCGATGATGTGGCCGATGGCCAGGCCGATGCCGGTGGCGGTGAGCGACCAGGCGCCGCCCATCAGCGCGATCAGCAGGAAGATCAGTTCGCCGGCGTACATGTTGCCGAACAGTCGCATGCCGTGCGAGACGGTCTTGGCGACGAACTCGATGACCTGCATCAGGAAGTTGAACGGCCACAGCAGCGGGTGGCTGCCGAAGGGCGCGGTGAAAAGCTCGTGCACCCAGCCGCCCAGGCCCTTGATCTTCACGTTGTAGAACAGGCAGACCAGCAGCACGGAGATGGAGAGGCCCATCGTGACGGACAGGTCGGCCGTCGGCACGACGCGCATGTAGGCATGGTGCGGATCGTGGCCGGTGGCGCCGTAGAAGCGGGCCCAGAGCTCGGGGATCAGGTCGACCGGCAGCAGGTCCATCGCGTTCATCATGAAGATCCAGACGAACACGGTCAGCGCGAGCGGCGCGACGAACTTGCGGCTGTTGGCGTTGTGCACGATGCCCTTGGCCTGCGAGTCCACCATCTCCACCAGGATCTCCACCGCGGCCTGGAAGCGGCCGGGCACGCCCGCCGTTGCCTTGCGCGCCGCCTTCCAGAGCAGCAGGCAGCAGATCACGCCCAACGTGATCGCCCAGAACAGCGAATCCCAGTTGAAGACGCTGAAGTCGACGACGTTCTTGGGCGGGTGGTTCTGCAGGAAGGTCAGGTGATGGACGATGTACTCGCCAGCGGTCGGTCCGTGTTCGGCAGCCATGTGTCTTGAGCCCGTTTCTTCCTAGTTCACTTTCGGGTGCGCCTGCGCGGTGCGAACGCCAGCGCGACCCAGTACACCTTCATCGCGAGCACCAGCCCGACCAGCAGCGCCGGCCAGCTGAGATCGCGAACCAGCCCTGGCGCAGCCATCAGCATGGCCACCGTCAAGGCGATCTTGACCATCTCCCACAGCAGGAACCCGAAGGCCGCCGTGCCCGCGTTGACGGAGGAGAACCGGCCGGTCAGGCCTCGCGCGAAGACGGCCGCGGGAATCGCCACGGCCAGCGCGCCATAACCGGCGGACCACCCAACGCTTGACTTGCCGGTGACGGTCCAGGCCACGAGTGCCGCGGCCAGGCCCACCACCGCCTGCCCCCCGACCACCCACCAGGGGGAAACCGGCGGATGTTCTTCGCGCAGCCTTCGCGCCTCCTCGGCGCTCAGCGGCTTGATCGGGGGTTGCTCGTCCTCCGACATTTCAGGAAGCGGGGCGACTGTTTTTCTCATCCAAAACGGCCCCGGCTTTCGGCCCTGAAATTTCACAAAGCCACTGATTATAAGTAGAAACCACGAGCCCGAGACCACGGGAGACAATCGCGGCATGAACGACACCGCCCACCTGCCCGACCTGCCCTGTTACCTCAACGGAGAGTTCAGCAAGCTGCGCGATGCACGCATCAGCGTGCTGGACCGCGGCTTCATCTTCGGCGACGGTGTCTACGAGGTCGTGCCCGTGTACCGCGGCCGTCCCTTCCGCTTCGCCGAGCACATGGCGCGGTTGGACCGCAGCCTGGGCGAGCTTCGCATTTCGAATCCGATGCCGCATGAGCAGTGGCGCGCGCTCGTGCAGGAGCTGGTGGACCGCTACGCGCGCATGAAGGGCGCGCCCGCTGCCGAGACCGACCAGATCGTCTACCTGCAGGTCACGCGCGGCGTGGCCATGCGCGACCACGTCATGCCCAAGGGCATCACGCCGACCGTGTTCGCGATGACCAACCAGCTGTACATCTACCCGGCCGAGGTGCGCGAGCGCGGCATCGCCTGCGTCACGGCCGAGGACTTCCGCTGGAAGAAGGCGCACGTCAAGAGCATCAGCCTGGCGGGCGCCGTGCTCGCCCGTCAGCTCAGCGCCGACGAGGATGCCGTCGAGACGGTGATGTTCCGCGACGGATTCCTCTCCGAAGGCTCCGGCTCCAACATCTGGGTCGTGAAGGACGGCGAGGTGCTGGGCCCGCCCACGGACAACCTGGTGCTCGAAGGCATCCGCTACGGCGTGATCGGCGAGCTGTGCCGGCAGCACGGCATCCCGTTCACCTTGCGTCGCATTACGCGTGAAGAGGTGCTGGCGGCCGACGAGATCCTCGTGTCCTCGGCCACCAAGGAAGTGCTGCCCTGCACCGTGCTGGACGGCAAGCCGGTTGGAAACGGCCGCCCCGGCCCTATCTACCAGAAGCTCTACGCCGGCTACCAGCGGGCGAAACAGGCCGCCTGACCATGACCACCCCCAAGCCCAACCCCGCTCAAGACCCGCGCAAGGAATCGCTCATCGAGTACCCCTCGCGGTTCCCGATCAAGGTGATGGGCGCGAAGGCCGAAGGCTTCGTGCACGCCGTGACCATGGTCGCCAAGCAATTCGATCCGACATTCGACGCTTCCACCGTCGAGCTGCGCGACAGCAAGGCCGGCAACTACCTCGGCATCACCATCACCATCACCGCCACCAGCCGCGAGCAGCTCGACGAGCTGTACCGCACGCTCTCGACCCATCCGATGGTCAAGGTCGTGCTGTAGGGCCCGGCATGCAGCAGCGCATGCTCGGTCGGGTCGCGTACGAGCCCACCTACCGGGCGATGCAGGAGTTCACCGCCGCGCGGCATGAGGGCACGCCCGACGAGCTCTGGCTGTGCGAGCACCCGCCCGTGTTCACGCAAGGACTGGCCGGAAAGGCCGAACACGTTCTCAATCCGGGCGCGATTCCCGTGGTGCAGACCAACCGCGGCGGGCAGGTCACGTACCACGGCCCCGGCCAGGTCGTGGCCTACCCGCTCGTCGACCTGCGCCGCCGCGGCTACTTCGTCAAGGAATACGTCTATCGGCTCGAGGAAGCGGTGATCCGCGCGCTGGCCGAATTCGGCGTCACGGGCCATCGCGTCGCGGGCGCGCCGGGCATCTATGTGCGACTGGCCGATCCGTCCTCGCACCAGGCCTTGCAGGGGCCGCGCGCACCCGGCCATGAATTCGACGGCCTCGGCAAGATCGCAGCCCTCGGAGTGAAGGTAAGCCGGCACTGCACCTACCACGGTGTCGCGCTGAACGTGGCCATGGACCTGGAACCCTTCTCGCGCATCCACCCTTGCGGCTACGCCGGGCTGGAAACAGTGGACCTTTCTACAATCGGCGTGTCCACCCCCTGGAACGAAGCGGCACAGGTCCTGGGCCAGAAGCTCACCGCCCTGCTCGCCTGAGGAAGGTCAATGAGCTCCAACCCCGTCGTGCGCGAGGCGCAATCCGTCGAGAACTACCAGGCCGGCGCCAAGCAGAAGGCCGCCGCCAAGCTCTCGCGCATCCCCGTCAAGGTGGAGCCGGGCGAGGTGCTCAAGAAGCCCGAGTGGATCCGCGTGCGGGCCGGCTCGCCCACGACGCGCTTCTACGAGATCAAGCAGATCCTGCGCGAGAGCAACCTGCACACGGTGTGCGAGGAAGCGTCCTGCCCCAACATCGGCGAATGCTTCGGCAAGGGCACGGCGACGTTCATGATCATGGGCGACAAGTGCACCCGCCGCTGCCCGTTCTGCGACGTGGGCCACGGCCGGCCCGACCCGCTGGACGTCCACGAGCCGGAGAACCTGGCCCGCACCATCGCGCGCCTGAAACTGAAATACGTGGTGATCACCAGCGTCGACCGCGACGACCTGCGCGACGGCGGCGCCGGCCACTTCGTCGACTGCATCCGCAAGACGCGCGAGCTCTCGCCCGGAACCACGATCGAGGTGCTCGTGCCCGACTTCCGCGGCCGCGACGACCGCGCGCTGGAGATCCTCAAGGCCGCGCCGCCCGACGTGATGAACCACAACCTGGAGACCATCCCGCGCCTGTACAAGGAAGCGCGGCCCGGCTCGGACTACCGGTTCAGCCTCAACCTGCTGAAGAAATTCAAGGCGCTGTTCCCGCACATCCCGACCAAGAGCGGCCTGATGGTCGGCCTGGGCGAGACGGACGAGGAGATCCTCGAGGTGATGCGCGACATGCGCGCGCACGGCATCGACATGCTCACCATCGGCCAGTACCTCGCGCCCACGCTGTCGCACCTTCCGGTGCGCCGCTACGTGCACCCGGACACCTTCAGGATGTTCGAGGCGAAGGCGCGCGAGATGGGCTTCAGCCACGCCGCCGTCGGCGCGATGGTGCGTTCCAGCTACCACGCCGACCAGCAGGCGCACGCGGCCGGCGTGACCGCCGCCTGAAGCCATGAGCGCCCGCAACGACGAAGTGCCGTCGTTGCACGACAGCCGTCCCGCTCAAGCTCGCCGCATGTCCGCCAATGTCTACGCGCTGGGCGCCATCGCCCTGTGGGCCGGCCTCGCATCGCTGGGGCTCGCGCTCAAGCACCTGCCGCCATTCCTGCTCACCGGCATCGCGCTGGTGATCGGCAGCGTGCCGGCCTGGCCGCTGCTGCGGCAGTGGAAGGTTCCGCCGGCCACCCTGGCGCTGGGCGTGTGCGGCCTGTTCGGCTATCACTTCCTGCTGTTCATCGCGTTGCGCGTCGCGCCGCCCGTCGAAGCGAACCTGGTGAACTACCTCTGGCCGCTGTTCATCGTGGTGCTGGCCCCGGTGTTCCTGCCCGGGCTCTCGCTGCGCGCCGGCCATGTGCTGGGGGCGTTGATGGGTTTCGCCGGCGCGGCGATCGCGATCCTGGGCTCGGGCAGCGCCTCGGGCACCTGGTCCTGGGGCTACCTGCCTGCCTTGGGAGCAGCCTTCATGTGGGCGAGCTATTCGCTGCTCACGCGCCGCTTGGCGGCGTTCCCGACGGCCGCGGTCGGCCTGTTCGGGCTGGTGTCGGGCCTGCTCGCGCTGGCTTGCCACGTGCTTCTGGAGCCCGCGGCCACGATCAGCTCGAGCGACTGGGTCCTGCTCGCCGTGATGGGCCTGGGTCCCCTGGGCGCCGCGTTCTTCCTCTGGGACCGCGCGCTCAAGCGGGGCGACGCACGGCAAATCGGCGTGCTGAGCTACATCACGCCGCTGGCCTCGACGGCCTTGCTGCTGCTGGTCACCGGCCGTGGTTTGAGCTGGAACATCGCGCTCGCGGCCGCGCTGATCGTCGGCGGCGCGGTGGTGGGGACGCGCACGCGCGAAGCGCCGGCACAGGCCAGCGCCGCTTGACTTCCACAAGGACCGGAGCCGCTTGCCGGCTCACCAGCGCGGCGTCAACGTGAAGCGCGCGCTCAGCGTCTCGCCCGGTTCCAGCCGCGCCCCACCCAACGCCTCCGGGCCATACCGGTCCATCAGGTTGAGCCAATCGGTGCACTGGCTTACCGGCTCGGCGCAGAAGTAGTCTAAGCCGCGCTGGCAGTACAGGACGAAGTGGTCCAGCGGCGCCTCCGCCTGCATCACCAGGCTGCGCTCCGGTCCGTGCGCGTCGGCCGGCCATTCGATGCAGGCCTCGCGCGACCAGCCGGTGAAGTTGTTGTCCGTGTGCAGGTCCGCAAGGCGCACCCCTCGCCGCAGCTGCCGCACCTCCTCCGTCTCGGCGAGCCGCGTGGGCATGACCTCCTCGTCCGCTTCCCACATCGCCTGCGCGGCCGCGGTCAGGCGCGTGCCGGGCTCGTGCGGGAAGTAGGGATGGTGGCCGATGCCCGCCGGCATCGCCGCCGTGTCCTCGTTGGTCAGTGCCATGCGCACCATCAGGCTGTCGGGCCGAAGGTCGAACGTCTGGCGTGCGGTGAAGCGCCAGGGCCAGGCCGGTCCGGCCGGCACGTCCAGCGTCAGCACGGCGCGTGAACTGCCGGCCGATTCGACTCGCCACGGCCGCTGCCAGCCGATGCCGTGCAGCGGGTGCGGCGAGTCTTCGGCCGGATGGTTGGGCGGGAAGCGGATCTCGCGGCCTTCGAACGTGGCTCGTCCGTTGCGGATGCGGTTGCAGAAGGGCACCAGCGGGAAGCTGGCCATTGCGAGCGGATGGCGCTCGGCGAGTCCTTCGGCGCCGGCGGGCCGCAGCCAATCCAGTTCGCGAAGGGCGGCTCGCTCGTGCCAGCGGCGGCGGAAACTGGCGATCGAGCCGCCGACGTCGGGGGCCAGCGCGAGATGAAGCTCACCGGCTTGCAGCTCGAGCACGGTAGCGGCCCCCATTGCCGGGGCCGCGCGTTCGGAGATGGGGACTTTCACCGCGCGCATTGTTCCGTCGGCCCCCGATGGCCTCAAGCTGAGCGGGCTGTCGCGTTCGCGCTGAGCGCCTGCGCGTGATTTTTGCAGTCCGTGAGTCTCAGCCATTGGTAGATTCCCAACAGGCTTCGCCCACGTCCGGCTGACGGACGCACGCGCATGGCGATAGCGCCGCCCCGCGCGGTCGCACGCGCGGCAGTCCTACACCCCGCCCGGCGCTGTCCCGCCTAGAGTCGCCGCGACCCGGCACAAAACGAACAGCTTGAACACCATGGCCGCCCGCGACCGGACCCCGCCCCCACCCGCGCGGCGCGCCTGGGTCCGGCGGCATCCCTGGTGGACGTTGTCGCTGGTGCTGCTGATGGCGATGGTGGCGTCGGTTGCCGTGCCCGCGTTCTATGTGATGTCGCAGGTGCCGCTCACGCCCACCATCGGCGACCTCAAGAAGCAGCAGGCCGAACATCCCAGCGTGCTGCTGACCTCGGATGGCCAGGAGCTGGCCGTGTACCGCAAGGCCAACCGCGTGTGGGTGCCGCTGCGCGACATCTCGCCGCACGTCACCGCCGCATTGCTGGCCGTCGAGGACCAGCGTTTCTACCTGCATCGCGGGCTCGACCTGCGGCGCACGGCCGCCGCCGCGTGGAACAGCCTCAACGGCCGCCTGCAAGGCGGCTCGACCATCACGCAGCAGCTCGCGCGCAACCTCTACCCGGAAGAGATCGGCCGCGCTCCGACGATCGAGCGCAAGGTCAAGGAGGCGATCACCGCGCTCAAGATAGAACAGGCCTACCGCAAGGACGAGATCCTGGAGATCTACCTCAACACGGTCCCGTTCCTCTACAACACGTACGGCATCGAGATGGCCGCGCGGACCTACTTCGACAAGAACGCGCGCGACCTCGACGTGCTGGAGAGCGCCACGCTGGTCGGGATGCTCAAGGGCACGACCTACTACAACCCGGTGCTCAATCCGCAGCGCGCGCAGCAGCGCCGCAACATCGTCCTCGCGCAACTCGCGCGGCACGGCAAGCTGGATCCAGCGCAGCTGGACGAGCTTCGGGGCCGTCCCCTGCAGCTGAATTTCGAACGGCAGGATGAACAGCTCGGCCCCGCGCCCCACCTCGCGGTGCTGATGCGCCGCTGGCTGATCGAGTGGGCCGACCGCAGGGGCTACAACGTCTACGCCGACGGCCTGGTGGTGCGCACGACCATCGACTCGCGGGCGCAGGCGTTGGCGCAGCAGGCGCTGAACGCGCAGGCCGAGAGGCTGCAGAAACTGGCGGACACGGCCCTGAACGGCCGCAACGGCTGGAACGCCCGCCGCGACCTGGTCGATGCCTTCATCCGCGAGTCGCAGCAGTTCAAGGCGGCGCGCGAGGCGGGCGCTTCCGAGACGGAGGCGCTGGCCAGGCTGCGCGCCGATGCGGCGTACATGCAGGCGCTGCGCGATGAGAAGACGCGGCTGCAGGCCGGCCTCGTGGCGATGGAGCCCGGCACCGGCTATGTGCGCGCGTGGGTCGGCAGCCGCGACTTCGCGCTGGACCAGTTCGACCACGTGCAGCAGGCGCGGCGGCAGCCCGGCTCGACGTTCAAGCCCTTCGTGTATGGGGCCGCTTTCGAACTCGGCGCACGCGCCACCGACCAGTTGATGGACAACCCGGTCGACATCCCCGACGGCCAGGGCCGCATCTGGCGGCCCAAGGACATCAGCCAGCCCACCGGCGAACCCATTGCGCTGAGGGACGCGCTCGCGTTGTCGAAGAACACGATCACCGCGCAGCTGATGCAGTACGTCGGTGCGGCGAAGGTCGCGCAGCTCGCGCAGGCCATGGGCGTGCGCGACAGCCGGCTGGAGGAAGTGCCCTCGATCGGCCTGGGCACCAGCCTCGTCTCGCTGCGCGAGATCACGGCCGCGTACGCCACGATCGCCAACGGCGGCCAGTACGTTGCGCCGGCGCTCGTGCTGCAGGTGGAGGACCGCAAGGGCAAGGTGCTCGAGGCCTTCCGTCCCGCCGCGCCGGAACCGGCGCTGAACCCGGCCGCCAACGCGGTGCTGCTGGACGCGCTGCGTGCCGCCATCGATCGCGGCACCGGTTCGCCCATCCGCGCCCGCTACAAGTTGCAAGGCGAGCTGGCCGGCAAGACCGGCACGACGCAGGAGAACACCGACGGCTGGTTCGTCCTGGCCCATCCCCGGCTGGTGACGGGCGCCTGGGTGGGATTCAACGACAGCCGCATCAGCATGCAGGACCCGTGGGGCCAGGGCTCGCGCAGCGCGCTGCCGATGGTGGGCGAATACATGCAGGCCCTGGTGCGCGCGCGCCTGGTCGATCCGAAGGCGAAGTTCCCGAAGTCACCGGAGCTGCCGCCCGACAACGGCACCGGGTGGGGCAGCCTGTTCCCGCCGCCGCCCGAACTGCAGCCGCCTCAGCCGGTCATGCCGGCGAGCGGCTCGCCCCTGCCGCCGGAGTACGGGGTAAGCGTGGGTGGCGGCTCGCTGGGCTTTCCTGCGCAGCCGGCCATCGTGGTGGCGCCGCCGCGTTCGCAACCGCCGCCAGAGGTGCTGGCGATGCCGCCGCAACGCGCGATCGTCGTGGCGCCTCCGCGGGGTGAGCCGAGCGGCGCCGCACCGGCACCGGTGCTGCCCTCCACTGGCAGCGCGGAACGGGGCTACTGACCGAGCAGCTTGCCCGGCTCTTCGGACGCGAGCACTTCCTTCGCCCAGCCTTCGAGCCGGCGCGTGTCGGCCCGCAGCACTTCCTGCTTGACCGCCAGGATCTGCGCCGGGTGCATGGAGAAGGTGCGCAGGCCCAGTCCCAGCAGCAGCCGCGTGAAGCTGATGTCACCCGCCATCTCGCCGCACACGCTGACGCCCTTGCCCTGCGCGTTGCACTCGGCGATCGTCTGCGCCACGAGCTGCAGCACCGCGGGGTGCAGCGGGTCGTACAGGTGCGCCACGGATTCGTCGGCCCGGTCGATCGCCAGCGTGTACTGGATCAGGTCGTTGGTGCCGATGGACAGGAAATCGAAGTAGCGCAGGAAGGTGCGCAGCGACAGCGCGGCCGCGGGGATCTCGATCATCGCGCCCACCTGCATCGGACCGTAGGCCACGCCCCGGTTGTCCAGCTCTGCGCGCGCGAAGTCCAGCAGCGAGAGCGTCTGGCGGATCTCGCTGGCGTGCGCCAGCATCGGGATCAGCAGGTTGACCTTGCCGTACGCCGCCGCGCGCAGCACGGCGCGCAGCTGGGTGAGGAACATCGCCGGGTCGGCCAGGCTCCAGCGGATGGCACGAAGGCCCAGCGCCGGATTCAGGTGGGCTTCCTCGCGCTGCACGTCGTCCAGCGGCTTGTCGGCTCCCACGTCGATGGTGCGGATGGTGACCGGCAGGCCCTGCATGCCTTCGACCGCGCGCCGGTACGCCTCGTACTGCTCGTCCTCGTCCGGCAGCCGGCCCCTGCGGTTCATGAACAGGAACTCGCTGCGGAACAGGCCGACGCCCACCGCGCCGGCCTCGAGCGCCGTGGGCGCGTCTTCCGGCATCTCGATGTTGGCCAGCAGTTCGACCTTGTGGCCGTCGATCGTGACGGCCGGCGTGTGGCGCAGGCGCGCGAGGCGGCCGCGCTCCAGCTCGGCCTGGCGCTGCTTGAAGCCGTATTCCGCCAGGATGATGGGCGAGGGATCGACGATGAGCACGCCGTCGTCGCCGTCGATGATCACCCAGTCGTCCTGCCGCACCAGCTGGCTGGCGCTGCGCGCGCCCACCACCGCCGGGATGTCCATGCTGCGCGCGACGATCGCCGTGTGCGAGTTGCGGCCGCCGACGTCGGTGACGAAGCCGGCGAACACGCTCTGCTTGAACTGCAGCATGTCGGCCGGCGACAGGTCGTGCGCCACCAGCACCAGCGGCACGTCGACGCTGTCGTCCAGCAGCAGGTCCTGCTGGCTCTTGCGCCGCGGCGTCGGCGCGACCGGCGAGGCCACGCCCTTCATGTAGCGCAGGATGCGTTCGGCCACCTGCTCGAGGTCGGCCTTGCGCTCGCGCAGGTACTCGTCCTCCATCTCGTCGAACTGGCGCGAGAGCTGCTCGAGCTGCGTCGTCAGCGCCCATTCGGCGTTGTAGAGGCGCTCGCGGATCCAGTACTTGACGCCGGTAATCAGGTCCTCGTCCTGCAGCAGCATCAGGTGCACGTCCAGCAGCGCGGAGAGCTCGTGCGGCGCCTCCTTCCCCATCTGCACGATGGTGTGCTGCAGGCGGTGGATCTCGTCGATCACCGCATTGCGCCCTTCGCGCAGGCGCGTGACCTCGGCGTCGACCTGCGCCGGGTCGATGAAGTAGTGCGCCACGTCCACGCGGCCGCCCATCAGCACCGCGCGGCCGATGGCGATGCCGCGCGCGACGGGGAGGCCGTGGATGGCGAAGGTCATCGTTCCGCTGCCCGGCCGCCCGAAGGCGGAACGCGGCCCCCTCGGGGCTGAGGCCCGCGGCCCCAAGCCTGCATGCGCAGGCTTGGACGGGCCGAAAAGGCGCAGACTCTGGCTGCGCCGCGGCCTGCAAGGCCAGCGAGCCACACGAAGTGGGGGAGCGTGGGGGTCCTCATTCGCCTTCCCCGAACTTGTCTTCGATAAGGGTCAAGAGCGCATTCATCGCCTCCTGCTCCCGCTCGCCTTCCGTCTCCAGCACGACTTCGCTGCCCACGCCCGCGGCCAGCATCATCACGCCCATGATGCTCTTGGCATTGACGCGCCGGTCGCCCTTGGACATCCAGACCTCGCAGGGATAGGTGCCGGCCAGCTTGGTGAGCTTGGCCGAGGCGCGGGCGTGCAGGCCCAGCTTATTGCTGATGGTCGTTTTCGTCCGGATCATGGCTGCGGCGGGGCTGGTTCTGCGGCGCGGTGACGGCCACCTGCATCACGCCCTGGGTGCCGCCGATCACGGCGCGCGAGACCAGCGCATCGAGAGGCTCATGGCGATAGCTCACCGTGCGCAGCAGCATCGGCAGGTTCACGCCGGTGATCAGGCGCGACGTCACGCCGTCCACCAGCTTCTGAGCGACGTTGCTCGGCGTCGCCCCGAAGATGTCGGTGAGCACGAGCACGCCCTTGACGCCGGGCGCCTGCGTGAGCTGCTGCATCGCGATGCGCGCCGTGGCCAGCGTCTCCTCGGGCGACAGGTTCGGCTGCACGTCGATGGCCGCCACCGACGAAGCGCAATCCGGGAACACGTGCAGCGCGCACTGCCGCAGCGCATGCGCGAGCGGTGCGTGGCCGATGATCAGGATCGCGTTCATGGCGAGGCGGGGCGGGGGTCCGTTCGATTATCGCGGCTCCCCATCAGGAACCACGCATACGACGCCGCGCTGCAGGCCAGGAACACCGCCATCGCGCCACGAAACGACGCCACGACCGACCACCCCATCGCACCGAACCCGTCGACCAGCAGCCCGATGCCCCACTGCATTACGAACACGCCCAGGAAGATGACCAGGTTGTAGGCGGACAACGCCCGGCCGGCCAGCGCCGCGGGGAAGGCCATGCCCACGGCCGGCTGGGCCAGTGACACGAAGGTGGTGGACATGCAGAACAGCGCCAGGGCGGCAGCCCCGGCGGCCGGGCCGGCCAGCACGATGCCGGCCAGCACCAGCAGGTGCCAGGGCACGCCCCAGGCGATCAGCCGGTCGGTGTCGACGCCGCGGCGCGCCAGGTACGGGTTGAGCATGCCCCAGGTCCAGAAGGTGACCAGCATGGCCAGGTTGATCGTGAACAGGCCCGCCGCCGAGGCCACCGGCTCGTAACCGGCGACGCGCACCATCCACGGGCCGGCCCAGAGCGTCTGCACCGCGATCATCCCGCCGTAGGTGAAGAAGCCCAGGGGCGTCATGCGACGGAAGTACGGGTTGCGCCAGACCTCGGCGTAGGAACCCTTCGAGGACCCGGTAGGCGCGGGCGCCGCCTGCCACCCCGGCACGCGCCAAGCGATCACGGCCATGGCCAGCGCCGTCAGGACCGCCAGGCCCCAGAACAGCGGCCGCCAGCCGACCACCGGCACCAGCCACTGCACGGGCAGCGTGGAGGCCAGCATGCCGAACGACCCGGTCATCAGCATCCACGAGTTGGCACGCAGCTGCGCGCCCGGCGTCAGCCAGCGGCGAAAGCCGGTGAGCGGCGCCATCAGGCAGGCGCTGACACCCACGCCGCAAAGCACGCGAGCGGCCAGCAGCGCCGGGAAGCTGGTCGCCATCGAGAACGCGACGCAGCCCAGCACCGCGATCAGCAGGAACGCCAGGATCACCTTCTTGGGCCCGTGCCGGTCGAGCCAGTTGCCCAGCGGCAGCTGGGTTGCCGCGAAGCCGAAGAAATAGCCGCCGGCCAGCAAGCCCAGGTCACGCGCCGTGAGGCCGAATTCGGGGGTGAGCGTCGGCGCCAGGGTCGCTGTGACGGCTCGAACGAGCGCGGAGAAGAAATAGGCGAACGCGAATGCCAGGAAGACCACGATCGCGCCGCGGCGCGACAGCAGGGTGTCGGCCAAAGCGGCGCCTGCCGGGGCGGTCGCGGTTCGGTCGGCCGGGCGGCTCATGGGAGCTTCAGTCCTTCGAAGAACGGCTGCAGCTGGTCGGGCTGGGGATCGTCGGCATACACGACGGCCTGGTAGACATGGCGGCCGCGCGCGAAGTAGGCCGCCTCGCCGCGCACCAGCGAACCGTTGGCGCGGCGGCCTTGCGCGCTCACCCGCTGCGACGAAGGCAGCGGGTCCGCTCCCGGCGGCACGAAGGACCGCGCCCGCGAGCCCTCCGCCTTCATGTTGGCCAGCGTCGCGCGGTTCCACTGGGTCAGCACCTCTTCGGCCGCCGACGGCTCGGCCAGCTCGGCTTGAAGGACCGCGAAAGTGGCGCCTCCGGTATCGCAGCCGACCACGGACAGCTCGACTTCAAGCCCAGCCATCGGGACGCGGCGCGCGCCCTTGTCCGGCTTGCACGGCAGCATCGCTTTCAGGCCGGAAGGTTCGGCGCGCACTTCGCGCCAGTTGAACGTGGGGCTGCAGCCGGTGGCCGCCGCGAGCAGCAGCAGGAGCGCTGCACAGGAACGGTGCATCGGCCGATCATACGGTCGGTTCCATCGGAGAATGAGGGCATGACATCGCTCGACGGCATCCGCATCCTCGACCTCTCGCGCGTGCTCGCCGGCCCCTGGTGCACGCAGACACTGGCGGACCTGGGCGCGGACGTGATCAAGGTCGAGCGCCCCGGCAGCGGCGACGACACGCGCAGCTGGGGCCCGCCCTTCCTGCAGGATGCCCAGGGCCGCGACACGCGCGAAGCGGCCTACTACCTGGGCACCAACCGGAACAAGCGGTCCCTGACCTGCGACATCGCCCAGCCCGCCGGGCAGGCGCTGGTGTGCGAACTCGCAAAGCACTGCCACGTCTTCGTCGAGAACTTCAAGGTCGGCGACATGGCGCGCTATGGCCTCGACTACGCCTCGATGCGCGAGTTGAACCCGAAGCTCGTCTATTGCAGCGTCACCGGCTTCGGCCAGACCGGCCCCTACCGCGAGCGTGCCGGCTACGACTACGCCGTGCAGGGCATGGGCGGCCTGATGAGCATCACCGGCGAGCGCGACGACCTCGGCGGCGGACCGCAGAAGGTGGGCGTGGCGGTCGCCGACCTGTTCACCGGCATGTACGCCAGCGTCGCGATCCTGGCGGCGCTGCGCCACGCGGAGCGCACCGGCGAGGGCCAGCACGTCGACATGGCGCTGCTGGACACGCAGGTCGCGATGCTGGCGAACCTGGGCGCCAACTACCTGGTCAGCGGCAAGGTGCCCGGGCGAGCGGGCAATGCGCACCAGAACATCGTGCCGTACCAGGTGTTCGAGGTCGCGCCCGCCGACGACGGGCACAAGGACTTCCTGATCCTCGCAGTCGGCAACGACAGCCAGTTCGCCAAGTTCTGCGAGGTGGCGGGCCGGCCGGAACTGGCGCGCGACGAGCGTTTCGCTCGCAACCAGGATCGCGTGCGGAACCGGGCGGTGCTGGTGCCGATGCTGGAAGCGGTGATGAAGACGCGGCCGAAGGCGCAGTGGCTGCCGGCGCTCGAGGCGGCCAAGGTGCCGTGCGGCGCGATCAACAACCTGGCCGAGGTGTTCGCCGATCCGCATGTGCGCGAGCGCGGCATGGTCGACGAGTGGGAGCATCCGCTCTCGCCCGGGCTGCGGCTGGTGGGCAGCCCGATCAAGCTGAGCGCGACGCCGGTAAGGCACGAGATGCCGCCGCCACTGCTGGGGCAGCACACGGACGAAGTCCTGGCCGTCGTGCTCGGCTGGGATGCCGCGCGCATCGGGGCGTTGCGGCAGGAAGGGGTGATCTGACATGGCGGACTTCGTGCTGGTCCATGGCGCGTGGCATGGCGGATGGTGCTGGCGGCGGGTCGTGGAAGCGCTCGCCCGCGAGGGCCACCGCGCTCACGCGGTGACGCTCACGGGCGTCGGCGAACGGGCCCACCTGCTCTCGCCCGCGATCACGCTGGAGACGCACATCGAGGACGTCCGGGCCGCGATCGAGGTGGAGGAGATGGACCAGGTCGTGCTCGCCGTCCACTCCTACGCCGGGATGATCGGCACCGCGATCGCCGACCGGTTCGGCGCCCGGCTGCGCCACCTGGTGTACGTGGACGCGGTCGTTCCGCGCCCGGGCGAGAGCTGGGGCAGCACGCATTCGCGCGCCGTGCGCGAGGCGCGGCTCGCGTCCGCCGAGGCTTCCGAGGACTACGCCCTACCCGCGCCCGACCCGAACAACTACGGCCTGAAGGGCGCCGACTACGAATGGGTCAAGCGCAGGCTCACGGCCCATCCGGGCCACTGCTACGACGCGCCGCTGGATTTCGATCCCTCCCGCGTCGCGGCCGTCCCGCGCACCTTCGTCAGCTGCATCCAGCCGCCGCTGCCCACCATCGACGCCATCCGGCCGCGCGTGACCGACCCGAAACTCTGGGGCGGCGAGTGGCACCGGGGCGGCGGCGCGCAGGTCGTCGAGCTGCCCACCGGCCACGACCCGATGGTGACCCTGCCGGCGGAGCTGACGCAGATCCTGCTGCGCTGCGCCTGAGCACTGCAGAGAAACCTTCCGCGGGCGGCGAGATCACACCCGCACGTACACTCCGAAAGTCATGAAGAAAGCTCTGATCGGCGCCATGGTCGCTGCCGCACTGGCGGTGGGCGCCGCCGTGGTGTGGACCACCGGGATCGAAAAAGCGCCGACCTCCACCTTCGTCCTGCTCGACGGTTCGAAGCGGACCACCGACGACCTGAAGGGCCGCGTGACGCTGGTGAATTTCTGGGCCACCAGCTGCGTCACCTGCGTCGGCGAGATGCCCAAGATCGCCGCCACCCACGACAAGTACAAGGCCCGCGGCTACGACACACTGGCAGTGGCGATGAGCTACGACCCGCCGAGCTACGTGGTGAACTTCGCCCAGACGCGCAAACTGCCCTTCCAGGTGGCGATCGACAACACCGGCGCGGTGGCCAAGGCCTGGGGCGACGTGCAGCTGACGCCCACGACGTACATCGTCAACAAGCGGGGCGAGATCGTGAAGCGCTACGTGGGGGAACCGGACTTCGCGGAGCTGCACCAGCTGATCGAGAAGCTGCTCGCGGAAACCTGAGCGAGAGCGACACCCCGGAAACGAAAAGCCCCGCGTGCGGGGCTTTCTTTCATGCGTCCCGGGAAGGGCTCACTGGTCCTTGCGGAAGTTGTCGTGGCAGTTCTTGCAGCTGCCGGAATTCGAACCCCAGGCGGCCTTGAGGTTGTCGAGGCTGCCGGTCTTGGCCGCGGCGGCGATCTTGCCCACCTCGGACACGGCCCTTTCGTGGGCCTGCTTGAACTTGGCCTCTTCCTGCCAGATCTCCGGCTTCGCGCGCGTCTCGCCCTTGTCGGTGCCCGGCGTGAAAGCGGACCAGGGCAAGGTGGAGACGAGCTGGATCACATCGGCGTGGCGCGAAGCGGCCGTGGCGTCGAACGGCGCCTTGCCGGTGGCCATGGCGCCCAGCGCGCCGTAGTGCGCCCCCATCACGCGCAGCGCGCCCTGGCGGTACTTGATGGCGTCCTCGGGCTTCTGGAACGAGACCTGCGCCAGGGCAGGTACGGCGACGGCCGCAGCGGCCGCAAGGGTCAGGGAAGCGATCAGTCTCATTGCTTTTCTCCGATCAAGAGGAACTGGGCGGGTGCTGCCAGCCTCGCGTTTGTACCAAAAGTTGTGCTCGGCACTGGCCCTAGGGAATGTACGGACCCGCGGCCCAACCGCCGATTCCACGCACAATCTGCGCCGCAAAGGAGAAGAACACATGGCATCCACGGTACGCGTCTGGGACCTGCCGACCCGCCTCTTTCACTGGGCGCTGGTGGCCTGCGTGATCGGGCTGGCGATCACGGCGTACTCGGAGACCGGCCTCGACTGGCATGCGCGGCTGGGCTACACGGTGTGCGCCCTCCTGCTCTTCCGTCTGGTGTGGGGCTTCATCGGCGGGCGCTGGTCGCGTTTCGCCTCCTTCCTGTACTCGCCGGCGAGCGTGGTGGCCTACCTGCGCGGGCGCTCGCATCCGGACCACCTGGTGGGCCACAACCCGCTGGGCGCGGGCTCGGTTTTCGCGATGCTCGCGTTCCTGATCGCGCAGGTGGGGACCGGGCTCGTAAGCGACGACGAGAGTGCGTTCACGGGGCCTCTGAACCGCTTCGTCAGCACGAGCAAGGGGCTGGCGGCCACCTGGTACCACAAGCGGGTCGGGCAGTGGATCCTGCTGGCGCTCGTGGTTCTGCACATCGTCGCGGTGCTGTACTACCTCTTCAGGAAGCGCGAGAACCTGGTTCGCGCCATGGTGGCGGGCGACAAGCAGGTGCCCGCGCCGGCGCAGCCTTCTCGGGATGACGCCGCTTCGCGCGGGCTCGCGCTGGCGGTGTTCGCCGCCTGCGCCAGCTTCGTCTGGTGGATCGTCAAGTAGCACCTGCTGAGGTTGAACCGCGCGGCGGCCTGTCGCTAAACTGGCCGGCCCGACATTTCCAAACACTGCATTGATCACGGCCGAGTTACCGGTCATCGAGCTGATGACCCCCAGCACCGCGCACGAGCTGGACGCCACCCGGGACATCTTCCGGGAATACGCGAGAGGTCTGGGCGTGGACCTTTGTTTCCAGGGATTCGAAGAGGAGCTGGCCTCGCTGCCGGGCGACTACGCCGCGCCGCGCGGCGCCCTGCTGCTGGCCAAGGTGGACGGCGCCGTCGCCGGCTGCTGCGCGCTGCGTCCGCTGGATTCGAGCGACTATCCCGGCGCCGCCGAGATGAAGCGGCTGTACGTCCGCAAGGCCTTCCGCGGCTTCGGCTTGGGGCGGCAACTGGCGGAAGCGGTGCTGGACGTCGCACGCCGCGAGGGCTACGACTGCGTGCTGCTGGACACGCTGGACGACATGGAAGCCGCGCGTGCGCTGTACGACGACTTGGGCTTCGAGGCGATCGAGCCGTACTACCACAACCCCATTCCGGGGGCGCACTACCTGAA
Source organism: Ramlibacter henchirensis (assembly GCF_004682015.1). Taxonomy (NCBI): domain Bacteria; kingdom Pseudomonadati; phylum Pseudomonadota; class Betaproteobacteria; order Burkholderiales; family Comamonadaceae; genus Ramlibacter; species Ramlibacter henchirensis. The sequence continues at coordinate 2,073,025 of NZ_SMLM01000001.1, read as the reverse complement.
GGTGGACCTGTAGCTCGCGCTCCCTCTCCCCGGAGGGAGAGGGGAAGTAAATCAGCCGCGCGTCTGGGCCAGCAGTGTCTCCGCGTCACTCACCTCGAACTTGCCCGGCGCTTCCACGTTCAGGCTGGCGACCTTGCCATCCTTGACCAGCATCGAATAGCGCGCGCTGCGCACGCCCATGCCCCGGGCGGACAGGTCCATCGTGAGGCCGGTGGCCTTGGCGAACTCGGCGCTGCCGTCGGCCAGCATGCGGACCTTGCCGCCGCTCTTCTGGTCGCGCGCCCAGGCGCCCATCACGAACGCGTCGTTGACGCTCACGCACCAGATCTCATCCACGCCGGCCTTCTTCAGGTCGTCGAACTTCTGGATGTAGCCGGGCACGTGCTTGGCCGAGCAGGTGGGCGTGAACGCGCCCGGCAGCGCGAACAGCGCGATGGTCTTTCCGGCGGTGGCTTCCTTCACCTTCACCGGATTCGGCCCGATGCTGCAGCCGTTGCCTTCGACTTCCGAATACTCCTGCAGCGTGACGTCCGGCAGCGGGTCTCCGACCTTGATCATGGCGATCTCCTCGTTGGGGGTGGCTGAAAAAAACAAACGGCCCACATTGTGGGCCGTTTGAGAGGCTGCATGCAGAGGCGGGATTAAACCGTCTCGGCCTTCTGGACCAGGCGGGTCGCGACCCAGTTCTTGGTCTTGGAGATCGGCCGGCTTTCGGTGATCTCGATCAGGTCGCCCACATGGAACTCGCCAGTTTCGTCATGGGCGTGGTACTTGCTGGACTTGGCAACGATCTTGCCGTAGAGCTCGTGCTTCACACGACGCTCCACCAGCACCGTCACGGTCTTGGCGCGCTTGTCGCTCACCACCTTGCCGACGAGGGTGCGCTTGAGGGAGGGTCTGGCTTCCGTCATGTTCACTCCTTGTTCGACTTGGCGGCGGATTCCGCGCGCTTCTGGACCAGGAGGGTCTTGGCGCGGGCGATGTCGCGGCGCGTGACGCGCAGCGAGGCGGTGTTGCTGAGCTGTTGCGTCGCCTTCTGCATGCGCAGCCCGAAGTGGGCGCGCTGCAGCGACTTGACCTCTTCCTCGAGGCCGGCAACGTCTTTCTGGCGCAGGTCGGCAGCTTTGGTCATGAGGTCTCTCCTTAGGCGCCGATCATGCGGGACACGAACGTGGTGCGCAGGGGCAGCTTGGCCGCGGCCAGCTTGAACGCCTCGCGCGCCAGTTCCTCGGGCACGCCCACGATCTCGTACAGCACCTTGCCCGGCTGGATCTCGGCGACGTAGTACTCGGGGTTGCCCTTGCCGTTGCCCATGCGGACTTCGGCCGGCTTCTGGCTGATCGGCTTGTCGGGGAACACGCGGATCCAGATGCGGCCGCCACGCTTGACGTGACGGGAAATCGCGCGGCGCGCGGCCTCGATCTGGCGCGCCGTGAGGCGGCCGCGGTCGGTGGACTTGAGGCCGAAGTCACCGAACGCCACGGTGTTGCCACGCGTCGCGATGCCGGTGTTGCGGCCCTTCTGCTCTTTGCGGAATTTCCGGCGAGCGGGTTGCAGCATGTTTACTCTCCTTTACCGTCGGTCGCGGGAGCGGCCGGCGCGGCGCTGACCTTGCGGGGCACGCGCTTAACGGTGGTTTTCGGCGCTTCCGCGCCTCCAGTGGCTTCCTGCGGCTTGTCGCTGCCGTCTGCGGGGGCGGCATTGCTGGTGCCGGCGCCGGCACCGCCGCGAGGACCACGCGACGGACGGCGATCACCGCCGGGGCCGCCACGGCGGTCGCCGTCGCGGCGCGGACCGCGCGGACCGCGGCGCTCTTCGCCCTCGGGACGCGGCGTGCTGTCCAGGGACGGCGCGTCGCTGCGACCCAGGGTGTCGCCCTTGTAGACCCACACCTTGACGCCGATGACGCCGTAGGTGGTCTTGGCTTCGGAGAAGCCGTAGTCGATGTCGGCGCGCAGCGTATGCAGCGGCACGCGGCCTTCGCGGTACCACTCGGTGCGCGCGATCTCGATGCCGTTCAGGCGGCCCGACGACATGATCTTGATGCCCTGCGCGCCCAGGCGCATCGCGTTCTGCATCGCGCGCTTCATCGCGCGGCGGAACATGATGCGCTTCTCGAGCTGCTGGGTGATGCTGTCGGCGATCAGCTGGGCATCGACTTCCGGCTTGCGCACTTCCTCGATGTTCACCGCGACCGGCACGCCCAGGCGGGTGGCGAGTTCCTTCTTCAGGTTCTCGATGTCCTCGCCCTTCTTGCCGATCACCACGCCCGGGCGGGCGGAGTAGATCGTGATGCGCGCGTTCTTGGCCGGGCGCTCGATCAGCACGCGCGAGACCGCGGCGTTCTTCAGCTTGGACTTCAGGTAGTCGCGGACCTTGATGTCCTCGGCCAGCATGCCGGCGAAGTCGCGGTTGTTCGCGTACCAGCGGCTGCCCCAGTTGCGGCTTACCGAAAGACGGAAGCCGGTCGGATGGATTTTCTGTCCCATATCTTTCGCCTGCGCCTTAGTTGCCGACCGTCACGTACACATGGCACGTCGGCTTGCTGATGCGGTTGCCGCGGCCCTTGGCGCGCGCGGTGAAGCGCTTGAGCGTGGCGCCCTGCTCCACGTAGATGGTCTTGACCTTCAGCTCGTCGATGTCGGCGCCGTCGTTGTGCTCGGCGTTCGCGATCGCGGACTCCAGCACTTTCTTGACGATGCCGGCGGCTTTCTTCTGGGTGAATTCCAGGATGTTGAGGGCCTGGTCCACCTTCTTGCCGCGGATCAGGTCGGCCACCAGCCGGCCCTTGTCGACCGACAGGCGGACGCCACGGAGGACTGCACGGGTTTCCATGTTGTCTGCTCCTTACTTCTTCTGGACTTTCTTGTCCGCGGGGTGACCCTTGAAGGTGCGCGTCAGGGCGAACTCGCCCAGCTTGTGGCCCACCATCTGGTCGGTGATGTAGACCGGCACGTGCTGCTTGCCGTTGTGCACGGCGATCGTCAGCCCGATGAACTCGGGCAGGATCATGGAGCGGCGCGACCAGGTCTTGATCGGCTTCTTGTCCTTGGTGGAGACGGCCTTGTCGACCTTGGCCACCAGGTGGTGGTCCACGAACGGACCCTTCTTGAGAGAACGCGTCATCTGTGCGACCCCTTACTTCTTGCGGCGCGCGACGATGAACGTCTGCGTGCGCTTGTTGTTGCGCGTGCGGTAACCCTTGGTCAGGTTGCCCCACGGATCCACCGGCGGCTTGCCCGTGCCGGTGCGGCCTTCGCCGCCGCCGTGCGGGTGGTCGATCGGGTTCATCGCGACGCCGCGCACCGTCGGGCGGATACCCATGTGGCGCTTGACGCCGGCCTTGCCCAGCTGGCGCAGGCTGTGTTCCTCGTTGGCGACCTCGCCGATGGTGGCGCGGCACTCGATGTGGATCCTGCGGACCTCACCGGAGCGCATGCGGACCTGGGCATAGGTGCCTTCGCGGGCCAGCAGCGTGGCCGACGTGCCGGCCGAACGCGCCATCTGCGCGCCCTTGCCCGGCTGCAGCTCGATGCAGTGGATGGTCGAACCCACCGGGATGTTGCGGATCGGCAGCGTGTTGCCCACGCGGATCGGGGCCTCCGAGCCGCTCACCAGCTGCGCGCCGACATCCAGCCCGCGCGGGGCGATGATGTAGCGGCGCTCGCCGTCGGCGTACACCACCAGGGCGATGTGGGCCGTGCGGTTCGGGTCGTACTCGATGCGCTCCACCTTGGCCGGGATGCCGTCCTTGTTGCGGCGGAAATCGACGACGCGGTAGTGGTGCTTGTGGCCACCGCCCTTGTGGCGGGTGGTGATGTGGCCGTTGTTGTTGCGGCCGGCCTTCTGGAACTGCTTCTCGAGCAGGGGCGCGTAGGCCTCACCCTTGTACAGGTGATCGCGCGTGACCTTGACCACGGCACGCTGGCCGGGCGAGGTCGGTTTCATCTTGACGACTGCCATGGTTTACGCAGCCTCCCCGGAGAGGTTGAGCTCCTGGCCCGGCTTGAGCGTCACGTAGGCCTTGCGAACGTTGTCGCGGCGGCCCACCGAGCGGCCGAAGCGCTTGGTCTTGCCCTTGGTGTTGACGACGGAGACGCCCTGGACCTCGACCTTGAACATCAGTTCGACGGCGGCCTTGATCTCGGGCTTGGTGGCGTTCTGCAGCACCTTGAAGGTCACCGCGTTGGTCTTGTCGGCCACGTGCGTCGCCTTCTCGGAGACCACGGGAGCGACCAGGACCTGCATCAGGCGGCCTTCGTCGAACTTGCGTTCGGCGGGAGTGGGGTTCACACGGCTCATGCGAACATCTCCTTGAGCTTGTCCATGGCGCCCTTGGTGACCAGCACCTTCTTGAAGTGCACCAGCGACAGCGGATCGGCGTAACGCGGCTCGACCACGAGCACGTTCGCCAGGTTGCGGGAAGCGAGGTACAGGTTCTCGTCGACCTCGTCGGCGATCACCAGCACCGATTCAAGGTTCATGGCCTTGAACTTGGCGGCCAGCTGCTTGGTCTTGGGCGAATCGACCTTGATGGAGTCCACCACGGCGACGCGGCCCTCGCGGGCGAGCTGGGAGAAGATGGACGCCATGCCGGCGCGGTACATCTTCTTGTTGATCTTCTGGGTGAAGTTCTCTTCCGGGCTGTTCGGGAAGATGCGGCCGCCCCCGCGCCACAGCGGCGACGAGGTCATGCCGGCGCGGGCGCGGCCCGTGCCCTTCTGCTTGAACGGCTTCTTGGTCGAGTGCTTGACCATCTGCCGGTCCTTCTGGGCGCGCGTGCCCTGGCGGGCGTTGGCCTGGAAGGCGACGACGATCTGGTGGACCAGGTCCTCGTTGTATTCACGGCCGAACACGGTCTCGGGCGCATCCACCTTGGACGCGGCCTGGCCCTGCTCGTTCAGGAGTTCGAGTTGCATAGTACTTCGCTCCTGTTACTTGGAAGCAGCCTTCGGCTGCGCGGCGGCCTTTGGCTTGGCCTTGACTGCCGGGCGCACGGTGACGAAACCGCCCTTGGCGCCGGGAACCGCGCCCTTCAGCAGGAGCAGCTGGCGCGCTTCGTCGATGCGGATGACGTCCAGGTTCTGGGTGGTGACGGTCTCGTCGCCCATGTGGCCGGTCATCTTCTTGCCCGGGAACACGCGGCCCGGGTCCTGGGCCATGGAGATCGAGCCCGGCACGTTGTGCGAACGGCTGTTGCCGTGCGACGCGCGCTGCGAGCTGAAGTTGTGGCGCTTGATCGTGCCGGCGAAGCCCTTGCCGATCGAGGTGCCCTGCACGTCGACCTTCTGGCCCACGGAGAACAGCTCGGTCACCGGCAGCGTGGCGCCCGCGGCGTACTTGCCGGCGGCCTCGGCCGTGACGTGGAATTCCCTGATGATCTCGCCGGGCTCGACGCTCGCCTTGCCGAGGTGGCCCGCCAGCGGCTTGGTCACGCGCGACGCCTTGCGCTTGCCGAACGTGACCTGCAGGGCCACGTAGCCGTCGTTCTCTTGGGTCTTGACCTGGGTGACGCGGTTGCCCGACACGTCGACCACCGTGACGGGAACAGCGTCCCCGTCATCGGTGAACAGGCGCATCATGCCCACCTTGCGGCCCAGCAACCCGAGGGAGTTGCTCTGACTCATGTTGTTGCTCCGTTGCTTGCGCCGCAGCCGCTGCAATTGGCTTCTGCGTTTGACGTCCTTCGCGGGAAGAACGGCACAAGAAGGTTGATGAAAGCCTCGCCAAAAAAGGCGAAGCCGCAAATTATAGCCCGCCCCCGGCATTGCTGCCAAGGGCGGGCACTGGCTCAGCTTCTTGTCGCGGTTACTGCAGCTTGATCTCGACGTCCACGCCGGCCGGCAGGTCGAGCTTCATCAGCGCGTCCACGGTCTTGTCGGTCGGGTCGACGATGTCCATCAGGCGCTGGTGCGTGCGGATCTCGAACTGGTCGCGCGAGCTCTTGTTGACGTGCGGCGAGCGCAGGATGTCGAAGCGCTTCATGCGTGTCGGCAGGGGCACCGGGCCCTTGACGATGGCGCCGGTGCGCTTGGCGGTGTCGACGATCTCGGCGGCGGACTGGTCGATCAGCTTGTAATCGAACGCCTTGAGGCGGATGCGGATCTTCTGTTGGGCGGTGGCCATGCTTGTTCCTAATCAGTTGGGGTCAGAGCACATCGCTTCGCGAGTGATCTGACCCCAAAGCTTCATTCCATGATCTTCGCAACGACGCCCGCACCGACGGTCTTGCCGCCTTCGCGGATGGCAAAGCGCAGGCCTTCTTCCATGGCGATCGGCGCGATCAGCTTGACGGTGATCGTCACGTTGTCGCCGGGCATCACCATCTCCTTGTCCTTGGGCAGCTCGATGGCGCCCGTCACGTCCGTCGTGCGGAAGTAGAACTGGGGACGGTAGTTGTTGAAGAACGGCGTGTGGCGCCCGCCCTCGTCCTTCGAGAGCACGTACACCTCGGCGGTGAAGTGCGTGTGCGGCTTGATCGAGCCGGGCTTGCACAGCACCTGGCCGCGCTCGACTTCCTCGCGCTTGGTGCCGCGCAGCAGGATGCCCACGTTGTCGCCGGCCTGGCCCTGGTCCAGGAGCTTGCGGAACATCTCCACGCCGGTGCAGGTGGTCTTGAGCGTGGCCTTCAGGCCCACGATCTCGATTTCCTCGCCGACCTTGATGATGCCGCGCTCCACGCGGCCCGTCACCACGGTGCCGCGCCCGGAGATGGAGAACACGTCTTCCACCGGCATCAGGAACGCACCGTCGATGGCGCGCTCGGGCGTGGGGATGTAGGTGTCCAGTGCCTCGGCCAGCTTCATGATGGCGCCTTCGCCCAGCTCGCCCTTGTCGCCTTCCATGGCCAGCTTGGCGCTGCCCTTGATGATCGGGGTGTCGTCACCGGGAAAGTCGTACTTGGACAGCAACTCGCGCACTTCCATCTCCACCAGCTCCAGCAGCTCGGCGTCGTCCACCATGTCGCACTTGTTCAGGAACACGATGATGTAGGGCACGCCCACCTGGCGGGCCAGCAGGATGTGCTCGCGCGTCTGGGGCATCGGGCCGTCGGCGGCCGAGCACACCAGGATGGCGCCGTCCATCTGGGCGGCGCCGGTGATCATGTTCTTGACGTAGTCGGCGTGGCCCGGGCAGTCCACGTGCGCGTAGTGGCGGTTGGCCGTCTCGTACTCCACGTGCGCGGTGTTGATCGTGATGCCGCGCGCCTTTTCTTCCGGAGCCGCGTCGATCTGGTCGTAGGCCTTGGCTTCGCCGCCGAACTTGCTCGACAGCACCGTCGTGATCGCCGCCGTCAGCGTGGTCTTGCCGTGGTCCACGTGGCCGATCGTGCCGACGTTCACGTGCGGCTTGGTGCGCTCGAATTTACCTTTTGCCATGTCTGTTCCTTAGAAAGAGCAATGCCCGTGTCACTGGTTTAACGTCTGCACCGCACTACCGGTTCCGCGCCACGGGCAACGCGGGGTGTTCGGTCGCAGACGAATTCGAAAAACGTACGCAGAAAACGCAGAGATCACGCAGAAAACGCCGAAGTCTTTGTTGCTTCCGCGCTTTCTGCGTTCTTCCCGCGTTTTCTGCGTACGGCTGTTCGCCGCCTTACTTGGCGCGAGCGGCGACGATCGCCTCGGCCACGTTCTTCGGAGCCTCGCTGTAGTGCTTGAACTCCATGGTGTAAGTGGCGCGGCCCTGCGACATCGAGCGCAGCGTGGTCGAGTAGCCGAACATCTCGGACAGCGGCACCTCGGCCTTGATGGCCTTGCCGCCGCCGGGCATGTCGTCCATGCCCTGCACCATGCCGCGGCGGGACGACAGGTCGCCCATCACGTTGCCGGCGTATTCCTCGGGCGTCTCGACTTCCACGGCCATCATCGGCTCGAGGATGACCGGGCTGGCCTTCCGGGCGCCTTCCTTGAAGCCGAAGATGGCGGCCATCTTGAACGCCTGCTCCGACGAGTCCACGTCGTGGTACGAACCGAAGTGCAGCGTCACCTTGACGTCCACCACCGGGTAGCCCGCCAGCACGCCGGTATTGAGCGCTTCGATGACGCCCTTTTCAACCGCCGGGATGTACTCGCGCGGCACCACGCCACCCTTGATGGCGTCGACGAACTCGAAGCCCTTGCCGGCCTCGTTCGGTTCCAGCTTGAAGACGACGTGGCCGTACTGGCCCTTGCCGCCGGACTGGCGCACGAACTTGCCTTCGGCCTCGGGCACCGCCTTGCGGATGGTTTCACGGTAGGCCACCTGCGGCTTGCCCACGTTGGCTTCCACGCCGAACTCCCGCTTCATGCGGTCGACGATGATCTCCAGGTGCAGCTCGCCCATGCCGCCGATGATGGTCTGGCCGGACTCTTCGTCGGTGTTGACGCGGAACGACGGATCCTCGGCAGCCAGTCGCTGCAGGGCGACGCCCATCTTCTCCTGGTCGGCCTTGGTCTTGGGTTCGACGGCCTGGCGGATCACCGGCTCGGGGAACACCATGCGCTCCAGCGTGACGATGGAGGTCGGGTCGCACAGGGTTTCGCCCGTGGTGACTTCCTTCAGGCCCACGCAGGCGGCGATGTCGCCGGCGCGGATCTCCTCGACTTCCTGGCGGTTGTTGGCGTGCATCTGCACGATGCGGCCGATGCGCTCCTTCTTGCCGCGCACGGGGTTGTAGACGCTGTCACCCTTGGACAGCACGCCCGAGTACACGCGCACGAACGTCAGCTGGCCCACGAACGGGTCGGTCATCAGCTTGAACGCCAGCGCCGAGAACTTCTCGTTGTCGTCGGCCTTGCGGGTGGTGGGCTGCTCGTCCTCGTCCATGCCCTTGACCGGGGGAATGTCCACGGGGGAAGGCATCAGTTCGATGACGGCGTCCAGCATGCGCTGCACGCCCTTGTTCTTGAAGGCGGTGCCGCACAGCATCGGCTGGATCTCGCCGGCGATGGTGCGCGTGCGCAGGCCCAGCGTGATCTCCTGTTCCGTCAGGTCGCCTTCCTCGAGGTACTTGTTCATCAGTTCCTCGGAAGCTTCGGCGGCCGCCTCGACCATCTTCTCGCGCCATTCCTTGGCGGTCTCCACCAGGTTGGCCGGGATTTCCTCGAAGGTGAACTTCATGCCCTGGGACGCCTCGTCCCAGATGATGGCCTTCATCTTGCGCAGGTCGACCACGCCCGTGAAGTTCTCCTCGGCGCCGATCGGGATGACGATGGGCACCGGGTTGGCTTTCAGGCGCAGCTTCATCTGATCGTAGACCTTGAAGAAGTTGGCGCCGGTGCGGTCCATCTTGTTGACGAACGCCAGGCGCGGCACCTTGTACTTGTTGGCCTGGCGCCAGACCGTCTCGGACTGCGGCTGCACACCGCCCACGGCACAGTACACCATGCAGGCGCCGTCCAGCACGCGCATGGAACGCTCCACCTCGATGGTGAAGTCCACGTGGCCGGGGGTGTCGATGATGTTGATGCGGTGCTCGGGAAAGGACATGTCCATGCCCTTCCAGAAGCAGGTGGTGGCGGCCGACGTGATCGTGATGCCGCGCTCCTGCTCCTGCTCCATCCAGTCCATGGTCGCGGCGCCATCGTGCACTTCGCCGATCTTGTGGTTCACGCCGGTGTAGAACAGGATGCGCTCGGTGGTCGTGGTCTTGCCGGCGTCGATGTGCGCCGAGATCCCGATGTTGCGATAGCGCTCAATGGGCGTTTTGCGGGCCATGATGATCTTTCCTTGAAAACGGACAGGGCCCGCTCGTGGCGGGCCCGTTCCTCAGATGGGGACGGTTGTTAGAAGCGGAAGTGGCTGAAGGCCTTGTTGGCCTCGGCCATGCGGTGCACTTCGTCCCGCTTCTTCATGGCGCCGCCACGACCTTCCGTGGCTTCCATGAGTTCGTTGGCCAGGCGCAGGGCCATCGACTTCTCGCCGCGCTTCTTCGCGGCCTCCTTGAGCCAGCGCATCGACAGCGCCAGGCGCCGCACCGGGCGCACTTCCACCGGCACCTGGTAGTTGGCGCCGCCGACGCGGCGGGACTTCACCTCGACCATCGGCTTGACGTTGTTGATGGCCATGGTGAACGCCTCGACCGGGTCACGGCCGGGGTTCTTCTTCTCGATCTGCTCGAGCGCGCCGTAGACGATGCGCTCGGCGACCGCCTTCTTGCCGCCTTGCATGATGACGTTCATGAACTTGGCGAGCTCGACATTGCCGTACTTGGGATCCGGCAGGATTTCACGCTTAGGGACTTCGCGACGACGTGGCATTTCTATTCACCTCTCAATTGCTTCAGCTGGCTGGTCCCTTCCGGGGGCCTGGGGAGCCAAATCGGGCTTCCCGCTTACTCGACCCGACAGCGGGTCACTACGCTTCGATTCGCCTGCCGAGCGAATGAAGCACCGACAAACGAAAAACTCTTTAGGCCTTCTTCGGGCGCTTGGCGCCGTACTTGGAGCGGGCCTGCTTGCGATCCTTGACGCCCTGCAGGTCCAGCGAGCCGCGCACGATGTGGTAGCGCACGCCCGGCAGGTCCTTGACGCGGCCGCCGCGCACGAGCACCACCGAGTGCTCCTGCAGGTTGTGGCCTTCGCCGCCGATGTAGGAGATGACCTCGAAGCCGTTGGTCAGGCGCACCTTGGCGACCTTGCGCAGCGCCGAGTTCGGCTTCTTCGGCGTCGTGGTGTACACACGGGTGCACACGCCCCGGCGCTGGGGGCTGTTCTGCATCGCGGGCGACTTGGATTTGGTCTTTTCGACCTCCCGCCCCTGACGCACCAGTTGGTTGATGGTTGGCATTGAAGAAAAACGTCCCTAAACGTCTGAAAAAAGGCGCGGCGCAAGAGCGTGCGGCGCGCGCGTGAATTTCCCCGCCCCAATCGCGGGAAAGCCCGCCAGTATAGCCCGCAGCGGGTCTTCCCGCAACGCTCGGCGGTGCGCCGAAGGCAGCGGCGGGGAGCGAAGGCCCTTACGGCCGGGCTACTTCACCCACAGCCGCACGGCGTCCCAGGCCCGGCCGACCACGCCGGCCTGCCCCACCGCCTCGAGGGCGACCAGCGGCACCTCGGTGACGGGCCTGTCGCCGGCGAGCACCTTCAGCGTGCCGATCTGCTGGCCCTTGGTGAACGGCGCGACGAGCGGATCCGGCCGCGCCACCGCCGTCTTCAGCTGGGTCGCCGTTCCAGCAGGGACCGCCACGACCAGCGGCTGCGGCCGGCCGAGCTTCACCTGGTTGGCCGTGCCCTTCCAGACCTCCGGCGTCACGACGGCCTGGTTCGCGTCGAACAGCTTGATGCCTTCCCACGCTGTGAAGCCCCAGTTCAGCAGCTTCTGCGATTCGTTGGCCCGCACGTTCTCGCTGCTGGTGCCCAGCACGATCGACAGCAGGCGGCGCCCCGGCAGGTTGGGGAAATCGCGCTTGGCCGTCGCGACGAGGCAGTAGCCCGCGGCTTCGGTGTGGCCCGTCTTCAGTCCGTCGACCGTGGGATCGCGGAACAGCAGCATGTTGCGGTTGGTGTCGTTGGCTGTCGGCGTGCCCTGGAACCGGTACTTGCGGATCGAGTAGTAGCTGACGAAGTCGGGGAAGTCCTGGATCAGCCGTCCGGCGAGGATGCTCAGGTCGCGCGCGGTCGTGGTGTGGCCGGGCGCCGTCAGGCCTTCGGGATTCTTGAACGAGGTGGACTTCATGCCGAGGGCCTTGGCCTGCTCGTTCATCAGCTCCACGAAGCGCTCCACCGTTCCGCCGACGCCTTCAGCCAGTGCGACGGTGGCGTCGTTGCCCGACTGGACGATCATGCCCTTGATCAGGTCTTCCACCGGCACCTGCATGCTGGGGTCGATGAACATGCGCGAGCCCGGCATCTTCCAGGCGCGCACGCTCACGGGCAGCGTCTGCTGCAGCCTGATCTTCTTCGCGCGCAGCGCGTCGAACACCAAGTACGCCGACATCAGCTTGGTGAGCGAAGCGGGCTCCACCGGCGAGTCGATCTCGCGGCCGGCCAGAACCTGGTTGGCGCTCAGGTCCACCAGCAGGTAGCTGCGGGCGGCGATCTCGGGAGGTTGCGGCGCCTGGGCGCCGGCGGCGAAGCAAAGGAGGGCGAGCAAGGGCGCGGCGAGCGCCTTGGCAAGTCGATTCATCGTGGAGGGGACCGGGTTCAGGAACGGAGGTGGCGCGCCACCAGGGTTTTCAAAAGCGGCAATTGTCCGTGAAAGAAGTGCCCGCCCCCCGGGACGACGGTGACCGGAAGTGACTGAGGCCGCGCCCAGTCCATGACGGATTGCAACGGCACCGTGTCGTCCTGCTCGCCGTGGACCACCAGCGTGCGCTCGTGCGCGTCCTGCGGCAGCGTGGAGACGGAAAAACGCGACGCCGCCGTGCCCACCAGGATGACCTTGCGCACCTCGCGGGCGCTCCAGAGCGCCTCCACCACGCGGCTCGTGACGAACGCGCCGAAGGAGAAGCCGGCCAGCGCGATCGGGCCTTCCGGCGCGATCGCCTCCACCAAGGCACGCATGTCTTCGGTCTCGCCGCGGCCTTCGTCGTGCACCCCGGCGCTCGCGCCGACGCCGCGGAAGTTGAACCGCACCGCGCTCCAGCCGCATTGCACGAAAGCGCGCGCGAGCGTCTGCACCACCTTGTTGTCCATGGTGCCGCCGAACAGCGGATGTGGATGCGCGATGAAGGCGACGCCCGCGGCGGCTTGCCCGGGATCGTCCCGCAGCACTTCGATCGCCCCGGCGGCGCCCTGCACTTGCAGCCGCTGCGTCTGCGAATTCATTGCGGCGGCGGTCAGCGACCGAGGTGCGGCGGCGTGAGCAGGCGTTCGACCACGCGGCCGTTCTTCAGGTGCGACTCGACGATCTCGTCGATGTCCTCCTGGTCCACATAGGTGTACCAGACGGCTTCGGGGTAGACCACGGCGACCGGGCCGGCCGCACAGCGGTCCAGGCAGCCGGCCTTGTTCACGCGCACCTTGCCGGGGCCCGCCAGCCCCTGCGCCTTGACCTGCGACTTGCAGCGGTCGAATGCGGCCTGCGCGTTGTGGTCGGCGCAGCAGTTCTCGCCGTTCTCGCGTTTGTTCAGGCAGAAGAAGATGTGGCGCTCGAAGTAGGAGGGCCGGTCCGGGGAACTCATTGCGGGATTCTAGGCCGCGGCTCCGAGGAGGAGACCCGCACCAGCACATAGGCCAGTGCCACGTAAGGCCACAGCCATCCCAGCCACTGCACCAGCCCATGGAAGCGGATGAAGCGGCCCTGCTCCCAGGTCTGCAACGTCTGCGTGAAGTACGCGCTGGCGGGCGCCTGGTTCAGGAGAGTCAGGTGCACCACCAGCGCCAGCAGCACGAGCGCGGCGCAGCCCCGGCGCGGCAGGGGCAGCAGCACGAAAGCGAGGGCGAGCCCGGTGAGCAGGCCCAGTCGCACCGGAAGACTCAGCCACGCCCACGCGTGCGCCGGGCCCCAGCTCAGCGCCGCGGACAGCGCGGTGGCGCCGATCCCCATCGCCACGAGGAATGCGGCGAAGATCGCGCGCCGCGGAACCGAGCTCATGACGGAATACGCCAGCAGGCAGGGCGCGAGGACGCCCAGCGCCACGCAAAGCAGCTCGCTCCCCTGGACCAGCGGCTGCAGTTCCACATCGCGCACCGGCAGCCATTCGAGGAACGGCGTGTCCATCAGCCATTCCGCCACCGCGGCCTCCAGCCGCTCGAAGACCTGGCCCAGGCCGAGCGGAACCGCGGCGGGAAAGAGCAATGCGATCGGCCACAGCGCCAGCAGCACCAGCGCGCCGCGCGCCTCCTCGACGAACCAGCGCAGGCGAAACCGGCTCCAGTGGTCGACCGCACCGAGCTTCTCGAGCGCGCCCGCAAGCGCGGCTCCGAGCAAGGTGCCCAGCGCGTTCAGGCCGAAATCCAGGTTGGACGGCACTCGCGACGGCAGGTAGGTCTGCAGGGCCTCCATGCAGAAGGCGAGCGCGGTGCCTCCCAGCGTTGCGAAAGCGATCGCGCCCCAGCTGCGCGTTGCGTCCGGCGTTTCCACCCTGCGCAGCACCGAAAGCCCGAGCAGGAATCCGAGCGGCAGGTAACCCGCGGTATTCGCGGCGAGGTCGAAGCCGGTCCAGTACCGCGGCCAGGGGCTGGAGAGAAAGGCGAAGGCCGAGATGCCCTGGTCTCGCCAGTCGTCGAACGGGTAGAGGCTCGCATAGACGATCAGCGCCGCATACGCCTGCGCGAGCGGCCATGCCGAGGTCTTGCGTGCCGTCATCCCGGCGGCCTCAGAACGGCTTGACGACCACCAGCACCACCGCGGCCAGCAACAGCAGCACCGGCAGTTCGTTGAACCAGCGGTACCAGCGATGGCTTCGCGCGGGACCACCGGCGGCGAACTTGCGCAGCATGACCGCGCACGCATGGTGATAGCCGATCACGAGCAGCACCACCGCGAGCTTCGCGTGCATCCAGCCGCTGCCGCGCCCGATGCCGTAACCGAGCCAGAGCCACAGGCCGAACGCAAGCGCCGGCACCGCCAAGAGGGTCGTGAAGCGAAGGAGCTTGCGCGCCATGAGCAGCAGCCGGTCGCGTTCGGCGCCGGAGCCCGGCGCCACCATCGCGAGGTTCACGTAGATGCGGGGAAGGTAGAAAAGCCCCGCGAACCAGCTGGCGACGAAGACGATGTGGAGGGCTTTGACCCAGAGCATGGCGCGAGAGTGTACGGAAGGGTTCCCCTGAGCCCGGCCGTGGCGCGCACAAAAAAAACCCCGGCCCAATGGCCGGGGTAGGAAGCCTTTTTGCTGTCACACATTAAGGCGCCCGCTCAGGGAGGAAAAGCGGGGGACGGCAAGCCGCCCGGGGCGTAATCTAACAAACCCCGCTACCCCTTTCAAGCTGGCCGCCGTTTCGCTCCCGGATGCGTTATCCGCGACACGTCGTGCGCCCCCGCGCGCAACACGCGACCTTCGCAGGGCAAAACGGCACAATTCCCTCCATGGTCCTGCACGCCCCCTACCCCCACGGCCGCCCGCGGCGCCTGCGCCGCGACGAGTTCACTCGCAACCTAGTTCGCGAGAACGCCCTCACGGCCCACGACCTGATCTATCCCGTGTTCGTGCTCGATGGCGCCAGGCGCCGCGAGGCCGTCGCCTCCATGCCCGGCGTGGAGCGACTCAGTCTGGACCTGCTGCTGCCCGTGGCCGAGGAATGCGTGAAGCTCGGGATTCCCGCGCTGGCGCTGTTCCCGGTGATCGATCCTTCGCTGAAGGCGCCCGATGGCCGTGAGGCCTGCAACCCCGAAGGCCTGGTGCCGCGCGTGGTGCGTGGCCTGAAGCAGCGCTTCCCGACGCTGGGCGTGATGACCGATGTGGCGCTCGATCCGTACACCAGCCACGGCCAGGACGGCCTGCTCGACGAGACCGGCTACATCCTCAACGACGAGACGGTGGAGGTGCTCACGCGCCAGGCGCTGGTCCAGGCCGAGGCCGGCGTGGACATCGTCGCGCCCAGCGACATGATGGACGGCCGCATCGGCGCGATCCGCAAGGCGCTGGAGTCGCGCGGCGCGATCCACACCCGCATCATGGCCTACAGCGCCAAGTACGCGAGCGCGTTCTACGGCCCGTTCCGCGATGCCGTGGGATCGGCCGGGAACCTGGGCAAGAGCGACAAGAAGGTCTACCAGATGGATCCGGCCAACAGCGACGAGGCCCTGCGCGAGGTCGCGATGGACATCGCCGAAGGCGCCGACATGGTGATGGTCAAGCCCGGCATGCCGTACCTGGACATCGTGCGCCGCGTGAAGGACGAATTCCGCATGCCCACCTTCGTCTACCAGGTGTCCGGCGAGTACGCGATGCTGCAGGCGGCCGTGCAGAACGGCTGGCTCGCGGGCGAAGCCGTGATGATGGAAAGCCTGCTTGCGTTCAAGCGCGCCGGGGCCGACGGCGTGCTGACCTATTTCGCGCTGGAAGCGGCGCGGCGACTGCGCGCCTGAGGGACAAGGCGGCGGATGCACATCGTCGAATTCACACGCGGCACGCTTCGCTTCCTCGACGAGGTGCCGGCCCAGGCGCCGGCCGACGGCTTCATCTGGATCTATCTCGACCGCGAGGAGCTCGCCGGAGAACTGCCCCGCGTGCAGGGGGCGGCAGCGCGACTGGGCGGCTCGCCGCTGCTGGACCTGCACGTGAAGGACCTCGCCAACCGCGCGCATCCTTCCCACTACGACTACACGTCCATCTACGACTTGGTGGTGTTCCGGCGTCTGGCCACCGCGGAGGAAGTCGACCGCGAACTGCAGGAACATCCCGCGGAGACACCGTCCGCCCTCGTGAGCTTCCATCGCATCCGCACGCGCGCGGTCTGTTTCGTCGTGTTCGACCGGCTGCTGATCACCGTTCATCCGCAGGACTGCTTCACGGCGAGGTCCTTCATCGCGCGCTACCTGTCCGATGCCGTGCAGGCCGAGAACCACGCCGGCGGCCGCAGCCGCCTGCCGTTCAGCCCGTCCGACCTGATGCTGCGCATGGTGAACGTCATGGTCGACAGCTACCTGGAACTGCGCAAGCAGCTGAGCGCGGAGATGGACGACTGGCAGCTGGAGCTGCTGCGCCCCGGCGCCGATTTCCGCGGCTGGAGTGCGCTGATGGTTGCGCGCCGCGAGCTGCACCTGCTCGAGGACCTCTGCGAGGAGCAGAACGACGCGATGCAGGAATGGCTGGACACCGCGCGCGAGCAGCCGCCGGCCCACCTCTCCCAGGCCGAGCGGGACAGCCTGATGGCCCGCGCGCGCGACGTGATCGAGCACATCCAGCGCGTGGTGCACCAGGTGCGCCGCATGGAAGAGGGCGCCGAGAGCGTGGTGCAGATCCACTTCTCCGCGCAGAGCAACCGGACCAACAACACCATGCGCGCGCTCACCGCGCTGACGGCCATCTTCCTGCCGCTGAACCTGATCACGGGCATCTTCGGCATGAACTTCGAGTTCATGCCCCTGCTGCGCAACCCGGCCGGTTTCTGGGTGACGGCGTCCACGATGCTCGCGGTCGTGGCTTCCCTGAGCCTGTTGTTCTGGCGCAGGCGCTACCTGGAACGCAGCGAACGGTGATGCGCCGGCCGGTGCGCATCGGCTGCGCCGGATGGCAGCTTCCGCTGGCCGTGCAAGCGGCCTTTCCGCCCGGCGACAGCCACCTGCGGCGTTATTCCGCCGTGTTCGGCGCCAGCGAGATCAACTCCTCCTTCCACCGGCCGCACCGCCGATCCACCTACGAGCGGTGGGCCGACAGCGTGCCCGAAGGCTTCGCGTTCTCGGTCAAGGTGCCCAAGGCGATCACGCATGAACGGCGGCTCGTGGACTGCGATGCGCTGCTGCGGGAGTTCTTCGGGCAGTGCGCGGGCCTCGGGGACCGGATGCGTTGCGTGCTGGTGCAATTGCCGCCCAGCCTGGCTTTCGACGCAGCGGTCGCGGATGGATTCTTCAGCGCGCTCGCGGACTGCTTCGGCGGCACGGTGGCCCTGGAGCCACGCCATGGCAGCTGGTTCAACGCCGAAGTCGACGAGTGGCTGGCCGAACGCCGCGTCTCGCGCGTGCTGGCCGACCCCGTGCGGCACGATGCCGGCCGCAGGCCCGGCGGATGGACTCAGCTCGTGTACCTGCGGCTGCACGGTTCGCCGCGCACCTACTACTCGTCGTATGCCGACGACGTGTTGCGACCGCTGGCCGATCGCATCACGCTCGAAGTGCAGGCCGGGCGCGAGGTCTGGTGCATCTTCGACAACACGGCCGGGCAGGCGGCGGCCGGCGACGCGCTGCGGCTGCGCGGCTTTCTCGGTCAGACGTAAGGCGGCTGCAGGCCTTCGTTGTCGAGGACGCGACGCACCGCCGGCCGCTCGAGCATCCTCAGGAGGTAAGGACCCAGGTACGCGCGCTCCCGTGCGCGGCCGCTGTCGAAGTTGCGCGTCCAGCGGCACAGCGTGAACACATAGGCATCGAGTGCCGTGTAGTGCTCGCCCATGAACCAAGGCCCGCCGCTGCGCGCCAGTTCGGCATCGAGCTGGTCGAGCAGGGTCCAGATCCTTTCCTTCGCACGCCGCCGCACCTGCGCCGCGCCGGCTGCGTTGCCTTCGTCGACCCAGCGTTCCGGATAGAAGTAGACGATCAGCGTCGCCTGCAGCGTGTTGGTGAGCCATGCGAGCCACTTGTAGAAGTGGCTGCGCTCGGTGCTTCCAACAGGCGGCGCAAGCCGCGACTGCGGATGCGAATCGCACAGGTGCAGCACGATCGCCGCCGTCTCGTACAGCACGAGATCGCCTTCCACCAGCACCGGGATCAAGCCATTCGGGTTGAGACGCAGGTAGTCCGGCTGCTTGTGCGCATCGGCCATCCGGTCGACGTGCACGCGCTCGTACGGAACGCCGATCTCCTCCAGCACGATGTGCGGCACCATGGCCGCGGTGGCCGGGTAATGGTGCAGCCGGATCATGGCTGCTGCAGCCCGAACAGGCCCGCCGCGTTGGCCCACGCCAGCTTGCGGGCGACGTCCGCGGGCAGGTCGCCGAGCCAGGTGCGGTAGGCGGCCATGAGCTGGTCGTAGTACTGCCAGCGCTGGTTGATCCAAGTGTCCGAGCCGATGACGAAGCGGTCCGGGTACTTCAGCAGGAGCCGGCGCCAATCGGGGCAGAGCTTGCCCGACTCGCAGGTGAGCCCCGGCCGGTAGGACAGCTCACCCACCAGCAGCGGGTACCTGGCCATCAGCTCGTCGACCCGCGCCACCGGCGCGCCGCCGATGCCCGTGTGTGCCCAGATCAGCCGCACGCGCTGACCCCGCGACGCGGTGTGCGCCATCAGCAGGTCCACCGCCTTGTCGTCGATGTGCGCGAGCACCGCCAGCTGCCGCTCCTCCGCGAGCTGCATCAGCTTGCGCGCGACCGGGCCGTCGGCATTGGCGCTGTCGTACAGGTGGAACTCGCCGATGCCGCGGAACGGCCCGGAGCCGGTGCCGCGCGCCAGCTCGCTCTGCACCATCGTGTAGATGCTCTCATCGCGGAACCAGTTGCCGTAATCCTCGCGGTTGCGGTACAGGCGTACGAAGGGCACGACCGTCACGCCCGCCGCACGCGTCTGGGCCGAGCCGGCCAGCGCATGCGTGCCGTCGTTCGGCCGCGAGTTGGCGATGATGCCGCGCACGCCGTTGCGCTGCATGCGCGCGAGCACGTCGCCCAGCGGGTGCGGACCCTGCGCCGCCTCTTCGTTGTAGTGCAGGTGCGCGTCGAACAGCGGTCCGGTGTAGTCGGCCGCTAGCGCCCAGGCGGCGGAAAGTGCGAGCGCCGCCAGCGCCGTCGTTCTCGCGAACAGGCGCCGCACGTCAGCCGGCAAGGTGCTGGGCGAAGAACGCCAGCGAACGCTCGCGCGCCTGCTTTGCCGCGGGCTCGTTCCACGAGCCCCGCTGGTCGCAGTTGAAGCCGTGGTCCGCCGCGTAGACGTGGACCTCGACTTCGGGATGCGCCTTGCGGAAAGCCTCCACGCCCACCAGCGGAATGAAGTGGTCCCGTTCGCCGAAGTGCGCGAGCACCGGCACCTTGGGCCGCCGCGCGGACTCGTCCGGCGTGGTCATGCCGCCGCCGTAGTAGCAGACCGCGGCCGACAGGCCGTCCAGCGTGCAGGCCGCGCGCCAGGACAGCAGGCCGCCCCAGCAGTAGCCGACGATGCCGACCTTGCCCGCCTGCGCGGCATGCTGGATGGCGGCCTGGATGTCCTGCATCACGCCTGGCGCGGGCAGCGCTTCCGCCGCGGCCTTGAGCGCGCGGCCGGCGCCCATGTCATCTTCCGAATAGCCCAGCTCCACGCCCGGCTTGAGCCGGTGGAAGGTGGAAGGCGCCACCGCGAGGTAGCCCTCCTTCGCGTAGCCGTCGGCCACCGAACGGATGTGGGAGTTGACGCCGAAGATCTCCTGCAGCACCACGACTGCACCCTTGGCCTTGGCCGCGGGCTGCGCCACATACGCCGGGAAAACGAAGCCATCGGCGGCCTTCAGGTCCACGAAAGCACCCATTCCTTGTCTCCTTGTCAGTTGATAGACCGCAGCTTGCGCTCGAGGAAGTCCAGGCGGTCCTGGCCCCAGAAGATCTCGCCGTGGACCACGTAGCTTGGCGCACCGAAGACGCCGGCGTCAATCGCGGCCTGCGTGTTCGCCTCGTAGGTCTGCTGCACGCTCGCGTCGCGGCTCTGCTCCAGCCGCGCGGCCGGCAGGCCGCATTCGGCGAGCAGTTCGCCCAGCACCTGCGCGCTGGCGATGTCGCGCTCCTGCCGCCACACCGCGCCGAAGACTGCGCCACAGAGCTTGAACGCTGCATCCGCACCATCCGCGCCTTCCACCGCGGCGATCAGGCGATTGGCATCGTCGGCGGCCACCGGGAAATGCTTCGGCTGCACGTTCAACGGAATGTCCAGGAATTGCGAGAAGCGCCTGAGCTCGACCAGCCGGTAGGCCTGCCGCTGCGGCGCGCGCTTGGGCAGCGGCAAGCCGCCGCTGACGGGAAAAACCTTGCCGTAGTCGGCCGGCCGCACCCGCACCTGCGCGCCGGCCTCGCGCGCCATGCGCACGAAACGATCGTGGCCGAGGTAGGTCCACGGGCTCTGCGCGGTGAAGTAGTAGTCGATGGCGGCCGCCATGGAGTCTCCTGTCCTTTGTTCTAATCGGCCGTTATCGTAGTCGTCCAGCGGCAAGGAGGTGCAGGTGGAACGGGTGGTCCTGATCACGGGTGCGAGCCGGGGCATCGGCGCGGCGACGGCACGGCTCGCGGCGGCGCGGGGCTGGTCGGTCGCGGTCAACTACACGGCGAACGAAGAAGCAGCGCAACAGGTGGTGGAAGCGGTGAAAGCCGCCGGCCGCCGCGCGACCGCGGTGCAGGCCGACGTCGCCGATGAGCGCCAGGTCGTGCGCATGTTCGAGCAGGTCGATTCGCAGCTCGGCCGGCTGACGGATCTCGTGAACAACGCCGGCGTCGTCGACGTCGCCGCGCGCGTCGACGAGATGAGCGGCGAGCGCCTCCAGCGCATGTTCGGCATCAACGTGATCGGCTCGATTCTCTGCGCACGCGAGGCGGTCCGCAGGATGAGCACACGGCACGGCGGAAGCGGCGGCGCGATCGTCAACGTCTCCAGCGCGGCGTCGCGGCTGGGTTCGCCCGCGCAGTACGTGGACTACGCCGCGGCCAAGGGCGCCATCGATGCGTTCACGCTGGGCCTGGCCAAGGAAGTGGCCGCGGAAGGCATCCGCGTGAACGCCGTGCGGCCGGGCCTCATCGAGACCGACATCCATGCTTCGGGCGGCATCCCCGACCGCGTGAAGCAGCTCGCGCACCACGTCCCCATGCAGCGCGGAGGCACCGCCGACGAAGTGGCGCAAGCGATCGTCTGGCTGCTCTCGCCCGAAGCGAGCTACACGACCATGAGCCTGCTCGACGTGTCGGGAGGGCGGTGATGGCGATCCGCTGGTACTGGGAAGACCTGCAGCCGGGCAGCGTGCGCGATCTCGGCAGCATCACGCCCACGGCGCAGGAGATCCGCGACTTCGCCGCCAAGTTCGATCCGCAGCCGTTCCACCTGGATGAAGAGGCGGGCCGCCGATCGGTGTTCGGCGGCCTGTGCGCCAGCGGCTGGCACACCTGCTCGATGGCCATGCGGCTGACCGTCGACAACTTCCTGCGTGAATCCAGCAGCATGGGCTCGCCCGGGCTGGAGAACATCCGCTGGATGAAGCCGGTCTACCCGGGCGACACGCTGACGCTCAAGCACCGCACGCTGGAATCGCGGCCGCTCAACAGCCGGCCCGAGATCGGCCTGGTGCGGGCCGTCTGGGAGATGTTCAACCAGCGCGGCGAGCAGGTGCTGCACATGGAAGGCTACGGCATGTTCAAGCGCCGCACGCCCGCCGCGCCCGCCGCGCCCGCCTCGACCTGAGAGCGCGGGCCGTCTCGCGGCGCTCGCCGTGGAAGTGCTGTTCCCGGCGCTCGCGGGCTGAACGCCGCGACAGCGCTCACGGAGCAACGCGCGACTGCAGCAGCCATTGGCTGATGTCCGCGGCCGCCGCATCCGTGGCTTCGGTCAGCGCCCGCACGCCGCCCGAGGCGTCCTGCGTCGGTGCCACGCCCTGCACCGCGATGCTGCGCTGCCCCAGCAGGCGCTCGCCGCCGGGGGTGCTGGCGAGAAGCGTGGCGCGCAGGCGGATGACGCCGCGGCTGTTGGTGGGCGAGTCGAACACATGGGCGAACTCTTCGAGCTCCATGCGCAGCAGGTAGAGCGCCTGCCCGGTTTCGCGGGTGAGCGTGGCGCTTTCGTCGAGGTTGAGCACCGGACGCTCGCGCCCGAGCTGCTGGCGCAGGCGCTGGCGCACCAGCTGCGGGGGCGGCGCGCTCCAGCGCGATTGCGAATAGGCGCGCAGCTGGTGGTCGTCCGCGTACGCGAGCCGGTACAGCACCGCGGAGCCTTCCAGCGCACCCGAGGCCTCGATCTCCGGCACCACCAGCGCGATGCGCGGGCCCGGCCGCTCGATCGGGGGCGTGATCGGCGGCAGCGGGCCCATGTCGAACAATGAGGGGCGCACCGGGCGGTCGACGATGTTGGCGCAGCCGGCCAGCACGGCCATCGACAGCACCGTGGCCGCGCCGCGCAAGAAGCGGCTCATCGGCTGCCTCCCGGGGCCGTGAAGCCCTGCTCGCCCGGGCCGGGGTCGATGCGGCCCGTGCCGAAGATCAGGGACTGCGGGTTGTCGTTGATGGCGTTCACCGTGCGGCTGAGCTGGCGCACCGCGCGCGACGTGTCGTCGCTCACCTGGTTCAGGCGCGGCAGCGTGGCGGTGTTGAAGGAATCGGCCGCGCGCGACAGCGCTTCCGTGCCTTCGGCCAGCCGGTCCATCGGCCCGTTCTGCGCATTGAGCCGTTGCGCCGTGCGGTTGATCTCCGCGAACGTGGAGCGGGCCGCGTCCGACGTTTCGCGCAAGGATGCAAGCGCGGCGTCGCTGCGGCGCACCAGCGACGGGATGTCGACCCGCTGCGGGCCGAACTGCGCCGTGAGCGTCGCGTCCAGGTTCTTGCTCAAGGCGGTGATGCTGGCGGCGGCCTGGGTCACGCTGTCCAGCGTGCTGGCCACCTTCTTCTCGTTGGTCTCGGACACGATGCGGTTGACCCGCGTGGTGATCTGCTCGACCTGGTCGAGGATCGCTTCGCCGCGCGATGCAAGCTTCGCCAGCAGCCCCGGGCGCAAGGGGATGCGCGGCGGCACTTCGTCGTTCGGCTCGAGCAGCGCAGAAGGCTGGCCGCTGTCGTCCAGCTGCACGAACGCCAGGCCCGTGACGCCCTGAAACGAGAGCGTCGCGAAGGTCTCGCGCGTGATCGGCGTGCCTTCCTCGATGTTCATCCGCACCAGCACGTTGCCCTGGTTCTTCGCATCGAAGCCGATGGCGGTGACCTTGCCGACGTCGACCCCGCGATAGCGCACCGGCGCCTGCTCCTGCAGGCCGGTGACCGACTCGCGGGTCGAGATCTCGTACGCGTGGCGCTCGCCGCCTTCGCGGGTCAGCCAGGCCCCCAGCAGCAGCAGCAGGGCGGCCAGGGCCAGGACGAAGAGGCCGGCGGCGAGGGCGTGGGCTCTGTTTTCCATAGCGGTTCGGCTCCTAGACGGCGAACGGGTGCTCGCGCAGAAGTTCCATGGCGCGCTGCCCGCGCTGCCCAAGGAAGAAATCATGCACAAACGGATGCTGGAACGCGATCACTTCCTTCGGCCGGCCGCTCACGATCACCTTGCGGTCGGCCAGCACCGCGATGCGAGTGGACAGCTCGAAGAGCGTATCGAGATCGTGGGTCACCATGATCACGGTCAATGCCAGGTCGCGGTGAAGCGCGCGCAGCAGCGTGACGAAGCCGTCGGAACTCTCCGGGTCGAGGCCCGCCGTCGGTTCATCCAGCAGCAGCAGCGGCGGGTCCATGATCAGAGCGCGCGCCAGCGCCACCCGCTTGATCATGCCGCCGGAGAGGTCGGCCGGCATCTTGGACGCGTCCTCGGGCTGGAGGCCCACCATCTGCAGCTTGACCATCGCGGCCTCGCGCACCAGCGGCCGGGGCAGCGTGCGCAGTTCCATGAGCGGGAACGCGACGTTCTCCAGCACGGTGAACGCGGAGAACAGCGCGCCGTGCTGGAACAGCATGCCGATGCGGCTGGCGGCGCCTCGACGGCCCAGCTGCTCGACCGGGCGTCCGAGCACCCGGATCTCGCCCGCGGCGGGCCGCTCCAGGCCCAGGATCTGCCGCAGCAGCACCGTCTTGCCCGTGCCCGAGCCTCCCACCAGCGACACCACCTCGCCGCGGTGCACGGTGAAATCCAGGTTGTCGTGGACGACGAAACGGCGGCCCGGCAGCTCGAACTCGGTGCGAAGGCCGCGGATCTCCACCATGGGCTGACCCTCCTCGGGCAGCACCGGCACGGGCGCCATCAGAAGCCCACCTCCTGGAAGGCCACCGCGAACAGGGCGTCGACCAGGATCACGACCGTGATCGACGTGACCACCGAGGCGGTGGTGCCCCGCCCGAGGCTCTGGGTGTTGGGCTCGACCTGCAGGCCGTAGTGGCAGCCGATCAACGCAATCAAGAGGCCGAACACCACCGACTTCGAAGTGGCCAGCACCAGGTTGCCGAGCTGCACCGCCTCGGGCAGTGCGTTCAGGAAGTACGTGGGCGTGATGCCCAGCGAGACGTCGGCGGCCAGCATGCCGCCGGCCAAGGCGGACAGCGTCGTCCACACGCTCACGAGCGGCATGGCGATGGCGAGCGCCATCGCGCGCGGCAGCACCAGCCGGAAGCTGTGCGAGATGCCCATCACGCTCATCGCGTCGAGCTCATCGGTCACGCGCATCACGCCGATCTGCGCGGTGATCGACGACCCCGAGCGGCCCGCCACCAGGATGGCCGCCAGCATCGGCCCCAGCTCGCGGATGAGCGCGACACCGAGGATGTTGACGATGTACGCGTCGGCGCCGAACTGGCGCAACTGCTTGGCGGTCAGGTAGGCGAGCACCACGCCGATCAGGAAGCCGACCAGCGCCGTGATGGGCAAGGCCGTCGCGCCGATGTGGTACAGGTGGCCGGAGAAATCGCGCCAGGGACCTTCGTGCGGCGCGCGCGCAAGCCGCAGGGCGTCGATCGCCAGCTGGCCGGTCAGCCGCACGAAACCGCGCAGCTGGTTGGTTTTCTCCAGCACCGCTTCGCCCAGCGCGAGATAGCGGCCGCGCCAGTCGCGCCGCTCGCGCCGCGGCGGTGCGGCGGCGAACTGCTCGACGCGCTGCAGCACCGCGCTGTGCGCCGGCAACAGCTGCAACTGGGGCGGCCGCCGGCCGCCCCAGTGGTCCCAGAGCAGCTGGGCGCCGACGTGATCCAGCTGTTCGGCCCCGCGCAGGTCCCAGGCGGCGCCTGGGCCGAAGCGCGCCAGGCTCTTGCGCAATTGCTCGAGCAGGCCCGGCCGGGCGAACTGCGCGGCCGTCCACTGGCCCAGCACCCTCGCCTTCGCGCCGCCCCCGGCGGGGGTTTCGAGGCGGGGCGTCGTGGCTTCCTGCATGAGTTACTTGGGAACTTGCAATGCTAAGGCAGTCCCTCTTGGAACGGGGCTGCGCCGGGGCCGAATGGCGGCCCTTCCGGCGCCGCCGTAGACTGGCAGGTTCCGAGACCCCGCTCCAGAACGACCATGAACGCACCCGATTCCACCCGCACCGCCGGCGCCGTGACCTCGATCGACCACTGGATCGACGGCCGCGTGGTCCCCGGCCAGAGCGGCCGCAGCGCCGACGTCTTCAACCCCGCCACCGGCCAGGTCACCGGCAAGGTGGCACTGGCCAGCAGCGCCGAAGTCGCCAGGGCCGTGGCCAGCGCGCAGGCCGCCTTCCCGGCCTGGGCCGACACGCCGCCGATCCGCCGCGCGCGCGTGATGTTCAAGTTCCTGGAGCTGCTCAACAAGCACCGCGACGAGCTGGCCCGCGCCATCACCGCCGAACACGGCAAGGTCTTCACCGACGCCCAGGGCGAGGTCACGCGCGGCATTGACATCGTCGAGTTCGCCTGCGGCATCCCGCAGTTGCTCAAGGGCCAGTACACCGACCAGGTCTCCACCGGCATCGACAACTGGACGATGCGCCAGCCGCTGGGCGTGGTGGCGGGCATCACGCCGTTCAACTTCCCCTGCATGGTTCCGATGTGGATGTACCCGGTGGCCATCGCGGCGGGCAACTGCTTCGTGCTCAAGCCCAGCCCGCTGGACCCGACGCCTTCGCTCATGATGGCCAGGCTGCTGAAGGAAGCGGGTCTCCCCGACGGCGTGTTCAGCGTCGTGCAGGGCGACAAGGACGCGGTCGACGCGCTGCTGGAGCACCCGGACGTCAAGGCGATCTCCTTCGTGGGGTCCACCACCATCGCGCAGAAGATCTACGAGACCGGCGCGCGCCACGGCAAGCGCGTGCAGGCACTGGGCGGCGCCAAGAACCACATGGTGGTCATGCCTGACGCCGACCTCGACCAGGCGGTGGATGCGCTGATCGGCTCGGCCTTCGGCTCGGCCGGCGAGCGCTGCATGGCGATCTCGCTGGGCGTGCTGGTGGGCGAGGCGGCCGACAAGATCCTGCCGCTGCTGGCCAAGCGGACCCAGCAGCTGAAGATCAAGAACGGCACCGAGATGGACGCCGAGATGGGGCCGATCGTGAGCAAGGTGGCGCACGAGCGCATCGCCGGCTACATCGGCCACGGCGTCAACGAGGGCGCCAAGCTGGTGGTGGATGGGCGGTCGTTCCAGGGCGCGAAGGCCGGCGCCGGCTGCGACAACGGTTTCTGGATGGGCGGCACGCTGTTCGACAACGTCACGCCGGACATGAAGATCTACAAGGAAGAGATCTTCGGCCCGGTGCTCGGTTGCGTCCGCGTCAAGGACCTCGCGGCCGCGGTGCAGCTGATCAACTCGCACGAGTACGGCAACGGCGTGTCGCTGTTCACGCGAGACGGCAACACGGCGCGCGAGTTCTCGCGGCGCGTGCAGGTGGGCATGGTGGGCGTGAACGTCCCGATCCCGGTGCCGATGGCGTGGCACGGCTTCGGCGGCTGGAAGAAGAGCCTGTTCGGCGACATGCACGCGTACGGCGAGGAAGGCGTGCGCTTCTACACCAAGCAGAAGTCGATCATGCAGCGCTGGCCGGAGAGCATCGGGAAAGGTGCGGAGTTCGTGATGCCCACGGCAAAGTAAGCTGAGCGGGTGAGCGACACCACCTTCGACTACATCATCATCGGCGCCGGCACGGCCGGCTGCCTGCTGGCCAACCGCCTCTCGCGCGATCCTTCCAAGCGCGTGCTGCTGATCGAAGCCGGCAGCAAGGACGACTACCACTGGATCCACATCCCGGTGGGCTACCTGTACTGCATCGGCAACCCGCGCACCGACTGGCTGTACAGGACCGAGCCCGACGAAGGCCTCAACGGCCGCCAGCTGCGCTACCCGCGCGGCAAGACGCTGGGTGGCTGCTCCAGCATCAACGGGATGATCTACATGCGCGGCCAGTCGCGCGACTACGACCACTGGGCCGAGGTCACCGGGGACGCCAACTGGCGCTGGCAGCACGTCCTGCCCTTCTTCAGGAAGCACGAGGACTACTACAAGGGCGAGGACGAGGTGCACGGCGTCGGGGGCGAGTGGCGCGTGGAGCGCCAGCGCCTGCGCTGGGACATCCTGGACGCCTTTGCCCAGGCGGCGCAGCAGGCCGGCATCCCGCACACCGAGGACTTCAACCGCGGCGACAACGAAGGCGTGGGCTACTTCCAGGTCAACCAGCGCCGCGGCTGGCGCTGGAACACGGCCAAGGCCTTCCTGCGGCCGATCTGCTACGGGCGCCCGAATTTCGAGATGTGGACCAACGCTCACGTGAAACGGCTGCACATCGTGCGCGGCGCCGATGGCGCGCTGCGTTGCGAGGGCGCGGAAGTCTGGACGGGCAACGAACTCGTGCAGGCGCGTGCCAGCTCCGAGGTGCTGCTCTGCGCGGGGAGCATCGGCTCACCGCAGTTGCTGCAGCTGTCGGGCATCGGGCCCGGCGCGCTGCTGCAGCGGCATGGCATCGAGGTGCTCCAGGACCTGCCGGGCGTGGGCGAGAACCTGCAGGACCACCTGCAGATCCGCGCGGTGTTCAAGGTGCAGGGCGTCAAGACGCTCAACACGCTGGCCAACAGCTGGCACGGCAAGGCGCGCATCGGCCTGCAGTACGCGCTGATGCGCAGCGGCCCGATGAGCATGGCGCCTTCGCAGCTGGGCGCGTTCACGCGCAGCTCGCCGGACAAGCCCTACCCGGATCTCGAATACCACGTGCAGCCGCTCAGCCTGGATGCTTTCGGCGAGCCGCTGCACCCGTTCAACGCGTTCACCGCGAGCGTCTGCAACCTGAATCCCACGAGCCGCGGCTTCGTTCGCATCCGCAGCCCGCGCTTCGAGGACGCGCCCGCCATCGCGCCCAACTACCTGAGCACGCCGCAGGACCGCCACGTCGCGGCGCAGTCGCTGCGCCTGACCCGCCGCATCTGCGCCCAACCCGCGCTGGCGAAGTTCAAGCCCGAGGAGTGGCGTCCCGGCGTGCAGTACCAGAGCGACGAGGAACTGGCGCGCCTCGCCGGCGACATCGCCACGACGATCTTCCATCCGGTCGGCACGACGAGGATGGGACGCGACGACGATCCGATGGCGGTGCTGGACTCGCGCATGCTCGTGCGCGGCGTGGCGGGGCTGCGTGTCGTCGATGCCGGCGCGATGCCCACGATCACCAGCGGCAACACCAACTCGCCCACGCTGATGATGGCGGAGAAGGCCGCCGAGTGGGTGCTGGGTGAAGCGCGGGTCTAGAAGCTGCGGCCGACGCGCAGCGTGACGTCGCGCGTGGAGAGTTCGGGCTGCCGCACCGTGGTGCCCGCCAACGGCGCGCCGCCGCGCGACACGCCCACGGCCTTGCTGGCCGGCTGCCACAGGCCGCTCCACTCGAGGCCCCATTCCCACGGCGAATCCGCCGGCGAGGCGAGCAGCCGCGCAACCAGCATCCGCTTGCGCGCGCCCTCGAAGTGCGTCCTGTCGAGCACGCCGTAGAAGTCCACGTCCAGGCGGTGCCAGACGCTCACGCGGGCTTCGGCTTCGACGCGCGCGTTCCATCCGCTCGCGGGCGCAAGTTGCGGACTGCGCCAGCGCAGGCCTGCCATCGCCGCGGTGGAGACTTCATCGAGCCCGCCGGCGATCGGCGTGCTTTCGATCACGCGCCGGTTGGCCAGCAAGCCCAGCGTGAGCCAGCCCTCGCCCCAAGGCGCCGGCGCATGCGGACGCCACATCAGGTCGGCGCCCGATTCGCCCTGGCGCGTGCGGGTGGTCAGCGGCACGCCCGCCTGGGTCTGCCCGTCGTAATCGAGGTCGCCCCCGATGAACGTGCCCCGCAGACCGAGGGCGCCGCCATCCGCGAGCGGGCGCACGGCCTGCAGCTGCAGCTGAAGCATGGGGCCGCGTTCGGTCAGCAGCCTCGCGCCCGAGGGCGCGGTCTCGATCAGCCTGCGGTAGGTCAGGCCCAGCGAGCCGGTGAGCGCCGGCTCGGAGGGCACCGTGAGTTGCGCCTGAACCTGGAGGGCCGCCAAGCCGATCGCCGCAATTGCTAACGAACGGCTCAGCGCGGGAATGCGAAAGGATTCAGTTCCTGCGGGTGGCTGCACTGGCCTCTCCCCTGATGCGGCAGCTCGTCTCGTGCGCGGCTGCGGTGGGAGCCGATCCAGTTCTCGCTTGCATGAACCCTGATGTAAAACCGGCCCTCGAAGGGCCTCGGGGCACTATAGCATCGGGGCCCGCTTAGCTCGGCCGCTCGCGAGGCTGTAGTGCGTAGTGCAGCTGAGCCATTGCATGCGATGTCGTTTGCGTGCGCCTGTGTCTGGGCCGGGAAAATCCCGATGCACTGAGCAGGTGCGCAAGCCTACAGTGCCACCACTCGCTGGCGGACACAGTCCGCCAACAGGGGCGAGGGTCCGAGGAGACAAAACAGAACACCACAACGATTGCTGCGGCATCGAAGATGCATTGAAAAGGGCGCCGGCTCACCCCGGCGCCCTTTGTTTTTGTGCGGCCGCACCAGCTCATGCGTCCGCAGGCCGCATTACGGCGTGCGCGACAATCCGCGCAATGGAATTGCTGTGGATGGCGGTCGCCTCGCTGCTGGCCGGTTTTGTGGATGCCATCGTGGGCGGCGGCGGCCTCATCCTCGTGCCGGCGCTCTTCGCCCTCCTCCCCAACGCGCATCCCGCCACCCTGCTGGGGATCAACAAGAGCGCCGCGGTCTGGGGCACGGCCATCGCGGCAGTGCAGTTCAGCCGCCGCGTCACGCTGCATTTGCATGCGATGGTGCCGGCCGCGTTCTGCGGGCTGGTCGGCGCCTTTGCTGGCGCCTGGGCGGTGACGGTGATCTCGCCGGGCTTCCTGCGCAAGCTGCTGCCCTTCGTGCTGCTGGCCGTTCTGGCCTACACGTTCATCAAGAAGCACCTGGGCCAGCACCACGCACCCACGCTGTCGCATCGCGCCGAGGCGCTGGCAGCGGGCGGCATCGGCCTCGTGCTGGGCTTCTACGACGGCTTCTTCGGGCCGGGCACCGGCAGCTTCCTCGTCTTCCTGTTCGTGCGCTGGCTGGGCTACGACTTCCTGCATGCGTCGGCCTCGGCCAAGCTGGTCAACACGGCGACCAACTTCGCCGCGCTGAGCCTCTTCGCATGGAAGGGCCACGTGTGGTGGAACTACGCGCTGGCGCTGGCCGTCGCCAACATCGCCGGCAGCGTCATCGGCGCGCGGCTGGCGCTTCGGCACGGGGCCGGTTTCGTGCGCGTGATGTTCCTGATCGTCGTGACCGCCCTCATCCTGAAGACGGGCTACGACGCTTTCGTGCGCTGAGCCGTGACGCGGCTCCCATAATGGCGCGATGGATGACATCGTCCGCCAAGCGATCGCCAAGTGGCCCAACGTGC
Organism: Ramlibacter henchirensis; assembly: GCF_004682015.1. Taxonomy (NCBI): domain Bacteria; kingdom Pseudomonadati; phylum Pseudomonadota; class Betaproteobacteria; order Burkholderiales; family Comamonadaceae; genus Ramlibacter; species Ramlibacter henchirensis. The sequence goes on along the minus strand of NZ_SMLM01000001.1, from coordinate 2,042,012 downwards.
CGCACTGCTACGGCTGGCTGGGGCTGGACGCGCGCGGCAGCTGGTACATGCGCGACGACCGCGTGCAGGCCGCGGGCCCGTTCCCGCACGCCAAGGGCGCGGTGCTGCGTCACGCCAAGCTGATCGACTTCATCCACCGCAACTACGAACGCGATGACGCAGGCTGCTGGTTCTTCCAGAACGGGCCACAGCGCGTGTACGTGGAGCTCGAGGCCGCGCCGTGGGTCCTGCGGCTCGCGGGCGATGGGCAGGTGGAGACGCACACGCAGCGGCGCGTGCAGGTGGAGCGCACCTTGGTCGACGAACAGGGGCGCCTCTTCGCCGAAACCGATGCCGGTCTCGGTCTCGTGCACACGCTCGACATGCACGTCGCGGCCGAATGGGTCGACTCGGGGCGGTGGCAGCCAGAGACCATTGCGGCGCGCGAACTGCCCGAGCGATTCGGCTTCGTGCCCAGCCCGGCGGCGGCGAAACCAGGCACCCACGCGGCCGCCGCGCGCTGACAACAAAAAAGCCGGTCAGCGACCGGCTTCTTCGTCGGGCCACGTGAAGGTCACTTCACCGTGCCGACCATGTACTCCACCGCAGCGCTCAGGTCCGCATCCGAAGCGGTGCTGCCGCCGCGCGGCGGCATCGCGCCCTTGCCCTTCACCACCGACTGCACCAGCGTCGGGACGCCTTGCGCCAGGCGCGGCGCCCAAGCGGCCTTGTCGCCCAGCTTCGGCGCGTTGGCCACTCCCGCGGCATGGCAGGCGAAGCAGGCCTGCTTGTAGATGGCCTCGCCGGCGCCACCGCCCGCAGCGGCGGCTTGCGGCGCGGCAGCGCCGGGCGCCGCGGCGACCACCTGCGGTGCGGCAGCAGGCGGCGCGGCCGGAGCGGCGGAAGAGCCGGGGGCTCCTGCAGCGCCCGCCGCTGCAGTGGCGGGCGCCGGCGCTGCATCGGCCGCGGCCTGCACCTGGGCACGCTGCGGCTCGGCGAAGTTGGCACCGGCGGCATTCGCCATGAAGGCCACGGCGCGGGCAACCTCCACGTCCTCGTGCTCGCCTCCGGCCTGCGGCGGCATGCCGCCCTTGCCCTTGAGTGCCGACGTCACCAGTGCCTCGAAGCCGGTGCGGATGCGAGCGCCCCAGGCGCCCTGGTCCCCGAACTTCGGCGCGCCGGCCACGGCCTGGTCGTGGCAAGCCGCGCACTGCGCCTTGTAGACCTCGGTGCCGGGCTTGAGCGGACGGTTGGCGTCGCGGATCTCGACGGTTCCGACCTTGCGGATGCGCTCGGTCACGCCGCGCTCCACGTCTTGCGCCGTGACACCGCCGAGCGCATAGGTCTCGATCTGCGTCGTGCCGGCCGGCTTGTTCTCCGCGACCACGTAGGCCACGAAGCCCATGATGATCAGCACCGGGACCACGAACGACAGCAACACGGCCAGCAGCAACTGCTTGGGGGTCTTGATTGGGCCTGTGTGGGCTTCTTCGTGCGTGCTCTCGCTCATGGCATCCTCAGGAAATATTCTGCGCGGGGCGGGTCAAAACAACCTTTGATTATAGGCCGTCGCCTCTGGCGCTCCTCTGCGCGAGCCGGTGCGCGGCCGTGCCGGAAGGGCCGGCGCCCGCGATGGGCGATAATGCGCGCCTCCCTCGAAGCGGCTGTAGCTCAGTGGATAGAGTATTGGCCTCCGAAGCCAAGGGTCGTGGGTTCGATCCCCGCCAGCCGCGCCAGATCCAGTTCGCCACCTGCGGGTGGCGTTCTTCTTTCCGCAGTTCCCTTCTCGCCACACCTTCTCATGCCGGGCGTAGCCCGTTGGAGCCATGCGACCGCTGCGCGGGCATCCGAAGCCTCAAGAATGACTTCATCGGCTGCGACCTTGCGGCCATGGAGTGACGAATGCATCTCTGGAAGTACTGCCTGCGCGCCGTGGCCGCAGCTTGTGTCACGCTGGTTCTCGCGGGCTGTGGAGGTGGCGGCGCAAGCGACGCCGCTGCGGGCGCGAACGTTGCGGCGGCGGCGATCACCAGCGGCAGCCCCCCGCCGGCGCGCGGCGACGCAATGAGCGGCACAGCAAACGGCGGGGCTACGCAAGGCGAATCGGCTGAGGGCGACACAAACGCGACGCCGCCTGCGCCTGCCGAACCGACGCGCCGCCCCGACGTCGCAACCGCGTCGATGGACGACATCGCCGCCTGGAACGCCGCCTGCGAGACCGACGCCTGCCGCATCGCGCTGCCCGCGCGCAGCGGCCGCAGCCTGAACTGGTGGGGCACGGACCCGCGCCTGATCGAGCAGACCAACGAGACCTGCGGACCGCAGCCGGATTGCCGCGTCCCCGACGGCGACCTGCTGGTGTGGAACTTCGACTGCTCGCCGCAGCCGTCCTGCCGCATCCGGCTGAGCCGGGCTTATTGAGCGACGGCTGCGCCGGACTCGGGTTCGATGCCCACGATGTCCGCGACCTGCTCGCGCAACCAGGTCACGCCGGTGTCACTCGCGGCGCCGGGCGACCAGCACAGCAGAGACTGGTAGCGCGGCAGCTCGAACGGCACTTCGCGGATGCACAGCTGCTCGGCGTAGTGCAATGCGACGCGGCGGCCCAGCACCGCGGCATGGTCGCTGTGCAGCAGCTGGTGGACGATCTGCCCGAAGCTGCTGACCGCGACCTGCGCGAGGCGCGCATGGCCTGACCGGCGCAGCGTCTCGTCGATCGTGTCGTCCAGCGTCGACGTGCCGTAGCCCAGGAAGACCTGGGGCGTCGAGCAGAAGGTATCCAGCGTGAGCGGCTCGCTTGCTTGCGGATGGGCGCGGCGCACGACGTGGACGTAGTGGTCCTCATAGAGCACTTGCGTCTCGATGTCGCGAGGCCGGTGGATGCGAGCGACCACGGCCAGATCCAGTTCACGTCGGTGGAGATGCTCCGCGAGCGACCATAGGCCCGGCGGCACCCAGTGAATGCGGGCCTGCGACCCCGCGTCGACCAACCTTCGTGAAAGCTCCGGCAACACGAGCCGGCTCGCGTGGTCCGATCCAGCGACGCGGAACACGCGCTGGCTGCGCGCCGGATCGAACCGGTCGCCTTCCAGCAGGCCGGCGATGTCGGCCAGCACCTTCGCGACCTGAGGACCGAGCGCATGCGCGCGCGCCGTGGGCACGATACCGTGCGACGTGCGCGTGAAAAGCGGATCGCCGAACACCTCGCGCAGGCGGTTGAGGGATGCGCTGACCGCCGGCTGGCTGAGGAACAAACGCCCCGCCGCGCGCGAGACGCTGCGCTCGCGCATCAGCGCGTCGAAGGTGCGCAGCATGGCGACGTCGAGGCTGCGGATATCACGCTGGGGCATGGCTCATATCCAAACGTTCAAATTGCATGCGGCGCGCCGCCGTTGCAACATGGGCGGTACCAACGACAGGAGACAAGTATGCAGCTCAGCAGGAGGCAGTGGATGGCCGCCGCCGGCGCAGGCCTCGCGGCGTGGTCGCTCCCGGGCCTGGCACAAAGCCCCCCGTTCCCCAGCCGCCCCGTTCGCATCGTGCCGTTCGGCACGGCCGGCGGACCAATCGACACGCTGGCGCGCGTCTACGGCGACAAGCTCGCTTCGCGCTGGGGGCAGCCCGCCGTCGTCGAACCGCGCCCGGGCGCCAGCGGCATCCTCGCCGCCGACCTGGTGGCGAAGGCGACGCCCGATGGACACACGGTGCTGATGACCTTGCCGCTCACGCACGTGAACGCCGCCATCCTGCAGCCCAAGCTGCCGTACGACCCGGTCAAGGACTTCACGCCGCTCTCGATGCTGGCGACCGGCGGCCCGATGCTCGTGGCGCGTGCCGACGCGCCGTACAGCAACGTTCGCGAGTTCGTCGAGCATGCGAAGAAGCAGCCGCGCGGCATGACATACGGAACCTGGGGCACGGGCTCCACTGCACACCTGTTCTGCGAACTGCTGCGGCGGCAGACGGGCACCAACCTGATCCACGCCGCCTACAAGTCCGAATCGTCGGCTCACAACGACCTGTTCGGCGGCGTGCTGGACTTCGCGTGGGCCAACCCTTCGAGCGCGCGCAACCACACACAGGGCGGCAAGATGAAGGTGCTGGGCATCACCGGCACCAGCCGCGTGTCCACCATGCCGCAGGTGCCCACCTTCAAGGAACAGGGCTTCCAGGGCTTCGACATCGACAGCTGGATCGGCGTGTACGGCCCGGCGCGGCTGCCCGATCCCGTGGTGCAGGCCTGGGTGACCGCTCTTCGGGAGATCACGCAGATGCCGGACATCCAGGCGCGCCTGACCGGCTACGGCTTTGAGCCGCTGGGCAACACGCCCGCCCAGTTCGTCGAGCGCTACCGCGCGGACTACCCGCGCATGGTGGAGTTGATCAAGGCCGCCGGCGTGACGGCCGATTGAGTGATCGCATGAACGACATCGCTTCCGGCGCGCCGCGGCGCGTCATCCCGATCGAGATCGACAGCGGCACGGCCTACGGCAAACCGGCCCCGGCGCATCGCAAGGACCTCACCGAGGTTGGCCCGGGCACGCCCATGGGCGAGCTGCTGCGGCGCTACTGGCACCCGGTGGGCCTTTCATCCGACGCGACGGACACGCCGCGGCAGGTCCGCGTGCTGGGCGAGGAGCTGATCCTGTTCCGCGACAAGACCGGACGGCCCGGGCTCGTCTATCCGCACTGCGCTCATCGCGGCTCTTCGCTGTTCTACGGCAAGGTGGAAGAGCGCGGGATCCGCTGCTGCTACCACGGCTGGCTGTTCGACGTGCAGGGCCGCTGCGTGGAGCAGCCGTGCGAGCCGCAAGGCGGCCGCGCGCGCGACAAGGTGCGCCAGCCCTGGTACCCCGTGCAGGAGCTGTACGGACTGGTGTGGGCCTACATGGGCCCGCCGGATCGCAAGCCGGTGCTGCCGCGCTACGAATGCCTGGAGAAGCTCGAGGACGGCGAATTCCTCGAAGCCAACGCCAACAGCATCGGCGGCGGGGGGCCGCAGATCATTCCCTGCAACTGGCTGCAGCACTACGAGAACCTGGTGGATCCCTTCCACGTGGTCATCCTGCATTCGTCTTTCAGCGGCACGCAGTTCGTGGAGCAGATGACGCTGATGCCGCAGGTCCAATGGGAAGTGCAGCCGCACAGCGTGCGGACGATCTCGGTACGCAAGATGCCCGACGGCAAGACCTTCCGCCGCATCAGCGAAGCAGGCCTGCCGACGTTGCGCGTGATCCCCAGTCCGCGCGTGGGGCGCTACGGCCCGGTCGAATCGCTCGGCTGGGTGCTGCCCATCGACGACCACCACTTCCGCATCTACGTGGTCGGCCGCGTTCGCGAGCAGGGCGAACTCACGCGCATGCGTTCGCGGCTGAACGGCAAGCTGTGGGAGGAGCTCTCCGCAGAGGAGCACCAGCAGTTCCCCGGCGACTACGAGGCGATGGTGAGCCAGGGCGCGATCGCCAGGCACTCCGAAGAGCACCTGGCCACGAGCGACCGCGGCATCGTGATGCTGCGCCGGCTGCTGCAGCAGCAGCTGGAGGTCGTGGCAGCGGGCGGCGACCCTGCCGGCGTGTTCTTCGATCCGGATGCGCCGCCGGTGGTGTTCACTGCCGGCAACTTCCTCGAGGACTGACCCCCCGCCTTCGCCTAGATCGCGCCCGCGGCGGCCGTGACGCCCTTGAGCGGTGCATTCGAGGAAGACTGCGTCGTCAGCGCAGCGTGGCCGTCGCGGCCATGGTGAGCCAGCCTTCGTGGTCCTGCGCCCAGAGGCGCACCGAACGTCCATCCTCAGAAGGCCGTGCGTTGACGTGGAAGGGATGCAGGTCGAAGGTGGGCCGGGTGGCGCGGAACCGGAACGACGCCACGTCGGCATCGGGCTGCTCGCGCCGCAGCAGGTCCATCAGCAGCGTGGCGATCAGCGGACCGTGCACGATGAGCCCGGGGTAGCCCTCCACCTCGGTGACGTAGCGGCGGTCGTAGTGGATGCGATGCCCGTTGAACGTCAGCGCCGAATAGCGGAACAGCAGCACGTCGTCGGGCACGATCTCGCGCCGCCACGCGGGCGAGTCCTGCGGCTTCTGCGGCGGCGGCTCGACGTCGCCCGGCTTGCGCGCCTCGCGGTAGACGATGTCGTGGTGCTCGGTCAGCGCGGGGGCGGCCGAGCCATTGCAGAACACCTCGTGCCGCACCGTCACGAACACCAGCGGCCCGGTGCGGCCGGCCTTCTGCGTTACGTCTTCGATGGTGGACCGGCGCTCGACCGCATCGCCGATGCGGATGGGTGAGTGAAACTGGAATCGGCCCGCGGCCCACATGCGCCTGGGCAGCGGAACGGGCGGCAGGAATCCGCCGCGCTTCGCGTGCCCGTCTTCGCCGATCTCGGATTGCCTGTGGCGCGGCAGGAAGTAGAGCCAGTGCCACAGCGGCGGCAAGGGTGCGCCGGGTTCTGCGGCCGGCTCGCGATCGAGCGTCGCGTTCAGCTGCATCACCGGCGTGGGATGGATCGCGTCGCGGACCGTCTCTGTCCTGCCGACCCACTCACGCCAGACCTGCTCGTCTGCCGCCATTTGCACCTCCGCGTCGAGCCACCAATGAAAACGCCCACCAAGGTGGGCGTTCGGATTTGGTTGCGCGGGCAAGATTTGAACTTGCGACCTTTGGGTTATGAGCCCAACGAGCTACCAGGCTGCTCCACCGCGCGTCAGAGAGGGAAGATTATAGGCTATTGCGCGTTGTTCTGCTCGCCGGCGGGAGCCTCGGTGGGCTCGGGACGGTCGACCAGTTCGACGAGCGCCATCGGCGCGTTGTCGCCGACGCGAAAGCCCATCTTCAAGATGCGCGTGTAGCCGCCCGGACGGGCCTTGTAGCGCGGGCCCAGTTCGGTGAACAGCTTGGCGACGATGTCGCGATCGCGCAGGCGGTCGAACGCCAGCCGCTTGTTGGCCAGCGTCGGCTCCTTGCCAAGCGTGATCATGGGCTCGACCACGCGGCGCAGTTCCTTCGCCTTGGGCACGGTGGTCTTGATCACCTCGTGCTCGATCAGCGAATTCATCATGTTGCGCAGCATGGCGAGGCGGTGCTCGCTGGTGCGATTGAGTTTGCGAAGGCCGTGGCCGTGACGCATGGTGATTTCCTTTCGTTATCTAAAAGGCGGCCGGATCAGGTACCGCCAGTTTCACCAAGGGCGAAGCTGCGAAGCAGCCTCGTTTTCCTCTGCTTAACGCTTGTCGAGGCCGGCCGGGGGCCAGCTCTCGAGCTTCATGCCGAGCGTGAGCCCGCGCGAAGCCAGCACTTCCTTGATCTCGTTGAGCGACTTGCGGCCCAGGTTCGGGGTCTTGAGCAGCTCGTTTTCGGTGCGCTGGATCAGGTCGCCGATGTAGTAGATGTTCTCGGCTTTCAGGCAGTTGGCCGAGCGGACGGTGAGTTCCAGCTCGTCCACCGGGCGCAGCAGGATCGGGTCGAACTGCTGCGAGCTGCGCTGCACCGGCTGGTCGAAGGCGGCCAGTTCGCTGCCCTCGAGCTGCGCGAACACGGCCAGCTGCTCGACCAGGATCTTGGCCGAGGCGCGCACCGCGTCTTCGGCGGTGATGGCGCCGTTGGTCTCGATCTCGACGACCAGCTTGTCCAGGTCGGTGCGCTGCTCCACGCGCGCGCTCTCAACCGTGTAGCTCACGCGCTTGACCGGCGAGAACGAGGCGTCCAGCACGATCCGGCCGATGGACTTGGTCGGCTCGTCGGCGTAGCGGCGCATCGTGCCCGGCACGTAGCCGCGGCCCTTCTCGACCTTGATCTGCATGTCGATCTTGCCGCCCTGCGAGAGGTGGGCGATGACATGGTCGGGATTGATGATCTCGACGTCGTGCGGCGTCTGGATGTCGGCGGCGGTGACCACGCCCTCGCCGTCCTTGCGCAGCGACAGTGTGACCTCGTCGCGGTTGTGCAGCTTGAAGACCACGCCCTTGAGGTTCAGCAGGATGCTGACCACGTCTTCCTGGACGCCGTCGATCGACGAGTACTCGTGAAGCACACCGGCGATGGTGACTTCGGTTGCCGCATACCCGACCATCGAGGAGAGCAGCACGCGGCGCAGGGCGTTGCCCAGCGTGTGGCCGTAACCGCGCTCGAACGGCTCCAGCGTCACCTTGGCCCGGTTGGGGCCAAGCTGTTCCACGTTGATGGCTTTGGGTTTCAGCAGGTTGGTTTGCATGCAGGACTTCCTCTCAATACCCCCGGCTCGTTACACCGGTAAGGCTGGTGAAGTCCCCGGTTGCGGTGCCCCGCAACAAGGGAACGAAAAATCTTCGAAGGACGAGGCTGCACGGCAGCCTCGTTTTCCTTTTGGGTGCTCGCTTTAACGCGAGTACAGCTCAACGATCAGCGATTCGTTGATGTCGGCGCCGAATTCGTCGCGGTCCGGCACCTTCTTGAACGTGCCTTCGGCCTTGTCGGCGTTGACTTCCACCCATGCCGGGATGCCGACTTGCTGCGCCAGCTGCAGTGCCTCGACCACGCGGTTCTGCTTCTTGGACTTGTCGCGCACGGCGACCACGTCGCCCGCCTTGACCAGGAACGACGGGATGTTGACCGGCTGGCCGTTGACCGTGATCGCCTTGTGGCTGACCAGCTGGCGCGCTTCGGCGCGGGTGGAGCCGAAGCCCATGCGATAGACCACGTTGTCCAGGCGGCACTCGAGCAGGAACAGCAGGTTCGCGCCGGAGTTGCCCTTGCGGCGGTTGGCCTCTTCGAAGTAGCGGCGGAACTGCTTTTCCAGCACGCCGTACATGCGCTTGACCTTCTGCTTCTCGCGCAGCTGCAGGCCGAAGTCGCTGGTGCGCTGGCCCGAGGTGCGGCCATGCTGGCCGGGCTTGGAGTCGAACTTGGCCTTGTCGCTGATCGAGCGGCGGGCGCTCTTGAGGAACAGGTCCGTGCCTTCGCGGCGGGAGAGTTTGGCCTTGGGGCCGAGATAACGTGCCACTTGTCTTTCCTTTGCTTCATCTGCCGCGGCCTGTTGCCGCGGGAGCCATCAGCCGTGGGCTGGTGGCAGTGGGCTTGGTTGAACGAAAACCTTAGATCCGGCGGCGCTTCTGCGGGCGGCAGCCGTTGTGCGGCACCGGCGTCACGTCGGAGATCGACGTGATGCGGATGCCCAACGCGGCCAGCGCGCGCACCGAGGACTCGCGACCCGGGCCGGGACCCTTGATCTCGACGTCCAGGTTCTTGATGCCCTGCTCGATCGCGGCGCGGCCGGCCACTTCCGAGGCCACCTGGGCGGCGAACGGCGTGGACTTGCGCGAGCCCTTGAAGCCCTGGCCGCCGGAAGACGCCCAGGAGAGCGCGTTGCCCTGGCGGTCGGTGATCGTGATGATGGTGTTGTTGAAGGACGCGTGCACGTGCGCGACGCCGTCGGACACGTTCTTGCGGACCTTCTTGCGCACTCGCTGCGCGGCGTTGTTGACGGGAGCCTTGGCCATGTCTGTTCTCTTTCCCGGTTATTTCTTGAGCGCCTGCGCAGCCTTGCGCGGACCCTTGCGGGTGCGGGCGTTGGTGCGCGTGCGCTGGCCGCGCAGCGGCAGGCCGCGGCGGTGGCGGAAGCCCCGGTAGCAGCCGATGTCCATCAGACGCTTGATGTTCATCGTGGTCTCGCGGCGCAGGTCGCCCTCGATCGTGATCTTGCCGATCTGGTCGCGGATCTTCTCGAGGTCGGCGTCCGACAGGTCCTTGACCTTCTTGGAATACGCAATGCCGCAGGCCTCGCAGATCTTGCGGGCGCGGGTGCGGCCGATGCCGAAGATGGCCGTCAGACCGATCTCGGCGTGCTGGTGCGGCGGAATGTTGATGCCGGCGATACGTGCCATGTCTTTTCCTTAACCTGTCCTGTTGGCTCAGCCCTGGCGCTGCTTGTGGCGCGGATCGGTGCAGATCACGCGCACGACGCCCTTGCGGCGGATGATCTTGCAGTTGCGGCAGATCTTCTTGACGGAAGCCGAAACTCTCATTTGTCTTTCTCCTAAAGCTTTCCCCGCGCCTTACTTGGCCCGGAACACGATGCGTGCCCTGGACAAGTCGTAGGGCGTCAATTCAACGGTGACCTTGTCACCCGGCAGGATGCGGATGTAGTGCATGCGCATCTTTCCGGAGATGTGCCCGAGCACCACGTGCCCGTTTTCCAGCTTCACCCGGAAGGTGGCGTTGGGAAGGTTTTCGACCACCTCCCCCTGCATCTGGATCACGTCGTCCTTGGCCATCTCCCGTCAACCGCCGAGTGAAGTCTTGAAGTTCGCCTTCTTCAGCAGCGACTCGTACTGCTGGCTCATCATGTAGTTCTGCACCTGGGCCATGAAGTCCATCGTGACCACCACGATGATCAGCAGCGAGGTGCCCCCGAAATAGAACGGCACGTTGTATTTCAGGATCAGGAACTCGGGCAGCAGGCACACGATGGTGATGTACACCGCACCGGCCAGCGTCAGGCGCAGCAGGATCTTGTCGATGTAGCGCGCCGTCTGGTCGCCCGGGCGGATGCCCGGGATGAAGGCGCCGCTCTTCTTCAGGTTGTCGGCGGTCTCGCGGCTGTTGAACACGAGCGCCGTGTAGAAGAAGCAGAAGAACACGATCGCGGCCGCGTACAGCATCACGTAGATCGGCTGGCCCGGCGAAAGGGTCGAGGCCAGGTCCCGCAGCCAGCGCATGGAATCGCCGGTCGAGAACCAGCTCACCACCGTGGCGGGCAGCAGGATGATCGACGACGCGAAGATCGGCGGGATCACGCCGGCCATGTTCAGCTTCAGCGGCAGGTGCGACGACTGGCCGCCGTAGACCTTGTTGCCGACCTGTCGCCGCGCGTAGTTGACCAGGATCTTTCTCTGCCCCCGCTCGATGAACACCACAGCGTAGGTGACCAGCCCGACGACGACCACGATGAAGATGGCGATCAGGATGCTCATCGCACCCGTGCGCACCAGCTCCAGCAGGCCGCCGATGGCGCTGGGCAGTCCCGCGGCGATGCCGGCGAAGATCAGGATCGAGATGCCGTTGCCCAGCCCGCGCTCGGTGATCTGTTCGCCCAGCCACATCAGGAACATGGTGCCGGCCGTGAGGCTGACCACCGCGGTCATGCGGAAGCCGAAGCCCGGCTGGATCACCAGGCCCGGCGAGCCTTCCAGCGCCAGCGCGATGCCCAGCGACTGGAAAAGAGCCAGGCCCAGGGTGCCGTAGCGCGTGTACTGCGTGATCTTGCGGCGGCCGGCCTCGCCCTCCTTCTTCAGCTGCTCGAACGTGGGGACCACGTACGTGAGCAGCTGCATGATGATGGAGGCCGAGATGTACGGCATGATCCCCAGCGCGAACACCGTGAACCGCGACAGAGCGCCACCCGAGAACATGTTGAACAGGCTCAGGATGCCGCCCTGCTGGCCCTTGAACAGCTGCTGGAGCTGTCCCGGGTCGATGCCGGGCACGGGGATGTGCGCGCCGATGCGGTAGACCACCAGCGCGAGCAGCAGGAAGACCAGCCGCCGGCGCAGGTCGCCGAACTTGCCGGTCTTCGCGAGTTGGGCTGCGTTCGTCGCCAACTTCGTGCTTCCGTTCGTGCGCGTCAGGCCAGGCTGCCGCCAGCCGCCTCGATGGCGGCCTTGGCCCCGGCGGTCGCGCCGATGCCGGTCAGCTTGACGGCGCGCTTGAGCTCGCCGGACTTGATGACCTTGACGTTCTTGATCATTTCGCCGACCAGGCCGGCCTGCTTCAGCGTGAGCAGGTCGACTTCTGCCGCGCCCAGCTTCTCCAGCGAGGTCAGCGTGACCTCACCGTTGAACTTGAGCGACTGCGACTTGAAGCCGCGCTTGGGCAGGCGGCGCTGCAGCGGCATCTGGCCGCCTTCGAAGCCGACCTTGTGATAGCCGCCGGCGCGGGACTTCTGGCCCTTGTGGCCGCGGCCCGCGGTCTTGCCCAGGCCCGAGCCGATGCCGCGTCCGACGCGGCGGCGCGCCTTGCGGGCGCCCGGGGCGGACTTGAGGTTGTTCAGTTCCATGTCAGAGCACCTTCACCAGGTAGCTGATCTTGTTGATCATCCCGCGCACCGCCGGCGTGTCCTGCAGCTCGGAGACCGAGTTGAGCTTGCGCAGGCCCAGACCGCGCACCGTGGCGCGATGCGATTCCTTGGTGCCGATGGGGCTGCGCACCAGCTGCACCTTGACCGTGTTTTGTTGGGTCGCCATGTCGTTCGTTCCTTCGCTCAGGCGGCGAACAGGTCTTCGACCGACTTGCCGCGCTTGGCCGCCACTTCCGAGGGTGTGGTGGAGTTCTTCAGCGCGTCGAGGGTCGCCCGGACCATGTTGTACGGGTTGGTCGAACCATGGCTCTTGGCCACGATGTCGGTGATGCCCATGACTTCGAACACCGCGCGCATCGGGCCGCCGGCGATGATGCCGGTGCCCTTGGGGGCCGGCGCCATGATCACGTGCGCGGCGCCGTGGCGGCCGACCACGTTGTGGTGCAGCGTGCCGTTCTTGAGCGACACCTTGCGCATGTTGCGGCGGGCCTCTTCCATGGCCTTCTGCACGGCCGCGGGCACTTCCTTGGACTTGCCCTTGCCCATGCCGACGCGGCCGTCGCCATCGCCCACGACGGTCAGCGCGGCGAAACCGAGAATCCGGCCGCCCTTGACCACCTTGGTGACGCGGTTCACCGCGATCATCTTTTCCCTGAGGCCGTCCTCCGGACCCTCAGCCTGCCGGTTCGCTTGAATCTTTGCCATGTTCAGTATCCGTGTCCGTTAGAACTGCAGGCCCGCTTCACGGGCGGCATCGGCCAGCGCCTTGACGCGGCCGTGGTAGGCAAAGCCCGAGCGGTCGAATGCGACCTGCTCGACGCCCGCGGCCTTGGCGCGCTCGGCGATCAGCTTGCCCACGCGCTGGGCCGCGGCGGTGTTGCCGCCCTTGCCCGAGCCGCCCAGCTCCTTGCGCAGGTCGGCCTGGGCCGTCGACGCGGCGGCCAGGACCTTGCTGCCGTCGTCGGAGATGACCTGGGCGTAGATGTGCAGGTTCGTGCGGTTGATCGTCAGCCGGGCAACGCCCTGCGTGGCGATGCGGATGCGGGTCTGGCGGGACCGGCGGAGGCGCTGCTCTTTCTTGTTCAACATCGTCCGCTCCTTACTTCTTCTTGGTTTCCTTGATCACGATCTTCTCGTCCGCGTAACGGATCCCCTTGCCCTTGTAAGGCTCGGGCGGACGGATGGCTCGGATCTCGGCGGCAACCTGGCCGACCTTCTGGCGGTCGGCGCCCTTGACCACGATCTCGGTGGGCGCCGGCGTCTGCACGGTGATGCCCGCGGGCATGTCCTTGTTGACGGGGTGCGAATAGCCCACCGACAGGTTCAGCTTGGCGCCCTGCGCGGTGGCCTTGTAGCCCACGCCCACCAGGCTCAGCTTCTTCTCGAAGCCCTTGGTGACGCCCAGCACCATGTTGTTCACCAGCTGACGCATGGTGCCGCTCATGGCGTTGGCTTCGCGCGATTCGTCGGCCGGCTCGAACGACAGCTTGCCGTCCTTGCTGCTCACCTTGACCAGCGCGTTCTGCGCGAGCGACAGCGTGCCGCCCGTGCCCTTGACGCTGATCTGGTCGTCCTTGATCTGCACGTCCACGCCCTGCGGGACGGCGACCGGCATCTTTCCTACTCGGGACATTTCCTGTTCCTTCCCTTTAGGCCACGTAGCACAGCACTTCGCCGCCCACGCCGCTGGCGCGCGCCTTGCGGTCGGTCATCACGCCCTTGGGGGTGGTGACGATGGCGACGCCCAGGCCGTTCTGCACCTGCGGAATGGCGTTGCGGCCCTTGTAGATGCGCAGGCCGGGGCGGCTGACGCGCTCGATGCGCTCGATGACGGGACGGCCGGCGTAGTACTTCAGCGAGATCTCGAGCTCGCTCTTGTTGCCGTCCTTCTTGACCTCGAAACCGTCGATGTAGCCCTCGTCCTTCAGGACCTGGGCGATCGCGACCTTGAGGTTGGACGCCGGCACGCTCACCGACGGCTTGGCCACCATCTGCGCGTTGCGGATGCGGGTCAGCAGGTCGGCGATGGGATCACTCATGCTCATGTCTTGTCTCTCCTCGCCGCTTACCAGCTGGCCTTGATCACGCCCGGGATGTCGCCCGTGAAGGCCATCTCGCGGATCTTGTTTCGGGCCAGGCCGAACTGGCGGAAGGTGCCGCGCGGGCGGCCCGTGATCTCGCAGCGGTTGCGCTGGCGGGTCGGGTTGGCGTTGCGCGGCAGCTTCTGCAGGGCCAGGCGCGCGGCGGCGCGCTCTTCCTCGCTCTTCTTCACATCGCCGGCGGTCGCCTTCAGTTCCGCGTACTTCTTCGCGTACTGGGCGACGAGCTTGTCACGCTTGAGTTCGCGCTGGATCAAAGCAGTTTTTGCCACGATGTACCTTCAGTTCTTGAACGGGAAACGGAAGCCCTGGAGGAGCGCCTTGGCTTCCTCGTCGGTCTTGGCCGTGGTGGTGATGCTGATGTTCAGGCCGCGCAGGGCGTCGACCTTGTCGTACTCGATCTCGGGGAAGATGATCTGTTCCTTCACGCCGATGTTGTAGTTGCCGCGGCCGTCGAAGGCGCGGCCGGAGATGCCGCGGAAGTCGCGCACGCGCGGCAGGGCCACGGTGACGAAACGGTCGAGGAACTCGAACATCTTCTCGCCGCGCAGGGTGACCATGCAGCCGATCGGCTGGCCTTCGCGGATCTTGAAGCCGGCGATGGCCTTCTTGGCCTTGGTGACCACGGGCTTCTGGCCGGCGATCTTGGTCAGGTCGCCGACGGCGTTGTCCATGACCTTCTTGTCGGCCACCGCCTCGCTCACGCCCATGTTCAGCGTGATCTTGGTAAGGCGCGGGACCTCCATCGGCGACTTGTAGCCGAACTTCTGGGTCAGCTCGGGGACAAGCTTCTCGCGGTAATGCTGCTGCAGTCGTGCCATGGTCATGCCACCTTGATTTCTTCGCCGCTGGACTTGAAGACGCGCACGCGCTTGTCGCCCTGGACCTTGACGCCGACCCGGTCGGCCTTGCCGGTGGCGGGATTGAAGATCGCCACGTTGGACTGGTGGATCGGCATGGCCTTCTCCACGATGCCGCCGGTCGTGCCCTTCATCGGGTTGGGCTTGGTGTGCTTCTTCACCAGGTTGATGCCCTCGACCACCACGCGGTCGTCGTCCTTGCGCAGGATGACCTTGCCGCGCTTGCCCTTGTCGCGGCCCGCGAGGACGATGACCTCGTCGCCTTTGCGAATCTTGTTCATGGCTTGCGTTCCTTAGAGGACTTCGGGCGCCAGCGACACGATCTTCATGAAGCGCTCGGTGCGCAGCTCGCGCGTCACCGGGCCGAAGATGCGGGTGCCGATCGGCTCCAGCTTGTTGTTGAGCAGCACGGCGGCGTTGCCGTCGAACTTCACGAGCGAGCCGTCGCCGCGGCGGATGCCCTTGGCGGTGCGCACCACGACGGCGCTGTAGACCTCGCCCTTCTTGACGCGGCCGCGCGGGGCCGCTTCCTTGATGCTCACCTTGATGATGTCGCCCACGCTGGCGTAGCGACGCTTGGAGCCACCGAGCACCTTGATGCAAAGCACGGACTTCGCGCCCGTGTTGTCGGCGACTTCGAGCCGGGATTCAGTCTGGATCATTTGTGTATTCCCAACTTTTCCCCGAGGGCCCGCCGAACCGGAGGCTTGGGCTCCGATTCCCGTGGCGGGACATCAGGTCAGTCTTGGGCCTGTCGTCGGCGCCGGCGGATTGCTCCGCTTTTGCTGGCGCCTCCGGGAAGGCAGATAGCTCGCCCAAAAACAGGCGAGCCCGCGATTATGCCTTATCCACAGGCTTTGTCAAACCTCGGCCTCGGTGGCGGGGCTCAGGCCGGCTGGCGTTGGGGCAGGTAGCCGGCCGCGAGCCGGGCGAAATCGACTTCGCGCGGGTCGGATCCGGTTTCCTCGCGCAGCAGCCGCGCCACCGCCGGTCCGAGGCGCATCGCCAGCGCCGCGTCCAGGAACAGCAGGCGCGAGCGCCGCGCCAGCACGTCTTCCACCGTGCGGGCGTATTCCTCGCGCGCGGCGAACCGCACCATCGCCTCCGTCAGGCCGCCGCCCAGTTCGGCGCCGGCGCCCGGCAGCGCCTGCACCCGGGGCGCCTCGGAGCCGTAGCCGTGCAGGCCCGGCGGGTCGCACACCGGCACCGCGGCGCCTTGCGCGACATCGCCGCCGACCAGCTTCAAGTTGGTGGTCACTCCCGCCTTGGCTCGCGTCAGGAGCCGCGCGGCGAAGCACCGCTCCAGCACGTCTTCGGCCATTGCGCGGTAGGTGGTCCACTTGCCGCCCGTCACCGTGACCAGCCCCGAGCGGCTGACCAGCACGGTGTGCTCCCGGCTGATCGACTTGGTGGCGGCCCCGTCGTCGCCGTTCGGCCGGACCAGCGGCCGCAGCCCGACCCACAAGCTGCGAATGTCCGACAGCGTCGGCGCGGTCGCCAAGTACCGCTTCGCTTCGCCCAGGATCAACGCCAGCTCCTCCTCGAACGGCTGCGGCTCGCGCGGCAGGTCGGCGCGAGGCGTGTCGGTCGTGCCCAGGATCACCTTGCCCAGCCAGGGCACGCCGAACAGCACGCGGCCGTCGGCGGTCTTGGGCACCATCAGCGCATGCCGCCCGGGCAGGAACTTGCGGTCGACGACGACGTGCACCCCCTGGCTGGGGGCCACCATCGCGCGAACCGGCCGGCCGAGCGCCTGGCCATCGAGCTGCCGGAGGTGATCGACCCAGACGCCGGCAGCGTTGATCACGCAGCGGCCGCGGACCTCGCCGCTGCGGCCCGACTCGCGGTCCTCGCAGCGCACGCCCACGGTCCGGCCGCCCTCGTGCACAAGCCCGGTCACCGCGCAGTAATTGAGCAGCACCGCGCCCTGTTTTTCGGCGGTGCGGGCCAGCGTCACCGCGAGCCTTGCGTCGTCGAACTGGCCATCCCAGTACTCGACCCCGCCCTTCAGGCCGGCAGGCTGCGCCGTCGGAAGCGCCTGCAGCGTCTCGGCGCGGCTCAGGAAGCGAGTCGGCGCGAGCCCCGCCCTGCCGGCCAGCGCGTCGTAGAGCTTCAGGCCCGCGCCATAGAACGGCGTCTCCCACAGCTTGTACGAGGGCATGACGAAGGCCAGCGGCTGCGCAAGGTGCGGCGCGTTGCGCAGCAGCACAGTGCGCTCGTGAAGCGCCTCGCGCACCAGCGCGATGTTTCCCTGCGCCAGGTAGCGCACGCCGCCGTGCAGCAGCTTGGTGGCGCGCGACGACGTGCCGCCGCCGAAGTCGTGCGATTCGAGCAGCGCCACCGAAAATCCGCGTGCGGCCGCGTCCAGCGCGACGCCCAGGCCCGTCGCACCGCCCCCCACCACCAGCACGTCGAAGGGCCCGGCCGACGACAGCCGGGCCCACGTTTCTTCTCGAGTCATCGCGACCGATTGTCCCCCAGCGTGCACGCGGGCCCGATCGGCTGGGCGACTTCCGCGGCAGGACTAGACTGCCCGCCTGCCGCACCGAAGCGGCGAGCCAACACAGGACGACGCATGAACTTCCAGGACACGGCCATCGCCTTCGTAGGCGGCGGCAACATGGCCACCGCCATCCTCGGCGGACTGCTGAAGAAGGGGCTGCCCGCCGCGCGCGTGCAGGTGGTCGAGCCGTGGGCGGAGGCGCGCGAGCGGCTCTCGCGGGATTTCGGCGTGGCTGCCAGCGAGCAGGCTGGCCCCGCGTTGGCGCAAGCGAACCTCGTCGTGTGGGCCGTCAAGCCGCAGACCTTTCGCGATGCGGCGGCCGCCGTCGCGCCACATGCCCGGGGGGCCCTGCACCTGAGCGTCGCGGCCGGCATCACTTCGGACAGCATGGCGCGTTGGCTGGGCACCGAGCGAATCGTGCGCTCCATGCCCAACACACCCGCGTTGGTCGGGCGCGGCATGACGGCCTTGTTCGCACGCGCTGCCGTGTCCGCTCCCGATCGCGCGCTGGTCGAGCAGGTCCTCGCGCCCACCGGGGCCACACTGTGGGTCGATGCCGAAGCGCAGCTCGACGCGGTCACAGCCCTCTCCGGCTCCGGTCCGGCCTATGTCTTCTATTTCATCGAAGCGATGACCCGCGCCGGTCAGGAAATGGGACTGCCCGCCGGAACGGCGCAGCAACTTGCCATCGGAACGTTCTGCGGGGCTTCGGAGCTCGCACGCGCGTCGAGCGAACCACCGTCGGTGCTGCGCGAACGCGTGACCTCCAAGGGCGGCACGACGCACGCCGCGCTGACGTCGATGGAGCAGTCCGGTGTCGCCGACCGCTTCGTGCAGGCGATGCACGCCGCCTGCAAGCGCGCCTCCGAACTGGGCGCCGAATTCGGCCGCGACAGGCCCGCTACTTGACCGCGTAGCCGGCCGCGATGCCGGCGAACACCGCAAAACCTACCCAGTGGTTGAGGCGGAAGGCCTTGAAGCAGCCGTCGCGCGTGCGCTCGCGGATCAGCTGCCAGTGCCACAGCGCCTGCGCCACTGCTGCAACGATGCCGATGTAGAACGGCGCGCCCAGCTCACGCGGCGCCAGCGCGAGCAACCAGATCGCCAGGAACGCGCCGTAGCAGGCCATCACCACCGGCACGTCGGCGCGGCCGAGCGTGATCGCCGAAGTCTTGATGCCGATCCTCAAATCGTCGTCGCGATCCACCATCGCGTACTCCGTGTCGTACGCCAGCACCCAGAACAGGTTGCCCAGCAGCAGCACCCACGCCAGCAGCGGCACGCGCGATTGCGCCGCGGCGAAGGCCATCGGGATGCCGAAGCTGAAGGCGATGCCCAGCACGGCCTGCGGCATCGAGACGAATCGCTTGGCATAGGGATAGAGCATTGCGATCGCGAGGGCGGCGAACGACCACAGGATCGCGGCCGTGTTGGTCGTCAGCACCAGCGCGAACGCCACCAATGCGAGCACCGCGCCCACAGCCAAGGCCTCGCGCACGCTGACCCGCCCCGACGTCACCGGCCGCTGCGCCGTGCGCTTGACGTGCCTGTCGTATTCGCGGTCCGCCACGTCGTTGACGCAGCAGCCCGCGCTGCGCATCAGAACGGTCCCGAGCGTGAACACCGCCACAAGGTGCCAGCCCGGAAAGCCGTCCGCAGCCACCCACAGGGCACTGAGAGTCGGCCACAGGAGCAGCAGCCAGCCCGCCGGTCGGTCCCAGCGGATCAGGTCCAGCCAGAGACGAATGCGCTCACCCACGCTCAGGACAGTCCCAGGCCGAGCCCGCGCAGATCGAGCCGGTCCTCGCGCATCGGAGGGCACCAGTAGTAGGCGCCGTTCACCGGCTTGCTGATGCGGAAGAGCGCGTCGACGACGCCGTCGTCGTGGCCGGCCATGCGCCGCATCTGCGCTTCGAACGCGGCGTGCGACTTGCCGAAGGCGACGAACATCAGCCCGGCCTGCATGCTCATCATCCACGGCATCGAACGGCGCAGGACAAAGGCCTCGGGATCGAAGCTTTCCTGCGCCGTGCGCTTGACGTGCGCGGTCTCCGGCGCGTCCTCGATCTCCTCGTTGTCCGAAAGGCGCCGGCCGAAGTGGTGGTCGCGCTCCATGTCGCCCAGCGCCTCGAACGCGTCGAGGTCGTGCACCCACTGCTGCACCGCCACGTAGCTGGAGCCGTCCACGCCCTCGCCTTTCCCCTGCGCGAAAGCCGCCTCCTCGGCGTCCTCGCCCTTCGGGTTCTCGGTGCCGTCCTCGAAGCCGGTCAGGTCGCGGCCATGGCCGCTTTCGCCCATCGCATGGCGGAAGCCGTCGACCACGTGGCGAACGTGGAAGGCCGGCGCCAGCGCCTTCTGCACTTTGCGCGTGTGGTGCAGCAGGTGCCCCAGGTCCTCGCCGCGCACCCAGCACCACAGCGGGCCCGGGGTCGAGGGCACCTTGACGCCTTCGCGCGAGAAGTCGGGGAACTCGTGCAGCTCGGGGATCTCGGCCCCGAGCGCCCGCACGAGCGATGGCCCGATGCCGAGCACGACCGCACTGCCGTCCACCAGCGGGGTCAGACGCGTCAGCGCCTCCTTGATGGCGGCCGCGTCGACGCTGGGGTCGGCCAGGGTGAACGAAACGAAGCGTGCTACGGCGGGCACCGGCTCGAGGATGCCGGGCTGGTACAGCTGTTCCTTGGGTTGCATGCCCAAATGTTAGGGCAGCGCCGCGGCCGCGTCGTCAGCCGCTGTTCAGGAGAGCCGCTTGACCCCCGGAAGCTCGCACGCATAGATGGCATTGCGCAGCGCGGCGATGGCCTCGTAGCGCGTGAAGCTGCGGCGCCAGGCCAGCACGACGCGGCGCATCGGCGGATCCCCATCGAACGGGATGTAGCGGACGAACGCCTGGTCCTCGCTGCGCCGCTTGGGCTTGGGATCGAGCGCGCCTTTCGGCACCGAGAGCCGCGGGACCAGCGTGATGCCCATGCCCGCCGCCACCATGTGCTTGATCGTCTCCAGCGAGGAACCCTCGAAGCTCTTGCGGATGCCTTCCGCGTCGCTGGAAAAGCGCGCGAACTCGGGGCAGACCTCCAGCACGTGGTCGCGGAAGCAGTGGCCGGTGCCCAGCAGCAGCATGGTCTCGCTCTTGAGCTCCTGCGCGGTGAGCGTCTTGCGCTCGGCGAAGTGGTGGTTGCTCGGCACCGCCGCCATGAACGGCTCGTCGTAGAGGCCTGCGAGCGCCAGCCCCGTGTCGGGGAAGGGTTCGGCCATGATCGCGCAGTCGATCTCGCCGGTGCGCAGCATCTCCAGCAGCTTGACGGTGAAGTTCTCCTGCAGCATCAGCGGCATCTGCGGCGTGCGCGCGATGGCCTGGCGAACCAGGTCCGGCAGCAGGTAGGGACCGATGGTGTAGATCACGCCCAGCTTCAGCGGGCCGGCCAGGGGATCCTTCCCCCGCTTGGCGATCTCCTTGATCGAGGCGGCCTGCTCCAGCACGCTCTGCGCCTGCCGCACGATCTCCTCGCCCAAGGGGGTTACGCTGACCTCGTTGGCGCTGCGTTCGAACAGCTTGACCTCGAGTTCGTCCTCCAGCTTCTTGATCGCCACCGAGAGCGTGGGCTGCGAGACGAAACAGCCTTCCGCCGCCTTGCCGAAGTGCTTCTCGCGGGCGACGGCCACGATGTACTTGAGTTCGGTCAGCGTCATGGCGTGTTCAGGCCTTCAGGTATTCCGATTTTCCACCCAACCAGCGCGAGACGTGGCGCCGGGCGTCGTCGGGGAAGCGATCCAGCATCAGCGGTGCCAGTGCGCGGGCGGCCTGCAGCAGGTGCGTGTCGGTCGCCAGGTCCGCGAAGCGCAACAGTGGCGCGCCCGACTGCCGCGCGCCGAGGAACTCGCCGGGGCCGCGGATCTCCAGGTCGCGGCGTGCGATCTCGAAACCGTCGTTCGTCTCCGCCATGGCCTTCAGGCGCGCCCGCGCCGTCTCGCCAAGCCTCCCGTTCTCGCCGGGCGAATACAGCAGCACGCAAGCCGAAGCCGCGGCGCCGCGTCCGACCCGGCCGCGCAGCTGGTGCAACTGCGAAAGGCCGAAGCGCTCCGCATGCTCGATCACCATCAGGGAGGCATTGGGGACGTCGACGCCGACTTCGATCACGGTGGTGGACACCAGCACGCCCATCTGCGCGCCTGCAAACAGCGACATCACCGCCTTCTTCTCCGCGGGCGGCATGCGCGAGTGCAGCAGGCCGACCATCACGCCCGGCAGCGCGGCCTGCAGCGCTTCATGGGTGGCCGTGGCGTTCGTGAGGTCCAGCGCCTCGCTCTCCTCGATCAGCGGACAGACCCAGTAGACCTGGCGGCCTTCCGTCAGCTGCGACCGGATGCGCTCCACCACCTCCTCGCGCCGGCTGTCGGCCACCACCTTGGTAATGACGGGCGTGCGGCCGGGCGGCAGCTCGTCGAGCGTGGACACGTCCAAGTCGGCGTAGTAGCTCATCGCCAGCGTGCGCGGGATGGGCGTGGCCGACATCATCAGCAGATGCGGCTCCTGGCCCGGCTCGTTCATCTTGCCGCGCAACGCCAGACGTTGCGCGACGCCGAAGCGGTGCTGCTCGTCGATGATGGCCAGCGCCAGCCGCTTGAACTGCACCTGCTCCTGGATCACAGCATGCGTGCCGACCACCAGCGCCGCCTCGCCGCTGGCGATGCGCTCCAGCATCTCGGTGCGTTCCTTTTTCTTCTGTCCGCCGGTAAGCCACGCCACCGTGAGGCTCCGGGGCGTCAGCAGCGGCTCCAACCAGCCGATGAGCTTTCGGAAATGCTGTTCGGCGAGGATTTCGGTCGGCGCCATCAGCGCGCACTGCCAGCCGGGGTCGATGGCCACGGCCGCTGCCAGCGCCGCCACGACGGTCTTCCCCGAGCCCACGTCGCCCTGCAGCAGGCGGTGCATCGGAACGGGCCGCCCGAGGTCGGCCGCGATCTCCTCACCCACGCGCCGTTGGGCCGACGTCAGCGCGAAGGGCAGCGCCTTGAGCAGCTGCTCGTGCAGCCCGCCGGCCTTCGCCGCAAGGCGAGGCGCCCGCAGCTCGTCGCGCTCGCGCTTGCTTTCCAGCTGCGACAGCTGCTGCGCGAGCAACTCCTCCGCCTTCAGGCGCTGCCAGGCCGGGTGGCTGCGGTCTTCCAGCGCCGCAAGCGACACGTCGGGGCCGGGATGGTGCAGGAACTGCAATGCGTCCCGCAGCGTCCACGCCTCGCGCAGCCCCAGCTGCGGCAGCAATTCCGCGGGCACTGTCTCGGACAGGTCGGCCCGCACGAGGCCGCTCTGCACCGCCTTGCGCAAGTAGGCCTGCGGCAGGCTGGCCACCGTCGAATAGACCGGCGTGAGCGCTTCCGGCAACGCCCCGCCGGCGGCACGGCAACTCGGATGCACCATGGACCAACCCATGAAGCCGCCCTTGAGCTCGCCCCGAACGACGACACGATTGCCCACGGCCAGGGCCTTCTGCTGCGAGGGATAGAACGAGAAGAAGCGCAGCACGCAGGTGTCGCTGCCGTCGTCCACGGTCACCACCAGCTGCCGGCGCGGGCGAAAGGCGACGTGGTTGTCCGTCACCGTGCCCTCGAACTGCACCGTCTCGCCTTCGCGTGCATCGCGCAGCTTCACGATGCGGGTCTCGTCCTCGTAACGCAGCGGCAGGTGCAGCGCGAGGTCGATGTCGCGCACCAGTCCCATCTTCTGCAGGGCCTTCTGCGGGGCCGACAGGGTCGCGGTGGCGGGCATGGGACAATTCTGCCCTCACAAGAACTTGGAACGGGTCATGTCCGGCCCTCAAGCATGCGTGCCTTCACCCTGGGCGATTTCGACTTCGCCCTACCCCCCGAACTGATCGCCCAGCATCCCGCGCCCGAGCGCAGCGCCTCGCGCCTGCTCGATGGCCGGCACCTGCCGCCTGCGGACCGCGTGTTTCGCGAGCTGCCCGCGCTGCTCACCCCGGGCGACCTGCTGGTGTTCAACGACACGCGCGTGCTCAAGGCGCGCCTGTACGGCGGGAAGCCTTCCGGCGGCAAGCTCGAACTGCTGGTCGAACGCGTGCTGGCGGGCGGCGAGGTCGTGGCCCACATGAAGGTGAGCAAGAAGCCGCCGGTGGGCACCGTGCTCGCGATGGAGGGTGGCTTCACCGCCACGCTCCTGGGCCGCTGGCCCGATGCCGAGGGGCCTCTGTTCCGCCTGGCGTTCAGCGACGACCCGTATGCGCTGATGGAGCGCCACGGCCACGTGCCGCTGCCGCCCTACATCGAGCACGCCGACACCGAGCAGGACGTCGAGCGCTACCAGACCGTGTTCGCCCGCACGCCGGGCGCCGTCGCCGCGCCGACGGCCGCACTGCATTTCGATCCGCAGGTGCTGGCCAGCCTCGATGCGTGCGGCATCCGCCGCGCCAGCCTCACCCTGCACGTGGGCGCGGGCACCTTCCAGCCGGTCAAGACCGAGAACATCGCCGAACACCGCATGCACAGCGAGTGGTACGACGTCCCTGCGGCCACGCAGGAAGCGGTGGCACGCACGCGAGCGCAGGGCGGACGCATCGTCGCGGTGGGCACCACCACGGTCCGCACGCTGGAAAGCTGGGCGCTCACCGGCCAAGCGAGAGGCGATACCGACATCTTCATCACGCCCGGCTTCCGCTTCCGCCTGGTCGACCTGATGGTCACCAACTTCCACCTGCCGCGCTCCACGCTGATGATGCTGGTGAGCGCCTTCGCGGGCCACGACCGCATCACCGCCCTGTACCGCCACGCGGTGGCGCACCGCTACCGCTTCTTCAGCTACGGCGACTCGATGCTCCTCGAGCGCGCCCCGACCTGACATGCTTCGATTCGACCTCCTGGCCACCGAAGGCCTGGCCCGCCGCGGCCGCCTCACCCTCAACCACGGCGTGGTGCAGACGCCGATCTTCATGCCCGTGGGTACCTACGGCACGGTCAAGGGCGTGACGCCGCGATCGCTCGAGGAGATGGGCGCGCAGATCATCCTGGGCAACACCTTCCACCTGTGGATGCGGCCGGGCCTGGACGTGCTGGCGCAGTTCGGCGGGCTGCACCGCTTCGAACGATGGGAACGGCCCATCCTCACCGACTCCGGCGGGTTCCAGGTCTGGAGCCTGGGCGAGATGCGCAAGATCAGCGAGGAAGGCGTGAAGTTCGCGTCGCCCGTCAACGGCGACCGCCTGTTCCTCACGCCCGAGGTGTCGATGCAGGTGCAGACCGCGCTCAACAGCGACATCGTCATGCAGTTCGACGAGTGCACGCCGTACGAGACCAAGGGCCACGTCACGACCGAAGCCGAGGCCCGGTTCTCGATGGAGCTGAGCCTGCGCTGGGCCGCGCGCTGCAAGACCGAGTTCGCGCGACTGGAGAACCCGAACGCGCTGTTCGGCATCGTGCAGGGCGGCATGTTCGAGCACCTGCGCGAGGCCTCCCTCGCCGCGCTAGTGGACATGGACTTCCCCGGCTACGCCATCGGCGGTGTCAGCGTGGGCGAGCCCAAGGAGGACATGCTGCGCATCATGGCGCACACGCCGCACCGCCTGCCCGCGCACAAGCCCCGCTACCTGATGGGCGTGGGCACGCCGGAGGACCTGGTAGACGGTGTCGCTCAGGGCGTCGATTTGTTCGACTGCGTCATGCCCACGCGCAATGCGCGCAACGGCCACCTGTTCACCCGCTTCGGCGACCTCAAGATCCGCAACGCGCGCCATCGCAGCGACGAGCGGCCGCTGGACGAGACCTGCACCTGCTACGCGTGCAAGGGCGAGACCCGCCCCGACGGCACCGTGAGCGGCGGCTTCTCGCGCGCCTACCTGCACCACCTGGAGCGCTGCGGCGAGATGCTGGCGCCGATGCTGGCCAGCATCCACAACCTGCACTTCTATCTGAACCTGATGCGGGAGATCCGGGAGGCGTTGGAGGCCGGGCGGTTCGCCGAACTTGCGCGGCAGTTCCGGGCCGATCGCGCGCGCGGCATCTGAACGCCGCAGACGTTCCTGAAGCGCCTCAGCCGCCGAACACCGTCAGCACACCCGTGTACCCATACAGGTGGTGCCGAGCGATCTCGCCGCCGGCGAAGAAGCCGACCAGCGGCACATCGCCCAGCGCACGCCGCACGATCTGCAGCTCCGCGCTCGGGCCACCGAAGTGCGGACCGCCGCGGCCGGCGCAGCTGACGTACACCGCGCCGGCGATGCGCCGCTGCGGATTGGGCGCGGACTGCGCCTCGGGCGCCGCCAGCGCTGCGGCCGCCGTCAGCGGCATCTCCTGCGGCTCGAGTTCCTCCCGGATCTCGGCGCAGATGCGCATCAGGTCGGCGCGCGCGGCCTGCGCGTTGCGGTTGCAGAAAGCCATGCGCATGCCGGTCTCGACCTTGCTGGCCACCGCCACGCCGCGCCGGCCCGGATCGAGGCCGATGATGTGGCGCACCTCGACGTCGGCGCCGAAGGTGCCGGTGCGGCCGATCACGTCGGCGCCCGGCGAAGTCAGGCCGACCAGCGTCGCGCGCAACGTCGACATCGCGGCCTGCGGGCGCTCCAGGGAGATTCGCGCTTCATCGAGCAGCACGTCGAGCGCGGGCTCGTCGTCCAGCGTGAGCAGCACGTTGCCCTCCGCCCCGGTGACCACGCGCTCGCGCCCCAGCGGCTGGCAGCCTTGCGTGACGCGCGAGACGAGCCGCACGCTTTCAGCGAAAGCGACGCCCGACAGACCGCCGCGGAACACGCCCCCGGCATGGCCCTGCCCCTTGATGTTGCCGTTGCCGCCGATCGCAAACTGCACCGCCGAGCTGCGGCTGGCGGCAAGTCCTCCGAACAGGTAGCCCGTGGTCGTGCGCGCGGCCATCTCCGCGATCAGCTCGCCGACGTCGGGCGTGCTCGCATCGGCATGGACCAGCGCGGTGTGCGGCTCGAAGCCCATGCCCTCGCCCGTGCCCAGCGGAGCGACGCCGGAGAAGACGCGGTACTGGTGCGGCGGCACGGCGCACAGCATCACGGCCAGCGCAGGCTCGTCGAAGTACTCGATGTTGCTGGAGGAGATGCCGATGCCCACGGTGCCGGACCAGTCGGTGATCTCGGGAAGCTCCGCGCCCAGGTGGTCGAGGATGTCGTGCGCGTGGGGCGCGTAGTGGTCGGTGATGTACAGCAGCGCCAGCGTGGGCGACGCCGCGTATTCGGGCAGCGCCATCTGCGCGCGCAGCTGCGCCAGCACCAGCCCAGCGGCCATCGGCCACTGCGGATGCGTGGCATGCGCGAACGGGAACAGCTTCATGTCTTGTCGGCTGCGGAGCGGCGGCGCGAGGGTGCCTTGCGGGCCTTCTTGGCCGGAGTCGATCTGGCAGCGGTCGTGGTCTTGGCCTCACCCTCGACAGCGCCGCTCTTGGAGGACTCCTTGGCCGCTGTCGTCGCCATGTTGCGTGCGGCGTCCGTGCCGGTGCGAGTGGCGTCCTTCAACGCATCGGCCGCGATCTGCTGGAACTGCTGCGTCAGCGCCGTCCACCATTGCAGCGGATCGACGACGCCGTTGGATGCCGGCCTGGCGGCTGCGCCGTCCTGGGCCGCGGCCTTGCCGCGCGGCGTTTTCGCGGCACCGGAAGCCGCACCCCCGGCATTCGCGGCCGCCTCGGTTCCCTTCTGCATCGCGGCCTCGGAACCCTTCTGCATCGCCGCCACTGCATCGGCGGTCTTCAGACGCAGCGCCTCCGCCATCTCGTTCATGTTGAAGTTCATGCTCTTGAGCGTCGCCAGGGTCATCTTCTGGACTTCGAGCGCCTGGATGGTGGCGCTCAGCGCCTTGGAGTTCTGGTCCAGCCAGAAGTGCACCGCCCGCAGTTCGCCGATGCGCTTTTCCAGCTCCTCGACGTTGAGTGTGGGCGCCACCCAGTTCGACAGGCTGGGCATCTGGGGAACCGTCTGGCTCGCGCCCTTGGCCAGGTTCTGCAGGAAGTCGAAACCGGGAACGAACTTGGTGAAGCCCATCGGGGCGTTGTCGTCGCTCATGGCGGCCTCCGGTCGAGGGGGATGAACGCCAGCTTAGCAGGCCGTCGCGCGCACAGCCGGCGCGGCAGCCCGCCAAAGCGAAAGCATCGGTGTCAATGCTTGTGGTGGCTTCCGTGGGCGCCGGCTTCCTTCGGTGGCGTGGTCGACACCGGCACCTGAACGGCCAGCTGGCGCTGCTCGCCCGACGCGGTCTTGAACGTCAGCGTGACCGGGATGCTGGTGTTGGGCGCGAGCGGGGCCTTGAGCTGCATCAGCATCAGGTGGTAGCCGCCGGGCTTGAGCTGCAGCGGCTCCCGCGACGTCATCGGGATCGAATCGACCTGGCGCATGCGCATCACGTCGCCCTCCATCTTCATCTCGTGCAGCTCGGCCGAGCCCGCCACGGGCGTCGACGCGCCCACCAGCGTGAGCGGCTCCTTCGCCACCAGCGTCATGAAGGCGCCGGAGGCGCGCTGCCCCTGCACGCTGGCGCGCGCCCAGGGTGCAAGCACGGTCACGGGCGCGGAGGACTGCGCCCACGCGGCCGCGCCGCATGCGATGGCCGTGGCGGCCAGCAAGGTCTTGATCGTCTTCATGTCGGCTCCTTAGTGACGGTGCCCGCCGCTCCCCGCGGCCGGCATGATTTCGAGGGCGGCCGCGGGGGCCTTCAGGTCGGAGAGCTTGCGGCCTTCGCGCGGGATTTCCACCCAGTCGATGCGGCCGCTCTCGCAGACCTGGTTCACCGGCCAGTAGATCGTGCCCGCCGTGCCGGGCGTGCGCGCCACCAGCACGAACTCGTCGTAATGATTCGTCGCCAGCATGTCGGCCGGCGTGCGCGCGGTCCACGTCACGCGCACCACGTCCTCGGTGATCGTGCGGCCGTGCGACGTGACCGGCTGCGCCAGCTTGCCGTACTGCACGTCGAGCAACCAGCCCGGCTTGGGCATCGGCCGCGCGCCGGTCACGCCGGCCGGGATGATGACGCTCACCTGCCGCGTCGGCCATTGCTCGCAGCCGTGGCCGACCTTGAAGGTCGCCTTGTAGCTGCTGTCGGCGGGCGCCACCTGGTATTCGAGCACCACATGCGCCGAAGCGGCGCCGGTCGCGCCGAGGGCGGCGGCAAGCAAGGGGATCAGGAGTGGGGTTTTCATAGGTCGGCCTTGAGTTCGGCGAAGAAGGTTCGCTGGGGGTAGGGGTGGAAGTTCCAGTACGTCTTGTTGTTCAGGTTGTCGATGCCGAAGGCGGCGCTCAGGCGCTTGTCGATCTGCACCCGGGCGCGCACGTCGATCACGTACAGGCGGCTCACGCCCATGTACGAATAACCGTTGATGTCGCTGTTGTCCAGCGTGCGGAACTGGCGGCTGCTGTACCGCGCGCCCACCGAGGTGGTCCAGCGCTCGTTCCAGCGGTAGTCGGCCACCGCCGTCGCGCGCCAGCGTGGGATGTTGGGCTGGCGCTTGCCGACCGTGTCGCCCGGCGTCGTGACGAAGCCGGCGTTCTCGCGGATCTCCGAGTGCGCGAAGGTCGTGCTCGCGTTGACGTTCAGGCCGGGCAGCGCCACGTCCGTGGCGCTCCACGCGAACTCAAGACCCTGCGTGGCGATGCGCCCCACGTTCTGCACGCGGGTGACGTTGCGGTTGGCGGCAGCGTCGAACACGGTCTGGTTGTACAGCGCGTCGCGCGTCTCCTCGGCGAAGTACGTCAGCCGCAGCAGCCCGTTCGCGAGTTCCTTCTCGGCCGTGAGCTCCCCCGTCCAGGAGCGTTCGGGCCGCAGATCCGGGTCGTTGATGAACTGCGCGTTCGCCGTGGAGGTCGCCCCGTAGAGCTCGGCCACGGTGGGGAAGCGCAGTGCACGTCCCAGCGACGCCTTGAGCACTGTGTCGGGCCGCCACTGCCACGACACCGCGATCTTCGGTGAGACATGGGTGTCGCTGCGATCGGGCCAGGCCGTGTCGACGGCAGGCGTGATCACGGTGAAGCCGGAGAAGGCCCGCCAGCGTTCCAGCCGCGCCCCCAGCACCGTCTTCCAGCGAGGCGCGAACGACCAGGCGTCCTGCGCCCACATGCTGGTGAGCTGCGTGCGGCCGCCGACGTTGCTGGCCACGCTGCCCGGCGGGTCCGCGCGCCACTGGCCCGCGATGTTGGACGTCAGGTAGGCGAGCTCGAAGTCGTCGCGCTGCAGGCCGAAGTCGACGATGTGCGCGCCGCGCATCCCGTCCGGCCGCCACGTGCCGCGCAGCGCCAGCGTGGTCCAGCCGGTGCCGCCACCGTCCGCCAGGGTGCCGGGCCCGCCGCTCTCCGCGGCGGGCGGGGGATTGCCGGCGGCGTTCTGGCGCTTGTGGTCGCGGTGGTAGTCGTAGCGGCTTGCGGCAACCTCCCAGTCGAACACGCCCTGCGTCCGGCTCTTCACCGAGAGGCCATGCATGTAGTGCGTGAGGCGCTCGTCGGTGAGCGGGAAATCGGCTCCGGTCAGCGGCGCGAACGAGAGCCCGTCGATGCGCACCGGGCCGCTGGTCACCGCGTTGCCACCCGCATCACGCAGGTGCGAGGCCGAGCGCCCGCGTGTCGTGTTCTCCCACCAGCCCAGCGTGTAGGCCGCGCGGATCGATCCGGGGAAGTCATACGCCAGCTTGGCCTTCAGGTGGTCCTGGCGGCTCGCGTACTCCGTGGCGCTGCCCAGCACGTACCAGGGCTGGCCGGCGCTGTTGCGCGTGAGCACCACGCCCGTGACCGGGACACCGGCCCCGGCGGCCGTTCCGCTGGAGACCAGCCGCGTCGGAAAGGTCAGCGGCTGCCCTTCGCTGTCCTGCCGGTTCACGTTGAACCACCACGTCCAGTCCCCCGCCCGGTTGCCCAGCGAGGCGCTGGTCTGCCAGGTGCGGTAGGTCGTGGCCGTGCCGTACAGCTCGAAGGGGTGCAGCGAGTAACTCGCCGCCGCGTGCGCCTCGAACCGGCGCGGCAGGCGCGTGACGTACTCCACCACCGCGCCCACCGAGTTGCCCGGGTAGGCGGCGGAGAACGGGCCGTACATCACGTCGACGCGTTCGATCTCCTCCGGCGTCACCAGCCCCCAGCGCGGCGGGAAACTCAGGCCGCCGACGCCGTTGCCGAGCAGGTTGGACAGCAGGATGCCGTCCGCGTAGACCAGCGAGCGGGCGCTGTTGCCGGTGCCGGACGCGCGGCTGGACAGGATGGCGTGGTTGTAGTCGCCGGGATAGCGCTTGCGCACCAGCAGGCTCGGGAAGTAGCGGAGCACGTCCCCGCTGTCGGTCGCGTTGATGGTGCGCTCGATCTGCTCGCGGTCGATGCCCTCCATGGTGGTGGGGATCTGCGTCGGCAACGAGGTCGGCTGGCCCCCGGTGACGGTGACCACGCCCAGCGAGCGCGCCGGAGCGTCCTGCGGCCACGCCGGCGGCGCGCAGATGAAGGGGGATGCGGCCGCCAGCGCGGCGGCCGCGCGTGTTCGGATCACGGCAAGCTCCTCTGACCGGAAACGGGGGCCACGCCCGCCTTCTTGCGGGCGGCGCGTGGAACGCTTTCAGCGGATCAGGAGAGCGAAGGCGGCCCGCGAGCGGGCAGGGGTGCGCCGATGCGCGCGGCCAGGCGCGCGGCGGCGACCGGCTCGACGGCATGCGCCAGCGGCGAGGGCTTCTCGAGCGCGATGCTCACGGGAGGCGGCGCGGCCGTCGTGGCGCACAGCGGGCAGTCCGGCGCGTGCGACGTGGCCGGCTCGTCCGCTTCGCCATGCACCATCAGCTTCATGGTGCCGCCGCTGCACACCAGCTCGGTGGACTTGGGCTGCACCACCGGAGACGCGACAGCCACACCGATCGCCAGCGCGAACCACGCCAGCACGAGGCGGGCGAGGAAGCGGGCTTGGCGCAGGCGCTGCATGGCGGCCATTATGGGTTTCGCGACGCGCGTGTGGCGCGACAGCAAACAAGAAAGTACGCCAGGTCCGCTGGTCGAGCTCGACCGTGACATCACGCGCCGGGGAACCGCGGCGCGCGCTTGTCCCGCAGCGAAGCGATGCCTTCGCGCACGTCCGGCCCGCCGAATCCCATGAATTCCAGCGCGAGCGAGGTGTCGAAATTGGGGCCGGCCTGCCGCAGCCAGTTGTTGAGCGAGTACTTGGTCCAGCGGATCGCGCTCTGGCTGCCCTGCGCCAGCCGGTCCGCGATTTCATAGGCCTTGGGCAGCAGCTGCTCGCGCTCGACCGCCAGTGCGACGAGGCCGATGCGCTCGGCCTCCTCGCCGCTGACCGGCTCGCACAGCATCAGGTAGTACTTGGCCTTGGCCAGGCCGCACAGCAGCGGCCAGACGATGGCCGCGTGGTCGCCGGCCGCGACGCCCAGGCGGGTGTGGCCGTCGACGATCTTCGCGTCGCGCGCGGCGATCGGGATGTCGGCCAGCAGCCCGGCCACGAGGCCGGCGCCGACCGCCGGGCCGTGCAGCGCGCTGACGATCGGCTTGTCGCAGTTGATCACGTTGTAGACCAGGTCGCGCGCTTCCTTCCACACGCGGCTGCGCACCTCGAAGTCGCCGGCCATGTCCTGCACCAGCGACAGGTCGCCGCCACCCGAGAAGCCCTGGCCCTCGCCGCGCAGCACGGCGCAGCGCACGCTGTCGTCGGCCGACACATCGCGCCAGATCTCGGCGAGTTCGCGGTGGCCTTCATGGCCCGCGGTCGGCAGCTTGCCGTTGGCCGCGCGCATGACGATGTCCAGCACCGAATCGCCGGGCCCGCGGCGGCTGATCGAAAGCGTGCTGTAGCGCGAGTAGTCCATCATGGTGTGCGGTCGTCTTGCGGGACGGAAAGCTTATTCCACCTCGAAGCCCTGACCTTCTGCGCAAGCGCATCGGGCTGTAGGAGCGCTCCTACCGCTTGAGACGGCCCGCGGGGCTGCCGTCCTCCAGCCCGCAGTGTTACGGTCGCTATCCATGAATTTCGTGGACATCCTGAGTCCGGCCTGCGCGCTGTTCCTGGACTTCGACGGCACGCTGGTGGACATAGCGCCGGAACCCGGCGCGGTGGTGGTCCCCTCCAGCCTCGTGCCCACGCTCAGCACCCTGCAGCAGTACCTCGGGGGCGCCGTGGCGGTGGTCAGCGGCCGCCCGATCCGCGAGATCGACCAGTTCCTGCACCCGCTGCACCTTCCCGTGGCCGGCGTGCATGGCGCCGAGCGGCGCGCGGCGGACGGAGCCGTCGATCTGATGCCGCCGCATCCACTCGATGCCGTAGAGCGCGCCGCCGCCGCACTCGAGGCGCGGCATCCGCAGCTGCTGGTCGAACACAAGGACCGGTCGATCGCGGTGCACTACCGGCAGGCGCCGCACCTGGAACAGGAGTGCCTCGATGCGCTGCAGGAGGCCGTCGAGCGCTCCCCCGGCCTGACGCTGCTGCGCGGCAAGATGGTCGTGGAAGCCAAGCCGGGCGGCGCCACCAAGGGCAGCGCGATCGAGGCCTTCCTGCGCGAAGGGCCGTTCGCGGGGCGCATCCCGGTCTTCGTGGGCGACGACGTCACCGACGAGGCGGGCTTCGCCGCGGTGCAGCGGCTGGGCGGCCTCGGCGTGAAGGTCGGCGAAGGCCCCACGGTCGCCTGGCAGCGCCTGCCCAACCCCGGCGCGCTGCACCTCGAATTCGAGAACGCGGTGGCCATGAAGGTCGCCCGGAAAGCTTCGGCATGAAAGCCAATACCTCGATCCAGAACCTGAACCTGGGCGTCATCGGCAACTGCGGCTTCAGCGCGCTGGTCGACGAGCGCGGCAGCATCGTCTGGTGCTGCCTTCCGCGCTTCGACGGCGACCCGGTGTTCAACGGCTTGCTGGACCCGAGCGAGAACGCTTCGTTGTGGGCCTTCGAGCTGGAGGAGTTCGAGCGCAGCGAGCACCACTACGAGCCCAACACGGCCATCCTGCACACCCGGCTCTACGACCGGCAGGGCCAGGGCATCGAGATCACCGATTTCGCGCCGCGCTTCTGGAGCCGCGGCCGCACCTTCCGGCCGCTGACGCTGATCCGGCGGGTTCGCGTGCTGGGCGGCACGCCGCGCATGCGGGTGGTGCTGCGGCCCAAGTTCGACTGGGGCCGGCACAAGCCCGACGTCACCCGCGGCAGCACCCACATCCGCTTCGTCGGCACGGCGCAGACGCTGCGCGTGAACACCGACGCGCCGATCGACTACATCCTGTCCGAGACCTTCTTCGTCGTCGACCGTCCGCTGAACTTCATCATGGGGCCGGACGAGACGCTCACCGGCGGCATCGAGGAAACCGCGCGCTCGTTCGAGCAGGACACCGCGGCCTACTGGCGCAACTGGTCGCGCGCGCTGGCGGTGCCGCTGGAGTGGCAGGACGCGGTGATCCGCGCGGCGATCACGCTGAAGATGTCGCTGTTCGAGGACACCGGCGCCATCATCGCCGCGATGACCACCAGCATCCCGGAGGCGGCCAACAGCGGACGCAACTGGGACTACCGCTACTGCTGGCTGCGCGACGCGTTCTTCGTCGTGCGGGCGCTGAACAGCATCTCCGAAGTGGCGACGATGGAGGAGTACCTGCGCTGGCTGACGAATGTCATCGTCCGCTCGCGCGGCGGCCACATCCAGCCGCTGTACGGCGTGGGGCAGGAGGAGCAGCTGCCGGAAGCGATCCTCGAGCACCTGCCCGGTTACCGCGGCATGGGCCCGGTGCGTGTGGGCAACCAGGCGGCCGAGCACTTCCAGCACGACGTGTACGGCAACATCGTGCTGGGCGCGGCCCAGGCGTTCCACGACCACCGCCTGCTGCGCCGCGCCGGCCGCGCCGAGTTCGCCTCGCTCGAAGCGGTGGGCGAGCAGGCCTTCCGCATCTACGACACGCCCGATGCCGGCATGTGGGAGCTGAGGACGCGGGCGCGCATCCACACCTCCTCGGCGCTCATGAGCTGGGCGGCATGCGACCGGCTCGCCAAGGTGGCCTCCACGCTGGGGCTGAAGGACCGTTCCAACTACTGGGCCGAGCGCGCGCACACGATCCGCGAGCGCATCCTGCGCGAGGCGTGGAACGAGCAGCGCAAGGCTTTCGCCGAAAGCTTCGGCGGCCGCGACCTCGACGCCAGC
Source organism: Ramlibacter henchirensis (assembly GCF_004682015.1). NCBI lineage: Bacteria > Pseudomonadati > Pseudomonadota > Betaproteobacteria > Burkholderiales > Comamonadaceae > Ramlibacter > Ramlibacter henchirensis. The sequence continues at coordinate 2,007,415 of NZ_SMLM01000001.1, read as the reverse complement.
GCGCTGCTGATGGCGGAGGTGAACTTCATCGACCCGCGCGATCCGCGCTTCGTGTCGACCGTCGACGCGCTGGAGACGACGCTGTGCGACGGGCCGTACATGCGTCGCTACGAGGCCGCGGATGACTTCGGCAAGCCCGAGACCGCGTTCAACGTGTGCACCTTCTGGCGCATCGACGCGCTCGCGCGCATCGGCCGCAAGCCGCAGGCGCGCGAGATCTTCGAGGTGATGCTCAAGTGCCGCAATCCTCTGGGGCTGCTGTCCGAGGACATGCACGCCGAGACGGGAGAGATGTGGGGCAACTTCCCGCAGACCTATTCGATGGTCGGCCTGATCAACGCCGCGGTGCGCCTGTCGGCGCCCTGGGATACGGTGATTTGATGAGCGACGCACGGCCGCCCGAAGTCGCGAAGGCCCCCTCGGGGGGCAGCGCACTACACGAAGTGAGAAGCGTGGGGGCCCTGTGACCATGTCGCGGCTGGTCGTCGTCTCCAATCGTGTCGCGGACCCGCGCAAGACCGCCGCGGGCGGACTGGCCGTGGCGCTGGGCGAGGTGCTGAACAACAGCGGCGGCCTGTGGTTCGGCTGGAGCGGCAAGCTCGCCGAGGGCGATGCGGAGCCGCAGCTGAACGTGCAGCAGGCCGGGCCCGTGACGCTGGCTACGGTGGACCTCGATCGCGAGGACTACGAGGCCTACTACGTCGGCTACTCCAACGGCGTGCTCTGGCCGGTGTTCCACTACCGGCTGGACCTCGCCGACTTCGACGCGGGCTACATCGAAGGCTACCGCCGCGTGAACCAGATGTTCGCGCGCAGGCTGCTGCCGATGCTGCAGCCGGACGACGTGATCTGGGTGCACGACTACCACCTGATCCCGCTGGCCGCGGAGCTGCGCGCGCTGGGCTGCACGCAGCGCATCGGCTATTTCCTGCACATCCCGCTGCCGCCGCCGCTGATCCTGGCGGCCATTCCCGGCCACGACTGGCTGGTCAAGGGCCTGTGCTCGTACGACGTGGTCGGCTTCCAGAGCGAGGCGGACCACGAGCACTTCTGCGACTACATCCAGGCCGAGGCCAAGGCGCAACCCGCGGGCGAAGGCCGCTGGCGCGTGTTCAACCGCACCATCCATGCGGGCGCGTACCCGATCGGCATCGACGTGCAGGAGTTCAGGGGCGTCACCGAAGCGCCCGAGGCGGCCGAGATGTACGAGCGCATGAAGCGCGAATACTCGCGCCGCAAGCTGCTGGTGGGCGTGGACCGGCTGGACTACTCCAAGGGACTGCCGCAGCGCATGCGCGCCTTTCGCGAGCTGCTGCGGCGCTATCCCGAAACGCGGCAAAGCGCCACGCTGATCCAGATCGCGTCACCGAGCCGCGAGGACGTCAGCGCCTACACCGACATCCTGCACGAGCTGGAGAGCCTGTGCGGCTCGATCAACGGCAACTACGGCGAGCTGGACTGGATGCCGGTGCGCTACATGCACCGCACCGTGGCGCGCGCGCGTTTGCCCGGGCTGTACCGCGCCAGCCGCGTGGCGCTGGTGACGCCGCTGCGTGACGGCATGAACCTGGTGGCCAAGGAGTTCATCGCGGCGCAGGACCCGGAGGACCCGGGCGTGCTGGTGCTTTCGCGATTCGCCGGGGCGGCGGAACAGCTCAAGGAAGCGCTGCTGGTGAACCCGTACGACACCGAGGGCACGGCAGCGGCGATCCACCTGGCGCTGCAGATGCCGCTGGAGGAACGCCGCGAACGTCACCAGTCGCTGCTGGCGACGCTCACGCGCTACGACGTGCACTGGTGGTGCGATTCGTTCCTGCAGACGCTGGGGCAGGCGGAAGCCGAGGAGACCGGCACGCCATGGTTGCGGCTCTGATAGCCGTCATCCGCGATCGCCGTCATTCCCGCGAAGGCGGTAATCGAGTGCGTCCGCCTTCAGCGGACCACCGGGAGCCCTGGATCCCCCCTTCCCGGGGATGACGTGGACGAATCAGACCTGCGGCGGCGCGATCTTGTAGTCGATCGCACGAGGATCGTCTGGCCGTCCTGGCCCTTCATCTCGATGCGGATGGTGTCGCCGAACTTCATGAACTGGGTCGGGGACTTGCCGTCCTGGATGGTCTACTGACACGTGGCGCTACAAAGCCACTCGAGGAACGGGGTGAGCGGCAGTAGGCCCTCCCCCGCACACTGCAGCGCACCGACCTGCCTGTCAGGCGGCGAGGCTGACTACGATCAAACCTGATGGACCGGATCCGGCAGCGACCGGTATCCCGAGCGGCTCCAGTGCGCCGCTGGCTTGATTGATGGTGTAAGCGGCAATGGTATTAGCCGCCCCGTTCGCCACGTAGACGAACTTGCCCGAGGGATCCACAGTCAAAGAAGCCGGCGATGGTGTCGTGACCGCTCCCGCACTGCTCAACTCTCCTGAGTCCCCGATGACGAATGCCTCAACCTTGTTGAGATTCGGCATCGCAGCATAGGCAAAACGCCCCATCGGATCAACGGCCACGAAGAACGCGCCAACTACCGGAGCGGACCTCCCACTTCCCAATGCTCCCGTGACAGCATCGACCGGATAGATCGTCATGAAATTGAAGACATTACAGACATACGCGAAATTGCCAGTTGGCGTGATCGCAATGTCGAAGGGGTTTGGAACCGCAGGCGCGCTCTCGCGCAGGATCAATCGGAGGTTGGCCTGATCGAACTCGAACCTCAGAACGACACCATCTCCCGGAGATCCGTAATAAACGGAGGTTCCGGAAGGATGCATGGCAATGCGTGTCACCGTCGCTCCAGCATGCAGTCGGTGCTTCTCCTCCAAATCACCCGTCGCACCATCAATGCTGTAAAGCCCGATGTTTCCGATGCTGGTGGTGGACACGAAGGCAAATTGTCCGGATGGGTGAATCAGCATTTGCTCCGGTCGCGCACCTGTGCCGAACTCTCGCCGAAAGGAGAGCCCGCCGCTGTCCGCATCGAGTTCATACAGACCGATGCTGTTGGATCGCGAGTTCAGGGCATATGCAAACTTGCCGGATGGGTGGATTGCAACTGAGCTTACTTCTTGGCCAGCGGCAACTGCCGGCCCCACAGGATCGAGAGACCCGTCGACATTCAGCTGAAAGATCGATATGTCCGAGGAATCGCGGTTCGCGACGTAGAGGAACGACGGCAATGTCGCATTTGGCGCAGGCGGCGGAGCAGGAGGCGCCGGGGCGGGACCGACGGGGTCACTTCCGCCTGAACCTCCACACGCCCCCACAAGAACACCCAGCGGCAACGATGCAAGGAGACGCAGCATAGAACGTCGCATGTCATGCTTCCTTTCAAGAGCGCATGACTGTGATTGCGCGACTGAGGAGTGTGAAGTGACGTGGGGCACAGTGCCGCGACTGCCGCGGAGGCAGACGCGCTGAATGCCCGGGTTGTGGAACGAAGTTGAAGGACGCCGGAAAGGCCCTTGCGCCTCAACCCTGCGGACCCGCGATCTTCTGGTCGATCGCCCCGAAGATCGTCTGCCCGTCCCTGCCCTTCATCTCGACGCGGATGGTGTCGCCGAACTTCATGAACTCGGTCGACGGCTTGCCGTCCTGGATCGTCTCGATCGCACGCTTCTCGGCGATGCAGCTGTAGCCCTTGGGCCATTCCATCCGGCCGTTCTGCTCCACGCCCTTGTTGCTCACGGTGCCGGATCCCACGATGCTCCCGGCGCGAACGTTGCGCGTCTTGCAGATGTGGGCGATCAGCTGGCCGAAGTGGAACGTCATCTCGGGGCCGGCCTCGCACATGCCGACGCGGCGACCGTTCCAGGTCGATTGCAGCGTGAGGTGCACGCGCCCGCCCTGCCACGTGTCGCCCAGCTCGTCGAGCGTCACGGCCACCGGGCTGAAGGCCGTCGCGGGCTTGCTCTGGAAGAAGCCGAAACCCTTGGCCAGTTCGGCCGGGATCAGGTTGCGCAGGCTCACGTCGTTGGCCAGCATCACCAGGCGGATGCCCTCGAGCGCCTGGTCCGGCGTGGCGCCCATCGGCACGTCGCCGGTGACCACCGCGATCTCGGCCTCGAAGTCGATCCCGAACTCCTCGCTGGGCACGATCACGTCGTCGCAGGGGCCCAGGAAGTCGTCGCTGCCGCCCTGGTACATGAGCGGGTCGGTGTAGAAGGTCTGGGGCACTTCCGCCTTGCGCGCGGCGCGCACCAGTTCCACGTGGTTGATGTACGCGGAGCCGTCCGCCCACTGGTACGCGCGCGGCAGCGGCGCCATGCAGCGCTGCGGCTCGAACGGGAACGCGTGGCGGGCCTTGCCGCCGTTCAGCGTCTCGTACAGGTCCTGCAGTTGCGGCGCGATGAAGCCCCAGTCGTCCAGCGCCTGCTGCAGCCGGCCCGCGATGCCGGTCGCATAATGGGCCGTCGCCAGGTCGCGCGACACCACCACCAGCTGGCCGTCTCGGGAACCGTCCTTGTACGTCGCGAGCTTCATCGGGATTGCCTTTTCTTCGCGTGCTGCGCTAGAGTCGAGCCCCGACTCGGCGTTACGCATAGTGAAATGAATTTACCTAATCGAAATTCTAGCCGACGCCTTCCCGCATGAAGGAGCGCGCCGGGATCCAGTCGGTGGAGGTCGGGTTCGCGCTGCTCGACGCATTGGGCAAGGCGCCCGGGCCGCTGATGCTGCGCGACCTCGCGGCGGCCGCAGGCATGAGCGCCGCCAAGGCGCACCGCTACCTGGTGAGCTTCCAGCGCCTGCAGCTGGTGGCGCAGGACCCCGCGACCACGCGCTACGACCTCGGACCGGCGGCGCTCAAGCTCGGTCTGGCTTCCCTCTCGCGGCTGGATGCGGTCAAGCTGGCGCGCGTGCGTGTCACGGCGCTGATGGAGCGAATCGGCCACACGCTGGCGCTGGCGGTGTGGGGCAACCACGGCCCGACCATCGTGCATTGGGAGGAGTCGCCGTCAGCCGTGACGGTGAACCTGCGTTTGGGGGATGTGATGCCCCTGCTCTCCTCCGCCACCGGCCGCTGCTTCGCGGCCTACGCCTCGCGCGAGGCGATCCTGCCCATGCTGCGGGAGGAGCTCTCGCGCGCGCAGAAGCAGGGCCGAAGCGACGTGCCCGCCAGCATGGCGCAGGTTCGCGCGATGCTCGACGAAGTGCGCGCGCGCGGCGCGGCGCGGGTGGTCGATGTGCTGCTGCCCGGCATCGTGGGCTTCTGCGTGCCGGTGTTCGACGCCGACGGCCACATGGCCCTGGGCATCGTCGCCCTGGGTCCCACCGGCACGTTCGATCCCGAATGGGACGGCACGGTGCACGGCGCGCTGCGCGAGGCGGCGGCGCAGCTGTCCAGCGACCTGGGCTGGCGCGGATGAGTGTGCGGCCGGGCGTTCCGCCGCGGCCGCTGCTGGTCCTGTCTGTCGTGGTGCTGGTGCTGCACGGGCTGTTGCTGAAGGCGGGACCCGGGACGTTCGCGTGGATGGAAGCGCGCCGGGCCGGTCAGCTTGCGCGTGCTGGCTATGGCGGAGATGCAAGCGCCAGAGGAGCGGGCGCAGGAGTCGCCTGACGCACCGCCTGCGAAACCCAGGGTCGAGCGAGGCACGAGGCCTCGCGCCCTTTCGCCGGCCGCATCGCCCCGAAGTGACACGAAAGCGCAGGCGACTCCGGATGCCGCTGCCCGCAACGCCCCGTTGCCCCCCGTCGCCATCCCCGGCATGGCTCACTGGCACTACACCGTCGCCGCCCTCCACCGCGGCATGCTGATCACGGGGCGCGCCGAGCTCGCCTGGTGGCACGACGGCGCGCAGTACGAAGCTTCGCTGCGCGTGGACGCGCCTCCCCTGCCCGCCCGCGTCCAGCGCAGCATCGGCACGCTTCACCCGCAGGGCCTGGCGCCGTTGCGCTTCTCCGACCGGCTTCGCAGCGAAGAGGCCGCGCACTTCGACCGCGAACGCGGCCGCGTCGTGTTCAGCAGCCAGGCCGCCGCGTCGCCGCTTCATCCGGGCGCCCAGGACCGCCTGAGCGTGCTGCTGCAACTGGCCGCGCTGCTGCCGGCCCGGCCGCAGGGCTGGTCGGCCGGCGACACGCTCGTGGTGCAGACGGCCACCACGCGTGAGGCGCAGGACTGGCGGTTCACCGTGGAAGGTCCCGAAAACCTCTCGCTGCCGGGCGGCGTCACGGCAGCGCTCAAGGTGACGCGGGAGCCCCAGCGCGAATGGGATCCGCGCCTCGAACTCTGGTTCGTCCGCGGGGCGGATTACGGTCTCGTGCGCCTGCGTCTGACACCGCCGAATGGCGAATGGCTCGACATGCAGTGGTCCGGCACCGACAAAGGCTGAGCCAGCCAGTGCCTACTCTGGAGGCCATGCAAACCGCGGACGCGTACGGGTCGCCTTGAAACAGCTCAGGACGCTGCCATCTGGTGCCAAAGGATCCAACCATGCAAATGCTCTATGACTCCGACTCGTTCGTCGTCGTGCACATGCAGGCGAACGAGCCCGCCGAAGGCGATCCGCCGCCCCGCATCGTGCGCCATGGCTTCGAGATCGTCGACAAGCGCACCAACAAGGAGGTCTACCTGGACGGCTCCTGGGCCGAGGCATTCCAGCGCCAGATCAACGCCTGGCAGCTGAACACCCCGACGCAGGAAGAAGTCGAGGAAACGCTGGACGGCTACGCCGAACTGGCGCAGAACCCCCTGGTGATGCACTGACCCGACAGCGGGCCGGCCCAGCCGGCCTTTTTTTTTGCGGCCGCCTTCAGCGCAGCCAACCCCATCGGTGGAGCGGCTCCACCAGCATCAGCACCGCCACCAGCCGGCAGACCTGGAAGGCGGTCACCACCGGCACCCCCAGCTGGAGCACCTTGGCCGTGATGGCCATCTCCGCGATTCCGCCCGGCGACGTTCCCAGCACCAGGGTCGCGGCGCTCAGTCCCGTGGCCCAGGCCAGCAGGGCCGCGAAACCCACGCACAACGCGATCATCCCCAGCGTTCCGACCGCGACCGCCGCCAGCCAGCGCGGCGCGGTGTGCAGGAACTCGGCGCGAAAGCGCACGCCCAGGCTCACGCCGATGATGAGCTGGGCCGCGTTGGTCAGGGCCTGCGGCATGGCCGAGAGTTCGAGGCCGGCCATGGTCAGGCCCATCGCCACCGCCAGCGCGCCCAGGAACCAGGGATTGGCGCGGCGTGTGCGCGAGAGCAGCCAGGCTCCCGCCGCGGTGGCGAGCAGGAGCACGGCCAGCCCCGGCAGGCGCACGTCCCGCGCGCCGGGCAGGCTGGGATCGGTGCCGTGCAGCCCGGTCCAGGTGAACGCCACCGGCAGGATCACCGTGACCAGCAGCAGCCGCAGGCTGTGCGCCGCCGCGACCAGGTCGGTGCGGGCGCCGGCGCGCTCGGCCAGCAGCGTCATCTCCGAAGCGCCGCCGATCGCGCCGGCGAAGTAGCTGGTCGCGCGCCGCTCGGAGGCGCTGCCCGGCATCCGGTCGCGCACGACGCGCTGCAGCCAGTGGCCGAAACCCCAGCCCAGCAGCAGCGCCCACACGATCGCCAGCAGGATCGCCCACCACAGCTGCAGGACCAGCGCCGTGACTTGCGGCGTGAAGTACAGGCCCAGCGCGGCGCCGATCGCCCACTGGGCTGCGTTGCGCGCGGGTGTCCAGCTCTGCGTGGGCGCGCCCATGAGCGAGAGCGCCGAGGTGGCGATCAGCGGCCCCAGCATCCAGGGCAGCGGCGTCTTCAGCCAGACGCACAGCAGCGCGGCGGCCAGCGCGGCGGCCAGCGTCGCTGCGGCGCGCATGAAAAGTCGGGCATCCATCGGTGGGGAATGCGGGCCCGCGAAGCGCGGCCGCAGCTTAGTATCGCCCGATGCGCACCGCCCTCACCGCCGCGGCGCTCGCCGCGCTGGCCGCCGTTGTCAACCTGTCAGGTTGCGCGTCGGGGGCGCCGGCCGCCGACGCGCTGTCGGGAGCCGACGTGGTGCTGCTGGGCGAACGCCACGATGACGCGGGGCATCAGCGCCACCACCGGGACATCGTGCAGTCGCTCGCTGCGCGCGGTCGCCTGGCCGCGCTCGCGATCGAGATGGCCGAACAGGGCCGAAGCACCGCCGGCCTTCCGCGCAACGCCGAGGAAGGCGAAGTCCGCGCGGCGCTGAACTGGAACGAGGACGCCTGGCCCTGGCGTGCTTACGGTCCTGCGGTGATGGCAGCGGTGACCGCCGGCGTTCCGGTGCTCGGCGCCAACCTGCCGCGCGATCGCATGCGCGAGGCCATGGGCGATGCCTCGCTCGACGACACCCTGGACGCGACGACGCTGGCCGCGCAGCGCGAAGCGATCCGCACCGGGCACTGCGACCTGCTGCCGCAGCAGCAACTCGCGCCGATGACGCGGGTGCAGATCGCGCGCGACCGCGCGATGGCGCAGACGCTGGTGCGGGCCGCGGTGCCCGGCCGCTCGGTGCTGTTGGTCGCCGGGGCCGGCCATGTGTCACCCGATCTCGGCGTGCCGCGGCACCTGCCGCCCGCTCTGGCCGTCAAACCGCTGGTGCTGCCGCCCAGCGGGCCGGCCGGTGCGTCCGCGCCGGACTACTGCGCGGAGCTGCGCGAGCGCATGCAGCGCCGCTGAGGCGCCCGCGCGCAAGCCCACCCGATCAGGCGTGGCGCTTGACCGAGTCGGCCAGCGTGTTCACCAGCTGGTCGATGTGCGACTTCTCCACGATGTAGGGCGGTGCGATCACCAGCACGTCGCCGGCCGGCCGCACCAGCGCGCCCTTGTGGAAGCAGTCGATGAAGATGTCGTACGCACGCTTGCCCGGCGAACCGGCGATGGGCGCCAGCTCCACCGCGGCGGCCAGGCCCAGGCTGCGGATGCCGATCACGTTCGGCAGGCCCTTGAAGGTGGAATGGAAGGCGTCGCCCAGCACCTTGCCCATCTCGCCGGCGCGCGCGAACAGGTTCTCCTGCTGGAACAGCTCGAGCGTCGCGATCGCCGCCGCGCAGGCCACCGGGTGGCCCGAATAGGTGTAGCCGTGGAAGAACTCGACGACGTGCTCGGGCGCGTCGGTCTTCATCATCGCGTCGTAGATCCTGTCGCGGCAGATCACGCCGCCCAGCGGGATCACGCCGTTGGTGACGCACTTGGCGAAGTTCAGCATGTCGGGCACCACGCCGTAGAAGTCGGCCCCGAAGTTCGTGCCCATGCGGCCGAAGCCGGTGATGACCTCGTCGAAGATCAGCAGGATGCCGTGCTTGTCGCAGATCTCGCGCAGGCGCTTCAGGTAGCCCTTGGGCGGCAGGTACCAGCCGGCCGAACCGGCCACCGGCTCCACGATGATGGCCGCCACGTTGCTCGGGTCGTGCAGCGGCAGGATGCGCTGCTCCAGCTCCAGCAGCGGGTCTTCCTTCCACTCCGGTTCCTGGTTATGGATCCAGGCGTTGTTCACCGGGTCGTGGATGAACCGCATGTGGTCCACCCGCGGCAGCAGCGAGGTGCCGAACACCTTGCGGTTGGCCGGGATGCCGCCCACGCTCATGCCGCCGAAGCCCACGCCGTGGTAGCCGCGCTCGCGGCCGATGAACACGTTGCGGTGACCCTCGCCGCGCGCGCGGTGGTAGGCCAGCGCCACCTTCATCGACGTGTCGGCCGCCTCCGAACCGGAGTTGCAGAACAGCACCTTGTTGAGGTCGCCCGGCGCCATCGCCGCGATCATTTCGGCGGCCTTGAAGGCCTTGTCGTTCGAGGCCTGGAACGCGGTGGCGTAGTCCAGCGTGTCCAGCTGCTGCTTGATCGCCTCGTTGATGGGCTTGCGGTTGTGGCCGGCGCCCACGCACCACAGGCTGGAGATGCCGTCGATGACCTTGCGTCCGTCGTGCGTGGTGAAGTGCATGCCGTCGGCGCCGACGAACACGCGGGGGTCCTTGCGGAAGCTGCGGTTCGGCGTGAACGGCAGCCACTGGTTGTCCATGTTGAAGTCGTTGTAGGCCATGGGGCGGGCTCTCCTTCGGGTGTCGAAAGCTGATTTTGCGCTGAATGCGAGCGCGACGGCGGGCACCGGCCCGGGCGGGCCTACTTCAGCGCGCCGAACACCTTGCGCAGGATGGCACTGCCGGCGCCGAGCGGGTCCTGGCGCAGCTTCTTCTCCTCTTCCCCGATCACGAGGTAGAGGCCATCGAGCGCCTTGCGCGTCACGTACTGGTCGATGCTCGCGTCTTCGGCCTTCAGCAGCCCGAAGCCGGCGGCCTTGCCGGCCAGACGGTCGTACTTGGCCGCGAGGCCGACCTTGGAAGTCGCCTGCTTCACCACGGGCAGGAACTGGCCCGACAGCGGGTTGCGGGTCCTGTCCTCGAAGAACATCGTCACCGACGTGTCGCCCCCGGTCAGGATGTTCTTGGCGTCCGCGACGGACATGGTGCGGACGGCATTCACCAGCAGGTTCTTCGCCAGCGGCACCGCGTTCTCGGCCGCCCGGTTGATCGTCACTTCCAGTTCGTCGATCTGGCGCCCCTGGCCCATGGCCCGCAGCAGGCGCGACGCGTCCTGCAACGCGCTGGGCAGCGGGATGCGCACCTTGGGATTGGCGAGGAAGCCGTCCCGCACGCCGAGCAGGCGCACCGCGGTCAGCGCGCCCTGCTCCAGGGCCGTCTTCAGGCCGCGGTTGGCCTCGGCATCCGACAAGGAGGCCAGGCCGCCGGCCTGTGCGGGCCGGGCCAGCATCAACGCGACCGGAGTGGAAAGAAGGGCGAGGGAAAAACCGCGTCGGTACATGGGGGACGGAACGGAACAACGGGAACCCGATGATGCCCCGCCGCGGTGAACGGGGCAATGCGCCGGATGTGTTTGCGACAATCGCCGCTCCCATGAAGCACGCCTACATCCTCACGCTCTCCTGCCCCGACCGCCCGGGCATCGTGCACGCCGTCTCCGGATTCCTGTTCGAGCGCGGCGGCAACATCGAGGAGGCGGCGCAGTACAACGACCCGGACACCGGGCTGTTCTTCATGCGGGTGCAGTTCGCCTGCGACCAGCTCACCTTCGAAGACCTGCAGGCGCAGCTGCGCTTCTTCGGCGAGCCTTTCCGCATGGCCTGGAAGCTGCACGCCACGCGCCAGCCGATGCGCACCGTGATCCTGGTCAGCAAGGAAGGCCATTGCCTGAACGACCTGCTGTTCCGCTGGCGCAGCGGCCTGCTGCCGGTGGAGATCGCGGCCATCATCTCCAACCACCGGGACTTCTACCAGCTGGCCGCCAGCTACAACGTGCCGTTCCACCACGTCCCGGTGAGCTCCGCCACCAAGCCGCAGGCCGAGTCGCGCCTGTTCGAGATCATCGAGAGCGAGCGCGCCGAACTCGTGGTGCTGGCCCGCTACATGCAAATCCTCTCCAACGAGCTGTGCTCCAGGCTGGCGGGCCGCGCCATCAACATCCACCACAGCTTCCTGCCGAGCTTCAAGGGCGCCAAGCCGTACTACCAGGCGCACGACCGCGGCGTGAAGCTCATCGGTGCGACCGCGCATTACGTGACTGCCGATCTGGATGAAGGACCGATCATCGAACAGGATGTGGCGCGTGTTGATCATGCACACACCGTCGAAGACCTCACCGCGGTCGGCCGCGACACCGAGAGCCAGGTCCTGGCCCGCGCGGTGAAATGGCACGGCGAACACCGCGTCCTGCTCAACGGACACAAGACCGTCATCTTCCGCTGAGCCGGGGCAAGAGGCCCAACCTGTCCCATCGGATTCCGCCGGTCCAGTGCCTGCTCACCTTCGAGGCGCTGGCGCGGCTGCGGTCCGTGACGCTGGCGGCCGACGAACTGTTCGTCACGCCCAGCGCGGTCAGCCACCGCGTGCGCCAGCTGGAAGAGATGCTGGGCACCAAGCTGTTCGGCCGCACCGACTTTTCGCTCACCACCGAGGGCACCGAATACCTGGGCCATGTGCGGGAGGGACTCGCAAGTCTGGAGCGCTTTCCCGGCCGCGACGCCGCACAAGGCGATCGCAAGCTGCGCGTTTCCGTCACGCCCACCTTCTCCCGCTCGATCCTGATGCCGCGGCTGCGCGGCTTCATCGAGACGTATCCGGAGATCGACCTCACGCTGCAGGTCTCGATCCCGCTGCTGGACGTCGCGGAGGACGCCGACCTGATGATCCGCTTCGGCACCGGCCGCTACGCGGACGTCGAGCACGTCTGCCTGCTGACCGACGAGGTCACGCCGCTGGCTTCGCCCCTGTTCCTGCGCGAGCATGGCCCGTTCGACACGATGCAGGAGCTGCGCGCGGCCAAGCTGATCAAGAGCCCGCTCGAACCCTGGCGAACCTGGTTCCTGGCCCACGGGCTCGATGCCGTGGAACCGCCGAAGGGTCTTCCTTCAACGACATCGGCCTGATGTGCGACGCCGCGGCGCAGGGGCTGGGCATCGCCCTCGTGCGGCTGAAGCTCGGCCAGCCTTGGCTGGAAACCGGCGCACTGGTGCGCCTGTACGACCGCAACGTGCCCAGCCCGCACGCCCACTATCTCTGCTGGCGCACCGGCACGATGGACCGCTGGGAGTGCGCCGCGTTCGCCGACTGGCTCAAGGCCAGCCTGCGCTGACCCGCGCCGAAGCGGCTGCGCGGCGCGCCGTCGCACAATCGGGCCATGAACGCGCCGCTCGCCCCCGAAATCGCTTCACAGGCCGCGCTGCTCGAGCAGCTGCTGCCGGCGCTGCGCGCCGTGCTGCCGCAGCACGCGCTGCTCTGGCATGCCGAGGAGACGCGGCCCTATGAATGCGACGGTCTCACCGCCTACCGGGAGCGCCCGCTCGCCGTGGCGCTGCCCGAGACCGAAGAGCAGGTGCAAGGCGTGCTGCGCGTGTGCCACCGCCTGGGCGTGCCGGTGGTGGCGCGCGGGGCGGGCACCGGGCTCTCGGGCGGGGCGATGCCGAACAAGGTGGGCGTCACGCTCTCGCTCGCCAAGTTCAACCGCATCCTCGCGGTCGATCCCGTCAGCCGCACGGCGCGCGTGCAGTGCGGCGTGCGCAACCTGGCCATCAGCGAAGCGGCGGGCTCGTTCGGCCTGTACTACGCACCCGATCCTTCCAGCCAGATCGCCTGCACCATCGGCGGCAACGTGGCGGAGAACTCGGGCGGCGTGCACTGCCTCAAGTACGGCCTGACGCTGCACAACGTGCTGCAGGTGCGTGGCTTCACCGCGGACGGCGAGCCGGTGGTGTTCGGCAGCGAGGCTCTGGACACCGCGGGCTACGACCTGCTCAGCGTGATCGTGGGCAGCGAAGGCATGCTGGCCGTCACCACCGAGGTCACGGTGAAGCTGGTGCCCAAGCCGCTGCTGGCGCGCTGCATCATGGCCAGCTTCGACGACATCCGCAAAGCGGGCGACGCAGTGGCGGCCGTCATCGCGGCCGGCATCATCCCGGCCGGCCTGGAGATGATGGACAAGCCGATGACCGCCGCGGTGGAGGACTTCGTCCACGCCGGCTACGACCTCTCCGCCGAGGCCATCCTGCTGTGCGAGAGCGACGGAACGCCGGAGGAAGTGGAAGAGGAGATCGGCCGCATGAGCGAAGTGCTGCGCGCCGCGGGCGCCACCGCCATCGCGGTCAGCCGCGACGAAGCCGAGCGGCTGCGTTTCTGGAGCGGGCGCAAGAACGCCTTCCCCGCCTCCGGCCGCATCAGCCCCGACTACATGTGCATGGACTCGACCATCCCGCGCAAACGGCTGGCGGACATCCTGCTGGCGATCCAGGCCATGGAGAAGAAGTACGGGCTGCGCTGCGCCAACGTGTTCCACGCGGGCGACGGCAACCTGCACCCGCTGATCCTGTTCGATGCCAACGATGCGGACCAGCTGCACCGCTGCGAGCTGTTCGGCGCCGACATCCTGGAGACCAGCGTTGCCATGGGCGGCACGGTCACCGGGGAGCACGGCGTGGGCGTGGAGAAGCTCAACTCCATGTGCGTGCAGTTCAGCCCCGAGGAGCGCGAGCAGATGTTCGGCGTCAAGCGCGCGTTCGATGCGCGCGGCCTGCTCAATCCCGGCAAGGTGATCCCGACGCTGACGCGCTGCGCCGAGTACGGCAAGGTGCTGGTGCGGGGCGGCCGCCTGGCCCACCCCGACTTGCCGCGCTTCTAGTCCGAAGCGATCAGCCGCGCGGCTTGCAGGACGTTTCGGTGAGGACGATGTCGTCCTTGCCGGCGCGCTCTTCCCCTTCCTTGCGCTGCTCGGTGAACTGCTCCGCGAACGCGACCACCTCGCCGGCGGTCTGCTGCGTCGTGCCGTCGGTAGCCGGCACCGGCGCCGGCGCAACGACGGGGGCCGGGGCAGGAGCCGGCGCTGGAGGCAGCGGAGCAGGCGGCAGCCCGGCGACGACCGCGAACGGATTCGACGAGGACACGGTCCAGAGGGCCGGCAGCGCGTACGTGGGCGAAGAACCCGAGGCGGACACCGGCTGGAAGGTGCCGGACAGCTTGCCGCCGGTGAGATCGAGCACCTTGAGGCCGGTGGTCGGGTCCGTGCTGACCACCCCGCCCGCGACGATCTGGTCGAACGAGGTGAGCGAAGCCACCTCGAGTTCCGCCGTGCCGGTGCCCCGGAAGCTGAGGTTGCCCGAAGCCCGGGCCATGCCGATGGCGCCGAGTCCGCCCGGCTTGACCTTGCCGTACACGTCCGTCTGCGGCGCGTTGAACTGGATCGTGGGCGCGCTCACGAGTGAGGTGGACTGGACCACGACGCTGCTGCCGCTGGTCAGCGAGACCAGGTTGCCGGCGATCACGTTGGCGATCAGGTCCACGCCGCCGGCGGGGCTCGGGCCCATGGCGCTCAGTTGGACGACATCGCCGGTGATCACCTGGTTGACCGTCAGCTTGCCCCCGCTCGTGATCGTCGCCGACGGCGGCGACGCCGGCGCGACCTTGCCGGACCGCAGCTGCACGCCGGCGATGCCGTCGACGGTGTCGATGGCCAGCGCGCTGCCGCTGTTGAACGTGAACGCCGTGTCGTAGCGGCCGGAAACGCGGTTGACCGCATTGGCTCCGGAAACCGTCACGGAATTCGCATCCAGGTTCACGCCGTCCACCGTCAGCGTGCCCGTGCTCTGCGTGATCGACGATGACGTGATCAGGCTCAGCTCCTGCACCTTGAGCGGGTTGAACGCGATGTCGCCGCTCAGGGTGATCGCGTTCGGCGAGGCGCCGTTGCCCACCACCAGCGTCTTCGCCTCGATCTGGCCCAGCGCCGCAGCGCCGAGGCCGAAGCTCCCGGTCGGCGCCGTGCCACCGATGCCCACCAGCGCGATGCCCGAAGCATTCGGCGTCATCGGGTTCACGACGACCCGCCCGCCGGTCGATTGGAGCGACGTGCCCGCGGAGTTGGCGAGATTGAGGCCGTCCACGACGACGTTGATGTCGCCGGGGCCGGTGCGTTTCAACACGCCGGAGCCGATCACGTCGAGGCTCTGGGCGCGGACTTCGATCCCGCCCGCGCCTGCGTCCACCACGCCCTGCACCAGCAGGCTGCTGCCGCCCACATCGGATTTCAGCGACTGCAGCTTCACCAGCCCGCCGCCGCTGCCGATGGTGCCGGTGGAGTTGATGTAGATGGCGCCTTCCGAATCGATCGTGCCGCTCTCCAGCGCGACTTGGCCGCCTTGCGAGTTGATCGCGGCATCGAGCGAGAGGTACCGGCCGGCCTTGGCCGTGACACTGCCGCCCGCCGAAGCGGTGATGGCCGCGCCAAGACTCAGATCATTGGCGGAGGACACCTGCACCGTCGCGGCGCTGATGCCCGTGCCGCCGCCCCAAGCGGTGTTCACGGTCCCGACGGCGAGATCCTGGTTGCTGTTGACCGAGAAGCTTGCGCCGGTGCCGGTGGCCTGGCCCGCGACGGTTCCCACTGCATGGTTGGTCGAGGTGAGCACCACGGAACCGTTGGTCGCGGAAGCGTAGACCTCCGGCATGATGATGGTGCCGGTGCCGCCATCCCGAATGCTGCCGTTTTTGGCGTTCAGGTGCAGGCCCGCGCCGGTTCCCGATCCCTGGATCGTGCCCAGGATGTCGATACCCTTGTCGGCTTCGAGCGCCAGATCGTTGCCGTTGCTCCACTGCACGATGGCGGCCGCGTCGACCGTGATCTGGCCGCCGATGCCGCTCGCGGCGGCGGCGGAATCGGTCTTCACGATCACGTTGGCGGTCGCGAGCTGCGCATTGATATGCGAATCCGCGATCTGGGCGGGGCCGGAACCCGGTTCGAAGAGAAGGCCGCCGACGGTTCCGGTGACAACGTTGAGCAGGTCGAGCAGCAAGTTCGGATCGCGACGCACGATGGTCACGTCCTGCGGATCCAGCAGCAGCGTGCCCGTCGCGCCCTGCGGCGCGCGCAGGTCCACCAAGCCGGTGTAGTCCAGGTACTGCTTGCCGGAGACTTCCGCGAAGCCGCCGTCGCCGCCCTGCGCACCGCCGCGCGCGGAGATCTGCCCGTGCATGCGGGTCACTTCGTCCGACCAGACGATCACGCGGCCGCCGTCGCCCTGCTGCACGGCATCCGCCTTGATCGATGCGGCCGCATCGACGTACGTGCGCGCCGCGTTCGGCACGCCGGCGTTCTGGCCCTGGTAATCGCCGCCGACGCGCACCTGGCCTCCGCCGGACTGGCCGCTCGCGTCGAGGTTCGCGCCGGCGAGCAGACCCACCCGCTGGCCGAAGACGTCGATGCTGCCGCCCTGGTCGCCGGCCTTCGCAACGATGGCGCCGTCCACCAGCGCATCGCCCCCGGCCCGCAGTACCACCTTGCCGCCCTGCACCGTGGCCGCGCTGGCGTTCACCAGCCCGCTGTGCCGCAGCGTGCCGGCGAAGATGCCGACCGCGTCGCCCTGCAGCGTGCCCAGGTTCACCGCCTGGTCGGCCGGCGCCTGCACTTCCAGGCGGATGCCCTCCAAGCCGCGCCCCGTGACTTCGACCTTCTGTCCCGCGGCCAGCACGGTGGCGCCCTGCGGGCTCTGGATCACGGCTTGCGAACCAGCCTGGACGTCGGTGCCGATCAGCACCACGTCGCCGACGCGGGCCAGGATCTGGCCATCGACGCGCAGGGCGCCGGCCACGCTGCCGTCACCGAAGCGCAGCAGGCCGGCGATCGCGTCGGCATCGCTCATGCGCAGCGTGGAGGCGGTGAATCCCGCCGTGTCCACCACCGCGCCGGCGCCGACCGTGATGCCGGCGGGGTTCACCAGCACCAGCCGGCCGTTGGACGACAGCGTGCCGAAGATCGCGCTCGGGTTCGCGCCGATCACGCGGTTGATCGAAGTACTGGCCGCATCCGGCTGGGCGAAGTGCGTCGTCGAGCCGCCCGGGATGCTGAAGCTCTGCCAATTGATCGCCGAGTGCCGCGTGCCCGCGCCATTGGTCGTGGTGACGACCAGGCTGGAGCCCTGCGGCTTGAGCGCGGCGCTGCCATGGATGGCTTGGGCACCCGTCGGCTGCGCCCGTGCGGGCGGCGAGGCGGCGAATCCGGCGGCTAACGCCATGGCCAGCAGCAGCGGGCGATGGCCAGCCGCGGCCGGAGCGGGCGCGGCTGCCTGGGCAAGGAGCCGGGAGGGGATCTGGCGTGTCGTCATGGCCGTGCCACCTGTCAAAGTTGACATTGAAAGTATCATATTGTTACGAGACAGGACAACGGCAGTCCTTGACATACTTGAGAGCCGAGCTTCCGAAATCCGGCAACCCTGCGGCAAAAGTCACGGCGCCGCGTCGCGCAGCCCCGCATGTCCGTCTTCGTCAGCATCGCCGCCTACTGCGACCCGGTCCTCGGGTTCACGCTCGGGCGGGCACACGAGAAGGCGCGCCGGCCGCAGGACCTGCATTTCGCCATCGTCGACCAGAGCCCGCAGGGGCCCGCCGTCTCTTCGATCACGGCCGCGCTGACGCCTGCCCGCGTGAGCTACCAGCGAATCGATCCGGTGTTCGCCCGCGGGCCCTGCTGGGCACGGACGCTGGCGATGGCGCTCTACGACGGCGAGGACTGGTACCTGCAGCTGGACTCGCACATGGACTTCGAGCCCGGCTGGGACGAGCGGCTGATCGATCAGGCGCGCGCGCTCGCGCCGGGACGCAAGGGCGTGGTGCTGTCCGCATATCCCAATGCTTTCGCCTTCGAGAACGGCCGCCCGGTCGCGCGCCCGACCACGAACAAGGTTCTGGCGCATGTCGTGAAGCCGGGGGTCAACTTCGAGGCCGACCACCTGGTGCTGTCGTTCGAGGCACAGCCCGTGGAGACGGACGAGCCCGTCCCAGGCTTTCACCTCGGCGCGGGCTGCCTCTTCGCGCCGGGCCGCTTCGCGCTGGAGTTCCCGTACGACCCGGCGATGTACTTCCACGGCGAGGAGCAGGCGCTGGCCGCGCGCCTGTACACGCACGGCTGGGACATCTTCCACATGCCCGGCCTGCCGGTCTACCACCTCTACAACGACGGCAGCGCCGGCGTGCCGGCGCGCCCGCTGCACTGGGATGCGGCGCATGAAGCCGGCCGCACGCAAAGCTGGTGGGAGCTGGAGCAGCGCTCGCGCGCGCGGCTGGGCGCGCTGCTGGCCGGCCAGCCGCTGGGCGTGTACGGGCTGGGCCGCGAGCGCACGCTGGCGCAGTACGCCGACTGGTGCGGGATCGACTACGCGAACCGCACGCTGGGGCCGCAGGCCTACCGGCCGCTCGTGGCTTAGCAGTTCAGGCGTCCACGCCTTCCATCAGGTCCATGGCCAGGCACAGGTCGGCCCAGGCCTTGGCCTTGTCCTGCAGGTTGCGCAGCAGGTAGGCCGGGTGGTAGGTGACCACCACCGGCACGCCTTCGTAGCGATGAACGCGTCCGCGCAGCCGGCCCACGGGCTCCTGCGACTGCAGCAGCGTCTGGATGGCGAACCGGCCCATGGCGAGGATCACGCGCGGCTGCACCAGAGCGACCTGCCGGCGCAGGAAGGGCTCGCATTGCGCCACCTCCTGCGGCTCCGGATTGCGGTTGCCCGGCGGGCGGCACTTGAGCACGTTGGCGATGTAGACGTTGCGGCGGCGGTCCAGCCCCGCCGCGCGCAGCATGTTGTCCAGCAGCTTGCCGGCCTGGCCGACAAAGGGCTCGCCCTGCAGATCCTCATTCTCACCCGGCGCTTCTCCGATCACCATCCAGTCGGCGCGCGCGGGGCCGACGCCGAACACGGTGTTGCGGCGCGACTCGCACAGGCCGCAGGCGCGGCAACCGGCGACCGCTTGCGCCAGGTCTTCCCAGTCCAGCGATTCGATGCCGGCGGGGCGGTCGCCCAGGACACGCGGCGCGGCGACGGGCGAAGCTGCCGGTGCGAGCGCCTGCGGTGCGCGCGTATCAGGCAGAGTCGCCACACGCATTTCGACGGCAGCTTCGGTTTCACGCCCCGTCGCCTCGGCCACCGACACGGGCGGGAGCAACCGCAGGCCCATCTCCCGCAGCATCGCGATGCGGCGCTCGTCCAGTTGCAGCGTCACAGCTTGAGACTCATCACGATGGCGTCTTCGCGCCGTCCTGCAGAGGACGGGTAGTACGCCTTGCGCTGGCCCACGCGCCGGAAGCCGCTGCGCTCATAAACCTTCTGCGCCCGCACGTTGCCCACGCGCACTTCGAGCCAGAGCCACTGCGCTCCCTGGCCGCGCGACCAGATGGCCAGCGCATCCAGCATCAACCGGCCCCAGCCCTGCCCCTGCAAGTGCGGCGCGACGGTCAGGTTGAGCAGGTGGACCTCGTCGACGCCCTTCATCGCCACGAAGTAGCCCAGCACCTCGTCGCCCGCGCACAGCAGCTGCGCTTCATAGCCCGCGCGCAGCGAGTCGGCGAAGTTGCCAGAGGTCCAGGGATGCTCGTAGGCGCTGCGCTCGATCGGCAGCACCTGGCCGAGCCGCGCCTCGGTCATGGGCTCGAAAGCCGCTTCGCGGGTGTCCAGGACGGCGCTCATGGCGACATTCTGGCCTGCGCAGCCGCCGCCGCGCGGACCGCCTCGCGTTCTGCCGTGGTCTGCGCCACCTTGTCACGCACATAGAGCGGCAGGGCCTGCTCGGCGGGGCGCCCCTCGCCGTCCGCCAGCAGGCCCGGCGCGAGCCTCAGCAGAGCCGCCGCGAGCGGCGTCGTGACCACGGCCTGGCGGCCCTCCATCGGGATGCGGCTGCCGTATGCCGCGAAGACGTTGCCCGCCAGGAGGGAGTCCGGCGGCAGCTGCAGCGCCTGCGGCGCGGTGAGCGCGATGTCGCCGTCGCGCCGCCAGAGCCGGCCGTCGTGGCGGTAACGGGCCGCGTACACCTCATCCATGCGCGCATCGAGCAAGGCCAGCACATCGGTCGCGCCCATGAGGCGCCGCGCATCTTCGGCGACGGCCATGAGGGTCTCGACCGGCAGCACCGGCACGCCCGCGCCGAGCGCCAGGCCCTGTGCCACCGAACACGCCGTGCGCAGCCCGGTGAAAGACCCCGGCCCGCAACCGAACACCACCGCGTCGAGTTCGCGCAGCGTGAGGCCGGCGCGTCCGAGCAGGGTCATGGCCTGCGGGATCAGCGCGGCCGAGGCGTTGGCGCCGCCCCGGCCCAGGTACTCGAGCACGGGCGCATCGCCGTGGGCGACGGCGATGCTCAGGGCTTCGGTGCTGGTGTCGAACGCGAGCAGGTTCAAGGGAGGAAAAAGCGCGGGCGCTGGGGAAAGCCCCGGATTATCGAGCCCGGGATAATCCACCGATGCGTTTCCTGCTGCTCCTGGCCGCCTTCGTGTGCGGCGGCGCCCTGGCGCAGTCGCTGCCGCCCGAGATCGACATCGCACTGGCGCGTGCCAAGGTTCCGCGCGATTCGGTGACGCTGCTGGTCACGGACGTGAATCCCGCGGCGCCGCCCCGCCTCAGCCACCGCGCGCAGGAGCCGGTGAATCCGGCTTCGATCGCCAAGCTCGCCACCACCTTCGCGGCGCTCGAAATGCTCGGCCCCGCCTTCACCTGGGCGACCCCGGTGTTCGTGGACGGCCCGGTGGTCGACCGCACGCTGCAAGGCAACGTCTACATCAAGGGACAGGGCGATCCCAAGCTGGTGCTGGAGCGGCTGTGGCTGCTCTTGCGGCGGCTGCGCGCCCTCGGCATCGACCGCATCGCGGGCGACATCCTCCTGGACCGCACCGCCTTCGAGCCGCTTCCGACCGACCCCTCCGCCTTCGACGGCGAACCGCTGCGGCCTTACAACGCGGCCCCCGACGCCCTGCTGCTGAACTTCCGCTCGGTGGTCCTGAACTTCACGCCGCAGATCGCGCTGGGACAGGCGCGCGTGGCCGCCGATCCGCCGCTGGCCGGCGTGCAGTGGCCGGCGCAACTGCCGCTGTCCACCGGCGAATGCGGCGACTGGCGCAGCACGCTGCGCCCCGACTTCAGCGATCCGCTGCGGCCGCGCTGGAACGGCAGCTACCCGGCCGCCTGCGGCGAGCGCAGCTGGGCCGTGGCCTTCGCCGATCCAGCCAGCCATGCGGCACGCGCCGTCGCCGGTCTGTGGCAGGAAGTGGGCGGCACGCTGGAGGGCCAGGTGCGCGAGGGCCGCGTGCCGGTCGGCCTGGTGCCGGTGTTCGAGCATGTGTCGCCGCCGCTCGCGGAGGTGGTGCGCGACATCAACAAGTTCAGCAACAACGTGATGGCGCAGCAGGTCTTCCTGACGCTGAGCCTGCAGCTGCGCGGGCAAGGCAACCGCGAATCCTCGCGCGAGTTGCTGCGAGGCTGGTGGCGCGAGCGCATCGGGGCGGACACGCCCGTCTTCGACAACGGTTCCGGCCTCTCGCGCGACGAGCGCGCGACGGCGGCGCAGCTCGCGCGCCTGCTGCAGTACGCGTGGGCTTCGCCGCTGATGCCGGAGCTGGTCGCTTCGCTGCCCGCCGCGGGCGTCGACGGCACCATGCGGCGCGCGCGGGCCACGGCCGCGGCGCACCTGAAGACCGGCAGCCTGCGCGACGTTTTCGGCGTGGCGGGCTACGTGCACGCCGCGAGCGGCCGCCGCTACGTGGTGGTGGCCATCGCCAACCATCCGAACGCGCACCAGCTGCGGCCGGTGATCGAGACGCTGCTGGCCTGGACGGGACAGGAGCGGTGATGCCGGGCTGGATCGAATGGGTCGGCTACCTGGCGGCCTTCCTGACCACCTGCAGCTTCGTGCCGCAGGCGTGGCTGACGTTCCGCAGCCGCGACGTGCGCGGCATCTCGCTGGGGATGTACAGCGTGTTCGCGACCGGCGTGGCGCTGTGGCTCGCGTACGGGCTGCTGCTGCGCGCCTGGCCGCTGGTGATCGCCAACGGCGTCACGCTGGCCCTGGCGCTGGCGATCCTGGCGATGAAGCTGCGTTACGGCTCAGCCGGCGCCGCGGATCACCAGCGCTCGCGCGCGCGGTCGAAGGCGTAGTTGCCGAAGGACACGTTGCCCGCGGGCGTGAAGTACACCGGGTCCGCGAACAGCGTCGTGCCGGGAGCGCCCGTCGCCAGCGTGCCACCCGTGCAGAGGGCGGAGTTGACCTGGCCGGCACCGATGCCGATGCCCGCGCCGGCGTCGACCGAGTTGCAGGCCACGGTGGTCACGTCGGTGAAGCCGAAGCCGGCTGGCGCGGCGGTCACCAGGTTGAAGTGGAGCGCCGCGTCGACGTAGAGCACGTTGGCGCCCAGGTTGGCGATCGAGATCTTCAGCGCGTTGTTGAACTCGGTGGTGAGCGACTCCACGAAGCCTTCCTGGCCCCTGCCCTTGGCCCAGGGCGAGCGGCCCAGGTTGTAGGGGCCGACGACGATCAGGCGGTCGGCGCCCGCATCGACCAGCCGGCGCGCCTGCGCGCCGAGCTCGCGGCCCGCCTGCCTCACGGCCTCGATGGCCTGGGCCTGCGACTGCGATCCAGCGTTCAAGGCCGCCATCTGCACCAGGATGTCCGCCACGCCGCCCGCCAGGACCACCAGGTCACCGGAGCCGGGGGCGCCGGCCGCGAGGAAGGTGCCGATCTGCTCGGTGATGCTGGGAGTGGCTGCGTCACCGCCTGCGTCCGGCCGCACCGATATGCGCGCGCTGCCCGTCGCGAAGGAAGTGCCTCCGCCGTTGCTCGGCGCCAGCGTGAGCCCATAGCGGCCGGCCAGTTGCTGCGTCCAGTTCGTCGCGCCGGCGTCGTTGATCGTGTAGCGCACGCCGCGCTGGCCGGCGTCAGCGAACGCGTCGCCGAACGCCACCACCCGGGTCGGCTGGAACTCCGACACGATGTCGCCGCCGCCGCAGGCGGCGAGCACGATGGGCAAGGCACAGGCGGCCGTGAGCAGCGCACGGCGCAGCGGGAAAGGCATGGGGATCTCCGTCGGAAAGCTTGGGGTAGTTTAGCGAGCGCTCATGCGGCGGCCGCGCGCTGCAGGCGGTCGCGCACGCCGTCCCACTCGATGCCGTCGGGGGGCGTTTCGACCCAGATCAACTTCACGCCCTGGTCGTCGAACTCGCGCAGCACCGCGAACAGCAGCCGCGCCGCCTCTCGCGCATCGTCCGGCATGCGTCGCCGCAGCACGCGCGACGAGCGGGTCTGCAGGATGACGCGCGACCAGGTGGCGATGCCGACCGCCTGCTCGCCGAGCACGTCCAGCGCGGCCTGCAACGCCTTCGCATCCATCAGCCGAACTTTCGCTCGCGGCGCGTAGTGCGATTCCAGCGTGCCGGAAGCGCGCGGCGCCGCCTGCTCCACTTCCTGCGGCAACGCCAGCCGCTCGCCGCCGGCCGACTCGACCTGCTCCGCGGTCAACACGCCCGGGCGCAGCAGCACCGGGCGGCCGCGGGTGCAATCGACGATCGTCGATTCGATTCCCACGTCGCACGGCCCGCCGTCGAGCACCAGCAGCGCGTCGCCGAATTCGGATTGAACGTGTGCCGCCGTCGTGGGACTCACGCGGCCGAACTTGTTGGCGCTGGGACCGGCCAGGCCGAGGACCGGCGGCGACGCGTGCGCGCAAGCCTTCAGCAGTGACTGCGCCACCGGATGCGCGGGACAGCGCACGCCGATCGACCCCTGGCCGGCCGCCGCGGCGCCCGCCACTCCTTCGCGGCGGGGCAGGATCAACGTCAGCGGCCCGGGCCAGAAGGCCTGTGCGAGGCGGCGGGCGTAGTCCGGCATCTCGCTTGCGAAGTGCGTCGCCGCGGAGAGCTCGGGCACGTGCACGATGAGCGGATGGTCGGCGGGTCGGCCCTTGGCGGCGAAGATGCCGGCGACCGCGTCGTCGTTGCCGGCGTCTGCCCCCAGGCCGTAGACCGTCTCCGTCGGGAATGCGACGAGGCCGCCGCCCTGCAAGGTTTGCACCGCCTCGTGCAACGCGGCGGGATCGCCCGGGTCGCGGATCATGGCTTCAGAACGGCTCGAGGCCGAGCAGGCCGCAGGCACGCAGCGCCGTGTCGCGTGCGCTGGCCAGGTCCGCCGCGGTGAAGGTCAGGTGCCCCATCTTCCGGCCGGCGCGCGCCTGCGCCTTGCCGTACAGGTGCAGGTGCGCGCCGGGAAGCTCCAGCACTCGGTCCCATGCGGGCGGCTGCTCGCGTCCGCCGGTGAACCACAGGTCGCCCAGCAGGTTGAGCATGACGGCGGCGCTGTGCTGCCGCGGCTGCGTGAGCGGCAGGCCGGCCATCGCGCGCACCTGCAGCTCGAACTGCGAGACGTCGGCGCCATCGAGGCTCCAGTGGCCGCTGTTGTGCGGCCGCGGCGCCATCTCGTTGACGACGAGCGAGCCATCCTGCAGCAGGAAGAACTCGACGCACAGGACGCCGACGTACGAGACACCTTCGGCGATGGCCCGCGTGGCCTCGATGGCCTGTCGCGCAGTCGCGTCCGGCAGCACGCCGGGGCCGACTTCCGTGACCGCCAGGATCCCGTTGCGGTGCAGGTTGCGCTGCACCGGCAGATGGACCATCGCGCCGTCGGCGCCGCGCGCGACCACGACCGAGCATTCGGCCGCGAGCGGCAGGAGTTTCTCCAGCACGCAGGGCACGCGCCTGAGCTCTTCCCATGCGCGCGCGAGCGCGGCGCGGTCCGCCACCCGCACCTGGCCCTTGCCGTCGTATCCGAGGCGCGAGGTCTTCAGCACTCCGGGCAGGAAGTCGTCGCTGACCGCCTGCAGTTGTTCGGGTTTCTCGATGACGGCGTGCGGCGCGCAAGGCACGCCGCAGCGCGTGAAGTGCGCCTTTTCCTGCGCGCGGTCCTGCGCGATCGCGACGGCATCTGCCCCGGGCGCGACCGGGCGCTGCTGCGCGAGCCGGGTGAGCGCCGCCGCCGGCACGTTCTCGAATTCGGTGGTGATCGCCTGCGAAACCGACGCCAGCTGCGCGAGCCCGGCCTCGTCGAGGTAGCCGGTGCGCACGTGGAGATGGCTCACCGTACCGGCGGGGCTGTCCTCATCCGCATCGAGCACGGCAGTGCGGTAGCCCAGCTGCTGGGCGGCGTGCACGAACATGCGGCCGAGCTGGCCGCCGCCCATCACACCCAGCGTCGCGCCCGGCAGCAGGGGACCCGATGGCTTGCTCGTCATGCGGCAGGCGGAAGCGCCATCGCGCGGGCCGCTTCGGTCTGGCGGGTACGGAAAGTCTCCAGCTGCGTGCGCAGCCGCTCATCCGAAGCGGCCAGCATGGCCACCGCGAACAGCGCCGCGTTCGCGGCGCCCGCGGAGCCGATGGCGAAAGTGGCGACCGGGATTCCCTTGGGCATCTGCACGATGCTGTGCAGCGAATCGACACCCTGGAGGTGGCGGCTGGGGACCGGCACGCCCAGCACGGGCACGGTCGTCTTGGACGCGAGCATGCCCGGCAGGTGCGCGGCGCCGCCCGCACCGGCGATGATCGCCCTGAGCCCACGCCCGGCCGCCTGCTGCGCGTACGCGAACATGTCGTCGGGCATGCGGTGCGCGGAGACGACCTTCGCCTCATGGGCGATTCCGAATTCCTGGAGAATCTGCACTGCGTGCTGCAGGGTGTCCCAGTCGCTGCTGGACCCCATCACCACGCCGACCTGGACCGGGGGCATGAGCTGCTCCTAAAGGTCGAATTTTAAGGTTTGCGAGTCCCTGCCCATGATCGACGTCACCCTAGAGAACTTCGAATCCGAAGTGATCGCCGCTTCCATGACCCAGCCCGTGCTGGTGGACTTCTGGGCGCCCTGGTGCGGCCCGTGCAAGGTGATCGGCCCCCTCCTCGAGAAGCTCGAGACCGCCTACGAGGGCCGATTCAAGCTGGTGAAGATCAACTCCGACGAGGAGCAGCAGCTGGCCGCGGCCTTCGGCATCCGCAGCATCCCCACCTGCGTCCTGCTGATGAACGGGCAGCCGGTCGACGGCTTCATGGGCGCGTTGCCCGAGGGCCAGCTGCGCCAGTTCCTCGACAAGCACCTGCCGCCCGAGGATGAAATGCAGGAGGAGGAAGCGATCGAGGAAGAAGCGCCGCCCGACGCACAAGGCCAGCTGGAGAAGCTGCAGCAAGCCGTCGCCACCAACCCGGCGGACGACGAGGCTCGCTTCGAGTACGTCAAGGCGTTGCTCCTGATCGCCCGTCTGCCGGAAGCCAAGTCCGCGTTCGGGCCGCTGGCGCCCAAGGCGGCGGGCGTGCGCCGGTTCGAATCGCTGCAGCGCGTGATCGATGCGATGGAGTTCGCGTCCACGCAGGGCGACGCTGCGATGGCCGTCGCCGCGCAGGACGCACGAATCGCGGCCAACAAGCGCGACTTCGAAGCGCGTTTCGCCCGCGCGCGCCTGCTGGCCGCGCAGCGCCGCTGGACCGACGCCATGGACGAACTGCTGGAGATCCTGATGCGCGACAAGGCCTGGAACGAGGACGCCGCGCGCAAGACCTACATCGGCATCCTCGATGTCATCGAGCCGCCCAAGCCCAAGGTGGCCGAAGGCCAGATCCCGCCGGACGATCCGACGGTGGCGACGTACCGGCGGCGGTTGTCGAGCGTGGTGCTCAGCTGAAGCGCTGAGAGAGCGGCTGCGACCGGCGCCGCGTCGGCCGAGCGACGTGTGCGCTTGGCGCGCTATTTCTGCGGCCCTTCCTTCAAGCGCTGGTTGAGCCAGTCGCGCATGTCGTGCCACTCGACGGTCGGGTCACCCACGACGACTCGGCGCTGCCGGGCTTCATCCCGCAGCGCGAGCGTCCACTCGGCTTCGTCGACCTTTTCCGCCAGCGCGCGCACCATGAAGCTGTGCGGCGTCTGCTCGTTGGCCGCTGCAACACGCGCGATGCGCTCGCGCAAGTCATCGTCGATCCAGATCTTGGCTGTGCTCATGGAAAGCTCCGTGACGCACAGATGTAGCACAAGCCTTCCGTTGAGGGCATGTGGCCGGATCAGGCCGTCAGCCGCTCCAGCGCCTCGCGGTACTTCGCCGCGGTCTTCTCCACCACTTCCTGCGGCAGCCGGGGCGCGGGAGGGGTCTTGTCCCAGGGCTTGCCGTGGATGCGCACCTGCTCCAGCCAGTCGCGCAGGAACTGCTTGTCGAAGCTCGGCGGGTTGCGGCCCTCGCGCTGCGCGTCTTCGTAGCCTTCGACGGGCCAGTAGCGCGACGAGTCGGGCGTGAGCACTTCGTCCATCAGCACGACGTCGCCGTTCTCGTCCAGGCCGAATTCGAACTTGGTGTCCGCGATGATCAGGCCCTTGGCCAGCGCGATCTTCGCGGCTTCCTTGTAAAGCGCGATGCTCACGTCGCGTATGCGGGCCGCGATGTCGGCCCCGGCGATCTCGACCGTGCGCTCGTAGGTGATGTTCTCGTCGTGCTCGCCCGCCTCGGCCTTGGCAGCCGGCGTGTAGATCGGCTGCGGCAGCCGGCTCGCGTTGGTCAAGCCCTTGGGCAGCGGGACGCCACACACGGCCTGGGTCTGTTGGTACTCCTTCCAGCCGCTGCCCGCCAAGTAGCCGCGCACGACGGCTTCCACCGGTATCGGCTTGAGGCGCTTGACCAGCATCGATCGCCCGACCACCTGCTGCACTTCGGCCGACGACACCACGCTTTCCGGCAGCTCCCCGGTGAGGTGGTTGGGGCACAGGTGCGCGAGGCGGCCGAACCAGAACAGCGCCATGTGCGTCAGCAGCTCGCCCTTGCCCGGGATGGGCTCGCCCATGATGACGTCGAACGCCGAGATCCGGTCGCTGGCCACCATCAGGATGCGGTCGTTGCCCACCGCGTAGTTGTCGCGCACCTTGCCGCGGGCCAGCAGCGGCAGCGAAGTCAGCGAGGAGGTATGCAGGGCGTTCGTCATGGCGGGTCCGGAAAGAAAACGGCCCGCGACGAGGCGGGCCACTGATTATCGCAAGCGGGGCAGGCGGGTCAGTTCACCGTCTGCGCCAGCTCGCCCTTCTCGTACTTCTGCGCCACCACCTGCAGCGGGTGGCCCTTGATCTTCTTCGCCTGCCCTTCGCAGCCGAACTGGAGGTAGCGCTGCTTGCAGATCTGCCGGGCGGCCTCGCGCGCGGGCTTCATCCACTCGCGCATGTCGAACTTGTCCGGGTTCTCGGCCATGAACTTGCGCACGGCGCCGGTCATCGCCAGGCGGATGTCGGTGTCGATGTTGATCTTGCGCACGCCGTGCTTGATCGCTTCCTGGATCTCCTCGACCGGCACGCCGTACGTCTCCTTCATCTTGCCGCCGTACTGCCGGATGATTTCCAGCAGGTCCTGCGGCACCGACGAGGAGCCGTGCATCACCAGGTGCGTATTCGGGATGCGGCGATGGATCTCCTTGATCCGGTCGATGGCCAGGATGTCGCCGGTGGGCTTGCGGGTGAACTTGTACGCGCCGTGGCTGGTGCCGATGGCGATGGCCAGCGCGTCCAGCTGGGTCTTCTTGACGAAGTCGGCGGCCTGCTCCGGATCGGTGAGCAGCTGCTCGCGCGTCATCGTCGCCTCGGTGCCGTGGCCGTCCTCCTTGTCGCCCTTCATGGTTTCCAGCGAGCCCAGGCAGCCGAGTTCGCCTTCCACGGTGACGCCCAGCTTGTGGGCCATGTCGACCACCTTGCGGGTGACGTCCACGTTGTAGTCGTAGCTGGCGATGGTCTTGCCGTCGGCCTCGAGCGAGCCGTCCATCATCACCGAGGAGAACCCCAGCTTGATGGCGCCGGCGCACACGTCCGGGCTCTGGCCATGGTCCTGGTGCATCACGAGCGGGATCTCGGGATACGCCTCGAGCGCGGCCTGGATCAGGTGCTTCACGAACGGCTCGCCCGCGTATTTGCGGGCGCCGGCGCTGGCCTGCAGGATCACCGGGGCCGCCGTCTCCCTGGCGGCCTCCATCACGGCCTGGACCTGCTCGAGGTTGTTGACGTTGAACGCCGGGATGCCATAGCCGTTCTCGGCGGCATGGTCCAGCAGTTCGCGCATGGAAACGAGGGGCATCGTGCAGTCCTGTAGTTGGTAAACCGGCGCCGCGCGCGAGCGCGGTCAACTGCTGAAAATTCTAGCGACTGGGGTATGCGCCGGGGCGGCGCACGGTCGCGCTGGGGCTGGCCCGTTCAGGCTACCCGGCAGATCTTGAGCATGTTGGTGCCGCCGGGCGCGCCCATCGGTTCGCCGCAGGTGATGGCATAGATGTCGCCGGACGAGACGATGCCGCGCTTCTTGAGATGGGCCTCGGCATCGCCGAGCGCCGTGTCGCGCTCGGCGCTCTGGTCCATCAGCAGCGGCCGCACGTTGCGGTACAGCGCCATCTTGCGCTGCGTCGCGACCTTGGGCGTGAGCGCGTAGATCGGCACGTGGATGCGGTGCCGGCTCATCCAGAGCGCCGTCGAGCCGGAATCGGTGAGCGCCACGATCGCCTTGCAGCCCAGGTGGTGCGCGGTGAACAGCGCGCCCATGGCGATGGACTGGTCGATGCGCGCGAAGCTCATGCCGGTGAAGTCGGCATCCAGCTGCACGTCCTCCGCCATCTCGGCTTCGGCGCAGATGTTGGCCATCTCGATCACGGTCTCCAGCGGGTACTTGCCGGCCGCGGTCTCGGCACTCAGCATCACCGCGTCGGTGCCGTCCAGCACCGCGTTGGCCACGTCGCTCACCTCGGCGCGCGTGGGCACCGGATTCGTGATCATCGATTCCATCATCTGCGTGGCGGTGATCACCACCTTGTCGCAGTTGCGGGCCAGCCGGATCATGCGTTTCTGCAGCGCCGGCACTGCGGCGTTGCCCACTTCCACCGCCAGATCGCCGCGCGCGACCATGATGCCGTCGCTGGCCTTGAGGATGGATTCGAGGTTGGGGATTGCCTCCGCGCGTTCGATCTTCGCGATCAGGAACGGCTTGTGCCGGTAGTCGGCCGCGGCCACGTTGCACAGCTGGCGCGCCATCTCCATGTCGGTGGCGGTCTTGGGGAAGCTCACCGCGACGTAGTCGGCCTGGAAGCTCATCGCCGTGCGGATGTCCTCCATGTCCTTGGCCGTCAGCGCCGGCGCCGACAGGCCCCCGCCCTGCTTGTTGATGCCCTTGTTGTTGGACAGCTCGCCGCCGAGCTTGACGGTGGTGTGGACCTGCTCGCCCTTGACCTTGTCGACCGTCATCACGATCAGGCCGTCGTTGAGCAGCAGCGTGTCGCCGGCGCGCACGTCGCGCGGCAGCTCCTTGTAGTCCAGGCCCACGCCTTCGAGGTTGCCCAGCTCGGTCCGCGAAGCATCGAGCACGAACTTCATGCCCGGTTCGAGGAGCACCTTGCCTTCCGCGAACTTGCCCACTCGGATCTTCGGGCCCTGCAGGTCGGCCATGATGGCCACCTCGCGTCCGGCGCGCTGCGCGGCCTCGCGAACCAGGGTGGCGCGGTCGATGTGGTCCTGCGACTTGCCGTGGCTGAAGTTCAGGCGCACGACGTTGACGCCGGCGCGAATCATCTGTTCGAGCAGCTTGGGGTCGCTGGACGCGGGGCCGAGGGTGGCGACGATCTTGGTGGCGCGACGGGCCATGGGACTTTCCTGCGGGCGATTGGCGGAGGGCGGCATTCTCACACGCCGCCGCGGCCCGGGTGCCGGGCCGGGGTTGGGCATCAGCCGGCGGCGCGCCTGGCCAGGATCTCGAACGCGGGCAGCGTCTTGCCCTCCAGCACCTCAAGGAAGGCGCCGCCGCCGGTGGAGATGTAGCCGACATCCTTCTCGATGCCGTACTTGGCGATGGCGGCCAGCGTGTCGCCGCCACCCGCGATGCTGAATGCAGGCGACTGCGCGATGGCGCGGGCGATGGTCTCCGTGCCCTTGGCGAAGGCGTCGAACTCGAACACGCCCACCGGCCCGTTCCACACGATGGTGCCGGCGGCCTTGAGCTGGGCCGCGAGGCGCTGCGCCGTCTGCGGGCCGATGTCGAGGATCAGGTCGTCGGCCTCGACGTCCCTCGCACCCTTCACGGTGGCCGGCGCGTCGGCCGCGAACGACTTGGCGCAGACCACGTCCGTGGGGATCGGCACTTCGGCGCCGCGCGCCTTCATCGCTTCCATCACCGCTCGGGCCTCGCCGACAAGATCGTGCTCCGCCAGCGACTTGCCGATCGGAAGACCCGCCGCGAGCATGAAGGTGTTGGCGATGCCGCCGCCCACGATCAGCTGGTCGACGTTCCTGGCCAGCGACTGCAGGATGGTCAGCTTGGTCGACACCTTCGACCCCGCGACGATCGCGGCCAGCGGACGCTTCGGCTGCGCCAGCGCCTTGGTGATGGCGTCGATCTCGGCGGCCAGCAGCGGCCCGGCGCAGGCCACCTTCGCATGCTGCGCGATGCCGTAGGTCGATGCTTCGGCGCGGTGCGCGGTGCCGAACGCGTCGTGCACGAACACGTCGCACAGGGCCGCCATCTTCTTCGCCAGCGCCGGGTCATTCTTCTTCTCGCCCTTGTTGACGCGGCAGTTCTCCAGCAGGACGACCTCGCCCGGCTTCACGTCGACACCGTCGATCCAGTTCGACTTCAGCGGCACCGGCCGGCCGAGCAGCTGCGACAGGCGCTCGGCGACCGGCGCAAGCGAATCCTCCGGCTTGAACTCGCCTTCGGTCGGCCGCCCCAGGTGCGACGTGACCATCACGGCCGCGCCGGCATCCAGCGCCAGGCGGATGCAGGGCACGGAGGCGCGCACGCGCGTGTCCTCGGTGATGCGACCCTGGTCGTCTTGCGGGACGTTGAGGTCGGCGCGGATGAAGACGCGTTGGCCGGCCACCTGGCCGCGGGCACACAGATCGGAAAAGCGCAGGACGTTCATGCTGTTGCTGTTGAGGAAGACGCCGACAGGGCGAAGCGGCGGATTGTAAAAAGCGAAGGGCCCGCTGGGGGCCCTTCTGGTGCTTGCGTGCTAGCGAATCACTTCGAAGGCTCCGAGACCGGTGCTGCGCCCAGCGGTGCGCCGCCCGGACCGGCCTTGAACGTCAGCGGGGTCACCGCGACCTGCTGCCCCACGCCGGGCTTGCTCCAGTCGCACACGCCGCCGGGGAACACGGCCGCAAGGCGCGCCCACTGCGCAGGCGTGAACACGGCGCTGCCGTAGTCCGATGCGGACAGCGGCTTGAGCTGGCACTTCAGGATGTTTTCCGCGCGCGGACCGCCGGCCACCTGCCGCGGCGAGAGGCTGGGCTTCAGGTACGGATCGGCATCGCACTGGGCCTGGTCCTTGACCTTGACCGACTGCGTCGGGTCGGTGCTCAGGTAGCAGAGGTCGGCGGCCGCCGCCGGACGGGCATCGCGCACCTTCTGCTCCAGGGTGGCGGCGCTGGTATCGGTCACGAGCGTCGTGAGCCACTGGTCCATCACGTTCAGGGCTTCGATCCCGAGCGCGCTCGGCGCCGGGAAAGTCGGCCGCGAGAAGCGCCACATCGCCTGGTTGCCCGCGTCGCGCGATGCCGACTCCGCGGCCAGCCGATCGCGGATGGCGAAGCTGTACCAGATGTGGTGGATGCCGGTCGCGCCGAAGAAGCCGGGCGGCGTATTGGCGGGCAGGAGCGACTCGTCCCAGCCGCGCAGGTCGATGATGGCCGTCTTCGCAAGCTGCGCGCCGCTCATCACGATCCCCGAGCGGTAGGCGATCTCGAGCGCTTCAGGGTCCGCCGTGCTGCGCTGCGCGCGCGCAGTGGAATCGCGGTCGATGCCGCCGATCACCTCGTTGAGCGTGACGAACTCTTCCGCGCTGATCACGCCGTCGCGCAGCGCCTTCAGGCCGTACTGCACCCCGACGTTGTCGCGCGTGTCGCGCGCCTGGTTCGTGCCGGGGACCTTGCCCCAGATGTTCTCGGCCCAGCTCCATGCGTTGCAGCGCGGCAGGTTGGCGGTGGCGGGGTTGGCCGGGTCATAGACGGCCGTGTTCGGCAGCTCGCAGTTGTTCGTCGGCGTGGGCGACTGGCGGATCACGCCGGTGATGTGGTCGGCAGCCGTGGCGGCTGTCGCACCGACAACGCGCTGGAAGTACAGGCCCGCCTTGCCGTTGCTGCCGAACAGGTTGAACCAGGCATGGCACGCCGTCTGGTCGACGTGGCCGTTGATCGCCGCCTTGCGCGCGTTGACCTGCTCCTGGTTCAGTCCCAGGGTCGTCCACGCGTTGAGCATCCTGGCGTTCTGGTAGGCCTCCACCAGCAGCACGCAGTCGCCCACCTCCATCGACGTGGTTTCCGAATCGGGATAGGTGCAATCCGTGATCACGCCATCGAGCAGGCCCGGCATGATCGACGCGTTCATGTTGGAGTTGATCGAGCCGCCCGAGCAGCCCCGCGCCACCGTGTAGCGGATCGGGCCGTAGCTGTCGGCCACGTGCTCCTTCATCATCATCGTGGTCTCCGCCATCAGCACGCGATTCGAGTTGCGGGCCGAGTCGGTCATGCTGTTCATCGCCACGAGGTAACCGCGCCGGATCTGCTCGTCGAGCGAGACCCATGTGGTGGCGGGACGTACCTGGCGGCGGGGCTGGCCGGTGCTGGCGCCGAACGAGAAGTACAGCTTGCCGTTCCATCCGCGCTGGGGCGCCAGGGCATTCCAGGGCTGGGCGGGATCGAACAGCACCGCGATGTCGTAGATGCCGCGGTTCATCGTGCCGCGCTCGACGCGCACGATGTAGTCGACCTCCACCCCTGCATCCGTGGTCGCCTTCGCCATGTCGGCGGGTTTGGGCGCGGACGGGTCGTAGGGCTTGAAGCAGGCGGTCGCGGCTTGCGTGGGCTGCGCGGGAATCGACGTGGAGTTGTGGCTCTGCGGGGCCCACACCGGGTCGGGCATGGCCGTGGAGCCGCTGTTCGAGCAAGGGGCGCTTGTCCGGTAGTACAGCTTGTATTCGGTGGCGATGGAGCAATTGGCGTCGGGCGTGCCCGACAGGCCGCTGGCCGGCGTGGCGGGCGTGTTGCCGTTGACCGGCTGCGGCGTTGGTTGCGCGCAATAGAACGGCTTCACCTGCTCGCCGGACAGCACCGGCCCGCTGCGCGGCGAGTTGGTGATCGCCAGCTGGGCCTTCTTGCCGCCGCCGACTTGGGCCTCGAGGAGGTTCGCGCCATTCGCCAGCCCGGTGAGAAAGCCGAGCACGCGGCCGTCGTCGCGCGGTGCGAAGGCGCTCGTGACGTCCTTGCCGCCGAGCGACACCTTGAGCGAGGCAAGCGCCGCGCGGTCGGGCAGGATGAGTTCGACGAGCGCATCGCCGTCGCTGATGAGATCGGCGCGGTTGTTGACCGTCCGGATCTCGAGCACCTTCTCCAGCTTGTCGGAGCGCAGCTGAACGGCCGTGGCAAGGCCACCGCCGTTTGAATCTGCACCACCCCCGCAACCGGCCACCACTGCGGCGGCAATGGCCACTGCCCAGCGTCCATTGGGCCCGAGCGCTTCCCTTTTCATGCTGACTGCCTCCCTGTTGAGATAGGAGGCTCAGCTTAAAAAGCCGTCTCGTTACTGTGTGTCAAACAGGCCCGGTGGTTTTCACTAGGAGCCTGTCGCGCAGACGTCTGCTACCAGCCGAGCGCCAGTCGAAGCGGCAAGTAAACCGCCATGCCCGCGACGATGGTGGCGAGCACGCTGCGGCGCCAGAAGAACACCGCAGCACCCGCGAGCGCGCCGAACACGCGCGCGTCCCAGCTTTGGATGAGCTGCCCGTGCGTCGTCACGATCTCCGGGATGACGACCGCCGCCAGCGCCGCGATCGGCGCGTACTTCAGGCCGCGCTCGGCCCAGCGCGGCAGTGCCCAGGCGCGGCTGGAGATGAAGAAGAAGCTGCGCGTCACCACGGTCACCACGGCGAGGCCGGTGATCACCGCGAGCGTCCAGACGTCGCTCACTCCAGCACCTCCGCGCGTTCGCGCCGCGACGGCAGTCGTTCCATGGTCATGCACAGCAGCACCGCGATGGCGATCGCCAGCACGATGTTCAGCTTGAGCGGGAGCGCGTAGGCGGCAACGGCGGCGACGCTGGCCACGATGGCCGAGACGACGCGCAGTCGCGTGGTCGCCAGCGAACAGAGGATGCCGACGAGGCACAGGATCCCGGCGAAGCCCAGACCCCAGTGCGTGGGGATGAAATTGGCCAGCGCGATCCCCAGCAGGCTGGCGGCGACCCAGCTGGACCAGTTGACCGCGCAGCTGCCCGCGAGGAACGACTCCTGCGCGCGCCGGCCTTCGTCGTCGGCGGCGGGCTGCGGGAATCGCTGGGTGAAGATGGCGTAGGCCATGTCGGCCGTCACGTAGCCATGCGCGAGCCGCTGCCAGAGCGGCAAGTGAACGAGGTAGGGCCGCAGGTGCAGGCTGAACACCACGAAGCGCAGGTTGACGCAGAAGCCCGTGGCCAGGATCACCCACGCCGGCGCGCCGGCGACGATCAGCGGCAGCGAGGCCAGCTGCGAGCTGCCGGCGTAGACCAGCAGCGCCATCAGCGTGGATTCGGCCAGCGACAGGCCGGATTTGGCCATGGCCACGCCCGTCATCAAGCCCCAGGCGGCGACACCGGGCGCCTGCGGCGCCATTGCGCGCATGCCGATGCGGAACTCCGGGTGACGCCGCACCAATGCGGCCAGGAACATCAAGGCGCGGTCACTCCGAATCGCAGGCCGGGCGTGATCGCCGCGCCGCGCAGGAAATCGGCCGCGCGCAAGCGCTTGCCGCCCGCGCGCTGCAGCTCCGTCAGACGCAGCACGCCATCGCCGGTGGCGACGTCGATGCCGTCGGGAGCGGCCGCGAGCACCGTGCCGGGAGAGTGCGGCGCCGGCCGGCCGTCCATCACCTTGCCGCGCCAGAGCTTCAGGGCTTCGGTG
This sequence comes from Ramlibacter henchirensis, assembly GCF_004682015.1. NCBI lineage: Bacteria > Pseudomonadati > Pseudomonadota > Betaproteobacteria > Burkholderiales > Comamonadaceae > Ramlibacter > Ramlibacter henchirensis. The sequence continues at coordinate 1,971,207 of NZ_SMLM01000001.1, read as the reverse complement.
CCGACGCGGCTGGTTGCGCCGGGGAAGGGATCGAACGCGCGCAAGCGGCGCTCGATGACGGCCGCCGGCTGCGACCAGTCGACCTGCGCTTCGCCCTTGTCGATCTTGTGCGCGTACGTGACGCCTTCGCCGGGTTGCGGCGTGCGAACCAGGCCACCGCAGGCGGCGAGTTCGAGGGCTTCCACGATCAAACGCCCGCCGAGAGCGGCCAAGCGATCGTGCAGGCTGCCCGTCGTGTCTTCGGGCGTGATCGGCTCGCGTTCGACCAGCAGCATGTCGCCGGTGTCGAGGCCCGCGTCCATCTGCATGATGGTCACGCCGCTTTCGCTGTCGCCGGCTTCGATCGCGCGATGGATCGGCGCGGCGCCCCGCCAACGCGGCAGCAGCGAAGCATGGATGTTCAGGCAGCCGAGGCGAGGCAAGTCGAGCACCCACTGCGGCAGGATCAGCCCGTAGGCCGCGACCACCATCACGTCGGCGCGCGCCGTCTGCAAGGCCTCTTTGGCCAGCGATGCGTCCTGCGCGAACTTGCCGTCCAGCCGCAGGCCGCGGGGCTGCGCCACCGGGATGCCATGCTGCTGCGCGAACTGCTTGACGGGCGAGGCTTGCAACTGCAGGCCGCGGCCGGCCGGACGGTCGGGCTGGGTCAGGACGAGGGCGATGTCGAAACCCGCTGCGTGCAACCGCTCGAGGGCGGTTCGGGCGAAGTCGGGCGTACCTGCGAAGACGAGCCGCATCCGTGGCGGCTCAGAACGCCCGGTCCGGCGGGGCGTTGATGAATTCCATGCCCTGGTGCGCGCGCTGGACGACGCCGCGCGGGTCCAGGTAGACCCAGTAGAACATGTCGCTGCGGTCCACGTCGCGCCAGCGGTACGTCATGATTGGGCCGTTCCAGCTCGACACGCCGTCGACGCGGGCGGGCGGGCCGAACTCACGTTCGATGTCGTCGCGGGTCCACTGGCCCGGCACGATGCGGTTGAACTCGGCCGCGTGAAGGACCTGGCGCGAACGCACGACACGTCCGGTGCCGTCCAGGTCGACCATCCAGGCATAGCGGCCCAGGGGCTGCAGTGAATACTGCAGGCGCTCGCCGCCCGGGATGGGCACGACGCGGGTCGGCTGGCCGAGTCGGCCGATGACGTCCTGGCGGCTCTCGCCGGGCTGCACGTTCCAGGCGTTGAAAGGATTGGTGGCGCACGCGGCCAGCAGCGCCGCCAGCGAAAGGGTCAGGAACAGGCGGCGCATGGTGTCGCTCTCCTCAGACGCGATCGGTCTCGCGGCGGGCCTTGAGCATCTTGGTCTTGATGCGGTTGCGCTTGAGGGGCGACAGGTATTCCACGAACACCTTGCCCATCAGGTGGTCCATCTCGTGCTGGATGCAGACGGCCAGCAGGCCCTCGGCCTCGATGGTGCGCGGGTCGCCGTGCTCGTCGAGCGCCTTCACGCGGACCGCCGACGAGCGCTCGACACCGTCGTAGATGCCGGGCACGGACAGGCATCCCTCGTCGTTGATCTGCTTGTCCTCGCTGGCCCAGACGATCTCCGGGTTGATCAGCACCAGCGGGCGATTGCGCTCTTCCGAGACGTCGATGACGACCACGCGCTCGTGCACGTCGACCTGGCTGGCCGCCAGGCCGATGCCGTTGGCGTCGTACATGGTCTCGAGCATGTCGGCCACCAGCTGGCGGATGCGGGCGTCGATCGCCTCCACCGGCTTGGCGACGGTGTGAAGGCGCGGATCGGGATAGCAAAGAATGGGCAGAAGGGCCATAGGGAAGCGGGAAGGCTGTCGCTATTTTCGCAACTTTTGCGGAGGCGGGCCCGCGGGCGCGACCATAAACGTTGCCCGATCAAGGGCTTGACTCCAGAATCGACAGTGGTTTGTCAAGTTCCGTTACGAACGAGGAGGAGTGCTCATGATGGCGCAACGCGAGGCCGTGTCCGGCCGTCCACCGTTTGCAATGTGCGCCGCGGCCGTACTGGCCGCCGCCGTGCTGACGGCGCTGCCCGCGACGGCCCAGCCGGTCACGCCGGCCCAGCGCTCCACCGCCGACCAGGTCGCCCAGAGCGGCGTGCCGCTGAGCGAAATCGCACCCAACGCTCCCGACACCTACACGGTCAAGCTGGGAGACACCCTCTGGGCCATCTCGCGCATGTACCTCCTGAGCCCGTGGCGCTGGCCCGAGCTGTGGGGCATGAACATGCACGAGGTGAACAACCCCCACCGCATCTACCCCGGCCAGGTGCTCGTGCTGGAGAAGACCGGCGATCGCGCACGGCTGCGCGTGCAGCAGGCCCAGGGCGACGTGCCGACGGAAACCATCCGCGTGTCGCCGCGCGTGCGCATCCAGTCGCTCGCCGACACTTCGCTGCCGACACTGCAGCCGCACCTGATCGAGCCCTTCCTGGCCGAGCCGGTGATCCTCGAGGGCGGCGTGCTCGAGCGCGCCCCGCGCATCGTCGCGGCGCCGGACAACCGGGTGCTGATCACCCGCGGCGACCGCATCTACGCCCGCGGCAGCGAGAGCGCGCTGGCCGCACGGGCCACGGGCCCGAGCGAGGAGTTCCGCGTGTTCCGCAGCGCCACCCCGCTGCGCCATCCGATCACCAAGGCCGTCCTCGGCTATGAAGCCCAGTACCTCGGCAAGGCCGTGCTGGTGCGCGGCGAGGGTACCGAGAGCGTTCTCACCTCGGGCGGCGAAGGCCGTGTGACCGCGGTGCCCGCCACGCTGGACGTCGTGTCCGCGCGCAGCGAGATGCGAGTGGGCGACCGTCTGCTGCCGGAACCGGGCCGCCAACTCGTGAGCTACACGCCGCGCGCGCCGCAAGGCCCGGTCGAAGGCGCGATGGTGGTCTCGATGTACGGCGACGCCGTGGCGCTGGCCGGGCAGAACCAGGTGGTGGTGATCAACAAGGGGACGGCGGACGGACTGCAGGCCGGCCACATCCTCGCCATCGAAAAGGCCGGCACGAGCCTGGTCGACCGCTCGCAACCGGGCGAGCGCACCCAGATCAAGCTGCCCAACGAGCGCAACGGGCTGATGATGGTGTTCCGCCCGTTCGAGCGCCTCTCCTACGCGCTGATCCTCGAGACCAACGAGGGCGTGAAGGTCGGCGACCGCGTGATCAGCCCGCGCTGATCCTCGCGCCATGGAGCGCGAAGAACTGGCGGCGTGGCTGCGCCTGGCGATGGCGCCGGGCGTGGGCCGCGGCACCGCGCGCCGGCTGCTCGCCGCATTCGGCCTGCCGCAGCAGATCTTCGATCAGGGTCCCGAGGCGCTCGCCACCGTCGCCGGCGCTGCCCAGGTGCAGGCCTTGCGCTCCGAACCGGAAGGCTGGGCGCAGCTGGTCGGGGTCACCTGGGCCTGGCTCCAGCAAGACGGCGCGCACGGTTCGCGCCGGGTGCTCACGTTGGCGGACCCGGGCTATCCGCAGCAGCTGCTGCAGACCGAGGATCCGCCGCTGATGCTCTACGTGCACGGCATGTCGCTGGCCGAGTGGCCCAAAGGCATTTCCATCGTCGGCAGCCGCAACCCGACGCCTCAGGGCGCAAACAACGCGCAGCAGTTCGGGCGCAGCTTCGCGCAGGCCGGCTGGACAGTGGTGTCGGGCATGGCGCTCGGCATCGACGCCGCCGCGCATCAAGGAGCGCTCGAAGGCGGCAGGCCGGGGCAGGTGGCGACCATCGCCGTCGTGGGCACCGGCCTGGACCGTGTCTATCCCAGCCAGCACCGCGAACTGGCCCACCGCATCGCCGCGCAGGGCCTGCTCGTCTCGGAGTACCCGCTGGGCATGCCGCCGCTGGCCGAGAACTTCCCTCGGCGCAATCGCATCATCGCTGCGCTCGGGCAGGGCACGCTCGTGGTCGAGGCAGCGCTTCGATCCGGCTCGCTGATCACGGCACGCATGGCCGCGGAGCAGGGCCGCGAAGTGTTCGCCGTGCCGGGCTCGATCCACTCGCCGCAGGCACGCGGCTGCCATGAGCTGCTGCGCCAAGGCGCGAAGCTCGTGGAGACCGCGCAGCACGTGCTGGAAGAACTCTCCTCGGCCGCGCCCGCGCGGGTCGCTACAGCAGCACCGGCACCAGCGACGGGACCTGCAGCCGAGTCGTTCCTGCTGCAAGCCCTGGGACACGATCCCGTGGGGCTGGATGCGCTCGTCGCTCGCACCGGAACATCCGCAGCGGACCTTCAGGCGCAGTTGCTGGAACTCGAACTCGAGGGCCACGTCGCGCGCCTGCCCGGTGGCCTGTTCCAGCGCCTGGAGCGGGGCTGAGCGCCCTTGGGGCGTCGATGCGCCAGCGCAACACAGCGCTGAAGATCGGCTCCAAACGCGCGCGCGTTCTGGGCTATATTGGCCTGCATGTTTGAAGTGCTGGTGTTTGTCTACGAGAACTACTGGCGCGGGGATGCATGCCCCGAATTGCACCAACTGGGCCGCAAGCTCAGCGCCCACGGCTTCGAACCCGAAGAGATCCAGCAGGCCCTCACCTGGCTCGACGGCCTCAACTTCGCGGCCCAGAGCACCCAGCTTCCCGACCCGGCGCCCGCCGCTCCTTCGCAGCACAGCATGCGGGTGTACTCGGTGGCCGAACAGGATCACCTCGGCGCCCAGTGCCTGGGCTTCGTCAGCTTCCTCGATTCGGCCGGCGTGATGCCGCCTGCCATGCGCGAGATCGTGCTCGATCGCGCGATGGCCGCACCCGGCGGCCCCGTCTCCCTGGACGACCTCAAGATCATCGTGCTGATGGTCTACTGGAGCATGGGCCGCGAGCCCGACGCGCTGGTGCTCGACGAGCTGTGCGACGACACGGCGGACCGCCTGCCCCACTAGCCCGATCACACAAAGAACAAGGCCCGCAACGCGGGCCTTGTTTTCTTCTGGAGCGTAGCGGTCTACGCCAGCAGCCTCTCCGGATTCGCATCCAGCTTCGCCAGGGCATCGCGCGTAGCGCGCACCGTGAGCGCCTCTTCTTCCGCCGGCAGCAGCAGCCCCGCTTGCAGGTAGGAGGCCAGCCGCCGCAGCTGCACCAGGAAGCTGCGCCCTTCGACTGAAGCGAGCAGGTGCAGCTGACCGCGCTGGCTGCGCCAAACGTACTGCACCTGGTGCACCTTGCCGTTGTGATCCAGCGTGAACCAGTTGCCCTGCTGCAGTTCGGCGGCCCAGGCCAGCATCGCGTCGCTGGGCTTGGAGCCGCCGTCGGTCACCACCTCGATCATCGAGGCGTCGATGCCCAGCATCATCTCCAGCGCTTCCTGGTCGAGCTCGAGTTCGACCGAAGGATCGTCGGCGATGAAGTCCTCGAGGTTCTCCAGCCGCTTGCCGATCGCGTCGATCTGCTGCTGCGGAATGGTCTCGGTCTTGGACATGAAGGCGTCGGCCAGCGTGTCGCCGATGACCTTGATGTGCTTCTCCTGCTCGGCGCCCTGCACGCCCAGCAGGTTCATGCCCTTTCGCAGGCGCTGCAGCAGCGCCGGCAGTTCCTGGATCACCTTGGAGCGCTCGGCGCGGTTCGGCTTGGCGCTGGCCGACCACACCAGGTCGGCGGCCGACTTCTTCAGCATCACTGTTTCCTGGTGCTGCGGTCCGTGCTTGACGGCCGCGACCGCCAGCACCTCGGCCCAAACCTTGAACAGGAACTCGCGGATCTCCTCGCGCACCGGGATGTCGCTGAGCATCTTGCGCAGCTCGATGGTGTACTGGATCGCCATCGCCTCCTTCTGCTCGACCTGCTGCGCGACGCCCACCAGCCGCTGGGTGTCGCCCTTCTCTGTGAGGTACTTGGAGAGGAACTTCTGGAACTCGTCGTACACGAGCTGGAAGACGCGGCGGCCGGTCTCCGGGTACTGCTCGATGACCTGCACGACACGCTTGATCTCGATCTCCAGCGCGCTGCCGTTGATCGTGGCGGCGTTGAAGCCCAGCACGCACGATCCCATGCGGTCGATCAGCTGGCGGGCAGGGTGCTGCAGGGTGCCGAAGAATTCGGGCTCGGCCAGCGCGACGCGCAGCACCGGCATCTGCAGCCGCGCGAACCAGACGCGCACGGCGGCCGGGATGCGCTCCTCGGAAAGGATGCTCTGGAACATCAGGGCCACGATCTCGATCGTCGCCTTCTCGCTGCTGGTGGTCGCCTTTTTCTTGAGCTCGCCGGTTCGCTGCCGCAGGTCGACCGCGGCCCGCTCGACCGCGGCGTCGTCATAGACCACGACTTCACCGACCGTCTCCCCGCCCACCTGCGTCTGGACTTGGGTCTGCACCAGCGTGGCCTGGCGGCTGATCGCCTCCACCAGTGCCGGCGAAGGTTCCGCCGCGGCCTTGTTGGGATCGAACCCCGCCTTCTCGGTGAGCAGCCGCTTGAGCTGGCCGATCACGCCCGTGGCGCGCATCCGGGCGCGCGCCAACGGCGTGGTCGAGGTCATCATCCTCGTCTCTTCCGAGACGCCGCCGCCCAGACCGCGGGTCTGGCCCCCGCCAAAGCTGGACGCGGGCGCACCGTGGCCACCACCGCCTCCGGGACCCCCGGCCCCGCCGCCCACCCACGGGCCGCCGGCGAATTGCGAGGTCGGACCTGTGCCTCCCGGACCGCCGCCGGATGGGCCACCACCGCCACCTCCCCAGGAGCCGCCACCTCCACCGCCTGGACCGCCGCCGCCTTGGCCAGCGGAGCCCGATCCGGCGCCGCCATAACTGCCGTCCGAGCCGCCGCCGCCGAAGCCACCGCCGGATTCGCCAGCGCCAGCGCCACCGTCACCGGCCCCACCACCCGCGGAGCCGCCATTGCCGGAGCCGCCGCCGACCCCACCGGCGCCAGAGCCACCGCCGGAACCCCCGCCACCGGAGCCGCCTCGGCCGCCCGATCCACCTCCGCCGGATCCACCGCCTCCGAAGCCGCCGCCCGATGCACCGCCGCCGGAACCGCCACCGGACCAACCGCCTCCGGAGCCGGAACCGCCCCCGAAGCCACCTCCGCCGGAACCACCTCCGCCGCCAGCACCGCCAGGGCCGCCAGCTCCTCCGCCGGGACCGCCACCGCCGAATCCACCCCCGGGGGGCCCGCCGAATCCGCCCCCACCTAGGTTGCCACCCGTCGCTCCCGGTCCGTAAGCGCCCGAACCGCCACCGCCCGGACCACCGCCGTAACCGCCCGGCCCGGAAGAACCCGTGCCGCTGAAACCGCTGGCGCCCGAGCCGGTGCCGCCGAACCCGCTTCCTGCAGCAGGGCCGCCGAATCCGCTGCCACCACCCCCGCCGGCGCCGTGCGCTCCCCCTTGGCCGGAGCCGCCGCCCTGGGCACCACCCGGACCACTTCCCCCGGCTCCAGCAGTGCCGGCGCTGCCCGCAGGCGGTGGCGTGCGACGCGGCGGCACGGCGGAGGTACCGCGCTTGACCCGGGTGCTCAGGTCGATGTCCGGCAGCACGCCCCGCTCGACCAGGAAGTGGTTGGTCGACTTGTACGCCGCCACCATCTTCTCGGTCATGTGCTTGGCGATGACGTCCTGCACCATTGCCCAGACGGGCCGCGGGAGCCCGTTCGCACCCCATTGGTCGACCATGAGTTGCGCCACGGCTTCGGCGCGCAGCACGTCCTGGGAGCCCAGCTCGGCGCCATCCAGGTGCTGCATGCGGGCCTTGAGATCGTTCAGCTCCCAGGTGGCCTTTTCCAGCACGGAGAGCGCGACCCGCGAGGACAGGATCTTGTTCTCAACCACCTCGTCGCCGATCAGCGAGAGGTTGGCGGCCTCAAAGCGCCCGCGTGGGTTGCCGGACGCGGCGGCCGGCTTGGCGGCCGCACGCCAGGCCTTGGCCGTGCCCTCCTGCCAGCCGCGGCGCTGGCGCTCGAAGTCGAGCATGGCGTCACGGCGTTCCTGGGAATCCCGGGTGCTGGTGGCGCCGTCCACCAGCTCCATCAGGCGGGCGCGGATGGCGTCGGACAGCGGTTGCAGCACGCCTTCCAGCTGCGCCACGAAATGCTCGCGCGCCTGCCGCGCGATGGCGGCCTGGGAGGGGGGCTGCAACGGTTCGCTCACAGCCCGGCCGTCAGACCACCGCCCCCGCGTTGGGGTCGTTGGGGTCTTCCTTGCGAGGGCCGGACTTGACCAGGTCCTCGCGCTTGACGCCCAGCCACATGGCGATCGCGGCCGCCACGAACACCGACGAATAGATGCCGAAGCAGATGCCGATGGTCAGCGCCAGCGCGAAATAGAACAGCGTGGGTCCGCCGAACAGCAGCATCGACAGCACCATGATCTGGGTGGAGCCGTGGGTGATGATGGTGCGGCTGATCGTCGAGGTGATCGCGTTGTCGATGATCTGCAGCGTGTTCATCTTGCGGTAGCGGCGGAAGTTCTCGCGGATCCGGTCGAAGATCACCACCGATTCGTTGACCGAGTAGCCCAGCACCGCCAGCACCGCGGCCAGCACCGCGAGCGAGAACTCCCACTGGAAGAACGCGAAGAAGCCCAGGATGATGATGACGTCGTGCAGGTTGGCGACGATGGCCGCCACCGCGAACTTCCACTCGAAGCGGAAGGCCAGGTAGATCATGATGCCGATCACCACCATGGCCAGCGCCTTCAGGCCGTCGGTGGCCAGCTCCTCGCCGACCTGCGGACCGACGAACTCGGTGCGGCGCAGCGAGACGGAAGCGTCGCCCTGCTTCAGCGCCGCCAGGACCTTGTCACTTTGTTGTGCCGAACTCACACCCTTCTGGGCGGGCAGCCGGATCATCACGTCGCGGGCGGTGCCGAAGTTCTGCACCTGGACGTCGGCGTAGCCCTGGTTGGCGACGGTCTTGCGGACGCCTTCGACGTCCGCCGCCTGCGCGTAGCTGACGTGCATCACCGTGCCGCCGGTGAACTCCACCGACAGGTGCAGTCCCCTCGTGACGAGGAAGAACACGGCCGCGGCGAACGTGAGGAAGGAGATCACGTTGAACACCAGCGCGTTCTCCATGAACGGGATGTCGCGGCGGATCTTGAAGAATTCCATTTTCTACCCTGCCCTCACTCCGGCTTGGTTATAGCCTGCTCCGCTGCCGGACGCCAGACGGTGCCGATGGACACCGACTTGAGCTTCTTCTTGCGGCCATACCAAAGATTTACAAGTCCGCGCGAGAAGAACACGGCCGAGAACATCGACGTCAGGATGCCGATGCAGTGCACCACCGCGAAGCCGCGCACCGGCCCGGAGCCGAAGGCGAGCAGCGCAACGCCCGCGATCAGCGTGGTGACGTTGGAGTCCAGGATGGTCGCCCAGGCCCGGTCGTAGCCGGCGTGGATGGCCGCCTGCGGCGCCGCCCCGTTGCGCAGCTCCTCCCGCACGCGTTCGTTGATCAGGACGTTCGAGTCGATGGCCATGCCCAGCGCCAGCGCCATGGCCGCCATGCCCGGCAGCGTCAGCGTGGCCTGCAGCATCGACAGGATCGCCACCAGCAGCAGCAGGTTGACCGCGAGCGCCAGCCCGGAGATCAGCCCGAACAGCATGTAGTACACGGCCATGAAGGCCACGATGGCCGCGAAGCCCCAGGCCACGCTGTGGAAGCCCTTGGCGATGTTCTCGGCGCCCAGGCTCGGCCCGATGGTCAGCTCCTCGATGATCTCCATCGGGGCCGCCAGCGAGCCGGCACGCAGCAGCAGCGCAAGGTCGTTGGCCTCGTTCACCGTCATCGAGCCGGAGATCTGGAAGCGCGTGCCCAGCTCGCCCTGGATGACCGGCGCGGTCAGCACCTCGCCCTTGCCCTTCTCGAACAGCAGGATGGCCATGCGCTTCTTCAGGTTCTCGCGGCTGACGTCGCGCATGATGCGGCCGCCCTTGGCGTCGACCGTGAGGTCCACCTTGGGCTGCTGCGTCTGCGAGTCGAAGCCGGGCTGCGCATCCGTGAGGCTGTCGCCGGTCAGGATCACCTGCTTCTTCACGATCACGGCGCGGCCATCGCGCTCCAGGTAGCGCTCGGAGCCGAACGGCACGGGCCCGGTGCCCAGTTCGGCGCCGCGCGCCTCGGCGCTCTCGTCCACCAGCCGCATCTCCAGTGTCGCCGTGCGGCCCAGGATGCTCTTGGCGCGGCCGGTGTCCTGCACGCCCGGCAGCTGCACCACGATGCGGTCCACGCCCTGCTGCTGGATCACCGGCTCGGCCACGCCGAGCTCGTTGATGCGGTTGTGGAGGGTGACGATGTTCTGCCGCAGCGCCTGCTCCTGCACCCGGCGGGCGGCCTCGGGGCGCAGCGAAGCGACCAGCTTGTACTCGGTGCCCTCGGTCTGCTCGCTGGTCTGCAGGTCGCCGAACTGGTCCTGGATCACACGCTGCGCGGCCGCGACGCTCTGCGAATCGCGCAGGCGGATCTCCACCAGCTGCCCGTTGCGGCTGATGCCGCCGTGCCGCACGTTGGCTTCGCGCAGCTGGGTGCGCAGGTCGCCGGCGAGCGACTCGGCGCGCTTGGTCAGCGCCGCCTGCATGTCCACCTGCAGCATGAAGTGCACGCCGCCGCGCAGGTCCAGGCCCAGGTACATCGGCGCCGCGCCCACCGCGGTGAGCCAGCGCGGCGTGTTGGACAGCAGGTTCAGCGCGACGACGTAGGGCGCATCGTCGGGGTTGGGCGCGAGAGCCCTCTGGATGGCGTCGCGGGCGCGCAGCTGCGTGTCGGTGCTGTCCAGGCGCACCTTGACCGAGTTGGTGTCGAGCGTGATCGCCTCGGGCTTGATGCCGGCGGCGGACAGCACCTGCTCCACGCGGGCCTGCGTCGTGGCGTCGATCTTGACGGTCGACTTGGCCGAGGAGACCTGCACCGCCGGCGCCTCGCCGAAGAAGTTGGGCAGGGTGTAGAGCACCCCCACCACCATCGCGACCACGAGGATCGCGTATTTCCAGATCGGATAACGATTCATGAGGGGAGCCCGGAAACCTCCAGGACAAGGCCGCCGCAGCAGCCTTGTTTCGACTTACTTGATGGTGCCCTTGGGCAGGACCTGCACGACGGCGCTGCGCTGCACCTGGATCTCGACGCCGTTGGCGATCTCGACGCCGATGTACGTATCGCCCAGGCGCGTGACCTTGCCCAGCACGCCGCCGGCGGTGGCGACCTCGTCGCCCTTGGCCAGCGCCTCGATCATGGCGCGGTGCTCCTTCTGGCGCTTCATCTGCGGCCGGATCATCACGAAGTACAGGACCACGAACATCAGCACCAGCGGCAGCATGCTCATGAGGGACGACTGCATGTCGCCGCCGCCGGCAGCGGCCGGTGCGGTCTGGGCGAAGGCGGAGGAAATGAACACGGTGGCTCCAGCGCGTAGGACGGTTGCTTTGTAGTTCACGCGCCGACGCGCAGCCCCGGGGGCTGCGGCCGGGCGCGCAAGCGCTGGATTGTAAGACGCGCCCGCTGAGGGACCGTTCCCGCGGGCTGTGCAAAAAGTGGAACTGCGCCGAGCGGCCGGCTCAGGCGGCCCGGCGCGCGTCGCCCAACCCGCCCCAGCGCTGCATCAGCGCCTCCCATCGCGGGCGGGCGGCCGCGAGGTTGCGCTCCTTCACGTGGCCGAAACCCTTGATCTGCTCGGGAATGGCCGCGATCTCCACGGCCAGCGAGTGGTTGCCCGCGTCGAGCCCGGCCAGCACCTGCTCGATGCTGGCACGGAATTCGCCGATCAGGGCGCGCTCGGTGCGACGCTCGTGCGTGCGCCCGAAGGGATCGAGCGCCGTGCCGCGCAGCCCCCGCAGCTTCGCCAGCACCTTGAAGCCCAGGCCCATGGCCGGCCCGTACTTGCGCTTGACCAGCTCACCCTTCTCATTTCGCTTGGCCAGCAGCGGCGGCGCCAGGTGGTAGTTCACCTTGTAGTTGCCCTCGAACATCGACGCGATGCGCTCCTGGAAGCCGGTTTCGGCATGCAGCCGCGCCACCTCGTACTCGTCCTTGTACGCCATCAGCTTGAACAGGTAGCGGGCCACCGTCTCGGCCAGCGTGGCCCTGCCCAGCGGCGCCTCGGCCGCGCGCACCTTCTCGACGAAGGCGGCGTACTCGCGCGCATAGGCGGCGTTCTGGTAGGCGGTGAGGAACTCGACCCGCCGCGCCACGATGCTCGCCAGCGTCTCGCGCTTCTTCAGCTCGATCACCTGGGCCGGCGTGAGCAGCTGCTCGAAGCGCGCCGGATCGTGCGCGGCGCAGCGGCCCCATTCGAAGGCGGTCTTGTTGCTCTCGACCGCGACGGCGTTGAGTTCGATGGCGCGCAGCAGCGATTCGCGGCCCAGCGGGATCCAGCCCTTCTGCCAGGCATAGCCGAGCAGCATCGGGTTCGTGTAGATGCTGTCGCCCATCAAGCGCGTCGAGGCCGCGTCGGCGTTGAACGCGCCCATGCCGTGCACGCCGACGGCCTTGGCGATCTCGGCCGTGCAGGCCTCGGCCGGATTCGCCCAGCCGGCGTTCTTCACGAAGGCGGCGGTGGGCGTGCTGTGCGAGTTGAGCGCCACGTGCGTGCGGCCCTCGCGCATGCGCAGCACCGTCTCCTTGCCGGCGGTGACGATCGGGTCGCAGCCGATCACCAGGTCGGCGGCGGCCATGCCCACCCGGGTGGTGTGGATCTCGTCGGGGCTCTGGCCGATCAGCACATGGCTCCAGGTCGCGCCGCCCTTCTGCGCCAGGCCCGCCGCGTCCTGCGTGACGATGCCCTTGCCCTCGATGTGCGCCGCCATGCCCAGCAGCTGGCCGATGGTGATCACGCCGGTGCCGCCGACGCCGGCGACCACGATGCCGTAGGCGCCTTGCAATTGCGCCGCATCGGGTTCCGGCAATTCGCCCCACTCCGCGGGCGTGGCCGCGGCCTTGGCCTTCGCCTTGCCTTTGAGCTTGCCGCCCTCGACCGTGACGAAGCTCGGGCAGAAGCCCTTGAGGCAGCTCGTGTCCTTGTTGCAGGTGCTCTGGTTGATCGTGCGCTTGCGGCCGAATTCGGTCTCCAGCGGCTCGACGGACAGGCAGTTGCTCTTCACGCCGCAATCGCCGCAGCCTTCGCACACCAGGTCGTTGATGACGACGCGCAAGGCGGGGTCGACCATCGATCCGCGCTTGCGGCGTCGCCGCTTCTCGGTGGCGCAGGTCTGGTCGTAGATGATCGCCGTGGTGCCTGCGATCTCGCGGAACTCGCGCTGGATGCGATCCAGTTCGTCGCGGTGCTCCACGCCGACGCCCGGCGGCAACTTCGCCACCGTGTACTTCTCGGGTTCGTCGGTGACGATCACCAGCTTCGTCACGCCTTCGGCGACCAGGCTCTGCGCGATCTGCAGCACCGAATGGCCTTCGGGCCGCTCGCCGACCTGCTGGCCGCCCGTCATCGCGACCGCGTCGTTGTAGAGAACCTTGTAGGTGATGTTCACGCCGGACGCGATCGATTGCCGGATCGCCAGCAGCCCGCTGTGGAAATAGGTGCCGTCGCCCAAGTTGGCGAACACGTGCTTCTCGCCCGTGAACGGCGCCTGGCCCACCCACGGCACGCCCTCGCCGCCCATCTGGGTGAAGCCGACGGTGGCGCGGTCCATCCACGTCGCCATGAAGTGGCAGCCGATGCCGGCCATCGCGCGCGAGCCTTCCGGCACCACGGTGGAGGTGTTGTGCGGGCAGCCCGAGCAGAACCAGGGCTGGCGGTCGGCCTTGACCTCCAGCACCTGCATCGAGCGCTCCTTGGCTTCCAGGATCGCCAGCTGCGCGTCGATGCGCGCCTGCGTGTCGGCGTCGAGCCCCAGCCTGCGCAGCCGCTTGGCGATGGCGCGCGCGATCAGCGCGGGCGACAGGTCGGCATTGGCGCGCAGCAGCGTGCGTGCAGTGGGGTTGGGCGTCGACCACTCGCCGCCACCGCCTTCGACCTCGTCGAACTTGCCGACCACGTTCGGCCGCACGTCGGGGCGCCAGTCGTACAGCTCCTCTTTCAGCTGGTACTCGATGACCTGGCGCTTTTCTTCCACGACCAGGATCTCGCGCAGGCCGGTGGCGAATTCGCGCGTGATCTGCGCCTCCAGCGGCCACACCACGGCCACCTTGTGCAGCCGGATGCCCAGGCGGCGGCAGGTCTCGTCGTCCAGGCCCAGGTCGGCGAGCGCCTGGCGCGTGTCGTTGTAGGCCTTGCCGCTGGCGATGATGCCGAAGCGGTCGTTCGGGCCTTCGATCACGTTGTAGTTCAGGCGGTTGGCGCGCACGTACGCCAGCGCCGCGTACCACTTGTAGTCGAACAGGCGCGCTTCCTGCTCCAGCGCGTGGTCCGGCCAGCGGATGTGCACGCCGCCGGGCGGCATGGCGAAGTCCTGCGGCATCAGCACCTGCACCCGCTCGGGATCGATCATGGCAGTGGCGCTGGATTCGACGATCTCCTGGATCGTCTTCATGCCGGTCCACACGCCGGCGTAGCGGCTCATGGCGAAGGCGTGCACGCCCAGGTCCAGGATCTCCTGCACCGTCGTCGGGAAGAACACCGGCAGGCCGCAGGCCTTGAAGATGTGGTCGCTCTGGTGGGCCGCCGTGGAGCTCTTGGCCACGTGGTCGTCGCCCGCGACGGCGATGACGCCGCCCCAGGGCGTGGTGCCGGCCATGTTGGCGTGCTTGAAGACGTCGGAGCAGCGGTCCACGCCCGGACCCTTGCCGTACCAGATGCCGAAGACGCCGTCGAACTTCTGCTGCTCCTTCGGCGCGAAACCGAGCTGCTGCGTGCCCCAGATCGCGGTCGCCGCCAGTTCCTCGTTGACGCCCGGCTGGAAGACGACGTTCTGCGCCTGCAGGTACTTCTTGGCCTTCCAGAGCGCCTGGTCGTAGCCGCCCAGCGGCGAGCCTCGGTAGCCGCTGATGAAGCCGGCGGTGTTCTTGCCGGCCATGGCGTCGCGCTGGCGCTGCAGCATCGGCAGCTTGACCAGGGCCTGGACGCCGCTCATGAAGGCGCGCCCGTAGTCGAGCGAGTACTTGTCGTCCAGCGTGACGGTCTCGAGCGCCTTGCGGATGTGTTCGGGCAGGGGGGCGTTCACTTGCGCATGTCTCCGGGGAATAGCCGCAAAGTGTATGCAAGCAGCCCCGATATGTCTTTGCTTTTGATGCCCGGATAGGGCTAGGATGAGAAAGGAATGTTCTCGGATGGTCCGAATATGGAAAGACTCGACAAGTTCGACCTTCGCATCCTGCATGAGCTGCAGGCCGACGCCCGGCTGACCAACGCCGAACTGGCCCAGCGGGTCGGCCTCTCGGCCGCGCCCTGCTGGCGGCGAGTTCGCGCGCTGGAGGAGGCTGGCTACATCAGGGGCTACCACGCCGAGATCGACCGTCACAAGATCGGCCTGGGCGTTCTGGCCTTCGTGCGCCTGGACGCGGACAAGAACACCGGCGAGCGCACGCGTGAGATGGAGGAGGCGATCCGCCGCATCCCCGAGATCGTGGCCTGCCACTACATCAGCGGCGCGGGCACGTTCGAGTTGCAGGTGGTGTCGCGCGACCTCGATGCCTTCTCGCAGTTCGCCCGCAAGGTGCTGATCAACCTGCCGAACGTGAAGGACATCCACACCAGCTTCTCGCTGGGCGAGGTCAAGGCGAGCAGCAGCTGGCCGCTGGGGCACCTGGGCGCCGAGCCGGCGGCTTGATCCCGCGCGCGGCTTACTTGGGCGCTTCGGTGCCCGCGGCGCAGCGCACGATGGGCGCCAGCGGGTAATGCAGCAACGCGCCGCGGCCATCGGCGCCAAGGCCGAACTCGGCGCGCAGGCCCTCGCTGCTCCACACCGTGTGCTCCGGCGTGAAGCCACCCGCATCGCGGCCCAGCCGCTGCGCGCCACCCGGCAATCCCTCGATCACCACGTAGTCGCCCTGCGACAAGAGGCGGAAGCTGCTGCCGTCGCTGCAGGTGTACTGCTTGCCCGGGCGCGGGTCCGGCGTGGGCCTTTCGGGTGGTGCGGGCTCTGCAACCGCTGGGGGCGGAGCAGGAACTGCAGGTACTGCGCTGGCCGGTGGCGCGGGCGGGACCGGGAGCGGCTGCGGAACAGCGGCGCAGCCCGCGACAAAGGCCGCCGCCCCCACCAGGAACCCCGCGCGCCGATCCCTCACTTGGGCCACAGCACCCACATCCGCAAGGGCTGCTTGAGCCTTCCCGCCAGCTCGCCGGCTTCGGCGCCCCAGCCGGCGAAGTAGTCCGCCCGCAGGGCGCCCACGATGGCGCTGCCGGTGTCCTGCGCGAGCACCAGCCGCTGCAGCTTCAGCAGCGGGCCGTTCGACGCCAGCCAGACCGGCGTGCCGTACGGAATGCTCTCCTTGTCCACCGCGATCGAGCGGCCCGGCGTGAGCGCGACGCCCTGCGCGCCGCGCGGGCCGAATGCCGCATCGAGATCCCCCAGGGGCTCCTCGCGGAAGAACACGGTGCGCGGATTGCTCCACAGCATCTCCTGCAGCCGGTGCGGGTTGTCGCGCACCCAGGCCTTGATGCCGGGCCAGGACGCGTCGCGCACCGCGCCCTGCTGCAGCAGCCAGCCGCCGACGCTGCGGTAGGGATGCTCGTTGCTGCCGGCGTAGGCGAGGCGCACCAGCCGCTGGGAGCCGTCGCGCTCGGTCACGCGCACGCGGCCCGAGCCCTGGATCTGCAGCACCAGCGCGTCCAGCGGGTCGGCCAGGAAGGCGATCTCGCGCCCGCGCAGCTGCGCCTTGGCCTCGGGCAGCGTGTCGATCTCCTGCCGGCTGTACCAGGGCTTGCGGCTGGCCAGGCTTGCGGGCGGTCGGTACAGCGGCACCGTGTGGCGCGCGCTCGGTTCACGCGACGCTTCCAGCAGCGGCTCGTAGTACGCGGTGAGCAGGCCTTCGGCCGGACCTTGCAGCGGCTCGACCCGGTAAGGCTGCAGATGCCGCCGCATCCACTCACGCTGCTCGGCGGGGCCGGCGATGGAAAGCTGCCGCACCTGCGGGCAAAGCGATGCAAAGGCCGGCAGCGGCCGCTCGCAGCTGCGCAGCCACGCGTTCCAGGCCTCGTGCAGCGCGTCGTCGTCGAAGCCCGGCAGCTCGCTCCACGCGACGGGATGCCAGCGGCTCTTGCCTTGCAGCAGCGGCGCACCGGCGACGGGCGCCTCCATGGGCGGCGCAGGCACCGGGGGCAACGTGATCACTGCGGCCGGCGTGGGTGCGGTCGGGGAGGGCGTGTGCGGCACGGGTTCATCCAGCGGCACCGAGCCACAGCCGGCCAGCGTTCCTACAATCGCCGCGACTTTCGCGAACCTGCTCCACGACAAACTTGACATGCTGCTGATTCTGCTGGAAGCCCTGCTCGCGCTGGTGGTGCTGGTGCTCATCGTGTGGTGGACCATGTTCTCCGGCCGGCCTCGCGGCGAGCCGCCGGCGCAAGACGACGAACAGCCGCCCAAGACCTAGCGCGCGTCCGCCACGTCGCGCAGCACGTTGGCCAGCTCGACGGCGGACTTCACTTCCATCTTGTCGAACACGCGCGCGCGGTGGACCTCCACCGTGCGCACGCTGATGGCCAGCTGGTCGGCGATCAGCTTGTTCGGCAGGCCCCGCGCGACCAGCTGCATCACGTCGCGCTCGCGGTCGGTGAGTTCGGCCACGCGCGCCGCCAGCCGGTCGCGGGCGCGCTTTTCGGCCAGCACGCGCGCGGATTGCTGCAGCGCCTGCTCGACGCGGTCCACCAGCGCGTTGTCCGAGAAGGGCTTCTCGCAAAAGTCGAACGCGCCGCGCTTGACCATGCCCACGGCGGTCGGCACGTCAGCATGTCCGGTCAGGAAGATCACGGGCACGGCCTGCACGAGTCCGCGCTCGGCGATGCGTTCGAACAATGCCAGCCCGCTCATGCCCGGCATGCGCACGTCCAGCAGCAGGCAGCAGGGGTTCGAGGGCGAGAAGCCCGACGCCAGCATGGCTTCGAATGCCTCCGCGGTGGCGAAGCGCTCGCTGGCCAGGTGGCGCGACCGCAGCAACCAGGCGAGCGCCTCGCGCACGCTTTCGTCGTCGTCGACGATGAAGACGGTGGCGTCCGGCGCGGGTTGCATCAGGCGGTGGTGGCGGCCAGCGGGGCGGCTTGCGGCGCGGGCACCGCGGCGGCGTCAGTGGGCAAGGTGAACCGGAAGATCGTACCGCGCGGCCGGTTGGGCTCGAACGCCAGGAAGCCGCCGTGCTGCTCGACCACCGTGCGGCACAGCGACAGGCCCAGCCCCATGCCTTCGGCCTTGGTGGTGAAGAAGGGCGTGAAGAGCTGCTCGCGCACCTCGGGTGCGATGCCGGGCCCCTGGTCGGCCACCGAAAACTCCAGCCAGCCCTTGCCTGCCTCCTCGCCGGCGCGCCGCACCTGCAGCACCAGCGAACGATGGGCCACGCGCGCCTCGTCCATGGCCTGCATCGCATTGCGCGCGAGGTTGAGCAGCACCTGTTCGACCATGGTGCGGTCGCAGACCACCGGCGGCAGCGACGGCGCGACGCGCGTCTCCACCTGCACGCGCAGCTTGCGCGCCTGCAGGCTGACCAGCGGCATCACCGCGTCGAGCAGTTCTTCGGGCCGCACCGGTTCGCGCGCCTTGTCGCGGCGCCGCACGAAGTCGTGCACGCTCTTGATCACGCGGCCGGCGCGCTCGGCCTGCTGGGCGATGCGCTGAATCGCCAGCCGCAGGTCGGCCGGCTCGGCGTCCGGCAGGCCCGCGCGCGCCTGCAGCAGGTTGAGCGAGCCCGTGGCATAGCTGGAGATGGCGGCGAGCGGCTGATTGAGTTCGTGGCTGAGCAGCGAGGCCATCTCGCCGACCGTGGCCAGCCGCGCGGTGGCCTGCAGGCGCTCATGGCTCGCGCGCGAGAGCTCCTCGATCCGGCGCTGCTCGCTGATGTCGAGGAACGCGCTCATCCAGCCGGTCTGCACGCCCTGGGCGTTGATCAGAGGCGCCTCGATGATCAGCACCGGGAAGCGCGAGCCGTCCTTGCGCATGAACACGGACTCGAAGCCTTCGCGCGGCGGCGCATGCCGGCCCGCGAGGCGGATCTCCTGCCGCTTCTGGTACTCGCCCACGAATTCCGGCGGCCAGTAAGGGGCGGGCGTCGAGTGCCCGAGCAACTCCTCGGCCGAGAAGCCGACCATCGCGCAGAAAGCCGGGTTGACGTAGGTAATGCGCCCGGCGAGGTCGCGGGCGCGCAGGCCGGTCACGAGCGAGTCCTCCATCGCCTTGCGGAAGGCCAGCGCCTCGGCCAGGTCCTGCTCCACCTGCTGGCGCCGCCGCATGTCCTTGCCCAGCAGGAACAGCACGATCAGCAGCGCGATCGACATCGCGGTGACCAGCGCCGTGAGCACGTTGGGGAACAGGTCCGGCGCGCCGCTCCAGCTGTCCATGCGCAGCACCAGCGTGTTGCCCGGCAGGTCCAGCAGCTGCTGCGCCGTGAACACGCGCCGGCCGCGGCCGGAGCCGCCGTGCAGCGCGAGCCGCGTACCGTCGGCCTCGGTGAACGAGATCTCCTGCCCGCGCGCCAGGTCCGGCGCCACCAGCGCCAGCACCTCGCTCAGCGCGTAGGTGGCGACCACGTAGCCGCTGGGCACGCCGCCGCTGGCCTGCGGCAGGCACAGCTCCATGACTTCCATGCCGATGCCGTCGACCTGCGGCACGAAGTAGCTGGCGGAATAGCCGGGGCCGCTCAGGCGCCGCGCAGCGCCGCAGGCCAGCTGCACGTCGGGCTGCGCATTGGCGCGACCGAGCCGGCCGAACACGGGCTGGCGGAAAGGGGTGTCGACGGCGGCCAGCACCCTCATCCGCGGGTCGCGCCATTCGATCCGCACCAGTTCACGGTGGTCGTGCAGCAGTCGCAGCGCGTCGTTGGCCCAGCCCACCTGCGAGCCGGCGGGCGACCCGGCATGCATCGATTGCAGCGCCTGCAGCGACTGCACGTTGCGGGTGAGCGCGGTGCGGATCTCGGCCACCGCCTCGGCCGTGTCGCGCTCGATCCGTGTCTGCAGCTGGGTGGCCTCGTAGCGCCCCGCCAGCCAGACCAGCGTCACGAGCAATGTGGCCACGAGCGCGATCAGCCAGACCCACAGCGACCAGCGGTGGCCCGGCGCTCGCAGCGCCGTCGCCGCGCGGGTCCCGGCGGCGGACAGCCGCGGGCTCATAGCACGCGGTGCTCCAGCGCGGGCAACTGCCGGCGCCAGCCGGTAAGGCGTTCAGCGTCGAGATCGGCCACGACAAGGCCTTCGCCATCCTCTTGGCGGCAGGCGATCACCTGGCCCCAGGGATCGACGGCGAGCGTGTGGCCCCAGGTACGGCGGCCGTTCTCGTGGGTGCCGCCCTGCGCGGGCGCGAGCACGTAGGCGAGGTTCTCGATGGCGCGGGCGCGCAGCAGCGCCTCCCAGTGCGCCTGGCCCGTGACATGGGTGAAGGCGCTCGGCACCAGCAACACGTCGGCCTGCAGGCGCCGGTACAGCTCGGGAAAGCGCAGGTCGTAGCAGACCGACATGCCGATGCGCCAGTCGCGCCCGTCGCGGGCCCGCAGCGTGAAGGCCACGGGCTCGCTGCCCGGCTCGATGCTGCGCGGTTCGTCGCGGCGCTCCCCGCCGTCGTCGAACCAGAAGAGGTGGATCTTGTCGTAGCGCGCCACGCACTCGCCCTGGGGCGAGAAGGCGAAGCTGGTGTTGCGCACGCGAACGTCGTCGGAGGCCCGCAGCGGCAGCGTTCCGCCCACGAGCCAGATCCGGTGCTCGCGCGCGGCCGCGGCGAGAAATGACTGGATCGGACCACGGCCGGGCTCCTCGCGCGCCGCCAGCTTGTCGCTGTCCTGCCGCCCCATCAGGCAGAAGAACTCGGGCAGCACCACGAGCTCGCAACCCTGCGCGGCCGCCTGCGCGATCAGGCTGGCGGCGGCGGCCAGGTTGTCCCCTACCCGCGGGGTGGACACCATCTGCAAGGCTGCGGCCTTCATCGTTGCGCCTCCTGCTCCTGGGGCGGCCCCCCGGCGGCCGACTGCCGCGCCAGCTTGGTGACGCGCGGATCGGCCCAGGTGCCTTCGATCTGGAACTGCTGCGTGGCGGCGCGCGCCAGCGGCTCGCGCAGGAACACCTGGGCGAGGAAGGTGCCCAGCCCGATGGCCGGGTTGATCACGGCGGCTACCAGCGAGGCGGTGCCGGCGTTGATCTCCGGTACGACCACGACCCGCAGGTCCTGCGTCTCGCGCGCGATGTCGGCCTTGCCTTCCATCAGCACCGCCGCGTTGACGCCTTTCATCTGCAGGTTGTTGGTCGCGGCCACGCCGTTTTGGATGGTGATGTCGCCACGCACGAAGTCGAACGCGAAGCCCTGGCTGAACACGTCGCGGAAGTCCAGCGCCAGGCGGCGCGGCAGCGACTGCAGGCTCAGCACGCCGAGCAGCTTGGCCAGGCCCGGGTCGGCCTTGAGGAACTGACCGGCCTGCACGTCGACGTGGAAAAAGCCCTGCATCGACGGATAGTCGAAGGCCAGCGGCGAGCCGAGCCAGGCCACTTGGCCCTCCATGCGGCCCTGGCCGCGCCGCACGACGTCCTTCATGCCCACGCGAGTGAGCAGCTGGCCCGCGTCGCCGATGTCGAGGCGGAAGTTCATCACCGTGCGACGGCGCTCGGGCGGCGTGCGCGGTGGCCGCGGCCCGCCCGGCGGAGCAGCCTGTGCGTCCACCGCCGCCCAGTTGCCGGTGGCGCTGAACGTGCCCTCGGGCGTGATGAGCGCCAGCTTGTTCAGGCGCCATTCGCGGATCCCGCCTTCGCGCACGACGGCTGCGCCGCCGCGGTTGACCGCGTCGATCTCCAGGCGCCCGAGCTTGCGGCCGCGCAGTTCGAAATCCTCCACCACCACGTCCAGCGCCGGCATGCTGGCGGGCTGTTCGTCCAGCAGGGTCTCCACCGCATTGGCCGTCGAAGCGGCGATGGACAGGCGAGCGAGCCGCGCGTGGACCCGGCCCGCGCCGCTGCCGGCGGGCTGGCGGTATTCGACGTAGCCGTTCAGCTCGTCGGCGTCGACGTTGCCGCGCCAGAGCAGGCCGTCGCGCGAGCCGCCCACCACCAGGTTGTGCAGGGTGCGGCCTTCGACGGTGAGTTCCTTGGCGCGCAGGGCGATCGTGGTGGGCAGGTAGCCGAGGGCCGCTGCCGCACTGGCCGGCCTTGCGGGCGCGGCGGCGGCAGGTGCGGACGCGGGTGCGGCGGCAGTCGCCGGCGCGCCGCCCTCGAACACCTGCTCCCATGCATCGACATTGGTGGAGCCCAGGCGCACGTTGGCCGTGACCCCCTGGTCGGGCAGCGAGGCCGACTCGCCCTGCGCCAGCCCGATGGCGATGGACCCGCGCAGCACCTTCGGCTCGGCGCCCGACACATCGCGGACGTAGGTGACGGAGGCCACGCGCCCGATGTCGACCGAGAGCTGGTCGTGCATCGGGCCGCTGGCGTCGGCGGCGAGCAGCACGTTCTCGTAGCGCAGCGGCATGGCCGCCTCGGCCGGCTTGGACAGCGGCGCGGGCAGACTTAGCGCCAGCCCCTGCAGGCTGCTCGTGACCTGCACCTCGGGCGTGCCGCGCCGGAACGAGAGCACGGCCGAATAGCTGGAAGCGCCGGTCGCATGTTTGGCCAGGCGCGAGACGAAACCGAGTTCGCGGGCCTGCCGCAATCCTTCCGCGGTCGCGGTGCCCTGGGCGCGCAGCACCACCGAAGGCTCAGCCCCGCCGGGGCGGCTGCCGCCTTCGATGCGCATGTCGCCGCCGAGTGCGCGCGCCTGCGTGCCCACCAGCTGGAAGCCGCGCTCGCTGAACAGCACCGAGCCGCGGGCGCGCTGCAGCGGCGGGCTGTCCGGCGTGATCTGCACGTCGTTGCCGGCCAGCGTCACCGTGCCCTGCACGCGGCTGCGCTGGATCTGCTCGATCGGCAGTTCGAGACCCAGCTTCACCTCGGTGTTGCCGTTGGCAGTGGAGCGGGCCAGCGTGTCGTTCATCAACGCCGAGATCGGGGAACGCTGCACCACACCCAGCGCTTCGGCGAGCGGCCCGCGGATCTCGCCATCGAGGCCGACGACCGCTTGCGACAGGTCCGGGATCTGTGCTGAAGCCTTCACCCGCAGGTTGGGCGCGCCGGTCAGTCGTCCTTGCGCGTCCTCGATCCGCAGGCTGGTGCGGTCGAACACCAGCCTGGCGGACAGCTGCGACAGCGCCGGCCATTGCAGCGGGCCGCGCGTCACGGACCGGGGCGCGAACGCGTACGTGGCGTTCCTCACCTGCGCGGTGACGAGGAAATCGCCCTGGCGTTGCGGGAAGGGGAAGTCCTTGAGGTCGCCGCGCACGCGGAAACGCGCGTCGGCGACGTCGCCTTGCTGCACGGCC
Organism: Ramlibacter henchirensis; assembly: GCF_004682015.1. Lineage (NCBI taxonomy): Bacteria > Pseudomonadati > Pseudomonadota > Betaproteobacteria > Burkholderiales > Comamonadaceae > Ramlibacter > Ramlibacter henchirensis. The sequence continues at coordinate 1,947,899 of NZ_SMLM01000001.1, read as the reverse complement.
TCGCGCACGTAGTCGCGCGCGTCCTGCGGCACGCCCAGCGGCAGGTAGCGCCACACCCGCGCGCCCTTGGCCCGCAAGAGGCTTGCCTGCAGGTCGAGCACGCCCGGATAGCGATGGGCCGGCTGGTCGCCGGTGCGCCAGCTGGCCTGGCCTTCGCCCTGCGCGTCGGCGTTGGCGAACCGCAGGTTGGCCACGTTCACGGTGATGCGCTCGCCGGCCAGCTGCCATTGGAGGTCGCCGGAGAGGCGGTCGAACGCCAGCACCGGCTCCTGGAACACGCCGGGCAGTTCCAGCTCACCGGCGTTGAGCGACAGGCGCGCCTTGCCGCCGGCTTCGTTCAGGTCGAAGTCGAGCGATGCGTTGCGCACGCCCGGCAGCGCGCCGGTCGCATGGCCGTCCTCGACCGAAGCCGGCACCGCGGCAATCTGCAGGCCGGTGACGCGGCCACGGGCCTGGTACCGGGCGGGGGAGGGCAGCGGCCCCTGCCATTTCGCGATCAGGTTCTCGACGATCCCACGGGGCGCGTGCCGCGCCAGGGCCGCATGCGTCGCCTCGCCCAGAGGGAGCGCGCTTGCGACCTGGCCGAGCGCCCCCAGGTCCACCCGGTCGGCGCGCAGTTCGCCCGCGCCCTCGCGGCGTCCGTCGGGCTCGGTGAAGGTGAAGAACACGTTGCCGGCCGGCCAGCGCTGGCCCTCGGCCGTCGTGAACTGCAGCTCGCGCGCCTCGACTTCGAGCCCGCCCGGCAGCAGGCGTCCGCCGAGCCGGCCCGAGACGGTCGCGAGCGCGAGCGGTGCGAGGCCGTTGCGCAGCGTGGTGGAGACGCCCGCCGCGGCGAGATCGGCCACTGCGCCGGTGACTTTTCCATCCGCCACGTCCACCCAGGCGCGCACGGCGCCGTGCCCGCCGTGCACTTCGAAGCCGAGCCGGGTGTGCTTGCGCAGCTCGCCCAGGTCGACGCGGTGGAAATCCGCATGCAACTGGCCGTCCCAGTCCTGCCAGCGGCCCGGGTGCGCGGACAGGAACGGCTGGCGGAAAGCGGCCTGCACCGTGAAGCGGTCCCCCCACGCAGGAGGCGGCGTGGCGTCGAGACGTATCGCGTGGCGCCGCGACGTGTTGCGCACGACGAAGTCGACCTGCTCCAGCTGCAAGGGCGGTGCGGCCAGCATCTCGTCGGTCCAGCGCACGGTGCCGCCGCGGATCACGAATTCGCGCTGGCGGAAGAACCAGTCGGCCATGCGGCCGTCGTCCTCCTGCCCCTGCGCCAGCTCCAGCCCCGCGACGACCAGGCGCCCCTGCGCCGAACGACGCACGTCCAGCACCGGACTGTCGATGTAAAGCTGGTCGAAACCCAGGTGCAACAGCGAGCGCGGAGAGAGCGACGCCACGACGCGCGGCAGGCTCAATGCTTCCCGGCCCTGCGGGTCCAGCAGCACCACCGATTCGAGCTGGAACGAGGGCACCAGGCCTTCGCTGCGCGCGCTGATCGCGCCGATCCGCACCGGCACGCCGAGCAGCTGCGTGGCCCGGGTTTCCAGCACGGGGCGAAAGTCACCGATTCGCGGCACAATCCAGCCGTGCACCGCTCCCCAGGCGAGCGCCAACAGCAGCCAGGCGGCGGCCAACAGCCACAGGAGCCCGTTCGCGACAGCGGCGTAAAGCTTCAGCGGGCCCGAGGGGAGCGGGGGCGAGTCGTTCATGAAAACTACGAGGTGGCAGGAATTATGAGCCCCGGTGCTGCAGGGGCGGCCGCGGTTCGGAGCCTCACGGAAGGCGACGTCGTGGTCCCTGGTCAGACGCCCGGCGCTCCCGCCGGTTCCATGCATTCGCGGTTCGTTCAGCGGATCAGGCGCCGCTACGCCGCCGAACTGGCGCTCCTTTCCCCGGGCCTGCCGACCCGCGAAACCCTCGAATCCACCTTCGAAGCCCTGAGCACCCGCGGCCATGCGCTCGGCGCGGCGCTTCGCATCCTTCGCCAGCTGGTGCTCGAGCGCCTCGCGCAGCTCGATTGCGAGCAGCAGGCGCCGCTGGCCGGCGTGACCGGCGCCGTGACGCTGCTGGCCGAATTCGCGCTCGACCGGGCCTGCGTGCACGCGCTGTCGGAACTGTCCGCGGTGCACGGCACGCCGCTGGCGCCCGACGGCCGGCCGGCACAGTTGTGGGTCATCGGCATGGGCAAGCTCGGTGCGCGCGAGCTGAACGTCTCCAGCGACATCGACCTCATCTATGTCTACGACCACAACGGGGAAACGCCCGGCGTGGACGGGCGCGGCCGCATCAGCCACCAGGAGTTCTTCGCCAAGGCGGTGAAGAACATCTTCGCCCTGGTGGGCGACACCACGGAACACGGTTTTGTCTTCCGCGTCGACCTGGCGCTGCGGCCGAACGGCAATTCGGGCCCGCCGGTGGTGTCGCTCGACGCGCTGGAGGAGTATTTCCTGGTCCAGGGCCGCGAATGGGAGCGCTTCGCCTGGCTCAAGAGCCGCGTGGTCGCGCCGCGCAGCGCCGTCGAGGACCGCTCGGCCCAGGCGCTGCGAGGGGTCGTGCTGCCGTTCGTGTTCCGCCGCTACCTCGACTACGGCGTGTTCGACTCGCTGCGCGTGCTGCACCGGCAGATCCGCGAGCATGCCGCGCGCCGCAGCGCCGGCCGGCCCGAGCGCGCCAATGACGTGAAGCTGTCGCGCGGCGGCATCCGCGAGATCGAATTCGTCGTGCAGTTGCTGCAGGTGGTGCGCGGCGGCCAGTTCCCGGAGCTGCGCACCCGTCCCACATTGCAGGCGCTGCAGCGGGTTGCGGCGGCCGGCCTGATGCCGCAGGCCACGGCCGAGTCGCTCGCCAGGGCCTACGAGTTCCTGCGCCGGGTCGAGCACCGCATCCAGTACCTGGACGACCAGCAGACCCACGTGCTGCCCATGGGCTGCAACGCGGATGAGGACGACGGCGACCTGGCCTGGATCGCGCACACCATGGGCTACGCCGACTGCTGCCCCTTCCTGCACGAGCTGGACAGCCACCGCGAGTTCGTGGCGCAGGAGTTCGACAAGCTGCTCGGCGGCCAGGAGGAATGCAAGGCTTGCGTCGGCCCCAAGGGCTCGCGCGCGGCGCCGGACCTGGAATCGCTGCTGGAGCAGATGCCGCCCCAGTTGCGCGAGCGCATCGGCCGCTGGTGCGGCCATCCGCGCGTGATGGCGCTGCGCGAGGATGCGCGCCATCGGCTGTCGCGCCTGATCGCGCGCACCGGGCAATGGCTGCTGGAGGGGCGAGTCGGCGAGCAGGCCGCGGTGCGCATGGCCGACTGGCTGGAGCCGCTGCTGCGGCGCGAAAGCTACCTGGCGCTGCTGCTGGAGCGCCCCAACGTCCACGAGCGCCTGCTGCGCCTGCTGGGCGCGGCCAAGTGGCCGGCGCGCTACCTGCTGCGCCATCCCGGCGTGATCGACGAACTGGCCAGCGAGGCGCTGTTCTCCGAGCGCTTCACGCCGGCCGAGTTCGAGCAGGACCTGGAAGACCGCCGCCGCGCCCTGTGCCGCACCGGCGAGGATGACGACGAGGCGCTGCTGAACCTGCTGCGCCGCGCGCACCACGCCGAGGTGTTCCGCACGCTGGCGCGCGACATCGAAGGGCGGCTGACGGTGGAGCAGGTGGCCGACGACCTGAGCGCGCTGGCCGACGCGGTGCTGCGTGTCACCACGCGCTGGTGCTGGGACCGGCTCAAGAGCCGCCACCGCGAGACGCCGCGCTTCGCCATCATCGGCTACGGGAAGCTGGGCGGTAAGGAACTGGGCTACGGCAGCGACCTGGACATCGTGTTCGTGTTCGAGGACGAGGACGAGCGCGCCCAGGAGGTGTACGCCGCGTTCGTTCGCAAGCTGATCAACTGGCTGACCACCAAGACCGCCGAAGGCGACCTGTACGAGATCGACACCGCCCTGCGGCCCAACGGCAGCTCCGGCCTGCTGGTCACCACCTTCTCCGCCTACGAGAACTACCAGCAGGGACGGGGCAGCAACACCGCGTGGACCTGGGAACACCAGGCCATGACGCGCGCCCGCTTCGTGATGGGCGAGCCCGCGCTGGCGCAGCGGTTCGACGGCGTGCGCGAGGCCGTGATCACCGCGCCGCGCGACCACGACGCCCTGAAGCAGCAGATCGTGGCCATGCGCCAGCGCGTGCGCGCGGCCCATCCGGTCAAGGCGGGCTGCTTCGACGTCAAGCACAGCGAAGGCGGCATGGTCGACGCCGAGTTCGCGGTGCAGTACCTGGTGCTGGCGCATTCGGGCGCGCACCGGGAGCTCGTGCCCAACCTCGGCAACATCGCGCTGCTGCAGCGGGCCGAGGCGGCCGGGCTGCTGCCTGCGACGGTCGGGCAACGCGCCGCCGCGGCCTACCGCGAGCTGCGGCGCATCCAGCACGGCGCCCGGCTGAACGAGGAGCCGACCCAGGTCGCGCCCGAGTCGCTGACCGCCGAGCGCGAAGCCATCCAGAAGCTCTGGACCGCCGTCTTCGGCTGAAAAGAACCCAGATCGCCCCGGCGGCGGCCCGGCTAATTCTTCCTTAATCAATCGTTTGATTCAGGGTGGTTAAATGCGGGCCCTCATGCCCGCGACCGCCTCCCGTACCCGTCCGCTGCGCCAGCCGCCCGCGCCTGCCGTGCCCAAGGGCGCGGCCGGGGAGCAGGCCCGCGAACGTCTGCTCCTTGCCGCCCTTCGTCTATTTGCGGACCAGGGCTTCGCCCGCACCTCGACGCGCGAGATCGCGCAGGCCGCCGGCGCGAACGTCGCCGCCATCCGCTACTACTTCGGCGACAAGGAAGGGCTGTACCGGGCGGCCTACACCGAGCCGATGCACAGGACGCGCAACGACCTCTCGGTCTACGAGCAACCCGGCCTCGACATGCACGCCGCATTCGTCCTGTTCATCGGCAGCTTCCTGGAGCCGATGAAGCTGGGCGACGAGCTGCTGGACCAGTCGATGCGGCTTCGCTACCGCGAGATGCTGGAGCCGAGCGCGCTCTGGCAGGAGGAAGTGGAGCAGGGCATCCGACCGGCGCATCAGGCTCTCGTGCGCCTGCTGTGCCGCCACCTCGGCCTGCAGCACGAGGACGACGAGGTGCACCGGCTCGCCTTTGCGATCGTCGCGCTGCCGATGCACCTGTATGTCTGCCGCGACCTGGTCGAGCGTTTCCGGCCCGCACTGCTGGATGGCGAGGACGCGGTGCAGGCCGCGACCGAACGGCTGGCCGATTACGCGCTCGGCATGGTCGACGCCGAGGCGCGCCGCCGCGCGGCGCTGAAAAAAAGGAGAACGCAGGAATGACCAACCGGCTTCGCATGCCTGCCGTGCTCGCCCTCGCCCTGATTCTGGCGGGCTGCGCTGTGACGCGGCCGCCATCGCAGGTCGAGGCCCCGATGCCGCCCCAGTTCTACGCGCCGCTGCCGCATGGCGGCCAACTGGCCGACATGAGCCGCTGGTGGGATCAGCTCCAGGACCCGGTGCTGGTTTCGCTGATCGACGCCGCGCAGGCCGCGAGCCCCACCATCGCCGCCGCGGCGACGCGCATCGAAACAGCGCGCGCCACGCGCGTGGCCGCCAGCGCGGCGCTGCTGCCCAATCTGGATGCGACCGCATCGGCCAACCGCGGCTTCACCCAGCCGCCGATCCCGCTGGCCACCACCGTGCAAGCGGGCCTGCAAACACAGTGGGAGATCGACCTGTTCGGCGGCAACCGCGCCACGGCCGACGCCGCGCAGGCGCGGCTGCAGGGCGCGCAGGCGGGCTGGCACGACGCACGCGTGTCGGTGGCGGCCGAGACTGCCAACAACTACATCGCGCTGCGCACTTGCCGGCGCCTGCTGGCGGTGACGGAGAACGATGCGCGCTCGCGCGCCGAAACCTCGCGGCTGAACCAGCTCAGCGCCGAAGCCGGCTTCACCGCGCCGGCCACCGCTGCACTGTCGCGGGCCAGCGCGGCCGAAGGCTCGGCGCGCCTGACGCAGCAGCGCGCGCAATGCGAGATCGATCTCAAGACGCTGGCGGCGCTCACCGCCGTGCCGGAACCCGCTTTGCGCGAGCGCCTCGAGACGTCCTGGAATGAGCCGGGGCCTGCGCCCCTGTTCGGCGTGACCGAAGTGCCCGCGCAGGTCCTCGCCCAGCGGCCCGACGTATTCCAGGCCGAGCGCGAAGTGGCGGCCACCAGCGCCGACGTCGGCGCCGCGCAGGCGCAGCGCTACCCGCGCGTGTCGCTCACCGGCTCGGTGGCGGCCGGCATGGTGCGGCTGGGCGGCGAGTGGACCGACGCGCAGACCTGGTCTCTCGGGCCGCTGGCGGTGACGCTGCCGCTGTTCGACGCGGGCCGGCGCGCCGCGAATGCGGACGCCTCGCGCGCCCGCTACGACGAGGCCGTAGTCGCCTACCGCGCCCGGCTGCGGCAGGCCGTGAGCGAAGTGGAGCAGGCGCTGGTCAACCTGGACAGCGCGCGCCGCCGCGACGAGGACGCGCGGACCGCGGCCGAGGGCTATCGCGCTTCGTTCGCCGCCACCGAGGCGCGCTTCCGCGGCGGGCTGGGCAGCCTGTTCGAACTGGAAGATGCGCGCCGCACGCTGCTGGCGGCGGAGACTGCGCTGGTGACGCTGCAGCGCGAACGCGCCGCCGCCTGGGTGGCGCTGTACCGGGCCACGGGCGGCGGCTGGCGCCGCGACGAGGCCCCTGCGGGCGCGGCCCGCTGAACCGGAACGAGGGATATCGGATGAAGAAGATCGGAACAATTCCCGTGCGCACGCTGCTCGCCGCGGCCGCCGTCGTGGCGTTGATCGTCGCCGGCGTGATCGCCACCACGAGCGGCTCGAGCGCGGCCGAAGAAAAGCCTGCCGCCACCGCCAAGCCGTCGCTGACTGTGTCGGCGGCCGTGCCGCGTCGCGTCGAAATGCCGATCACGCTGGCCGCCAACGGCAACATCGCCGCCTGGCAGGAAGCCAGCGTCGGCGCCGAGTCGCCGGGGCAGCGCCTGACCGAGGTGCGCGTGAACGTGGGCGACCGCGTGCGCAAGGGCCAGGTGCTGGCCGTCTTCGCAACCGACACGCTGCGGGCCGAAGCGGCGCAGGCGCGTGCCGCGCTGGCCGAGGCCGAAGCGGCCGCGGCGGAAGCGGCGGCGAACGCCGAGCGTGCGCGCGGCTTGCAGACCACCGGCGCGCTCAGCGCCGCGCAGATCAACCAGTACCTCACGGCGGAGAAGACGGCGCAGGCCCGCGTTCAGGCCGCGCGCGCCAGCTTCGAGGCGCAGCAGGTGCGCGTGAACCAGACGCAAGTGCTGGCGCCCGACGACGGGATCATCTCGATGCGCACGGCGACGGTCGGCGCCGTCGTCGGCAGCGGCACCGAGCTGTTCCGCCTGATCCGCCAGGGCCGGCTGGAGTGGCGTGCGGAAGTGACGTCCACCGAACTGGGGCGGGTCAAACCCGGCACGCGCGCGATGGTCACCGCTGCAAGCGGAGCGCAACTCGAAGGCAGGGTGCGCATGATCGGCCCGACCGTCGATCCGCAGACGCGCTCGGCGCTGGTCTATGTCGACCTGTCGCCGCTGCCGGGACCCTCGAACGGCAGCGCACGCGCAGGCATGTTCGCGCGCGGCGAGTTCGAGCTGGGCGCGAGCGCGGCCTTGACGGTGCCGCAGCAGGCCGTGGTGCTGCGCGAGGGCTTCAGCTACGTGATGCGCCTCAACCCGGACAACCGCGTGACCCAGGTAAAGGTGCAGACCGGCCGCCTGGTGAACGGCCAGGTGGAGATCATCTCGGGACTGCAGCCCGACGCCAGGATCGTGGCCTCGGGCGGCAGCTTCCTGAACGACGGCGACCTGGTCCGCGTGGTCGAGGCCGCGGCGCAGACCGCCGCGCGTCCGGCGTCGGCCGCGGCGGCGGCCCGCTGAAGGAGCGCTCTTCATGATGAACGTCTCCTCCTGGTCGATCCGCAACCCGATCCCCGCAGTGATGCTGTTCGTGCTGCTCACGTTCGGCGGAATGCTCGGGTTCAACGCGATGAAGGTCCAGAACTTCCCCGACATCGACCTGCCCACCGTCACCATCAGCGCCTCGCTGCCCGGCGCATCGCCCTCGCAGCTGGAAACCGACGTCGCGCGCAAGCTCGAGAACTCGATCGCCACCGTGCAGGGCGTCAAGCACATCATGACGAAGGTGCAGGACGGCGGCGTGACGCTCACCGTGGAGTTCCGGCTGGAAAAGCCGGTGCAGGAAGCGGTCGACGACGTGCGCTCCGCCGTCTCGCGCGTGCGCGCCGACCTGCCCGCGGACCTGCGCGATCCGATCGTCGCCAAACTCGATCTGGCCGGCCAGCCGGTGCTGGCCTACACCATCGCTTCGTCTCGCCTCGATGACGAGGCGCTGTCCTGGTTCGTCGACAACGAGGTCTCGCGCAAGCTGCTGGCCGTCAAGGGCGTGGGCGCGGTCAACCGCGTGGGCGGCGTGACGCGCGAGATCCGCGTGGCGATCGACGCACAGAAATTGCAGGCACTGGGCGCCACGGCTGCCGACGTGTCGCGCCAGTTGCGCCAGGTGCAGACCGAAAGCGCCGGCGGCCGCCTCGACCTGGGCAACGGCGAGCAGCCGGTGCGCACGCTGGCCACCGTCAAGACGGCGCGCGAGATCGGCGAGATCGATGTTTCGCTGGCGAGCGGGCGCAGCATCAAGCTGCGCGACGTGGCGACCGTCAGCGACACGACCGCCGAGCCGCGCGCGGCCGCGTTGCTGGACGGCAAGCCGGTGGTCGGCTTCGAGGTTTCGCGCAGCCGCGGCGAGAGCGAGGTCGAGGTGGGCGGCGGCATCCGTGCGGCGCTGGAGGAACTCAAGGCCGCGCACCCGCACATCCAGCTCACGCAGGCTTTCGACTTCGTGACGCCGGTGCAGGAAGAGTACGACGGCTCGCTGCACCTGCTGTACGAGGGCGCGCTGCTCGCGGTGCTGGTGGTGTGGCTGTTCCTGCGCGACTGGCGCGCCACGTTCGTGTCGGCCGTGGCGCTGCCGATGTCGGTGATCCCGGCCTTCCTCGGCATGTACCTGCTGGGCTTCTCGATCAACGTGGTCACGCTGCTGGCGCTGTCGCTGGTGGTCGGCATCCTGGTCGACGACGCCATCGTGGAGGTCGAGAACATCGTGCGCCACCTGGGCATGGGCAAGACGCCTTACCAGGCGGCGATGGAAGCGGCCGACGAGATCGGGCTGGCCGTGATCGCCACCACCTTCACGCTGATCGCGGTGTTCCTGCCGACGGCCTTCATGAGCGGCATCGCGGGCAAGTTCTTCAAGCAGTTCGGCTGGACGGCGGCGCTGGCGGTGTTCGCGTCGCTGGTCGTGGCGCGCGTGCTCACGCCGATGATGGCGGCCTACCTTCTCAAGCCCGTCAAGGGCGGTCACAAGGATCCGGCGTGGATGCGCATCTACCTGCGCTGCGTGCAGTGGAGCCTGCGCCATCGCATCGCCACCGTGCTGATGTCGGCCGCGTTCTTCGCCGGCTCGCTGGCGCTGATCCCGCTGCTGCCCACCGGCTTCATCCCGCCGGACGACAACTCGCAGACCCAGGTGTACCTGGAGCTGCCGCCCGGCTCGACGCTGGAGCAGACGCGCAATGCCGCGGAACAGGCGCGCCAGCTCGTGTCGAAGGTGAACCACGTGCGCAGCGTCTACACCACCATCGGCGGCGGCGCGGCGGGCACCGATCCCTTCGCCGGCAGCGGTCAGGCCGAGGTGCGCAAGGCGACGCTCACCATCCTGCTCACCGACCGCGGCGAGCGGCCGCGCAAGCAGCCGATCGAGAACCAGATCCGCACCGCGCTGCAGGACTTGCCCGGCGTGCGCAGCAAGGTCGGCCTGGGCGGCTCCGGCGAGAAGTACATCCTGGTGCTCACCGGCGAGGACCCGCAGGCGCTGCAGGCCGCGGCGCTGGCGGTGGAGAAGGACCTGCGCACCATCCCCGGCCTCGGCAGCATCGCATCGACCGCCAGCCTGGTTCGGCCGGAGATTGCCGTGCGGCCCGACTTCACGCGCGCCGCCGACCTGGGCGTGACCAGCGCCGCCATCGGCGAGACGCTGCGCATCGCCACCGTCGGCGACTATGACGTGTCGCTGCCGAAACTGAATCTGTCGCAGCGGCAGGTGCCCATCGTGGTGCGGCTGCAGGACGAGGCGCGCCAGGACCTGTCGGCGCTCGAACGCCTCACGGTGCCGGGCGCGCGCGGGCCGGTCATGCTGGGGCAGGTGGCGACGCTGGAGCTGACCGGCGGGCCGGCGGTGATCGACCGCTACGACCGCTCGCGCAACATCAACTTCGAGGTGGAGCTGTCCGGGCTGCCGCTGGGCGACGTGGCGGCGCAGGTGCAGGAACTGCCCTCGATCCGCAACCTGCCGGCCGGCGTGCGGCAGGTCACCATCGGCGATGCCGAGGTGATGGGCGAGCTGTTCGCGAGCTTCGGGCTGGCGATGCTCACCGGCGTGCTGTGCATCTACATCGTGCTGGTGCTGCTGTTCAAGGATTTCCTCCATCCGGTGACCATCCTGGCCGCGCTGCCGCTGTCGCTGGGCGGCGCCTTCGTCGGCCTCCTGATCGCGCAGAAGAGTTTCTCGATGCCTTCGCTGATCGGTCTGATCATGCTGATGGGGATCGCGACCAAGAACTCGATCCTGCTGGTGGAGTACGCCATCGTCGCGCGACAGAACGGCATGAGCCGGCTGGATGCCCTGATCGACGCCTGCCACAAGCGCGCGCGGCCGATCGTGATGACGACCATCGCGATGGGCGCGGGCATGCTGCCGATCGCGATTGGCCTCGGCGCGGCCGACGCGAGCTTCAGATCCCCGATGTCGATCGCCGTGATTGGCGGGCTGATCACGTCGACGGTCTTGAGCCTGCTGGTGATCCCGGTGGTGTTCACCGTGGTCGACGACGTGGAGGGGCTGTTCAGGCGCATCGGGCGGAAGCTGCGGCGGCATCCGCCGCTGGCGAAGCCGGCGACCGAAGCCGGCACGCCGCACTGAAGCCCGGTCAGCCCCGGATCTTCTTCACCAGCGCCGTCGTCGAATACCCGTCCACGAATGGCAGGGCGACCGCGCGGCCGCCCCAGCCCTGCACCACGGCCGTTTCGGGCAGCCTGGCAACGTCGTAGTCGCCGCCCTTGACGTAGATGGCCGGACGCAGTTCCGACAGCAGTTGCACCGGCGTGTCCTCGTCGAACCACGTGACCAGGTCGACGCAGCCGAGCGCGGCCATCATCACCGCGCGGTCCTGCTCGTTGTTCAGGGGACGGTCGGGACCCTTGCCGAGGCGGCGCGCCGAGGCATCGGTGTTGAGCGCGACGACGAGGCTGGCGCCCAGCGCCCGCGCCTGCGCGAGGTACGTGACGTGGCCGCGATGCAGCACGTCGAACACGCCGTTGGTGAAGACGACCGGTTGCGCCAGCGCCGCCAGCGCTTGCGGCGCGCTCTTGCGCTCGACGATCTTGCGCAGGAAGCCCGGCGGCGCCGCGGGAGCCGCCATCAGGCCGCGCTGGGCGTGGGCGTGCTGCCCTGGGTGACCGACGCGGTCAGCTCCTTGCGGTAGCGATTGAGCTCCTGCACGCTCTTGAAACTGCGGTTCATCAGCAGGCTGAGGTTGTGCAGGATGCGCTCGACCACCTTGCTCTCCCACACCGCGTCGAAGTCGATCTGCTTGTCCAGCCAGTGCTCCAGCCACTCGGGGTTGGGCAGGCGGCTCTGGATCGTGTCGCGCGGGAACAGGGCCTTGTTGACGTGCAGGTTGGTGGGATGCAGAGCCTGCGCGGTGCGGCGCGCGCTGGCCATCAGCACGCCGACCTTGGCGAACGCGGCCTTGGCTTCGACGCCGAAGTTGTTGATGGCCCGCTTCATGTAGCGCAGGTAGGCGCCGCCGTGGCGCGCCTCGTCCTGGCTCAGCGTCTGGTAGATGTGCTTGATCACCGGCTCCGTGTGCCACTCGGAGGCGCGGCGGTACCAGTGGTTCAGGCGGATCTCGCCGCAGAAGTGCAGCATCAGCGTCTCCAGCGCCGGCGCCGGTTCGAATTCGAAGCGCACTTCGTGCAGCTCCTCCTCGGTGGGCACCAGGTCGGGACGGAAACGCTTGAGGTATTCCATGAGCACCAGCGAATGCTTCTGCTCCTCGAAGAACCAGATCGACATGAACGCGGAGAAGTCGCTGTCGTTTCGGTTGTCGCGCAGGAACATCTCGGTGGCGGGCAGCGCCGCCCACTCCGTGATCGCGTTCATCTTGATGGTCTGGGCCTGCTCGTCCGACAGCTTGCTCGCGTCGAACTTGTCCCAAGGGATGTCCTTGTCCATGTCCCAGCGGACGGACTCGAGTTGCTTGAACAGTTCGGGGTAGAGCATGGAAGGGGGCGCGGCTTTCACTTTTGTGCAATTTTAGTTGTCGCGGTTGATGGCCCGCTGACGGCCGATGGAGCTCACGGGGTCTCCGTACGGCCTTTTCGGGTGTCGGCCAATAGGCCGCATGCCGCCCACTGCCTCTTGCGCCCGCGCACAATGGGCTGAGTTCTTCCCGGGGTCGCCCATGCTTCGCGTCTTTGTCCTCTGCCTCGCCTTCGCCGCATCGGCGGTGCCGCTGCCGTCCTCGGCCCAAGCCGCCGGGTCAGGCGGACCCGGCTGCCCCGCGCTGCTGAACCAGCAGTTCCCGCGGCTGCAGGACGAAAAGCAACAGTCCTTGTGTCAATACGCGGGGAAAGTGCTGCTGGTCGTGAACACCGCCAGCTACTGCGGCTTCACGCCGCAGTACAAGGGACTCGAAGAGTTGTACTCACGCTTTCGCGACCGCGGGCTCGTCGTGCTCGGCTTTCCTTCGAACGACTTCGCGCAGGAGCGGGGCAGCAACCAGGAAATTGCCGAGTTCTGCCAGAACACCTTCGGCGTGAAGTTCCCGATGTTCGCCAAGACCAGCGTACGGGGAGGAGACGCGAACCCGCTGTTCCGGGAACTGGCCGCGCGCACGGGCCAGGCGCCGCGCTGGAACTTCCACAAGTACCTCATCGCTCGCGACGGCAGCGTCGTGGCCCAATACTCGAGCATGACGACCCCACAGGACAAGGCGCTGCTCGGGCAGATCGAGAAACTGCTCGGCAGTCCCTGAGCTGCGCAGCGCCGGCGCGCCTCACAAATCTTTACCGTAAAGCCAGCGCAGTGGGCGGAACCGGGGCCGGCGCAGCGTGTCCATAAGGGCACGGAGCGCGGCTCCGAAAAGAATCGAGTTATTGCTGCGAAGCCTTCCGGGCGTAGTCCCGGACTGCAATCCTGGGACGACTCTTCTCCTCCTCCCTCCCTCCCTCCTTCGTTCCGGGGCGCTTCGCAGCATTTTTCTTCCCGGCCTGAGCCGGCGACGGGCGACCGTCCCCGGCTCAGGCGTTTCTGGGCCATGCGGCGGCGCGCCGGAGGCGCGTCGGTCTGCTGGAGAAGCGGAGCGCGGCCGGTCAGGCCGGCCGGGAGTCCTGGAAGCTCGAACGCTGCATCAGCTTGGCGTACAGCTTGTCCAGGTTGGGATAAGGGGTGCGCCAGTCGATTTCCGGGAAGCGGAACTCGAGGTAGCCGAGGGCGCAGCCCACGGCGATGTCGGCCAGGCTCAGATGGATCCCCGTGCAGAACGGCTTCTCGCCCAGGCCCTGGCTCATTGACTTGAGGCTGGCCTGCACCTTGGCCAGCTGACGGTCGATCCAGGGCTGGCAACGCTGCGCCTTGCTGCGCCCGGCCCAGTGGTTCTCCAGGCGCGCGAGGATGGCCGCATCGAGTACGCCATCGGCCAGCGCTTCCCAGGTCTTGACCTCCGCGCGTTCACGTCCCATCACGGGAATCAGCTTGCCCACCGGAGACAGCGTGTCCAGGTATTCGACGATCACGCGCGAATCGAACAGCGCCTCGCCGCCTTCCATCACCAGGCAAGGCACCTTGCCCAGGGGATTGGATTCGGAGATCGTGGTCTCGGTCGCCCACACGTCCTCCTGCACGAACTGATAGTCCAGCTTCTTCTCGGCCATCACGACACGCACCTTGCGCACGTAAGGGCTGGTCACCGCTCCGATCAGTTTCATGGGACTCTTGCTGTTGGGGGGCACGCGCAGATTCTAGAGGTTCGCGATGCTGCCGCTGTGGCAGCGCGACTACAGCGCGGGGCGCCGGATCGACCCGAAAACGCACGCCTACAATCCGCGTTCCCATGACGCTATCGACCATTTCGGCGCTCTCGCCGCTGGACGGCCGCTATGCCGCGCGGCTGTCCGCGCTGCGGCCGCTCATGAGCGAGCAGGGCTACATGCACCGCCGCGTGCAGGTGGAAGTCTGCTGGTTCATCGCGCTGTCCGACGCCGGCTTCTCCGAGTTCAAGCCGCTGTCGCCGGGCGCGCGCACCTACCTGCTCGGGCTGGTGAAGAACTTCTGCGAGGCCGACGCGCTCGCGATCAAGGAGATCGAGAAGACCACCAACCACGACGTGAAGGCGGTGGAGTACTGGATCAAGTCCCGCTTCGACGCGCGACCCGAACTGCGCGCGGCCAGCGAGTTCGTGCACTTCGCCTGCACCAGCGAGGACATCAACAACACCAGCCACGCGCTGCAGCTCAAATACGCCCGCGAGCAGGTGCTGCTCCCGAGCCTGGACGCCGTGATCATCCGCATGCGCGAGATGGCGCACGCGTACGCCGACGTGGCCATGCTCAGTCGCACGCACGGCCAGACGGCCAGTCCCACCACCGTGGGCAAGGAGATCGCCAACGTCGTCGTGCGCCTGGCCGTCGCGCGCGACCGCATCGCGAACGTGCAGCTGCTCGCCAAGATGAACGGCGCGGTGGGCAACTACAACGCACACCTGGCCGCCTGGCCCGCCTTCGACTGGGAGGCCTTCGCGCGCAAGGTCGTGGAGACGCCCGAGCCGCTCGGCCTGGGCCTGACGTTCCAGCCGTACAGCATCCAGATCGAGCCGCACGACTACATGGCGGAACTGTTCGATGCCGTGGCGCGCGCCAACACCATCCTGGTCGACTGGGCCCGCGACGTCTGGGGCTACATCAGCCTGGGCTACTTCAAGCAGAAGCTGCGCGAGGGCGAGATCGGCTCTTCGACCATGCCGCACAAGGTGAACCCGATCGACTTCGAGAACGCCGAAGGCAACCTGGGACTGTCCAACGCGCTGCTGCGGCACCTGTCCGAGAAGCTGCCGGTCTCGCGCTGGCAACGCGACCTGACCGACTCCACCGTGCTGCGAAACATGGGCGTCGCGCTCGGCTACGCGACCCTCGCCTACCACTCGATGGGCATCGGGCTGGCCAAGCTCGAACTCAATCGCGAGGCGATCGAAGCCGACCTCGATCAGTCCTGGGAAGTGCTGGCCGAACCGATCCAGACCGTGATGCGCCGATACGGCGTGCAGGGCGCCTACGAGAAGCTCAAGGAAGTCACGCGCGGCCGTTCGGTGCGCGCCGAGGACCTGCATGCGCTGATCCGTTCGCTGGAAATCCCGCCCGCAGAGCGCGACCGGCTGCTGGCGATGACGCCCGCCAGCTACGTGGGCAAGGCCGCCGAACTGGCGCGACGCGCCTGATGGCGCTCAAGTCGACGGTTTTCAAGGCGCAGCTGGCGGTCGCCGACATCGACCACGGCTACTACGCCGACCATGCGCTCACGCTCGCCCGTCATCCGAGCGAGACCGACGAACGCATGATGGTCCGGCTCGCGACGCTGGCGCTCAACGCGCACGCGCTGCAGACCGAGTGCAACGGCGACGGCACGCTCTCCTTCGGCGCGGGCCTGTCCGACCCGGACGATCCCGACGTGTGGCTGCGCGACTTCACCGGACGCAGCCGCTTGTGGATCGAGGTCGGCCAGCCCGAAGACAAGCCCCTGGTTCGCGCCTGCTCGAAAGCCGACCGCGTGCTGGTGTACGCCTTCTCGCATGCGGCCGAAGTCTGGTGGCGCGGCATCGAAGGCAAGCTGTCGCGGCTGGACAGGCTGCAGGTCTGGCGCATTCCCGCCGTTTCGTCGCAAGCGCTCGCGGCGCTCGCGGAGCGCAGCATGCAACTGCAGGCCACGATCCAGGAGGGCGCGTTGATGCTCTCGGGCGGCAGCGGCAGCGTCGACCTGGAACCGGTGCGCTGGAAGTGAAGCCTCAGGCCGGCATCGGCCGGCCGCAGTTCCAGCAGCTCTCGAACCCGCCTTCCACGATCTCGCCGCACGCGCAGGCCCAGCGCCGCTGCGGCGCGGACTGCAGCTGGTGCAGCAGCTCGCGCGCGCCCGCCTCCTGCGCGCTGTCGGAGATCCAGACCTCGGGCAGGCACTGGTCGGGCGGCAGTTCGCCGGCGGCAGCGCCGAGGAAATAGCGCTGGACCGAAGCGTCGTAGCCCGCCTGGCGGAGCATGTCGGCCCACAGCGTCGCGATCGCGATGTTGGGGGCGCGGGCCAGGCGCAGCATCAGCCCTGCTCTTTTTTCTGGCCCGGCGCCGCTTTCTCGGCGGCGCGCTCGGCGTAGCGGTTGAAGCGCCAGGCGTTGCCCTGCAGTGTGATGCGCCGCCAGGTCTGCCGCTTCGCCGCGGGGCTCATCTCCGGCCAGAGCTGCACTTCCTCGAAGGTGCGCCCGCATCCCTTGCAGATCTCGTCGCCCTGGCTGGTGGAGCAGATGGCGATGCACGGCGTGTCGGGCGTGCTGTCGTACCACGCCTTCCAGGCGGCATAGGCCGCGGGCGGGAAGCCGCGCTCGTCGGCCTCGTCCTCGTGGTAGTACACCATCAGCGCATACACCTCCGCCAAGGCGCGCAGCTGCGGCGCCAGCGTCACCCCGTCGGGCGAGGGCGCGCGATCGCGCCACCAGTTGATGGCGGACTCGATGTCGGTGATGTGGATTCCGGCCATGGCTGCGGGTGGGCAGGCATGATAGCCCCGGCTCGTCGGCAGCGCGGGCGAGGCGAACCCGATGCTATCCTCGGCCGCGATGAAGCTGATCACCAAGTGGCTGCTCAGCGCGATGGCGCTGCTCTTCGTGGCCTACGTGTACACCGGGGTCGAGGTCCGGAACTTCACCGCGGCCCTGGTCGCCGCCTTCGTGATCGGCCTGTTCAACATGGTGGTGCGGCCCGCGCTGGTGGTGCTCACGCTACCCGTCACGGTGCTGACGCTGGGGCTTTTCCTCTTCGTGATCAACGCCCTGATGTTCTGGGCCGCGGCCACCGTGCTCGAGGGCTTCAACGTCAAGGGGTTCCTGCCGGCCCTGGTGGGCTCGGTGATCTACTCCGCCATCGGCGTGGTGATCGATTCAGCGCTCGAGCGCCTGTTCCCGAAGAAGTGATTCCACCTGCCGCGTGCGGGTGTCGATGATCGACGCCTCGATGTGGTCGCCGCTTGCGGCGCCCCGGCGCATCAGGTCCTGTGCGGCCTTGAGCCGGTCCACCGCCGCCGCGTAATCGAGAAGCGCGACCTGCGCCTCCGCCTCCGCGCGGACGGCTCGCAGCGTCTGCCCCTGCGAGTGGTAAGCGGCGGCGAGCACCTGCCAGGCCATCGCATCCCGCGGCTGCGTCGCCACCCAGGACTGCAGCAATTGCGCGACTTCGCTCGCGCCGCCGGACGCCAGTCGCGCCTGGGCGCGCAGCAGCAGCTCCGGACGTGAACGCGAGACAGCATCCAGCAGCGTCAGCGCGCGTTCGGTGCGCCCGCCCGCCAGGGACACTTCGGCAAGGAGCAGGCGGGCCTGGCGAGCCGCGGCCGGAACCTCGCGCTGCTCGTCGAGCAGCCGCTGCGCGTACGTCACGGCGAGGCCGGTGTCACGCATGCGCGAGGCCGCGAGGCTGCCGGCATAGAGCGCGGCCGCGCGGCGAAGTGACGGCGCACCGGCCTGCAGGCTGGCCGCTTCGGACAGGAGCGCCCGCTGCCCGTCGACTCCGCCGCTGGAGAGCACACGCGCACGCGCCGCCATCAACGCATGCTCCAGGGCCGCGGGCGAGGAGACGTCGGTGCGCTCGCGCGAGGTGAGTTGCAGCCGTGCCTGCAGGTCCGCGCTGCGCTCCGTCGTCATCGGGTGGGTTCGCAGGTAGGGGTAGGCGCCGCTGTCGTTCAGGCGCGAGGCCTGCTGCAGCTTCTCGAACATGGACACGAACCCGGCGGGGTCGAAGCCGGCCTGCGTGAGCACGCCGTAGCCCACGCGGTCGGCCTCTCGCTCCATCTCGCGCGAAAAATTGAGCTGGTTCTGCACCGCCACCGCCTGGCTGCCGCTGAGCACGGCGTTGGCCGCGTCCGAGTTCTTGCGGGCCGCCAGCGCGCCCAGGATCATCGCGGCGATCATCAGCGGCGCCTGCCGCTTTTCCTGGTTGACCAGCCGCGAGATGTGCCGCTGCGTCACGTGGCTCAATTCGTGCGCGAGGACGGACGCCAGCTCATCGCGCGTCGTCGTCACGCTCACCAGCCCGAGGTGCAGCCCCAGCCAGCCGCCGGGCAGGGCGAACGCGTTGACGCTGCGGTCCTTGCCCAGCAGCACCTGCCAGGCGAAGCGCTCGTCCAGCTCGGATGTCAGCTCCCCGCGCGAGCGCGCGGCCTGCAGCAGAGGCTCCCAGATCGCCCGCACGTACTCGACCAGAACCGGGTCGTCGATGTAGTCGGGGTCGCGGTAGAGCTCGCGGGCGATCTTCTCGCCGAGGCGACGCTCGGCGGAGGTGCTCATTTCGGCGTCGCCGAGCGTCGGGAGCTGGGCCAGCGCGGGTGGCGGACCCAGCAGCGCCGCCGCCAGGAGGGCGACGGCGGCTCGGCGAACGGGTGTCAACTTCAAAAGGAATCCAGGGGCAGGTAGTCGACGATCTCGGCCGTGCGCGCGTCCAGCAGTACGGTCCAGCCTTCCGCCTTGCGGGCGATCAGCGGCAGGAACGCCAGTTGGCCCAGTGGACGGCCGGCCCGCTGCGCGGCTTGTTGCACGAGGCCCTGCTCGTTCGGGAACCGCTTGAGCAGGTCGGCGGCGGGACGGGCGGCACGCAGGATGCGATCCCTGCCGTCGGCATAAGGTTCCCACAGGTCGGGCCTGGCGGCGAGCTGCACGCCTTGCAACGCGGCCATGGTCATCTCCATGTTTTCATTCTCGTTGCGGAAGGTGCGGATCGATAGCGGCGTGGGTGCGCCGAGCGGGGCCACGTCGATTCCTGCCGGCGCTTTCGCCTCCAGCTCCGGCGGAACGTCCACGCGGTGCACGACGCGGAAGCGATCGATCTCGAAGACCAGGTGCACCGGGCGGGCCTGTTGGACGGTCCATAGGCCGTAGCCCAATCCGGCCAGTTGCAGCAGGGCGACCACCGCGATGTCGCGGCGCATTTCGGCGCGCGGCTTGCGGATGTTGAAGACCGCCAGCGTGAGCAGCGGCCCGAGGACGACGTCGACCGAGATGATCAGCAGGAAGAGGTCGCGGCCTCCAGAGACTTCGCGGTACGGGTACGGGTACCAGATCGCGAACACCAGGATCGCGACCGCGGTCGCCACGAGCAGGCTGATCCCCAGGTGCACGAGCGCAGCGCGCACACGCATGGGCCAGCCCGCGGCGGCCGTATCATGGGAAAGAACGGCAGAAGATGGTTGATTCATGGGTGAACTCACGCACTTTGATGAACAGGGCCAGGCCCACATGGTGGACGTGGCCGGGAAGGCCGCGACCCATCGCAAGGCGGTGGCTCGCGGCCGGATCGAGATGCTACCGGGGACGCTTGAGCTGATCCAGACGGGCACGGCGCGAAAAGGCGACGTTCTGGGCGTGGCCCGCATCGCCGGGATCCAGGGCGCGAAGAAGACGAGCGAGTTGATCCCTTTGTGCCATCCGTTGGCGCTGACCCGGGTGGCGGTCGAGTTTTCATCCGAGGAGGGCCGGGGCGACATCCGCCCGGCGGTCACTTGCATCGCCACGGTCGAAACGGTCGGCCCCACCGGAGTGGAGATGGAAGCGCTGACCGCCGTGCAGGTCGCGTTGCTCACCATTTACGACATGTGCAAGGCGGTGGACCGCGGCATGACGATCAGGGACGTGATGCTGCTGGAAAAGCACGGGGGCAAGTCGGGGAGCTTCGTTCAGCCCTGACGGTTGCGGGCCGCAGGCGGCGGCATGCGGCCCTGCAATTGCCGCCACGCGGCATAGTCGGTGGGAAAGGCGGCCTTGTACCGCGCCAGGTGCAGCACGGCCTCCTGCTCCCGGCCGGTCATCGTGGCGCTCTCGATCAGCCACTCGATCACGCGCGGCTCCGGCGAATAGTGCAGCAGCTCCGATGACAGCCTGTACATGCGCTCGGCGTTCTCCCGGCTCAGGTCCGCCAGGACAAGTTCGGCGAACCGCGCCTGCTTCCCGAAAAGAAAGGAACGCCGTGCATGCCCCAGCGGGTCAGCGCTCCACCGGGCGCTGCGCTGTGCGGGCTGCAGGTAGATCTGGCTGATTCGGACGTAGTCCCAGGCCGCGTAGCCGGCCGCGACGAACAAAGCGACGATCAGCGCCGCGGCCGCAGGAAACCTGCGCGCTGCAATCGCCGGCGAGGGTTCGGACGATGCGAGCAGCCAACCCAACGCCGCCCCGGTCGCGAGCTGGAACGGCCCGTACCAGAGCGGGTATTCGAGCAGGCTGTGGAGCAGGATGACCGCGAGCAGCGCCCACGCCAGTTGCTTGCGCGGGTCCCGCTCCTTCCAGGGGCGCTGCGCCAGGATCCACCAGGCCCCGCCCAGGCAGATGGCCAGCGCCGCCGGGACGCCCAACTCCACGGCCAGGTGCAGCGGCAGGCTGTGGGCGTTGTCCAGGATGTCGCAGAAGCGCTCTCCCGGGTAGAGCGTCATGAAGTGCGCGAAATCCAGCTCACCCCAACCCCACCCGGCCCAGGGCTTGACGGCGATGAGGTGCAGCACGTTGGACCACAGCACGAGGCGGCTGCTGCAGCTTTCGCCTCCACCGATGCGGCCCCACAGTGTTCGGGCCGGCAAGGCGCCGGTGGCCGCTTGCAGGGCGAAGGGCAGCATGAGCGTCGCGCCGAAATAGGCCAGGGCCGCCACCGCGCACAGCTGCAGCCGGAAGCGGCGCTGCGGCCCCGGCCACGCGGCCGACAGCACCGTCAGCACGAGCCCCTGCAGCATCCCGGTGCGCGACACCGACGCGGCGCTGCCGATCGCGAGGAGTGCGGCCAAGGCGAACGCCACCCCCCGGGGCAGGCGGTGCGCCCCCCAGAGCAGCACCGCCATGCCGAGCCAGCACAGCGACGCGTACTGGTTCGGCTGCCGCAGGTTGCCATAGGCTTCCCCTGCATCCGCGGCATTCATCCAGGGCGAGAACGGGGCGGAGAGCCCGAAGTACTGCAGCAGTCCGAAGAGCGCCGTCAGCAAAGCGGCCAGCAGCAGCCCACTGCACACTCCCCGACTCACATGGTCGTCGCGGGCGATCGCGGCGCCGACCAAGAACAGGGCCAGACCTCCTGCGAGGAACACCGTCTCCTGCTGCAGCGGCAGCTGGCGCAGCCAGGCCCAGATCAGGATCGGCGCGAGGGCCCAGGCGAGCCGCCAAGGCGGTCTCGCGCTGCTGCGCAGCGCCAGCGTCCACAGCGCAAGGCCGACGACCAGGCTGGTCAGCCAGGGCACGGCGGCGCTGATCGGCCCATGGGCAAAGGGATTGAGCCAGGGCAGGGCGGCCAGCACGGTGGCCGCGTGCACTCGCCACATCTGCGGCGCGGACAGGCGTGGAGCAGCAGCGTTCAACGGGTGGAGAAGAGGGCGGGTTCCACCGAGTCCGGGGCCCGCGACCACGCCGACCAGGCTTGGTCCAGCAGCAAGGCGAAGCCCTCGCGGAAGTGCCGCTCATCGAACCTTTCCGCCCACTCGCGGCAGGCATGCGGATCGATGGAAGCCGCATCAAAGGCTTCCACGGCGGCCGCCACGCTTTCGGGCGTCTGGTCGTCGAACAGCAGGCCGGTCGGCGAGGTGACGCTGCGCAGGTCTCGCACGGTCTCGCGCGAGCCACCGACACCGTAGGCGATGACCGGAGTGCCGCAGGCCTGAGCCTCGATCGGAGAGATGCCGAAGTCCTCGTGCGCGGCGAACAGGAAGGCCCGGGCCGAGCCCAGGTGCTGCTGCACGACGGCATCGGGCTGGTACCCGAGCATCTGGACGTTGGGAGGGCACATGGCGCGCAGGCGCGGCGCCTCGGGGCCGTCCCCGATCACCACCAGCTTGCGCTGCGGCATCCGGCGGAACGCCTCCAGCAGGAGGTCGATGCGCTTGTACGAGACTAGCCGCGACACCGTGACGTAGTGGTCGCCCTTGCGGGGTTCGAACGCGAACCGGCCGATGGCCACCGGCGGATGCAGCACCTTGGCGGGCCGGCGGTACGCGCGCCAGATCCGCCGGGCCACGTGCTGCGAATTGGCCAGGAACAGGTCGACGTTGTGGGCCGTCTGGCGGTCCCACTGCCGCAGGCGATGGAACATGTAGCGCGCCAGCAGGCCCTTGGCGCCGCGGTCCAGGCGGTAATCCGCCAGGTACTCGTGGTGCAGGTCCCACGCGTACCGCATGGGCGAGTGCACGTAACTGACGTGCAGCTGTTCGGCGGTGGTGAGCACGCCCTTGGCGAAGGCATGCGAGCTGGAGACGATCAGCTGCGCCGCGCGCACGTCGTGCGTCTCCACCGCCAGCGCCGTGACGGGCAGGTAGTTCCAGAAGCGCTTGCGGACGCCCGGCGCGCGCTGAAGGAACGTGGTGTGGATGTCACGCGGGCCCAGGCGGGCACGGTCCTGCGGCGCGAGGAAGTCGATCGTGGCGAACAGCGGCGCCTGCGGCAGGCAGGCCAGCATGGCGCGGGTGACGTCCTCGGAGCCGCCCCAGTCCGTGAGCCACTCGTGGACGACGGCGGCGGCCGGCGCGCCCGTGACGCTCACTGCGCGAGACCGGGGCAGCAGCCCCGCTCAAAAAAACGACAGTCCCGGCCGTATAGTGCGGCGGCAAATGCGATGAAGATCCTGCTCTGGAAGATCGGTGCGCTGGGCGACATTCTGATGACGACGCCCCTCGTGCGGCAACTTCGCCGCGCGCTGCCGGGCGCATCGATCGACTATCTTACCGGCCACCGCTGCAAGGCGATCCTCGCAGGCAATCCGCACATCGACCGGGTGATCGGTTTCGATGAATCCATCCTCTATGGCGGACAGGCGCGCCGCCTGCCGGAGGTGCTTCCGATGCTGCGCGGCTACGACTGCGTCTTCACGCTGGACAAGCACTGGATCTTCTCGCTGCTCGCGCGCGTGTCGCGGGTGCCGATGCGCGTCGGGTTCCGCCGTCGTGCGCACGAAGGGATGTTGCTCACGCACACGGCTCCGTACGCAGCCTTGCGGCACGAGATCGACTACTACCTGGACTTGCTGGAGGCTGCAGGTTGGCCTGTCGCGAGGGACGACGTCGCGCTGGACGGCCCGGCGCTGTCGGCGTTCACCTGTGACCCGGCCACGGTGGTCCTGATCAACAGCGGCGGTGACAACGCCAACGAGAAGTCGCAGGTGCGGCGGATGCCGGACAGCTTGTTCGGCGAACTCGTGCGAGCCTGCGCGGCGCGCAGTCCGGTCGCATTCGTGGGATCGGCTTCCGAAGCCGGGTACTACGACCGCTTCGCGGGCTCGGGGCGAACGAATCTTTGTGGGCGCACCAACCTGGCCGAGGCCACGGCGGTCCTGCGCCAAGCCGCCCGGGTGATCACGACCGACACGGGGCTGATGCACTTGGCCGCGGCCGTCAACCGACGGGTCACCGGCGTCTTCGGGCCCACGCATCCGATGCGCAAGTGCCCGCCGGGGGCGAGCTGGGTGTGGGGCGATCAAGGCATCTATGAGCCGCGGTACGAGCTGTTCGGGATCGTGCCTCGTGGCCGATTCTTCGAGTCGCTGACGGTCGAGGACATCCTGGAGAGGTCCTTGCCTTCACCTTTCATGAGATGCACCGCGGAGCCCGCATGAAGGCGGCTGCCGCCCGGCTGCCGGCTGGAACGCAACACGCGGGCGGGCTATTCCTGGGCGCCGTTTGGTTTCGAAACTATCCTGTCGAGCCTGTCAGGCGCGCCGTGTGCGGCAGTCGCCACGCAACATGCAGCCACGCCTCCGATCCATGACCTCTTTCTTTTCGTCGCCCAAGCGCGAATTTGGCCGTCTGGTCGGACGCGCCCGGTCCGCGCCCGCCCTGCAGCCCCGCCCTGTGCAACCGAACGCCAATCCGGTGGACGTCATCGTGCCCGTGTACCGGGGTTTGGCCGACACCCGACTGTGTATCGATTCGGTGCTGGCCAGTCCCGTGTGCACTCCTTACCGGCTGGTCGTCATCAACGACGCCAGTCCGGACCCCGAAATCACGGCATGGCTGCGCGAGCGGGCCGCCGCGGATCGCCGAATCGTGCTTCTGGAAAACTCAGAGAACCTGGGGTTCGTCGGGACTGTGAACCGGGGAATGGCGCTCAACCCAAGCAGCGACGTCGTGCTCCTCAACAGCGACACCGAGGTCGCGAATGACTGGCTTGACCGCATGCGCGCGGCAGCTTACGGGGACGCACGCGTTGCCTCGGTGACGCCCCTTTCGACCAATGCCACGATCTGCAGCTATCCCCGGTTTTGCCGGGACAACCGCATGCCGGCCGGTTACACCACCGCGCGCCTGGACGGCCTGTGCGCGCGCACCAACCCGGGTCTGGTGATCGATGTCCCGACGGGGGTAGGGTTCTGCATGTACATCCGCCGGGACTGTTTGCAGGAGATCGGCCTTTTCGACACCGAAAACTTCGGAAAGGGCTACGGGGAGGAGAACGACTTCTGTCAAAGGGCCGCCGCTGCGGGCTGGCGCAATCTCCACCTGCTGGACACCTTCGTTCTGCACACGGGAGGCGTCAGCTTCGGAGTCAGCAAGCGCCCCCGCGAAGAAGCTGCAATGCAGACCATGCGTCGGCTGCATCCGAACTACGAGGGCGACATCCTGGCATTCATCCGGGCTGATCCCGCCCGGCCTGCACGGTTGGCCATGGACGTGGCGCGCATCACGGAATGCGGTCTGCCCGTAGTCCTGGCGGTCACCCACGATCGGTCGGGGGGCACGATGCGCCACGTCGGCGAACTGGCCAAGCACCTTGCCGATCAGGCGATCTTCCTCGTGCTCACGCCGGCCTCGGGAAGGCGCGTCCTTCTGCGCTTGGCCGGGGACGCCGAAGAATTCGAATTGGCATTCCGGCTCCCGGACCAATACGAGAGGCTCTGCGACGTTTTGCGCGCGCTGGGTGTCCGGCATGTCCACTTCCACCACCTGATCGGCCACGACCCCTCGATCCGGGACTTGCCGCGCGTACTTGGACTGGCGTACGACTTCACCGCACATGACTACTACAGTTATTGCACGTGGATTTCCCTCACTGGCAGGCGCGACCGCTACGTCGGCGAGCTCGCCGCCGGGCAGTGCCGCTGTTGCCCACCCGACATGGCTGCGCCGGGCGGAGCCGGCACCGTGGCGCAATGGCGCGCTGCAAATGCCGAGCTATTGCGCGGCGCACGGCATGTCTTCGTGCCCAGCCACGATGCAGCGCGTCGCATCAGCGGGTTCGCGCCCGGCGCTCGCGTGGTGGTGGTCGGCCATACAGACATTCCGCCCGACGCCGATCTGCCGCAGCCGCAACCTGCCGTCCGCGCGCAACACGCGCCGCTCAGAGTGGTCGTCGTGGGGGCGCTCAGCCGCATCAAGGGCGCGGACGTGCTCGAGGCGACCGCGCACGAAGCGGCGCGACGGCGAGCTCCCATCGAGTTTCATGTACTGGGCCACGTTTACCGGCCACTGAGATCCCGTCCATCCGCCTACCTCACGGTGCACGGCAAGTACGAGGAAGAGGATCTCGCGCAGCTGCTGGCGAAACTCGATCCGGACCTGGCCTGGTTCCCGGCCCAGTCGCCCGAAACCTACTGCTATACGCTAAGTGCCGTCCTCAAGGCGGGGCTCCCGGTCGTCGTCCCCGACCTCGGCGCCTTCCCCGAGAGGGTGCAAGGCCGCGCGTGGAGCTGGATCCGTCCTTGGAACTCCAGCCCCACGCAGTGGCTGGATGACTTCATCGCGATCCACCACCGGCACTTCATGCCCGGGATCGCGCCCGCCCTCCCGGAGAGGCAGTCTTGCTGCCAGGACAGCCCTCCGCAGCAACGAGTGGCTTGGAGCTATGGCAGGGATTACTTGTTGAACCTGGGCGCTGCTGCAGGTCGGCACGCGCCGCTCCGAGCGGCCGACCTGGAGCCATTCCTGTTCCGACGGCGGATGACGCCTCGCTTGCGGCTCTTGGCCGTCCTTGATTACGTACGCACACGCCCAGTATTGAGCAGCGTTGCGCAGAGCGTGCCGACCCGATGGCGGCAACGCGTCAGCGACTGGCTGAGTGCCTGAAAAGCGAGCGGAGCAGCGCGCGCATCGGCACGCTCACTTGCCCGACGTGCCGGGCAAAGGGGGAGACATGCGTGGCGCCGAATCTCCTCATCGTGCGCAGGATGGCGATGACCGGCCGGGGCTTGGGACCCCAGCAACGCGGCTTCAATTCATCCATTGCCGCGGGGACGTCATGAGTCTGAGGACGAGCGTCGCGCGCGCCCATTCTCTGTTCCAGGACCGGTCCAGGATGACCAGCAGGAGGCTGGCCCAAACCAGCGGGAGGTACCACGGCCAGAATCTGCGCGTGATCCGCAATCGATTGATGATGCCGTACCGCTCCGACAGCAGCGACTTGTTCCGCACACCGCCGCGCGATCCCGTGCTGGCCCCCTCCTTATGACGCAGACGGCTGTGGAGCGCCACGAGCGGCCGGTAACCCCGGCGCCGGCCCCGCTCCGCCCAATCCATCTCTTCGCAATAAAGGAAGTAGCTCGGGTCCATGAGGCCGACTTCATCCAGGTATTGGGCCGTGACGAACATGGAAGCGCCGACGGGGTAATCGAGCGCCAAGCTCACGTCGCCGCCGTGCTGCGGGAGTTCCTTGTCGTGCCAGCCCACACCGAGCCAGCGGCGGTAGATTCCCCCCACCGCCTGGATTCGCTCCGGCTCGTCCCATTCGAGGAGCACCGAGCCACAAACGCCGGCGCGCGGCGTGGCACCGTGGGCTGCGACCAAGGCTTCGAGTGCTCCTGGTTCTGCAATCACATCGTTGTTCAGAAGCCAGAAGTTGCGCGACGCCCAGCGCTCCCGCGCCCAGCGGATGCCGGCATTGAGGCCACCCGCGTAGCCCGGGTTGGTGGGCAAGCGAAGCACGTGGACGGACCGTACACCCTCACCCGACGAAGTGGCGATCCAGCCCGATTCGCCCTGCGCCCGCCGCCACGATGCGAGCCGACGTTGCAGCCATCGCTCCAACTCGGCCACGGACGCGTCGGTGGACGCGTTGTCGCACACGACCAGGCGCATCGGCGGCCCATCCAGTGCCAACAGGCTTTCCAGGCAGGCGATAGTGTCACGCCAGCCGTTCCAGTTGACGATGACGACGCAAGTCGCAAGGTCGTGTTCGCGATCCACGGCTAGATCTCGCGTTGCCAGGGCAGGCCCGACCGGCCGCGGATATGGCTGCAATCGAGCTTGACCTTGCCATCGAGCAGTTCGCGAACTGTGCCGACCAGTACGGGGTTGAGGGCCCGGTAGTACTTGTAATGCACCTCGCCGCTATCGAAGACGTACGCCTTCATCTCGGCCTGCATGTAGCTGCGCATCTCGCCGTTGGCGAGCATCACGCTCGCACCATCGCCTCCTGCCGGGAAGAAGCGCGGGCACTGCGCTTCCAGCAGCTTGAACACGGCGTCGTAACGCCTGTCTTGACGCTTTGCCGGCGCACCACCCGCCTCGACGCGGGAGAGATGACACAGCCAAAACCCGCTTCGCGCACGCTCCTCCGGCGTCTTTTCGCCGAGGCCGATTTCCGCAAGCGACCGGGACGGCAGGAACCGGCAGGCCTGTGGATCCGCCATGCGCAGCCGGTATGCGGCAAGCTGCTGATCCAGCACCCTGGAGATCCTCACGTTCGGCAGGCGCTGGTCCGTCAGCATGCCGGCCACGGCAGGTGCGAGCAGCATCAGCCGCCCGGGCTGGGCAGCGGAGAGAAAAGCTTCCGTCCGTCGGGCATCCAGTGCTCCGCTGTCGAGAGCGGGCGCATTGTGAAGACTCAGCCAACGCGACTGAGGGTGGAACAGGGGAGTCACCAGCGAATAGCTGATCGCCGACATCGTCACGTAGGTGGCGGGATGTTCGCGCGATTCCAGCGGGACTTCCACGTGAAAGTACGGGGCGTCTTCCCATCGGACAAACGTCCACGCCTGCAAGGGTGCGCTTTGCAGTACCGCGAAGGCTTGCCAAGCGACCATGCCGGCACCCAGGGTCAGGCGGAGTGCTCGCGTGACGGGCAAGAGGCGGGTCAGCCCGATGCATACCGGTCCCACCATCAACAGCCCGACCACGAAGTACCGCCCGTTCCCTGTCGTCGCGAGCCACGGCACAAAGACCGCCGCCAGGGCCAGAAGCATCACGAAGACCGGCCTGGTGGCGAGCCTCGTCTCCTCGCGTCCGGCAGGAACGCTCCGGCGGCGGCGAGAGAGCACGGCTAGCCCGCCCAGCAGCACCAGCAAGACCAAGGCGAACAGGAACCGGAAATCCGGGGCCATGATCTCGACGTACACACTGGCGTCCGGCGCGGCCATGGCCACCGGGCGCAGCCAGGTTTCAAGCCAGGTGTCCGGTTGGAAGCGCATGATCGTCAGCCCGCCCAGCCCAGCCAACCACGGAGCGGCGCGAACCAGTGGTGATGGAAGGGGTAGACCGGGTTGCCGAAGTGGCGCCAAAGCAGCCAGCCCCAATGTCCGTATCCGAGCACGAAACCAACCAGGCCGGCCACGCTCCCGATCAGGACGGCGCCCACTCGGCCACGCCGCTCGCTCGCGCATAGGAGCCAGAGCCCCGGCATCAGCGCCGCCAAGGGCCCATTACTCAGCTTCAACGCCACGGACAATCCCGCGCACACGCCGGACCAAGCGACATAACGGCGCGCCCGCTGCGGCTCAATGTCGGCGTTGCGGGCCGCGGGCTCCATCGCCAGCGCGACGGCCCAGACGAGCGGCGCCGCCGCCAGGACGTCGTTGATGCTGGAACCGAAAGCCGACAACACGACGCTGGACATGAGTCCGAGTGCGACGGCCAGGGTGCGCATCGCGAGGTCGAAGACTGATGTCCCGGGCAGGCACACGCGAGCGAGCATCCAGAGCGGCCACACCGCCACCATGTGCAGCGAGACGATGACGGCTCCCGCCGAGAGGCCGGACCAGCCGCTGACCGCCATCTTGTAGAACGGCCAGTACAGGTAAGGCGACTGGAACGACTGGTAGCCGGCGCCTAGAAAATCGACGTCGAAGCGGTGCTGCTCCGCGGTCCATCCCAGGTAGATGTGGTGGTTCAGGGCGTCCCAGCCGATCCCCGTGCCTCCGAGCGAAATCGGGATGGCGAGCAGCAATGCCCACGCGATGAGACACAGGAGCGCGCCTTCCCAGCGCAGCAGCGCCGCCGGCGCGGCGCGTTCAAGCAATGTCGACTCCGAGCGGTTCACGCGAGGGCATCCCGCTCCGATGAAGTCCAGCTGAAGTTGAGAGCACCGGCGAACAGCGAACCGGCTGCCACTTGCGCTCCAAGGATCATCAGCGTCACGGCAGGAATGGCAACACGCATGGCTTGGGTCGGGTCGAGCGCTCCGAAGCCGGAGGTCCCCCAATCCCACGTCAACCAGGCAGACCACGTGAGGCCAAGCGAAATGAGCAGCACGCCGGCGACGAGGCCGTTTTCCAGCTTCAGGTACGGTGCCAGTGTGGCGAGCCAGCGTTGAGGCGGCACCACACCGGAGATGATGCCGACCCATTTGGTGAGCAGGGCCAGCTGGATCATCTGCGCCCCGAGGACGGTGGCAGCCGCCATGTACAAAAGGGAGTGGATGCCCAGCGGAAGCGGACCATGCATCCCTGTCGCACCCAAAGCGAATCCGCCCAACCCCAGAAGCATGAGGGCCCCGCCGGGATAGAGGAACAGCCAGCGCGGGCAGAACAGCAGCAGGAAGCGCAGGTGCCGCCAGCCGTCGCGCCAAGTTCGCAGATGGGGCGGCCGGTCGCGGCCGTCAGGGCGGAGGCTGGTGGGGACTTCTTCGATTCGAAGTCCGGCGAGCGCCGCCTTGGCCACCATTTCGCTCGCGAATTCCATTCCCGGAGAGACCAATCCAAGGCGCTCGATCGCGGCGCGCGGAAACGCGCGAAGCCCGCAATGGAAGTCGCCGATGTCCGTGCGGAAGAAGAGCCGCCCTACAAAGCTCAGGACGGGATTGCCCAGGTACCGGTGGAGCGGCGGCATGGCTCCCGGCGCGATACCACCTCGAAACCGGTTGCCCAAGACCAGTTGTGCACCCCCACGCAACCGGTCGACGAACGCCTGCAACTCCGAGAAGTCATAGCTGTCGTCCGAGTCGCCCATGATCACGTAGCGGCCGTGCGCTGCTGCGATGCCCGCGAGCAGGGCCGCCCCGTATCCCGTTCGCTGGACGTGGATCACGCGGGCGCCGGCTTCGCGGGCCAACTCCTGGGAGCCATCGACGGATCCATTGTCCGCTACCAGCACCTCTCCGGAGATGCCGGACGCGGCGAGGAAGCGGCGTGCCGCTGCAACGCATCTCGCCACGGTGCGGGCCTCGTTCAGGCACGGCATAAGCACCGTGAGCTCCATCGGCGGAACGTACCTTTGCGAGGACACGACGAGAGCTTCGTCCAGAAGAGCGGTCATGGCATTCGTGCGCGAAACGTTTTCAGCCTGCAAAGCAAACGAGCGGCCCGCAGGCCGCTCGTTCACAGGTTGACCCACACTCCCTCAGATAAGACCAGAGGGAGTCATGTTCTCCTGATTAGCCGCGGCAGGAACCGGGCAGGAACTTCGGGTTGACCGTGGTACCGGCCGAGTGGCCGCAGACCCACTTGCCGACCGTGGACTGGGGCGTAGGCGCCGAGGTGCCATCCGCGAGGAACGGGACCAGGGTCACGATGCCGCCCGTAGCCGGCGGGTTGGCGTTCGAGTTCTTGATCTCGCGGCTGGTCACCTGGATGGTGCCGCGGTGAGGCGTGTCGATCGTGGTGACGCTCAAAACATACTGAGAAACGCCGGTCGTTGCGGTCTGCTCGCAGCCCCAGCCGTTCGCGCCGGGCAGTTGGGCGTTGGTGGTGCCGGACGAGGACTGGATCACTTCCGTGATCGAGGTACGGCAGCTCGAGGCAGACAGGATCACTTCCGACATCTTCGCGCGGATGGTGTAGTCCTGATAAGCAGGCAGGGCCACCGCGGCCAGGATGCCGATGATCGCCACAACGATCATCAGTTCGATCAGGGTGAAACCCTTTTGCAGTTGACGCTTCATGGATACCTCCGTTGGAAAGAAGCGAGGTCTTTCCGCAATTGCTGTGCCAGCCGGGCCTGGAGTCTTTAAGTATTAAAACGGCTCCAGCGATGTGTGCGGAAGAGCGTTTTTGTCCCGATGAGCTGACAACAATGTCAGCTTACTTGATACAGACAGACCTGACTTGTTTCAGGTCTGTCAGTCCCATCATGATTTTTTCCATGCCATCCATCTTCAGTGTCCGCATTCCCGACGCGACAGCGCTTACATATAGCTCGGCAACGCGCGCCCGCTCCTGGATGAGCTTCTTGATCTCGTCGTCCCCAACCAGGAGTTCGTGCAGTCCGACGCGGCCCTTGTAGCCCGTGTTGTTGCACTTCTCGCAACCGACGGCCCGATAAAACTTCAGCTGGCCGTCATGGCCATAGCTCTCGACCCAGTCTTCGTAGAGCTTTTGCGCCTCGCCTCCGGGGTCTGCCTTCCAGGGCTCGGTCTGCTTCAGGTCCAGCGCGTATTCGGAGACGAAACTGCGCAGTTCCTCGTGCGAAGGCGTGTAGGCCTCCTTGCAGTCGCAAAGCCGCTTGGCCAGGCGCTGCGCCAGGACACCCAGCAGGGCATCGGCGAAGTTGAACGGGTCCATCCCCATGTCCAGGAGGCGGATGATGGACTCGGGTGCGGAGTTGGTGTGCAGCGTCGAGAACACCAGGTGACCGGTGAGCGAGGCTTCGATGCCCATGGACACCGTCTCCTTGTCGCGCGACTCGCCCACCATGATGATGTCCGGGTCGGCTCGAAGGAAGGCGCGCATCACCAGCGCGAAGTCGATTCCCGCCTTCCTGTTCACCTGCACCTGGCGCAATCCCCTCTGCGTGATTTCCACGGGGTCCTCCGCCGTCCAGATCTTGGTTTCGGACGTGTTGAGGAACTTCAGGATGGAGTGCAGGGTGGTCGTCTTGCCCGAACCTGTCGGCCCGCAGACGTAGAACAGCCCGTAAGGCTTGCTCACCGTCTTCTCCAGGCGCTCCTTGTTCACCGCCGTCAGCCCCAGCTTTTCCAGGGGAATCGGCTCGCCCGCCGCCAGGATACGCATCACGACGTCCTCGACGCCGCCGGCCGACGGAATGGTCGCCACGCGCAGCTCGATGTCGAGCGGCCCGAACTTCTTGAACTTGATCTTGCCGTCCTGCGGCTTGCGCTTCTCCGAGATGTCGAGGTCGCACATGATCTTCAGGCGCGTGACGAGCGCCTGTCGGAAGTGCGCGGGAACCTCGATGTAAGGCACCAGCGTGCCGTCGATGCGGAAGCGGATGCCCGTCTTGCCCTTGCCGGGCAACGGCTCGATGTGGATGTCCGAGCAGCGCTGGTTGTACGCGTCGATGATGACCTTGTTGACGAACTTGACCAGCTCGTTGTCGGAGGCGGCGGACTCCAGGCTGCCGTCCTCGCCCTCGTCGTCGGCGGGCGCGGTCAGGTCGGCGAGCAGTTCGTCGATGGATTCCCCGGCCCCGGCGCCATAGAGCTGCGCCAGCGTCTCTTCAAACTCCGCCTGCGTCGTCACGCGGTAGGTGAACCGCGAAACGCGCGAGAAGACCTGCGGAACGATGCGGGACCCGCGCACCGCTTCCGGATCCATGCACATGATCACCAGGCCGTCGGGCGACTCCTCCAGCGGAATCCAGCCCTGCTCCTCGACGAACTCCCGCTTCAGGAAGCCCTGGAGCTGCTCGGAGCGGATGCGCCCGCTGTTGAACGGCTCATAACGCACTCCGAAGAACTTGGCCAGCGACGGGCCGATCTGCGCGGGGCGGATCTGGAAATCCGCCATGAGCACATGCTCGACCGACTTGCCTTCCTCGCGCGCCTTGGCGATCGAGCGCTGCAGCTCCTCCTGCGTGAGCACGCCATCGGTCAGCAGGCCGTCGTATTTGGTGACACGCCGCCGCAGGCCTTCCTGGTCCTTCCGCATGCGCTGTCGGATGGCCGTGGCCAGGGTCTTGCACAACTGCGCGGCGCCCTCGATCTCGAGTTCGCTGAACGGCAGGTCGCTCTTGTTGTTGATCACCTGCAGCACGCCGTGCAGCACGTCGCCGTCGAGGATCGGCATCACGAGCATCTGCTTGGTGCGATAGCCGGAACGCTTGTCGACCTCCTTCAGGAAGCTGAGGGTCGGATGGATCCGCTTGAGCGCGTCGTCGTCGTAGACGTCCGCGATGTTCACCATCTCCCTGCTGAACGCCACGTAGCCCGCGATGCTCTGCGCGCTGATCGGCAGCTTCAGGTCCTTGGCGGCATTGAGGCCGGTCTTGACCTTGGAAATGATCGCCGTGCGGTCCTCATTGACGGCGTACAGCGTCAGCCGGTCGGCGTTGAACAGCTTGCAGATGTGCTGGCTCGAGTCCAGCATGATCTGGTCGATGTTCTCCGTCTCGTGGATCTTGGTGGTCACCAGCTGCAGCTGGCGGAAGAACAGCGCTTCGAAACTGACGCCGCGCTTTTCGGGCGGCAGCTGCTGGGAATCGAAGAAAGCCTGCGAATCCCGCTCTTGCTTGAGGACGGCACTCATGGGGAACTCCTGGGCCTGCTGGCGGCAGGCAATGCGCTAAAGCTCGAACTCCTGCCCGGCACGCAGGTAGCGGATGTCGTGCGAAACGTCGGCCCCGAAGGGCTGCGTCTGATCGAACCGCTTGATCTCGGCCATGATCAGGTCGGTCTCGGCCGGTTTCGTATGCGTGATGAAGATCGGGAAGGACTTGCCTTTCTCGATGCAGTCCAGTTCCTCGGCCAGGGCAAGCGGGGACAGGTGCAGGCTGCGCCGCGCGAGATCCTTCTCGCGGTTGCTGAAGGCCGTCTCGATCACCAGGGCCGCGACGTTCATGGCATTGAGGCGACGCCAGAAAGCGGGGTTGCGCTCCGTGTCGCCGGTGAACACCCAATTTCCTCCGCGCGCGGAGATGGCGTACCCGACGGCTGGGACCGTGTGTACTGCGGGCAGGACCTCGATGCGCTTGCCGCCGATCTCCAGCACCTGCCCGACCTGGATTTCGTGCAGCGTCACGAACGGCTTTTCTGGCGAGGGGATGCGGCTGAAGTCGGGCCAGATGACGTTGTTGAAGACATGCGCCTTGATGGCGCTGATGGTGCCGGGCAGCGCGTACACGCAGATGGGGCGGGTCAGCTGCGATGCGACGGAATCGATCATCAGCGGCAGCGCCGCGATGTGATCCAGGTGCGAATGCGTCAGCAGCACGTGCTGGATGCCGGCCATCTCCTCCAGCGTGAGATCCCCGACGCCGGTGCCGGCGTCGACCAGCACGTCGCCGCCGACTAGGAACGAAGTGGTGCGGCAGCCCTTGGCGATGGCGCCCGAGCAGCCCAGCACCCGCACCCGCATGTCAGCTCTCCCGCCGGCCGGGGCCGGGGCGGGCCGCCGGCGGCAGCGGCGGGAGAGGGCGGGCGTGGCGGGAGCTGGCTGTCCTCATTTGTTCTCGAAGTTGGTGGCGCCGTCCCACTCGGGATCGAACGGCAGCAGCTTCATCGAGGCTACACGCTCGCTGTAGAGCTCGTAAAGGTATTTTTTGGGATTCATGCGCAGCAGGTTCAGGAGCAGCAAGTCGCACTGCTCCCAGTCCTGCGCGCGATACGCCTTCAGGAAAGCGGCCCAGGTCTTGAGTTCCTGCGACTGCGCGGGCTCGAGGGCGTCGGCCGGGGCCACCGGCCAGAAGATCGCCACCGACTGCTCCTTGCCCTTCACGCGGACCCGGTCCAGCTCCTGCCAGGCGCAAGCGGGGGCCAGCTTGCGGGTGGATTCGCTCACCACGATGTCCACCCCGTACGTCTTGGACAACCCTTCGAGGCGGGCGCCCAGGTTGACCGCGTCGCCGATCACCGTGTAGCTGCGGCGCACCTGGGAGCCCATGTCGCCCACGCACATCATCCCGGTGTTCAAGCCGATGCCCACGCCGATGTCGGGCAGCCCTTTCTCGCGGTGCTCGTCGTTGATCAGACGCACCGCCTGCACCATTTCCATTGCGCTCTGCACGGCCAGGTGCGCGTGTTCGGCTGTATCCACCGGTGCGCCCCAGAACGCCATGACGCAGTCGCCCATGTACTTGTCGATGGTGCCGCGGTGGGAGCGGATGATGTCGCTCAGCCGGTTGAAGACGGCGTTGAGCAGCTCCTGCAGCTGCACCGGCTCCATCCTTTCGGACATCTTGGTGAAGCCCCGCATGTCGCAGAACATCACCGTCAGCTCCTTGTTGACGGCCTGCATGGTGTAGTTGTCCGGGGCCTTGACCATCTCGTCCACCAGTTCGGGCGGGACGTAGGTGCCGAACAGGTTGGCCAGTTCGCGCTTGGAGCGGCTCTCGATGAAATAGCCGTAGCTCATGTTCAGCCCGAAAGCGGTCAGGATCAACGCCAGCGCTGCCGCCATCGGGAGCACCAGCCCCACGCCCAGGAACAGCCAGAAGTTCAGGCCCACCACCGCCGCCAGCACGCCGAGGCTGACGAGCACCGCCTTCGGCGCGGAGATCAAGGGCAACGCGAGAGCCAAGGCGACGCCCGCAATGAACAGGACCACGACGTCATAGCCCACGGCGTAGTCCGGCTTGACCATTAAGCGACCGTCCAGGAGGCCCGAGATCATGTTGGCGTGCGTTTCCACGCCGGGATAGGTCTCCCCCATCGGCGTGGATCTCAGGTCCTGCAGGCCGGGGGCGGTGGTGCCGACCAGGATGATCTTGCCTTTCAGGCTGCCGGCCGGAAGGCGTTGCACGACCAGGTCCGAAGCGGAGACGTAGCGAAACGAGCCGCCTTGCGCGCCGCCGGGACCGCGAAAAGGCACGAGA
Organism: Ramlibacter henchirensis; assembly: GCF_004682015.1. Lineage (NCBI taxonomy): Bacteria > Pseudomonadati > Pseudomonadota > Betaproteobacteria > Burkholderiales > Comamonadaceae > Ramlibacter > Ramlibacter henchirensis. Next base: position 1,911,609 of record NZ_SMLM01000001.1, on the reverse strand, counting down.
GCCGCGACGCGGTTGTCGACCGGAATGCCCAGCGACTTCTGACCCAGGCGAAGCACCACGCTCTCCAGCCCCTGATAGCTGCGAGAAAAGAAGCGGTCACGCGCATACCCCGGCTCGACGGCGGGCGCCCCGAGCAGCAGCCGGAACATCGCGAGCGACAGAGATTCGTAGTAGCCGTCCTCGTATCCGGCGATCAGCGGCACCGAGCGCACGACTCCGTCGCCGTCAACGATCGGGTTGAAGAAGCCGGCCGCGGGCGCCGCCATTGCGATCTGCTCGATGTTGGCTGCGTAGCCGTTCCAGCTGGTCAGGCGGATCGGATGTCCATTAAGGTCCTGCCGGCGGATCACGGGCGCGGGCAGCACGCCGGTCCTGCCGCCGCCCCGGTCGCTGCTGAAGTAGTAGCCCAGGACCACCGGGCGCTTACGCAGCGACCGCGCGAACGCCGCGTCGTAGTCGAGGCCGGGCGCGAGCTGGTCGACGCGGGCGGCGAACCCGGGCTGGTCCTTCAGTTCGGATTCGGCGAGCTGCCGCAGGCGCTTGAGGCCCGAGCTGTCATCCGGCTCCGCGAACACCACGTCGAAACCGACGACCGCGACCTGCTGCCGGTCGAACAGTTCGTCCGTGAGCTGCGCCATGCGGTTGCGACCCCACGGCCAGCGGCCGATCTCCGCCAGGCTCTTCTCGTCGATGTCGACGATGACGATGCGTTCGTCCATCGTCTTGGGCATCGTGGCGCGCAGCCGCGCGTCGTACAGGAATTCATCGAACCGCTGCAGGAAGCCCAGAGGCATCGCGCCGCTGGCGTGCAGCAGCGCGATGACGAGCGGAATGAGGGTGACCGCGATGCGGGTCCAGTGCCTGGCGAACGTGCCCATCCAGCCCGGACCTCGCTGACGTCGCGTCGGGAGCGCCGCGCGGGCGTCAGCCCTGCACGAACTGCATCTGGGTGCCGGCGAGTTCCAGCAGGTCGCCGTTCTTGAGCGTGACCGGCTCCTGGCCAATCGCGGTGCCGTTCAGGGTGGGCTTGTTGCCGCCCTCCACGTGAGCGACCACGAAGCCCTGCGGACGCTTGGTGATCGCGGCGACGGCAACGCCCGGCTTGCCGATGGTCGTGACGACCTTCACCAGCGGCACCTCACGGCCCGCCGCGGCGCCCGAGAGAACCTTGATCGCGCCCTTGACGTCGGCGACCTCGCCGCCCGCCGCGCCCGCACCCTGGGCGGCCGGAGGCATCATCCCCGGCTTCATGATCACCGTCTTGTCGAAGGTGGCCCCGGGGACTTCGTTGATGTACTTGATCTTGTACTTGCCGATCTCGACCGTGTCGTTGTTCTGCAACAACTGCTTCTTGACGGCCTTGCCGTTGATGTAAGTCCCGTTGGTGCTGTTCAGGTCCTCGAGGTGGACCTCACTGCCGGACATCTGCAGAACTGCGTGCTCGCCGCTGACGGCGAGGTTGTCGATGACGATGTCGTTGTAAGGACGGCGGCCCAGCGTCGTGCGATCCTTCGTCAACTGCACTTCCTTGATGACGACACCGTCGATCGAAACGATCATTTTCGGCATGGCCCACTCCTCTTCCAGATCTCTTCGGGAATTTCGCTACTGACGAGCTATTTTCCCAGCAATCGGGAGATCAAGCCCTTTTTTTTCGTCCCGGCGTCTGCCTGGGCCAGCAGCACCGAGATATTGTCCCGGCCGCCGTTCGCATTCGCGGCGTCGACCAGCTGCACCACCTTCACCTCCAGCGGCGCTTCGCCCGCCAGGATGCGGCTGATGCCCTCGTCGTCGACCATGTCCGAAAGACCGTCCGAGCACATGAGATAGATGTCGCCCGGCTCGACCCGGTGCTCGTTCACGTCGAGCAGCACGGCGTCTTCCACACCGAGCGCGCGGGTGACCAGGTTCTTGTTGGTGGAGACCGCGGCCTGCTCGGGCGTGATCAGGCCGGCATCCATCTGCTCCTGCAGAAGGGAGTGGTCCTTGGTGATCTGCGCCAGCTCGCTGCCGCGCATGCGGTAGCAGCGGGAGTCGCCAATGTGCCCCAGCAGCAAGCGGCCGTCCTGGAACACGCCCACCACCAGCGTGGTGCCCATGCCGGAATACTGCGGATTGGAATTGGCCGCGTTGAAGATGGAGCGGTTGGCGTTGTCCACGCAAATCTCCATCGCCCGGCGCACTTCCTTGGCATTGGCATGGCGGCCGGCCTGCGACAGCCAGCGGCCCAGCTCGGACTTGATGAAGGTGGTGGCCATTCCGCTGGCGATCTCGCCGGCGTTGTAGCCGCCCATGCCGTCGGCCAGGATGGCCAGCCGGGTGGGCTCGTCCACAGTGACGGAATCCTCGTTGTTCTCGCGGGCGAGACCGGGATCGGTACGGATGCAGAACTCGTAATTCATAGCTGGCCGGTCATGCCTGCGGATCGGACCCGGGGGCATCAGGCTTGTTGAACACTGCGGTCTTCGCGAATGCTTCAGCGGCCCCGCCGCCCGGCGACGGGCGCGCCGCATCATATCCGGGGCGCGAGGCGGCCAGAACCAGCGTCTCCTCGGCCGCGGCCTGCGCTCGGGCAGCGTCGGCCAGGGAGATGGCCACGGTCTTCTCCGTCCCGTCGGCGGATGTCGCCGGGCTGCCGGAGAGCTGGGCCATGGCAGCACGCAGGTCGGCCGCGAAATGTTCGCCGTCCTGGAAACGCGCCTCGGGCTTCTTGGCAAGCGCCCGCACCACGAGCTCGGCGATCGCCGCGGGAAGGTCGGGGCGGATCACACGGATGTCGGGCACGTCTTCGTTGGCGATCTTGAACATCAGCTCGGCCATCGACTCGCCGCGGAACGGCAGCACGCCGGTGAGCATCTGGAACAGCATCACGCCGAGCGAGTACAGGTCCGAGCGGCCGTCCACCTTCCGGCCGGCGATCTGCTCGGGCGACATGAAGCTGGGCGTGCCGAGCACCAGGCCGGTCTTGGTCTTGCTCGAGTCGGTGATGCGCGCGATGCCGAAGTCGGTGACCTTGACGGTGTCCGAGTCCAGCTCGTACATGACGTTGGCGGGCTTGATGTCGCGGTGGACCACGTTTTGCCGGTGGGCGTAGGCCAGGGCCTCGGCCACGCGGGCAACGATGGACAGCACGCGCGGCACCGGCAGGAGCTGGCCGGCCTTGCAGAAGTCCGAGAGGTCCTTGCCGCGCAGGAACTCCATCGCGATGTAGGCGAGATCGTGCTCCTCGCCGGCGTCGAAGATGGTGACGATGTTCTGGTGCTGCAGGCGGCCGGCCGTCTCGGCCTCGCGGAAGAAGCGCTCGCGCGCGTCGGCGAGTTCCTCGCCCTCGAACTCCTGCGACAAGGCCATCGTCTTGATGGCGACCACGCGGCCGATCTTCGGGTCCTTGCCCATGTAGACCACGCCCATGGCACCCTTGCCCAGCTCCTTGTCGATTTGGTAGCGGCCGAGCATCGGCTTTTCCACCGCGCCGCCGTCCAGCAGCATCGTGCCGCCGGGATGACCGCTGGTCCCACCCAGGATGACGGTCTCGGACAGGTTTCGGGCGCGATTGAGCTTGGCCTGCAGGTCGCGGTAACCCTTGTCGTAGGTCGCCATATATTCGTAGACCGCCTGCGCCTTGTTGAACTGGCGCTTGCGTTCGAAGTCCAGCGCCAGGTTGTACAGGTTGTCCATCAGCGCATCGCCCAGCGGCACGCGGCGGAAACGGTCGAACGCCATGTCCAGCTGGCCCTGGCCTTGCAGCGCCAGGCCCATCATGCGATTGGTCTCGGCCGATTCCTCGTCGGCCCGCACCTTGCCCGCCTCGGTGAGCAGGAAGCGCTTGGTGGTGAGCGCCGCGTGGCCGATCGCGAGCAGCACGGCCGGCAGCACCAGGCGCACCCAGGTCGCGGCCGAAGACAGCAGGACGTATTCGCTGACCAGCAGCGCCAGCAGCAGCACCCCCGTCGCCGCAGCGCCCGCACCGGCCGAAAGGCGCGGCAGCACCGCGATCAGGTAGCCCGCCACGACGAGGAATGCCCCGAACGCGGCCAGATCGCCCCACGCGGGCTCCACGATGAAGTGCTCGCCGAGGATGTTTGACACCACATGGGCCATCATCTCCGCCGGGCTGAGGGCGGCGTAGCCCGGAACCGGGAAGCTCGTACCCACGCCCTGCGCCGTGGGGCCGATCAGGACGATCTTGTCCGCGTACTTGGCCGCAGGGATCTTCCCGCTCAGCACGTCGTAGAACGAGTCCTCCTGGAAGGCCGGCTTGCCGTCGCGGGCCCGGTAGAACAGCGGCAGGATGCGGCCGGCTTCGTCGGTATGGATCTGCAGCTTGCCCAGCTGCACGCCTTCCGGCACCGAGCGGATGTCGGCGGGCCCGAGGTTCAGGCTCCTGGCGGCGGCCAGCAAAGCCATCGAGGGCACGCCCCGGCCGTAGTAGTTGACCAGCAGCGGCTCGCTGCGCACGGCGCCGTCGGGATCGTTGGTGACGTTCAGGTGTCCGATGCCGGCGGCTGCATTGCCGATCGACTCCAGCGGATACTGACCGCGAACGACGGGAAGGGCGAGGCCCTGGCGCTCGTCCACCGTGTTCTTCGCCACCGCGGCCGGCAGCTCGCGATCGGGCCGGCCCAGCGGTTCGCCGAACACGTACACCGAAGGCACCAGCACGTTGCCCGCGTTGGCCAGGCTCGCGGCGAGCTTGCCGTCGGCATCCAGCGACTGCTCGGCGTCGGCCAAAACCTTGGCGACCGCCTCGTTGCCTTCGGGGCTGGCGCCAAGTGCTTCCTTGATCTTGCGGATGAACGCCAGCCCGCGATCGGTCTGCGGCTCGAAGAAGAAGGCGTTGTAGGCGATGGTCTTGGCCTTCGCCGCGGCCAGCTTGTCGATCAGCTCGGCGTGCACGTCGCGCGGCCAGGGCCAGCGGCCGATGTTGGCGATGCTCTGGTCGTCGATGGCGATGACCGCGATGCGGTCGGAGGGCTTGCGGGGGCTCTGGGTGCTGGCCGTGTCGTAGAAGCGCCGCTCCAACGACTCGAACAGGTCCGTGGACTTCCAGAGCACGAACACGGCGGCAACGATGGCGGCGCCGACAAACCAATCGGTGCGCCAGAACTGGCGGCGCCTTGCCGATGAAGATGTGCTCACTTCTGCCCCTTGCCCTCTGGTGACACTGCCCCAAGGGACAGCTTCCTCGCCCGCTCCTCTGTTGGGGCGGGTCGAACTCGACGTTAACAGAGCCCCTACAGCCGGACAAGGCAATACACGACGGCTTTTCTACGTTTCGTTGCAGATTTGCGCGGACGCGTCAGTGCCCGGCTTCGCCATGAAAAAAGCCGACGCGGTTGGCGTCGGCTTTCGTCCGGGTCAGTTGCGGGTCAGAGCAGCGACTTCAGCAGCTTGCCCATCTCGGAGGGGTTGCGCGTCACCCTGAAGCCGCACTCCTCCATGATCGCCAGCTTCGCGTCGGCCGTGTCGGCGCCGCCGGAGATCAGCGCGCCGGCATGCCCCATGCGCTTGCCGGGCGGGGCGGTCACGCCGGCGATGAAGCCCACGACCGGCTTCTTCATGTTGTCCTTGCACCAGCGCGCCGCGTCGGCTTCGTCGGGACCGCCGATCTCGCCGATCATGATCACGGCGTCGGTTTCGGGGTCGTCGTTGAAGGCCTTCATCACATCCAGGTGCTTGAGGCCGTTGATCGGATCGCCTCCGATGCCGACAGCGCTGGATTGCCCGATGCCCAGTTCCGTGAGCTGCGCCACGGCTTCATAGGTCAGCGTGCCGGAGCGCGACACCACGCCCACGCGGCCCTTCTTGTGGATGTGGCCCGGCATGATGCCGATCTTGATCTCGTCGGGCGTGATCAGGCCCGGGCAGTTGGGCCCCAGCAGCAGCGTCTTCTTGCCGCCGGCCGCCTCCTTGGCCTTCATCCGGTTGCGCACTTCGAGCATGTCGCGCACCGGGATGCCCTCGGTGATGCAGATGGCCAGATCGAGGTCGGCTTCCACGGCTTCCCAGATCGCGGCTGCGGCGCCCGCGGGCGGCACGTAGATGACGGACACCGTCGCGCCGGTCTGCGCCTTGGCCTCCTTCACCGACGCGTAGATCGGGATGTTGAAGATCTTCTCGCCGGCCTTCTTCGGGTTCACGCCCGCCACGAAGCAGTTCTTGCCGTTCGCGTATTCCTGGCACTTCTCGGTGTGGAACTGGCCGGTCTTGCCCGTGATGCCCTGGGTGATGACCTTCGTGTCCTTGTTGATGTAGATCGACATGTCTTTTCCTATCAGCCCTTGACCGCTGCGACGACCTTCTGTGCGGCTTCCGCCATCGTGTCCGCGCTGATGATGGGCAGGCCCGACTCGGCCAGCATCTTCTTGCCCAGCTCCTCGTTGGTGCCCTTCATGCGCACCACCAGCGGCACGTTCAGGTTGACCGCCTTGCAGGCGGTGATGATGCCGGTGGCGATGGTGTCGCAGCGCATGATCCCGCCGAAGATGTTCACCAGGATCGCCTTGACCTTGGGGTTCTTCAGCATGATCTTGAAGGCCTCGGTCACCTTCTCCGGCGTGGCGCCGCCGCCGACGTCGAGGAAGTTGGCCGGCTCGGCGCCGAACAGCTTGATGGTGTCCATGGTGGCCATCGCCAGGCCCGCCCCGTTGACCAGGCAGCCGATGTTGCCGTCCAGGCTGATGTAGGCCAGGTCGAACTTCGAAGCCTCGATCTCCGCCGCGTCCTCTTCATCGAGGTCGCGCAGGGCCACGATCTCCGGATGCCGGAACAGCGCGTTGGAATCGAAGTTGAACTTCGCATCCAGCGCGATGATGTTGCCCTTGCCGTCGCGATTGAGCGGGTTGATCTCCACCAGCGAAGCGTCGGTGTCCATGTAGCACTTGTAGAGCTTCTTGAGCACGTCGGCGGCTTGCGCGGTCGACCCCGAGGGGATGCCGATGCCGTCGGCGATCTCCTTGGCCTGCGCATCCGTCAGCCCCTTGAGCGGGTCGACGAACACCTTCTTGATCTTCTCGGGCGTGCTGTGCGCCACTTCCTCGATGTCCATGCCGCCTTCGCTCGACGCGATGAAGGCGACCTTCTGCGTGCCGCGGTCGGTCACGACGGAGACGTAGTACTCCTTCTGGATGTCCGCGCCGTCCTCGATGTACAGGCGCCGCACCTTCTGGCCTTCCGGGCCGGTCTGGTGCGTCTTGAGCTGCATGCCCAGGATCTGACCGGCGAGCTTCTTCACGTCGTCGATCGACTTGGCCACCTTCACGCCGCCGCCCTTGCCGCGTCCGCCGGCGTGGATCTGGGCCTTGACCACCCAGACGGGCCCCCCGAGCTTCTGCGCGGCCTCGACCGCCTCCTGGACCGTGAACGCCGCGACGCCGCGCGGCACGGGCACGCCGAAGCTGCGCAAGATCTCCTTGCCTTGGTACTCGTGGATCTTCATGGGATGTATTTCGAGGGGTCGTGGACGGGGCCAGGTGCGGGGCGCCGCAACGGCGTTGCGCCTGCGCAGTGCAGCCGCGAACTGTATCATGGTGCATTGCACAAATCTGACGTCCAGCCTGTGCTGGGCGGCGTTGGTCAACAGGAAAAACCATGGCCAAGGTCTTCATCGACGGCGAGGCCGGCACCACCGGCCTGCAGATCCGAGAGCGGCTCCTCAGGATGCCGCAGGTCGAGCTCGTGAGCATCGCGCCCGAACGCCGCAAGGACCTGTCGGCCAAGCGCGAACTGATGGCCGGTGTCGACCTGGTCATCTTCTGCCTGCACGACGATGCCGCGCGCGAGTCGGCCGCCATGGTCGAGGAGATCGGCCGCATCGGCGGCCGCAAGCCACGCATCATCGATGCGTCGACCGCCCACCGCACGGCCGAGGGCTGGGTGTACGGGTTTCCCGAACTGTCTCCCGGCCAGCGCGAGTTGGTGGCGAAGGCCGAGCGTGTCAGCAACCCAGGCTGCTATGCCACCGGCGCCATCGCGCTGCTGCGGCCGTTGGTCGATGCCGGCGTGCTGCCGCGCGACTACCCGGTGGCGCTGCCTTCGGTCAGCGGCTACTCCGGTGGTGGCCGCACGATGATCGAGGCCTACGAAGCGGGCTCCGCGCCGGCGTACGAGCTGTACGCGCTCGGCCTGAAGCACAAGCACCTGCCGGAGATCATGAAGTACACCGGCCTGACGCGCCGGCCGATCTTCATTCCGTCGGTGGGCAACTTCCGCCAGGGCATGCTGGTGCAGCTGCCGCTGCACCTGGACACGCTGCCGGGCAAGCCGACGCCGGACGACCTGGAGAAGGTCTTCAAGCGCCACTACGAAGGCAGCGAGTGGGTGACGGTGGAGCAACCCACCGGGGACGGGAAGCTGGAGCCTTCGGCGCTCAACGAAACCAACAAGATGGAACTGCGCGTCTACCGCAACATGGACTACGCCCATGCCGTGCTGGTCGCGCGCCTGGACAACCTGGGCAAGGGCGCCAGCGGCGCGGCGGTGCAGAACCTGAAGCTGATGCTCGGCCTCTGAGCCGGCTTCAGCGCGGCTTCACTCCTCGTCCGCTCCACCGGCGAGAATGCGCCGGATCACCTCACCGCCGAAACCCCGAGACGCGAGGAACCGCGCCTGCCGTGCGCGTTCCGCCGCGTCCTGGGGGATCTCGCCGAACTTGCGACGCCACACTTCGCGAGCGCGTTCGAGCTCCGTGCCGCGCAACTGCTGCATGGCCTGGCCGACCAGCTCGGCGCCCAAGCCCTTTTCCATCAGCTCCTGCCGGATGCGCCCGGCGCCCAGCTTGGCCGCGCGCCGGTTCAGCACCGACTCCATCACCCGCTCCTCGCAGATGAAGCCCTTGGCCTGCAGCTCGTCCAGCACGCGCTGCAGCTGGCCGGGCTCCTGCTCGTGCGGGGCGAGCTTGCGCTCCAGCTCGGCGCGCGAATGTTCCCGGCCACCGAGCAGGCGCAGGGCCCTTCCCTTGAGCGACAGCTGGCGGACCTGCATTTCGCGGTGTGCGCGGGCGGCTTACTCCTCGCCCAGGTCCGCGGGGGCGGGCAGCAGGGCGATGTTGAGGGACTCCCGGACCTTGTTCTCGATCTCGCGCGCCAGCTGCGGGTTCTCGCGCAGGAACTCGCGCGCGTTGTCGCGGCCCTGGCCGATCTTCTCGCCGTTGTAGGCGTACCAGGCGCCGGACTTCTCCAGGATGCGCGCCGTGACGCCCATGTCGATGATCTCGCCTTCGCGGCTGATGCCCTCGCCGAACAGGATGTCGAACTCCGCCGTCTTGAAGGGCGGCGACACCTTGTTCTTGACCACCTTCACCTTGGTCTCGTTGCCGATGGCCTCCTCGCCCTTCTTGATGGTGCCGGTGCGGCGGATGTCCAGGCGCACCGAGGCGTAGAACTTCAGCGCGTTGCCGCCGGTGGTGGTCTCGGGGCTGCCGAACATCACGCCGATCTTCATTCGGATCTGGTTGATGAAGATGACCATGCAGTTGGTCTTCTTGATCGTGGCCGTGAGCTTGCGCAGCGCCTGGCTCATCAGGCGGGCCTGCAGGCCGGGCAGCGAATCGCCCATCTCGCCTTCGATTTCCGCCTTGGGCACCAGGGCGGCGACCGAGTCGATCACGATCAGGTCCACTGCGCCGGAGCGCACCAGGCTGTCGACGATCTCCAGGGCCTGCTCTCCCGTGTCCGGCTGGCTGATCAGCAGTTCCTGCAGGTTCACGCCGAGCTTCTGGGCGTACTGCGTGTCCAGCGCGTGTTCGGCATCGACGAAGGCGCAGGTGCCGGCCTGGCGCTGCATCTCGGCGATGACCTGGAGGGTGAGGGTGGTCTTGCCCGAGGATTCCGGGCCGTAGATCTCGACCACCCGGCCACGGGGCAGGCCACCGACGCCCAGAGCGATGTCCAGGCCGAGCGAACCGGTGGAGACCACCTGGATGTCCTCGATCTTCTCGCCCTCGCCCAGGCGCATGATCGTGCCCTTGCCGAACTGCTTCTCGATCTGCGCCAGCGCCGCCTGGAGCGCCTTGGACTTCTCGCTGTCCGCCGCCGCGATCTTGCTGCCCTTGACCTGTGCATCCATGGAAATCTCCTTGTGAATCAATGGGTTGGCTCTACCGGCACCCGCTGTTCCGATTCACAGGCTGGATGCATGGCCAGTACTTTAACGCGACGGGTTGTGCCGCGTAAACGCTGTTTTTCGTCAGTTTGCCTTACCATTCGCCGATGCTCCTCCAAGCAGATGACGCGTGGCGGCAGACCCACTTGGGCCGCCTGCTGGGCCACGCGATGCGCCGCTTCGACGACCGCGTCCTCCACCTCATGGCGCACGACCCCGAGGTGCCGCTGGCCCTGTCCAACCTCGCCGCGCGAGCCCAGGTCGGCGCGGCCCACATCCACATCACGCGCCACCTCGCGCTGCAGGGTTCGCGCCTGACCGACCTGGCCGACCGCGCCGGCATGACCAAGCAGGCCATGGGCGACCTCGTCACCCAATGCGAGGCCTGGGGGCTGGTGGTGCGCGAACCCGACCCGCAGGACGCCCGGGCGCGCCAGGTGCGGTTCACCGCGACCGGACTGGCCTGGCTGAACGCCTTCAAGGCCGCCGTGCAGCAGGCCGAAGCCGAATTCCGGGCCGAGGTCGGCGAGGAAGTCGCCACGGTCGTGGCGCTCGGGCTGGAGGCCTACGCCGGCCCGGCGGCCTGATGCGCGTCAGCGCCGGGTAGGGTGGCCGAGCCTAGAATTTCAGCAGCAGCGCCCCGCGTGACGGCGCCAGCACACAAGGAGACAACGTCATGCGCATCCTCATCGCCGAAGACGACCAGGTGCTGGCGGACGGCCTGCTGCGCACCCTGCGCGGCTCCGGCGCCGCGGTGGACCACGTGAGCAGCGGCAGCGAAGCCGATGCGGCGCTCATGACCAACAACGAGTTCGACCTGCTGATCCTGGACCTGGGCCTGCCGCGCATGCACGGGCTGGAGGTGCTGCGAAAGCTGCGCGGCCGCGGCTCCTCGATGCCCGTGCTGATCCTCACTGCGGCCGACAGCGTCGAAGAGCGCGTCAAGGGCCTGGACCACGGCGCCGACGACTACATGGCCAAGCCGTTCTCGCTGCAGGAGCTGGAGGCCCGCGTGCGCGCGCTCACCCGGCGCGGCATGGGCGCGACCAGCGGCACGATCAAGCACGGCCCGCTGGTGTACGACCAGGCCGGCCGCGTGGCCACGATCGACGGCAGGATGGTGGAACTCTCCGCGCGCGAGCTTGGGCTGCTCGAGGTGCTGCTGCAGCGCGCGGGGCGCCTGGTCAGCAAGGACCAGCTGGTGGAGCGCCTGTGCGAGTGGGGCGAAGAGGTGAGCAACAACGCGATCGAGGTCTACATCCACCGCCTGCGCAAGAAGATCGAGAAGGGCCCGATCCGCATCGCCACCGTGCGCGGCCTGGGTTACTGCCTGGAGAAGATCCCGGGCTAGCGGCCCGCTCAGCCGATGAAGATCTTCCAGCGTGAGCAGCGCTCGCTCTTCGGCGAGATCCTCGACTGGATGCTCACGCCGCTGCTGCTGCTGTGGCCCGTGAGCCTGGCGCTCACCTGGCTGGTGGCGCAGAGCATTGCCGGCAAGCCTTTCGACCGCGCGCTCGAATACAACGTGCAGGCGCTGGCGCAGCTTGTCACCGTGCAGAACCAGCGCGCGGTGTTCTACCTCCCGCAGCCCGCGCGCGAACTGCTGCGCGCCGACGACTCCGACCACGTCTACTACCAGGTGCGCGGCCCGGGCGGCGAGCTGCTCAGCGGCGAACGCGACCTGCCGCTGCCCGACGAGGACGAGCGGCCCGCCATCGGCGAGGTGCGCCTGCGGGACGCCGAGATGCGCGGCCTGGACGTGCGCGTGGCCTACACCTGGGTGCACATCGACGTGCCCGGCGCCGAGCCGGCCCTGGTGCAGGTGGCGGAGACGCGCGAGAAGCGCTCGGTGCTGGCCACCGAGATCATCAAAGGCGTGATGCTGCCGCAGTTCGTGATCCTGCCGCTGGCGGTGCTGCTGGTGTGGCTGGCGCTCGTGCGCGGCATCAAGCCGCTGTCGCAGCTGGAGGAGCGCATCCGCGCGCGCAAGCCCGACGACCTGTCGCCGCTGGACGACCGCGCCGTGCCGCTGGAAGTCGCGCCGCTCGTGTCCTCGGTGAACGACCTGCTCACCCGCCTGAAGCATTCGATCGCCACGCAGAAGCGCTTCCTCGCCGACGCGGCGCACCAGCTGAAGACGCCTCTCGCCGGCCTGCGCATGCAGGCCGACCTGGCGCAGCGAGAAGACTCCAGCGCCGACGAGCTGAAGCAGTCGCTCAAGCAGATCGGCCGCTCCAGCGTGCGCGCCACGCACACCGTCAACCAGTTGCTGGCGCTGGCGCGCGCCGAGAGCAGCGGCAAGACCTTGCCGCGCCAGCCCTGCGACCTGGCCCAGATCACGCAGGAAGCGGTGCGCGACCTGGTGCCGCGGGCGATGGACCGCCGAATCGATCTGGGCTACGACGGCGCGATGCCGGGGGCGCCCGGCGTGGTGGTCACCGGCAATCCCACGCTGCTGAAGGAACTGATCCGCAACCTGCTGGACAACGCGATCAACTACACGCCGTCGACTTCATCCCACCCGGGCGTCATCACCGCACGCGTGCTGGTCGACACCATCGGCGGCGTGCTGCTGCTGCAGGTGGAGGACTCCGGCCCGGGCATCCCGGAGGCCGAGCGTGAGCTGGTCTTCCAGCCGTTCTACCGGTCGCTCGGAACCAACGTCGACGGCTCGGGCCTGGGCCTCCCCATCGTGCTGGAGATCGCGCGTCAGCACGGCGCCGAGGTGTGGCTGGAGGATGCGCATCCCGGCGCGCACCCGCCGGGCACGCGCGCAGTGGTGCGCTTCATGGCCGCGGTGACCGTCGCGCGGTCAGAAGAAACCGCTCAGGCGGAATCTTGAGCCCCCACGCTCCCCACTTCGTGGCTCGCTGCCCCCCGAGGGGGCGCAGCCGCTAGGGGCGGCCCGTCGCCGGCTGGTAGACGTTCAACTGCAGCCGCTCGCGCTCGATCGCGCGCGCCACCGGCGGCAGCTGCGCCACCTTCTGCACGTGCGACCACAGCGCCGGGAAACCGGCGGGGTCGATGCCCGCGAAGCCGCCCCAGCGCAGCAGCGTCAGGGCGTAAGCGTCCAGCGGTCCGAAGTCCTGCCCGCCGAGGAAAGGCCTGCCTTCCTTCGCCGCCTTCTGCGCCATCGCCTCGATGTCGGCCAGCATCGGCCGGTACAGCTGCGCGTTGTAGGCCTTGATCTCGGCCTGCGCCTCCGGCTTGTCGGTGAACTTGAACGGCATGAAGACGTGGGTGAACGTCGGGTGCACCGTGTTGTTCATCCAGGCCAGCGTCTCCATCACCTTGGCGCGAGCGAGCGGCTCCTTGGGCAGGAAGTTGGCCTGCGGGAAGCGGTCGTTCAGGTAGCCGACGATGGCCAGGATCTGCGTGATGACGGTGTCGCCGTCCACCAGCACCGGCACCTGGCCGCGCGGGTTGATGGCGCGGTACTCGGGCGAGTTCTGCTCGCCCTTGTGCAGCTTGACCAGCACGGGCTCGAACGGCGCGCCGGCCGCTTCCAGCAGCGAATGCGGCACGAACGAGCAGGCGCCGGTGGCGAAGTACAGCTTGAGGGTCATCGTCGCATTCTCCTTGCATTCAGCGGCAGGGCCGCAGCGGTCTGCCGTTCAGTGCGGCGCGCAGCTCTTCCACGCGGGGCCGCAGCGTTTCGTCGACCGCCGGAAAGGTCAGGCGCAGGCCTTGCTGCTCGGGGCGCTCCTGCACGACGCGGGCGGTACGCACGCCGCGCGTGACGAGCTGGTCCAGCTGCTGTTCTGCGGCCTGCTGCGTGGGGTGTCCGCCCAGCGAGAGGCCCGGCTCGAGATCGGCGTTGGTCAGCGCCTCGAAGGCCACGCCGATCTGGCGCAGCTGGCCCTTCTTGCGCTCGACGCTCTGGGTGTCGGGGTACTTGCCCATGTAGACGATCCAGCGGCCGGGCTCGGCCACCGGCTCCAGCCGCCACGACGCGCTTGGCCAGGGGGCGAGGGTCTGGCGCAGCGGCTCCGCCATCGCCTCGTCGAACGGCCCCATCTGCAGGCATTCGGCCGGCCGGCCCGCGCCGCCTGCGGATTCGATCCGCCGCGCCTCGTCGGGCGGCAGCACGCGGATGTCCTCGGGGCGGATCTGCTGGGCGATGCGGTGCGGCTCGCGCTGCGGCAGCGGGCCGAAGCCCCATTGCAGCAGCAGGCCTTCGGCCCAGGCGTAGTAGACGCCGTTGGCGAGCAGCAGCAGGACGACGAAGAGGCGCAGCATCAGGGCATCCGGGCTCCGGCCGGCCGCACGCTCACCTCGGCGCTCGCGACCGCCTTCATGCCGCCGGCAGTATGCACGAGCAGGGCGCCGTACTCGTCCACCCCATGCGCCGTCCCGGCCGTGCCGTCGCTGAGGGTCACCGCCCGGTCCGCCAGCGCGTCGCGCGCCGCGAAGCGGGCGCGGAAGGGCGCGAAACCGAACTGCTCGAAAGCCTGCAGCGTGCGCACCAGCGGCGCGGCAATCCGCAGCAGCACGTCGCCCGCCTGCGCGTCCGGCAGCAGCTCACGCAGGCCGAACGGCGGCGTGGCGTAGCCGGCGACCTCGGGCGGCGTCAGGTTGATGCCGACGCCCACGATGGTGTAGCGGCCTGCGCCGCCATCGGGCGGCGCCGCGGTCTCGATCAGGATCCCGGCGAGCTTGCGATCACCCACCCACAGGTCGTTGGGCCACTTCAGGCGGATCTGCGGATGCAGCGCCTCGGCCAGCGTGGCGCCCACCGCGAGCGACAGCCCGGACCAGTCAGCCGGCGCCAGCAGCACGCCCAGCGAAAAGGTCAGCGAGGCCTGCGCCCCGCTGTGCCACTGGCGGCCGAGCCGGCCGCGGCCGGCGGTCTGCCGCTCAGCCACCAAGAGCACGGGATCAGTGCGCCCGGCGCGGGCGCGCCGCATCAGCTCGGTGTTGCTCGAGTCGACTTCCGGCAGCACTTCGACCGTGAAGCCGGGCAGCAGGGGCGCCACCTGCTCCCAGACCGCTTCGGCCGGCCACCGCATCGCCAGCCTTTTAGCGGCGCCGCTTGGGCGCCAGCAGCGTGCCGCGGCAGTTCTTCGCGCCGCACCAGCACGGATACTCGGCCTTGAGCTTCTTCGTGTAGGGCTCGTCGATGATGAGCCCGTAGTCGTAACTGAGCTCCTCGCCGGCCTTGATGTTGCGCAGCGCCTTGATGAAGACGCGCCCGTCCTCCTCGTCGGCCTCGCAGTTCGGATCGCACGAGTGGTTGATCCAGCGCGCGGAGTTGCCCCCGTACAGCGCGTCGATCACCCGCTCCTCGTCGATGTGGAAATAGAAGGTGTGGTTCGGATCGCTGGGATCGTGGGGATGGCGGCGCTGCGCTTCCTTCCACGTGATGACCTCGCCCACATACTCGATGATGGTCTCGCCTTCGGGGATGTCCTGCACGGCGAACACGCCCTTGCCGTGGACGCCCGACCTGCGGGTCTGGATTTTCCGGCCGCCGTTGCGGTCCGCTTTTTCTGGCATCGGGAAAACTCTGCTAAGTTGAATATGCACACACGCGTGCGCGTACGCGCGCGTGAGGACCCGGGATTGTAGGAACATGGGAAAGACACTGGTCATTGCCGAGAAGCCCTCCGTTGCGCAGGACATCGTCCGCGCGCTGACGCCGGCCGTCGGCAAGTTCGACAAACACGACGAGTACTTCGAGAACGAGCGCTACGTCGTCACCAGCGCCGTGGGGCACCTGGTGGAGATCCAGGCGCCCGAGGAGTTCGACGTCAAGCGCGGCAAGTGGAGCTTCGCCCACCTGCCGGTGATCCCGCCGTACTTCGACCTGAAGCCGGTGGACAAGACCAAGTCGCGGCTGAACGCGGTGGTCAAGCTCGCCAAGCGCAAGGACGTCAGCGAGCTGGTGAACGCGTGCGACGCGGGCCGCGAGGGCGAGCTGATCTTCCGGCTGATCGAGCAGTTCGCGGGCGGCGGCAAGCCG
Organism: Ramlibacter henchirensis; assembly: GCF_004682015.1. NCBI lineage: Bacteria > Pseudomonadati > Pseudomonadota > Betaproteobacteria > Burkholderiales > Comamonadaceae > Ramlibacter > Ramlibacter henchirensis. The sequence goes on along the minus strand of NZ_SMLM01000001.1, from coordinate 1,895,546 downwards.
CTGGGCAAGCCTGTCCGGCGGCTGTGGCTGCAGTCGATGACGCCGCAGGCCATCCGCGACGGTTTCGACCAGCTGCGCACCGACCGGCAGATGGAGGGCCTCGCCTCGGCGGCGCGGTCGCGCTCGGAAGCCGACTGGCTGGTGGGCATCAACGGCACCCGCGCGATGACGGCCTTCAACTCGCGCGACGGCGGGTTCTTCCTCACGACGGTCGGCCGCGTGCAGACGCCGACGCTGGCCGTGGTGGTCGAGCGCGAGGAGCAGATCCGCAAGTTCGTCAGCCGCGACTACTGGGAGATCCACGCCACCTTCCTGGCGCAGGCGGGGGAGTACCAGGGCAAGTGGTTCGATCCCAAGTGGAAGAAGAACCCGGAGGACCCCGAGCAGAGGGCCGACCGCCTCTGGACCCAGAAGGAGGCGCACGACATCGCCGAGGCGGTACGCGGCAAGGCCGCCACGGTCACCGAGGAATCCAAGCCCAGCACGCAGGCTTCGCCGCTGCTGTTCGACCTGACGTCGCTGCAGCGCGAGGCCAACGGCCGCTTCGGCTACTCGGCCAAGACCACGCTGGCGCTGGCCCAGTCGCTCTACGAGCGTCACAAGGCGCTCACCTATCCGCGCACCGACTCGCGCGCGCTGCCGGAGGACTACCTCGCCACGGTCAAGCAGACCATGGGCGTGCTGGCCGGCTCCGACATGAAGCACCTGGCCCCGTTCGCGCGGCAGGCGCTGGACAACGGCTACGTCAAGCCGAGCAAGCGGATCTTCGACAACAGCAAGGTCAGCGACCACTTCGCGATCATCCCGACGCTGCAGGCGCCCCACGGCCTCTCGGACGCGGAGCAGAAGCTGTACGACCTGGTGGTGCGCCGGTTCCTGTCGGTGTTCTTTCCCAGCGCCGAGTACATGCTCACCACGCGCATCAGCCAGGTCGTGGGCCACAGCTTCCGCACCGACGGCAAGGTGCTGGTCAAGGCGGGCTGGCTGGCCATCTGGGGCAAGGAAGCCAACGTCGAAGGCGAGGAGAACGACAAGACGCTGGTGCCGGTGCAGCCCAATGAGATGGTGCGGGCCGAAGTGGTCGAGCCCAAAGGCCTGAAGACGCGGCCGCCGGCGCGCTACTCCGAAGCCACGCTGCTGGGCGCGATGGAAGGCGCCGGCAAGCTGGTGGAGGACGACGAGCTGCGGGAGGCCATGCAGGAGAAGGGGCTGGGCACGCCGGCCACCCGCGCGGCCATCATCGAAGGCCTCATCAACGAGAAGTACATGCTGCGGGACGGCCGCGAACTGATCCCCACGGCCAAGGCGTTCCAGCTCATGACGCTGCTGCGCGGCCTGGGCGTGGAGGAACTGACCAAGCCCGAGCTCACCGGCGAGTGGGAATACAAGCTCGCCCAGATGGAGCACGGCAAGCTCTCGCGCGACGCCTTCATGCAGGAGATCGCCGAGATGACGAAGCACATCGTCAAGAAGGCGAAGGAGTACGACCGCGACACCGTGCCGGGCGACTACGCGACGCTGAGCACGCCTTGTCCCAACTGCGGTGGCGTCGTGCAGGAGAACTACCGGCGCTACACCTGCGTCGGCAAGCCCAAGGCCCAGCCCTGCGGCTTCTCGTTCACCAAGATTCCGGCCGGCCGCGCGTTCGAGCTCGACGAGGTGGAGACCTTCCTGCGCGACAAGCGCATCGGGCCGCTGGAAGGCTTCCGCTCGAAGGCGGGCTGGCCCTTCACCGCCGAGATCGCGCTCAAGTTCGACGAGGAAGAGAAGAACTGGAAGCTGGAGTTCGATTTCGGCGACGAGCAGGACCCGGCCGAGACCGGCGAACTGATCGACTTCAGCGGCCAGGATCCGCTCGGCCCCTGCCCGAAGTGCGGCGCGCGGGTCTTCGAATGGGGCAAGAACTACGTGTGCGAGCGTTCGGTGCCCACGACCGGGCAGCCGGCGCCCAGCTGCGACTTCAAGAGCGGCCAGATCATCCTGCAGCAGCCCGTCGAGCGCGAGCAGATGAAGAAGCTGCTGGCGACCGGCAAGACCGACCTGCTGGACAAGTTCGTGTCGATGCGCACGCGCCGGCCGTTCAAGGCCTTCCTGGCCTGGGACGCGGAAGCGGGCAAGGTGAACTTCGAGTTCGAGCAGCGCGAGAGCAAGTTCCCGCCACGCAAGGGCGCGGCGGGCCGCCCCGCACGCGAGGCCGCAGCCAAGTCCGCGCCGGCAGCCAAGGCCGCTGCGAAGAAAGCGCCCGCTGCGAAGAAAGCCGCACCCGCGGCCAGGAAGGCGGCGGCACCCAAGACGCCCCGCAAGTCCGGTCCGGGCCTCACGCCCAGCCCCGAACTAGCGGCCGTGGTCGGCAGCGAGCCGCTGGCCCGCACGGAGGTGATCAAGAAGCTGTGGGACTACATCAAGGCCCACGGCCTGCAGGACGCGAAGAACAAGCGCGCCATCAACGCCGACGACAAGCTGAGCAAGGTGTTCGGCAAGCCGCAGGTGACGATGTTCGAGCTGGCCGGCATCGTCGGCAAGCACCTGAGCTGAAGCCCATGCCGTCCGCGGAGACCCTGGAGCGCTTCATCGCCCGCGTGGAGGCCAACGCCCACGTGGAGGCGATACGCGAGTTCTATGTCGAGCACGCCACGATGCAGGAGAACCTGGATCCGCCGCGGGTCGGGCGCGACGCGCTGATCGCCAACGAGGAGCGGGCGCTCGCGATGGCCGCTTCGGTGCGGTCGCAGTGCGTGCGGCCGGTGTTCGTTCACGGCGACCACGTGGTCATCCGCTGGATCTTCGAATTCACCGGCCACGACGAAACCGTGCGGCGCATCGAGGAACTGGCCTGGCAGCGCTGGGAAGGCGAGCGCATCGTGCAGGAGCAGTTCTTCTACGACCCGAAGCAGTTCGCGCCGCAACGGCGCTGACGGGATTCGAGGACGACGGGCTCAGCCGGCCCGGTCCTCGCGCGGCGTCGAGGAAGGCGAAGTCGAATCCGCGTGGTGGTCCGCCGAGCCGCGCGTATCGGGCGTGGGCATCTGGCGGCGCAAGCCCCGCGAAGACTCAGGCGCGCGCGGCTTTCCGCGCGGAGCCGGCGCAGCGGGAACGGCTCGCGGTTTGAGGGCGGCTCGCGTGCTCATGCGGCGACGATAGCCGCCACGCGCGAGGTGTCTGTAGGACGGCTACGCGACGGCCCGGGCCTGTTCGACACCCACTAGCCAGTAGGTGAGCAGCCGGCCGCGGCCGCGCAGTTCCACCAGCCCGCGCGCATGGAAGGCGAATGCGTCGCCCGCCTGACGCACGACCGCTTCGCTCACCTGGATGCCGCCCGCGTGGCCGGTGGACTCCAGCCGGCTGGCGACGTTCACGGTGTCGCCCCACACGTCGTAGAGAAAGCGCTGAACGCCCAGCACGCCCGCCACGGCCGGCCCGGCATGAATGCCGATTCGCATCGCCATCTCCGTGCCCTTCTCCCGGTTGTACTGCTCGAGGGCCTCGCGCATGTCCAGCGCCAGCCGGCACAGCGAGCCGACACTGCCCGAGGACACGGCCATGTACGCGTCGCCGATGGTCTTGATCTTCTCCACGCCGTGCCGCGCCGACAGCGCATCGAAGGCCGAGAAGATCTCGTCGAGCACGAGCACCAGCGCGTCCGGGGGCAGGCGGCTGGAGAACTCGGTGAACCCGGCAATGTCGGCGAACAGCACGCCGAGGTTGTCGAATTTGCGCGCCCGCACCTTGCGATGCTGCTTGAGCTCCTCGGCGATCGCGGGCGGCAGCGCGTTGTGCAGCACCTCGTCGGCACGCGCCCGCTCGGCCTCCGCCCGGCGCGTCTGGCCATAGAGCGCCGAGTCGCGCGCATAGGTGAACCGGTCCAGGCCGAGGCAGAGCATCACCACGCAGAACGGATTGACCATGAAGCCGATGAAAGCCTTGAGCCCGTCGAGCCGCTCCCAGGCGGCCGCCGAGAGCGCCGCGAGGCTGAGCACGTACATGGGCGCCCGCACCGGCAGCGGCGTGGCGATGACGGCCGCCATGAAGGTGCTGCACGCCGCGTAGAGCAGCAGGCCGGTGCCCTGCGTGCGCACGCCCGTGACGCCGGCCCAGGTGATCATGGCCATGAACAGTCCGCAGGCGACGTACAGCGCGATCTCGCGGCCGCGCACGCGGGGCAGGAAGCGGTCCGCCGCGACCACGCCGTAGACCACCGCAGCAATCGCGCCCTGCCAGACGAGCAGCCCGGGAATGCGCCGCAGCTGCGAGGGATCGCTGGAGAGCCACAGCGGGATGTCCTTGGCGAGCACCCCGATCGGCAGCAGCCAGCCGACCACGCGGCAATAGCGCACCATGAGACCCCAGCTCCTCGCGGTGAGCCACTGGCGGAACTCGGAATCGATCATCACGCTCCTGGCGCCCGCAGCGGGCAAAGGAGCGGGACCTTAAGGAGGCCGCGTCGTCGGCGCAACGCACGCCCCAATGAAGAACGCGCCCGGCGGGCGCGTTCTTCATCCGATCAGGGGAGCGCTGACTTGCGCCGACAGCGCTTTATTTGGCGCCGACCACGCGGACCATCTCCAGCACCTTGTTGGAGTAGCCCCACTCGTTGTCGTACCAGCTCACCAGCTTGACAAAGGTGCTGTCCAGCGCGATGCCGGCTTCCGCGTCGAAGATCGAGGTGCGCGCATCGCCGCGGAAGTCGGTGGCCACCACCTTGTCCTCCGTGTAGCCCAGGATGCCCTTGAGCGCGCCTTCGCTCTGCGCCTTGAACTCGGCGCAGATGTCCTTGTAGCTGGCTTCCTTGTTCAGCTCGACGGTCAGGTCCACCACCGACACATCGGACGTCGGCACGCGGAAGGCCATGCCGGTGAGCTTCTTGTTCAGCTCGGGGATCACCACGCCCACCGCCTTGGCCGCGCCGGTGGAGGAGGGAATGATGTTCTCCAGGATGCCGCGGCCGCCGCGCCAGTCCTTGTTGCTGGGGCCGTCCACGGTCTTCTGCGTGGCGGTGGCGGCGTGCACGGTGGTCATCAGGCCGCGCTTGATGCCCCACTTGTCGTTCAGCACCTTGGCCAGCGGCGCCAGGCAGTTGGTGGTGCAGGAGGCGTTGGAGATGATCGCCTCGCCCTTGTAGGTCTTGTCGTTGACGCCGAAGACGAACATCGGCGTGTCGTCCTTGGATGGCGCCGACATGATCACCTTCTTCGCGCCGGCGGCGATGTGCTTCTGCGCGCCATCCTTGGTCAGGAAGATGCCGGTGGACTCGACCACCACATCGGCACCGACAGCGCCCCAGTTGAGCTCGGCGGGGTCCTTCACGGCAGTGAGCCGGATCTTCTTGCCGTTGACCACCAGGGTGTTGCCGTCGACGGCGACGTCGCCCTCGAACTTCCCGTGCACGCTGTCGTAGCGCAGCATGTAGGCTAGGTAGTCGGGCTCGAGCAGGTCGTTGATGCCGACCACCTCGATGTCCTTGAAGTTCTGCACTGCCGCGCGGAACACCATGCGGCCGATGCGGCCGAAACCGTTGATCCCGATCTTGATGGTCATCTTGCTTTCCCGAGGGTTGTGAAATCGTTCAGGCGCGCCGGCCGCGAGTGTGGAGACTCCGATTTTCCGCGAGCGACGCGCTCAGGTGGTGCTCGGCGCTTCGGACGGGGCCCGAAAGCGCCATGCGTTCAACGCGACAGTGCCGCGCGGACCGTGTCCGCGACGTTCTCCGGCGTGAAGCCGAAGTGCTTGAACAGCACGTTGGCCGGCGCCGATTCGCCGTAGGTGTCGATGCCCACCACCGCGGCGCAGCCGTACTTCCACCAGAAGTCGGTGACGCCCATCTCGACCGCGATGCGCGGCAGTCCGGCGGGCAGCACTTCCTGCTTGTACGCGGCGCTCTGGCGGTCGAAGGTCGTGGTGCTGGGCATGGAGACGACGCGCACCGCGATGTTGTCCCTGGCCAGCAACTCCTGCGCCTTGAGCGCCAATTGCACCTCGGAGCCGGTGGCGATGATCACCGCCTGTGCGCGCTGCAGGCCCACTTCGGCGGGCTCGGCCAGCACGTAGCCACCCTTGCTGATGTCCTCCAGCCCGGCCTTCGGCGCATACGGCAGGTTCTGGCGCGACAGCAGCAGCGCCGTCGGCCGGTTCACGTTCTGCAGCGCCACCGCCCAGGCCACCGTCGTCTCCGCGGTGTCGCAGGGACGCCAGACGTCCAGGTTGGGCATCAGCCGCAGGCTGGCCGCGTGTTCGATCGACTGGTGCGTGGGGCCGTCCTCGCCGAGGCCGATCGAATCGTGCGTGAAGACGTGGATCACGCGCTTCTTCATCAGCGCCGCCATGCGGATCGCGTTGCGGCTGTAGTCGCTGAACGTGAGGAACGTGCCGCCGTACGGGATGTAGCCGCCATGCAGCGCGATGCCGTTCATGATGGCCGCCATGCCGAACTCGCGCACGCCGTAGTTGATGTGGCGGCCCACGCGGCCGTTCTCGTCACGCTTGACGTTGCCGGCGAGGTCGAACCGCAGCGGCGGCGTGCTCCTGGTGTTGGTGAGGTTGGAGCCGGTCAGGTCGGCGCTGCCGCCCAGCAGCTCGGGCAAGGCCGCCGTGAACGCTTCCAGCGCCAGCTGCGAAGCCTTGCGCGAGGCCACGGTCTCGGCCTTGGCGTGCGCGGCGACCGCAGCGTCGACGGCGACCTGCGCGAAGTTGCGCGGCAGCTCGCCCTTCATGCGGCGGGTGAACTCCGCAGCCTGCTCGGGATATGCCGCCTTGTAGGTGGCGAAGCGGCCTTCCCATTCGGCCTGGGCGGAGCGGCCCTTGGCCTTGGCGTCCCACGCGCCATAGATCTGGCGCGGCACGACGAAGGGCTCGTGCGGCCAGCCCAGCGCCTCGCGGGTCAGCTTCACTTCCTCCAGGCCCAGCGCCTCGCCGTGCGCCTTGGCGGTGTTGGCGCGGTTCGGGCTGCCCTTGCCGATCTGCGTCTTGGCGACGATCAGCGTCGGCCTGTCCGCGCTGCGGCGCGCATCGGCGATGGCGCGGTCGACCGTGTCCACGTCGTGCCCGTCGATCGGGCCGATCACGTTCCAGCCGTAGGCCTTGAAGCGGGCCGGCGTGTCGTCGACGAACCAGGGCGTGACCTGGCCGTCGATGGAGATGCCGTTGTCGTCGTAGATGGCGATCAGCTTGTTCAGCTTCCAGGCGCCGGCGATCGCGCAGGCCTCGTGGCTGATGCCCTCCATCAGGCAGCCGTCGCCCAGGAACACGTAGGTGAAGTGGTCGACGATGGCGTGGCCGTCGCGGTTGAACTCGGTGGCGAGCAGCTTCTCGGCGAGCGCCAGGCCCACGGCATTGGTGATGCCTTGGCCGAGCGGGCCGGTGGTGGTCTCGACGCCGGGGGTGACGCCGACTTCCGGATGGCCCGCGGTCTTGCTGTGCAGCTGGCGGAAATTCTTCAGCTCTTCCAGCGGCAGGTCGTAGCCGGTGAGGTGCAGCAGCGAGTAGACCAGCATCGAGCCGTGGCCGTTGGACATCACGAAGCGGTCGCGGTCGAACCAGTGCGGATCGGCCGGGTTGTGCTTCAGGTGCCGGTGCCACAGGGCCACCGCGATGTCGGCCATGCCCATGGGCGCGCCGGGATGGCCGGAGTTCGCCTGCTGCACCGCATCCATGGCCAGGGCGCGGATCGCATTGGCCATCTGCTGGGCGTCGGCAGTCGCCGCGGGTGTGTGTTCGGCCGGGGAGGAGACAGCGGAGAGGAAGGACATGGGCGCGGCTTGGGGGAAACCCGTAATTTTAGCGGTTGGGCTCGACGTCCCCGGCCGCTCCAGGGTTGGGCGGCGGCCATCGTCTACAGTCGCACGGATGCGAGGCCTGCACCTCACCGCCGACCTGTACCAGTGCCGCTGCGACGAGCAGTGGCTGACGGACGCGCAGCAGCTCGGCGCGTGGTCGTGCCAGGCGGCCGAGGCGGTGGGGCTGGCGGTGGAGCGCGCGATGTTCCATGTCGACGAAGGCGGCGGCGCCAGTGCCGCCCTGCTGCTGTCCGGCTCTCATGTCTGCCTGCACACCTGGCCGCAGCAGCGCGGCGTGACGGTGGACGTGTGCCTGGCCCATGCGCAGGAGGATTTCTCGGCCAAGGCGCGCGGCCTGATGTTCGCGCTGGTGCAGCGCTTCCAGCCGGAGTGGACCGAGCAGCGATCCCTGGACCGCGGGGACGGCGAGTGACGCGCGCGCAGGCCATGGTGCTGGCGGCCGGCCGCGGCGAGCGCATGCGGCCGCTGACGGACAGCTGCCCGAAACCGCTGCTGGAAGTGCGCGGCCAGCCGCTGATCGCCTGGCATCTTCAGGCGCTGGCGAAATCCGGCTGCACGCAGGCGGTGATCAACACGGCGTGGCTGGGCGAGCAGATCGAGCAGCGCTGCGGCGATGACTTCGAAGGCCTGCGCATCGCGTACTCGCACGAGGGCCGCGACTTCGGCGGCGCGCTGGAGACGGCCGGCGGCATCGCCCGCGCACTGCCGCTGCTGGACGACGTGTTCTGGCTGGTGGGGGGCGACGTGTACGTGCCGGGCTTTTCATTCAACCGCCAGGCATTCGATCGCTTCGCCGGCGGACCGCATCTGGCGCACCTGTACCTGGTGCCCAACCCGGAACACAACCCGCGCGGCGATTTCGCGCTGGGCGCCGACGGCAAGGCGCTGAACGACGGCCAGCCGCGCTTCACCTATTCGACCATCGGCCTGTACCGCAAGGCCTTCTTCGCCGAACTGCCGGCCGGCAATCCGCAGGGCCTGAAAGTCCCGCTCGCGCCCATGCTGCGCCGCGCGATGGACAATGGACAGGTCACCGCCGAGATCCACACCGGCCCCTGGACCGACGTCGGCACGCCGCAGCGGCTGGCCCAACTGAACGCAACATGAGCCCATCCCTCTTCGCCGAGCGCCGCGCGCGCGTCGCCTCCGCCATCGGGGCCAATGGCATCGCCCTGGTCCCCACCGCGCCGGAGCGGCCGCGCAACCGCGACACCGACTTCCTCTACCGGCACGACAGCTACTTCTACTACCTCACCGGATTCGGCGAGCCCAACGCCTTCCTGGTGATCACGGGCGACGGCAAGAGCACGCTGTTCTGCGCGCCCAAGGACGCCGAACGCGAGATCTGGGACGGCTACCGGCTCGGACCGGCCGCCGCGCCGCAAGCCCTGGGCGTGCAGGCCGCGCATTCGAGCGACGAACTCGAAGCGATGATGCCGCGCCTGCTGGAGAACCGCGACGCGGTGTGGTACCCCTTCGCGATCCACGCCGGCCTCGAGGCGCGTGTGGGCGCGTGGCTCAACCAGGTGCGGGCGCGCGTTCGTTACGGAGCTCTGTGTCCCCAGGAGCAGCGCGACCTGTGCGGCGTTGTCGACGAGATGCGGCTGGTGAAGGACGCGCACGAGCAGGACGTGATGCGCCGGGCGGCGCAGATCAGCGCTCGCGCGCATGTGCGCGCCATGAAGCTGTCGGCCCGCATGCTTCGCGAGGGCCGCGAGGTGCGCGAGTACCACCTCGACGCCGAACTGCTGCACGAGTTCCGGCTCGCCGGCTCGCAGTACCCGGCCTACAACTCCATCGTGGCGGCCGGCGCCAATTCCTGCGTGCTGCACTACCGCGCGGCCGACACGCCGGTTCGCGCGGGCGAGCTGGTGCTGATCGACGCGGGCTGCGAGCTGGACGGCTACGCCAGCGACATCACGCGTACCTTCCCGGCCGACGGCAAGTTCAGCGGACCGCAGCGCGAGCTGTACGAGCTGGTGCTGGCCTCGCAGGAGGCGGCGGTGTCCGCGACGCGCCCCGGCGCCCGTTTCAACGATCCGCACGAGGCCACCGTGAAGGTGCTGGCCCAGGGCATGCTGGACGTCGGCCTGCTGGACCGCAACAAGGTCGGTTCGGTGGATGACGTGATCGAGCAGCGGGCCTACTTCCAGTTCTACATGCACCGCACCGGCCACTGGCTGGGGATGGACGTGCACGACTGCGGCAGCTACGTGGAGCCGGGCGAAGTGGGCGAGGTGAGCGAACGCAAGGACCCGCTCTCCGGCGAGGTGATCAAGAACCGTCCCAGCCGCGTGCTGCGGCCCGGCATGGTGCTGACCATCGAGCCGGGGCTGTACGTGCGGCCGGCTGAAGGCGTGCCGGAGAAGTTCCACGGCATCGGCATCCGCATCGAGGACGACGCCATCGTCACGGCAAATGGCTGCGAGCTGATCACGCGTGGCGTGCCGGTGAAGCCGGACGAGATCGAAGCGGTCATGCGCGGCTGACGCGGCCGCGCAGCTCTAGCCCTCGGCGAAGCCGAGCACCTTTTCGACCCAGCGCGGGCGCTGCACGGTGTGCAGCTGCATCTGGTTGGCCATGACCGTGGCGATCAGGCGAGGCCCGCCCTCTTCGGCGTCGCAGCCGTCGATCAGCAGCGACAGGTCGGCCATGAACACCGCGTGGCGCAGGTTGTGCAGGCAGCGCGTGTACCGGGACAGCAGCTTGTGCGAAGGCACGGGGTGGCCGCCCTCTCGCACGCGCTGGTTGACCCGTTGCAGGAGCTTGCGCGGCTCGTCCGACGCGATCGCATACAGCACCACCTCGAAGCCGAGCGTGCGCGCCTGCGCGATCAGCGCCACGCGCGAAGGATGCGAGAACGCGGTCTCGGTGACGAAGGATGCGTGCTGGCGCAGCAGGTCCTGCCACTGCGCGTCGCCCCACTCGCGGGCGGCCGCCAGGCGCGCCTGTGGATCTTCCACGTCGTGCAGGTGGGCTTCGCAGTACGCCTGGACATCGATGAACGGCAGCGCGGGATAGCGCGGCGCGATCAGGTAGCGGTAGAGCGCCGTCTTGCCGGCGCCGTGCGGCCCCGCGATCAGATGCAGGACCGGCATCGGCCTTGCCTCATGCGGATTTGCGCCCTTTGCCGCGGCCGGTGCGCGCCTTGCTGCCGGCCACCGCCTCCTGCGCTCGCGCCGACAGCGCGCCCGACTTGGACAGCGCGAGCACGTGGGCCTGCAGGTCGTCCAGCTCCGGGGAGACCGGCATCGTCGCCCTGGGATTGCCGTAGGCGGCGCGCTCCTGCCGCGCGATGAGCGCCCGGCTGTCGCTGGTGGACAGCCCCGCGTGCTCCAGCGCCATGCCGAGCGTCGCCCAGTACTCGATCTGGCTGGCCACCGATCGGCGCATGGTCTGCGCCGCTTCGCGGGCCTGCGTGACGAGCCCGCCCGGCAGCTTGACGGAGACGAATGCAGGTGTGTCGGACATGGGTCGGCTCCCGGGAAACGCAGCGGAGTGGCGCAAATGTCGCCAGAACGCGCCACTCCGACCACTGACTTCCGGCTGCCGCCGAGGCTCGGGTTTACCCGCAGTTCTACAATCGCCCACCCCAACGGACCGGTCCGCCGCGAGGCGCGGACGCGAGAGGAGACACCCGCCGATGCCCCCCACCGAGTCGATGAATTCGGCCGACAAGCGCGAGGAACTGCGCCAGGCCGCGCTCGAGTACCACGAGCACCCCACGCCGGGGAAGGTGGCGATCCACGCCACCAAGCAGTTGATCAACCAGCACGACCTGGCGCTGGCGTACTCGCCCGGCGTCGCCGCGCCGTGCGAGGAGATCGTGAAGGACCCGGCCGCGGCCTTTCGCTACACCGCGCGCGGCAACCTGGTGGCCGTGATCACCAACGGCACCGCGGTGCTGGGCCTCGGCGACATCGGGCCGCTCGCCTCCAAGCCGGTGATGGAGGGCAAGGGCGTGCTGTTCAAGAAGTTCGCCGGCATCGACGTCTTCGACATCGAGATCAACGAGAAGGACAACCTGGACAAGCTGGTCGACGTGATCGCGGCGCTGGAGCCCACCTTCGGCGGCATCAACCTCGAGGACATCAAGGCGCCCGACTGCTTCTACGTGGAGCGCAAGCTGCGCGAGCGGATGAAGATCCCGGTGTTCCACGACGACCAGCACGGCACCGCGATCGTCGTGGGTGCGGCCATCCTCAACGGCCTGAAGGTCGTCGGCAAGGAACTGCACAAGGTCAAGCTGGTGACCTCGGGCGCCGGCGCGGCCGCGCTCGCCTGCCTGAACCTGCTGATCAAGCTCGGCCTGCCGCGCGAGAACATCTTCGCCACCGACCTGGCGGGCGTTGTCTACGAAGGCCGCAGGGAGCTGATGGACGAGGACAAGGTGCAGTTCGCGCAGAAGACCGCGGCCCGCACCTTGTCCGACGTGATCGAAGGCGCCGACATCTTCCTGGGCCTGTCCGCCAGCGGCGTGCTCAAGCCCGAGATGGTCCGCAAGATGGCCAAGGCCCCGCTGATCCTGGCGCTGGCCAACCCGAACCCGGAAATCATGCCGGAGGACGCCAAGGCGGTCCGGCCGGACGCGATCCTGGCGACGGGCCGCACGGACTATCCGAACCAGGTCAACAACGTCCTGTGCTTCCCGTACATCTTCCGCGGTGCGCTGGATTCCGGCGCGACGACGATCACGGTGGAGATGGAGATCGCGGCGGTGCACGCCATCGCCGAACTGGCGCAGGCCGAGCAGAGCGAGGTCGTGGCAGCGGCCTACGCGGGCCAGAAGCTCGCCTTCGGGCCGGAGTACCTGATCCCCAAGCCGTTCGACCCGCGCCTGATGATGAAGATCGCGCCGGCCGTGGCCCAGGCCGCGGTCGACAGCGGTGTCGCCCTGCGGCCGATCAAGGACATGGACGCGTACCGCGAGAAGCTGCAGAGCTTCGTCTATGCCTCGGGTACGACGATGAAGCCGATCTTCACCGCGGCGAAGGCGGCGGCCCGCAAGCGCGTCGCCTATTGCGAGGGGGAGGAAGAGCGCGTCCTGCGCGCCGCCCAGATCGTGGTGGACGAAGGCCTGGCCCGGCCGACCATCATCGGCCGGCCGGCGGTGATCGCGCAGCGCATCGAGAAGTTCGGGCTGCGGATGGAGCAGGGGCGCGACTACGACATCGTCAACGTCGAGCAGGACGACCGCTACCGCGACTTCTGGCAGACGTACCACCGCATGACCGAGCGCAAGGGCGTGACCATGCAGATGGCCAAGATCGAGATGCGCCGCCGGCTCACGCTCATCGGTTCCATGCTGCTGCACAAGGAGCAGGTCGACGGGATGATCTGCGGCACCTGGGGCACGACGCAGTTGCACCTGCACTACATCGACCAGGTCATCGGCAAGCGCGAGGGCGTTTGCACCTACGCGTGCATGAATGCGCTGGTGCTCCCGAATCGGCAGGTGTTCCTGGTCGACACGCATGTGAACTACGACCCCACTGCCGCGCAGCTGGCCGAGATCACCGTGATGGCCGCCGAGGAGATGATGCGGTTCGGCATCAAGCCCAAGACCGCGCTGTTGTCGCATTCCAACTTCGGCTCGAGCAACCAGCCCAGCGCCGTGAAGATGCGAGAGACGCTCAGGCTGGTGCAGGAGAGCGCGCCTTGGCTGGAGATCGACGGCGAGATGCACGGAGACGTCGCGCTGGACGGCGCTTCGCGGGCCCAGCTGATGCCGCACAGCACGCTGGCCGGCGACGCCAACCTGCTCGTCTGTCCGAGCATGGACGCGGCCAACATCTCCTACAACCTGCTGAAGACGGCGGCGGGCGGCAACATCGCCATCGGCCCGGTGCTGCTGGGCGCCGCCAAACCGGTGCATATCCTGACGGCCAGCACGACCGTTCGCCGGATCGTCAACATGACAGCGCTGACCGTGGCCGACGCGAACGCCGCACGGCAACATCAGGCGCGACAGCTGGCACTAACTTAGCCAACGGCCGGCCGCCCCGCGATGCCCTTGCCCTCTGCCCAAAATTTGGGCAGCGACTTGCCTTTTGTGACTGGATGGTTCACACTAGCGCCCTTGAATTTCCGGGTTAACCCGAAGGGCTGCCAAGCCCGAGGGTGATCCGGACGGCGTCCGCAAGGTCACCCCAGAAGGTCCGAAGTTGTTCATGGCGCGTGTCGCCGCAATCAAGTTAGCGCTCACAAGCGTCTTGTTCGCGGTCTCGTTGGCCGGCCCCGTGCCGGCGGCAGCCAAGGGCCCGACGGAACGCCCCGCTGACGGCGTCGAGACCACCATCCGGTGGACCGAACTGCCGTGGCAAGGCCGGGAAACCTACGAACTGATCCGCCAGGGCGGACCGTTCCCGTACGACAAGGACGGATCGGTGTTCTTCAACCGCGAGCGTTTGCTCCCGGCCGGAAAACGCGGCTATTGGCGCGAATACACCGTGAAGACGCCGGGATCGCGCGACCGGGGGGCCCGGCGCATCGTGTGCGGCGGCCCGCCCCGGCAGCCGGACGCCTGCTACTACACCGCTGACCACTACGCCAGTTTTCGCAAGATCGTGGAGTGAACCCTGAAATGAAGCGGGACATGTTTTTGACATCCATGGAAAGAGACGCGGAGATGGATCAATCCCTTCGCCCCAACATCGCTGACACGCCGCTCAAGGGGGTGCGCAGCAACATCGTGCAGTCCATCCGAGCGTTCCGCGTGCAGGACCTGCAGGACACGGCGCGCTCGCTCGGCCAGCACTTCCTGTACGCCAACCTGGCCAACGCCCAGAGCAAGCAGGACGTGCTGGACCTGATCGCCCAGCAGTTCATGCTGCCGGCCCACTTCGGCAAGAACTTCGACGCCCTGTACGACTGCATGACCGACCCGCTGCACAAGTCGGGCCCGCAGCCGGGCTTCATCGTGGTGCTGGAGCAGATCCCCGCCACGGCCAAGTTCGACAAGGAAGCGCGCGAGCAGCTCCTGGACATCTTCCGCGACACGGCCGACTACTGGGCGGACCGGAAGATACCGTTCCGGTGCTTCTATTCTTTTCTGTAGCCCGTTCTGCACAAGCTGGCCAAGCAGAACGGGCGACCGAGGCCCAGGGCAACGAAGCCGCTCCCGCGGCGCCCGCCGTCACCGAATCCGGCGAGAAGATGCCGACCGACAAGCTGGTCGACGTCTCCCCGCTGGCGCTGCGAATGAGCAGCCCGTTTAACGCGGGCTACTGGCTCGCGGCCGCGTAAAGCGCTCCGTCATTCCCACGCAAGGCGGGAATACGGTGCTTCCAGAGAATCCCCGCGCTGCGGGGATTTTTCATTTCAGGAGCCCACTGGAGCGACCTGCGCCGCAAGCACGAGGTACTCGTCCACCGGCACCTCCTCGGCCCGCCGCTGCACGTCGAAATTCCCCGCGAAGCCGCGCTGCTCCAGCCACCGCCCGAGCGTGTGCCGCAACAGCTTGCGCCGCTGGCTGAACGCGACCTGCACGAGCTCGGACAGCAGCTTCGGATTCACCGGCGCGGGCTCCGCGCGCGGCACCATGCGAACCACCGCGCTGTCCACCTTCGGCGGCGGATCGAACGCTTCGGGCGGCACGTCGAGCACGTTCTCCATCTCGTAGCGCCACTGCAGCATCACCGAGAGCCGCCCGTAGTCCGCCGTGGACGGCTCCGCCACCATCCGGTCGACCACTTCCTTCTGCAGCATGAAGTGCTGGTCCTCGACCACGCCCACGAACTCGAGCAGGTGGAACAGGATCGGCGTGGAGATGTTGTACGGCAGGTTCCCCGCGACGCGTAACAGTGGCGCGTCCAGGCGCTGCGCAAGCTGGCCGAAGTCCACCTGCAGCACGTCGCTTTCGACCACGTCCAGCTGTGGATGCCGCCGCAGCCGCTGCGCGAGGTCCCGATCAAGCTCGATCACGGTCAGCCGCCCCAGCCGCTCGACCAGCGGCTGTGTCAGTGCGGCCAGGCCCGGCCCGATCTCCACCACGGCCTGCCCCGCGCGCGGCGCGATCGCGCGGACGATCGCGTCGATGACCGAGAGGTCGGCCAGGAAATGCTGGCCGAAACGCTTGCGGGGCCGGTGTTCCAACTACTGGGGAGGCTCACGCAGGTCGACGAAGGCGCGGCCGCGCACGTCCTGCGCCCAGCGCTCGTAGGCTTCGTCGAGCTTCTTCTCGCGCAGCAGGTTGCGCGCGACGTCGCGCTGCTCGCGCGGCGACAGTGTGGCGACGCGGCGCTCGAGCAGCTGCACGAGGTGCACGCCGAAGCGGGACACCAGCGGCTCGGCGATCTGGCCCGGCGACAGGCTGCCCAGCGCGTCCTCGAACTCCGGCACGAACATGCCGGACGAGGACCAGCCCAGGTCGCCGCCGCGCTGCGCGCTCGCGTCCTGCGAATGCTCGCGCGCGAGCTGGGCGAAGTCGGCCTGGCCAGCCTGGATGCGCCGCTTGAATTCGGCCAGCCGCTCGCGCGCGGCCGCCTCGGTGAGCTGCGGCCCGGGCCGCAGCAGGATGTGGCGCGCATGCGATTGCGTGACGGTCGCGCCGGGCATGCCGCCCTTGCGCCGGTCCACCACCTTGAGCACGTGGAAGCCGGCGCCCGAGCGCAGCACGTTGCTCACGCCGCCTTGCGGAAGGGACTGCACTGCCTCGAGGAACAAGGGCGGATAGCGGTCGCTGCTGCGCAATCCCATCAGGCCGCCAGTCTGCGCGGCGCCGGGCGCATCGGAGGCTTCGCGCGCGAGCTTGGCGAAATCCTCTCCCGCCCGGGCCTGCTCCATCACGCGATCGGCCTTGGCGCGCGCATCGCGCACCTGCTGCTCGCTGGCGTTCTCGGGCACGGCCACGAGGATGTGGCCCAGGTTCAGCTCCAGCGGCCCTTGCGCCGAAGCCGCCTGCTCGCGCATGAACTGCTCGACTTCCTGGTCCGTGACCTTGACACGCTGCTCCACTTCGCGCTCGCGCAGCCGCCCGAGCAACAGTTGATTGCGCATGTCTTCGCGGAACGCGGCGACGTCGATGCCTTCCCCCGGTAGGCGCCGGCGCAGTTCCGCGACGTCCATGTCGTTCTGCCGCGCGAAATGCTGCTCGGCCTGGTCGACCATCGCGTCGCTGACGCGGATGCCGACCTCGCGCGCGTATTGCAGCTGCGCCTTCTCGCTGATCAGGCGCTCCAGCACCAGCCGGGCCAGCTCACCGCGCGGCGGAATGGCCGCGCCCTGCTGGGCGAGCTGCCGCTCGAAGCGAACCAGGCGCGTTCGCACCTCGTTGTTCGTGATCGGCTCGGAGTTGACCACCGCGACGATGTAGTCCGCCGATCGCTGCGGGCCGGTCGAAGGCGCAGGCCGGCCACCGCCCAGTTGCGGCGTGGCGCGCAGCTGCGCCATGGCCGGGGGTGCGGCCACGGCTGCGGCAGCCAGGGCAAGAAGGAGGACGCGGGCTTTCATCAGGGACGGTCTCAGTCGTAGTTCGTGAAGCGGCTGGGCGCGGGCAGGTTGGGATCGCGCAGCAGCTGGTAGCGCGGGATATTCTGGCGCAGCGTGCCGAGCGCGTTCGAACCCAGGCGGCTGAAGCCGATGAACTCCAGCTGGAACATGATGCGCTTGTTCGAAGTATTGATGTTGCTCTGCAGCCGCTCCACCACCACGCGGCCGATCCAGCAGCAGGCGTCGTATTCCAGCCCCAGGACCGAGTCGACCACGCGCTTGTCGCGCAGGCTGAAGTTCAGCCGGCCCACCGAGTACCAGCGCCCGCCGCCCTGGCCGCGGCCGGGCCCGAGTTCCAGCCCGCGGTCGCCCCACAGGTCGTTCAGCGGCCATTGCCATCCGACGTCGATCTGCTCGGAGAGTTCGCGCTGCAGGCGGTACGCGGCGCTGACCACGCGGTACGGGCTCGGGTTGTAGCGGCCGCCCACGGTGACGCGCTCCGATCGCCGCGTCTTCGGGTTGTATTGCACCGTGCCGTCGAACGTCCAGCGCGGGTCCCAGTTGATCGAAGCGCCGAACAGCAGGTCCGACAGCCGCTCGCTCACCGGCTGGCCACCCGGCAGCGTGACGCGCTGGTCCTTGAAGCGCAGGCGCTGGGCGATCGCGAACTTGGCCGCTTCGGCGCCCGTGTCCGGATCGACCAGCCGCGTGGTCGCGCCCACCGTCAGCAGGTTGTTGTCGGCGATGCGGTCGTGGCCGCCGAACGAGTTCTCGGTGAAGATGGTCGCGAAGTTGAAGTCGTTGAAGCCCGAGTCGTAGTTGGGCAGCAGCGACTGCTCGCGGAACGGCGTGTAGACGTAGAACGCGCGCGGCTCCAGCGTCTGCAGGAAGTTGCGGCCGAGGAAGCTCGTGGGCCGCTCGAACACCAGCCCGCTGTCAACGCTGTAGATCGGCAGCGTGCGATCGGCCTGCAGTCTTCCGTTGGTCAGCGGGGCGTCGAAGCTGTAGTAGGTGCTGTGCAGCTGCACGCGCGGGATCAGGAACCAGCCCGGCGCCTGCCACGGGCGCTGCAATGCGCCCAGCATGAAGCTGCGCTGTGCATTGGGCTGCCCCGTCAGCTCGCGCACCGAATCGAAGCGGGTCGAGTTCAGTTCGACCGAGCTCTCCAGCCCCAGCGGCAGGTCCTGCCGCGTGTGGCGGGCCAGCAGCTGCGGCAGCATGTCGTAGGGCGGCGTGATCGGAGACGTGACGTCCTGCAGCGTCTGCCAGCTCAGGGTGCGCGCCAGGAAGTACCAGTTGCCGACGTTCGACTGCAGCAGCCCATCGCTGGCCAGCAGGCGCTGGGTGAGCGAGGCGCTCGTGCGCGAGAAGTCGCGCCAGTAGTTGTCGTCGCTGACGCGGTTGAGGTTGAGCGAAAGCCCGAGCGTCCCCAGCGGCCCGCCGGGCAGGGCGCCGTCATGCCGCAGGTGGTAGCCCCAGCGGTCCATGTCCCGCAGGCGGTCGCCCGGCATGTAGTTGGCCTGCACCTCGCCGCGGTACGTGGATTCGAGATACCGGAACTCCGCACCGAGATCGACCCCGCGCTTGGACATCAGCGAGGGATAGAGCGTTGCGTCCCGGTTGGGCGCGATGTTCCAGTAGTACGGCTGGCGGTACTCGATGCCGTTCAGGCTGTCGATGCCGATCACGGGCGGCAGCAAGCCCGACTTGCGCTTGTCGGAGAGCGGAAAACTCAGCCGCGGGATCGGCAGGATCGGCACGTTGTAGAAGCTGAGCACCGCGTCGGTCGCGACGCCGACTTCCTCTTCCTGGTCCAGCCGGATGCCGCCCGCGCGCAGGATCCACGCCGGCATCCAGCCCGGATAGTCCTCCCGCTGGCAGGTGGTGTACGTGGCGTCGCGCACCACCATCCGGTTCTCGTCGATGAAGTCGACGCGGGACGCCTGGCCGTAGGCTTCGTTGCGAAGGAACCGGTAGTTGGGCTGCGTGAAGAAGCCTTCGAAGGCATCGACCTGCAGCTCGAGGTAGGGCCCTTCGATGACGTTGCCCGCGCGGTTGATGCGAACGTTGCCGCGGGCCTTGGCCAGGTCGTCGGGTTGCCAGTACTCCAGCCGCTGCGCGCGGATCACGGTGTCGCCGCGCCGCATTTCGGCGTCGCCCTCGATGGTGGTGTCCAGGTCGGGGCGGCCGGTGATGCGGTCGCCGAACACGAAGCTCGGCTGCTGTCCGCGCACCTGCGCCGGGATGTCCTCGCGCAAGGCCGGCGTGGGCTTGAGGCCGACGGCTTCGTCCTGCTGCGCCCATGAGCCCTCATGCACCGCTCCCAGGACGGCCAACGCGAGGGGCGTGAGCGGGAAACGTCGGCGCGGGGTCCGGTTGGGGTTCAAGGCTTGTCGGAGGTCTTCTGACCGCGCTTGTCCCGCGGACGGGCACAGGGGCGTTTGTAGAATGGATTATCCATGAGCGATTCCATTTCCCCCCCGGCGCGCGGCGCCGGTTCGGCAACTGCCGTGCACTGGGAAGACCCCCGACGCGAACAAGCCTTCGGCCAATGGCTGCAGGGCATCGCGCCGCGCCACGGTCTCGATCCCGCAACTGTCCACCCCGCGTCCGCGGATGCGAGCTTCCGCCGCTACCTGCGCGTCGACGGCGCCCAAGGCAGCCGCATCGTGATGGATGCGCCGCCCGACAAGGAAGACTGCCGCCCGTTCGTGCACGTGGCCGGGCTGATGGCCGACGCCGGCCTGCTCGTGCCGCGCGTGCTCGAGTGGGACGAGGCGCGCGGATTCATGCTGCTGGACGACCTCGGCCGCCAGACCATGATGGAGGCGATCGATCCGCAGCAATCCGAGCAGGCCCAGCCGATGTACCTGCGCGCGATCGACGCGCTGATCGCTTGGCAGCTGTCCTCCGGCCGGGGCACGCTGCCGCCGTACGACGAAGCGCTGCTGAACCGTGAGCTGGCGCTTTTCCCGGACTGGTACCTGGCGCGCCATCGCAAGGTGGCCGTCGAGGGCAAGCTGCGCGAGACGCTGGACGAGGCCTTCCGCCTCATCGTCCGCCACAACCTGTCCTCGCCCGCGGTCCACGTGCACCGCGACTTCATGCCGCGCAACCTGATGCTGCCGGCCGACCCGGCCGAGCGGCGCCTGGGCGTGCTCGACTTCCAGGACGCGGTGCACGGGCCGATCACCTATGACATCGCGAGCCTGATGCGCGACGCGTTCCTGACGTGGGACGAGGAGTTCGTGCTCGACATCACGGTGCGCTACTGGGAGAAGGCGCTCAAGGCCGGGCTGCCCGTCAGCGCGGACTTCGGCGAGTTCTACCGCGCCGTCGAGTGGATGGGCCTGCAGCGGCACCTGAAGGTGGCCGGCATCTTCGCGCGGCTCACGCTGCGCGACGGCAAGCCCAAGTACCTGGCCGACACGCCGCGCTTCATCGCGTACATCCGCGCCACCGCCGGCCGCTACCGCGAACTGGCGCCGCTCTTGCGCCTGGTCGACGAGATCGAGGGCACGCAGGCGGTCAGCGGCTACGCCTTCGGCCGGCTCTGATCGGCATGCCGCCTCGCCTGCACTGCCCCGTGCCGCTGCAGGAGGGCGCCCTCCTCGAACTGCCTTCGACGGCCGCGCGCCACGTGCAGGTGCTTCGCCTGCAGCCGGGTGATCCCGTTACGCTGTTCGACGGCCGGGCAGGCGAGTGGGATGCCTCGGTCGAGCGGATGGGCCGCAGCGAGGTGCTGGTGCGGGTCGGATCCCACCGGGCCATCGATCGCGAGCCGGCCGTGCAGGTCCACCTCGCGATCGGGATTCCGGCGAACGAGCGCATGGACTGGCTGGTGGAAAAAGCCGCCGAACTGGGAGCGGCCAGCATCCAGCCGCTGGCCACCGAGCGCACCGTGTTGCGGCTTCAGGGCGAGCGCGCGCTGAAGAAGCAGGCGCATTGGCAGGCGATCGCCGCGGCGGCCTGCGAGCAGTGCGGCGGCAATCGCGTGCCGGTGGTGCATGCGATCGCGGACCTCGCGTCGTGGACACCGCCGGCCGGCCTGCTTCGCCGCGTGCTGTCGTTCGACGTGGCCGCGCGGCCCTTGCAGGGCACACGTGCAGACGCACCCGTGCTCCTGCTCTCCGGCCCCGAAGGCGGCCTGAGCCCGCGCGAGGAAGATCGCGCCCGCGCCGAAGGCTTCGAGCCGGTCACGCTCGGGCCGCGCGTGCTGCGCGCCGAAACCGCCCCCTTGGCCGCGCTCGCGGCGCTCACCCTTGCATCCGCGCCGGAGGTTCCCGCACCATGAACCGATCGCTGTGGCTGCTGGCCGCCTGCCAGGGCCTCTACCTCACCAACAACGTCACCTTCATCGCCATCAACGGCCTGGTGGGACTCGCGCTGGCGCCGCTTGGCTGGATGGCGACGCTGCCGGTGATGGGCTACGTGGTGGGCGGCGCGATGTCGACCGGCCTGGTCGCGCGCACGCAGCAGCGCTGGGGCCGGCAGCGGTCGTTCCAGGCCGGCCTGGTGGTGGCCGCGTTGTCGGCGCTGCTGTGCGCCTATGCCGCGGTGACGCGCAACTTCTGGCTGCTGTGCCTTGCCACGGTCATCGCCGGTTACTACAACGCCAACGCGGGCCTGTACCGATTCGCCGCGGCCGAACTGGTGGCGGCGCCGGCGCGCGAGAAGGCCGTGTCGCTCGTGATGGCCGGCGGATTGCTCGGCGCGGTGATCGGCCCCAACCTCGCGGCGCGCACGCGCGACCTGTTCGCCGTGCCGTTTGCCGGCGCCTATCTCGCGCTCGCCGTGGTGGCGGTGCTGTCGATGATGCTGATGGCCTTCCTTCGCTTTCCGGTCCCCGCCTCGCGCACCGAATCGCCGGTCGGCCGCTCGCTGGCCGAAGTGATGCGGCAGCCCACCTTCATCGTGGCCGCCGCCGCGGGCGCGCTGAGTTTCGGCGTGATGAACCTGCTGATGGCGGCGACACCCATCGCGATGCAGCAGTGCGGCCTGCCGTTCTCCGACGCGGCGCTCGTGCTCGAGTGGCACGTGATCGGCATGTTCGCGCCGGGCTTCTTCACCGGCAGCCTGATCAAGCGTTTCGGCGCGCTGCGCGTGATGGGCGCGGGCGTGGTGCTGAACGTCGCATGCATCGCCGTGGCGCTGTCGGGCGTCGACCTGCACCAGTTCGTGATCGCGCTCTTCCTGCTGGGCGTGGGGTGGAACTTCCTCTTCACCGGCAGCACGACGCTGTCGCTCTCGACTTACCGGCCCGAGGAGAAGGACAAGGCCCAGGGTGCGCTCAACTTCTTCGTGATGGCGACGCTGGCTCTCACCTCGCTTGCTTCCGGCGTGCTGGTGACGACGCAGGGCTGGACACTCCTGAACTGGGGCTCGATCGTGCCGGTGGCGATCACGGCGCTGGCGCTTGTCTGGCTGGCGCTGCACAAGCGGCGCACCGCGGCGGCCGCGGCCTAGAAGCGCTCGTCGACCCAGCGCTTCAGGCAGTCGAACACCGGCTGCGAGTCGCGCTCGTTGAAGATCTCGTGGTAGAGGCCGTCGAAGCAGCGGCTGGTGACCACGTCGGCCGGCGCAGCGGCGGCGAAGGCGCGGCTGCCTGCGGGATCGACGAGACGGTCATCGCCGGCGTAGATCAGCAGCGTCGGGACTTTCCAGCGCGGCGCCTGCGCCACCACCTCGGGGCCGCCTTCGGCGATGAAGCGCGCCAGGCGCGCGCTGATGCGATCGTGCACCAGCGGATCGGCGCGATAGGCTCGCTCGACTTCCGGATCGTGCGACAGCCAGCGCGTGTCCAGCCCGTTGCCGACGCGCAGGTCGGGCGCGATCTTCGGCAACGTGCGCAGCAGGGCGCGCCGCCACCCGCGGATGCGCGTGCCCAACGCGGGCGAGGAGAGCACCAGCGCATCGATCGTGCCCGGATGCGCGGCGGCGTACTTGGCCGCGACCAGCCCGCCCATGCTGTGCCCCAGCACGATCAGCGGCAGGCCGTCGGGCGTGCGCGCGCGAGCCGCTTCCACCATCTCGCCCAGATCGTCCAGCAGCCGGTTGTCGCTGGAGAGGGCGCCGCGTTCGCCGCCCGACTCGCCGTGGCCGAAGTGGTCGTAGCCGCGCACGTCGAAGCCCCACTCGTTCAACTTTCGCGCGACGTGGTCGTAGCGCCCGGCGTGCTCGCCCAGGCCGTGCACGAGCAGCACCACGCCGCGAAGCCGCGCTTCTTCGGGCAGCGGCCAGTGCTGCACGGCGAGGTTGTCGCCGTCGCTGGCCGTGAAGGTGGTGAGGATCGACGGGGGCAGGCTCATGTTGGCCGCCGATCATCGGCCGCGGCCGGGCCGCGGTGCATCCGCAGTCACCCTAGCGCGCAGCGGTTGGGCTCAAGGCATGCGTGCGATCACTTCGGACACGGCGGCGGTCAGCCGCTTGGCGTAGGGCACGTGCAGGAACTCGTTCGGCCCGTGCGCATTGCTGCGCGGGCCCAGCACGCCGCACACCATCATCTGCGCGGCGGGGAAGCCCTGGCTGAGCATGCTCATCAGCGGGATGGTGCCGCCCTGGCCGATGTAGCCGCAGGGCGCGCCGAAGTGCGCCTGCGAGGCGGAGTTCAGCGCCTGCTCGAACCAGGGAGCTGTGTCGGGCGCGTTCCAGCCCGTGGCGGCGCTGCCTGGATCGAAGGTGACGACCGCCTGGTAGGGCGCGTTGTCCTCCAGCAGGGTCTTGAGTTCCTGCACCGCCGACGGCGCGTCGACCAGCGGCGGCAGACGCAGCGACAGCTTGAAGGCGGTGTAGGGGCGCAGCACGTTGCCCGCATCCTGCAGCGCCGGGAACCCTTCAGCACCCGTGACCGACAGCGTCGGCGTCCAGGTGCGATTGATGAGCGCCTGCACCGGATCGGTCGTCGTCGGAAGAGCGGTCTGCACCGAGCCGCCGCAGTCGGCGTGCGCCCAGGGGAAGCGCTTGTAGACCTCCTCGCCCAGGATGGCCGCCGTGGCACGCGCCTGATCGACACGCACCGCCGGCACTTCGCAATGGAAGCTCGCGGGCAGCAGGCGCCCGGTCTTGCTGTCCTCCAGCCGGTCGAGCACCTGCCGCATGATGCGGAAGCTCGAAGGCACCAGGCCCGAGGCGTCGCCCGAGTGCACGCCCTCGGTGAGGATCTGGACCTTCAGCGTCCCCGACGCCATGCCGCGCAGGGAGGTGGTGAGCCACAGCTGGTCGTAGTTGCCGGCGCCCGAATCCAGGCAGATCACCAGGCCGACATCACCCAGCCGCATGCGCAGCGCGTCGATGTACGGCAGCAAGTCGTAGGAGCCGCTTTCCTCGCAGGTCTCGATCAGGCCCACGATGCGCGGGTGCTGCACCTTCTGCGCCTTGAGCGCCTGCACGGCCGCCACGCTGGCGTAGACCGCGTAGCCGTCGTCGGCGCCACCGCGACCATAGAGCTTGCCGTCCTCGTACTTGGGCGTCCACGGGCCCAGGTCGCTGCGCCAGCCGTTGAATTCCGGCTGCTTGTCCAGGTGGCCGTACATCAGCACGGTCTGCGTGGCGCCGGCACGGGTGCCCTCGACCTCGAAGAACAGCACCGGCGTGCGCCCCGGCAGCCGCACGATCTCCAGCTTCAGGCCCGGTACCTTCTGCGCCTCGACCCAGGCCGCGGCGTTGCGCAGCACGGTTTCGATGTGGCCGTGCGCGGCCCAGTCGGCGTCGAAGCTGGGGGACTTGGCGGGGATGGCGATGTAGTCGGTGAGCTGGCGCACGATGTCGCGGTCCCACTGGTCGCTGGCATGGGCCAGCGCCTGGGCGGCGTCGAGCACGGCGCCGGGCATCTCGCGGTGCAAGGGGGCGTTCATTGCGGGGTTCTCCAGGAAGCAGCCCGCCACTGTACGACGGCCGCTAAAGTGCGGCAATCGAACCAAGGCAAGCAGGAGCACAGCGGATGAGCACCAAGGGCCGCATCCATGCCGGTGTCGGCGGCTGGAACTACGAACCCTGGCGGGAGACCTTCTTTCCGCCCGGCCTGCCCCACAACCAGGAGCTGCACTGGGCCAGCCGGCGCCTGTCCGCCATCGAGGTGAACGGCACTTTCTACAGCACGTTCAAGCCGCCCACCTTCGCCAAGTGGCGCGATGAAACGCCCGAGGGATTCGTCTTCTCGATCAAGGCGCACCGCTCCACGACCAACCGGCGCGAGCTGGGAACGGCACGCGAAGCGATCGACCGCTTCCTCGGCTCGGGCCTCGACGAACTGGGCGACAAGCTCGGGCCGATCCTGTGGCAGTTCATGCCGACCAAGGCGTTCGATCCGCAGGACTTCGAAGCCTTCCTCTCACTGCTGCCGCCCACGCTGGGCAGCCTGCAGCTGCGGCACGTGCTGGAGGTGCGGCATGCGAGCTTCGAGAGCGAGGCCTACCTCGCGCTGGCGCGCCGGCATGGCTGCGTGACGGTCTATACCGATTCGGCCAAGTACCCGCGCATCGCCGACGACCAGGCGCCCTTCGCGTACCTGCGCCTGATGCAAAGCCAGTCCGAGCTGGCCACCGGCTATCCGACCGAGGCGCTGGACGAATGGGCGGCCGGGGCACGCGCCTGGGCCGAACGCGGTCGCGACGCCTTCGTCTTCTTCATCAACGGCGCCAAGGAGAGGGCGCCGGGTGCGGCGCAGGCCTTCCTCGAACGGATCCGCTGAGCACGGCGGGCGCCAGACAACGGCCGGGCATGGGAGTCTGTCCTAGCGCAAGAGTAGGACCCGGATGACATCTGCTTGCTCCCCCAGCGGTCAGGACCCCTCTTGCGGCCGAGGCCCAATCACTCCGTTCAAGAATCCAACGCAAAACACCGTCTCTGGGAGCATCAGGCCATGGCCTTCGTATTCGACACCGTGCCCGCCAACAGGGGGCTCATCGACATGAATAATCCGCGCGAGGTGGCATGGTGGACCAAACGGTTCGCCTGCAACGAGGTGCAGTTGCGCGAGGCCGTGGAGCAGGTGGGGCCGAACGCCGCCCAGGTCGAGCAGCTGCTCGACGGACAGGAATACATCCTGACGGTCTGAGGCCCGCGGGCCCGACTGTTCGCTGCGGGAGAACAGCAGCTCAGGCGCCGGCGCGCCAGCGCCGCAGCCATCCCAGTCCTTCGCTCGTGCCGCCCGGCGCCGCGCCACGCGCTGGACGGTATTCGCAGCCGACCCAGCCGTTCCACCGTGAGGCGGCCGCCACCTCATCGATCACCCGGAACAGGAAGCCATAGTCGAGCTCGCCCGTGTCGGGCTCATGCCGCTGCGGAACGCCCGCGATCTGGAAGTGGTCCACGCGCCCGGTCGGCAAGTACCGGCGGATCTTAGTGGCGAGGTCGCCCTCGACGATCTGGCAGTGGTAGAGGTCCATCTGCACCTTGACGTTGGGCTCGCCGATCTCGTCCAGCAATCCATGCGCCTCGTCTTGCCGGTTCAGGAAGAAGCCGGGAATGTCGCGCGTGTTGATCGGCTCGATCAGAAGCTGCACGGCATGCGGTTGCGCCTGCTTCGCGGCCCAGCGCAGGTTCTCGACGTAGGTGGCGCGAAGGTCGCTCTTGGAGCGGCCGGTGGGAATGAGGCCCGCCATCACGTGCACGCGCGGGCACTGCAGGACTTGCGCGTACTCAAGCGCTTGCGCGAGGCCCGTCCGGAACTGCTCCTCGCGCCCCGGCAGGCAGGCCAGTCCTCGTTCGCCGGCACTGAAGTCGCCGGGCGGCGCGTTGAACAGCACCTGCTGGAGTCCGTTTCCTTTCAAGCGCGTGGCCAATTCCTGTGGCGGGTGCTCGTACGGGAACAGGTATTCGACACCCTCAAAGCCGTCCTTTGCCGCCGCCTCGAACCGCTCGAGGAACGGCAGCTCCGGATACAGCATCGACAGGTTGGCTGCGAAGCGCGGCATGTCAGCGCACCGGCAGCTTGATCGCCGCGGCGTTCTCGCGCACGTAGTCGCGCACGACCTGCTCGAAGCTGGCGTCGGCCCCGAGGCCCAGACCGCGGGCGCGTTCCCAGCGGACATCGCCCGGCCAGGTGCTCACGAGCCGCTCGATGGCGGGATCGGGAGTCCAGTCGAGCAGCGCCGTGGCATCGCGGCCGGCGACCTTCTCGAGCGCCGCAGCCATCTCGCCCACCGAAGTGCGCAGCGAGGGCAGATTGATGCCCGTGAGCGGGCCCCAGCGATCGTCCGACGTTTCGGCCGCCCGCACGATGCCTTCGATCGTTCGAGCCGGCGAGGCCAGGGCGACCGACGTGGCGGCGGCCACCGGCACCTGCGCGCGCACGCCCGCCAGCGGGTCGCGGATCATTCCCGAGAGGAAGCCCGAGGCCGCGCCGTTGGGCCGGCCGGGGCGCACGCTCACCGTCATCAGCCGCACGCTGCGGCCGGTGACGAAACCCTTGCGCGCATAGTCGGCCACGAGCTGCTCGCCGATGAATTTCTGGATGCCGTAGCTGCTTTGCGGCGTGGGCAGCGTGTCGTCGGTGATCGGCTCGGGCATCGGGCGCCCGGGCTGCTTGCCGAACACGGCCAGCGAGCTGGCGAACACGAAGACCGGCCGCGAGCCGAGCGCGCGGCAGGCTTCCAGCAGCTGGTGCGTGGCCGCGAAGTTGCTGCGCATGCCCAGGTCGAAATCGGCCTCGCATTCGCCGCTCACCGCCGCGGCGAGATGGAAGATCACGTCGGTTCCCGCGGCCGGCAGCGCGCGGGAGGTGACGAGCTCCAGCAGGTCGCCGCCTACTTGCCTGACGCGCGGATCGGATGCCAGATCGGGAGGCGGTGGAGCCCGGTCGGTGAGCGTGAGCGACGTGATCGGCTCGGCCGCCGCGCCGGCGCGCGACAGCCGGCCCTGTTGAAGAAGCGTGCGCGCCAGCCGTGCGCCGAGGAAACCGCTGCCGCCGGTGATCAGGATGTTCATGCGGCAAGCATAGCCTCAGGCCAGCCCGGCCAGCCGCAGCAGCAGCCCGGCCGCGGCGCAGGCCAGGATCACCGGGATCACGCCCACCTTGAAGCGCAGCAGTGCGATGGCCGCGGCGGCCGCTATGGCCAGCGCCACCCAGTCGACCGGCCCGCCCGGCACCGGCCACGCAATGTGCCGCAGGAAGAACAGGGCCAGACTCGCGATCACGCCGACGACGGCGGCAGTGACACCGGTCAGCGGCGCCGTGAAGCGCATCTGTCCGTGCGTCGACTCGACCAGCGGCCCGCCGGCCAGGATGAACAGGAACGAAGGCAGGAAGGTGAACCAGGTGACGACGCAGGCCGCGAGCGCGCCGCCGAGGAACAGCGCGTCGGGTCCCAGCACCTGCCGCGCCCATCCCCCCACGAA
The DNA here is from genome assembly GCF_004682015.1 of Ramlibacter henchirensis. Classification (NCBI taxonomy): domain Bacteria; kingdom Pseudomonadati; phylum Pseudomonadota; class Betaproteobacteria; order Burkholderiales; family Comamonadaceae; genus Ramlibacter; species Ramlibacter henchirensis. Next base: position 1,866,990 of record NZ_SMLM01000001.1, on the reverse strand, counting down.
GCCGACGAAGGCCACGACCATGATCAGCGGCCCCGGCGTGGTCTCGCCGAGGGCGAGTCCATCGATCATCTGCGGGCCCGTCAGCCACTGGAAGTGTTCGACCGCGCCCTGGTAGACGTAGGGCAGCACGGCATACGCGCCGCCGAACGTGAGCAGGGCGGCCTTGGTGAAGAACCAGGCCATCTGCGCCAGGGTGCTGTCCCAGCCATGCCACGCGACGAGCAGCGCCATCGGGGTGAGCCACAGGATCGCACCCACGAGGACCACTCGCGCAAGGCGGCTGCGGTGGAACCGCGCGTGTTCGGGCGTCGGCGTGTGGTCGTCGATGAGCGACGGCCCATGCACTTGCCCCTTGCTCGTGTGCGCGCCGCCCGCCTGGAACTGGTCCGGCCACCCGCGCCCGCCCACGGCGCCGATCAGCCCCGCCGCCAGCACGATCCAGGGGAACGGCACATCGAGAAATGCGATCGCGACGAAGCTCGCGATCGCCACGGCCCAAAGCACCGGCGCCTGCGATGGCCGCCGCAGCGTGCGGCCGCCGATGCGCCATACCGCCTGCAGGACGATGGCGGCGACCGCGGGCTTGATGCCGTAGAAGATGCCCGCTACCCAATCGATCTGCCCGAACGCCACGTAGACCCAGCTCAGCGCGATCAGCAGCAGCAGCGACGGCAGCACGAACAGCGCGCCCGCCGCGATGCCGCCCCAGGTGCGGTGCATCAGCCAGCCGATGTAGGTGGCCAGCTGCTGGGCCTCGGGGCCGGGCAGCAGCATGCAGTAGTTGAGCGCGTGCAGGAAGCGGCGCTCCGAGATCCAGCGGCGCTGCTCCACCAGCTCGCGGTGCATGATCGCGATCTGCCCGGCCGGCCCGCCGAAGCTGATGAAGCCCAGCTTCAGCCAGAAGCGCAGCGCCTCGCGGAAGGGCACGGCGCCTTGGGACATCAGCCGCGCTCGAACTTGAACACGGCCGTGCCCGCCATCAGGTTGGGCAGCCGCCGCACCTCGCGCCCTTCCTGCAGGCCGAAGGCGTCGAGGATGGCCAGGCGGTTGCGCGTGGCCAGCACCTCGAAGTCCTTGAACGTTCCCACGCGGATGTTGGGCGTGTCGTACCACTGGTAGGGCAGCCGCTTGGTCACCGGCATGCGGCCGCGCACGATCGACAGCCGGTTGGGCCAGTGCGCGAAATTGGGGAACGCCACGATGCCGAGCTTGCCCACGCGGGCCGTCTCCCGCAGCATGGTTTCGGCATTTCGCAGGTGCTGCAGCGTGTCGATCTGCAACACCACGTCGAAGCTGTTGTCCCCGAACATGGACAGGCCTTCGTCCAGGTTGAGCTGGATCACGTCGACGCCGCGCTTAACGCAGGCGAGCAGGTTTTCGTCGGCGATCTCGATGCCGTAACCGGAGCAGTTGCGGTCGCGGCGCAGCAGGTCCAGCAGCGCGCCGTCGCCGCAGCCGAGGTCGAGCACGCGCGACCCGGGCGGCACCAGGTTGGCGATGCTTTGCAGCGTGGCGCGATCACTCATGCCTGGAACTCCGCCGCGATGCGATCGAACCACGCCCGCACCACCGACATGTAGCGCGGGTCGTCCAGCAGGAAGGCGTCGTGGCCATGGGGCGCGTCGATCTCGGCGTAGCTGCAGTTGCGCCGGTTCTCCAGCAACGCCTTGACAATCTCGCGGCTGCGTTTCGGCGAGAAGCGCCAGTCCGTCGTGAAGCTCACCAGCAGGAAGCGCGCGGTGGCCGCGGCGAGTGCCTTGGACAGGTTGCCGTCGTGCCGCGACGCCGGATCGAAGTAGTCCAGCGCGCGCGTGATCAGCAGATAGGTGTTGGCGTCGAAGTACTCGCTGAACTTGTCGCCCTGGTAGCGCAGGTAGCTCTCGATCTGGAACTCGATGTCCTGCGTGGTGTAGCGGATGTCCAGGCCGCTTCGAAGCTGGCGGCCGAACTTCTCGTTCATGACGTCGTCCGACAGGTACGTGATGTGGCCGATCATGCGGGCGATGCGAAGGCCCCGTTGCGGCACCACGCCATGTTCGTAGAAGTGGCCGCCGTGGAAGTCCGGGTCGGTGACGATGGCGCGGCGCGCCACTTCGTTGAACGCGATGTTCTCGGCCGTCAGGTTGGGAGCGCTGGCGATCACCGCGGCGTGCCGCACGCGATCCGGGTACTGCAGCGTCCATGACAGCGCCTGCATCCCGCCCAGGCTGCCGCCCATCACGGCCGCCAGTTGCGCGATGCCGAGGCGGTCGAGCAGGCGCGCCTGCGCGTCGACCCAGTCCTCCACCGTCACCACCGGGAAATCGGCGCCGTACACCTTGCCGGTGTCGGGGTTGCGGTGCATCGGTCCGGTGGAGCCGAAGCACGAGCCCAGGTTGTTGACGCCGATGACGAAGAAGCGGTCGGTGTCCACCGGCTTGCCGGGGCCGATCATCGTGTCCCACCAGCCTTCGGAGTTGTCCTGGCCCGGATAGACGCCGGCGACGTGGTGCGACGCATTGAGCGCGTGGCAGACCAGCACGGCGTTGCTCTTGTCCGCGTTCAGCGTCCCGTAGGTCTCGTAGGCGAGGTCGTAGCCGCGCACCGACGCGCCGCTGCGCAGCGGCAGCGGCTGCTCGAACTGCATGGACTTCGGTTCGGCGATCAGCGTCATCGAGAGAGTGCGAAAAAAAGAAAACCCGGCGTCGCTAAACACGAGGCCGGGTGGTTCGGGGCTTCGTCTTTAGCTGTATTTGTTGAGCGCCCGCAAGCGGAAGCAAATCGGCGCTGTCGGCGGGAAGTATATCAACCGAAGCCCAGCAGGGCGGCAGCGCCCAGCGCGAGGAAGACCAGGGCCGAGACCACGTGCACGGTGCGGATCGGCACCCGCCGCGTGATCCGGTCGCCGAACCACACGACGGGCACGTTGGCCAGCATCATGCCCAGCGTGGTGCCCACCACCACCGACGCCCACGCGTTGAAGCGCGCGGCCAGGACCACGGTGGCCACCTGCGTCTTGTCGCCCATCTCGGCGAGGAAAAACGCCACGAGGGTGGTGGCGAAAACGCCCAGGCCGGGTCGCGCGGCCGCGACATCGCCTTCGTCCAGCTTGTCCGGGATCAGCATCCAGGCGGCCATGGCGATGAAGGAGGCGCCGACGATCCAGCGCAGGACGTCCGGACCGAGCAGGCTCGTGACCCAGGCACCCACGGCGCCGGCCAGCGCGTGGTTGGCCAGCGTGGCGGCGAGGATGCCCAGGACGATCGGCCAGGGCTTGCGGAACTTGGCGGCCAGGACCAGCGAGAGCAGTTGGGTCTTGTCGCCCATTTCGGCCAGGGCGACCAGGCCGGTGGAGATCAGGAAGGCTTCCATGCGAAGCGCGCGAGGGTACCCCATCCGCCGCGGCGCCTGCGGGCGACGCGGCCGGCCCCTGCCCGGGGGCCGGGCCGCATCGCTCATCACGGAGCGGCCCGCGCACGGATCAGCATCGCTGCACGCGGGCGGCGGCCGCAACACGCTGTCAAGAAATCCGCTGGCCGACCGGGACGAATCCCCTTGCGTTCCCCTCGGCTATCTGCTCCATAATGCCCTGACGTGGTTCTTGCGAGGGCCACGCGGTCTGCGGTGAAAAGGTCTTCTGCTTCGCGCTCGGTTGATAGCGTCTTCGGGACTCCATCGCTCTGGTCAATGTTCTTCTAGGAGTCCCTCTCAAATGGGCAACAAACTTTATGTGGGCAACCTGCCCTATTCGGTGCGCGACAGCGACCTCGAGCAGGCGTTCAGCCAGTTCGGTGGCGTCACCAGCGCCAAGGTGATGATGGAGCGCGACACCGGCCGCTCGAAAGGCTTCGGTTTCGTCGAGATGGCCAGTGACGCCGAGGCGCAGGCCGCCATCAGCGGCATGAACGGCCAGCCGCTGGGCGGCCGCAGCGTCGTCGTCAACGAAGCCCGTCCGATGGAGCAGCGCCCCCGCGGCTACGGCGGCGGTGGTGGCGGCAGCGGCGGCGGCGGTTACGGCGGCGGCGGTGGTGGCTATGGCGGCGGTGGCGGCGGCTACGGCGGCGGCGGTGGTGGCCGCAGTGGCGGTGGCGGCGGCTACGGCGGTGGTGGCGGTGGCCGCAGCGGTGGTGGTGGTGGCGGCGGCGACGGCGGTTTCCGCAGCCCGTACGGCTCCGGCCCGCGCGGCGGCAACCGCGGCGGCGGTGGCGGCGGCAGTTACTGATCCACAAAGCCGGCCGGCGGGCGCCACACCAGAGCCGCCCACCGCCGAGCTTCAAGGCAAGGGCTCCTTCGGGAGCCCTTTCTCATGGCCGCTGCGCTTTCACGCGGCCAGCGCCGCCCCGAGGTTGCGCAGCATCGCGCCGCCGTCGCCCTTCCAGGCGCTGCCGTGCATGCAGGCCAGCACCTTGGGCTCCAGACGCGCGAGCTTCTCGATCAGCGCCGGCGCGTGGCGGCTGTGCGAGAAGTAGTCGTCCTGCCGCCGGAACGCCTCGCTCGGGCCCAGGATGTCGTGCGTGACCAGCGGCTCGTCACCCGTGCCCGGTTGCGTGAACAGGTCGCCGCAGAACAGCGTGCCGGTGGTGCGGTCGTAGAAGTAGCCGCACTCCCAGCCGTGTGGAAGGTGCGGCGTGGCCTGCCACACCAGTTGGTGCCGGCCGAGGTCGAGCACCTGGCCGTCTTCCACCACCAGGGGCGGAACGTCCACCAGATCGTTGATGTCCACCATGGCGCCGACACGGCCGCAGACCGGCTGCGCATCCGGCGCGAGCGCCAGCAATTCGGCCAGCGCGCCGCACTCGTCGGCCTCCACATGCGAGAAGGCGATGTAGCGCAGGCGCTCGACCGGAAGCACTTTCTCGATCTGCTCGCGCACCAGCCCGAACAGCTTCTTCGGCCCGGTGTGGAACAGCAGGGGGCGCTCGTCGACCACCAGGTACTGGTTGAACGAGAACCCGCCGGGGAACAGCTCGGGAGGCATGGCGATGCTGATGCGCCAGGTGTCGGGCGCGATCGGGTGGACGGAGGCGCGGGGCGTGGTCATGTGTGCTACTTCCGGTTCGGACGCGGGGCGGGCGCGGCCGGCTGCGGTCCGGTGACAGCCAGCAGCAGGTGGGTGATGTGGCGCCGTGCCGCGGCGCGCGGGAGGCCGTGCTGGCGAACGAGCGCGTGCCAGATCTCGAAATCGAGCAGGGCCTGCCATTGGGCGGCCATCTCGTCGAGCCCCGCCGCGCCGGGCAGGTGCCGCTGCAGAACCTGGCGGCAAAAGCCGGTGAACTCCACGCGCTGCTGGGCCAGGATGCGCGACAGCGACTCGATCTGCCGCGCTTCGCCCCAGGCCATCCAGGGCTCGAAGAAGGCATTGCGCTGATCGCACGCTTGCGCCAGCGCCTGCGAGGCGGCAGGCAGGTCTTCGCAGGCCAGGATGCGTTCGACCGGCAACGGCGGCGCGAATTGGGCGGCGTGACCGGTGCAGGCCGGGATCAGCGCGTCGAAATCCGGGAAATGCTTGTAGACCGTGGGCAGCGAGACGCCTGCGGCCTCGGCGATCTCGGCCCAGCTGGTCCGCAGCGCGCCCTTCTCGGCATGCAGCTGCGCGGCGGCGGCGGCGATGCGCGCCTTCAGTTCGGCCTGCTGTTGCAGCCGGGTTTCGTTGTTGTAGGCGCGTGGGGGCACGGGGCGGGTTTGTCTGGATTTGAATTTACTTTAATTCAAATGAAAACGAATGCAAGCGCGACAGGCCAGCAGCCCGCCGCGGCCTCAGTGACCCTGCCGACGCTTGCGCGGCCGCCCTGCGAGCAGCCGGTCGAACAACCCGTTGGGCAGCAGCCGCAGCAGGTTGGTGACGACTGCCATCTGCCAGGGAATGACGCGGTAGCTCGTGCCGCGCTCGATGGTGCGGAACGCGCGATCCGCGAAATCCTCCGCGCGCATCAGGAAAGGCATCGAGTAGCGGTTCTGCCGCGTGAGCGGCGTGTCGATGTAGCCCGGGCTGATCGTCACGACCTTCACGCCGACCCCCCGGAGTTCGCCGCGCAGGCTTTCGCAATAGCTGATCACCGCCGCCTTGCTCGCGCAATACGCGCCGTGCCCCGGCAGGCCGCGGATGCCGGCCACGCTGGCGATGCCCACCAGCGTGCCCGACCGGCGCGCGGTCATCGGCGCGATGAAGGGATGGAACGTCGCCGCGAGCCCGATGTTATTGGTGGCATAGGTCCGCGCGATCACGTCCAGGTCCTCGCGGATCGCGGTGTCCACGCCGATGCTGATGCCCGCATTGGCGATCACGACGTCGGGGACGCCCTGGCTCTCGAGACATCGACGCCCGGCGGCCACGATGCTGTCGGTGTGGGCGACGTCCGCGCCGTACACGGCGTAGCGCGCCGGATCCAGCCGCTGCTCCGCGGCCCAGGCCTGGATCTCGCTGGTGCGGCGCGCCGTCAGCGCAACGTCCCATCCCGCGTCGTAGTAGCGCCGGGCCAGTGCCTGCCCGATCCCGCTGGAAGCTCCCGTGATGAAGACGAGCCGGCGCCGCATGCGGCTAGGGTTGCGCCTTGGGCGGCATCAGGGTGCCGCGGACCCGGCCGCGCAGATCCATCACCCGGTCGAGGTTGTCGTAGTCGAGCTGCTCCGCGGTGAACCGGTCGTTGCCCCGGATCAGCGTCACGGGCTTGTGCGAGCGCACCTTCTCGGTGTTGAGGAAGGCGTGCAGGAACTCGCCCTGGAACTCCATGCGCGGCGTGTCGGTGCCCGGCGGCGGCGTGCGCGTGACGACGGCGTCGCCGATCAGCTGGACCTCGGAGCCGTCGCCGTTGCTGATCGCCCGCCGCGCGGTGGCCACCGTGAGCGCGCCGCCCTCGTCGTACGACAGGATCCGGGGCCGGTCGATCTCCAGCGTGTCGGTGTCGGGATAGTGGCGCGCCTCGGTGCCGAACACCTCGCTCTTGAGGCGGCCGTTCGGCTCGAAGGTCTTCACCGAGAAGTTGCGCATGAAGTAGTCCGGCTCGTGGCTCAGGGGCCCACGCTTCTCGCCCCCGCCCAGCAGCGCCGGCGTATTGCTCGCCAGCCAGTAGGTGCCCAGCGCCATCAGGCCCATCAGCATGACGGGCAGGTAGATCGCGATGCGGTCCCAGGTGTGGCGCAGCCAGCGCCAGGCCCGGCCCAGGGGCAGGGCGGCCGTGCTCACCCGTAGCGCTCCAGCAATTGCGAGTAGCGGCCCGAAGCCACCAGCAGCAGGTCGCAGAACTCGCGCGCGGCGCCGTGTCCCCCCGAGGCTTTGGTGACGTACGCAGCCGCCGCCTTGACCTCCACGTGCGCGTTGGCGGGCGCGGCCGCGAAGCCGCATCGGCGCAGCACGGGCAGATCGGGCCAGTCGTCGCCGATGGCGGCGGCCTGCGCCCAGTCGATGCCCAGCGCCGCCAGCGTGTTCTGCGCGGCCGGCCCCTTGTCCTCCGTGCCGTAGTGAACGTTCGTCACGCCCAGCGCGGCCAGGCGGGCGCGCAGCGGCTGCGAGTCGCGCCCCGTGATCACCACCGGCGTGATGCCCGCCTGCTGCAGCAGCTTGAGCCCGAGCCCGTCGAGGATGTGGAAGCGCTTGAGCATCTCGCCTTCGGCCGACAGGTACAGCCCGCCGTCGGTGAGCACGCCGTCGACATCGAAGAAGGCGACGCGGATGCCCTGCGCGGCGAGCAGCAGTTCGGGCGGGAAATTCAGGACGGGATGCGCGGGCACCTAGATTACCTTCGCGCGCATCAGGTCGTTGCTGTTGACCACCCCGCACAGCAGGCCTTGATCGTCGACCACGAGCACGCTGGTGATGCGGTGTTCTTCCATCAGCTCGGCCGCCTCGACGGCCAAGGCGTCGCGACGGATCGTGCGAGGGCTGCGGTGCATCACTTCATGGGCCTTGACGGCGCGCAGGTCCGCGCCCTTCTCGATCAGGCGGCGCAGGTCGCCGTCGGTGAAGATGCCTTGCGGTCGGCCGTCGTCACCGACGATCGCCGAGGCGCCGAGGCCCTTGGTGCTCATCTCCCGCATCAGATCCGGGAAGGCGGTGTTCGGCCCCACACGCGGCACGCCGGCCCCGGTGCGCATGATGTCGCTGACGTGCGTCAGCAGCTTGCGCCCGAGCGAGCCGCCCGGGTGCGAGCGCGCGAAGTCCTCGGTGCGGAAGCCCCGCGCGTCCAGCAGCGCCACGGCGAGCGCATCGCCCAGCGCCAATTGCGCGGTGGTGCTGGCAGTGGGCGCCAGTTGCAGCGGGCAGGCCTCCTTCTCGACGCCACTGTCCAGCAGGATGTCGGCGTGCTGGGCCAGCGTGGATTTCGCGTTGCCCGTGATCGCCACCAGCGTGACGCCCAGGCGCTTGATCACCGGCAGCAGGCTGACGACCTCATCGACCTCGCCGCTGTTGGAGATCGCCAGCACCAGATCGATCGACTTGATCATGCCCAGGTCACCGTGACTGGCCTCGGCCGGGTGCACGAACATCGCCGGCGTGCCGGTGGAGGCCAGCGTGGCCGCGACCTTGCGGCCGATGTGGCCGCTCTTGCCCATGCCCATCACGACCACGCGGCCGCGAACCTGCAGCATCGCCTGCACGGCGCGCACGAACGCGTCTCCGGTGCGGGCCTTCAGCCCAAGCACGGCGGCGGCTTCGATGTCGAAGGTTTCCCGGGCGAGGCGCAGCGCCTGGGCGGGGTCGAACGCGGGTGCGGGACCTGTGGCCATAACGGTCGATTCTAGGTGTCCAGTTAGCATCGGCTCATGTCCACGCTCGATCTGACGCTGGTGTATCTGCTGGCCGCCGTGCTCGGTGTGGTGGCCTGCCGCTCGCTCAAGCTTCCGCCGATGCTGGGCTACCTGGTGGCCGGCGTGCTGATCGGGCCCAACGCGCTCGCGCTGGGCGAGAACTCGGGGGCGGTGCGCTACCTCGGCGAGTTCGGCGTGGTGTTCCTGATGTTCGTCATCGGGCTCGAATTCAACCTGCACAAGCTGCGCGCCATGCGCGGCCACGTGTTCGGGCTCGGGCTGTTCCAGGTGGTGCTGACGGTCGCGATCGGCACCGTGGGCAGCCTGGTGCTGTCCACGGTCGCTCCCCAGTCCTGGCGCATGAGCTGGCAGACCGCGCTCGTCCTCTCCAGCGCGCTGGCCATGAGCAGCACCGCCATCGTGGTCAAGCTGATGGCCGACCGCCTGGAGCTCGAGTCCGAGCACGGCAAGCGGGTGATGGGCGTGCTGCTGTTCCAGGATTTGGCGGTCGTGCCGATGCTGGTGCTGATCCCGGCGCTGGGCAGCAAGCCCGAGACGCTGTTGCCGGCGCTGGGCGTCGCCACGTTGAAGGCCATCGCGCTGATCGCGCTGCTGCTGGTCGGCGGCCAATGGCTGATGCGCTGGTGGCTCACGCTCGTCGCGCGCCGCAAGAGCGAGGAGCTGTTCGTCCTCAACCTGCTGCTGATCACGCTGGGCCTGGCCTGGCTCACCGAGCACGCGGGCCTGTCGCTTGCGCTGGGCGCGTTCATCGCCGGCATGCTGATCTCGGAGACGGAATACAAGCACCAGGTGGAGACCGACATCCGGCCGTTCCACGACGTGCTGCTGGGCCTGTTCTTCATCAGCATCGGGATGATGCTGGACTGGCGCCTGGTGGGCGAGCGCTGGACCGTGGTGCTGGTGCTGCTGGTCGTGCCGGTGCTGTTCAAGCTCGCGCTGGTGGCCGCGCTGGCGTGGCAGTTCGGCGCCACGGCGGGGGTTTCGCTGCGCACCGGCCTGTACCTCGCGCAGGCCGGCGAGTTCGGCTTCGTGCTGCTGACGCTGGCCAACCTCAACCAGCTGGTGCCGCCGGCGATGCTCAACCCGATCCTGGCCAGCATGGTGCTGTCGATGCTGGCCACGCCTTTCATCGTGATGTACAGCAACCGGCTGGTGATGAAGCTGGTGGCCAGCGAATGGCTGCAGCAGTCGCTGCAGATGACGACCATCGCGCGCCGGTCCATCAACGCCAACCGCCACGTGATCATCTGCGGCTACGGCCGCAGCGGCCAGAACCTCGCGCGCGTGCTGGAGCAGGAGCACATCCCCTACATGGCCCTGGACCTGGATCCCGACCGCGTGCGCCAGGCGGCCGCTGCGGGCGATTCGGTGGTGTTTGGCGACGCCGTGCGGCTGCAATCACTCATCGCCGCGGGCCTGGCGCGGGCCAGCGCGGTCGTCGTGACCTACCTCGACGTCGCCGCCGCCCTGAAGGTGCTGTCCAACGTGCGGGCCCACGCGCCGCAGGTGCCGGTGATCGTGCGCACGCAGGACGACCACGACCTGGAAAAACTGCAGACCGCCGGCGCCACCGAAGTCGTGCCGGAGGCCCTGGAAGGCTCGCTGATGCTGGCCAGCCATGCGCTGGCCCTGGTGGGCGTGCCGATGCGTCGCGTCATCCGCATCGTGCAGGACCAGCGCGACGCCCGCTACAACCTGCTGCGCGGCTACTTCCACGGCGCCGACGACGACACGGTGGACGAGCTGGAGCAGGAGCGACTGTCCACGCTCACGCTCCCCGTGGGCGCACGCGCGATCGGCCGGCACCTGGGCCATTTCGCGCTGCATGCGTTGGGCGTGCGGGTGGTGAGCCTGCGCCGCGCGGACGGCAAAGTGGCATCGATCGATCAGGATCCGCCGCTGGCCGGCGGCGACACGCTCGTGCTGTCGGGGCGGCCGGAGAACCTGGCCGTCGCCGAACAGAAGTTGCTGGCGGGCTAGCGCAGGTCGCCGTGCTGCGAGTTGCTCAGGGAGCGCAGCAGGTGTTCGGGCGACGCGGTCTCGGTGTCCTCGAATCCCGTGAGCAGCGTGTAGCTCTGCGGGCCCTGCACGGCATCGCCTTCGAAGGAGCGGACGCGCGGGCGCTTCGTACCCTGGGCCAGCGCCTGCTTGAAGGCCGCGACTTCATCGGCGAGGAGCGGGTCGGGCGCGGAAACGGGCGCTGTCGCAGGCGCGGCGGCGGCGACAGCAGCAGCAGGCGCAGCAAGCGGCTGTGCAGCCGGTGTCGAGCGCGATGCCTGCGGCGCAGTCGGAGCGGCGACGCGCGGGGTGGCCGCCGAGGGCGCCTCGCGCCAGTACACCGACTTCACCACGATGTCGTGCCGCGCCTTCGCGTTCTGGGCCATCGCCACCTCGATGCGGGCCAGGTCAGCGGTGCTGCCGCCCGGCGAGCCGGCCAGGTCCACCATCACCAGGAACTGACGGCCGCGGCCGTCGAGCGACAGCACCTTGAACCGATAGCTCGAAGACAGCACGCCGGCATTCACCATCGTGTCGCGCACCACCCCGTAGAGCTTTTCGCGCCGCGCGTTGCGCTCGTCCCTGCGGCTGGTGGCCGTCGCCGCAGGACGTGCGGCATCGCGCGCTGACGAGCCTGGCGCAGCCGGTTCGGCTGGGGCAGGCTCGCGCGAGAACCAACGCAGCAGGGACATCAGGCAACCTTTCCGTGCACCGCCGGCACGGGGCAGTGCCTCGGCAGTTTAGCCAGAGGCCATCGCGGCCGTCGTTGTGCGGACGACACGCGGTTACCGAAGGGGAGGGAACGGTCGGCACCGCGTTGGCTATTTGCCGATGCAGAAGCTGGAAAAAATCACTCCGAGCAAGTCGTCCGCGCTGAATTCGCCGGTGATCTCGTTCAGCGCGTTCTGCGCGAGGCGAAGTTCTTCGGCGAGCAGGTCGAGCGCCGGCGCTTCTCCCGCCAGGTGCGCGCCGGCTTCGATCAAATGCCCATCGACGCGCCGCAGCGCCTGCAGGTGCCGCTCGCGCGCGATGTAGACGCCTTCGGCAGCGGCCTGCCAGCCGGCCAGTTCGAGCAGGCGGCGGCGCAGTGGCTGCAGGCCGTCGCCGGTCTTGGCGGAAAGACGCAGCCCCTCCGGCGGGACCGTCGCATCGACGGCTGCATCGGCCTTGTTCCACAGCTGCAGCACCGGCACCGATTCGGGCACCTGCTGGTGGAGTTGCCGCAGCAGGTCCTGGTCGGCCTGGCGGTAAGCCGCATCGGCAGCGCGCGTCAGATCGTGCAGGAACAGCACGGCATCCGCCTGCACGATCTGGCCCCAGGCCCGCTCGATCCCGATGCGTTCCACCACGTCCTGGCTCTCGCGCAGCCCCGCCGTGTCGATCACGTGCACCGGCACGCCCTCGATCTGGATGGTCTGGCTGACGACGTCGCGGGTCGTTCCCGGGATGGGCGTGACGATGGCGAGTTCGGCGCCCGCAAGCGCGTTGAGCAGCGAACTCTTGCCGGCGTTCGGTTGCCCGGCGATCACCACCTTGATGCCTTCGCGCAGCAGCGCGCCCTGGCGCGCCCGCCGCAGCACGGCCGCGAGCGATTCCTGCAGGCGCGTGAGCTGGCCTTGCGCATCGGCTTGGCGGAGGAAGTCGATCTCCTCCTCGGGGAAGTCGAGCGTCGCCTCCACCAACATGCGCAGGTGCACGAGCGCATCGCGCAGCTGGTGCACTTCGCGCGAGAACTCGCCGGCCAGCGAGCGGCTGGCGCTGCGCGCGGCCGCCTCGGTGCTGGCGTCGATCAGGTCGGCGACGGCTTCTGCCTGCGCCAGGTCGATCTTGTCGTTGAGGAAGGCGCGGCGGGTGAACTCGCCGGGTTGCGCCACCCGCAGCCCCATCGCCGCGCCTGCTTCGAGGCAGCGCGCCAGCAGCAGCTGCAGCACGACCGGGCCGCCGTGCGCCTGCAGTTCGAGCACGTCCTCGCCGGTGTAGGAGTGCGGCGAAGGGAAGTGGAGGGCGAGTCCCTGGTCGATCGGGGAGCCGTCAGCAGCGAGGAACGGCAGGTAGGTCGCCTCGCGGGGCTTGAGCGGTCGGCCGCATACCGCGTCGATGACCGGCTGCACGGTCTTGCCCGAAACGCGCACGATGCCCACGGCGCCACGGCCGGGGGCAGTGGCGATGGCGGCGATGGGCTGGTCGTGGCCGGCGAACATGCAGCGATTCTCGCGTTTCGACTGTCATTCCCGCGAAGGCGGGAATCCAGGGCTTCCAAAAAGAAAGGCCGCTCGCGCGGCCCCTCCACTGGGTTCCCGCCGGAGCGGGGGTCGGCGATCAGGTCGCCTTCTTCCCGAACTTCGGCAGGTTGAACTCCGGCGGCACGCCCATACGCGTGTTGATCAGCCACTGCTGCGCGATCGACAGCACGTTGTTGGTGATCCAGTACAGCACCAGGCCGGCCGGGAAGAAGAAGAACATCACCGAGAACGCCAGCGGCATGTACCACATCATCTTGGCCTGCATCGGGTCCGGCGGCACCGGGTTCAGCGCCGTCTGCAGCAGCGTGGTGAGCGTCATCACCACCGGCAGGATGAAGAACGGGTCGGGCGACGACAGGTCGCGGATCCAGCCGATCCAGGGCGCGTTGCGCATCTCCACGCTGGCCAGCAGCACCCAGTAGAGCGCGATGAACACCGGGATCTGGACCATGATGGGGAAGCACCCGCCCAGCGGATTGACCTTCTCCTCGCGGTAGATGCGCATCATCTCCTGCTGCATCTGCTGCGGGTTGTCCTTGTAGCGCTCGCGCATCTGCATCACGCGGGGGTTGATGGCCTTCATCTTGGCCATGCTCTCGTAGCCCTTGGCCTGCAGCCAGTAGAACGCGATCTTGATCACCAGCACCAGGGCCATGATCGACCAGCCCCAGTTGCCGATGAACGAGTGCAGCTTGTCCAGCAGCCAGTACAGCGGCTTGGCCAGGATGGTGAGCCAGCCGTAGTCCTTCACCAGGTCCAGCCCCGGCGCGACGGCCTCGAGCATCTTCTCGGCCTGCGGGCCGGCGAAGAACTTCGCGTCGACGGCCTTGGTGGCGCCCGGGGCCACCGAGTCCAGCGGAGCGATCATGCCGGCGGCATACAGGTTGTTGTCAACCTTGCGCATGAACAGCTCTCGGCGCAGGCCGTCAGGCAGGATCCACGCGCTGGCGAAGTAGTGCTGCACCATGGCCACGTAGCCGGTGGTCGACTCCTTCTGGATGTCGACCTTGTTCTTCTCGATGTCGCTGAAGTCCACCTTCTGGAACTTCTGCTCCTCGGTATAGGCGGCCGGGCCGGTGAAGGTGGAATAGAAGGACGACTCATTGGGCAGCGGGTTGCCGTCGCGCACCAGCTGCATGTAGAGCTGAGGCGCGACCGGCGCGCCGCCCGTGTTGATCGTCTCATGCCGCACCGCGATGTCGTACTGGCCGCGCTTGAGGGTGTAGGCCTTCACCAGCTTCACGCCGTTCTTCTCGGGCGACTCGAAGCGGACCGTGAGCCCGTCGGCGCCGGGCTTGAGCTCGCGCTCGCCGCTGACGGACATCACCGTCTTGTGGTTGGGGAAGTCGCCGCCGATCAGGCCGGACTGGGCCACGTACACGCGCTGCGGCGATTCCTCCAGCAGCACGAAGGTGCTGGTGCCCTTCTCGGTGGTGGAGTCGGCGCTGACCTTGAGGAACTCGGTGCGCACGATCGAGCCGCCTTCGCTGTCGAAGGTGACGCGCAGCAGGTCGGTGGTGACCGTGAAGCGTTCGCGAGGCGTGGCCGCAGGCGAGGTCGCCGCTGCGCCGCTGGGCGGCACACCCGGAGCGGCGGCCGCCGGCGCGGGGGTGGGCACAGCCGAAGGCACGCTGGCGGGACCTTTGGGCGCCGGGGCCGTCGCCGTGGACTTGGCCGACTGCGGGAAGAAGGTGGCCTGGCGGCCGTTGTGCACCTGCCACTGGTCCCACAGCAGGACCAGGGAGAAACCGAAGACCACCCAGAGGATGGTGCGGCGAATGTCGTTCATGAAGTCTTCTTCTGCGAAGGCGAGGGGAACAGTCGGCGGAACAGGACGGGCGGCTCGTGTGGCACTTCATCGATGCCGCCGTCGCACCAGGGATGGCAGCGGGCGATGCGCGCCGCGGCCAGGTAGCTGCCGGCGGCGGCGCCGTGCCGCTCGAGCGCCTGCAGCGCGTAGGCCGAGCAGGTGGGCGTGAAGCGGCAGGACGAGCCGAGCCACGGCGACAGCAGCAGCCGGTAGCCGCGCACCAGCGCGATGAGGCCGCCGCGGATCATGGCCGGGCCTCGGCGAACAGCCGCTGCAGCTCGGCCCGGACGGCCTGCTTCAGTTGCGGCGAAGTGGCGCTGCGAAACTGTGCCTTGTCGAAGCCGGCGCGCAGCCGCACCACGTGAACGGCGGCGGGCAGGCGGGCTTCGAAATCCTGGCTCACGGTGTAGATCTGGCGCTTGATGGCGTTGCGGGTGACGGCGCGGCGGGCCCAGCGCTTGGGAACGATGGCGCCCACCCACGGTTCCCCTTGAACAGCAAACAGGGCCTGGGATCGCTGGGATCCAGGCCCTGGGGAGGAACCTTGTTCGCCGGGAGACTGCAATCCGGCGCGGTGCAGCGCGAAGTGCTCGGTGCGGGAGACGGTGGCGCCGCCGGCCATCACGGCCTCGAATTGCGCCCGGGTCTTGAGCCGCTGCACTTGGCTGGGCGCTAGGGCCGGCTCAGCCCCGCTGGGGGCTTCAGACCGACAGGCGCTTGCGGCCCTTGGCACGGCGCGCGTTGATCACGGCGCGGCCGCCGCGGGTCTTCATGCGGACCAGGAAGCCGTGGGTGCGGGCGCGGCGCACTTTGGAGGGTTGGTAGGTGCGTTTCATGGTGTTCTGCTCGTGCGGAGAAAAGCCGACGATTATCTGCCAAACCGCCTGCCCCGGCAAGAAAAGGGGCTGCCGTGAAGCCCCGGCGTGCAGCTCGGCAATAGCGAAAACCCCATGTGGATAACGTCTTCATAAACTAGAATGGGCCGTTTCCGCGCACGACAACTATCCACAGAGGCGGCAAACCGAGATGAGCGAGGGGTATGGCAACAGCCTGGCGGCAGGCGCGTCCGTGAGCGGGGGAGACGGCCTGTGGCAGGCATGCGTCGACCAGCTGGCGCAGGAACTGCCCGAGCAGCAGTTCAACACCTGGATCAAGCCCCTCGTGGCCCGGGTCACCGATGATTTTTCGAAGGTCACGTTGTTCGTGGCCAACCGCTTCAAGCTCGACTGGGTACGGGCCCAGTACGCCGGCCGCATCGCGTCCACGCTGGAGAAGCTTTACGGCCAGCCGGTGCAGCTTGAGTTAGCGCTCGCTCAGCGCGAAAGCCCGGCCAAGCCTTACATCGCACCCGCAGCGCCGGAGATTCCACCGGCGCCGGAAACGCCGGACCTGGTGGAGGACAACTCCCCGGGCCAGTTCAAGAACCGCCTCAACACCGCGCTGACGTTCGACACCCTGGTGGAGGGAACGGCCAACCGCATGGCCCGGGCCGCCGCGATGCATGTGGCGGGCACGCCGGGCCAGCTCTACAACCCGCTGTTCATCTATGGCGGCGTCGGCCTGGGCAAGACCCACCTGGTCCACGCGGTGGGCAACAAGCTGCTGGCGGACCGGCCGTCGTCGAAAGTTCTCTACATCCACGCGGAACAATTCGTCTCCGATGTGGTTAAGGCGTACCAGCGGAAGACCTTCGAGGAGTTCAAGGACAAGTACCACTCGCTGGACCTCCTGCTCATCGACGACGTCCAGTTCTTCGCCAACAAGGACCGCACCCAGGAGGAGTTCTTCAACGCCTTCGAGGCGCTGCTGGCCAAGAAAAGCCACATCGTGATGACGTCGGACACCTATCCCAAGGGCCTGGCCGACATCCACGAACGCCTGATCTCCCGCTTCGACTCCGGCCTGACGGTGGCCATCGAGCCGCCCGAGCTGGAGATGCGCGTGGCCATCCTGATCAACAAGGCCCGCGCGGAGAACGCCGAGATGCCGGAGGAGGTGGCCTTCTTCGTCGCCAAGAACGTGCGCTCCAACGTGCGCGAGCTCGAAGGTGCGCTGCGCAAGATCCTGGCCTACAGCCGCTTCAACCAGAAGGAGATCTCCATCCAGCTGGCCCGCGAGGCGCTGCGCGACCTGCTGTCCATCCAGAACCGGCAGATCAGCGTGGAGAACATCCAGAAGACGGTGGCCGACTACTACAAGATCAAGGTCGCCGACATGTACTCCAAGAAGCGGCCCGCCTCGATCGCCCGCCCGCGCCAGATCGCCATGTACCTGGCCAAGGAACTCACCCAGAAAAGCCTGCCCGAGATCGGCGAGCTCTTTGGCGGCCGCGACCACACGACGGTGCTGCACGCGGTGCGCAAGATCGCCCAGGAGCGCCAGAACGTGACCGAGTTGAACCAGCAGCTGCACGTGCTGGAACAGACGCTGAAGGGATGACCGTGAGCCGAAAGAACAACCCTGTGGAGCGTTCCGGCACAACCCGCCGGTTGTCCACAGAAGCGGCCGGCGGGCCCAAGTTGTCCCTGTTGCGGAAGCAGTCCGGAAGCACCCCCGCCCACACCCTTCCAAGCTCAGCAAGTGCCTGATGAAAAAGGGGAAAATGCGCCTTGTCCACAGAGCGGGCCGTCCCTTATCTAACTACTACTACCTTTAAACAAAGAAATTAAGAGAGAGGAGAGAGGCTGAATCATGATCGTCCTGAAGGCCACCCAAGACAAAGTGCTCTCGGTGCTGCAGTCCGTTGCCGGCATCGTGGAGCGCCGCCACACGCTGCCGATCCTGGCCAACGTGTTGATCCGCAAGACGGGCGGCCAGGTGCAGCTGACGACGAGTGACCTCGAGATCCAGATCCGCACCACGGCGGAGATGGACGGCGACGCCGGCAACTTCACCACCACGGTGGGTGCCCGCAAGCTGATCGACATCCTGCGCACCATGCCGGCCGACCAGACCGTCAGCCTGGAATCCAGCCAGAACAAGCTGCTGCTCAAGGGCGGCAAGAGCCGCTTCACGCTGCAGACGCTGCCCGCGGAGGACTTCCCGCTGGTGCAGGAGGCGGCGAGCTTCGGCCCGAAGTTCAGCGTGCCGCAGAAGACGCTGAAGGACCTGCTGGCGCAGGTGTCGTTCGCGATGGCGGTGCACGACATCCGCTACTACCTCAACGGCATCCTGTTCGTCGCCGAGGGCAAGCAGCTGTCACTGGTGGCCACCGACGGCCACCGCCTGGCCTTCGCCAGTGCCACGCTGGACGTCGAAGTTCCGCGGCAGGAGGTAATCCTGCCCCGCAAGACCGTGCTGGAGATGCAGCGCCTGCTGTCGGACGCCGAAGGCGCAATCGAGATGCAGTTCGCCGCCAACCAGGCCAAGTTCTCCTTCGGTGGCATGGAATTCGTCACCAAGCTGGTCGAGGGCAAGTTCCCCGACTACAACCGCGTCATCCCCAAGAACCACAAGAACCAGGTGACGCTGGGCCGCGCGCCGCTGCTGGCCAGCCTGCAGCGCACGGCCATCCTGACCAGCGAGAAGTTCAAGGGCGTGCGCCTGAACCTGGAGCCCGGCACCCTGCGCGTGGCCAGCAACAACGCCGAGCAGGAAGAGGCGATCGACGAACTGGACATCGACTACGGCGGCGACGCCATCGAGATCGGCTTCAACGTCACCTACCTGATCGACGCGCTGGCCAACATGGACCAGGAGATGGTGAAGATGGAGCTGGCCGATTCCAACAGCTCGGCCCTGATCACCAACCCCGAAGACGCGAACTTCAAGTACGTCGTGATGCCGATGCGCATCTGACCCGGGCCCCCCCGACATCCGACCAACCCGCCCGAGAGGGCGGGTTTGGTCCTTCAAGAGATCGTAGAAAAAGCGCTGTATGTCCGATACGAACCCCCCGACCCCCGGCGGCGAACCCACGCCGAACCGCATCGACACCAACCAGCCGGGTGCCTCCGACGGCTACGGCGCCAGCTCCATCCAGATCCTGGAAGGCCTGGAGGCGGTGCGCAAGCGACCGGGCATGTACATCGGCGACACGTCCGACGGCACCGGCCTGCACCACCTGGTGTTCGAGGTGGTGGACAACTCCATCGACGAGGCCCTGGCCGGCCACTGCGACGACATCGTCGTGACCATCCACACCGACAACTCCATCAGCGTGGTGGACAACGGCCGCGGCATCCCCACCGGCATCAAGTGGGACGACAAGCACGAGCCCAAGCGCTCGGCCGCCGAGATCGCGCTGACCGAGCTGCACGCCGGCGGCAAGTTCAACCAGAACAGCTACAAGGTCTCGGGCGGCCTCCACGGCGTGGGCGTGAGCTGCGTGAACGCGCTGTCCGTCATGCTGCGCCTGACGGTTCGGCGTGACGGCAAGGTCCACACGCTGGAGTTCAGCAAGGGCTTCGTGGTGCAAAGCGGCGAAGTGGCGGAGCAGACCGGCCCCGGCGGCCAGCGCGCGGTGGTGCGGCCGATGCAGATCCTGGGCGACACCGACAAGCGCGGCACCGAGGTGCACTTCCTGCCCGATGCGGAGATCTTCAAGGAGAACAGCGACTTCCACTACGAGATCCTGTCCAAGCGGCTGCGCGAGCTCTCCTTCCTGAACAACGGCGTCAACATCAAGCTGGTCGACGAGCGTTCGGGCAAGAGCGACGACTTCTCCGGCACCGGCGGCGTGAAGGGCTTCGTCGACTTCATCAACAAGGGCAAGCAGGTCCTGCACCCCAACGCCTTCCACTCGGTGGGCGAGAAGAACAGCGACCAGGGCACCACCATCGGCGTGGAAGTGGCCATGCAGTGGAACAGCGGCTACAACGAGCAGGTCCTGTGCTTCACCAACAACATCCCGCAGCGTGACGGCGGCACCCACCTCACCGGCCTGCGCGCGGCGATGACGCGTGTCATCAACAAGTACATCGAAGAGAACGAGCTGGCCAAGAAGGCCAAGGTGGAGATCACCGGCGACGACATGCGCGAAGGCCTCACCTGCGTACTGAGCGTGAAGGTGCCCGAGCCCAAGTTCTCCAGCCAGACCAAGGACAAGCTGGTCTCCAGCGAAGTGCGCGGCCCCGTCGAGGACGTGGTGGCCAGCAAGCTCTCCGACTACCTGCAGGAGAGGCCCAACGACGCCAGGACGATCGTCGGCAAGATCATCGAAGCCGCGCGCGCCCGGGAAGCCGCACGCAAGGCCCGCGAGATGACGCGCCGCAAGGGCGTGCTCGACGGCATGGGCCTGCCCGGCAAGCTGGCCGACTGCCAGGAGAAAGACCCGGCCCTGTGCGAGATCTACATCGTGGAGGGCGACTCGGCCGGCGGCAGCGCCAAGCAGGGCCGCGACCGGAAGTTCCAGGCCATCCTGCCGCTGCGCGGCAAGATCCTGAACGTGGAAAAAGCGCGCTACGAGAAGCTGCTGACCAGCAACGAAATCCTGACGCTGATCACCGCGCTGGGCACCGGCATCGGCAAGGCCGGCAGCGCCAACGGCGGCGCAGCCAACGGCAAGAGCGACTCCGACGACTTCAACGTGGCCAAGCTGCGCTACCACCGCATCATCATCATGACGGACGCGGACGTGGACGGCGCCCACATCCGCACGCTGCTGCTCACGTTCTTCTACCGCCAGATGCCCGAGTTGGTGGAGCGCGGCCACATCTACATCGCGCAGCCGCCGCTGTACAAGGTCAAGGCCGGCAAGGAGGAGCTGTACCTCAAGGACGGGACCGAGCTCGATGGCTTCCTGCTGCGCATCGCGCTCAACGGCGCGAGCGTCAACACCGGCGGCGACAACCCGACCACGATCACCGGCGACACGCTGGCCGAACTGGCGCGCAAGCACCAGGTGGCCGAGCAGGTGATCAACCGCCTGGCCAACTTCATGGACGCCGAAGCGCTACGCGCCATCGCCGACGGCGTGCGCCTGAACCTGGACACCGTGCCCGAAGCCGAGGCCAGCGCCATCGCCCTGCAGGCCAAGCTGCAGGAGATCGACCGCGCCACCAACGCAGCCCCTGCCGAAGTGGCCGGCGAATTCGACGCCCGCACCGACAAGCCCATCCTGCGCATCAGCCGCCGCCACCACGGCAACGTGAAGTCCAGCGTGATCACGCAGGACTTCGTCCACGGCGCCGACTACAAGGCCCTGGCCGAAGCCGCCGACACCTTCCGCGGCCTGCTGCACGACGGCGCCAGGGTGATCCGCGGCGAAGGCGAGCGAGCCAGGGAAGAAAAAGCCGGCGACTTCCGCCAGGCCATGCGCTGGCTCATTTCGGAAGCCGAGCGTTCCACCTCGCGCCAGCGCTACAAGGGGCTGGGCGAGATGAATCCCGAGCAGTTGTGGGAGACCACCATGGACCCGAATGTCCGGCGCCTGTTGAGGGTGCAGATCGAGGATGCGATCGAGGCGGACAAGGTGTTCACGATGCTGATGGGGGATGAGGTGGAGCCGCGGAGGGACTTCATTGAGAGCAATGCGTTGAGGGCGGCGAATATTGACGTTTGACTGAAAGGAGGCGAGCTTGTTCGTGTTGTGGACAAGCGTTGCCTGACCGCACACAAGAACCTAACGGGCAGCACGGGGCGAGCTTCACATCGGCGCTTGTCACCCGCGCGTGATGCTCACGTCTAGCGTTGGTTCGGCAGTTCTTCAGCTTTGCCGTGCTGTTCACTGATGCCACGTTATCGTCCTTCAGAGCCCACAGGCTCCTCCCTCTTCTCCGCCTTCCTCCCCCTACTCCCCCTCATGGCAGCCGTCTTCACCGGCTTCTTCGCCATGGGCATGGCGCTTCCCGTCGTCCCGCGCCATGTGCACGACACGCTGGGGCAGGGCACGGTCATGGTCGGCATCGTCATGGGGGCGCAATTCGTTGCGTCCATCGTGGCGGGCCGGCAGTGGTCGGGGAACGTAACGGACGTACGCGGGCCAAAGGCCGCGGCGCCGCTCGGCTTGCTGGGGGTGTGCTGCGTGGGCGCGACGTACTTACTCTCGCTGGGCTTCGTCGATGACCGGCCCTCTGTCTCCCTCGGCATTCTGATCGCCGCCCGCCTGCTCACCGGAATCGCGGAGCCGTTCATCATCACGGCCGCCCTGGCCTGGGGTGTCGCGCGGCTGGGGCCGGAGCATGCGGGCAAGGTGATCGGCTGGATTGGCATGGCGCTGTTCGGCGCGTATGCGGCCGGCGCGCCGGCAGGCGGGTGGGCGTATGCGCGCTTCGGCTTTGCAGGCATCGCGTGGGCGACGGTGCTGGTGCCGCTGCTCGCGCTGGCGGTCGCGCTTCCCATTCGCGGCGTGGCGCCGATGCGGGCCGAGCGCAAGCCGTTCCACCAGGTGGTCGGCTTGGTCAAGCTGCCGGGCCTGGCGCTGACGCTCTCGTCCTTCGGCTATGCGGTGATCCACGCGTTCGTCGCGCTGCTGTGGGTGGAGCGGGGGTGGGGCAGTGCCTCGCTGGCGTTCACCAGCCTTGGCGGGGGCTTCATCGTGGCGCGGCTGCTGGTGGGGCACTTGCCGGACCAGCTCGGTGGCGCGCGTGTCGGCGCATGGTGCGTGGCGGTGGAGGCGGTGGGGCTGCTGCTGATCTGGGGCGCGCCGACCGAGGTGCTGGCCTGCGTCGGCGCGGCGCTGACGGGCGGGGGCTACGCGCTGGCCTTTCAGGGCTTCGGCGTCGAAGCGGTGCGACGCACGCCACCCCAAAGCCGAGGGGCGGCGATGAGCGGGTACGTGGTGTTCCAGGACCTCTCGATGGCGGCTTCCGGTCCGCTGGGCGGATGGCTCGCGCTGCATGCGGGCCTTGCGTCGGTGTACCTGGCCGGCGCGCTGGGAGCGCTGGTCTCGATGGCGCTGGCGATCTGGATGGTGCGGCGGTAAGCCATTGACGGTGCCGTCGATTGAAGACGGCTACCAGGCTCCACCGCGCCGGAGCACAATCCGCTGCGCAACTTCATGAGGTAGATCGATGCTGATCCTGCTGCTTGGCCTGGTCCTGTTCCTCGGCGCGCATTCCACGCGCATCGTCGCCGAGGGCTGGCGGCAAAGAACGATCGGCACCAAAGGCGACAAGGCCTACAAGGGCCTGTACTCGGTCGTCTCCATCATCGGCTTCATCCTCATCATCTGGGGCTACGGCCTCGCCCGGCAGAACCCGGTGCAGCTGTGGACGCCGCCGCGCGGCATGAACCACCTGGCCGCGCTGCTGATGCTGTTCTCCTTCGTACTGCTCGTCGCGACCTACGTGCCGCGCAACGCGATCAAGGCGAAGCTGCACCACCCGATGGTGCTGAGCGTGAAGGTCTGGGCCTTCGCGCACCTGCTGTCCAACGGCACGCTGGCCGACGTGGTGCTGTTCGGCGCGTTCCTGGTGTGGGCGGTGTTCAGCTTCCGCGCGGCGCGGCGGCGCGATCGGGCGGGGAATGTGCAGTACGCGGCGGAGACGGGGAAGGGGACAGCGATTGCTGTCGTGGTCGGGGTGGTGGCGTACGCGGTGTTCGCCGCGTATCTGCACGGGATGTTGATTGGGGTGAGGCCGTTTGGGGTCTGAGGGAGAGAGGCGCCCTCACCGAAAAGCCCTCACCCCGGCCCTCTCCCGCGAGCGGGAGAGGGAGGAAAGCGGGGAAAGCAACGATTTAGCGCGAGACCACCGTCTCCACCGCCGCCGTCGCGCGGCCATCCTGCTGGTCGCCGTCTCCGCGCTCGTCGCCGCGCTGCTGTCCATGCTGCCCGCGCCCGGTGATCGCCTGCAGTTCATCGATGCGCCGTGACGCATCGGCCTTGCTCAGGTTCTCGTCGAACGGCTGCTTCGCTTCCTCGCACAGGGTCTTGAGGTAGGACCGCTGCGCGCCGGTCATCGGCTCGTCGCCGGTGACCCAGTCCTTCGGGTCCTTTTCCATGTTGCTTTGCTCGGCCATGGATTGGGTTCGCTTGTCCGTCATGGCATGCACTCCTGTACTGTCGATAACCACAGTGTCCGCCGCTCCGCGCCCGGATGCTGTAGGCCTGTTTCGACAATTCGCCCGCGGCTGGGGCTGTTGCGAGCGCTTGCAGCGCGTCACACGCCAGTACGCGGCCCCGCCCTCGTCCGACACGTGGCGCGAAACCCGGCTCCCAGAATCGTTCGCGAAAGACAAGAACGGAGAACTTCCATGGACGAAACCAGGGCGCCGCGGCCCCTGGCCGTGGTGACCGGCGCTTCCTCGGGCATCGGCTACCACCTGGCCATGCTCGCGGCACAGCACGGCTACGACCTCGTGGTGGCGGCGGACCGGCCGCTCGAGCAGGCCGTCGCGGACTTCAAGAGCGCCGGCGCGCAGGAGGTGCACGCGGTGCAGGCCGAGCTGGCCAGCCGCCAGGGCGTGGACGACTTGATCAACGAGCTGCAGGGCCGCGAGGTCGATGCGCTGATGGCCAACGCGGGCCACGGTCTGGGCGGCCGCTTCCTGGACCAGGACTTCCACGCGATCCAGCACGTGATCGACACCAACGTCACGGGCACGATCTACCTGATCCAGCAGGTGGCGCGCGGCATGGTGGCGCGCGGACGCGGACGCATCCTGGTCACCGGCTCGATCGCGGGGTTCCAGCCGGGGAGCTTCCACGCCGTCTACAACGGCAGCAAGGCCTTCATCGACTCGTTCACGCAAGCGCTTCGCAACGAGCTGAAGGACACCAACGTCTCGGTGAGCCTGCTGATGCCCGGGCCGACCGACACGGAGTTCTTCGAGCGCGCCGACCTGCTGGAGACGAAGGTGGGCGCCGACATGAAGAAGGACGATCCGGCGATGGTCGCGCGCGTGGGCTTCGACGCGATGCTCAAGGGCGAGGCCGACGTCGTGGCCGGCTGGAAGTCCAGGCTTCAGGTGCTGGCGGCCAAGGTGCTGCCGGCGCAGGCCGTGGCCGAGACGCACCGCAAGCTGGCCGAACCCGGCAAGGCCAGGCACAACCATCCCGAGCGCGAAGAGGTCCATCCGATCGGCGCGGGCAAGGGCAAGGACAGCAAGGAAGGAAAGCGATGATGAGCAAGAAGCAAGAGTTCCTGCAGAAGGAACAGAGCCGCGACAAGCACCCAGAGAAGATGATGAAGGGCAGCGCCGCCGAGCAGGGCGCCAGGGCGATGAAGGGCCAGGCCAAGGGGAACCCCGCGGACCACCAGCAGCCGGGCAGCGGCAAGGTGGTGAACGACCACAACAAGCTCGGCGACAAGGAAGCGACGCAGGTCAACGAAGGCCAGCGCACGCCCGAGAGCCGCCACGACCGCGAGAACCTGGCCGGCTCGCACAACCAGGTGACGGCCCGCAAGGGCGGTGGCGGCGCGGGGCGCACGCCGCGCGGCGGGGGCTAGCTTCCCGCCTGCAGGCGCTCAGCCCTTGAGCGCCTGCTCCAGGTTGGCGAGGATCGTCGTCCAGCCCTGTTCCATGCGCTCGAGCATCCCGAGCGTCTCGTCGTCGGCGATGCCGAGGTCGTGGCGCAGCGTGAGCTCGCAGCCGTCGCCCTGCGGTTCGATGTCGATGATCACGGCCGTCTCGTGCGACTGGAACTGCGGCAGCCCGAAGCGGAAGGCGATGCGGCGCGGCCGGTCCAGCTGCAGGAAGCGGCCCGTGTGTTCCACCTCGATGTGGCTCTCCGGGTCCGCCTCCGTCGGACGCCGGTCGACGATGGTGAAGCGGCCGTTCACCCCCGGCTCGATGTCGCAGCGGACGATCTCGCCGCTAGGCGGCGTGGCGAACCAGAACCGCCGCGCGAGGTGCGGATCCAGCCAGGCGTCGTAGACCGCCTCGGCCGTGCAGGCGAAGGCGCGTTGCACGCGAACGATGGTGGAAGTGACCATCGGGCCGTTATCGCGCCGGGTGCGCGTGGGGTCAAGACGGCGAGGTTCGCCGCAGAATGTAGGGCCGGGGACGATCGGCCATGCAGGCCGAACGAGGGCTATTGACCGCTGGGGCGGAGGCGTCCTACAGCGGCTCGCGCGCTTGACGGCTGACGCGGTCGCGTTCGAGGCACGACACTGCGGGGGCAGCAGGTCTGCCTGCCGCAGGAGCCGATCATGAGAAGGATGCAACCCACCGCATGGTTCTGGATCATCGCGGCCGCCATCGTGGCCGTGGCGCTGTTCACGGTCGGCAATGTGTATGGGCAAAGCGCCGGCTCGTCGGCTGCGTTCCAGGGACGGCCCGCGATGGCGGGTGCGCAATCGGGCCTGGGCGTCATGTCGGGCCCGCCGCAGGGCGGACTGGGCCCGCAGAGCCCCGAAGATCCCGGCTCCGGCTTCGGCGCGCGCCGCCAGGCGGACGTGAACTCAGGTGCTCCCGTCACCGGCCCGGTGATCCCTCGTGAGCCCGGCCCGATCCCGCGCGATCCCGGCCTGGACCGCGCGGTCGGCGACGGCGAGCTTCGGCCTCAACGCGACCGCGGTGACGTGATCAAGCGCGACCGCGACGACCACGGCGTCCAGCAACAGGGCGAGAGCGCCGGCAAGGCCAAGCGCGCCGGCAAGCGGTCGATCGAGCGCGCGCGCCGTGGCGTGAGCGGCGTCGACAGCTGATCAGAGCACCTTCTTCGCCTTCTTCAGGTCCGCGACGAAGGCGTCGAACGCGGCTTCCCTTTCGTCCGGCAGTACGCGCAGCAGCGCCGAAGGGTGCAGGGTGATCAGCACCTTGCGGCCATCGGCGCGCTCGAGCCATTTGCCTCGCTCGGCGGTCACCGACACTGCATGGCCCATCAGCGAGCGCGCCGCCGTGGCGCCGAGCGCGACCAGCGCCTTCGGCTGAACCAGCGCGATCTCGTCTTCCAGCCAGTGCAGGCAGGCGGCGGCTTCGCGCTGAGTCGGACTCTTGTGGATGCGCCGCTTGCCGCGCAACTCGAACTTGAAATGCTTGACCGCATTCGAGACGAACACGATGTCGCGCGGGATGCCCAGCGCTTCGAGTGCGCGGTCCAGCAGCTTGCCGGCGGGGCCGACGAACGGATGGCCCTGCAGGTCTTCCTGGTCGCCCGGCTGCTCGCCCACGAACATCAGCGGCGCCTTCAGCCGGCCTTCGCCGACCACCGATTGCGTGGCGAACTCGCCGATCGGGCACTCGCGGCAGCGCATGGTGGCGGCCTTGAGGTGGTCGAGCGAGCCGATGCCGTCACGCGCCAGGGTGTCTTCGGGTTCCACCGCCACCGGGCGCGGGATGCGGCGCTGGGCCGGTTCAGCCGGACGATCGATCATGGCCGCGCTCCTTTCCTGCGCCTGCGACGAGAGCTCGCCGATGCGTTGCGCCTCGGGCAGGTTGTCCCAGTACTTGCGGGGCATCTCCTTTTGCATCTGGCGCAACTTCAGCCGCGCGGGATTGAAGATGCTCTCGTAATAGGTGAGCCAGAGCTCTTCGCCGGCGTCCGCGGCGGGCGCGTCCTGCCGTCGGCCACCCGGCCCGAACTGCAGCTGCCGGCCGTCCCAGCGCACCGAGCGCTCGGGCGTGAGGATGGCCCAGCGCATGTTGGTGAAGCGGCGGGAGAACCAGGGCGCCACGGCTTCCACGATGTGGTGCGAAGGCTCGAACCAGGCCACGTGCAGCATCTCGCCGGGGTGGTCCTCGTCGGGCACCGGGCGGAAGCGCAGGAAGGCCTTCATCTTGTGCATGTCGCGCCGCACCGCCTGCGCCATCTGCTGCGCGTGGATCATGTCCGCGTCGAGCGGGTCGTTGCGCAGCGTGGGCTCGTGCACCAGCCGCCACAGCAGGCGGTAGAGCAACGCGAAGCGCTGCGGATCGCTGTGCAGCACGACGACTTCGCACAGCCGCAGGAAGGAAGCCGGCACGATCGCGGTGGCGGCCTTGGGAATGCTGCGAGAGCGCTGGTCGGAGCCCTGCACGGGATCTGCGAACAGGTCGTCGCCGAGCGTGTGCACCGTCTCCCAATGCACTTCGTGCGGCGGCACCTGGTGCGCGAGCAGCTCGCGCGCTTCATCGCGAAAGCCCGCCAGGTCGATCTCGCTTGCGAGGCGCGGCATGGTGGGCAACTCCGGTCCGGTCAGAACAGCACGCCCTGCTCGCGCAAAGGTTCATGCACCGTGGGCAAGGACCCGCGCGGTTTGTGGTCGGCCAGCTCGACGAAGGGCAGCACCTTGTGCGTGGGCACGTGCAGCCGCTTCAGGTCGTCCGCGCGCAGCCGGCGGATGCGGCGCGCCGCGATCAGGCGATCGACCGCCTTCACGCCGAGGCCCGGCACGCGCAGCAGCAACTCGCGCGGCGCGCGGTTGAGGTCGACGGGAAAGCTCTGTGGATTCGCGTGCGCCCAGGCCAGCTTGGGGTCGGCCTCCAGAGACAGCATGCCGCCGGGGGGCGCGATCTCGCGCGCCTCGAAGCCGTAGTGGCGCATCAGCCAGTCGGCCTGGTAGAGGCGGTGCTCGCGCACCAGCGGCGGCGCCTTCAGCGGCAGCGCCGATGCGGCATGCGGGATCGGGCTGAAGGCCGAGTAGTAGACGCGCTTGAGGTCGTAGGCCGCGTACAGCTGCGCGCTGGTGGCCAGGATCGTCGCGTCGTCCGTCGCATCGGCCCCGACGATCATCTGCGTGCTCTGGCCGGCCGCCGCAAAGTTCGGGGCTTCGGCGCGCTTGGGCCTGGCGCCGCGGAAGACGGTGATCGGCCTGGCCTCATGGTCTTGCCTGGCTTGCCGCGCATCGTCGATGTGCACACGCAGCCGCGCCATCGAGCGCTTGATGGCCGCCGCGTCCTTCTCCGGTGCCAGCGACTGCAGGCTGCTGACCGTGGGCAGCTCGATGTTGATCGACAGCCGGTCGGCGTACAGCCCCGCGCGGGCCAGCAGCTCGGGCGCGGCCTCGGGGATGGTCTTGAGGTGGATGTAGCCGCGGAAGTCGTGTTCCTCGCGCAGCCGGCGAGCGACCTCCACCACCTGCTCCATCGTGTAGTCGGGGCTGCGGATGATGCCGCTGGAGAGGAACAGGCCTTCGATGCAGTTGCGGCGGTAGAAGTCCAGCGTGAGGTGCACCACCTCATCGACCGTGAAGCGTGCGCGCTGCACGTTGCTGCTGGCACGGTTGACGCAGTAGAGGCAGTCGAACTGGCAGTAGTTGGTCAGCAGGACCTTGAGCAGCGAGACGCAGCGCCCATCCGGCGTGAAGCTGTGGCAGATGCCGGTGCCGTCGTTGGAGCCCAGGCCCGTGCCGTCCACGGAATCGCGCGCGCGCCCGCCGCTGGACGCGCAGGACGCGTCGTATTTCGCGGCATCCGCGAGCAGGGCGAGCTTGGTTTTGAGTTCCACTGGATGAATGTACAGTCTTCAGCGGCGCGCCTTGCGGGTGCGGGCCTTTATCCGAGTGAGCCGCCGGGCATTGGCGGTCGCCGCGCGGTGGATCGGTGTCAGCGCGGTGCCTGCGAGTTGCGCCCACGGTGCGCCATGCGCGTGCTGGCCGAAGTGGGTCCAGGGCTGCCACATCTGGGCCAGCAATTTCCATTGCATCTGCTGCAGCGCCACGCCGACGGCGAAAAACGACTCCATGCCGGCCTGCAGTTTTTCCGGTCCCATGCGCGCGAACTCGCGCTGGTCGCGCGGGCTGGGCTTCGGCCCGGCGACGGCCATGCGGCCGAGCCGCACCGGGATCACCACGCTGCTGGCCATCAGCATTTCGCCGGCCTGCAGCGCGAGCTGCGTCCAGGGCAGCCAAGGGGGAAACGCAGGTCGGGCCATGGGAATCTCGTTTTCAGGCAGGCGCGGTCTTGCGCACGCGCGCCTCGACCAGCAGGTAGACAGCCGCCGCGATGAGCAGCGGGGCGATGTAGTAGAGCGCGCGGTAGGTCAGCAGCGCAGCAAGGAGCTGGCCTTCGGGCACGCGATGGGAGAGCAGGGCGATGAACACCGCCTCGAGCACGCCCAGGCCTGCCGGCACATGGGTGATCACACCGGCGACCGCGCCCACCAGCAGCACGCTGAGCACCGTGGGGTAGTCGGCCTTACCCTGCAGCAGGATGAACAGGATGCCGCCCATGATCATCCAGTTGGGCACTGCCATCGCCACCTGCACCAGCGCCATCTTCGGCGGCGGCAGCAGCAGTTCGTGGCCGCGGATCTTCGTGCTGCGCTGCTTGGCGAAGAAGCAGGCCAGCAGGTACGCGAAGCCCACCGCCAGCATCGCGAAGCCCAGCCAGCGCAGGCCCCCGCTGTCGAGTTTCCAGTCGGGGGGCAGCTCCAGCGGCGCGATTGCGAACACCGCACCGCCCAGCAGGAAGTAGCCCAGCCAGTTCGTCAGGATGCTCAGGGTCATGATCCGCGTGATCGTCGCGACGTCCAGGCCCAAGCGGCCGTAAAGGCGATACCGGAAGGCCACGCTCCCAACCAGCGAACCCATGTTGAGGTTGAAGGCGTAGCTGATGAAGTTGACCTGCCACACCTTGAACGGTCGCAGCTTGTGGCCGGTGTAGTGGCGGCCGAGCAGGTCGAAGCTGCAGTAGATCGCGTAGCTCGCCACGGCGCCGCCGGCGGCCATCAGCAGCACGTTGCGCGGCGTCTCGAGGATGGTGCGCCACACCTCGCCCCAGTCGACGTTGCGCGCGTAGCGGATGCTGTACCAGGCCACCAGCGCGAAGAACGCGAAGGTCAGCACGCGCTTGACCCACGGCCACCAGGGCTTCTCCGCCAGGCGCGACTTCTTCCTCGCCCTGGGCGGCGCCCGGTGCGCGTGCGCGAACTCGCGCGGGTGGGCCGAGTGCGTGTTCATCCGGCTTGCTCCTTGTTGCCGACCGCGCAGGCGGGCTGCAGCTCTTCGGGCATGGCCGGGGCGAGCCTGGGCCGGTGGCGCGGCAGCCAGGAGATGAGCGCCGGATAGAGCCGCACCAGGTGGAAGGCGATGAAGCTGCGCAGCACGTGCACGAAGCCGCCGGCGTTCTCCAGCTCTTCGTACACGATCTCCTTGCAGCTTTCGCGCATCAGGCGCTCGAGCCGGCTGTGCAGCGTCTGGTTGAACGCGCGGTCGCGGATGACGACATTGGCCTCGAGGTTGAGCTGCAGACTCAGCGGGTCCAGGTTGCTCGAGCCCACGGTGGCCCACTCGTCGTCGATGACGGCCACCTTGCCGTGCAGCGGCCGGTCGCAATACTCGAAGATGCGCACGCCGGCCCTGGCGAGGTAGCTGTAGAGCGCGCTGGCGCCCACCTTCACGATGGCCATGTCGGGCGTGCCCTGCAGGATCAGCGTGACGTCCACGCCGCGGCGCGCCGCGCGGCGCAGGTCGCGGATGAGGCGGTAGCCGGGGAAGAAGTAGGCGTTGGCGATCACGATGCGCTTGCGCGCCGCGCGGAAGGCGATCCGGTAGTGCTTCTCGATGTCCGTGGTGTGGAACCTGTTGTCGCGCGTGATCAGCATCGCGCGCGCAGTGCCGGCGCGCGGCAGCTGCTCGGGCGAGGAACGCGCCTCGCGGCGCGCGCGCCACCAGCGCCGCATGGGGCTGTGGCGCGAACCGGAAGCCAGCGCCGCGTGGGCGAAGCGGTGGATCTCGGCCACGATCGGTCCGCGCATCTCCACCGACCAATCCTGCTTGGCCTCGGGCCCGTAGTCCGCAAGGTGGTCCGCCGAATAGTTGATGCCGCCCATGAACGCGGTCTCGCCGTCGACCACCACGATCTTGCGGTGCATGCGGCGCAGCACCTTGGGCCGCAGGCCGAAGGGGCGCGGCCCGGGATCGAACACGTGCAGCCGCACGCCGGCTTCGCACAGCGTGGAGATGAACGCGGGCGACAGGTCGGGGGAGCCCCAGCCGTCGATCGTCATGTCCACCTGCACGCCGCGTCGCGCGGCGGCCACCAGCACCTCGTGCAGCTGCAAGCCCACCTTGTCCTCGAACAGGATGAACGTCTCGATCACCACTTCCTTGCGAGCGTTGGCGATGCAGGCGAATACGCGCGGGAAGAACTCCTCGCCGTTCTCGAGCAAGGTGAAGTGGTTACCGTCGTACCAGCGGGAAGGCATGCAGCATCCTGTTCACAGGTGGATTTCGGCGACCAGCGGCGCATGGTCGGAGAGGTGCGACCAGGGCCTGCGCGGCAGCACCACGGGAAGATGCACCGAGGCGTTGCGCACATAGATGCGGTCCAGCGGCAGCAGAGGGAATCGCGATGGGAAGGTCTTGGCCGGCTCGCCGTAAGCGTTCACGAACACCTCGCGCAGGCCGATCTCGCGCTCCAGCACGCCGTTGGCCTTGCCACGCCAGTCATTGAAGTCGCCGGCGACGACCAGGGGCGAGTTGTCCGGCACTTCGCTGCGAACCATCTCGCACAGCAGGTCCAGCTGCTGAAGGCGGTGCGACTCGGCCAGTCCCAGGTGCACGCAGATGGCGTGGACGTCCAGCGGCCGCCCGGGCACGCGAAGCACGCAGTGCAGCAGGCCGCGCTTTTCCGGGCCGGGCAGCGACACGTCGTGGTTCTGGTAATGCACGATCGGGAACTTGGACATGATGGCGTTGCCGTGGTGGCTCTTGGGCGCCACCACGTTCTTGCCGTAGCCGTAGTGCGGCCAGATGCTGTCGGCCAGGAACTCGTAGTGCGGCGCCTCGGGCCAGCCGTTGACCTTCTTGGCGTGGTCCTCGTGCGTGCCCAGCACCTCCTGCAGGAAGACCACGTCCGCGCCGACCTTGCGCACCGCATCCCGCAGCTCCGGCAGGATGAAGCGGCGGTTGAACGACGTGAAGCCCTTGTGGATGTTGACCGTCATCACCGTCAGGGGTGCGGCGCCGGCCGTGGTGTCTGTCATACGGAGGTGTTCTCTTCCCGAATGGGTTTTGTACCGACGCGCTCAACCATGGGCTGTAGGACGGCAGGCAGGGAAGGCAGTCGCCACGTTTGCGAGCAAGCGTGCGACTGCGCGCGCACCCCACGGCAGCGGCTGGATGTCACAGAATCAACTCGGCATCCATCCGTACGAAAAAGAACACGATGAAGCGTAGAAACGAACTGCTCCGTTGCGTGTGCCTCGCGGCCGTGGTGACCGGCGGCCTCGCATCACCGGCCCGCGCGCAGGGCTGGCAACCCTCATCCTTTTTCGTGCAGGGCGGTGTCGGCGAGGACCGCGTGCAAGCCGCGGCGGTCGGCGTGCAATGGCCGTGGGCGTGGCGTGCGAATGCCCTGGGCGGTGAGCTCAGCGTGCAGACGGAACTGTTCGTCGCGCTCTGGCGCGCACGCGCCGCGGCAGGCGGCCGCGAGAACTTCCAGCAGCTGGGGCTGGTGCCTGTGCTGCGCTACCGCTTCGGCGATGGGCGCTCGCCCTGGTTCCTGGAAGGCGGCATCGGCGTGTCCGTGACGAACAAGCGCTTCGACACGCGCGACAAGACGTTCAGCACCAACTGGAACTTCAGCGACAACCTGGCCTTCGGGCGCAGCTTCGGCGAACAGGCTCGGCACGAAGTCAGCCTGCGCCTGCAGCACACCTCGAACGGCGGGCTGAAGAAGCCCAATCCCGGACTCAACCTTGTGATGTTGCGTTACGCCGCCGCGTTCTAGGCGGGTCCGCCTGAGGACGACTTAGCGCTCAGGTTCCGTCGCGCGGCGCCAACGCGACCGGTCCTACAGGAGCCGTCTCGCACGTCCGGCACGTCGTCCACGGTCCGGCTCCTAAGGTTGGATCACCACGTCCCGAAAGGGCGATCCGGTTGTTCCAACTTCCCAAGGACATTCACCATGAACAAAGCCAAGACCACCGTTTCCCTGCTGCTGGCCGGCCTGATGGCGGGCGGCGCCTGGGCCCAGACCGCCAGTGCCACCAGCGACGTGCCCGTGAAGGCGGGCGAGGCCAGCACGCAGACGAGGGGCCAGCCGAACATGGCCACCTCCAATGCCCCGGGCGCGGCTGCCCCGGTGACCAGCGCGTCGGGCGCCCCCGTCCAGAGCGCCACGAGCTCGCAGGGCGCCACCTCGACGCACGTGATGGGCGCGGGCCGCGAGATTCCGCATCACAGCTCCACGGTGACGAGCAATGTGCCCACCAAGGCGGGCGAGGCCAGCACCATGACCAATGGGGTGCCGAACATGGCGACCCACAACGCCAACCCGGACGGCTCCCGCGTGATCACGCCGCCGGTGCTGGAGGTGCAGCGGGTGCCGCAGCAGGCGGGCGAGGCCAGCACGATGATCGGCGGCCGCCCGAATGCCAACCCTGAGGATCCTGC
The DNA here is from genome assembly GCF_004682015.1 of Ramlibacter henchirensis. Taxonomy (NCBI): domain Bacteria; kingdom Pseudomonadati; phylum Pseudomonadota; class Betaproteobacteria; order Burkholderiales; family Comamonadaceae; genus Ramlibacter; species Ramlibacter henchirensis. Next base: position 1,833,052 of record NZ_SMLM01000001.1, on the reverse strand, counting down.
GTATCGCCGTTAAGGCATCCACGTCGACATGAAAAAAGCCTGCACGGCGTGAGCCGGCAGGCTTTTTCATTGCAGCGGCGCTCAGCCGTGGTGGTGATGACGCCCCATGCCGCGACCGAAGCGCATCAGCCGCGAGGTTTCGTCATCGAAGGTCTTCTTCTGCTCGGCGTTGAGTTGCCCATAGAAAGATTTGGTCGCTTCCGCACGGCGGTCCATCTCGGCGTTGCGCTGGTCGCGCAGCGCACGCATGTGGTCGATGCGGTCCGGCGTGTTCATGCGGGCCAGCGCTTCACGATCCATCCGCTGGCGCTGGGCCGGCGGTTGCATCGCGTTGGCGAAGCTGGTCCAGGCCGCTTCCTGGTTGGGCGTGACCTGCAGCTTCTGCCTGAGCTCGCCCAGCCGCTTGTCGATCCGCTCGGCGCGCTTGGCGGGGTCGTGCTTCGCGTGGTGCCGGTGGTGGCGCTCCGCCGACGGGCCGGAGGCCGCGTCCGCGGGGGGCGGCGTCTGGGCTTGCGCCACGACGCCCAAGCCGGCCAGCAGGGCACAGGTCAGGAGGTGCTTGCGGACATGCAGTTTCATCGGGTTCCATCCTTTCGGTTCAGCCCGGCCGCCATTGCAGCGCAGGTTGGAGCGAAGTCTGCGCGGCCGATGTAAGCCCGCCGTTCGCGGTAGGTAGAGGCTGTGTAAAGGCGGGCGCGAAGCTTGTCACGATTGCGCGCTCAGGCGCGTCGGGGCCGTGAGGCCTGTCCTACGCCATGAGCGGTCTTGCAACCACAGACGCATGCGGCGCCGGCTCCATGATGGACTCATCGACCCACCCCAGGAGACGCCATGAGAGTCCATCCTGCGCGGTCTTGGGCGGTGCTCCTGCTGGCCGGCGCGATGGCCGCCAGCGCTAACGCCCAGGCCGTGCCCGACAACGCCCCACCGGAGCCGGAGCCCGGCCGGGTCCTGAGCGACGCGCAACCGCTGCCGGCGGAGGAGCGCGACAGTTCCGGCGCCGTGCTGCTGGAAAACTCGCGCGTGCGCGCGCAGCGCGGGAATGCGTTCGACGCATCCGCCGAACGCACCGGCATCACCTCCACGATCGGCCGGAACGTGTCGCGCGTCATCGAGCGCGCGCGCAGCTGGAACGACGTGCGCGAGGCCGACGCCTCGCAGCTGCCGCAGGACTAGTGTCCTGTCCCGACACTAGGCCAGCCGGCCGTTGTTGAAGTCCTCGACCGCTTCGAGGAGCTGCTGGCGCGTGTTCATCACGAACGGGCCGTACTGCGCGATCGGCTCGCGCAGCGGGTTGCCCGCGATCAGGAGCGCCCGCGCGGGTTCGTTGCCCGCTGAACGCAGCACCACGCCGTCGCCATCATTCGCCAGGATGGCCATGCGCCCACGCGCGACGGCCGTGGCGGCGCCGTCACCGCCCACCACTTCCACGCTCCCGCGGTACACGCACACGAACGCGTTGTGCTGCGCGGGCAGCGGCTGCTCGAAGCGCTGGCCGGTGGCGCCGAAATGCAGGTCCAGGTACAGGGGCTGCGTCGTTTCGCGCTGCACGCTGCCTTTGACCCCGTGGCTCTCGCCGGCGATCACGCGCGCCGTCACGCCCTCGGGTGTCTGCACTTCCGGGATCTCCGCGCTCTGGATGTCGCGGTACCAGGGCTCGCGCATCTTGTCGCGGCCGGGGAGGTTCAGCCACAGCTGGAAGCCTTCCATCACGCCTTCTTCCTGCTCCGGCATCTCGCTGTGGATCAGGCCGCGGCCCGCAGTCATCCACTGCACGCCGCCGTTCTGCAGCAGGCCTTCGTGGCCGGCGCTGTCCCGATGCCGCATGCGGCCGCTGATCATGTAAGTCACGGTCTCGAAGCCGCGGTGCGGGTGGTTCGGAAAGCCCGCTCCGTAGTCGTCCGGGTCGTCGCTGGCGAAGTTGTCCAGCATCAGGAAGGGATCGAGCCGCTGCTGCAGGTCTTGCGTGAGCAGGCGCGTGAGCTTGACGCCGGCGCCGTCGGAGGTGGCGACGCCGGTGAGCACGCGCTCGACGCGGCGGGGAGATTGCACGGGAGTATCCATGCCGCGATTACAGCCCGTGCCGCTTGCCCTTGGCGCCGACGCTGTTTCGCCGCTTCGGGCTGGACTCGGCTCAGGCCAGTGCCGGGTAATCCGTGTAGCCGCGTTCGCCGCCGCCGTAGAACGTCGTCTTGTCCGCTTTCGCCAGCGGCGCACCCGCGCGTAGGCGCTCCACCAGGTCGGGATTGGCGATGTACGGACGGCCGAACGCCACCAGGTCGGCGCCGCCGGCAAGCGCCTGCTGGGCCAACACGGCGTCGTAGCCGTTGTTCACCATCCAGGCGGCGCGGCCGCCGGCTTCGCGGTAGATGCGGCGCAGCGCCTCGTAATCGAAGGGCCGCTCCGGCAACTCGCGGGCGCCGCCGGTGGCGCCTTCGATGACGTGGACGTAGGCGAGGCCGAGCGGCGCGAGTTCGCGCAGGACGTGTTCGAACAGTGGCTGCGGCTCCGGATCATGGATGTCGTTCGCGGTCGTGACGGGCGAGAGGCGGATGCCCGTCAGGCCGCCGCCGATCTCGCCGGCGATCGCACGCGTCACTTCCATCAGGAGCCGCGCGCGGTTCTCGATCGAGCCGCCGTACGCGTCGGTGCGCTGGTTGGCGCCGCGCTTGAGGAACTGGTCCAGCAGGTAGCCGTTGGCCGCGTGCACTTCCACGCCGTCGAAGCCGGCGACGCGGACCGCATCGCGCGCGGCGCGCCGGTAGTCCAGGGCGATGCCGGGGAGCTCCTCGGTCCTGAGAGCGCGCGGCGGCGAGGTCTCGACGAAGCCGCCGACGCCATCGCGGATCAGGTACGTCTTCGCGTTGGCCGTGATCGCCGAGGGCGCCACCGGCGGTTGCCCGCCAGGCTGCAGCGCGTTGTGCGAGATGCGCCCGACATGCCACAGCTGCACGACGATGCGGCCACCCGCGGCATGCACGCCATCGGTGATGCGGCGCCAGCCTTGCAGCTGCTGCGGCGAGTACAGCCCGGGCACGTCGGCATAGCCCTGGCCCTGGTGGCTGATGGCGGTGGCCTCGGTGACCAGCAGGCCGGCGCTGGCGCGCTGTGCGTAGTACTGCGCCATCAGCGGCGTGGGGACGGCGCCCGGCGCGCGGTTGCGCGTGAGCGGCGCCATGACGACGCGGTTGCGCAGGGACAGGTCGCCCGCGCGGACCGGCTCGAAGAGGTTGGGAGTGGACATGCGCCCGAGGGTAGTGGGGCCGCGATGGCCCCGGGCGTGCGGGAAAAATCGGCTCGCGCTATGCGTCGCGCGAGCCGATGCTGCAGCCTTACTTGGACAGGCCTTCGGCCTTCATCGCCTCCTGCACCGCGGGGCGGGCCGCGATGCGCTCCCGGTAGGCCAGCAGGTTCTTGCGCTGCGACAGGTCGATGTTCATCGGCTTGGCCCAGTTGCTCACCGTGAACAGGTAGGCGTCGGCCACGCTGAAGTTGTCGCCCATCAGGTACTGGCGGCCTTCGAGCTGCTGGTCGAGCCACTCGAAGCGCTGCGCCAGCTTGTCCTTGAACACCTTCTTGCCTTCTTCGGGCATGGCGGGGTTGAACAGCGGCGAGAACTGCTTGTGGATCTCGGTGCCGATGAAGGTGAGCCACTCCTGCAGGCGGTAGCGCGGAAGCGTGCCGTTGGCGGGCGCGAGGTTCTTCGTGGGGACCTGGTCGGCGATGTACTGCACGATGGCCGGGCCTTCGCGCAGGCGCGTGCCGTCGTCCAGTTCCAGCATCGGGACGTAGCCGAGCGGGTTGATGGAGTAGTAGTCGGTGCCGTCCTGCAGCTTGTGCGACTTGGTGCTGGCCAGCACCGGCTCGAAGGCCAGGCCCGCCTCGCGCAGGACGATGTGTGGGGACAGGGAGCAGGCGCCGGGGGAGTAGTAGAGCTTCATGTGGACTGGGTCGCGGTCTCTGTTGGGGGAATGCGATGCTAGCGGCGCCAGGGATTCCCTGCAGGGCGCGGGCTTGCGAGAATCCATGCATGAGCAGAGGCATCAAGTGGCTGGTGGGAATCGTCGTCGGGCTGTCGGTGCTCCTGGCGCTCGCCGCGTTCGGCCTGTCGCGATGGGCGAACAGCGACGATTTCCGTCTGCGCGCGCAGCAGCAGGCCACGCAGGCGCTGGGCGTGCCGGTGCTGCTCGGGAAGATCGAGGTCTCGCTGCGGCCGCTGCCCGCTGTGGCGGTCCATGACGTGCGCATCCAGACTCGCCCCGCGCTGACGCTGCAGCTCGTCGAGGCGCGCCCGGTGTGGATGTCGCTCCTGCTTGGCCGGCCCGAGCTCGACGCCCTGGTCGTTCGCAATGCGGTGCTGCCGCAGCAGGCCATCGTGACCCTTGCGGCGGGGCTGGAGAAACAGCAGGGCGCGGCCGGCAAGTCGGCCCAGCGCACAGCGTCGCGGCCGCAGCTTCCCAACCGCATCGTGCTCGAGCGCGTCACCTGGGTCGATGCCAAGGCGCAGAAGCTCACGGTGGATGCCGAGGTGGCGTTCGAAGGCGAGCCGCTCCCACGCAACGCGTGGGTGAACGTCACCGAAGGGCGTTATGCGGGAGCGAAGGCGCGTCTGGAGCGCCAAGTCGACGCATGGCAACTGCGCACCGAGATCGGCGGCGGCACGCTCACCGGCCCCCTGCGGTTGCAGCCCGCCAGCGGCGGCGGCTGGCGGCTCACGGGAGACCTGGCCACCAACGGCGTGGAGGTCTCCGCACTGACGGCGCCCAGCCGAACGCTGACGGGCAAGCTGGAGGCGCGCACCTCGCTGCAGGCCGAGTTCAAGGATCCGGCGACGCTGGCCGATGTTCTGAGAAGCCAGACCCGCTTCACCGTGCGCAACGCGCTGCTGCAGGGCGTCGACCTGGCGGCGGCGGTGCGCACGCTGGGCGCGAGCCGCGATGGCCAGACCGCGCTGGACACGCTCACCGGCCAGGTCACCACGCAAGGGCGCGTCGTGCACCTGACCCACCTCGTGGCCAGCTCCGGCATGCTCAAGGCCAACGGCAACGTCACGCTGGCGGCCGATCGCAGCCTGAGCGGCAAGATCGATGCGGCCCTCACGGCGGGCCCGATCGGCCAGATCGCCGGCGTGCCGCTGCAGGTGGGTGGAACGCTCGACGAGCCCTCCGTCCAAGCCACCGGCGTGGCGCTGCCTGGCTCGGGCGTGGCCTCCGAGATCGGCAAGGGCATCCGGGGTCTGTTCGGGCGCTGATCGCCCGCGGGCCCCGCCTACAAGCTCTCGGGCTGCGGGCTGATGCACACGAAATCGCTCATTTCCTAGCATGGATGAGCCGCGGCGCCCGCCCGCGGAAGCCTGGGTCCAATGCACCTTTCCACCGTCGAAACCTTCCTGGCTTACCAGGTCCGGGAGCCGTCGCACCTGTGCTTCAACATCGAAGCGGCGCGCTGGCCCACGCAGGAGCTGGTGAGCGAGCAGTTGGCCGTGTGGCCGCCGGTCAGCTTCCACAGCTTCGAGGACCCGGGCAGCGGCAACCGCTTCTTCCGCTTCGACGCGCCGCCCGGGCCGCTGGAGATCCGCTACAAGGCCGACGTGGAAGTGCACTCCCTGCCGGTGGAGGCGCACCTGCGCGAGGTGCCGGTCAGCCAGGTGCCCGACGCGATCCTGCATTACCTGATGCCCACCCGGTACTGCGAGTCCGACGTGCTGTGCGCGTTCGCGCGCGAGCATTTCGGCCATCTTCCCCCGGGGCTTTCGCGCGTGCGGCACATCGTGGACTGGATCAAGCGCTCGATCGAATACCGCGTCGGCAGCACACGCTCGACGACCACCGCGCAGGAGGCGCTGGCGCAGCGCGCGGGCGTGTGCCGTGACTTCGCCCACATCGGCATCACGCTGTGCCGCGCGCTGAACATCCCCGCGCGGCTGGTGGCCGGCTACGTGTGGTTCGACGAGCCGCCGCAGGACTTCCATGCGGTGTTCGAGGCCTGGCTGGATGGACGCTGGGTGATGTTCGATCCGACCGGCATGGCGCCGGTGGACCGGTTGGTGCGCACCGGCACCGGGAGCGACGCGAAGGACGTGGCCTTCAGCACGATCTTCGGCAGCGTGCAGATGACGCAGATGATCGTGTCCGTGCTCGAACACGATGCGCGCGTGCCTGTCGCGACCGCGGCGCCCGCGCCGGGGCCGCCGGCGGCATCGAAGGTGCCCGCCTGAATCAATCGCGGTAGGAGGGATCGGTGCGATCGAGCTTGCGCAGCAGCGCGGGCCAGGCAATCCCCGCGCCCTGGCCGGCGGTGACGGTCTTCATCACTTCGGACAGCCCTTGCAGGACGGCCGGGTCGATCTTCACCAGCTCGCCGCCGCACTGCGCATCGATCTGGATGCGGCACGCGTTCTCGAAGGTGTACATGGAGAGGAAGGCCTCGGGGATGCTCTTGCCCACCGTGAGCAGGCCGTGGTTGCGCAGCATGAAGAAGGTCTTGTTCCCGAGATCGGCCGCCAGGCGCGGCTTCTCGTCATCGCGAAGCGCCACGCCTTCGTAGTCGTGGTAGGCGAGGGAGGCCAGCACGAAGGTGCTCTGCTGGCTGATGGGCAGCACGCCGCATTTCTGCGCGCTCACCGCCACGCCGGCGCGGCTGTGCGTGTGCAGCACGCAGCCCACGTCGGGCCGCGCATCGTGGATGCAGCTGTGGATCGTGAAGCCTGCCGGGTTCACGGGGAAGGGCGAGTCGATCACCTTGTTGCAGCGCTGGTCCACCTTCACCAGCGAGGATGCGGTGATCTCGTCGAACATCAGCCCGTAGGGGTTGATCAGGAAGTGGTGCTCCGGGCCCGGGATGCGGGCACTGATGTGGGTGAAGACCAGGTCGCTCCATCCGTACAGCGCCACCAGCCGGTAGCACGCGGCGAGCTGCAGGCGCAGCTCCCATTCCTCGGCGCTGACCACTTGCTTCATCGAGGCGATGTTCATCCGATGTCTCCTTGGCGTGGTGGGGAGGGCGCCGGGCCGCGCAGCCCCGGCGGCATGGCTTCACGCGGGGAATTGCACCACACTGGCCGAGGCCCGAGCCAGTGAGCGCTTGCTGGCAGGGATTTGCGCCTCAAAAGTAAAATCTCATCTTTCCCTGGTCTTGCGACCGCCTGCGCCGGCCAAAGGCGCCACTCCATGCTCTATCCCGAAGAATTTGACGTGATCGTCGTCGGTGGCGGTCACGCCGGCACCGAAGCTGCCCTGGCCTCCGCACGCATGGGCTGCAAGACGCTGCTCCTGACCCACAACATCGAGACGCTGGGCCAGATGAGCTGCAACCCGTCGATCGGCGGCATCGGCAAGGGCCACCTCGTCAAGGAGGTGGATGCGCTCGGCGGCGCAATGGCCATCGCAACGGACGAGGCGGGCATCCAGTTCCGCATCCTCAACAGCTCCAAGGGTCCGGCGGTGCGCGCCACCCGGGCGCAGGCCGACCGCATCCTCTACAAGGCCGCGATCCGTCGCCGGCTCGAGAACCAGCCGAACCTGACGCTGTTCCAGCAGGCGGTCGACGACCTGATGGTGGAGGGTGACCGGGTGGTGGGCGCGGTGACGCAGGTCGGCATTCGCTTCCGCTCGCGGGCGGTGGTGCTCACGGCCGGGACTTTCCTGGACGGCAAGATCCACGTGGGCCTGAACAACTACGCCGCTGGCCGGGCGGGCGATCCGCCGGCCGTGTCGCTGTCGGCGCGTCTCAAGGAACTGAAGCTGCCGCAAGGGCGGCTGAAGACGGGAACGCCGCCGCGGATCGATGGCCGAACGATCGATTTCTCCAGGTGCGAGGAACAGCCCGGCGACCTCGATCCCGTGCCGGTGTTCAGCTTCATGGGCCGGGCCGACATGCACCCGCGCCAGGTGCCTTGCTGGATCACCCACACCAACGAGCGCACGCACGAGATCATCCGCTCGGGGTTCGACCGCAGCCCGATGTTCACCGGGAAGATCGAAGGGGTGGGGCCGCGCTATTGCCCGAGCGTCGAGGACAAGATCAACCGGTTCGCCGGCAAGGACAGCCACCAGGTGTTCCTGGAGCCGGAGGGGCTGACCACCAACGAGTTCTATCCCAACGGCATCTCCACCAGCCTGCCGTTCGACATCCAGCTCGGCCTCGTTCGCACCCTGCCCGGGCTGGAGAACGCGCACATCCTGCGGCCGGGCTACGCCATCGAGTACGACTACTTCGATCCCCGCTCGCTCAAGAGCAGCTTCGAGACGCGGCAGATCGGCGGCTTGTTCTTCGCCGGCCAGATCAACGGCACCACCGGCTACGAGGAGGCGGCGGCCCAAGGGCTGTTCGCCGGGATCAATGCGGCGCTTCAGTGTCAAGGCCGCGAGGCATGGCTGCCGCGCCGGGATGAGGCTTATCTGGGTGTGCTGGTCGACGACCTGATCACCAAGGGCGTGACCGAGCCGTACCGCATGTTCACCAGCCGAGCCGAGTTCCGGCTGCAGCTTCGTGAAGACAACGCGGACATGCGGCTGACGGAGGCGGGCCGCAGGATGGGGCTGGTGCCGGACGAGCAGTGGGATGCGTTCAACCGCAAGCGCGACGCTGTTTCACGTGAAACACAGCGGTTGAAGTCCGTCTGGGTGAATCCGCGCAGCCTCCCTGCTGCCGAGGCGGAGCGGGTGCTCGGCAAGAACATCGAGCATGAGCACAGCCTGTTCGATCTTCTGCGGCGGCCGGGCGTGGCTTATGCCGGGCTGATGTCGCTGGAGGAGGGCCGTCACGCCTCGGCTGAGGTTTCACGTGAAACACTGGCCGAGCTGTACGCGCCCGTCGTCGAGCAGCTGGAGATTGGCGCCAAGTACGCCGGCTACATCGAGCGCCAGAAAGATGAGGTCGAGCGGGCCGCCCAGTACGAGAACCTGCGCCTGCCGGCCGAGCTGGACTACATGCAGGTGGCGGCACTCTCGATCGAGGTTCGCCAGAAGCTCAGCAAGCACCGGCCCGAAACGCTGGGCATGGCGTCGCGCATCTCGGGCGTGACGCCGGCGGCCATCTCGTTGCTGCTGGTGCACCTCAAGAAGAACCGTTTCAAGGGCTTTACCGAAGCCGCGAATCAAGCCCAGCAGGTCGCATGAGCCAGGAGGCTCGCTTGGGCGCGGGGCTGCAGGCGCTCGGTTTGGACTTGCCGGATGCACAGCGGCAAACCCTGCTGCGCTACCTGGAGCTGCTGGCCAAGTGGAACCGGGTCTACAACCTGACCGCCGTCCGGGATCCGGATGAGATGCTGGTCCAGCACCTGCTCGACAGTCTGGCCGTGGTCGGGCCGCTGCGCCGGGAGGCTGGCGGCGCGACGGGCCGGCTTCTCGATGTGGGCTCCGGGGCCGGACTTCCCGGCGTAGTGATCGCCATCTGCTGCCGCGAGCTGAAGGTCGATTGCCTGGACGCGGTCGGCAAGAAAGCGGCCTTCGTCCAGCAGGTCGCCGCAGGCCTGCAGTTGCCGAACCTTCGCGGCCTCCACGACCGCGTCGAGCGGGTGACGGAGCGCTATGACGTCGTGAGTTCGCGCGCCTTCGCGTCACTGTCCGACTTCGTCGCCGGGTCCCGGCAGGCGCTGGCGGAGCAGGGCATCTGGCTGGCGATGAAGGGCAAGCGTCCGGAAGACGAGATTGCGGCGCTGCCAGCCGACGTCGCGGTGTTTCACGTGGAACAACTCAACGTGCCGGAATTGGCTGCGGAGCGCTGCATCGTGTGGATGCGCCCGGCCGCTGCGAACCGCTGACATACACTCGGCGCTCCACAGAGCAGAGACACCGGGGGGATTCATGTTCGGCGTAGCGGACTACGGCGCCTTCGTCGCCGCGATCATCATCTTTCTCGCCATCCCCGGCCCCGGCAACCTGGCGCTGATCACCTCCACCGGCAAGGGCGGCATCCCCGGCGGACTGGGCGCGACGCTGGGCATCATCGCGGGCGACCAGGTGCTCATGTGGGCGGCAGTCGCCGGGGTCGCGGCGCTGCTGCTGGCCTACCCGGCCGCTTTCCAGGTCGTCCAATGGCTCGGCGCCGCCTACCTGGTGTGGCTCGGCGCGCGGATGCTGCTGGCCAGGCCGGGCGCCGCGCCGGTGCTGAACATCCAGCCGCGGCACTATTTCCGGCAGGCGGCGGTGATCACGCTGCTCAACCCCAAGGCCATCGTCTTCTACATGGCTTTCTTCCCGCAGTTCATCGATCCGGAGCGCCCCGCCAGCCTGCTGACTTTCGGCGCGATGGCCGCCACGATCGCCGTGCTCACCTTCCTCTACGGCCTCGCCGCCGTGCTGCTCACCCACTTCCTCGCCGCCCGGCTGCGCTCCAACCCGCTGATCGGCCGGGTGCTGGAAAAAGTGGCCGGCCTGTTCCTGATCGGTTTCGGCGTGAAGCTGGCCGTCTCCCGGTAAGCACGAATGGCCAAGATCTTTTGCATCGCCAACCAGAAGGGCGGCGTCGGCAAGACGACGACCACGGTCAATTTGGCCGCGGGACTGGCCCGCATCGGGCAGCGCGTGCTGATGGTCGACCTCGACCCGCAGGGCAATGCCACCATGGGTTCCGGCGTGGACAAGCGAAAGCTGGAGCTGACGGTCTACGACGTGCTGCTCGAATCCGCCTCGGTCACCGAGGCGCGCGTGCGCAGCGAGAAGTGCGGCTACGACGTGCTCGGCGCCAACCGCGAACTGGCCGGCGCCGAAGTGGAACTGGTGGACGTCGAGCGGCGAGAGCGGCGCCTGCGCCAGGCGCTGGCGCAGGTCGATACGTCCTACGACTTCATCCTGGTCGACTGCCCGCCATCGCTGTCGATGCTGACGCTCAATGGCCTGTGCTGCGCGCACGGCGTCATCGTGCCGATGCAGTGCGAGTACTTCGCGCTCGAAGGACTGACCGACCTGGTCAACACCATCAAGCAGGTGCACGCCAACCTGAACAAGGACCTGCAGATCATCGGCCTGCTGCGCGTGATGTACGACCCGCGCATCACGCTGCAGCAGCAGGTCAGCGAGCAGCTCAAGTCGCACTTCAAGGAGAAGGTCTTCGACACCGTGATCCCGCGAAACGTGCGGCTGGCCGAGGCGCCCAGCTACGGCCTGCCCGGCGTGGTGTTCGATCCGGCCGCGCGCGGCAGCCAGGCCTTCATGGAATTCGCGCAAGAGATGGTGGAGCGCATCCGCAAGATGTAGCGGCGCGTTCGCCGCCCCGCGCGTCCACGATTGACGATGAAGCCTTCGAACGTCCTGCTCTTGCCCGGCTGGCAGAACAGCGGCCCGCAGCACTGGCAGTCGCTGTGGGAGCAGAAACACGGCTACCTGCGCGTGGAGCAGCACGACTGGATGCAACCCTTGCGCGGCGACTGGATCGCACGGCTGGAGGAAGTCCTGCTCACGCGAGACGAGCCCGCCGTGCTGGTCGCCCACAGCCTGGGGTGCGTACTCACTGCCGCGTGGGCCTCGATAACGCGCCATCCGCAGCGCGTGAAGGCGGCGCTGCTGGTGGCGCCGGGCGACGTCGAGCGGCCCGAAGTGCGGGCGCAACTTCGCACCTGGTCGCCGATCCCGCTGCAGGCGCTGCCGTTCCCGAGCGTGCTGGTGGGCAGCCAGAACGATCCGTACTGCGAGCTGGAACGCACGCGCATGTTCGCGTCCGCGTGGGGCAGCCAGTTCATCGACCTCGGCCCCTGCGGCCACATCAACGCCGATTCCGGCCTGGGCAGCTGGCCGGAAGGCCACGTGCTGCTGCAGGACCTCATGAACCTCTGAACAAGAGAGAAGCATCCATGGTGACCAAGAAACCGAAGGGACTGGGCCGCGGCCTCGAGGCGCTGCTCGGCCCCACCGCCGCTGAAGGCGCCGGCGCCGACGCGCCCGCCGCCAACCCGGGGCTGCCCGCCACGCTGCTGCTGCAGGACATGGTGCCCGGCATGTACCAGCCGCGCACGCGCATGGACGAAGGCGCGCTCTACGAGCTGGCCGAGTCGATCAAGGCGCAAGGGATCATGCAGCCGATCCTGGTGCGCAAGCTGGGCGAGGGCGCCCACAGCGGCAAGTACGAAATCATCGCGGGCGAACGGCGCTTCCGCGCGGCGCGCCTGGCGGGGCTGGACAGCGTGCCGGTGCTGGTGCGCGACGTGCCCAACGAGGCCGCCGCCGCGATGGCGCTGATCGAGAACATCCAGCGCGAGGACCTCAACCCGCTGGAAGAAGCCCAGGGCCTGCACCGCCTGATCCGCGACTTCGGCCTGACGCACGAGCAGGCCGCGCAGGCCGTCGGCCGCTCCCGCAGTGCAGCCTCCAACCTCCTGCGCCTGTTGAACCTGGCCGAGCCGGTGCAGACCATGCTGATGGCGGGCGACCTGGACATGGGCCATGCGCGCGCGCTGCTTGCGCTGGAGCGCGCTGCGCAGATCACCGCCGCGAACCAGATCACCGCGAAGAAGCTGTCGGTGCGAGAGGCCGAGTCGCTGGTCAAGAGGCTCGGCGCCGAGTTCACCCTCACGTCGCCCAAGCCGAAGAAGGAAAAGTCGCGCGACCTGAAGCGCGTCGAGGAGGAACTCTCCGACCTGCTGACGGCCGAGGTCGAAGTGCGCGTCAAGAAGCGCGTCAAGCGCAACGGCCAGCCCGAGGAGATGGGCGAGGTCGCGATCCAGTTCGGCTCGCTGGACGAACTCAATGGGCTGCTCGAGCGATTGCGCGCTGCGGTCGCATAAAGCAAGAAGGGGCGCCGAGGCGCCCCTTTCATTTGGCCGCGGCGAGGTCGTTCAGAGCGAGAAGATCTTCCCGGGGTTCATGATGTTCTTCGGATCGAGCGCGCGCTTGATCGTACGCATCATCTCCACCGCGCCCGTGCCCGCTTCGGTGACGAGGAAGTCCATCTTGTGCAGGCCGACGCCGTGCTCGCCGGTGCACGTGCCGCCGAGATTGAGCGCGCGCGAGACCAGCTTGTGATTGAGGTCCTCGGCCACTTCGCGCTCGCGCGGATCGTTCGGGTCGAGCAGGTAGCCGAAGTGGAAGTTGCCGTCGCCCACGTGGCCGACCAGGAAGTAGGGGATGCCGCTCCCATCGGCTTCCTTCACCGAGTCGAGCAGGCAATCTGCCAGGCGTGAGATCGGCACGCAGGTGTCGGTGGAGATCGCGCGGCAGCCGGGGCGCGACTGGATCGCAGCGAAGTAGGCGTTGTGCCGCGCGGTCCACAGGCGCGTGCGCTCCTCCGGCGTGGTGGCCCACTCGAAGGCATTTCCGCCGAACTCGTTGGCGATCTCCTGCACCGTCTCGGCCTGCTCCTTCACGCCGGCCGGCGAGCCGTGGAATTCCATCAGCAGCATCGGCTCTTCGCGCAGCCCCAGCTTGCTGTGCGCGTTGACCATGCGCACCGTGTGGTGGTCGATCAGTTCCACCCGCGCGATCGGCACGCCCAGCTGGATGACCTGGATGACCGTGCGCACCGCGGCCTCGATGCTCGGGAACGAGCAGATCGCCGCCGAGATCGCCTCCGGGATCGGGTACAGGCGCAGCGTGATCTCGGTGATCACGCCCAGCGTGCCTTCGCTGCCCACCATCAGCCGGGTGAGGTCGTAGCCGGCCGACGACTTCTTGGCGCGCGTGCCGGTGCGGATCACCTCGCCCGAAGCGGTGACCACTTCCAGGCCCAGCACGTTCTCGCGCATGGTGCCGTAGCGAACCGCGTTGGTCCCGGATGCACGCGTCGCGCTCATGCCGCCGAGGGTGGCGTCCGCGCCCGGATCGATCGGGAAGAACAGGCCGGTGCTCCGGATCTCGTCATTGAGCTGTTTGCGGGTGACGCCCGCCTGCACGGTGACGGTCAGGTCCTCGGGATTGATCGACAGCACCTTGTTCATGCGGCCCAGGTCGATGCTGATGCCGCCCTGCACCGCGAGCAGGTGGCCTTCGAGCGAGGAACCCACGCCGAACGGGATCACCGGCACTTCGTACTGCGCGGCCAGCGCCACGGCATCCGCGACGTCCTGCGTCTTCTCGGCGAACACCACGGCCGCGGGCGGCGGCACCTCGAAGGAGGACTCGTCGCGCCCATGCTGCTCACGCACCGCGGCCGCGGTGGAGCACTGCGCGCCGAAGCGCGACTGCAGCGCATCGATCAGGGCTTGCGGCACCGGCCGCGGATGGAATTCGGGAACGAGGTGGGAAACGGCGGTGGGCGCGTTCATGGAAAGGTCTCCTGGACGCGGCCAGTTTACGCCCTGGCCCGTGCCCAGCCTCTGCTTGGCCGGGACTTCCTAGCGCAGGCTGTCGTCGTATTCGGAGCGCGAGACGGAACCGTCGCGGTTGGTGTCCATGTCCTCGAACGTCATCGTCGCCATCGGCAGACGCAGCGCCTCGGCGCGCGACAGCAGCCCGTCTGCGTTGGTGTCGGCCTGCATGAAGAACTGCGAGACCTGCAGGGCCGTGAGCGGTCCGCCGCGTCCCGCGCCCGCGTTCGCGGTGACGGAAGGAACGCCGCCGGTGAGCCCGCCGATGCCGCCGACCACGGTGCCGGGGGTGATGACAGCGGTACCCGGCGTCGTGTTGATCACGCCCGCGCTCGGCGCGCCGGGCGTGCCCACGCTGATCGCCGCACCGGCATTGCCGGCCGCCGCGGCGCCGCTCGGGTCGAACAGCGCGGCGGTATTGCCTGCGGGCCCGACCGCGCCGCCGTCGAGGGGCTGCACCGCTCCGATGGTCGTGCCCGTCGCGCCCGTGACGCCGGGGATGCCCACCACGCCGCGCGTACTGCTGGTGACACCGATCGCGCCGCCGCCGGCCACGCTGGGCGACACGGTGGTCGGCGCGGTGATCGCGGCGCTCGTGCCCGGTGCGGCGATCGAGGTCGAGGAAATGCCGGCCGGGAAAGGCGAGGGCGACGCCAGGCCCGAAGGCGAGGGCGCGCCCAGCGGCAGGGTCGCCGTGCCGCCACCGGGCGACGCGGCCACGGGGTTTCGTTGATTCGGAGCCGTGCTCGAGGGCGTGCCCGCGCCGACGGTCGCAGCGCGCGCGGGCGACGTGACGCTGCGCAGCGGCGTCTGCTGCGCGGACGCGAGGCTCGCGGACAGCATCAGCGTCACGGCGGCGAGCATCGTCAGCGGCTGGAGATGGGAATAGGCGGAACGCGGCTTCATGGCGGTCTCCTGGTTCCTTCGCATGGTGGCGCGGCTGTGCCATTCGCGTGTCGCGCGAACGCGAGAGTGTGCGTAGGACGGCTCGCACTGCCCGACAGCAGAGATCGCACTGCGGCGAATGGGACAATCGATGCAGCAAACCACGAGGAGCCACCGATGGGCAAGCGCCTGACGCAGATCGCCACCCGTACCGGCGACGACGGCACGACCGGGCTGGGGGACAACACGCGCGTGCCCAAGCACAGCGCACGCGTGCAGGCCATGGGCGACGTGGACGAGCTCAACTCGCACATCGGCCTGCTGCTGTGCGAGAAGCTGCCCGACGAAGTGCGCACGCTGCTGGTGGAGGTGCAGCACCAGTTGTTCAACCTGGGCGGCGAGCTGTCCATCCCGGGCTTCGAGCTGCTCAAGACGGAGGCATTGGCGGTGCTGGACGACGCGCTGGCGCTGCACAACGGCCGCCTGCCCAAGCTGGAAGAGTTCATCCTGCCGGCCGGTACGCGGGCGGCTTCGCAGGCGCATGTCTGCCGCACGGTGGCACGGCGCGCCGAGCGCTCGGTGGTGGCGCTCGGGCAGGCCGAGGCGGTCAACGACACGCCCCGGCGCTACCTCAACCGCCTTTCCGACCTGATGTTCGTCCTCGCCCGCGTGCTCAACCGGATGGACGGCGGCGACGACGTCTACTGGAAGAGCGAACGGATGGCACGCGAGGGCGGCGCCTGAGCGTCAGCGCGCGGCTCGCGGCGCGGCTTGCGCGGCCGGGCGGCTGCCGCCGCGGCTGAGCAGCGCGTACAGCAGGATCGCGCCGAACGTGGCGGTGCCGATGCCGCCGAGCGAGAAGCCGCCGAACTTCAGCGTGAAGTCGCCGGTGCCCAGCACCAGCGTCACGGCGGCCACGATCAGGTTGCGGTTGTCCGAGAAGTCCACCCGGTTGTCGACCCAGATCTTGGCGCCCGCGGCGGCGATGAGGCCGAACACCACGATGGACACGCCGCCCATCACCGGCAGCGGGATGGCCTGGATCACCGCGCCGAACTTCGGCGAGAAGCCCAGCACGATCGCGATCACCGCGGCCACGACGAAGATCGCGGTCGAATAGATCTTGGTGGCCGCCATCACGCCGATGTTCTCGGCGTAGGTCGTGACACCGGTGCCGCCGACGGAGCCGCTGACCATCGTGGCCACGCCGTCGCCGATGAACGCACGGCCCATGTAGGCGTCGAGGTTGCGGCCGGTCATCGCCGTCACCGCCTTGATGTGGCCCAGGTTCTCGGCCACCAGGATGACGGCCACCGGCGCGATCAGCAGCATCGCGGGCGCGCTGAACACGGGCGCCGCGAACGCGGGCGCGCCGAACCAGGCCGCACTGGCGATGCCGCTGAAGTCCATTGGCTTGCCCATGCCCAGTCCGTTGGTGAGCAGCGCGTAGATGATGGTCGCGACGATCAGGCCGACCAGGATCAGCAGCCGCTGCACCATGCCGCGGGTGAACACCGCCACCAGCGCTACGCACACGAAGGTGACGGCCTGCATCCACGAATCGAAGCTGCTCGCGGCCATGTTCTTGATCGGGATCCCCGCCAGGTTGAGGCCGATCACCGCCACCACGGCGCCCGTGACCACCGGCGGCATGAAGCGCTCGATCCAGCCCGTGCCGATGGCCTGCACGATGAAGCCGATGATCGTGTAGACGATGCCGCAGGCGATGATGCCGCCCAGCGCCACGCCGATGTTGGTGTTGGGGCCCTTGCCCGCATACGCCGTCGCCGCGATCACCACGCCGATGAAGGCGAAGCTGGAGCCCAGGTAGCTGGGCACCTTGCCGCCGGTGACCAGGAAGAAGATGAGCGTGCCGACGCCGCTCATGAGGATGGCGACGTTGGGATCGAAGCCCATGAGGATGGGCGCGAGCACCGTGGCGCCGAACATCGCGATCACGTGCTGCACGCCCATCGCGGCGGTCTGCGGCCAGGGCAGGCGCTCCTCCGGCCCGATCACTCCGCCCTGCTGCAGGACCTGCGCGGGCTTTTCGGCCCAGGTGAACATTCCCATCTCCGCTCCTTGCTGTTGTTGAAGCGGTGATGCTAAGCGGCGCCCCCGCGGGCGACAAGCCGCGTCTCAGCGCAGGAAGTCGGCCACCGCGCGCAGCACGTTCGCGTCCTTGAGCAGCTTGCGGTGGCCCAGGCCTTCGGTGGCGACCAGCCACGCGCCGGGGATCGCATCGGCGAATGCCTGGCCGTCGGCGAAACGGTTGATGCTGTCGCCGCGGTCGTGCACGACGAGCGTCGGCACGCCGATGCGCGAGCCCACCGCGGGCGGCTCGAACTGCGCCATCAGGATGCCTTCGCGTGCCTCGATGCGCGCCTGCATGCGGGAGCGGATGTTTTCCGAGAGGCCGAAGACCGCGGCGAACAGCTGCGTGTATTCACGCGGCGAGGCGGGCGGCGCCACCAGCACCAGCCGCTCGGTGCGCAGGCCGCGGCTGGCCGCGTACGCGGCGCCGTTCGCGCCGAGCGAATGGGCGACCACGGCACGCAGCTGGTGACCTTGCTGCAGCAGCCGCGCGCCCACGTACTCGATGGCGCGCGCGAACTGCGGCAGGTTGCTCACCGAACCGGCGCTGCGGCCGTGCGCCGGCATCTCCACGATCACCGGGCGAAAGCCGGCCTGCGCGGCGGCTTCGGCCAGCGGCAGCATCTGCCGTGCGTGGCCGCCCCAGCCATGCACGAACAGCACCACCGGCGCATGCGGCGCGACGGGCTGCGAGTAGATCGTGAGGCTCGCGTCCTCGAAGGGCCAGGCGTCGATGCGCCAGGCGGCGTCCCAGGATCCCTTGCGTTGCATCCACTTCGGAGGCAGCGGCGTGGCGAAGAGTCGTAGCGAGGCGCGCACGGCCAGCGCGGGCCAGAGGCGCTGCGACGCGCCGAGCGCCGCGCGGAACAGGCGCAGTCCGGGACTGGCCTGGTAGAAGTCGGACGTGGCCTGCAGGGCGGTGCGGGTCATGGTGGCTCCTTCAATAAAAGACCATGTCGTCGTTGCGGCGCGGCAGGCTGCGCAGCGAACGCCAGGCGGCGCGGCCGCCTGCGATGCCGCCCCAGGCGAGGGCGATGGCGAGGAGGATCAGCATGGGAGCTCCTTTCTTCGCACGGGTGTGCGAAATGTGGTCGAGCGGAAGGCCGGCGGCATCTTCGGTGGGAGCCGTCAGGCCAGGTAGGTGGAGAGCAGCCGGCGCCAGGTCGACTGCACGCGCTCGGCGGTGCGCGGGTCGCGCATGAAGCGAACGTCGTGCACCATGCCCAGCATCAGCGAATAGATCTCGCTGACCAGCTGCTCGGGGTCGGTGCCGGCCTTGAGGTGGCCGGCTTCGATGGCCTGCATCACCGTGCGGCGCAGGGCGGAACGCCAGCGCATGATCTCGTTGTGCAGGTGGTCGCGCAGCGGGCCTTCCTTGTCGTCCAGCTCGAAGGCGCCCGCGGAGAACACACAGCCGGATTTGGCTTCGACATCACGGGTGCGCACGATCCAGCGCTGCACGATGGTGTCCAGCCGCGGCAGGCCCTTGGGCTGCTGCATCGCGGGCACGAATACGTCGTCGATGAAGCGCCGGCCGAACTCCTCGACCACGGCCTTCTGCAGCGTCTCGCGCGAGCCGACGCGGGAGAACACGCCGCTCTTGGAAAGCCCGATGCGGTCCGCCACGGCTTGCAGCGTGATCGACTCCAGCCCCTCGGCCGCGGCGAGGTCCAGCGCCGCGCCGATGATGGCGGCGCGGGTCAGTTCGCTGCGCTGGGTCTTGGCTTCCATGATGCGGCGCAATTTAGCACGCATGTGCGAAATCCGCAAACTGAGCGGCAGAAGGGTAGTGCCCGATGCCTTGTCCTCGCCCGGTTGGCTACGCTTGCGCCCATGAGTTCCGTGCCTCCCCGCATCCCCCAGATCCGCCTCTACCAGGAGTGGCTGCGCCAGCGCCACGGCCGGTCCTTCGACAGCTACGACGAGCTCTGGCGCTGGTCCGTGGACAACCTGGACGGCTTCTGGCAGAGCATCTGGGATGCGTTCGGCCTCGAATCGCCGACGCCGCACCGGGCCGTGCTCGGGAAGGCGGGCATGCCGGGCGCGGAGTGGTTTCCGGGCGCGCAGGTGAACTACGCGCGGCAGGTGCTGCGCCATGCCGATGCCGCGCATGCGGCGGGCTTTCCCGCGCTCGTCAGCCGGAACGAACAGGGACTGCACCGCGAGCTGTCCTGGCCCGATTTGCGGCGTCAGGTCGCGGCTGTCGCCTTGCATCTGAAGGAGCAGGGACTGCAGCCCGGCGATCGTGTCGCCGCCTATCTACCGAACGTGCCGGAGGCCATCGTCGCGTTCCTCGCGGTGGTGAGCCTGGGCGGCATCTGGAGCATCTGCGCGCCCGACATGGGGACCAACGCGGTGCTCGATCGCTTCCGCCAGATCGAGCCCAAGGTGCTGATCGCGTGCGACGGCGTCAGCTATGGCCACAAGGCGTACGACCGCATCGAAGTGGTCGCGCAGTTGCGCAAGCAGCTGCCGACCGTGAAGCACCTCGTGGGCCTGCGCAACCTGGGCGGCGAACCGGCGTCAGCACTGCAGGCCGATGCCTGGTTCCACGAGATCGCGACGCGCGACGATGCGCAGACGGCCTCGTTCGAGCCGCTGTGGGTCCCCTTCGACCACCCGATCTGGATCGTCTATTCCAGCGGCACCACCGGCCTGCCCAAGCCCATCGTGCATGGGCACGGCGGCATCCTGCTGGTGATGCTGGCGCACCTGGTGCTGCACAGCGACATCGGCTGCAGCTACCACCCCAACACCTGGGGCGAGCGCTTCCACTGGTACAGCTCCACGGGCTGGGTGATGTGGAACGCGCAGATGGCGGGTCTGCTGAACGGCACGACCTGCTGCCTGTACGACGGCAATCCGGCGGGAGCGAAAGAGGCGCCCGACTGGTCGACGCTGTGGCGCTTCGCGGCCGACCTGGGCGTCACCTTCTTCGGCGCCGGCGCGGCGTTCTTCGCCAATTGCATGAAGGCGGGCGTGGACCTGGCCGCGATGCCGGGGCTCAGGGCGGTGCGCGCGCTCGGCACGACGGGGTCGCCCTTGTCGGAAGACGTGCAGCGCTGGACCAACGCGCAGTTCCAAAAACTCGGCAAGCCCGGCATGTGGTGGTCCAACATCTCCGGCGGCACCGACTTCGCGGGCGCCTTCATCGGCGGCAACCGCGAACTGCAGCTGGTGCCCGGAGAGATGCAGTGCCGCCTGCTCGGCTGCTCGGTCGAGGCCTGGGACGAGCAGGGCCGCAGCGTGATCGACGAAGTGGGCGAGCTGGTGTGCACGAAGCCGATCCCGTCGATGCCGCTGTACTTCTGGAACGACGAAGGCAACAAGCGATACCTGTCCTCGTACTTCGACACCTACCCGGGTGTCTGGCGGCACGGCGACTGGCTGAAGATCAACTCCCGCGGCGGCTGCATCATCTACGGCCGCAGCGACGCCACCATCAACCGCCACGGCCTGCGCATGGGCACCAGCGAGCTGTACAGCGCGGTGGAGGCTCTGCCCGAGGTGCTCGATTCGATGGTGGTGGACCTCGAGTACCTGGGGCGCGAGAGCTGGATGCCGCTGTTCGTCGTGCTGCGGCCCGGCGTGCAACTCGACGAAGGGCTGCGCCGGCGCCTGAACGACGCGATCCGCACGGCGCTCAGCCCGCGCTTCATTCCCGACCAGATCTACCAGGTGGCCGAGATCCCGCGCACGCTCACCGGCAAGAAGCAGGAGCTGCCGGTCAAGAAGCTGCTGCTCGGCCAGCCGCTGGAGAAGGTGGTGAACATCGACGCCATGGCCAACCCCGGCTGCCTGGAGTGGTACGTGCAGCTGGCGAAGGACCGGGCACGGGCGAACGCTTGAGTGCCTTCACGTTCCGGCCGGTCGCCCGCAGCGACTACCCGCTGCTCGCGCACTGGCTGCGCCAGCCGCACGTGCAGCGCTGGTGGTGCGACGATCCAGCGGACGCTTCGCTGGAGGCGGAATACGGAGGCGTGATCGACGGCCGCGAGGAGGCCGAGGTGTTCATCGCGCACCGAGAAGGCCGGCCGCGAGGGCTGGTGCAGCGCTTCGCGCTCTCGGCCTATCCCGATTACCGCGAGGAGATCGCCAGGTGGACGCCCGTGCCGCCGCAGGCCTGGAGCCTGGACTACTTCATCGGCGAGGCGGATGCGCTGAGGCGAGGGTGGGGCACGGAGCTGGTCGGGCAGCTGACGGCGGGCATCTGGTCGCGCGCATCCGATGCCAGTGCGGTGCTGGTGCCGGTGCATGCGGACAACCGCGCTTCCTGGCGCGTGCTCGAGCGCAACGGCTACTGCAAGGTGGCCGAGGCCGAGATGCCGCCCGACAACCCGGTCGACAGCCCGCGGCACTTCATCTATCGCCTCGACCGGCCGCTGCGGTAGTTCTCACGCCGGCGCCGACGTGTTGCCCTGCTGCGCCGCCTCTTCCTCCAGCCCGTCGAGAAACGCACGGACCTTCGCCGGCACGAGCCTGCGACCGGGCAGCAGCGCATAGATGCGCAGCGGCGCGCATTCCCACTGCGGCAGCAGCCGCACGAGCCGGCCTTCCGCCACGGCGCGCGCACAGAACGTCGCCGTGATGCGCGCGACGCCCAGCCCCGCCATCGCGGCCTGCAGCCGCACTTCGGCATTGCCGCTGCGCAGCGGCGGGTTGCGAACTTCGACGTTCACCGAGCCGTCGGGGCCGTTGAACGCCCAGGCCGTGTCCTCGCCGCCCGCCAGCAGCGGCAACGCGTTCAGGTCCTCCGGGCCGGCGAACTCGGGGAAGCGCGCCATCAGTTCCGGCGAAGCGAACAGGCCACGTTCCAGCGAGTACACGCGCTTGGCCACCACCGTCGACGGCGCGAAGCTGTGCTCGATGGCGGAGAACACGATGTCGTAGTGGCGCTCGAACAGCGCCACGCGCGCGTGCTCCACGTCGACCTGCACCTTCAGCTGCGGATGCCGCGCCAGCATGCGGCAGGTCACCGACGCGAGGTGGTGCGCACCGAATTCGTACGGCGCGGCCACGCGCAGCGTGCCCTGCACCTGCGCGCCTTTCGCCACCGCGTCCACGGCCAGTTCGCGCAGCTGGGAGAAGGGTTTGGAGATGTCCCGGTAGAGCGTCTCGCCCGCGTCCGTCAGGCGCAGGCGGCGCGTTGTGCGCTCCAGCAGCCGGGCCCCCAGCTGCTCTTCCAGCCGGGCCACCGAAGCGCTGAGGCTCGACTTGGGCCGGTCCAGCGCGCGTGACGCGGCAGTGAAGCCGCCGTGCTCGACGACCTGGCAGAAAGCGTCGAAGTCGTCCCAGTTCATTGTTCAGGATTCGGAACACTGCGGCCACGCAGCCCTGTTTATCTTCGCGGCCGCCGCTCCTACGATTGTCCCATCGCAAAGACGCCCCTGTCGGGCATGGAGAGAACGATGTTCCTCAAGAACTGCTGGTACGTGGCCGCCTGGGACCACGAGCTGATCGACGGCCGCATGCTGGCCCGCACCCTCCTGGAAGAAGCCGTGCTGCTCTACAAGAGCGAGAGCGGCAAGGTCGTCGCGCTGCAGGACCGCTGCTGCCACCGCGGTGTGCCGCTGCACCTGGGCCGGCGCGAGGGCGACTGCGTGCGCTGCATGTACCACGGCCTGAAGTTCGACCCCACGGGCAAGTGCATCCAGATCCCCGGCCAGGAGGTCGTGCCGCCCAAGCTGGGCGTCAGGAGCTACCCGGTCGTCGAGAAGGACCACCTGATCTGGATCTGGATGGGCGACCCGGCCAAGGCCGACCCGGCCGAAATCATCGACTTCCCCTACCTGCGCGATCCGCAGTGGAAGGGCATTCCCGACTACATGCACTACGACGCCAACTGGCTGCTGATCGTCGACAACCTGTCGGACTTCGCGCACCTGGCCTTCGTGCACACCAGGACGCTGGGCGGCTCGGAGGAGTACGCGTACGTCACCAAGCCGGTCGCCATCGAGAGGCAGCCGCGCGGCTTCCGCGTCGAGCGCTGGCACATGAACGCCGCGCCGCCGCCGTTCCACCGCAAGGTGCTGCCCGCCGAGGAGAAGGACAAGCCCGTCGACCGCCGCAACATCGGCCACATGCACATCCCGGGCATCTTCTTCCTGGAGTCGATGTTCTCGCCGGCCGGCAGCGGAAGCGAGAACGGCAACCGCGAAGGCAGCCGCGAGTACCGCAACTGCCAGTTCATGACGCCGGAAACGCGCCGCACCACGCACTTCTTCTGGACGTACCTGAACAACTACGAAGGCGACGACCACAACATCTCGCGCTCGCTGCACCAGAGCCTGATCGAGGGCTTCATGGAAGACAAGCACCTGATCGAGGCGCAGCAGAAGGTGCTGGACGCCGACCCGGAGTTCCGGATGCTCGCGGTCGCGGCCGATGCGGCGCTGTCGCACTTCCGCTGGACCTTCGACAAGCTGGTCGCGGCTGAGCGCGCCGAGGAAGCGGCGAAGAAGGCCGCCACGCCCGCAGCCCCCGCCATCAAGCCGCCCCACCAGGCCGGCATCGGGGCCTGAGCCCGCGATGGCCGACTTGAACCTGCGGGTTTCGGCGGTCCGTGCCGAAGCCCGGGACGTCCTGCGCCTGGAACTGGTGGACCCCACCGGCGCCGAGCTGCCGCCCTTCGAGCCCGGCGCGCACCTGGCGGTGGAACTGCCCGGCGTGATGCTGCGCCACTACTCGCTGTGCGGCGACTGGCGCGATCGCAGCCGCTACGTGCTGGGCGTGGGCCGCGCCGCGGACAGCCGCGGCGGCTCGGACTACGTGCACGGCCAGCTGCGCGAGGGCATGGAGCTGCGCTGCAGCCGGCCGATCAACAACTTCCGCCTGGTCGATGCGCAGCGCTACCTGTTCATCGCCGGCGGCATCGGCATCACGCCGATCCTGGCGATGGCGCGCTGGTGCGAAGCGCATGGCAAGGACTGGCGGCTGGTGTACGGCGTGCGCAGCCGCCAGCGGATCGCGTTCTACGAGGAACTGCGCGAGTGGGGCGACCGCGTGCAGTTCCACTGCGACGACGAGATGGGCGCGCCCATCGCCGTGCCGCCGCTGCTGGCCAACCTGGTGCCGGGAACCGAGGTCTATTGCTGCGGCCCGGGGCCGCTGATGACCTCCGTGCAGCAGCACGGCGCGCACATGCCGTCCGATGCGCTGCACTTCGAGTGGTTCTCCGCGCCGGCCGCCCCGCCCTTGGGCGAGGCGCCGCCGCAGGAAGGATTCATCGTCGAACTGCGCCGCAGCGGCGGCCGCTTCGCCGTGCCGCCCAACCGCAGCATCCTGGAGGTGCTGGAGGAGAACGGGCATGAGGTGCCGTTCTCCTGCCGGGAGGGCCTGTGCGGCACCTGCGAGACCGCGGTGTGCGAAGGCGAGCCCGAACACCTCGACTACGTCTACCCGCCGTCGCAGCGCGACAGCCTCAAGACCATGCTGGTCTGCGTGAGCCGCGCCAGGTCCGAGCGGCTGGTGCTGGACCTGTGACTCGTTCCACAACCAAGCCCCAAGGAGACAAACCATGACGATCGACCGCCGCCGGTTCATCCAGGCTTCCGCAGCCGCCCTCGCTGCCGCCGCTGGCGCCGCGCCCGCGTTCGGGCAGGCGCCGCCCGAGACCGCGCGGATCATCCTCGGCTTCGCGCCGGGCGGGACGATCGACCTCACGGGGCGGCGCGTCGCCGACAAGCTGCAGCCGTCCTATGCCAAGGCCGTGGTGGTCGAGAACCGCACTGGCGCCGGAGGACAGATCGCCGCCCAGGCCGTCAGGACCGCCGCACCCGATGGGGCCACCGTGCTGCTCACGCCGACGTCGCCGATGAGCCTGCACCTCTTCACCTACAAGAAGCTGCCCTACGACCCGGCGGCGGACTTCACTCCGGTGTCGGGGGCCGCGATGTTCGACTACTCGCTGGCGGTCGGCCCGATGGTGCCGTCGTCGGTGCGCTCGGTGCAGGAGTTCCTGGCCTGGTGCAAGGCCAATCCGAACAACGCCAACTTCGGCTCCGCCGGCCAGGGCTCGGCCGCCCACTTCATTGGCGCCGCGCTGGGCCGCATGAGCGGCACGGACCTGCGCCACGTGGCCTTCCGCGGCTCGCAACCGGCGCTGGCCGACATGATCGGCGGCCAGCTCGCGGCCGTGGTCGGCCCCACCGGCGAGTTCATGTCCAACGTCAAGGCCGGCAAGGTCCGCCTGCTCGCGACCAGCGGCCCCAGGCGCGGCAGGTTCACGCCCGACACGCCGACGATGGCGGAGCAGGGGTTCAAGGAACTGGCGTACATCGGCTGGTTCGGCTTCTTCCTGCCCGCCCAGGCGCCGGCGGACGTGGTGCAGCGCCTGAACGGCGGCATCCGCCAGGCGCTCGCCTCGCAGGACGTGGTCGACAGCCTGGCCACGGCCTACATGGAGCCGCTGCCCACCGCGCCCGCGCAGTTGGCGCAGATGCTCAAGACGGAGACCGAGTTCTGGTCGCGCCTGGTGAAGACGCTCGGCTTCTCGCCCGAGTGATTCAGCTCCCTCTCCCGCCTGCGGGAGAGGGTAGGGGTGAGGGCTTCCGATTCACCAGCACGATGCCGGCCGCGACGCCGGCCAGCGCGAGCACCAGCTGCGCCGTCAGCGGCTCGCGCAGCAGCACCACGCCGAGCACCAGCGCGAACACCGGCGTGAGGAAGGTGAACGAGGACATCAGGGTCGCCGGGTAGTGCCGCAGCAGCCACATCCAGGCCAGGTAGCTCGCGAAGGCGCCGATGAACGTCTGCACCGCGAGCGAGCCCCACGCATACGCCGAGTAGTCGAGCGACCAGCGCTCGCCCAGGAGCAGCGACAACAGCGGCGCGACCAGTGCCGTGACCGCCACCTGGTAGAAGAGCGTCTTCTCCGCCGAGGCTGTCGCCAGCTTCGAGCTGCGGATCACCAGCGTGGTGAGCCCCCACAGCGTCCCGGCCGCCAGCCCCAGCGCATCGCCGCGCAGCTGGCGCGCGGTCGTCGAGCCGGTGAAGCCTTCGCTGAAAGCGACCGCCACCGCAACGAACGCGATCAGCAGGCCGGCCCACTGCGCCACCCGCAGACGCTCCGTCGGCACGAAGCGGGGCAGCAGCAGCGCCACCACGAACGGTGAGGTGTAGAGAAACACGGTGAGCCGCGATGAGGTCGTGTCGCGCAACCCCAGGTAGATGCAGCTGAACTCGCCGGCGAACAAGGCGCCCGCCAGCAGCCCCGCGCGCAGCGTGCCGTCGCGCTCGAACAGCGGCATCTTGCGCAGCACGCACCACAGCCACAGCAGGGCCGTGGCGCCGATGAAGCGCAGCGCGGCCTGCCACAGCGGCGGCACCTCGCCCACGGTGGTCTTGATCAGGATCTGCTGGAAGCCCCAGAAGAGGCAGCTCGCCAGGAGCAGCGAGACGGCCAGGCCGTCGAGGTGTTCTTTTCGTTGTCTCATCGCCCGGCGATGCTAGCCGCCCGGCGCGCGCTGCGCAGCGGCCGGCTGCCGAGAACGAAGCTGCTATCGCCGTGCGGCGCGACGACGGTGCTCGTCCGAAGTCGGGTGCACCCGCTGGATCGGCGCGCGGGCGATGTCCTCGCACGCGAGCTCGCGTACCTGCCGCATCAGCGCGCGCGCGTCCCAGTCCACCGGCCAGCCCTGCCACAGGCGCAGGCGGCCGGCGACGAACACGGCCTGCAGCTGCGAGCGATCGGCCAGCCGCACCAGTTCCCAGCCCAGGTCCCAGCTCGGCTGCAGCTCGGGCACGTCCAGGTCCAGCAGCAGGAAGTCCGCGGCGCGTCCTTCCTCGATCGCGCCGGTCACGCTTCCCAGCCCGACGGCCTGCGCGCCGCCGCGCGTGCCGTGCTCGAGCCAGGTCCAGCCACCGCCGCAAGAGGAGTCCCCGCGCGCCAGACCGAAGGCGATGCGCTGCATGGCCTCGGCCGCGTCGAGCAGCCGGAAGGCGTCGTAGCGGGTGCCGTCGGTGCCCAGCCCGAACGGCACGCCCTGCTCGTGCAGCGCCAGGGCATCCAGCACCGCGTTGCCCTTCCACACCGACGCCACCGGGTTGTAGGCGACCGCAGCGCCGCGTTCGCGCAGCAGGCGCGCCTCGCGCGGCGTGAGCAAGGTCGCGTGCGCCAGCAGCGTGGAGGCGTTCAGCGCGCCGCAGTGCTCCAGCAACTCGATCGGCCGCAGGCCCCGTGCGACGAGCGAGCGCTCGACGGCCACGAGGTGCTCGTTGGCGTGGGTCTGGAACACGCGGCCGGATTCGGCGCACAGCGCGGCGACGCGCGCCAGCATGCGGTCGCTGCCGACCTCGGGGATCGACACGGCCAGCGAGGGATGCACCAGCGCGTCGTGCTCGAAGCGGGCCAGGTGGCGCTCTGCGCGCTCGATCAGCCGGCCGTAGGCCTGCTCCGGCTGCGGGTCGGCGAGGTCGTTGCAGGTCAGTCCCAGTACGCAGCGGATGCCGGCCTCGCGCACGGCGAGCGTCACCGCTTCGATGCCCTCGTCGGAACGCGTGCCGGCGTCCACGACGGTGGTGAACCCGCCGCGAAGCGCCTCCAGCGATGCGAGCTTGGCGCTGACGTACGCGGCCTCCTCGCGCAGGGAGGCTTCCATCGGCACCCAGATGCGCCGGAAGATCTCGGACGGTTCGCCGAAGGCCAGCGACTTGCCCAGCGCCTGGGTGAGGTGGGTGTGGGCGTCGATCAGGCCCGGCATCAGCAGGCGCTGCGGCAGCTCGATCGCTTCCAGGTCCGGCCGTTCGGCGCGCAGCTGCGCCAGCGGTGCGACGCGGGCGAAGCGGCCGCCGGCCACCAGCACGGCGATGTCTTGCCCGATGCCATCGGGCAGCAGCACGCGCTCGGGCGCGAGCAGCAGCTCGGCGCCGGAAGAAAGTTTCGACAGAAGGTCCATTGAACGACTCAGGCGAAGTGAGGCGCGGCGGCGCGCCAGGAGAACCACAGGCCGACGGCCAGCAGCAGCACGCTCACCAGCGCCTGCAGCGCGGGCACCGGCAGCTTGCGCGCGGCCGCCTGGCCGGCGATCGAACCGGCCAGCAGCAGCACGCCGAGGTACAGCGCGAGCGCCACGTCGAGTGCGCCGGCTGAAGCATGCGCGGCGCCGGCCGCCAGCGCGACCGGCAGCTGGATGACCTGCGCCGCGGCCACCGTGAGGGCGAGCGGTTGCCCCAGGACCATCCACAAGGGCACCAGCAGCACCGGTCCGCCGGTGCCCGTCAGCGCAGAGGCCAGGCCGATGCCGGCGCCGAGCGAGGCGAGTTCCCAAGGGCGCAGTTCGCGGCCCGGCACCTGCGCCGGCCGCCGGCCGGCCAGCTGCCACAGGCCGCGGGCGCCGCTGAAGAGGGCCACCACGCCCACCGCGGACAGCAGCCAGCCCGCTTGCACCGAATGGACCGCCCACGCGCCGGCCGCGGCCGCGGGCAGCGCGCCCAGCAGCAGGGCCGACCAGCGGGCCAGCCCGGCGCCGCTGCGGGCCAGCCACCACAGGGCCGCGATCCCGGGCAAAGCGAACGCCAGGGCCGATGCCGCGATCGCCTGCGTCACCTGCAGGCCCGCCAGCCCGGTGAGCGCGGGCACCACCAGCACGCCGCCGATGCCGGTGGCGCCGATCAGGCCTCCGGCGAGCAGGACCGCGGCGGCGGTGAACGCGTCCAAGGCCGTCAACTCACTCCGCGCGGATGCCGCCCCGGGTGACCACGTCCTGCAGCAGCTTGCGCTCGCGCGCCAGGTACTCGCCGAACTGCGTGCCCGAGATGGCCAGCGGCTTGTTGGCGATGTCGCCCAGCTTGCGCGTCACCTCGGGGTCGCGGACCGCGGCCTCGACGCCCTTGACGATCGCCGCGGCCATCGGCGCGGGCATGCCCGCGGGGGCGAGCAGTCCCAGCCAGGACTCCACGTCCACGCCCTTGAACTCGGGTGTCTCCGCCAGCGCCGGCACGTCGGGCATGCCGGGCCAGCGCGCGGCGCCGGTGACACCGTAGGCGCGCACCTTCCCGTCGCGGATGAAGGGCTGGGCCAGCGTCAGCGGCAGCACGGCCAGGTCCACCTGGCCGCCGGCGACATCCGTCAGCACCTGCGGGCCGGACTTGTAGGGGATGTGCAGCATGTCGATGCCGGCGCGCTGCTTGATCAGCTCGGCGGTCACGTGCAGCGACGTGCCGACGCCGTCGGTGCCGAAGGTGAGCTTGCCGGGCTGCGAACGCGCCAGCTTCACGAGGTCGGCGGCGGTGGCGGCCTGCAGCGTGGGCCGGCCGACGAGGACGAAGGGACCGACCGCCACGGTGGACAGCGGCGTGAAGTCCTTGAACGTGTCGTAGCGCACCGCGGCGGGCGAGACCAGCGGCGCGACGTTCAGGGGGCTGGCCACCGCGAACAGGAGCGTGCAGCCATCGGGCTGCGCGCGCGCCACGCGTTGCGTGCCAATGGTGCCGGCCGCGCCGGGCACGTTCTCGATCACCATCGGCTGGCGCAGCTGCTCGGCCAGCTTGGGCACGACGAGCCGCGCTGTGGAATCCACGCCGCCGCCCGGAGCGAACGGCACCACCACGGTGACGGGACGGTTGCCGCAGAGCGGTCCCTGCGCGGATGCGGCGCAGGCGCCGAGCGTGCAGGCGAGGACGGCCTTCCTGAGCACAGCGGAGAATGGGGGCATGTTCGGCTCCTGTATCGATTGGGTACGGCCGCACCGGGTCGGTGCTGCCACCATACTTGTTATGACAAGTCATGACAAGCAAGCAACCCGCGTGCCATTGAGGACGGGCCCACATGGCTGAGGTCGCGCAGCCGCTGTACGCCCGCCTTCGCGACGAGCTTCGGGCGCGCATCCTGGACGGCCGCCTGGCGGCGGGCGAGCGCCTGCCTTCCGAGAACGAGCTGGTGGCGCAGCAAGGCGTGAGCCGCATCACCGTGCGCCAGGCATTGGGCGACCTGCAGAAGGCCGGGCTGATCGTGCGGCTGCAGGGAAAGGGTGCGTTCGTCGCGCCGCCGCATGCCAGCCAGAAGCTCGAGCGGCTGCAGGGCCTATCGGAGGCACTGACGGCCGGCGGCCAGTCGATCCACAGCAAGCGCCTGTCGCTCAGGAGCGTGCGCGCCGGCGGCGAGCTCGCGGCCCAGCTGGAGGTCGCGCCGGGAACGGCCGTGGTCCAGCTCGTTTCGCTGCGCTAC
Source organism: Ramlibacter henchirensis (assembly GCF_004682015.1). Classification (NCBI taxonomy): domain Bacteria; kingdom Pseudomonadati; phylum Pseudomonadota; class Betaproteobacteria; order Burkholderiales; family Comamonadaceae; genus Ramlibacter; species Ramlibacter henchirensis. The sequence goes on along the minus strand of NZ_SMLM01000001.1, from coordinate 1,802,669 downwards.
CTCGATCGCGACCCGCTGTCCGTCAACACCTCGCACTTCGTGCCCGGGCTGGGCGAGCGCATCGCGCGCGTCGATGTCTCCGGGCGCGACCTGCTGGAGGTGCTCGAGCGCGACCTGGCGCTTCCGGTGCGAGAGGCCCGCCTGGACATCCGGGCCGAAGCCATGCCCGCGCGCGAGGCGCGCTGGCTGAAGTCGGGGCCGGGCGAGCCTGCGCTGCGCGTGCACCGGCTGGTGCTGGGCGAGGGCGGGCAGCCGCTGCAGACCGAGACCGCGCTCTATCGGGCCGACCGATTCAGCTACCAGCTCACGCTCGCGCGCTAACGCCCGGGCGAAACCAGTTTTCCCAGCAGCTGGCGCAACGCCTTCTTCTCGGCTGCGCCGAGCGTGCGCAGCAGGCGTGCCTCATGCTCCTTCGCCTGCTCGACCAGCGGCTTGACCAGCCGCCTGCCGGCGGCGGTGGCCGCCACCAGCGTGCGGCGCTGGTCGGACGCGTCCGCCTGCAGCGCGACCCAGCCCTGCTCGGCCATCCGCTGCACGAGCTTGGTCACGGTGGGTTGCTTGGACAGCACCTCCTGCGCGAGCTGGCTGACCGTGAGCGGCTCGCCGTCGTGCAGCGTGGCCAGCACTCGCCACTCGATCGAGCTGAGCCCGCGCGCGCGGACGTGCGCGTCGAAGTCCTTGTAAAGCGCGTGGTTCGCCTGCCCCAGCAGGTAGCCGAGGTGCTTGTCGACGAAGCGCTCGCCCGCGGCTGTCACAGCGGCAGCTCCGTGTAGAAGCGGCCGCCGTGGAACAGCAGCGGCGTGGCGCCCGCGCGCCAGGCCACGCGCTCGACCTCGCCGACGAAGATGACGTGGTCGCCTTCCTCGTAGCGGCTGCGGTTGAAGCATTCGAAGGTGGCGGCCGCGCCGGTGATCAGCGGCGCGTCGCCGCAGCCGAGCGTGAACTCCACGCCGCCCCAGCGGTCGCCGCCCTTGACCGCGAACTTCTCGGCCAGCAGCTTCTGGTCGGCCGCGAGGATGTTGATGGCGTAGTGCGAACCGGTGCTGAAGGCCGGCAGCGAGGCCGCGGCGCGCGCCAGGCTCCACAGCACCAGCGGCGGATCCAGCGAGACCGAGTTGAAGGAATTGGCGGTCAGCCCGATCGGCGTGCCCTCGCCGGTGCTCGCCGTAACGATGGTCACGCCCGTCGCGAACATGCCCAGCGCCGAGCGGAACTCCTTCGGCGAGAACGCGGGCGGCTGGGCCTTGACGGGCGGGCTCATCAGCAGGTTTGCATGAAATTTCATGTAGTATGGATCAAACCGCGCTGACCATGTTGCAGGAAAAGAGGTCCACGTGAGCAACGAACGTCCCCCGGCACCGGCGCGACTGGCTCCTTCGGACGATGGCTCGTTGGAGCTACGCGCGGCGCGCCGGGTCGAATGAGCACGCTGCCCACCTTCACAACGCTGGGCGCCGGCCCCACGGTGCTGATGCTGCACGGCGTCGGCGGCGGGCACCTCGCTTTCGCGCCGCAGGTCGAGAGCCTGGCTTCCAGCGGTTATCGCGCGGTCGCCTGGGACATGCCCGGCTACGGCCGCAGCGCGCCGATCGAGCCCTACACCTTCAAGGGGCTGGCCGAGAGCTGCATCACGCTGATCGAGAGCCTGCGCTGCGAGAACGTGGTGCTTCTCGGGCACAGCATGGGCGGCATGGTGGCGCAGGAGGTCGTGGCGCGCCGCCCCCATCTGGTCAGCCGGCTCGTGCTGTGCGGCACCTCGGCCGCGTTCGGCGAACCGGATGGCGAGTGGCAGCGGCAGTTCATCGCGCAGCGCACGGCTGCGTTGAACGAGGGCCAGACGATGGCGCAGCTGGCGGAGAAACTGGTGCCGCAGATGGTCGGCCCCGGCTCCTTGCCCGAAGGCGTGCGCCTGGCGACACACTGCATGTCGCAGGTGAACCCGTCGACGTACCGGCGCGCGCTCGAGGCCATGCTGACGTTCGACCGGCGGGCCAACCTGCCGCAGATCCACGTGCCGACGCTGCTGGTGGCTGGCGAGCACGACCGCAATGCGCCACCGGCGCTGATGAAGAAGATGGCCAAGGCCATCATCGGCAGCACCTACCTCGAGCTGCCGGGCATCGGCCACCTGCAGAACCTGGAAGCGCCCGACGAGTTCGATGCCGCCGTGCTGAACTTCCTGGCGCTGCCGCGGCAGCTGCTGCACTGACGACGTTCGCGCGCGGCGGGCACAATCGCCGCGAACTTCTCCAAGGATCCTGTTGATGAGCGCAGACCTCCTGACGCCCGACGCCGTGGGCCGCTTCGGCAGCGGCCGCGCCGTGCCCCGCATCGAGGACGAGGGCCTTCTGAAAGGCCAGGGCCGGTTCACCGACGACGTGCAGCCGGCCGCGCAGTTGCGCGTGGCCTTCGTCCGCTCGCCGCATCCGCATGCGCGCATCGTGTCGGTGGACGCGGCGTCCGCGCGCGCGATGCCCGGTGTCGCGCTCGTGGCCACCGGCGCCGACCTGCTGCAGGCGGGCGTCAGGCAGATGCCGGTGAACGCGGGCTTCAAGCGCGCCGGCGACGCGCCCGGCGTGTCGCACCCGAGGCCGGTGCTCGCGCACGACCGCGTCCGTTTCGTCGGCGAGCCGGTCGCCATCGTCGTGGCCGAATCGCTGCAGCAGGCCCGCGACGCGGCGGAGTCGATCTGGGTCGAGTACGAGGAGCTGCCCGGCGTGGTCGACGTGCACCAGGCGGTGCAGGGCACGGCCGCGCTGTGCGACGACGCGCCCGACAACGTCGCGGCCGAGACGCGCTATGGCGATGCGAAGGCCGTCGACGCTGCATTCGCTCGCGCCGCCCACGTCGTCCGCCTCGACCTCGACAACCAGCGCCTCGCTGCGCTGTCGCTGGAACCGCGCGCGGTGCTGGCCTGGACGGCCGACGACGGCCGGCTCACGCTGCAGATGAGTACGCAGATGCCTTCCGGCGTCCGCACCACCTTGTCGGACCTGCTCGGGCTCAAGCCGGAGCAGCTGCGCGTGACGGTGGGCGACGTCGGCGGCGGCTTCGGCATGAAGACCGGCGCGTACCCGGAAGACGTGGCGCTGGCCTGGTGCGCGTGGAAACTGAAGCGCCCGGTCAAATGGGTCGCCGAACGCGGCGAGGAATTCGTCTCGTCGCACCACGGCCGCGACGTGCGCACGCACGCGCAGCTGGCGCTCGCGGCCGACGGCCGCATCCTGGCGCTGCGCCTGCATTCGCTGGCGAACGTCGGCGCTTATGCCACGCCCACCGGCTGCGTGATCCAGCTGATGATCGGGCCGTGGGTGCAGACCAGCGTCTACGACATCCCGCTGATCGACTTCCACTACCAGGCGGTGATGACGAACACGGCGCCGACGGGCGCGTACCGCGGCGCCGGACGGCCCGAGGCGATCTACATCATCGAGCGGCTGATGGACGAAGCCGCGCGCGCCAGCGGCATCGACCGCGTTCAGCTGCGCCGGCGCAACTTCATCCGCCCCGAGCAGATGCCCTACAAGAACCCGATGGGGCAGGTCTACGACGTCGGCCGCTTCGAGCACGTCATGGACCAGGGTCTGGCGCTTGCCGACTGGAGCGGGTTCGATGCGCGCTTCGCGCAGAGCCGCGCGCGCGGCAAGCTGCGCGGACTGGGCATCGCCACGTTCCTTGAATGGACCGGCGGCAACGCGCTGCAAGAGCGCGTGACCGTGTCGGTGTTGGCGGACGGCGTGATCGAGGTGTTCTCGGCCGTCAACGCCATGGGCCAGGGCATCGCTACCACGCTGGCGCAACTGGTGGTCGACGTGTTCGGCGTGCCGATGGACCGCGTGCGCGTGGTGCTCGGCGACACGGACCGCGGCGAAGGGTTCGGCAGCGCCGGCTCGCGTTCCATCTTCACCGGCGGCTCGGCGCTGCGCGAAGGCGCGGAGAAGACGCTGGAGGAGGCGCGGCGGCTCGCGGCGCAATCGCTGGAGGCGAGCGTGCAGGATCTGGAGTACGAGGCCGGGCGCTTCAAGGTGCGCGGCACCGACATCGCAGTGGACCTGTTCTCGCTGGCGGCCAGGCAGCCGCAGGGACGCATCTTCCTGGAGAGCAGCACCACCGTCGCGGGGCCGAGCTGGCCGAACGGTTGCCACATCTGCGAAGTGGAAGTCGATCCCACGACCGGCGAGGTGCGCGTGGTCGCCTACAGCAGCGTCAACGACGTGGGGCGAGTGGTCAATCCCACCATCGTGCGCGGCCAGCTCGATGGCGGCGCGGTGCAGGGCCTCGGACAGGCGCTGCTCGAGCAGGTGGTGTACGACGCCGACAGCGGCCAGCCGATCACCGGCAGCCTGATGGACTACGCCGCGCCGCGCGCCGACCTGCTCGCCTGCGAGTTCGTCACCCGCATGGACGAATCCACGCCGTGCAGCAACAACCCGCTCGGCGTGAAGGGCGTGGGCGAACTCGGCACCATCGGCGCCACGCCCTGCGTGGTCAACGCGGTGGCCGATGCGCTCGCGCGCGGCGGCCACGCGGCGCTCGCGCCGCGGCTGCAGATGCCGCTCACGCCGGTGCGGCTGTGGCAGCTGATGATCGGGTCGGCCGACGGCTGACCACGGGCTTCACCGCGGCGGCGGCACGTCCTCGCCCAGCATCCGCCGCCCCAGCCACGAAAGGCCTTCATCGAGGTTGCCGCGCGCGCCGAAGTTGCGCGGCGGCTCCGGCGACCAGTTCGCGCCTTCACGCCGCGCAACCGCGAAGTTGAAGACGTACCAGGGCTCCTGCCCCATGCGCAGGTCGGTGATGAACGCGCGGCCGTCCTGCGCCTGCATCTTGTAGAAGCCGTGCGAGAACCAGGCCATGCGCTGCACGGCCCAGACGTCGTGCAGCGATCGCTCCAGCGCCCGGTCGGTCGCAAAACGCTCGAAGCGGATCGGCCGGCCGCCGTCCAGCAGCGAGTAGAAGCCTTCCTCGTAGCCGTCCTCGCGCATCGCCACCACCCGCCACAGGACGGTGTTGAACGCGGTGGGCGTCACGAGAAGCTCCTGCGCGGGCGCGCCGCGTGCGGCCAGCGTCTGTTCGGCGACGCCGCGCACATGCGCTTGTGCGAGAGCGCTCCACGCGAGATAGCCGGTGGAGAGGATCAGTCCCCAGCGGTTCCACGCCAGTCCCGCGGGTGCGCGGCGCGCCAATGCGACGCCCACCCCGATCAGCAGCGGCAGCGTGTAGAGCGGATCGATGATGAAGATGCTGCCGACGCCGAACGGATGGTTGGTGAAGGGCAGCAGCAGCTGCGTGCCGTACACCGTCATCGTGTCCAGCAGCGGATGCGTGATGAGGGCAAGCCAGATCGCAAGCCACCAGCGCCGGAAGCTTTTCGCCTCGCCGTGCACGCGGCTCGCGATCCATGCCAGCACGGGCGAGGCGAGTGTCTGCCAGAAAATCGCGTGGCTCGAGCCGCGGTGGTACGTCATGTTGCGCACCGCGTCGCCGTAATCGATGAAGGCGTCCAAGTCGGGCAGCGTGCCGGCGACGCCGCCCCACAGCGCTGCTTTCCAGAGGGCCGTGCGGCGGCCCATGACAGCTACGCCGACGGCGGCGCCGAGCGCCAGTTGCGAGACGGAATCCATGGGGCCGCAAGCCTAACGGCCTCTTGCGTCACGACGGTGGCGTGTGGACTTTGCTCAGGCTGCACGCGCCCGTCCACCACGGAAGAGCCAATGACCCAGCATTAGAATTTCCGCCATGAGCACCGTCGTCGCCCGGCCTTCCTTCAAGGAGCAGATGCTGGCCGCGCGCGAAGAGGCGATCATCCAGAACGTGAACCGGCTGCTCGCCGAAAAAGGCTTCGATGCCATGACGGTGGACGAAGTCGCCGCGGCCGTCGGCATCGCCAAGGCCAGCCTCTACAAGCATTTCCCGAGCAAGGAAGATCTCGCCGCCGCCGCCATGGTGCGCGTGATGCGCCGCGCGCAGCAGTTCCTGGCGAGCGTCGATCCCGCGCTGCCGATGCTGGACAAGCTGAAGTCGGCCGTGCGCTGGACGCTGCAGGTCCGGCTCGCCGGCCAGATGCCTTCGCTGCCGAGCCAGAACTCCTCGCTGCGCGCCGCGCTCATGTCCAGCCGCGACTACCGCGACGCCTTGACCGGCATCGGCGAGCAGCTGGGCGAATGGATCGAGGCCGGCCAGCGCGAGGGCGCCGTCGACCCGAAGCTGCCGTCGGCCGCCGTGCTCTACACGCTCTACGCCCGCGCCTGCGATCCGGTGGTCGAATTCCTCAAGGCCGCCGGGCAGCACACCGACGAGCAGATCGTCGACCTGGTCCTGAGCACCTGCTTCGACGGCCTCAGCGCGCGGTGACCGCGGCGGGCGCCGCCGGCACCTCCAGCACCCAATGCGGCAGGAAGCCTTCCTGCTCGCCCTTGCGCGAATAGCCCACCGGATTCGCGACCACGCGGCAGCCATTCACCCGGTAGTCCTGGTGGCAATGCAGGTGGCCGTGCGCCCACAGCTGCGCGCGGGGCAGCAGGTCGTCCAGCGCGTTGCAGAAGCCCGCGGTGCCGGGCGTAAGGCCGTAGCGCGGATCGGCGCTTTGCAGCGAAGGCGCGAAATGGGTGACGACGACGGTCGGCCCGTCGAATGGCGGGGCCAGCACCTCACGCAGCCACTGCTGGCACTCAAGACCCAAGGCGCGCCATTGTTCGGCGTGCATCGGTTCGCCGCGGAACGTGCCGGCGAACCTGGGCAGGTAGAAGTTGGCCGCGCGAAAGGCCTTCTCGCGCTGCTTCAGGGCCCGCGTGGTGTCCGGCGCCTGCGCCGCCAGCGCGTCAAAGTCCGTCCATAGCGTGGTGCCCACGAAGCGCACGCCGCCCAGCACGAGAACTTCGCGCTCCAGCCAGGTGATCCCAAGCCGTTCGCAGGTTTCGCGCAGGCGGGCGTGTGTGGCGTCGAATTCGAGGTTGTCGTACTCGTGGTTGCCCGGAACGAACAGGACGGGCACCGGCCAGCCGTTGCGCGGCGCGAACCGCTCCAGGCCGAAGTCCTCGCCCGGCAGGGCGCTGCCGGGCTGGTAGGAGCCGACGTCGCCGGCAAGCACCAGGAGTTCGGCCTGCGGCGCCGGCGAGAACTGGAGGCCCGGCTGGGTTTCGAGATGCAGGTCTGACATCAGCTGGAACTTCACCGCGCCATTGTCGGCGGCGGCGAAGCTGGGCTGCACTTCGATCTGCTCGACCGGAGGAATGCACAGCCCGGGAAGATGCTTACTCGCGTTCGCCCTGGAAAGCCTTGCGCGCCGCCGCCAGCACGGCCAGGCGCAGCCAGGCGTGCTCGCTGCGCTGGCCCTGCCGGTGGTGCCAGAGCGAGTCGACGTGGACCAGCGGCACCTCGAACGGCAACTCGCGAAAGGCCAGTTCGGATGCCATGCCGGTGGTTCCGACGAAGTGCCGGGGCAGCACGGTGAGCAGGTCCGACTGCGCCACCACCCGGCCCGCGGTGAAGAACTGGTTGACGGTCAGCACGATGCGCCGCTTCTGGCCGAGCGCGGCCAGTGCCTCGTCGATGAACCCGTAAGGGCGCCCGGAGAAGCTCACCAGCATGTGGTGCGCGGCGCAGAAGCGCTCCAGTGTCAAGGGCCCGAGCGCGAGTGGGTGCTCGCGTCGCATCACGCAGACGTAGCGCCCGTCGTACAGCCGCTGGTGATCGAAGGCCGCCATCTTGCCGGCCTGCGACTGCGCGGTCAGATCCGCCAGGACAGCCGGGAAGAAGCCGACGGCAAGGTCGACCGCGCCCTCGTCCAGCAGCTTGCGGGGGTCGCGAGTGGTCAGCGGCAGCACGCGCATCGAGACGCCCGGGGCGTCGCGTTCGATGATCTCGACCAGCCCTGGCATCAGCTCGGCCGCAGTGGCATCGGCCATCGCCAAGACGAAAGTGTTGTTCGCCTGCGACGCCACGAACTGGCCGGGCGAAAGCGCCCCCTCCAGTTGCCGCAGCGCGTCGCCGACAGCCGGCCAGAGCGCCAGCGCGCGGGGCGTGGGCTCGACGCCGTAGCCGCTGCGCACCACCAGCTTGTCGCCCAGCGCATCCCGCAAACGGTTGAGCGCATTGCTGACCGCCGGCTGGGTCATCGACAGGTTGTGGGCCGCGCGGGTGAGGTTGCGCTCGGCCATGACTTGGTCGAAAACCCGCAACAAGTTCAGGTCGAAAGTGCGGAAGTTCGGCACGACTATCGATCTCCTGAATGATTGGAATCACAAACCGTGATTTGAATAATATCAGGGTCAACCCTAATCTATGCCTCGTGCCGAAGCTCTCGGCCATTACGGAGGAAATTCAAATGACCCAGTTCGTTCATGTCGACTATCCCACCCAGCATTCCGGTGTCGAGCGGATCGAGCGCGCCGCCGGTGCCCTGAAGGACATCGCATCCCGTTTCGACGGCGCGCGCGGCGCCGCCACCCTGCTGCTGGCCGCGGTCGTCTCCGCGCTGCTGGTCGTGGCCAACCAGGTGGTGGACACCTGGACCGAGGGCCACTTACTGGCCGCGTGGATCGTCCTGTGGACCGTGGCCTTCGCGGCACTGGCGCTGCTGGCCGCTCCCGCCCGCCGTGTCGTCCTCGGCTTCAGCGCGAAAGTGAAGGCTTTCGCCGCCGCCCGCCGCCAGGCCGCCGAAGACCGCCGGTTCTGGGACGTGGCCGTGACCGACGCCCGCGTGATGGCGGACCTCAGCCGCGCCATGTCGTCCGACGCCGCCCGCGACGTCCGCAGCTACTACTGAGCCATGCTGCTGCTGCGCGCCACCCGCTGGGGCTGGCGAGGCCTGCTGGCCGCTCTGCCGGCCCCGGTGCTCGCCTGGCTGGACGGCTGGGCGCAACGGCAGGCGCAGCGAAAGGCGCAAAGACGCCGCAAGCGCCTGGCCGCCGCCCACCGATAGCTGTCACACGATAAAAAACAGCCGCCCTCGGGCGGCTGTTTTCTTTGACGCGCGGCGTCGGCGTCAGGCGGCCAGCCGCTTCTCGATGCGCGCCTTCGTGTCGCCCAGCTCCTGCGGCAGGTGGTAGGCAAGCTGCTGGAACAGCTCGGCGTGCAGCTGCAGTTCCTTCTGCCAGGCGGCCTTGTCGATGCTGGTGACGGTCTTGAACTGGTCGCGAGAGAAGTCAAGGCCGGTCCAGTTGAGCTCCTCGTAGCGCGGGCTGACGCCGAACACGTGCTCTTGCCCGTCCGCCTTGCCCTCGATGCGGTCGATCATCCACTTGAGCACGCGCATGTTCTCGCCGTAGCCTGGCCAGACGAACTTGCCGTCCTCACCCTTGCGGAACCAATTGGTGGTGTAGATGCGCGGCAGCCGGGCGCCCGAGGCCTTGAGCTTCTTGCCCAGCTGCAGCCAGTGCTGGAAGTAGTCGCTCATGTTGTAGCCGGCGAAGGGCAGCATGGCGAACGGGTCGCGCCGCACCACGCCCTGCTGGCCGAAGGCCGCGGCGGTGGTTTCCGAGCCCATGGTGGCGGCCATGTACACGCCTTCCACCCAGTCGCGGGCCTCGGTCACCAGCGGCACCGTGGTGGAACGGCGGCCGCCGAAGATGAAGGCGTCGATCGGCACGCCCTTGGGGTCATCCCACGCGGGGTCGAGGGCCGGATTGTTGATGGCGGCCACGGTGAAGCGCGCGTTCGGGTGCGCCGCCTTGGCCCCGGTTTCCTTGCCCAGCTGCGGCGTCCAGTCCTTGCCTTGCCAGTCGATCGCATGCGCCGGCGCCGGGCCCATGCCTTCCCACCACACGTCGTTGTCGTCGGTGAGCGCGACATTCGTGAAGATCACGTTCTTGTCCAGGCTGGCCATGCAATTCGGATTGGTGTCCGTGTTGGTGCCCGGCGCCACGCCGAAGTAGCCCGCTTCGGGATTGATCGCGTACAGCCGGCCGTCGGCGCCCGGCTTGATCCACGCGATGTCGTCGCCGATGGTGGTGACCTTCCAGCCCTCGAAGCCCCTGGGGGGGATCAGCATCGCGAAGTTGGTCTTGCCGCAGGCGGACGGGAAGGCGGCAGCCACGTGGTACTTGCGCCCCTCGGGGTTGGTCACGCCCAGGATCAGCATGTGCTCGGCCAGCCAGCCTTCGTCGCGGCCCATGGTGGAAGCGATGCGCAGGGCGAAGCATTTCTTGCCGAGCAGCGCGTTGCCGCCGTAGCCGGAGCCGTACGACCAGATCTCGCGCGTCTCGGGGTAGTGGACGATGTACTTGGTCTTGTTGCAGGGCCAGGCCACGTCCTTCTCGCCCGGCTTGAGCGGCGCGCCGACCGTGTGCACGCAAGGCACGAACTCGCCGTTCACGCCCAGCACCTCGTACACGGCCTTGCCCATGCGGGTCATGATCTTCATGTTCACCGCCACGTACGGGCTGTCGGACAGCTCGATGCCGATGTGGGCGATGGGCGAACCGAGCGGGCCCATGGAGAACGGCACCACGTACATGGTGCGCCCGCGCATGCAGCCGTCGAAGAGCGGCTGCAGCGTCGCGCGCATCTCGGCCGGGTCCATCCAGTTGTTCGTCGGGCCGGCGTCTTCCTTCTTCTTCGAGCAGATGAAGGTGCGGTCCTCGACGCGCGCGACGTCGCTCGGGTCGGACCAGGCCAGGTACGAGCCGGGGCGCTTGACCGGATCGAGGCGGCGGAAGGTGCCCGCGTCCACCAGCTGCTGGCACAGGCGGTCGTATTCCTCCTGGCTGCCGTCGCACCAGTGGACGGCGTCGGGCTTGCACAACGCGACCATGTCGGCCACCCAGGCGACCAGCCGGGCATTGCGCACATAGGGCGGCGTTTTGAGGGTCAAACCCTGCATCACGGGTGAGTTCATCGTCACAAAGCTCCTGAATAGAAAACCGGGTTTCCAAAAGGTGGAGCTCTGCAACGGGGGCCGAGCGCGCCTTTTTGAAACCGGGCTTGGCTCAGTCGGCGTGCGGGGCGTTCAGGGGCGGCAGGGGCACTGCAGCGCCCGTTGCGGCGCGGTCCGCGGGTCGGCTGGAATGGGGATTCTAGGGAGGGGCAACTGAACGTGGGTTCCGCAACTACCCGATTCCATGCAAAACAAACATGACTTTATGCGTGGGGTTGAAGCCCTGCAGCAGAAAGCAAACAGCCCGGCCGTTTCAACGGTCCGGGCTGTCGGGGGAAAGCTTTGTTCGCGCTTCGATCAGGCCATGTAGATGGCGATGAACGCCAGCAGGAACATCAGCACGCCGCCCACGACGGGCAGCACGATGGGCATCAGCGGGACGATGCTCTCGACGGTGTCGTGCGGTTCGTGGTGGTGCTCGCCGTGGCTGTGGCGGTGTTCGGTGCTGGCCATGGGGGTCTCGGTGATTCGATAGGTGGAACCCGCAATTCTAGCGGCCGGCGCCCAGCGCTACAGCAGCGCGTACGTGGTGCTGGCCCGGCAGACGCTCTTGCCGTCCTGTGCGCCACGGATGTCGATCTCGCCGAAGGCCAGGGCCTTGCCCGCGCGCACGATGCGGGCCTGCACCAGCCCGTCCTGACCCGAGAGCGGCCGCAGGAAGCTTGTGTTCATCTGCACCGTCGTGCAGGGGCGGAACTCGCCGAAATGGTTGACGAGCGCCAGCACCATCGCCGTGTCGGCCGCCGCCATCATGGCCTGGCCGCACAGCATGTTGCCGGCGCGCGCGAGCTGGTCGCTCTGGGGCAGCCGCAGCGTCACGCTGTCGGCATCGAAGCCCTCGGCCCGAAGGCCCAGCGCCTGCACCCAAGGCGCGAAGTAGTCGGGAAGGGTGGATTGAAGCTGGTCGAGCGTCATGGCGGGCAATGATAGGTGCGGCGCAACCCCGCCTACTGCCGCTCGGCTTCGAAGCCCGCCTTGCGCAACGAGCCGAGCACGGCTTCGATGTGCTGCGGCCCGCGCGTCTGGATCACCAGCTCGATCTCCACGTTCTGCGCCGCCAGCATCGTGAACGCGCGCTGGTGGTGCACCTCGTCGACGTTCGCGCCGGCCTCCGCGACCGTGGCCGTGATGCGCGCCAGCGAGCCCGGGACGTCACGCGCGCACACGCGGATGCGCGCCAGCCGCCCCGCGCGCGCCATGCCGCGCTCGATGATCGACGCGAGCAGCAGCGGATCGATGTTGCCGCCGCCCAGCACCAGGCCCACCGTGCGGCCGCGGAAGCGCTCGGGATGCTTGAGCATCGCCGCCAGCCCCGCCGCGCCGGCGCCCTCCACCAAAGTCTTCTCGATCTCCAGCAGCAGCACGATCGACTGCTCGATGTCGCCTTCGTCCACCAGCAGGATGTCGTCGACGCAGCGCTCGATGATCTCGCGCGGGATCTTCCCCGGCGTGCCGACCGCGATGCCCTCCGCGATCGTCGACACGCCCTGCGGCAGCTGCGCCTTCTTCAGCGCGTTGTACATGTTGGGGAAGCGCAGGGTCTGCACGCCCACGACCTCGATGCCCGCCTTGACCGACTTGGCCGCCAGCGACATGCCCGCGATCAGGCCTCCGCCGCCGACCGACACGACGATCGTGTCGAGCTGCGGCACGTCGTCCAGCATTTCCAGCGCCGCCGTGCCCTGGCCGGCGACGATGGCCTCGTCGTCGTAGGGATGAACGAAGGTCAGGCCCTGCTCCTGGGCGAGTTCCAGCGCGTGGCCGCGCGCCTCGTCCAGCGTGTCGCCGTGCAGGACGATCTCGGCGCCGAAGCCGCGCGTGCGCTCCACCTTCACGCCGGGCGTGAAGCGCGGCATGACGATGACGGCTCGCAGGCCCAGGCGCTGCGCGTGGTAGGCCACGCCCTGGGCATGGTTGCCCGCGCTCATCGCGATCACGCCACGGGCGCGCTCGTTGTCGCTCAGCTGGGTCAGCTTGTTGCAGGCCCCGCGCTCCTTGAACGAAGCGGTGAACTGCAGGTTCTCGAACTTGAGGAAGACGCGCGCGCCGGTCAGCTGCGAGAGGGTCTGCGAGGCAACGCAGGGCGTGCGCAGCACCTGGCCCTGCAGTCGGCGGGCGGCGGCCCGGATGTCGGCGAGTTCCAGCATGGCCCGCATTGTGGCGGGCGGGCTGGCGCGGCCGCAGGCGCCCAGATTCCTTCCCACGCGGGATGAAGCCGAGTTATCGTAGGCGCCGCGTGTCCTTTGCGAACTGGAGGCGCCATTCCCATGGTCAAGCGAACGGTCGATGTGCAGATGCTCCCATCGCCGGGGCTGAAGGACGCCCCCGTGCTCGACCTCATGTGCTCGCACTTCGTGCTGACGCTGGCGGCCAAGCAGGGCGGCAAGTTCAACGTGCGCCGCGACCTCAACGGGCTGCTGTCGCTCTCGGGCCGGCACCTGGTGTGGCCCGCGCCCGCACTGGCCCGCCTGCGCGAATTCCTCGGCCGCCGCTGCAAGGACAACGAGTTCTGGCGTGGCCACGAGCAGCTCTCCACCGCCGAGTTCCTGGATCGCCACGGTGTGTGGCGCGGCCCCTACGAGGAAGGCACGCTCTTCTTCTACCTGGACGAGTACGCCAAGGACCAGCCCAAGGACCTGCTGTCGGTGCTCACCGTCACCGGCGAATGGCTGACCCATGCGCTGAAGAAGCAGTCCACGCTGGTGGAAAAGAACATCGACGCGCTGTCGGGTCTCCTGCAGCTCAACAAGGCCGAGCGTGCGCTGCTCCTCTACGGAACGCTTGCGCGCTACCAGCGTGATCTGCGCAGCATCCTGGTCGAGTTCAAGGTCAACAACGCGCCCGAGGCCTATGCCGCGATCGCCGACATCGCGGGGGTGAACGCGGCCGACGTGGGCGAGGCGCTGCGCGTCGGTTCGCGGCTGGAGCGGATCGGCCTGGTCGAGAACCTCATCTCCGAGCACAACATCACTGACCTGGCCGACCTGATGAAGGTCAGCGAGAAGCTGCCGCCGGTGCTGATGCGCGAATACCGCGACCAGAACGAGCTGATGGCGGTGTTCACCCGGCCCAGCGCGAAGAGCACGCTCGGGCTGTCGGACTTCGCCTTCGTGGAGGAAGACGCGCAGGTCCTGTGCGCGCTGCTGCGCAATGCTGTCGATCGCAAGGAGCCGGGTGTCAACGTGCTGCTGTACGGGCCGCCCGGCACCGGCAAGACCGAACTCGCGAAAGTGGTGGCGCAGGCGGCGGGGCTCGAGCTGTTCGAAGTCGAGTACGCCGACCGCGACGGCAATTCGCTTTCCGGCCGCGACCGCTACCGCTCGCTTCAGATCGCGCAGGTGTTCCTCAAGGGCAGCGCGCAGGCGGCGCTGCTCTTCGACGAAGTGGAAGACGTGTTCCCGCCCATCAGCTCCGAGGCCGCGCAGCTGATCGCGCGCGCCGAGCAGGTGGCGGCTCCCGCCAACGGCAGCGTGAGCGGCAAGGCCTGGGTGAACCAGATCCTGGAATCCAACCCGGTGCCCACGCTGTGGGTCACCAACCGCATCGAGCAGATCGACCCGGCGTTCCGCCGCCGCTTCGCCTATCACCTGGAACTGAAGTCGCCGCCGCCGGGCGCGCGCGAAGGCCTGGTGCGAAAGACGCTGGACGGCGTTTCGGTGTCGGACGGCTTCGTCGCCAAGCTCACCGAACGCAAGGGACTGACGCCGGCGCAGATCCGCACCGCGGTGCGGTTCGCCGGCCTGGCGGGCGGAACGTCGACGTCGGTCGAACAGCTGATCGAACGCCAGCTGCGCAACGCGGACCAGGCCTTGGGCAACCGCACGCCCGGCGCGGCGCGCCCCAGCGTCACCACTTACGACCTGGCGATGCTGAACGTGGAGAGCCGTTTCGAGATCCCGCGCATCGTCGAAGCGCTCAAGGCGCGCGGACACGGCACGCTGTGTTTCTACGGCGCGCCGGGCACGGGCAAGACGGCGCTGGCCGAACACATCGCGCGCCGGCTGGACCGGCCCCTGCTGATCAAGCAGGCCAGCGACCTGATGAGCAAGTTCGTCGGCGAGACCGAGCAGAACATGGCGGCCATGTTCCGCGAAGCCGAGAGCGAGAAGGCGGTGCTGCTGCTGGACGAGGCCGACAGCTTCCTGCAGGACCGGCGCGGCGCGCAGCGCACCTACGAGGTGACGGAAGTGAACGAGATGCTGCAGGGCATGGAGCGCTTCGCCGGCATCTTCGTGTGCACCACCAATCTCATGGACCGTATCGACCAGGCGGCCCTGCGGCGCTTCACCTTCAAGATCCGCTTCAAGCCGCTGACGCCGGCGCAGCGCGAGACGATGTTCGTCAACGAGGCGCTGGGCGGGGAGTCAGGTGCGTTGACGGACGAGATCCGCGCGCGGCTCACGCGGCTGGACCAGCTGTGCCCCGGCGACTTCGCGGCGGTCAAGCGCCAGGTCGACATCCTGGCGGCCGGGGATTTCGGGCCGCTGGAGTTCCTCGAGCAGCTGGAAGCGGAGCACCGCATCAAGCCGGAGGTGCGCGAATCGCGCAACATCGGCTTCGTGCAGTGACTCAGGCCGACGCGAGCACCCGCAGCACTTCCTCGCCGTAGGCCTCGAGCTTGCGCGCGCCGATCCCGCTCACGCCTTCCAGCTGATCCACAGACGTCGGCCCCATCGCAGCGATCGCCGCCAGCGTCGCGTCGTGAAAGATCACGTACGCCGGCAGGTTGTGGGAGCGCGCCACCTCCGCGCGCCAGGCCTTGAGCGCGGCAAAGCGCGATTGCGCGGCATCGGTCAGCCCCGCCGCGACGGCGCTCGCGGTCCCGCTGCGCTCGCGCCGCTTGCGGCCGGCAGGCTGGGACAGCGACTCCCGCAGCAGCACCTGCCGCTCGCCCTTGAGCACCGCACGCGAGCCTTCGGTCAGCCGCAGCGTGTTGAACGACTCCGCGTCCACCGCCACCGAGCCGGTGGCGACCAGCTGGCGCAGCACGCTGCGCAACTGCGGCTCGCTGAACTGCGCGCCGAGCCCGAAGGTGGACAGCTTGTCGTGGCCGAACTGCTCGACCTTCTCCGTGCGCTTGCCGCGCAGGATGTCCATCACGTGCCCGGCGCCGAAGCTGATGCCGCTGGCCTGCTGCACGCGGTACACCGTCGACAGGAGCTTGCGCGCCGCGTCCGTGCCGTCCCACACCTGCGGCGGCGAGAGGCAGTTGTCGCAATTGCCGCAGGGTTGCGACGCTTCGCCGAAGTAGGCGAGCAGCCGCACGCGCCGGCAGTCGGTCGCCTCGGCGAGCGCCAGTAGCGCATCGAGCTTGCCGCGCATGACCTGCTTGAACTCTTCGCCGGCCGGGCTCTCGTCGATCATGCGGCGCTGGTTCACCACGTCCTGCAGGCCGTACAGCATCCAGGCCTGCGCGGGCAGGCCGTCGCGGCCGGCGCGGCCGGTTTCCTGGTAGTAGCCCTCGATGTTCTTGGGCATGTCCAGGTGCGCCACGAAGCGCACGTCGGGCTTATCGATGCCCATGCCGAAGGCGATGGTGGCCACCATCACGACGCCGTCGTCGCGCAGGAAGCGGTCCTGGTTGCGCTGGCGCACGTCGGCGTCCAGGCCGGCGTGGTAGGGCAGGGCGTCGACCCCGCGCTCGCAGAGCGTCTGCGCCGTCTCCTCCACCCGCTTGCGCGACTGGCAGTAGACGATGCCGGCGTCGCCCTCGTGCTCCTGCTCGATGAAGCGCAGCAGCTGCGCCGACGGGTCCTTCTTCTCCACCAGCCGGTAGCGGATGTTGGGCCGGTCGAAGCTGCTGACGAACTGGCGGGCCTCCTGCAGCTGCAGCCGCTCGACGATGTCGGCGCGGGTCGTCGCGTCGGCGGTGGCGGTGAGCGCGATGCGCGGCACGCCCGGATAGCGCTCGTGCAACACCGTGAGGGCCCGGTACTCGGGCCGGAAATCGTGGCCCCACTGGCTGACGCAATGCGCCTCGTCGATGGCGAACAGCGCCAGGCGCCCCTGCTGCCGCAACGTGTCCAGCTGCGAGAGGAAACGCGGCGTCGTCACGCGTTCCGGCGCGGCGTACAGCAGCGTGATCTCGCCGCGCATCAGGCGGCGCTCGACGTCTTGCGCCTCTTCGAACGACAGCGAGGAATTGAGGAACGCGGCCGGCACGCCCGCCTCGTGCAGGGCGCCGACCTGGTCGTGCATCAGCGCGATCAGCGGCGACACCACGATGGTGGCGCCCAGGCCGGCGCGCTCGCGAGCGATGGCGGGCACCTGGTAGCACAGCGACTTGCCGCCGCCGGTGGGCATCAGCACCAGCGCGTCGCCGCCCGCGATGACGTGTTCGACGATGTCGGCCTGCTGGCCGCGGAACCGCTCGTAGCCAAAGACCTGCTGGAGGATGGAGGGGGCGCTGGACACGATCCCCTGATTCTCCCTGCTGGCGGGGGGGCGGAGCACCCGTTTCCTACAATCTGCGGACATGAAGCCCATCGCCTACACCCGCGGCCAGGCCCTGCCGGCCCTGCTCGAGAAACGCATCCTGATCCTGGATGGCGCGATGGGCACCATGATCCAGCGCCTGAAGCTCACCGAAGCCGACTTCCGCGGCGAGCGCTTCCGCGAGCATCCCAAGGACCTGAAGAACAACGGCGAGCTGCTGGTGCTCACGCGGCCCGAAGTGATCCGCGACATCCACGAAGGCTTCCTCGCGGCCGGCGCCGACATCATCGAGACCAACACCTTCGGCGCCAACGCGCTGGCGCAGGACGACTACGAGCTGGCGCACATCTCCCATGAGCTGAACGTGGTGGCGGCCCGGATCGCGCGCGAAGCCGCCGACAAGTTCTCCACACCCGACCAGCCGCGCTTCGTGGCCGGCGCGCTCGGCCCCACGCCGCGCACCGCCAGCATCAGCCCCGACGTGAACGACCCCGGCGCCCGCAACGTCGACTTCGAGCAGCTTCGTGCGGCCTACTACGAACAGGTCGATGGCCTGGTGGAAGGCGGTGTCGACCTGCTGCTGGTGGAAACCATCTTCGACACGCTCAATGCCAAGGCGGCGCTGTTCGCGATCGACGAATTCTTCGAGAAGAGCGGCCAGCGCCTGCCGGTGATCATCAGCGGCACGGTGACCGATGCATCCGGCCGCATCCTCAGCGGCCAGACCGTCACCGCCTTCTGGTACAGCGTGCGCCATGCGCAGCCGCTGGCCGTCGGCCTGAACTGCGCGCTGGGCGCCGCGCTGATGCGGCCCTACATCCAGGAGCTGGCCAAGGCCGCGCCCGACACCTTCATCAGCTGCTATCCCAACGCGGGGCTGCCCAACCCGATGAGCGAGACCGGTTTCGATGAAACGCCCGACGTCACCTCGCGTCTGCTGCGCGACTTCGCGGCCGAGGGGCTGGTGAACATCGTGGGCGGCTGCTGCGGCACCACGCCCGAGCACATCGCCGCGATCGGGCAAGCCGTCGCGCCGCTGCCCACGCGCAGCCGCCGGCGCGAGTTCTTCTACAAGGAAGCGGCGTAGGGCAGCAGCCTTGCGCGTCCGGCGCGGCTACACCTGATGGCTCAGCCACCAGGTCGCCAGGCCGATGATCACGCAGCCGATCGCCACGGCATAGAGGATCCAGCCTGGGAACGAGCCCGGGTCGTCGCGCACGCGGCCGGACACCACCTTGCCGGTCACCGCGGCCACGACGGCCAGGATGAAGGGCCAGACGTAGGTTGGCAGGTCGAAGATTCCCATGCGCCGCAGTGTCCGCGCCGCGCGCGAGCGGTGCTGTCAGGCGTTTTCGCGCGGCGCTGTAGGTTCGCCAAGCTCAGGTGCCGGTGACTCGCGATGCTGCGTCGCACCCTGCCGCTAAAATGACGCCTCTCTCAAGGAGCGTTGCAGCGCCGGCCCGTCCGGCGTCAGGCTTGAGATTCCCAACGACGCTCACCTCGACGCGGCCCGGCCGCAGATCAGACGAAGGTGAGCACGATGCCCGAAACCCCCCACGTCCCCCCGCTCAAGCTATCCGGACTCGAACCGGTCGCCATCGGCCCCGGCAGCCTGTTCGTCAACGTCGGCGAGCGAACCAACGTCACGGGCTCCAAGGCCTTCGCCCGGATGATCCTGGCCGGCCGGTTCGAGGAGGCGCTGGCCGTGGCGCGCCAGCAGGTCGAGAACGGCGCGCAGGTCATCGACGTGAACATGGACGAGGCCATGCTGGACAGCAAGGCCGCGATGGTGCGGTTCCTGAACCTGATCGCCAGTGAGCCGGACATCGCGCGCGTGCCGGTGATGGTGGACAGCTCCAAGTGGGAGGTGATCGAAGCCGGCCTGCGCTGCCTGCAGGGCAAGGGCATCGTCAACTCCATCTCGCTCAAGGAAGGCGAGGCCGAGTTCAAGCGGCAGGCCACGTTGGTGCGGCGCTACGGCGCGGCCGCGGTGGTGATGGCCTTCGACGAGAAGGGCCAGGCCGACAGCTTCGAGCGCAAGACCGAGATCTGCCGGCGCGCCTACCGCATTCTGGTGGACGAAGTCGGGTTCCCGCCCGAGGACATCATCTTCGACCCCAACATCTTCGCCATCGCGACGGGCATCGAGGAGCACAACAACTACGCGGTCGACTTCATCGAGGCCATCCGCTGGATCAAGCAGAACCTGCCCGGCGCCAAGGTCTCGGGCGGTGTGTCGAATGTGAGTTTCTCGTTCCGCGGCAACGACCCGGTGCGCGAGGCCATCCACACCGTGTTCCTCTACCACGCGATCCGCGCCGGTATGGACATGGGCATCGTCAACGCCGGCATGGTGGGCGTGTACGACGAAGTGGAACCCACGCTGCGCGAGCGGGTGGAGGACGTGGTGCTGAACCGCCGGCCCGATGCCGGCGAGCGCCTGGTGGAGATCGCCGAGCAGGCCAAGGGCGCGGCGCGCGACGAGGGCAAGCGCAACGAGTGGCGCCAGCAGCCGGTGGAGCAGCGCCTGGCGCACGCGCTGGTGCACGGCATCACCGACCACATCGTCCCTGACACCGAGGAGATGTACCAGCAGGTCCTGGCCAAGGGCGGCCGCCCGCTGCACGTGATCGAGGGGCCGCTGATGGACGGCATGAACATCGTGGGCGACCTGTTCGGCGCCGGCAAGATGTTCCTGCCGCAGGTGGTGAAGTCGGCGCGCGTGATGAAGCAGGCCGTGGCCCACCTCATTCCCTACATCGAGGAAGAAAAGAAGCAGCAGGAGGCGGCCGGCCAGGACGTGCGGGCCAAGGGCAAGATCGTCATCGCCACCGTCAAGGGCGACGTGCACGACATCGGCAAGAACATCGTGACGGTCGTGCTCCAGTGCAACAACTTCGAGGTCGTGAACATGGGCGTGATGGTCCCGTGCCACGAGATCCTGGCCAAGGCCAAGGTCGAGGGCGCGGACATCGTCGGCCTGTCGGGCCTGATCACGCCGTCGCTGGAGGAGATGCAGTACGTCGCCAGCGAGATGCAGAAGGACGAGCACTTCCGCATGCGCAAGATCCCGCTGCTGATCGGCGGCGCCACCACCAGCCGCGTGCACACGGCGGTGAAGATCGCCCCGCACTACGAGGGGCCGGTGGTCTACGTGCCGGACGCCTCGCGCAGCGTGGGCGTGGCGCAGAGCCTCCTGTCCGAGCAGGCGGCCCGGTTCATCGCGGACGTCGAGGCCGACTACGAGAAGGTGCGGCAGCTGCACGCCAGCAAGAAGCAGGCGCCGCTGTGGCCCTTGGCGAAAGCGCGCGCGAACAGGACGCCGATCGACTGGTCGGCCTACACGCCGCCGGCGCCCAAGTTCATCGGCCGCCGTGTGTTCCGCAACTTCGACCTGGCGGAGCTGGTGAAGTACATCGACTGGGGACCGTTCTTCCAGACCTGGAACCTCGCCGGGCCTTTCCCCGCGATCCTCAAGGATGAAGTCGTGGGCAGCGAAGCGGTGCGCGTCTTCTCCGACGGCCAGCGGATGCTCAAGCGCCTGGTCGAAGGCCGATGGCTCACCGCGAACGCGGTGATGGGCTTCTGGCCCGCCAACAGCGTGAACGACGACGACATCCAGCTCTACACCGACGAGTCGCGCGAACAGGTGGCGCTCACCTGGTACGGGCTGCGTCAGCAAGCCGAGAAGCAGGCGATCGATGGCGTGATGCGCCCGAGCCGGGCCCTGGCCGACTTCGTCGCGCCCAAGGGCGTTGCGAAAGACTACGTCGGCGTCTTCGCAGTGACCGCCGGCATCGGCTGCGAGGCCAAGGAGCAGTACTTCCTCAAGGACCACGACGACTACTCGGCCATCATGCTCAAGGCCTTGGCCGATCGCCTGGCAGAGGCTTTCGCGGAGTGCCTGCACGAACGCGTGCGCAAGGACCTGTGGGGCTACGCGGCCGGCGAACATCTGTCCAACGAGGAGCTCGTTGCCGAGAAGTACCGTGGCATCCGGCCCGCGCCGGGCTATCCCGCCTGCCCCGACCACAGCGTGAAGGGCGACATGTTCCGCCTGCTGCAGGCGCAGGACGCGGGCATGAGCCTCACCGAGAGCATGGCGATGATGCCGGCCGCCAGCGTCAGCGGTTTCTATCTCAGCCATCCGGACAGCACGTACTTCAACGTGGGCCGCATCGGCCGTGACCAGCTCGAGGACCAGGCGCGTAGACGCGGCGCGCAAGCGGCCCAGCTGGAGCGTTTGCTCGCGCCCAACCTCTGACGTGGCAGGGATCGCGTCGGCGCGTTCCGACTCGATTGCCTAGCCGCCGCCGATAGCGCGTCATTTTTCGCACCGCCATGCTGGTGCATGGCCTGGCAGGATTTCGTGCCCTCGTGGCTGCGCCGTGCCGCGCGGCCCGCGCAGCCGCTCTATCACGCGGTGCAGCTGTGGAGCGACGCCGGCGGCATGCGCATGAGCGCCGCGATGTCCTTCTACGGAATCCTGAGCCTCGCGCCCCTGCTGCTGGTGATGGTGGCCCTGCTGGGCTGGTGGATGGACCGGCAGATGCTCGCGGACACGCTGGTCGCCCAGATCGGTGCACTGGTCGGCCCGCAGGGCGCGGCCGTGGTCGAGCAGGCGCTGTCCAGCGCGCAGCAACCGTCCGAAGGCATCGTCGCGACGGCGATCGGTTTCGGCGTGCTGCTGTTCGGCGCCACCGGCGTGTTCGGTGAATTGCAGGAAGCGTTCGCGCGCGTGTGGGCCGACGGCGGCTCGCCCGCGCGGCCGGGCTGGCGGCACACGGCGTCGCTGCGGCTGCGGGGCGTGGCGTACATCCTCGCGTTCGGATTCCTGCTGGTCGTGTCGCTGGTGGTCTCGACGCTGATCACCGTGTTCTCCGCCCGGCTCGGCCAAGTCTTCATGCTCGAGACCGTGCTGCGCGTGGTGAACGAGGCGGTGTCGTTCGGGTTGTGCACGGCATTGTTCGTGTCCTTGATGCGCCTGAGCGCCGGACCCAAGCCGCA
This sequence comes from Ramlibacter henchirensis, assembly GCF_004682015.1. Classification (NCBI taxonomy): domain Bacteria; kingdom Pseudomonadati; phylum Pseudomonadota; class Betaproteobacteria; order Burkholderiales; family Comamonadaceae; genus Ramlibacter; species Ramlibacter henchirensis. The sequence continues at coordinate 1,780,351 of NZ_SMLM01000001.1, read as the reverse complement.
GCTGCGGTTCCTGGTGCTCGGCGGGGTGATGGGCGCGATCCTGTTCAGCGTGGGGCGGCAGTTGCTCTCGCTGTATCTCGCCACCGCCGCCGTGGTCTCGGCATACGGCGCGGCCGGGTCGCTCGTCGTGCTGCTGATGTGGATCTACTTCTCCTCGGCCGTGCTGCTGTTCGCGGCGAGTTGCGCCAAGGCATCGCAGGAGACGTGGAAGCGCAACTCGGGCATTTACGACGCCGCGGCCGCGCCGCTGCGGCCGAATGGGTATCCGCACCTGCGCGCGGTGAGCGGCACGAGGGTCTCCGCGGCGAGGCCGGGTGCCGGAAGGCGCGACGCGCGATATCGCTGACGACGCCGCGCGGCAATCACGCGAGTTTTTGCGCGGGTCGCGTGCTTTTTGCGTGTGGTCGCTCGTGACCTTCTGGCTTTGGTCATGGGCAGGGCGCCAGAACACTCCGGGGCTTCTTTTGTCAGAGGAGTCCCCATGGAACAAGCAGTACGTCCGCCGCGGGTGCCGCGGAGCATCACATCTCTCTTTGTAGCCGTCGGCCTGGGCATGGCGCTGGGTGCGTGCGGGGGCGGCGGTGGTGGAGGAGCCGGGCCCGTCGAGCCTCCGGCGCCGCCGCCTGTTGCACCGCCGGTATTCACCGGCCTCCCGGACTTCGCGGCCGCCGCGATGGTGTTCGGTCAGGCTGACTTCACCTCCGCCGATGCGAACAGGGGCGGCATCGATCCCGAGGGGAGGACCCTCTTCGACCCTGCCGGAGTGGCGGTCGCGCAGAACGGCATGCTGTTCATCGCGGACTCCGCCAATCGCCGCGTACTCGGCTTCCACCGCATTCCGGACGGCTTGGACCAGTCGGCTGATTTCGCTCTTGGGCAGCCCGACCTGGTCCACGGGGGGGACACCGACGAAATCGACGGATACGACGCGCCCAAGGCCGTGTCGGTCGGCGCCGGCGTGGTCGCCGTGGCGGATCCCGCTGCACATCGGGTCCTGCTCTATCACGGCATCCCGACGGATGGCACGGCAAGGCCGACGACGGTCGTGGGCCAGTCGCGTTTCGACGTGCCGTCCAGTCCGGCGTGCACCGACGTGAACCTCTCGCGGCCGGAAGGCGTCCACATCACCCCCGACGGAGCACTGATCGTGGCGGACGGCGGCCATTCGAGGGTTCTGATCTGGAAGCCCATTCCCGGCCCGGGAGAGCATGGCAAGCCCGCGAATGTAATCCTCGGCCAGCCGAGCGCCACCAGTTGCTCCGCCAACGCGGGCGGGACCTCTCCGGGCCGCAGTACGATGGACAATCCGATCGGCGTCTGGAGTGACGGCAAACGGCTGGCCGTCGCCGACACTGTCAATCACCGCGTTCTGCTCTGGGACCAGCTGACCATGCAAAGCGGCCAGGAGCCCGACCGCGTGCTCGGCCAGCCGAACTTTGAGTCGCGCGCTTCGGACGCCACGTCCGCGGAGACGCTGGGGTTTCCGAGAGGTGTCGCGTCGAACGGCAGGCACCTGGCGGTTTCCGACAGTGGCCATCACCGCGTCCTGCTCTGGAGCGAATGGCCGTCGCGCGATGGCCAAGCCGCCGAAGCCGTGATCGGCCAAAGAGACATGACGCAAGACGAGAGCGACGGTTTGACCGCATCGGCGCAGACGCTGGACGCGCCCTACGGTGTCACCTTCCACGAGGACAAGCTGCTGGTGATCGACGAAAGCAACCACCGCCTGCTGATCTTCAAGTCCGACTGACCGCGGGCAGCGGCGCGACGGCCACACACATTCGCCCGGGCGCACCCCATGCGCACCGGGCTTTTTTCATCCGGGGCTCGGCGCGTCAAGGACTCGCAGTCAGTTCGCGCCCACCAGCCCGCGCCGGTACTGCACCGCCTCCGCTACATGCGCGACATCGATGCTGTCGCAAGCGGCGACATCCGCGATCGTCCGAGCCACCTTCAGCACGCGATGCGTCGCGCGGGCACTCCACGCCAGCCGTGCCGCCGCGTGGTTCAGGAAAGCAGCGGCCGCGCCGTCGAGGCTGGCGTGCTCGTCGACCTCGGCGCCCTGCAGCGCCTGATTCGACTTGCCCTGCCTCGCAACCGCACGTTCACGCGCCGCGATGCATCTCTCGCGCACCTGCGCGGTGGATTCACCGGCAGCCGCGCCCAGCAACTCGTGAGGCGCAATCGCCGGCACCTCCACATGCAAATCAATGCGATCCAGCAGCGGCCCCGACAACTTGCCTTGGTAGCGGCCGATCTGGTCCGGCGCGCAGCGGCAATTCCGGTGCGGCGCACCCAGCCAGCCGCAGGGGCAAGGATTCATCGCTGCGATCAGGTGAAAGCGCGCCGGGAACTCCGCCCGCCGCGCAGCCCGCGCGATCGTGATCTGCCCCGTCTCCAGCGGCTCGCGCAGCGCCTCCAGCGCGGCGCGCGGAAACTCCGGCAGTTCGTCGAGGAACAGCACGCCGTGGTGCGCCAGTGAGATCTCGCCGGGCCGCGGCGGCGAACCGCCGCCGACCAGCGCCACCGCGCTCGCCGAATGGTGCGGGCTGCAGGTCGGCCGCACCGACCAGCGCTCCAGGCTGAAACGGCCGCCCAGGCTCGCCAGCGCCGCACTCTCGAGCGCCTCGGGCACTTCCATCGGAGGCAGCAGCCCCGCGAATCGCTGCGCCAGCATCGACTTGCCCGATCCCGGTGGGCCGACCAGCAGCACGCTGTGTCCGCCGGCCGCCGCGATCTCCAGCGCGCGTTTCGCCGCGGCCTGGCCTTTCACTTCCGACAAGTCCGGATAGGCGACCGCCGCCGCGCGCGGTGCCGTGGTCTCGACGCGCACCCATCCCTCGCCGGGATCGGCTGGTTCGCCCGCCTGGAACCGGCCGACCACGTCCATCAGGTGCCGCGCCCGCCAGACGCGGGCGCCGGGCACGAGCGCCGCTTCCTCCGCGCTGCCGGGCGGCAGCACCAGCTGCGATCCCTCGCCGGCCGCATGCAGCGCGAGGCTCATCGCCAGCGCTCCCCGCACCGGCCGCAACTCGCCCGACAGCGAAAGCTCTCCAGCGAATTCATGGCCCGCAAGCCGCTCCCGGTCGAGCTGCCCATGCGCCGCGAGGATGCCCACCGCGATCGGCAGGTCGAAGCGGCCCGAATCCTTGGGCAGGTCGGCCGGCGCGAGGTTCACCGTGATGCGCTTGTTGTGCGGGAAGTCCAGCCCGCAGGTCTGCAGCGCCGAGCGCACGCGCTCGCGCGCTTCCTTCACTTCCACGTCCGCCAGACCCACCAGGGTGAAGCTGGGCAGACCATTGGCGAGGTGCACCTCGACTTCGACCTGCGCCGCTTCAAGGCCCAGCAGCGCGCGGCTGCGCACGAGCGACAAGCTCATCGTTTTCAACCCTCCTTGGTGCATGGGCGAGGCTGGTGCGCACCTGCACGCGAGGCCGCACTTGCTTGGTGCAAACGGCCGATGCGCCCATCCGGAGCCGCCCCATAACGAGTCACGTTGCCGTCGGGCTGACCCGCGCAGCTCGGCTTGTGATGAATGGCACGGGTCGTGCTTAGAGCGCTCCCACAAGTTTTTTCAAGACGGAGAAGAGAACTTCATGAAAGCCAAGGCCTCCCTGCTGCTGTCCTCCCTCGTGCTGTCCGGCGCCGCCATCGCGCAGGCCAAGCCCGAGCCGGACTTCACCCTCTCGTACAACGTCGGCGTCGTGTCCGACTACCGCTACCGCGGCATCTCGCAGACGGCCCGCCGTCCCGCTCTGCAAGGCGGCGTCGACTGGGCGCACAAGAGCGGCTTCTACCTGGGCACCTGGGCGTCCACCATCCGCTGGATCAAGGACACGCCGCCCGCCACGCGCGGCTCGGTCGAACTCGACCTGTACGGCGGCTACAAGGGCACCGCCGGCGCCATCGGTTACGACGTCGGCTTCCTGCAGTACTGGTACCCGCGCAACAACTACGACCTGGTCACCGGCGAGAAGGCCGACACCACCGAGGCGTACGGCGCGCTGACGTTCGGCCCGGCCACCGTCAAGTATTCGCACGCGCTCACCGACCTGTTCGGCGCCGCCAACAGCGACGGCAGCGGCTACCTCGACCTGTCGGCCACCTTCGACGTGGGCAACGGTTTTTCCGTCGTGCCGCACGTTGGCTGGCAGAAGATCAAGAACTTCGGCACCTACCGCGACTACTCGGTCAGCCTGGCCAAGGACTTCGGCGGCGGCCTGGTCGTGAGCGGTGCCGTCGTGGGCACCAACTGGGAAGACCGCTTCGGCTTCCCCAACACGCTGCCGGGCAGCGGCACCAAGGATCTCGCCAAGAAGGCCGGCCTGGTCGTCGGCGCGAAGTACTCGTTCTGATACAGCGGCCGAGCCCGCCAAAGGAGAACGCATGAAACTGATCACCGCCATCATCAAGCCCTTCAAGCTCGACGAAGTGCGCGAAGCACTGTCGGCCATCGGCGTGCAGGGCATCACCGTCACCGAGGTCAAGGGCTTCGGCCGGCAGAAGGGCCACACGGAGCTGTACCGCGGCGCCGAGTACGTGGTCGACTTCCTTCCGAAAGTGAAGATCGAGGCCGCGGTCTCGGAGGACCTCGTCGACCGCGTCATCGAAGCCGTGGAGGGCGCGGCCCGCACCGGCAAGATCGGTGACGGAAAGATCTTCGTCTACGACCTCGAGCAGGTCGTGCGCATCCGCACCGGCGAGACCGGCAAGGACGCGCTGTAAGCAGTTCCCCCAGAAAGAGAGACGACCACCATGAGAAAGCTTCTCGCATCCCTGGCCCTGGGCCTGGGCCTGCTGACCGGGTCCGCCGTGATGGCGCAGGCGCCGGCCGCCACCACGCCGGCCGCCGCGCCGGCGGCGACCGCCAGTGAGCCGGCCGCCGCGGCGCCTGCCGCTGCCAGCGCGGCCGCGCCTGCGGCTGCCGCCACCGCGGCGCCGGCTGCTGCCGCCAACGCTGCTCCGGCGCCCACGCCCAACAAGGGCGACACCGCCTGGATGACGGTGAGCACGCTGCTGGTGCTGCTGATGATCCTGCCTGGCCTGGCGCTCTTCTACGGCGGCCTGGTGCGCAGCAAGAACATGCTGTCCGTGCTGATGCAGGTCTTCGTGGTCAGCTGCCTGATGTTCATCCTGTGGGCGGTCTACGGCTACAGCGTCGCGTTCACCGCAGGCAACCCGTTCATGGGCGGCTTCAGCAAGGTGTTCCTGGCGGGCATCACGCCGGACTCGGTGGCCGCGACCTTCAGCAAGGGCGTGGTGATTCCCGAGCTGTCGTTCGTCGCCTTCCAGGCCACCTTCGCCGCCATCACCTGCGCCCTGATCGTGGGCTCGTTCGCCGAGCGCATCCGGTTCCCGGCCGTGCTGATGTTCGTGGTGCTCTGGTTCACCTTCTGCTACCTGCCCATCGCCCACATGGTGTGGTACTGGGACGGCCCGGATGCGATCACCGATGCCAAGACGCTCGAGACCGTCACCGCCAACGCGGGCTGGCTGTGGGCCAAGGGCGCTCTCGACTTCGCGGGCGGCACCGTGGTGCACATCAACGCCGGCGTCGCGGGCCTGGTGGGCGCGTACGTGATCGGCAAGCGCATCGGCTACGGCAAGGAAACGCTCGCGCCGCACAACCTCACGCTGACCATGGTGGGCGCGGCCCTGCTGTGGGTGGGCTGGTTCGGCTTCAACGCCGGCTCCAACCTGGAAGCCAACGGCGTCACCGCCCTGGCCTTCGCCAACACGCTGTTCGCCACCGCCGCCGCCACGCTCTCCTGGATCGCCGGCGAGGCGCTGTCCAAGGGCAAGGCCTCGATGCTGGGCGCCGCCTCCGGCGCCGTCGCCGGCCTTGTGGCGATCACCCCGGCCGCCGGCTTCGTCGGCCCGATGGGCTCCATCGTCATCGGCCTCTTGGCCGGTCTGATCTGCCTGTGGGGTGTGAACGGCCTCAAGCGCCTGCTGGGCGCCGACGACTCGCTGGACGTCTTCGGCGTGCACGGCGTGGGCGGCATCCTGGGCGCGCTGCTGACCGGCGTGTTCGCCTCGCCCTCGCTGGGCGGCACGGGCGTGTACGACTACGTGGCCAACAAGGTGAACCCGGACTACTCCATCGCCAGCCAGGTGTGGATCCAGTTCCAGGGCGTGATCACCACCGTGGTCTGGTCCGCCGTGGTCGCCTTCATCGCCTACAAGATCGTCGACCTGGTGATCGGCCTGCGCGTGACCGAAGAGGAAGAGCGCGAAGGGCTGGACATCACGTCGCACGGCGAGACGGCGTACAACCGCTGACCATGGAAGGCGCCCCGCGCGGGCGCCGCAAAGAGCAAGTTCTCCTTTGGATGTTGGGCCCGCTTCGGCGGGCCCCTTTTTTTTGAACCGCTACTCGAGGATGGGGAAGGCGAGGCTCGCGCGGTCTTCGGTGTGCGACAGCTCCACGTCCTCGGCGGCCGCGAGCGCGCGCACTTCGGGCCAGGTGATGGCGCGGTAGGAGAGCTGGTTCTCGAAGCTTTCGCCCTGGGTGCGGCGCAATTGCAGATCGACGAGGACCACGTCCTCGCGCGTCTGCGCGGTGACGAGCACTTCGGCCGGCCCTTCCACCGTGTCCGTCAGCGCCAGCAGGGCCGCGGGCAGCAGCATGCGCGCGGCGGCGCGGCCGACCGGCTTCGGCAGGGACTCGACGTCGCTCTTGAGGGCAAAGCCGCGGAAGCTGAAGTTGCCGCGCAGCAGGGTCACCGTGTCCTTCAGCACCGCGTCCAGCGGCGCGGTGGCGCCGGGTTCGGGGGCCATCCAGGTGATCACGTCCAGCGTGTCCTGCGCGGCCGCCTTCGACAGGCCGTTGATCTTCGCCACGCTGTCGTGCACCTGCGCGAGGTCCGGCGAGGGCGAGCGAAGGCGGCGTTCGAGCAGCTCGGTCACCATGCCGATGGGCTGCAGGTGCGCAACCATCTGGTGGCGGATCGAAAACGCGAGGCGGCGAAGCAGCGCATAGCGCGCCGACTCCACCAGCATGAGGCTGTTCTGGGCGGACGAAACGGATGAGTTCATTGGGAAGGGAGCTTGCGGGCATGGTAACGGCTCACGCCGGGCGCGTGGGCGCCGCGCACAATCGGTCCCGTGTCCGCAAGCAATCAGATGAACACTTGGCGCCGTGTGGTCGAGCAGCCCGACAGGTTGGGCGAATCGCCGTTCTGGCATCCCGATGAGAAGCGGCTCTACTGGGTGGACATCCCCGGCCGCCGCTTGCGCCGCGCCGATCCCGGCACCGGCGCGTGCGAGACCTGGCCCATGCCGCAGGAGCCGGGCTGCTTCGCTCCCGCACGCCGCGGCGGCTGGGTCATCGCGCTGCGCGACGGCTTCTACCGCGCGTACGAGTGGGGCGGCGAGCTCAAGCTGATCCATCGCAGCGGACACGACGCCGCGACCACGCGCTTCAACGACGGCAAGGCCGACCCGCGGGGCCGTTTCTGGGCCGGCACGATGTTCGAACCCAAGACGCGTGCGGCCGGCGAACTGTTCAGCCTGGACTGCCGCGATGGCGCGCCGCGCGTGGAGCGCATGGCCGGCGGCGTGACCACTGCGAATGGCCTGGCCTGGTCTCCCGCGGGCGACACGGTGTACTGGTCCGACACGCCGCGCCACCTGGTCCGCGCGTGGGACTGGGATCCTGGAACCAATCGCATGACGCGCGAGCGCGTCTTCCACCAGTTCGCCGACAAGCCGTCGGGCTGGATGCCGGGCGATCCCGGTTACGGCGGACGGCCCGATGGGGCCGCGGTCGATGCGGAAGGCCACTACTGGTGCGCGATGTACGAGGGCGGCCGCATCGTGCGGCTGTCGCCCGCAGGCGAAGTGGTGGACGAGATCGCCACGCCGATGCTGTGTCCCACCATGCCGTGCTTCGGCGGCGACGACCTGCGCACGCTGTTCGTCACGAGCGCGGGCGAGCGCAGCGAGGAGGAACGCGCCGCACGTCCTCTCACGGGCCATGTGGTCGCGCTTCGGGTCGACGTGCCCGGCCTGCCGGTCAATTTCTTCATCGACTAGCGACGGAACGCCCAAAGGCGCCTTGCAGGGCCTGCGCTTACCATCGGGAGATGGATGGGGCGCTCTCCGACTGCATCGAACGCATCCGCGGCGCCTTCGCCGCGGGCACGCCGCTGCGCCTGCGCGGCGGCGGCAGCAAGGATTTCTACGGCGAGCCCGCCGGCGGCGAGGTGCTCGACACGCGGGGCCTGCGCGGCATCCGCAGCTACGAACCGAGCGAGCTGGTCGTCACCGTCGCGGCCGGCACGCCGCTGGCCGAGCTGGAAGAGGTGCTGGCGCGCGAAGGACAGTGCCTTCCGTTCGAACCGCCGCACTTCGGCGGCGGCGCCACCGTCGGCGGCATGGTGGCCGCGGGGCTCTCGGGCCCGGCGCGCGCCAGCGTCGGTTCGGTGCGCGATTACGTGCTCGGCCTGTCGATGGTCAACGGTCGCGCAGAACTGCTCACGTTCGGCGGGCAGGTGATGAAGAACGTCGCGGGCTATGACGTCTCGCGGCTGATGGCGGGATCGCTCGGCACGCTGGGCCTGATCGTGGAGGTCAGCCTCAAGGTGCTGCCGCGATCGCCCGCCGAAGCCACACTGAAATTCGAGCTCTCGCAGCGTCAAGCGCTCGAGCGCCTGAATGCCTGGGGCGGCCAGCCCTTGCCGCTCAATGCGAGCCTGTGGGTGCAGGAGCCCGGTGGTCCGGCGCTGTACCTGCGGCTGCGCGGCGCACGCGCTGCTGTCGAAGCCGCTTGCAAATCGCTGGGCGGCGAGCCTCACGACGAGGCGGTGCAAGCCGCCTGGCGTGCCTGCCGCGACCAGCAACTACCCTGGTTCGCCGAACGCGGCGGCCGCGACCTGTGGCGCCTTTCGTTGCCGCAAACCGCCCCGGCGCTGGACCTACCCGAAGCGCCGCTGGTCGAGTGGCACGGCGCCCAGCGATGGGTGTCCGCCGAGGCGCAAGACGCCGACCGGCTGCGGCGCGTCGCCGCGCAGTCCGGGGGGCACGCGACGCTGTTCCGCGCGGGCCCGGCCGGCTCGCGCACGCAACGGTTCCATCCGCTGCAGCCGCCGCTGGACCGGATCCACGTCGAGCTCAAGCGTCAGTTCGATCCGGCCGGCATCTTCAACCGCGGCCGCCTGTATCCCGAGCTCTGATCCGTGCAGACCCACCTGTCCCCCGAATTCGCCGGCACGCCCGAGGGCGCCGAGGCCGAAGCCATCCTGCGCAAGTGCGTGCATTGCGGCTTCTGCACCGCCACCTGCCCCACCTACCAGCTGCTCGGCGACGAGCTCGATGGGCCGCGCGGACGCATCTACCTGATCAAGCAGGTGCTCGAAGGCGAGCAGCCGACCGAGAAGACGCAGCTGCACCTCGATCGCTGCCTGACCTGCCGCAACTGCGAAAGCACCTGCCCGAGCGGCGTGCAGTACGGCCACCTCGTCGACATCGGCCGCCGCATCGTCGAAGAGAAGGTGCCGCGCGGCCGCGGGTCGAAGGCGCTGCGCTGGGCGCTCAAGGAGGGCCTGACGTCACCGGTGTTCGGTCCCGCGATGAAGCTGGGGCAGACGGTGCGGGGCGTGCTGCCCGGTGCACTCAAGGCCAAGGTGCCGGCGCGCCGGCCCGGTGGCGAGTGGCCCGCGCGCGTGCATGCGCGCAAGGTGCTGCTGCTCGAGGGCTGCGTGCAACCGTCGATGGCGCCGAACATCAACGCAGCGACCGCGCGCGTGCTGGATGCCGCGGGCATCCAGACGCTGGTCGCACCGGAGGCGGGCTGCTGCGGCGCCGTGAAATTCCACCTGAACGACCAGGACGGCGGCCTGGCGCAGATGCGCCGCAACATCGATGCGTGGTGGCCCTACGTCGAGCGCGGCGAGGTCGAGGGCGTCGTCATGAACGCCTCCGGCTGCGGCGTGACAGTGCGTGAGTACGGGCATCACCTGAAACAAGATCCGCACTACGCGGCCAAGGCTGCGCGCATCGGCGAACTCACGCGCGACCTGAGCGAACTGCTGCCCGATGTCGTGCCCGCACTGCAGGACAGGGTGCGGCCGCCCGCCGGCGTGCTGGCCTACCACCCTCCGTGCACGCTCCAGCATGGCCAGCAGTTGCGAGGTGGCGTCGAGACGCAGCTGCGCCGACTGGGCTTCGACGTGCAGGTGGCGCTGAACGAATCGCACCTGTGTTGCGGGTCCGCAGGCACCTACTCCGTGCTGCACCCGGACATCGCCACGCGATTGCGTGACCGCAAGCTCGGTCACCTGGGCGCCCTGGAACCTTCCGTCGTGCTCTCGGCCAACATCGGCTGCATCACACACCTGCAAGGCGGCACGGCAACGCCGGTGCGACATTGGGTCGAAGTGCTCGACGAGTCGCTGCGGGCTGCGTGAGGACCGCACGGTCGCGGAAGAAACAGTTGATTGCCCAGCTTGGTGGGGGCGTGAACCGGCCTAGATTGCGGGCCACCCCCAACACAAGCGAAGGAGACGGCAATGGCAACCCAGACAAAGCGGACTCAACAAGGTTCGACGGACGACGCGAACGAGACGGTCGCGGGTCTCGCCGGGGCGGCGGGCACCTTGGCCGAAATCCACCGGCAGCAACTCGCGGCGAGCGCAGACGTCCTCTGCAGCATGTTCCGCGCGGCCGAGGCGCTGCAGCAGGTGCAGCTGCAAATGGGGCAGCGCGCCGCGCTGCTTCACAGCCAGGCCGCGGACAACATCCGCAAGGCGACCAGCCCGACGGAGCTCGTGTCCGTGCAATCCACGCTGGTGATGTACGAGTTCCAGGAGGCGATGCGCTACACCCAGGAGCTGGTCACGGCGCTGGCCAGGTCCGGCGGCGAGATGCTGCGGCCCGTGCAGGCCGCGCAGGGCGGCAATGCGGCGAGTACCTCGCCTGCCACCACGATGATGGGCGCGGCGATGAGCGCAGCCGGCCCGATGGCCGACGCGTTCCAGCAGATGTTCACGGCGCCGATGAAGGCGGCGGCGCAATCGTCGCAATCGACGCACTGAGCGCACGCTGCCAGGCAGCCGCGCCGAAGTGCGCGGTGTGCGATCAGGCCGCCAGCGCGGCTTCGATGTCCTTGGCCAGCGCGGAAGGCGATTCCTGCGGCGGGTAGCGCTTGAGGACCTTTCCGTCCTTGCCGACCAGGAATTTGGTGAAGTTCCACTTGATCGCGGTGCTGCCCAGCAGCCCGCGCTTTTCCGTCGTGAGCCAGCGGTACAGCGGGTCCGCCTTGGGTCCGTTGACGTCGATCTTCGACATCATCGGGAAGTCCACGCCGTAATTGCGCTGGCAGAACTGCGCGATCTCGTCGTTGCTGCCGGGGTCCTGTGAGCCGAACTGGTTGCAGGGGAATCCCAGCACGGCCAGTCCGCGCTCGCCATAGCGCTGGTGCAATTCCTGCAGGCCGGCGAACTGCGGCGTGAAGCCGCAGGCGCTGGCGGTGTTCACGATCAGGAGCACCTTGCCCTTGAACTGGTCCAGCGGCACGGTCCGGCCGTCGATGGAGGTCGCCTGGAAGTCGTACGCGGTGGTCATGCGCGCGATTGTGCGGCGGCTTTGACCGGCTCGCCAGGCGACGCCAGCGCCGACCACGCCGCGGCCAGCACCACCAGCGCGCCGCCGGTCCACACCCTCGGCGCCAGCTCGGCCGCGCCGGCGGCCACCGAGCTCACGCTGGCGAACAGCACCTCCGACAGCATCACGAGGGCGGTGGTCTGCGCCGCCAACCGCGTCGCGCCGTACTGCAGCGCCGCGTTGCCCGCCAGGAACCCGAGGCTGAGCACCAGCCCCAGGAGCAGCGCGCCCGCAGGAAGCGCCGCGGGCGGCGCGATCACGCCGTGCGCCATTCCCGCCAGCGCGGCGCCCGCCGCGGCCAACGCGCCGCCGCTGAACATCGCGCCGACACGCGTGACAGCGGGCGCCTGCAGCAGCCGCCGCAGCAGGATGTTGGTCAGCGCGAAGCTGAAACCGCCCAGGAGTGCGAGGACGTCGGCGTGGCTCTCGGGCAGCGGCCAAGGCGCGCCGGGCGCCTTCAGGATCACGGCCAGGCCGGTCATCGCGATCACCAGCCGCAGCAGGGAAGCCGCCGTCGGACGTTCACCGAGCAGGGGCCACGCCAGCAGGGTGCTCCAGGCCGGCATGAGGTAGAACAGCAGCACCACCCGGACCACGTCGCCCACCGTCACGGCCCAGTTGAAGCCGACGTTGGTCAGGCCCGCCGCGAGCATCAGGAGATACAGCTGGGGCTGTCCCGCGAATCCGCGCCACGCCTGCGGGCGCCACGCGAGCAGTGCGGCCAGCGAGAAGAGGTAGACGCCGGCGGTGGCCCACAGTGGATGCAGGCCGTGCGCCTGCAACTCGCGGAACGGCCACCATGACACGCCCCACACGAAGGCGTTGAAGACCAGGGCGAGCGCGGGCAGCGCCCGGCCGTCAGCCATGCGACTTGTCCTGCCGCGCGATGTGGAGGAGGTGGTCGAGCTCTTCGCGGTGGCGCACCGTGTTGTACGCGTGCCAGCGCTGGATCAGCCACATGGTGCCGGCGACCACGATGCCGAACGCCGTGATCGCGCCGAAGGCGGAAAGGCCCAGGCCGGCCGAGAGGCTGTAGAACGCGCCCAGGCCCAGGATGCAGGCCTGCTCGTTGAAGTTCTGCACGGCGATCGAGCGGCCCGCGCCCATCAGGTTGTGGCCGCGGTGCTGCAGCAGCGCGTTCATCGGCACCACCAGGAAGCCGCCCAGCCCGCCCAGCAGGATCAGGAAAGGCGCGGCCACCCACACGTTGCTGATGAAATTCATCAGGATCACGAGCACGCCCATCGCGATGCCCAGCGGCATCACGCTGGTCGCCATGTCCAGGCGCATGCGCACCGAGGCCACGATGGCCCCGACCGCGGTGCCCAGCGCCACCACGCCGCTCAGGGACGATGCCTGCGTGGTGCTGTAGCCCAGGGCGGCGGCGCTCCACGCCAGGATGATGTAGCGCAGGTTGCCCGACACGCCCCAGAACAGCGTCGTGGTCGCCAGCGAGATCTGCCCCAGCTTGTCGCGCCAGAGGCGCGAATTGCACGACCAGAAATCCGGGACCAGCTCCAGCGTGTTCTTCGGGAGCGGCCGCATCTCCACGCCGGTGAGCGGGATGCGCAGGTTGAACCAGGCGGCGATGGCGTAGACGAAGATCAGCAGGAAGATCGCCGCCTCGGGCGCGGTGTCGATGCCGGTGTCGATCACCGGGAACTCCAGCGCCAGCATCTTGCTGGCGATCGCCTGCCCGACCAGCTGGCCGCCCAGCAGGATGCCCAGGATGATGGAAGCGATGGTCAGGCCCTCGATCCAGCCGTTGGCCTTGACCAGCTGCGACGCGGGGAGGAGCTCGGTGAGGATGCCGTACTTGGCGGGCGAATACGCCGCGGCGCCGAGTCCGACGATGGCGTAGGCGAGAAGGGGGTGGCTGCCGAACAGCATCATCAGGCAGCCCACGACCTTGATCGCGTTGCTGATGAACATCACGCGGCCCTTGGGTTGCGCGTCGGCGAAGGCGCCCACGAAGGGGGCGAGGATCACGTAGAAGAGCGCGAACATCGGCACCAGCGCCGCTCGCTGCCACTCCGCCGCGCCGGACGTGCGGAGCAGCTCCACGGCCGCCACGAACAGCGCGTTGTCCGCCAGCGACGAGAAGAACTGCGCCGCCATGATGGTGTAGAAGCCGCGCTTCATGGCGTCGGCTTCTGGGGCCGCATCAACTGGCGCGATGCGTGTGGATTAACAGCTGTCTCCAAAGCGTCGGGGGTTATATCACGCGCAGTAATGACAAAATCTTCAATCCACCTCAGCCGAGCCATTCCGGAATGCCCCGTCCGATCCAGGCCACGATCCACACCGAAGCGCTGCGCCACAACCTCGCCCGCATGCGCCGCGCCGCCCCCGACGCGAGAGTCTGGGCGGTGGTCAAGGCCGATGCCTATGGCCACGGCATCGAGCGCGCCTACGAAGGCCTGCGCGGCGCCGACGGCTTCGCGCTGCTCGACCTGCAGGAAGCCGAACGGGTCCGCGCGCTCGGCTGGCGCGGGCCCATCCTGCTGCTCGAAGGCGCGTTCGAGCCGCGCGACCTGGAGCTGTGCTCGCGCCTGGGCCTGTGGCACGCGGTGCACTGCACCGAGCAGATCGACTGGCTGGCCGCCCACAAGACGCAGCAGCCGCACCGGGTGTTCCTGAAGATGAACTCCGGCATGAACCGGCTGGGCTTCGCGCCGGGCGCCTTTCGCGCGGCCTGGACGCGCCTCGATGCGCTGCCGCAGGTCGACGAGATCTCGCTGATGACGCACTTCAGCGACGCCGACGGCGACCGCGGCATCGCCCACCAGGTGCGCGCCTTCGCGGAGGCGACGCGCGACCTTCCCGGCGAGCGCTCGCTGGCCAACAGCGCGGCCACGCTGCGCCATGCGCAGGACGCGGGCGTGCGGGGCGACTGGGTGCGGCCCGGCATCGCCGTCTACGGCAGCGCGCCGGACCATCCCGAACACGACATCGCGCACTGGGACCTGCAGCCGACGATGACGCTGGCCAGCCGCCTGATCGGCGTCCAGCAGCTGCAGCCCGGCGACACGGTCGGCTATGGCTCCAGCTTCCAGGCCGACGCGCCGCTTCGCATCGGCATCGTCGCCTGCGGCTACGCGGACGGCTACCCGCGCCATTGCACGACGGGGACCCCGCTGCTGGTGGACGGCGTGCGCACGCGCATGGTCGGGCGAGTGAGCATGGACATGATCACCGTGGACCTGTCGCCGGTGCCGAATGCGCGCATCGGCAGCGAGGTCACGCTGTGGGGCCGCGCAAGCAGCGGCGCGGTGCTGCCGATCGACGACGTGGCGCGTGCCGGCTCGACGCTGGGGTATGAGCTGATGTGCGCGGTAGCCCCACGGGTGGCGAAGGCGCTCGATTAGTTCAGCGCTTGCGCATGCCCAGCGCCATCACGGCGCCCACGACGATGAGCGCGCCGACGACCTGCACCGGCGCGATCGCCTGGTCCAGGATCAACCAGCCGAGCACCAGCGCGAACACCGGCTCCACGTTCATGATGGCCGAATTGCCCACCACACCCAGGCGTGGCAGCACGGTAAACATGATGGTGAACGCCGTCCCATAGAGGAACGTCAGCGCCAGCAGGCCGCCCCAGCCCGCGGCGGCCTGCGGCAGGTGAAAGCCGCCCTGCACGACCACGGCGGCGAGCGCCACGAACGCGGCCAGGCCCATGGTGGTGGCGGTGCGCACCCGGCCGTCGACGTCGCCTGCCTCGTGCTGCGTGAGCACCAGGGCCAGCCCGAAGGTGGCCGCGGCCGCGAGCGCGAAAGCGACGCCGGCGCCAATGCGGCGCCACTGGTCCGCGGCGCCCAGGCCGGACGCGGCGCCCAGCACGTCCAGCGCGAGCCCCAAGCCGAGGAGGATCACCGGCATGGCGATCAGCAGGGCCTTTTCGGGCTTGTGCCGGTAGACGATGCCGGACCACACCGCGGTCCAGATCGGATAGGTGTTGAACGCCAGCAGCGCCAGCGCCACCGGCAGCCGCGCGACCGACGAATACAGGCACAGGCTCTGAATGCCCACCAGCAGCCCGATGACCGGCAAGTAGCGCTTGTGGCGCGCGCTGAAGCTCACCCGCACGCGCTGCGAGGCCAGGAGGGCCACGATCACCAGCGCAGTCACGGTGCTGCGGAACACGACCGCCGTCGCGACGTCCGCGCCGTGGTTGAAAGCGATCCTGGCGGCGATGTGGTTGGCGCCCATCATCAGTGCGATCAGCAGCAGCGTGGAGAACGCCGCGCCGGAAAGGGCCCGGGTGGGCGTCGTCCTGGAGGGAGTGGACAAGGAAGGACTCAGGCGAGGCTGGCCAGGTGCGCCCGCGCGGCCGCGGCGAGCTGGTCGTCGAAGGTCGCCAGCGGGCACCTCAGGTCGGCGGCCAGCCACAGGTAGGCGGCGTCGTAGGCGGAGAGCCGGTATTGCTGCGCGAGCGCGGCGACCGCGTCCTCCTCGATGCGGTGGAGTTCGACCGCCATCGACGCCGCATGACGCAGCCCGTCGGTGGCGAGATCGGCCAGGCCGTGGCGCAGCTTCTTCACGGCGACGCTGGTGATTTCGAACTGCAGCAGATAAGGCGCATGCAGCTGGCGACCCGCGATCTGCGCATCGGCGGTGCCGCGCCAGGGCTCGTTGAACACGGTGCCGGCGATCACGCTGCAGTCCACCACCAGCGGGGGTCGCAGCAGGTACTGCGCCGGCGGCTCGGCGATGTGCAGGCGCGCCGGGCTCACCGGCTGTCCCGTTCCTGCCGGAGGATGTCGGCGCCCAGGGGTTGGTCGTGCACCGGCTCGGGGTACTTGCGGCGCAACTCGGCGACCACCTGTTCCGGCGTTTTCCAGCCCTGGCGGACGATGGGCCAGCCGCGCTTGTCGTAGCCGACGATGCGCGGGCGCGCGCGGTCGATCTCTTCGGTCGCAACCCCTTCCGCGACCATGCCTGCGGCGGGCGGGAGGGGGCCGCCGCCGATGGCCTGTTCCACGATGGACATCAGCTCGCCCTGGAGGGAACGGTGGTTGCGCAAGGCGCGCTGGCGCAGCGCTTCAGCCCAGGGTTCGGGAACGTCCTTGATCGAGAGAGTGGGCACGGCAGGCTCCGGGATGGAACTGAGTTGGTTCCATTTTGGAGCCACTCCGTAGCCGAGTCAATAAAGGCCGCGCACGCGCGCGTGCAGCCGCGACAGGCCGAGCAGCACGTCGGTGTAGGGCGTCGGCACGCCGGTGAGTTCACCGAGTTCCCTGACGACCGTCACGAGTGCGTCGATCTCCACCGGCTTGCCGGCTTCGACGTCCTGCAGCATCGACGTCTTGAACGCGCCCAGCCGGCGCGTGACTTGGTGCCGGTCCTCCGGCGACTGGTCGATCGGGATGCCGATCCGCGCGCCGATCTCGCGCGCTTCCAGCATCACGCTGGAAATGAAGCCGCGCACCAGGTCGTCGTTGAGGATCAGATCGGTGGTGGCGCCGGTGAAAGCGCTGACCGGATTGACCGTCATGTTCCCCCACAGCTTGTACCAGGCGTCCTTCTGGATCTGCTCGGAGATGACGACTTCGTGGCCGCCTTTCTCCAGCAGCGCGGCCAGTTCGCGCACGCGCGCCGTCTTCTCGCCCGAGGGTTCGCCCACGATCAGTTTGTTGCCGAAGTGGTGCTGCACCAGGCCGGGCGACTTGACCAGGCAGCTGGCATGGACGACGCAGCCGACGATGTGGCGGGGCGGGATGGCCGCGGCGATCACGCCCTCCGGATCCACCGCCTTCAAGCGCGTGCCGGCGAAGCGGCCGCCGAAGCCTTCGAAGAACCACCAGGGCACGCCGTTCATCGCGGTCAGCACGACGGTTCTCGGTCCGAGCAGCGGGCCGATGGCCAGCGCCACGTCGGGCATGGACGGCGCCTTGACGGCGACCACCACCAGGTCCTGCTCGCCGAGTTCGGCGGGCGTGGCGCTGGCTCGCGCGGGGACCGCGTCGACCTTGCCGTTCTCCTCCAGCCGCAGGCCATGCAACTGCACCGCCTCCAGCGTCGCGCCGCGCGCGACCACGCTCACTTCACAACCGGCGCGCGCGAGCTTGACGCCGATCCAGCCGCCGATGGCGCCGGCGCCGTAGATGCAAACCTTCATGCGGGATCAGTGCTTGTAGGAGGGATCGATGCGGTCGATGCGCCGCACCAGCGCGTCGAACACGTCCTGCCCGGCGCCGAACTTCTGGTCCCACTGGAAAGAGTCGGCCACGGTCTGCGCCGCGACCTTCTCCGGCACGGGGATGGCAGGCCCGAGCGCGGCCTGCGCCACCTGCACGTCGCAGGCGCGCTGCAGGGTCCACAGGCGCACGAACGCGAGCGGCAGCGTGCGGCCCCAGGCCAGCAGGCCATGGTTGCGCAGGATCACCGCCGGCTTGTCGCCGATGTTCTTCAGCAGCCGCGGCGCCTCGTCCGAATGGATCGTGATGCCTTCGAAATCGTGGTACGCCACCAGGCCGTGGAGCTGGGCCGAATAGAAGTTGTTCTGCGCCAGGCCGCCTTGCGTGCACGCCACCGCCAGGCCGGAGGTGGTGTGCGTGTGCATCACGCAGTGCGCGTCGGGGATGCCCTCGTGGATCGCCGAATGCACGGTAAAGCCCGCGGGGTTCACCGGCCACGGGTTGTCGTCGAGCTTGCGGCCCTGCACGTCGATCTTCAGCAGGTTGCTCGCCGTCACCTCGCTGTAGTGCAGCCCGAACGGGTTGATCAGGAAATGCTTCTCGCCGCCGGTGACGCTGTCCGGCAGCCGCACCGTGATGTGGTTGTAGATCATCTCCGTCCAGCCGAGCAGGTCGAACACGCGGTAGCAGGCGGCCAGCTGCACGCGGGCCTGCCACTCGTCGGGGTGCATGGCCGGCGGCGCCGCCGGCTGGAGGATGGCGTTCATGGTCGTTCCGTCTTCAGTAGGGGCTGGCGCCCTTGGCGGCGGGCGCGGGCGCCGTGCCCTTGAACTTGGCCGCCAGTGCGGAAGTGGACTTGGCCAGGATGTTGTTGTCCAGGCCCACCGCAACGAACAGCGCGCCCAGTTCCAGGTAGCGGCGCGCCAGCGCTTCGTCCGGCGTCACGATGCCGGCGGCCTTGCCCGCGCGGTTGATCCGCCCGATGGAGTTCTCGATCGCGGCCTGCACGTCGGGATGCGCCGCATTGCCCACGTGACCCATCGAGGCGGACAGGTCCGCGGGCCCGAGGAAGATGCCGTCCACGCCGTCGATCGCGGCGATCGCGTCCAGGTTGTCCAGCGCCTGCTGGGTCTCGGCCTGCACCAGCAGGCAGACCTGCGCATTCGCTTCCTTCGCGTAGTTGGGATAGCGGCCCCAGCGCGAGGCGCGCGCGCCGCCCATGCCGCGCACGCCCTGCGGCGGGTAGCGCATGCTGCGCACGATCTCGCGCGCCTGCTCCGGCGTGTCGACCATCGGCACCAGCAGCGTCTGGATGCCCAGGTCCAGGTACTGCTTGATCAGCATCTGGCCGACGTTGCCGTGCCCCAGCGGGATGCGGGCGATGGCATGCGTGTCGGGATACGCGGCGATCGCCTGCGCCTGCAGCAGCACGCTGTTCAGGTCGTTGGGCGAGTGCTCGCCGTCGATCAGCAGCCAGTCGAAGCCCGCCCCGGCGCAGATCTCCGCCGAATACGAACTGGCCAGGCCTTGCCACAGGCCGATCTGCGCGCGGCGCTCGGCCAGGGCCTTCTTGAAGCGATTGACGGGCGTCTGCATGGCGGGCTTCCTCTTGTTGCTTCTCTTCAGGTGAACTGGAACTCGAAGCGGCCGAGCGGGCCGTAGTCGGCATCGAAACGGTCGCCTTTCTTGGCGGCGACGGGTCGCGTGAAGGAGCCCGCCAGCACCACTTGGCCGGGCTGCAGGGCTTCGCCCCAGGGCGCCAGCTTCATCGCCAGCCAGGCTACGCCGATGGCGGGATGGCCCTGCACGCCGGCCGCGAGACCCGTTTCCTCGACCACGCCGTTCTGGCGCAGGATGGCGCCGCACCAGGGCAGGTCGACGTCGCGCGGCTTCACACGCTTGCCCGCCATCACGATGCCGGCGTTGGCGGCGTTGTCGCTGATCGTGTCCTGCACCTTGCGCATCACCTTCGTATGGCGGTCGAACTGCTCGATGCGCGAGTCGATGATCTCGATGGCCGGCGTCACGTACTCGGTCGCGTCCAGCACGTCGTCCACGGTGATGCGGTCGCCTTCCAGCTTGCGCTTGAGCACGAAGGCCAGTTCCACCTCGACACGCGGCGCGATGAAGCGCTGCGTGGGAATCTCGCCCGGCTCGAAGAACATGTCGTCCAGCAGCGTGCCGAAGTCGGGCTCGTTGATCTGGCTGGCCTGCTGCATCGCGCGCGAGGTCAGGCCGATCTTGTGGCCGCGCACCTGCCGCCCTTGCGCGAGCTTGAGCTTCATCCAGGCGCGCGAGACGGAGTAGCCGTCCTCGATGGTCATGCCGGGAAAGCGCTTGGAGAAGTGCTCCACCTGCACGCGTGTCTTCTCGCTCTGGTGCAGTTCGGCGGCGAGCTTGTCGATCAGGTCCTTCTCGAGCATGGTCAGGTCTTGTTGAAGTGGGGGTGCAGCGTGCTGTGCTTGCCGTCGTACACCTGTCCTGGGCTTTCGTCGACCTGGACCGTGAGGCCGATCAGGCGTTGTGCGAACAGCGGCGCAAGGTGCGCCTTGGCGCGCTCGAGCACGGTATCGCCGGCGAGCTTCTTCACCGCGTCGCTGCGGCCGCTGGCCATGCGCAGGTTCATGTAGATGAAGGCGTAATCGCCCTGGCCGTCGGCCACCGCGTAGTGCGCGGCCGGGTAGGCCAGCACTCGCGTGCCGCCGGTCGGGAACACCTGCTTGCCGGCTTCGTCCCTGACGCCCAGCATGCCGTCGGCCAGCGTGCGGCACAGCGCGCCCATGTCGGTTTCGTCCTCGATGTTGGGCGTGTAGAGGATGACCAGGTGCGGCATGGCTTTGCCTCAGGCCGCGAGCGGCGTGACGGGGAAGATGGCGTTGATCTGGCCGGTGCCGGAGCTGCCGAAGTAGGGCGTGATCACCTCGACGGGGGCCTCATAGCGGTCCCAGCCCAGCAGGCCCAGCAGCATCGCCGTGTCGTGCATGTCGCCTTCGCCCCAGCACTTGTCGGCGTACATGGGCAGCATGCCGACGAACGTCTTCCAGTCGCCGGCCTTCCAGAGCTCCACCACCCGGTGGTCCACCTGTTCGAGGAAGGGGTCGTACACCTTGTGCATGAACTCCGGCGCGCGGCCGTTGTCGGCGAAGTGGTGCGACAGCGAACCGCTGGCGAACACCGCCACCGTGCCGTCGTACTTCTCCTCGATGGCGCGCCGCACGGCCAGCCCGAACCGGGCCGACTCGTTCAGGTCGTGCCAGTCGCACCAGCCGCTGACGCTGATCACCTTGTAGTGCTGGTCGCCGTTCATGTAGCGCATGGGCACCAGCGTGCCGTATTCCAGCTCGAGCGTGGTGTCCGAATGCGCGCGGCTCTTCACGTCCATGCTGTTGGCCATGTCGGCGATCAGGTGCCCCAGCTGCGGGTTGCCTGGGTACGCGTACGGCATGTTCTTGATGAAGTGGGGCAACTCGTTGCTGGTGTAGACGCCCTCGAACTTCGGCCCGCAGTTGATGTGGTACTCGCTGTTGACCTGCCAGTGCACGTCGAACACCACGATGGTGTCCACGCCCAGCGCGCGGCAGCGGCGGTCGATCTCCTTGTGGCCGTTGATGGCGGCATCGCGGCAACCGAAGTTCGGCCCCGGAAACTCCGACAGGTACATCGACGGAACGTGCGTGATCTTGGCGGCGAGGGCTAATTTGCCCATGACGACTCCTTCAAGGCGGGCTTCCGAACGCAGAAAGCGCAGAAAGAACGCGGAAAACTCAGAGAAAAACCGCCTGAGGAATTTCGCGCTTTCTGCGATCTTTCCGCGTTTTCTGCGTACGGCTGTTCTTGCATCAAGCGCCCCAATGCGGGATGTGATGCGACCCCAGCGACACCGCGATGTTCTTCGGCTCCAGGAACACCTCGTAGCTCCAGGTCCCGCCTTCGCGGCCGATGCCAGACGCCTTGCTGCCGCCGAAGGGCTGGCGCAGGTCGCGCACGTTCTGGCTGTTGACGAAGCACATCCCCGCCTCGACCGCGGCGGCCACGCGGTGCGCGCGGCCGATGTTCTCGGTCCACACGTAGCTGGAAAGGCCGTACTGGATGTCGTTGGCGATGCGGATCGCGTCGGCCTCGTCCTTGAACGGGATCAGGCAGGCCACGGGGCCGAAGATCTCGTCCTGCGCGATCTTCATCCGGTTGTCCACGTCGGCGAACACGGTGGGCGCGACGTAGTTGCCCTTCTTCACGCGGTCGGGCACCAGCGGCGCGTCCAGGCCGCCGCAGAGCAACGAGGCGCCTTCCTTCGGTCCCATCTCGATGTAGCTGCGAACCTTGGCCAGGTGGGCCTGCGAGATCATCGGGCCGACGATCGTCTTCTCATCCAGCGGGTCACCGACGGTGATGCGCCTGGCGCGCTCGACGAACTTCTGCACGAAGTCCGCGTAGATGCTCTGCTGCACCAGGATGCGGCTGCCGGCGGTGCAGCGCTCGCCGTTGTTGGAGAAGATCATGAACACCGCGGCATCGAGCGCGCGGCCCATGTCGGCATCGTCGAAGATCACGAAGGGCGATTTGCCGCCCAGCTCCATGCTGAACTTCTTCAGCCCCGCTTCCTTGACGATGCGGTTGCCCGTCGCGGTGGAGCCGGTGAACGAGACCGCCCGAACGTCGGGATGACGCACCAGCGGCTCGCCGGCCTGCTTGCCGTAGCCGTGCACGAGGTTGAGCACGCCCGGCGGGATGCCCGCTTCGAGCGCAAGTTCGCCCAGGCGCGCGGCCGTCAGCGGCGACAGCTCGCTCATCTTCAGCACCGCGGTGTTGCCGAAGGCCAGGCAGGGCGCGACCTTCCAGGTGGCCGTCATGAACGGCACGTTCCAGGGCGAGACCAGCGCGCAGACGCCGACCGGATGGAACAGCGTGTAGTTCAGGTGCGACTCGGTCGGGTACGTGTGGCCGTCCACCCGCACGCACATCTCGGCGAAGTAATAGAAATTGTCGGCGGCGCGCGGCACCAGCGCCTTGCCCGTCTGGCCGATCACCTGGCCGGTGTCGTTGGTTTCGGTGCGCGAGAGCTCCGGCACGTTGGCGGCGATGAGGTCGCCGAGCTTGCGGATCAGCCTGGCGCGTTGCGGCGCCGGCATCGCGGCCCACGCCGGGAATGCGGCCTTCGCAGCAGCGACAGCGGCGTTGACTTCCGCTTCGCCGCCGCTGGCGACTTCGGCCAGCACTTCCTGGGTGGCGGGGTTGACGGTTTCGAAGTAGTCGCGGCCGGCGACCCGCTTGCCGTCGATCAGGTGGTCGATCTTCATGGTGCCTCTTTACTGCAAGGTGTTGACGAGAGCGCCGATGCGCTCGATCCCGCTGCGCAAGTCCAGCAGCGTGCCGTAATCGGTTCCGAGCGTCGAGTAGCTCATGCGGCCGCCTCTTCCCCGCGGGCCGGGCGGTTGGGTGTCGGCCCGCTGATGCGGCAGCCGCCGGAGCCCGGCTGCTCCAGTTCGATCAGTTCATCCAGCAGGCGGTACAGCTGCTGGAGCTTGTTCTTGCCCAGCGTCTTTTCCATCCACTGGTAGTGGGCCTCGACCGTCTGGGACAGCCGCTCCACCAGCTTGCGGCCTTTCGGCGTGGCCTCGACCACGGTGCGGCGCTGGTCCGCGGGATCGCGCTCGCGGCGAATGAGGCCGTCGCGCTCCATGCGCGCGAGCACGCCCGTGAGGCTGGGCCCGAGGATGTAGGCCTCGCGCGCCACCCGGCCCGTTTCCACCGTTCCATGCTCGCCCAGCACGCGCAGCACCCGCCATTGCTGGTCCGACAGGCCGTGCTCACGCAGGCGGGGGCGGTTATGCGCCATCACGGCTTCGCGCGCCTGCAGCAGCAGGCGCGGGAGATTGCGGTGGGCGAAAGCGGTGCTCATCGGACGATTAGTTAACATGTTAAATGAATGCCGGGCCCGGGCACAAGGGACACCCCTTACGCCATGAGGGCGGGCCTGGCTGATCCATGTTCCCGCCGCTGCGCGGGAAAGCTGCTGCAGGGCTGGCCTACACTGCCGCGTGGCCAAAGACAGAACGACCTACAGCTGCACTGAGTGCGGCGGGACCACGCCGAAGTGGCAGGGCAAGTGCCCGCAGTGCGGCGCCTGGAACACCTTGATCGAAACCGTCGCCGAAACGCCGGCCGCGCAGCGCCATCGCTTCGCCTCGCTGGCGCCCACCGCGGGGGTCGCGGTGCTCGCCGACATCGAGGCCAGCGAGGTGGCGCGCACGCCCACAGGCATTGGCGAGCTCGACCGGGTGCTGGGCGGCGGCATCGTCGAAGGCGGTGTGGTGCTGATCGGCGGCGACCCCGGCATCGGCAAGTCCACGTTGCTGCTGCAGGCGATGGACGCGCTGCAGCACGCGGGCGTGGGCTGCCTCTACGTCACCGGGGAGGAGTCCGGCGCGCAGGTGGCGCTGCGCTCGAGGCGCCTGGGCCTGGACAACTCGCAGGTGCAGGTACTGGCCGAGATCCAGCTGGAGAAGATCCTGGGGACGCTCGCAGGCACCAAGCCCGCAGTGGCCGTCATCGACTCGATCCAGACCGTCTATTCCGACCAGCTCACTTCGGCGCCGGGCTCGGTGGCCCAGGTGCGTGAATGCGCCGCGCACCTGACGCGCGCGGCCAAGGCTTCCGGCACCTGCATCGTCCTGGTCGGGCACGTGACGAAGGAAGGCGCCCTGGCCGGTCCGCGCGTGCTGGAGCACATGGTGGACACCGTGCTCTATTTCGAGGGCGACACGCATTCCAGCTTCCGCCTGGTGCGCGCGATCAAGAACCGCTTCGGCGCCGTGAACGAGATCGGCGTGTTCGCGATGACGGAAAAGGGCCTCAAGGGCGTCGCCAACCCGAGCGCGATCTTCCTCTCGCAGCACGCCGAGCCCGTGCCCGGCAGCTGCGTGCTCGTCACGCTGGAAGGCACGCGGCCGATGCTGGTCGAAGTGCAGGCGCTGGTGGACACCGGCGGCCCCAGCCCGCGGCGGCTGTCTGTGGGCCTGGAACGCGATCGCCTCGCCATGCTGCTGGCCGTGCTGCATCGCCATGCGGGTGTCGCCTGCCTGGACCAGGACGTGTTCGTCAACGCGGTCGGTGGCGTGCGCATCACCGAACCGGCGGCGGACCTCGCGGTGATGCTGTCCATCACCTCGTCGTTGCGGGGCCGGCCGCTGCCCAAGGGCTTCATCGCCTTCGGCGAAGTGGGCCTGGCAGGCGAAGTGCGGCCGGCGCCGCGCGGGCAGGAGCGGCTGCGCGAGGCGGCCAAGCTCGGCTTTTCGGTCGCGGTGGTTCCGAAGGCCAACGCGCCGAAGAAGGGCAGCCGCGAGATCGAGGGCCTCACGATCCATGCGGTGGACCGCATCGAGGAAGCGATGGACGTCGTGCGCGGGCTGGACTGACCAGCGGCGGCGCGACAATCCGCGGATGAACTGGCAACGGATCTTCTTTCCCGTCGCGGGCGTGGCGATGGTCGCCCTGGCCTGGCGCAGCTGGGGCTGGCCGGGCGTGGCGCTGGTGGCGGGCGGCATCGTGATGTGGATGCTGCTGCACTTCAACCAGCTCACGCGGGTCCTGCGGCGCGCGGCCGACCAGCCGATCGGCTACGTGGGCAGCGCGGTGATGCTCCACTCGAAGCTGCGCACCAACCTCACGCTGCTGCACGTGGTCGGACTGTCGCGCTCGCTCGGCGAGCAGCTCTCGCCCAGGGACCAGCAGCCCGAAGTGTTCCGCTGGACGGACGGATCCGGCTCGCACGTCACCTGCGAGTTCGTGAACGGCCGGCTGTCGAAATGGACGCTGGAGCGCCCGTCCGCCGAGCCGCCCGCGCCGGCGCAGGCGCCTCAGTAAAATCGCCTGTTTGCTTCCCACCCTCAAGGACGAGAGATGACTGCACAGCCCTCGATGGCCGACCGCGACGGCAAGATCTGGATGGACGGCGAGCTGGTGGACTGGCGCGACGCGAAGATCCACGTGCTGACCCACACGCTGCACTACGGCTGCGGAGCGTTCGAGGGCGTCCGCGCGTACAACACGGCGGGCGGCACCGCCATCTTCCGGCTGCAGGAGCACACCGAGCGCCTGTTCAACAGCGCCAAGATCCTGCGCATGGCCATCCCGTTCAGCAAGGAGCAGGTCAACGAGGCGCAGAAGCAGGTCGTGCGCGCCAACAAGCTGGAGAGCTGCTACCTGCGCCCGCTCACCTGGATCGGCTCGCAGAAGCTGGGCGTGAGCCCCAAGGGCAACAAGATCCACCTGATGGTGGCGGCCTGGGCCTGGGGCGCCTACCTGGGCGAGGAAGGCCTGAAGAAGGGCATCCGCGTCAAGACGTCGAGCTACACGCGCCACCACGTCAACATCACGATGACGCAGGCCAAGGCGGTCTCCAACTACAGCAACTCCATCCTGGCCAACATGGAAGCGCTGGACGACGGCTATGACGAGGCGCTGCTGCTGGACAGCTCCGGCTTCGTGAGCGAAGGCGCGGGCGAGAACGTGTTCGTGGTCAAGGACGGCGTGGTCTACACGCCGGACCTGTCGGCCGGCGCGCTCAACGGCATCACGCGCAACACCGTGCTCCACATCTGCAAGGACCTGGGCATCGAGCTGGTCCAGAAGCGCATCACCCGCGACGAGATCTACATCGCCGACGAGGCCTTCTTCACCGGCACGGCCGCCGAAGTCACGCCCATCCGCGAGCTGGACCGGGTGGAGATCGGCGCCGGCTCGCGCGGCCCGGTCACCGAAAAGATCCAGAACGCGTTCTTCGACATCGTGAACGGCCGCAATCCCAAGTACGCCCACTGGCTGACCAAGGTCTGAGCCGATGGACGCCCCCGCGAAAAAGCAGACGGTCGTCGAACTGCGCGCCAGCGACCTGAACGGCAACGGCGGCGTGTTCTGCCCGAGCCCGGTGGCCGGCATGAAGCTGTGGAACACGCATCCCCGCATCTTCCTGGACGTGGCGCGCACGGGCGAGGCGCGCTGTGCGTACTGCGGCACGATCTACAAGCTCAAGGAAGGCGAGCACGTCGGCCGCGGCCACTGAAGCGGCCGTGAGCCGGTCGCTGGTCATCGCCCCGCAATGGATCGGCGATGCGGTGATGACGCAGCCGCTGCTGCGCCGCCTGCATGCGCGCGGTGAGCGGCTGACCGTCGGCGCCGTGCCCTGGGTGGCGCCGGTGTATCGCGCCATGCCGCAGGTCGAGCAGGTCCTCGAGTTCCCCTTCCAGCACGGCGGATTGCAATGGGGCGCCCGCCGCCGCCTCGGGCGTGAGCTGCACGGGCGCTTCGACACCGCCTACGTGCTGCCCAATTCGCTCAAGAGCGCGTTGCTGCCGTTCCTGGCCAGCATCCCGCGGCGCGTGGGCTACCTTGGCGAGGCGCGCGTGGGCTTGCTCACGCACCGCCTGAAGAACCCGCAGGACAAGCCGCCGATGGTGGCGTTCTATTCTGCCTTGAGCGGAGAGCGCGAAGGGCTGGAGCAGGACAGGCCGGTGCTTCGGCTGGACGCGCGTGAGATCGATGCGGCGCTCGCGGCGCAAGGCCTGCGGCGCGGCGGCTACCTGGTGTTCGCGCCGGGCGCCGAGTACGGATCGTCCAAGCGCTGGCCGGTCGAGCATTACGCGGCCCTGGCTGCGTCGTTGCAGCAGCCGGTGTTGCTGCTCGGGTCCGGCAAGGACACTCCCGTCTGCGAGGCCATTGCCGCGGCCGCGCCGAACTGCCGCAACCTCGCCGGCCACACGTCGCTCGCGCAAGCCTTCGCGCTGATCGCGGCCGCGCGCGCGGTGGTCAGCAACGACTCCGGCCTGATGCACGTCGCGGCCGCCTTTGGTGTGCCGCAGGTCGCCTTGTTCGGCTCCTCGAGTCCGCTCCACACGCCACCGCTCAACGACGCGGCGCGCGTGGTCTGGTTGAAGGACGACCCGGGCTACCAGCCGCCGCTGGACTGCGCGCCCTGCTTCGCGCGCGAGTGTCCCCTGGGCCACCACCGCTGCCTGCGCGACGTACGACCCGAGCGCGTCGCCGGCCTGGTTCAGGGCGCCGTCAGCAGCGCCTGAAGACGCAGCAGCGCCGTCGACGCGGCGCCGTTCCACACCAGGTGCGTCCGGTTGCGACGCACGCGCGCGGGCAACCCGTGCTGCCGCACGTCACCCGCCGAGCGCAACGCGAGCAGCAGCGATCGCGGCACGACCGCGAATCCGGTGCCCGCGGCCACGCAGGCGATCATGGCCTGGTACGAAGCGAACTCGAGCGTGCGCGCCGGCATCACCGCCGATGCGCCGAGCCACTCCTCCAGCCGCTTGCGGTACGAGCATCCGTTCGCGAAAGCGATCAGCGTCCGGCCTTCCAGATCGGCTGCGCGCCGGACCGCCGGCACGTCCTTGCCGGTGATCAGCACCAGCTCTTCATCGAACACCTTCATCGTCGAAAGGCCCGGCGCGGTGAAGGGCTCGGACACGAACGCCGCTTCCAGCTCGAAATTCGTGACCCGCTGCACCAAGGCGCCAGTGGTGCCGGTGGCCAGTTCCACCACGACGCCCGGATGAAGGCGATGGTATTTCGAGAGCAGCGGCCCGAGGCGGCTGCCGGCCGTGCTCTCCAGCGAACCGATGCGCAGCGCGCCCATGGGTTTGCCGGTTCGCAATTCGCCTTCGGCCTCGTCGGCCAGGCGGAACAGGCGCTGCGCGTACGAGAGCAGCAACTCGCCCTCGGGCGACAGCACGATGGAGCGGCCCTGGCGCCGGAAGAGAGCAAGCCCGAGCCTTTGCTCCAGCTGCTTGATCCGTGTGGTGACGTTGGACTGCACCCGCCCCAGTTTTCCGGCGGCGCGGATGATGCCGCCCTCCTGCGCGACGGTGCGGAAGATCTCCAGCGAGTCCAGGTCGAGTGTTCTCATGGCAAGAACGATCCTTCTCGAAAATTCATTTGTGCGGGTCCGGCCATTCTGGGTGTAATGGGCCCGCCATGGCAAACCCGCAAGCCCCGCATCGCGAGCCGCCGGCCTGGGCCGCCGGTCTGGCGGGGCTGTTGTCGCTGGCCGTCGCGATGGGCATCGGCCGCTTCGCGTTCACGCCGATGCTGCCGCTCATGCTCCAGGCCGGCCAGCTCGACGTGGCGGGCGGCGGCTGGGTGGCCGCGGCCAACTACGCGGGCTACCTGATCGGCGCGCTGACGGCTGCTCGCACCGGTTGGACTGCGCCGCGGCTCGCGGCCACGGCCCTGCTCGGCACCGCTGCGCTCACCGCCGCGATGGCCCTGCAAGGTCCGCTGATGTGGTGGGCGGCGCTGCGGCTGCTCGCCGGCATTGCAAGCGCGTGGGCCTTCGTGGCGACCGCCATCTGGTGCTTGTCGGCGCTCGCGCGGGCCGGTTCACCGTCCTGGAGCAGTGCGGTGTACGCCGGCGTGGGCGGCGGCATCGCGCTGGCGGGGCTTCACTGCCTCGCGGGCGCGGCGGCAGGCGTGGGCCCCGTCGCGCTCTGGCTGCAGCTGGGCGCGCTCGCGCTGGTGCTCTCGATCCCGGTTCTCGGGGTGCTCGCCCGCTTGCCGCGGGCACAAGCCGCCAGCACCGCCGCGTCCAGGCGCGCGGCGATGCCGCGGGGCAGCGCGGGCCTGGTCGTCTGCTACGCAGTCCTCGGTTTCGGCTACATCCTGCCGGCCACCTTCCTGCCGGTGCTCGCCCGCGAGGTGGTGGAGGACCCGCGGATCTTCGGGCTCGCTTGGCCGCTGTTCGGCGCCACGGCGGCTGTCTCCACGCTGGTCGCGGCAAGACTGCTGCGCCGTGCCTCGCGCGTGCAGGTCTGGGCCGCATCGCACCTGTTGATGGGCCTGGGCGTCCTGCTGCCCAGCCTGTGGCGAAACGGCTGGACGATCGCGCTGTCCGCGCTGCTGGTGGGCGGCACCTTCATGGTCGTGACGCTGGCGGGTGTGCAGGAGATCCGCGCGCGGGCCCAGGGCGATGCCACCGCGCTGGTCGGCCGCATGACGGCCGCCTTCGCGCTGGGCCAGATCGCGGGTCCGGTGCTGTCGTCGCTGCTGCTGCGTGCCTCGCCCGGGCACGGCCTGTCGCTGTCCTTGCAGGCCGGCGCGCTGACCCTGTTCGCCAGCGCGATCTGGCTCTGGCGCGCGTCCGCGGCTTCATCCACCCGTTTGCAGGAGACCTCCCATGCCCGATAGCCCACCTGTCCCCGAAGCACTTCGCCAGGGCTCGGCCCAGCCGTGGCGCGAGCGGATGCCCTTGCCGCCGATGGAATCCATGACGCCGCAGCAACGCGCGGCCGCGCAGGCGCTGATCGATGGGCCGCGCAAGGGCGTGTTCGGCCCCTTCCTTCCGCTCATGCGCAGCCCCGTGCTGCTGGAGCGCGTCGGCAAGGTCGGCGAGTACCTGCGCTTCGAGAGCGCGCTGGAGGCGCGCGTCCGCGAGCTGGTCACCTGCGCCGCGGCGCGCCATGTGGGCAATCAGTTCGAGTGGCACGTGCATGCGCCGCTCGCGGTCAAGGCGGGCGTGGACGCGGGCGCGATCGACGTGCTGCGGCAGGGCGCGCGGCCCACGTCCGGCCTGAAGGAAGACGAAGCCCTGGCGCTGGACTTCGCGATGGAACTGCTCCGCACGAACGGCAGCAGCGAACCGACCTACGAGCGTGCCGTGCGCGGCTTCGGTGAGCAGGGCGTGGTGGAGCTCACCACGCTGGTCGGCTACTTCGTCATGGTGAACTGGCTGATGAACGTGGCCCACACGCCCGCCCAAGCCAGCGCCGGCGACGCGCTGACGCCTTTCCCGCTCTAGAGCGGCAGCCGCAGCACGAAGCAGGCGCCGCCGCCGTCGCGTGCCTCGCAATGCACCGTGCCGTGGTGGCGCGACGCGATCGAGCGCACCAGGGCGAGGCCCAGGCCCACGCCGCCTTCGCGCTCGCTGGCGCCGGGCAGGCGGTAGAACGGCTCGAAGATGCGTTCGCACTGCTCCGGCGGCACGCCCGGGCCGCGGTCGCTGACGCGCAGCACGGCGTGCTTGCCCTCGCGCCGAACGTCGACCTCGGCCGGGCCTTCGGCGTAGCGGCGGGCGTTCTCCAGCAGGTTGCGGATGGCGCGGCGCAGCAGCTTGGCCACGCCGTTCACCGTCAGGTTGTCGGTGCCCGGAAGCGCTGACAGCTCGGCGCCGGCGCGCGCGCATTCCTCGGCCGCCAGGCCGGTCAGGTCCACCGGTTCGAAGGTGCCGATATCGGTTTCGCGCGCGTCCAGGCGGCTGGCCAGCAGGATCTCGTCGACCAGCTGGTCCAGTTCACCGATGTTGCGCAGCAGTTCCTGCCTTTGAACCGGCGTGGGCGCGCCGTCGAGCAGTTCGAGCGCCATGCGGATGCGGGCCAGCGGGGAGCGCAGCTCGTGCGACGCGTTCGCCAGCAGCGACTTGTGGCTTTTCAGAAGCGTCTCGACGCGCTCCGCGGCATGGTTGAAGCGCCGCGCCAGGAAGGCCACCTCGTCGCTGCCGCTCTCGTCGACACGCGCGGCCAGGTCGCCGCGGCCCCAGCGTTCCACGCCGGCGCGCAGGTTTTCGAGCCGCAGCGTGAGCCGCCGGATGATCGGGTAGCTGCCGACCACCATCGCCAGCGCCACGATTCCGAGCAGCCAGAACAGCCCGGTCGGGCCGCGAGGCAGGTAGGGCCGCATGCCCGCCGGCCCTTCGCCGGGACGCCGCTGGCGGGGCGGCATCTGCACGGTCAGCTTGCGGCCGTCCTTCAGCGTCACGTCCACCTCGAAGCCCTGGCCGGGCCCGCGGTTGGTCCTCGAGACGGGGCCCTGGCCGAGCACCTGCCCGGCATCGTCGCGGATGATGATCTCGCGCACCGACTGCGCCTGCTCCGAGCGCACCTGGTCGCGGTACAGCTCCCACAGGGCGCCGAACGCGAGCGTGAGCAGGGCGACGGCGACGATCACCGCCAGCCAGATGCGCAGGTAGAGCGGGAAACGCAGCGTCACGGCAGGCGCTCAGTCCTGCTGCTTGGCGAACACGTAGCCGACGCCGCGCACCGTGAGGATGCGCTTGGGATTCTTCACGTCGGCCTCGATCGCCGCGCGGATGCGGCCCATGTGCACGTCGATGGAGCGGTCGAAGGCCTCCAGCTCGCGGCCGCGCACTGCTTCCATGATCTGGTCGCGCGTGAGCACGCGACCGGCCCGCTCGGCCAACGCCACCAACAGGTCGAACTGGTAGGAGGTGAGCTCGCGCAGCTCGCCGCCCACGGTGACCGTGCGCGCGTCGCGATCGATCTCCAGCGAGCCAAAACGCATGCGCTTGGCGCTCGGCGGCGTGGCTTCGCCGCGGCGGCGCAGGATGGCACGGATGCGGGCGAGCAGCTCGCGCGGCTCGAAGGGCTTGGGCAGGTAGTCGTCGGCGCCGATCTCCAGGCCTACGATGCGGTCCATCGGGTCGCCCTTGGCCGTGAGCATCAGCACCGGAACGCGGCCGGTCTCGCCGGGCATGGCGCGGATGCGGCGGCAGACCTCCAGGCCGTCCAGGTCCGGCAGCATCAGGTCCAGCACCACCAGGTCGGGCAGCTGGCCGTTGGGCGGCTCCTGCAGCAGCTCGAGGCCGGCCTTGGCGTCGACCGCCTTGGTCACGCCAAAACCCGAGCGCTCGAGGTATTCGCCGACCATCTGGGCCAGCCGCGCGTCGTCTTCGATCATCAGGAGTTGCTGCATGGGGCAATGTTAGTCACGGGGACCGTGGCTGTGGCCCAGCATCTCCAGTACGGGGAAAGCGGGCTTTTCGCGGCGGTAAAGTTAGGTAAATGGGCGTAGCCACTTTCGACCCGCGGGACCTGGTGCAGGTGCTCGCGTCGATGCCGAAGGCCGCGCGCCGGGTGCTCGCATCCCAGTGAACGCGCTCTAGAGGATCGCTTCTGCGCGCGCGGGCGTCGCAGGCGCCTGGCGCGCGGCTCCGTGCATGCGCGACGCGAACCACACGAGCAGCAACACCGGCACGCCCAGGCAGGCCGTGGCGGTGAAGAAGTTGCCGTAGCCGAAACCCTCGACGAACTTGCCCGAGAAGCCCGCCAGCCACTTGGGCAGCAGCAGCATCATCGAGCTGAAGAGCGCGTATTGCGTGGCCGAGTAGTTCACGTTCGTCAGGCTGGAGAGGTAGGCAATGAAGGCCGCCGAAGCGATGCCCGAGGACAGGTTGTCGGCCGAGATCACCAGCATCAGCGCCGGCACGTCGTGCCCGCGGGAGTTGAGCCAGGCGAACAGCAGGTTGCTGGCGGCGCTGAGCACGGCGCCGAGCATCATCACGCGCATCACGCCCAGCCGCACCGCGAGCAGGCCTCCGATGAAGGTGCCCAGCAGCGTCATGATCACGCCATAGACCTTGGTGATGTTGGCCACCTCGATCTTGGTGAAGCCCATGTCGGCGTAGAACGGATTGGCCATGATGCCCATCACCACGTCGCTGATGCGGTAGACGGCGATGAGGGACAGCACCAGCACGGCCTGCGAGCCGTAGCGGCGCAGGAATTCGGCGAAAGGCTCCACGAGCGTTTCGCGCAGCCACTGTGCGGCGTCGCGCGCGGGCGGCAGCTCTCGCCGCAGCGGCTCGGGCGAAAACAGCACGGTGAGGATGCCCACCGCCATCGATCCGGCCATCACCAGGTAGGCGAAGCGCCAGGCCTCGTGCTGGTAGACGACGCCGCCGGGGACCTCGGCGCGCGCCGCGATCCAGAACACGCCCGCGCCGGCCCAGATCATGGCGAGGCGATAACCGGTCTGGTACGCGGCGGCCAGCGCGCCCTGGCGATTCACGTCGGCCGACTCGATGCGGAAGGCGTCCAGCGCGATGTCCTGCGTGGCCGACGCGAACGCGACGCCGAGAGCGCACAAGGCCACCAGGGTGCGATCGACGCGCGGATCGAACCACGCCATTCCCGCCAGGCCCGCGACGATGCCCAGCTGCGCCAGCAGCAGCCAGCTGCGCCTTCGCCCCAGCGCGCGCGTCAGGAAAGGCAGTGGGACGCGGTCCACCAGCGGCGCCCAGGCCCACTTGAATGCGTAGGCGAGGCCCACCCAGGAGAGATAGCCGATGGTGGCGAGGTCGACGCCCGCTTCGCGCAGCCGGAAGCTCAGCGTGCCCAGCACCAGCAGCAGCGGCAGCCCGGCTGAAAAGCCCAGCGCGAGCACGCGCAGGGTGGCGGGCTCCGTGTAGACCTTCAGGCTGTCGAACCAACCGGGGGGCGTCTGAGGCTGGGTGGGGCTTTTGTCTGACATCTGCTCGGCCGATTGTTTTTATTATTGCCTCATGTGCCAGATGTGCTACGCCAAAGCCTCCGCCTGGATGCCACGCCGTGGATTCCTGGCGCTGGCGGGTGCGGCTGGTGCCGCGGCCGCAACACCGGCGCTGGCGCAAGTCGACGTCGGACCTGCTTCGCGGGCGCGCGGCCTCGTGCCGGCCGAGGAAATCGAAGCCGCATCGCAGCAGCAGTACGCCGAGATGATGGCCAAGGCGCGCCAGCAGGGCGCGCTGGCGCCGGACAACCATCCGCAGCTGCAGCGCATCCGCTACATCGCCTCGCGCCTCATCCCGCACAGCCTGCGCTGGAACGACCGCGCCAAGAGCTGGCGCTGGGAAGTGAACCTGCTGGGCAGCAAGCAGATCAACGCGTTCTGCATGCCGGGAGGCAAGATCGCCATCTTCACCGGCATCCTGGACCAGCTGCAGCTCACCGACGATGAAGCGGCGAATGTGATGGGCCACGAGATCGCGCATGCGGTCCGCGAACACGCCCGTGCCCGCATCGCCAAGCAGGCGGGCACCGGCGCGCTGCTGTCCCTGGGCGCGCAGCTGTTCGGCCTGGGCCAGCTCGGCGACGTGGCGGCAAACATCGGCACGCAGCTGCTGACGCTGCGCTTCTCGCGCGAGGACGAGATCGAATCCGACCTGATCGGCCTGGAGATGGCTGCACGTGCGGCCTACGTGCCGGATGCGTCGGTCTCGCTGTGGGAAAAGATGGGCAAGGCGTCCGGCGGCAACCAGGGTCCGGCTTTCCTGTCCACGCACCCCACCGGCCCGGACCGCCTGCAGCGCCTGCGCGAGAACGTGCCGAAGGTGCGCGGCTTGTACCAGCAGGCCGTGGCCGTGGCGCCGCCGGTCAAGGCGCAGGTGCGGTGACGGCGTTCAGGCCTGCGCAGCGCGGGCGGGCCACAGCACCGACGCGATCGCCACCACCATGAGCGCCATGGCGGCCCAGTCCTGCCAGTGCAGTGACTCCTTCAGCCAGAGCGCGCCGGAGAACACGCCCACGATGGGGATGAACATCACGCTGAGCGTCGAAGCGATCGGCGGCAGGCTGCGCGCCAGGTAGAGCCAGACGGCTTGCGCGAAGCCGAAGATCAGCACGGCGTTGAAGACGATCGCGCCGGTCGCGTCCGGCGGAGGCCAGGCCCAGCGCGAGCGCTCGAACAACGACAGCACCGCCATCACCACCGCGGTCAGCACCGTCATCCAGAACGACAGCGTGAGGGTCGGCCGATCGATGGTCGTGCGCCGCAGCAGCTGCGTTCCCAGCGCCCAAACGGCGGCCGCGAAGAGCGCCAGCATCACGCCCGCGGGTCTTCCGGCCAATTGCGTGAACTCGTGCCAGAGCAGCAGGGTCACGCCCAAGCCCGCCGCGCCCACGCCCAACCAGCCGCGGCCCGTGAGCGGGGCGGAGAAGAAGAGGGCGCCCAGCAACGCCGAGAAGATCGGCATCGTGTAGCCCAGGATGGCCGCCCGCCCGCTGGAGAGCGTGCTCAGCGCGAGGATGATGCAGGCGTTCCAGACGAACATGTTGGTGGCCGCCAGCCCGGTCAGTTGCGCCCAGTCGCGCCGCGCGATCGTGAACGGCACCTTCATCGCGACCAGCACCAGGGCCAGCACCGGCAGCCCGAGCCAGAGCGAGAGCGCGCGGAACGTGAGCGGCGGATAGCCCGTCACGCCCACCTTCATCACCGGCCAGTTCACGCCCCACACCACGGTCAGGAGCACCAGGAGGACGAGTTGCTGCCGGCTGAGTCTGTGCATCGGGCGATTGTGGGTCATCCCTACAATCGCCCGCATGAAGTTCCTGGAGATGCTGCGCGCCGCGCAGGAGCGAAACGGCTCGATGCTGTGCGTGGGGCTGGACCCCGAGCCGAGGCGCTTCCCGGCGGCCCTGCGGGGCGATGCGACGCGCATCGGCGAGTTCTGCGCACGCATCGTGGATGCCACCGCGGACCTGGTGATCGCGTACAAGCCGCAGATCGCGTACTTCGCGGCGCATCGGGCGGAGGATCAGCTGGAGCGGCTGATCGCGCACATCCGCAAAGTGGCGCCGCATGTGCCGGTGATCCTGGATGCCAAGCGAGGCGACATCGGCGCGACGGCGGAGCAGTACGCGATCGAAGCGTTCGAGCGGTATGGCGCGGATGCGGTGACGTTGTCGCCGTTCATGGGCTTCGATTCGGTGGAGCCTTACCTGAAGCACGAAGGAAAGGGTGCGTTCCTGCTCTGTCGCACTTCCAACCCGGGTGGGGATGACCTGCAGAACCAGCGGCTCGCATCGATTGAGGGATCGCCGCTGCTGTACGAGCATGTGGCGCGGCTGGCGCAGGGGCCGTGGAACCTGAACGGGCAACTCGGGCTGGTGGTGGGCGCGACATATCCCAACGAGATCGAGCGCGTGCGCGCGATCGCGCCGACGCTGCCGCTGCTGATCCCGGGCGTGGGTGCTCAGGGCGGCGATGCGGTCGCGACCGTGCGCGCCGGTTGGCGGCCCGATGCGCCGATCGTGGTCAATTCCTCGCGGGCGATCCTGTACGCGTCGAGCGGCGATGACTACGCGCAGGCGGCGCGGCGGGAGGCAGAGAAGACGCGGGCGCTGCTCGCTTCGGCGCGACCCTGACCGGCTCGCGGGGTTGCGGGGGTTTCAGTTCAGCTGTCGCCGACCTCGTCCATGCGATCGGAGTTGGTGGTGCTGTGAACGCCGTGCAGGTGCATCTCCACGTCACTGGCCTGATTGCCCACCGCCTTGACTGCTTCATGAAGCTGCGCTTCGGAGCAGTCCAGCTTGCGCGCCCACTCCTTGCAGGCCTGCGGGTCGTTGATGTCGATCTGATCCGGCTCCTCGCCGCGCCGCTTTCCGGTGTCCATCGCTGCTCCTGGTTCCTGCTAGTGAGGCAACCGTAGCGCGTGCTGCACCCCGACGATGTAGGCGCGGGTCGCATGCGCAGCGCACGAGTGAACGGTTCAGTCGTCTAGGTGCGCTGCCGAGCCTTCGCGACTGCGCGGGCCCACGGCTGCGCCCAGTCGAGCAGAGGCTGGAACGCGATCATCAGGGCTCGGCCGTGCGGCGAAAGGCCGTAGCCCTGGCGGGCGTCGTGCTCCACGAGCAAGGCCTCGCGCAATTCCGTCAGCCGCTGGTTCAGCACCGAAGCGGACAGCTCGCCGCAGGCGACCTGCAGCTGGCGGAAGTTCATCGGCTCGCTGCGGAGCTCCCAGAGGATGCGCAGCGTCCATCGGCGATTGAACAGCTCCAGGGCCGAGTTGATGGCGTCCTTGGCCGAGGGCCGGGCCGCGTGTCGCGCGGGCGTCTTGTCCATGCTTTCATTTTAGAAGCGCGCGGCTAGACTGGCTGCTTCGGATTCAGAAGCAAGGAGCACCCATGCCTTCCACGCCCCGCATCGCCCCAGCGGCGCAGCC
Organism: Ramlibacter henchirensis; assembly: GCF_004682015.1. NCBI lineage: Bacteria > Pseudomonadati > Pseudomonadota > Betaproteobacteria > Burkholderiales > Comamonadaceae > Ramlibacter > Ramlibacter henchirensis. Next base: position 1,742,896 of record NZ_SMLM01000001.1, on the reverse strand, counting down.
GCTCTCTGCCGAACTCGCTGCCGCGATGGAGCGGCTGCTGCCGCCGGGGACCACGCCGCCGCAGCTGTTTCTCACCGTGGCGCGCAACGAGGGCCTGTTCCGCTTCCTGGTCGACAGCGGCCTGCTCGGCCCGGCCGGACTGCTCGATGGCCGGCGCCTGCCCCGTGCCCTGCGCGAGGCCGTGATCCTGCGCACCTGCGTCGCGACCGGGAACGACTACGAGTTCAACCTGCACGTGCAGACGATCTCGGAACGCATGGGACTGAACTGGGTGCAAATCGAGGACGTTCGGCGAGAACAGCCGGAACCGGCTCTGTGGTCGCGCGAGCAGCGCGCGGCGATGGAGCTGGTGGATGCGCTGGTGCCCCGATTGCAGGTGAGCGACGCCACATTCGCGGCCTGCCGCGAGCACCTGGACGAGGTCACGATGATCGAGATTACGCAACTGGCGGGGATGTATGTGGCTGTGGCGATGCAGGTGGCGCTGGCGCGTCCAGCGCTTGATCACTACCGCTATCCGGAGCCGGTGCTGGTGCGCGCCTGACCGCGTCGCTTCTTGTCAGCCAGCGCCGCACAGTGGCGGTCGTCACTTCACGGTCAGCGGCATCCGAAAGAGAGTCATGCGCTCTTTGAAAGGACGCATGACATGCAACGTCGTTCCCTGATTCGATCTCTCCCACCATTGGCCCTGCTGGCCGGGAGTGGTGTTCTTCTGGCGGGTTGCGGCGGTGGAGGGGGAGGGGGATCACCAGCGCCTGCGCCTGTGCCGCCCTCCCCTCCCGCGCCAACTGTTCGTACGTTCGCCTACGTTGCGAATTACGAGTCTGCCGACGTTTCGATCTATCAGGTTGAAGCCGATGGCACGTTGAGCCCCGGCGAGACAGCGGTGGCCGGTGCCGGAGCCGCTTCGATTGCGATTCATCCGTCCGCCCGTTTTGCCTATGTTGCCAACTCCGAGGAGGACAATGTCTCGACGTACACGGTGGATGCCGTGTCGGGCATGCTGAAGCCGGGAACTCCGTTTGCGGCCGGGCATCGGACTAGCAAGATTCGCATCCATCCATCCGGACGCTTCGCTTATGTCATATCGGCTGATGACAACACGTTCCAGGTCTGTTCGATTGCTTCGGATACGGGAGCGCTGGAAGGAATAGAGACCGTGCTTGTGGGAGCAGGAGGCCGTGCAAACGATATCGCGCTGGACGTTTCCGGCCGGGCTTTGTACGTGGCGAGGTCGGACAATCGCATCTCGTGTTATGAGGTCGAAGACACAGGCAACCTGGGAGCTCCAACCACTGTGAATGCGGGCTTCGCGCCGCAGGCTCTCGCCATTGCGCCGTCGGGGCACTTTCTCTACACCGCGAACGCCGATGGAACAGTTTCTAGACACGCAATCGATGCAGTAACACGCGAACCGGGCCCCCCAGTCTTTGAAGCGGACTTCGACTCCTCTTGGTCTATTGCCATTGACCCCTTGGGACGATTTGCCTTTGTCGCTACGTTGGACTTGGAGGGGTACGGCGTGTGGGCCTTCACCATTGACCCCGGCACTGGTGCACTCGGTTCCCCCATCCGTACGGACAGCCCCGATGGAATCTTGTCGATGGCAGTCACTCCGTCGGGTCGGTTCGTTTATGCAACGAACGAGGCGGGCACTGTATCTACGTTCGAGGTCAACGAAGACACGGGCGCGCTTGCCTTGATGGCGGGGTCAACCGCGGCAGGTACCAGCCCCGGCGGAATCAGTATTGTCAACGTGGCTGAGTGAGCCTTAGGCGTCTCCGCGAAAAGAGGCCCGACAAACCGGGCCTCTTTTGTTGTGGAGATCAGGTCGGCAGCGCTTTCCCCTCGGGTGCTCGCGTCCGCCTCAAAGCAGCCGCTTGAGATACCGCCCCGTATGACTCCCCGCATTCCCCGCAATCGCCTCCGGCGTCCCTGCCCCCACCACCGTCCCGCCCCCAGCCCCACCCTCGGGCCCCATATCCACCACCCAATCCGCCGTCTTGATCACATCCAGGTTGTGCTCGATCACGACGATCGTGTTCCCCGCATCGCGCAGCTGGTGCAGCACCTTCAGCAGCAGGTCGATGTCCGCGAAATGCAACCCAGTCGTCGGCTCGTCCAGGATGTAGAGCGTCCGCCCCGTATCCCGCTTCGACAGCTCCAGCGCCAGCTTCACCCGCTGCGCCTCGCCGCCTGACAGCGTCGTCGCCGCCTGCCCCAGCTTGATGTACGACAGCCCCACATCCAGCAGCGTCTGCAACTTGCGCGCGATCGCCGGCACCGGCTTCAAGAATTCGTACGCGTCCTCCACCGTGAGGTCCAGGATCTGCGCGATGTTCCGGCCCTTCCACTGCACCTCCAGCGTCTCGCGGTTGTAGCGGGCGCCCCGGCACACGTCGCATGGCACGTAGACGTCGGGAAGGAAGTGCATCTCCACCTTGACCATCCCGTCGCCCTGGCACGCTTCGCAGCGCCCGCCGGCCACGTTGAAGGAGAAGCGCCCCGGCCCATACCCGCGCTCCTTGGCCGTCGACGTTTCGGCCATCAGCTCGCGGATCGGCGTGAACAGTCCGGTGTAGGTGGCTGGGTTGCTTCGCGGCGTGCGGCCGATCGGCGACTGGTCGACGTTGATCACCTTGTCGAAGTGCTCGATGCCGTCGATCTCCTCGTGCGGCGCAGGCTCCTCGTGCGCGCGGTAGAGCGTGCGCGCGACGGCGGCGTAGAGCGTGTCGTTGACCAGCGTCGACTTGCCCGAGCCGGATACGCCCGTCACGCAGGTGAGCAGCCCGACCGGGAATTCGACCGTGACATCCTTGAGGTTGTTGCCGCGCGCACCCACGATGCGCAGCCGCTGCAGCTCGCCGGGCTTGCCGCCTTCCAGCGGCAGCCAGGCGTTGCGCTTCTTCGGCAGGGGAATGCTCAGCGTGCCGGCCATGTAGCGGCCGGTGAGCGATTTCTCGCTGGCCTGCACGTCGTCCGGCGTGCCCTGAGCCATGACCTGGCCGCCGTGGATGCCGGCACCGGGCCCCATGTCCACCACGTGGTCGGCGGCGCGGATCATGTCCTCGTCGTGCTCGACCACCAGCACGCTGTTGCCGATGTCGCGCAGGTGCTTGAGCGTGCCGATCAGCCGGTCGTTGTCGCGCTGGTGCAGGCCGATGCTGGGCTCGTCCAGCACGTACATCACGCCCGTCAGGCCGGAGCCGATCTGGCTCGCGAGCCGAATACGCTGCGCCTCGCCGCCGGAGAGCGTCTCGGCGCTGCGCTCCAGGCTCAGGTAGTTCAGCCCGACGTCGTTCAGGAACCTGAGCCGGTTCGAGATCTCGCGCACGACCTTGGACGCGATTTCCCCCTTGGCGCCGCGCAGTTGCAGCCCTTCGAAGTACGCCAGCGCTTCACGCAGCGTGACTCGGCTGACGTCGTAGATCGTGCGGGCCTGCCCGTCTTCGCCCACGCGCACATGCCGCGCTTCGGTGCGCAGCCGCGTGCCGGCGCAAACAGGGCAGGGCTGCAGGCTGCGGTAGCGGGCCAGCTCCTCGCGCACCGTGGCCGAGTCGGTCTCGCGATAGCGCCTCACCATGTTCGGAATCACACCCTCCCACGCATGTTTCCTCGTGACTTTCTTTCCGGCGAAGGTGCCCGATTCCATCACGTAGTTGAATCGGATCTCTTCCTCGCCGGAGCCCTGCAGCACCGCCTTCTGCACGGCCGCCTCGAGGTTCTCGAACGGCTCGTCCACGCTGAAGCGGTAGTGCTTCGCCAGGCTCTCGACCATGCTGAAGTAGTACGGGTTGCGCCGGTCCCAGCCCTTGATCGCTCCCGACGCCAGGGACAGCGAGGGAAACGCGACGACGCGCTGCGGGTCGAAGAACTCCATGCTCCCGAGCCCGTCGCACTCGGGGCAGGCACCCACGGGCGAGTTGAACGAGAACAGCCGCGGCTCCAGCTCGGCGATCGAGTAGTGGCAGATCGGGCAGGCGAACTTGGCGTTGAACAGGTGCTCCTTGCCGCTGTCCATCTCGAGCGCGATGGCGCGGCCCTCGGCCAGCCGCAGCGCGGCCTCGAAGCTCTCGGCCAGGCGCTGCTGCACCTCCGGCCGCACCTTCAGCCGGTCGATCACCACGTCGATGTCGTGCTTCTCGGTCTTCTTCAGCTTGGGCAGGTTCTCGGCTTCGAACGGCTTGCCATTGATTCGGAAGCGCACGTAGCCCTGCGCCTGCATGTGCGCAAACACGTCCTCGAATTCGCCCTTGCGTTCGCGCGCGATCGGCGCCAGCACCATCAGCCGCGTGTCGGCCGGCAGTGCGAGCACCGTGTCGACCATCTGTGACACCGTCTGCGACGACAGCGGGATGTCGTGGTTGGGGCAATAGGGCGTCCCGGCGCGCGCGAACAGCAGGCGCAGGTAATCGTGGATCTCGGTCACGGTGCCCACGGTCGAGCGCGGGTTGTGGCTGGTGGCCTTCTGCTCGATGGCGATCGCCGGTGACAGGCCCTCGATCAGGTCCACCTCGGGCTTGTCCATCAGCTGCAGGAATTGCCGGGCATACGCCGACAGGCTCTCGACGTAGCGCCGCTGGCCTTCGGCGTACATCGTGTCGAACGCCAGCGACGACTTGCCCGAGCCCGACAGGCCGGTGATCACCACCAGCTGGTTGCGCGGCAGGTCCAGGTCGATGTTCTTGAGGTTGTGCGTGCGCGCCCCGCGGATCGAGATCCGCTGGTCCTGCAGCGATCGGGCCAGGTACTTGCCTTCGGACGTGTTCAACGGCTGGGCTGTGTCGAGGGAAACCGACCATGATAGACGGATGGCCCCGCGGCGCGCCACGGCCGGCACCGCCCATGCCTGACAATGCGGGGCTCGCCGGCACCGCGCCCGGCCCGTTTTGGCCGCCCCGGCCCGATTCCGTTTCGTGACATCCACCTCGCAACCCGACCGGCACCGCATGACGCCGCTGGAGCGCCGCGCCAGCGGCTCGCTCTCGCTGGTGTTCGCCGCCCGCATGCTCGGCCTTTTCCTGGTGCTGCCCGTGTTCGCGCTCGAGGCGGCGCGCTATCCCGGCGGCCAGGACGCGGCGCTCGTGGGCCTCGCGATGGGCATCTACGGCCTGACCCAGGGCTTGCTGCAGATCCCGTTCGGCATGGCGTCGGACCGGTTCGGCCGCAAGCGCGTGATCCTCATCGGTTTGGCCGTGTTCGCGGGCGGCAGCTTCGTGGCGGCGGTGGCGGACAACCTGCTGTGGCTGATCGTCGGGCGATCGCTGCAGGGCGCCGGCGCGGTGTCGGCCGCGGTCACCGCCTTGCTGGCCGACCAGACGCGCGACGAGGTCCGCACCAAGGCGATGGCGATGGTGGGCGCGAGCATCGGGCTGATGTTCGCGCTGTCCCTCGTGGCCGCCCCCGTGCTTGCCGGAGTAGGTGGACTGCCGATCCTGTTCGCCATCACCGGCGTCCTGGCGATGGCCTGCATGGGCATCGTCACCTGGTGGACGCCGCCGGAACCGGCCGAGCACAAGGCGGACGCCAGGCCGCGAGGCGGACTCCGCGAAGTGCTGCGCCATCCGGGGCTGCTGCGCCTGGACGTCGGCGTCTTCGTGCTGCATGCCGTGCAGCTGGCGATGTGGGTGGCGATTCCCGCCCTGCTGGTGCAGGCGGGGCTGGAAAAGGATCGGCACTGGACGGTCTACCTGCCGACGGTGCTGGGCTCGTTCGCCGTGATGGGGCTGACGCTGTTCCCGCTGGAGCGTCGCGGCTACCTGCGCGCGGTGTTCCTGGCCTCGATCGGTCTGGTGGGGGTCGTGCAGGTGGCGCTGGCGCTGGTGGCCGACCGGCCCTCGATTGCGGCGCTGGCCGCGGTGCTGTTCGTCTTCTTCTGCGGCTTCAACGTGCTCGAGGCCAGCCAGCCCAGCATGGCTTCGCGCGTCGCACCGCCGCATGCCCGCGGCGCCGCGCTGGGCGTCTACAACACCCTCCAATCGCTGGGCTTCTTTGCCGGCGGAGCGGTCGGCGGCTGGCTCACCAAGCACGTTGGGGCGCAGGGGCTGTTCGCGGTCTGTGCCGGATTGACGTTCCTCTGGCTCGTGATCGCCTGGCCCATGGCCGCCCCGGGCCGCTCGCCCTCGCCGGAGGAAGTCCTGGCCGACGAGGCCCAGGCCACATAAGCCACAATTCCCGCAATCCCCTAGGAGGAAGCACCTCATGGCATCGGTAAACAAAGTCATCCTCGTCGGCAACCTCGGCAAGGATCCCGAGATGCGCACGTTCCCGAGCGGCGGCCGCGTCTGCAACGTCACCATCGCCACGTCCGAGCGCTGGAAGGACAAGCAGACCGGCGAGATGAAGGAAGCCACCGAGTGGCACCGGGTCGTCTTCAACGACCGCCTGGCCGAGATCGCGGGCGAGTACCTGCGCAAGGGCTCGCAGGTCTACGTCGAGGGGAGCCTGCGCACCCGCAAGTGGACTGACCAGCAGGGCGTTGAGAAATTCACGACCGAGATCCGCGCCGACGAGATGAAGATGCTCGGCAAGCGCGAGGGCATGGGCGGCGGTGCCCCGGGTGGCGACGACGAGGGCGGCGGCTACGAACGCCGCGCCCCGGCGCCCCGTGCGGCCGCACCCGCGCCCGCTGGCCAGCGCCCGGCCGCGAGCAAGCCGTCGTCGGGCTTCGACGACATGGACGACGACATCCCCTTCTGAGTTTCCTGCCGGCCGCTCAGGCCGGCATCGCGAACTCGATGCTCTCCCGCTCGTGGGAGAGCATCACCAGGTTCCGGGTCGTCTTGCACACCCAGGTCTGCTGCAGGTTCGGACGCGGCAGGCTCAGGGCCGCAGGGTCGAACACCACCTGGCACAGGCCGCCTTCCCGGCGCGCGGACTCGTAGCGGATCCCTTGCACCGCCTCGGGCAGGCTGCGCGCCCGGGCGGCCAGCGCGTGGCAATGCGAGTAGTCGTCGCCATGCCGCCACCGCTCCCGGTGCGCGTTCCAGGGGGGCTGTGTGATGTCCAGCTCGATGCCGCTGAAGCGGGCCTGGAAGAAGGTGTGCTCGGTGACGAGCTGCTCGCCGCGCAGTCCGTCCGAATCCATGAAGAACTTCCAGCGCCAGTGCGCGATCTCGGCCGCGACGGTCAGGCACTCGTCGGCCCCGTACCAGGCTCCGGCTTCCTCGGGGCGGCGAAAGCGCGAGGGCCATTCGGCGACGTAGCGGAATGGCGTGAACAGCAGGTAGTGCGCGGCCGCGGCGCGAGGCGGCAGCCTGGGCTTGCTGGCATCGAGCAGCTGCTCCAGCAGTTCCTGCTCCTGCAGGGTGTCGGCCAGTCGCATCGTCGCCACGCGGTGCTGGGCTTCCACGCCGCGCCACAGGTCGCGCCGCTCGCCCCGGACGAAGGCGAACCAGCCCTCGTCCCAGAGCATCAGATCAGGGCGCGCGCGCCGTCCAGGTAGCGGACGACGCGGACCAGGCCTTCGACGCGCTGGATCGCGTCCTTCGGGGCCTCGTTGAACGCGCGGTTCTGGCTGCTCATCCAGAGCTGCCGGTGCCGGTCGCTGTTGCCCACCAGCGCGTCCAGCGAGCGGTACACCCGGACCAGCAGCGTGGCCAGCTCGGCCGGTTTGGTGCCGATCTCCAGCTGGCGCTGGCCGGCGGCCATGCGGGAGACCTGCGATTCGCTCACGCCCACGGTGCGGGCGAAGGCAGCGTTGCTCAGGCCCAGGAGCTGCGCGGCGCGCAGGGCCGCCTTGGTGAGCACGGCCGCGGCGGCGGCGCTCTCGGCGGCGGTTGCTGTTCCAGCCATGGACACCTCCTGTGAAGCTGCCTGCAGCAACTATATCCAGCTTATCTTTCTAAGGCAAGGCCCTACGCGATTCAGGCGGACGGCTGGGCTGAGGCGATGACGCCTCCGCCGAGGCACAGCTCGGCGTCGTACAGCACAGCCGACTGCCCCGGCGTCACGGCCCACTGCGGCTGGTCGAAGGCGAGCTGGAACGCGCCGTTGGCGCCCGCCGCGAGCCGGCAGGGCGCGTCGGCCTGGCGGTAGCGGGTTTTCGAGCCGTAATCGCCCGCCGGGGGCGCTTCCCCGGCGATCCAGCTCGCGTCGCCGGCCTGAAGCGCCAGCGACTGCAGCCAGGGGTGGTCGTGTCCCTGCACCACCCACAGCGTGTTGCTCTCCACGTCCTTGCGCGCCACGAACCAGGGCGCGTGCTCGCCGCCACCCTTGCGCGCGCCGCGGGCCTTGATCCCGCCGATGCCCAGGCCTTGACGCTGACCGAGCGTGTAGAAGGACAGTCCCTGGTGCTGCCCGATCACCCGGCCGCGCTCGTCCTTGATCGGCCCCGGCTCCTTGGAGATGTAGCGGTTGAGGAACTCGCGGAACGGCCGCTCGCCGATGAAGCAGATGCCGGTCGAGTCCTTCTTGCGCGCATTCGGCAAGCCGATCTCCGCCGCGATCCGGCGCACCTCGGTCTTGCGCAGCTCGCCCACGGGGAACAGCGACTTTCCCAGCTGCGCTTGCGTCAGCCGGTGCAGGAAGTAGCTCTGGTCCTTGGTCTCGTCCAGGCCCTTCAGAAGCTCGAAGCGGCCGTCGTTCTCGCGCACCCGGGCGTAGTGGCCGGTCGCGATCTTCTCGGCGCCCAGCCGCATCGCGTGGTCGAGGAACGCCTTGAACTTGATCTCGGCGTTGCACAGCACGTCGGGGTTGGGCGTGCGGCCCGCCTGGTATTCGCGCAGGAACTCGGCGAAGACGCGGTCACGGTACTCGGCGGCGAAGTTGACGTGCTCGAGCTCGATGCCAATGACGTCGGCGACCGCCGCGGCGTCCAGGAAGTCCTGGCGCGAGGAGCAGTACTCGTCGTCATCATCGTCTTCCCAGTTCTTCATGAAGATGGCGATGACGTCCCAGCCCTGCCGCTTGAGCAGCCAGGCGCTGACGGCGGAGTCCACACCCCCGCTCAAGCCCACGACGACGCGCTTGCCCTTCCCCATGTGTGCGATTATCCCGGGCCCTTCTTCTCCCCATGGCGTCCGGGCCCACCGGGCGCGGCCCCCCATGGACCTGAAACTCGAAGACAAAACCGCGCTGGTGACCGGCGCGAGCGCGGGCATCGGCCGCGCGATCGCGGTGTCGCTGGCCGCCGAAGGCGTGAGGGTGGCGATCGCCGCCCGCCGCACCGACCAGCTGGAAGCGCTCGCGAAAGAGATCGTGGCGGCAGGCGGCAAACCGCCGGTGGTGCTCGGCTGCGATCTCTACGAGGAGGAAGCGTCGCGCAAGCTCGCCGCCTCGGCGCAGCAGGCGCTGGGCCGCGTCGACATCCTGGTGAACAACGCGGGCGGCTCGCGCAGCTTCAAGGACCTGCACGTGAGCGAAGAGGCCTGGCAGGAAGCCATGACGCTGAACTTCCATCGCCCGCGGCAACTGGCCGATGCGCTGATCGACGGCATGATCGCCAGCGGCTGGGGCCGCATCATCAACATCACCGGCAAGAGCGAGCCCGAGCACATCAATGGCGCGTTCTGCGCGAAGGCCGGCATCCATAGCTGGGCGAAGGGCTTGTCGCGCATGGTCGGCAAGCACGGGGTCACCGTGAACTGCATTCCACCGGGCCGCATCCACTCCGAGCAGATCTATCGCAACTACACGCCGGAGTACCGCGAGTGGCAGTCGGAGCACGAGATCCCCGTCGGCCGCTACGGCGAGCCGGAGGAACTCGCCGACCTCGTCACCTTCCTCGCGTCGCCGCGCGCCGGCTACATCACCGGCGCCGTGATCCCGGTCGATGGGGGTTTGCGCAGATACCAATTCTGAGCAGCGCCGCTTACCCTTCGCGGCAGGAGAAGCCCATGCCGCAACAACGATCGTTCTCACTCCGGCGCCGCACCTTCGTGGCCGGCGCCGCCGCTGCGCTCGCCGCGCCCAGCCTGCGCGCGCAGGCGTCCTGGCCGAGCAAGCCGGTCCGCTTCCTGGTGCCCTTCGCTCCGGGCGGCACCTCGGAGATCGTCGCGCGTTCGGTCGCGGCCGAACTGAGCAAGCAGCTGGGCCAGAACGTCTTCGTGGAGAACAAGCCCGGCGGCGCCGGCGTGGTGGCGATGGTCGAGGCGCAGAAGGCTCCGCCCGACGGCCACACCATCATCCTGGGCCACGTCGGCACGCTGGCGGTCAATCCGTACATGCTGGCCAACCAGCCGTACGACGTGAACAAGGACTTCGTCCCGGTCACGCTGCTGGCGAAGGTGCCCAACGTGTTCGTCATCCACCCGGAGGTGCCCGCGCAGAACTTCCGCGAGTTCGTCGCCTTCGTGAAGAAGAACCCGGGGCGCCTGAGCTACGGCTCGGCCGGCAACGCCAGCGCGGGGCATCTGGCGATGGAGTACCTGAAGCTGGTGACCGGGATGTTCATCACCCACATCCCGTACCGCGGCACCGGCCCGCAGCTCACCGACCTGCTGGCCGGCCGCACGCAGGCTTCTTCAGCGGGCATGCCGGCGCTCGGCGCGCATATCCGCAGCGGCAAGCTGCGCGCGATCGCGGTGGGCACGCAGCAGCGCATCGCGGCCATGCCCGACGTGCCGACGGTGCAGGAGATGGGCTACCGGGATTTCGAGACGTCGCAGTGGTACGGCATCCTGGCGCCGGCCGGAACGCCGCCTGACATCGTTCGGCGTCTGCAGGAAGAGTCCTTCAGGGCGCTGCGCTCGAACGCGGTGACGGAGCGATTCGCGACCGACAGCGCGGTGGGCGGCGGCGGCCCGCCCAGCGAGTTCGCGGCGTTCATCGCCCGCGAGCAGAAGATCTGGAGCGATATCGTCAAGCGCGCCCAGATCAAGGCCGACTGAGCCGGGCCGCGGCAACCGGTCAGCGTGTGGTGAACACGCTGTCGTCCGTCGTGATCACCGACAGCGGGTGGCGCACCCCCGCCAGGTAGTCTTCCACGCAGCGCAGCAGCAAGGGGCTGCGATGCCGCGCGGCGCTGGCGCGGATCTCCTGCGGCGTGAGCCACAGCGCCCGCACGATGCCGGTGTCCAGCGAACGACCCGGCTCGCGCTCGCCGAGCCGGCCGCAGAACGCGAAACGCAGGTAGGTGAAGTCCTCGCCCGTCGCGGCCCGCTTGGCCCGCGACAGGTAGACGCCCACCAGCGCTGTCGGCTCGAACCGGTACGCCGTCTCTTCCAGCGTCTCGCGCGCGCAGGCCTGCGCGGGCGATTCGCCCGGGTCGAGATGCCCGGCGGGGTTGTTGAGCTTCAGACCCTCGCTGGTCTCTTCCTCCACCAGCAGGAAGCGCCCTTCGCGCTCGATGATCGCGGCGACGGTGACGCTTGGCTTCCAACGCATGTCCATCGGCGGATTATTGGGGAGCCGCCGAGCTCCGTGGGGCCCGCGCGGCCGAGCGGCCGGACACAATCGGGCCATGCCCGACGCTGCGGCGCTCCTCCTGGTCTTCGTCGTGTTTCCCTTGTGGGTGTTGTCGGGGCTCGCCGACTGGGCCTGCCACCGCGCAACTCGCATCGACGCCACCAGCGGGCTCAAGGAAAACCTGGCGCACTGGGTGCTCTTCGCGCAGGCCGGCGTGGCCGTCGTGGCGATGGCGCTGCTGCAGGTCAACGCGGCCGTGCTGCTGGTCGTGGCGGCGGCCTTCGTGCTTCACGAACTGACGGTGTGGATCGAGCTGCGCTACACCGTGCCTCGCCGGCAGGTGCGGCCCTTCGAGCAGATGGTGCACAGCTTCCAGGAGTTGATGCTGCTGGTGACGCTGCTGCTGCTGGCCGTGCTCGCGTGGGACCAGGCGGTGGCACTCGCCGGCTCCGGCCCCCAGCTGCCGGACCTGTCGCTGCGATGGAAGGCGCAGCCCCTTCCACCGGCGCTGCTGCTCGCGGGCGCCGGGGCGGTGCTGCTCTTCAACGTGCTGCCGCTGGCGCAGGAGACGGGGGCCTGCCTGCGCGCGCGGCGGCGCGGTTGAACGCTTCAGGCGTCGTACTCGTCCGAGCCCTGGACCCAGATGAACGACTGCACGTCGATCATGTCGCGCGCCTTGAAGCCGGGCCGCCGGTCGAGGTCGCGCCGGATGATGGCGCCGAACGTGAGCAGGCCCTGGTAGACGGACCAGGACGGCTCCGAGTGGTAGCCGAAGTCGAAGCCGTAGGCACGCGCGGCCTTGCGGGTCACGCGCGGCTTGAGGAACAGGTGCTTGTCCGGGCGGGCGATGAAGCCGAACACCGTCACCACCGGCCAGGTGAGCACGCGCGCCTGCCGCTGCGGCAGGTCGGCGACGGCCTGGACCCAGTCCTCGAACTTGCGTTGCGGCGAGCCGCGGCCGTACAGGAAGGCATAAAGCTCGTGCGCGAAAAGGCGCGCCCCGGCGGGCGATTTCAGCGCGTCGCGCAGCGCCATCTTCTCGAACGAGAACAAAAGGTTCGTTCGCGACTCGATCCGGATGGCGGCATCGGCGATCTGGCGGAACTCGCCGCGGGCCAGGAGCTTGCGGAATTCGGCGGGTCCCAGTTCGGCCTGCCACTCGAGGTGCGCGCGTTCCTTGTACGCGCGCTCGGCGATCAGGTACGTGTCGTCCAGGAATCCGTCGGGGTAATAGAGCTCGAACTTGCGGCGTGCACGCGCCGCGCCGAGGTAGCAGACGCCGTTGGCGCGGGCGCCCGTGAGGGGGGATGAGAGGAATGCTGGGCGTGGCATTCGGGCAGTTTTTGGTTCCGGCCGAACTCATCCGTGTGGGACACCACCTTGCGTCCTTGTAGGACCGCTGCCAGCCCAGCTTACGCGGCCACCAGCCTCAACCGTGTGATCTCGGACGGGGCGGCCACCCGCTTGGGCGGACCCCAGTAACCTGTTCCGCGGCTGACGTAGACCCAGAGCCCCCCGAGCCGGTGCAGCCCGGCCGTGAAGGGCTGCTGGAAGCGCACGAAAAAGATCCAGGGGAAGAACTGGCCTCCGTGCGTGTGGCCGGAAATCTGCAGGTCGAACCCGGCCTTTTCGGCCGCTGTCGCGCTGCGCGGCTGATGGGCCAGCAGGATGCGCGCGCCCGCATCGGCCGGCGCGCCTTCCAGCGCCGCGGCGGGATCGCTCTGGTGCGTGGGATCGAAGTGGTGGGCCATGAAATCGGTGACGCCGGCGAGCACCAGCGCCGTGTCCTCTCGCCGGATCACCACGTGCTCGTTGAGCAGCACGCGGATGCCCAGCCGCCGCACCTCGGCCAGCCACGGCCCGGCACCCGCGTAGTACTCGTGGTTGCCCGTGACGAAGAAGCTGCCGTGCCGAGCGCGCAGTCCGGCCAGCGGCGCCACGTGCGGCCCGAGTTCCGGCACCGGCCCGTCGACGATGTCGCCGGTGATCGCCACCGCGTCGGCCTCGAGCTGGTTGACGCGGTCGACGATGCGCTGGATGTAGCTCGCCCGGATCGTCGGTCCGACGTGCAGGTCGCTGATCTGGGCGATGGTGAAGCCTTGCAGCGCCGGCGGTAGTCCGGTGATCGGGATGTCGACGTTCTTCACCCGCGCCGTGCGCCGCGTGTTGAGCAGCCCGATCACGCTCAGGCCGAGGGCCAGCAGCGGGACCCATCGCGCCGAGGTCTGCGGCAACGCCGGGCTGCCCGCGTCGGCCAGGAACGCGGCGAACAGCAGCACGTCGCGGCCGAGCGTGAGCACGAACATGGACGAGAACAGGCCGAGCGCGAACAGGCCCGCGGTGGCGAGCTGATCCGCGCGCGGAGGCCGCGCGAACCGGCGGGCCTGCAGGCCCATCGGGATGAGCAGGGCCGACGCGAACAGCCAGGCGCCTAATGCGAAGGCGCCCCACGCGGGCAGCGCAGGCAGCAGGCGCAGGCCGATGAAGGCATGGACGAGGAAGGAGAGGACGAAGAGGGCCACGGGCGAATGCCTGGTGCGCCGTGCAGATGGAGGCGGGTGCGTACGATCCCAGGATGCGCCTCGGAGTTCATGTAAGCTCGAAGTAACTCTTACAACCCCACCAACAAGCGAGGAGACCGCCATGCACATTGGCGTGCCCGCCGAAACGACGGCGGGCGAAACCCGCGTCGCCGTCACCCCCGAGACGGCCAAGAAACTGAAGGCGCAGGGACACACGGTGCGGGTGGCCTCCGGGGCCGGTCTCGCCGCCAGCGCAACCGACGAGGCCTACGTCGCCGCCGGTGCCGAGATCACCGACCAGGCCGGCGCACTGGGCTGCGAACTGGTCCTGAAGGTTCGCGCTCCACAGGAAAACGACCTCGGGGCTATGCGCTCGGGCACCACGCTGGTGGGCATGCTCAATCCCTTCGACGCTGCCGGCCTGCAGCGCCTGGCGGCGGCCGGGCTCACCTCGTTCGCGCTCGAAGCGGCGCCGCGCACGACGCGCGCGCAGAGCATGGACGTGCTGTCCTCGCAGGCCAACATCGCCGGCTACAAGGCCGTGATGATCGCGGCCGACAAGTACCAGCGCTTCTTCCCGATGCTGATGACCGCGGCGGGCACGGTGAAGGCCGCGCGCGTCGTCGTGCTCGGCGTGGGCGTGGCGGGCCTGCAGGCGATCGCCACGGCCAAGCGTCTGGGCGCGGTGATCGAGGCGTCCGACGTGCGGCCGTCGGTGAAGGAGCAAGTGGAATCTCTGGGCGCGAAGTTCATCGACGTGCCCTACGAGACCCAGGAAGAAAAGGAAGCGGCCGAAGGCGTGGGCGGCTACGCGCGGCCGATGCCGCAGAGCTGGCTGGACCGGCAGAAGGCGGAAGTCGCCAAGCGCGTCGCCCAGGCCGACGTGGTGATCACCACCGCGCTAATCCCTGGGCGGCCGGCCCCTGTGCTGGTGAGCGAGGACATGGTGCGCTCCATGAAGCCGGGCTCGGTGATCGTCGATCTCGCGGCGGCGCAGGGCGGCAACTGCCCGCTGACCGAACCCGGGCGCACCGTGTCAAAGCATGGCGTCACGCTCGTGGGCGAGACCAACCTGGCGGCGCTCGTGGCGGCCGACGCTTCCTCGCTCTACGCCCGCAACGTGCTGGACTTCCTCAAGCTCATCCTGACCAAGGAAGGCGGCATGAACATCGACCTGGAAGACGACATCGTGGCCGCCTGCCTCATGACGCAGAACGGCGAAGTGAAGAGGAAGACCTGATCATGGAAGTCAGCCACACCATCATCAACCTCATCATCTTCGTGCTGGCGATCTATGTCGGCTACCACGTCGTGTGGACGGTCACGCCGGCGCTGCACACGCCGCTGATGGCGGTGACCAATGCAATCTCGGCCATCGTGATCGTCGGCGCCATGCTGGCCGCGGCGCTGACCGAAGGCTGGCTGGGCAAGTCGATGGGTGTCCTCGCGGTGGCCTTGGCCGCCGTCAACATCTTCGGCGGCTTCCTGGTCACGCGCCGGATGCTGGAGATGTTCAAGAAGAAAGAGCGCAAGGCGCCCGCCGCGGGAGACAAGCCATGAGCATGAACGTCGTCACGCTGCTCTACCTGGTGGCGTCGGTCTGCTTCATCCAGGCGCTCAAGGGCCTGTCCCATCCCACGACCTCGATCCGCGGCAACGTGTTCGGGATGGCCGGCATGGCCATCGCGATGTTCACGACCGCCGCCTTGATCGTCGAACTGTCGGAGCGGGATGTGCAGGGCATGGGCTGGGTGCTGTTCGGGCTGCTGGTGGGCGGCGGCTATGGCGCCTGGCGCGCCCGCACGGTCGAGATGACCAAGATGCCCGAACTGGTGGCCTTCTTCCACAGCATGATCGGCCTGGCCGCGGTGTTCATCGCGGTGGCTGCGGTCGCCGAACCCAGCGCGTTCGGCATAGCGCCCAAGGACCAGCCCATCCCGGCCGGCAACCGGCTGGAACTGTTCCTGGGGGCGGCCATCGGCGCCATCACCTTCAGCGGCTCGGTGATCGCGTTCGGAAAACTCTCGGGCACCTACAAGTTCCGCCTCTTCAAGGGCGCGCCGGTGGTGTTCCCCGGCCAGCACATGCTCAACCTCGCGCTCGGCCTGCTGACCATCGGGCTCGGCCTGGTGTTCATGTTCACCGAGAACTGGCCGGCGTTCTTCGCGATGCTCGCCCTGTCCTTCGTGCTGGGCGTGCTGATCATCATCCCGATCGGCGGGGCCGACATGCCGGTGGTGGTGTCGATGCTCAATTCCTATTCGGGCTGGGCGGCCGCGGGCATCGGCTTCTCGCTGAACAACAGCATGCTGATCATCGCCGGGTCCCTGGTGGGCAGCTCGGGCGCGATCCTGAGCTACATCATGTGCAAGGCGATGAACCGCTCGTTCTTCAACGTGATCCTGGGCGGATTCGGCGGCGAATCGGGCCAGGCGGCGGCGGGCGACGCGGTGCAACGCAGCGTCAAGAGCGGCAGCGCCGACGACGCGGCCTACATCCTGGGCAACGCCGAGACCGTGATCATCGTCCCCGGCTACGGGCTGGCGGTGGCGCGCGCGCAGCACGCCGTCAACGAGCTGGCCGAGAAGCTCACCCACAAGGGCGTGAACGTCAAATATGCGATCCATCCCGTGGCCGGCCGCATGCCGGGCCACATGAACGTGCTGCTGGCCGAGGCCGAGGTGCCGTATGACCAGGTGTTCGAGATGGAGGACATCAACGGCGAGTTCGGCCAGGCCGACGTGGCCATCATCCTGGGCGCCAACGACGTGGTGAACCCGGCCGCGCTGCAGAAGGGCACCCCGATCTACGGCATGCCGATCCTGGAGGCCTACAAGGCCAAGACGGTGATCGTCAACAAGCGCTCGATGGCCGCGGGTTACGCCGGCCTGGACAACGAGCTGTTCTACATGGACAAGACCATGATGGTTTTCGGCGATGCCAAGAAGGTCGTCGAGGACATGGCCAAGGCGATCGAGTAAGCGGCCCGACGAGGCAGACGAGGAGACAAAAGCATGGACATGAGCCCACCCCCCGACACCCAGCGGCCCTGGCTGAGCGCCTATCCGCCGGGCGTGCCTTCGGAGATCGACGCCTCGCAGTACCACTCGCTGGTGCAGTTGATGGAGGAGAGCTTCCGCAAGTTCGCGGACCGGCCGGCCTACAGCTTCATGGGCAAGGAGGTGAGCTACGGGCAGACCGACTCGATGAGCCAGGCGCTGGCCGCCTACCTGCAGAGCCTGGGACTGGCCAAGGGCGACCGGGTCGCGATCATGATGCCCAACGTGCCGCAGTACCCGGTGGCGGTGGCCGCCATCCTGCGCGCGGGGCTGGTCGTGGTGAACGTCAACCCGCTGTACACGCCGCGCGAGCTGGAGCACCAGCTCAAGGACTCGGGGTCCAAGGCCATCATCATCATCGAGAACTTCGCCAACACGCTGCAGCAGTGCATCGCTGCGACGCCGGTCAGGCACGTGGTGCTGGCCGCAATGGGCGACATGCTCGGCGCGCTCAAGGGCGGCCTCGTCAACTACGTGGTGCGCAAGGTCAAGAAGATGGTGCCGGCGTACAACCTGCCGGGCGCCGTGCGCTTCAACGACGCGGTGTCGCGCGGCAGCCGCGCGACGCTGCGGCCGGTGGAGATCAAGCCCGACGACGTCGCGGTGCTGCAGTACACCGGCGGCACCACGGGTGTATCCAAGGGCGCGGTGCTCCTGCACCGCAACGTCATCGCCAACGTGCTGCAGTCCGAGGCGTGGAACCAGCCGGTGATGGGCAAGGTCCCGGCGGGCGAGCAGCCCACGGGCGTCTGCGCGCTGCCGCTGTATCACATCTTCGCATTCACCGTGGGGATGATGCTGAGCATGCGCACCGGCGGGCGGCTGATCCTCATCCCGAACCCGCGTGACCTGCCGGCGGTGCTCAAGGAACTCTCGCGGCAGACGTTCCACAGTTTCCCGGCGGTGAACACGCTGTTCAACGGCCTGGCCAACCACCCGGACTTCGACAAGGTCAACTGGAAGAACCTGAAGATCTCGGTCGGCGGCGGCATGGCGGTGCAGGGCGCCGTCGCGCAGAAGTGGCTGCAGAAGACCGGCTGCCCGATCTGCGAGGGCTACGGCCTGTCGGAGACCTCGCCGTCGGCCAGCTGCAACCCGGTGACCAGCACCGAATACACCGGCACCATCGGCGTGCCGATCCCCTCGACGCTGATGAAGTGCATCGACGACGAGGGGAGGGACGTGCCCGTCGGGCAGCCGGGCGAGATCGCGATCAAGGGCCCGCAGGTGATGGCGGGCTACTGGCAGCGCCCCGACGAGACCGCGAAGGTCATGACGCCGGACGGCTTCTTCAAGAGCGGCGACATCGGCATCATGGACGAGCGCGGCTACTTCAAGATCGTCGACCGCAAGAAGGACATGGTGCTGGTCTCCGGCTTCAACGTGTACCCGAACGAGGTCGAGGATGTGGTGGCCAAGCTCGACGGTGTGCTCGAGTGCGGCGTGGTCGGCGTCGCGGACGAGAAGACTGGCGAGGCGGTCAAGCTGGTCGTGGTGAAGAAGGATCCCGGTCTCACCGAGGACAAGGTGCGCGAGTACTGCCGCGCCAATCTCACCGGCTACAAGCAGCCCAAGGTGGTGGAGTTCCGAACGGAGCTGCCCAAGACGCCGGTGGGCAAGATCCTGCGGCGGGAATTGCGCGACAAGAAGTGATGGAGCGGGCGTAGCGCGCCGTTTTCGCCGCAGAGGCGGGGCACAGCGTCTCCATGACAACCGCCATCGTCTCCGCGATGCATGAGGAACTGGCGGCCGTCCTGGACCTCATGCCGGACGAATCGCGCCGGCTGGCGGCGGGACGCGAGTTCTGGGTCGGGCACCTGCACGGGCGCGAAGTGGTGGCCGTGCTGTCGCGCATCGGGAAGGTGGCGGCGGCGACCACCGCCGCGGTTCTCATCGAGCGCTTCCAGGTCTCCGAGATCGTCTTCACCGGCGTGGCGGGCGGCCTCGGACCGGGCGTGTCGGTCGGGGACGTGGTGGTCGCCGAGTCCTTCCTGCAGCACGACCTCGACGCGTCCCCGATCTTTCCCCGCTACGAGGTGCCGCTGTACGGCGCGAGCCAGTTCCGCACCGATGCGGCATTGACGGCTCGACTCTCCGCGGCCGTTGCGCGAGCGCTTCCGCAGCAGCGGCTGCACCGGGGCCTGGTCGTCAGCGGCGACAGGTTCGTCTCGACCGACGCCGAATGCCGCGCGCTGCAGGCCGCGCTGCCGCAGGCGCTCGCGGTCGAGATGGAGGGCGCTGCGGTGGCCCAGGTGTGCCACGACTTCGGCGTGCCGTTCGCAGCGGTGCGCACGATTTCGGACCGGGCGGATGACGACGCCCATGTGGACTTCGCGCGGTTTGTCCGTGACGTTGCGAGCCGCCACAGTGCGGCGATCGTGCATGCGCTGCTGGCCTGATCGCTCAGCGGTCGAATTCCCGCATCACGCCGCCTTCCTGCCGGAACCGTTCCGCCGCCAACTGCCAGGCGCCGGCGCCGGGCGACCAGTCGACCGCGATCCCGCCTCGCGTTTCGTCCTGGTCGCGATGGACGAAGTCGCGCCCGAGGTTCGCGTGCAACCGGACGTTTTCCACCGCCGACCAGGTGAGCAGCGCGGCAGCGGTCGTTCCCTGGAAGCGAGGACGCGCATGTGCCCGCCAACGGGGACTGGCCGCGAAGCCGGCGCTCAGACTGGGGGTGAGTTCGGTGGCCCACTTCACCTGCAGCGAATGGCCGGCGCTGGTGGCGCCGGCCTGCCGCTGCCGGTCGGTGGCCGCGGCCAGTTCGACCGCGCCGATGCGGCATCCGGCGCCCAGGTGCAGCAAGTGCGCCGAGCCCGAAGGGCGTTCGTGCCAGCTCTCGAATTCGCATCGGCCTTCTTCCACCAGCAGGGCGTCGTCGACCGCATGGTGACCACCGGCCGCGTGCGCGAGGCTGCAGGCGATGGAAAGAATCGACGAGGCGGCGCCGCGCGGGCCAAAACGTGGACGCATGCGCGCGGCGCGGCTGGTTCAGCGCAGCCAGCCGCGCTTGCGGAAGTACCACATCGGCACGAGCGCGCTGGCGGCCATCAGCGCCAGGGCGAACGGATAGCCCCCGCGCCACTGCAGCTCCGGCATGAACTGGAAGTTCATGCCATAGAGGCTGGCCACCAGTGTCGGCGGCAGCAGCGCCACGCTGGCCACCGAGAAGATCTTGATGATCTTGTTCTGGTTGATGTTGATGAAGCCGACGGTGGCGTCCATCAGGAAGTTGATCTTGTCGAACAGGAACGCCGTGTGGTTGTCCAGCGATTCGATGTCGCGCAGGATCTGCCGCGCGTCCTCGAACTGTTCCTGCGACAGCAGGCGGCTGCGCATCATGAAGGACAGGGCGCGGCGCGTGTCCATCACGTTGCGGCGGATGCGGCCGTTCAGGTCTTCCTGGCGGGCGATGTCGCCCAGCACCTCGCCGGCCAGCGTGTCGGTCACCTCGCCGGCCAGCACCTGCTTGCTCACCTTCTCCAGCTCGTCGTAGATGCCTTCCAGCGCGTCGGCCGAATACTCGGCGTCGGCGTCGAACAGCTTGAGCAGCACGTCCTTCGGGTCCTCGATCAGGCCCGGCGCGCGGCGCGCGCGCAGCCGCAGCAGCCGGAACACGGGGACGTCCTCGTCGTGGATCGAGAACAGCACGCCCTTGCTGCGCAGCGTCTCGTTGGCCTGGTTCAGGATGAAGGCCACGCGCACCGAGCGCGGCTCCTCGTCGTCGGCGATCAGGAAGTCGCTGCGGATGTGCAGCTCGCCGTTGTCCTCTTCGTAGAAGCGCGCCGACTCCTCGATGTCCTCGTCCATCGCGTCCTCGGGGATGGACAGGCCGTAGTACTGCTTGACCCAGCGCTTCTCCTCGATGGTCGGCGATTCCAGGTCGACCCAGATCGGCTTGAAGCGGGACAGCTCCTCGAGCGAGTCGATCTCTTCCTGGAACAGTCGCCCGTTGGCGAGCGTGAAGATGTTGAGCATGGGGCTCACTCCGTGAGGGGGTGGGTGGGTCGGCGCGGGTGCAAGGCTTCCAACGCCGCTCACGGACGTTGAAAGCTACCGACTAGGGTGTGCTTCCAAGGAGCTCTCTCCGGTGCTGGGGAAGGCGCGATTATGCCGCGCGGGCCCCGGTGAAGGCGAGCAGTTCGGCCTTGCGGGCATAGGCATCCTGCTCACCGAGCGCCATCAGC
Source organism: Ramlibacter henchirensis (assembly GCF_004682015.1). Classification (NCBI taxonomy): domain Bacteria; kingdom Pseudomonadati; phylum Pseudomonadota; class Betaproteobacteria; order Burkholderiales; family Comamonadaceae; genus Ramlibacter; species Ramlibacter henchirensis. The sequence continues at coordinate 1,721,782 of NZ_SMLM01000001.1, read as the reverse complement.
GCCCGCACGAACGAAGGCTCGAAAAGAAGGTAGCTGGCCAGCCCGCCGCCGCCCTTGCGCGCCCCCAGTCCGCCGAGCGCGCGCCGCACCGACGCCGGCAGCAGGTGCGCGTGGTCCTGGGCGATGGCGTCGAGCGACTGCGACGGCTGCAGGGCGAGCACTTCCACGCTGCGATAGGGCAGCAGCGCCGCCACCTCGCGCGGCAGCTGCTGCAGCGTGCGGGTGACGCGCTGGGCCTGCTCCACGTCGGCCTGCAGCGTGTCGTGAAACACGCTGGCCATGGCGTGGCCGGCGATCGCGCCCAGGTTGGGAGCGCCCGCGGCGCCCGTGCCCGCCAGGCCGGCCCGCTCGGGCTGGCCGACGCCCACCACCAGGATGCGGTGCGCGCCCAGGTGCATCGCGGGCGACAGCGGCGAGACCTGCCGCATCGAGCCGTCGCCGAAGTACTCGCGGCGGCCGTCGACCCACAGCGGCGTGGCCGGGAACAGGAAGGGGATGGCGCTGGAGGCCATCAGGTGCTCGATGGTGAGCGGCTGGAACTCGGCGCGGCGCCCAGGGCGGCTCCAGGCTCCGTGCCGGTGGTCCTGCGCCGAGTGGCAGAACGTCCAGTGCACGCCGCTCGTGTAGCTGGAGGCGGTGACCGCCAGCGTTTCGATGGCGCCGGAGGCGAGCGACTGTTCGATGCCGGCGAGCGAGATCGCGCGGTGCAGCGTGTCGACCAGCGGCATGGTGTCCAGCACGGCGCCCGCGCGGCGCGCCTGGCCCCACAGCCGTACCGCCGTCACCAGCCGGCTGAAGCGCACCCACAGCGGAACGCTGAGGTCGTAGACGTCCTCGCTGCGCAGCCGCGACCAGAAGGCGGACAGCCGGTCGAACGCGTGCAGGCCCTCGCCGGCCGCGCTGGCCAGGTACGCCGCGTTGAGCGCGCCAGCCGACGTGCCCACCAGCACCTGGAAAGGGAAGGCGCCCGCCGGGCCGGCCTGCAGCCGCAGCATCGAGGCGAGCGCCTGCAGCACGCCCACCTGGTAGGCGGTGCGGGCGCCGCCGCCCATCAGCACCAGCGCCTGCACCGGCCGGCCGGGCCGCACCAAGCCCGATTCAATCGTCGTTCCAAGGCTCATCGCCGCTCCTCGCGGCGCATGGTAGAGCAGGGCGGGGGGCTACTTCGCCGCGGCTGCCTGGGGCGCCGGCTCGGTCGACGCGTGCACGTCGCACTTGAGCACCGAGGCCATGTAGTCGAGCGCGGTCTTCTTGGCCTTCTCGGTCTCGGCCGCCGTGCAGTCCGAGGGCACCCAGACCCGGTACTCGCGCAGGAAGGCGTCGGCGGCCGTCAGCTGCACGCACATGTCGGCGGCCAGCCCGCAGATCACGAGCTCGCTCGTGTCCATCTCGGCCAGCAGCAACTCGAGCGGCGAGGCGTAGAACGCGGAGTGGCGCGGCTTGAGGACCGTGAGGTCGTCCGCCTGCGGATAGAGCACGCGCGCGATCTCGCCCGGCTCGCCGGGCAGGCCCAGGCAGCCCGCGACCTGGCTGTGGAAATCCGACTGCCAGACGCCGAAGTTGTCGTTGGCGTAGATCGCCGTCACGCCTTCCTCGCGCAGGCGCTGCTTCAGCTCGGCGGTGGCGCGGGCCGCGGCCAGCGCCGGGGCGGCCAGCTTTTCGCCACCCGGGAAGTCGAAGGCGTTGATGAAGTCGACCAGCAGTAGTACGCGCTGACTCTTGGGCAGCCGGGTGGCGCGTGTGCCGGTGCCGCGGATCCGATGGGGCATGCGGCCATTCTGCGGGCGCTCGCGAGCCGGGCCTGACATCCGCCGAGATGCCTCGGCCGCAGGAGGATTCCTACAAAGCAGGGCCGACCTGTCCGACATACCCGATGAGGTCCGCCCCCTACATTGGGCTGTCCACTCGGGGCGGTGCCTCCTCTCCGGGTGTCCAAGGAGCAGTAACGAATGATCCAGCTTGCGAACGACCCGAATGCGAGCCGTACCAGGTGGCGGACAGGCGCCGCCGAGAAGCCCGCTGCGCAGGATTCGCGCCGCGGCCGCTCGGGACACGCCTGGCCATTTCTGAGCCCGCACGCACGCCGTCCTGCCGACCAGCAGAAAGACGTGAAGACCCATCGCAATGACAGCGGCAGCTGAAGGCCGCATCCCCCCACCGAGAGCCCACACATGCTGACCGAATCGAAGAACCCCAACAAGATTTCCGACACGCCGCGCGACAAGCCCCAGGGCGATCGAGTCGAACACGCGAACCTGGAGCGCCCGGGCGCGGCATCGCATCCGCGCATGCGTGCCGCCGCCGACTGGTCGCAGTACATGAAGCGTCCGGCCTGGCGCCTGCACTGAAAACCCGATGCGCGAACCCGCGCAAGCCGACCTCGCGCAAGCGGCCCCTCGTGGGCCGCTTTGCTTTTGTGCGCGCGCGTTGCAGCGCGTCCGTCCTCGCGCGAGGGTTTTAATTTGTGTGCGCCGCTGCGGCGGCGATTGCAATCGAATGAGGCGCGCGGCATAGTGGTCCGCAGGCAGTTCAACCTTTCTCTCGCCCGGCGGGTTCTCCGCCGGGACCTTCAACCGAGTGCACCCAGGAGGCTCTACATGAATTTGACGATCAGCGGTCACCACCTCGCAGTCACCCCCGCACTGAGAAGCTATGTGACGACCAAGCTCGATCGGATCACCCGCCACTTCGACCAGGTGGTGGACATCAAGGTTCTCCTCACGGTTGAGAAGCAGAAGGAGCCGGAACGAAGGCAGCGAGCCGAATGCCGCATCCACGTCAAGGGCAACGACATGTTCGCGGAGAGTTCTCACGAAGACCTGTACGCCGCGCTCGATGAGCTGGTGGACAAGCTCGACCGCCAGGTCGGCCGCCACAAGACGCGCCTGCAGGACCACCACCACCCGGCGCCCAAGCGGATCATGTAAAGACGCGGCTGTCTGCGCACCAGGGCCCTTCGGGGCCCTTGTTGCTGGCGCGCTTCAGGGGTGCCAAACGTGCCGCTGCGGCACCCCGTTGAGCCGGAAGGTGAGGTGCATAATCGCCCATCCCCGACCATGAACCGCCTCGCTGCCATCCTGCCCGCCGCCCAGGTCCTCGTGGGCGTCGACGCCACCAGCAAGAAGCGCGCGTTCGAAGAGGCCGGCCTGCTGTTCGAGAACCTGCACGGCCTGTCGCGCGCGCTGATCACCGACAGCCTGTTTGCCCGCGAAAGGCTGGGCTCCACCGGTCTCGGCCATGGCGTGGCCATCCCGCACGGTCGCATCAAAGGCCTGAAGGCGCCCATGGCGGCGCTGTTCCAGCTGGCCAACCCGATCGGCTTCGACGCGCCGGACGAGCAGCCAGTCAACCTGCTGATCTTCCTGCTGGTGCCCGAGGCGGCGACCCAGAAGCACCTGGAGATCCTCTCGGAAATCGCCGAGCTGCTGTCGGACGCGCCGCTGCGCGAGAAGATCAAGGCCAGCACCGACGCGGCCGAGCTGCACCGGCTGATCGCCACCTGGCAGTCCGCCCAGCCGGCCTAGCCGCGCGTGAAGCCCACCGTCGTCAGCGCCGACGTCCTGTTCGAGGACCACCGCGCGAAGCTGAAATGGGAGTGGGTCGCCGGGCTGGGCGCTTCCGAGCGCCGCTTCGACGAGGTCGCGGTGCGCGCCGCCCGTTCGGGCGCGGACCTGGTGGGTTACCTCAACTACATCCACCCGTACCGCGTCCAGATCCTGGGTGAGCGCGAAATCGCCTACCTCACCAACGCCACCGCCGACGACTGCGCGCGGCGCATCGCGCGCATCGTGACGCTGGAGCCGCCGGTGCTGGTGCTCACCGACGGGCAGACCGCGCCCGACGCGCTGCTGTCCATGTGCGAGCGCGCGCAGATCCCGATGTTCGCCACGGGCGAGCCTTCGGCCTTCGTCATCGACGTGATGCGGGCCTACCTGTCCAAGCACTTCGCCGAGCGCACCTCGATGCACGGCGTGTTCATGGACATCCTCGGCCTGGGCGTGCTCATCACCGGAGAAAGCGGGCTGGGCAAGAGCGAACTGGGCCTGGAACTCATCACGCGCGGCAACGGCCTGGTGGCGGACGACGCGGTCGACCTGTACCGCGTGAACCAGACCACGATCGAGGGCCGCTGCCCCGAGCTGCTGCAGAACCTGCTGGAGGTGCGCGGCATCGGCCTGCTGGACATCCGCGCGATCTTCGGCGAGACGGCGGTGCGGCGGAAGATGAGGCTGCGGCTCATCGTGCACCTGGTGCGCCGCGACACGATGGAGCGCGAGTACGAGCGCCTGCCCTACGAGCCGCTGGTGCAGGACGTGCTGGGCGTGCCCGTGCGCAAGGCGGTGATTCCCGTCGTGGCTGGCCGCAACATCGCCGTGCTGGTGGAAGCGGCGGTGCGCAACACCATCCTTCAGCTGCGCGGCGTTGACACCTACCAGGAGTTCGTCGAGCGGCACCGCCGCGCGATGGAGAAGGGCGGCTGAAGCTTCGCTTCAGCAGAGGGGGCTAGGGATGGCCCCGTTTCGGCCGGTGCGGGCACGCTTCCTTGGTGCAGTGCGCGTAGAGCGACAGCGCATGGTCCGCGATCGCGAACCCCTTGGCCTTGGCCACCGCGTGCTGGCGCTTCTCGATCTCGGCGTCGTAGAACTCCTCGACGCGGCCACAGTCGAGGCATACCATGTGGTCGTGGTGCGTTCCCTCGTTCAGTTCGTACACGGCCTTGCCGCTTTCGAAGTGGCTGCGCGTCAGGATGCCGGCCTGCTCGAACTGGGTGAGCACACGGTAGACGGTGGCCAGGCCGATGTCGGAGCGCTCTTCCAGCAGGACACGGAAGACGTCCTCGGCCGTCATGTGGCGCTGCGATCCTTTCTGGAACACGTCCAGGATCTTCAGCCGCGGCAGGGTCGCCTTCAGGCCGGTGTTCTTCAGTTCGTCGACGTTCGACATGAGGGTCTCGCGGAGAAGGCCACCGAAGGGCTGCCGCTACAATCTTCGCGATCATATCGCCTGCCTCGAAGATGCCCTCCACGTCCCCCCGCCTGCTGCGAACGAGCATCGTGCTCGCGCTGTGCGCGGCCGCGGCCGGCTGCGGCAGCATGGACGGCGTCAGCCGCCGCATCGCAAGCGCCGTCACGCCGTACAAGGTCGAGGTGGTGCAGGGCAACTTCGTGTCTCGCGAGCAGGTCGAGCAGCTCAAGCCGGGCATGTCGCGCCAGCAGGTGCGCGACCTGCTGGGCACGCCGCTGGTCACCAGCCTGTTCCACGACGACCGCTGGGACTACGTGTTCACGCTCAAGCGCGACGGCGTGCAGGAACAGCCCCGCCGATTGACGGTGTTCTTCAGCGGCGAGGCACTGCAGCGCTTCGAGGGCGACACCATGCCGTCCGAGTCCGAGTTCGTCGCCGCCATCGGCTCCAAGCCGCGCGAGGTGCGCCAGCCCGCGCTGCAGGCGAGCGAGGAGCAGTTGCAGCGCGCCACCGCGGCCACGCGCCCGGCTGCTTCGCCGCAAGCGCCCACGACCTCCGGTTCCGCGGCGCCGCCGCCGGCCACTTCCTACCCGCCGCTCGAAACGCCCGCGCGTTGATCCGCATGGCTTCCACTTCCGCGGGCGCTGCCCGGCACCAGGTCGCCGTCGCCGGCGCCACCGGCCGAATGGGCCAGATGCTGATCGAGGCGATCCGCTCCTCGGGCGACTGCCAGCTCGCGGGTGCGATGGACCTGGCTTCGAGCCCGGCGATCGGGAACGACGCGGCTGCATTCCTCGGTGTCGCCAGCGGCGTGCCTGTCGTGGCCGACGTGCGCGCCGGCCTCGCGCGGGCCAAGGTGCTGATCGACTTCACCCGCCCCGAGGGCACGATGACCCACCTCGCGGCGTGCCGCGAACTCGGCGTCAACGCGGTGATCGGCACCACCGGTTTCTCGGCCGACCAGAAGACGCAGATCGCCGAGATCGCGCGGGACATCGCCATCGTCATGGCGCCCAACATGAGCGTCGGCGTCAACGTCACGCTCAAGCTGCTGGACATGGCGGCCCGCGCGCTGGCCACCGGCTACGACATCGAGATCATCGAAGCGCACCACCGCCACAAGGTGGACGCGCCCTCCGGCACCGCATTGAAGATGGGCGAGGTGATCGCCGAGGCGCTCGGCCGCGACCTGAAGTCGTGCGCGGTGTACGCGCGAGAGGGCGTCACCGGCGAGCGCGATCCTTCCACCATCGGCTTTTCCACCATCCGCGGTGGCGACATCGTGGGCGACCACACGGTGCTGTTCGCGGGCACCGGCGAACGCATCGAGATCACGCACAAGTCGGCCAGCCGCGCCACTTACGCGCAGGGAAGCCTGCGGGCCGTCCGCTTCCTCGCGGGCAAGCGCAGCGGCCTGTTCGACATGTTCGACGTGCTGGGCCTCAATTAAGGCGAGCCAGCGCGCCCGGCGCGCATGAGGGGAGAGGGCGACGATGGACATTCCGCAGCTGTTCAGCCAGGCCGACGCGATCGGCCGCGCGGTCGCGCTGCTGCTGCTCGTGATGTCCGTGGCCAGCTGGGTCGTGATCCTCTGGAAGGGCTGGCTGCTGCGCCGCGCATCGTCGGACGTCGCGCGGGCCACGGCCGCGTTCTGGCAATCCCCGTCGCTGGCTGAGGCGCAGCACCGCGTGTCCGGCTTCGACCGCGAGCAGCTGGTGGTGCCGCTGATCGCGGCCACCCGCGCGCAGCCCGCAGGCTCGCTGGCCGCCGCGGGCGATCGCGCCCAGCAGCTCACGCGCGTGCTGCGCGACGCCTTGCATGCGGTGCTCGACAAATTGCAGTTCGGCCAGGTGCTGCTGGCCACGGTGGGTTCGACGGCGCCCTTCGTCGGCCTGCTGGGCACCGTCTGGGGCATCTACCACGCGCTCACGGGCATCGCGGCTGCCGGCCAGATCAGCATCGACCGCGTCGCAGGTCCCGTCGGAGAGGCGCTGATCATGACCGCCGCCGGCCTGGCCGTCGCCATTCCCGCCGTGCTGGGCTACAACATCTACGGCCGCCGCATCGGCCGCATCGAAGCCGACCTGGAAGGCTTCGCGCGCGACCTGCGCGAGTTGGTGGCGCAGCATCCGGAGGCGGGCTGATGGCCTTCGGCCGGCTCGAGCGCACCGAGGGCCCGCGCCCGATGAGCGACATCAACGTCACGCCACTGGTCGACGTGATGCTGGTGCTGGTCGTCATCCTGATCATCACCGCGCCGCTGATGGCCAGCTCGCTGCGGCTGGATTTGCCCAAGGCCGAAGGCGCGAAGCCGCAGGACGCGCCCAGGTTCGTGACCGTGGGAATGGACGGCAAGGGCGGCCTGTTCCTGGACGACAAGCCCGTCACGCCCGAACAGCTGGCCCAGGGCCTGGCCGCGGCGGCCCGGCAGAACCCCGAGACCGAGGTGCAGCTGCGCGCCGACCAGTCCGTCGCCTACGGCAAGGTCATCGAGGTCATGGGCGCCGCGCAGAAGGCGGGCCTGTCCCGCATCGGCTTCGTCGCCGAGCCCCCGCGCTGAAGGCCTTGCGCCCCGGGCTCGCAGCAGGCCCATCCTAGAATTCCGCCATGCAAGAAAAGTACAACCACCTCGAGGTCGAGCGGGACGCGCAGGCGCACTGGACCGCGCGCGACGCCTACCGCGTGGTCGAGGATGCGCGCAGGAAGAAGTTCTACGCCTGCTCCATGCTGCCCTACCCCAGCGGCAAGCTGCACATGGGCCACGTGCGCAACTACACGATCAACGACATGTTGACGCGCTACCTGCGCATGAACGGCTACAACGTGCTGATGCCCATGGGCTGGGACGCCTTCGGCCTGCCGGCGGAGAACGCGGCGCTGAAGAACGGCGTGCCGCCGGCGAAGTGGACGTACGAGAACATCGCGTACATGAAGGGCCAGATGCAGGCGATGGGCCTGGCCATCGACTGGTCCCGCGAGGTCGCCACCTGCGATCCCGATTACTACAAGTGGAACCAGTGGCTGTTCCTCAAGATGCTGGAAAAGGGCATCGCCTACCGCAAGACCCAGGTCGTCAACTGGGACCCGGTCGATCAGACGGTGCTGGCCAACGAGCAGGTGATCGACGGCAAGGGCTGGCGCACCGGCGCGGTGGTGGAAAAGCGCGAGATCCCGGGCTACTACCTCAAGATCACCGACTACGCGGGCGAGCTGCTGGACCACGTGCAGCACAAGCTCCCGGGCTGGCCGGAGCGCGTCAAGCTGATGCAGGAGAACTGGATCGGCAAGAGCGAGGGCGTGCGCTTCGCGTTCACGCACGACATCCGCGACGCCGAGGGCCGGCTGATCGGCGACGGCCGCATGTACGTCTTCACCACGCGCGCCGACACCATCATGGGTGTCACGTTCTGCGCCGTCGCGCCGGAACATCCGCTGGCCACGCACGCGGCGCGCAGCAACCCGAAACTCGCCGCCTTCATCGAGGAATGCAAGAGGGGCGGCACCACGGAAGCGGAGCTCGCGCTGCGCGAGAAGGAAGGCCTGCCCACCGGGCTGGCGGTGTTCCATCCACTCACCGGCGAGCCGATCGACCTCTGGGTGGGCAACTATGTCCTCATGGGCTACGGCGACGGCGCCGTGATGGGCGTGCCGGGCCATGACGAGCGCGACTTCGCGTTCGCGCTCAAGTACAACCTGCCCATCCTGGAGGTGGTGCACGTCGACGGCGAGACCTACGACTACCACCGCTGGCAGGAGTGGTACGCCGACAAGGAACGCGGCATCACCATCAACTCCGACAACTTCAGCGGGTACAACTACCAGCAGGCCGTCGATGCCGTGGCCCATGCGCTGGAGCAGAAGGGCCTGGGCGAGAAGAAGGTGACCTGGCGCCTGCGCGACTGGGGCATCAGCCGCCAGCGTTACTGGGGCACGCCGATCCCGATCATCCACTGCGAGCAGCACGGCGCCGTGCCCGTGCCGGAGAAGGATTTGCCGGTGGTGCTGCCGCAGGACTGCGTGCCCGACGGCAGCGGCAACCCGCTGAACAAGCGCGAGGACTTCCTTGCCTGCAGCTGCCCGGTGTGCGGCAAGCCCGCGCGGCGCGAGACCGACACCATGGACACCTTCGTGGATTCGTCCTGGTACTTCATGCGCTACTGCGACCCGAAGAACGACCGCGCCATGGTGGGCGAGGGCACGCAGTACTGGATGCCGATGGACCAGTACATCGGCGGCATCGAGCACGCCATCCTGCACCTGCTGTACGCGCGCTTCTGGACCAAGGTGATGCGCGACCTGGGGCTGGTGAAGATCGACGAGCCCTTCACCCGCCTGCTCACGCAGGGCATGGTGCTCAACGAGGCCTTCTCGCGCACCGGCGACAAGGCGGGCCGGCAGTACTACTGGGCGCACGACCTGGACATCGTGCGCGACGAGCACGCGCGCGTGGTCTCCGCCACCGCCAAGGCCGACGGCAAGCCGGTCGTGTACGAGGGCTGGACGACGATGTCCAAGTCCAAGAACAACGGCGTCGACCCGCAGGACCTGATCGAGAAGTACGGCGCCGACACGGCGCGGCTGTACACCATGTTCACGGCGCCGCCGGAGGCGACGCTGGAGTGGAACGATGCCGCGCTCGAAGGCAGCTACCGCTTCCTTCGCCGTGTGTGGCAATGCGGTCATCGCCTCGCGGGCGCTGCTTCGGTGGCGGGCTACGTGCAACGCCTGGGCGCCGCCGGCCACTTCGGCAAGCAGACGAAGGCGCTGCGACGCGAGGTGCACACGGTGCTCAAGCAGGTGGACTACGACTACGTCCGCATGCAATACAACACCGTCGTGTCGGGCGCGATGAAGATCCTGAACGCGCTCGAAGACTTCAAGGGCGCGGGCGAGCAGGGCGCCGACACCGCGGTGGCCGAAGGCTTCGGCATCCTGCTGCGGGTGCTCTATCCGGTCACGCCGCACGTCACCCATGCGCTGTGGGAAGAGCTGGACTACATCGGCTCGCACGGCGAGCTGCTCGACGCGCCCTGGCCCAAGGTGGACGACGGCGCGCTGGTGCAGGAAGAGGTCGAACTGGTGCTGCAGGTCAATGGCAAGCACCGCGGCTCGGTGTCCGTGCCGGCGGGCGCGAGCAAGGAGGAGATCGAGCGGCTGGCGGTCGCCAGCGAGGCCTTCGCCAAGTTCGGCGGGGGTGCCACGCCCAGGAAGGTGATCGTCGTGCCGGGCCGGCTCGTCAACGTGGTCGTGTGATGGAACGCCGCCTGTTCCTGGCCGGCTGCGCCGCGCTAGCGGGATGCGGCTTCGAGCTGCGCAAGCCGCCCGACTTCGCCTTCCGCAGCATCGCCATCCCCGCCGCCGGTCCGCTGGCGAACGAGCTGCGCCGCACCATCGGTTCGGCCGGCGCCGTGCAGGTGACGCCTCGCCAGGCCCCGCCCGAGCAGGCGCAGGTCGTGCTGGACCTGCTGAACGAGCAGCGCGAAAAAGTGGTGGTGGGCCTCAACGCGAGCGGCCAGGTGCGGGAGTTCCAGCTGCGCTCGATCATCCGGTTCCGCCTGCGCACGCCGCAGGGGCGCGAGCTGATCCCCGAGACCGAGCTGGTGCAGCAGCGCGACATCAGCTTCAGCGAATCCGCCGTGCTGGCCAAGGAGGCCGAGGAGTCGTTGCTCTACCGCGACATGCAGACCGACCTGGTGCAGCAGTTGATGCGGCGCCTGGCGGCGGTCAAGACCGTTTAGCGCTTAACCCTGACGGGCTATCGGCTCGAGGCGTTCTCCGACGCTGTTGGACGGGACCGAGGCCTAGACTGGCTCAACAAGGGCCGTTCCCCGGCCCTGGGAGAGCCGCCATGGACAGCCAGGCCGGACCCGGAAGCCGCGACTACGTCGCGCTGGAGGCGCGCTACGGCGCGCGCAACTACCACCCCGTACCCGTTGTCGTGGACCGGGCGCTCGATTGCCTGGTGTGGGACGTCGAAGGCCGCGAGTACATCGACATGATGGGCGCGTACTCGGCCGTGAGCCATGGCCACCTGCACCCGCGTCTGGTCGCAGCGGCCCAGCGGCAGCTCGGGAAGGTGGCGGTGACTTCGCGCGCCTACTACGGCAACACGCTCGGCCCCTTCCTCGCCAAGCTGTGCTCGATCGCCGGGTTCCAGCGCGCGCTGCCCATGAACACGGGCGCCGAAGCCGTCGAGACCGCCATCAAGTGCGCGCGCCGCTGGGGCTATCGCGTCAAGGGCATCCCGGACGGGCAGGCCGAGATCCTCGTCGCGCGCGGCAACTTCCACGGGCGCACCAACACCATCATCGGTTTCTCCAGCGAGCCCGAGTACCGTGCCGGCTTCGGTCCGTTCGCGCCGGGCTTTCGCCACTTCGACTTCGGCGACATGGCCAGCATCGAGGCGGCGGCCACGCCCAACACCTGCGCCGTGCTGATCGAGCCGATCCAGGGCGAGGCCGGCGTGATCGTGCCGCCGGCCGGCTTTTTCCGCGAGCTGCGCGACTGGTGCACGCGCAACCGCGTGCTGCTGATCGACGACGAGGTGCAGGCGGGCCTCGGGCGCACCGGCCGCTGGTTCGCGTTCGAGCACGAGGGCATCCGGCCCGACGCGCTGATCCTGGGCAAGGCGCTCGGCGGCGGGCTGCTGCCGGTCAGCGCCTTCCTGGCGGACGACGCGGTGATGGACGTCTTCAATCCGGGCAGCCACGGCTCCACTTTCGGCGGCAACGCACTCGCGGCGGCCGTGGCGCTGGAAGGGCTGCGCGTGATCGAGGAAGAGCGGCTGGTCGAGCGGGCCGCCGAGATGGGGCCTTATTTGATGCGCCGGCTGCAGGACGTGCAGGCAGCCGCGGGCCCGCTGATCCGCGACGTTCGCGGCCGCGGCCTGTGGATCGGCGTCGACATCGACCCGGCGCATGGCAGCGCGCGCCGACTGGTCGAGCGTCTCGCCGAGCGCGGCGTGCTGTCCAAGGAAACGCACGAGACGGTGATCCGCTTCGCGCCGCCGCTGACGATCACGCGTGAGTTGATCGACAGGGCGGTGGACATCTTCCGCGGAGTGGTGCTGCAAGGGCGGCCCTGACGCTCCATCGCGGCCGGGAATCGAGGGGCGCCACCTACAATCTGCGCCCATGCAGCTTGCCGCCGCCCAGCTGGCCGCCCATCTCGCCAAGGGCCTGAAGTCGCTGTACGCCCTGCACGGCGACGAGCCGCTGCTGGTGCAGGAGGCGGCCGACGCGATCCGCGCCACGGCGCGCACGCAGGGCTACACGGAACGCACCGTCCACACCGTGGCGGGCGCGCATTTCGACTGGAGCGAGGTGCTCGCCGCGGGTGGGTCCCTGAGCCTGTTCGCCGAGCGGCAGATCGTCGAGATCCGCATTCCCTCCGGCAAGCCGGGCAAGGAAGGCAGCCCCGCGCTGCAGCAGCTCGCGCAGAGCGCCGAAGGCAACGACAGCACGCTCACGCTGGTGCTGCTGCCCAGGCTGGACAAGATGACGCGCACCGGCGCGTGGTTCGGCGCGCTGGACAGCTACGGCGTGACCATCCAGATCGACGGCATCGAACGCGCGGCCCTGCCCCAGTGGATCGCGCAGCGCCTGGCCAGGCAGGAGCAGCGTGTCGCGACCGGCGAGGAGGGCCAGCGCACGCTGCAGTTCTTCGCCGATCGCGTCGAGGGCAACCTGCTCGCGGCGCACCAGGAAATCCAGAAACTCGCCCTGCTGTACCCGGCGGGCGAATTGAGCTTCGAGCAGGTGGAAAGCGCCGTGCTCAACGTCGCCCGCTACGACGTCTTCAAGCTCTCCGAAGCCGTGCTCGCCGGCCAGCTGGCGCGCGTGCAGCGGATGCTCGACGGACTTCAGGCCGAGGGCGAGGCGGAGGTGCTGGTGCACTACACGCTGGCGGAGGACATCCGCGCACTGAAGCGCGTCAAGGACGCGATGAGCGCGGGCCGGCCGCTGCCGATCGCCCTGCGCGAGCAGCGGGTCTGGGGGCTGAAGGAGCGGCTGTTCGAGCGCGTGCTGCCGCGCCTTTCCGGCACCGCGCTGGACAACCTGCTGCACGCCGCCCATGTGGTGGACGGCATCGTCAAGGGCCTGAAGGCCCCGGGCTGGCCCACCGACGGCTGGCAGGCGCTGCACCGGCTCGCGGGCGACCTGTGCCGCGAATGCGCGCCGGCCGCCGCGGCGCAGCGGCGCTGAATCCCGCATCCGGCGGGCGATCTCCCTGCAAGGGATAATCCCCCTCGTGAACGCGCTGAACGTCGCCGAATACATGCAGACGCTGGGCTTGCAGGCCCGGCAGGCCGCCACGCGCATGTCGTCCGCGAACGCGGCCGCGAAGAACGCGGCGCTGCGCTCGCTCGCGGCCAAGCTGCGCGCATCGACCGCGGCCCTTTTCGCCGAGAACGCGAAGGACATCGAACGCGCCCAGGCCGCCGGCCTCGCCGCGCCGATGGTCGATCGGCTGAAGCTCACGCCGAAGATCGTCCAGACGCTGGCGGAGGGCTGCGAGCAGCTCGCGGCCATGCCGGACATCATCGGCGAGATCCGCGGCATGACGCAGCAGCCCAGCGGCATCCGCGTCGGGCAGATGCGCGTGCCGATCGGCGTCTTCGGCATGGTGTTCGAAAGCCGCCCCAACGTGACCATCGAAGCGGCCAGCCTGTCGATCAAGAGCGGCAACGCCTGCATCCTGCGCGGCGGCTCCGAGGCGATCGAATCCAACAAGGGGCTGGCGCGGCTGGTACGCGAAGCTCTCGCCGAAGCCGGTCTCCCCGAGGACGCGGTGCAGCTGGTGCAGACCACCGACCGGGAGGCGGTGGGCCAGCTGATCGCGATGCCGCAGTTCGTCGACGTCATCATCCCGCGCGGCGGCAAGGGCCTGATCGAGCGCATCAGCCGCGAAGCCAAGGTGCCGGTGATCAAGCACCTGGACGGCAACTGCCATGTGTACGTCGACGATCCGTGCGACATCGACATGGCCGTGACCATCGCAGACAACGCCAAGACGCAGAAGTACAGCCCGTGCAACGCCAGCGAAGGCCTGCTCGTGGCGCGCGGCGTGGCGGCGCAGTTCCTGCCGAGGATCGGCGCGATCTATGCATCCAAGGGCGTGGAGATGCGCTGCGATCCCGAGGCGAAGACGATCCTGGCCAGCGGCCTCGACAAGCTCGGCCCGCACGGGCCGTTGCTCAAGGACGCGACGGAACAGGACTGGTACGAGGAATACCTCGCGCCGGTCATCAGCATCAAGGTAGTCGCGGGGCTCGATGAAGCCATCGCCCACATCAACCACTACGGCAGCCACCACACCGATGCCATCGTCACCCGCGACCACGTGCATGCGCAGCGCTTTCTGCGCGAGGTGGATTCGGCCAGCGTGATGGTCAACGCCAGCACGCGCTTCGCCGACGGCTTCGAATACGGGCTCGGCGCCGAGATCGGCATCAGCACCGACAAGTTCCACGCACGCGGGCCGGTCGGCCTCGAAGGGCTGACGTCGCTGAAGTGGGTCGTGCTGGGCCAGGGCGAGATCCGCCGCTGATGGCCATGCCCGACTTCTGGCCCGGCTGCGGCTGGCGACTGCTCGAACACGACGCGGACGGCCAGCTCCTCGTCACCGACGATTTCCTGCGCAGCCTGCTGCTGCGCCCCGAGCTAGCCCCCGTGCCCGAGTCCTGCGACAACGAGCGCGCGCTGCACCACTCGCTGCTCGATTCGCCGCGGCAAGAGGTCGACCCGCGCCGCCTGCAGGCGCTGTCCGATGAAGACGCGCGCGCCAACTACGCGGTCTGGCTGCGGTTCCGCAGCCGGCTGCTGGCGCGCCCGACGCTCGAGGGCAGCTACCTGCAGCTGTTCCGCGCCGACGTCGACGTGCCGCCGGTGCTGGTGCACCTGCTGACGCAGGTCCTGCTGCGCGAAGTGCTGGGCGACAACGCGACGCCGATGGAAGTCCGCGCGGCCGAGATGCTGTTCCGGCCGCAGCGCATCGCGATCCAGGAAGACGGCAACGTGATGGCGGCCGACGAAGAGACCGTCGAGCGGCGCGCGGAGGCCAGCTTCGCCGGCATCGGCGAGCTGCTGCGCAAGGCCGGCGCCACGCCGCGCACCGCGGAACTCGACGTGCTCGGCGAGGCCAACGCCGGCGAGTACTGGAACCGCAGCGAATCCTTCGATTTCGTCGTCAGCCTCAACCACGGCCAGCCCGCGCTCGCCGCGTTGTGCCGTGTGATCGAACGCTGGGTGCGGCATTTCCTCGCTCTGGACGTTCGTGTGCAGCCCGAGGGCGAGATCGACGACGAGCACTGGGTCTGGCACGTGGGCCTGGACGCGCAGGCCACCGCGGTGCTCAATGCGCTCTACCAGGGCGAGGACATCGACCCGGCGCAGGGCAAGCGCATGCTGTGCCTGTTCCGCATGGATTTCGAGGAGCCGCAGGCCCTGCTGCCGCAGGTGGCCGGCCATCCGGTCTACCTGGCGATGGCCATGGACGAAGCCAATCGATTGCGGCTCAAGCCGCAGAACCTGCTGCTCAACCTGCCGCTCGCCCGCCAGGGCTAGAGCCGCCGGCTCCCGGCCGCGGCTTGCAACCGGCGCGGCCGGCCCCAGCTTCCTACAATGGTTCTCGGATAACCCTCCTCGAGAGAGCGCTGCATGGTCCCCCACCTCATCACGGCCTTATCCGGGCCGATCAACGAACTCGAGGAACGCATCCTGGAGTCGATGCCCGCCATCGAGCGCTGGTTCCGGCTCGAGTGGATGGAGCACACGCCGCCGTTCTACACGTCGGTGGACGTGCGCAATGCCGGCTTCAAGCTGGCGCCGGTGGACACCAACCTCTTTCCCGGCGGCTGGAACAACCTGACGCAGGAAATGCTGCCGCTCGCGGTGCAGGCGGCGATGGCCGCCATCGAGAAGATCTGCCCGGAAGCGCGCAACCTGCTGGTCATCCCCGAGAACCACACGCGCAACACGTTCTACCTGGCGAACGTGCTGCAGCTCAAGCGCGTCTTCCACATGGCGGGCCTGAACGTGCGCATCGGCTCCATCAGCCCGGAGATCAAGGAACCGACCACGATCAACCTGCCCACGGGCGAATCGATCGTGCTGGAGCCGGTGGTGCGCAGCAAGACGCGCCTGGGCCTGAAGGACTTCGATCCCTGCACCATCCTGCTCAACAACGATCTTTCTGCCGGCCCTCCGGGCATCCTGGAGGACCTGCACGAGCAGTACCTGCTGCCGCCGCTGCACGCGGGCTGGTCGGTGCGGCGCAAGAGCCGCCACTTCCAGAGCTACGAGGAGGTGGCCAAGCGGTTCGGCAAGATGCTCGGCATCGACCCGTGGCTGATCAACCCCATGTACAACAAATGCGGGGAGATCAACTTCGCCGAAGGCTCGGGCATGGACTGCCTGACCACCAACGTCGACGCGCTGCTCACGCGAGTGCGCAAGAAGTACAAGGAATACGGCATCAACGAGAAGCCGTTCGTGATCGTCAAGGCGGACAACGGGACGTACGGCATGGGCATCATGACCGTGCGCGACGTCAAGGACCTGGACCAGCTCAACCGGCGCGCCAAGAACAAGATGGGCCTCGTCAAGGACGGCCAGGAGGTGCACGACGTCATCATCCAGGAAGGCGTGCAGACCTACGAGCGCATCCATGACGCCGTGGCCGAGCCGGTGGTCTACATGATGGACCGCTACGTCGTCGGCGGTTTCTACCGCGTGCATCCCGAGCGCGGCATCGACGAGAACCTCAACGCTCCCGGCGCGGGGTTCGTGCCACTGGCTTTCGCGGAGAGTACGCACTTGCCTCAGCCGGGGCAGAAGCCCGGCGCCAGCGCGCCGAACCGCTTCTACATGTACGGCGTGATCGGCCGCCTGGCCATGCTGGCCGCCAGCTATGAGCTGGAAGCCACCGACCCCGAAGCCGAAACCTACGACTGACTCCCCCCGGGCGAGTTGCTGCGCTGCAACATGGCCCAACCAAGGCCTTGGCAGCGGCGCAAAATAGCGCTCCCTCAAGGAACGGAACCCCGCCGCCGCCTCAGCCGGCGCCAAGACGGGGCCCCTCGTGCAAAGCTCGAAATCCTCGCTAGCCGCGCTGACCCTCGGCGCCATCGGTGTCGTCTACGGCGACATCGGCACCAGCGTCCTGTACGCCGTCAAGGAAGTATTCGGCTCGGGCCACGTCCAGTTCACGACCGGCAACGTGTACGGGATCCTCTCGATCTTCTTCTGGACGCTGACGGTCATCGTCTCGATCAAGTACGTGGTGCTCGTGCTGCGCGCCGACAACAACGGCGAAGGCGGGCTGGTCGCGATGCTGGCGCTGGCCTCGCAGGCGGTGAAGGACAGGCCGGACCTGCGCCGGGTGCTCCTCGCGCTGGGCATCTTCGGCACTTCGCTCTTCTACGGCGACGGCGTCATCACGCCCGCGATCTCGGTGCTGTCCGCCGTCGAGGGCCTGGAGGTCGTCTCGCCGCGCTTTTCGCAGTGGGTGATCCCGCTGACGCTGCTCATCCTGTTCCTGCTGTTCGCGGTGCAGAAGAACGGCACGGCGGGGGTCGGCCGCTACTTCGGCCCGGTCACGCTGGTGTGGTTCTTCACGCTCGCAGTGCTGGGCGTTGGCAACATCGCGCACCACCCCGAGATCCTGACTGCGATCAGCCCGCACCACGCGATCGGCTTCATGTGGTCGCACCCGGGCACCACCTTCATCATCCTGGGGGCGGTGGTGCTGTGCGTCACCGGCGCCGAGGCGCTGTACGCCGACCTGGGCCACTTCGGCAAGCAGCCGATCCGGATCGCCTGGTTCGCGGTGGCCATGCCGGCGCTCACGCTCAACTACTTCGGCCAGGGCGCGCTGCTGCTCGAACGGCCCGACGCCGTGAAGAATCCGTTCTACATGATGGCCCCCGAATGGGCGCTGCTGCCGCTGGTGGTGCTGGCCACCGCGGCCACCGTCATCGCTTCACAGGCACTCATCACCGGAGCCTTCAGCGTCACCAAGCAAGTGGTGCAACTGGGCTACCTGCCGCGCCTGAACGTGCAGCACACCAGCGTGCGCGAGACCGGCCAGATCTACATCCCGTTCGTCAACTGGGGCCTGTTCGTCGCCATCGTCCTGGCCGTGGTGCTGTTCCGCTCCTCGAGCAACCTGGCGGCTGCGTACGGCATCGCGGTGACGCTGGACATGCTGATCACCACCACGCTGACGTTCTTCGTCATCCGCTACGGCTGGAAGTACCCGCTGTGGCTGTGCATCGCTGCCACCGGCTGGTTCTTCCTCGTGGACCTCGCATTCTTCGCCTCCAACCTGCTGAAGCTGCTGCAGGGCGGCTGGTTCCCGCTGCTGATCGGCGGCGCGATCTTCACGCTGATGATGACCTGGAAGGAAGGCCGCAGCATCCTGAACGACAAGCTGCGCGCCGACGCCATCGACCTGCCGAGCTTCCTGGACGCGGTGTTCACCAGCCCGCCCATGCGCGTCGAAGGCACCGCGGTCTTCCTCACGGCCGAACCCGGCGCCGTGCCCAACGCGCTGCTGCACAACCTCAAGCACAACAAGGTGCTGCACGAGCAGAACCTGTTCGTCACGGTGCGCAGCCACGAGGTGCCCTGGATCGGCTTGAACAAGCGCCTGGACGTGGAGCCCCTCGGCCACAACTGCTGGCAGGTGGTGGTCCACTACGGCTTCATGAACGACTTCGACGTGCCTCGCGCCCTCGAGCCCATGCGCAAGCTGGGCTGCGAAGTGCAGCCGATGACCACCAGCTACTTCCTGTCGCGCGACGTGGTCGTGCCCACGATCGGCGGCGGCATGGCGCCCTGGCGCGAGAAGCTGTTCGCGCAGATGCACCACAACGCCAGCGCGGCGGCCGACTTCCTCAAATTGCCGAACAACGCGGTGGTGGAGCTGGGCTCGAAGGTCGAGATCTGAGCGTGCGGACCGCGTCCTAGCACGCCGCCTGATTCCCCGCGTGCGACGGGCCTTGGGGCGGCCGTGCTACGGTGCCGCATGCCCCAAGACCTCTCCGCCTTTCCCATCACCCGCAAGTGGCCGGCGCAGCACCCGGACCGGCTTCAGCTCTATTCGCTGCCTACACCCAACGGCGTGAAGGTCTCCATCGCGCTGGAAGAGACCGGCCTGCCGTACGAAGTGCACCGCGTCGACTTCGACAAGCACGACCAGCTCTCGCCCGAGTTCCTGTCGCTCAACCCGAACAACAAGATTCCGGCCATCCTCGATCCGGAAGGCCCGGGCGGCCGGCCGCTCGCGCTGTTCGAGTCGGGCGCCATCCTGCTGTACCTGGCCGAGAAGACGGGGAAGCTGCTGCCGCGCGATCCGGCCGAACGCTGGCGCGCCGTCCAGTGGCTGATGTTCCAGATGGGCGGCGTGGGGCCGATGTTCGGCCAGGTCGGCTTCTTCCATAAATTCGCCGGCAAGGCTTTCGAGGACAAGCGTCCCCGCGACCGCTACGTGGCGGAAGCGAAGCGCCTGCTCGCCGTGGTGGACGGGCAGCTCGCGCGCAACGCCTGGATCGCGGGCGAGGAGTACGGCGTGGCCGACATCGCGACCTTCCCCTGGATCCGCAACCTGGTCGGCTTCTACGGCGCCGGCGACCTGGTGGAGTTCGCGGGCCTCAAAAACGTGCAGCGCGGGCTCGACGCATTCCTCGCGCGGCCCGCGGTGCAGCGAGGCCTCGCGATCCCGGCGGCGCCCAAGCCCTGAGCGCCACGGCGCCACGCGTTTTGTGCAACAGTGGCGACGAGCCACCGCACGACCCGATCCCCAGATGAACCTGCTTTTCGTTGCCGACCCGCTGGAAGCCTTCAAGGTCTACAAGGACACGACCTTCTCGATGATGCGCGAGGCGCAGCGCCGCGGGCACCGCATCGCCGCCTGCGAGCCGCGCCACCTGGCCTGGCGCTCGGGCGCGCAGGTGCAGGCGACCGTGCGCGAGATCCAGCTCACGGGCGTCGACGACGACTGGTTCGTCGAATCCGCCACGTCGGTCCGCGCGCTGCGGGAGTTCGACGCGGTGCTGATGCGCAAGGACCCGCCGTTCGACTCCGAGTACTTCTACGCCACCCACCTGCTGGAGCAGGCCGAGCGCGAAGGCGCGCGCGTGTTCAACAGCCCGCGGGCGCTGCGCGACCATCCGGAGAAGCTGGCCATCATGGAGTTCCCGCAGTTCCTCAGCCCCACGCTGGTGACCCGCGACCCGGATGAGGTTCGGCGCTTCCACGCCGAGCACCAGGACGTGATCCTCAAGCCGCTGGACGGCATGGGCGGCATGGGCATCTTCCGCGTGCGCGGCGACGGCCTGAACCTCGGCGCCATCGTCGAGACGCTCAATGGCGCCGGCGCCACCACGCTGATGGCGCAGCGCTTCGTGCCGCAGATCACGCAGGGTGACAAGCGGGTGCTGGTGATCGGCGGCAAGGTCGTGCCCTTCAGCCTGGCGCGCATTCCGCAGGGCAGCGAAGTGCGCGGCAACCTGGCCGCCGGCGGCAAGGGCGTGGCCCAGCCCCTCACGCCGCGAGACCGCGAGATCGCGGAAACGCTGGGACCGGTGCTGGCCGAGCGCGGCCTGCTGCTCGTGGGCCTGGACGTGATCGGCGACTGCCTGACCGAGATCAACGTCACCAGCCCGACCTGCTTCCAGGAGATCACGCAGCAGAGCGGCTTCGACGTGCCGGCGATGTTCGTCGACGCGCTCGAAGCCGCCTGTGCGCGGCTCACTGGCTGACGAGCACCTCGAAGCCGCCGTAGATCATGCGCTTGCCGTCGAACGGCATCTGCATGTCCTTGAACAGCGGATCGGCCATGGCCTTGGCCATGCCCTCGTCGCGCACGGCCTTGGACGGCCACATGACCCACGAGAACACCACCGTCTCCTCCGGCTTGCGCTGCACGGCGAGCGGGAACGAGGTCAGCTTGCCTTCGGGCACGTCGTCGCCCCAGCACTCCACCACGTTCTGCGCGCCGCAGTCCTTCAGGACGCGGGCCGCGGCACGGGCGTGTTCGAGGTAGACGCCGCGGTTGGCGGTGGGCACGGCGACGACGAATCCATCCACGTATTGCATGTCGATCTCCTGTTGAGCCGGGCGACACGCGGGTGCCGCTCCACCGACACGACGAACGGCCGGTGCCGCATTCGACAGCCGCGCGCGACGGGATGGCACAGTCCGCTTGGCTCAGCAGAACATCGCGCCGTCCACGAAGACGCGAAGCTCGCCGGGTTGCATCGGCGTCCACTGTTCGTTGGTCGTCAGCGGCGCCGTCACGACCACGGCCACCCTGTCCTGCGGTGTGGTGTGGTGGGAGAAGTCGATCGACAGGTCCTCATCCTTCAGCCGCGCATGCGCGAACGGGTGCTTGCGCTGCACGTGGAAGAGGTTGGTGGCGCAGTGGGCCCACAGCGCCTCGCCGTTGGACAGCAGGAAATTGAAGGGGCCGTGCCGCGCGATCTGCGGCGCCAGCTCGCGCAGCGTGATCGTCAGCTCGGCCACGCTGGGCACGCCCGCGTGCGACTTCCACAGCTCCTGCATGATCCAGCAGAACGCGCGCTCGCTGTCCGTGCTGCCGACCGGCCGGAAGCTCGCATGCAGGCGCGGCTGGAAATCCTTGAGGTCGCCGTTGTGGGCGAACACCCAGTAGCGGCCCCACAACTCGCGCACGAAGGGGTGGCAGTTCTCCAGCGCCACCTCGCCCTGCGTCGCCTTGCGGATGTGGGCGATGACGTTGCGGCTCTTGATGGGGTAGCGGCGGATCAGCTCCGCCACCGGCGACTGCGAAGCCGGCTGGTGGTCCACGAAGTGCCGAAGCCCCAGCCCCTCGAAGAAGGCGATGCCCCAGCCGTCGGCGTGGTGGTCGGTCCTGCCGCCGCGCTGCGCGAACCCGGTGAAGCTGAACGTGACGTCCGTGGGCGTGTTGCAGTTCATCCCGAGCAGCTGGCACATGGGGTGTCGCGATGCTGCCGTCGGCGCTCAGCGGGCGGGCGAGCCCGCGCAGCCGTTGCAGATGCAGGCTCGCCCGCGCGCTTCCTCAGGCAAGGCGCGCAGGGCTTGCGGATCGAAATCGGCCTGCGTGCACCAGCAGGGCGGCTGCGGCCGGCCGGTCTCGCGCTCCACTTCCATGGCGCAGCGGTTGGGCTGGCCGCAGAGCGGGCAGCGGGTCGCGTCGGGAGTCGCTGCAGTGGGCATCGGGGCAGTTTAGACCGCGGCAGGCGCAGGAACGTGCTGCGCGCTTCAGCGCGCCTTGCCGCTGGCCAGGTCCATGATCAGCCGCGTGGCCAGGTACAGCCGCGGCTGGATCGAATCGACCAGGATGTATTCGGAGTTGCTCGAATGCGCGCCGAAGCCCTGCAGGCCGAAACGCTCGATGACGGGCGCCTTGGTCTGCAGCGCGGCGAAGGCCGCATCGGTGCCGCCGCCTTCCGGCTCGGGATCGACCACCAGCTCCTTGCCCAGTTCCTTGTAGATGCGCTGGGCATGCGTCGCCAGCGCGCGCGAGGCCTCGGTGGCTTCCAGCGGCGGCCGGCGGTTCTCGAACTTCACGCTGACTTCCGATTCGGGCAGCAGCTTCTTCTGGATGCGCTCGCGCATGCGCGCTTCCACGCCCGCCAGGTCGGCGGTCTTGAGCAGGCGGATGTCGGCCCAGGCCTGCGCCCCCGGCGGGATCATGTTGCGCACGACCCCGGCCTTGGACACCGTCCAGTTCACCTTGAGCCCGCGCTCGGGCACCGACAGGTCGCGCAACTGCAGCAGCTGGTGCGACAGCTCGTACAAGGCGTTCACGCCGCGCTCGGGCGCGGAGCCGGCGTGCGAGGCGCGGCCGCGCACCGTGAGTTCGGCCAGCGCGATGCCGCTGGTGGCCAGCGAGATCTTGTCCTGCTCGGCGCGCGAGGCTTCGAACGACATCACGGCATCGTGCGCGGCGCCTTCGGCCGTGATCAGCTTGCGCGACGCGGGCGAGCTGATCTCCTCGTCGCCGTTGATCAGCACGGTGAGCAGGCCCCAGTCGGACACGTTGAGCGCCTTGAGCATGGCGACGGTGTGCAGGATCAGCGCCACGCCCTGCTTGTCGTCGGAGATGCCCAGGCCGTACGCCCGGTTGCCGTCGATGCGGAACGGCTGCTGCGCCAGCATGCCCGCCGGGTACACCGTGTCCATGTGGGCGATCAGCAGGATCTTGCTCGTGCCGCTGCCTTTGAAGCTGGCCTTGACCATGCGGCCGATGCCCTCGGGCTTCTCGGGCGTGTCCTCCATGCGGTAGACGTCGGCGGCGTTCGGCTCGACGTACTGCACCTCGCCGCCGAGCGCCTTGAGCCGCTCGCCGATCAGCGTGGACAGCTTGTCGAGCCCGGCGCGGTTGGTGCTGCCGGTCTCGATCTCGACGAGCGTCTTGAGGGTCTCGAGCAGCTTCGGCTGCTCCGCCGCCGCCAGTTGCGACACGCGCGTGTCGGCCGCTTGCGCGAAGGCGCCGGAAGATGCAAAGGCCACCGCGAAGGTGGCCACCAGGTGCTTGATCATGCTCGGTCTCTCGTCGTTGTCGTTGACGAGGAGTCTAGCGAGGCGCCCGCGCGCCGCGGACTCAACCGCGCGCGGCCTTCACCTTCAACCGCCAGGCGTGCAGCAGCGGCTCGGTGTAGCCCGAGGGCTGCTCCTTGCCCTTGAACACCAGGTCCAGCGCCGCCCGGTACGCGAACGAGCTATCCCAGTTGCCGGCCATCGGCTGGTAGAGCGGATCGCCCGCGTTCTGCTTGTCCACCACCGCGGCCATGCGCTGGAAGGTCTCCATCACCTGCTCGCGCGTCACGACGCCGTGGTGCAGCCAGTTCGCGATGTGCTGGCTGGAGATGCGCAGCGTGGCGCGGTCTTCCATCAGGCCGACGTTGTGGATGTCCGGCACCTTGGAGCAGCCCACGCCCTGGTCGATCCAGCGCACGACGTAGCCCAGGATGCCCTGCACGTTGTTGTCCAGCTCCTGCTGGCGCTCCTGCGCGGTCCACTTCGCTTCGGGAACCACCGGAACCTGAAGCAGGCCGGCCAGCAGGTTCTCGCGCTCGGCGTCGGCGCTGGTCTTCTCCAGCTCCTTCTGCACCGCGGCCACGTCGACCTGGTGGTAGTGCAGGGCATGCAGCGTCGCGGCGGTGGGCGAGGGAACCCACGCCGTGTTGGCGCCCGCCTTCGGGTGGCCGATCTTCTGCTCCAGCATCGCGGCCATCAGGTCCGGCATCGCCCACATGCCCTTGCCGATCTGGGCGCGGCCGCGCAGCCCGCAGGACAGGCCGACCAGCACGTTGCTCTTCTCGTAGGCCTGGATCCAGGCGCTGGACTTCATGTCGCCCTTGCGGAACATCGGGCCGGCCAGCATCGCGGTGTGCATCTCGTCCCCGGTGCGATCCAGGAAGCCCGTGTTGATGAACGCCACGCGCGCGGCGGCTTCGGCGATGCAGGCCTGCAGGTTCACGCTGGTGCGGCGTTCCTCGTCCATGATGCCCAGCTTCACCGTGTTGGCGGGCAGGCCGAGCATCTGCTCCACGCGGCCGAACAGCTCACTGGCGAACGCCACTTCGCGCGGTCCGTGCATCTTGGGCTTGACGATGTAGACCGAGCCGGTGCGCGAGTTGCGCAGGCCGTTGGCTCTATCGCCCTTGATATCGTGGATCGCGATGGTGGTCGTGACCACCGCATCGAGGATGCCCTCGGGAATCTCCTTGCCGCCCTCCCACAGGACCGCGGGGTTGGTCATCAGGTGGCCCACGTTGCGCACGAACAGCAGCGAGCGTCCGGGCAGCGACACCGTGCCGCCGTTCGGCGCCGTGTAGACGCGGTCCGGGTTCAGGCCGCGGGTGAAGGTGCGGCCGCCCTTGGTGACCTGCTCGGTGAGGTCGCCCTTGAGGATGCCCAGCCAGTTGCCGTAGGCCAGCACCTTGTCCTGCGCATCGACGACGGCGACCGAGTCCTCGAGGTCGAGGATGGTGGACAGCGCCGCTTCCAGCATCACGTCCGCCACGCCGGCCGGGTCGGTGCTGCCGATCGGGTGCTTGCGGTCGATCACGATGTCCAGGTGGATCCCGTTGTGCCTGATCAGCACCGACGAAGGCGCGGCTGCGTCGCCGCGGTAGCCGGTGAACTGCGCCGGGTCCTTCAGCGCGCTGCTCGTGCCGCCGCGCAGCGCCACCTGCAGCTTGCCTCCTTCGACCTTGTAGCCGACCGCGTCGCGGTGCGAGCCCGACGCCAGCGGCGCGGCC
Organism: Ramlibacter henchirensis; assembly: GCF_004682015.1. Classification (NCBI taxonomy): domain Bacteria; kingdom Pseudomonadati; phylum Pseudomonadota; class Betaproteobacteria; order Burkholderiales; family Comamonadaceae; genus Ramlibacter; species Ramlibacter henchirensis. The sequence continues at coordinate 1,696,545 of NZ_SMLM01000001.1, read as the reverse complement.
TGGTCCAGCACCTTGCGCGCGTACTCGATCACCTTGGCGCCGCGCACCTCGTTGTACCCCGGGCCCTTCTCGGCGCCGCCGCTTTCGGGAATGGCATCGGTGCCGTACAGCGCGTCGTACAGCGAACCCCAGCGCGCGTTGGCGGCGTTGAGCGCGTAGCGCGCGTTGAGGATCGGCACCACGAGCTGCGGGCCGGCCTGGATCGCGAGTTCGGCGTCGACGTTCGCCGTCGTCGCCTTCACGCCGGCCGGCGGCGGCACCAGGTAGCCGATCTGCTCGAGGAAGCCGCGGTAGGCCTTCATGTCCTGGATCGGGCCCGGGTGCGCCTGGTGCCAGCGATCCAGTTCGGCCTGCAGCCGGTCACGCTCGGCGAGCAGCGCGATGTTCTTCGGCGCGAGGTCGTGGACGATGGCGTCGAATCCCTTCCAGAACGCGGCGCTGTCCACGCCGGTGCCCGGCAGGACCTTGTCCTCGATGAAGCGATGCAGTTCGGTCGCCACCTGGAGGCGGTGGACGGACGTGCGGGCGGTCATGGAAGGCTCCTTGTCGAATCGAATGGAAGAAAAACGAAAAATCAGAAGAAGGCGAGCACGTCGCGCAGCGTCTCGCCGGTGCGCGTGGGCTGCGTGCCCAACTCCTCGAACGGCAGCCGGTAGCGGTTGACCCACAGCGTGCGATAGCCGAACCACGTGGCGGCCAGCGCGTCCCACGAATTGCAGCTGACGAACAGGATGTCCGCGGCGGGCAGCGCGGTGGCCTGAGTGCCGAGTGCATAGGCCTGCGGATGCGTCTTGTACTTGCGCAGCGGATCGACGCTGAGCACGTGGTCCAGCAGCGGCCCGAGCCCCGCGCTCGCCACTGCGGCCTGCAGCATCGGCGGGTCGCCGTTGGACAGGATGCCGGTCACCACGCCGCGCTCGCGCAGCGCCTGCAGCACCTCGCGCGCTTCGCCGAAGGCGGGCAGCTCGTGGTACTGGTGCATCAGCTGCTGCTCGGAGGCTTCGGTGAGCGCAAGCGCCAGCCGCTTGCAGGCGTAGCGCAGGGCGGCCTGGGTCAGCTCCCGGAACGGGCGGTAGTGCGCGCCGTCATTGCTGGTGGTGACCAGCCGGGTGTACTCGATCTGCTTGTCCCGCCAGAGCACGGCCAGCGCCTGCCCCTGGCCGGGGAACAGGCGCTCCGCGAGCGCGCCGATGCCGTACACGTCGAACAACGTGCCGTAGGCATCGAACAGGACTGCGCGCGGCTTCTCCACGCGCGTCACTGTATTTGAACCTCGCCTCAAGGTTTAGACCGTCGCCGGTGATTAGATTGGTGACCTGTGCGCGGGTAATGTCGAGTCAGCTTTTGGTAGCGGCTCGCAAGCCGAGTGGTGTCTGCTGCGTGGCTTCAAACGAACTCGACAGCAAATCGGCGCGGCAATCTCGTAGATTCAGAACCTCCATGCGCATAATCTGCTCGACATGGACAAGCTGAAGCAGCTCGAGTCGTTCGTCTCGGTGGCCACGCGCGGCAGCCTGACGGCGGCGGCCAAGGCCGAGGGTGTCGCGCCCGCGATCATGGGGCGGCGGCTGGACGCGCTGGAAGAGCGGCTCGGGGTCAAGCTGCTGCTGCGCACCACCCGCCGCCTGACACTCACCCATGAGGGCAGCGCTTTCCTGGAGGACTGCCAGCGCCTGCTGGCCGACATCGCCAATGCGGAAGCCAGCGTCAGCGCGGGCGGCGTGAAAGCCAGCGGCCACTTGCGCGTCACCGCGCCGGCCGGCTTCGGCCGCCGCCACGTGGCGCCGCTGGTGCCCCGGTTCCGGCAGCTGCACCAGGACGTGACCATCTCGCTCAACCTGAGCGACCGGGTGGTCGACCTCGCCGCCGAGGGCTACGACTGCGCGGTGCGGGTGGGCGACCTGCCGGATTCATCGCTGGTCAGCGTCCGCATGGCCGACAACCGGCGCCTCTGCGTGGCCACGCCGGAGTACCTGGAGCGCCACGGCACGCCGCAGCATCCGCACGACCTGGCGCGCTTCGATTGCCTCACCCTGTCGAGCGACGCTTCGCAGGTGCGCGGTTGGGCGTTCCGCGTGCCGCGGACCGCCCAAGGGCGGCTCAAGGAAGGCGTCCTTGCGGACGCGGTGTCCTCGAAGGAGAACTGGGAAGTCATCCACTTCCGCCCCGGCGGCCCGCTGGACTGCTCCGACGGGCAGGTGCTGCACGACTGGTGCCTGGAGGGCCACGGCATCGCCTGGCGCAGCACCTGGGAGGTGGAGGCCGAGATCGAATCGGGCCGCCTGGTCGAGGTGCTGGCCGATTTCGCCGCGCCCCCGAACGGCATCTACGCCGTCTTCCCGCAGCGCAAGCACCTGCCGGTGCGGGTGCGGCTGTGGATCGAGTTCCTGAAAGAGCACTTCAGCCGGCCCGAGTTCTGGCGCCACCCCCCGCCGCAAGCCGCCACCACCGAATGACCATCGAAGCCCTGCTCGCCTACGCCCACATCCTGGCCATCCTCACGCTGGTGGTGTTCATCGCCAGCGAGGCGGCGCTGTGCCGGCCCGAGTGGCTCAATGCCGTGGCCGTCGAGCGGCTGGTGACGGTCGACCGCGTCTATGGCATCGCCGCCGGCGCGGTGTTCCTCACGGGCCTGGCGCGCGTGTTCCTGGGCGTCAAGGGCGGCGCCTGGTATGGCGGCAACTGGCTGCTCTGGCTGAAGGTCGCGATGTTCGTGGCGGTCGGAGTGATGTCGATCGGGCCGACGCGCCGCTTCATCGCCTGGCGCAAGGCCCTGCGTGCGGATGGCCGGCTGCCGCCGCCGGAGGAAGTGCGGCAGGTGCGCCGCTCGGTGATGCGGCAGGCGCACATCATCCCGTTGATCCCGCTGGCGGCGGTGTTCCTGGCGCGCGGCTACGGGAACTGATGCGGGAACAAGGGGCGCACGGGCCGCCTCCTTAAAATCCCGCGATGCTCCTCGTGAAAGAAGAACTGCTCGGCGCGCTGGCGTCCGGGCTGGACAGCCTCTCGCCGGGCGCGGGCTCGAAAGCCGCGTTCGAGTCGCCCAAGGTGGCGGCGCACGGCGACCTGGCCTGCACCGCGGCCATGCAGCTGGCCAAGCCGCTCAAGGCCAACCCGCGCCAGGTGGCGGAGAACCTCAAGGCCGCTCTGCTGCAGTCGCCCGCCTTCCAGCACTGGGTCGATGCCGTCGAGATCGCCGGCCCGGGCTTCCTCAACATCCGCCTCAAGCCCGCCGCCAAGCAGCAGGTCGTGCGCGAGGTGCTCGAAGGCGGTCTGCGCTACGGCCACAAGCCCGCGAACGGCAAAAAGATGATGGTGGAGTTCGTCTCCGCCAACCCCACCGGCCCGCTGCACGTGGGCCATGGCCGGCAGGCCGCGCTGGGTGACGCGATCTGCAACCTGTACGCCAGCCAGGGCTGGGACGTCTTCCGCGAGTTCTATTACAACGACGCCGGCGTGCAGATTGCGACGCTGGCCACGTCGACCCAGCTGCGCGCCAGGGGCATCAAGCCGGGCGACTCGCAGTGGCCCGACGCGGCCTACAACGGCGACTACATCCAGGACATCGCCGACGACTTCAAGGCCCGCAAGACGGTCAAGGCCGACGATCGCGAGTTCACCGCCTCCGGCGACGTCGAGGACCTGGAGTCGATCCGCCAGTTCGCCGTGGCCTACCTCCGCCACGAGCAGGACCTGGACTTGCAGGCCTTCGCCGTGAAGTTCGACAACTACTACCTGGAGTCGAGCCTCTACACCAGCGGCAAGGTCGATGCGACCGTGCGGCGGCTGCAGGAGGCCGGCAAGACCTACGAGCAGGACGGCGCGCTCTGGCTGAAGTCGACCGACTACGGCGACGACAAGGACCGCGTGATGCGTAAGTCCGACGGCACGTACACCTACTTCGTACCGGACGTCGCTTACCACATCACCAAGTGGGAGCGGGGCTTTCCGAAGGCCGTGAACATCCAGGGCACGGACCACCACGGCACGATCGCGCGCGTGCGCGCCGGCCTGCAGGCCGCCGGCGTCGGCATCCCGGCCGGCTATCCCGACTACGTGCTTCACACCATGGTGCGGGTGATGCGCGGCGGCCAGGAGGTGAAGATCTCCAAGCGCGCCGGCAGCTACGTGACGCTGCGCGACCTGATCGAATGGACCAGCAAGGACGCGGTGCGCTTCTTCCTGCTCTCGCGCAAGCCGGACACCGAGTACGTGTTCGACGTCGATCTGGCGCTGGCGCAGAACAACGACAACCCCGTGTACTACGTCCAGTACGCCCACGCGCGCATCTGCTCGGTGCTGGCCATGTGGGGCGGCGACGCGGCCACGCTCTCGCAAGCCGACCTTTCGGCGCTGGACAGCCCCGCGGCGTTGTCACTGATGCTGCAGCTGGCCCGCTACCCGGACATGCTGTCTTCCGCAGCCAACGATTTCGCCCCGCACGACGTCACGTTCTACCTGCGCGAGCTCGCCGCGACGTACCACTCCTACTATGATTCCGAGCGCATCCTCGTGGACGACGAGAGGATCAAGCGGGCGCGGCTGGCGCTGGTGGCCGCCACGGCGCAGGTGCTGCGCAACGGGCTGGCGGTGTTGGGTGTCGGCGCACCCGAGAAGATGTGAGCAAGATGTTGAACAGACAGCGTGGCAATGTGCTCGTGGGCATCATCATCGGCGTGGTGCTGGGCCTGGCGGCCGCGCTCGCCGTGGCGGTGTACGTCACCAAGGTGCCGGTCCCCTTCCTGAGCAAGAACCCGGGCCGCACGGCCGAGCAGGACGCGGCCGAGTCGCGCAAGAACAAGGACTGGGATCCCAACGCGCCGCTGTACGGCAAGAACCCGGCCAAGCCACTGCCGCCCGCGCCCGCGGTGGCTGCACCGGGCGCTCCCGGCGCGGCGCCGGCCCCGGCCCAGCGCCCCGCAGCGGTCGCGTCCGCGGCACCGGCAGCGCCCGCCGCTCGGTCGGGCGACCCGCTGGGCGACCTGGCTGCGGCGCGTTCGTCCAGCCCGGGCGCCGATCCATTCCTGTACTTCGTCCAGGTCGGCGCCTTCCGCACGCCCGAGGACGCCGAGGCCCAGCGCGCCAAGCTGTCGCTCATGGGCGTGGAGGCGCGTGTGACCGAGCGCGAGCAGTCCGGCCGCCAGGTGTTCCGCGTGCGCGTGGGCCCGTTCGACCGCAAGGACGACGCCGATCTGAGCAAGCAGAAGCTCGAGGCCGTGGGCCTGGAGACCGCGCTGGTGCGCGTGCAGCGCTGAGCCGCCGCGGAACCTTTCGCGCGCCGCCGGGCTCAGAACCCGAACTCAAGGAGTGCAAACCGAGATGAACCGACGTGAGTTTTCCCAAGGCGTGGCCTGCGTGGCCGCCGTCGCCAGCCTCGGCCTGGGCCCGGCCGCCTGGGCCCAGAAGAAGCCCGAGGACGGCAGCGAGTACAAGACGCTGGACAAGCGGGTGAACACGGAGGCGCCCGCCGGCAAGATCGAGGTCGTCGAGTTCTTCTGGTACGCCTGTCCGCACTGCAACGCCTTCGAGCCGCAGCTGGAGGCCTGGCAGAAGCGGCTGCCCAACGACGTCGCGCTGCGCCGCGTGCCGGTGGCCTTCCGCGACGACTTCGTGCCGCAGCAGCGCCTGTTCTACACGCTCGAGGCCATGGGCAAGCTCGACGAGATGCACCGCAAGGTCTTCCACGCCATCCACGCCGAGAAGCAGCCCCTGAACAAGGAAGACCTGATCCTGGCGTGGGTCGAGAAGAACGGCGTGGACAAGGCCAAGTTCCAGGAGACCTACAACTCCTTCGCCATCCAGACCAAGGCGCGCCGCGCCACGCAGCTGCAGGACGCGTTCAAGGTCGAGGGCGTGCCCGCGCTGGGCATCGCCGGCCGCTGGTACACCGACGGCTCGATGGCGGGCAGCATGCCGCGCGCGGTGCAGGTGGCCGAGTACCTGATCGCCGAGGCCCGCAAGGCGCGCTGACCCGCTCCGCCACGGCTGTCAAGCAGGACCGAGCCCGCTTCGGCGGGCTTTTTCATTGGCGCACCGCGACCCGTCGCTACAATGCGCGAGCAAGATTCATGCCGTTCATGAGACCCACTCTCTTCATCGCCGTGCTGGCCGCCGCCCTGGGCTTACCCGCCCAGGCCGAGCGCGCGGACCGCAGCCAGCCGATGAACATCGAGGCCGACGCGCTGCGCTATGACGACCTGCGCCAGACGAGCGTGTTCACCGGCCGGGTGGTGGTGACGAAGGGAACCATCGTGATCCGCGGCGCCCGCATCGACGTGCGCCAGGACGCGGAAGGTTTCCAGTACGGCGTCGTCACGGCCGAGCCCGGCAAACGCGCCTTCTACCGCCAGAAGCGAGAAGGCGTGGACGAATGGATCGAGGGCGAGGGCGAGGTGATCGAGTACGACGGCAAGGCCGACCGCGTGAAGTTCATCCGCCGCGCCGAGATGCGCCGCTACCGGGGCGCCACCGTCAGCGACGAGATGGTGGGCAGCCTCATCACCTACGACAACACCACGGACGTTTTCACCGTCGACGGCGGACCGGCCTCCGCGACGCCGGGCGGGCGCGTGCGCGCCGTGCTGTCCCCGCGTGAGTCGGCATCGGCCCCGGCGGCACCGCGGCCGGCCACGCCGCCCGCGCAGCTGCGCCAGAGCCCCGCATTGAGCGAGGACCGCCGGTGAGGGTCGACCCCGCGGAAGCCCTCCGGCCCGCCGGAGCCTCGGCCGGGACACCCAGCCGCCTCGAGGCGCGGCACCTGCAGAAGGCGTACGGCAGCCGCAAGGTGGTCAAGGACGTGTCGCTCGAGGTCGATAAGGGCGAGGTGGTCGGCCTGCTGGGCCCCAATGGTGCTGGCAAGACCACGTCCTTCTACATGATCGTCGGGCTGGTCCGCGCCGACGCAGGCTCCATCTCGATCGATGGCCGCGCGGTGGAGCACATGCCGATCCACCGCCGCTCGCGGCTCGGCCTGTCCTACCTGCCGCAGGAAGCGTCGATCTTCCGCAAGCTCAACGTGGCCGACAACGTGCGAGCGGTGCTGGAACTGCAGCACGACGACCACGGCCGCGCGCTGACGCGCGACGCCATCGAGCGGCGGCTGGACGAGCTGCTGGCGGACCTGCGGGTGGACCACCTGCGCGATTCGCCATCGGTGGCGCTGTCGGGTGGCGAACGGCGGCGGGTGGAGATCGCCCGCGCGCTTGCGACCCAGCCGCGCTTCATCCTGCTGGACGAGCCCTTCGCCGGCATCGACCCGATCGCGGTGATCGAGATCCAGCGGATCATCGGCTTCCTGAAGTCGCGCGGCATCGGCGTGCTCATCACCGACCACAACGTGCGCGAGACGCTGGGCATCTGCGACCACGCGTACATCATCAGCGACGGCCACGTGCTCGCCCAGGGCACGCCGGCCGAGATCGTCAACAACGCGGACGTCCGCCGGGTCTACCTCGGCGAGCATTTCCGCATGTGACGCGGCCCCGGCAGTTCCCATGAAGCAGGGCCTTTCGCTTCGCGTCTCGCAGCACCTGGCGCTCACGCCGCAGCTGCAGCAATCGATCCGCCTGCTGCAGCTGTCCACGCTGGAGTTGTCGCAGGAAGTCGAGCAGATGCTCGGCGACAACCCTTTCCTCGAAGTCACGCTCGACGAAGCCCCGCGCGAGGAGTTCGGCCTCGCGCAGGCCGATGCGCCGCCGCCCGAGTCGGAACGCGAGGAAGCCGCGCTGGAATTCGGCTCCTTCGAAGCCGATCGCTCTTCGCCGTCGGCTTCGCTGGAGAGCGACGCCCCCGCCGAGCCGGTGGAAGCGCCGCAGGACTGGGACGGCGACGGCAGCACGGAGGTGGTGCCGGACGACGGCGAGTGGGGTGTCGAGGCGCAGGCGCGCCGCAACAACCTGGGCGGGGACGACGACGTCGACGCCGCCGAACTGGCGCACGGCCACGAGTCGCTGCAGGCCTTCCTGCACCGCCAGGCGCTGTCGCTGCGGCTCGCGCCCGAGGACCAGGCGGCGCTGCGCTTCCTGATCGAGTCGCTCAACGACGACGGCTACCTGGAGGACTCGATCGAGGCGCTGGCCCATGGCCTGGCCCCCGGCCAGGCCGAGCAGCAGGAGGAGCTGGTGCACCGCTTCACGGTGGCGCTGGGGCTGCTGCACCACCTGGATCCACCCGGCGTCGGCGCCCGCTCGCTGGCCGAGTGCCTGACGCTGCAACTGCACGCGCGCAAGGGCGACGCCGACGAGGAAGCGCGGCAGGCGGCGCTGGCCATCTGCAAGCAGCCGATGGACCTGCTGGCGCGCCGCGACGTCAAGCGCCTCGCCCAGCTGTGCGGCGAGACCGAGGCGGGCATCAAGGCCGGCATCGGCCTGATCACGCGGCTGGAGCCCAAGCCCGGCCGCCGCTTCGTGGACGTGGAACGCAACATCGTCGTCCCCGACGTGCTGGTCAGCAAGGTGGGCCGCGGCAACCAGTTCCGCTTTCGAGTGCAGCTCAACCCCGACGTGATGCCGCGGCTGCGCGTGCACGACGTCTACGCCGGCGCGCTCAAGGCGCACAAGGGCGAGGGCCACCAGGCGCTGCAGCAGCGGCTGCAGGAAGCGCGCTGGTTCATCAAGAACATCCAGCAGCGCTTCGACACCATCCTGCGCGTGTCCAACGCAATCGTGGAGCGGCAGAAGAACTTCTTCGTGCACGGCGAGCTGGCGATGCGTCCCCTGGTGCTGCGCGAGATCGCCGACGAGCTCGGCCTGCACGAGTCCACCATCTCGCGCGTGACCACGGCCAAGTACATGGCCACGCCGTTCGGCACCTTCGAGCTGAAGTACTTCTTCGGCTCCGCGCTGGGCACCGAGACCGGCGGCAACGCCTCGTCGACTGCGGTGCGCGCGCTGATCCGCCAGTTCGTCGCGTCGGAAGACCTGAAGAAGCCGCTGTCGGACAGCCAGATCTCCGAGATGCTCAAGGAGCAGGGCATCGAGTGCGCGCGCCGGACGGTCGCCAAGTACCGCGAGGCGCTTCGCATCGCGCCGGCCAACCTGCGCAAGGCGCTTTAGTGTCCTGTCCCACGAATTCCTGCGCTCTCGCTGCCCCGTATCGGGCCGCAGGCAAGGCGCGGACGCGGGTCAAGCCTGGACGGCTTGACCCGTGGACGCAACGCGGCATGCGGCCCGATACGGGACAGCCCGGAGGGTTCGGCGCCTGCGGGGCGCCCGGCGGCCGGCCAGAGAGGGTCAAGACGGCCAGTCTTGACCCTCTCCGGCCAGCCACCGCTCATCCCCGCATGCATCCGAACGAGAGTGCAGGAATTCGTGGGACAGGACACTAGCTTGTCGAACCTGCAACTGTTCCTGCCCTGCGCGGCCGGCGTCGAGGACCTGCTGGCCGACGAGGTGCATGGCCTCACCGGCCTCTCGGGCGACGACCTGCTGGTCGGGCGCGCCGGTGTGGTGGTGCGGGCGTCCTGGCGCGAGGCGATGCGGCTCAACCTGCACAGCCGCCTCGCCCAGCGAGTGCTCGTGCAGCTGTCGCACACGCCGTATCGCGAGGAGACGGACCTGTACGAAGCGGCCGCGGCCGTGGCGTGGGAAGCGTGGTTCAGCGTTCGACAAAGCTTCAAGGTGGAGCTGACCTCGCAGCACAGCCCGCTCAAGAGCCTCAACTTCGCCGCGCTGAAGATCAAGGACGCGGTGGCCGACCGCTTCCGCTCGCGCGGCGGTGAGCGGCCCGACGTCGACACGCAGCGGCCCGACGTGCGCGTGTTCGGCCATCTCACTTCGACGCACTGCACCCTCTACATCGACACGTCCGGCGAGCCGCTGTTCAAGCGCGGCTGGCGTGAGGACAAGGGCGAGGCGCCGCTGAAGGAAACGCTGGCCGCCGCCATGATCGCGGCCAGCGGATGGCGCGCCGACAAGCCGCTCTACGACCCGTGCTGCGGCAGCGGCACGATCGCCATCGAGGCGGCGCAGATCGCCTGCAACATCGCGCCCGGCCTGCGGCGACGCTTCGCCTTCGAGCAACTGCTGCCGCACCAGGCGCAGGTCTGGACGCAGCTGGAGGAAGAGGCCCGCGCCGCCGGACGCGCGGCGCCCGTGCCGGTGTTCGGCAGCGACGTGGCCTTCCGCATGGTCGACTTCGCGCAGCGCAATGCCGAGCGGGCCGGGGTGGCGCAATCGGTGCAGTTCCGCGGCGGGGACGCGTTGCAGCGCATGCCGCCTTCCGACACGCCCGGCGTGATGCTTCTCAACCCGCCGTACGGCGAGCGCATCGAGACGGCGGGCGTCGCGGGCCGCGTGCAGCGCGGCCGCGAACGCGCCCAGGTGGAGGGCGCGGGCGACTTCTTCGTGCAGCTCGCCGCACACTGGAAGAAGCATTACGCGGGCTGGACGGCCTGGGTGCTGACGCCCGACCTGAAGCTGCCCTCGCGCATGCGGCTGAAGGAATCGCGGCGCGTGCCGATGTGGAACGGGCCGATCGAGTGCCGGCTGTTCCGGTTCGACATGGTCGCGGGCTCGGCCCGCGCGGCGGACAAGGGCGATGCCACCGCTGGTGCTTGACACCAACATCGTGCTCGACGTCTTCGTCTTCGACGACGAGGCGGCGCAGCCCTTGCGCGACGCGCTGTTCGCCCGCCGTCTTCGATGGATCGCCACCGCGGCGATGCGCGACGAACTGCAACGCGTGCTGGCCAATCCGCAGATCGTGCCGCGGCTGGCTTTCCGCAAGCTCGCGTCGGCCGATGTGATGGCGGCCTTCGACCTGCACGCGACGCCAGTCGGCGAGGCGCCCAGGGCGCCGGTCATCTGCAAGGACCCGGACGACCAGAAGTTCATCGATCTCGCCGTGCGCGAAGGCGCGACCTTGCTGAGCAAGGACGGCCAGGTGCTGCGGCTGCGAAAGCGGCTCGCGGAGCTCGGCGTGGCGGCCGGCCCGGAGTTTCCCGGCTAGGTCACCGGCAGCAGTTCGAGCAGGCGCACCAGCGCATGCTTCACGCTCGCCTCGCGCACCGCCTGCCGGTCGCCGTCGAAGCGCATTCTTTCGCTGTGCAGGCGGCCCTCCACCGAAAAGCCGAACCACACGGTGCCCACTGGCTTCTCGACGCTGCCGCCGGTCGGGCCCGCGACCCCGGTCACCGCCACGCTGACCTGCGCCTGCGAGTGCCGCAATGCACCGAACGCCATCGCGCGCGCCGTCACTTCGCTGACGGCACCATGCGCCTGCAGCAGCGCCGGGTCGACGCCGAGCGCTTCCATCTTCGCTTCGTTGGAGTAGGTGACGAAGCCACGCTCGAACCAGGTGCTGGAACCGGACAGCTCGGTGCAAGCCGCGGCGATCAGGCCGCCGGTGCAGCTCTCGGCCGTGGCCAGCATCCAGCCGCGCGCCAGCAGCCGTTCGGCCAGTTCGATGCAGAGCGCGGTGATCTCGGCGTTCATGGGAGATGCCTCCACGCCGCCAGCAGGAACAGGGTGCAGAACGCGGCCACCAGGTCGTCGAAGATGATGCCCAGGCCCCCGCGCCAGCCGAAGCCGTGGAACAACCCGTCGGCCCATCCGACCGGTCCGGGCTTCACTGCGTCCAGGAGGCGGAACACCAGGAAAGCCGCGAGCTGCTCGTCCCAGCCCGCGGGCATCAGCACCCACAGCACCAGCCAGAACGACATGATCTCGTCGGCGACGATGGCGCCCGGGTCGAGCACGCGCATCTGGTCCACCGTGACCGTGCTGGCCCACCAGCCCACCACCACGCTGGCCAGCACGACGCAGCCGAGCGCGAACGGCGAGAGCCAGGCCTGCAGCACCAGGAACGAGCCCCAGGCCCACAGCGTGCCGACGGTGCCGGGCGCGACCGGACTGAGGCCGCAGCCGAAGCCCATTGCGAGCAGGTGGGCCGGATGCGAGAGCAGGAAGCGCCACCCGGGCCGCAGCGGCGCCGGCTGCAGCGGCATTTCGTCGAGGGACAGCTCACGCATCGGCCAATGGTAGCGAGCGGCAGCGCATCGACTGCCGACGCCTCCTCGGACCAGTGACTAGGGCTTCGCGGGCGCGGGCTCGCACGGCCCGTGCAGGCGGCGGAACGTGCGCGGCTCCAGCGGGTGGGCCCCGGCCCAGAGGCCGCGGCGCTCCTGGCGCGCCTGCGACTGCAGCGCGTCGTACGGGCCTGGCTGTCGACGGAAACCCGGAGACCAGGCCATGCCATGGGCCACCATCCAGCTGCCCACGTCCTCGCCTGAGCGCCGCACGTGGGCGATCACGCGCCCGAAGTCGTCGCGCCCGCGCTCCTCGATGAAGACCCGCTTGCGCAGGACCAGCTGCTCCAGCGCGCGCCGCGACTGTTCGCCGAAGCGCTGGCAGATCTCGGGTGCGTCGATGCCCTGAAGCCGCACCTGCACCCGGCCGCCCTGGGTGGGCCGCACCCAGATCGTGTCGCCGTCGCTGACGTGCGTCACCACGGCCGTATAGCCGCGCGGCGGCTGCGCCGGCGCGGCGAGCGGCAGCGACAGGAGGACCACGGCGAGGAGCCGGAGGAGGGGCATGGGTGATTGGATCAACGGCCGGAGGGCGAGTGCCGACTACGGCTCTTCAGGCGAAATGTTCGAAGGAGGCAAAGCTCGAGCGGATTTCGCGTCCCTGCCCGTCGAGCACGCGCAGGCCCGGTTGGGCTTCGATGCGGCCGATGCGGGTCACGGGCGTGGCGGATGCTGCGGCAGCCGACGCCACCGCTTCGCGCCGGGCTTGCGGTGCGGTGAAGAGCAGCTCGTAGTCGTCGCCGCCCGCCAGAACGAACTCCAGCTGCCTGGCTTCATCCGGCAAGTCACCCGGGTCGCCGGCCTTCTCGCGAACGCCGAGCAGCGGCAGGGCGGAGCCGGCCCAGACCGTGGCGCCCACGTTCGAGCCGCGCAGAACATGGCCCAGGTCGCCCAGGAGCCCGTCGCTCACGTCGATGGCCGAGGTCGCGACGCCGCGCAGCGCCTGCCCGAGCGCGACACGCGGGGTGGGCTGCTCCATGCGCGCGCGGGCGAGTTCGAACACCGGCGCCGGCGCGGTGAGAGCGCCGCGGAACACCTCGAGCGCGAGCCGCGCGTCGCCCAGCGTTCCGCTGATGTAGAGGTCGTCGCCCGCGCGCGCACCGCTGCGGAGCAGGGCCTGCCCCGCGGGCACTTCGCCGAAGACGGTGACGGAGATGGCCAGCGGCCCGCGCGTGGTGTCGCCTCCGATCAGCTCGCAGCCGTGCTCGTCGGCAAGCGCGAACAGGCCGCGTGCGAAACCTTCCAGCCAGGATTCATCGACCGAGGGGAGGGCAAGCGAAAGCGTGAATGCGACCGGTCGCGCTCCGCAGGCCGCGAGGTCGCTCAAGTTGACGGCGAGCGCCTTATGCCCGAGCCGGGAAGGATCGACCGTCGACAGGAAGTGACGGCCCTCCAGCAGCATGTCGGTCGACACCGCCAGCTGCATGCCGGGGGCCGGCGCGAGCAGCGCGCAGTCGTCCCCGATGCCCAGCGGCACCGCGCGCGGTGCGGGCCTGGCGCGGCGAAAGAATCGGTCGATGAGCTCGAATTCACCCATGGGCCGGCGAGGATAACCGCCGCGCCCCGGGGCAGGGCGGGTCAGACCCTGTGGCGCGACCCGCGAACCATGCCGTAGATGACCAGCAGGATGACGGCGCCGACGATGGATGCGATCCAGCCGGCCGGCTCACCTTCCGAATACCAGCCGAGGGCCATGCCGGCGTAGCGGGCGATGAACGCGCCTGCGATGCCCAGCAGCGTCGTCATGATCAGGCCCATGCGGTCGTTGCCCGGCTTGATGGCCCGGGCCAGCAGGCCGACGATGAAACCGACGACGATGGTTCCGATGATTCCCATGTTGCACTTCTCCTTGCTTCAAATGCGTGCACCTCGAGGCGCCCCGGGGCATTCTGGAAGTGGCTCGGGCGCCGACCTGTAGGACGGCGGCGGCTGGCGCGATAGGCGCCGCCGCAGACGAGTGTCCGGCCGCTAGCGCCGTCCCTTGAAGCGTTCGCTGCCCTGCCGTACGACTTCGGCCAGCAGGCGCTCGCGCGCCTGGCGCTGGCGCAGCCAGCGGGCATCGTTGGTCCCCAGCTCCGCGTCCTCGGCCAGCAGCTGGATGGACGGGGCCGCTCCCAGCCGCTGTGCATGAGGGGCGAGCCGGCGCAGTGTTTCGAGGATGTGGTCGCGCAGCGGCATGTGCCGGCCCGTGACCGGATCGACGTACACCGCCTCCAGGCCGAAGCGGCAGGCCTGGAAGCGGTTGTAGGTGTAGACCATGTAGTCGTCCTCGGCGGGCACGAAGGGCTGCTCGTGCAGGAACCAGGCCGCGAGCGACTGCACCAGTCCGGCCAGCGCGGCCGCGCGCTCGATCGTGAGCGGCGTGTCGAACACGCGGATCTCGATCGTCCCGTACTCGGGCTTGGGACGGATGTCCCAGTAGAAGTCCTTCATGCTCTTGACCACGCCGGTGCGGGTGGTCTTGCTGAAGAAGGCCTCGAACTCCTTCCACGACAGCGTGAACGGCGCGCGGCCCGACATCGGGAAGGCGAACACCGAGTTCAGCCGCGCCGAATCGAACTGCGTGTCCTGTCCCTGCACGTAAGGCGACGACGCCGACAGCGCGATGAAGTGCGGGATGTAGCGCGACATGCGGTGCAGCATGAGCAGCGCGGCGTCGGCATCCGGGCAGCCCACGTGGACGTGCTGGCCGAAGATGGTGAACTGCTTGGAGAGGTAGCCGTACAGCTCCGACAGCTCGCGAAAGCGCGGCTTGTCGTAGATGCGCTGCTGGTGCCACTGCTGGAACGGATGAGTGCCGCCGCCCACCACCGCGATGTTGAGCTTGTCGGCGCAGCGCACCAGCGCGTCGCGCAGTTGCGTGAGTTCGCCCAGGACATGCGCGGTCGAGTGGCACACCCCGGTGGAGATCTCGATCATGCTGGATGTCATCTCCGGCACGACCGAGCCCGGCAGGTCGAACCTGGCCATCAGGCGCAGCATCTCGTCCGAGTACGGCGCGAGGTCGTAGTCGTGGGTGTTGACGAGTTGCAGCTCGAGTTCGACACCGAGCGTCAGCGGCTCGGAGGCGCGGAAGGGCTCCAGCGCCGGCGCGGCCTGCGGCGACTCGCCGGCCGGCGTGATGTCGGGCAGCACGGGCTCAAGCACGCTGCGCTCCGGACGGTCCGGCGCCGGACACGGGCTCGGGCTGCGAGCTCTCGCGCGCCAAGTGAAGCACGAAGGTGGCGATCACCGCCCCCAGCACTTCCATCAGCAGGATGGCCGGCAGCGCGATGCTCGCGATGCGCGGTCCCAGCGTGAACGAGGCGGACGCGAACTGCGAGACCAGCAGCAGCGCGAGCGAGGACATCGGCGACATCGCCCAGCCGGTCATCAGCGCCTGGCGCCAGGTGGTGCCGCTGCCCGGGTTGGCCAGCAGCACGCCGGACAACTTGGCCAACGCACGCGCGCCGACCAGCGCGAGCACTATGCCGGCCACGGCCGGATTCCACTCGGCCTGCGCCGCGACGACGGAGACGAGCACGAAGCTCAGCATCACGAGAAGCGACGCGGCCGTGCCCAGTTGGCGCGGCCAGGCCCAGGGTCGCGGATTGAGCTGCTTGAGCAGCAGCCCCGCCAGCAGCCCCGCGAGCGCGGCGGACCCGCCGAAGTGCGAAGCGACCGTGGTGCCCGCGGCGATGCTGGTGATCAGCAGGATCGAGGTGTTCTCGCTGTTCGGGCTCATGAAGTGCAGCGCGAAGCGCAGGAACAGCGCAAGGGCAGCGCCGACCACCACCGAGAGGCCCAGCACCACCGCGACGGGGTAGAGCAGCGCGAACAGATCGGTCTCCTCGCGGTGCATCAGGCCGGCGCGCGCCGCGACCAGCGTCAGCGCGTACAGCGCACCCAATGCCGACAGCACGATGGCTCGCTCCGTCACCGGGCCGGTGGCCCGCAGGTCGGTCACGATGCGGCTGAGCACCGCCGGCGAGGAGGCCATCGCCACCAGCGCCAGCGCATCGGCGACCGAGGGCCGCACCTCCAGCCATCGAAGCGTGAAGTACACCGCGGCGTAGGTGAGCACCGCTTCCAGCACGCTCTGCAGCAGCACCATGGGGTTGTAGCGGAACCAGCGCAGCGCGATGCGGCCGCCGGTTTCGAACAGCACCACGGAGACGGCCAGCTCGAGCAGGAACAGGCCGATGCCTTGCAGCGGCCAGGCGGCACCCGTGAAACCGGCCACGCCGGCGATGGCGCCCACCGCCGAATAGCCCACCACCTTGGGCAGGGCCATGTGCCGCTGCACCAGGTGGCCGGCGGCGGCGGCCAGCGCGAGAAGAAGGGACCACTGCACCGTGGGCAGCCCCGCCGAAGGCTTGAGCCACTGGCCCCAGACGGCCATGATTTCGTTCATGCTTGTCCCTCGCGGGGCACTCTAAATGCGGCGCGTGGCTCAGCTTGTAGGACTGGGCGCTGAGCAGCGCCTGCCGCTGCGGGCCGCGCCTCGCGGCGGCGCGGATGCGTTCAGTGCAGAACGCGCTTGGAGCCGTCTTCCAGCAGGAAGGGGGCGATCTCGGTGTCGAAGCGCTGGCCGTCCTCGGCCACGCAGAAGTAGCTGCCCTGCATGGTGCCGCTGGGCGTGGGCAGGCGGCAGCCGCTGGTGTACTGGAACGACTGGCCGGGCTGCAGCAGCGGCTGGTGGCCCACCACGCCGAGCCCGTTGACTTCCTGGATGCCGCCGGCCTCGTCCGTGATGATCCAGTGCCGCGAGATGAGCTGGGCCGCGACCTCGCCGACGTTGCTGATCGTGATGGTGTACGCGAAGGTGTAGACGCCCGCCTCGGGCGCCGACTCCTCGGGCAGGTAGGCGGGCTTGACCTCGACGCGGAACTGGTACTTCGCCATCGCGCCATCGTACCCGCGAGGGGGCATTTGCGAGAATCGCGCCATGAGCAGAACGCATCGCATCGCCCCCTCGATCCTCTCGGCCGATTTCGCCCGCCTGGGCGAGGAGGTGCGCAACGTCATCGCCGCGGGCGCCGACTGGATCCACTTCGACGTGATGGACAACCACTACGTGCCCAACCTCACGTTCGGCCCGATGATCTGCTCGGCCTTGAAGCCGCATTCGAAGCGCGCGGACGGCACGCCGGTGCCGGTGGACGTGCACCTGATGGTGGAGCCCGTCGATGCGCTCGCCCAGGCTTTCGCCGACGCCGGCGCCGACTACATCAGCTTCCACCCCGATGCATCGGCGCACGCGCACCGCAGCGTGCAGGCGATCAAGGCGCGCGGCTGCAAGGCGGGGCTCGTGTTCAATCCGGCGGCTCCGCTGGACGTGCTGGACTGGCTGGTCGAGGAGATCGACCTGGTCCTCATCATGAGCGTCAACCCCGGGTTCGGCGGCCAGGGCTTCATCGAATCGTCGCTGCGCAAGATCGAGGAGGCGCGCAAGCGCATCGATGCAAGCGGCAAGGACATCCGGCTCGAAGTCGACGGCGGCATCAAGGGCGACAACATCGCGCGTGTCGCCGCGGCGGGCGCGGACACGTTCGTGGCCGGCAGCGCCATCTTCGGCAAACCGGATTACAAGGCGGTGATCGACGGGATGCGGGCCGCGCTCGCCCGCCGCTGATCGGCGTCAGGGCCGGAACTTCTTCTCCCCGTCCGGCATGTCTTCGCGCAGCTTGTCGTACGTCGCATCCAGCTCGGCTCCCTTGGTCGTGTCCGCCACGCCCCGTTCCTGATCCCCCTGCGCCTTCTTGCCGACGCGGTCGTGCGAAGGCTCCGCGGCGGGCTGGCTGTCGGCCGACTCGTCACGCTCGTGCGGCATGCGCGGCACCGCGCGCTGATCCTCGCCTTGCGCCGTCGTGGTATTGCCTTGGCGGCCTTCAGGCCGGTCGCTCCCCGTGCCCGTGTCGGGCGGACTGGTCATGCGCTCTCGCATCGCATCGCTCCGGATGATGGGTTGCCTTCATCGTGCCCCGGCCGGGCGTCGGCTGCGGTAGGAGGGACGGTCCGGAACCTGTAGGAGCCCTCGCGGAGCGGCGTCGCGCGATGTAGGCGGCTTCCTACGCGCACTGCCAAGCCGGGCGGACAAACGCGCCCGCTGCCGGGCTACGGTCGACTCCCCATGAGCTTGGCAAAGTGATTGGTCTCGATGCGGGGACTTCGTCCGAAGGAGAGTGGCCATGGAACTGATCGCCGCGGTGCCTGAATGGCTGGTGTGGTGCGCCGCAGGAGGCGCCGGGGCGTTCGCGCTGGCGGTGCTGGCCGGCACCATCGAAGCCGCGCTCGACCTCGAGACCTGAGCCGAACAAGAACCGGCGTGCACCTGCGCCCGAGCGGCGGGGCGGCCCGCCCCCAGGAGAATTCATGGCCCAGTCCAAACCGGACGCCCAGCGCAGATCCCGGTCCGGCGACGCCGCCGCCGCCAAGCAGAAACAGCTGGAGAGCTTCAGCCAGGCCCCCGAGAACATGCTCACGACCACGCAAGGCGTGGTCGTCCCCGACAACCACGGATCGCTGCGCGCCGGCTCGCGCGGCCCGACGCTGCTGGAAGACTTCCTGCTTCGCGAGAAGCTCACGCAGTTCGACCACGAGCGCATCCCCGAGCGGGTGGTGAACGCGCGCGGCGCCGCCGCCCACGGCTACTTCGAGCTCTACAAGTCGATGAGCCAGTTCACCAGGGCGGACTTCCTGCAGGAGGCCGGCCTTCGCACGCCGGTGTTCGTGCGCTTTTCAGGCTTCAGCGGCGAGCGCGGCTCGGCCGACACGGTGCGCGACCTGCGCGGCTTCGCGGTCAAGTTCTACACGCGCGAAGGCAACTACGACCTGGTGGGCGCCAGCGCGCCGGTGTTCTTCATCCAGGACGCGATCAAGTTCCCGGACCTGGTGCATGCGCTCAAGCCCGAGCCGCACCACGGCATGCCGCAGGCTTCGAGCGCGCACGACACCTTCTGGGACTTCGTGTCGCTGATGCCGGAGACCATGCATGCCCTGATGTGGCTCATGTCGGACCGGGCGCTGCCGCGAAGCCTGCGCATGATGGAAGGCTTCGGCGTCCACAGCTTCCGCTTCATCAACGCGCATGGCGCCTCGCACTTCGTCAAGTTCCACTGGAAGCCCAAGCTGGGACGGCACGCGCTGGCATGGGACGAGGCGCAGAAGCTCGCGGGGCGCGATCCGGATTTCCTGCGGCGCGATCTCTGGGAAGCGATCGCGCGCGGCCACTTCCCCGAATGGGAACTGGGCGTGCAACTGGTCGAGGAAGCCAAGGCCGATGCGCTCGGCATCGACCTGCTCGATCCCACCAAGCTCGTTCCGGAGGAACTGGTGCCGGTGCAGGCCGTTGGCAGGCTGGTGCTGAACCGCAATCCCGACAACTTCTTCGCCGAATGCGAGCAGGTGGCGTTCAACCCCGCCCACCTGGTGCCCGGCATCGACTTCAGCAACGACCCGCTGCTGCAGGGGCGCCTCTTCTCGTACCTGGACGCGCAGGTCGGGCGCCTGGGCGGCCCGAACTTCCACGAGCTGCCGATCAACCGCAGCCTGTGCCCTTTCCACAACCTCCAGCGCGATGGCAGCCACCGCACGGGCGTGCCGAAGGGACAGGTGAGCTACGAGCCCAACACACTGGGGACCGGCTCGGAGTTCCGCGTGGACGGCGGGCACGAAGGATTCCAGAGCCATCCGCAGACGGTGGAGTCCGGGAAGGTGCGCCGGCGCAGCGTTTCGTTCGACGACCACTTCACCCAGGCCACGCTGTTCTGGAACAGCCAGAGCCCGGCCGAGAAGGACCACATCGTGTGCGCCTTCCAGCTGGAGCTCACGCGCGTGGAGACGCCGGCGATCCGCCAGCGGGTGGTCGACAACCTGGCGCACGTCGATGCGCGCCTGGCGCGCAAGGTGGGCGAGCCGCTCGGGCTGATGCCGGATGCGAAGGCGGCTGCGGGCCGCGCGGGGTTCCGCGAGCGGCGCGACAAGCTCGCCGTCGAGGCTTCGCCTTCCCTGAGCATGGACAACAACGGCAGCAGCTCGCTCGCCACGCGGCGCGTGGCCGTGCTGGTGGCGGCCGGCGTGGAGATCGGCGCGCTGAAGATCATCCAGCAGGCGCTGGCCGAGCACCAGGTGATCTGCAAGGTGGTGGCCACGCACCTGGGGGTGGTCTCCACTTCTTCGGGCCAGCAGCTGCAGGTGGACGCCTGCTTCCTGACGGCGAGCTCGGTGCTGTTCGATGCCGTGCTCGTGCCCGGTGGCGCAGCGCATGCGCAGGCGCTCGCAGCCAACGGCCGCGCGGTGAACTTCGTGCTGGAGGCGTACCGCCACTGCAAGCCGATCTGCGTGATCGGCGAAAGCGTGGAGCTGTTGCGGGCAGTCGGCATCGACGCGAACACGGCGTCCGCCGAGGGAGTACTGATCGCCAAGGGCGACCCCGCGGGCCGCGTGCCGCTGGCGCAGGATTTCATCGCGGCGATGTCGCGGCACCGGCACTGGACGCGCAGCCGCCTGGAAGCCGTGCCGGCCTGACGCGCGGGACGGCCGCGCGCTGCGGCACACTCGGGCCATGCCCCTTGCCCCAGGATTGCAGGCGGCCATCGTCGACCTCGATGGCACGCTGGTGGACACGCTCGGCGATTTCACGGTCGCACTCAATGCCACGCTCGACGAGCTGTCGCTGCGCCGGCTGACCGCGGCGGACATCGAGCCGATGGTCGGCAAAGGCTCCGAGCACCTGATCCGGTCCGCCTTGTCCGCGGTCGACGCACCGCAGCGGCTGTACGACGCGGCATGGGCCGCCTACCAGCGGCATTACGACGAGATCAACGGCCGGCATTCGGACGTGTATCCCGGGGTCGAAGAAGGCCTCGAGGTCCTGAGACGCTCCGGGCTTCGACTGGCCTGCGTGACCAACAAGCCGACGCGATTCGCCGCGGACCTGCTCCAGCGCAAAGGCCTGGCGAAGGCCTTCGACGCGGTGTTCGGCGGTGATGCGTTCGAGCGCAAGAAGCCCGACCCCCTGCCGTTCGTTCGCACCTGCGAGGCGCTTGGCGCGGCGCCGTCTCGCACGCTGGTCGTCGGTGATTCGAGTAACGACGCCGCAGCGGCGCGGGCCGCGGGATGTCCGGTGGTACTGGTCACCTACGGGTACAACCACGGCGAGCCGGTGGGCTCGGTGGATGCCGACGGCTTCGTGGATTCGCTGGCCCAGATCGGCCGGCTGCTCTAGGCGCCCTGTCCTGCCGCCGCAGCCTTGCCGAGCAAGGCGTCCTTGAGCTTCCAGTCGGCGGGGTTCTGGCCGATCCAGATGCGCAGCAGCGCATTGAAGAACTCCGGCTCCTTGAAAGGCTCGCCCTGCGGCACGCCCTTGACGGTGACCACGGCGCCGGTGCCGGGCACCCAGTCGATCAGGATCGCGTCGCCGGGATGGAGCCGCTTGTGGTCGCTGAAGATCTGGCTCATTCGCAGCACGCCCGGCACGAGCCTGGAGAACGCGGACCGGTCCATGTTGTCCTCCATGCCGCGCGCGAACATCTTGCCGAACTCGGACGAGTCGATCTCGCGCAGCATGGTGATGCTGATGCGCTTGGCGCCCGGCATGGCCAGCACTTCTTCCGGGCTGGCGGCTTTCTTTGGCAGGTACAGCCCGGCGGCATAGACCTTGAACACGGCCTTGTAGCGCACGCCTGCGCCATTGAGCTGCAGCCGGGCGCCGCGCACATCGGCCGCTTCGTCGAACCTGATGCCGGACAGCGTGACGGGCTGCGCTTGGACGGCGGCGGCGAGCGTGAGCACGGCGAGGCCCAGGGCAAGGGTGCGGAATCGATTCATCGGATCTCCAGAGACAAAAAAAGAACGGTCGTTCGCTTTGGTTAGATTGTTGTTCAGCTGGGGGCGATCGCATTCGGGTTTTCGCGCCCGGCGTCGCCTTTGCTACACTCGTCCGCGATGTTCATCCACCGCACCACCATCACAGGTTGCTCCGGCCGGGGAGCCTGGCCCTGGCGCAAGCCTGTCGACGTGCGTTCCTGATCTGCACGGGGCAGCCCGTGCCCCGCGTCCCGGCCCCCGGGACATCCAGATTCAAAGAAAGCGGCCCGCGCCGCATGAGCTTGTGGAGGCTCACCCGTGATCACCGAACTCGAATTCAAGAGCCTGGCACTGCAGGGCTTCAACCGCATCCCCCTCATTGCGGAAGCCTTCGCCGACCTCGAGACCCCGCTTTCCCTCTACCTGAAGCTGGCGCATGCCAAGGGCAACGGCAAGTACAGCTTCCTGCTGGAATCCGTCGTCGGCGGCGAGCGCTTCGGCCGCTACAGCTTCATCGGCCTGCCCGCGCGCACGCTGCTGCGCGCCACCGGCTTCGGCGCCGACGCGGCCACGGAAGTTGTGACGGATGGACAGGTGATCGAGCGAGTCCGCGGCAATCCGCTGGACTTCGTCGCCGAGTACCAGAAGCGCTTCAAGGTGGCGCTGCGCCCCGGCTTGCCGCGCTTTTGCGGCGGACTGGCCGGCTACTTCGGCTATGACGTCGTCCGCTACATCGAGAAGAAGCTGGAGAAGACCTGCCCGCCCGACACGCTGGGCTGCCCCGACATCCTGCTGCTGCAATGCGAGGAACTGGCGGTCATCGACAACCTGTCGGGCAAGCTCTACCTGATCGTCTACGCCGACCCGAGTCGACCCGAGGCCTACAGCAATTCGAAGAAGCGGCTGCGTGAGCTCAAGGACCTTCTGAAGTATTCCGTCAGCGCGCCGCAGGTGCGCCAGACCCAGACCTTCCCGACCGAACGCGAGTTCTCGAAAGCCGACTACCTCAAGGCCGTCGACCGCGCCAAGGAGCTGATCGCCGCCGGCGACTTCATGCAGGTGCAGGTCGGGCAGCGCATCAAGAAGCGCTACACCGAGTCGCCGCTGTCGCTGTACCGCGCGCTGCGGTCGCTCAATCCCAGCCCCTACATGTACTACTACGACTTCGGCGAGTTCCAGGTCGTGGGCGCCTCGCCGGAGATCCTGGTGCGCCAGGAGCAGACCCCCGAGGGCCAGAAGGTGACGATCCGGCCGCTCGCAGGCACGCGGCCGCGCGGCGCCACGCCGGAGCTGGACAAGACCGTCGAGCAGGAGCTGGTGAACGACCCCAAGGAGCGGGCCGAGCACGTGATGCTGATCGACCTGGCCCGCAACGACATCGGCCGCATCGCGAAGACCGGCAGCGTGAAGGTGACGGAGGCGTTCGCGGTCGAGCGATACAGCCACGTGATGCACATCGTGAGCAACGTCGAGGGCCTGCTGAACGAAGGCATGACCAGCATCGACGTGCTGAAGGCGACTTTCCCCGCGGGCACGCTGACGGGCGCGCCCAAGGTGCATGCGATGGAGCTGATCGACCAGCTCGAGCCCAGCAAGCGCGGCCTGTACGGCGGTGCTTGCGGCTACCTCAGCTACGCGGGCGACATGGACGTGGCCATCGCGATCCGCACCGGCATCGTCAAGGACCAGACGCTCTACGTGCAGGCGGCCGCGGGTGTGGTGGCCGACTCTGTGCCGGAGCTGGAATGGAAGGAAACCGAAGCCAAGGCCCGCGCGTTGTTGCGGGCATCGGAGCTGGTCGAGGAGGGGCTGGAATGAAGCCCGGAAGCGGACTCCCGTACGCAGAGGACGCAGAAAGAACGCAGAAAGCGCAGAAATGCGTGGATGGAAAACCAGATTCTGAGTCGGTCGATCATCGGTGCGGCCGTGGAGGTCCAGAGGGTGCTCGGTCACGGGCTGCTCGAGAGGGCCTATGCCGCAGCATTCGCTCGCGAACTGGAGCTGCAAGGGCTGTCGTTTGCTCGCGAGGTCCCGATTCACACGAATTACAAGGACACGCCCATCGGCGTGGGCTACCGTGCGGACTTCATCGTCGAATCGTCGGTGATCGTGGAACTCAAGGCGGTCGACACGCTGCTGGTAACCCACAAGGCCCAGCTGCTCTCGTACCTCCGCCTCAGCAATCTGAAGCTCGGATTGCTGATCAACTTCAACGAGTTCCAGGTCACCAGAGGTGTCCATCGCGTGGTGAACAACCTCTGGTCGGCGTTTTCTGCGCGCTTTCCGCGCTTTCTGCGTACGGCTGTTCCCCCCTCTCGAAGGAACGCGCATGAAACTCCTGATGATCGACAACTACGACAGCTTCACCTACAACCTGGTGCAGTACTTCGGCGAACTGGGCGCGCAGGTGGAGGTGTTTCGCAACGACGAGATCACGGTTGAGGGCATCGCCGCGCGATCGCCCGACCGGCTGGTCGTGTCGCCCGGGCCTTGCTCGCCCGCCGAAGCGGGCATCTCGGTCGCGGCGATCCGCCACTTCGCCGGCAAGCTGCCGATCCTGGGCGTGTGCCTGGGGCACCAGAGCATCGGCGCCGCGTTTGGCGGAAAGATCGTGCGGGCGGCGCAGCTGATGCACGGCAAGACCAGCGAGATCACGACGACGCGGCAAGGCGTCTTCGCGGGGCTGCCGGAACGCTTCACGGTCAACCGCTACCACTCGCTGGCTATCGAAAAGGACAGCTGCCCGCCCGAGCTGGAGACGACCGCCTGGACCGACGACGGCGAGATCATGGGCGTGCGCCACCGGGAGCTGCCGATCCAGGGCGTTCAGTTCCATCCCGAATCCATCCTCACCGAGCATGGGCACGCGATGCTGAAGAACTTCCTGGAGCAGGCATGAGCGCGGCGCTTGTCGACCTGCGCAGCGACACCGTCACGCGGCCGACCGCGGCGATGCGCGAGGCCATGATGACGGCGCCGCTGGGCGACGACGTGTTCGGCGACGATCCCAGCGTCAATGCGCTGCAGGAAAAGATCGCCGCGATGCTCGGTTTCGAGGCGGCGCTGTTCATGCCGACGGGCACGCAGAGCAACCTGTGCGCCGTGCTCTCGCATTGCCAGCGCGGCGACGAGTACATCGTCGGCCAGTTCCAGCATTGCTACCGCTGGGAAGGCGGCGGGGCGGCGGTGTTCGGCAGCGTGCAGCCGCAGCCGCTGGACCACCAGCCGGACGGCACGCTGGCGCTGGAGGCCATTGACGCGGCGATCAAGCCGGACGACCCGCACTTCGCGCGCACGCGGCTGCTGGCGCTGGAGAACACGCTCGGCGGCAAGGTGATGCCGCTCTCGTGGATCGAGCAGGCCACCGGGCTCGCACGCAAGCGCGGGCTCGCCACCCATCTCGATGGAGCCAGGCTGTTCAACGCAGCCGTCGAAGTCGCGGCGCGTGACGGCGGCGGGGCGCAGGCGGCAGCGCGGCGGATCGCGCAGCACTTCGATTCCGTGTCGATCTGCTTCAGCAAGGGCCTGGGCACGCCGGCCGGCTCCGCGCTGTGCGGCTCGAAGGACCTCATCGCGCGGGCGCGTCGCATCCGCAAGATGGCGGGCGGCGGGATGCGGCAGGCGGGGATGCTGGCGGCTGCGGCGTCGCACGCGCTGGACCACCACGTCGAGCGGCTGGCGCGGGATCACGCGCTGGCCGCACGTCTGGCGAAGGGCATGGCCGGCATCGACGGCGTGCAGGTCGAAGCGCCGCAGACCAACATCGTGTTCGTCGATCTCACCGGCGTGGCGCGCGAGCGCGGGCCGGCGCTGATCGAGGCGTTGAGAAGCGAGGGCGTCCTCGCCACTGGCCTGTACCGGCTGCGGTTCGTCACGCACCTCGATGTCGACGAAGCCGGTGTCGATCGCGCGATCGCCGCCTTCCGCCGCTTCTTCAAGGCCTGAGCCACGCCATGCCGGACCCGCAGCAGCTGCTGATCTTCATCGCCGCCGGCTGGCTGCTGAACCTCACGCCGGGCCCGGACGTCCTCTACATCGTCACCAACGCGCTGCGCTCGGGCGCGCGCGCCGGCATCGTCGCGGGCCTGGGCATCACGGCGGGGTGCTTCGTGCATGTCTTCGCCGCTGCGCTGGGCGTGGGGGCGCTGCTGGCCGCATCGGCGACAGCGTTCACCCTCCTCAAGTGGATCGGTGCGGTCTACCTGGTGTGGATCGGCGTGAAGCTGCTGGTCGCGGCGCCGCCGCGGCAGGTCGCGGACCTGCAGGCGCTTGCCCGGTCCGAGCCGGCCTCGCGTTTGGGCGCCGTGTTCCTGGGCGGCTTCTGGACCAACGTGCTCAACCCCAAGGTGGCGATCTTCTTCCTGGCCTTCGTGCCGCAGTTCATCGCGCCCGACGCGACGGACAAGGCGACCGCCTTCGTGCTGCTGGGCGTGCTGTTCAACATCAACAGCATCCCGGTGAATTCCGGCTGGGCGCTGGCCGCGGCCTGGATGGCGCGCCGCGACGCCGTGCAGCGCGGCATGCACTGGCTGGACCGCGCCGCCGGCGCCATGTTCATCGCTTTCGGCGCGCGCCTGGCGCTGTCCGACAATCCGTCCCGCTGACCGAGGAGAGGCCCATGCCCATCACGCCCCAGGAAGCGCTTCAGCGCACCATCGAACACCGCGAGATCTTCCACGACGAGATGCTCAAGATCGTGCGGCTCATCATGAGCGGCGAGCTGTCGCCCGTCATGACGGCCGCCCTGATCACGGGCCTGCGCGTGAAGAAGGAAACCATCGGCGAGATCACCGCGGCCGCCGAGGTGATGCGCGAGTTCTCCACCAAGGTGCACATCGCGGACAAGAAGAACCTGGTGGACATCGTCGGCACCGGTGGCGACGGCTCGCACACCTTCAACATCTCGACCTGCTCGATGTTCGTGGCCGCCGCGGCCGGCGCGAAGGTGAGCAAGCACGGCGGGCGCAGCGTGTCGAGCAAGTCCGGCAGCGCCGACGTGCTGGAGAGCCTGGGCGTGAACATCAACCTGGCACCCGAAGCGATCGCGCGCTGCGTGCAGGAAGTGGGCATCGGCTTCATGTTCGCGCCCAACCACCATCCGGCGATGAAGAACGTCGCGCCCGTGCGCAAGGAGCTGGGCGTGCGCACCATCTTCAACATCCTGGGGCCGCTGACCAATCCCGCGGGCGCGCCCAACATCCTGATGGGCGTCTTCCACCCGGACCTGGTCGGCATCCAGGTGCGGGCGCTGCAGCGGCTGGGCACGGAGCACGCGATGGTGGTCTACGGCCGCGACGGCATGGACGAAGTCAGCCTCGGCGCGGCCACGATGGTGGGCGAACTCAAGGACGGCCAGGTGTCCGAGTACGAGATCCATCCCGAGGACTTCGGCCTGCCGATGGCGAGCAACCGCGCGCTGAAGGTCGAGACGGCGGACCAGTCTCGGGCGATGCTGATGTCGGTGCTGGACGACCAGCCCGGCGCGGCCCGCGACATCGTCGTCTTCAATGCCGGCGTGGCGCTGTACGCGGCCAACGTGGTGGGTGACATCCGTGCCGGCATCGAGCGTGCGCGTGAAGCGGTGGCGTCCGGCGCGGCGAAGTCGCGGATGGAGCGGCTCGTCACGCTGACGAAGCAGCTGGCCGCTTGAGACATGGCTGACATCCTCGACAAGATCGTCGCCGTCAAGCGCGAGGAGATCGCGGCGGCGAAGCGGAAGGTGTCGCTGGAGGAGATGCGCGCGGACGCCGAGAGCCGCGTGCTCACGCGCGACTTCGAAGGCGCGCTGCGGCGCAGGATCGCGGCCGGCCGCAGCGCCGTGATCGCCGAGATCAAGAAGGCCAGCCCGAGCAAGGGCGTGCTGCGCGAGGAGTTCATCCCGGCAGACATCGCGCAGAGCTACGCGGAGCACGGCGCCGCCTGCCTGTCGGTGCTGACGGACCGGCAGTTCTTCCAGGGCCGGCCGGACTACCTGAAGCAGGCGCGGGCCTCGTGCGACCTGCCGGTGCTGCGCAAGGATTTCATGGTCGATGCGTACCAGGTGTACGAGTCGCGCGCGATGGGTGCGGACTGCATCCTGCTGATCGCGGCCTGCCTCGATGACCCGCAGATGGCCGAGCTGGAGCAGATCGCGCGCGGCCTCGACATGGCCGTGCTGGTCGAAGTGCACGACCCGGCCGAGCTGCAGCGGGCGCTCAAGCTCAAGACGCCGCTGGTGGGCATCAACAACCGCAACCTGCGCACGTTCGAGGTCTCGCTCGACACCACGCTGGGCATGCTCAAGGACGTGCCGGCCGATCGCCTGCTGGTCGCGGAGTCGGGCATCCTGGGTCCGGCGGACGTGCGGCGCATGCGCGATGCGGGCGTGCACGCGTTCCTCGTGGGCGAAGCGTTCATGCGCGCGCCGGAGCCCGGCGAGGCGCTGGCGGCGCTGTTCGGCGGGTGAGCCAGGCGTCGTTGCCGCTCGAGGCGGCCGCACCTGCGCAGCTGGTCGACTGGGAACCGGCTGCCCTGAAGCTGGCGCCCGGCTGGCAGCCGGTGGTCGAGCGTTTCTTCGCGAGTGGAACGGGTAGAGCGCTGACGGAGTTCCTGCGGCAGCGGATCGCGGCCGGCGCGGTGATCTACCCGCCGCGGCCGCTGCGCGCGCTGGAGACGACGCCGCTCGAGCAGGTCCACGCGGTCATCCTCGGACAGGACCCGTACCACGGGGCCGGACAGGCGGAGGGGCTCGCGTTCTCCGTCCCGGCGGGCGTGAAGCCGCCCCCCTCGCTGCGAAACATCTTCAAGGAGCTTGCGTGTGCGAACCCGGCGCCGCCGCCGGCCAGCGGTTCGCTCTTGCGCTGGGCCCAGCAGGGCGTGCTGCTGCTCAACGCGGTGCTGACCGTCGAGGACGGGCTGCCCGGCAGCCACGCGAAGAAAGGCTGGGAAGCGCTGACGGACGCGCTGCTGGCCGAGGTGGCGGCGCATGCCAGCCCGTGCGTGTACCTGCTGTGGGGCGCGTACGCACAGGCGAAGGCCGGGCTGATCACCGCGACGGCCGAGCAACACGGTCGCCAAGCGCTGGTGCTGCAGGCGAATCACCCGTCGCCGCTGTCGGCTTCGCGGCCGCCGGTGCCCTTCCTCGGCTGCGCCCATTTCGCCTTGGCCCGCGACTGGCTTGCGGACCGCGGACATCCCGGGTTCTTCAGCTGAGGGCCGCCCCGGGCGCGGCCCTCGCCGTGGCAGCGATGGGCTTCGAACGGCCGAAACATGGTATATTTCGAGGTTCGCCGGAGGGGTGCCCGAGTGGCTAAAGGGGGCAGACTGTAAATCTGTTGGCTTACGCCTACGTTGGTTCGAATCCAACCTCCTCCACCAGACTTCCCGCAGAGGAAGTCCGGCGAACGTGCAAGAGATCGAGTGGTAGCGAAGAAGGAGATCGGCCGGATGAGTCCGGCGGATCGAGAAGCCGGCGGCAGAGCCGCCGGGCCGCCCCGGGGCCCAGAGGAACCACGCCCGATGCGGGAGTAGTTCAATGGTAGAACCTTAGCCTTCCAAGCTAATGACGCGGGTTCGATTCCCGTCTCCCGCTCCACGGATCGATTGCGCCCGGCGGAAGAATTCCGCCCTTGTGGCTCAGTGGTAGAGCACTCCCTTGGTAAGGGAGAGGTCGCGGGTCCGATTCCCGCCAAGGGCACCAGGTCAGTTGTTGGTTAGTCGGAGGGGGCGGAGCAGCGCGCACTTGCTCGCTGGTCCATCCCCAGGTCATTCGATGTTTCGGAAGGCGAAAAAATGGCAAAAGGTAAATTCGAGCGCACCAAGCCGCACGTGAACGTCGGCACGATCGGCCACGTGGACCACGGCAAGACCACGCTGACGGCGGCGATCACGACGGTGCTGTCGAGCAAGTTCGGCGGCGAAGCCAAGGCCTACGACCAGATCGACGCGGCTCCGGAAGAAAAGGCGCGCGGCATCACGATCAACACCGCGCACGTGGAGTACGAGACGGCCAACCGCCACTACGCGCACGTGGACTGCCCGGGCCACGCCGACTACGTCAAGAACATGATCACCGGCGCCGCCCAGATGGACGGCGCCATCCTGGTGTGCTCGGCCGCCGACGGCCCGATGCCGCAGACGCGCGAGCACATCCTGCTGGCCCGCCAGGTGGGCGTGCCCTACATCATCGTGTTCCTGAACAAGTGCGACATGGTGGACGACGCCGAGCTGCTGGAGCTGGTGGAGATGGAAGTGCGCGAGCTGCTGTCCAAGTACGACTTTCCCGGTGACGACACCCCGATCATCAAGGGCAGCGCCAAGCTGGCCATGGAAGGCGACAAGGGCGAGCTGGGCGAAGGCGCCATCATGAAGCTGGCCGAGGCGCTGGACACCTACATCCCCACGCCCGAGCGCGCCATCGACGGTGCGTTCCTGATGCCGGTGGAAGACGTGTTCTCCATCTCCGGGCGCGGCACCGTGGTGACGGGCCGCGTGGAGCGCGGCATCATCAAGGTCGGCGAGGAAATCGAGATCGTGGGCCTGAAGGCCACGCTCAAGACCACCTGCACCGGCGTGGAGATGTTCCGCAAGCTCCTGGACCAGGGCCAGGCCGGCGACAACGTGGGCATCCTGCTGCGCGGCACCAAGCGCGAGGAAGTCGAGCGCGGCCAGGTGCTGTGCAAGCCCGGCTCGATCAAGCCGCACACGCACTTCACCGCCGAGGTGTACGTGCTCTCGAAGGACGAAGGCGGGCGCCACACGCCGTTCTTCAACAACTACCGTCCCCAGTTCTACTTCCGCACGACGGACGTGACGGGCGCCATCGAGCTGCCCAAGGACAAGGAGATGGTGATGCCCGGCGACAACGTGACGATCACCGTCAAGCTGATCGCCCCGATCGCCATGGAAGAAGGCCTGCGCTTTGCCATCCGCGAAGGCGGCAAGACCGTCGGTGCCGGCGTCGTGGCGAAGATCATGGAGTAACAAGGCGCGAAGGACGGCCCCGCGAAGTGCCAACGAAGCGGGGACGTTGAATCCGTCAAAGGACCTAGGGGTATAGCTCAATTGGCAGAGCGTCGGTCTCCAAAACCGAAGGTTGTAGGTTCGATTCCTACTGCCCCTGCCACCTGAGTGGCACCCGAGCCCGAGAGGGCGCGAGCAAAAAAACCAAGCCCGTCTTCGTGACGGGCTTCACCGTTTCCAGGAAACGGGTCGATCACAAGCAGGAACCCGCCTTTCATGGCCACTTCGCAGCAAGTTGATACCGTCACCACCGGCGCCGACAAGGCCCGCCTGGGCGCGGCCGCCGCCCTGGTGATCGCCGCCGTCGCCGGCTTCTACCTGCTCGGCCGGCAGGGCCCCGTCGCCCAATGGGGCGCGCTGGTGGTCGGCCTGGCCGCGGCCTTCGTCGTCTTCATGACGTCGGAGACCGGCAAGGAGTTCGCCGCCTTCGGCCGCGACGCCTGGAAGGAAGTCAAGAAGGTCGTCTGGCCCACCCGCAAGGAAGCGATCCAGATGACCGCCTACGTGTTCGGCTTCGTGGTGGTCATGGCCCTGTTCCTGTGGCTGACGGACAAGACCCTGGAGTGGGTGTTCTACGACCTGATCCTGGGCTGGAAGTAAAAAGACATGAGCGAAACCGAAACGCCGCAAGGCGGCTCCGCCGAGGCGGGCGCGCCCGCCAAGCCGGTCAACCCCGACCTTCGCTGGTACGTGGTGCACGCCTACTCCGGCATGGAGAAGGCCGTGGAGCGCAACATCCGCGAGCGCATCAACCGCGCCGGCATGCAGGACATGTTCGGCGAGATCCTGGTGCCCACCGAGGAAGTGGTGGAGATCAAGAACGGCCAGAAGCGCACGTCCGAGCGCCGGTTCTACCCCGGCTACGTGCTGGTGCAGATGGTGATGAACGACGACACCTGGCACCTGGTCAAGCACACCAACAAGGTGACCGGCTTCGTCGGCGGCGCCAAGAACCGGCCCGCGCCGATCTCGGAGGACGAGGTCGCCAAGATCCTCGGCCAGATGGAAGAGGGCGTCGAGAAGCCCCGCCACAAGGTCGAATTCGTGGTGGGCGAGTACGTGCGCGTCAAGGAAGGCCCGTTCACCGACTTCAACGGCACGGTCGAGGAAGTCAACTACGAGAAGAACAAGGTGCGGGTGTCCGTCACCATCTTCGGCCGCGCGACGCCGGTCGAACTCGAATTCAGCCAGGTCGAGAAGACCTGAAGCACGCGAGGCCCTCGCGCCTTGCCTGATGTTTCCGATCCGCGTCTTCAGCTCGCGCGGGTTTCAAGAAGTCGAGCTGCAACCCCGGGGAGCCGAGGTCCAAGACCAAGGCGTTTGCACCCGCAAGGAGTACCTGAACCATGGCGAAGAAAATCGTCGGTTTTGTCAAGCTGCAAGTGCCGGCTGGCAAGGCCAACCCGTCGCCCCCGATCGGCCCCGCGCTGGGCCAGCGCGGCCTGAACATCATGGAGTTCTGCAAGGCGTTCAACGCGCAGACCCAGGGTGTCGAGCCGGGCCTGCCGCTGCCGGTGGTGATCACCGCCTACGCGGACAAGAGCTTCACCTTCATCATCAAGACCCCGCCGGCCACGACGCTGATCAAGAAGGCGATCAAGCTGGACAAGGGCTCTTCCAAGCCGCACAGCGACAAGGTCGGCAAGATCACCCGCGCCCAGCTCGAGGAGATCGCCAAGACCAAGCTGAAGG
The DNA here is from genome assembly GCF_004682015.1 of Ramlibacter henchirensis. Lineage (NCBI taxonomy): Bacteria > Pseudomonadati > Pseudomonadota > Betaproteobacteria > Burkholderiales > Comamonadaceae > Ramlibacter > Ramlibacter henchirensis. The sequence continues at coordinate 1,664,039 of NZ_SMLM01000001.1, read as the reverse complement.
ACATGAACGCCGCCAGCATCGACGCGGCCGTCAAGACGCTGGCGGGCTCGGCCCGTTCGATGGGCGTCACCGTGGAGGGCGTGTAAATGGCCAAGCTGACCAAGAAGCAGAAAGCCCTGCAGGGCAAGGTCGACAGCACCAAGCTGTACCCCCTGACCGAGGCGCTGTCCATCGTGAAGGACGCAGCCACCGCCAAGTTCGATGAGTCCATCGACGTGGCCGTGCAGCTGGGCATCGACGCCAAGAAGTCCGACCAGGTCGTTCGCGGCGCGGTCGTGATGCCCAACGGCACCGGCAAGACCAAGCGCGTGGCCGTGTTCGCCCAGGGCGCCAAGGCCGAGGAAGCCAAGGCCGCCGGCGCCGACGTGGTCGGCATGGACGACCTGGCTGCCCGCGTGAAGGCCGGCGACATGCCGTTCGACGTCGTGATCGCCGCCCCCGACGCGATGCGCGTGGTCGGCACGCTGGGCCAGATCCTCGGCCCGCGCGGCCTGATGCCGAACCCCAAGGTCGGCACCGTGACGCCCGACGTCGCCACGGCGGTGAAGAACGCCAAGGCCGGCCAGGTGCAGTTCCGTGCCGACAAGGCCGGGATCATCCACGCCACCCTGGGCCGCCGCTCGTTCGACGCCAACAAGCTGCAGGGCAACCTGGTGGCGCTGATCGACGCGCTGAACAAGGCCAAGCCGGCCACCAGCAAGGGCGTGTACCTGCGCAAGGTGGCGGTGTCGTCGACCATGGGCCTGGGCGTCCGCGTGGACACGCAGACGCTCATGGGGCAGCAGGCGTAAGAGAGAGAGATTCGGCCGGGCCCGGAAGGGCGCGGCCGGTGTGGTGGGCTGCCGGGACCGCAAGGAACCGGCAGGCCATCCAGGACCGCTGGCGCGGGGCGACCCGCTTAATCGCCAGAGCACGGAGGTCGCCTCCGGCTCCGGCCAGCGCAGATGGCGATCCCGCCGAGATGGAGTCGAGAAGTTCCTTCGAGGTTGGTCGCTGCAACAAGAGCGTGCCGGACGGCGCAAGCCCGAAGGCGCATTGGAAGGAGTAGACCTTGAGTCTGAATCGCAGTGAGAAGCAAGCGGTCATCGACGAAGTGACCGGCCTCGCCGCTAAAGCTCAAACGCTGGTGATGGCGGAATACCGCGGCATCACGGTCGCCGACATGACGAAGCTGCGCAACGAAGCGCGCAAGCAGGGCGTCAGCCTGAGTGTTCTGAAGAACACCCTGGCACGCCGTGCGGTTGCGGGCAGCCAGTTCGAAGTCGTCGGTGACCAGATGACCGGTCCGCTGATCTACGGCTTCTCCGTGGACGCTGTGGCCGCCGCCAAGGTGGTGGCCGACTTCGCGAAGACCAACGACAAGCTGGTCATCCGCGCGGGCGCGTTCGCGGGCAAGGCCCTGGACGTCAACGGCGTGAAGCAGCTGGCCAGCATCCCGAGCAAGGAAGTGCTGCTGGCCCAGTTGTGCGGGCTGCTGATGTCGCCGATCTCCCGCACCGCCGTGGTGCTGGGCGCGCTGGCGGCCAAGAAAGGCGAGGCGGCGGCCGCCTGAAGGCGCGCCGTCCCCAAGTAAACCAACCCATCTCTAGGAACGAAAAATGGCATTCGACAAAGACGCATTCCTGACCGCGCTGGACAGCATGACGGTCATGGAACTCAACGACCTGGTCAAGGCGATCGAGGAGAAGTTCGGCGTGTCCGCCGCCGCGATGGCCGCCCCAGCCGCCGCCGGTGGTGCGGGCGGCGGCGCTGCCGCGGCCGCGGAAGAGAAGACCGAGTTCACCGTGCAGTTGCTGGAAGCCGGCGCCAACAAGGTGTCCGTCATCAAGGCCGTGCGCGAGATCACCGGACTGGGTCTGAAGGAAGCCAAGGACCTGGTGGACGGCGCTCCGAAGCCCGTCAAGGAAGGCATCGCCAAGGCCGACGCCGAGGCTGCCAAGAAAAAGCTGGAAGACGCCGGCGCCAAGGTCGAACTCAAGTAAGCGACCCCGGCACCGGAGGCTGGAGACGCCCGAAAGGGCCTCCAGCCTTTGGTGCTTCTAAGTGCGTGTCCTGAACGCACCCGAAAGCCCTGGGACAATAGCGGTCTTCCCCCCCAGAGTTTTCGAGTGCCTTCTGACCCGACTGCAGAAGGCGCCTTGGTTCGGGCCGTGTGCAATGCACGGCCGTCCGCCATGGTTGGTAGTGGCCAACCCGCCAAGCAACGCCGGGCCCCTCCACGGGTCCGGCGCGTCAGTTGCGCAAGAGCTCAATAGCCCGGAGATCTCATGGCCTACTCTTACACCGAACGCAAGCGCATCCGCAAAAGCTTCGGCAAACGCGACAGCGTGCTGGAAGTGCCGTACCTGCTGCAGATGCAGAAGGACGCGTACACCGCCTTCCTCCAATCCGACGTGGCGCCTTCCCGGCGCACCGTCGAGGGCCTGCAGGCCGCCTTCGATGCGGCCTTCCCCATCGTCTCGCACAACGGGTTTGTCGAGATGAAGTTCATCGAATACAACCTGGCCAAGCCGGCCTTCGACGTGCGCGAATGCCAGACGCGCGGCCTGACGTACGCGTCGGCCGTGCGCGCCAAGGTGCAGCTGATCATCTACGACCGCGAGTCGTCCACGCCGCAGAGCAAGGTGGTCAAGGAAGTGAAGGAGCAGGAGGTCTACATGGGCGAAGTGCCCCTGATGACCGACAAGGGCTCCTTCATCATCAACGGCACCGAGCGCGTGATCGTGTCCCAGCTGCACCGCTCGCCCGGCGTGTTCTTCGAGCACGACAAGGGCAAGACGCACAGCTCGGGCAAGCTGCTGTTCTCGGCGCGGATCATCCCGTACCGCGGCTCCTGGCTGGACTTCGAGTTCGACCCGAAGGACATCCTGTACTTCCGCGTCGACCGCCGCCGCAAGATGCCGGTGACGATCCTGCTCAAGGCCATCGGCCTGACGCCCGAGTCGATCCTGGCGAACTTCTTCGTCAACGACAACTTCCGCCTGATGGACAGCGGCGCGCAGATGGAGTTCGTGCCCGAGCGCCTGCGCGGCGAGGTGGCCCGCTTCGACATCACCGACAAGAGCGGCAAGGTCGTCGTGGCCAAGGACAAGCGCGTCACCGCGCGCCACACCCGCGAGCTGGAGACGACCGGCACCACCCACATCAGCGTGCCGGAGGACTTCCTCATCGGCCGCGTGGTGGCCCGCAACATCGTCGACCAGGACACCGGCGAGATCATCGCCAAGGCCAACGACGAACTGACCGAGTCGCTGCTCAAGAAGCTGCGCGCCGCCGGCGTGCAGGAGCTGCAGGTGATCTACACGAACGAGCTCGACCAGGGTCCGTACATCAGCCAGACGCTGCGCATCGACGAGACGGTCGACGAGTTCGCCGCGCGCGTGGCCATCTACCGCATGATGCGCCCCGGCGAGCCGCCGACCGAGGACGCGGTGCAGGCCCTGTTCCAGCGCCTGTTCTACAACCCAGACACGTACGACCTGTCGCGCGTGGGCCGCATGAAGTTCAATGCCAAGGTCGGCCGCGAGGAGAGCACCGGACCGATGGTGCTGACCAACGAGGACATCCTCGCCGTCGTCAAGATCCTGGTGGACCTGCGCAACGGCCGCGGTGAGGTCGACGACATCGACCACCTGGGCAACCGCCGCGTGCGCTGCGTCGGCGAGCTGGCCGAGAACCAGTACCGCACCGGCCTCGCCCGCATCGAGAAGGCCGTGAAGGAGCGTCTGGGCCAGGCGGAACAGGAGCCGCTGATGCCGCACGACCTGATCAACTCCAAGCCGATCTCCGCAGCGCTCAAGGAGTTCTTCGGCGCGTCGCAGCTGTCGCAGTTCATGGACCAGACCAACCCGCTGTCCGAGATCACGCACAAGCGCCGCGTCTCGGCCCTGGGCCCGGGGGGCCTGACGCGCGAGCGCGCGGGCTTCGAAGTGCGCGACGTGCACGTCACGCACTACGGCCGCGTGTGCCCGATCGAGACGCCGGAAGGTCCGAACATCGGCCTGATCAACTCGCTGGCCCTGTACGCGCGCCTGAACGAGTACGGCTTCATCGAGACGCCGTACCGCCGCGTGGTGGACGCCAAGGTCACGGACCAGATCGACTACCTGTCGGCCATCGAGGAAGGCAAGTACGTGATCGCCCAGGCCAACGCGGCGCTGGACGAGGAAGGCCGCCTGGTCGGCGAGCTGGTGTCCGCGCGTGAACGCGGCGAATCGATCCTGGTGGGCGCCGACCGCATCCAGTACATGGACGTCTCGCCGGCGCAGATCGTGTCGGTGGCCGCCTCGCTGGTGCCTTTCCTGGAGCACGACGACGCCAACCGCGCGCTGATGGGCGCCAACATGCAGCGGCAGGCCGTGCCGGTGCTGCGCCCGGAGAAGGCCTTCGTCGGCACCGGCATCGAGCGCGTCTCCGCGGTCGACTCCGGCACCGTCGTCACCGCCAGCCGCGGCGGCGTGGTCGACTACGTCGATGCCACCCGCATCGTGGTGCGCGTCAACGACGAGGAAGCCGCCGCCGGTGAAGTCGGCGTCGACATCTACAACCTGATCAAGTACCAGCGTTCCAACCAGAACACCAACATCCACCAGCGCCCGATCGTCAAGCGCGGCGACAAGATCGCCAAGGGCGACGTCATCGCCGACGGTGCATCCACCGACCTGGGCGAGCTCGCGCTCGGCCAGAACATGCTGGTGGCGTTCATGCCCTGGAACGGCTACAACTTCGAGGACTCGATCCTGATCAGCGAGCGCGTCGTCGCCGACGACCGCTACACCTCGATCCACATCGAGGAGCTGGTGGTGATGGCGCGCGACACCAAGCTGGGCGCCGAGGAAATCACCCGCGACATCCCGAACCTGTCGGAGCAGCAGCTCAACCGCCTGGACGAGAGCGGCATCATCTACGTGGGCGCCGAGGTCATGCCGGGCGACACGCTGGTGGGCAAGGTCACGCCCAAGGGCGAGACCACGCTGACGCCGGAAGAAAAGCTCCTTCGCGCCATCTTCGGCGAGAAGGCTTCCGACGTGAAGGACACGTCGCTGCGCGTGGACCAGGGCTCGCAGGGCACGGTGATCGACGTGCAGGTGTTCACCCGCGAAGGCATCCAGCGCGACAAGCGCGCCCAGCAGATCATCGACGACGAGCTCAAGCGCTTCCGCCTGGACCTGAACGACCAGCTGCGCATCGTCGAGGCCGACGCCTTCGACCGCATCGAGAAGCTGCTGAACGGCCGCGTGGCCAACGGCGGCCCGCAGAAGCTGGCCAAGGGCACGAAGATCGACAAGGCCTACATGCAGTCGATCGAGAAGTACCACTGGTTCGACATCCGCCCGGCGGAGGACGACGTGGCTGCGCAGCTGGAGTCGATCAAGAACTCCATCGAGCAGCAGCGCCACAACTTCGACCTCGCGTTCGAGGAGAAGCGCAAGAAGCTGACGCAGGGCGACGAGCTGCCCGCCGGCGTGCTCAAGATGGTCAAGGTGTACCTGGCCGTCAAGCGCCGCCTGCAGCCCGGCGACAAGATGGCCGGCCGCCACGGCAACAAGGGCGTGGTGTCCAAGATCGTTCCGGTCGAGGACATGCCCTACATGGCCGACGGCACGCCGTGCGACATCGTGCTCAACCCGCTGGGCGTGCCTTCGCGCATGAACGTGGGCCAGGTGCTGGAAGTGCACCTGGGCTGGGCCGCCAAGGGCATCGGCCACCGCATCGGCGACATGCTGCAGCAGCAGGCCCGCGTGGCCGAACTGCGCAAGTTCTTCGACGAGCTGTACAACAAGTCCGGCCGCAAGGAAGACATCGCCAGGCTGTCCGACGACGACGTGCTGGAGATGGCGGGCGAGCTGGCCAAGGGCATCCCCTTCGCCACGCCCGTGTTCGACGGCGCGGCCGAGACCGAGATCCGCAACATGCTGCAGCTGGCCTTCCCGGACGAGATCGCGCAGCGCAAGGGCCTCACGGGCACGCGCACGCAGGCGCACCTCTACGACGGGCGCACCGGCGAGCAGTTCGAGCGTCCGGTGACCGTGGGCTACATGCACGTGCTCAAGCTGCACCACCTCGTCGACGACAAGATGCACGCGCGCTCCACGGGCCCGTACTCGCTCGTCACGCAGCAGCCCCTGGGCGGCAAGGCCCAGTTCGGCGGCCAGCGCTTCGGCGAGATGGAAGTGTGGGCGCTGGAAGCCTACGGCGCGGCCTACACGCTGCAGGAGATGCTGACCGTGAAGTCCGACGACGTGCAGGGCCGCACCAAGGTGTACGAGTCGATCGTCAAGGGCGAGCACGCCATCGACGCCGGCATGCCGGAGTCGTTCAACGTCCTGGTCAAGGAGATCAGGTCGCTGGGTCTGGATATGGAACTCGAGCGTTCCTAATTAGGGAAGGTACAGAAGCAAATGAAATCGCTACTCGACCTGTTCAAGCAGTTCACCCCCGACGAGCATTTCGACGCCATCAAGATCGGGATGGCCTCGCCGGAGAAGATCCGCTCGTGGTCCTTCGGTGAAGTCAAGAAGCCCGAGACGATCAACTACCGCACCTTCAAGCCGGAGCGCGACGGCCTGTTCTGCGCCAAGATCTTCGGCCCGATCAAGGACTACGAGTGCCTGTGCGGCAAGTACAAGCGCCTGAAGCACCGCGGCGTGATCTGCGAGAAGTGCGGCGTTGAAGTCACCCAGACCAAGGTGCGGCGCGAGCGCATGGGCCACATCGACCTGGCCGCGCCCTGCGCCCACATCTGGTTCCTGAAGTCGCTGCCGTCGCGCCTGGGCCTGGTGCTCGACATGACGCTGCGCGACATCGAGCGCGTGCTGTACTTCGAAGCCTATGTCGTCACCGACCCCGGCATGACCCCGCTGAAGAAGTTCAGCATCATGTCCGAGGACGACTACGACGCCAAGCGCAAGGAGTACGGGGACGAGTACACCGCCAAGATGGGCGCCGAGGGCATCAAGGACCTGCTCGAAGGCATCGACCTCGACATCGAGATCGAGAAGCTGCGCGGCGACCTGACCGGCTCCGAAGTGAAGGTCAAGAAGAACGCCAAGCGCCTGAAGGTGCTGGAAGCCTTCAAGAAGTCGGGCATCAAGCCCAACTGGATGGTGATGGACGTGCTGCCCGTGCTGCCGCCGGACCTGCGTCCGCTGGTGCCGCTGGACGGCGGCCGCTTCGCGACCTCCGACCTGAACGACCTGTACCGCCGCGTCATCAACCGCAACTCGCGCCTGCGCCGCCTGCTGGAGCTCAAGGCTCCGGAGATCATCGCGCGCAACGAGAAGCGCATGCTGCAGGAAGCCGTCGACTCGCTGCTGGACAACGGCCGCCGCGGCAAGGCCATGACCGGCGCGAACAAGCGCGCGCTCAAGTCCCTGGCCGACATGATCAAGGGCAAGAGCGGCCGCTTCCGCCAGAACCTGCTGGGCAAGCGCGTCGACTACTCGGGCCGCTCGGTCATCACGGTGGGCCCGACCCTCAAGCTGCACCAGTGCGGCCTGCCCAAGCTGATGGCGCTGGAGCTGTTCAAGCCTTTCATCTTCTCGCGCCTGGAGGCGATGGGCATCGCCACCACCATCAAGGCGGCGAAGAAGGAAGTGGAATCGGGAACGCCGGTGGTGTGGGACATCCTGGAAGAGGTGATCAAGGAGCACCCCGTCCTGCTGAACCGCGCCCCGACGCTGCACCGCCTGGGCATCCAGGCCTTCGAGCCGATCCTGATCGAAGGCAAGGCGATCCAGCTGCACCCGCTGGTGTGCGCGGCGTTCAACGCCGACTTCGACGGCGACCAGATGGCCGTGCACGTGCCGCTGTCGGTGGAAGCGCAGATGGAAGCCCGCACGCTGATGCTGGCCTCCAACAACGTGCTGTTCCCCGCCAACGGCGAGCCGTCCATCGTGCCGTCGCAGGACGTGGTGCTGGGCCTGTACTACACGACCCGCGAGCGCATCAACGCCAGGGGCGAAGGCATGGTCTTCGCCGACGTGGGCGAGGTGCAGCGCGCGCTGGATTCCGGCACCGTGGAACTCACGGCGCGCATCAGCGTGCGCCTGACGGAGTGGAACAAGGACCGCGCCAGCGGCGACTTCGTGCCGTCCACGAGCCTCGTGGACACCACGGTCGGCCGCGCGCTGCTGTCGGAGATCCTGCCCAAGGGCCTGCCGTTCGCCACCATCAACAAGGCGCTCAAGAAGAAGGAGATCAGCAAGCTGATCAACGCCTCCTTCCGCAAGTGCGGCCTGAAGGAGACCGTGGTCTTCGCCGACAAGCTGCTGCAGAACGGCTTCCGGCTGGCCACCAAGGCCGGCATCTCCATCGCCATCGACGACATGCTGGTGCCGCCGCAGAAGGCGGAGATCATCGCGCGGGCCGAGAAGGAAGTGAAGGAGATCGAGCAGCAGTACGTCTCGGGCCTGGTCACGGCCGGCGAGCGCTACAACAAGGTGGTCGACATCTGGGGCAAGTCGGGCGACGAAGTGTCCAAGGTGATGATGGCCCAGCTGGCGAAGGAAAAGACGCAGGACCGCAACGGCAAGGACGTGGAGCAGGAGTCGTTCAACTCCATCTACATGATGGCCGACTCCGGCGCCCGCGGCTCGGCCGCCCAGATCCGCCAGCTGGCGGGCATGCGCGGCCTGATGGCCAAGCCGGACGGCTCGATCATCGAGACGCCGATCACGGCCAACTTCCGCGAAGGCCTGAACGTGCTGCAGTACTTCATCTCGACGCACGGCGCCCGCAAGGGCCTGGCCGACACGGCGCTGAAGACCGCGAACTCCGGCTACCTCACGCGCCGACTGGTCGACGTGACGCAGGACCTGGTCGTCACCGAAGACGACTGCACCACCACCGAAGGCTCGCTGATGCGCGCCATCGTCGAGGGCGGTGAAGTCATCGAATCGCTGCGCGACCGGATCCTGGGCCGCGTGGCGGCCGAGGACGTGGTCCATCCCGAGAGCCGCGCGGTCATCGTGCCGGCCGGCAGCATGCTGGACGAAGACGCCATCGAGGAACTCGAGGGCGCCGGCGTCGACGAGGTGAAGGTCCGCACGGCGCTGACGTGCGCCACCCGCTTCGGCCTGTGCGCGCGCTGCTACGGCCGCGACCTCGGCCGCGGCGGCATGGTCAACGTCGGCGAGGCTGTCGGCGTCATCGCCGCCCAGTCGATCGGCGAGCCCGGCACGCAGCTGACGATGCGCACGTTCCACATCGGTGGCGCGGCATCGCGCGCGGCGATCGCGTCCAGCGTGGAAGCCAAGTCCAACGGCGTGATCGGCTTCAACAGCACGATGCGCTACGTGACCAACGCCAAGGGCGAGCTGGTGGTGATCGCCCGCTCCGGCGAAGTCGTCATCCATGACGAGCACGGCCGCGAGCGCGAGCGCCACAAGGTGCCGTACGGCGCCACGCTGACGGTGAAGGCCGACCAGCAGGTCAAGGCCGGCACCGTGCTGGCCAACTGGGACCCGCTGACCCGGCCCATCATCACGGAGTTCGCCGGCAAGGTGAAGTTCGAGAACGTGGAAGAGGGCCTCACGGTCGCCAAGCAGGTCGACGAGGTCACGGGCCTGTCGACGCTGGTGGTGATCGACCCGAAGCGCCGCGGCTCCGCCAAGGTGGTGCGTCCGCAGGTGAAGCTGGTCGATCCGTCCGGCAACGAGGTGAAGATCCCCGGCACCGACCACTCGGTGACGATCGGCTTCCAGGTCGGCGCCCTGATCCAGGTGCGCGACGGCCAGGACGTGGCGCCCGGCGAAGTGCTGGCCCGCATCCCGATCGAAGGCCAGAAGACCCGCGACATCACGGGCGGCCTGCCGCGCGTGGCCGAGCTGTTCGAGGCCCGTTCGCCGAAGGACAAGGGCGTGCTGGCCGAGATGACCGGCACCGTGTCGTTCGGCAAGGAGACCAAGGGCAAGATCCGCCTGCAGATCACGGACCCGGAAGGCAAGGTGTGGGAAGAGCTGGTGCCCAAGGAGAAGAACATCCTGGTGCACGAAGGCCAGGTGGTGAACAAGGGCGAGTCGGTGGTCGACGGCCCGGCGGACCCGCAGGACATCCTGCGCCTGCTGGGCATGGAGGAACTGGCGCGCTACATCGTCGACGAGGTGCAGGACGTCTACCGCCTCCAGGGCGTGAAGATCAACGACAAGCACATCGAGGTGATCGTTCGCCAGATGCTGCGCCGTGTCGTGGTCGAGAACCCCGGTGAGTCCGGCTACATCGCCGGCGAGCAGGTCGAGCGTTCCGAGATGCTGGACACCAACGACGCGCTGCGTGCCGATAACAAGATCCCGGCCACCTACAGCAACCTGCTGCTGGGCATCACCAAGGCGTCGCTGTCGACCGATTCGTTCATCTCCGCGGCCTCCTTCCAGGAGACCACCCGCGTGCTGACCGAGGCGGCGATCATGGGCAAGCGCGACGAGCTGCGCGGCCTGAAGGAGAACGTCATCGTCGGCCGCCTGATCCCGGCGGGCACCGGCATGGCGTACCACCAGGCCCGCAAGGCCAAGGATGCGATGGACGAGGCCGAGCGCCGCGCCATCGCCGAACAGGAAGCGGCGGAGCTGGCCGGCATCACCGAAGGCGCGGCCGCGCCCGAGGCGACCGAAGGCGCATCCGGCGAGTAAGCGGCGCGCTTCACTAAACTAGGCGCCCCATCCGCGAAAGCGGGTGGGGCGTTTTCATTCGGGTCGCACGAACAACACACGATGTCTTCCACGCTGCTTTCCTGGGTCGCCGCCGCCGTCCTGACGTTCTGGGGCGTCGGCGCGTACAACCGCCTGGTACGGCTGCGCGGCGAGGCCAACGCCGCCTTCGCATCGCTCGACGCCGAACTGGCCAAGCAGGTGCAGCTGGTGCACGAGCTGCTGCCGGAGGACGAAGACCCGCCGGCTTCGCTGTTCGATGGCATCGGCGGCTCGTTCTGGGGCGGGCTGCAGGGCGCCGCGGCGCAGCTGGAAGCCACGCTCGCCTCCGCGCGGCAACGGCCGCTGGAGCCGGAGCGGATCGCCGCGCTGGCCTCCGCGCAGTCGGTGCTGGCCACGGCATGGGACCGCGCCGAGCGCGAGGATGCCAACGACCTGGCGGGCGCGCGTTTGCCCGACACGCTCACGAGCACCCGCGCGCACATCACGGCCCAGTGCATCGCCGGCGCGGAGCGCTTCACGCAGGCCGTGCATCGCTACAACGACGCGATCGCGCAGTTCCCGGCCGTGCTGCTGGCGCGGCTGTTCGGTTTCAGGCCGGGTCGCGGACTGGAAGCGATGCCCGTCGCCCGCGGCCCCGCGGCCTGACATGTCCCAGCCGGCGGCGATCCCGCTCTGGCGGCAACTCGCTGCCGCGGCCTCGGTCGTGCGCGGCGTGCGCGCCGGCGAGTCGGCCACGCCCGCCATCGCGCGCGTCTCGCCCGAGTTGCGCGCGGCCGCGCAGGCCCTGTCCTTCCATGCGTTGCGCCAGCTCGGGCGGGCCGAGGCGTTGCGGCGCCAGCTTGCGCGCCGGCCGCCGCCTCCGGATGTGGACGCGCTGCTGTGCACTGCGCTCGCGCTGTGCTGGCAGGAGTCCGATGCACCGTACGAGCCCTTCACCCTGGTGGACCAGGCCGTCGAGGCGGCCAAGCGTTCCCCCGCCACCGCTGCGCAGTCGGGCTTCCTGAACGCCTGCCTGCGCCGCTTCCTGCGCGAGCGCGAGGCGCTGGTCGCGTCCACGGACGCAGACCCGGTCGCCCTGTGGAACCACCCGCGCTGGTGGATCGACCGGCTGCGGCAAGACCATCCGCAGCACTGGGAGGCGATCCTCGCAGCGAACAACACAGCCGCACCGATGACGTTGCGCGTGAACGTGCGCCGCACCAGCCGCGAGCAACTGCTGAAGCAATGGGCGGACGCCGGTATCGAGGCGACACCCATCGGCGAAGACGGTCTCGTGCTCGCGCGGCCGAGGCCGGTGCAGGACGTGCCGGGGTTCGCCGGCGGCCTGGTGTCGGTGCAGGACGCGGCCGCGCAGCTCGCCGCGCCCTTGCTGCTCGACGGCCTCGAACCCGAGCCGGGAAAGCGGCTGCGCCTGCTCGATGCCTGCGCCGCGCCCGGCGGAAAGACCGGCCATCTGCTGGAGCGCGCCGACGCGGAACTCACCGCCCTGGACATGGACCCGCAGCGCTGCGAACGCGTTCGGGAGACGCTGCAGCGTCATGGTCTGCACGCGGAGGTGCTCGCGGCCGACGCCGCCGACGTGAGGAGCTGGTGGGACGGACGGCTCTTCGACGGCGTCCTGCTCGATGCGCCCTGCACCGCCTCGGGCATCGTGCGCCGACACCCCGACGTGCGCTGGCTGCGCCGTCCCGCCGACATCGCCGTGCTGGCCGCGCAGCAGCGCCGTCTGCTCGATGCGCTCTGGCCGCTGGTGCGGCCCGGCGGCCGGCTGTTGTACTGCACCTGTTCCGTATTCCGGGAGGAGGGCCAGCACCGCGTCGAAGCGTTTGTTGCACACAACACAGCGGCTTTTTTGCGGCCCGGCCCCGGCCACTTGCTACCCCATACCGGGGTGGGGGGGCAGGCGGTCCGGGACAATCTTGCAGGTGATCACGACGGCTTTTTCTACGCCGCGCTGGACAGGCGCGCCCCTGCTGCGCCGCTGCGCTGAGCGCAGCCTGTGCGCGCTGGTGGCCGCCCTGCTGTTGCTGGCCGCCGCCGCGCCGGCGCGCGCCGACAACGCCGAGGTCACGCAACTGCGCCTGGAGCGCACCGAGGAAGGCGTGCTGCTCAGCGCCAGTGTCAGCTTCGAGCTGCCGCCTGCGGTGGAGGACGCGCTGCTCAAGGGCATCCCGATGTTCTTCGTGGCCGACGCCTCGCTGCTGCGCGACCGCTGGTACTGGTATGACAAGCACATCGCCGGCGGCTCGCGCCACATGCGCCTGTCCTACCAGCCGCTCACGCGCCGCTGGCGGCTGCAACTCTCGTCCCAGCCGATCGGCAATGCGGGCCTGACGCTCGGCCAGAGCTTCGACACGCAGGAAGAGGCGCTTGCGGCCGTGCGCAACGTCTCTCGCTGGAAGATCGCCGAGCTGTCCGACCTGGAGCCGGATGCGAAGTACAGCGTGGACTTCCGGTTCCGGCTGGATGTGTCCCAGCTGCCGCGGCCCTTCCAGATCGGCGCGGTCGGGCAGTCCGACTGGAGCATCTTCGCCGGCCGCAACCAGCGCCTGGCGCTCGAGAACGGCAGGTGAACGCGCCCCTGCCGCCCACCACTGCAGTGCCGAAGCCCACCTTCGGCAGCCAGCGCGCCGTGCGCTGGGCGCTGCTGGTGGGCGCCGCCGTGATGATCGGCATCGCCATCGTGCTGATGTTCCTGCTCACGCAGGCCACCGGCAACCGCGAGCTGTACGAGCGCAATTACGGCAGGCTGTTCGCGATCAACATGGTCGTGGCCGGGCTGCTGCTGCTGGTGATCGGCTGGTTCATCGTGCGGCTGGCCTCGCGCCTTCGCAGCGGCAAGTTCGGCAGCCGCCTGCTGGTCAAGCTGGCGGCGATCTTCGCGTTGGTGGGGTTCGTTCCGGGCTTGCTGATCTACGTCGTCTCCTACCAGTTCGTGTCTCGCTCGATCGAGAGCTGGTTCGACGTGAAGGTGGAGGGCGCGCTCGATGCGGGCCTGAGCCTGGGCCGCTCGACGCTGGACACGCTGGCGCACGACCTGGCGAACAAGACGCGCGCGGCAGCGAACCAGCTCGCCGAGGTGCCGGACACGAGCGCGGCGCTCGCCCTGGAGCGCATGCGCGAGCCGCTGTCGGCCAACGACCTGATCCTCTGGAGCGGCACCGGCCAGTTGCTGGCCAGCGCCGGCCAGTCGCGCATGCTGCTCAGCCCCGAGCGGCCCACGGCGCAGCAGCTGCGCACGGTGCGCGCGCAGCGCGCCACCTCGGTCATCGAAGGCCTCGAGGATCCCAGCCCCGGTGCGGTGAGCCAGGCCCGCATCAAGGCGCTCGCGGTGGTGCCCGGACCGGGCCTGGGCCTTTCTGCCGAACCGCGCGTGCTGCAGGTCACGCAAAGCCTGCCGCCGACGCTGGTGGCCAACGCCGTGGCCGTGCAGGACGCCCACCGCGAGTACCAGGAGCGCGCGCTGGCGCGCGACGGGCTGCGGCGCATGTACATCGGCACGCTCACGCTCAGCCTCTTCCTCGCGGTGTTCGGCGCCATCTTCCTGGCGGTGCTGTTGGGCAACCAGCTGGCGCGGCCGCTGCTGCTGCTCGCCGCGGGCGTGCGTGAAGTCGCGGCCGGCGACCTGTCACCCAAGCCGGTGCTGCTGGGCAAGGACGAACTCGGTGGCCTGACACGCTCGTTCGCCGAGATGACCCAGCAGCTGGCGGACGCGCGTGGGGCGGTGGAGCAGAGCATGGTCCAGGTCAACGCCGCGCGCGCCCACCTGCAGACCATCCTGGACAACCTGACGGCCGGCGTGATCGTGCTCGATGAACAGGGCCGCATCGAGACGTCCAACCCCGGCGCCACGCGCATCCTGCGCTTTCCGCTGGCGGCGCACGAGGGACGCAAGCTCGCCGAGATCGAAGGCCTGGAATCGTTCGGCGCCGCGGTGCAGGCGCAGTTCGACGACTACATGAACGACCGGCTGCAGCATGGCCTGGACCACTGGCAGCAGTCGTTCGAGCTCAATCCGGTGCAGGGCGGCGGGCCGGGGCAGGGCGGGGCCATCACGCTGGTCGCGCGCGGCGCGGAAATGCCGTCCGACGAGCCGGGCCGCTTCTCGCGCCTGCTGGTGTTCGACGACATCTCCGAGATCGTCTCCGCCCAGCGCGCGCAGGCCTGGGGCGAGGTGGCGCGGCGGCTCGCGCACGAGATCAAGAACCCGCTCACGCCGATCCAGCTGTCGGCCGAGCGGCTGGCGTACAAGCTGGGCGACAAGGTGGCGGAGCCCGAGCGGGCGGTGCTGCGCAAGTCGGTGCAGACGATCGTGGACCAGGTCGACGCGATGAAGCGGCTGGTCAACGAATTCCGCGAGTACGCGCGGCTGCCGTCGGCGGAGCTCAAGCCGATCGACCTCAACGGGCTGGTGAGCGACGTGCTGCACCTCTACGTGCGCGTGGGCGAATCGGGCGCCGGCTCGCAGGTGCCGGTGCGCGCGGAGCTGGATCCCACCTGCCCCAAGATCCTGGGCGATGCGCAGCAGTTGAGGCAGGTCATCCACAACCTGCTGCAGAACGCGCAAGATGCCACCGAAGCGTCGGCCACGCGCGAAGTGCTGATCCGCACGCAATGGAACGAGGCCAACCGCCGGGTGCGCCTGGTCGTGCGCGACAGCGGCACGGGCTTTCCCGAGCACATCCTCAAGCGCGCCTTCGAGCCCTACGTCACCACCAAGGACAAGGGGACGGGGCTCGGCCTTGCGGTGGTCAAGAAGATCGCGGACGAGCATGGGGCTCGCATCGACGTGAAGAACCGGGTGGAGGACGGAGTGATTGCGGGGGCGCAAGTCTCGCTATCATTTGCAGTTGCGGCCTGACAACAATCCTGTTGCGCCGGCAGTAGGCGCAGCACATTCGAGAACATGGCAAACATACTGGTGGTCGACGACGAACTGGGCATTCGCGACCTGCTCTCCGAAATCCTCAACGACGAAGGCCACAACGTCGAACTGGCGCAGAACGCCGCGCAGGCCCGATCCGCCCGCGCACGATCCCGGCCCGACCTCGTGCTCCTGGACATCTGGATGCCGGACACCGACGGCGTCACGCTGCTGAAGGAGTGGTCCAGCACCGGCCAGCTCACGATGCCCGTGATCATGATGAGCGGCCACGCCACCATCGAGACCGCGGTGGAGGCCACCAAGATCGGCGCGCAGTCGTTCCTCGAAAAGCCGATCACGATGCAGAAGCTGCTCAAGGCCGTCGAGGGCGCGCTCGCACGCGAGACGCCCGGCAACGGGCCCGCCCTGCGTCCCAAGCCCGGCCCGGGCTACGTCAGCACGCCCGTCCCCCAGATGGCCGAGCTGACGGTGGAAGCCGCGATGACCGGCGGGCAGACCATTCCCGCGCCCGTCGAGATGGGCCCGCAGGCGCGCCAGACGTTCGAGTTGGACAAGCCTCTGCGCGACGCGCGCGACGAATTCGAGAAGAGCTACTTCGAGTTCCACCTGGCCAAGGAAGGCGGCTCGATGACGCGCGTGGCCGAGAAGACGGGCCTCGAACGCACCCACCTCTATCGCAAGCTCAAGCAGCTGGGCGTGGACCTCTCCAGAGGGAAGCGCAGCGCGGGCTAGGCTATAATTGCCGGCTCACGGCCCGGTAGCTCAGTTGGTAGAGCAGCGGATTGAAAATCCGCGTGTCGGTGGTTCGATTCCGCCCCAGGCCACCAGATTCGACGCCTCGGCAGCTTCACGGCTCCGGGGCGTTTCTACTCATCGGCAGCGGCTTCTTCAAGACTACCTCCACGGTGTGCGAAGTCGCGCGAGAATGCCTGAGTCCACCGGAAGTTACTGATGAGATTGATGCGAAGCGGCGATGAAGTGAAGGCGTTCTGGGCGGAGTTGAAGCCGTGCGATCACCTGGTCGAGATGTACGAAGCCGAAGGGGATTTCCTGGACTCCCTGGAAAGCTACGTGCACGACGGCCTTGTTGCGGGTGATAGCGTGGTGCTGATTGCCACCGAGGATCATCTCGGCGCACTCGAACAGCGTCTTGCCGTCAGCGGCGTTGATTTGAACGCAGCCCGCAAGGAAGACCGGTACATCGAGCTCGATGCGGAAGAGACCCTGGCGAAGTTCATGGTGAACGGCTGGCCGGACGAAGAGCGCTTCAAGCGCGTCGTCGGCGACCTGCTGGGCCGGGCGGGTGCGAATGGCGCCAACGTCCGCGCGTTCGGCGAGATGGTCGCCTTCCTCTGGGCCAAGAAGCTCTACGCCGCGACGGTGAGGCTGGAGCACCTCTGGCACAGGTTCTGTGCCGAGGAAGGTTTCTCGCTCCTGTGCGCCTATCCGGTGAGTGGGCCGACCAGCTCGAGCGCTGTTTCCATGCGGGAGATCTGCCAGGCCCACAGCCATGTGATCACGAAGTCCGGCGTAGCCCCGGTCTGACGCGCCACCGCGCGGCCGCGCGAAGACGAAAGTTCGCCGGGATCGAGCCGATCATTCCGAGGGCGGGATTCACGTATCGTGGGTCTCCATGAACGACTCTTCTGGAGCTCGCCCCACGCGCAAGGCTGCGGGCGCTGACGACGCAACTCCGCAGCCCACCGCCGCCGCCCGCCTGCTGACCGAAGCCGCCCGGCTCGGCATCGACTGCATCTTCACCAACCTCGGCAGCGACCATCCCGCGTTCATCGAGGCCTTCAACGCGATCGAGGCGAACGGCGGCGCGATGCCGCGCATCGTGGTGTGCCCGCACGAGATGACCGCGCTCAGCGCGGCGCATGGGCATGCGATGAAAAGCCGCCGGCCGCAGATGGTGCTGGTGCACGTGGACGTCGGCACGCAGAACCTGGGCTCCAGCATCCACAACGCCGCGCGCGGCCGCGTGCCCGCGGTGATCGTGGCCGGGCTCTCGCCCGTGACCGTCAGCGGCGAGCGGACCGGCGCGCGAACCGAGTTCATCCACTACACGCAGGACTCCACGCGGCAGCACGAGATCGGCGGCCAGTACATGAAGTGGTCGTATGAAGTCCGCGCGGCGGAGATGGTCGACCAGGTGCTGCTGCGAAGCGTGCAGATCGCCGCGACCGTTCCCGAGGGCCCTGTCTACCTCACGGGTGCTCGCGAAGTGTGGGAAGAGCCCGCGGCGGCGCCGGCGCAATCGCTCGCGCACTGGAACGCGGTGGCCCCGGCCGTCATTCCGGCCGCCGACGTGCGCGAGCTGAGCGACGCGCTTTGGTCCTCGCGCAAGCCGCTCGTGATCACCACCTACCTCGGCCGGCAGCCGCGCGCCGCGGAAGTGCTGGCGGAGCTGTCGCGGCGCATCGGCATCGCGGTGTGCGAAGTCAATCCGCAGTACGTCAACTGCCCGGGCGACCACGAGCACCACGTCGGCTACCGGCGCAATTCACTGGTGGATGAAGCCGACCTGATCCTGATGCTCGACGTCGACGTGCCCTGGATCGTGTCCAAGGTGGCGCCGCGCAGCGACGCGAGGCTGTTCCACCTGGACTGCGATGCGCTCAAGGCGGGGATGGGCTTCTGGCATTTCCCGGCCGAGCGCACCTGGCAGGCCGGCAGCCTGGCCGTCCTCGAGCAGTTGCTCGCCTTGCCGACACCCGCGAAGGAGCCGGGCCGTGCGGAGCGCGTGCAGTGGATCGCAGCCGCGCGCGAGAAGCTCGCGCTGCCCGATCTGCCCGTGCCTGCCGACGACGCCATCAACGTCCAGCAGCTCAGCGAGGCGATCTCGCGTCTCGTCAACGACAAGACGGTGATCGTGTTCGAGTCGCCCACGGCAACCGAGCGCGTGCTGCACACGCTTCGCATGAGCCGTCCGGGCAGCTACTACGCCAACGGCGGAAGCGGCCTGGGCTGGAGCATCAACGCCGCGATCGGCCTGAAGCTGGCCGACCCCCAAGCGGAGGTGGTCACGCTGGTGGGCGACGGCAGCTATGTCTTCGGCGTGCCATCCAGCACGTACTGGGTGGCCGAGACCTACGGGGCGCCGCAACTGACCATCATCTTCAACAACGGCGGCTGGCATGCGCCCAAGGTGTCGACGCTGCTGGTGCATCCCCAGGGCGCAGCGAAAACCAGCGACCGCTACTGGATCACCACGAGCGCGCGGGCCCGGCTGGCCGATATCGCCGCTGCCGCGGCGGGTGCGGCGGCTTTCCGCGTGAGCCATGCGAGCGAACTGGATGCCACGTTGCAGCAGGCGCTGCTCACGGTGCGGGGCGGCCGCAGCGCCGTCGTCGAAGTGATGACCTTGCCGATCTCGCGCCAGGTGCTCGGAGCCGCGCCGGCGTAAAAGAGCGTCGATCGCAAGGCAACGAAACGAAGGAGACATCACATGGACAGACGAACCGCATTGGCCGCCACGCTGCTGGCCGGCGCCGGCTTCCCGGCAGTAGCGCAGCTACCCGCGAACTACCCGAACAAACCAATCCGCATGATCGTGAACTTCCCGCCGGGCGGATCGCTCGACGTGATCACGCGCACCGTGTGCCAGAAGCTGGCCGAGCAGCTGGGGCAGCCCGTCTTCGTGGAGAACCGCGCGGGCGCCGGCGGCAACATCGGCGCGCAGGCGGTGGCGACCGCGGCACCCGACGGGTACACGCTGCTGTCGTCGCCGCCGGGGCCGCTGACCATCAACCAGAACCTGTACAAGGAGATGCCGTTCGATCCGAACCGGCTGGCGCCGGTCGTGATGATGGCGGGCATGCCGAACGTGATCACGGCCCGGAACGACTTTCCGGCGAACACGGCGCGCGAACTCATCGCGTACGTCAAGGCCCATCCCGGCAAGGTCACCTACGGTTCGCAGGGCAACGGCTCCACCTCGCACCTCACGGGCCAGATGTTCGCCACCATGATCGGCGGCGAGATGGTCCACGTGCCGTTCCGCGGCGAGGGACCGGCGCTCACCGAGCTGCTGGGCGGGCGCCTGGACCTGTTCTTCGGCAACACCGCGTCGGTCATGAAGTACCGCGATGCGAAGCAGGTGAAGCTGCTGGGACTGGCTTCGGCCAAGCGCAGCGCGATGACGCCGGAGGTGCCCGCGGCGCCGGAGTTCGGGATGCCCGAGTTCATCGCGTCGGCCTGGTTCGCCGTCGCAGCGCCTCCCGGAACGCCCCAGGCGATCGTGGACAAGCTCAATGCCGCCATCGTCGACATCATGAAGATGCCGGACGTGCGGGAGCGGTTTGCCGCGCAGGGATCGGAGGCCATCGGCGGTTCGCCGGCCGACATGGCCGCGTTCCTCACCGCCGAGCGGGCCCGCTGGAAGAAGGTGATCGAGACGGCGAACGTGAAGGCCGATTGAGGATGGGCTGGGCGCGTGCTGCACAGGCACGCTGTTTGCCGGGTCCGCGCATCTCATCATTCGGGGTGCACGTATGCCTGAACAAAAAACCACGCGCCTTCTTGCCGCCCTCGCTTGCCTCCTGCTCTGCGCCCACGTCCACGCGGACGTGATGAACCTCGACCGTGGCGTAGGCGTCGAAGTCACCGATGCCCAATCCCTGAAGGAGGGGGACAAGCAGTTCCAGTTCACGACCCGCTTCGACCGCGAACGCGGCGGTGACAAGCAGTTGCTCCTGGAGCCCGAGTTCCAGTGGGGCTTCGCGAAGGACTGGCAGGGTTCGCTCTCGATCCAGGGTCTCGCCGGGTCGGCGGACCGAACGGGGAGCGGGGACATCCGCGCCTCGCTGTTCAGGCGCTTTATCGAAGAGCGCGGCTGGCTGCCGGCCTTGGCAGGCGAACTGCAGCTCGACCTGCCGAGCGGCAAGGACACGCGCGGCGTCGATCCCACGCTGCGCCTGATCGGCACCAAGTCGCTGGGCGAGGGAGGCAAGCAGCAGTTCCACCTGAACCTCGGCTGGACCCGGAACAACTCGCCCGAGCCGGGCGAGCGGCGCGAACGCGGCCAGGTCATCGTCGGCTACAGCCTGCAACTCGGCGAGCGCTCGGCGCTCGTGGCCGACGTGATCCGGGAGCACCAGCGCGAGGTGGGGCAGATGGCCACGATCGCGGAGGTCGGCTATCGGCGCGAGCTGAGCGAGCAGACCACGCTCGGGGTCGGCATCGGCGCAGGGCGCGGCAGCGACAGCGCGCCGCGGTGGCGGCTGACCGCGGCGATCGAGCGCGGCTTCTGATTCGCTAGCGCTTCTTCAGTTCGCCGCCGGGCACGCCGATGCGCGCCTGCGGCCAGAGCAGATTGAGCGCGAGCCCGCTGATCACCAGGGCCGCCGCCACCAGCTTCCACGCAGGCAGCGGCTCGCCGAGCCACAGCGCCGAAGCGCCCATGCCGAACACCGGGATCAGCAACGCGAGCGGCGTGACCGTCGCGGCGGTGTAGCGCGAGAGCAGCCAGTTCCACGCGGCGTATCCGAACAGCGAATTCGCCCACGACTGCCAGCCGACCGCAGCCCAGGCGCCGGGCGATGCCTGCTGCACGCTCGCGGCGATCCTGTCCCAGCCCTCGAACGCGAGAGACAGCGCAAACAGCACCGGCACCGCGAACGCCGAGGACCACACCACATAGGCGACCATGTTGATGCTGCCCGCGCGCTTGGTCAGGATGTTGCCGCCGGCCCAGGACGCGGCGGCGCCCAGGACCAGCAGCAGGCCGGCAACGGTGGTGGTCGCGTCGGTGTGCCATCCGACGACAGCCAGTCCTGCGGCCGCCACGAGCACGGCGATCACCTGGTAACCGCGGATGCGCTCGCCCGCCAGCCACATGGCCAGGCCGATGGTGAAGAACACCTGCGTCTGCACGACGAGCGAAGCCAGACCGGGTGAGATGCGGCCGTCGATCGCGAGGTACAGCATCCCGAACTGGCCGGCCCCGATGAGAAGGCCATAGCCCGCCAGGTTGGACAGCGGCACGCGCGGGCGAGGCAGGAAGAACATCGCCGGCACCAGCGCGAGCAGGAACCGCAAGGTGCCCAGCAGCAACGGCGGCAGTTGATCGAGAGCCGCCTTGATGACGACGAAGTTCGTGCCCCAGACGGCGACGACGGCCAGCGCCAGCAGCCCGTGGGCGGGGGAGATGCGGGACATGCGCCGAGCATAGGCGCAGCCGGCAGTGGCTAAACTGCCGCGCATGCATCTCGTCGTGCTCGGCACCGGCATCGTGGGCACCTGCGCAGCCGCCTGGCTGCAGCGCGATGGCCACCGGATCACCTTCGTTTCTCCCGTGCCGCCGGGCGAGGCCTGCTCGTTCGGCAACGCGGGTTCGCTCTCGCCCAGCGCCTGCCTGCCGGTGGGCATGCCCGGCATGTGGAAGCAGGTGCCCGGATGGCTGCGCGACCCGGAAGGGCCGCTGGCGATCCGTCCCGCGTACCTGCCCACCGTGCTGCCATGGCTGATGCGGTTCCTGCGGCATTCGACGCGCGAGGAAGTGGTGCGCATCGCCACCGCGATGCGCGGGCTGCTGGCGCCGATCTTCGACAGCTACGGCCCGTTGCTGGAACGCGCTGGCGCGACGCAGCTCGTGCGCCGCACCGGCTGCCTGTACGTCTACGGCTCGAGCCAGTCGGCCGCGCGCTGGCGCTGGGGCATGGACCTGCGCCGCAGCCTCGACGTCGAACTGCGCGACGTCGGGGAGGAGGAGCTGGCGCAACTCGAGCCCGACCTGCGCGGCCGCTTCCGCTTCGGGATCCTCGCGCCCGACAACGGCTCCACCCTGGACCCCGAGGCGCTGGTCAAGGCCCTGCATCGCCAATGCCTGGCCGACGGTGCGCAGATGGTGCCGGGTGAGGCCACCGGCTTCGAGCGGCGCGGCGACACGGTCACAGCCGTGCGGCTCGCCTCCGGCCAGACGCTGCCGTGCGATGGCGTGGTGATCGCTGCCGGCGCATGGTCCCGGCAACTCACGGCCCAGCTCGGCACGCGAGTGCCGCTCGAGACCCAGCGCGGTTACCACGTGACGGTGCAGAGCAATAACCTGCAGTTGCGGCACACGGTCTTCGCGTCCGAATACAACCTGATGGTCAACCCGATGGCGATGGGCCTGCGGCTGGCCGGCAGCGTGGAGTTCGCCGGCCTGAAGCCGCCACCGAACTACGGAAGGGCCGACGTGCTGCTGGCGAAAGGCCGCGAGATGTTCCCGCACCTGGACAGCTCGCGCATCAAGCGCTGGATGGGCCACCGCCCCTGCTTGCCCGACAGCCTGCCGGTGATCGGGCGCGCGCCGCGGATCGCCAATGCCTGGCTGGCGTTCGGCCACGGGCATGTGGGGATGTGCGCCGGGGCGAGCACGGGCCGCGAGCTGGCGCACCTGGTCGCCGGCCGCCCCACGCAAGTGGACCTGCGGCCGTTCGCGCCGGACCGGTTCTGATCGCTCGGCGAATCGATCGCGAGCCGGAGCCCATCCGCAGCGCGAATGTCGGGAGGGGCAAACCCTGCGTCGCCACTTGCGCCATCCGCGCCAGACTGCGGCCTCATTGCTTCCACGCGCACCCATGACACGACGAACCCCGACCATGTCCTCCGCCCTTCGCCGCCGCCACTTCACCGCCTTCGCCGCACTGGCTGCACTGCCGGGAGTGGCGAGCGCGCAGTCCGCCTTCCCGAGCAAGCCGATGCGCATCGTCGTGCCCTTCCCGCCCGGCGGCAGCACCGACCTGCTCGCGCGCAGGCTCGGCGAGAAGCTGGCGCTGTCGTTGGGCCAGCCGGTCGTCGTGGAGAACAAGCCGGGCGCGGGTGGCACAACCGGAGCGGATGCAGTGGCCAAGTCGCCGCCGGACGGCCACACGCTGCTGATGGGCGTCACGGGCAGCAACGCCATCGCCGCGAGCCTTTATCCCAGGCTGCCGTACGACACGCTGCGCGACTTCACGCCGGTAAGCCTGGTCGTGTCCGCGCCGCTGGTGCTGGCCGTGAACAGCAGCAGCAACCTGCGCACGGTGCGCGACTACGTGGCGGCATCCAGGGCCGACTCGATCACCTACGGCACGCCCGGCAACGGAACGTCCATGCACCTGACCGGCGAGATGTTCAACCTGGCCACCGGCGCGCGGCTGACGCATGTGCCCTACAAGGGCAGCGCGCCCGCGCTCAACGACATGCTGGGCGGCAGCCTGCAGTCCATGTTCGGCGACTTCCTCGTGCTGCTGCCGCAGATCCGCGCGGGCAAGGTGCGGCCGATCGCGGTGACCTCGACGCGGCGCCACCCCATGCTGCCGGATGTGCCCACCATCGCGGAGAGCGGCCTGCCGGGCCTGGAGCGGTTCGAAGCGACGTCCTGGCAGGGCCTGTTCGCGCCCGCAGGCGTTCCACGCGACGTGCTGATGCGGATCAATGCCGAGCTCGTGAAGGCGCTCGAGTCGCCGGACATCAAGGAGTTCTTCGGCAGCCAGGGATTCCTCGTGGTCGGTTCATCGCCCGACCAGTTCCGCACGCTGATCGAGGCCGAGGTGCCCAAGTGGGGCCGCGTGATCAAGGCCGCCAACGTGAAGGTGGATTGAACATGGCCGCAGCGGCTCTCGCGAACCAGGTGGAGGTGCTGGCCTTCGACATCTTCGGCACCGTGGCCGACTGGCACGGCAGCATCGTGCGCGAGATGCGCGAACGCCATCCGCAGGTGGACGGCGACGCGTTCGCGCGGGCCTGGCGCGCCGGGTACAAGCCGGCGATGGCGCGGGTGGCCAGCGGCCAGCTGGGCTGGACGCTGATCGACGACCTGCACCGCATGATCCTCGACGACATCCTTCCGCGCTTCGGGCTCGCCCACCTGGGTGGGGAGGAGCGGGAGGATCTCAACAAGGTCTGGCACCGGCTCGATCCGTGGCCGGACAGCGTCGCGGGGCTCGAGCGCCTCAAGCGTCGCTACATCCTGTGCACGCTCTCGAACGGCAACATCGGCCTGCTCACCCGCATGGCCAAGCGCGCGGGGCTGCCGTGGGATTGCGTGCTCTCGGCCGAGGTGTTCCGCGCGTACAAGCCCGACCCGGCCACCTACCTCGGCGTCGCCAAGGTGTTCGACGTCGAGCCCGGCCAGGTCATGCTGGTCGCGGCCCATCACGAGGACCTGGAAGGGGCGCGGCGCTGCGGTCTGCGCACCGCCTACATCGAACGCCCGCTCGAGTTCGGCGCGGCCCAGCCGAAGGACGTCTCGGCGCGGCCCGCCAATGACCTGCATTGCACGAGCCTGGCGGACCTCGCGGACCAATTGGGACTCGGCTGAGCTCCTGTCGGTGAGGGCTGACAGCAAGCCGCGCGCCCGGCCGAGTGCGGCTTCGACCGATGCGGTCCAGCATGAATCAAAGCCCATCGCAGGAGGCAACCCCACATGCCGACCGATACCACGCCCGATCCGCGCGACATGGAGCGCATGCCCGAAACCCAGCAGATTCCGCAGGCCACGCGCGAGGTCGCGGACAAGCCCGACATCCGCCGGCGCCCGGCCCTGCCCGAGCAGCCGAGGACGATGACCGCCGACGTCGTCGAGGACGAAGGCGCCGATCCGGTGGTCGAGAGCGGTCCGACGGAATCGACGGACCGCCAGCGGGAGCGTCCATGAACACCCCGCGGCGGCTGCACGATGTGCCGGCCCCGGAGAACGTGCCGCCGGTGAACAACCCCGACCCGCAACCCGGGGACGGCAAGCCGAAGATGCCGCCTTCGGAAGACGGCCGCGAGAAGACGCCGGTGGAACTGCCCGGCAAGCCGCACGCGCCCGAACGCGTGATCTGACGGCGAGGAGCCTGCTCCTAGTCGCGCGTGACGCGCAGCACTTCCTCGAGCGAGGTGATGCCCTCGCGCACGAGGCGTTCGCCGTCCTCGCGCATCAGCGTCATGCCGATGGCGAGCGCCGCGTCGCGGATGTCCGCTTCGGACGCGCGGTTGTGGATCAGCGTGCGGATCTTCTCGTCCGCCAGCATCAGCTCGAACACGCCCGTGCGGCCCTGGTAGCCGGTCTGGCCGCATTCCCCGCAGCCGCGGCCGGCGCAGTGCGAGCACAGCTTGCGCACCAGGCGCTGCGCGAGCACGCCCAGCAGCGAGGAGCTGAGCAGGAAAGGCTCGACGCCCATGTCGGTGAGTCGGGTGACGGCGCTCGCGGCATCGTTGGTGTGCAGCGTCGCGAGCACCAGGTGGCCGGTGAGCGAGGCCTGGATGGCGATCTGCGCCGTCTCGTAGTCGCGGATCTCGCCGATCATGATGACGTCCGGGTCCTGCCGCAGGATGGCGCGCAGGGCCTTGGCGAAATCGAGGTCGATCTTGGCGTTGACCTGCGTCTGGCCGATGCCGGGCAACTCGTACTCGATCGGGTCTTCCACCGTCATGATGTTGCTGCTGCCCGCGTCCAGCCGCGACAGCGCGGCATACAGCGTGGTGGTCTTGCCCGAGCCGGTGGGGCCGGTCACGAGGATGATGCCGTGCGGCTGGCCGATCAGGCCGAGGAAGCGGCGCAGCGTGTCGCCCTTCATCCCGACCGCTTCCAGACTCAGCTTGCTCTCGCTCTTGTCCAGGAGGCGCAGCACCGCGCGTTCCCCGTGCGCGCTGGGCAGCGTGGAAACGCGCACGTCCACCGCGCGCGTGCCGATGCGCAGCGAGATGCGGCCGTCCTGCGGCAGGCGCTTCTCGGCGATGTCCAGGTCGGCCATGATCTTCAGGCGCGAGATCAGCGCGGCGTGCAGCGCGCGATTGGGTTGCACCACTTCGCGCAGCGTGCCGTCGACACGGAAGCGAACTGAGGAGTGACGCTCGTACGGCTCGATGTGGATGTCGCTCGCGCCGTCCCGCGCGGCCTGCGTGAGCAGCGCGTTGAGCATGCGGATGATGGGCGCGTCGTCGCTGGTCTCCAGCAGGTCTTCCACCGCCGGCAGCTCCTGCATCATGCGCGAGAGGTCGGCTTCGTTCTGCACCTCGCTGACCACCGTCGCCGCACTCGACTCGCCTTGTGCGTAGGCCGCGCTGATGCGCTGCGCCAGCGCGTCGGGGTCGAGCTGCTGGAGCGCGCGCACCGGGAACTTGCGCATCACCTCGCTCCAGGCGCTGGGCGCGGGCGCGGCCGCGTGCCAGAGCGTGAACGCCTGGCCGTCGTCTTCCACCAGCAGCTGGTGGCTGCGGGCGAAGCTGTAGGGCAGGGGATAGCGGGTCGGCATCAGCGGGACGGGTTGGCGGGATCGGCGGGCGCGGCGGGCGGCAGCGGTGTGGGACGCGGCAGCGGGGTCACCGGCGCGGCGCCGGGAGCGGCCAGTTCGGCGGGCACGGGCGGCGGGGTGGGAGCGGCGGCCGGCGCGCGCGTGGACGTGGCGGGCAGCACGGGGCCGGCGTTGATCGGCACGACGATGCTCGGCGTCGGCTGCGCGGCTTCCTGCTTCAGGCGCATCAGGTCGTAGCGGTCCAGCGAGAGTTCGTCGCTTTGCGGCGCGTCGCGCACGACGATCGGCCGCAGGAACACCATCAGATTGGTCTTGCGCCGCGTGCGCGCCTCGCTCCTGAACAGGTTGCCCAGCACCGGAACGTCGCCGAGTCCGGGAATCTTTTCCTGGTTGCCGTTGTATTCGTCCTGCAGCAGCCCGCCCAGCACCACGATGGCGCCGTCGTCGACCAGCACGTTCGATTCGATGGAGCGCTTGTTGGTGATGAGGCCCGTCGCGGAGTTGATCGACGCCGCCTGCACGCTGGAGACCTCCTGGAAGATCTGCATCTTCACCGTGCCGTTCTCGTTGATCTGCGGCCGCACCCGAAGCGTGAGGCCCACGTCCTTGCGTTCGATGGTCTGGAACGGGTTCACCGAGCCGTTGGTCGCACCGGTGTTGGTGAACTGTCCGGTGACGAAGGGAACGTTCTGGCCGATGACGATGCGGGCTTCCTCGTTGTCCAGCGTCAGCAGGTTCGGCGTGGACAGGATGTTGGCGTCGGCGTTCGACTCCAGGAACCGCGCCAGCGCGCCCAGGTAGTAGACGCCGCCGAAGTTGCGCAGCAGGCCGAGGTTGACGCCGTTGGACGGCGGCGTGATCTGGCCGCTGGCCGCGCCCAGCTGCAGGTTGATGATGTTGGCGCCGCCCACGTTGAAGTTGGTGCCCAGCACGCCGATGTTCTTGTCGCCCTTGTTGCCGAACGCGTTCTGCCACTGGATGCCGAATTCCGCCGCCTTGTCCGCGTTCACCTCGACGATGAGGCTTTCGACGAACACCTGCGCGCGGCGCGAGTCGAGGCGGTCGATCACCGCGCGCAACTGCCGGTACTGCGGCTCGGGGGCGCTGATGATCAGCGAATTGGTCGCCGGGTCGGCCTGGATCTGGCCGCCCGTCGAGGGCTGGGCCGTGGGTTGCGCGGCGGCTGTCGCCGGGCTGGCGCCCGTCCCGCCGGCGATGCCGCCCATGCTGGGTTGGGGGGCAGAAACGGCTGCGGTGCTGATGGTGCCGGGCGCGCTGGTGAAAGCGCCGGGCGCGCCGGGCGTGCCCGTCGAGGGAATGGCGGCCATCGCAGCGCGCAGTGTCGTCGCCAGCCGCACGGCATCGGCGTTCTTCAGGTAGACCACGTAGATGTTGCCGGTCGGGTTCTGCGCGGTCGGCTGGTCCAGACGCGAGACGAGGCTGCGCACCAAGTTCAACCGCGCCGGGTTGGCCGCGCGGACGATCAGGCTGTTGCTGCGCGGTTCGGCGATCACGGTGGTGCGGAACGAAGTGTCCGCCTGGCCCTGGCCGGCCGCGACCGGCGTCGCGCCGCCGGTGTCCACCAGCCGCTGCACGACCGGGGCGAGGTCCGAGGCCAGGCCGTTCTGCAGCGGGATCACTTCGACGTCGGTGGCGTTGGCGATGTCCAGCGCCGCGATGATGCGGCCGATGCGCTGCAGGTTGTCGGCGTAGTCCGTGATCACCAGCGAGTTGTTGCCGGGGTTCACGTTGATGGTGTTGTTCGGGCTGATCAGCGGCCGCAGGATCGGCACCAGGTTGTTGGCCGTCTCGTGGCTGAGGCGGAAGATCTGCGTGACCACCTGCGATCCGCCCGGGGGCGGCCCCACGGACACGGAGCCGGTCTGCAGCTTGGCATCGGCCTCCGGCACCACCTTGAGGAGGCCCGCCGAGTCCACCACCGTGAAGCCGGACAGCCGCAGGGTGGAGACGAACTGGTTGAAGGCGGTCTGCGGCGGCACCGGCCGCTCGGTGGACAGCGAGATCGTGCCCTTCACCCGCGGGTCGACCACGATGTTGCGACCGGTGATCGCACCCATCGTGCGCGCCACCGCCTCGATGTCGGCGTTGACGAAGTTCAGCGTCACCGGCTCGCGCTGGGCACTCTGCGCGTGCACGCTGCCGGGGCCGGCCAGGACGGCGGCCACCAGGAGGGGGAGCAGGGCACGGGGGAAGTTCATGACGTCAGCCTATGGTGATGATGGAGCGGGGGCCGTTGCGGCGCCCGATGATGTTCAGCAGGTTGGCCAGGGCCGCCTCCCGGTCGGGCGCGGCGCTGGCTTCGCCGGTGAAGCGCAGGCGCGATCCCACCCACTGCCCGTTCCCGGACAGCTGCAGCGCGCCCTCCAGCGTCGACAGCTGCACGGTCGGGACGGCGCCTCCCGCGATCGCCACGCGGTAGCTGCCCAGGGGGCGCAGCGTGGACACCCGAGAGGCCATGCGTTGCGCGGTCATCTCCGCCCTCCCGTTCACCGCCATTCGGCCTTCGGTCCATTCTAGTGACAGCGACTGCGTGCGAAGCAGCAGTTCGCCGTCGAGCTGGAGCGTGTTCCAGGGCGTGCCCAGGCCGCCCAGGAGCGACGCCGGCCACTGCGAGGAGCCGTCGGCCACGCGCAGCGAGGCGCTGCGCCAGCCCGGTCGCCAGTCGAACGACACGGGGGCCGGCGTGCAGCATTCCGACGACAGCGCGACGTGCAGGGCGCCGAAGCCGGGGCGCATGCGCCAGGTCAGTCGCGTGGGCAGGGCGGCGGCGTCGCTGCTGCCGGCCCCGCCGGTGAGCAGCAGCCGGGCGGAGCCGTTCCAGATCGTGCCGCGCGGGTCGGCCAGTTGCACCTGGCCGCCGGTGGCCGCGACCACGCGTGCGGCGAGCCAGGACGCCGGCATGAAGGCCGGCAATGCCAGCGCCAGCCCGAGCAGCACGCCGCCGGCGGCCCAGCGCCACGGAGCGGGAGCGACGGATCTGATGCTGGTGCGGGCCACCCTGGGCGTCTTCCGGCAGGTCAGCGCGGCGGCAGCGTGAGGACCACCGTGCCGTCCCAGCCGCCGGTGGCGCCGCGGGTCAGGCGCGCTTCGGACGGCACCGCGCGGGCATTGACCCGGGCCTGCGACAGCCACGTGGCCAGCGCATCGGGCGGCGCGCCGGTCAGCGTCAGGGTGACGCGCTCGCCGGCCACGACCATGCGCGCGCTGGTGCCCAGGCGCTGGCGTACGGCCGCTTCCAGCAGCCGGAGCGACTCGTCGGGGTTCTGCCGGGGTTGGCCTTGCAGCGCCTGCGCCTGCTGCTGCAGCGCACGCATGCGCGCAAGCTGCGCATCCAGCGCCTGGTGCTGCGCGTCCGATGCGCGCAGCACGGCCAGCGCCGGCGCCACGGCCAGCCACCAGAGGAGGCCGAGGAGGACGACGGCCCCGGCCACGCCCGCCAGCATCTTTTCGCGCGGCGCGAGGCCCGCCCACGCGGCCGACCACTTCGGTGAGAGCTTCACGGCTGGGCCTCCGGCCGCACGACCAGCACGTCGCCTTGCAGGTTGGCCGCGTAGCCCTGGGTGCGAAGGCCCTTGAGCAGCGGCTGTGCTTCCGCCTCGTTGCCGGTCAGGCCGCGCACACGCACTTCGTTGCCGGTGAATTCGATGCCGGTGGCCGTGCGCCCCGGCGGGGCCGCCGTGGCGACCACGCCCAGCACCGTCTCGAGGTCCCGGCCGGAAGGAGCGCCGGTGGCCTGGCGCAGGCTGGCCACTTCGCGCTCCATCTGCAGCGGGGCGTCGACGACCGCGCGAACGTTCGGGAAGGTTTGCGTGAGCAGGTTGCGCGTCGCTTCCCGCTTGGTCGACAGCGCCGATCGCTCCTTCCACGCCCACGCATTGAGGCCGGCCAGCTGCACCAGCAGCAGAAGCGCGACGCCCCAGCGGGCGGGACGCCATTGGGGTGAGCGCAGGAAGCCGGCCCAGCCCGTGGACAGCTTCTTGAACGCGCGGTCACGCCCGGAACTGGCGAAGTCGAACTGCGCCAAGTCCCAGGCGCTGCGGGCGGCGAGCAGCAGTCTTTCGGCGGGCTGCTGCAGCTGCGGCGGATGCTGCATGACCTGTTCCGCCAGCACCGCGACCGCGGGCTCGGACACCACGGGGGTGGTCTCCGGCAATCCCGGTAGAAGCGCGAGCGAGCCGCTGGTGAGCGGCAGGAGGAACACGCCTTCTCGACCGGCGCAGACCAGGCGTGCCGCTTGCGGCTCGCCGATGGCGAACAGCGCCGGATCGCCCTCGGGCGCGAACTCGGGAACGATCCTGGAAGCCGGCCGTCCCGCGTTCTCCATCGCCTGCATCGCGGCGCGCAACCAGGCGCGATCGCACACGGACACCCACACCGGCCCGCCCGGCTGCGGGCGCGGTTCCAGCGCGAAATGAAGGTTCTCCGGTTCGTCCAGCAGCCGGTCTTCGAGCAGGCCTTCGAGCACGGCGCGCAATCTGGGGGACCGCGGGCCCAGGCCCTTGGGCAGTTCGACACGGTGCCAGGACAGGGCGGCCGCGGGCGCGACCAGCACCACTTCGCTGCCGGCGCCGGACACCGGCGGCAGCAGCGCCACCGGCGCGGCCGCGTGATGGCTGACGGCTCTGCCGTTGCTGGAGACAACGTACTCGAGTTCGGTCTGCGCCGTGACGGGCGTGGCCGGGAGCAGGACGTAGAGCGAACTCATGGGACGGGGGATTGTAGGGAGGCTGGTAACTCAGCCGTATGACGTCGAAGCGTCAGCGTGTCGCGGGCGAGAGCGTGACCGTGCTGCGGTCCAGCACGCCCCGCTCGCGCCGCAAGGTGCGCACGTCCAGGCCGTCGCGCTGCACCAGCGAGCGTTCCTCCACGATGAGCTGGTCCATTCGCAGGCGGCCCCGCACCTCGAAGAAGCGCGACGAGACGCCGACCGTGCCTTCGGTGAACGCGGCGGCATGGCCGGGCATGGATGAACTCGCGTCCGCGATGCCGCGGAAGGGCGACTGGGAGCGCCGGGCGACCAGTTCCTGCGCTTCCGCCTGGTTGATGCCGTTCACGGCCGCGAAGATGACTTCGGGCGCGGCCGTGTTCAGGTTCACCGGCGTGCGTGCCGGAAGCAGCGTGACGTACGGGGCCAGCGTCGCCACCGTGCCCTGCGAAAGGCCGAGCCAGACGAGCTGTTCGACCTGCTGCGGCATCAGCGGCGCCTGCGACGCCGAGCGGTTGTCGGTGCTGATGTCCGAGGCGAAGCGCAGGTTCTCGGCGAGGCGGTTGAGTTCGGCTTGCGGCAGGCCCAGCAGTTCGAAGAGCCGCTGGAAACTGCGGTAGCCCGACTCCGAGACGCGGCCCGCCTCGAGCAGGTTGTTGACGTTGAGCAGGGCTTGCTGGTCGGTGACGACGCCGGACAGGAAGACGTTGTCCGCGTCGCCGGCATCGGCCGCCGCGCCGCCCGACTGCGCGGCCAGGAAGGTGGAAAGGCGCGCCTCGCGCAGCGGCACGGCCCAGGGCTCCGCCAGGTGGTCGCCGCCGCCCGAGCGCGCGTCCTCGCGCAGGATCAGGCGCGCCCAGTCGAGTGCGCCGGTCAGCACCCACGAGGCCTGAACACGGGCGCGCTCCGCCGCTTCGACTTCGACGGCCCGCCATTGCTGCCAGAGTGCCGCGGCGGCGAAGGTGGCCACCAGAGTCACCGTGAGCATGGCCGTCAGGATGGCGGCGCCACGCTGGCGCCCTCGGGCGGGTCTCACGACTTGCCTCCGCCGAGAGTCGGTCGCACCCAGTCGCGCACCAGGTCACCCGTGATCGCCTGCCCGCCCGGGAGCGACAGCACGATGCGCACGCCATCCGGGATCTGCGGTGCGCGGCTTCCGACCGGCCCCGGACTGGACGGCGTCCCGGTGGCCTGCATCGCGTCGCTGGAAAGGGGGTTGGTCCAGGCGTCGGCCCGGTAATAGAACACCTGCCAGTTGTCGAGGGCCGTGACCGCGACCGCCGCGGCATCTTCCGCGCCGCCCTGGCCCTGCGCCCACGCGTCTGCCCGGGCCCAGGCGTCCTCGACCTGGCCGCGTGTGGTGAGCGGCGGCGACTGCCAGCGCATCCAGCGCGGCGCGCCGTCCCGCACGCGGCGGCTCCAGCCGACCACGATCACCCCTTCGTTCGCCGCCGCCGATGCGGGCCGCGTCAGGCGCAGCACGCGGCCGTTCCAGTCGATCGCAGGCAGCTGCGGCAGCTGCACCAGCGCGTCCAGGTCCGTGCTCCACTGGGCCAGGCCGATCTGCAGACCGTGGATCTCGTCGGCGCGGGCCTGCGTGACCTCCTGCGCGCGCACCATGCCGTCCAGCCCGCGCCAGCTGAGCATCGCGACGAGCGCGAGCACGAACAGCGCGACCATCAGTTCGATCAGGGTGAAGCCGGCCGACCGGCGCCGCGCGGCCATCTCAGAACCTCCCGACCACGGTGGAGATGCGCAGCACCGGCGAGGCCGCCTCGAACACCTGCGCGTCCACGCGCAGGAAGTTGGGGTTGGGCGTCGGCGCGACGGTCAGGGCCACTTCGAAATCGGTGTTGCCCTGGCGGCAACCCGTGCGGCGCTCGCCGGCGCCGGGCATCTGGCGCGCCAGGCGCACGCGCACCAGTTCGTTTTCGGCGCAAATCTGGGCGAGCAGCACGCTCGACTGGCGAAGCGCGTTGGTCGTGAGGGCCGCGGTGGCCTGCAGGCCGGCGACGAGTGCGATCGCGACGATGCCCAAGGCCACCAGCACCTCGATCAGCGTGAAGCCGCGGGACTTCTTCATGGCGAGACCTCGGCGATGACGAACGGGCCCAGCCCGTCGGTCACGATTCGCAGCATCCTTCCGGGGCCGGCGATCGAGCCGAGCACCACCTCCTGGCGGCCGATGATCGGTTCGGGCCCGAGCACGACGCGCCCGGCGCCTTGCACGACACGGGTTTCCTGGTGCAACCAGTGCTGCGGCAGCGCGCCTTCGGGCAGGCCTTCGAAGCGGAAGCCGCCTTCCACCGCGTGCCAGACCACCGGCACGCCGGTGGTGCGCGATTGCGCGCGGGCGGATTCGAACAGCGCGGAGAGACGCCGGGCTTCCTGCTCCAGCCGCGTGCCGGAGTCGTCGCGCAATGCGAAGGCGACGCCCGCGGTGGCGATGGCGATGATCGCCACCACCACCAGCAGTTCGATCAGCGTGAAGCCGCGCTGCAGGAGCGATGCGGCAGGGCGGCGTGCGACACCGTCACTGCCAGGAGCCGACGTCCGCATTCTTGCCCTCGCCGCCCGGCTGGCCGTCGGCGCCGTACGACATCACGTCGATCTCGCCTTTCACGCCGGGGTTGAGGTACTGGTAGGGACGGCCCCAGGGATCGTTCGGCAGGCGCTCCAGGTAAGGCTTCCAGTTGATCGGCTGGGGGCCGGCGGCGGGGCGCGCCACCAGCGCCTGCAGGCCCTGTTCGGCCGTCGGATAGCGCTGGTTGTCCAGGCGGTACAGCTTGAGGGCCTGCATCAGGTTGTTGACGTCTGTGCGCGCGGCCGTCGCGCGCGCGTCGTCGGCCCGATCCAGCACGTTGGGCACGATCAGCGCGGCGAGCACGCCGATGATGACCAGCACCACCATCAGTTCGATCAGGGTGAAGCCAGCCTGCAGCGTGCGGCGGAAAGCAAAACGGAAAGGGGTCATCACAAATGTTGGAGCAAATCCGTTCAATGATAATCGTCGGATGGTGAGCGACAGGGCGGGCAACTGGACAGTGCGCGGCGTGACCTTCGTGGTGTGGGCCGCGGCTGCCGCAAGCGCCGCCTATTGGGTCATGAAGTTTGCCGGCGCCGATCCTTCGGTGCCGCGCGTCGCCGCCGCTACGCGCCAGCCCGCACCCGCCGACCCGATGGTGGTCGCCCGCATGCTTGGTCACACGGCGGGACAGACGGCCCCGGTGCAGACGGCGGCGCAGCCGCCGGTGTCGTCGCGCCTGAGCCTGCTGGGCGTCGTGGCCAACCGCTCGCAGCGCGGGACGGCGCTGATCGCGGTGGAGGGCAAGCCGCCCCGGCCCTACCGCGTGGGCAGCATGGTCGACGAAGGGCTGGTGCTGCAGTCGGTGCAGCCGCGCAAGGCGGTTCTCGGGCCGTCGATCGACGGGCCCCCTTCGGTGACACTCGAACTGCCGACGCCGCCCATGGCCGGACGCTGATCGGCGAGTCAGCGCGCGCCCAGCGCGCACGCCGCGCCTAGATAGAAGGCCAGCTCGCAGACCTGCTGGGTGGCGCCGAGGCCATCGCCTGTGAATCCTTGCAGCCTGCGCGCAAGCAGGCGGTGCATCCACAGGAGGCCGAACGCGCTCGCCGTCAGTCCGGCGCCCACGAAATCGAGACCCTGCGCGAGAGCGGCCACCGCCAGCGGGACCACGCACCAGGCGGCGCCCACCGCCAACGCGCGGGCCGGGATCGCGTCGGCTAGCGGCTTGCTCTTGGACCCGGCGGCGTCTCCGATGTGGGGCAGCGTGCGGATCACCAGCAAAGGCCAGAAGCGGGAGACGACGTGTCCGGCCAGCAGCGCGGCCAGGGCGGCGGTGGGCGAGACGGCGCCGAGCACGGCCAGGAGGGCGACCTTCACCAGCAGCACCATGACCAGCGCCACCGCGCCGTAGGTGCCGATCCGTGAGTCCTTCATGATCTCCAGCGCGCGCTGCCGGTCGGGCGAGCCGCCCAAGCCGTCGGCCAGGTCGGCCAGGCCGTCCTCATGGAAGGCGCCGGTCATCCAGACCGAACAGGCTGTAGCGGCGGCCGCGGCGGCGAGCGGGGTGAACGCGGTCGTCGGCAGGAAGAGCGAAACGATGGCGAATGCGGCGCAGGACGCGATGCCGACCAGCCAGCCCACGCCGGGAAAGTGCGCGGCGCTCGCGCGAAGCATCTCGGGGCTGAAGCCCACCCACGTCGCGAGAGACCGGGTGACGGGCAGCCGGGTGAAGAACTGGACGGCCACGAGGTAGTGGCGCAGGAACGCCGTGGTCCGGGGCGCCGGCGCCATCAGCTTTTCAGGAAGAGCCGGTAGACCGGGTTGTCGGTTTCTTCCACAAACGGGTAGCCGAGCGTGTCGAGGAAGTCCCGGAACGCCTTGCCGTCGGCCTGCGGCACCTGCAGGCCCACCAGGATCCGGCCGTAGTCGGCGCCCTGGTTGCGGTAGTGGAAGAGCGTGATGTTCCAGCTCGGGCGCATGTGCGAGAGGAACTTCATCAGAGCGCCCGGCCGCTCCGGGAAGATGAAGCGCAGCAGGCGCTCGTCCTGGGCCAGCGCCGAGTGGCCGCCGACCATGTGGCGCACGTGCTGCTTGGCCAGCTCGTCGTGAGTGAGGTCCAGCGCCTCGAAGCCGTGCCGCGTGAAGTTGGCGGCGATGCGCGCCGACTCGCCCTTGCCGTGCGTGGTCAGGCCGACGAAGACGTGGGCCTGCTGCTCGTCGCTGATGCGGTAGTTGAACTCGGTGACGTTGCGAGGGCCGCCGGGCAAGGCGCCGATCAGCTCGCAGAACCGGCGGAAGCTTCCGCGCTCCTCGGGGATCGTGACCGCGAACAGGGCCTCGCGCTCTTCCCCGACCTCAGCCCGCTCGGCGACGAAGCGCAGGCGGTCGAAGTTCATGTTGGCGCCGCACAGGATGGCGGCGTAGGTCTCGCCGCGCGTCCTGTTCTGCGCCACGTACTGCTTGATCGCGGCCACGGCCAGCGCGCCCGCGGGCTCGACGATGGAGCGGGTGTCGACGAACACGTCCTTGATCGCGGCGCAGACCGCGTCCGTGTCGACCGTCATGAATTCGTCGACCAGCTCGCGCGCGAGCCGGAACGTTTCCTCGCCCACGAGCTTGACGGCGGTGCCGTCGGAGAACAGGCCGACGTCGGAGAGGTTCACCCGCTTGCCGGTCTGTACCGACTGCAGCATGGCGTCGGAGTCGTTCATCTGCACGCCGATCACCTTGATCTCGGGCCGGACCGCCTTGATGTAGGCGGCCACTCCCGAGACCAGGCCGCCGCCGCCGATCGCGACGAAGACGGCGTCCAGCGGCCCTTGGTGCTGGCGCAGGATCTCCATGGCGATGGTGCCCTGGCCGGCGATCACATCAGGATCGTCGAAAGGGTGGATGAAGGTCAGGCCCTGGCGCTCGCACAGCGCCGCCGCATGCGAATACGCATCGGAGTAGCTGTCCCCGTGCAGCACCACCTCGCCGCCGAGCGCCTTGACCGCGTCGATCTTCAGCTGTGGCGTGGTGACCGGCATGACGATCACCGCCCGCGTGCCCAGCCGGTGGGCCGACATCGCGACGCCCTGGGCGTGATTGCCGGCCGACGCGCAGATCACGCCGCGCCGAAGCTCCTCGGGCGTGAGCTGCGCCATCTTGTTGTAGGCGCCGCGCAGCTTGAAGCTGAAGACGGGCTGTTGGTCCTCCCGCTTGAGCAGCACCTTGTTGTGCAATCGGCGCGAGAGTGCCTTGGCCGGATCGAGAGCGGACTCCACCGCGACGTCGTAGACGCGCGCAGTCAGGATTTTCTTGAGGTAGTCCGCAGGTGTGAGTTTCTTGCGCATTCGAAAAGCCGGTCCGGCCCGGTGGGTGCGAGCGAGGCAACCTTGGTTTGTGACGGCCGGGAGGCTGGTAACACTTTTCCGCTCATTTGGGCCCGGCGATTGCCACGCCCGTGCAGGAGACATTGTCCGTGTATTTGGCTCAGCCGCCCGCAGCCAACGATTCGGCGTTCCGTGCCGTGCGCGGCCGCACGGTGCCGATCCCGGAGACGCTGACGTCCATTCCGGGTTATCCCGAGAAGCTGCGCATCTTTCGAATCAAGGCCAGCCGCTTCTGGCAGGTGCGTTGCTGGTTCAGGGGCAAGACCTACACGCGCAGCCTGCGCACCACGTCCAAGCGCAACGCCATGAGCCTTGCGCGCTGCTTTTTCGACGAGCTGGCCGGCCGGCTGTTCCGTCCTGAGGGCGATGAGTACGACGTGCCGGCGCCGCGCCTGTTCGGGCAGCTTGCCGAGGCGATGTACCTGCACGAGACGGAGCGGCACGTCCGGGGTGAATTCAGCCGGGGATCGCTGCAGGTCATGCGCAACCGGCTGGACCTGCACATCCTGCCGGAACTCGGCGCGCGCCCGATCCAGTCGATCGCTCACGTGCAACTGCAGGCACTCGTGGCGCGCCTGGGCCGGGAGGGCTACTCCAGCACGACGATCGCGCAGTACCTGGTGATCGTGCGCAAGGTGTTCAAGCTGGCGCGCCAGCTGGGCCAGTTGCGCGAAATGCCGGAGTTTCCGGTCGTCAAGGTGCATTCGACGCCGCGCGGTGGTTTCAGTGTCAGCGAGTACGCCCGCATCCTGCGCACAACGCGCCGCCTGTGTGGCCAGATGCATCCCGTGGCGAAGACGCTCGGTGACAACAAGCGGTTCTGGATCCAGCGCGATCTTCTG
This sequence comes from Ramlibacter henchirensis, assembly GCF_004682015.1. Classification (NCBI taxonomy): domain Bacteria; kingdom Pseudomonadati; phylum Pseudomonadota; class Betaproteobacteria; order Burkholderiales; family Comamonadaceae; genus Ramlibacter; species Ramlibacter henchirensis. The sequence continues at coordinate 1,625,826 of NZ_SMLM01000001.1, read as the reverse complement.
GTGATGCCGCCCGACGTGGCGTGGGCGATTGCTTTCATGGTGAACACCTTCATCCGGCCGAGTGATCTGAAGGTCATGCGGCATCGTCATGTGGAGGAGGTGCGAGGCGCCCATGTCTACCTGCGCATGAGCCTTCCCGAGACGAAGCGGCACGACAAACCTGTGGTGTCCATGCGTGCGGCCGTACGCATTTACAAGGCCCTGAAGGCGGCCGCGGCGCAACACGGCGGCGGGGGGCCGGACGACCATCTCTTTCTCCCGCACATTCCGAACCGTGAGCACGCACTCGCGGTGCTGAACTTCCACTTCCAGTGGGTGCTGAAGGAGTGCGGCCTCACCTACGGGCCATTGGGCCAGCGGCGCACCTTCTATTCGCTGCGGCACACGGCGATCAGCTTCCGTCTGCTCTATGGGCAGGGGATCGACATGCTCACGCTCGCGCGCAACGCGCGCACCAGCGTGCAGATGATCGAGCGGTTCTATGCCGCCAGCCTGAGCGGCGAGATGAACGTCGGTCTCCTGCATAGCCGACGCGCAAAGTAAAAAGGCCGCCCGAGGGCGGCCTTCAAGTTTCTTCCTGGTGCGCTCAGAAGGTGTGGCGCATTCCGAAGTCAAAGCCCGACGATGAGCCATTCGCGACGGGGCCGGGCGCGGCACCCGGCACAGCCGAAGACGTCGCGCCGTTGCTGTTGCGCACGCGCGCGTAGGTCGTGTACAGGGCGGTGCGCTTGGACAGGTTGTGGACGTAGCCCACGGCCATCTTGCGGCTGCGCGGCTCGGCCGTACCCGTGTCCACGTCGTACTGGGACAACGAAGCGCGCACCTCGCCCGAACCGACGGGAACGAGGGCTCCCACCAGGAAGCCGCGGCCCTCCTGCGTACCGGCCTCGTCGAAGGCGAAATGGCCCATCAGCTTGGCCCAGCCGAAGTCCCATTGGACGCCGACGTTGTTCTGTTTGAAGTCGCCAGCCGCGGACGATTTGGTGCTGCTCAGGCCAATTGCGACGTTGAGGGGGCCGGAGGAATAGCCGATCCGGGCGCCCAAGCCGTTGCCGTCGTCTTCCGCGACGCCCGCGGTGCTCGGATTCTCGCCGCGGTAGTGCTGGATCTGGCCGTAGAAGCCGCCCAGGTTGCCCGGCAGGAAGTAGCCGATGCTGTTGGAAGCCCGAACGGCGGTCGCGCCGGTGATAGCGCTACCAGTGACGCCCAGCAGCGTCTGAGTGGTGCCCGCCCCGTTCGTGCCGAACGGATCGAACACGGTCAGGTTCCAGAACTGCGGCGTGTAGTCGCGCCCCAGCCGCACTTCACCCCAGCCACCCGCCAAGCTGACCGTCGAACGGCGGTTGAAGGTCAGGCCTTGCGTGCCGGGCCGAACCGGAGCGTTGGCGCCGGTGGTGGCGTTGAAAGCGCCCACAGTCTGGTTGTTGGCGTTGGTCGCGGCGCCCTGCCCATCATCGTTGGACATACCGGCTTCCAGCCAGAAGGACGCGGACATGCCGCCGCCCATGTCTTCCGTCCCGCGGAACCCGAGGCGCGAGCTGTTGTAGCCTGAGTTCGTCAGCCGGAAAACACTGCCCGCACCGGTACCGCTGTTCGTCACGCGCTGCAAGGTAGCGTCCACCACGCCGAACATCGTGACGGAAGACTGAGCGGACGCGAGCCCGGCCGTTGCAAGGGCAGCCAAGGCAGCTACGCTTTCCGCCGATCTCCTGGGCTTCCTGTCGGGCTCCCTCCCTCGGTAGATGCGCGCCGAAGCTTTTGATGTCGAGCTTGCGCAGTCGCACGGCGGTCGTTCAGGACAGTGGTTCGCCGTAACCGCATGCTGCTGGCCGCGTCGTTCCTCAGGATGCAGCCCGGCAACCAGCGAGCGCAGCGCTCTTCCCAGTATGCGACAGCCAATCAGCTCTGCAAGAGTGAAAAAAGCCCCCGGACCTTGCGATCCGGGGGCTAAGTCCACCAAAGGAGAGGTGGAGGAGACAATCGTCAGCACAACGACATCGCTATGCTTCGAGACCAGTATAGGCCCAGACTTGCTGCGACGCAGCAAGGCGGCTCGAAGATACGGAAACCTACGTACCGGATCTGTAGTCCGGAAGGAACACGATGGAATGCACCGTCACTTGGACCGGCGCGACAGGCGCGCGGTCCGGCATGGGGTTTGTGGCTGAAACGGGTAGCGGGCACGTGCTCGCGATGGACGGCGCGCCAGACGAGGCGCGTCCGGATCACGGCGGCCGCAACCTGGCCCCGCGCCCCATGGAAACCGTGCTGGCGGGCACCGGCGGTTGCACGGCGTACGACGTCGTGCTGATCCTGCGGCGCGGCCGTCATGCAGTGACGGGCTGTTCGGTGCAGCTGAAGGCGGAGCGCGCCACCACCGATCCCAAAGTTTTTACCGCGATCCACATGCATTTCACCGTGAGCGGAAAGGCGCTGCCGGCGCCCGCCGTCGAGCGCGCGATCGCCATGAGCCACGAAAAGTACTGCTCCGCGACCGCGATGCTGGCCAAGACGGCGACCGTGTCCACCAGCTTCGAGATCGTCGAGACGGGCCGAAGCGCTGATTAGATGTAGTGCGCCGTGGTCGTCATGACCTTGGCCGCGGCGCGCATCAGGACCTTCACCGGCACGGGAAGTTCGATGCCGCCTGCCATGGACGCCTGTGCCGCGTGTGTCGCCTCGTCTTCCTTCATCTGCGCCACGATCGCACGGGAGGCGTGATCGGTGATCGGTAGCCTATCGAGGTGTCCGGCCAGGTGGGCCTCCACCTGGCGCTCGGTTTCCACGATGAATCCCAGGCTGACGCGGTCGCCCAGGCGCCCGGCGACCAATCCCAGTGCGAAGGCACCCGCATACCAGAGCGGATTGAGCATCGAGGGCCGAGCGCCGAGTTCCTCCAAACGGCCGCGCGTCCACGCCAGATGGTCGGTTTCCTCGCGAGCGGCGCGCTCCAGGTGACTGCGCACGGCCGGCTCGCGCGTGCCCGCGGCTTGCGCCGTATAGAGCGCCTGCGCGCAGACCTCGCCCACGTGATTGACACGCATCAACGCCGACGATTGGCGTCGCTCCTCCAGAGTGAGCGCTGTCTCACTTTCTGGAACGACAGGGCAGGGCCGCACGGGCCGGGAGGGGGCGAACAGGGTGCGAAGAGCGCTGTCGGCGGCGCCGAGAAGTCGGTCCATGCCGCCAGTGTAGGGTCCGCCCGGCCGAGCCGCGGCTGCGTAAAACGTCACGCCCGGATGAGCCTGCGAGGCGGCTTTGTTGCACGGTTTCCACGCAACCCCGCTCGCTTGTTGTGGACCAGCAACGAAACTCCCGGTCGCGGGCTAAATACTTTGCCTAGGAAAAGACCCTCTGGTGCAATAGCGCCAACTTCCCAAAAGGAGGTTGGCCCGGGGATCCGGCGGGAGCACCAACGTGCCTCATCAGGTGAGCCCTTCGCACCGGAGCCCTATGTTTAACCTTGGAGAAACTTGCATGAAGAAATCTCTAGTTGCCTTGGCTGTGCTGGCCGCCGCCGGCGCCGCCTCCGCCCAGTCGTCGGTCACGCTGTTCGGTATCGTCGACGCGACCCTGCAGATCGGCCGCGGCTCGATCACCGATCGTATGCAACTGACCCACTCGGGCTACAACAGCTCGCGTCTGGGCTTCCGTGGCACGGAAGACCTGGGCGGCGGCATGTCCGCCTCCTTCTGGCTGGAAGCCGGCATGGAGAACGACAACGGCCAGGGCCAAGCCACCAACATCAACAACCAGGTTTCCGGCACGGGCACCGCTGCGGCGTTCACCGCCGGCGGTGGCAACGGCCGTCAAGGTCTGACCTTCAACCGCCGCTCCACGGTCAGCCTCGCCGGCGGCTGGGGTGAAGTGCGCCTGGGCCGTGACTACAGCCCGCAATTCTGGAACCTGACCACGTTCGATCCGTTCGGCACGAACGGTGTCGGCACCACGCAGACTCTGGTCGGCTCGCTGGGTGGCCCGACGAACGTCCGCGCTTCCAACAGCATCGGCTACTTCCTCCCGGGCAACCTGGGCGGCTTCTACGGCCAGGTCCAGCTGTACCTGGGTGAGAACGCCGAAGACGGCGGCGCCGCTGAAGATGATGGCCGCGGTGTTGGCCTGCGCCTGGGTTACGCCGCTGGCCCGCTGAACGTTGCCTTCGCGATCGCCCGCACCGACTTCGCCTCCGCGGCCGCTGGCGCCACGGGTGTCGGCACCGGTGAGATCACCACCGTCAACCTCGGTGGCCAGTGGGACTTCGGTTTCGCCAAGCTGATGGCGCACTACAACCGTGACACCGTGGACTTCCTGGGTGGCGAAGTGGATAGCGACGGCTTCCTGGTCGGCGCCCTGGTGCCGGTCGGCGCCGGTGAGATCCGCGTGTCCTACTCGCAGACCGAGCTGGACGCCCTGGCCGAGCCCCGTACCCGCAAGCTGGCCCTGGGCTACGTGCACAACCTGTCCAAGCGCACCGCCCTGTACACCACGGTGGCCCGCGTGCGCAACAACGGCGGCGCCGCGGTTGCCCTGGGTGGTTCGACCACCGCTGCGAACACGAACTCCACCGGCTTCGACTTCGGCGTTCGCCACAGCTTCTAAATCGAAAGCTGGTTCGCCAGCCTGAAAATAAGAAACTTGAAAGCCGCCTTCGGGCGGCTTTTTTTATGGGGGGTGCCATTTGAGCGAGGCGGACGTTTGCGGCTGAAGGTGGTCAGGAGCGGTGCGTGCGCGGCCATCGCGAGCGCCGCCGCATTCCTGGCCGGATGCGCTTGCGCTCCCCCGGCTGTCGATGGCATCGCAGCCACCGAGTGGGCGCAAGCCTCGCGGTTTGCGCCGGGCAAGCTCGTACCGCCGCCGCGCTGGGAGCACATGCCGCTGCCCGGCAAGGCGCAGGTTCGATTCGTTGGTGTGCACAACGACGATCGCGCCGCGCTTTCAGCCACGGCCGAATCGGCGGCGAGCGTGGTGCGGCAGCGCGTTCGCATCGAGCCGGACGTACTCGGCCGGCTGCGCTTTTCCTGGAAGGTGCCGCAGCTCATCGAGACGGCGGACCTCGCCACGCGCGAGGCCGACGACGCTCCGGTGCGCGTCATCCTGGCGTTCGAGGGAGACCGCTCCCGCTTCTCGCCGAAGGACGCGCTCCTGTCCGAGCTGATGCGCACGCTCATGGGGGAGGAGATGCCGTACGCGACGCTGATGTACGTGTGGTGCAACAAGCGGCCGCCGGGAAGCGTCGTGCGAAGCCCCCGGACGGACCGGATCCGCAAGCTGGTGCTGGAGTCGGGACCTGGCCGCCTCGGCCAATGGATCGACTACGACCGCGACCTGCGCGCCGACTTCCAGCGCGCCTTCGGTGAGCGGCCCAGCGCGCTGATCGGCATCGCGGTCATGACGGACAGCGACAACACCCGCAGCACAACGAACGCCCTCTACGGCCCTCTGCGGCACGTCTCCCCGGCCGCGCGCGACGGCCGCTGAGCGTCCCTCGCATGACCCAGGTCCGCCGGGGGAAACCCTTTTGACGCGGGTGGGCGGCCACTGCATAGTCCCCGCTTTCCCAACAATTCAAGAGGGTTTCGATGAAGATCAAGTACGCACTTCTGTGCGCCGCCGCGGCGGCCGCCGTGGCCGCCACCCCGGCCGTGCAAGCGAAGACGTTCCGCTGGGCGAGCGCTGGCGAGATCTCCACCTGGGACATCCATTCCCAGAATAACGCGCTGCAGAACGGCATCCACGCCGCGGTGTACGAGTCGCTGGTCTACTACAACAGCCGCAACTTCAAGCTCGAGCCCGTGCTGGCCACCTCCTGGAACCAGGTGACGCCCACGCAGCTGCGGGTCAACCTGCGCCAGAACGTCAAGTTCCACGACGGCACGCCGTTCACCGCCGACGACGCCGTGTACTCGCTGCAGCGCGGGATGATGAAGACGTCGAACTTCACGCCCTACACCGCAGGCATCGACCGCGTGGTGAAGGTCAACAACAACACGATCGACATCTTCACCAAGAACCCCAACCCCGTGCTGCTCAACCAGCTGACCGAGCTGCGCATGATGAGCAAGGCCTGGGCGGAGAAGAACAACTCGGTCGAGCCCAAGGACATCCGCAACGTCAACCAGGAGACGTACGCCAACCGCAATGCGATGGGCACGGGCCCGTTCATGCTCAAGCAGTGGGTGCCCGACCAGCGCATGGTGTTCGAGCGCAACCCGAACTGGTGGGGCAAGCTCGAAGGCAACCTGACCGAGATCGTCTACACCCCGATCAAGTCCGAAGCCACCCGCGTCGCGGCGCTGCTGTCCGGCGAGATCGACCTTCTGCTCGACCCGAGCCCGCAGGACCTCGGCCGCCTTCGCAACAACGCGAACCTCAAGGTGATCGACGGCGTCGAGAGCCGCACCATCTTCTTCGGCCTGGACACCTTCCGCGAAGAGCTGCCCGGCTCCAGCGTGAAGGGCAAGAACCCGCTGAAGGACCAGCGTGTGCGCAAGGCGCTGGCGCAGTCGATCGACATCGACAGCCTGATGCGCGTGACGATGCGCGGCCTGGGCCAGGCCACCGGCACGCTCATCGCGCCGCAGGTGAACGGCTGGACGGAGGAGCTGCACAAGCGCGCTCCGTACGACCTCGAAGGCGCCAAGAAGCTGCTGGCGGAGGCCGGCTATCCGCAGGGTTTCGAGGTCGACTTCGCCTGTCCGAACAACCGCTACATCAACGACGAGGAAATCTGCCAGGCCGTCACTGCGATGTGGTCGCGCATCGGCGTAAAGGCCAAGCTGCGCACCCTGCCGCTGGTGACCTACTTCCCGATGATCCAGCGCTACGAAGCCAGCATCTACATGCTGGGCTGGGGCGTGCCGACCTTCGACGCGATGTACAGCCTGCAGTCGCTGGTGCGTTCCGTCGGCACCGACGGCGACGGCAACTACAACGTGGGCCGCTACAGCAACCCCAAGATCGATGCCGTGATCGACCGCGCGAAGGTTGAGACCGACACGCTGGTGCGCAATCGCCGTCTCGTCGAGGCGCTGCAGATGAGCAAGGAAGACGTGTCGCACATCCCGCTGCACAACCAGGTCATCCCGTGGGCGATGAAGAAGAACATCGAGGTGGTCCACCGTCCGGACAACCGCCTCGACTGGCGCCTGATCCAGGTCAACTGAGGCAGTGATCGCCGGGCGGCTCAACCGCCCGGCATGAACACGGCGGGGGGCGCTTGCGGGCGCCCCTCGCCACTCCTTCCACGCGAGGCGCTGCTCGTTTCCACCGGGGCTGGCCCGCAGCTTGCTCTGCTAGCATCGCCCCGCTGTTTTTCCTCCAATGTTTGCCTTCATCCTCCGTCGCCTCATGCAGGCCGTGGTGGTCATGGTCGCCGTGGCCTTCATCGCCTTCCTGCTGTTCCAGTACGTGGGCGACCCCGTCGTCTTCCTGCTCGGACAGGACGCCACGCCGGAGCAGATCCGCGAGCTGCGCTCCGCGCTCGGACTGGACAAACCCTTCTTCGTCCAGTTCTGGCACTTCCTGCTCAATGCGGTCCAAGGCGAGTTCGGCCTGAGCCTGCGCCAGGGCGCCAAGGTCTCGCGGCTGATTGCCGAGCGCTTCCCCGCGACGCTGGAGCTCGCATTGATCGCCGCGTTCCTCGCGCTGCTGATCGGCATCCCGATGGGCGTGTATTCGGCGCTGCGCCGCGGCACGGTCCTCAGCCAGGTGTTCATGACGATCTCGCTGCTGGGCGTCTCGCTGCCCACGTTCCTGATCGGCATCCTGCTGATCCTGGTCTTCGCCGTCACGCTGGGCTGGTTCCCGAGCTTCGGCCGCGGCCCGACGATGCAGGTCGGCTGGTGGTCCTCGGGCCTGCTCACGCCCAAGGGCTGGCACCACATCGTGCTGCCGGCGGTGACGCTGGCGATCTTCCAGCTGACGCTGATCATGCGGCTGGTGCGCGCCGAGATGCTCGAGGTGCTGCGCACCGACTACATCAAGTTCGCGCGTGCCCGCGGGCTTTCCAACCGTGCCATCCATTTCGGCCATGCGCTGAAAAACACGCTGGTTCCGGTGATGACCATCACCGGCCTGCAGCTCGGCGGCCTGATCGCGTTCGCCATCATCACGGAGACCGTCTTCCAGTGGCCCGGCATGGGGCTGCTGTTCATCCAGGCCGTGACGTTCGCGGACATCCCGGTGATGGCCGCCTACCTGTGCCTCATCGCGCTGATCTTCGTGGTGATCAACCTGGTGGTGGACCTGCTGTACTTCGCCGTCGATCCGCGCCTGCGCATCGGCGGCGCCAAGGGGCACTGATGCTCACCTCCATTCCGTCCGCGCGGCTGAAGGCCAACGGCCGCGCCTTCGCGCACATCACGCAGTACCACCCGGAGCTCACCGCGTTCCGCCGCGACCTGCACGCGCATCCCGAGATCGGTTTCGAGGAGGTCTACACCTCCGGCCGGGTGCAGGAGGCGCTGCGCCTTTGCGGCGTCGACGAGATCCACGCCGGACTGGGCAAGACGGGCGTGGTCGGCGTCATCAAGGGCCGCAGCACCGGCAGCGCCCGCATGGTCGGCCTGCGCGCGGACATGGACGGGCTCACGATGTCCGAGAGCAATGAGTTCGCCTGGAAGTCCACCCGCCACGGAATGATGCACGGCTGCGGCCACGACGGGCACACGGCCATGCTGGTGGGCGCCGCGCGCTACCTCGCGGAGACGCGCAACTTCGACGGCACCGCCGTCGTCATCTTCCAGCCGGGCGAAGAGGGCTTTGCGGGCGCCAAAGCCATGATCGAGGACGGGCTGTTCGACCGGTTCCCGGTGGAGGCGGTCTACGGCATGCACAACTGGCCGGGGCTGCGCCCGGGAACCATCGGCCTCAGCCCGGGCCCGATGATGGCGGCCGCCGACAAAGTCACCATCGAAATCACCGGCAAGGGCGGCCACGGCGCGCACGCGTACCTCGCCGTCGATCCCGTCCTGGTCGCGGCCCACATCATCACGGCCGTGCAGAGCATCGTCTCGCGCAACGTGCGGCCGGTGGATGGCGCGGTGATCAGCCTGTGCGCCATGCAGGCCGGGGACGTGCACGCGATGAGCGTCATTCCGGGCAAGGCCACCCTGGTCGGCACCGTCCGCACCTTTACTCCGGATGTGCAGGACCTGGTCGAGCGCCGCCTGACCGAGCTGGCCAGCGCCGTCGCGCTGGGCTTCGGCGCCACGGCGTCGGTCCACTACGAGCGCGTCTATCCCGCCACCACCAACACCACGCGCGAGGCGCTGTTCGCGGCCGACGTGGCCGAGGCGCTGGTGGGCGCCGACCACGTGGTGCGCGACCTCGAGCCGAGCATGGGCGCCGAGGACTTCTCCTTCATGCTGCAGGTCAAGCCCGGCGCGTACATGCGCATCGGCCAGGGCGGCGAAGGCAGCTGCATGCTGCACAACAGCCGCTACGACTTCAACGACGAGATCCTGCCGCTCGGCTCGGCGCTGCACGCCAGCCTGATCGAGCAGTCCCTGCCCCTCATGGCGGGCTGACCGCCTTTCCGTCCACAGTCTTTCGCAAAGGAGCGAACCATGAAGATGAAGACCACGCTGCAGTACGCCGCCCTGCTGTGCGCCTTCGCGGGCGCCACGTCCGCGCAGACGGTGCGCGTCGCCAACCAGGGTGACGCGCTCTCGATGGACCCGCACTCGCTCAACGAGTCGCTGCAGCTCTCGGTCACCAGCAACGTCTACGAGCCGCTGGTGGGCCGCAACAAGGACCTGTCGCTGGCGCCGTCGCTGGCCACCTCCTGGAAGCAGACCTCCCCGACGGTCTGGCGCTTCGAACTGCGCAAGGGCGTGCAGTTCCATGACGGCTCGCCGTTCACTGCCGACGACGTGCTCTTCTCGATGGCCCGCACGCAGGTGGAGGGCTCGGACATGAAGAGCTACACCAACGACGTCAAGCAGGTGCGCAAGGTCGACGACCACACCGTCGAGATCGAGACCAACGCGCCGTTCCCGATCCTGCCCGACGTGCTCACGCAAGTCTTCATCATGAGCAAGCGCTGGTGCGAGACCAACCAGGCCACGCGCCCGGTGGACCGCCGCAAGGGCATCGAGAACGCTGCTTCATTCCGCGCCAACGGCACCGGCCCGTACCGCCTGCGCGAGCGCCAGCCGAACGTGCGCACCACGTTCGTCCGCAACGGCAACTACTGGGGCAAGATCGAAGGCAACGTGCAGGAGGTGGTCTTCACCCCGATCGGCAACGATGCCACCCGCGTGGCCGCGCTGCTGTCGGGCGAAGTGGACGTGATGGAGCCGGTGCCGGTGCAGGACATCGACCGCATCAGCAACTCGCCGAACGCGCAGGCCATGGTCGCGCCCGAGCTGCGCACCATCTTCCTGGGCATGGACCAGAAGCGCGACGAACTGCTCTACTCCAGCGTGAAGGGCAAGAACCCGTTCAAGGACAAGCGCGTTCGCCAGGCCTTCTACCAGGCCATCGACATCGAAGGCATCAAGCGCACCGTGATGCGCAACGTGTCGCTGCCCACCGGCCTGATGATCGGCCCGGGCATCAACGGCTTCACGCAGGAGCAGAACAAGCGCCTGCCGTACGACCCGGATGGCGCGAAGAAGCTGCTGGCCGACGCGGGCTACCCGAACGGCTTCGAGGTGACGATGAACTGCCCGAACGACCGATACGTCAACGACGCGCGGATCTGCCAGACGGTGGCGGCCAACCTCTCTCGCATCGGCGTCAAGATCAACCTGGCCGCCGAGACCAAGGGCACGTACTTCCCGAAGATCCTGCGGCGCGACACCAGCTTCTACCTGCTGGGCTGGACGCCCAGCACCTATGACGCGCACAACGCGATGAATTCGGTGATGTCATGCCCGGACGACAAGGGCGCCGGCCAGTTCAACCTGGGCAGCTACTGCAACCCGGAGTTCGACAAGCTCACCCGCGCGGTGCAGTCCGAGACGGACAAGGCCAAGCGCATGGCGATGATCAAGCAGGCCTTCGACATCCACGCCAACGACATCGGGCACCTGCCGCTGCACCAGCAATCGCTGGCCTGGGGCGTGAGCAAGAAGGTCAAGGTGGTCCAGCGCGGCGACAACTACCTGGACTTCAAGTGGATCAACGTCAACAACACCAACGGCCGCTAAGCCACTGACGAGGCGCAACGCCGCGAAGCCCTTCGCTTCGCGGCGTTCGACATCCAGGATTCCATGAGACAGACGCTCGCCCGGTGGTTCGACAGCGATGTCGGCTACAGCTTCCGCAAGTCGCCGGTGGCCATTGCCGCAGCCACCATCGCCCTCATCTGCGTGTTGTGCGCCGCTTTCGCGGAATGGGTCGCGCCGCACAACCCGTTCGACCTCACCACCCTGGTGCTGTCCGACGCGCGCCTGCCACCCGCCTGGGAGACGGAGGGCAGCAGCAAGTACCTGCTGGGCACCGACGACCAGGGCCGCGACATCCTCTCGGTGCTCATGTACGGCGCGCGCATCTCGCTGGTCGTCGGACTCGTGTCGGTGGTGCTGTCGATGGTGATCGGCGTGGCGCTCGGGCTGCTGGCGGGATTCAAGGGTGGATGGATCGACGGTTTCCTGATGCGCCTGTGCGACGTCATGCTCAGCTTCCCGGCGATCCTGGTGGCGCTGCTCATCGCCGGCGTCGGCCGCGCGATGTTCCCCAACGCGCACGACACGGTGGCGTTCGGCGTGCTGATCGTGTCCATCACGCTCACCGGCTGGGTGCAGTACGCGCGCACAGTGCGCGGCTCCACGCTGGTGGAGCGCAACAAGGAATACGTGCAGGCCGCCCGCGTCACCGGCGTGGCGCCGCTTCGCATCATGGCGCGCCATGTGCTGCCGAACGTGATGGGCCCGGTGCTGGTGCTGGCCACCATCCACGTCGCGACGGCCATCATTACCGAAGCCACGCTGTCCTTCCTGGGCGTCGGCGTGCCGCCGACCTCGCCATCGCTCGGCACGCTGATCCGCGTGGGCAACGATTACCTGTTCTCAGGCGAGTGGTGGATCACCATCTTCCCCGGCCTGATGCTCATCCTGATCGCCTTGTCGGTGAACCTGCTGGGCGACTGGCTGCGCGACGCGCTCAACCCGCGCCTGCAGTGACGGACGAAGAACAAAGATGAGCCTTCTCGAAGTCAAGAACCTGGTCGTCGAGTTCCCCGGCCGCCGCGGGACGCTGCGCGCGCTGGACGACATCTCCTTCTCCATCGCGCCGGGCGAGATCCTGGGCGTGGTGGGCGAATCGGGCGCGGGCAAGAGCCTGACCGGCGCGTCCATCATCGGCCTGCTCGAGCCGCCCGGGCGCGTCGCTTCGGGCCAGATCCTGCTGGAAGGCCAGCGCATCGACAACCTGTCGCAGGACCAGATGCGCCACGTGCGCGGCCGCAGGATCGGCGCGATCTTCCAGGACCCGCTGACGTCGCTCAATCCGCTCTACACGATCGGCCGGCAACTCACCGAGACCATCCAGACGCACCTGCCCGTGGACGCGGCCGAGGCGCGCAAGCGCGCCATCCGGCTGCTGGAAGACACCGGCATCCCGGCGGCCGCCGAGCGCATCGACCACTTCCCGCACCAGTTCTCCGGCGGCATGCGCCAGCGGGTGGTGATCGCGCTGGCGCTCGCAGCGGAACCGAAGCTGATCGTGGCGGACGAGCCCACCACAGCGCTGGACGTCTCGATCCAGGCGCAGATCATCCAACTGCTCAAGCGCATCTGCAAAGACCGCGGCGCGGCCGTCATGCTGATCACGCACGACATGGGCGTGATCGCCGAGACCTGCGACCGCGTGGCCGTGATGTACGCCGGACGCATCGCGGAGATCGGCCCGGTGCACGAAGTCATCAACACGCCCGCACATCCCTACACGATGGGCCTGATGGCGTCCATCCCGGACATGGAGGTCGAGCGCGAACGGCTAAACCAGATCGACGGCGCGATGCCGCGGCTGAACGCCATCCCGCCCGGCTGCCCCTACAACCCGCGCTGCCCGCGCGCGTTCGAGCGCTGCACGCGCGAGCGCCCGGAGCTGCTGGCCGCCGGCGCCACCCGCGCCGCCTGCTGGCTGCACGACGCGCACCAGTCCACCGCACTGGCAGGAGCCACGGCATGAGCGCGATCGCCACCGACATTCCCGTGCCTGCGCGGCCGATCGCCATGTCCGGGACCGCCACCGCCGCGGGAACGGCGCCCTTGGTCCAGGCGCGCGATCTCGCCAAGACTTTCGACGTCTCGGCGCCCTGGCTCAACCGCGTCATCGAACGCAAGCCGCGCCAGCTGCTGCACGCGGTCGACGGCGTGAGCTTCGACATCGAGAAGGGCCAGACGCTCGCGCTGGTGGGCGAATCCGGTTGCGGCAAGAGCACCGTAGCGCGGCTGCTCGTGGGCCTGTACGAGCCCACGCGCGGGGACCTCGTCTTCGACGGCATCGAGGCGCACAAGGTCTTCAAGACCGGCGAGGCCCGCAAGCTGCGGCGCCGGATCCAGATGATCTTCCAGGACCCGTACGCCAGCCTCAATCCGCGCTGGAGGGTGGAAGACATCGTCGCCGAGCCGCTCAAGGAGCACGGAATCGTCAGCGATGCCGCGCAGCTGAAGGACCGGGTCGGCCAGCTGCTCAAGAGCGTCGGCCTGTCGCCGCTGGACATGGTGAAGTACCCGCACCAGTTCTCGGGCGGCCAGCGCCAGCGCATCTCGATCGCTCGCGCGCTGGCCACCGAGCCGGAGTTCCTGGTGTGTGATGAGCCCACCAGCGCGCTGGACGTGTCGGTGCAGGCCCAGGTGCTCAACATCATGAAGGACCTGCAGCGCAAGCAGGGCCTGACGTACCTGTTCATCTCGCACAACCTTGCGGTCGTGCGCCACGTCTCCGACCAGGTCGGCGTCATGTACCTCGGCCGGCTGGTCGAACTGGCCGGCAAGCACCAGCTGTTCGGCAATCCGCGCCATCCGTACACGCGCATGCTGCTGGACGCGATCCCGAAGATGCACGACACGGGCCGCGCACGCACACCGGTGCAGGGCGAGGTGCCCAATCCGCTGAATCCGCCCACGGGTTGCGCCTTCAATCCGCGCTGCCCGCATGCCAACGAGCGCTGCCGCGTCGAGCGGCCCGCGCTGCTGACGATCGGCGGCATCAGGGTGGCGTGCCATGCGGTGGAGGAAGGGCGCATCTAGCCCTTCCGCGTTCACGGCGCGTCAAGGCGCTGCCGGAGCTACTGCTCTTCGCTCCAGCAGAACCCGTCGCGCGCGATCATGGCGCTGGCGGCGCTCGGCCCCCAGCTGCCCGCCGCATAAGCGCGCAGCCCGTTCTCGTTGCCGCGCCACGAGTCCAGCAGCGGCTCCACCCAGCGCCAGGCCGCTTCCTGCTCGTCGCTGCGCACGAAGAGGTTGAGCCGGCCGTCGATCACGTCCAGCAGCAGGCGCTCGTAGGCGCCCACGCGTTCGGAGCCGAAGCGCTTGTCGAAATCCAGGTCCAGGTGCACGGGCACGAGCGAGTGCGCATGGCGCCGGTTCTCCTGCCCTTGCGCGAGCAGGTGCAGCTCCAGGCCGTCGCGCGGCTGCAGGTCGATCACGAGCCGGTTCGCCGCGCCCAGCGGCGTGTTGTAGATGGCATGCGGCGCGGGCCGGAAGTTCACCACGATGTGCGCATCGCGCGCCGCCAAACGCTTTCCCGTGCGGATGTAGAAAGGCACGCCAGCCCAGCGCCAGTTGGCGACCTCGGTGCGCAGCGCAACGAAGGTCTCGGTCGTGCTCTCGGGCGAGACGCCGGCCTCCTGCCGATAGCCGGGAACCGCCTCGCCGCCGACGGTGCCGGGGCCGTATTGCCCGCGGATCGCGTGCTGCGCCATCAGCTCCGGCGTCCACGGCCGCAGCGAGCGCAGCACCTTGAGCTTCTCGTCGCGGATGGCGTCCGCGTCCGCGCTGATGGGCGGCTCCATGGCCAGCGCGCAGACCAGTTGCAGCGCGTGGTTCTGCACCATGTCGCGCAGCGCGCCGGTGCTGTCGTAGAACGCGCCGCGCTTCTCGACGCCCAGGTCCTCGGCGATCGTCACCTGGATGTTGGCGATGGTCTCGCGGCGCCACAGCGGCTCGAACAGCGAGTTGCCGAAGCGCAGCGCGAACAGGTTCTGCACCGCAGGCTTGCCCAGGTAGTGGTCGATGCGAAAGATCTGCTGCTCGCTGAAGGCCCTGCGCACCGTCTCGTTGATCTCGCGGTTGCTGGCGACGTCGTGGCCCAGCGGTTTCTCCAGCACGATCCGCGTCGACGGTGTGGTGAGCCCCGCCACCTTGAGTTGTTCGCAGGCCTGGGTGAACAGCGAGGGCGCGGTGGCCAGGTACATCACCACCTGGTCGGCGTTGCGCTGGGCCAGCCGGTCCTTCAGCCGCGCATAGTCCTCGGGCCGGGACAGGTCCATGCGCTGGAACTGAAGCAGCTCGGCGAAGCGGGAGAACTCCTCCGGGCTGGGGCGCTTGGCCAGGTCGACCTGCTCGAAGCGCTGCTGGATCAGCTGCCGGTACTGCTCGTGGCTGAGGTCGTCGCGGCCCACGCCGATGATCCGGCCTTCGCGTGGAAGCGTGCCGTGCCGGAAGGCCTGGAACAGGGCGGGCAGCAGCTTTCGCCAGGCAAGGTCGCCGGTGCCGCCGAAGAGGACGAGGTCAAAGCTCATGTAGCGCCATCAGGGGAGTGGCCGACTACTGTAATGGGTGTTCCGGCACGGCAGGCGGCGGCTGCGGCAGCGCCCATAATCTTCCGCCATGAATCAACTTGACGCACTCAAGCAATACACGACCGTGGTCGCCGACACCGGCGACTTCCGCCAGCTCGCGCAGTTCAAGCCGCAGGACGCGACCACCAATCCGTCGCTCATCCTCAAGGCCGTGCAGAAGGCCGACTACGCGCATGTACTCGAAGAAACCGTGGCCCAGCACCGCAAGGAGCCGCTGGACGAAATCATGGACCGGCTGCTGGTGCGCTTCGGGCGCGAGATCCTGTCCATCATCCCGGGGCGCGTCTCGACCGAGGTCGACGCACGCCTGAGCTTCGATGCGGAAGCCAGCTTCAGGCGCGCCGAACGCATCATCGCGATGTACCGCGCCGAAGGCGTGCCGGTCGAACGCGTGCTGATCAAGGTCGCCTCGACATGGGAAGGCATCCAGGCCGCCGCGCGGCTGGAGCAGCGCGGCATCCGCACCAACCTGACGCTGCTGTTCTCGTTCTGCCAGGCGGTCGCCTGCGGGCAGGCCAAGGTGCAGCTGATCTCGCCCTTCGTCGGCCGCATCTACGACTGGTACAAGAAGACCGCCGGCTCGTCCTGGGACGAGGCCGCGAACGCGGGCCCCAACGATCCCGGCGTCAAGTCGGTGCGCCAGATCTACCTGCACTACAAGCACTTCGGCATCAAGACCGAGGTGATGGGCGCGAGCTTCCGCAACACCGGGCAGATCCTCGCGCTGGCGGGCTGCGACCTGCTGACGATCAGCCCGGAACTGCTGGCGCAGCTGGCGTCGTCGGATGCGCCGGTTCCGCGTGCGCTCGATCCCCAGCAGGCGAAGCGCCAGGAGCTGCCGTCGGTGAGCTATGACGAAGCCGGCTTCCGCTACGCGCTCAACGAGGACGCGATGGCCACCGAGAAGCTGGCCGAGGGCATCCGCGCATTCGCCGCCGACGCGATCAAGCTCGAAAAGCTGATGAAGGAGGCCTGAGCATGGCCGCCTCTGACTTCCCCCGGTGCGACGAGACCGGGGCCTGGAAAGCGCTGCGGCAGCACTTCGACGGCGCCGGCCGCGGCTTCGATGTCCGCCGGGCGCTCAGGTCCGATGCGGCTCGCGTCCAGGCCTGCAGCGTGCAGGCGCCCCATGTCTTCGCAGACCTGTCGAAGAACCTGGTCGACCCTCACGCCGACCGGCTGCTGCTGCAACTCGCGCAGGAGTGCGGTGTCCTCGCCCAGCGCGATGCGATGTTCGCGGGCGAGACGATCAACAACACCGAATCGCGCCAAGTCATGCACTTCCTGCTGCGCGCGCCAAAGCAGGGCCGCGCCGGTGCGAAGCTGTCGGCGGAACTCGCGCAGGTGCACGAGACGCTCGACCGCATGCTGGCGTTTGCCGAGGAAGTGCGCGCCGACAGCCGCATCACCGACGTGGTGAACATCGGCATCGGCGGCTCCGACCTCGGGCCGCAGATGGCGACGATCGCGCTCGAGGCCTTCGTCACGCCGGGCAAGCGCTTCCACTTCGTTTCCAACATCGATGCGCACGAGCTCGCCGCGGTGCTCAAGCAGGTGAAGCCCGAGGGCACGCTGTTCCTCATCGCATCGAAGACGTTCAGCACGCTGGAGACGATGACCAATGCGCGATCGGCGCGGGAGTGGTTCACCCGGCAGGGCGGCACCGACGTTGCACGTCATTTCGCGGCGCTGACCACCAACGTGAAGGCCGCGGCCGAGTTCGGCATCGCGCGCACCTTCGGCTTCTGGGACTGGGTGGGCGGCCGCTATTCGATGTGGTCGGCCATCGGGCTTCCGATCGCCATCGCGGTCGGCGCAGGGCGCTTCCGCGAACTGCTGGCCGGCGCGCACGAGATGGACCGCCACTTCCGCGAAGCACCGCCCGAGCGCAACCTGCCGCTTCGCCTGGCGCTGCTGGACGTCTGGTACCGCGATTTCCACGGCTTCAACAGCCGCAGCGTCGCGCCGTATCACTCGTCCTTGCGACGACTGCCGGCGTACCTGCAGCAGCTGGAGATGGAGAGCAACGGCAAGCGTGTGGACCGGCAGGGCAGGCCGCTGCCGTTCGCGACCTCACCGGTGGTCTGGGGTGAACCCGGCACCAATGGCCAGCATGCGTACTTCCAGATGCTGCACCAGGGCACCGACGTCGTGCCCGTCGAGTTCGTCGCCGTGAAGACGCCCGCGCACGACCTGGCCGAGCACCATCCGCAACTGCTCGCCAATGTGTTGGCGCAGGCGGCGGCGCTGATGCAGGGCAAGGAGGATTCGGGGGGGCACAAGCACTTCCCGGGCAACCGCCCGAGCACGATGCTGCTGCTGGAGCGGCTCGACCCGCAGAGCCTGGGCGCGCTGATCGCGCTGTACGAGCATCGCGTGTTCTGCGCCGGCGCGCTGTGGGGCATCAACAGCTTCGACCAGTGGGGCGTGGAGCTGGGGAAGGTGCTGGCGAAGGACATCGCGCCGCGGCTGCAGAGCGGCGATACGCAGGGGCTGGATGCGTCGACGGCGGCCCTGATCGAGCGGCTGCGCGGCTGACGAGCACCCTCACCCAAACCCTCTCCCGCAAGCGGGAGAGGGAGCTCCTTGTCCCCTCACGACCGCAGGTCGAACCGTTCGCGCGCAATAGCATGCAGCGCGAACATCCTTTGGACGAGGATCCGGCTTCGCCGGTCCTCGTCCAACCGATCAACCAAAGAAGAAGGCCGGGCAGAGCCCGGCCTTCTTCTTTGACCACCTGGAAATCGCGCAGCGATTTCCAGGTGAAGGACCTTACATGTCCATGCCGCCCATGCCGCCCATGCCACCCATGCCGCC
This sequence comes from Ramlibacter henchirensis, assembly GCF_004682015.1. Taxonomy (NCBI): domain Bacteria; kingdom Pseudomonadati; phylum Pseudomonadota; class Betaproteobacteria; order Burkholderiales; family Comamonadaceae; genus Ramlibacter; species Ramlibacter henchirensis. The sequence continues at coordinate 1,607,255 of NZ_SMLM01000001.1, read as the reverse complement.
GCCGGCGGCCGGAGCCTCGTCCTTCGGGGCTTCCGCAACCATGGCTTCCGTCGTCAGCATCAGCGACGCCACGGACGCGGCGTTCTGCAGCGCCGTGCGGGTCACCTTGGTGGGGTCCAGGATGCCCATCTCGATCATGTCGCCGTACGTGTCGTTGGCGGCGTTGAACCCGAAGTTGCCCTTGCCTTCCAGCACGCGGTTGACCACAACGCTCGGCTCACCGCCGGCATTGCCGACGATCTCGCGCAGGGGCGCTTCCACGGCCTTGAGCACCAGCTTGATGCCGGCGTCCTGGTCGGGGTTGTCCCCCTTGATCTGGCCGGCCGCCTGGCGGGCGCGCAGCAGGGCCACGCCGCCGCCGGCCACGATGCCTTCTTCCACGGCAGCGCGGGTGGCGTGCAGCGCGTCTTCCACGCGGGCCTTCTTCTCCTTCATCTCGACCTCGGTGGCGGCGCCGACCTTGATCACCGCAACGCCGCCGGCCAGCTTGGCCACGCGTTCCTGCAGCTTCTCGCGGTCGTAGTCGCTGGTGGCTTCCTCGATCTGGACGCGGATCTGCTTGACGCGCGCCTCGATGTCGGCGGCCGCACCGGCGCCGTCGATGAGGGTGGTGTTTTCCTTGCCCACTTCGATGCGCTTGGCCTGGCCCAGGTCGGCCAGCGTCACCTTCTCGAGCGACATGCCGGTCTCTTCGGAGATGACCTTGCCGCCCGTCAGGATGGCGATGTCTTCCAGCATGGCCTTGCGGCGGTCACCGAAGCCGGGCGCCTTGACGGCCACGACCTTCAGGATGCCGCGGATGGTGTTGACCACCAGGGTGGCCAGCGCTTCGCCTTCGACTTCCTCGGCGACGATCAGCAGCGGGCGCGAGGCCTTGGCCACCTGCTCCAGCGTGGGCAGCAGGTCGCGGATGTTGCTGATCTTCTTGTCGTACAGCAGCACGAACGGGTTCTCGAGGATCGCCGCCTGCTTCTCGGGGTTGTTGATGAAGTAGGGCGACAGGTAGCCGCGGTCGAACTGCATGCCTTCGACGACATCCAGCTCGTTGTCGAGGGACTTGCCGTCCTCGACCGTGATCACGCCTTCCTTGCCGACCTTGTCCATCGCGTCGGCGATGATCTTGCCGATCGACTCGTCGCTGTTGGCGGAGATGGAGCCGACCTGGGCGATCTCCTTGGAGGTCGTGGTGGGCTTGGACGCCTTCTTCAGCTGGTCGGTCAGCTGGATCACGGCCTTGTCGATGCCGCGCTTGAGGTCCATCGGGTTCATGCCCGCGGCCACGTACTTCATGCCTTCGCGGATGATGGCCTGGGCCAGCACGGTGGCGGTGGTGGTGCCGTCACCGGCGTTGTCGCTGGTCTTGGAAGCGACTTCCTTGACCATCTGGGCGCCCATGTTCTGGAGCTTGTCCTTGAGCTCGATCTCCTTGGCCACGGACACGCCGTCCTTGGTCACGGTGGGGGCGCCGAAGGAGCGCTCCAGCACCACGTTGCGGCCCTTGGGGCCCAGGGTGACCTTGACCGCGTTGGCCAGGATGTTCACGCCTTCGACCATGCGGGCGCGGGCGTCGCCGCCGAAAATGACGTCTTTAGCTGCCATGTGTGTTTACCTCAAAGGGAAATGGGTTGCGATGGAACGGGCGCTCAGGCGGCCTTCTTCAGGGCGGCCTGGCCATTGCCTTCGATGACGGCGAAGAGGTCGTCTTCCTTCATCACCAGGAGCTCTTCGCCATCGACCTTGACGGTCTGGCCGCTGTACTTGCCGAACAGCACGCGGTCGCCGACCTTCACGTTCGGGGCGATCAGGTCGCCCTTGTCGTTCTTGCGGCCCGGGCCGACGGCCAGGATCTCGCCCTGGTCCGGCTTCTCGGCGGCGGTGTCCGGGATCACGATGCCCGACGCGGTGCGGGTCTCGTTCTCGAGGCGCTTGACGATCACGCGGTCGTGCAGAGGACGAAGTTTCATTGCATCTCCTTGATGAATGCGGTTTGACACATCAAAAAGCGCCAACAAAGTTAGCGCTCATTAACTTTAGCGGAGCTGAGCAGCTCATCTGTTAGCACTCAGTTCCTGCGAGTGCTAATCATAGGGCATCCGGTGTCGGTTTCAAGCCCCCGACCCTGTCGGACAAACCGCGCACGGCCCGATCGGAGCGTCCTTGCGGGGCGCGAGGCCGCCCCGGTGGGCACTAGACCGGACGCGCAGGCCCGGATCGGCCTAGCCTGCGGCGGAAGTCGGTGATCGCTTCGACCGTCGTGCAAAGAAGGCCATGCTGCTGCGCATACTGCGCGACTTGGGCGCCGCGCGCCATCGTGCCGTCAGGATTCATCAGCTCGCACAGCACGCCGGCCGGGTACAGGCCCGCGAGCGCGGGCAGGTCCACCGCGGCCTCCGTGTGGCCCTGCCGGTCCAGTACGCCGCCCGCCTTGGCCACCAGCGGGAAGACGTGGCCAGGCGAGACGATCTCGCTTCGCTCCAGCGTCGAGCGCAGCGCGCACTGGATGGTCTGCACGCGATCGGCCGCCGATACGCCGGTGCTGACGCCGTGGGCCGCCTCGATGGACTGCGTGAAGGCGGTCGCGAAGCGCGAGCGGTTCACTTCGACCATCGGCCGCAGCTTCAGCGCGCCGGCCTTGTCCGGCAGCATGCACAGGCACACGATACCGCTGCCGTCGCGGATCAGCCGCGCCATCACGGCGGGCGTGACCAGTTCGGCGGCGCAGATCAGGTCGGCCTCGTTCTCGCGGGCTGCGTCGTCCAGCACCAGCACGGGCCGGCCGGCGCGGATCGCGTCCAGAATCGCCGGCAGCGGGGCCAGCTCGATCTCCTGCGTGGAGGCGGTGGGGGAAGGGATATCGATCGTCATGAAACGCTCCTGTCGGTTGAGAACAAAAACGCTTCAAGGCTCAAGACGCCGCCGCGGTCCCTGACGGGACGAACGGCAGCACATCGCAGGCGCAACGCGACCGCGAATCTTCTTTCATCCGGACTCTGACCGTCGGCCCCAGCATCTGACTGGGTCTGCTGACCCCGGCGCCACCGTGAAGCGGCGCCGGGCGCTCGCGGGCTCGCGGCTTGCGCCGCCTACCGCCGGTGGGGACTTCCACCCCGCCCTGAAGACCCGACCAATGTAGCAAGGCGCGGCCTCTATAGTTGGCGCCATGGAGACAAGCAATGCCGGTTGATGGAGGAACCGGCTTCGGGCAGCGCCACCCGTGGATTCGCCGGGCGGTGCTGGCTCGGCGGCGCGCGGAGCGGCTGCCGCCCGCGGTTCGCGGACTGTTGTGGTCGATCGCCGCGGGTTTCCTGTTCGTCGTGCTGAACACGCTCATGCGGGGCCTGTCGCTGAACCTCGCTCCCTTCGAGACGCAGTTCCTGCGCTACCTGGCCGGCATCGGCGTCATGCTGCCCTTCATCGCGCGCGGCGGGCTGGCGGCCTTCCGGCCGAAGAATGTCGCCGGCCAGTTCACCCGCGGCGCAGTGCACACGGCGGGCCTGTGCCTGTGGTTCACGGCGGTGCCGCACATCACGCTGGCCGACACGACCGCCATCGGCTTCACCACGCCGATCTTCATCATGATCGGCGCGGTGCTGGTGTTCCGCGAACCGATGCGCTGGGAGCGCTGGGCGGCGGCGGCCATGGGCTTCGCGGGCGTGCTCATCGTCGTCGGGCCGCAGCTCACCGGCAGCGGCGGCCAGTTCGCGCTGGTGATGCTGGCTTCGTCACCGGTGTTCGCGGCGTCGTTCCTGATCACCAAGGGCCTCACGCGGTACGAGCGGCCGGAGGTGATCGTCGTCTGGCAGGCGATCACCGTGACGCTGCTGAGCTTTCCGCTCGCGCTGCTGGACTGGCGCTGGCCCGACGCGCTGCAGTGGGCGATGTTCGTCGGCTGCGGCGTGCTGGGCAGCGCGGGCCACTACTGCCTGACGAAGTCGTTCAGCGTCGCGGACATCTCCGCCACGCAGTCGGTGAAGTTCCTCGACCTGGTCTGGGCCGCGATGCTGGGCTGGCTGGCTTTCAGCGACCTGCCCAGCCGCTGGACGTTGGCGGGCGGCGTTGTGATCTGCGCATCGACGGTCTGGATCGCCCGGCGGGAGGCGCGCGGCCGCGCGCCCTGATCAGGCCGCCTTCTTCACGTTCTTGATGCCGGCCGCCACGTGCCCGGCGGGCACGTGCTGCGCGGCCTGGTCGACGTAACGCGTCTGGTCGTCGAAGAAGAAGTCCGGTTCGAACTCGCGCAGGAACTCGCCCTTGGGCAGGCCGCCCAGGAACATGGCCTCGTCCACGTGGATCTTCCAGTGCATCAGCGTGCGGATCGCGCGCTCGTGGGCCGGTGCGCTGCGCGCGGTGACCAGCGCCGTGCGGATCTTCATCGCGGGCGTGCCGCTGGCCTGCAGCCGGTGCAGCGCTTCCAGCAGCGGCTTGAACGGCCCTTCCGGCAGCGGCTGCAGCGCCTTGTGGGTCTCATGCAGCTGGAAGGCATCGAGGCCGCCCTGCTGGAAGACCTGCTCGGCTTCATCGGAGAAGAGCACGGCGTCGCCGTCGAAGGCGATCCGCACTTCGTTCGGATAGTTTTCACCCGCCAGAGCCGATTCGGTGAGCACCCGCGCCGCCGGGTAACCCGCGGCCAGCGCTTCGCGCACGTCCTCCGCATTCACCGACAGGAACAGGTTGGCCCGCAGCGGATGCAGGTACCGGAAAGGAGAGCGCCCCTGCGTGAACACGCCGCGCTCGAGCTTGATGCCGCTCGCGTTGCCGGAGCGGAAGATGCGCATGCCGGACACCGGGTCGTTGCGCGACAGGATCACCACTTCCACGCGCTGCGTCGTGGTGTCGTTGAAGGCCAGCAGCTTCTTGATCAGCGAGAAGGCGATGCCCGGCCGGGCGGGCTGGTCCATGCGCTGCAGCTGCAGCGCCATGTAGGCCTGCGGATCGCCGCTCTCGAAGATGCGGTTCTCCTCCTCGAAGTTGAACAGCGCGCGCGACGAAATGGCAACGACCAGCTTGTCGTCCGGGAACACGCTCAAGGCATCCTCCTCGCGATCACCGCACCCATTGGTTGAGCTCGATGATCGGCAGCAGCACGGCCAGCACGATCAGCATCACCACCAGCCCCATCGTCACGATCAGCAGCGGCTCCAGCACGGTGGCCAGTTGCATCGCGCGCCGCTGCACTTCGCTGCCCAGCTGGTTGGCCGCGCGCTGCAGCATGACGGGCAACTGGCCCGTCTGCTCGCCGAGCCGCGCGAACATCGACAGCAGGCCCGGGAAGCGCTTCTTCTGCGCCAGCGCCGACGCGAGCGGCGCGCCTTCGCGCACCAGCACGAGGGCATCGAGCGCATCGGCCCGCATCGCTCGATTGTTCAGCGTCTCCGCGGCGGCCTGCAGCGCGCGAAGGATGGGAACGCCCGCCGCGGTGAGCATCGCGAGCGTGTTGCCGAACTGCGCGCTGTTGTAGCCGCGTGCCAAGCGGCCCAGCACGGGCAACTGCAGCCAGGCCGCATCGAACTTCTCGCGGAAGGCCTCGCGTCGCAGCATGCCGCGCAGGACGAGCGCCATGCCGACCAGCACGCCCGCGATCATCCAGCCCCATTCCCGCACGAGCGCGCTGGCGCCGAGCATCACGGTGGTGAGGAACGGCAGGGCGCGCTTCGTCCCGGCGAACACGTTGGCCACCTGCGGCACGACGTACGTCACAAGGAAGACGACGATCGCGAGCGCGACGATGGTGACGATGGCGGGATACAGCGCGGCACCGGTCAGCTTGGCCTTCAGCGCCTGCCGGTTCTCCAGGTCGTCGGCCAAGCGCTCGAGCACCATGCCGAGGTACCCGCTCTGCTCGCCCGCGGCGACTACGGCGATGTAGATGTCCGAGAACTCGCGGGGAAAGTGCGAAAGCGCCGACGCGAAGGTGGCGCCCGCATTGACCTCGGCACGCAAAGCGGCCACCAGGTTCCGCTCGGCCTCCACAGGGGCTTCCTCGGCCAAGGCCGTGAGCGCGCGCTCCAGCTGCAGTCCGGACGCCACGAGCCCCGCCAGCTGGCGCGTCCACACCGTGAGCTGCGTCGGGCTGAAGACGCGCCGGCCCCAGCGGCGGCCGGCCACGCCGCCCGTGCCGCCGGCCTCCACCGGGCCGACCTGCAGCGGCACCAGTGCCTGAGCGCGCAACTGGCTGCGTGCGGCCTTGGCGGTGTCCGCCTCCAGGACTCCGCGCCGGGTCTGCCCCTCGGCGTCGAGGGCCTCGAATGCATACGCTGGCATGGAGGGAGTTTAAGCGCGGGTCTACCCCGGGCTCCTGAGCCTGAACCGCTGCAGCTTGCCCGTCTCGGTGCGCGGCAGGCTCGCGACGAACTCGATCTCGCGCGGGTACTTGTAGGGGGCGATGGTGTTCTTCACGTGCTCCTGCAGCGTGCGCACCATCGCCTCGCCGGGCTCGTGCCCGGGCTTGAGCACGCAGAACGCCTTGACGATCATGCCGCGCTCCTCGTCGGGCTTGCCGACCACGCCGCATTCGGCGACGGCCGGATGGCGCAGCAGCGCATCCTCCACTTCGGGTCCGCCGACGTTGTAGCCGGCGGTGATGATCATGTCGTCGGCGCGGGCCTGGTAGAAGAAGTAGCCGTCGGCGTCCTGCATGAAGGCGTCGCCCGGATAGTTCCAGCCGTCCTTCACGTACTTGGACTGGCGCGGGTCGTCCAGGTAGCGGCACCCCGTCGGGCCGATCACCGCCAGCTTGCCGACCGTGCCGCGCGGCACCTCGCGTCCTTCGTCGTCCACCACCTTGGCCTGGTAGCCGGGCACCACCTTGCCGATGGCTCCCGGACGTACTTCGCCGCCTGCCGAGGAGATGAAGATGTGGAACATCTCGGTGGCGCCGATGCCGTCGCACATCTCGATGCCGCTGGCCTGCTTCCAGAGCTGTCGCGTGGCGTCCGGCAGGCCCTCGCCGGCGCTGACGCAGATGCGCAGCTTGCCGACGCCGCGCTCGCGCGCGAACGGCGCCATCTGCCGGTAGAAGGTGGGCGCGGTGTAGCAGATCGTCGCACTCACTTCGACGATGGTTCGCACCATCGTCTCGGGCGTGTACGGCGCTTCCGGGAAGTAGACCGAGGCGCCGGCCCACATCGGGAAGACCAGCAGCCCGCCGAGCCCGAAGGTGAAGGCCAGTGGCGGCGAGCCCACGACGATGTCGTCCGGCGTGGCCTTCAGCACGTGGCGCGGCCAGGCTTCGCAGGCGGCCAGCACGTCGCGATGGGTGTGCACCGCCGCCTTGGGCTTGCCCGTGGTGCCGGAGGTGAACGCCATCAGCGCGATGTCGTCGGCGGCCGTCGGGCAGGCCCGGAAGTCGCCGTCCTTCTGCGCCGAGCGTACGGCGAGCGAGCCGGGCTCGTTGGGCGCGTTGAAGGGCACGACGGTGCGCAGCACGGGCCGGCCCTCGCGCGCCTTCTCCAGCTCCTCCAGCAGCTTGCTGTCGCACAGCGCCACCGTGGGCTGCGCGGTGTCGATGATGTCGCCCAGTTCGCGGGCGCGCAGCAGCGGCATCGTGGCCACCGCGACGAGACCGGCCTTGACGACGCCCAGCCACGCGAGCGCGAGTCCGATGGAGTTGCCGCCGCGCAGCAGCACGCGGTTGCCGGGCACGAGGCCGAGGTCCTCGACCAGCACGCGCGCGATGCGGTCGACGCGATCGCGCACGTCCTGGTAGGTGAGCGTGATGCGCGAGGAGCGCAGCAGCGGCCGGTCGCCGAAGCCTTTTGCCGCCGCCTTGTCGAGGAGTTCCTCAACGAGATTGACCTGCTCGGGCAGGCGCAGCTCCGGCAGGTCATAGCGCAGTTGCGGCCACTGCTCGCGCGGCGGCAGCCTGTCGTGGACGAAGCGGTCGGTCTGGGCGGACATTGCGGGCTCCTCTTTTCAAGCCGCTTGCTTCTGCGTGCGGGGCTGGGCGTGGTCCTTGACCTTGCCGAGCAGCCGGTGCAGCGTGGCGACATCCTTGTCCGAGAGTGCGGAAAAAGCCTCCACGATCCACTCTTCGTGTTGCTGCGCCATGTCGTGGAACAGCTTGCGTCCGCGCGGCGTGAGCCGCACGCGGTACGCGCGGCGGTCGCCTTCGACGTCGACCCGGTCGACCAGGCCTTCCTGCACCAGCTGGTCAGTGATGCCGGTGACGTTGCCGCCGGTGACCATCATGCGGCGCGACAGCTCGTTCATCTTCAGGCCGTCGGGAGCGCGTTCGAGCTGCGCCATCAGGTCGAAGCGCGGCAGGGTGGTGTCGAAGCGCTCGCGCAACCGGCTTCGCAGCTGCTTTTCAACGAGCTGCGTGCAGGTCAGGAGACGCAGCCAGAGGCGCAACGCTTCCGGGTGCTCGCTGTGCGCCCGCGCTTCCATGTCCATGGGAAAAGGCCTCGAGTTAAGACCTAAATAGTTTAAACCTCAACTAATTGCTGTCAACTTATCACCGCCGCGGGCGCAGAAAGCGAATTCGTCCTACAGATGAGGCAATTGACGCTGTAGGCGCCGGCTGGCAAGAATTTGCCGATGGAACTACTCGAGCGAAAGATTTCGGCCCAGCTGGAACCCCTTCCGGTGCCGGTCGCCGTCACCCTGCCGGGCGGCCGGCGGCTCGGCACGGCCAACGCGGCGGTGACGCTCGGGTTCCGCGACTGGTCCGGGCTGGCGGTGATGGCCGCCGGCCAGATCGGCAAGATGGCCGAAGAGATCGTGGAAGGTCGCATCGAGGTGCACGGCCGCATGCGCGACCTCATGGCCGCGGCGGCGAGCCTGTTGCCCGGCAGCCCGGTGGGCAGCGACACCGGCTGGTGGACGAACATGGTCCGGCACGCCAAGTCGCTCGCCGCGCATTCCTCGCCGCAGAAGGACGCGCAACAGATCCAGTTCCACTACGACGTCTCGGACGATTTCTACGCGCTCTGGCTCGATCCTCGCCGGGTGTATTCGTGCGCCTACTACCGCGACACCGGCATGTCGCTCGCGCAAGCGCAGGAAGCCAAGCTGGACCACATCTGCCGCAAGCTGTTGCTGCGCTCCGGCGAGCGTTTCCTGGACATCGGCGCCGGCTGGGGCGGGCTGTTGATGTGGGCCGCCGAACACTACGGCGTGGATGCCACCGGCATCACGCTGTCGAAGAACCAGCACGCGCACGTCAACCGGCTGATCGAGGAGAAGGGCCTCAAGGGGCGCGTGCGCATGGAATTGCGCGACTACCGCGAACTGACCGACGAGCGCGGCTTCGACAAGATCGCATCGGTCGGCATGTTCGAGCACGTCGGACGCGTCAATATGCCGGTGTACTTCAGCCAGATCGGTCGCCTGCTGCGGCCCGGCGGCCTGGTGATGAACCACGGCATCACGTCGGGCGGCGTGTACACCAACCAGCTGGGCGCCGGCATGGGCGACTTCATCGACAAGTACATCTTCCCGGGCGGCGAACTGCTGCACGTCAGCCATGTGCTGCGCGAGCTGTCGATTGCCGGGCTCGAGATGCTGGACACGGAGAACCTGCGCCCGCACTACGCGCGCACGCTGTGGGCCTGGTCGGACGCGCTGGAGCAGCGGCTGGACGAAGCGCAGCAAGTGCTCGAGGGCACCGGCAGCGCGCGCGACGCCGGCAAGGTGCTGCGCGCCTATCGCCTCTATCTCTCGGGCTGCGCGATGTGCTTCGAGCAGGGCTGGATCTCGTTGCACCAGGTGCTCGCGGCGCGACCGGACGGCCGGCCCGAGACCGGCACGCTCAAGGGGGCACAATCGACGTACCCGTTCAATCGCGAGTACATGTACCCGCGCTGAAGCATCGATGCTCTACAAATTCAAAAGCAAGGCAGCCGGCGACCTGATCATGCTCGAGCCCAACGGCCGCCGGGTGCTCGAGATCATCGGCAAGGACCCCGGCCCGAAGGGGATCATCGAACCCTCGCAGATGCCCGGCGCGGTCGCCGCGCTGGAAGCGGCGATCGCGCGCGAGGAGGCCGATCAGCAGGCCGCGATCGACGAGGCCAAGGCCAAGGGGCAGGTGCCGCCGAAATTCGACGCCGTGTCGCTGCGGCAGCGCGCGCTGCCGTTCATGGACATGCTGCGCCGGTGCGAGAAAGCCGGCAAAGAGATCGTCTGGGGCGTGTAGGCCCCTTCTTCAGTCGATCTTCGCGCCGCTGGCCTTCACGACCGGCTGCCACTTCTTCAGCTCGGCGTCGATGTGCGCCGCGAACTGCTGCGGCGTGCTCCCGCTCGGGATCGCTCCCTGCGCCGTCAGCTTTTCCTTCAACTCCGGCGTCGCCAGCGCCTTCGCGACTTCCTGCTGGATGCGGTTGGCGATGTCCGGCGGCAAGCCCGCGGGTCCGAGCAGCCCGAACCAGGAAGAGGCCTCGAAGCCTTTCAGGTTGCCCGCCTGCTCCACCGTCGGCACACCCGGCAGCGCCGCGGACGGCTGAGAGCTGGTGACCGCCAGCGCCTTCAGTTTGCCCGCCTTGATGTGCGGCATCGACGAAGGCAGGTTGTCGAACATCACGTCCATGTCGCCGCTCATCAGCGCCAGCAAGGCCGGACCGGAGCCCGTGTACGGGAAGTGGGTCATGAAGGTGCCGGTCATCACCTTGAACAGTTCGCCGGCAAGGTGGATCGAGGTTCCGTTGCCGCTGGACGCCATGTTCAGCTTGCCCGGATTGGCCTTGGCGTAGCGGATGAAGTCGGCCACGCTGTTGATGCCGTTGGTGCGCGCCTTCTCGACGGGAACGACCATCACGTTCGGCACGGCCGCCACCATGGTGATCGGCGTGAAGTCCTTCTGCGGGTCGAACGGCATCTTCGCGTACAGCCACTTGTTGATGCTCTGCGTGCCGACGGTGCCCATCAGCAGGGTGTAGCCGTCGGGGGCGGCCCTGGCCACCATGTCGGCGCCGATGTTGCCGCCGGCGCCCGCGCGGTTGTCGACGACGAACTGCTGCCCGAACGTCTTGCTCAGTTCCAGCGCCGTGGCGCGGGCCAGGAGGTCGGTGGTGCCGCCGGCCGCGAAAGGCACGACGATGCGCACCGGCTTGTTCGGCCAGCCGCCTTGCGCCCACACGGGCGCGGCGAGGCTGGAGGCGGCCGCGGCGGAAAGCGCCAGCACCGTGCGGCGGGACGGAAAGGAAGGCTTCATTCAGGTCTCCTGGTGTCGTTCTGGATCAAGGCGTGATGATGCAACGGGCGGACAAGCAAAAGGCCGCCCGCAGGCGGCCTTCCGTGCTGTCCGCGAAAGGGCATCAGTCCGCGTAGACGCCCGCGGCCTTGATGACCGGGCTCCACTTGGCGATCTCGGCGGCCACGAACTTCTTGTGCTCGGCGGGCTCGACGCGGCGGTCGGTCACGACCACGGCGCCGAGGCCTTCCTGCTTCTTGATGAAGTCCGGGTCCTTCAGGGCGACCTTCAGCGCGTCGTTGATCTTCTGAAGCACCGGCGCGGGCGTGCCCTTGGGCGCGTAGAGGCCGTGCCAGATAGTGACCTGGAAGTCCTTGAGGCCCGATTCCTGCAGCGTCGGCAGTTCCTTCAGCGCGGGCGGCGCCAGGCGCTTGGATGTGGTGACCGCATACGCCTTCACCTTCTTGCCTTCGATCTGGCCGGAGGTGTTGGTGGTCTGGTCGCACATCAGGTCGACCTGCCCGCCGATGACGTCGGTCATGGCCGGGCCGGTGCCCTTGTAGGGCACCGTCGTCATGTCGACGCCGATGGCGTTCTGGAACAGCAGCCCGCACAGGTGCGAGGCCGAACCCACGCCGGCGTTGGCCAGGTTGATCTTGCCCTTGTTCTGGCCGAGCCAGCCCGTCAGTTCGCGGTAGTTGTTCGGCGGCAGGGTCGGGCGGCCGATCAGCGTCATGGGCACGTCGTTGACCATGCCCAGGTACTCGAAGTCGGACTCGACCTTGAACGGGATGTTGCGCACGAGCGTGGGCATGGTGGCCATGCCGATGTGGTGCAGCAGCAGGGTGTGGCCGTCCGGCGAGGCCTTGGCGACCTTGTTCGCGCCGATCGAGCCGCCCGCGCCGGCGGAGTTGTCGACCACGACGGTCACGCCGCCCAGCGGCTTGCGCAGCGCCTCGGCCAGGTCGCGCGCGACGCGGTCGGTGGGGCCGCCGGCGGAGAACGGAACGACGATGGTGATGGGCTTGTCGCCGGGGAAGTTCTGCGCTCCCGCGGCGCCGGCGGCCAGCAGGGCCATCGGCAGCAGGGTCTTCAACAGGCTCTTCATGGATTTATCTCCTTGGTCTGGGAACCGGCCGATCATAGGCAGGGGCATGTGCGCGCTCAACGCGGGAAGTACTTAGGGGAACGGCTGAGCGTGTTCGTCGCTGTTCGGAACTGGATCCCCGCCTTCCCGGGGACGACCCGGCGGATCGGCCAGTGGCCGCCGCGCCGGGTCACTTGTAGCTTCTGGCGTCCTCGATGACCTTGCCGTCATTGGGCAGCGCGCCCGGCTCGAGCAGTTCCACGTCGCCGCGCAGCTTGGTCACGTCGCGGATCGCCTCGCCGATGCGCGCGTCCAGCCCGTGCGGCCTGGCGCTGGCTTCGACCCTGAGTGTCATGTGGTCGTTGGCCATCTCGCCGCTGACCACCAGGCGGGCCTTGAGCACTTCGGGGAACCGCCGCGCGATGTCCGCCACCTGCGCGGGATGCACGAACATGCCGCGGATCTTGGTGGTCTGGTCGGCCCGGCCCATCCAGCCCTTGATGCGGGTGTTGGTGCGGCCGCTCGGGCAGGGGCCCGGCAGCAGGGCCGACAGGTCTCCGGTACCGAAGCGCACGAGGGGATAGGCCGGATTCAAGGTGGTCACCACGATCTCGCCGACCTCGCCATCGGCGACCGGGTCGCCGGTGCCGGGCCGCACGATCTCGAGGATCAGGTCTTCGTCGAGCACGAGGCCCTCTCGGCTCGACGTCTCGTACGCGATCAGGCCGAGGTCGGCGGTGGCGTAGCTCTGGTAGACGTCAACGCCGCGCGACGCGAACCAGTCTCGCAAGCTGGGCGGCAGCGCCTCGCCGCCCGTCAGCGCCTTGCGCAGGCTGCTCACGTCGGCGCCCGCTTCCTGCGCCTTCTCCAGCAGGATGCGAAGAAAGCTCGGCGTGCCGGTGTAGGCGTTCGGCCGCAGTTCGGTGATCGCCTGCAGTTGTTGCTCCGTCTGCCCGACACCCGCGGGAAAGACCGTGCATCCGATCGCGTGCGCGCCCGCTTCGAAGATGAACGCGCCCGGCGTCATGTGGTAGCTGAACGCGTTGTGCACCAGGTCGCCGCGCCGGAAACCGGCCGCGAACATCGCGCGGGCGCTGCGCCAGTAGTCGCGCGTCGCGCCCTCGGGTTCGTAGATCGGCCCGGGCGACGCGAACACGTGCCGCATGTCCGGCCCACGCAGCAGCGTGGAGAAGCCGCCGAACGGATCGCTCGCGAGCGACGCGCGCTGCCGATCGAACAGTTCGTGCTTGCGCGTGACCGGCAGGCGCGCCAGCGCTTGCCGCGACGTGACGAGCGATGCGTCCACGCCGGCGAGCACCTGCGCCATGGCGGCCGACTTCTGCTGCGCATGCGCGACCAGGCGCGGCAGGGCCTGCATCAGCTCGGCCTCTCGCAGCTCGGGATCGCGTGCCTCGCGCTCGTCGAAGAACTCCCTCATCGCTTCCATCCTTTTGCCTCAGGCCAGCCAGCGCTTGCGGCGCTTGTAGCTCTTGACCTCGCGGAAGCTCTTGCGCTGGCCGCCGCCCATGCCGAGGTAGAACTCCTTGACGTCCTCGTTGCTGGCCAGCTCGTGCGCGGGCCCGTCCATCACGATGCGGCCGCTCTCCATGATGTAGCCGTAATCGGCGTAGCGCAGCGCCATGTTGGTGTTCTGCTCCGCGAGCAGGAAGGTGACCCGTTCCTTCACGTTGAGGTCCTTCACGATCTCGAAGACCTCCTCCACGATCTGCGGCGCGAGGCCCATCGACGGTTCGTCGAGCAGCACCACGCTGGGGTTGGCCATCAGCGCGCGGCCGATGGCGCACATCTGCTGCTCGCCGCCCGAGGTGTAGGCGGCCTGCGATCCGCGGCGCAGCTTCAGGCGCGGGAAGTAGCCATAGACCTTCTCCAGGCTGGCCTCGACCTCCGCCTTGCCCGCGCGCGTGTAGGCGCCGGTCAGCAGGTTCTCCTCGATCGTGAGGTGCGCGAAGCAGTGCCGTCCCTCCATCACCTGCACCACGCCGCGCCGCACCAGTTCCGCCGGCGAGAGGTTCTCGATGCGGTCGCCGCGCAGTTCGATCGAGCCCTTGGTGACCTCGCCCCGTTCCCCCTGGAGCAGGTTCGACACGGCCCGCAGCGTCGTCGTCTTGCCCGCCCCGTTGCCCCCCAGCAGCGCCACGATGCGGCCCTCGGGCACCTGCAGCGACACGCCCTTGAGCACCAGGATGACGTGGTTGTAGATGACCTCGATGCCGTTGACGTTGAGAACGATGTTCTTGGAGTCCATCAGGATCCTGTCTTGACCAATCGAAAGGGCGTGCCCTTTCGATTGGCGGCCCCTTCGGGCCGCTGCCCCTCCCGCTTGGCGGGAGGGGTTGGGGAGGGTGCCGTCAATACGGCCGCAAGGCGGCGCGCCGCGACTGCCAATCCTTCAGGATTGGCAGTCAGCGGCGTTCCGCCGATCCAGCTTCTTCTCCGCCGCATACCGGTCCGCCGCCTGCTTGATCATCGGCTTGATGATCGCGTCGTCGGACTGGTACCAGTCGGAGCTGAACTTCCACTGCTTGCCGTCCCAGGTATGCACTCGCGCCCAGGTGGATCCGCGGTGGTCGGCGCAAGAGGTGCTGATCGGCCGCATCACGCCGGCGAAGCCCAGCGCGTCCAGCTTCTTCTGGTCGAGCGCCAGGTTCTCCAGGCCCCAGCGCACCTGCTCCGGCGACATCCACTTGCCCTTGCCGAAACGCTCCTGCGCGCGCTTGACGCCTTCGACGCCCAGCATGGCGGCGATGAGGCCGCGCATGTAGAGCACCTGGCCCACTTCTTCCTTCGGACCGGTTCCCTGGCCCTTGCCATGGACCTTCTCGAGGACGTCTTTGACCACCTTGGAGTTCGGCTCGGCGCCGTGCTGCAGCGCCAGCGCGTTGTAGCCGCGGGCGCCGTCGCCCACATCCTTGACGTCCGGCTCGGCGCCGGCCCACCACACGCCGTACATCTTGTCGCGCGGATAGCCCGTGGCCTGCGCTTCCTTGAGCGCGGTGGAGTTCATCACGCCCCAGCCCCAGAGGAACACGTAGTCGGGCCGGTTGCCGCGGATCTGCTGCCAGGTGGCCTTCTGCTCCACGCCGGGGTGGGCGACCGGCAGCAGCTGCAGCTGGTAACCGTGCATCTTGGCGCGCTCTTCCAGCAGCGGGATCGGCTCCTTGCCGTACGGGCTGTCGTGGTAGACCAGCGCAATCTTCTTGCCCTTGAGCTTGTCCCAGCCGCCTTCCTTCTTGGACACGTGCTGCAGCAGGACGTCGGCCGCATCCCAGTACGTGCCGGTGAGCGGGAAGTTCCACTTGAAGACGTTGCCGTCCGTGCTCTCGCTGCGGCCGTAGCCCGCGGTGATGAGCGGGATCTTGTCGCCTGGCGCCTTCTCGGTCAGCGCGAAGGTGATGCCGGTGGACAGGGGCTGGAACACCGTGGCGCCGCCACCCTTGCCCTTCAGGCGCTCATAGCACTCGACGCCGCGGTCGGTGGCGTAGCCGGTCTCGCACTCTTCGAAGCTGACCTTCACCCCGTTGATGCCGCCGTTGGCGTTCACCAGCTTCAGGTAGTCCACGTAGCCGTTGGCGAACGGCACGCCGTTGGGGGCGTAGGCGCCCGTGCGGTACACGAGCACCGGGAAGAACTGCTCCTGTTGCTGCGCATAGGCGCCGGTCGTCAGCGCCGAGGAGGCGGCGGCCGCCACCATCGCCGCGGCAAGAACCACATTGCGGAACTTCATACCTGTCTCCTTGTGAAAGTTGAAGCGTTGTCAGTTAACGAAACAAAGGGCGCGAGGGCATCGGGGATTGCGAGCAAGGGTTTTCTTGGACTCAGTGCGGGAAGGGCCACAGCCGCAGCTTCTGCTTGCCCACGGCCCAGAGGCGCGCGAGCCCGTGCGGCTCCACGATCAGGAACCAGACGATCAGCGCGCCGAAGATGATGAACTCCGCGTGCGAGATGCCCGCGGTGGAGATGGGCACACCCACCAGGTCGCCCACCGCCGGCAGGGCCTGGTTCAGGAAGATGGGCAGTACCACGATGAAGGCCGCGCCGAAGAAGCTGCCCATGATGGAGCCCAGGCCGCCGATGATCACCATGAACAGCAGCTGGAAAGAGCGGTCCACCGAGAAGGCCGCCGGTTCCCACGCGCCCAGGTAGACGAAGCCCCAGAGCGCGCCGGCCACGCCCACGATGAAGGAGCTCACCGCGAAAGCGCTGAGCTTGGCGTACATCGGCCGGATGCCGATCACCGCCGCGGCCACGTCCATGTCGCGGATGGCCATCCACTCGCGGCCGATGGCGCTGCGCACCAGGTTCTTGGCCAGCAGGGCGAAGATCACCAGGAAGCCCAGGCAGAACAGATAGCGCTCGGCGGGCGTCTCGACGCGCCAGCCGAACAGGTTGAGGTTGGAGACCGACACGGAACCCGAGGGCGTGTAGTTGGTGAACCACTTGACCCGGAGGAACGCCCAGTCGCAGAAGAACTGGGCGGCGAGCGTGGCCACTGCGAGGTAGAGGCCCCGCACGCGAAGGCTCGGGATGCCGAAGACGATGCCCACGAGGGTGGCGAACACCCCCCCCAGCAGGATGGCCGCCACCATCGGGATGCCGTCGATTCGGATCAGGCAGTTGTACGCGGCGTACGCGCCAACCGCCATGAACGCGCCCGAACCCAGCGAGATCTGTCCGCAGTACCCCACCAGGATGTTCACGCCCAGTGCCGCCAGCGACAGGATCAGGAACGGGATGAGGATGGCCCGGAACATGTAGTCGCTGGCCACCATCGGCACCAGCACGAAGGCCGCCACGACCAGGGCCAGGATGGCCCAGCGGTCCTGCACGATCGGGAAGATCTGCAGGTCTGCGCGGTAGCTGGTCTTGAACTGGCCGTTCTCGCGGTAAAGCATGCG
The DNA here is from genome assembly GCF_004682015.1 of Ramlibacter henchirensis. Taxonomy (NCBI): domain Bacteria; kingdom Pseudomonadati; phylum Pseudomonadota; class Betaproteobacteria; order Burkholderiales; family Comamonadaceae; genus Ramlibacter; species Ramlibacter henchirensis. Next base: position 1,590,124 of record NZ_SMLM01000001.1, on the reverse strand, counting down.
TGTCGCTCCCGTTCAGACCCGATCGATGATCTTCTCGCCGAACAGGCCCTGCGGCCGGAACAGCAGCACGATCAACGCCAGCATGTAGGCGAACCAGATCTCGATGCCGCCGCCCACCATCGGGCCGATGTAGACCTCGGAGAGCTTCTCGCCCACTCCGATGATCAGGCCGCCGACGATGGCGCCGGGCACCGAGGTCAACCCGCCCAGGATCACCACCGGCAGCGCGCGCAGCGCCACGGTGGACAGCGAGAACTGCACCCCGAGCTTGGAGCCCCATATGACCCCGGCGACCAGGGCGACCACGCCGGCGACGCACCAGACGATCACCCAGATGCGGTTGAGCGGGATGCCGATGGATTGCGCCGCCTGGTGGTCGTCGGCCACCGCGCGCAGCGCGCGGCCGGTGCCGGTCTTCTGGAAGAACAGCGTGAGCAGGGCGACCAGGGCCGCGGCGATCACCGCCGCGTACAGGTCTTCCTTGTTGACCAGGATGCCGCCCTGGAAGGTGGACTCCAGCACGATGACCGGGTCCTTGGGCATGCCGACGTCGATCTTGTAGATGTCGCTGCCGAAGATCGTCTGGCCCATGCCGTCGAGGAAGTAGGTGATGCCCAGCGTGGCCATCAGCAGCGTCGCGCCCTCCTGGTTGACCAGGTGCCGCAGCACCAGCCTCTCGACCAGCCAGGCCACCGCGAACATGATGGCGCCCGCAACGATGAAGGCCAGCACGTTGGCGAGCACCGCATTCTGGAATCCGAGCCACTGCGGCAGCCATTCGGCCAGCCGCGCCATCGCCAGCGCGGCGAACAGCACCATCGCGCCCTGGGCGAAGTTGAAGACGCCCGACGCCTTGAAGATCAGCACGAAGCCGAGAGCGACCAGCGCATACAGCATGCCGCTCATCAGGCCGCCCAGCAGTGTCTCGAGGAAGTAGCCCATGTCCTGTTACCGGCTTCAGTGGGAAGTGCCCAGGTAGGCCTTGACCACGTCGGGGTTGTTGCGCACCTCGTCGGGCGTGCCGTCGCCGATCTTGCGGCCGTAGTCCAGCACCACCACGCGGTCGGAGATGTCCATCACCACACCCATGTCGTGCTCGATCAGCACCACCGTCGTGCCGAACTCGTCGTTGACGTCCAGCACGAAGCGGCACATGTCCTGCTTCTCCTCGACGTTCATGCCCGCCATCGGCTCGTCCAGCAGCAGCACCTGCGGCTCCATCGCCAGCGCGCGGCCCAGGTCCACCCGCTTCTGCAGGCCGTAAGGCAACTGGCCCACCGGTGTCTTGCGAAAGGCCTGGATCTCGAGGAAGTCGATGATCCGTTCGACGTATTCGCGATGGCGGATCTCCTCGCGCTCGGCCGGGCCGATGCGCAGCGCCTGCAGGAAGATGTTGCTGCGGATGCGCAGGTTGCGGCCGGTCATGATGTTGTCCAGCACGCTCATGCCCTTGAACAGCGCGAGGTTCTGGAACGTGCGGGCGATGCCCATCTGCGCCACCTGCCGGCTCTTCATGTGCTGGAAGGTCTTGCCCCGGAAGGTGATGCTGCCCTTCTGCGGCTGGTAGACGCCGTTGATGCAATTGAGCATCGAACTCTTGCCCGCGCCGTTCGGGCCGATGATGGCGCGGATCTCGTGCTCACGGACGTCGAACGAGATGTCCGCCAGCGCCTTCACGCCGCCGAACGACAGCGAGATGTTCCTCACGTCCAGGATCACCTCGCCGAGCCTGCGCCCCGGCGCCTGCATCGTGGCCTGCCGCTGCTGCTCCAGGACGGCCGCATCGGTCATCATGTTCATGCGGCCGCCTTCACCGGAGCGAACGTCCGGGCGTCCATGATCCTGAGGGTGGCGCTCACCTTGCCGATGCGCCCGTCCTCGAACTTCACCTGCGTTTCCACGTACTGCTCGGACTTGCCGCCGTACAGCGCGTCCACCAGCACCTGGTACTTCTCGGCGATGAAGCCGCGCCGGACCTTGTTGGTGCGCGTGAGCTCGCCGTCGTCGGCGTCCAGCTCCTTGTGCAGGATCAGGAAGCGGCAGATCTGCGAGCCGGCCAGCTTCTCGTCGGCCGCCAGGTCGACGTTGACCTTCTCCACGCAGTCCCTGATGAGGTCGTACACCTCGGGCTTCTGCGCGACGTCGGTGTAGCCCGCATAGGGCAGGTTGCGGCGCTCGGCCCAGTTGCCGACGGCGTCGAAGTCGATGTTGATCATCACGCAGACCTTCTCGCGGCCGTCGCCGTACGCGACGGCTTCCTTGATGTACGGGAAGAACTTGAGCTTGTTCTCCACGTACTTGGGCGCGAACATCGCGCCGTCGTTCGGTCCGCCGCGGATGCGGCCCACGTCCTTGACGCGGTCGATGATCTTCAGGTGGCCGCTGGCATCCATGAAGCCGGCGTCGCTGGTGTGGTACCAGCCTTCCGGCGTGAGCACCTCGGCGGTGGCCTGCGGATTCTTGTAGTAGCCCTTGAGCAGTCCCGGCGAGCGCACCAGGATCTCGCCGTTCTCGGCCACCTTGATCTCCACGCCCTGGATCGGCACGCCGACGGTGTCGGCGCGCACCTGGTTGTCGGGCTGCAGGCAGACGAACACCGCCGTCTCCGTGGAGCCGTACAGCTGCTTGAGGTTGATGCCGATCGAGCGGTAGAAGGCGAAGAGGTCGGGCCCGATCGCTTCGCCGGCCGTGTAGGCGACACGCACGCGCGAGAAGCCCAGGTTGTTGCGCAACGGGCCGTAGACCATCAGGTCGCCGATGCGGTAGAGCAGCCGGTCGAACCCGCCCACCGGCTGCCGGTCCATCAGCGCGGGGCCGACCCGGCGCGCCAGCTGCATGAACCGGTGGAACAGCGCGCGCTTGATGGCGCCGGCGTCCTCCATGCGGATCATCACGGTGGTGAGCAGCCCCTCGAACACGCGCGGCGGGGCGAAGTAGTAGGTGGGGCCGATCTCCTTGAGGTCGATCATCACCGTGCCGGGCGACTCGGGGCAGTTCACCACGTAGCCGCAGGCCAGCCATTGCGCGTAGCTGAAGACGTTCTGGCCGACCCACGCGGGCGGCAGGTAGGCCAGCACTTCCTCGTGCTCGGTCAGCCGGTCGAAGACGGCGCCGGCGTGCGCGCGATCCAGCAGCGCGCGGTGCGAATGGATCACGCCCTTGGGATTGCCGGTCGTGCCGGAGGTGAAGAACATCGCCGCCACGTCGTCGGGCGAAGCCTTGTCCACTTCGGACCGGAAGAAGTCCGGGTTGGACGATGCGAACGCATCGCCCTCCTCGATCAGCTTGTCCAGCGGCGCGAGGCCGCGCTCGCTGTAGTTGCGCAGCCCGCGCGGTTCGTCGAACCAGATGCGCTGCAGCTGCGGGCACTGCGGCCGGATCTCCAGCAGCTTGTCGACCTGCTCCTGGTCCTCGGCCATGGCGAAGCGGACTTCGGCGTTGTTGATCGGGAAGACGCACTCGGCGCCCACCGCATCCTGGTACAGCGGGATCGGGACCGCGCCGAGCGACTGGATGGCCAGCATCGTGGCGTACAGGCGCGGCCGGTTGGTTCCGATGACGACCATGTGCTCGCCGCGCCGCAGGCCCGCCTGGTGCAACCCGCACGCCAGTTGCCCGACCAGCTGTGCCATCTGCGACCACGTCAGGGCCTGCCAGATGCCGTATTCCTTCTCGCGCATCGCGGGCGCCGAGGGCCGCTGGTCCGCGTGCTGGAGCAAGAGGCGGGGGAACGTCGTGTCCATCCGATTCCTTGGGCCCGGAAGGCGGGCCTGAGTTGCGCGGATGGTAGGCAGGACTTTGACGTCAAGTTGTCTTTGCAGCGACAATCCGCGGGATTTCCCTCCCACGGACTTTCCCGCATGCAAGCCCTCGCGCCCGAGCTGCCGCTGCACCAGCGCAGGCGACTTCCGACCTCGCAGGAACTCGACGGCATCCCCTGGCTGCGGCAGCTGCAGCCGGCCGAATACGAGCGCGCCGTCAGCAACATCACGGTGGGCGATGCGGTGCCGGGCGACTTCGTCTGCCGGGTGGGCCGGCCCGCCACTTACTGGTTCGGCGTGGTCGAAGGGCTGCTGAAGATGAGCACCGACAGCGCGCACGGCCACACGGTGACCTTCACCGGCGTGCCGCCCGGTGGCTGGTTCGGCGAGGGCACCGTGCTCAAGCGCGAGGCCTACCGCTACAACATGCAGCCGCTGCGCAAGAGCGTGGTGGCCGGGCTGCCGGTGGACACCTTCCACTGGCTGCTGGACCACTCGATCGCCTTCAACCGATTCATCATGAACCAGCTCAACGAGCGGCTCGCCCAGTTCATCGCCGCGCGCGAGATCGACCGGCTGAACGATCCCGACGTGCGCGTGGCGCGCAGCCTGGCGGCGCTGTTCAACCCGGTGCTCTATCCCGGCGTCGGCGAGGTGCTGCGCATCACGCAGCAGGAGCTGGGCTATCTCGTGGGCCTCTCCCGCCAGCGCGTCAATGAAGCGCTGGCCGTGCTGGAGGCTCAGGGGGCGATCCAGGTCGAGTACGGCGGCCTGCGCATCCTCGACCTGGCCGCGCTGCGCACCAGCGGCACCGTTGCGAAGGCGGCCGCGCGATGAACCGCGAACCGCCGCGCAGCGCCGGGGCCCCAGGCACGGTTCGCCTGAACAAGCGAATGGCGGACCTGGGCCTGTGCTCGCGCCGCGAAGCCGACGACTGGATCTCGCGCGGCTGGGTTCGCGTCGACGGAGAGGTCGCGGGCGTCGGCATGCAGGTCGGGCCGCAGGCTCGCATCGAGGTCGACCGGCGTGCGCAGGGCCATCAGCAAACCCAGGTGACGATCCTGCTGCACAAGCCGGTTGGCTACGTGAGCGGGCAAGCGGAGGACGGGTACCAGCCCGCCGTCACGCTGGTGCAGGACCGCAACCACTGGCAGGGCGATCCTTCGCGCCAACGCTTCTCGCCCGCCCAGCTGCGCGGCCTGGCGCCCGCGGGCCGCCTCGACATCGATTCGACCGGCCTGCTCGTGCTCACGCAGGATGGCCGCGTCGCCCGCCAGCTGATCGGCGAGGACTCCGGCATGGAAAAGGAGTACCTGGTGCGCGTGAACTATGGCGAGGTCACGCGTGACGTGCAGGGCGCCTTCCCCGCCGCGCAACTCGCCCGCCTTCGCCACGGCCTGAGCCTGGATGGGCGAGCGCTGAAACCGGCGCGCGTCGACTGGCAGAACCCGGAACAGCTGCGGTTCGTGCTCACGGAAGGGCGCAAGCGTCAGATCCGGCGGATGTGCGAGCTGGTGGGGCTGAAGGTGGTGGGGCTCAAGCGCGTGCGCATCGGGCGGGTGGCTTTGGGGCAGTTGCCGCCCGGCACGTGGCGGTACCTCGCGCCCGGCGAGCGGTTCTGAGGCAGCTCCGGTTCAGTACGTAATGGTCAGCGTGCGTTGCTGCGTGGCGGAACACGAGGCGACCGCGCAGGTGCCCGACTGTCCCGCTGCGATCGATCCGTTGATCGTGTGCGTCTGTTCGGCGCCGTTGCCGACGCCGTTGCTGCTGCTGAGCCCCAGCGTGTAGGTCAGGCCCAGCGCGCTGCCCGAAGCCGCGTCCACCGCCATGCTGTAGGCCGTCGCGTCCAGGCATTGCACGCCGAAGTTGGTACTGGCCGTCGCGGCGCTGCCGCTGAACGAGGTGTAGCTCAGGGCCATGTTGCCGGGCGGCGTGGAGAGGCGGCAGAAGTCCTGCAGCGTGACGGCGGGTACGAAGGTCGCTGTGCCCAGGAGCGGACCTGTGTCGGAGGTCAGCCGGACGGTCAGCGTGACAGGGTTGTCGGAGTAGCTTCCCGCGCGAGCGTAGTTGCCGGCGAGAACCTGGAAGTGATAGCTGACGGTGACCGAGATGACGTTTTGCGAGCTGAAGTCGAGGGCGACGAGAGCGCCCCCGGCCGCCGCGCTGCCCGGCGCCTGGCCTGGGCCCGTCGTCCAGGTGCCGGTGTTGCCCGCATTCCGATGCAGCTGATACGGCAGCGACCCCCCACCGCCCGTCCGATCGAGGTTTCGCGCGGGGGTGCCGGGGCCGTTGTCGATTCCGAGCCAGGCCGTGCGATTCCTCGAGCCACTGTTGCGGGTGCAGGTGAGGTCGATCCGCCCCGCGAGGTTCAGCGTGGACGTGGGCGTGTAAGTGCCGCTCACCGAGGACGGCGAGATCGTGCCGCAGGTGACCTGTTGCGCGCCGACGCGCCCCGCCGACAGGCACAGGGCGAGGACACAGGCGAGGCGAAGCATCTTCATCGTGGAACTCCTGTGCAGAGAACCGGGCCGAGGCGTGCGATCTCGTCCTTGGTCCCGGGCGGCAGCGGCACTTCCATGGAGCAGGTCTTTTTCTTCCAGTGCAGCCGGACGCGGTTGGCCGGCTGCATGCCCGTGAGGAAAGCTTCTCCGCGGCGGGCGACGTAGAACACCTTGGGGTCGCCGGCGATTTCCATCTCGGCGCCGGCCGGCGCGGGCTGGCCGTCATCGAGGACCACGCGCACGAGCGCGGCGCGGCCGGTGCGCACCGGGAAGGTGATCTTGACCGCGCTGCGCAAGGCAGGCACCGCGTCCATTTCGATCGAATCGAGTTCGGCGCTGATCGGCAGCTCGGCGGGGTCGAGGCGGATCGCGTTGCGCTGGAACGGCAGCAGCCGGGGCAGCAGGGCGCGCCCGCTCGCGTCCGTGCGCGTGAGGTTGCCGCTCTGGAAGCCGACGCCCACGTCGGCATAGCCCGGGACTTCGACGATGGCGAAGCTGTCCTGCACGCGCCGGGTGGCGAAGACCATGCCGTCCGCCAGCACGGCCCCCCCGACCAGGCCCAGGCGCAGCGCGGATTGCTGCGATGCCGCGCTGACGTCGCCCGATGCGAAGAAGTGGTCGCCCTGGTAGTGGGCGCCACCTTCCGCGAAGTTGCCGCCCGAGCGTCGACCGGTGTTGCCGCGATAGCCCCAGCCGGTCTCGGCATTGAGACTGCGGCTGAAGCCGGCGAAGTACTCCCGCTCGCCGCCGCGCACCCCGGCTCCCCCGGTGACGAGAACGCGGTTGTCCAGGGGCACGTTGAGCGTCAGGCCGACCGACGAGCCCGCGCCGGCGCCGGTCACGCGAGACGCCAGCAGACTCAGGGTGGCGCGAAGGCCCAGCCGGACCGAGTAGATCAGGTTGACGGTCCTCGTGCGCCCGGCCGGATCGCTCTCGACCAGGCCGTAGCTCAGGCCGATCTGTCCGATGTCCGCGTGGGTGTAGGAGTAGCTCACCACGCCCTGCAGTTCGGGCTGTCCGGTGCGCACGCCCACCTGCCGGAATCGGGGCGAGGCGCCGATGATGCTGGCCGCGAGGCCGTGCTCGAATCCGCTGCGCTCGATGCCGAGCTGCCAGTTGTGCCCGACGCGCCCGTCCTCGTCCTGGCTCACCGAGAAGGCCGCCAGGCCGACGCTGGAAAAAGGAAGCGCATGCAGCGCGCCGGCCCCGACGCGGCGCACGGCCGCCGACACCTCCGCATTGCCCTCCAGCGTCAGCTCCTTGCTCAGGCCCTGCTTGTAGAAGCCGGCGGCGAACAGGCGTCCGTAGTCGGCGCTGGCCCGTCCCAGGCTTTCGCGCGGCCAGCCGAGTTCCATGCTCCAGTCGTCGAGCCCTGCTTCGAGCATCCGGCCGTTGCTGATCAGGGACTGGGTGATCACGGTTTCGCGACCGAGGATGTCGCGCACCACCAGCCTGGCCTCGCCGGCGCCCGCGAGCGCGGGCACGTTGTCGATGCGGAAAGGTCCCGGCGGCACCTGCGTCACCTGCCGCAGGGAGTTGTTGATGAACAGTTCGACCGTGCTGGGGGCGGTCGATACGCCGGCCAGCACGGGGACCGGCTGCGTGATGAAGCCCGGCTGCAGGCTGAAATCCTTGGCGTACTGCAGGCCCCCGAAGTAGACGGGCTGGCTCGTGAGCCCGGCTCGCGTGTAGGTGTCGCCTAGGCGCAGCGTGGTGTTCCCGTCCAGGAAATTGCGGGTGAACGTGGTCTCCAGCCGCTTGAATTCGGTGCGGGCCAGCGGATCGCTGCCGGCGAGGTTCCTTGCGACGAAGCTGCTGGTCAGCAGGCCCCACGGGCCGCTCCATCCCCCCTCGAAGAGGCCGCCGAGGTCGCGAGTGGAGGGAGCGAGCCCGCTGCCGTTCACGGCCTGGAAGTTGAGGTCGTAGTTGAAGAATGCCGCCGGGATCGACTCGCTCAGCGCCGGCCGCGCCATGGCGCCTTCGGTGGCGATGCGCACCGCATTGAAAGCCGAGGGCGAGAAGTCCAGTTCGATGGTCTGCTCGGCGAAGTTCAGGCGTGCCTGGAAGCCTGCGATGTCCGAGAGCGCGTACCAGTTCTCCCCCCGGTATTGCACGCTGGAGGCGCCCCGGATCAGGCGCCATTCCTCGAACGCGTCGGCGGGGGCGTGGAGCTTGCCGCCGCGCTCCAGCAGCGTCCAGGTGCCGCCGCGGACACCGTTCACGATCACCTCGAGGGGCATCACCCGGTCTCCGGAGGACGGAAGCGCCGCGCGGGAACTAGGCGCCTGGCTCCAGGCCGGCATCAGGGCTGCGAGCGCCGCGAGCATCAGGAGCTTCCGTGCTGCGCGGCCCGGGCGTCGCCTCCCCATGAAGCGCACCCATCAAGGCAGTGCGACCGACGTGGTGCTGCCTTGCCCGTCGTCGAACGTGAGCGAGAGCCGTGCCTGCCCGGAGGGCACTGCCGTGTCCGTCTTGAGCGCGATCAGCTTTGTGGCGCCCGGGAGGATGTAGGTGCCACCCTCGAAGCGCGCGAGGGGACGGTCGTCGCGGGTCAGCTGGGCGTCCCGCAGCTGGGCGTAGGCGTTTCCGTTGTTGCGGCAGCTCAATGCCGGCGCGTTGGCCTCGGTGCGCACGGGGGTGCACTCCACCTGGCGCCTGGCGCCCGGGGGCGTGATGAACACGGGCAGGCTCAATGCCAGGGCGATGGGCGTGCGCAGGCCTTCGGCCGGAGGCTGCGGCCTGGCTTCGGGCACCTCCCGGACGACCACCCGGTACGTCAGCTGCCGCGACAGGTCCGGCGGCGTGAGCAGGGCGAGCCGGACCACCTGCCGCGCCTTGGGCGGGATCTTGATGATGGGCGGGGCCAGGATCAGGTCGTCGGTCGGCGCGAGCTGATCCGTGCCATCGGCCGTCTGCGTCCAGCTGTTCAGGTCGGCCTGGAGGACGACATCGCTGTCGCCGTCATTCACGATCGTGACCGCGACGGCGCGTTCGCGTGCGTTCATGTAGATGCGGACGGGCGTGACGGAGAACATGCCCGCTGTTGCCGTGCCCGCGGCGAGCACCGCCATGGCTGCCAGGAGGGGCCCGGACGCGCGTCGCACTACTGCATTCATGTTCAGAAGGTTACCAGCAACTCAACCGTGCGCGAGTCAGGATTGACGGCTTGGACGGCCACGAGCGTGCTCAGGCTGTCGCGACGTTGGATTTCGTAGACCGGCCCGCCGGCCACGCCCGCGGAACCGGCGTCCGGCCCCAGCCGGATCGCACTCTCGGCGGACATCAGGGACACGCCTTCGCCGGCCTGCTGCGCGATGGAGCGGCCGCCGTACGTCGTGCACGTCACCCCCGGTGCCGCGCTCAACCCGCCGCAGGGGTCCGGGGGAGCGCCGTTGGCGGAGGCCTCAACTTCGCTGATGTCCACGAATGTGGGCAGGTTGCAGTGCACCTGCACTGAAGAAGCGCCGGCGGCGCTGGAGCAGGTGATCACGCTGACCGCGTGTTCGCCGGACCCGCCGCCCGGTGGCCCGGATCGCGCTCCGTTGCCGGGGGCCAGCAGCCGGATTCCGATGCCGAAGCCGGCGCTCGCCGAGCCACTGAATCCACTGGGTGCGGCGATCGCAAGAAGCACGGGAACAACCCAACGCGCGGACATCCGTGAGGCTCCCGCTGTGACGCAATCAGTAGGTGATGGTGAGGGTGTGCGCGGCAGTGCTGCTGCAGGTGTCGGTCGCGCACGTGCCGCTCTGGGCGGTGTTCACCGACGGAGTGATCGTGTAGGCCTGGTCACCCCCGTTGCCGACGTTCGTGCCCGTGCCGGTCAGGCCCGCGGCGGCGAGCGTCAGGCGGTACGTGAGGTTCAAGGTTCCGTCGGTGAACGTATACACGTTGGAGGTGGTGGTGGCCCCGCCATCGAGCGTGGCGGTATACGGCAGCGTGTTGGTGCAACGGACGTTGATCGACGCCGGCGTGGCACTGGATTCCGACGCGGCGAAGGATGTGTATGCCAGCGCTCCGTTGGCGGGCGTGTTCAGGGTGCACGCCGTGGTGAGCGTGATGGCGACGTTGAAGTTGCCGGTGGCCGTCTGGGCCTGCGCCAGGGAAGCCAGGGCCATCAGCAGCGGGAGGAGGAGCTTTTTCATGAGTCGTCCTTACGAAAAATCCCGGGGTCGGGATAGGGAAAGTGCTTAAGGTGGCTCAACTGTAGAACTCGAAGAAACATTTCGCAATGATTGAGGTCACTGAATTCAAAGACTTAGCGCTCGAAATCGCCGATGAGGCCTTTTGTTGTCATCAATTCGCAACGGTTTACACGGGAATTCCCGGATGGTCGGCGGCTTGCCGCGGATGTGCGGCGTCCGAAACCGCTCGTCGCCGTGTCACGACCGGACGTCGCCTAACCGCTGCCTAAGTCTGTTTCGCTAACTTCAAGCACCTCCCGCTCCCTCCGTCCACAGGTGCCCCGATGCCCGAAATCGCCATCCGAAGCGCCGCCGCCGCCCTCACGCTGGGCGGGGCCGGCACGCTGTACCTGGCTGCGCAAGCGACGGGTGAGGGCGACCTGCCCGCTCTCTACCTCCAGCTGATCACCGGGGCCACCGGCGTTGCCTTGCTGGCCTCCGTCTGGATCCGGGCGCTGCGGCTGCCCGCCGTGGCATTCGCGCTGGCGTGCAAGCTGAGCTACCTGCTGGCCTGGTCCGCCGCGCAAGCGCAGCCGGCGCCGGCGATCGCCGAAGCTTTGCTGCTGGTCGTCCTGGCGTGCGCCGGTGGCGTGCTCCTCTTCGAGGCCCGTCGCGAAGCGCGTTGGAACGGCGGACAATCGTTCCGACTGGAGTCCTGATGCGCGTCCTGCTCGTGGAAGACGACGAAATGATCGGCCAGAGCCTGCACAAGGCGCTGGAGGCCAACGGCTGGTCGGTCGACTGGGTCAAGGAAGGCCTGCTGGCGCAAAGCGCGATGGACGAGGGCGGCTACGCGTGCGTGCTGCTGGACCTGGGCCTGCCGCGCCGCGACGGCATCGAGGTGCTGCGCACCGCCCGCGGCAAGGGCGACCGCACGCCGGTGCTGGTGCTCACCGCGCGCGACGGCCTGGACGACCGCATCACCGGCCTGGACGTCGGCGCCGACGACTACCTGGTCAAGCCCTATGAATTCCGCGAGCTGCTCGCCCGCATGCGGGCCGTGATCCGCCGGCGGGACGGCGCGGCGCATTCCGTCATCGGCAGCGAGGCCGTGCAGCTGGACCTGACCACGCGCGAAGTGCTGGTGCAGGGCGAGCGCTCGCAGCTGTCCGCGCGCGAATTCGCGCTGCTGCATGCGTTGCTCGAGCGCCCCGGCGCCATCCTTTCGCGCGACCAGCTGGAAAGCCGCATCTACGGGTGGGGCGAGGAGGTGAGCAGCAATGCCGTCGACGTCCTGATCCACGGCATGCGCCGCAAGCTGGGCGCCGAGGTGATCCGCAACGTGCGCGGCCTCGGCTGGCGCATCGCCGCGTCGCAGCCGGCCACGGCGCAACGAGGAGCCCACTGATGCACATCCTTTCCTCCGGCCCGATGTGCTCGCTGCGCCGCGCGCTGCTGTTCTGGCTCGTCCCGCTGTTCCTGCTGGTGGGCGTCGCGTCGGCCTGCTTCTCGTACTGGACCTACAACCGCATGGTGGCGTCCTTCATGGACGAGCAGATGCAGCAACTGGGCGACTCGATCGCGCTGCACGACGAGCGCGTCGCGCTGCCGCAGGTCGCGCCGGAGCGGGCGCACAAGTGGGGCAGCTACATCGCGCAGGTGTGGAACCGCGACGGCCTGCTCGAAGCGTCGTCGATGACCGGCATCGGCGCGCCGATGGCCCGCGCGCCCGGCTTCCACGACGTCACGATCGGCGGCCGCCAGTGGCGCGTCTACGCCACCTCGCCGGCGCCGGGCAGCGGCCAGCGCGTGCAGATCCTGCAAAGCGGCGAATTCCGCCGGCACCTCGCGGTGGAGCGCGCCGGTTCGGCGCTCGCGCCGGTGCTGATCCTGTTGCCGCTGGCCATCCTGATCCTCTGGGGCGTGGCCGCGACGCTTTCGCGTGAAGTGCAGGCGATCGGGCGCCAGGCCGCGCAGCAGGACGAGCACAACATCCGCGAGCTGTCGATGACACGCGTGCCGGCCGAGATCGCGCCGCTCGTCGAGTCGTTCAACAGCCTGCTCTCGCGCCTTCGCGACGCGTTCGACACGCAGCGCCGCTTCGTGCAGGACGCGGCGCACGAGCTGCGCACCCCCATCACCGCGGTGGCCCTGCAACTGGAGAACGTGTGCCGTGACATGCCCGCGGGCGCGTGCCAGGAGAGCCTGGGCCAGCTCAAGGCGGGCGTCGACCGGGCGCAGCGGCTGGTGGACCAACTGCTCAAGCTCTCGCGCAATGAGGCCAAGGCGGCGCAGGAGCCGATCGTCGCGGTGGACCTGCACGCGCAAGTCCACCAGAGCATCGACGGCCTGATCGCCCTGGCGGACCAGCGGCACATCGACCTTGGCATGGTGGTCGATTCGCCCGTGCCCACGGCCACGCTGATGCTGCGCTGCGCCGCCGGCGACCTGCGCAGCGCGCTGGACAACCTGATTGAGAACGCGCTGCGCTACACGCCCGAAGGCGGCGTGGTGGACGTGCGGCTGTCGTCGACGCCGCACGGACCCGCCATCGAAGTGGTGGACACCGGCCCGGGCATCCCGCCCGACCAGCTCGGTCGGGTCTTCGACCGCTTCTTCCGCGTGCCCGGCAACGGCACGCGCGGCAGCGGGCTCGGGCTGTCGATCGCGCAGAACGCCGCGCAGCGCTGCGGCTTGCGCATCGTGCTGCGCAACCGGCAGGACCGCAGCGGGCTGGTCGCAAGGATCGAACCCGTCGCCGCGGTCGTGCCGGCGGCGAGCGCCGCCGCGCCGAGGACGGTCGGCAGCACGCCAGTTCTGGCGTCCTGAACGATTTCGGAATCGAAGACGCCCCGCGCCGCGGGGCGTTCTCATTGGTGCGGCGCCCTAGCGCGGAGCCGCGGTGAAGGTCAGCTCGACGCTGCTGCCGCTGTCGACGCTGGCATGCGACGGCCATTGGCGGGCGTCGCGCGCCGGACCGACCCGCATGCGCGAAGCCGCGTCGGCGCCTCTCACCCCCCGTGCAACGCGCTCGGCAGTGACCGTCTGCGGCACGTCGAACACATCTGCGTCATCCAGGACGGGATCGGCTACGGGAACGAGGGCGTGTGGAAGCTCGATGTTCATGGCTCGGCTGTAGGCGAGGCCAATGTAACAACCTGTCAGTCCGGCAGGGATGCCGTCCGGCGGGTACGAGCGGCAAGCGCGCGCCTTTTTTCACGAAACGGCCGTTCGCCTGTCGCGCCCACGTCCTGCGTCACTGGCCGCCGCGGCCTTGAAATCGCACGCGCCGCCCTCATGCTCTGCTCGCCTTTTCGTTTCTGCATACGGCCATGTCCCAGAACAAGCAAACCCTTTCCTTCCAGGCCGAGGTCGCACAGCTGCTGCACCTGGTCACCCACTCGCTCTACTCCAACAAGGAGATCTTCCTGCGTGAGCTGGTCTCCAACGCCTCCGACGCCTGCGACAAGCTGCGCTTCGAGGCCCTGAGCGACAACTCGCTTTACGAGGACGCCCCCAAGCTCGAGGTGCGCATCGCCTTCGACAAGCAGGCCAGGACCCTCACCATCACCGACAACGGCATCGGCCTGTCGCAGCAGGAAGCGATCGAGAACCTGGGCACGATCGCCAAGAGCGGCACCCGCGAGTTCATGAGCCGCCTCTCGGGCGACCAGAAGGCGGACGCCCAGCTGATCGGGCAGTTCGGCGTCGGCTTCTATTCCGGCTTCATCGTGGCCGACCGCATCACCGTGGAATCCCGTCGCGCCGGCCTGCCCACCGACCAGGGCGTGCGGTGGACCAGCGGCGGCACGGGCGACTTCGAGGTCGAGACGATCACGCGGCCGCAGCGCGGCACCAGCGTGATCCTGCACCTCAAGGAAGACGCCACCGAGTACCTCTCCACCTGGAAGCTCAAATCCATCGTCGGCAAGTACTCCGACCACATCTCCCTGCCCATCCTGATGCGCAAGGAGGAATGGAAGGAGGGCGAGGACAACAAGGGCGGCGAGATGGTGCTCACCGACGAGTGGGAGACCGTCAACCAGGCCAGCGCGCTGTGGACCCGGTCGAAGAAGGACATCAGCGAGGACCAGTACAAGGCCTTCTACCGCCAGATCAGCCACGACCACGAGGACCCGCTGGCGTGGAGCCACAACCGGGTGGAGGGCTCGACCGAATACACGCAGCTGCTCTACATCCCCGCGCACGCGCCGTTCGACCTGTGGAACCGGGAGAAGGCCGCCGGCGTGAAGCTGTACGTCAAGCGCGTCTTCATCATGGACGACGCGCAGGCGCTGATGCCCGTCTACCTGCGCTTCGTCAGGGGCGTGATCGACTCGGCCGACCTGCCGCTCAACGTCAGCCGCGAACTGCTGCAGGAAAGCCGCGACGTGCGGGCGATCCGCGAGGGCAGCACCAAGCGCGTGCTGTCCATGCTCGAGGAATTGGCCAAACTGGAGAAGGACGAGTCCGCGTCCGAAGAAGACAGGGCCAAGTACGCGAAGTTCTACGCCGAGTTCGGCGCCGTGCTCAAAGAAGGCCTGGGCGAGGACTTCGGCAACCGCGACCGCATCGCCAAGCTGCTTCGCTTCGCCTCCACCCAGTCGGACACGCCGAACGTCTCGCTCGCCGACTACAAGGCGCGGATGAAGGAGGGCCAGGAGGCGATCTACTACATCACCGCCGACACGCTGGCCGCGGCGAAGAACAGCCCGCAGCTGGAGGTGTTCCGCAAGAAGGGCATCGAGGTCCTGCTGATGACGGACCGGGTGGACGAGTGGGCGCTGAACTACCTGCACGAGTTCGACGGAACGCCGATGCAGTCGGTGGCGAAGGGCGCGGTGGACCTGGGCAAGCTGCAGGACGAGACCGAGAAAAAAGCGGCGGAAGAAGCGGCCGAGGCCTTCAAGCCGGTGCTCGCCAAACTGAAGGAGGCGCTGAAGGACCGGGCCGAGGACGTGCGCGTCACGTCCCGACTGGTCGACTCGCCCGCCTGCCTGGTGGTCAGCGACGGCGGCATGAGCATGCAGCTCGCGCGCATGCTCAAGCAGGCCGGCCAGAAAGTCCCGGAGGTGAAGCCGGTGCTGGAGGTGAACCCCGAGCACGCGCTGGTCAGGAAGCTGGACGGCTCCGTGCACTTCCACGACCTGGCGCAGATCCTGTTCGACCAGGCGCTGCTGGCCGAAGGCGGCATGCCGGACGACCCGGCCGCCTACGTCAAGCGCGTCAACGCGCTGCTCGCCTGAATCAGAGCGGGTCGAAGCCGCCCGTGCGGCGCAGTTCTGCCGTCGCGGGTGACGAGAGCAGCGCCGCGACGGCCGCCGCGGCTTCGGGAGACTTCGCACGCGTGCAGACGGCGGCGGTGTAGACCGTCGCCAGCTCGAACCCGCTCGGCAGCCCGCCCGCGAGCTGCACGCCAGGCGTGTAGAGGATCTCCGTCACCTGCGTGCAGCCGACCGCATCGGGCTCGGGCGCACCGGCCAGCGCGCGCATCGCGGTTGCCCCGTTCGGAAAGGTGCGCATCCGGTCCTTCAGCGTCTCGTCCAGGTCGAGCGATCGCAGCACCTTCATGAAATGGATGCCCGCCGTGGCCTTCTGCGGGTCGGGGAAGTAGACGCCGCCTGCGTTTTGCAGCAGCTGCTTCAGCGCCTCGGCGTCCGCCACCTTCGGCATCGGCGCGCCGGCTTTCACGGCGATGCCGGTGCGCACGCGCCCCAGCGGTCGCGCCGTCCCCGGACGCACGTGGCCCTGCTGCTCCAGTTCGGCGATCAAGGCCTGCGTGAGGATCACCAAGTCGCAGGGGTCGCCGGCCAGCAACCGGTCGCGCATCGCGCCCACCGCGCCGAAGTTGCCGGCCACGCGGATGCCGCGTTCGGCCAGCGCCTGCTGCAGGCCGTCCACCAGGCCCTGGGCCGCGCCGCCACTGAGCAGATTCACGGGCTGCGGCATCAGTCGGCCTTGATGTTGGCGCTCTGGATCACCTTGGCCCATTTGGCGATGTCGTCCTGCATGTACTTATCGAACGCTGTCGGCGTCATGACCATCGCGGTGGCGCCCTGCTTCTCCCAAGCCTGCTGCACTTCGGGCGTGCTGGCGATCTTCGTGATCGCCTCGTTCAGCCGCGTGACCACCGCGGCGGGCGTGCCCTTGGGTGCGAGCACGCCGAGCCAGATCGTCGCCTCGTAGCCCCCAACTCCGGCTTCGTCGACCGTGGGCACTTCGGGCAGCACGGCCGAGCGCTTCTTGCCGGTGGTGGCGATCGCCTTGACCTTGCCGGCCTTGGCGTGTTCGGCCATGGTCGTCACCGCGTCGAACATCAGGTCAACTTGTCCGCCGAGCACGTCGGTACGCGCGCCGGAACTGCCCTTGTACGGAACGTGGACGATGCTGGTGCCGGACATCGCCTTGAACAGTTCGCCGGCCATGTGGTAGGGCGTTCCGGTTCCGGAAGACGCGTAATTGAGCCTGCCCGGCCGCTCCTTGGCGAGCTTCACGAGCTGCTGCACGTTGGTGGCCTGCACCGAAGGATGCGCCACCAGCAGCAGGTCCGAGTAGTTGATCGGCGCCACGCCCACGAAATCGCGCATCAGCTGGTACGGCTTGTTGGCCACCAGCGTCTCGTTGACCGTGTGCGTGTTCGACATCACCAGCAGCGTGTAGCCGTCGGGCGCGGACTTGGCGACGGCATCGGTGCCGATCACCGCACCCGCCCCGGGCCGGTTCTCCACCACGAAATGCTGCCCGAGCTGGTCGCCCAGGCGTTGCGCGAGGAAGCGCGCATACACGTCGGCGGGGCCGCCGGTGGCGTAGGGCACGATGACCCGGACAGGCCGTGCGGGCCAGTTCTGCGCCGATGCGGGCGCGGCGGCCAGGACGCACAGCGCGAACGCGCCCAACCAGCGATGCACTGCGGACAGCATGGCGTCTCCTTGAAAGCGACCGGCGATCTCAGCTCACTCGACCTTGCCCATCTTCTTCACGACCTCGGACATGCGCTTGACGTCGTCCTGCACGTACTTCTCGAACTCCGGCGTGTCCAGGTACAGCACGGGGCTGCCGGCGGCGCCGATCACCTCTTTCACTTTGGAATCGTTGGCTGCCGCGCGCGCTGCGGCGCGCAAGCGCTGCGCGACGGGATCCGGCACGCCGGCCGGGACGAACAGGCCGGACCACTGCGCGTACTCCGCGTTGTAGCCCGAGTCCTTGAGCGAAGGCACGTCCGGCAGCGCCTGCAGCTTGCCGTTGCCCCAGTGCCCCAGCACGCGCAGCTTGCCGCCCTTGACGTGCTGCACCACCGTGGCCGGCCCGGTGGACACCGCATCGATCTGCCCACCCAGCAGCGCGATGACCGCCGGTCCCGCGCCCGTGAACGGCACGTGCGTGAGCTTGATGCCGGCGTTCTGCGCCAGGATTTCCATCGGCACATGCATGGTGCCGTAATTGCCCGACGAGCCGTAGTTGATGGCGCCGGGGCGGCGCTTGGCGTCCTCGACGAAGTCCTTCACCGTCTTCCACGGCGCTTCGGCCCGCACGGCCAGCACGGTGGGATCGGCGGTGAAGCGCGCGATCGGCCGCAGCGAGTTGAAGCTGTACATCGGCGCGCGCCCGAGGATGGCGTCGGCTTCGGGCAGCACGCTGTAAGAAGCCAGCGCCAGCAGGATGGTGTAACCGTCGGGGGCCGCCTTGGATGCGTGGCCCATGCCGATGCCGCCGCCGGCGCCGCCGCGGTTCTCGATCACCACCGGCTGGCCCAGGTCGCGCGACATGGCCTCGGCGACCGGTCGGGCCACCGTGTCGGCGACGCCGCCCGGCGGGAAGGGAACGACCATGGTGATGGGCTTGGAGGGGTAGGGCGCCTGCGCGAAGGCAAGGCCGCCGGCCGCGGCTAGCGCGGCCGCAAGGGCGGTGCGACGATGCATGGAATCTCCTTGGGGTCGCGTTAGCATGCTACGTTGCCCAACCCGTTCCGCAGAGGGTTTCTCCCATGAAGATCGCCGCTTACCTCGACCGTGGACGCCCCGCCGTGGGCATCGTCTCATCCGACCTGCAGAGCGTGCTGCCGCTCGAATTGCCCGAGCTCGAGCGGCCGCGTGGCGCGCTGCCGGTCGTGGAGCTGCTCGCGTCGGGCACACCGATGCCGGCCACCGGCGCGCCCGTGGCCCTGGACGCGGTCCAGCTGCTCGCGCCGCTTCCGCGGCCGCGCCGCAACCTGTTCTGCGTCGGCAAGAACTATCACGCGCATGCCAAGGAGTTCGCGGGCAGCGGCTTCGACAGCAGCGCCAAGTCGGGCGGCGACATCCCGGCCGCCCCGATCATCTTCACCAAGGTGCCCGAGTGCGTGATCGCCAACGGCGAATCGATCGTCGTGCCGGCCGAGGTGTCCACGGCGATCGAC
Source organism: Ramlibacter henchirensis (assembly GCF_004682015.1). Lineage (NCBI taxonomy): Bacteria > Pseudomonadati > Pseudomonadota > Betaproteobacteria > Burkholderiales > Comamonadaceae > Ramlibacter > Ramlibacter henchirensis. The sequence goes on along the minus strand of NZ_SMLM01000001.1, from coordinate 1,571,346 downwards.
TACGAAGCCGAGCTCGCGGTGGTGATCGGCCGCGGTGGCCGGCGCATCCGCAAGCAGGACGCGATGGACCACGTGTTCGGCTACACCATCGTCAACGACGTGACGGCTCGCGATTGGCAGAGCCGCCACCAGCAATGGGACATGGGCAAGTCGTTCGACACCTTCTGCCCCATGGGGCCGTGGCTGGTCAGCGCCGATGAACTCGATGGCACCCGCACGCAGCTGCGCTGCTGGGTCAACGGCGAGCTGAGGCAGGACGCGGCGACCAGCGACCTCATCTTCGACATTCCCACGCTCATCGAGACGCTCTCGGCCGGCATCACGCTTTTCGCCGGCGACGTGATCGCCACCGGCACGCCGGTCGGGGTGGGCATCGGCTTCAAGCCGCCGAAGTACCTGCAGCCCGGCGATGTCGTGCGCATCGAGATCGACGGCATCGGCGTGCTCGAGAACCCGGTGCGCTGATGCATCCGGTGACAGCAGCGCCCGGCGGTCGCGTTGCCGCGCCACAATGAAGGCCATGAGAACCACGACCGTGTTCGCTTCCGCGCTGATGGCCGGCGTGCTGGCCGGCTGCGGCTCGCTCGGCGCGGGCGTGGGCATCGGCATCCCGGTTGGGCCGGTGACTGTCGGCGTCGGCGGCGGCACGGGCGGCCTGAGCGTCGGCGTGGGCACCGGCGTCGGACCGGTCGGTGTCGGCGTCGGCGTGAACGACCGCGGGCAGGTCTACACCGGCGCGGGTGTCGGGGCCAGCGTGCCGATCGGCGGCGGGCCCGTGAGCGCGGGCGTTGGTGTCGGCACCGGCACGGTGATCTACGACCCGGCCAATCGTCTGCAGGCGCCGGTCGTGCCCGGGCCGCCCGGCACCGTGGCGCCGACCGCGTCCCAGCAAGTCGCGCCCTGACGGCGGCTCACGCCACCATCGGTGGTTCGGCCATCGCTTCCAGCTGTTCCTCCAGCATCAGCACCTGGCCTTTCCAGTAGTCGCTGCTGCCGAAATAGGGAAAGGCGGCGGGAAACGCCGGATCGTCCCAGCGCCGCGCCAGCCACGCGCTGTAGTGGATCAACCGCAGCGTGCGCAGCGGCTCGACGAGCACGAGCTCCTGCCGGTCGAAGTCGCGCACCTGCTCGTAGCCATCCAGCAGCGCGCCGAGCTGGCGCTGGCGCTGCGCACGCTCACCCGACAGCAGCATCCACAAGTCCTGGACCGCAGGGCCCGTGCGGGCATCGTCGAGGTCGACGAAGTGCGGGCCTTCGTCCGGCGTCCAGAGGATGTTGCCGGGATGGCAGTCGCCATGCAGCCGCAGCATCTTGAACTGCGGGGCATAGGCGCCGGACTTCCCGCCCATCGCGTGTTCCACGGCGTTCAATGCGGCATCGCACGCCTCGCGCCACACGCGCTCCACGTCCATCGGAATGATCTGCCGCTGCAGCAGCCAGTCGCGCGATTCGGTGCCGAAGCTGCGCAGGTCGAGCACGGGGCGATTCGCGAACGGCTCGGCGGCGCCTACCGTGTGGATGCGCGCCAGGAAGCGGCCGATCCACTCCAGCACCTCCTCGTCATCGAGCTCCGGCCGGCGGCCGCCGCGGCGAGGGCTCACGCTGAAGGCGAAACCGGCGTGGTGGTGCAGGGTGCCGCCCTCGAGCACCAGCGGCGCGACGGCGGGCACTTCAGCTTCCGCGAGCGCCCGCGAGAAGTCGTGCTCTTCGCGGATCGCCTCCTCGCTCCAGCGGCCCGGCCGGTAGAACTTCGCGACCACCTGCGCGTGGCCTTGCGCGGGTTCCTCGAGCGCGGCCTGGTAGACGCGGTTCTCGTAGGAGCTCAGCGCCATGAGGCGGCCGTCGCCGTGCAGCCCGACGCTGGCGAGCGCATCGAGCACGACGTCGGGCGTGAGCGCCTGGTAGGGGTGGGTGGCCGACATGCCCGCATTGTCGCGGGCGGGCGCAGTCATCGCGGTCTGAGCACGTGGCCGACCGCGGGATCGGCGCGGCCGGACAGCATCTGCGCGTAGGTCGCCTGCGCGTCCTGCATGCCGCGGTGCTGCTCGACGCGCAGCCACGGCTCGCTGCCCAGCACGCGCTGGAGGAAGTCGTTCCAGCCGGTGAGGATGCGCTGCTGCAACTCCTGTTCGCCCCATTCGGATTGCCGCTTCTTCGCCTGCGCGGGTGCGAAGAACAGCTCCGGCCGCGGTCCGGGCAGTCCGGCCCCGCCGCCGAGGCGATCAACGTGCGTGCCGCCCACCGCGCAGCTGTAGCGCAGCTGGTTCCCGAATCGTTCGTGAATGCGCCGCCGCAGGTCCGTGTTGCCGGCGAAGTCGATGTAGACGCAGGGCTCGCGGGCGGGCACTTCTTCCAGCGCTTCGTAGGCCAGCACCCGCGAGTAGCAGCCCAGGCCCTCGCAGAAACCGCGGTGCGCGGACGAAGTCAGCCCGATCACCTCGATCCCGCCGCGAAGCGCGAGGCGGTGCGCGGTGCCGTATGCGGTCTTGCTCGAAGCGCTGGACAACAGCAGGCGCCGCGCGCCGAAGAAGCCGTTGTCCGCCATGAAGTCGTCGATGAGCCAGGACGTGGAGAACAGCGGCCGCAGCAACGCTTGCGCGGCCTCGGTGTCCTCTCGCCAGAACGGGTCCTGGTTGCAGCGCGCATACCGGTTGTAGACGGCATGCAGCCCGGAGCGATGCGGCGCCGCGTCGCGAAAGCCCGCGGCCGTGAGCCGGTCGGGCGAGAGGATCGCGCTGTCCGCGAGCGGCCAGTAGCCCCACAGGCGCTCGCCCACCGCCACGCCGGGATGCATCGACTGCGCGACGCGGCCGAAGCCCCAGACCGGCAGCACGCCCCAGCCTTCTTCCCCGCTCGGGAAGAAGCGCCAGTAGTCCATGCTGTCGCCGAAAGCGGCGTAGGTGATGTTGTTCGCCGTCAGCGCCAGGAGATCGGGCGCGACGCGCACCTGGCCCTGTGCCAGTGCCGCATCGGTGTCGGTGCGCAGCCGGGTGTCGTCCAGCCGGTCCTTGCGGATGAGCAGGGTGGTCGTCATCCCGGCACCGTGCGCGGTCAGACCACGTTGATCTGCACGTCGATGTTGCCGCGCGTGGCGTTCGAGTACGGGCAGACCTGGTGGGCGGCGTCGACCAGCTGGCGGGCCGCGGCCTTGTCCATGCCGGGCAGGCTCACGTTCATGCGCACCGCGATGCCGTACGCCTGGCCCACGGGGCCGAGATCCACTTCGGAATCGACCGACAGGTCCTGGGGCAGGGTGATCTTCTGCTTGCCGGCCACGGCCTTCATCGCGCCGATGAAGCAGGCCGAATAGCCGGAGGCGAACAGCTGTTCCGGGTTGGTGCCCTGCCCGCCGCCGCCGGGCGACGTCAGCTTCACGTCGAGCCGGCCGTCGTCGGTGCGGGATTGGCCTTCGCGGCCGCCGGTGGTGTGGGCGCGGGCGGTGTAGAGGACTTTGTCGAGCTTGTTCATGTCTGCCTTTCGAGTGGAGGAGGGGAATGGGTTGGGGTTGTACTCCGCTTCGCTCGCCACGACCAAGCTGGACAAGTCACGCGCTCGACAGACTCCGCGTGTGCGCAGCCCCGAATCAAGCCGGCATTCTTCTCATTGCCCGAAGCGACGACGCGTCAGTGCGAGCGCGGCCCAGTACGCCACGACTGCGTAGGCCGCGAGCACGAGAGCGTGCCGCAACGGCTGCGCCGGCCACTGGTCGATGAAGAGCGGCCGCACCAGTTCCACCGCGTTGGTCAGCGGCAGCCACTCCGAGAACTCGCGCAGGACGTGGGGCAGCTGGTCGCGCGGGAAGAAGACGCCCGAGAGGAACATCATCGGCGTGAGGAACAGGGTGAAGTAGTAGGTGAAGAAGTCGTAGTTCTTCGCCAGCGCGTTGAAGATCAGCGCGATGCAGGAGAAGGTGACGCCCGCACCCAGCAGGATCGGCCACGCCGCCAGCAGCTTGGGGCTGTGGCTGATGCCCAGGGCCAGCATGACCACCAGGATGGCCGTGACCGTGAAGACGGACTTGAAGGCGGCCCACAGCATCTCGGCCAGCACCACGCTGTCCAGGCTGACAGGTGCATTCATGATGCCGTCCCACGTCTTCTGCACGTGCATGCGCGAGAAGGCCGAATACAGCGCCTCGAAGGAAGCGGCGTTCATCGCGCTCATGCAGATCGAGCCGCTCGCGAGGAACACGATGTAGGGCACGACACGGCCGTCGAACTGCACCTGCCCGACCAGCGCGCCCATGCCGTAGCCGAATGCGACCAGCCACATCAGCGGTTCGGCGATGTTGCCGATCAGGCTGGGCAGCGCGAGCTTGCGCCACACCAGCAGGTTGCGCTGGAACACCGGCCACCAGCGCAGCGACAGGTCGGGGAAACGCAAGGCGCTCTGCAACATCAACCATCCTCCCGGATCTGGCGGCCGGTGAGCTTGAGGAACAGGTCCTCCAGGTTCGCCGGCCGGTGAAGGGTGCGCAAGCCGTGACGCTCCGACAGGGCGTCGAGGAGGAGGCGCGCATCCTGCGTGTAGAAGAACACCGTCTCGCCGCTCACTTCCACCCGCGCCGCCAGCGCCCGCAAGGGTGGATCCTGGGCCAGCGTGAGGGCGCCGTTTCCGTAGGCCTCGACCACGTCCGGCTCGAGATGCCGCGCAATCAGCTCTCGCGGCGAGCCCTCGGCGATCTTGCGTCCGTGATCCAGCACCAGCAGGCGCGAGCAGAGGCGCTCGGCCTCGTCCATGAAGTGCGTCGTGAGCAGGATCGACTTGCCCTGTTGCAGCAGCAGCTGCAGCCGCTCCCACATCAGGTGGCGCGCCTGCGGGTCCAGCCCGGTGGTGGGCTCGTCGAGCATCAGCAGGCGCGGGTCGTTCACCAGCGCCCGCGCGAGCGAGAGGCGCCGGCGCATGCCGCCCGAGAGCTCCACCGGGCGCGAGCGCGCCTTGTGCGAAAGCGCGGCGAACTCCAGCAGCCGCGGGATGCGCTCACGGATGAGCGCGCCGGGCAGCCCGAAGTAGCGGCCGTACACCAGCAGGTTCTCGGCGCAGCTGAAGTCGGGGTCGAGCGAGTCGAACTGGCTGACCACGCCCAGCTGCGACTTGATCGCGAGTGCATCGCGCGGCATGGCCATTCCCAGCGCGGTGATGTCGCCCTCGTCGGGCGTGGTGAGCCCCAGGCACATGCGGATGGTGGTGGTCTTGCCCGCGCCGTTGGGGCCGATGACGCCCAGGCATTCGCCCGGCGCGATGTGGAAGGACAGCCCGTCGACCACGACAGTGTCGCCGTAGCGCTTGCGCAGGTCGCGGGCTTCGAACAGGGGCGCGGTCATGTGCGGCGCATTGTGTCGCAGGCCCGCGCGGGCTCGGGGCCGCTTAGAATTTTTCGCAAAGCTACAAGGTCTTCGCGCTTGTTCCCACCTCTTTCCATCCAGCACCAGTACCTGCTGCCCAAGAAGTTGCTCACCGTGCTGATGGGCAAGCTGGCCAACCTGCGCGGCGGGCCGCTCACGCGCGCGCTGGTGCGCCGCTTCGTCGCCCACTACAAGGTGAACATGGCCGAGGCGGCCGACCCGCGCATCGAGTCCTACGCCTCCTTCAACGACTTCTTCACCCGCGCGCTGCGCGAAGGCGCGCGGCCGATCGCGGATTCGCCGCTGGTCTGCCCCGTCGACGCGGCGATCAGCCAATACGGGCCGATCGAGCACGACCAGATCTTCCAGGCCAAGGGCCACAGCTACTCCACCACCGCGCTGCTGGCCGGCGATGCGGAGCTGGCGCGGCGCTTCGACCACGGGCACTTCGCCACGCTGTACCTGGCGCCCAAGGATTACCACCGCATCCACATGCCGTGCGACGGCCGCCTGGTGTCGATGGCGTACGTGCCGGGCGACCTGTTCTCGGTGAATCCGCTGACGGCACGGCACGTGCCCGGCCTGTTCGCACGAAACGAGCGCGTGGTCTGCGTGTTCGAGACCGCGTTCGGCCCCTTCGTCAACGTGCTGGTGGGCGCGACGATCGTCGGCAGCGTGGCCACCGTGTGGCATGGCGTCGTGAATCCACCGAGGCCGGGCCGTGTCGTTCGCTGGGACTACCGCGACAGCGGCATCGTGCTGCGCAAGGGGCAGGAGATGGGCCGGTTCCTGCTTGGCTCCACGATCGTCATGCTGTTCCCGCAGGACATCGTCACCTTCCACCCGGACTGGGCGCCCACCGTGCCCGTGCGGCTGGGCGAGGCGATGGGAACGATCGCGGGCGGGACCAGCCCGCTCTAGCGGGTCACTGGAAGGCCACTTCGTCGAAGGCGCGCAGCTTTCGGCTGTGCAGGCGCTGGCTGCCGCCGGCGCGCAGGATCTCGATGGCGCGCATGCCGATGCGCAGGTGCTGGTCGACCCGCTCGCGGTAGAACTGGTTGGCCATGCCGGGCAGCTTGATCTCGCCGTGCAGCGGCTTGTCGCTCACGCACAGCAGCGTCCCGTAAGGCACGCGGAAGCGGAAGCCGTTGGCGGCGATGGCGGCGCTTTCCATGTCGAGGGCCACCGCGCGGCTCTGGCTGAAGCGGCGCTGCGGCTCGTTGCCGGGCAGCAGCTCCCAGTTGCGGTTGTCGGTGCTGGCGACCGTGCCGGTTCGCATGATGCGCTTGAGCGCCGCGCCTTCGCACTCCGTCACGTCGGCCACGGCCTTCTCCAGCGCGACCTGGATCTCCGCCAGCGCGGGGATCGGCACCCACACGGGCAGCTCCTCGTCGAGCACGTGGTCCTCGCGCACATACGCGTGGGCCAGCACGTAGTCGCCCAGCTGCTGGCTGCTGCGCAGGCCCGCGCAGTGGCCCAGCATCAGCCATGCATGGGGCCGCAGCACGGCGATGTGGTCGGTGATGGTCTTGGCGTTGGCCGGGCCCACGCCGATGTTCACCATGGTGATGCCAGTGTGGTTTGGCCGCATGAGGTGATAGGCGGGCATCTGCGGCAGGCGCGCGGGCGCCGAGCCCCAGCTGCTTTCGGCCGGCGTGCCGGGCGCGCCGGAGCCGAGCCCGGCGCGGCGCGTGACGACGTTCCCCGGTTCGACGAACGCCGTGTAGTCGCTGTTCCCCTTGGCCATTTCCTCGTGCCCGAGCCGCACGAACTCGTCGATGTAGAACTGGTAGTTGGTGAACAGCACGAAGTTCTGGAACCAGTCGGGCGCGGTGCCGGTGTAATGGCGCAGGCGGTGCAGCGAGTAGTCAACGCGCGCGGCGGTGAACAGCGAAAGCGGCCGCGACTCGCCCGGCCGCTCGCGCCAGGTGCCGTTGGCGATGCCGTCGTCCATCGAGCCCAGGTCGGGCAGGTCGAACATGTCGCGCAGCATCGCGCGCCGCGCCGGGGTGAGCGTTCCTTCGATGTGGTCGTTCTCCGCGAACGAGAAATGAACCGGGATCGGCTCGGTGCTGGTGCCCACCTCCAGATCCACGCCATGGCTTTGCCGCAGCAGCCGGAATTGCTCCAGGTAATAGTTGCCGTAAAGATCGGGTCGGGTCAGCGTGGTCTCGAAGCGACCCGCGCCCGAGACGAAGCCGTAGGACAGGCCCAGGTTCTCCAGCACGTCTTGCGGCACGGCCGTCTCGGTGACGATCCTCACGTAGGGATAGCAGGCACGCACATGCCCGGGCAGCGTCTCGCCCGCGACGAACCGCTGCATCGCGTCGCGCAAGTGCCGAATCTGCTGCGAATAGATGGTCCTGACCTGGGCCAGCGCGGCCTCGGGCTCGCTGTAGCGAGTGGGCGCGATGAAGGGCGGCATGTAGGGCATGCGTTCTATTGTGCAACCCCCGTGATGAGAGGCTTTCAAGCCTCTTTCGGGCCGTGCGAATGCGTCCTACAAAGCGTAACGAACTCACCTGACGTTACAAGTTTGGCCCAGCGGCGACAGTCTCCTCACCCGAGAACACCTCAGAAAACTTGAACAGGAGTGAGCCCATGACGACAGCAGCGATGGCACCCAATCCCTTCGCCCTGATGATGGATCCTGAATCCGTGAGGGAGATGATCGACAAGTCCGAGCAGCTCTCCAAACTGAGCCAGCGTCAATGCCACCCGCTTGACCGGGCTGTCATCCGCAGCGCCAGCGCCGAACTCGCGGCCTACGACTCCAAGATCGACCGCACCACCATCTACCTGCCGCCGGAAGAAGAGACCAAGCCCACCGCGCTCACCCGCAGCTACGGCCGTCCTTACAACTGACCGGCCCCGTTTCCTTCATTCGAACGCCGTCCGCCTTCGGGTCGACGGCGTTCCTGTTTTCAGCGCACCGCCTCGCGCATGGTGACGAACTCCTCGGCCACCGTAGGGTGAATCCCGATGGTGGCATCGAACAAGGCCTTGGTCGCACCCGCCTTCATCGCCACCGCGAAGCCCTGCACCACCTCGCCTGCATCGGGTCCGACCATGTGCAGGCCCACGACGCGGTCGCTTGCGCTGTCGACCACCAGCTTCAACAGGCACCGCTCGCTGCTTCCACTCAGGGTGTGGCGAAGCGGCTTGAAGTCGCTGCGGAACACGGCCACGTGGGCGAACTTCTCGCGGGCCTGCGCCTCGGTGAGGCCCACCGTTCCGATGTTCGGATGGGTGAAGACCGCGGTGGGCACGCCGTCGTAATCCATTCGGCGGCGGCCGTCGCCGAACAGGTGGTCGACCACCGCCATCGCCTCGGCCAGGGCCACCGGCGTGAGCTGCAGGCGGGCGGTGACGTCGCCCACCGCGAACACGGAAGGCAGCGACGTCCGGTGATGCGCATCGACCTCGATCGCGCCGTGCTTGCCCTGGCGCACGGCCGCCGCATCCAGCCCCAGTCCTTCGACGTTCGGCACCCGCCCGGTGGCGAACAGCACCGTGTCGGCCTCGAGCCGGCTGCCGTCGTGAAGCATCACTTCGATCCCGCCCGGGGCCTTCGACAGCGATTCGGCCTCGGTGCCCAGGCGCAGGTCGATGCCGGTCTTGAGCATCTCGCCGGCGATGAAGTGCCGCACTTCGTCGTCGAAGCCGCGCAGGATCTGCTCTCCACGGTAGAGCTGAGTCACCTCTGCGCCGAGGCCACGGAAGATCGACGCGAATTCGCAGGCGATGTAGCCGCCGCCCACGACCACCAGCCGTCGCGGGAAGGGCGCGAGGTCGAACATGCTGTCGGACGTCACGGCCAGGCTGGCGCCGGGGATCGGCGGCACCGAAGCCGTGCCGCCCGTGGCGATCAGCACGTGGCCGGCCGTGTGCGTGCGTGGGCCGGTCGTGGTTTCCACCTTGATGGTGTGGCCGTCCACCAGCTGCGCCCAGCCGCGCAGGATCTGCACGCCGGCGCCGGTGAGCAGCTGTTCGTACACGCCGTTCAGCCGGGCGATCTCCTTCGCTCGATTGGCCTTCAGGCGCGCCCAGTCCAGGCGCGGTTCTCCCACGTCCCAGCCGAAGCCGGCCGCATCGGCGAAGTCGTGCGAGTAGTGCGCCGCATGGCTGTAAAGCTTCTTCGGGATGCAGCCGACGTTGACGCAGGTCCCGCCCAGCGCCGCGGCCTCGGCCAGCCCCACGCGCGCGCCGCGCTGGGCCGCCATGCGCGCCGCGCGCACGCCCCCGCTGCCGCCGCCTATGACGAAGAAGTCGAAGTCGTGCTCGTGTCGCATGAGGCTCCCCGGCTAGTCGCGAAACTGCGTGATCTCCTGGCGCATCCAGTCCACCAAAGCACGGGTGCGCGCGGGAAGCAGCCGGGCATGCGGATAGACGATGCTGATCGGCACGGGCGGCAGCTCGAACGATTGCAGCACGATCTTCAGCTTCCTGCCGGCCACCAGCGGCGCGACCTGGTAGGAGAAGAACTGCCCCACGCCGGCGTCATTGGCGCAGGCCTGCACGGCCGGAAGGACCTGGTTGAACTCGAGGTTTCCGCGCACGGTGACCTGCAGCGGCCGCCCGCGCTCCTGGAAGCCGCCCCAGGCATTGGGCCCGGCGATCAGGCGGATGCAGTTGTGCTGGCCCAGGTCGCGCGGGTGCTTGGGCGTGCCGTTGCGGCGCAAGTAGGCCGGACTGGCCACGACCACTCGCCTCACCGAGCCGAGCTGGTGCGCGACGAGTGACGAGTCTTCCAGCCGGCCGATGCGGATGCCTGCATCGATGCCTTCCTCGAGCAGGTTCACCAGGCGGTCCACCAGCAGCACGGAGCAGCGCAGCTGCGGATGCCGCGCGACGAAGCGCGTGACGACGGGCGCAATGTAGAGCTCGCCGAACAGCACGGGTGCCGTGATGGTGAGCTGGCCCGCGGGCTCGGCGGCCCCGCTGGTCAGCTCGGCTTCCGCGGTCCGCAGCCGTTCCATCACGTCGCGGCAGTGCGCCAGGTGCAGCCGGCCTTCGTCGGTCAGCGTGACGCGGCGGGTGGTGCGGTTGAACAGGCGCACGCGCAGGCTGGCCTCGTAGGCGGCCAGCGTGCGGACCACCGCCGGCAGCGAGGAATCGAGCGCGCGCGCAGCAGCCGTCAGGCTGCCGTGGTCGGCGATGGCCACGAACACCTCGATCGCGCGGAACCTGTCCATCGAGGGCGATTAAGCCAGATTGCGCAGGAGTCCTGTCCGCAGGTTCGCATTGATCCACGTGCGAGTGGAAACCAGAATCCCGGTCCTTTCGCAGGGAAGGTCGCTGAGCAAGGGAGCGCAACTCAACCGTTCGCACGCAGGCCCCGCGCGACATCCGCTGTTCACTCGTATTTGGAGGCAAGCATCATGTTTTCGTCCGAACCCCTCACCACCGCGTCGCCGCACCGCCGGATCCTCGTGGTCGACGATCACGCGCTGGTCCGCATGTGCGTGGTCCGTATGTGCGCTTCGCTCTCCAGCGAGCTCGAAGTACTGGAGGCGCCCTCGCTCGCCGCGGCGCTGGACGTGTACGACAGGTACGCAGACTCGGTGGAACTCGTGCTGCTCGAACTCAACCTGCCGGACAGCAAGGGCTTCGCGTCCCTGCTGACCCTGAAGCGCCGCCATCCTCGCAGCCGCATCATGGTGCTGTCCGGTGCGGTGGACGAAGCGATCGCGGCGGAAGCCCGCTTCCTGGGCGCCGAGAAGTTCCTGGACAAGTCCGGCGACCCCGCGCTGCTGAGGGCGGCCTTGTCGGACTTCGTGAACCTGCTGGAGCCCGCGCGCCGGCAAACGGGCTGGGCCAAGCCCGCGCGGCGGAGTTCGGAGCCCTCGGCCCCCACGCTCTCGGCGCGCGAGATCGAGATCCTCGACCTCGTGCTCCAGGGCAAGAACAACCAGGAGATCGTGGCCAAGACCGGCCTGAGGCTCGGTACGGTCAAGAACTACCTGTCCGGCCTGTTCGCGCTGTTCGGCGTGCCTTCCCGCTCCAGGCTCGTGACCCTCTTCGGCTGACCGGCAAGGGCGCACTGCCCCAGACGCGCCGCTATCATGCGGCGCATGACCCCGGCCCCTCTCCGGCAGCATCGTCCGGTCGCGACCGCGACGGTCTCGCCGCTTCGCTGGCTGGTGAGCTGGTGGGAGGTGATCTTCTTCGGCGCGGTGCTGCTGGTGCTGGCGCTGTCCCCCTCGAGCTACCGCGACCCGCGCATGCGCGCGGCCCTCGCCCGGCATGCGTGGACCGACACCGCGCCGATCCTGCTCGGGTTCTCGATGCTCTCCGCGCTGCTCACGGTGGTGCTGACGCGGATCGTCGTCGTGACGGCGCGCAGCTACGGGCTGTCGCAGTACGCGCTGGAGATGGTGATCCGCGTGCTGGTGCTGGAGCTGATCCCGCTGACGGCGGCTTTGTTTGTGGCGCTGCGTTGCACGATCCCGAACGGCGCCGCGCTGGCGGAGATGCGGCGCACCGGACGCTTCCAGGCTTTGCGGCGCGCGGGAGTGGATCCGCTGGTGCGCGAGGTGCTGCCGCGCATGCTGGCGGGCGCGTTCTCCGCCATCACGCTGGCGGCGCTCAGCTGCTTCGTGGCCGCGGTGCTGGCCTACCTGGCCGTCTACCAGCTCACGCCCGCGGGGCTGCCGGCGTACACGCGCATGTTCAGCCATGTGTTCAACCCGTCGGTGAGCCTGATCTTCACCATCAAGACCGTGTTCTTCGCGCTCGCCGTCTCCGTCATCCCGATGGCCTCGGGCGCGTACGACGACTACGCGGCCGCCCCGAGTTCGCGCGAGAGCGCGGCGCTGCAGGGCCTGGTGCGCATGTTCGCCGTGCTGCTGCTGCTCGAGTCGGTCTCGCTGGTGGGCAACTACTACTAGGCGCGATGGACCAGACGCCCCTGCAGGATTCCGAACCCGCCGCCGCGCCGCCGGTGCCCCATCTCGCGGCCAAGGCCCGCCTGCTGCTGCTGTTCACCGTGCTGCTGATCGCGGCCGCCGTGACGTACCTGCTGTATGCACGGGGCGTGTTCGAGCCGACGCAGCAGCTGGTGCTCACCACCGACGACTCCGAAGGCGTGTCGGTCGGCATGGACATGACGTTCTCGGGCTTCCCGATCGGACGCGTGCGCCGCGTGGAGCTCGGCCCGTCCGGCGAGGTGCGCATCCACATCGACGTCGCCCAGAAGGACGCGCACTGGCTGCGCACGAGCAGCGTGTTCACGCTGGTGCGGGGACTCGTGGGCGGCACCGCGATCCGCGCGTTCACCGGCGTGCTGACCGATCCGCCATTGGCCGACGGCGCCGAGCGGCCCGTGCTGCGCGGCGACGCGACGGCCGAACTGCCGCGTGTCATCGCGTCGGCGCGCGAGGTGCTGGAGAACCTGACCGCGATGACTTCGACCGACGCCGCGCTGCGCAACAGCATCGCGAACGTCCAGGCGCTGACGGACAAGCTCAAGGGGCCGCAGGGGGCACTGGGCGTGCTGTTCGGCAACGATGCCGATGCGCGCAAGCTGGTGGCGACACTCGAGCGCACCAACGCGCTGCTGGCGCGGTTCGACACGCTCGCCGCCAAGGCGGACACGCAGGTGTTCGGGCCCGAGGGCGTGGTGCGCGAGACGCGCGCGACGGTGGTGCAGCTCAACGGATTGCTGGCCGATACGCGTGCCAGCCTGAAGAAGATCGATTCGGTGCTGGTCGAGGCGCAGGCGGTCGGGGCCAACGTGCGCGGCGCCACCGAGGACCTGGGCACATTGCGCGGCGACGTCGAGGCCAACCTGCGCAAGATCGACTCGCTGATCAACGAGATCAACCGGAAATGGCCCTTCGCGCGCGAGACGGAGATCAAGCTGCCGTGAGGATCGCCTGCGCCGCAACGCTCGCCCTTTTGCTCGCGGCCTGCGGCAGCAAGCCGCAGGCGCCGGACTGGCAGGTCAGCGCGCATGGCGCGCTGCAGCGCTTCGAGCAGGCCTGGCTCACCGGGCAGCAGCGCGCCGCCGACGCGGAGTTCGCTCGGGCCCGCAGTGAGCTGGCCGCCACGGCACAGCCGGGATTGGTGGCGCGCGCCGAGCTCACCCGCTGTGCGCTGCAGGTGGCCAGCCTGGTGTTCGAGGCCTGCGCGGGGTTCGACGCCTTGCGAGTGGACTCGCCGGACGCCGAGCGGGCCTATGCCGCGTACCTGCAAGGAGAGCGCGTTGCGCCCGACCTGTTGCCGCAGCAGCATCGCGCAGTAGCGAGCGGGGCTGCGGACGCCAAGGCAGTCGAGGCCATGGCCGATCCGCTTTCGCGGCTGGTCGCCGCCGGGGTCCTCATGCGCTCCGGTCGCGGGTCGCCGGAGCTGATGCAAGTGGCGGCCGAGACCGCATCGCGACAGGGATGGCGCAGGCCGCTGCTCGCGTGGTTGGGCGCGCAGTTGCGATTGGCGGAGCAGCGCGGCGCGCAGGAAGAGGCGGCGCGGCTGCGCCGGCGCATCGCGCTCGCGGGCGGGCAGGGATGAGTCCAGACGCGATCGCCGGCTGCGATCAGCGGCGGTGCGACGGCGTGCGGAAGGTGATCGAGTAGCGCAACGATTTCGTCGGCGAGACGCTGTGCTGCCACTCCCAGCGCGCCGGGCCGCGCAGCAGGTAGATCGAGCGCGGCTCGATCGTCAGCTTCATCACGTCGGCGCGCTTGGGATCCTTCGGCGGATAGGGCCGAAATCGCATCACGGCGTCGTTCAGCAGCGAGATGCCCACCACGTCCTCGAAGTCCGGCACGTCGCGGTGCCAGCCCAGCGGCGTGCCCGGACGGTACTCGGCCACCAGCGACTGCGTGAAGCGCTCCGGCGCGATGCCGAGCCAGTGCGCGGCTTGCTCGCGCAGCGGGTGCAGCCAGTCGGGGATCGGCTCGGCCTCGTTCAGCCGCTGCGTGCTGAAGTCGTACTGGCCGCCGTAGCTCACGACGCGCCGCAGGGCGGTGAAGCCCTGGTACTTCATGGGCGCGAGCGGCAGCGCCTCGATCTGGCGCAGCAACGCCGCCTCCTGTTCCGCAGTGAGGAAATCCGGCTCGTACCGCATTCCGTTCGGTAGCGGGGCCGGCGGCGAACCGAAGAGGTCGGTCTGCGGGGAGTTCACGCGCTGCAGTTTGAGCCCAAACAAAAAGCCCGGCCGAAGCCGGGCTTGGGATGAAGCGCGTACTGCCGCTTCAGGGCTTGGAAGCCGTCGGGAAAGGCCAGGCGGCCTGCGGGTTCAGAGTGGTCTGCGCCGCAGGAGCCGCGGTCGCGGCCGGCGCAGCCGCGGGCTTTGCAGCAGGGGCTTTGGCGGCCTTCTTGGCGCCGCCTTTTTTCGCAGCCGACTTCTTCGCAGCCGCTTTCTTCGCAGGCGCCTTCTTGGCGGCGCTCTTCTTCGCGGTCGCCTTCTTGGCCGTGGTCTTCTTCGCGGCGGACTTCTTCGCCGTGGTCTTCTTGGCCGTGGTCTTCTTCGCAGCGGACTTCTTCGCCGCCGGGCGCTTGGCCGCGCTCTTCTTCGCAGCCGGGCGCTTGGCCGCAGCCTTCTTCGCGGCCGGGCGCTTGGCCGCAGCCTTCTTCGCGACCGGGCGCTTGGCCGTGGTCTTCTTGGCCGTAGCCTTCTTCGCCGTCGTCTTCTTGGCGGCGGCTTTCTTCGCAGTTGCCATTTCCATTCTCCTGTTCAAGTTGACATCAACATCAACCAAAGAAGCACTAGCTGCCTTGTTGGCGGCTGCTAGCGATCCATGGCGTTGGGCCTGGGCCCAGCGCCATGAACACCGTGGCCCGCACCATGCCGGCTCTTTGCGGCCGGTCAGGAGTGCGGGCGAATCTCACGAACCCAAACTGCTACGCAGTTGCCTTTCAATCCCAGGAAAGCGCGCCACCCGACTGGTACTCGATCACGCGGGTTTCGAAGAAATTGCGCTCTTTCTTCAGGTCAATCATCTCGCTCATCCACGGGAAGGGGTTCTCCTCGTTGGGGAAGAGCGCTTCCAGGCCGATCTGCGTCGCGCGCCGGTTGGCGATGTAGCGCAGGTAGCCCTTGAACATGGAGGCGTTGAGGCCCAGCACGCCTCTGGGCATGGTGTCCTCGGCATAGCGGTATTCGAGCTCGACGGCCTTCATGAACAGGCCGCGGATCTCGGCCTTGAATTCGGCCGTCCACAGGTGCGGGTTCTCCAGCTTCAGCTGGTTGATCAGGTCGATGCCGAAATTGCAGTGCATCGACTCGTCCCGCAGGATGTACTGGTACTGCTCCGCAGCACCGGTCATCTTGTTCTGCCGGCCCAGCGCCAGGATCTGGGTGAAGCCGACATAGAAGAACAGGCCTTCCATCAGGCAGGCGAAGACGATCAGGCTCTTGAGGAGCTTCTGGTCCGCTTCCGGCGTGCCGGTATGGAAGTTGGGATCCATGATCGCGTCGATGAACGGGATCAGGAAATTGTCCTTGTCCCGGATCGACGAGACCTCGTGGTAGGCGTTGAAGATCTCCGCCTCGTCCAGGCCCAGCGACTCCACGATGTACTGGTAGGCGTGGGTGTGGATCGCCTCCTCGAAGGCCTGGCGCAGCAGGAACTGCCGGCACTCGGGCGCCGTGATGTGGCGGTAGGTGCCCAGCACGATGTTGTTGGCGGCCAGCGAGTCGGCGGTGACGAAGAAGCCGAGGTTGCGCTTGATGATGCGGCGCTCGTCCTCGGTCAGGCCGTTGGGGTCCTTCCACAACGCGATGTCACGCGTCATGTTCACTTCCTGCGGCATCCAGTGGTTGGCGCAGGTGGCCAGGTACTTCTCCCAGGCCCACTTGTACTTGAAGGGGACGAGCTGGTTGACGTCGGTCTGGCCGTTGATGATCCGCTTGTCGGCCGCGTTCACGCGGCTCTGGCGGGCGGGCTCCGCCTTGCGGGCGGCGGCCGCCGGCTGCGCCACCGGGACACGCGCGCCGTCGTCGAGCGTGCGAACCGAAGGCAGCGGATCGGAGGAATTCAGGGGTTGGATCTGGAGCGCCGCCTGCTGCGAAGGTGAAACGTTCACCTCGCGGTTCCAGTTTGAACCGCTGTTCGGCGGAATTGGCGATTGGGGCTTGACTTCGTCGTCCCAGGTCAGCATGTGATGTCCAGTGCTCGGATTATCCGGGCAGTGATGTGTATTGAAAAGTTTCCGTTCACATCACGCCGCGATTGTGTTGCTCGTTTGCATCGGCGTCCTGTCGGAGAACGCCGATACCTTTGCTTCGATTCCTATTGGCAAGCCTCGCACGACGGATCGTCGATCGCGCAGAACTTGATGTCGGTGGCGGGCGTCGCATTCATCTGCGCCTGCGCGGCGGCGGCGGCCGCATCGAGTGCGGACATCGATCCGTTCGCGGTGGCATTCAGTCCGCCGCCTGCATCCGAAGACACCGCATTCAGCCGGCCCGATTGCACCGTGGATTTCTCCGCGTGCGTGGCGCTGATCGTGCGCAGGTAGTAGGTGGTCTTCAGGCCGCGGACCCACGCCAGCTTGTAGGTGTCGTCCAGCTTCTTGCCCGACGCGCCGGCCATGTAGATGTTCAGCGACTGGGCCTGGTCGATCCACTTCTGGCGGCGCGCGGCGGCTTCCACCAGCCACACCGGCTCGACCTCGAACGCGGTGGCGTACAGGGCCTTGATCTCCTGCGGCACGCGGTCGATCGGGCGCAGCGAGCCGTCGAAGTGCTTCAGGTCCATGACCATCACGTCGTCCCACAGGCCGAGACGCTTGAGGTCGCGCACCAGGTAGTGGTTGATGACGGTGAACTCGCCGGACAGGTTGGACTTGACCGACAGGTTGCCGAAACACGGCTCGATGGACGCGTCCACGCCGATGATGTTGGAGATGGTGGCGGTCGGCGCGATGGCGATGCAGTTGCTGTTGCGCATGCCGTCCTGGGCGATCTTGCGGCGCAGCGCGTCCCAGTCCAGCGTGGACGAGCGGTCGACCTCCACGTAGCCGCCGCGCTCGCGCGCCAGCAGGTCCAGCGTGTCGGGCGGCAGCACGCCCTTGTCCCACAGCGAGCCCCTGTAGCTGGAGTAGCGGCCGCGCTCACGGGCCAGTTCGGTGGAGGCCCAGTAGGCGTGGTAGCAGACCGCCTCCATCGAGGTGTCGGCGAACTCGACGGCCTGCTGCGACGCGTAGGGGATGCGCAGTTCGTACAGCGCGTCCTGGAAGGCCATGATGCCTAGGCCCACCGGGCGGTGGCGAAGGTTGGAGTCGCGCGCCTTCTTGACCGCGTAGTAGTTGATGTCGATCACGTTGTCGAGCATCCGCATCGCGGTGGAGACCGTCTTGCGCAGCTTCTCCTGGTCGATGGCGCCGTCCTTCAGGTGCTGCATCAGGTTGACCGAGCCGAGGTTGCAGACGGCCGTTTCGGTGTCGCTGGTGTTGAGCGTGATCTCGGTGCACAGGTTGGACGAGTGCACCACGCCCGCGTGCTGCTGCGGCGAGCGCACGTTGCAGGCATCCTTGAACGTGATCCAGGGATGGCCGGTCTCGAACAGCATCGAGAGCATCTTTCGCCACATGTCGGAGGCGGGCACTGTCTTGCTGGGCTTGATCTCGCCGCGCCTGGCCTTCTCCTCGTAGGCGACGTAGGCCTTTTCGAAGTCGGCACCGAACTTGTCGTGCAGGTCCGGCACGGAGGAGGGCGAGAACAGCGTCCACTCGCCCTTTTCCATGACGCGGCGCATGAACAGGTCCGGGATCCAGTTGGCCGTGTTCATGTCGTGGGTGCGGCGGCGGTCGTCGCCGGTGTTCTTGCGCAGCTCGAGGAATTCCTCGATGTCCAGGTGCCAGCTCTCCAGGTAGGTGCAGACCGCGCCCTTGCGCTTGCCGCCCTGGTTGACCGCCACGGCGGTGTCGTTGACCACTTTCAGGAACGGCACCACGCCCTGCGATTCGCCGTTCGTGCCCTTGATGTGCGAACCCAGGGCGCGCACACGCGTCCAGTCGTTGCCCAGGCCGCCCGCGAACTTGGAGAGCAGCGCGTTTTCCTTGATCGACTCGTAGATTCCGTCCAGGTCGTCCGGCACCGTGGTCAGGTAGCAGGACGAGAGCTGCGAACGCAGCGTGCCGCTGTTGAACAGCGTGGGCGTGGACGACATGAAGTCGAAGCTGGAGAGCACCTCGTAGAACTCGATGGCGCGCGCCTCGCGGTCGATCTCGTTGAGCGCCAGGCCCATGGCCACGCGCATGAAGAAGGCCTGCGGCAGCTCGATGCGGGTCTTGCGCACGTGCAGGAAGTAGCGGTCGTACAGCGTCTGCAGGCCCAGGTAGTCGAACTTCAGGTCGCGGTCGGCCTTGAGCGCTGCGCCCAGCCGTTTGAGGTCGTAATTGAGCAGCTCGGGATTGAGCAGCTCGGCTTCCACGCCCTTCTTGATGAAGAGGGGGAAGTTGTCCGCGTAGGCCTCGGCCGACGTGCCCGGGGCGATGTCCTGGCCCAGCACCTCCTTGAAGATGGTGTGCAGCAGCAGGCGGGCCGTGGCGTAGGTGTAGTCAGGATCCTTCTCGATCAGCGTGCGCGCCGCCAGGATCGCGGCCTTGTAGACCTCGTCGATCGGCACGCCGTCGTACAGGTTGCGCATGGTCTCGGACACGATCGGATCCGGCTTCACGTCGGCCGAAAGCCCGGCGCAGGCGTTCACGATCAGTACCTGCAGCTGGCCCATGTCCAGCGGGATGCGCTGGCCGCCGTCCACCACGTGCAGCAGCGGCGCCTCCACCACCGCCGGCGTGCCCTGCCTGGCGCGCTCCTGCGCGCGGCGGTCGCGGTACAGCACGTACGCGCGGGCGATGTCGTGATGGCCGCCGCGCATCAGGCCCAGCTCCACCTGGTCCTGCACGTCCTCGATGTGGAAGGTGCCGCCGCCCGGGCGCGAGCGCACCAGCGCCCGGATCACCTGCTGGGTGAGGCCGTCGACCGTCTCGCGCACGCTGGCCGAGGCGGCGCCCTGCGTGCCGTGCACGGCCAGGAAGGCCTTCATCATCGCGATGGCGATCTTGTTCGGCTCGAAGGGAACCACGGCGCCGTTGCGCCGGATGATCTGGTAGTGCGCCAGCGGGTTGGCGGCGGGCTGGCCGGTGCCGGGCGCAGTGCCGATCGCGGTCACGGTTTGCGGGGAAGTGCTGGCGACGCTTGACACAGATTGCATGTCTTTCCTCTGCTGGTGTGGTTGTTCTAGGAAGGGACGCGAGTAACGGTCCTCCACCTGCGGGGCACTATATATAGGGTCCCGGGACAGGGCAAGCCACTATACCTAGTGGCTGACCCGTGGATCACAAGTGGAGAGGCTGTGGACAGCATGTGGGTTCCCGGCGCGTCGCGCGCGTGCAGGCCGCGCAAGTTCGAGAACCATCATCCACTGCCCAGATGTGGCGCGGTCCCGCGGCCGAAATGCCCTTGAAGGCCGCGCGGCTGCTTGCTGCGCGCGTGGGTACACGCAGGGGGCGATTTCACGCGATGCGCGCGATCGCGCGGCGCCTCACGCGGCGAGCACGCAACTCGACCGCAGAGCGCGATTGGCAACTACGTCACTGGTGGAAAGGACTCGGGCAACCAACCGAGGCTGTCGCGCAACAGGGGCCAGTCGAAGCCCGGCCCCGGGTCCTGCTTGCGTCCCGGCGCCACGTGCTCGTGGCCCGCGATGTGGCGCACCGGGTAGCGTTGCGAGATCGCCGCGCACAGGCCCGCGAGCGCCTCGTACTGGGCGGCTTCGAACGGCCCGCCCTCGATGCCTTCAAGTTCGATCCCGATCGAAAAATCGTTGCAGTTGTCGCGGCCCTGCCACGACGAGGTGCCGGCGTGCCAGGCGCGGTCGTCGCAGCTCACGAACTGCCACAGCTCGCCGCCGCGCCGCACGTAGAAATGCGACGACACCTGCAGCCCCTCGATGGCCCTGAAGTAGGGATGGGCCTGCCAGTCCAGCGTGTTGGTGAACAGCGCCTGCACCTGGTCGCCGCCATATTCGCCGGGCGGCAGGCTGATGGAATGCACCACGACCAGGTCGATCGCCGCTCCGGCGGGCCGCGGACCGAAGTTGGGCGAATCGAGGCGGCGGGCGAAGCGGTACCAGCCGCCTGACCAGAGCGCGTTGTCAGGCGGCGGTTTCATTCGGCTCTTCGCCGCCGGGCACCGCGATGGCCAGCCGCGCGATGCGGTAGCGGATCTGCCGCAGGCTCAGGCCCAGGCGCTGCGCCGCGGCCGTGCGGTTGAAGCCCGTTTCCTGCAGCGTGCGCACGAGGATCTCGCGCTCCTGCTGGTCGAGCCAGGCCTGCAGGTCCTTGGGCGTGGGCAGCAGGGCCGCCTGCAGGGCCGCGGGATCCGCCGTCACGGCGGCACCGGCGACCGGCGGCGGAAGGACCGTGATCGGAGCGGGCGTGAACACGGGCATCGCAGCGGGCGCTGCAGCCTGCGGCGGCAACGGCGCCGGCGCGGTGGCAGCCTCATCGACCTGCAGCGCCTCGCCATCCGACAGCGCCACGGCGCGGTGCAGCAGGTTCTCCAGTTCCCGCACGTTGCCGGCCAGCGGATGGCAGGCCAGCTGTTCCGCGACCGCACTCGACAGCGTCGGCACCGGCATGCCGGTCTCGGACGCGATGCGGGCGAGCAGCGCTTCGCACAACGCGGGCAGGTCCTCGCGGCGCTCGCGCAGCGGCGGCACCAGGATCTCGATGACGTTCAGGCGGTAGTACAGGTCCTGGCGGAACTTGCCCGCCGCGACGTCGGCCGCCAGGTCGCGGTGCGTGGCGCTGACGATGCGCACGTCCACCGAGTCTTCCTGAGTCGAGCCCAGCGCGCGGACATGGCGCTCCTGGATCGCGCGCAGCAGCTTGGACTGCATCGCCAGCGGCAGGTCGCCGATCTCGTCGAGGAACAGCGTGCCGCCGCTCGCGGCCTGGAAGTAGCCTTCCCGGTCGGCCGTGGAGCCGGTGTAGGAGCCCTTGCGCGCGCCGAAGAACTCGGCTTCCAGCAGCGCTTCCGGGATGGCACTGCAGTTCACGGCGACGAACGGACCGTCGCTGCGATGGCTGCAGGCATGCAGCGCGCGCGCCGCCAGTTCCTTGCCGGTGCCCGATTCGCCGCGCACCAGCACCGGGGCCATGCTGCGGGCCACCTTGGCGATGCGCTCCTTGACCTGCTGCATCGGCGCCGAGTTGCCCACCAGCCGGTCCAGCGCGGACTGGCCGGTGGACGCGGCTTTCTCGGAGCGGCCATTGCCCGCCGCCCGCGCCCGCGAACCCGACGAACGGTCCTGGATGGCCGAGGCGACGACGCTGCGGAACTGCTTGAGGTCGACCGGCTTGGTGAGGTAGTCGAACGCGCCGGCCTTGAGCGCCTCCACCGCGTTCTCCGCCGAGCCATACGCCGTCATGACGATGCACCGTTCGCTGCGCTGCTGCGCGCCCATGCGCAGGAGCAGCTCCAGCCCCTGGCCGTCGGGCAGCCGCATGTCGGTGATCACCGCATCGAAGCGGCGCTCCTCCAGGTGCTGGAAGGCGTCCGCCAGCGTGGCGGCGGAATCGACGTGGTAGCCCTCGCGCAGCAGCGTCAGCTCGTACAGCGTGCGCAAGTCCGGTTCGTCGTCGACGACGAGGACCTGGGCGACGGGGGCGGCAGCCGGGGCGTTCACGCCGTCATTTTGGCAAACTCAGCCGTAACCGCGGGCGGCGCGGCCGTGCGGAAGGCCACGAAGAACGCATTGCCCTCGCGGCCGTCGCCTCCAGGCGACGCCCGGCGGCGGTAGCCGATGCGCGCGCCGTGCCGCTCGCACAGTTCGCGGCAGATGTACAGGCCCAGGCCGCTGGAGCGGCTCTCGGACGAGAAGAACGGTTCGAACAGGTGGCGCTCCACCGCCGGCTCCAGTGCCGCGCCGTCGCTCCACACGGTGAGCACCGGCATGCCCTCGACCGAGGTGGCGACCTGGATCGCGTCGGGCGATTGCGACGCGTAGCGCAGCGCGTTGTCCAGCAGGTTCACCAGCAGGCGGCGCAGGTGGTCGGGCTCGATGGCGATGTGCTCGCCGGGCGCGCCCAGCGCCAGCTGCACGCGGCCGCCGCTCTGGTTCTGGTCGGTCCAGTCCTGCACGAAACCGCGCACGGCCGGATCGAGTTCGGGCCCGACGGTGCCGGCCTGCGGCGAGTGGTGCTGAACGCGTGCGACATCGAGGATCTCCTCGACGATCTGCGACAGCCGCTGCGCGTTCTGGCGCACGAGGGCGCTGAGCTGGCGCTGCGCCGGTTCCTTCAGTTCCTCGTCCAGCAACTCGTTGGCCTGCGAGATCGCGGCCAGGGGATTGCGGATTTCGTGCGCCACGGCGGTCGACATTCGGCCCATGGCGGCGAGTTTCTCCGTCCGCAGGCGCGCTTCCATCTCACGCAGGTCCTGCATGAACACCACGCACAGGCTGTCGCCCGGCTGGTCGCCGGCGGCGGCGAGCCGCGTGCGGACGAACATGCGGCGCGGAAGGCCCGCGCCGTGCTGGACGGCGACGTCGGCCACCTGGGGCTGCCCGGTTTCGAAGGTGCGCTGCGCCATCGCGGCCACCTGCGACCAGGCGGGCTGCGCGGCGAGTTGCAGCGGCGCTTCGCGCAGCTGCGCGCCGGGACCGAGCAGCTCGCGGGCCGCGGGGTTGGCGGCCTGCACGTGGCCGTCCAGGTCGACCACCAGCACGCCATCCCCCAGCGTCGCGATCACCAGCTGGTTGACCTGGGCCTGCATCTGCGCGGCCTTGCGGCCCTGCCGGGCGGCCGTCTCCTCGCGCTCCAGCCGAAGCGCGAGCTGGTGCGCGAGGAAAGCCAGCGCGAAGAAGCCGATGCCCGAGAGGCCCGCCTGCAGGAATCGGTGCGCGAGATCCCCGGTCGCCTCCAGGGCCAGCACCCAGGCTTCGGCCAGCAGGATCAGGGCGACGGCGGCGGCGGTGCCCAGCGCCAGCAGCGTGGAGCCCAGCACCGATGCCATCAGCACCGGGACGGCGAACAGCGGCGAGTAATAGATGCCGCCTGCCTGCAGGAACTGCAGGCAGGAGAACACCAGCAGGTCCACGCCGATGCTGGACACCCATTGCGGATCGAACGCCGATCCCGGATGGGTCGCCGGCCGCATGAAGAGCCGCACCGCCAGCGCCGCGACCAGGTAGGTGGCGCACATGCCCACCAGCCAGCCGGACACGGGCTGCGGCCCCAGCAGCATGGAGCCGGCCAGAAGCAGCACGAGCGCGACGCCGACCGCCACCCGCGCCGTGGCGAAGCCGAGCCACAGCCGCACGAAGGCCGAATCCTGCGTGGCGCCCGCCTTCTGCACGGCAGCTTCGACGGGCGCTTGGGTGAACATCAGTTGCCGCCGTCGCGCCGGTGTTCGGCGCAGCAGTAGAGCCGGCCGCTCGAACCCGGCAAGGCGTCCGGCCGGGGCAGGTGCACCGCGCACACGGGGCAGCGCACCATGTCCTGCGGCAGCGCCGGGGTGCCGCCGGCGGGCGGGGCGGCCGCCGGGGCATCCTCGCGGTCGCGCTCGCGCCCCGAGCGCCATACCAGCCAGGCGATCACCAGCACGGCGAGCACCAGCAGGAACTTCATCATGCGTTGCTCCGCAGGACCACTTCCAGCACGAAGCGCGAGCCCACGTACGCCAGCAGCAGCAGCAGCGAGCCGGTATAGAGCACGCGCACCGCGGTGCGTCCGCGCCAGCCGAAGCGGGCGCGCCCGAGCAGCAGCAGCGCGAACGCGAACCAGGCCAGCACCGAGAAGATCGTCTTGTGGTCCCAGCGCCACGCGCGCCCGTAGAGCGATTCGCCGAACAGCAGGCCGGCCAGCAGCGTGGCCGACAGCAGCACGAAGCCCGCGGCGGCGAAGCGGAAGGTGAGGCGCTCCAGCGTGAGCAGCGGCAGCCCGGCCTGCGGCTCGGCGGCCTGCCGCATCATCTGCTCGGTGCGGCGCATCAGCCATGCATGGACCACCGCCGCGGCGAAGAGACCATAAGAGGCGATGCCCAGCGCCAGGTGCAGCGGCAGCAGCGGCGTCGACGCGTGCATCGGCGTGCCCGGAAAGACCAGGGCGAGCAGCACCGCCGCCGAACCCAGGCCCGCCAGCGCCCACCGTGCCTGCAATTGCGGGAACAGTTCGCGCTCCACGCCATAGACCGTCAGAACGAGCCACGCCGTGACGGACAGGGCGGGCGCGAAGCCGAATCGCGGCGGGTCGCCCAGCAGCGTCCAGCCCAGCACCAGCGCGTGCAGCGCCCAGGCGAGCACCAGCGCCCAGCGCGCGGCGCGCTGGCTCAGGCGTGCGGACGCCGCGGCCGGGACGGCGTAGGCCGCCGCCGCGGCCAGCGACAGCACGGCGCCCGTCATGGAGCCACTCGCTAGAATCATGGGCCGCAGTTTAGTCGCTCGTCCCGCATTCGCCGGGTCCTTGCGCACACCCAATGGCCTCCGCCCTCTCCGACAAACTCTCCCGCCTGGTCAAGGAAATGCGCGGCCAGGCGCGCATCACCGAAGCCAACGTGCAGGACATGCTGCGCGAGGTGCGCATGGCCCTGCTCGAGGCCGACGTCGCCCTGCCGGTGGTGCGCGACTTCATCGCGCGCGTGAAGGACAAGGCGATGGGCCACGAGGTGGTGGGCTCGCTCAATCCCGGCCAGGCGCTGGTGGGCATCGTCAACCGCGAGCTGGTCGCCACGATGGGCGAGGGCGTGTCCGACATCAACCTGGCCGCGCAGCCGCCGGCCGTGATCCTGATGGCCGGCCTGCAGGGCGCGGGCAAGACCACCACCACGGCCAAGCTGGCCAAGCACCTGATCGAGAAGCGCCGCAAGAAGGTGCTGACCGTCTCCGGCGACGTCTACCGCCCCGCGGCCATCGAGCAGCTCAGGACCGTGACGAAGCAGGCCGGGGCCGAGTGGTTCCCGAGCTCGCCGGAGCAGAAGCCGCTGGACATCGCGCGCGCCGCGCTGGACCACGCGCGCAAGCAGTACTTCGACGTGCTGCTGGTCGACACGGCCGGCCGCCTGGCGATCGATGAAGTGCTGATGCGGGAGATCCGCGACCTGCATGCCGCGCTCAACCCTGTCGAGACGCTGTTCATCGTCGACGCGATGCAGGGCCAGGACGCGGTCAACACCGCCAAGGCCTTCAGGGAAGCGCTGCCGCTCACCGGGATCATCCTGACCAAGATGGATGGCGACTCGCGCGGCGGCGCGGCGCTGTCGGTGCGGCAGATCACCGGTGCGCCGATCAAGTTCGCGGGCGTGTCCGAGAAGATCGACGGCCTGGAGGTGTTCGATGCCGAGCGCCACGCCGGGCGCATCCTGGGCATGGGCGACATCGTGGCCCTGGTCGAACAGGTCACGGCCGGCGTCGACATGCAGGCCGCGCAGAAGCTCGCGGCCAAGGTCAAGAGCGGCGAGGGCTTCGACCTCAACGATTTCCTGGCCCAGATCCAGCAGATGAAGCAGATGGGCGGCCTGTCCACGCTGATGGAGAAGATGCCCTCGCAGATCCAGGCCAAGGCCGGCCAGGTCGACATGGACAAGGCCGAGCGCGACATCCGCCGCAAGGAAGGGATCATCTGCAGCATGACCCCGGCCGAGCGCCGCAAGCCCGACATCATCAAGGCCACCCGCAAGCGCCGCATCGCCGCCGGCGCTGGCGTCCATGTCCAGGAAGTCAACCGCCTGCTCAACGAGTTCGAGCAGATGCAGGGGATGATGAAGAAGATGAAGGGCGGCGGGCTGATGAAGATGATGAAGCGGATGGGCGCAATGGGCGGAAAAGGCGGGGTTCCCAAACTCCCGTTCTGAGCCCTGCCGGGCTCAGGCGGTCGCGCCGGCTTCAGGAACCCCCTCAACCCATCCCTCTCCCCCGAGGGGGAGAGGGAGCAGACCGCGGCTCGACGATGTTGGCTGCCGTATCCTGCGGCCCATGAACATCGTCGACTCGTTCGCGGACGTTTCCCGCTTCGTCGCGCTGCGTCGCGACATCCACATGCATCCCGAACTCGGCTTCGAGGAGCACCGCACCTCGAAGATGGTCGCCGACCTGCTGCGCGAGTGGGGCATCGAGGTCCACACCGGCATCGCCGGCACCGGCGTGGTGGGGGTGCTTCGCTGCGGCGACGGCCGCCGCGCCATCGGCCTGCGTGCCGACTTGGACGCGCTGCCGCTGCAGGAAGAGAACCGGTTCGCGCACCGGTCCAAGCACGACGGCCGCATGCACGCCTGCGGCCATGACGGCCACACGACCATGCTGCTGGCCGCGGCGTGGCACCTCTCGCGCTCGCGCGACTTCAGCGGGACGGTGAACTTCATCTTCCAGCCGGCCGAGGAGATGGGCAAGGCGGGCGCGCTCAAGATGATCCAGGACGGCCTGTTCGATCGCTTCCCCTGCGACGCGGTGTTCGCGCTGCACAACTTCCCGATCGGCAACGTGGGCGGCTTCGCGCTCAACCACGGAGCGCTGATGGCGTCGAGCAACACCTGGAAGGTGACGATCACCGGCCGCGGGACGCATGCGTCGATGCCGCACACGGGCATCGACCCGGTTGGCGCCGTGATCGACCTGGCCCAGCAGCTGCAATCGCTGGTGCCGCGCGTGATCGCCTCGACCGAACGCGCGCTGCTGGCGGTGACGCAGTTGCGGGGTTCGGACGCGCCCAACGTCATCCCGGACGTGGCCTCGGTCGGCGGCACGGTGCGCACCTTCTCGGTCGAGGCGACCGACAAGATCGAGGAAGGCCTGCGGCGGCTGGCGAGCGGCATCGCCCACGCCCACGGCTGCACCGCCGACGTCTTCTTCCGCCGCGCGTCGCCGCCCGTGGTCAACCACGAGGCCCAGGCGCGCTTTGCGGCCGAGGCGATGCGCGAGGTGGTGGGCGATGCGATGGTGGACGAGGGCTATCCGGCCGTCATGGGCGCCGAGGACTTCGCGCACATGCTGCACGTGAAGCCGGGCTGCTACGCCTTCATCGGCAACGGCGACGGCGGGCACCGGCTGGCGGACCATGGGCCCGGTCCCTGCATCATCCACAACACCTCGTTCGACTTCAACGACGAGATCATCCCCATCGGCGCCAGCTACTTCGTGCGGCTGGCGCAGCGGTGGCTGGCCCAGCCCTGAGTCCCGCACAACAAGGAGAGCCTCCATGACCCCTCGCATCATCGCCCGCGCCCTGGTGGCGTTCACCGTCGCCGCCGCCGCGGCGTCGCCCGCCCTGGCGCAGCGCGTCATCCGCATCGTGGTCCCGTTCGGTCCCGGGGCGGTGCAGGACACGGTGGCGCGCACCTTCAACGCGGAACTCGGTCAGGCCCTCGGCGCCTCGGTGGTGGTCGAGAACCGGCCCGGCGCGGGCGGGACCATCGGCACCGGCCAGGTGGCCAAGTCGCCCGCCGACGGCAACACGCTGGTTCTGGCGGCCGCGAGCCACACGCTGGCGGGCCACCTGTACAGCAAGCTCCAGTACGACCCGATCAAGGACTTCACCGGCATCGCGTACATCGGCAACTCGGGCTACGTGATCGCGGCGCCCGGCAACCTGGGCGTCAACAACCTCGCCGACTACGTCAAGCTGGCGAAGTCCAGGCCCGGCCAGATGAACTACGCCTCGGCCGGCAACGGCAGCGCCACGCACCTGGGCATGGCCTATTTCCTCGCGCAGGCCGGCCTGCAGATGCAGCACCTGCCGTTCAAGTCGACCGGCGACGCGGTCAACGAAGTGCTCGCCGGCCGCGTGCAGGGCGTGGTGTCCTCGCTGATCGGCATCGTGCCCTTCAAGCAGGACGCGCGCGTGAAGCTGCTGGCCTACACCGGCGCGCAGCGTTCGCGCTTCCTGCCGGAGCTGCCCACGGTCGCCGAGGCCGGCGTGCCCAACTACAAGTTCGATTCCTGGATCGGCCTGCTCGCGCCGGCCGGCATGCCCAAGGCCGAACTGGACAAGCTCAATGCGGCGATGAACAAGGTGCTGGCCGATCCCGCCGTGCAGCAGCGCCTGACCAACCTGGGCGTGGAAGTCGGCGGCAACCTGTCGGTCGACCAGTTCCAGAAGCTGCTGCGCGAGGACTACGACAGCGCCGGCGCGCTGGTGAAGGCGTCCGGCGCGCGCATCGAATAGCGCGGCAATTCGCGCGCCGCGTCAGGCGGCGCGCAGCCCGCGTGCCGCGCGGCCGGCGTGCAGTCGCGCACGCCGCAGCACCGGCGGCGAACCCGCTTCCTCCGGCACCAGCATCAGGCCGCGCGAGCGGAACCAGAGGCCCAGCTCGACGTGGCTGGTGAGCACGGCCAGCGGCGCGGACAGCAGCAGCGGCACCGCCACCGGCAGCAGCGAGAGCGCCGCGCCGGCGTCCACCACGGCCACCCCCGCGGCCAACGCAACGAGCACCACCGTCAGCGGCAGCAGCTGGCGCACCGCATCGCCGCAGCGGATCGCGGCCGCTTCGCGCGGCGGCGAGGTCCAGTGCAGCTGGATGCCGGTGAGCGCCACCGCCACGAAGAGCGTGTGGGCCAGCATGCGCACCGGCGCCTGCAGCAGGGCCAGCGCCGTCTCGATCGCCGCGCTCGCCAGCAGGCGGCCCGTGCCGCCGAAGGCGCGCTGCTCGCCGCGCATCAGCACGCCCGCCAGTCCGAGCACGCGCGGCAGGAACAGCATGCACAGAGTCCAGGCCCAGAGCGCCAGCAGCTCGGCCGGCGCCGCTTCCCAGTCGAGGATGCGTGCGCCCGACAGCCACAGCGCCGTGCCCGAGAGCAGGAACGCGAGCCACAGCGGCGCCGACAGGTACGACATGGCGCCGATCGCGAACATGGCGCGGTGCACGCGGTGGAAGCCCGGCTCGGCGATCAGTCGCGCGTTCTGCAGGTTGCCCTGGCACCAGCGGCGGTCGCGCTGCAGCTCGGACAGCAGGTCCGGCGGCGGCTGCTCGTAGCTGCCGGCGAGGTCGGTCACCAGCCAGACGTGCCAGCCCGCGCGGCGCATGAGGGCCGCTTCCACGAAGTCGTGCGACAGGATGCCGCCCGACAGCCCGCCGCGTCCCGGGATCGGCGCCAGCCCGCAGTGCGCCATGAACGGCGCCACGCGGATGATGGCGTTGTGGCCCCAGTAGTGCGATTCGCCCAGCTGCCAGTACTGCAGGCCGAGCGTGAACAGCCGGCCCGTCACGCGCGAGGCGAACTGCTGCGCCCGCGCATGCAGCGTCGCATGGCCGATCGGCTGCGTGGCGGTCTGCAGGATGCCGGCGTGGGGATGGGCTTCCATCAGTTTGGCCAGCGTCACGAGGCAGTCGCCGCTCATCACGCTGTCCGCGTCCAGCACCACCATGTAGCGGTAGTCGTTGCCCCAGCGGCGGCAGAAGTCCGCCACGTTGCCGGCCTTGCGGTGCGTGCGGCGCGAGCGGTGCCGGTAGTAGACCTCCACCTGCGGCCCGTCCGCCTGCGCGGCGAGCGCGGTGCGCAGCGATTCCCATGCCGCGCGTTCGGCGGCCAGCGTTGCGGGCTCGCGGCTGTCCGACAGCACGAAGACATCGAACTGCCGGCCCAGTCCTGTGGCGGCGAGCGATTCGCAAGTCGCGCGAAGCCCGGCGAAGACCGTGGCCACGTGCTCTTCGCAGATCGGCATGATCACGGCCGTGCGCACGTCGGGTGCGAGCGCGTCCTCGCGCACCGACCGCGCCGAGATGCCGTGCGCATCCCCGCGCAGCATCACCCAGAACCCCATCAGCGCCGTGGCGAATCCGGTGACCACCCAGGCCGACAGCGCGGCGAACAGCGCCACCTCGCCGTAGAACAGCCAGCCGTTGTCGTACTGCGGCTGGGCCTTCGCGAACAGGGTGGTGGCGATCGCGCTGCTCAGGAGCGCGATGGAGGCGAACGCCGCACGGCGGCGTTCGGCGGCCTTCTCCCACGGCTGCAGCGGCCCCCGCCGGCGCGGCGAGCCGCCGCCCAGGACGCGTTGCAGGCGCGTGAGCACCGCCAGCGCCACGCCGTTCCAGAAACCGCGCCACGGCACCAGCGGCATGGAGCCGCGGTGGATCGGCGGCGCCGTCACCGAATTCGGATGGCGTTCGGCGCGCAGGCGGCTGCGGCGTAAAGCCGCGGCAACGGGCGAGGCCCCGCCGCCGTCGGCGACGCCGGCCTGTCTCAGTGGGCGTCGGGAAGAACGATGTAGGTCCATGTTTCGCTCAGGGTTTCGTTGCCGTGTTGGAGGAAGGCGCGCAGTTCGACCGGTTTGGCCGGATCGACGGGACGCACCCGCAAGGTCATGCGCCAGCTGCGGCTGGCGGGGTTGAAGTAGGCGAGCTGCTGCTCGATGCGGCCGTTGGCATCGCTGCTCGCGACCGCGCGCACCAGCGCGTTGGACGGCAGCGCGTCGAGCGCGGGCCCGGCGAAATCGACCACGTACTGCACCTGGCCGGCGAGTTCGGCGGCCTGCTCGGCGCGGTGGTAGCCCAGGCCGCGGCGGGACTGCACGGCCCAGGCGCCCGCCGGGCGCTGCGGCTCATCGCCCTGCCAGTGCAACTCGTAGGCGAAGGAGATCGCCTCGCCGGGCGCGGGCAGCCGCGCGGGCACCCAGTACGCGGCGATGTTGTCGTGCGTCTCGTCGGGCGTCGGCAGTTGCAGCAGCTCGACCCGGCCCGGTCCCCAGTCGCCGATCGGCCGCACCCAGGCGCTGGGGCGGCGTTCGTAGCGGGCCTCGGTGTCTTCGTAGCTGGCGAAGGCGCGGTCGCGCTGCATCAGGCCGAAGCCGCGCACGCCCGGCACGGAGAAGCTGGTGACGACCGGCTCGTCCGGGTTCTGCAGCGGGCGCCAAAGCCATTCCCCGGTAGAACTCTCGACCAGCAGGCCGTCGGAATCGTGGACCTCGGGGCGGAAATCGCCCGGCCGCGGCTGGTTCTCGCCGGCCAGGAACATGCTGGTCAGGGGCGCGATGCCCAGCGTGGCGATGGGCTGCGTGACGCCGGCGCGCAGGAACACGCGGGCGGTCACTTCGACGACGGTCGACTTGCCCGGCCGCACGACGAAGCGGTAGGCGCCGGTGGCGCGTGGCGACTCCAGCAACGCGTACAGCACCAGTTCGGTCGCGCCCGGCTGGGGACGCTGGATCCAGAACTCGGTGAAGCGCGGAAACTCCTCCGGCCCGCTCGCGCCTGCCGTATCGATCGCGAGGCCCCGCGCCGACAGGCCGTACTGCTGCCCCGCGCCGAGCGCGCGGAAGTAGCTCGCGCCGAGGAAGACGATCAGCTCGTCCTTGTAGGCGGTGTTGTTGAGCGGGTAGTGGACACGCAGGCCGGCGTGGCCGAGGTCGGGCCAGCCTTGCGGCGAGATCGTGTTGCGGCCGTAGTCGTAGTCGCCGCTGCGCCACGGGATGGTGCGCAGCTGCCCGTTTTCGAGGACCTCATGCACGCGCACCGGCTGTGGGTGGTAGCGGCCGCGGTGGAAGAACATCGTCTCGAACGGCAGCGCGGCATCGCGCCACAAGGCGCGGTCCGGGCGGAAGCGGATATCGCGCAAACCGTCGTAGTCGAGCGCGGCCAGCGTCGGCGGCAGGTCGGAGGCGGGGGTCTGCAGGGGCTGCGCAGCGCGCGAGCGCGCCAGCTCGGCAACCCATTCGAGCCCCCAGCTCTGGGCGAGCGCGAGCTTGGCGGCAAACAGCCACCCAGCAACCAGCAGGAGGCAACGCGCGCGGAGACGCACAGCAAGGAACAAGGCCATGCTGCTACCAGTGCAAACCCTAGGCCAGCTTGAAAGTCCTTTGGTGGCGCGGACTTACGCCGGGTTCTTGCTGTTGGGTTGCGGCCACGGCCTTGCGGAGGGCCGGAATGGCGCGTTTTTGTCGCCGCGCGGCGACAGGAGCCGTTTCTCTACCGGTCCTTCGCCTTGGCATTGGGCGATTCGGGCTTGTCGTCATCCGGCGACAGCGCGACCGTGTCGCCCTTGAAAAGCCCGGGGGTGAGCTCGTTCTTCTGGAGCAGCCGATAGAACTCGGTGCGGTTGCGACCGGCCAGGCGCGCTGCGTCGGCCACGCTGCCGTCGGTCATCTTCAGCAGCCCGACCAGGTACTCGCGTTCGAAGCGCTGCTTGGCCTCGGCATAGGTCAGCACCTCGACGCCCGGCACCCGCAGCGCGCGCTGCACCAGCGCGAGCGGCACCAGCGCGGTGGTGGACAAGGCGCAGACCTGCTCCACCACGTTGTAGAGCTGGCGCACGTTGCCCGGCCACGGCGCCGAGGCCAGCGCCTTGAGCGCTTCCGGCGCGAAGCCGGAGACCCGCTTGCCGTACTTGCCGGCCAGCTTGTGCAGGAAGTGGTTGGCCAGCAGGGGGATGTCTTCGCGCCGCTCGGCCAGCGTGGGCAGCGTCAGCGTGACCACGTTCAGCCGGTAATACAGGTCCTGCCGGAACTGCCCGCCGGCCATCGCGGTTTCCAGGTCGCGGTGGGTGGCGGAGATGACGCGCACGTCGACGGGGATCGACTGGCTAGAGCCCAGCGGGCGCACGGCGCGCTCCTGCAGCACACGCAAGAGCTTGACCTGCAGCGCGGGCGGCATGTCGCCGATTTCGTCGAGCAGCAGCGTGCCGCCGTCGGCGGCCTGGAACAGGCCCTTGTGGTTGGCCACCGCGTCGGTGAACGCGCCCTTCATGTGGCCGAAGAGTTCCGACTCGAGCAGCGCTTCGGGGATCGCGCCGCAGTTGACCGCGACGAACGGCCGTCGCGCGCGGGGGCTCGCCTTGTGGATCGCGCGCGCCAGCAGTTCCTTGCCGCTGCCGCTGTCGCCGCGCAGGAGCACGGACGCATCCGAACGCGCGACCATGCGCGCCTCGGCCAGCAGTTCCTCCATGCGGCTGGAGCGGCTGACGATTTCCTCGCGCCAGCGCTCGTCGTGCGTGTCGCCCGACGACGGCGGGACGCCGAGCGCGATGGCTTGCGCGATCTTGTCCAGCAGCTCGCGGGCGTCGTACGGCTTGGTGAGGTAGCCGAACACACCGCGCGCAGTCGCTTCGACAGCGTCGGGGATCGTGCCGTGCGCGGTGAGCAGGATCACCGGAAGCGAGGGATGGCGCTGCCGGATCTCGTCGAACAGGCTCAGGCCGTCGCGGCCCGGCAGGCGCACGTCGCTGAGCACCAGCCGCGGCCGTTCCACTGCGAGCTGCGCGAGCGCCGCCTCGGCCGAGCCGACGGCGCTGACGTGGTAGCCGGCCGCGTGCAGCCGCATCGAGAGCAGCCGCAGCATGTCGGCGTCGTCGTCGACGACCAGGATTCGCGGCGCGGATGGGGTGCTCATGGTGCGGTGGGACGGTTCGGCCGTGCCCGTTCGATCGCGCGCAGGGCCTCGAGGCGATCCTGAAGCTGGTCGGCGCGGCGCTGCGCGTCACGCGCCTGCTGCGATTGACGCTCCAGCTGTTCCTCCAGCCGGCGCTGCTCGGCGAGCTGGGCCGCCACCTGGCGCGCCAGCGGGTGCAGCGGCCGGGCCTCCGGGCTGTCTTCGGCCTGGACCCGCTGCAGGAGTTGCGCGGCGCGCGCGCTGTCGCCGGGCGCGCGCGTCTGCAGCAGCACCAGCGCCATCTGCAACTGGTGGGCTGGTGTCTGCGCCTCCGCAGACAGGCGCGAAAGCTCGAGAGCCGCAGCGGGCAGGCCCAGGCTGCGGACCCGGTCGGCGTAGGCGAGCATCGCCGCCGGCGCCGCGCTCTCCGCAGGCGGCGCCGGCGCGGGCGGCGCCGCGGCGGGCGGCGGTGCGGGCGCCTGCACCACGATCACCGGCGGCGGCGCAGGCGCAGGCGGCTCGGGTGCGGGCGGGGCAGCAGCGCAGCCGATCAGCAGCGCCGCGGCCACCAGCGGTGGCGCGAGCGAGCGGGGCAGGGCGGCGGGTTCAGGGGGCATGGGGCAGTTCGATCTGGAAGTGCGCGCCCTTCGGGGCGTGCGGCGGCAGGGTCACCCGGCCGCCATGGGCTGCAATGTATTCCTGCACGATGGACAGGCCGATGCCGGTGCCCGGCGGCGCGTCTTGCGGCTGGCGCTCGCCGCGGTAGAAGGGCTCGAAGACGCGGTCGCGGTCGGTCTCGGCAATGCCCGGTCCCTCGTCGCAGACGTCGATCTCGACGGCGGCGCCAAGCCGGCGCAAGCGCAAGCGGATGCGGCCGCCGTGCGGCGAGAACCGGATCGCATTCGTCAGCAGGTTGGCCAGTGCGGTGCCGAGCTTGTCCGGATCCACCGGCGCGACCACGCTCTCGCCCTCGACGTCGACCGTCAGTTCCTTGGCGTGCCACTGCAGCCGCTGCATCTCCACCTGCTCCTGCAGCAGCGCCAGCAGGTCGGTGGGGCGACGGCGCAGCTGACGCGCCTCGAAGGCCGCGGCATTGAACCTTAGGAGCGCCTCGATCCGCTGCTGCAGTCCCGCGGTGTTGTGCTGGAGGATGCGCACCACGTCCTGCTGGCGGCTGCTCAGATCGCCCGCGACGCCTTCCTGCAGGAGCGACACGCCTTCGCGCAGCGCGGCCAGCGGCGTCTTGAGCTCATGCGAGACGTGGCGCAGGAAGCGGGCCTTGTCGGCATCCAGTTCGGTGAGACGCAGGCGCAGCCAGTCGAGCTGCTGGGAAAGACGGCGCACGTCCTGCGGTCCCTGGATCTCGATGGGATCGTCCAGGCGGTCCTGGCCCAGTGAGGCGATCGCGGCCTCCAGCCGCTTGAACGGCCGCGAGAGCCAGATGCCCAGCCCGGCGATCAGCAGCGACGTGAGCAGCAGCACGACGATCACCTGCTGCATCAGGCGCGAACGGCTGTTGTCCAGTCGTTCGCGCAGGAGCCGGTTGCGTTCGCCGATCAGCCCCTGCACCTCGCGTGCGATGCCGGTGTTGATGCCGTCGAATTCGCGGAAGCGCTGCGCGACCAGGCGCTCCCGGTCGAGCGCCGTCGCTGCCGGCCCGCGCAGCAGCTCCTCGACCTGCGCCAGCTGCGCGTGCCAGCGCTGCGCCTGGTCGGGCGTCAGGCCCTGGTCGGTCAGGCGCCGCAGAGCCGATCGCGCATTGGCCGCTTCCTCGTCGAAGCGCTTGCGCAGGACCGCATCGCCCAAAATCAGCGACTGGCGCGCCGCCCGCTCCATGTCCACCGTGCGTTCGGCCAGCGCCTGCGCGCTCGCATTGAGCTCCAGCGCGGCGGCGGTCGACATGCCGCTTTGCGCCATCAGGCGGTCGAGCACCACGACGGCCCGCAGCGCTGTGCCGCCCAGCAGCGCCCCCACCAGCATGAAGGCGATCAGCAGCAGCTGATGGAACGACAGGTGGAAGCGCGTCCCGGGCATGTCCCCGGATCAGGCGGGCGCGGTCTCGCGCACCACCACTTCGCCGCGCAACGAATGCGGCAACGCCTCGGTGATGGTGACGTCCACCATCTGTCCCACCAGCCGCTGCGGGCCGGCGAAGTTGACGATGCGGTTGCACTCGGTGCGCCCCATCAGCTCGCTCTTGTCCTTGCGCGAGGGCCCTTCGACCAGGATGCGCTGCACGGTGCCGACGCGGCTGGCGCTGATGCGCGCGACGTTGCGCTCCAGCACGGCCTGCAGGTGCTGCAGGCGGCGCAGCTTCACCTCGTGCGGCGTGTCGTCGTGCAGCGCCGCCGCCGGCGTGCCGGGGCGCGGGCTGAAGATGAAGCTGAAGCTCGCGTCGTAGCCCACGTCCTCGACCAGCTTCATCAGCTTGCCGAAGTCCTCTTCCGTCTCCCCGGGGAAGCCGACGATGAAGTCGCTGGAGAGCGAGATGTGCGGCCGCACGGCGCGCAGCTTGCGGAGCGTGCTCTTGTATTCCATGGCGGTGTAACCGCGCTTCATCGCCATCAGGATGCGGTCGCTGCCGTGCTGCACCGGCAGGTGCAGGTGGCTCACCAGCTTGGGCACCTTGCCGTAGGCCTCCACCAGCCGCTGCGTGAACTCGTTCGGATGGCTGGTCGTGTAGCGGATGCGCTCGATGCCCGGGATCTCCGCGGCGTACTCCAGCAGCAGCGCGAAGTCGGCGATCTCGGCGGTGTCGCCCATGCGGCCGCGCCACGCGTTCACGTTCTGGCCCAGCAGCGTCACTTCCTTGACGCCCTGGTCGGCAAGGTCGGCCACCTCGGCCAGGACATCGTCGAGCGGGCGCGAGACTTCCTCGCCGCGCGTGTAGGGCACGACGCAGTAGCTGCAGTACTTGCTGCAGCCTTCCATGATCGAGACGAACGCCGAGGCGCCTTCCACGCGCGCGGGCGGCAGGTTGTCGAACTTCTCGATCTCCGGGAAGCTGATGTCCACCTGCGGTCGTCCCTGGCTCACGCGCGCCGACAGCAACTGCGGCAGCCGGTGCAGGGTTTGCGGGCCGAACACCACGTCCACGTAGGGAGCGCGTTCGATGATCGCGGCGCCTTCCTGGCTGGCCACGCAGCCGCCTACGCCGATCAGCACGCCCTTTTTCTTCAGGTGCTTGACCCGGCCGAGGTCGGAGAACACTTTCTCCTGCGCCTTCTCGCGGACGGAGCAGGTGTTGAAGAGGATGAGGTCGGCATCTTCCGGATCCTGCGTCGGTTCGTAGCCTTCGGCCGCATGCAGGACGTCCGCCATCTTGTCCGAGTCGTACTCGTTCATCTGGCAGCCGAAGGTTTTGACGTAAACCTTCTTCATGGCCGTTTACTTCCGCGTGCCGAAGATCAGGGCCAGCAGTTCGGCGAAGCGCTTGTGGCCGTCGGGGGTGCCGTCTTCGGCGCCGGCGACCTTGCCGTACTCCTCCTCGGTCAGCACCCAGACTTCGTGGACCAGGCCCGCCGCATCACGGCGGTACACCACCGGCAGCACCTTGCCGACCACGCTGCCCGACAGCATCACCAGGTTGTTGGTGCCGCGGATGCGCGCGCCGGGCGAGAGCCGGTCGGGCTGGCCGTTGAGCGTGATCTGCGGCGGCGCCGTGACGGACAGGCGCGCCGGCTTGACGTCGGCCGGTGCGCTGCGGATGACCTGGGCTTTGGCCGCGGCGGCCACAAGCAGCAGGGCGCCAGGAAGGAGGAGGATCCAGCGTTTCATGGTGTTGATCCAGAGGCTGAAGTGAAAGGAAGGCGCTGCCGGGCAGCGCAAAAAACAAAGGCACTGTACTGGACAGTGCCTTTGCGGGTCTGGTGGCGCTTCACGGACTCGAACCGCGGACCTGTGGATTATGATTCCATCGCTCTAACCGACTGAGCTAAAGCGCCGTGAGCCCGTGATTATAGCCAACGGGCGCTAGCGGTTGCTGAAGGCGGGCGGCCGCTTGGCCAGGAAAGCCTCCATGCCTTCCTCCTGGTCCGCCGTCGAGAACAGCGCGTGGAAAAGACGCCGCTCGAACATCACGCCGTCGGAGAGCGGCGTCTCGAAAGCCCGGTTCACCGACTCCTTGGCGGCCATCGCGGCCAGCCGCGGCATGTCCGCGATCACCAGCGCGGCCGCAATGGCCTCATCCATGAGTTTGTCGGCCGGCACGATGCGGCTGACCAGCCCGCTGCGCTCGGCCTCCTGCGCATCCATCATCCGCGACGTCAGGATCATGTCCATGGCCTTGGCCTTGCCGATCGTGCGCGGCAGCCGCTGGGTGCCGCCGGCGCCCGGGATGATGCCGAGCTTGATCTCGGGCTGGCCGAACTTCGCGGTATCGGCCGCGATCACGATGTCGCACATCATGGCCAGCTCGCAGCCGCCGCCCAGCGCGAACCCGGCCACCGCGGCGATCACCGGCTTGCGAACGCTGCGGATGTGTTCCCAGTTGCGGCTGATGTACTCGGACTTGTAGACGTCGGCGAAGCTGTACTTGGTCATCACCGAGATGTCGGCGCCCGCGGCGAAGGCCTTGGCGCTGCCGGTCAGGACGATGCAACCGATCGCGTCGTCGTTGTCGAAGACCTTGAGCGCGGCGCCGAGCTCGTCCATGAGCTGGTCGTTCAGCGCGTTCAGCTGCTTCGGTCGGTTGAGGGCGATGATGCCGACCTTGCCGGCTTCGGTGCGCACCTCGAGGGTCTCGTAGGCCATGGCGTCTCCTTGGGATGGCGACTATAGCCAAGCGACCGGATGGCCAATCGGTGGCTGGTAGATTCGCGGGCAGGAGACAAGCGAGCATGAGCGAACAGACCATCCTCTATGAAACCCGCGGCGCGATCGCGCTGATCACGCTGAACCGTCCGCAGGCGCTGAACAGCTTCACGCGCGCCATGCACCAGGAGCTGTGGGGCGCGCTGGACCGCATCGAGTCGGACAAGTCGATCCGCGCCGCGGTGATCACCGGCGCGGGCCGGGGCTTTTGCGCCGGGGCGGATCTGGCGGAATTCGACTTCGCCGAAGGTCCGGACCTGGTCAAGCGCGCCGACCCGGGACCGATCATCGAGCAGGCGTTCAACCCCACCGCGCGCAAGCTGCAGGCGCTGCGCGTGCCGACGATCGCGGCCGTCAACGGCGTGGCCGCGGGCGCCGGCGCGTCACTGGCGATGACGTGCGACCTCGCGATCGCGGCCTCCTCGGCCACCTTCATCCAGGCCTTCATCAAGCTTGGGCTGATCCCGGATGCCGGCGGCACCTACTTCCTGGTCAAGAAGCTCGGCCTGGCGCGGGCCATGGGCTGCGCGATGCTGGGCGACAAGGTCAGCGCCCAGGATGCCAAGGAGTGGGGAATGATCTGGGACGTCGTGCCCGAGGGCGAGGACTGCGTGCAGGCCGCGATGAAGCTCGCGGAGCGGCTCGCCACTCTGCCCACGGCGGGCCTCGTGGCCACCCGCAAGACACTGCGCGCCGCCGCCACCAACGACCTGGACCGCCAGCTCGATCTCGAGCGCGACACGCAATCGGCCCTGGGCCGCACGCACGACTACATCGAGGGTGTGAAGGCTTTCCGCGAGAAGCGCTCGCCCAACTTCAAGGGCGAGTGATGACGCCCGAACAGAAGGCCGCCAGGGTCGGCGAGACCATGTTCGCCGCGGACCTGGCCAGCCGCGAATTCATGCGCATGGAGCTGGTCAGCTGCGAGCCGGGCCGCGCGGTGATGCGCATGAAGGTGCGCGAGGAGATGCTCAACGGCCACCGCATCTGCCACGGCGGCTTCATCTTCACGCTGGCCGATTCCACCTTCGCCTTCGCCTGCAACAGCCACAACAAGGTGGCGGTGGCGGCGGGCTGCAGCATCGAGTTCCTCAAGCCGGGGCAGCTGGGCGACGTGCTGACCTGCGAAGGCGTGGAGCAGGTGCTGCAGGGCCGCCACGGCGTGTACGACATGAAGGTCACCAACCAGCGCGGCGAGGCGGTGGCGATGTTCCGCGGCAAGAGCGCCCAGATCCAGGGCACCGTGTTCCCGGAGGCACCATGAAGTCCTTCCCCCTCGAGCCCATCGAAAAGGCCGGCGTCGACGAACTTCGCGCCCTGCAGCTCAAGCGACTTCAGGCCACGCTGCAGCATGCCTATGCCAATTCGCCGGTGTACCGGGCCAAGTTCGACAAGGCCGGCGTGCACCCGTCCGAGTGCCGCTCGCTGGCGGACCTGGCGAAGTTCCCGTTCACGACCAAGCACGACCTGCGCGACAGCTACCCGTTCGGCATGTTCGCCGTGCCGCGCGAGCAGTGCGTTCGCATCCATGCTTCCAGCGGCACGACCGGCAAGCCCACGGTGGTGGGCTACACGCAGAACGACATCAACACCTGGGCGACGGTGATGGCCCGCAGCATCCGCGCCAGCGGTGCGCGGCCAGGCGACATGGTCCACGTGAGCTATGGCTACGGCCTGTTCACCGGCGGCCTGGGCGCGCATTACGGCGCCGAACGGCTGGGGCTGACCGTGGTGCCGTTCGGCGGCGGCCAGACCGAGCGGCAGGTGCAGCTGATCAACGACTTCCGGCCGGACATCATCATGGTGACGCCCAGCTACATGCTGGCCATCGCCGACGAGTTCGAGCGGCAGGGCATGGATCCGCGCGAATCGAGCCTGCGCCTGGGCATCTTCGGCGCCGAGCCCTGGACCAATGACATGCGCCTGGCCATCGAGCAGCGCATGGGCATGGACGCGGTCGACATCTACGGCCTGTCCGAAGTGATGGGCCCGGGCGTGGCCAACGAATGCGTCGAGACCAAGGACGGCCCGACGATCTGGGAGGACCACTTCTATCCCGAGATCATCGACCCCGACACCGGCGAGCCGGTCGCGGACGGCGAACTCGGCGAACTGGTCTTCACCAGCCTCACGAAGGAGGCGCTGCCCATCGTCCGCTACCGCACGCGCGACCTCACGCGGCTGTTGCCCGGCACCGCGCGCACGATGCGGCGGATGGAGAAGATCACCGGACGCAGCGACGACATGATGATCGTGCGCGGCGTCAACGTGTTCCCGACCCAGATCGAGGAGCTGATCTGCAAGCGGCCCGAGCTCGCGCCGCACTACCTGTGCATCCTCACGCGCGAAGGGCCGCTCGACTGCCTGACGATCGCGGTGGAGGCGCGCCAGGGACTTTCGCACGAGAGCGCCGAAGCCCAGGCCGCGGCCGACAGGCTGGCCCACGAGATCAAGACCTTCATCGGCACCACCGCCGTGATCGAGCTGCGCGCGGAAGGCGGCGTGGAGCGCAGCGTGGGCAAGGCGAAGAGGGTGCAGGACAAGCGGCCTCGTTGAGGCGCCCGTTCACCGCTGTTCGATCGATTCGACCAGAAGGTCGATGTGGGCCTCGTCCCCCATGTTCACGCGGATGCGAACCGGCATGTACTGCAGGCTGGGCGCGAACCACATCTCGGCGGTGATGTTGCCGCGCGGGTTGGCGATCGGCCGCGGCTTGAGGTGGAACGCTTCCACTTCGCCCAGCTTCGTTCGCAGCGTTTCGCTGGCCACGATGTCGTAGGTCCACAGGTCCACCTGCCCGGGGCGGGCCAGGTAGAAGCTGACCGCACGCCCCACTTCGAGCCGCTCGCGGCCGCTGGCGAAGCGATGGCTCAGTTCGACGAACTGGCTGGCGGTGTCCTGCACGCCGGGCGGCCGCGGCACGACCCTGCCATTGGCCAGCGTCAAGTCGCGCTGGCCCATGCGCAGGCCGCGCGGCCGGCCGTTGCGCACCTCCTCGTAGACCTGCGGCTCCAGTGACACAGCGCCGACTTCGCCCTGGCTGGTCATGATCACCGTGGCCAGGAAGGTGAGCTCCACCTCCACCCGCACCTGGTAGCGCGCTGCTTCGCGCTGCCACAGCACGCGCGCGTCGCCGTACAGGTCGCCGCTGCGGAACCGCCCGCCGAGGCGGTACCGCAGACGGGTGTCGGATGGCCAGCTCTCGGTGGCGGGCGTGGTCGCAGTGGTATCGGTGCCGGTCCCAGTGACCGGCGTGCTCGGTGTCGGCGTCGCGGGCGCCGCAGCCGTCGTGTCCGCAGGCGGAACCTCAGGCGCTTGCCCGACCGCGGAAGCCGGAGGTTCGGGTGGGTTCGCGATTTCCACGGGCGGTTCTGGTGGCGGAGCGACGGGTTCCGGCACTTCGGTCCTGGGTTCCGGCTTCGGTTCAGGCTTGGGCTTCGGCTTGGGTTTCGGCTTCGGCTTCGGCTTCGGCAGGGTGGTCGTCGACTGCGACGGCAGGCTCGGCGTCGCCTGCATGCGCGTGGCGGGGGGCGGCTGCGCCTCCGCCTGCGCGACCACGGGCGGAGGTGCCTTGGGCGCTTCCGGTTCCAGCAGGCGCGTGTACATCGGGGCGACCATCGGTTTGAGCAGCCGCGTCTCGCCGTGCCAGCGGGTCAAGCCCTCAAGCGCCGCGATATGCGCGACCAGCACCACCGCCACGACGGCGAGCAGCCGGCGGCGCGCGGCGCGGTTCAGGTCTGGAGGGACAGCCATGGCTGGGCCAGGGCCGGGTCGCGCAGCACCAGGCGCCAGGTGGTGACGGCGGCGGGCAGGTGCAGTTCCAGCCGCAGCAGGCGGCGGTCGCGCGCCACCAGCGCGATCAGCCGGCGGTGCGAGCCGGCGTACAGCAGCAGGTCGTCGGTCTTGGCCAGGCGCCAGGCGTTGCCCGCGACTTCCACGCCCAGCCACTCGTCGCCCGCCGCCATGCCGGCCTGTTCGGCGGCGCCGCCGCGAAGCACGGTCTTGAGCTTGATCGTTCCACCCGTTTCGTCGACGCGGATGCCCAGGCGCTGCTGCAATTGCGCCGGCTCGTCGAGCGCGAACACGCCCTGCTTCTGCAGCAGGTCGGCCAGCGGCAGCTCGCGCGTGCTGTGCACCCAGGCCGCGATCTCGCGGGCGAAGCTGCGCTGCCCCAGCTCGCGCAGCACCGCGGCGAAGTCGGCTTCGGTCATCGGCCCCGCCTTGCAGCGCACCCACAGCGCACGCATCACGTCGTCGAGGGTCGTGTGGCCCTCGGCGCGCAGCGTCAGGTCGAAGCACAGGGCCACCAGCGAGCCCTTGGTGTAGTAGCTCACCGTGGCATTGGGCGTGTTCTCGTCCTGGCGGTAGTACTTCACCCAGGCGTCGAAGCTGGCCTGCGCGACCGGCTGCACCTCGCGGCCGGGCGTCTGCAGCACCTGGTTGATCGTCTTGTTCAAGAGGCGCACGTAGGTCGCCTCGTCGATCAGGCCCGCGCGCCGCAGCAGCAGGTCGTCGTAGTAGCTGGTGAAGCCCTCGAAGAACCACAGCAGCTGCGTGTAGTTCTCCTGCGAATAGTCGTAGCGGGTGAACTCCGCCGGCCGCAACTGCTTGACGTTCCAGGTGTGGAAGTACTCGTGGCTGATCAGGCCCAGCAGGGTGAGGTAGCCGTCGCCCATTCGCGGGTCGCCCACGCGCGGCAGGTCGCGGCGCGACCCGATCAGCGCCGTCGAATTGCGGTGCTCGAGGCCGCCGTAGCCGTCGTCCACCGCGTTGAGCAGGAAGACATAGCTCTTGAACGGCGGCTTGCGGCGGTCGTGCCAGAAGCGGATCTCGCTCTCGCAGATCTTGTGCACGTCCGACGCCAGGCGCGCGCCGTCCAGCGATTCGGTGGCGCCGGACACCACCAGCCGGTGCGGCACGCCATGCACCTTGAACTCGGTGCTCCAGAACGCGCCCATTTCCACCGGGCAGTCGACCAGCTCATCGTAGTCCTGCGCGAGGTACAGGCCGAAGCCGCGCTTGCCGGTCTTCAA
Source organism: Ramlibacter henchirensis (assembly GCF_004682015.1). Classification (NCBI taxonomy): domain Bacteria; kingdom Pseudomonadati; phylum Pseudomonadota; class Betaproteobacteria; order Burkholderiales; family Comamonadaceae; genus Ramlibacter; species Ramlibacter henchirensis. The sequence continues at coordinate 1,527,910 of NZ_SMLM01000001.1, read as the reverse complement.
TGGCGTGAGGCCGGTGGCGGCTTCCCAGCCCGGTCGCGGCGACACGAGTTCCAGCGCGTGCGGCTGCGGTTCCTGGCCGTGCACGCGAAGGCACAGGCTGGTGCCGTTGAAGAAGCCGCGGTCGGCATCCAGCCAGGCGGTGCGCACCGAGGTGTCGAACGCATAGACCTCGTAGCCCAGGACCAGCGGGCTGCTCGGCACGCAATCGATCTGCCACGTGCACTTGTCGATCTGGTGGATCGGGACCGCCCGCCCGTCCTGGCGCGCCACCAGCTTCTGCAGGTTCTTGGAGAACTCGCGCACCAGGTAGCTGCCGGGGATCCACACCGGCAGCGACACGCGTTGCGCGGCGGAGGGCTGCTCGATCGTCAGGGCTACGTGGAACAGGTGGGCGTGGAGGTCCGCCGCTTCGACCCGGTAGTGCAGGCGCCAGGCCGGGGCGGCATGCGCGCGCGGGCTCACTTGGTTTCGGTCAGGATCTTGTCCACCTGGGCCGCGGCCATGGCCCCCGGCACGCGGCGGCCGTCCGCGAACAGCAGCGTCGGCGTGCCGGTGATCTGGTGCTTGCGGCCGAACTCGCGGTTGCGGTCCAGGGCCGTGGTGTCGCAGCCGGGGGAGGGCGCTGCCGGTGCGGCGACGTCGCGCACCATCCAGTCCTGCCAGGCCTTGCCCTTGTCCCGGGCGCACCAGATGTTGCGCGACTTGGTCACCGAGTCGCTGCCCAGGATCGGGTACAGGAACATGTGGATCGTGACGTTGTCCACCTTCTGCAGGTCGCGCTCGAACTTCTTGCAGTAGCCGCAGTTCGGGTCCTGGAACACGGCCATGCGGCGCTTGCCGTCGCCGCGCACGATGGTGAACGCGTCCTTGAGCGGCAGGCTGTCGAAATCGACCGCCAGCAGCTTGTTCTGCCGCTCCTCGGTGAGGTTGCGGCGCGCGCGCAGGTCCAGCACCTGGCCCTCGATCAGGTAGTTGCCCTCGGCGTCGGTGTAGAAGAGGTCGGTGCCCACGCGCACCTCGTACAGGCCCGCCACCGGCGACTTGGTCACTTCGTCGATCTTGCCGATCTGCGGCAGCCGCTCCAGCAGGTTCCGGCGGATCGTGGCTTCCTGCGCCAGGGCGGCCCCGGCCAGCAGGACGGCGGCGACGAGGGCGGTGAGGGTTCGTTTCATGTTCTTTCCGTTTCCTTGGGCGATCACAGGCCCGAGGCCTGCCGGATCGCCCACTGCTTGACCGGACCCATGGCATCGAAGCCGCGCATGCCGGTGTTGCGCACCGCGGCGAACGCGGCATGGTCCTGCGCGAACAGGCGCTGCAGGCCGTCGGTGGTGGCTTCCATCGCCATCACGTCGGCCTTGCGCGACCGCTCGTAGCGGCGCAGCAGGCGGATGTCGCCGACGGGGCGCCAGTATTCCCGCTCGTGCAAGACCTGCGCCAGCATCCGGGCATCGGCCAGCCCCAGGTTCAGGCCCTGGCCGGCGAGCGGATGGATGCTGTGCGCCGCGTCGCCCGCCAGCGCCCAGCCCGGCCCGCACCAGCGGTCGGCCCGCGCGAGCTGCAGCGGCCAGGACTTGCGCTCGCTCGTGAGAGTGAGCCGGCCCAGAGCTTCATGGCTGGCCGCGGTGAGCTGCGATTCGAAGTCTTCGGCCGCGCAGCGCAGCAGCGAATCGCCCCTGTCCTGGCCGACCGACCAGACCAGCGCCAGCGAGTGGCCGCCTTCCGCCGGCGCTTCGCCGCCCATCGGCAGCAGGGCGAGCACTTCGCCGCCCTGGAACCACTGGTGCGCGACGTTGCCATGCGGTTTCTCGCAGCGCAGCCGTGCGGCGACGGCATGCTGCCCGTATGGCTGGATGTCGTACTGCACGCCGAACTCGGCACGAGTGACGCTGGAGCGGCCCTCGCAGACGACGGTGAGCCCCGCCTTGGCCGGCGCTTCGAGGACGCTCACGAGCGCCTGGTAACGCAAGGCCTCGTCCAGCCGCTGCTCCATCGCGGGAACGTCGACGATCCAGGCGAGGGCCGGCTCCGGGCCACAGCGGAACTCCACCCGGCCGCCTTCGTCGCCGTGCACTTCCATGCGGGTGACCGGGGTGGCGTGCGCACCGTCGGGCCAGGAGCGGACGGATTCGAGCAGCTGGCGCGAGGCGGCATTGAGCGCGTAGGCGCGCACGTCGCTGTGGCCGGGCGCGGCCGGGGCCTGCACCAGGCCGACGCGAAGCCGCTCGCGCGCGAGCAGCAAGGCCAGCGTGCGGCCGACGATTCCCGCGCCGCGGATACAGACGTCGAGGACAGGCGCCATCGGTCGATTGTAGGAGGCGGGGCACAATCGCTCCGATGAGTTCCGCTCCGGAGAAGCCCGTGTCCGCCCCCGACCTGTCCGGCCGCATCGCGCGCCTGTTCGTCTATCCCGTCAAGTCCTGCGCCGGCGTCGAAGTGGCCGAAGCCGTCGTCACGCCCGCCGGGCTGGACCTCGACCGTGCCTGGATGGTGGTCGACGCCGACGGCGAGTTCGTGAGCCAGCGCGAACTGCCGCGGATGGCCCTGGTGCGCCCGCAGCTCAAGCATCACGAGGTGGTGCTGCGCGCGCCCGGGATGCTGGCGCTGCACCTGGCCATCGACGCGGTCGAAGAGTCGGTGCGCGTGCGCGTGTGGGACGACGAAGTGGCCGCCTACGACATGGGCGCGGTCGCTGCCCAATGGTTCAGTGACTTCCTGGGACAGAAGCTTCGGCTGGTGCGCTTCGACCCCGACCAGCGCCGCCTTTCCGACATGAAGTGGACCGGCGGCGTCGAAGCGCTCAACCAGTTCAGCGATGCCTATCCCTTCCTGGTGGCGAGCACCGCGTCGCTGGACGGCCTGAACGAGCGGCTCGCGCGCGCCGGCCAGGCGCCCGTAGGCATCGAGCGCTTCCGGCCCAACATCGTGCTGGAAGGCGTCGAGGCGCACGACGAGGACCGGATCGAATTGCTGCGGATCGGCTCGGAACCGGCGGCCGTGCTCAAGCTCGTGAAGCCCTGTTCGCGCTGCCCGATCCCGAACGTCGATCCGCAGACCGGCGAGACCAGCCCCGCGGTGACCGATGCGCTGCAGGCGTACCGGCAGGATCCGCGAATGGGCGGCGCGGTCACCTTTGCCATGAATGCGATCCTGCTGGAAGGCGAGGACGCGGTGCTGCGCGTCGGCCAGCCGGTGACCGCCAGCTGGAAGTTCGACTGACCGCGGGATCAGCCGCTGGCGGGCAGCAGTTCGCTGTCGGACCCGGGGCCGCCCGAGGTGTCCGTCTGGATCGGGATCGGCTGCGTGTCCGGGGGATCGAGGAAGCGGATCGGCCGGCGCGTGCGTGGTGACATCGACCCGAGCAGCGCGCCCAGCGCCTCGGGCAGCTCGCCGGCCTCCACCGGGTTCTCGCACAGCAGCACCGCCGCGGCATGGAACTGCAGCGTGACCTCGGGCTTGAGGCCCTGCAGCGGCATCAGGCCGGCGGCGATCAGGCGCGCCGCGCGGTCCGTGATCACGGCGCGTGAGCGCACGCCTTCCATGATCAGCGCGAAGCGCGCCTCGCCGATGCGGCTGACCGTGTCCACGTCGCGCACCAGGCGGCGCAGCTTGATCACGCTGCGCAGCAGGCTCTGCTCGGCGACGGTCTGGCCGTGCTGCGCCTTGATGCGCGCGTGGTTCACCAGGTCGATGAAGACGATGGCCGCGTCTTCGCGATCGTGCTTGAAGCGCGAAACCACCTGCTGCAGCTGGTCCTGGAACAGGTGCTGGGCGATCAGGCCGGTGAGCGCATCCTGCGTGGCGAGCGCCTGCTCGCGAACGTGCGCGCCGTGCCGCTCGCGCGAACGGATCGAAAGCGCCACCAGCAGCAGCGGCACCTCCAGCACGATGGCCGCGACCACCGCGTACTGCGCGACGAAGGAAGCCGGCAGCCAGCCGAGCAGGCGCAGCATCGCGGCCGTCACCGCCGCCGCGAGCGGCACGTAGGCGAACAGCACCCAGAGGCCGACGACATCGCGCCGCCGCCAGGCCATCCAGGCCACGGCGACATTCAGGGCGGCGACCAGCGCCAGATAGACGGACAACGTGTCCAGCGCCAGCTTGCGCTCGAACAGCAGGTAGGCCGGCGCCAGCGGCACGGCCAGCCAGCCGCAGATACCGGTGGCGCGCCCCAGCATGCGGTTGCGCGCGGGCACCGCGGTGAGGTCGCGCACGAACAGGACGGCGGCTCCGGCCGACAGGAAGGCCAGGACGCCGGGCGCGGCGTCGGCCCATGCGCGGGCGGAAGGCCAGAGCAGGTGCCCCGCGACGCCGGTGTACGCCATCACGCAGAGGGTGCTCAGGCCGGCGTAGATCGCATAGCCGGCCCACGCGCGGTCGCGGTAGGCCCAGCCCTGCGCGACGCAGGCGACGATCAGCAGCACGAGCGCACCGAACGCGGAACCCAGCCCGAGGTATTCGAGCTGCTGCCGCTGGTTGTGGGCGACGTCGGTGGACAGGCGCACGGGCACGCTGGTGCGGATGGCGCTGCGCACCTGCGCATACACCTCGCGCGGCTGGCCCGCGGGGAGCTCGAGGCGGAACACCGGATAGCGGCCCGCCTCGGGCCAGCGGTCCACCGGCACCCGGTCGCCGGCCGTCTGCACGCGCCAGCGGCCGCTGTCGTCCATCTGCCAGACACTGACCTCGTCCAGCAGCGGGTTCGCGAACACGAGCAGCCATTGCCGCTGCTCTCCCTCGGCGCGCAGCAGGCGCAGTCGCATCCACACTGCGGCGCCGGGCCTCAGCGGGTGCACGGTGTCGGCCTGTTCAGGCTCGAAATGCACGCCGGGCTGCAGCACTTGCTCGATGCCGGCGCCGCCGGTTTCATCGAGCCAGACCTGGGCGAGCGGCCCCGCGGACAGGCTGCCCGCGTCATCGGTCAGCACGACCTCTCCGGCAGTGCGCCGCTGCTGCACCTCCGGAGCGGGCTGCTGCCCGCCGGCGGCGAAAGACAGCAGCAGCCCCGTGGCGGCGGCCAGCCGCAGCGCCCGGGCCGCCAGGCCCCTTGGCATACACTTTCCCGCTTGTCTGTCTGGAACTGCCATGAGCTTGAAGTGCGGCATCGTGGGCTTGCCCAACGTGGGCAAATCGACCCTGTTCAATGCCCTGACCAAGGCGGGGATCGCCGCCGAGAACTACCCCTTCTGCACCATCGAGCCGAACGTCGGCATCGTGGAGCTGCCTGACGCGCGTCTCGCGCAACTGGCGGACATCGCCAGGCCGGAACGGATCGTACCGGCCATCGTCGAGTTCGTCGACATCGCCGGACTGGTGGCGGGCGCGAGCAAGGGCGAGGGCCTGGGCAACCAGTTCCTGGCGCACATCCGCGAGACCGATGCGGTGGTGAACGTCGTGCGCTGCTTCGACGACCCGAACGTGATCCACGTGGCCGGCAAGGTGGACCCGGTCTCCGACATCGAGGTGATCCAGACCGAGCTGTGCCTGGCCGACCTGGGCACAGTCGAGAAGAGCCTCGCGCGCTACACCAAGGCCGCCAAGTCCGGCAACGACAAGGAAGCGGCCAAGCTGGTGGCGCTGCTCACGCGCCTGCAGGGCGTGCTCGACGAAGGCAAGCCGGTGCGCACGCTGCAGTTCAACGACGAGGAGCGCGCGCTGCTCAAGACGCTGTTCCTGATCACGGCCAAGCCGGCGATGTTCGTGGCCAACGTCGACGAGAACGGGTTCGAGAACAACCCCTACCTCGATCGACTGCAGCAGTACGCGTCGGCGCAGGATGCGCCCGTGGTCGCCATCTGCGCCAAGATCGAATCCGAGATGGCCGACATGAGCGACGAGGACAAGAAGATGTTCCTCGCCGAGATCGGCCAGGAGGAGCCGGGGCTCAATCGCCTGATCCGCGCTGCATTCCGGCTGCTGGGCTTGCAGACCTACTTCACCGCCGGCGAAAAGGAAGTGCGGGCCTGGACCGTGCGCATCGGCGCCACCGCGCCGCAGGCCGCCGGCGTGATCCACACCGACTTCGAGCGCGGCTTCATCCGCGCGCAGACGATCGCTTTCGACGACTACGTCCGCTACAAGGGCGAGCAGGGCGCCAAGGACGCGGGCAAGATGCGCAGCGAAGGCAAGGAATACGTCATCAAGGATGGGGACGTGATGAACTTCCTGTTCAACGTCTAGCGCGTGACTCCCGGGATGCCGCCCGGGAAGATGTGCAGCAGCGCGACCGTCATCACGACGTAGCGCAGGAACTTGCCCACGACCATCCAGGCCACGCAGGGCCAGAAGGCCAGGCGCAGCCAGCCCGCCACGGCGCACAGCGGATCGCCCACCACGGGCAGGAAGGACAGGAGGCAGGCCCTGGGCCCGAGCTTCTCCAGCCATTCGATGGCCTTGATGTGCGAGCGCGAGTGGCCCCATTTGTCGACGACCTGGTGGGCGCCGTAACCCATCCACCAGTCGACGATGCCGCCGAGCGTGTTGCCGGCGGTGGCCACGAACACGGCGGGCCAGAACAGTTCGGGGTTGAGCTTGAGCAGGCCGAACAGCGCGGGCTCGGAACCGATCGGCACCAGCGTGGCCGAGACGAACGCGACGACGAAAAGCGTGGAGAGTCCGAAGCGCGGAAGGGCCAGCAGCGCCAGCATGGACTCGAGCCACTCTTGCATGCGCGCGGATGTTACGGCAGTCAAGCCGAGTAACCCTGTAGGTGCATGCGCAGTCCCGCCGGTTGGCTGGGCGCAAGGCGCGAGGCCTACAATGCATGCCTCATTTTTCAGCAACCCCTGTCCCGCTTCCCCATGCAGATCGGCCCGCACGTCCTGGCGAACAATTTGTTCGCCGCGCCGATGGCGGGCGTCACCGACCGCCCTTTCCGGCAGCTGTGCCGCAAGCTCGGCGCGGGCTACGCCGTCAGCGAGATGGTCACCTCGCGCCGCGAGCTGTGGAACAGCCTGAAGACTTCGCGCCGCGCGAACCATGGCGGCGAGCCGGGTCCCGTCGCCGTGCAGATCGCGGGCACCGACGCGGCGATGATGGCCGAGGCCGCCGCCTACAACATCGACCGCGGCGCGCAGATCATCGACATCAACATGGGCTGCCCGGCGAAGAAGGTCTGCAACAAGTGGGCCGGCTCGGCGCTGATGCAGGACGAGCCGCTGGCGCTGTCGATCGCCGAAGCGGTGGTGCAGGTGGGACAGGCGCGCGGTGTGCCCGTCACGCTCAAGATGCGCACCGGGTGGGATGCGGAGCACCGCAATGCGGCGCGGCTGGCGCGCGGCTTTGAAGCCGCGGGCATCTGCATGCTCACGGTGCACGGCCGCACGCGCGAGCAGGGCTACAAGGGTCACGCCGAATACGAGACCGTCGCCGCGGTCAAGGACGCGGTGCGCATCCCGGTGGTCGCCAACGGTGACATCGATTCACCTGCCAGGGCGCGCGACGTCCTCGCGTTCACCGGGGCCGATGCCGTGATGATCGGCCGCGCCGCCCAGGGCCGCCCGTGGATCTTCCGGGAAGTCGCGCATTTCCTCGCGACCGGCGAGCTGCTCGCGCCGCCGCTGGTGGCCGAGGTCCAGCGCCTGCTGCTCGCGCACCTGGAAGACCACTACGGCCTCTACGGCGAGTACACCGGCGTTCGCAGCGCACGCAAGCACATCGCCTGGTACGTGCGGGGCCTGCCGGAAGCGCAGGCCTTCCGGGATCGCATGAACGCCATCGAGGACTGCGGCGAGCAGCTGAGCGCCGTGGCCGGCTTCTTCGACGAGCTGGCTGCACACGGCGACCGGCTGCCCGTGGCGCAGAGGGAAGAAGACCAGGAAGAAACGTCGCGTCAGGAAGCATGAGCAAGAAACACATCGAGGAGTGCGTGCGCACCAGCCTGGAGGGCTACTTCCGCGACCTGCGCGGCACGGAGCCGGGGGGCCTGTACGAGATGCTGGTCAAGGTGGTGGAAAAGCCGCTGCTGGAAGTCGTCATGGCCAAGGCCGACCAGAACCAGTCGCGCGCGGCCGAGTGGCTGGGCCTGAACCGCAACACGCTGCGCAAGAAGCTCGTCGAGCACAAACTGCTCAAGTAACTCCCATTCGAACGGGCCGCGCGCCCACGACACCATGAACGCACTCCTTTCCGTCTCGGACAAGACCGGGATCGTCGAACTCGCCCGCGGGCTGCATGCGCTGGGCGTGCGCCTGATCTCCACCGGCGGCACTGCAAAGCTGCTCGCGTCCGAAGGCCTGCCGGTCACCGAAGTGGCGGAGATCACTGGCTTTCCCGAGATGCTGGACGGCCGCGTCAAGACGTTGCATCCGAAGGTGCACGGCGGCCTGCTCGCGCGCCGCGACCTGCCCGAGCACGTGCAGGCGCTCAAGACCCACGGCATCGACACCATCGACCTGCTGGTGGTGAACCTCTATCCGTTCGAGAAGACCGTCGCCACGCCGGGCTGCACGCTGGAGGACGCGATCGAGAACATCGACATCGGCGGGCCGGCGATGGTGCGCAGCGCGGCCAAGAACTGGAAGGACGTGGCGGTGCTCACGGACGCGGCGCAGTACGAGCCGGTGCTGCAGGAACTGCGCAGCGCCGGCAAGCTGTCCGACCAGACGCGCTTCGCGTTATGCGTGGCCGCCTTCAACCGCATCAGCGACTACGACGGTGCGATCCGCGACTACCTCTCCAGCCTGAAGGAGGGTGGCACCCGCGCGCTGTTCGGCGCTCAGGCCAACGGCCGTTTCGTCAAGGTGCAGGACCTGCGGTATGGCGAGAACCCGCACCAGCAGGCCGCGTTCTACCGCGACCTGTATCCGGCGCCGGGTTCGCTGGTGATGGCGAAGCAGCTGCAGGGCAAGGAACTCTCGTACAACAACATCGCCGATGCGGACGCGGCCTGGGAATGCGTCAAGAGCTTCGACGCGCCGGCCTGCGTGATCGTCAAGCACGCCAACCCCTGCGGCGTGGCCCTGGGCAAGGATCCTCTGGAGGCTTACTCCAAGGCGTTCAAGACGGATCCGACCTCGGCCTTCGGCGGGATCATCGCGTTGAACCGGCCGCTGGACGGCGCCGCCGCGCAGGCGGTGGCCAGGCAGTTCGTCGAGGTGCTGATGGCGCCTGCGTTCGCGCCCGAGGCGCTGGAAGTATTCAAGGCCAAGGCCAATGTGCGCCTGCTGCAGATCGAGCTGCCGCCGGGCGGCAAGAGCGACTGGGAGAACGGCCGCAACATGATGGACGTCAAGCGGGTCGGCTCGGGCCTGTTGATGCAGACGGCCGACAACCGCGAGCTCACGCTGGCCGAGCTGAAGGTCGTCACGCAGAAGCAGCCGACGCCGGAGCAACTGCGCGACCTGCTGTTCGCCTGGAAAGTCGCCAAGTACGTCAAGTCCAACGCCATCGTGTTCTGCAAGGACGGCATGACGCTGGGCGTCGGCGCCGGCCAGATGAGCCGCATCGATTCGGCGCGCATCGCCGGCATCAAGGCCGGGAACGCCGGGCTGTCACTGGCCGGCAGCGTGGTGGCGAGCGACGCGTTCTTCCCGTTCCGCGACGGGCTGGACGTGGTGGTGGATGCCGGCGCCGCCTGCGTGGCGCAGCCGGGCGGCAGCATGCGGGACGACGAGGTGATCGCGGCGGCCAACGAGCGCGGCGTGGCGATGGTGTTCACCGGGGTGCGGCACTTCCGTCACTGACCGGATCAGAGCGCGGCGAACACTTCCTTCGCCGCCGCCACCGTCTCGGCGATGTCCTGCTCGCTGTGCGCGGCGCTCACGAAGCCCGCCTCGTACAGCGCCGGCGCGATGTAGACGCCCCGATCCAGCAGGCCGTGGAACAGCTTGTTGAACCGCGCCGACTCGGTCTTCATGACCTGCGAGTAGTTGCGCGGCAGCTCGGGCAGCAGGAAGAAGCCGAACATGCCGCCTTCGCAGTCCGCGCTGAACGGCACGCCGGCCGAGCGCGCCGCCCCGGCGAGGCCGTCCATCAGCGAACGCGTCTTCGCTGCAAGCGACTCGTAGAAGCCGGACCGGCTGACTTCGCGCAGCGTGGCCAGGCCGCAGGCGGTGGCCACTGGATTGCCCGAGAGCGTGCCGGCCTGGTAGACGGGGCCGAGCGGCGCGAGCTGCTCCATCGTGGCGCGGGGGCCTCCGAAGGCCGCCAGCGGCATGCCGCCGCCGATCACCTTGCCCAGCACCGTGAGGTCCGGCCGGAAGCCGGGAATCCTGGACGCGTAGTGCGCCTGCGCCCCGCCGAGGCCGACGCGGAACCCCGTCATCACCTCGTCGAACACCAGCATCGCGCCGTGTTCGGTGCACAGCTCGCGGCAGCGGCGCATGAACGCGGTGTCGGCCCGAACGAAGTTCATGTTGCCGGCGATCGGCTCGATCATCAGGCCGGCGATGTCTCGGCCGTGCTGCTCGAAGGCCTGCTCCAGCTGCTGCACGTTGTTGTATTCGAGCACCAGCGTGTGCTGCACGACTTCCGCCGGCACGCCTGCGCTGGTCGGGTGCCCGAAGGTCGCGAGGCCCGAACCCGCCTTGACCAGCAGCGCGTCCGCATGGCCGTGGTAGCAGCCCTCGAACTTGATGATCCTGTTGCGGCCGGTGGCGCCGCGCGCCAGGCGGATGGCGCTCATCGCCGCCTCCGTGCCCGAGCTGACCAGGCGCACCATCTCGAGGCCCGGCATGGCCTGCACGATGGCTTCGGCCAGCTCGATCTCGCGTTCGGTCGGCGCGCCGAAGGAGAAGCCCTCCGTCACCGCGCGCTGCACCGCCTCCACCACCGCCGGATGGCCGTGGCCCAGGATCATCGGCCCCCAAGAGCCTATGTAGTCGATGTGGCGCTTGCCGGTGGCATCCCAGAAGTAAGCCCCCTGCGCGCGCTGCACGAAGCGCGGCGTTCCGCCGACGGCGCGGAAGGCGCGCACCGGCGAGTTCACGCCGCCGGGGATCACGCGGCGAGCGCGCTCGAACAGTTCTTGATTGCGATCCATAAGGTCTGCTTCAAGCGACCACCGCGGAACCGGCTTTGCCGGGCCGCTGGTGGTGCCCCCTCGAGGGGGAGGCGGCCGCAGGCCGCTTCGGGGGTGGGCGTGGTTCAATGCTTGGTGTCATGGGCGGGCATGTCCAGGACCTGCAGGGCCTGGGCTTCTTCTTCCGTGAGTTCCTCGGTCTCGCCCTCGGGCTGGGCCCAGAAGAGGCGGTCGGGCACCACGTTGCCCATGCCGGGACGGAAGCCCGCATCGAGGCAGCGGTCCAGATAAGAAAGCGCCTCGGTGGTGGCCGACGCCAGGTCGCTGCCGCTGGCCACCAGCGCGGCGAGGGCGGCGGAAAGTGTGTCGCCTGCGCCGGAGAACACGGCCTCGAAGCGCTCGAACTTCTCGCTGCCCAGCACCGCCTGCGGGGTCGCCAGCACGTTGTCCAGGTACTGGTCGGGCAGGGGAATGCCGGTGACGAGCGTGTAAGCCACGCCCATGTCGGCGGCGGCCTTGGCGATGTCCCTCGCGCCGGGGCTCTTGTCGCTGCTCCAGTCGGGCAGCAGCCAGCGCCACAGCGTGCTGTGGTTGCCGACCAGCACTGTCGTCTGCGGGAGCATCAGCTCTCGGAAGGCGTCCAGGTACAGGTCGATCTGCGACTCGTCCCACCAGGAGAGGTTGGGCATGTAGGCGATGACGGGGACGTCCGCATAGTCGGTGGCGATCTCCGCCACCGCGCTGATCGCCTCGGGGCTGCCGAGGAAGCCGACCTTGAACACCTGCGCGGGCGTGTCCTCCAGGATGGCGCGCGCCTGCTCGGTGATGGCTTCCTCGTCGAAGCTGAAATGGTCCTGCACTTCCGCGGTGTCGCGTGCGTAGGCGCCGGTGACCACCGGCAGCGCGTGCGCGCCGACCGAGGCGATCGCGGTGATGTCGGCCGAGAGGCCGCCTGCGCCGCTCGGGTCGCTGGCGTTGAACACCATCACGCACGCGGGTCCGGCGTCGTCGTTTTCGTCGGCGCCGGCCGCGGTGTTGGTGGGGTCGGGGTTGGTCATGGGCCTGAGTCTTGCAGGCATCGGCACCGTGACGTTTCTCCGCAGGTGCCCTAGATACAATCGTTGCATTCTATTCGAAGGCCCTTTAAGCTGTGACTGAAGCGAAGACCTGGATGTGTCTGATCTGCGGGTGGATTTACGACGAAGCCGCCGGCGCCCCCGAACACGGCATCCCGCCCGGAACACCCTGGGAAAAGGTCCCCATGAACTGGACCTGCCCCGAGTGCGGCGCCCGCAAGGAAGACTTCGAGATGGTCCAGATTTGAGGAGGGTGCTTCGGAGACGGTCTCATATGACGACGCTGTCCCGCGGCAGAAGAATGAGGAGCAGCGTCAAGTGAGCACTGGATTCAAGGTGTTGGTGATCGATGACAGCAACACCATCCGGCGCAGTGCGGAGATCTTCCTGAAGCAGGGCGGCCACGAGGTCATGCTGGCCGAGGACGGGTTCGACGCGCTCGCCAAGGTCAACGACTACCAGCCCGACCTGATCTTCTGCGACATCCTGATGCCGCGCCTGGACGGCTACCAGACCTGCGCCATCATCAAGCGCAACGCGCGCTTCTCCGCCACGCCCGTGGTGATGCTGTCCTCCAAGGACGGCGTGTTCGACAAGGCCCGCGGCCGCATGGTCGGCTCGCAGGACTACCTCACCAAGCCCTTCACCAAGGACCAGCTGCTGCAGACGGTGCAGCAGTTCGGCGCGTCCGCGCAACAGGCGCAGTAGGCAATCCAGCGACAGTCGCTAAGCCAATTACAAAAGAGAGAGCGGAGTACCCGATGGCGATCAAGAAAGTGCTCGTGGTCGACGATTCCAAGACCGAGCTGATGTTCATGACCGACCTGCTGCAGAAGAACGGCTTCGCGGTCAAGACGGCGGAGAACGCGGACGACGCGTTCCGGCGCCTCGCGGAGGAGAAGCCCGACCTGATCCTGATGGACGTGGTCATGCCGGGGCAGAACGGCTTCCAGCTCACGCGCGCCATCACGCGCGACCCGCTGTACGCCGACGTGCCCATCATCATGTGCACGAGCAAGAACCAGGAGACCGACCGGGTCTGGGGCATGCGCCAGGGCGCGCGTGACTACATCACCAAGCCGGTCGACGCCACCGAGCTGATGGCCAAGATCAAGGCCCTGGGCTAGAAGGCCCGGCAGCGACGATGGCCAACCGCGAAGCCCTGCGCGAACTCCAGACCCGCCTGGCCAACCGGCTCCAGGCGGCGCGCGCCGAGGGCGTCCAGGCCTCGTGGCTGGCCGTCGAGGCGGCGGGCTCCCGCTACCTCTTCCCCCTCGCGCAATCGGGGGAGATCTTCCCGTACGCCAGCCCGCAGCCGGTGCCCTACACCCAGAAGTGGTTCCTGGGCGTGGCGAACCTGCGGGGCGGCCTCTACGGGGTGGCCGACCTGGGCGGCTTCGTGACCGGCCGCGCGCCCGTCGCCCGCAGCGATGCCGGCCGCGCCGAGTCGCGACTGGTGGCGCTGAACGCGGCGCTCGAGGTCAATTGCGCGCTCCTGATCGACCGCCTGGCAGGCCTGCGCAACCTCGATGCCTTCACCTCCTCGAGCGTGCCGCCCGAGGGCGCGCCGGCCTATTTCGGCAGCGGCTACACCGACGCCGGCGGCGCCTACTGGCAGGAAATCAACCTGCAGGCGCTCTCCCAGCAACCCCAGTTCCTGAGCATCAGCGCTTGAAGCACTCCCCGGAAGGCTCCGCACCATGTCCGTCGTCGACCAACTGAAGAACCTGTTCTCCAAGAAGAAGTCCGCCGGTGGCGCGGGCGAGAACACCAGCCACGGCCACCTCAGCCTGGGCTCGCCCGAGGCGACGGTGGACCCGATGTCGGTCCACGAGGGAACCGCGGCGATGGGCCTGGCCGATCCCGACACCGTCGACACGCTGGACGGCATGGCGGCGCAGGGCGAGCGGGTCAGCGTGCCCTTCCTCGGCCGCCGCAGCATCGTGGCGCACCAGCGCATCCTGTTCATGGCGCTCGCCGCCTCGCTGGCAGTGCTGGGTTCGGTGGCGGTGTTCGCGGTCAACCAGGCCGACAAGGTCGCCCAGCAGGTGCGCAACACGGGCGAATCGCTCACGCAGTCTCAGCGCCTCGCGAAGTCGGTCACGCAGGCCCTCGTCGGCAGCAACCAGGCGTTCAACGAAGTGCGCGACAGCGCCAGCGTGCTGGCGCGCTCGGTGCGCGGCCTGAAGGCCGGCGACGACGTGCTGCGCCTCGCGCCGGTGGCCGTGGAATTCCAGGAGGACATCGACAAGATCGTGCCGCTGATGGAACGCGCCGAGCGCAATGCCTCGCTGGTCATGGGCCAGCAGAAGATCCTGACGCAGGTGGGCGCGGCGCTGCGCACCATCAACCGCCAGTCGTCCGACCTGCTGGAGGTGGCCGAGACGGTCTCCTCCCTCAAGCTGCAGCAGAACGCGTCGCCGGCGGAAATTTCCGCCGCCGGCCAGCTGGTGATGCTGACGCAGCGCATCGGCAAGTCGGCCAACGAATTCATGACGGCCACCGAGGGCCTCTCGCCCGAAGCCGTGTTCCTGCTGGGCAAGGACCTGAACTCCTTCAAGGAGATCGCGCAGGGCCTGCTGGAAGGCAGCCCGGAGCTGCGCCTGTCCGGCTCCCGGGATGCGCAGACGCGCGAGCGGCTGCAATCGCTGCTCAAGGTGTACGAAGAAACGCGCACGCAGGCCAGCGCCATCCTGGGCAACCTGCAGGGCCTGGTGTCCGCCCGTGAAGCGCAGGCCGGCATCATCGCCGACTCCGAGCCGCTGCGCCGCGCGCTGGAAGAACTGCAGAACAAGCTGTCGCTGCAGACGGGCCTGGGCCTGGGCGCCTTCATCGCGCTGGCGGTGGCCGCGCTGTTCGCCATCATCTGCTCGATCGGCCTCGCGTACGTGCAGCTGCAGGACAGCCGCAAGCGCCAGGAAGTGGCCGAATCGCAGCGGCAGGAAGCCGAGCGCCAGGAGCAGGAAGCCAAGCGCGTCAACGACGCCAACCAGGCGGCCATTCTGCGGCTGATGAACGAACTGCAGACGGTGGCCGAAGGCGACCTCACGCAGGAAGCCACCGTGACCGAGGACATCACCGGCGCCATCGCCGACTCGGTGAACTACACGGTGGAAGAACTGCGGCAGCTGGTGGGCAACGTGCAGAACACGGCGACCCGCGTGGCGCAGACGACGGCGCAGGTGGAAAGCACGTCCACCGAGCTGCTGGCCGCGTCCACCGAGCAGCTGCGGGAGATCCGCGAAACCGGCCAGTCTGTGCTGGACATGGCGTCCCGGATCAACCAGGTGTCCGGCCAGGCGCAGGAATCGGCCCAGGTGGCGCGCCAGTCGCTGATGGCCGCCGAGTCCGGCCTGCAGGCGGTGCAGAACGCCATCGGCGGCATGAACGCCATCCGCGACCAGATCCAGGAAACCTCCAAGCGGATCAAGCGGCTGGGCGAGTCGTCGCAGGAGATCGGCGAAATCACCGAGCTGATCTCCGACATTACCGAACAGACCAACGTGCTGGCCCTGAACGCCGCCATCCAGGCGGCGTCCGCCGGTGAAGCCGGCCGAGGCTTCTCGGTGGTGGCCGAGGAAGTGCAGCGCCTGGCCGAACGCTCGGCCGACGCCACGCGCCAGATCTCGGCGCTGGTGAAGGCGATTCAGACCGACACGCAGGACGCGGTGGCCGCCATGGAGCGCTCGACGCAGGGCGTGGTGGAAGGGGCCAAGCTGTCCGACAACGCGGGCACTGCGCTCACCGAGATCGACCAGGTGTCCCGCCGCCTCGCGGAGCTGATCGAACAGATCTCCAGCACCGCCGCCCGGGAGGCCGAGTCGGCCAACGTGGTGGCCGGCAACATCCAGCACATCTTCGCGGTGACGGAGCAGACCGGCGAGGGCACGCGCTCGACGGCCCAGCAGGTGCGGGAGCTGTCGCGGATGGCCGAGGAGCTGCGGCAGTCGGTGTCCCGATTCAAGATCGCCTGACGCGCCTCACCCGCACCGCCCTTCCGCCAGAGCCAGAGTTCTTCCATGCAAGCCCACGAAAACGACCTCGACCTGGCGACCAATGACCTGGGCCCGCTGGCCTGGGTGCTGGACGAGCTGCGCAAGTCGCTCGAATCGGCTTCGGGGGCGCTGCGCCGCTTCGTGCGCGACGCGGGACTGGCGCGCGGGCAGGACATGGCCTCGGTCGACACGGGCCAGCTGCGAATCGCGCGGCAGCAGTTGCACCAGGCCGTGGGCGCACTCGAGATGGTCGGCCTGGGCGCGCCCGCGCTGATCCTGCGCGCGATGGAAGCGTCGGTGCAGAAGTTCATCGAACGGCCCGAGCTTTGCGTCGAGCCGGCCGCGTCGAAGGTCGAACGCGCGGGCTTCGCGCTCACCGAATACCTCGAGGGCGTCCTGCTGGGCAAGGCGGCGTCGCCCGTCTCGCTGTTCCCCCAGTACAAGGACGTGCAGGAGCTGGCCGGCAGCGACCGCATCCATCCCGCCGACCTGTGGCCGTACGACTGGCGCTGGGTCGAGGCGGAAACGCCCGCTGTGGAGCAGACACTGGTCTATGACCCCGCGCTGCGCGGCCGCATGGACCAGGCGGTGCTGCGCGTGGTCAAGAGCGCCGACGCCAATGCGGCTCGGGACCTCGTCGAGTGCAGCCTCGGGCTGGCCGCGGGCGAGGAGCCGCGCCAGCCCAGGATCTTCTGGAAGATCTGCGCCGGCTACTTCGAGGCGCTGGCCCTCGGGCTGCTGCCGGCCGATGTCTACGTCAAGCGCGCCGCTTCGCGCGTGCTGCTGCAGTACGCGACGCTGGCCAAGGGCGACACGGGTCTTTCCGACCGGCTGGCGCAGGACCTGCTGTTCTTCTGCGCGCAGGCGGTGCCGAAGCAACCGGCTGACGGTCCCGCGCTGGCCGCCGTGCGCGCGGCTTACTCGCTGCAGCGCTTCGCCCCGGTCGACTACGCGACGTCGCAGTACGGCCGCTTCGATCCGGTTCTCCTCACGCAGGCCCGCAAGCGTATCGCGGTGGCCAAGGAGAACTGGTCGGCGGCATCCGGCGGCGACGTCACCAAGTTCAAGGCCGTCTCCGAGCAGTTCCACCACATCGCCGATTCGCTCACCAAGCTGCATGCACCGAGCGCCCCTCTGGCGCAAAGCCTGGTGGCCACCATCGACGGCGTGGTCCGCCTGGCGCAGCCGCCGCGCGCCGAGGTCGCCATGGAAGTGGCGACGGCCGTGCTCTACCTGGAGGCGGCCTTTCAGGACCTGGACCCGAGCGATTCCAAGCTCGCAACGAGGACGGCGCGCCTGGCGGAGCGGCTCGAACGCGTGCGCCAGGGTGGTCACGCCGAGGCGCTGGAGCCCTGGATGGAGGAGCTGTACCGGCGCGTCAGCGATCGCCAGACCATGGGCAGCGTGGTCGGCGAACTGCGCGGCACGCTCGGCGAACTCGAGAAGCTGCTGGACGCCTTCTTCCGCGACCCGCAGGAGAAGGAGCCGCTGAAGAACGCGCCCACGCACCTGCTGCAGATGCGCGGCGTGCTGTCCGTGCTGGGCCTGGACCACGCCACGCATGCGGTCGCCCGCATGCGCGAGACGGTCGAGCAGGTCCTGATCGGCGACTTCGACGAAGACGACGAGCGCCGCCGCGTGACGTTCGACAGGCTGGGCAACAACCTCGGCGCGCTCGGTTTCCTGATCGACATGCTGAACTACCAGCCCGCGCTGGCGAAGAAGCTGTTCATCTTCGACGACGCGCAGGGCGAGCTGCGGCCCCTGATGGGCCGGCACGAGACGGAGAGGCCGGGGTTCGGCCCGAAGGCGCAGCCGGCCGCTCAGGAAGCGCCCGTGATGGCCGCGCCCGTAACGCAAGCCGCGGTGCCGCCGTCGCTGGAAGTCGTCCCGGCTGCGCCCAAGGCGCCCGAAGCCGCTCCTGTGGCTTCGACGGCTGCGGCACCTATTCCTGCGCCTTCCGCAGCCGCATCGCCCGGCGAAGAAGACGCCGAGCTGCGCGAGATCTTCCTGGAGGAAGCGCGCGAGGTCGTGGGCAATGGACTGGGGGCGCTCGAGGCGCTCGCCGCGCAGCCGGGCGACGTCTCCGAACTCACCACGCTGCGCCGCGCCTTCCACACGCTCAAGGGCAGTTCCCGCATGGTGGGGCTGAACGAATTCGGCGAAGCCGGCTGGGCGATGGAGCAGGTGCTCAACACCTGGCTCGCAGACCAGAAGCCCGCCTCGGACGACCTGCGCGCACTTTCCAGCGACGCCTTGCGTGGCTTCGACCGCTGGATCGAGGACATCGCCGCCGGTTCCGACGCAGCCTGGAAGGCGGGCATGTTCCGCGGCCCGGCCGATACGCTTCGCATGGAAGGCCGGCGCGTCGCGTTCCAGTTCCCGGGCGCCGCAGCCCAGACCGCTGAAGCATCCGATCCCGCCGAGGCGCTGGACGTCGACTTCGCTCCCACGGTGCTTCCCGACGATGCGGACGACCTGGTGCCGCCGGCCGAAGTGGAGGTCATCTCGCTGAGCGTCGAGCTCAAGCCGTCCGCGCTTGAGCCCGCGCTGGAACGCCCCGACCCCGCGCCCTCTTTCGACTTCGAGTTCACGCAACCTGCTGCGGCGGCCAGCGAGCCCCAAGCGCCAGCGCCGCTCGAAGCAGACCCGCTCGCGGGCATGGACCTCAGCTTGACGGCCGAAGCTGCTCCCGCCCCCGACACCGTCGAGGCTTTCGGCAACACGCATGTCCTGCGCGGCCAGGCTGCGGCGCCGGAAGAGATCCCGCTGGAAGAACTGCCGGTGGACTTCGCGGCCGAACTCGATGCAGCCGCCAAGCCGCAAACGCCGGCGCCCCTGACGCTGCCGCCCGAGATCGCTTCCATCGATTTCGGAAGCCTGAGCACGCTGTCGCAGCGCGAACCGGCCGAGTCCGCATCTGTCGAAGAGCCGCCCATCTCGCAATTCCCGGCCGACGACCAGACCAAGGTGATCGGCGGCCTGCGCATCGGCATCCCGCTCTACAACGTCTACCTGAACGAAGCGGACGAGTGGTCGCGGCGCCTCTCGCAGGAGCTGGCCGAGTGGGCGCTGGAGCTCAAGGAGCCGGTGTCCGATACCGCCGTCGGCCTGGCGCACGCGCTCGCGGGCAGCTCGGCCACGGTCGGCTTCCACACCCTGTCCGACATCGCCCGTGCGCTGGAAAGCTCCCTGCAGCACGCGCAGACGCTGGCCTGGGGCACGCCGCAGCACGGCCGGGCCTTCGTCGAGGCGGCGGAGGAGATCCGCCGCCTGCTGCACCAGTTCGCCGCCGGCTTCCTGAAGGATCCGGACCCGCGCGTGACCCAGTCGCTCGCCGCGCTGGAGCAGCTGCAGCTGCCCAGGCGCGCCGAACTGCGCGACAGCGGCGCGGGCGACCTCGACGCGATGGAGTTCCCCGATGCGGACCAGGTCCAGGCGCCCGTTGCCCCGGCCCGCCCGATCGCACGTCCCGCAACGCAGTTCGTGCAATTCGGCCCGCTGCCGTCCGGACCCGCCGACACCGCTACCGCTGCGCAAGGCAACCGCCTCTCGGGCGATGACGACATCGACGTGGTCGATGCGATCGACCCCGACCTGTTCCCGATCTTCGAGGAAGAGGCCGTCGACCTGCTGCCCAAGCTTGGCGCCGGCCTGCGCCAGTGGGCGCAGCATGGCCACCGGGATGGCCGCGACGAGGTGCTGCGCGCGCTGCACACGCTCAAGGGCAGCGCGCGCCTGGCCGGCGCCTTGCGCCTCGGCGAAATGGCGCACCGCATGGAGTCGGCCATCGAGGGCCTGCCGGCTGAAACGCCCGCGGCGCAGCTCGAGCCGCTGCTGCAGCGCTTCGACAACCTGCAGACCGCGTTCGATGCGCTGCGCGACCGCGCGGCCCAGCCCGAGCCGGAGCCCGCCTCCGCGCCGGTGCAAACGCCCGCTGCGGAACCCGCAGCCTCCATCGCCCCGCAGCAGCCCGTGCCGCTGCAACCGGCTCCTCAGCCGGCCGCCTCCACGCAGCCCGCGCCGGCCCGAGCCGTGCTCGCGGCGCCCCTCACCGCGATGCCGCTGGTGCCGCAACGCGCGGCCAACAACCAGGCGGTGCGGGTGCGCTCGCAACTGCTGGAACGCCTGATGAACCAGGCCGGCGAGGTGATGATCACCCGCTCGCGCCTTGAGAACGAGCTGCGCAACCTGCGTGGATCGCTCAACGACCTCACCGGCAACCTGGACCGCCTGCGCACCCAATTGCGCGACATCGAACTGCAGGCCGAGTCGCAGATGCAATCGCGCCTCGCGCAGGCCAAGGATTCTGCGGCCGGCTTCGACCCGCTCGAGTTCGACCGCTTCACCCGAGTGCAGGAACTCACCCGCATGATGGCCGAGTCGGTGAACGACGTGGCCACGGTGCAGCGCAACCTGCAGCGCACGGTGGAAGCCACCGAAGACGACCTGATCGCCCAGGCGCGCCAGACGCGCGAGCTGCAGCGCGACCTGCTGCGCACCCGCATGGTGGAGTTCGAAGGCATCGCCGACCGCCTCTACCGCGTGGTGCGCCTGGCGTCCAAGGAAACGGCCAAGCAGGTGAAGCTGGACATCACCGGCGGCTCCATCGAAATCGACCGCGGCGTGCTGGATCGTATGACGGCGGCGTTCGAGCACCTCCTGCGCAACTGTGTGGCGCACGGCATCGAGGACGTGTCGGTGCGCCAGGCAGCGGGCAAGGACCCGACGGGCACGATCCTCATCGACGTGCGCCAGGAAGGCAACGACGTCTCCGTCGAATTCCGCGACGACGGCGCCGGCCTCAACCTCGCCCGCATCCGCGAAAAGGCCGTGCAGCAGGGCCTCGTGAGGCCCGACCAGCAGATCAGCGATGCCGACGCGGCCAACCTGATCTTCATGCCCGGCTTCTCCACCGCGGCGCAGGTCACCGAGCTCGCGGGCCGGGGCATCGGCATGGACGTGGTGCGCTCCGAGGTCAACGCCCTCGGCGGCCGCATCGAGACCAGCACCGAACCCGGCCGCGGCACCAGCTTCAAGCTGGTCCTTCCGCTGACCACCGCGGTGACGCAGGTCGTGATGATTCGCAGCGGCAGCCTGAGCATCGGCGTGCCGGCCAACCTGATCGAAATCGTGCGCCGCGCGGCCGCGAAGGAAGTCCAGCAGGCCTACAACAGCGGCAGCTTCGACTTCGGAAGCGAGCGCATCCCGTTCTTCTGGTCGGGCGCGCTGCTGCAGTCCTCGCAGCGCAGCGCCGAGCCGCAGTCCAAGACGCTGCCGGTCGTGATCTTCCGCAGCGCGAACCAGCGCGTGGCCGTGCACGTGGATGAAGTGCTGGGCAACCAGGAAGTGGTGGTGAAGAACCTCGGCCCTCAGCTGGCCCGCCTGCCCGGCCTGGCCGGGATGACGGTGCTGGCATCGGGCGCGGTGGTCCTGATCTACAACCCGGTGGCGCTGTCCGCCGTGTACGGCGAGCGGGCCCGCATGCTCAGCGCCGACCGTGCGCAGCCGGAGATGCTGGAGCAGGTCGGCAAGCCCGCCGTGCCGGATGCCGCGCCCGCTCCGCCGCAGATCCCGCTGGTGCTGGTGGTGGACGACTCCATCACCGTTCGCCGCGTCACGCAGCGCCTGCTGCAGCGAGAGGGCTATCGGGTCTCGCTCGCGGCCGACGGCCTGCAGGCGCTGGAGCGCCTCGCAGAAGAGAAGCCGGCCGTGGTGCTGTCGGACATCGAGATGCCGCGCATGGACGGCTTCGACCTGGCGCGCAACATCCGCGCCGACCAGCGCTGGGCCCAGCTGCCGATCGTGATGATCACCTCGCGCATCGCGGAAAAGCACCGCGAACATGCGCGCGAGCTGGGCGTCAACCACTACCTGGGCAAGCCGTACTCCGAAGAAGAGCTGCTGAGCCTGGTCAAGCACTACTGCGCCGCCGCCGTCACGGCCTGAGCAGCGTCGGTTGCCGGCGCCCGCCGCGGCGCCCCTCGTCGAGCTGCACCAGCGACTCACGGATGAACTCAACCCGACCTGTCGCGGCGCGGCAGCAGGTCCCGGCGAAACCACACCAAACCGGCGGGATACGGCTTGTCCATTCGTCTTCGTTAAAATTTCGCCATGCCCGCCGAGCCATCCACCATCAACCTGACGCATCACTTCCTGATTGCGATGCCGGGACTGGAGGATGCTTCGTTCGCGCGCAGTGTCGTTTACCTGTGCGAACACAGCTCCCGCGGCGCGTTGGGCCTCGTGATCAACAAGCCCAGCGACATCAAGCTGAAGAACCTGTTCGAGAAGGTCGATCTTCCGCTCGATCGCGATGACCTCGCCGGTGCGCCCGTGTTCCACGGAGGCCCGGTGCAGACCGAGCGCGGTTTCGTGCTGCACGAGGCCGTGATCGCCGGCGGCGAAGCCAAGCCCGACGAGCCGGTCTACGCTTCCACCATGACCATTCCCGGCGGCCTGGAGATGACCACCTCCAAGGACGTCCTCGAAGCCTTGTCCACGGGCGCCGGCCCACGCAAGGTGCTGGTCTCGCTCGGCTACTCCGCGTGGGGCGAGGGGCAGCTCGAATCGGAGCTGGCCGAGAACAGCTGGCTCACCGTGGAAGCCGACCCGCAGGTGATCTTCGACACGCCGGTGGAGCAGCGCTATGACAAGGCGCTGTCGCTGCTGGGCCTGCAGGCGTGGATGCTCTCGCCGGACGCCGGGCACGCATGAGCGTCACGGCCACGCCCGACGTTCCCCGCCACTTCACCACTTTTCTCGCTTTCGATTACGGAGCCAGGCGCACCGGTGTCGCCGTGGGGAACCGGCTGCTGCGCACCGCGACGCCGCAGCCCACGATCCGCGCGGAAGGCCGCGCGCGGCTGGACGCCGCGGAGCAGCGCGTGCGCGAATGGCAGCCGCATGCGCTCGTGGTGGGCGTGCCTTTCCATCCCGACGGCGCGCCGCATGAAAATACCGAACGCGCCCGCCGCTTCGGCCGCCAGCTCGCCGCGCGCGTCAAGCTGGCGGTGTACGAGGTGGATGAGCGCTACAGCACCACCGAGGCGCTGGCCGGCGGCGCGGCGGATGCCGACGCCGGCGCGGCCTGCGTCATCCTGGAACAATTCCTGAGGAGTTTGGAATGAGCGAACTGCGGCTCGACGCCGAAGCGCTGTACCGCGAGCTGCTTCGCGGCGTGCCCGCGCTGCGTGGCGCCGATGGCCGCCTGGTCGGCATCACCTCCGGCGGCGCCTGGCTCGCGCAGCGCCTGCAGCAGGACCTGCAGCTGCCAGGCGAGGCCGGGACCATCTCCTCGTCGATGCACCGCGACGATTTCGCGCAGCGCGGTCTGTCCGCCTCGAGCGCGCAGACCCAGCTGCCGTTCGACGTGAACGACGCGCACATCGTGCTGCTGGACGACGTGCTCTACACCGGCCGCACCATCCGCGCCGTGCTCAACGAGCTGTTCGACTATGGCCGTCCGGCGAGCGTGAAGCTGGCCGTGCTGGTGGACCGCGGCGGCCGCGAGCTGCCGGTGCAGGCCGATTACGCCGCGGCGCGCGTGAGCCTGCCCGACACCCAATCGCTGGAACTGGCGCGCGACGCGCAGGGCCGCTTCAGCTTCAAGGTCGCCTGATGCTCTACAAACGCAACCCGCAGCTCAACAGGAACGGCGAGCTGATCCACCTGCTGTCCATCGAGGGCCTGCCGCGCGAGATCGTCACCCACATCCTGGATACCGCCGCCCGCTTCGTCGGCGTGAGCGATCGCGAGGTGAAGAAGGTGCCGCTGCTGCGCGGCAAGAGCGTGTTCAACCTGTTCTTCGAGAACAGCACGCGGACCCGCACCACTTTCGAGATCGCCGCCACGCGGCTGTCGGCCGACGTGATCAACCTGGACATCGCGCGGTCCTCCGCGAGCAAGGGCGAGTCGCTGCTGGACACCATCGCCAACCTGTCGGCGATGGCGGCCGACATGTTCGTGGTGCGGCACGGCGAATCGGGCGCGCCCTACCTGATCGCGCAGCACGTGGCGCCGCACGTGCACGTGATCAACGCCGGCGACGGGCGCCATGCGCATCCCACGCAAGGCCTGCTCGACATGTACACGATCCGCCACTACAAGAAGGACTTCGCCAACCTCACGGTGGCGATAGTCGGCGACGTGCTGCATTCGCGCGTGGCGCGATCGGACATCCACGCGCTCACCACGCTCGGCTGCGCGGAGGTGCGCGTGGTCGGCCCCAAGACGCTGGTGCCGGCCGACATGGCGCAGATGGGCGTGCGCGTGTGCCACACGCTGGAGGAGGGCATCCGCGGCTGCGACGTGGTGATCATGCTGCGGCTGCAGAACGAGCGGATGAGCGGGGCGCTGCTGCCCTCGTCGCAGGAGTTCTTCAAGAGCTTCGGCCTCACGCCCGACAAGCTGCAACTGGCCAAGCCCGACGCGATCGTCATGCATCCCGGCCCGATCAACCGCGGCGTGGAGATCGATTCGGCCGTGGTCGACGGCAAGCAGAGCGTGATCCTTCCGCAGGTCACCTTCGGCATCGCAGTGCGCATGGCCGTCATGAGCATCGTGGCCGGCAACGAAGCCTGACGAAATGGCCCACCCCCGAAGCGGCCTTCGGCCGCCTCCCCCCAAGGGGGCGCCACCAGCGGCCCGGCAAAGCCGGATCCGCGGTGGCACTGGCTTCGCATGCGGTCGCACGAGACGAGCGCCCAGTATGGAGTGCTAAAGGAATGAAGATCCTGATCAAGAACGGCCGGGTGCTCGACCCGGGGTCCAACCGCGACGAGATCGCCGACGTGGCGCTCGCCGCCGGGCGGGTGGTGAGCATCGGCGCCACACCGGCGGGGTTCAACGCCAGCCGCGTCATCGATGCGAACGGCTGCATCGTCGCGCCCGGGCTCGTCGACCTCGCGGTGCGCCTGCGCGAACCCGGCCACGAGCACGAAGGCATGCTCGAGTCCGAGATGGCTGCGGCGGTCGCGGGCGGCGTCACCAGCCTGGTCTGCCCGCCCGACACCGACCCGGTCCTCGACGAGCCCGGTCTGGTCGAGATGCTGAAGATGCGCGCCGAGAAGCTGCACCAGGCGCGCGTGTTTCCGCTCGGTGCGCTCACTCGCGGCCTGGCCGGCGAGGTGCTCACCGAGATGGCCGAACTGACCGAGGCGGGCTGCGTCGGCTTCAGCCAGGCGGAGGTGGGCCTGGCCAATACGCAGGTGATGCTGCGCGCGCTGCAGTACGCCGCCACCTACAACTACGCCGTGTGGCTGCGGCCGCAGGAGCTCTACCTGGGCAAGGGCGTGGCCGCGAGTGGACCGCTCGCCACACGGCTCGGGCTCTCGGGTGTTCCGGTAGCGGCCGAGACGATCGCGCTGCACACGATCCTGGAGCTGATGAAGGCCACCGGCGCGCGCGTGCACCTGTGCCGCATCAGCAGCGCGGCGGGGCTGGAGCTGGTGCGCCGCGGCAAGGACACGGGCCTGCCGCTCACCTGCGACGTCAGCATCAACTCGCTGCACCTCACGGACCAGGACATCGGCTACTTCGACAGCCGCATGCGCCTGTCGCCCCCGTTGCGGCAGCAGCGTGATCGCGACGCGCTGCGCGAAGGGCTGGCCGACGGCACGGTCGATGCGCTGGTGTCCGACCACACGCCGGTCGACGAGGACGCCAAGACGCTCCCGTTCGCCGAAGCGGAGCCGGGCGCCACGGGCCTGGAGCTGTTGCTCTCGCTCGCGCTCAAGTGGGGGCAGGAGAGCGGCGTCGGTTTGACGCGCGCACTGGCGGTGCTCACGAGCGAACCGGCGCGAGTGCTGGGCCCGTCGCTGGGCACGCTGCAGGCGAGCTGTGGCCGCCTGGTCGAAGGCGGCGTCGCGGACCTGTGCGTGTTCGATCCCAGCGAGCACTGGACCGTCGAGCCTGCCGCGTTGCGAAGTCAAGGCAAGCACACGCCGTTCTCCGGCTACGAGCTGCCCGGCCGCCTGCGCTGCACGATCGCGGCCGGGCAACTGGCCTGGGAAGCCGCCGCGGCGCGCTGACCGATGCGCGGCTTGCGCGCTGTGTGGCATCTGGCGCGGGCCCTGCTGCATGCGCTGGCGGGGCTGGCCACCATCCTGTTCAAGTTCCCGCGGCTGTCGGTCGAGCAGCAGCAGGCGGAGGTGCAGGCCTGGGCGCAGCGCATGCTGCACGTGCTCGGCATCGGCCTGCAGGTGCGCGGCGCGCCGCCGGTGCGCGGGCCGATGCTGCTGGTGGCCAATCACATCTCCTGGCTCGACATCCTGGTGGTGCACGCGGCGCGGTACTGCCGATTCGTGTCGAAGGCGGACGTGAAGCGCTGGCCGTTGATCGGTGCGCTGGCCACCGGCGCGGGCACGCTCTACATCGAACGTGAATCACGCCGCGATGCGATGCGCGTCGTGCACCACATGGCCGAGAGCCTGCAGGCCGGCGACATCCTGGCGGTGTTCCCCGAAGGCACGACGAGCGACGGCGTGGACCTGCTGCCGTTCCATGCCAACCTGATCCAGGCCGCGATTGCCGCGCGCGCGCCGGCGCAGCCGGTCGCGCTGGAGTTCGTGGAGAGCGAGACGGGGCGCAACAGCATCTCGCCTTGCTACATCGGCGACGAGACGCTGGTGACGTCGCTGTGGCGCACGCTGACCGGGCCCGCGATCACCGCGGTGGTTTCGTTTGGCGAGCCGCAGCAGGCGGAAGGGCGCGAGAGGCGGGCGTGGGCCGCGGAGCTGCGCAATGCGGTCGTCGAGCTGCGCCGGGGAGGCCCTCACCCCAGCCCTCTCTCCGAGAGAGGGGGAGAAAAAACTAGGGCATAGGCGGCGCGCCGGCGCCCGCGCCGCGCTCGAAGGTGACCACATGGTCCACCTCCGGCCGGATGCCGATCCACTCGCCGACCTTGTGGTCGTGGTGGCTGGGCACGTGGGCCATCACGGTCTCGCCGGTGCGAAGGCGCAGCGTGTAGAGGAACTCCGAGCCGCGGAAGGCCTTGCGCACGATCTGGGCCTTCACCGGCGCCGCGTCGTCGTGGACGATGTCGTCGGCGCGCAGCAGCACCTCGCATTGGCCGCCGTCGAAAGCCGTGGGCAGCGGGCATTCGGCGATGTCGGTCAGCGCGCCCAGCGGCGTGTCCACCACCACCTGCCCGTCCACCTCCCGCAGCCGAGCCGGAGCGAACACGCCATGGCCGATGAAGTCCGCGACGAAGCGCGTGGCAGGGCGGTGGTACAGCGTGTACGCGTCGTCCCACTGGTGCAGCCGGCCCTGGTGCATCACGCCGATGGTGTCGCCGATCGCGAACGCTTCCAGCTGGTCATGCGTGACGAACAGAGCCGTCGCGCCGGCGGCCTTGAGGATGCCGCGGATCTCGTGGGCGAGGCGCTCGCGCAGTTCGACGTCGAGGTTGGAAAAGGGCTCGTCCAGCAGCAGCAGTTGCGGCCGCGGCGCCAGCGCGCGTGCGAGGGCGACGCGCTGCTGCTGTCCGCCCGAGAGCTCATGCGGCATGCGCTGCTCGCTGCCGGCCAGGCCGACCAGCGACAGCACTTCGGCGATCCGATCGCGGCGCTCGCCGCGCGGCAGCTGGTTCAGCCCGAATCCCACGTTGCGGCCCACGTCGAGGTGCGGGAACAGCGCGTAGTCCTGGAACACCATCCCGACGCGGCGGCTCTCCGCGGGCACATGCACCTGCGGGCTTTCCACCACCTGGTCGGAGATCCGGACCTCGCCCGCACTGGCCCGCTCCAGGCCCGCGACGGCGCGCAGCAGCGTGGTCTTGCCGCAGCCCGAGGGGCCGATCAGCACGCCGATGGCCCCGGCCGGCAGGCCGAACGAGACGTCGTCGACCGCGGGCCGCGCCTGGCCGCCGTAGCGGACGCTCAAACGGGTCAGCTCCACATGCATGGGCTTCGATTGTAGATGCGTACAATTCTCATTTGCATTGTTGCGCCGCTCCCATTCCTCTGCCGCGCCCAGCTTCGCGCTGAGCCTGCCGCGGCCCCGAGACCTCCTGATGCTGGCGGTGGCAGCGCTGATCGTGCTGCCGGTCGCGGCCGTGCTCGGTTCCTGGCTGGAGTGGAACGAGCAGACCGCGGGCATCCTGCGCGAGATGGTGGCAACGGTGCTGCCGGGCTACGCTTTCACGAGCCTCATCCTTTGTGTCGCGGTGGGCATCGGCGTGGCGGTGGTCGGCACACTTGCCGCCGCGGCCGTGACGCTGTTCGACTTCCCCGGCCGACGGTTCTTCGAATGGGCGCTGCTGCTGCCGCTGGCGATGCCGGCGTACGTCGTGGCCTATGCCTACACGGACTTCCTGCAGTTCAGCGGCCCGATGCAGGGCTGGCTTCGGAGCACGTTCGGGCTCGAAGGCCGCGTGTTCCCCGAAGTGCGCAACACGGCGGGCGCTGCGGTCGTGTTCGTCTTCACGCTCTATCCCTACGTCTACCTGCTGGCGCGCGCCGCGCTGGCTGAACGTGCGGCCCACCTGATGGAAGCGGCACGCCTGCTCGGGGCGCCGCTGGCCACTCGCGTGCTGCGCGTTGCGATTCCCTTGGCGCGTCCGGCCGTGGCGGCGGGCGTGGCGCTGGCGCTGATGGAGACGCTCGCGGACTTCGGCGTGGCGAGCTATTTCGGCATCCAGACCTTCACCACCGGCATCTACAAGGCCTGGCTGGCGATGGACAACCGCGTGGCGGCCGCGCAGCTGGCGACGACCCTGCTGGCCGTCGTGGTCGTGCTGCTCGCGATGGAGCACCGGGCCCAGCGCCGCATGCGGTTCTCGGCGGCGCGCGGGGCTCGCGCCGGTTCAGCCGAGGCTCAGCCCGCGCTGCTGTCGGGCCATCGCGCGGTGACCTCGATCGCGCTCTGCACGCTGCCCATCCTGGCCGGCTTCGTGCTGCCCGTGCTGTTCATGCTGCGGCCCCTTGCCGCCGACTGGTCGGTGCTGCCCTGGGACCGCTTCCTGCAGTGGGCCTGGAACAGCGTGCGGCTCGGCGCGCTGAGCGCGACTCTGGCCGTGGCCGTGGCCGTCCTTCTCGCGTCGAGCCTGCGCCGCGGCAGCGATGCGATCACCCGCGGCGTCGTGCGGCTGGCCGGCCTCGGCTATGCGATCCCGGGTGCCGTGATCGTGGTGGGGCTGCTGCTGCCGGTCGGCTGGCTGCAAAGCGTGGCGCCCCAGGTGCCTGCGGTGTACTGGGTGACCGGGACGGTGCTGGGCGTGGTCTGGGCCTACCTGGTGCGATTCATGTCCGTCGCCCTCCAATCGGTGCAGAGCGGCTACTCGCGCATCCCGGCCAGCTTCGACGACTCGGCGCGGATGCTGGGCACCGGGCGGCTCGCGCTGCTGACCCGCGTGCACTGGCCGCTGCTGCGCGGCTCAGCCGCGGCCGCGGCGCTGCTGGTGTTCGTGGACGTGATGAAGGAGCTGCCCGCCACGCTGCTGCTGCGGCCCTTCAACACCGACACGCTGGCGGTGGTGGCCTACCAGCTCGCGCGAGACGAGAGGCTGGGCGAAGCCGCCTTGCCCTCGCTGGCGCTGGTGCTGGTGGGGCTGCTGCCGGTACTGCTGCTGAGCCGTTCCGTGCGGAGGGCCTGAGAGGCCGCTGCGCCTGGGCTAGACCTCGTCCGACCACTCCGAACGCGCCGGAGAGGTTTTGCGGAAGACGACTTCACCCGTCGGCACGTGCACGACGCGGATCTCCTTGCCGGGGCGGGTTGTGCTCTTGGCGGCCATGGCGACCGCAAGTCCGCGGTCGGCGACGAAATGCTGCTGGGCTCCGGATGCGGGCAACCACGGGCTCGCGATGGGGTGGCTGCTCTCGATGCGGTAGTCGGCTGGTGTCATTCAGATGCCTCCGTGGCTCTTCGGCCAATTGTTCGTTCTTGCGCCGCCGCTCAGGGTGGTTTGAAAGGCTGGGGCTGGGCTTCTTGGGGACCCACCGTCAACCGCTCACCCGACGACGCGTGCGGCACAGGTTATCGGTGTCGACTGGCAAGTCTGTAGGACGGAACCGCACAGCCCGGAACCCTTCAGTACCGATCGTTCGATTGCGTAAAAGGTGGCTCTTTCGGACTACTTCGATCTCGCTTTCCGCCCGCAGGTCGAACATTCCGGAACTTGTTCCTGCCAGAACCCTTGCCATGCGCCCGTGCAGCATCCGCGCGCTGGCCGCCGTTGCAGTCGCGGCGGCCTTCGTGTCACTGATCCCCGCCTGCGGCGGCGGAGGAGGCGGCGGCCCGGATCCTTCGGCGCAGCAGGCTTTTCCTTTTCCGGTCACCCAGCGCGCGAGCGGTCTCGTGGTCCCCTGGGGCATGGCGTTCCTGCCCGATGGCCGCCTGCTCGTGACGGAGCGCCTCGGGCGCATGCAGCTGTTCGATGTTTCCGGGCAGTCGCTCGGCGCGATCAGCGGTGTTCCGCCCGTGCTCAGTTCCGGACAGGGCGGGCTGCTGGACGTGGTGCTCGATCCGGCCTTCGCATCGAACCGGAGGATCTACTTCTCGTTCGCGGAAGCCGATCCGGCCAATCCGGCGCTCAATGGCACCGCGGTCGGGCGCGCCGTGCTCGATCCCGATGCGCGCGCCTTGAGCGGGGTCACGGTCATCTGGCGCCAGCTGCCCAAGGTGGCGTCCAGCGCGCACTTCGGCTCGCGCCTGGTGTTCGACCGCAGCGGCCACCTGTTCGTGACGCTGGGCGACCGCTTGCTCGACGGCGAACGGGGCTTCGCGCAGGACCCCACGCGCGGCCACGGCAAGGTGATGCGAATCACCACGGACGGCGCGCCCGCGCCGGGAAATCCGGCCTGGGGCGTGGCGGGCGCGCTGCCGGAGGTCTGGACCCTGGGTCATCGCAACGTGCAGGGCGCGGCCTTGCATCCCTCGACCGGTGAGCTGTGGACCAGCGAGCACGGCGCGCAGGGCGGCGACGAGATCAACCGGCTGCGCGCGGGTGCCAACTACGGCTGGCCGCTCGCCAGCCGCAGCCAGGAATACGAAACGCTCACCCCGGTGGGCCCGGCCTCGCTGCCGGGCATGGAAGATCCCCTGTGGGTCTGGGAGACCATCACGGGCAGCCCGTGGACCGGCGGCGCCAAGTCCTCGATAGCGCCGGCCGGCATCGCGTTCTACACGGGCAGCGCCATGCCGCAGTGGCAAGGCAACCTGTTCGTCACCGCGCTGGCCGGCCGAGCCCTGTGGCGGCTCACGCTCGATGGCGACAGGGTCACCTCGCAAGAGCGGCTGCTCGCGCAGCTCAATGAGCGGTTGCGCGACGTGGAAGTGGGTCCGGACGGTGCGCTGTACCTGCTGGCGGAAAGCGGTCGGGTGCTGCGCTTCGGGCCCTGAGCCCGCGTCCTTCAGCGGTGGCGCACGAGCCCCGCGTTCAAGCCGCCACGTGCCGCGGCCGCGCGCGCAGGCAGGAAGCGACGCCGGACCGACGCCAAGAGCCGGTCGAAGCGGGCGGCGTTCCGGTCAAGGAACCTGCCCAGGCGAAGCGACCCGACGTCGATCAAGAACACGCAGCAGTAAAACGCAACCACGTGCAACGGGGGCCGCTCATCGTTCATGCTCACCTCCTGGCACAGCCATTGTGCGAGGCCGGCGAACTCGTCCGTTGGTCACTGGCCCGAAGGAGCCATTTGCCGCAGCCACGCGGCTGGATACCTCGCTCTTCCGATCAGCTGACGGATGAGGTTGCGGTCTTGCCCGGTGCATCGCGCATCCACGCCTGCGCCTCTTCGAGGCTGGTGAATGTGCGCAGCCGCAGGCCTTCCTTCTGCGCCGCCTTTTCGCTGACCCCGGTGCGGTAGCGGGGCGAGACCACGGTCGACACGCGGTCGAGGGAGGCCAGGCTTGCCGCGACGTGCGCACCCAACTGCAGGTGCTCCGTGAAGGCCAGCTCGGGCTCCGTGGCCGTGAGGTCGATCAGTGCCCTGCGGTAGCCGCGCACCGCGGCGATGCGGGCGATCAGGTCTGCGGCTCCCAGCAGGTCCGCCAGCGTGCTGCGGCCTGCGCAGACGACGAGCAGGTATTCGGGGCCGTGGTGGACTGCGATGTTGAACAGCAAGATGGGCGCCGGTCGCGGGTTTCAGCGATGGTAGGCCAAGTGGATACAGGCATCACGGGCGCGCCACCACCCGCTGCCAGGCGCGCTGCTTCAGCGCAGCACCAGCACCGGCAGCGTGCTCTGGATCAGCACGGTGTGCGCGGGCACGCGCCTCGTGGGGCTGCTGGTGACGGCGGGCGCCGCGTGAGGATTGGGGATTGAAGTGGCGCACCGCGTATCGCAGTGGTGCGAATGAAATCCGCGCCGGCGGTTCGCCGCTGACGGCGCTTCAGCCGATCAGGTCGGCGGGGCGCGACGGTCGATCGGCGAACGGCAGTCGCGCGAGCATCGGGGGCACCTGCTGGCCCGTTGCCGCGCGCGCGACCAGCAACGTGCCTGCCAGAGAGGCCAGCACGCGCACCGCGATCGAAGGGTGACGCCGCGTAGCGATCCACAGCCCGACGCCGGCGGCGAAAGCGAGCCAGTGCTCGGCCGGCAGGTTGGGACGCGTCGCGTCGAAGCGCTTGATCCTTTGCAGCAATTGCTCAGCCATGGGACTTCCCGCGAGTGTTGGACGAGAGGCATTCTGCCCACCGCGCGACGTTCGTGGGGCGGGACCCCGTGGGGAAGGGCAGCGCGCCCGCTCAGCCCGTGCCCCCGGTGCCCGGCTGCTTCAACAAGGCCTCCAGGCGCTGCTCGAGGCTGGCCTTTTCCTGGGCCATGTGGTCGAGCACGCGCTGGATGTCGGCGCGCTCCGCGTCGGTCAGCGCCTCCTGGAGCGCGCTCCTCAACGCAGCCTGCAGGGCTGCACGCCGCTCGATGAGTTCCCGCAATGCGAGGGCAAGCCGCTCGGGCTCCGCGAAGGTCACCAGGCAAATGTACCGGAGCTTCAAGGCGCGGCGATGTGCGCGCCCTGCGCACATCGCCCGCGAAGATCCATGCGAGCGATTTCTCGCCGCAGCGAATCAGCTTTGCTGCGCCGCGAGCGTGTTCACCGTGCCCGGCACCGTCACGGGTTCCGCGCCCGGCACCACGACATGCGCCGCCGAAGGCACCCGCGACTGCGACGCGCCGATGCCGCCCTGCACCGTGACGTGGACGCGCTGCACGCCGTTCACGCCCATGCCTTGCCGGTTCCAGCGGTTTTCGGGGTTCACCGGCTGCACGTCGCCGGCTTCGTCGGTCGCACGGCAGGCCAGGATGTGCTCGCCGGGGCCGGCGTCCCAGTCGATCCGCCATTGCGTCCATGCGAAGCGATCCTCGGAGACGGGGACCAGCGTGGCCTCGCGCCAGGTCGCCGCGTCGTCGGTGCTGACCTCCACCCGCGTGATGCGGCCCGCACCGGACCAAGCCACGCCCTGCAGCGTCACGCGCCCGGGCGCCAGGAAGCGCTGGCGGGTGATCAGGTCGGGCATGCCCGGCGGCGTAATGAGCGAGTGCACGCGCTTGAAGGTCACCGGTTCACCCGGCTCGCCCTTCACCTGCTGGTAGCGGTACACCTTGGATTGCTCGACGCCGCGGAAAGGCTCGTTGAGCACCGTGATCGCCCGCAGCCACTTCACGCTCGCCATCCCATACCAGGCCGGCACCACCAGCCGCAACGGGAAACCATGCTGGGGCAGCAGCGGCACACCGTTGTGCTCCCACGCGAGCATCACTTCGTCGCGCAGCGCCTCCTTGATCGGCAGGCTGCGCTCGAAGGCATGCTCGACGCCGAGGTCGATGCCGGTGTCCCAGCCGGTGAACAGCACTTCGACGGCGTCGTCCAGCAGTCCGGCCTGCTCCAGGATCGGCCGCAGCGGCGTGCCCGTCCACTGGTACTGGCCCATCGCTTCCTTGAACCAGGGCACGTAGACGGCGCGGGGATGCAGCGTCGAGCGGCCGGTGCCTGCGCATTCGAGCGTGACCACCTGCTTGATGGTGGGCCGCTGCTTCAGGTCGTCCAGGCTCAGCCGGGTCGGGTTGCGCACCCGGCCGTCGATGGCCACGGAATAGCCCTTCGCCTCCAGGTGCGGCACGTCGAAGTGGATGAGCAGGTAGTGGCCGCCCAGGGGCGTCAACGGCTCGCGCAGGAACTCGGCCTGCATGCCGTGGTTGCGGAAGGCCAGCACGGTCTCGGCCGCGCTGAACACTCGCGAGGCGTTCTGCGGATCAGGCCGCGCGGGTGTCGGCGTGTCGGGAACGGTCGTGCAATTGGCCGGCTTGACCTGGAGCGGATTGCCGGTGGTCAGCTGGCCTGCGGCCCGGGGGGCGGTGAGGGCGGCGGCGGTAGCCGCGGCGCTCGTTGCGAGGAATTGCCGTCTGCCCGGCGTGGCGGGGCCGGGTTCGTTCGGACTGGTACGCGCGGAAGCCCGCGGCGGGGCGGAATCGGAAGCAGGCAGGGACATGGACATCTCCTATCCACTCCCACCCTTGAACTTCTTCTTTGAGCGGGCGGGAGTATAGGAACGGGTCAAGACCGTTCAAGCCGAACCTTGATTTCATTCTCCGAGTTGGGGGAAATGACGCAGCGAAGTGGGGCAGTTCACCCGGTGCGGCCGATCCGACGGGAGGACACTAGGGCATGAACGAACCAATCAAGTCGGGCGACCTCTGCGAGGTCATCGCGGGTGCGCTGGGCAGCACCGGTCCCAACATCGGCAAGCGGGTCACCGTCGGGCAGCTGCGAGGCGACCACAGCGTGCACGGCCGCATCTGGCGATGCCACGGCGAAGGGCTGGTGACCGAGTACGGCGCGCTGGGCAACGAGGCGGACTTCGCCCAGTCCTGGCTTCGCAAGCTGCCGCCGGAGAAGACGCCCGCTCCGGCTGAGCAGCGCGAGGAAGAGACCCGCGGCTGATTCGCGGAAGGAGTGCCCGGCGGCCGTGTGGTGAGTTGCTGGCGCCCCCGACAGGAATCGAACCTGTATCTAGCGCTTAGGAGGCGCTCGTTCTATCCATTGAACTACGGCGGCCGCGGGGAGGGCGCATTGTATGCGCCCTCTCCGCGACCGCCGTACGGCCGCAATGGGGGCACCCCCTTCCCCCTCCCGGAGGGGGAAGGGGAGATCGTGGCTATTTGGCTATCTGGCAATTGGCTATTTGGAGAGGAGGCGCATGGCCTCTTCGAGGCCTTTGATGGTGAGGGGGTACATGCGCTGGTTCATCAGCTGCTGGACGACGGCGATGCTCTGGCGGTACTGCCAGACGCCTTGCGGCTCGGGGTTGATCCAGGCGAATTTGGGGAAGGCATGGGTGAGGCGCTGCAGCCATTCGGCGCCGGCTTCCTCGTTGTTGTATTCGACGCTGCCGCCCGGCTGCAGGATCTCGTACGGGCTCATGGTGGCGTCGCCCACGAAGACCAGTTTGTAGTCCTTGTTGTACTTGCGGATGATGTCCCACGTCGGGAACTTCTCCGAGAAGCGCCGGCGGTTGTTCTTCCACATGAAGTCGTAGACGCAGTTGTGGAAGTAGTAGAACTCCAGGTGCTTGAACTCGGCCTTGGCCGCCGAGAACATCTCCTCGACGCGGTGGATGTGCTCGTCCATCGTGCCGCCCACGTCCATCAGCAGCAGCACCTTCACGTTGTTGTGCCGCTCGGGGACCATCTTGATGTCCAGGTAGCCCGCATTGGCCGCCGTGGAGCGGATGGTGTCGTCCAGGTCCAGTTCCTCGGGGGCGCCTTCGCGCGCGAACTTGCGCAGCCGGCGCAGCGCGATCTTGATGTTGCGCGTGCCCAGTTCCTGCGAGTCGTCGTAGTCCTTGTAGGCGCGCTGGTCCCACACCTTCACCGCGCTGCGGTTGCGGCCCTTGTCCTGGCCGATGCGGATGCCCTGCGGGTTGTAGCCGTAGGCGCCGAAGGGCGAGGTGCCGCCGGTGCCGATCATCTTGTTGCCGCCCTCGTGCCGCTCCTTCTGCTCCTCGAAACGCTTCTTCAGCGTTTCCATGAGCTCGTCCCAGCCCATCTTCTCGATCTTCGCCTTCTCCTCGGGCGAGAGTTCGAGTTCCAGGTTCTTCCGCAGCCACTCCAGCGGGATGTCCTTGCTGAAATCGGCGATCAGCTCCACGCCCTTGAAGTAGGCGGCGAAGGCGCGGTCGAACTTGTCGTAGTGCTTCTCGTCCTTCACCAGCGTCGTGCGCGACAGGTAGTAGAAGTCGTCGACCGAGTAGCCGTCCTCGCTGGCGGGGCCGACCACGCCTTCCTTGAGCGCCTCGATCAGCGTGAGGTACTCCTTGACCGAGACCGGCAGCTTGGCGCTGCGCAGGGTGTAGAAGAAGTCGATCAGCATCGCGGGCCTCTTCGCTTGTCAGTCGCGGGGCTTGTCCAGTTGGTACTGCAGGTGCGCCTTGACCTCGGGCCATTCGCCCGCGGCCAGGCTGTACATGACCGTATCACGCACCGTGCCGTCGCGGCGTAACGCGTGGTGCCGCAGCACGCCGTCCTTGCGCGCGCCCAGCCGCTCGATGGCGCGCTGGCTGGCGAAGTTGTAGTTGTCGGTGCGCCAGCCGACGAGCTGGGCGCCGAGCACCTCGAAGGCATGGGTCATCAGCAGCAGCTTGCAGGTGGTGTTGACGTGCGAACGCTGCAAGCTCTTCGCGTACCAGGTGTAGCCGATCTCCAGCCGCTCCACGGCCGGCACGATGTCGTGATAGCGCGTGCTGCCGATCACGCGGCCTTCGTCGCCCAGCACCACGAAGGGCAGCATGTGGCCGTCCTCGAAGCCCTTGAGCGCGGTTTCGATGTAGGCGGTCTCTTCGCCCGGCGCGGGCACCGAAGTGACACGCAGCTTCCAGAGTTCGCCGTCGCGCGCGGCGGCGGCCAGGCCGGGCGCGTGGTCGCGCGTCATCGGCACCAGCCGCACGCGGCCGGACTCGAGGTTGACGGGCTCGGGCTTGCGCATTCAGTCGTCCTTGCGGCGGCGCGCCCGCCAGCGGCGTGCCAGCTGCACGCCGGCACCACCGCCGATGCCCGCCAGCACGATGCCGCCGATGGCGGAGCGGTCCATGCCGGGGGCGAGCGGATCGAAGCCGAACAGGCGCCCGGCCACGTAGGCCAGGAAGACGCCGGCGAGGAAGCCGACCGCGTCGGTCAGTCCCTCGGCCAGCAGCGCATTCGCACGGTCCGGTGTCTTCATCGGTTGTGCCGCTGCATGAACACCAGCTTCTCGAACAGCGTCACGTCCTGTTCGTTCTTCAGCAGCGCGCCCACCAGCGGCGGCACGGCCACCTTGTCGTCCTTGCTCTGCAGCGCGTCGAGCGGGATGTCCTCCGCCACCAGGAGCTTGAGCCAGTCGAGCAGCTCGGACGTGCTGGGCTTCTTCTTCAGCCCGGGCAGGTTGCGCACGTCGTAGAAGGTCTTCATCGCGGCCGAGAGCAGGTCCTTCTTCAGGCCCGGGAAGTGCACGTCCACGATCTTCTTCATCGTGTCGGCGTCGGGGAACTTGATGTAGTGGAAGAAGCAGCGGCGAAGGAACGCGTCGGGCAGCTCCTTCTCGTTGTTGGACGTGATGAACACCAGCGGCCGGTGCCGCGCCTTCACCAGCTCGCGCGTCTCGTACACATAGAACTCCATCCGGTCCAGCTCGCGCAGCAGGTCGTTGGGGAACTCGATGTCGGCCTTGTCGATCTCGTCGATCAGCAGCGCCACCGGCTGGTCGGCCGTGAAGGCCTGCCAGAGCACGCCCTTGACGATGTAGTTGTGGATGTCCTTGACCTTCTCGTCGCCCAGCTGCGAGTCGCGCAGGCGCGAGACCGCGTCGTACTCGTAGAGGCCCTGCTGCGCCTTGGTGGTGGACTTGATGTGCCATTGCAGCAGCGGCATGCCGATCGCCTGCGCCACCTCCTCGGCCAGCATCGTCTTGCCGGTGCCGGGCTCGCCCTTGACCAGGAGCGGGCGCTTGAGCGTGATGGACGCATTGACCGCCAGCATCAGGTCCTGCGTGGCGACGTAGTTCTGGGAGCCTTGGAATTTCATGGGAGGGTGCGGCGCGGGTCCGTCGAGGTGCGGGCCCTATAATCGCCGGTTGATTCGAATACGGACGCTCGTCGATTGTGCGCGCAAAATGAATAAGTTGTTGTCCACGCTTTTCGCCCTGCTTGTCGCGTCTGCGACCGGATTGGCGCATGCGCAGGCCGCGCCCGCCGCGGCCCCCGGTGCCGCGGCTTCCGCGGCCGCAGCCTCCAACGTCAAGCAGTCGGCGCCGGCCAGCCCCGCGTCGCTGCAGGCCAAGATCGCCATGTGCCTGGGCTGCCACAACATCCCCGGCTACCAGGCGAGCTTCCCCGAAGTCCACAAGGTGCCGATGATCGCCGGGCAAACGCCGGCGTACATCGAGACCGCGCTCAAAGCGTACAAGACCGGCGAGCGCAAGCACCCCACGATGCGCGGCATCGCCGATGCGCTGACCGAGCAGGACATCAAGGACATCTCCGCGTACTACTCGAAGCTGGGCGGCGCCACCACGGTGGCCGACAAGCCCGCCCGCGAACCCAGCCCGCAGGTCGCGGGGCTGCTGCAGAAGGCGGCGTGCGTGTCCTGCCATGGCGCGAACTTCTCCAAGCCGATCGCCAACTACCCGAAGATCGCCGGCCAGCACAAGGATTACCTGTACGTCGCGCTGCGCGCCTACAAGCAGGACAACAACCCGACCCTGGGCCGCAGCAACGGCATCATGGCCGGCATCGCGCGCCAGTTCAGCAACGCGGAACTCAAGGCGATGGCCGAATACATCGGCAGCCTGGATGGCGAGCTGAAGACGGTGTCGGATTCGCGGTTCCATTAATCCGCTTCGCTCCAGAGACGAAACAAGGCCCGCCTTTGGCGGGCCTTGTCCTTTGTGGATGGCGACGGATCAATCCTTCGTCGCGCGCCGCTGCACGCACGCGACGTACGCGTCGCCGTCCGGCGGACGTCCGGCGCGGTGGCTTTCCCACAGCATCTGTCCGAGGCATTCCATGGCCTCGTGGTGCGCGTCATGCAGCGACCCGCGGCGAGCGGCCAGCAGTTCCACCGCCTGGCGGATGCCGCGCGGCTGGTCGATCGAGCACTGCTCGCTGATCGACAGGTGCATGGCCAGGTGCAGGAAGGGATTCGTCTGTCCGTCGGCGCCGTCGTAGACCTTGCCCACCGCGGCTTGCGCATCTTCCATGTCGGGGTCGTACTCGGGATGCTCCAGCAGCCACTGGCTTGCCAGCGTCTCCAGCGCATCCAGCGGCACGCCGGTGCGCGCCTTGGCATGCACGCCGCAGAAGAAGCGGCGAACGTCTTCCTGCGAGGGATTGAACATGGGACAAGGCTAACACTCCACAACTGCAGGGAATGGCGCGCCGCGGGACAATCGCCCCCTGCGCCCACGAGGGCCGATCTCCGGAGAACCCATGAGCAAGCAAGCCTTCATCTGTGACGCCATCCGCACGCCGTTCGGCCGCTATGGCGGCGCCCTGTCCTCGGTCCGCACGGACGACCTCGGCGCCATTCCCATCCAGGCGCTGATGTCGCGCAACCCCAAGGTCGACTGGCAGGCCGTGCAGGACGTGCTGTACGGCTGCGCCAACCAGGCGGGCGAGGACAACCGCAACGTCGCACGCATGGCGGCGCTGCTGGCCGGCCTGCCCATCGAAGTGCCCGGCGCCACGATCAACCGCCTGTGCGGCTCGGGCCTCGACGCGGTGGGCAGCGCCGCGCGCGCCATCAAGGCCGGCGAGGCCACGCTGATGATCGCGGGCGGCGTCGAGAGCATGAGCCGCGCGCCGTTCGTCATGCCCAAGGCCGAGACGGCGTTCTCGCGCAGCAACGCGGTCTACGACACCACCATCGGCTGGCGCTTCGTCAACAAGCTGATGAAGGAGCGCTACGGCGTCGACTCCATGCCCGAGACGGCCGAGAACGTGGCGGTGGAGCACAGGATCGAGCGCGAGGCGCAGGACCGCATGGCGCTGGCATCGCAGCTCAAGGCCGTGCAGGCGCAGAAGTCCGGCTTCTTCGACGCCGAGATCACGCCCGTGACGATCCCGCAGAAGAAGGGCGACGCCATCGTGGTGAACCGCGACGAGCATCCGCGCGAGACGTCGATGGAGGCGCTGGCCAAGCTCAAGGGCGTCGTCAAGCCCGACGGCAGCGTCACCGCCGGCAATGCCAGCGGCGTGAACGACGGCGCCTGCGCGCTGCTGCTGGCGGACGAGGGCACCGCGGCGCGCCACGGCCTGACGCCGCGCGCGCGCGTGGTCGGCATGGCGACTGCCGGCGTCGCGCCGCGCGTCATGGGCATCGGCCCGGCCCCGGCCACGCAGAAGGTGCTGGCGCTCACCGGGCTCAAACTCGAGCAGATCGACGTGATCGAACTCAATGAAGCGTTTGCCGCGCAGGGACTCGCGGTGCTGCGGCAGCTCGGACTACGCGACGACGATCCGCGTGTCAATCCGAACGGCGGCGCGATCGCACTCGGGCATCCGCTCGGTGCGTCGGGCGCGCGCCTGGCCACCACCGCCGTGAATCAGCTGCACCGCAGCGGCGGCCGCTACGCGCTGTGCACGATGTGCATCGGCGTGGGGCAGGGGATCGCGCTCATTCTCGAGCGCGTCTGAGCGGCCAGGAGCCTGCCCTAGGCCAGCGCCGCCTTGCGCTTTTCCAGCAGGCGCACGACGCGCCGCGGGCCGCCGCGCACGTGCTCGGCCAGCGCGATGCGGCTGTAGCGCAGGCCGTCGAGCACGGCCAGCATGTCGTCGCCCAGGTCGGCGGCGACTGCGCGCAACGCCGAGGGCCGCATCGGCTGGTCTTCCCAGACGGCCGCGATGAAGTCGGCCACCTGCTTCGCGCCGCGCGCATGGCCTCCTTCCTCGGCCAGCCGCAGCAGCCGCTCGAAGGCGGCCAAGGCGCGCTCCGTGGCCTCGTGCGAACGGATCTCCTCGACCATCAGGCGTGCCCGTTCCAGCAGCGTGCCTTCGTGGTCCACCCGGGCGCGGTCGCCCGTGCCCACCACCAGCTGAACCTGGTTGACTCGATCGAGATTGGCGCGGTGGCGGCGCTCGCGTTCGGCCTGGTTCATGGCGACCTCCAATCGGATGGGCTGTGCCACCTTGTACAGCGCGCGTTGCTGCGCCGCCAAGCTGCGCGAGAACCCGATTGACGAAGGACACTTGCGCTCCTAGTCTGATGGGCTTTAGGCGGGCTGCCTGACAATACGCGGGCCTTGGACCTGCCTGTCATCACCGATCCCGGCTTCTATGCCGTGGCCATCCCCGCCGTCCTGATGCTGGGCATCAGCAAGAGCGGCTTCGGCGCGGGCTTCGGTTCGCTGGCCGTGCCGCTGATGGCGATGGCCGTGTCGGTCCCGCAGGCGGCGGCGATCCTGATGCCGGTGCTGCTGGTGATGGACGTGCTGGGCGTGCATGCCTGGCGGCGGCATTTCGACTGGCCGCTGATCCGCTTCATGCTGCCCTTCGGGTTGCTGGGCACCGTGATCGGCACGCTCTCGTTCAAGCTGCTCGACCCGAAGCTGGTGGCCGGCCTCGTCGGCGTGTTCACGCTGGCCTTCCTCGCGCAGCGCCTGCTGTTTCCGCCGCGGGCCGACAGCCCCGCGCCGCCGAAGTGGCTGGGCGGGCTGCTGTCCACCACCGCGGGCTTCACCAGCTTCATCGCCCACGCCGGCGGTCCGCCCGTGAATGCCTACGTGGTGCCGATGCGCCTGCCGCCGCCGGTCTATGCCGCCTCGATGGCGGTGTTCTTCTTCGCGGTGAACTTGAGCAAGTGGATCCCGTACGGCTGGCTCGGGCTGCTGGACCTGCGCAACATGGCGACGTCCGCGGTGCTGCTGCCGCTGGCGCCGATCGGCGTGGTGATCGGCGTGAAGCTCGCCCACCGCGTGCGGCCGGTTCTGTTCTACCGGCTGGTGTTCATCGGCATGCTGCTGACCGGGCTGAAGCTGGTCTGGGACGGATTCTTCGCGCGCTGATGCGCCGCGCGGTCAGCTGTCGGGTGAGCGGCCTTCGCCGTCCCAACCCGGCGTGCGGCCGACGCCATCGCGGCGGCGCGCAGCGGCCTGCTCGCGTTCGCGGGCCATCTGCTCCTCGAGCTGACGGCGCCCCTGCTTGACCACCGCGATCAGGCGCGAGCGGTCCTTGTGGTGCGGGTACATCTGCTCGAACAGCTGCTGGTTGTGGCGGCGAAAGCGCATGGCGAGCTGGCGCGCCTCGTGCGGTGACTGGCCGAGCAGCTCCAGCACCTTGCGGCCGCTGCGCAGGCTGGCTTCGAAGAGTTCGCGCTCCACGTTCATCACGCCGCGGTCGCGCAGCTCGTTCCAGTGCGTGACGTCGCGCGCCCGCACCACGAGCTGCAGGTGCGGGAAGTGCTCGCGCGCGAGGTCGACGATCGCGAGCGACTGCTGCGGATCGTCCACCGCCACGACGAGCACGTTGGCCTCGTCCGCGCCGGCGATGCGCAGCAGGTCCAGCCGCGTGGCGTCGCCGTAGAAGACCTTGTAGCCGAACGCGCGGGCCGCCTCGATCATGTCGGCGTCGTGGTCCAGCACGGTCGCGCGCACGCCTTGCGCGGCCATCAGGCGGCCGACGATCTGGCCGTAGCGGCCGAAGCCCGCGATGACCACGGGCGCGTCCTGCGGCTCGCTGATCTCGTCGAGCGTGCGGGCTCCCTGCGTGAAGCGCGCCAGCACCCAGCGGTCGATCGCCACCAGCAGCAGCGGCGACAGCAGCATCGAGAGCGCGACGGCTCCGATGAGAAGCGACGCGGTGGCGGGCGGGAACACGGCGGCGCCCGCGGCGGCCTGGAACACCACGAAGGCAAATTCGCCGCCCTGCGCCAGCAGCAGCGTGAACACCGGCCGGTCCTGCGGCTCCAGACCGATGCCGCGCGCGAGGAACCAGATCACCGCGCCCTTGAGCAGCAGCAACCCGGCGACCAGCGCCGCCATCAGCAGCGGCTGTTCGCGCAGCACGCCGAAGTCGATGCTCATGCCGACCGCGATGAAGAACAGGCCGAGCAGCAGGCCCTTGAACGGCTCGATGTCGGTTTCCAGCTC
The DNA here is from genome assembly GCF_004682015.1 of Ramlibacter henchirensis. NCBI lineage: Bacteria > Pseudomonadati > Pseudomonadota > Betaproteobacteria > Burkholderiales > Comamonadaceae > Ramlibacter > Ramlibacter henchirensis. The sequence continues at coordinate 1,484,832 of NZ_SMLM01000001.1, read as the reverse complement.
GCGCCGGTATTCGCTCTCGGCCAGCAGCACGCCCGCGAGGAACGCGCCGAGCGCCATCGACAGGCCCACGCGCTGCATCAGCGCGGCGATCGCCACCACCAGCAGCAGGGAGGCCGCCGTGAAGATCTCCGGCGTGCGGCTGCGCGCGATCCAGCGCAGCAGCGGCCGCAACAGGAGGCGGCCGCCCAGCACGATGGCCGCGATCACGCCGACGATGCGCGCGGCCTGTGCCCAACCGGACCCGCCGCTGTCGACCGCCTGCGGCGCGGCGGCGAGCAGCGGCAGCAGCGCGAGGATCGGGATGGCCGCCACGTCCTGGAACAGCAGGATGGCGAAGCCGGCCTGCCCGCTGCTGGTGGGCAGCAGGTTGCGTTCGCCCATCACCTGCAGTGCGATCGCGGTCGATGAAAGTGCCAGGCCGAGTGCGGCGACGAGGCTCACTCGCCAGGAGAAGCCCGCCAGCACGCCCGCTGCGAACAGCACGGCGGTGCAGGCGGCGACCTGCGCACCGCCCCAGCCGAAGATCGGGCGGCGCAGGTTCCACAGCCTGCGCGGCTCCAGTTCCAGGCCGACCAGGAACAGCATCAGCACCACGCCGAATTCGGCGAAATGCAGCACGTCCTCGACTTGCCCGACCAGGCCGATGCCCCAGGGGCCGATCAGGATGCCCGCGGCCAGGTAACCGATGATCGAACCGAGGCCCAGGGCCTTCGACAGCGGAACGGCGAGCACCGCGGCGCCCAGGTAGATCAGGCTGCTGGTCAGCCAGGCGGGAAGATCGTGCTCCATCAGTGCTCCGGCGGCCGGTCGGCTTCGGGCACGTCGCAGGCCGGGCACGCGGGCAGGTCATTGAGCTCGGCCCAGTTCGGATGGGTGCGCAGGCGCTCGGCGAACACGGCCGCATGCGCGTCGATCTGCTCCTCGGAAGCGCGGTGCGCGCCGTGCAGCAGCAGCGGCGGCAGGAACCGCATGCCGCAGAGCGCGGCGGTCTGCTCGTAGGGCGGCAGGAAGGCGTCGAAGAAGTAGCGGTTGTAGCCCTGCGGGTGGTACGAGGCCTCGGCCCCGCCGGTGGTGGCCACCAGCCACATGTCCTTGCCGCGCAGCGCGGTGCCGGTGCGCCCGTAGGCCCAGCCGTGGGTCAGCACGTCGTCCAGCCACAGCTTCATCAGCGCGGGCATCGAGTACCACTGGACCGGATGCAGCAGCACGACCAGGCGCGCCGCCGCGGTGCGCGCCTGCTCGGCGGGCACGTCGATGTCGTAGTCGGGATAGGCGCCGTAGAGGTCCTGCACCTGCACGCCCGCCACGCTGCGGGCGGTGTCGAGCAGGCGGCGGTTGACGCGGGACTCGCGCCATTGCGGGTGGGCCGCCAGCAGGTAGACGCCGGCGGCTGCGGGTGACGCGAGCTCATCCATCTCTGTAACATAGCGCAAAAGCGGGTCACGACGGGTGCCCGCTGTGTCCTGGAGGTGCTCCATGCCGGTCGTGGTCGTTGCCAATCCGAAGGGAGGCGTCGGGAAATCCACCGTCGCCACCAACGTCGCAGGGTACTTCGCCAGCCGCGGCCACGCGGTGATGCTGGGCGATGCCGACCGGCAGCAGTCGAGCCGGCTGTGGCTCAATCTCAGGCCGCCGGGTATGCGGACGATCCAAAGCTGGGACGTCGGGGCAGGGCAGGTCGCCAAGCCACCGAAAGGCACCACCCACGTCGTGTTGGACACGCCGGCCGGCCTGCATGGCAAGGAGCTGCGCGAACTGCTCAAGCCGGCCAGCAAGGTCATCGTGCCGCTCGCGCCCAGCGTGTTCGACATCTTCGCCACGCGCGCCTTCCTCGACGAGCTGGCCGAGTACCGCAAGGCCTCGGGCCTGCAGATGGGCATCGTCGGCACGCGAGTCGACCAGCGCACGCTGGCCGCCGACCAGCTGCAGATCTTCGTGAAGGGCCTGGGGCTGCCGGTGCTGGGTGAGCTGCGGCCGACGCAGAACTACGTGCACCTCGCGGCGCGTGGGCTCACGCTGTTCGACGTGGCGCCCGGGCGCGTCGAGCGCGACCTGGAGCAGTGGGCGCCGATTTGTCGCTGGCTGGACAACTGAACGCTGCGCGGCGTCGCTACAGTGGCGCCATGAGAACTTTCGCGTCCCTCGCCGAATTGCCGCCGCTGGTGGGCCAGGAAGTCGCCGTGAGCGACTGGCTGACCATAACGCAGCAGCAGGTCAACCTGTTCGCCGACGCGACCGGCGACCACCAGTGGATCCACGTCGACGTTGAGAAGGCCAAGGCCGGGCCATTCGGTGCGCCCATCGCGCACGGCTTTCTCACGCTGTCGCTGCTGCCGAAGATCTTCGAGACGGCCCTGCGCGTCGAAAGCACGCGAATGGGCGTGAACTACGGGCTGAACAAGGTGCGCTTCACCGCGCCCGTGCCGGTGGGCGGACGCGTGCGCGGCCGCCTCGTGCTGCTGGCCTGCGATCCCATCGAAGGCAACGGCATGCAGATGACCTGGAAGGTCACGGTGGAACTGGAGGGCTCGGATCGCCCGGCCTGCGTGGCCGAGTCGATCACCCGCCGCTACGCCTGACGCGGCGGTCGCAAAAAAGAGCCCGCGCACGCGGCGCGGGCTGCAAAAGGAGTGTTCGACAGGCCGGCCTCGGGCACGGGTTGCGCCGAATCTTCTACTTGGGCGTTGCGCGTCGCATCTTCAAGCTCGGCACGGCGCAACCTGACATTTCAGGTGTGTGCATCTGGCGCAGAGGCAAATCCGTTCTGCCGCCACGCTTCGAACACGCTCACCGCGACGGCATTCGACAGGTTGAGGCTGCGCTGCCCGGCGCGCATCGGCAGCTTCAGCCGCTGCTCCGGCGGGAAGCTCTCGAGCAGCTCAGGCGCGAGGCCGCGCGTCTCGGCGCCGAACACCAGCCAGTCGCCGGGTGCGAAGCGCACGTCGTAGACGCGGCGCGTGCCGTGGGTGGTGAGCGCGAACATGCGTTGCGCATCCGGGTGCTCCGCCTGCAGGAACGAAGCCCAGTTCGCATGGCGCCGCACGTCGGCGTACTCGTGGTAGTCCAGCCCGGCGCGGCGCATGTGCCGGTCGTCCATGGAGAAGCCCAGCGGCTCGACGAGATGCAGCGTGCAACCGGTGTTGGCGGCCAGGCGGATCACGTTGCCCGTGTTGGGCGGGATCTCGGGCTCGACCAGGACGATGTGGAACATGGGCTCAGGTGTCTTCGGTGCGGGCGATCACGACGGCGGCGACATGCGCTGCGCCCGCGGCACGGAACACGTCCGCCAACGCATGCAGCGACGCGCCGCTGGTCATCACGTCGTCGACCAGCACGATGTGTTGGCCGCGCACCTCGTGCGCACGCGCCGGCTCCAGCGCGAACGCATGCCGCACGTTGGCCAGCCGGGCATCGCGATCGAGCTGCGCTTGCGGCGGCGCTTCACGCAGGCGCAGCGCGAGTGTCGGATCTGCCTTGAGCGGCGAGAGGCGGCGCGCGAGCTCGTGCGCCTGGTTGAAGCCGCGCGTTGCGAGACGCGCGGCAGACAACGGCATCGGCACCAGCCGGTCGGCGGCCGCGACGCAGACCCGGATGGCATCGACGCCCAGCAGCAGCCGCGCGAAGCTGTCGGCCCAGCCCGCCTCGCCCGAGAACTTGAACCGGCCGATCAGGCCGGCCCAGGGGTACGCGTAGCTCACCGCGGCGTGGCAGGCGTCGAGCGGGGGCGTAGTGCGCAGGCAGCGACCGCAGGTCTCGACGCCCTCGGGCAACGCCAGCGCGCAATGGCGGCAGCGTTGCCGCGGCGACGCGAACTGCGCCTGGCAAGACGCGCACAGCGGCCGCGCCGGCCAGGCGTGGCAGACCTCGCATTGCGCGGGAGTGGCGGCCGCGAGGCCTCGCACGAGCTGGGCGAACATGGCCGGTCAATATACTTTCCTGTGCCCGGCGAGCATCCCCCCACCCTTGATCCCATCGCCGCGGCGCGCTGGCGGCGCGTCGCCCCGCCGCGGTCCCCCTGGCTGCATGAAGAGGTCGCGCGCCGCATGGCGGAGCGGCTCGAATGGATCAACCTGGCGCCGCAGGCCTGGGCGCATTGGGAGCCGGTGCGCGGCGGCCTCGCGGTGCAGCCGGCGCTGGAGCAGCGCTATCCGCAGGCCGAATGCCTGCTGGTCGAACCGGAACCTGCGCGGTTGACCCCTGTGAGGGCCGCCCTCGAGCGCCCGTGGTGGCAGCGCTGGGGCGGCCCGCGGCGGCGCATCGTAGAAGAGGTCGCCGAAGGAGCGGTGCAGATGCTGTGGGCCAACATGGCGCTGCATTTCGCGCTCGAGCCGCAGGCGCTGATGGCGCGCTGGCACCGCGCGCTGGCCACCGACGGTTTCCTGATGTTCTCGTGCTTCGGTCCGGACACGCTGCGCGAGCTGCACGCTCTCTATCGTGAGCTGGGCTGGCCGCCTGCCGGGCCGCAGTTCACCGACATGCACGACTGGGGCGACATGCTGGTGGCCGCCGGCTTCGCCGAACCGGTGATGGACATGGAGCGGCTGACGCTGACCTGGGAAACGCCGCAGCGGCTCATCGAAGAACTGCGCGAGCTGGGCGCCAACCTGCATCCGCGGCGCTTTCCCGCCTTGCGCGGCCGGCGCTGGCGCGATCGGCTGAATGAGGAGCTGGCCGCCCGGCTGCGCGGGCCCGACGGGCGGCTCGCGCTGACCTTCGAAATCGTCTACGGCCACGCGATCCGGCCCGCGCCGCGGCTGCGCGTGCAGCCGCAAACTTCCGTATCCGTTGACGACATGCGCGGCCTGCTGCGCGGTGGCCGCAAGCCCCCGCAATAGTCGCCTGCACGCGGGAGGCGAAGGTCAACGCGGCTACAATGCCCGGTTGTTTTGTGGACGTCACCGTCGATGCCGGTTTTTCGTTTCGCGACAGTCCAGGGCCAGGCGATCGTCTGGTTTTTGAAGCGCAACTGCTCGGTCACACCGGCCCAGCTGGGCTGGTTCTATGCCTCGCTTTGCGTCGTGTCGCTGGCGATCGCCACGCTCTTCTGGCTGCAAGGCGCGACCCTGGTCCTGCCGTTCGCGTGGCTGGAGCTGGGCGCCGTCGGACTGGCCTTCCTGGTCTATGCGCGGCACGCCGCCGACGGCGAGCGCATCAGCCTGCAGGACCGGCGGCTGGTGGTGGAGCTGGAGAGCGGGGGGCACCTGCACCGCACCGAGTTCGATCCCACGTGGGTGCGCGTGGAGCCGCGGGCGGATCGCCGGTCGCTGATCGAGGTGTCGGGGCGCGGGCGTTCCGTCGTGGTCGGGCGCTACGTGCGTCCCGAGCTGCGGCCGCTGCTGGCGCAGGAGATCAGGAGCGCCCTGCGCGAGCGGGTCGTGGCCCCGTGAGGGCGGACGGATTTGTGATTGAGTAGATCGGAACCGAGAACGATGAAGAGCCTTTCGAAGATGCCGGCGGTCCTCGCGGGCGCGCTGGCGGCCGGCGCGGCCCATGCCGCCGTCAACGACCTGCCCGGCGGGCCGGCGGTGCGCCAGTTGAACCTGCACGCGGCGGCCACCCGCATCGCGGTCGAGCAGGCCTGGCTGCACTGGTTCATGCTGATCACCTGCACGGTGATCTTCATCCTGGTCTTCGCGGTGATGTTCTATTCCATCTGGAAGCACCGCAAGGCGGTGGGCCACAAGGCGGCCAACTTCCACGAGTCGGTGACGGTCGAGGTCATCTGGACGCTGATCCCGTTCGTCATCGTGATCCTGATGGCGCTGCCGGCCACCAAGGTGCTGGTCGCGTCCAAGGACACCAGCAACGCCGACGTGACCATCAAGGCCACCGGCTACCAGTGGAAGTGGGGCTACGACTACCTCAACGGCGAGGGCTCCGGCCTGTCCTTCCTGTCCACCCTGGACAGCACGCACCGCGAGATCTCCAACGCCGGCGCCAAGGGCGACGTGCCCGACAACTACCTGCTCAAGGTCGACAACCCGCTGGTGGTGCCCGTCAACAAGAAGGTCCGCATCATCACGACCGCCAACGACGTGATCCACGCGTGGGGCGTCCCGGCCTTCGGCATCAAGCAGGACGCCATCCCCGGCTTCGTGCGCGACACCTGGTTCCGCAGCGAGAAGACCGGCGACTTCTACGGCCAGTGCTACGAGCTGTGCGGCAAGGAGCACGCCTACATGCCGATCCATGTCAAGGTGGTCTCGGCGCAGGAATACACCGCCTGGGTCAACGAGCAGCAGAAGAAGATGGCCGCCAAGATGGACGACCCGGGCAAGGTCTGGACGCTGACCGACATCGTGGCCCGCGGCGAGCAGGTCTACAACAAGAACTGCGCGGTGTGCCACCTGCCCACCGGCGCGGGCGCCGGCGCCAACAAGCCGCTGGCCGGCTCGCCCATCGTGACGGACACCGACAAGACCAAGCAGATCGCGATCGTGCTGAACGGCCGCAACGCCATGCCGGCCTGGAAGCAGCTGTCCGACACCGAGATCGCGGCGGTGATCAGCTACACCAAGAACGCATGGACCAACAAGACCGGCCAGGTGGTCCAGCCGGCCGACGTGCTGGCGCAGCGCGGCAAGTAAACACAAGGCATCCCGAGGAAACCCCATGAGCGCAGTTCTCGATCCCCACGGCCACGCGCACGGGCACGACGACCACCACGACCATGCCCCCGTCGGCTGGCGCCGCTGGGTCTACGCCACCAACCACAAGGACATCGGAACGCTCTACCTGCTGTTCTCGTTCTTCATGCTGATGTTCGGCGGCCTGCTCGCCATGGGCATCCGCGCCGAGCTGTTCCAGCCCGGCCTGCAGCTGGTGAACCCGGAGATGTTCAACCAGCTGACCACCATGCACGGCCTGATCATGGTGTTCGGCGCCATCATGCCGGCGTTCGTGGGCTTCGCGAACTGGATGATCCCGCTGCAGATCGGCGCGGCGGACATGGCGTTCGCGCGGATGAACAACTTCAGCTTCTGGCTGCTGATCCCCGCGGGCCTGATGCTCGTCGGCTCGTTCTTCATGCCCGGCGGCGCGCCGTCGGCCGGCTGGACGCTGTACGCGCCGCTGACGCTGCAGATGGGCCCGTCGATGGACGCCGGCATCTTCGCGATGCACATCATGGGCGCCAGCTCGATCATGGGCTCGATCAACATCATCGTGACCATCCTCAACATGCGCGCGCCCGGCATGACGCTGATGAAGATGCCGATGTTCGCGTGGACCTGGCTGATCACGGCCTACCTGCTGATCGCGGTGATGCCCGTGCTGGCCGGCGCGATCACGATGACGCTGACCGACCGCCACTTCGGCACCACGTTCTTCAACCCGGCCGGCGGCGGCGACCCGGTGATGTACCAGCACATCTTCTGGTTCTTCGGCCACCCCGAGGTCTACATCATGATCCTGCCGGCCTTCGGCATCATCAGCCAGGTCGTGCCCGCCTTCTCGCGCAAGCGCCTGTTCGGCTACGCCTCGATGGTGTACGCGACCAGTTCGATCGCCATCCTGTCGTTCATCGTCTGGGCGCACCACATGTTCACCACGGGCATGCCGGTGACGGGCCAGCTGTTCTTCATGTACGCGACCATGCTGATCGCGGTGCCCACGGCCGTGAAGATCTTCAACTGGATCGCGACGATGTGGCAGGGCTCGATGACGTTCGAAACGCCGATGCTGTTCGCCGTCGGCTTCATCTTCGTGTTCACCATCGGCGGCTTCACCGGCCTGATCCTGGCCATGGCGCCGATCGACCTGCTGCTGCAGGACACTTACTACGTCGTGGCCCACTTCCACTATGTGCTGGTGGCCGGCTCGCTGTTCGCCCTCTTCTCGGGCTTCTACTACTGGTCGCCCAAGTGGACCGGCGTGATGTACGACGAGACGCGCGGGAAGATCCACTTCTGGTGGTCGCTGATCTCCTTCAACGTCACCTTCTTCCCGATGCACTTCCTCGGGCTGGCCGGCATGCCGCGCCGCTATGCCGACTACCCGATGCAGTTCGCCGACTTCAACCTGTGGGCTTCGCTCGGCGCCTTCGCCTTCGGCCTAGCCCAGGTGTACTTCTTCATCTTCGTGGTGCTGCCCGTCATGCGCGGCCGCGGCGCGCCGGCCGGCCAGCGCCCCTGGAATGATCCGAACGGCCGCGGCGCCGAAGGCCTCGAGTGGGAAGTGCCGTCGCCGGCGCCCTTCCACACCTTCGAAGTGCCGCCCAGGCTGGACGTGACCGCGACGCGCGTGCTGGACGCGGTGCCGTCGTCGGTCAACCGCAACGCCGGTGCGGCCCACTGAAGCCGCAAACACCGTGACGAGCGAAGAGCAGAAGAAAGCCAACCGCCGCCTGGGCCTGATCCTGGCGTCGGTGGCGCTGGCCTTCGGCATCGGCTTCGTGGCCAAGCTGCTGCTGATCGGAGGCTGACGCCGTGGGCCTGAAGGCGGAAAACCGGAGGATGGTGCGCAAGCTGGCGGTGGTCGCCGCCGGCATGTTCGTCTTCGGCTACGCGCTGATCCCGATCTACAAGCACATCTGCGAACTCACCGGCATCAACATCCTCGCGCTCGGCGAAAAGCAGGTGCCGGGCGGCTCCACCGCCGCGGCCAACACGCAGATCGACCGCAGCCGCACCATCACGGTGGAGTTCGATGCCAACTCGCGCGGCCCCTGGCAGTTCAAGCCGCAGAAGGCGTCGATCCAGGTCCATCCGGGTGAGCTGGCCACCGTGATGTACGAATTCGAGAACGTGCAGGACCGCCGCATGTCGGCCCAGGCCATCCCCAGCTACGCGCCGCGCCAGGCCGCCGCGCACTTCAACAAGCTGGAGTGCTTCTGCTTCGAGCAGTACACGCTCGAGCCGGGCGAGAAGAAGCAGTGGCCGGTGGCTTTCGTCATCGATCCCAAGCTGTCCAGCGACGTGACGACCATCACCCTGTCCTACACCTTCTTCGAGGTGGGCGCCAAGACGCCCCAGGCGCCGCAGGCCGCCGCGCCTGCCCAGCGGAGCGGAGAGCGTGGATGAGCGTGTTGCGCACGATGCGCGCGGTGGCCTGGTCGTTCCTGGGCATCCGCAAGCGCAGCGGCCTGGAGGAGGACATGCAGCGCCTCAACCCGCTGCACGTGGTGGCCGTGGCGCTGGTGCTGGTGGCGCTGTTCGTGGCCGGCCTCATCGCCTTGGTCAACTGGATCGTCTGAGCGTCGGAACAGGGATCGCGTAGCGATCGCAAAAGAATCGAAAGCAGGAGTCGAGAAAACATGACACCCACCACCGGCGGCACCGCGCCGTACTACTTCGTTCCGCATCCCTCGCGGCATCCGTCGTTCGCGGCGCTTGGCCTGCTGTTCGTCATCTTCGGGGCGGCGCAGTGGATCAACGGCGCCGACTGGGGCAAGTGGCTGGTCCTCGCCGGCATGCTGTGGCTCTTCGGCGTGCTGTTCCAGTGGTTCCGTGACGCCATCCGCGAGAGCGAGGGCGGGCAGTACGGCCGCAAGATCGACCTCTCGTTCCGCTGGAGCATGAGCTGGTTCATCTTCTCGGAGGTGATGTTCTTCGGCGCGTTCTTCACCGCCTTGTGGTGGATGCGCTCGCACTCCGTGCCTGCGCTAGGCGGCCTGGACAACGCGCTGCTGTGGCCCGACTTCAAGGCGGTATGGCCCAGCGTCGCGCCGGGCGCCACCGCGTCGCCGGCCGGCATCATCGATCCTTTCCAGACCATGGGCCCGCTGTGGCTCCCGACCATCAACACGGCGCTGCTGCTGTCCTCGGGCGTGACGCTGACCATCGCGCACCATGCGCTGATCGCCAACAAGCGCGCCAAGACGATCCTGTGGATGTGGATCACCGTGATCCTCGGCGCCGCCTTCATCTGCGTGCAGGGCTACGAGTACTTCCATGCCTACACCGACCTGAACCTGAAACTGTCTTCGGGCGCGTACGGCTCCACCTTCTTCATGCTCACCGGCTTCCACGGCTTCCACGTGATCGTGGGCATGCTGATGCTGCTGTTCATCACGCTGCGCCTGATGGCGGGCCACTTCACCCCGCAGCGCCACTTCGGCTTCGAGGGCGCGGCGTGGTACTGGCACTTCGTGGACGTGGTGTGGCTGGGCCTGTACACGCTGGTCTACTGGACCTGAGGACGCGCGAGCACGAAGCACAAGGCGCCCCGCGGGGCGCCTTGTGCTTTGCAGGAGGCCGGTGCGTTCAGGCGCCGGCGGGAATGCCCGTCGGATTGATGTAGCCCAGCTTCCAGGCCAGCAGCAGGCACAGGAACAACAGGATGGAAAAGCCCACTCGGAACGCCAGCGCCCGCGCCATGCCGGCGGACTTGGGCTTGCCTTCCTGGTCGCCGCGCAGCATGAAGAACAGGGCCGTGCCGAGGCTGGCGATGATCGCGATGAAGCCCAGCACCACGAGATTTTTCATGGCGCCGATTATCCGGTGCGGGGCATGACGGGCTGGCGCTTCTGGGCCGCCACGCTCGCGGCAGTCCTGGGCATCGGCGCCACGTTCGCGCTGGGCATGTGGCAGCTCGGCCGCGCCCACCAGAAGGAGGCGCTGGCCGATGCAGTGTCGACGCAGAAACGGCTGACACCCCTTTCGCAGGCGGAGTTCCTCTCGGGTGAGCGCCACTCCGCGGTGTACCGGCCCGTGCTGCTGCGAGGCCGCTGGGTCGCCGAGCACACCGTGTTCCTCGACAACCGCCAGATGGGCGGCAAGGTCGGCTTCTACGTCGTGACGCCGCTGAAGCTTTCGGGATCGGACGCCGCGGTGCTGGTCCAGCGAGGTTGGGCGCCGCGCAACTTCGTCCAGCGCGAGCAGTTGCCCGTCATCGAGACCCCGGCCGGCGAGGTGGAGGTGACCGGCCGCATCGCCCCGCCGCCGGCCAAGCTATACGAGTTCGGCCCAGCCGGCGCCGGGCCCATCCGGCAAAATCTCGACCTGACGCCGTTCGCGGCCGAAACCCGCCTGAAGCTGCTGCAGGACGTGAGCGTGCAGCAGACCGGGCCCGCCTCGCAGGGGCTGCAGCGCGACTGGCCCGAGGCGGGCGCCGGCCGCGGCCCCGAAACCAACTACGGCTACGCCTTCCAGTGGTGGGCCTTGTGCGGCCTGATCGCCATCCTCTATGTCTGGTTCCAGTTCATCCAACCCCGCCGCCAGGCCCGACAGGTTTGACCAGCCGCTGGACCTGACCGTCCATTCGCTGCCCGGCCCGCGCGAGGTCGAGGAAGCGCAGCGCACCGCGCGCGGCCGCTTCAAGATGTTCGTCGTGATGCTGATCTGCGCCGCGCCGGTCATCGCGTCCTACTTCACCTATTACGTGCTGCGCCCGGAAGGTCGCCGCAGCTTCGGCGAGCTGATCGAGCCGCAGCGGCCGATGCCCGCGCTCGCGGCCTCGACGCTGGACGGCCAGCCGGTGCCGCTGCCGGAGCTCAAGGGCCAGTGGCTGCTGGTGAGCGTGGGCAGCGGCGCGTGCCCGGCGCTGTGCGAGAACCACCTGTACCTGCAGCGCCAGATGCGGGAGGCGCTCGGCAAGGACAAGGACCGCGTCGACTGGGTCTGGTTGATCGACGACGCGGCGCCCGTGCGTCCCGAGCTGCGGCCCGCGCTCGCACAGGCGACCGTGCTGCGCGTGCCGCGCGAGCGGCTGGCGCAATGGCTGCAGCCCGCCGCCGGCGCAGCCCTGGACGAGCACCTGTACGTGGTGGACCCGCTCGGGCACTGGATGATGCGCTTTCCGGCCCGCCTGGATCGCGAGGGCGCGGCCAAGGCCAAGCGCGACCTCGAGCGGCTGATGCGCGCCTCCGCGGGCTGGGACCAGGCCGGAAGGACGCGATGACGGCACTGGTCGACCTGTCCCCCGTGCTGCGCCTGATGCTGCTGGGCATCGTGGTGGCGCTGGGGCCGCTCGCCTGGCTGTGGCTGCGCAGCCGCAAGGCCGCGCCGGCGCGGCGCCTTGCCATGCTTACGGGGCTGACGCTGTTCCTCACGTTCGACCTGGTGCTTTTCGGCGCCTTCACGCGCCTGACCGACTCGGGCCTGGGCTGCCCGGACTGGCCGGGCTGCTATGCGAGCGCCAGCCCCTTCGGCGCGGTGGAGCAGATCAGCGCCGAACAGGCCCAGATGCCCACCGGCCCGGTCACGCACACCAAGGCGTGGATCGAGATGATCCACCGCTACCTGGCGATGGGCGTTGGTGTCCTGATCCTCACGCTGGCAGCCGCCACCTGGACGCTGCGGCGTCACCATGTGCTGCCGGTGAGCCCCTGGTGGCCGACCGCGAGCCTGGCGTGGGTCTGCCTGGTCGGCGCTTTCGGCGCGCTGACCGTCACGATGAAGCTGTTCCCCGCGATCGTGACCTTGCACCTGCTGGGCGGGCTGGTGCTGCTCGCGTTGCTGTGCCGCCAGGCCGTGGAGTACCGGCACGCGCAAGGCGCATCGGCGCGGGTCGGGCTGGGCGCCGGCCTTCGCGCGCTGCTGCTGGCGACGTTCGCTGCCGTGTGGCTGCAGGTGGCCCTGGGCGGCTGGGTGAGCACCAATTACGCGGTGCTGGCCTGCACGGACTTTCCGACCTGCCACGGCCGCTGGTGGCCCGAGATGGACTTCGGCCAGGCGTTCGACATCTGGCGTCCGCTGGGCGTCACTTCCGACGGCGGCAACGTGAGTTTCGCGGCGTTGACGGCGAAGCATTACGTGCACCGCCTGGCCGCCTATGTCGTGCTGCCCTTGCTGTTCGCGACGGCCTGGCAGCTTCGTGCGGCGCTCCCCCGGCAGGCCCGCGTGCTGGCGGCGCTGGCTGCGTGGCAGCTGCTGAGCGGGTTGTCGAATGTGGTGCTCGGCTGGCCCCTTCTCGGAGCGCTCGCGCACACGGGCGGGGCCGCGGCGCTGGTGGTGGTGCTGACCTGGGCGCTGTGCGAGAGCCGCGTGGTGCGTGGCGGCGAGCCGAGCGTGGCGGGCTTGCGGATCGCGCCCGGCAAGGAGCTCGGGACATGACCCGCTTCGCCCAGTTCTACGCCCTCACGAAGCCCCGGGTCGTCCAGCTGATCGTGTTCTGCGCCGTGATCGGCATGGTGCTCGCCGTGCCCGGGGCCCCGAGCGCCGAAGACCTGCGTATCGCGGCCTTTGCGGCGCTGGGCATCTGGCTCGTGGCCGGCGCGGCCGCGGCGTTCAACTGCCTGATCGAGAAGGGCATCGACGCCAAGATGCGGCGCACCGCCTGGCGCCCCACGGCGAAGGGCGAGCTGTCCGATTCGCAGACGCTGATCTTCTCGGCCGTGCTGTGCGCGCTGGGCTGCGCGCTGCTGTACGTCAGCGTGAACCCGCTCACGATGTGGCTCACGTTCGCGACGTTCGTGGGCTATGCGGTCATCTACACCGTGGTGCTCAAGCCGCGCACGCCGCAGAACATCGTGATCGGCGGCGCCTCGGGCGCCATGCCGCCGGTGCTGGGCTGGGCCGCGATGCGCGGCGACGTCGGGCCCGAAGCGCTGGTGCTCTTCCTCATCATCTTCCTGTGGACGCCGCCGCACTTCTGGGCGCTGGCGCTGTACCGCGTCGAGGACTACCGCAAGTCGGGCCTGCCGATGCTGCCGGTGACGCACGGCAGCGAGTTCACCCGCCTGCAGATCCTGCTGTACACGCTGGTGCTGTTCGCCGCCTGCCTGCTGCCCTTCGCGATCGGGATGAGCTCCTGGCTGTACCTGCTGGCGGCGCTCGCGCTGAGCGCCGGGTTCACCTGGTACGGCTTCCGGCTCTGGCGCGAGTATTCTGATGCGCTCGCGCGCAAGACCTTCCGCTTTTCCCTCATCCACCTGAGCGTGCTGTTCGCCGCGCTCCTGCTGGACCACTACCTGCTGTAAGGTGACGCCATGGACCGACGCCACGCCCTTCGACTGATCGCCGCCGGCGCGCTGCCCGCCACGCTCGCCGCGTGCGGGGAGCGCAAGCCACAGTTCACCTCCGTCGACCTGACCGGCGCCGAGTACGCGCGCGACTTCCAGCTGCCCGACACCGAAGGCAAGGTGCGCAGCCTGAAGGACTTCCGCGGCAAGGCCGTGGTGGTGTTTTTCGGCTTCACCCAGTGCCCGGACGTGTGCCCGACAACGCTGGCCGAGATCGCGCAGGCCAGGCAGCTGCTCGGCCCCGACGGCCAGAAGGTGCAGGGCGTCTTCATCACCATCGACCCCGAGCGCGACACGCCCGAGGTGCTCAGGGCGTACGTCAACAACTTCGGCGCGGACTTCGTGGCCCTGCGCGGCTCGCCCGAGCAGACGGCGGCCGTCGCCAAGGACTTCAAGGTCTACTACAAGAAGGTGGAAACCAAGACGCCGGGCAGCTACACGATGGACCACTCGGCCGCCAGCTTCGTCTACGACCCGCAGGGCCGCCTGCGCCTGTACTCCCGCTACGGCAGCGGCCCGCAGGCGCTGGCCAACGACCTCAAGCAGCTGCTGCAGGCCTGAGCGCCGTGGTGCAGCACCTGCTGCAACGCCGCGGCGCCGCGCGCATCGCGCTCATCCCGCCCGAGGTGCTGGAGGCCCTGAACGAAGGCCTGCTGCCGACCGTCAACCTCAACGAATTCCTGGCGCTGGACCTGGCGCGCCTGGCGTGCAATGTGGCCCGCGACATCGGCCTGGACCCGCAGGCCGAGCGACTGCAGGACACGCTCGCGATGCTGGGCTCGTTCAAGCCGATCCGGCGGCACGACCATGTCGCGCTGGCGCTGTACGACCTCACCGCGGCGCATCCGGAGCGAGACCGCATCGCGCACGCGCTGGCCACGCACCCGAGCGACGTCGCGCGATCCTGGGCCGCGCAATGGATCGCCTGCTCCGGGTTGTCGCTGCCGGCCAAGCTGGCTGCGGTGCGGAGGTTCGCCATCGACCCGCATTTCGGCGTGCGCGAGATGGCGTGGTTGGCGCTGCGCGCGGAGGTGGTGCGGGATCCCGATGCCGTGGTCGCGCTGCTGCGCGATTGGGTGCTAGATGCCGATCCCAACGTGCGCCGCTTCGCTTCCGAACTCACGCGCCCGCACGGCGTCTGGTGCCCTCCGGTGCCGGCGTTGAAGGCAGAGCCCTGGCGCGCGTTGCCGCTGCTGGAGCCGCTGAAGTCGGATCCGAGCCTCTACGTGCGCAACTCCGTGGCCAACTGGCTCAATGACGCGAGCCGCACGCAGCCGCAGTGGGTGGAGCAGCACTGCGCCCGCTGGCGCCGCGAATCGAAAACGCCGGAAACGGCTTACATCGTTCGCCGGGCCCTCAGGACCTTGAACAAGTCCGCGACCCAGGAGGACTAGAGCATGCGGATCTGCTTGCGGGAGTCCGGCTTCACCGATGCGGCCGCAGCAAGCGTCCACTGCAGCGTCGCGGCCGCGTCGGGCTGCTCACCGGGCAGCATCGCGACCACGACCTGAAGACGCAACGTCAGCTCCGGCGGCAGCGCCTGCGAAGGCCTCAGTCCGCTAGCCACCACCTGCTGCGCGCGGGCGTTGGCCTGGTCGCTGTTGGCCGGTCCTTCCAGCAGCAGCGCGAAGTCGCGCTCGTCCACGCGGGAGGCGAGGTCCACGTCGGCGGCGCAGCGGCGAAGGTGCGACGCCGTGACGACCAGCGCGCGATCCAGCATGTCGCGGCCGTACTCGCTCAGGATCCAGTCGTAATTGGCCAATCGCACCACCAGCAGGGCGCAGGGGTGCTTCTGCCCGCGCGCGCGGCGCAGCGCCGCGTCCAGGCGATGCAGCAGGTGGCGCCGGTCGGCCAGGCCGGTGAGCGTGTCCGTGTGAGGCAGCGCGGACGCGCGCAGCTGCGCCTCGCGCCGGCGAGCCCCGCGGCGGCTGAGCGCGTAGAACAGGATCGGCATCTCCACCGCAGCGCCCAGCGCCAGGCCGTAGCGGGTCAGGAGGCTGTTGGGCACCAGCCCGAAACCGCGCGCGATCGGGAACAGCGCCATCACGAGCACCGGGACGAAGCCCAGGGCGATGATGCGGATCTCGGCGTCGTCGCCCTTGCGCCAGACCAGGCCGATCAGCGCGCAGACGAGCACCAGCGACAGGGCAGTGAGGCCGAGCCTCGTGAGCAGGATGGCGCGGCTCGGAAACCAGGTGTCCAGGATCACGGCCACCAGCAGCGCGAGGATCAGCGCCCACACGAGCTGGTTGAGCCATCGCGAGAACCGGGCCGGCTCCGTCACCACCTGCACGAACCACAAGGCGGCCACTGCCGATAGTCCCGGCAGCAGGAACGTGGACAGGGCGTTCCACTCCAGCGCCTGGTTCCACAGGTGCTGCGCGCCCACCCCGAGGTACGCCGCCTGGCCGAGGGTGAACACGATCAGGTACGTCGCGTACGACGCGAAGTTGCGGTCCCGGTAGGTCGCCGCGTTGGCCAGCGCCACGAGTGCGAGCAGCACGGCGACGCCGAAGTAGCCGCCCATGAGGAACTGCTCGATCTCGCGCACTTCCAGCAGCCGGCTCTGGCTTTGCAGCGTGAGCTCGGCGCCGAAGTTGACACGCTCGTGCTCGATGCGAACGAGGTAGCTGACCGCCTTGCCGCTCGGACGCGCGAGTTCGAAGGTGGGGACGCGGCCGGGCACCGGCCATTGCGACACGGGGACGCTGTCACCCGCTTCCTGCGCGCGCCAGCGGCCGTCTTCGGTGCGGTGGAACAGCTGCACGCGGTCGATGCCGGACGAGCCGATCGTGAGATACCAGGCTTCGCTCCCCCGCACTTCCGCATCAAAGCGCACCCAGAGCGCCTGCCCGTCCAGACGGTGCTGCATCCCGGGAGAGCGCACGGCCCAAGGGGTGTCCGCGGCCTGTCGCTCCAGTTCGTCGGGCGTCTTGGTCCGGTCCGGGTCGACCCAGTACACGGCGCGGCCCTCCAACGGCGCGCTGCCCGGCTCGGGCCCCAGCGTCAGCGGCAAGGGCAGGACCTGGCAGATCGCCGGCCCGGCGATGAGGAGAAAGCAGGCGCACATCAAGTCGCGCCCATGGATGAGCAAAAACCGCACGGGGCGAGTTTCTCAGCCCATCCGTGACGCAGCCCTGACGGCGTGGTGCGCCGCAGACGCAAAAAAAGCCCGGCAGCGCCGGGCTTGAGGAAAACTGCCGCGGAAGGATCAGGCGTAGGCGGCCAGGGCCTTGCGCATCTTCTTCATCGCCGCCGATTCGATCTGGCGGATGCGCTCGGCCGACACGCCGTACTCGGCGGCCAGCTCGTGCAGCGTCATGCCGCCGGAACCGTCGTCGTTCACCTTGAGCCAGCGCTCCTCGACGATGCGGCGGCTGCGCGCATCGAGCTCTTCCAGGGCGGCGGCGATGCCGTCGGTCGCCATCGCGTCGCGCTGCTGCGACTCGAGCACGGCCGTAGGCTCATGGCTGGCGTCGGCCAGGTAGGCGATCGGCCCGAAGGCTTCCTCGCCATCGTCGCTGGGCGAAGGGTCCAGCAGGACGTCGCCGCCGGACATCCGCGTTTCCATCTCGATGACTTCTTCGCGCTTGACGTTCAGCTCACGCGCCATCACGTCGATCTGCGCGTCGGTCAGCGTCTCGCGATGGGTCTGCGCGTCTTCCTCGTCCTTGAAGCCCTGCTTCATGGACCGCAGGTTGAAGAACAGCTTGCGCTGGGCCTTGGTGGTGGCCACCTTCACCATGCGCCAGTTCTTCAGGATGTACTCGTGGATCTCGGCCTTGATCCAGTGCAGGGCGTAGCTCACCAGGCGCACGCCCTGGTCGGGATCGAAGCGCTTGACCGCCTTCATCAGGCCGATGTTGCCTTCCTGGATCAGGTCGCCGTGGGGCAGGCCGTAGCCCAGGTACTTGCGCGACACGGACACGACCAGCCGCAGGTGCGACAGCACCAGCTTCCCGGCCGCTTCCAGGTCGTTCTCATCCTTGTACTTGCGCGCGTAGTCGCGCTCCTCCTCGGCCGTGAGCATCGGCAGGCGGTTGACCGCCGAGATGTAGGCGTCGAGGTTGCCCAGCGACGGAACGACCGCCCACGGGCTGGCGACTGCCAGCGCGCCGCCGGAGGCTGCAATCGAGGCTGTCATACGGGGTGATCCTTTCATCTTGGCCGTCATGTTAGCACTCGGTTAGAGGGAGTGCTAAGCCGTCAGTTCAATGCTCGCCATAGGGCGAACTCATGACCGGCGTGGGACTCGGTCAGGCGCCCGGGGGTTCCCGAGCTCGTCAGAAAGCTAAGACTGACCTAAGAATTGCAGAGAGTGTGCGCAAACATTCTACCAGCGGATGCCGAGCTTGCGGAACAGCAGGGCCAAGACGAAAAGCGGACCTACCCAGAGGTACTGCAGGTCCTCGAAGAAGGACGGCTTCCTGCCTTCGATCTTGTGGCCGACGAACTGGGCGATCCAGGCCAGCACGAACACGACCGCGGAAATCGGCAGGACGTACCGCCCCATCGCATGCACCAGGGTCAGCCCGATGACGGACAGCACAGCCATCGACAACAGGAACACCAGCGACAGCCGTGCGTAATAGACGAGGCTGGCCGCGACGAAGGCGTAGGCCACCCAGGGATGGATCGCGGCGAGCAGGCCCAGCAGGCTGAGCATGATGAGCGGGATGGCCACGCAGTGGATCGCCTCGTTGCCCGGGTTGCGGTGGCTCTCGGCGTAGTGGGCGAGCAGGGCGTCCACGCGGCGCGGGGCGGCGCCTGCCGTCGGTTCGGTCATGGTCTGCATGTCGGTCTCCTGTCTCTTTGGAACAATCGATCGTCCGGGGCGGGACCCCTTGGAAATGTATATGTACATCCTCAGCCTGACCACGACTGTCGCGAACCGGAACGACGCCGAGCGCCTGGCCCGGGCGCTGCTGGAGCAGCGCCTGGCAGCCTGCGTGCAGCTGGACGAAGGCGTGCAGTCGCACTACCGCTGGCAAGGCGCCTTGTGCGCCGAAACGGAAGTGCGCCTCACGATCAAGACGCTGCCCGCGCTCGTGACCCGCCTGCAGGCCTTCATGGGCGAGCAGCATCCCTACGAGGTGCCGCAGCTCCTGTGGCACATCATGGCCGCGAGCGAGGGCTATGCGGACTGGGTGCGCGGCGAGGTCGAAGCGGGCTAGCGCACCACCAGGCGCGCCGGGCCGGCCGCCACTTCGCCGATCTCGGCGGCGTCGGCGAACCCGTGCTTGCGGAAGACGGCCAGCACGTCGTTCACCGCATCAGGCGTGCACGACACCAGCAGCCCGCCGCTGGTCTGCGGATCGGTGAGCAGGGCCCGGTCCGTGGCCCCGAAGCTCCCGGGCAGCTTGACCTGCTCGCCGTAGCCGGCCCAATTGCGCCCGGACGCGCCGGTGACGTGGCCGGCGTCCGCCAGCTGCGCGACACCGGGCAGCAGCGGCACGCGGCGCCAGTCGACGGAGACCGTCAGGCCCGCGCCGCGCGCCAGTTCCAGCGCATGGCCGGCCAGGCCGAAGCCGGTGACATCGGTGAGCGCGTGGACGCCTTCCATCGCGGCGAGGTCCGGCCCGGGCGTGTTCAGCTGGGTGGTGGTGGCGATCATCCGCTGGTAGCCGCCCGCATCCAGCGCCTCTTTCTTCAGCGCCGCCGACATCACGCCGACGCCGAGCGGCTTGCCGAGCACCAGCCGGTCGCCGGCGCGCGCGTCGGCGTTGCGCCGGACCTTGCGCGGATGCACCAGCCCCAACGCGACCAGCCCGTAGATCGGTTCGACCGAGTCGATGGTGTGACCACCTGCGATGGGAATGCCCGCGGCGCGGCAGACCGACTCACCGCCCGCGAGGATGCGTCCGATCGTCTGCGTGGACAGCACGTTGACCGGCATGCCCACCAGCGCCAGCGCCAGGATCGGCCGGCCGCCCATCGCATAGACGTCGGAGATGGCGTTGGTGGCCGCGATGCGGCCGAAGTCGTGGGGATCGTCCACGATCGGCATGAAGAAATCGGTGGTCGCGACGAGCGCCTGTTCGTCGTTCAGCTGGTAGACCGCCGCGTCGTCGGCGGTCTCGATGCCCACCAGCAGCTGCGGCGGCATCGGCAGCCGCGCGGAGTTCTTCAGGATCTCGGACAGGACGCCGGGCGCGATCTTGCAGCCGCAGCCGCCGCCGTGCGAGAGCGAGGTCAGCCGCGGTTCGGCCGGCGCCGAAGAAGGAGGGTTCATCGGAGGCTCCTCACCCGAGCAGCGCCAGCGAGAACTCGCGAGCGTTGAAGGTTTCCAGGTCCTGCAGTTTCTCGCCGACGCCGATGAAATACACGGGCACGGGCTTTTCCTGCGCGATGGCGGCGAGCACGCCGCCCTTGGCCGTGCCGTCGAGCTTGGTGACAACCAGGCCCGTGAGGCCCAGTGCATTGTCGAAAGCCTTCACCTGGGCGAGCGCGTTCTGACCGGTGTTGCCGTCGATCACCAGCAGCACCTCGTGCGGCGCATCGGGCTGCGCCTTCTGCACCACGCGCTTGATCTTGCGAAGCTCCTCCATCAGGTGCAGCTGCGTCGGCAGGCGGCCGGCGGTGTCGACGATCACCACGTCCTTGCCGCGCGCACGTCCGGCATTCACTGCGTCGAAGCTCACCGCCGCGGGATCGCCGCCTTCCTGGCTGACGATTTCGACGGTGTTGCGATCCGCCCAGATCGTGAGCTGTTCGCGCGCCGCAGCGCGGAAGGTGTCGGCTGCGGCGAGCAGCACCGAGGCGCCTTCGTCGGCGAGGTGCTTGGTCAGCTTGCCGATCGAGGTCGTCTTGCCCGCGCCGTTCACGCCCGCGACCATGATCACGGTCGGCTGCCGCTCGCCGATCACCAGCGTCTTCTCGAGCGGCTTGAGCAGCTGCGCGAGGGCGTCGCCGAGGATGTTCTTGACTTGCACGGGTCGGGTCGCGCCGGTCGAGGCGACTTTGCGCTTGACCTCGTCGAGCAGGTGCTGCGTGGCCGAGACGCCGGTGTCCGCGAGCAGCAGCGCCGACTCGAGTTCCTCGTAGAGCTGGTCATCGATCTGCCCGCCCGTGAACACCTGAGCGATGTTGGAACCCGTCTTTCGCAGGCCGGCCGTGAGGCGGTTCATCCAGCCTTGCCGCTCGGGAGCCACGGGCGGTGGCGCAACCGGCACGTCCATGGCCTTGACGAGCGCGCTGCCGATGAGCCCGCCGGAAGGCGCTGGCTCAGGTGCAGGCGCGTGAGCGGGAGCGGGCGAGGGCGCGATGGCCGGCGCGGCCTCGAATGCGACGGGCGCAGATGGCGCGATCCGCTCGACAGGCGCGACAGGCGCGGCGGTGGGTTCGGGAGGGAGCGGCGTCGCAGCCGGCGCGGGCGCGGGAGTGGCCGCCGGTTTTCTGCGGAAGAAACTGAACATCGGCTAGGTTTCTAGAATCAAGGGATTCTATGAAACACCCCCTGCGACGCGCGGCGGCCGCCTGCTGTGCCGCGTTGTTCCTCGCCGGAGGCGGCGCGATCGCCCAAGCGCCCACGGCACCCACCTCCAGTTCCTCGACCGAGGCCGCCGCCAACCAGGCGGTGCAGTACACGCTGCCCAACGGCATGACGGTGATCGTCAAGCCCGACCGGCGTTCGCCCACCGCCGTCCACATGCTGTGGGTGCGGGTGGGCTCGATGGATGAGGTGGACGGCACGACCGGTGTGGCCCACGTCCTGGAGCACATGCTCTTCAAGGGCACCGCGCGCCTGGCGCCCGGCGAGTTCTCTCGCCGCATCGCGGCCATGGGCGGGCGCGAGAACGCTTTCACGGGCCGCGACTTCACCGGCTACCACCAGCAGATCCCGGCGGCCAAGCTGGAGGAAGTGATGCGGCTGGAGGCCGACCGCTTCGCCAACAACCGCTGGCCGGACGAGGAGTTCCGGCGCGAGCTGGAAGTGGTCAAGGAAGAGCGGCGCCTGCGCATCGAGGATTCGCCGCGTTCGATGCTGTACGAGGTGATCAGCGGGACGGTCTTCCTGACCTCGCCCTACCGGCGGCCGATCTCGGGCTGGATGAGCGACCTTCATTCCATGACGGCGCAGGATGCGCGCGAGTTCTACCAGCGCTGGTACGTGCCCGCCAATGCAGCCCTGGTGGTGGCGGGCGACGTCGATCCGGCGCAGGTGCTGCGGCTGGCCGAGCGCTTCTACGGCAGCGTGCCGGCGCGGGCGGTGCCCGTCCGCAAGCCGAGGACCGAACCGCAGCAGGCGGGCATGCGCCGCGTCGAATACAAGGGGCCGGCCGAGCAGTCGTACGTGGCGCTCTCGTTCAAGGTGCCGCAGCTGCGCAGCTTCGAGCCGAGCGCGGACAGCGATGACGCGCTGGCGCTCACGGTGCTCGCCGCCGTGCTCGATGGCTACAGCGGCGCGCGGCTGGATCGCGCGCTCACCCAGGGCGAGGACCGCGTGGCGGACAGCGCGGGTGCGGGCAACGGGCTCTGGGGTCGCGGCCCGCAGCTGTTCACGCTGGACGGCGTGCCGGCGCCGGGCAAGACGCCGGAACAGGTCGAAGCCGCGCTGCGTGCCGAGGTGGCGCGTGTCGCGCGCGAGGGCGTCAGCGAAGCGGAGCTGCAGCGCGTGAAGACCCGCTGGATCGCGGCCGAGGTCTACAAGCGCGATTCGGTGTTCAGCCAGGCGCGCGAGCTCGGCACCTTCTGGGCGTGGGGCCTGCCGCTCGATTCCGCCGAACGGCTGATGGAGCGCCTCAAGGCCGTCACCGCGCAGCAGGTGCAGGCCGTCGCGGCGAAATACTTCGTCGACGACCAGCTGACGGTCGGCATCCTGCGGCCGATCCCGCGCGATCCGGCCGCTCGCCCGCGCACGCCGCCGGCCGGCTTGCGGCACTAGGAGGCGTCGGATGCCGTCAGCAATCAGCGTGATGCGCAAATGCGTTCTGGTCCTCCTGCTCGCGTGGGGACCGGTCGCCTGGGCGGCCCTGCCGATCCAGCACTGGCGACAGCCCAGCGGAGCGCACGTCTACCTGGTGGAAAGCCGGAGCATCCCGATGGTCGATGTGCACGTCGACTTCGACGCGGGCGGCCGGCGCGATCCGCCCGGGCAGACCGGTTTGGCAAGCGCCACCGCCTCCATGACGGGCAAGGGCCTGCTGCCGATCGGCGGCGAACCGGCGCTCGACGAGAATCAGCTCGGCGAAGCCTGGGCCGACCTCGGCGCCGGCTTCGGCGGCGATGCGGGCAGTGACCGCATGAGCTTCAGCCTGCGGTCCCTCACCGACCCGGCGCTGCTGGATCGCGCGCTGCACCTCGCGGCGCGGCAACTTGGCGAGCCCGCGTTCCCGGACCATGTGTGGCAACGCGACCGGCAGCGCTGGGCCGCTTCGATCCGGGAGGCCAACACGCGCCCGGGCACGGTCGCTTCGCGGGCTTACCACGCGGCGGTGTACGGCGGCCATCCCTACGGCGCCGACGTTACGGAAGCCTCGTTGGGGGCGATTGGTGTTGACGACATGCGGCGCTTCTTCCGGGCCCATGTGCTGCCTTGCCGCGCGAAGGTGAGCGTGGTGGGCAACGTCGACCGAGCGCAGGCCGACGCGATCGTGACCCGCATGCTTGCGAGGCTG
This sequence comes from Ramlibacter henchirensis, assembly GCF_004682015.1. NCBI lineage: Bacteria > Pseudomonadati > Pseudomonadota > Betaproteobacteria > Burkholderiales > Comamonadaceae > Ramlibacter > Ramlibacter henchirensis. The sequence continues at coordinate 1,461,315 of NZ_SMLM01000001.1, read as the reverse complement.
GCGCAAGGGCAGGGCGATTGCGCGGCGCTGCCGCCGGTGCCGGAGGTGCCTCCGCTGGCCTCGCCGTTCACGCGCGCCATTCCCTTCCAATCGGCGCAGGCGCACGTGCTCATCGGGCAACCCGGCTACAAGCGCAGCGACCCCGACTACTTCCCGCTGCTCGTGGGCAACTACATCCTGGGCGGCGGCGGACTGGTTTCGCGGCTGTCGACCGAGGTCCGCGAAAAACGGGGCTTGTCCTACGGCGCATACAGCTACTTCTCGCCGGGGCTGCACGCGGGCGCCTTCACCGTCGGCCTGCAGACCCGGCCCGACCAGGCGGCCGAAGCCGTACAGGTCGCGAAGGGCGTGGTCGCGCGCTTCGTCGCTGAAGGGCCGACCCCCGACGAGCTCAAAGCCGCGAAGGACTACCTCATCGGCGGTTTCCCGCTGCGCATCGACAGCAACCGCAACCTGCTGGACAACGTGGCGTCGATCGCCTGGAACAACCTGCCGCTCGACTACCTGGACACCTGGACCGCGCAGGTCGCCAAGGTCAGCGCGGAGGACGTGCGCGCGGCGATGGCGCGCAAGCTGCAACCCGAGCGCATGGTGACGGTCACCGTGGGTGCTGCGCCGCCGTAACTCAACTGTCAACTCTAACAGGGCGCGGGCTTTGCCTGCGGCTCGTTTTGGCGAAGAATCGGGTTCACGAGCTGTCACATGGGACTCGGAAGGCCGGTCGAACAAGAAGAACGCGGCTTCGAACAAGAGAGGAATACGGCGCGGCGCCGCAAGGGCCGCGCCGGTTTTTTTGCGCTCGCTTAAAGTGGGCGCCCCATGCCTCGCTCCGCCCCGCGCACCGCCCGCGTGCCCAATGAAGTCCGCATCGTCGGCGGCCAATGGAAGCGCACGCGGCTTCCCGTCGCGGACAAGCCGGGGCTGCGCCCGACGCCGGACCGGGTGCGCGAGACGCTCTTCAACTGGCTGGGGCAGGACCTCGACGGCTGGCGCTGCGTGGATGCGTTCGCCGGCACGGGCGCGCTCGGGTTCGAAGCTGCGTCGCGCGGCGCCAGGCAGGTCGTGCTGGTCGAGCAGGATCCTGAGCTGGTCGGCACGCTGCGCTCCATCAAGGCCAGGCTCTCCGCTGATGCGGTGGAAGTGCGCCGGGCGAACGGACTGTCCGTCCTGAAGGAGTTCTCCGGCGCCGGCCTCGATCTGGTGTTCCTGGACCCACCCTTCGACGCCGACCTCTTCGACAAGGCGGTCGCCGCGGCCGTGCCGGCGTTGGGCGAAGGCGGCTTGCTGTACCTGGAGGCGCCGACCCTGTGGTCAGCCGCCCAGGCCGACGCGGCTGGACTGGTGGTCCAGCGCCACCTGAAGGCCGGCGCGGTCCATGCCCACCTGCTCGGGCGGGCGGCTTCCCCGGCCGCATAATCCGCTGCGGCTCGTCCCTCGTTCGCCATGGCCCAACACCCCGTCATCGCCGTCTATCCCGGCACCTTCGACCCCATGACCCTGGGCCATGAGGACGTCGTGCACCGCGCCACCCAGTTGTTCGAGAAGGTGATCGTCGCGGTCGCCGCGGGCCACCACAAGAAGGCGATGTTCTCGCTAGCCGAGCGCATCGAGATGGCGCGCGAGGTGGTCAAGCCCTATCCGCAGGTGACGGTCGAAAGCTTCTCCGGCCTGCTGCGCGACTTCGTCGTGGCGCGCGGTGGCAAGGCCATGGTGCGCGGCCTTCGCGCGGTGACCGACTTCGACTACGAGTTCCAGCTGGCGGGCATGAACCGCAGCCTGATGCCGGACGTGGAGACCGTGTTCCTCACGCCCAGCGACAAGTACCAGTTCATCAGCAGCACCTTCGTGCGCGAGATCGCGGTGCTGGGTGGCGAGGTCGACAAGTTCGTCTCGCCGCTCGTGCAGCGGCGCCTGCAGGAGAAGGTCAGGAGCCTGGGCGGTCCGTAGGCCTTTCCAGCTGCGACCACCAGCGCCGCAGCGCGTGGTTGACCGCATGCGGCTGTTCCATCGTCAGCATGTGACCGCACCGGGGCAGCAGCACCAGCTGCGCGCCGGGCGCGAGCTGCGCGATCTCGCGTGACAGCTCCGGCGGCGTGAGCTGGTCGTCCTCGCCGCACATCACCAGCACCGGGCAGCGAAGCGAAGGCAGGTGTCGGCGCGCATCGGGCCTTGCGATCACGGCCCGGTTCTGCGCAATGAGCTGCCCGGCGGCCGCGCGCAGCACGAACTCCAGGTAGCGGCCGACCAGCTCGGGGTCGCGTGCATGGTCCGGGTGGAATGCCATGGCCGCGTTCGGCTCGATCACTTCGCGCACCCGCCCCTGTGCGAACAGCTCGATCGCCTTCTCGCGGATGCCGCGCATCTCCTCGTCTTCGGGTCGCGCGCTGGTGCCCAGCAAAGCGAGGCCCAGGACGCGCCCGGGCGCCTGTCGCGCCGCCTCCATCGCGATCATTCCGCCCATCGATGCGCCGCACAGCGCAAGCGGGCCCGGATGTCGCGCGAGCAGCGCGGCCGCCATCTCGGGCAGGGTGGCGTGGCGCATGTGGACGTCGGCCACCTCGGGCCGCAGGTCCTCCAGCCCTTCGAGCTGGTCGCGCCACATCACCTCGTCGCCGGCGAGGCCGGGCACCAGAACAAGCGTCATAGCAGGCGGTTGGCGGCCTGCGAAAGACCGAGGGCCGCATAGAGTTGCGAGCCTTGTCGCCGCAGGCGACGGGACTCGGGCTGCGAGCGGATCTGCGGCTGCAGCAGGTTCTGGGCTCCGGGCAACTGCCCGCTGCGGATCAGCGCATCGAGGTGGATCTGCGAGAAGAGGTCGCGCTGGGCATGGCTGCCGCCGATCTCCAGCATGCGCGGCAAGGCCTGCCCGAGTTGCCGCACGGCCTGGACATGCTCGCCGCGCGCCCAGGCCAGAAGGCCCCGGCCGGCGGGAACGCACACGTCCTGCCACACGGCACGTTCGTGCTCTGGCGCGGTGGCGGCACGTGCCTCGATGTTGGCCATGAGGACGTCGGCCTCCGGCCGGCCGGCGCGAGCCAGCCCGACCAGGTACTGCAAGTCCAGGAAGGGCAGCACCTGATCCTGGGTGCGGGACAAGAGGTACGTCGCGAGGTCGTGCCAGCGATCGCCCACGTCGAAGCCTGCCAGCTCCAGCCGTGCCAGCAGCGACACCGCGTTGATCTGGTCCTGCGTGTAGTCCTTGGCGACGCCCCACACCTGCCGGTCGTGGAGCTCCAGCACCTCGTCCGCGCGATCGAGCTCCAGCGCGAACAGCGCCTGGTGCCACCAGTTGTGCGTGACCATGAAGGAGTTCAGGCCCTCCCAGGTTTCGCTCACGTCGCGCAGGAAGGCGTGGCCCTCGACGATGCGCCCTTGCGTGAGCATCACGTGCGCGAGTGCGTGGTGCGCCCACGGTTCCTTGCGCCGCATCGCGATCGCGCGGCGCGCATGCGCCTCGGCCTGCTCCAGCCCGTGGCACTGCTCCCAGGCGAACGCCAGCATGCCGTGCAGGTAAGGCACGTCGGCTGCGTGAGGCTCGGCCGCAAGCGCGATGCGCAGCATGCCCGGTGCGTCGCCGCGGTTGAACAGGTGGTAGTGGCCGAGCTTGAGCGAGACCAGGTCGCGCGGGTGCTCGCGCGCCTGCTCCTCGTGCAGTCGGATCGCGCGCGGCACGTCCGCGTCGGCCCACGCGGCGACGGCCGCGATGAAGCGCTGCTCTCGCTGCGTCGTGCGCGCGGCGCCGGCCAGCGCTCGTTGGATGAAGGGACGCGCATTCACGGGCGCTTCGCGCGACTCCGCGAACATGTGCACCGCGGCGATGCAGGCCTGCAGGATGGGCGACGGGTCCTCGGCCGCGGAGAACACGTTGATCGCGCGCGCCTCGCTGGCGATGAAGCCTTCGACGAAGTCGTTCAGCAGCGGCAGGGAGCCGCCACCCTGTTCAAGCGTGACCGGGTTGCCGAGCGCGTCAGTCCACATGGTCCAGCGCTTCGGACGGCGGCTGGGGCCAGGGCCGCTGCGGATCGCGCAGCATCTCGAAGGCACGCGCGACCTGCAGCACGCCGAGGTCGTCGAACCGCTGCCCCGCGATCTGCAATCCGATGGGCAGCCGGTCGCTCGTGTAGCCGCAGTTGATCGAAGCTGCGGGCTGCTCCGACATGTTGAAGGGCACGGTGAAGCCGATGTGTTCGAGCGGCCGCATCGGATCGTTGGTGGGCGAGGGCAGTTCGGCGGCAAACGCCGGCACGGGCGACACCGGCGAGATCACGTAGTCGAAAGCGCGGCAGGCATTGACTGCGGCGACGCGCGTGACGTGGAACTGGCTGAACGCCTTGAACACGGCTTCGCCGCTCATGCCCGCGGCGCTCTCGGCCCACGCGCGGATGTACGGCAGCACCTTGTCGCGGCGGGCGGGCGGCAGCGCCTTCAGGTCCGCGTGCGAGCGCATCCGCCAGAAGTGGTCCATGCCGTCGAGCATGCCCAGTGTCATGAAGGGCTCCATCGGCTGCACGTGCGCACCGACGCGTTCGAAGATGCGCGCCGCGTTCTCCACCGCCGCCTTCACCTGCGGCATCACCGCGAGTCCGCAGCCGGCCTCCAGCAGCAGGCCGATGCGAAGGCCCCTGAGCTTCTCGACCCCCGCGTCGGCCTGGTGCCAGCCGATGTCCTGCCACGGCAGGCTCATGCTGTCGCGAGGATCGGGGCGTGCGAGCACCTGCATGAAGAGCGCCGAATCCATCACCGTGCGCGTCATCGGCCCCGCCGCGCGGCCCATGTACGGCGGGTCGATCGGGATGCGGCCCAGGCTGGGCTTGAGCGTGAAGATGCCGCACCAGCCCGCGGGCAGCCGCAGCGATCCGCCGATGTCCGTGCCGACGTGCAGCGGGCCGTAGCCTGCGGCTGCAGCAGCACCACCACCCGCGCTGGAGCCGCCGGGCGTCATCGCCAGGTTCCACGGATTTCGCGCGAGCGGATGGAAGCTGGAGAGGCCCGAGGACAGCATGCCGTAGTCGGGCATGGTGGTCTTGGCGATCACCACGCCGCCCGCCTCGCGCACGCGCGCCGCAGGCGGTGCGTCGGCGTGGGCGGGCAGCAATTCAACCGCGGCCGTGCCCAGCGGCGTCGGGTCGCCCTCGGTGGAGATGTTTTCCTTCAGCGTGAGCGGCACGCCGTCGATCGGGCCGAGCGGCTCGCGGCGCAGCCAGCGCCTTTCGCTGGCACGGGCCTGCTCCAGCGCTTTTTCCGGCCGCAGCAGGTAGAGCGCCCGCAGGTGGCGCTCCCAGCGCTCGACGTGCGCGAGCACGACCTGCGCAACCTCCACCGGGGAGAAGTCCCCCCGGCGGTAGCCGTCCGTCAGCTCCGTGGCGGAGAGCTCATGCAGCGCGCGGTCCGGGGACTGCTTGGTCATGCCGCCTTCGACGCATCACCCCACGACAGCCCCGACAGGTCGTTCGCGAAGATGGGCATGTCCTTCCAGAGGCCGCGCACGCCGCGGTTGGCCACCGTCACCCACTGCGGCTGGTAGAGGAAAGCGTGCACGCTGTCCTGAGCCAGCAGGCGCTGGATGTCCGCCAGCAGGCGGGTGCGATCCTTCGGGTTGCCGGTGGACTTGTACTGGTTGTACAGCTCGTCGAACTTGGGGGACTTGTAGCCCCAGTAGTAGTCCGGCTTGGCGAAGTTGCCCAGGTCGAACGGTTCGACGTGCGAAATGATCGTCATGTCGTAGTTCTTGTTGCCGTACACGCCCGACAGCCACTGCGCCCACTCCACGTTCTGCAGCTTGGCCGTGATGCCGATCTTGGACAGCTGCGAGGCGATGACTTCTCCGCCTTGGCGCGCATACGGCGGCGGCGGCAGCGTGATCGTCAACTCCAGCGGCGAGGTGATGCCCGCCTCTTTCAGCAGCGCCCGCGCCTTTTCCGGATCGAACGGGTTCACGTTCGTCACGTCGACGTAGCCCGGTGCGCTGGGCGGGTAGTGGCTGCCGATGGGCGCGCCGTAGCCGTCGCCCGCGCCCTGGATCACGGCCTTGCGGTCGATGGCCATCGCGATGGCGCGGCGCACCCGCACGTCGTTGAACGGCTTCTTGCCATTGTTCAGCGCCAGGATGGTCTTGGCGCGCGAACCGGACACGACCACCTGGAAGCGCGGGTTGCCCTTGAACTGCTCGACGCTGCGCGGCGTCACGCGCGGGAACGCGTCGACGTCGCCGGCCAGCAGCGCGGCGACCTGCGCCGCCGGATCGGCGATGAAGCGGAACGTGGCGCGGCGCAGCTTGATGTTGGCCGCGTTGCGGTACTCGTCCCACTTCACCAGGCTGACGGAAGAACCCTTGACCCAGTTCTCGAGGCGATACGGCCCGGTGCCCACCGGCTTGGTCGCGTTGCTGTCGGCGCTCTTGGGCTCGACGATGATGGCCGTGGCCTGGCCCATCAGGAACGGGAAGTCGGGATCGATTTCCTTGGTCAGCACGACCACCGTGTGATCGTCCACGACCCGCGTGGTGAGGTTGGCAAAGGTGCGCTTGTCCTTGTTCGTGCTCTTCTCGCCGGCGGCGCGGTCGAACGAGAACTTGACGGCCTGCGCGTTGAACGGCTCGCCGTTGTGGAACTTCACGCCCTTGCGCAGCCGGAAGGTGTAGGTGGTGAGGTCGGGCGAGACCTCCCAGCTTTCGGCCAGCAGCGGCGTGACGTTGCCGTCCGGGTGGATCTTGGTCAGCGTCTCGTAGATGTTGTAGAGCGTGACCTCGCCGATGGAGGAGGCCGCGCCTCCGGTGGGATCGAGGCCGGGGCTGGGCTCCAGGGCCATGGCCAGCACGATCGAGTCCTTGCGGCCCTGGGCCAGGGCCAGTTCCGGCAGGACGAGCGGCAGGCCCGCGGCGGCGGCGGAGGTGAGGACGGTCCGTCGTTTCAACATGTCGATGCTCCAGGGAGGTCTAACGAAAGTGGCAACTCGCGAGGCGCGGGCATGCGCCCACGGCAGAGTGGTTTTCCATCATCCCCGACATGGGCGAAGCAAGGCAATAGGGTTTGCTCATGTCGCGGTGGCGGTCGCGCCGGGCGGCTCGGCGCGCGGCACGGCTTCCAGCAGTGCCCGCGTGTAGGGATGCTCCGCGGCGCGGAACAGCTTGTCGGGCGGGCCCTGCTCCACGACCCGGCCCTGCCAGAGCACGGCGACGTCTTCGCAGAGGTGGTGGACCACCGCAAGGTCGTGACTGATGAGCAGGTAGGTGACGCCGAACTCGCGCTGCAGGTCCTGCATCAGGTTGAGCACCTGCGCCTGCACGGAAACGTCGAGGGCGCTCACCGGCTCGTCGGCCACGATCAGCTTGGGCCGCGTGATCAGCGCCCGGGCGATGGCGATGCGCTGCCGCTGCCCGCCGGAGAACTCGTGCGGGTACTTGCCGAGGTCGTTCGGGCGCAGGCCCACGGAGGCGAGCACGTCGCCGGCGCGGCGCCGCCGTTCGGCCGCGGCCACCTCGCCCTGGGCCGCGAGCGGCTCGGTGACGATGCGCTCGATCGTCATGCGGGGGTCCAATGAGCCGTACGGATCCTGGAACACCATCTGGAAATCGCGGCGTGCGCGGCGAAGCTCCTCGCGTGGCAACTCATGCAGGTCGCGGCCGGCCATCAGCACGCGCCCGGACGTGGGGCGGTCCAGCGCCATCACCAGCCGCGCCAGCGTGGACTTGCCGGAACCGGATTCACCGACGATGCCCAGGCTGCGGCCGGCATGCAGCGTCAGGCTCACGCCGTTGAGGGCCTGCACCATCGGCGGCGGCCCGCGCAGCTTCTCGCGCGGCATCGTGTAGTGACGCACCAGGTCCTCGACCTGCAGCAGCGGAGCACTCATGCGAGCACCGCCGCCTTCTCCGCGGCCACGGTATCGAGGCGGATACATCGGGCGCGCTGGTCGGGCCCGACCTGAAAGGGCGGCGGCACCGTGGTGTGGCACTCCGGGATCGTCAACCGGCAGCGTCCCGCGAACGGACAGCCCGGCGGCAGGTCGACCAGCTCCGGCACCGTTCCCGCGATGGTGGTAAGCCGTCCGCCGCGCGGCGCGCCCAGCCGCGGACGTGCGCCGAAGAGGCCGAGCGTGTACGGATGCATTCTGTTGGCGAAGACGGCCGTAGTCGGTCCGCTCTCGACCACCGCGCCGCCATACATCACCATCATCCGCGCGACGTTCTGCGCCACCACGCCGAGGTCGTGCGAGATCAGGATCATGGCCATTCCGCGTTCGGCGACCAGCCCGCGGATGAGGTCGAGGATCTGCTTCTGGATCGTCACGTCCAGCGCGGTGGTGGGCTCGTCGGCGATCAGCAGGTCCGGCCCGCAGGCCAGCGCCATCGCGATCGTGATGCGCTGGCGCTGGCCGCCGGAGAACTGGTGCGGGTAGGCGTCGATGCGGCGCGCGGCGTCCGGGATGCCCACGCGGTCCAGCAGCGCGATGACTTGCTTGCGCGCGGCCGCGCCCGTCAGGCCGCGGTGCAGCCGCAGCGGCTCGGCGACCTGGCGCCCGACCGTGTGCACCGGGTTGAGCGCGGTCATCGGTTCCTGGAACACCATGCCGATGCGGTCGCCGCGGATGTCGCACAGCTGGCGCTCGGGCAGGCCCACCAGTTCGCGGCCTTCCAGGCGGATGCTGCCCGTGACACGCGCGTTCTCCGGCAGCAGGCCCATCAGCGCCATCGCGGTGATCGTCTTGCCGCAGCCCGATTCGCCCACCAGGCCGAGCGTCGCACCGCGCTCCAGCGTGAAGCTCACGTCGCGCACGGCGCGAGCGGGGCCGCGCTGGGTCTGCAGTTCCACGGTGAGGTCGCGTACTTCGAGCAGCGGCATCGTCTCGTCTTCTTCAGCGCTTGCGAGCGAGCCGCGGATCGAACAGGTCGCGCAGTCCGTCGCCCAGCAGGTTGAGGCCGAGGACCGCGAGTGCGATCGCCACGCCGGGGAACACCGCCAGTTGCGGCGCCTGGAACATCAGCGTCTGCGCTTCGCTCAGCATGCGGCCCCAGGAAGGCTGGGGCGGCTGCGTGCCCAGTCCAAGATAGGAAAGCGCCGCCTCGGCCAGGATGGCGATGGCGAAGCGGATGGTGGCCTGCACGATCAGCACGGAGGCGATGTTGGGCAGCACGTGCTCCATCGTGATGCTGAACGCGCCCTTGCCGCAGGCTCGCGCGGCCAGCACGAATTCCCGCGACCAGATGGCGTTGGCCGATGCCCGCGTGATGCGCGCAAACGTCGGGATGTTGTAGATGCCGATCGCGATGATGGCGTTGACCATGCCCGGCCCGAACACCGCCGTCAGCATGATGGCCGAGAGGATCGCCGGGAACGCGAAACCGAAGTCGGCCACGCGCATGATCACTTCCTCGACCCAGCCGCGCCGCGCAGATGCGAGCAGTCCGAAAGCCGTGCCGACCACGAGGCCGATTCCCACCGCGATGAACCCGACCGCGATCGAGGCGCGCGCCCCCACCAGAAGCAGCGACACCACGTCGCGCCCGTATGGGTCCGTGCCCAGCAAGTAAGCGCCGCCCGGCGGCACGAGACGGGCCGACATGTCGATGTCGTACGGGTTGTAGGGCGTCCACACAAAAGACAGCGCGGCGGCCGCTGCAAGAAGCAGCGTGAGCACCCCGCCCAGCACGAAGCTGCGGTGCCGCAGCGCGCGCCTCCAGAAGCCCGGCACCGCGGCGAGCGGCGCGGCCGGCAGGGGTACGGCGCTCATATCAGCGCCCCCACGCTTGCCGCGCATGCGGCTGCGCTGCCCCCCGAGGGGGCCTTCGCGCCTAGGGGCGGCCCGTCGGCGCTCATATGTCGCTCGCCTTCACGCGCGGGTCGATCGCCGCATACAGCACGTCGACCACGAAGTTCACGATGACCACCATCGCCGCGAGCAGCATCACGCAGTTGCGCACCACGATCAGGTCCCGGTTGGAGATCGACTGGAAGATCAGCCGGCCCAGGCCCGGCAGGTAGAAGACGCTCTCCACCACGATGGTGCCGGCGAGCAGCTCGGCGAACTGCAGGCCCATGATGGTGATGACCGGGATCATGGCGTTGCGAAGCACGTGCCCCCACAACGTGGCGCGCTCGCTCACGCCCTTGGCGCGCGCGGTGCGCACGAAGTCCTCACGCAGCACCTCGAGCACGGCCGATCGCGTGATGCGGGCCAGGATGGCCGACTGCACCACGGCCAGCGAGAGCGCCGGCAGCATCAGCGCGCGAAGGCCGGGCAGCAGCCCTTCCTCCCAGCCCGGAAAACCGCCGGCCGAGAACCACTTGAGCTGCACCGAGAACAGCAGGATCAGCAGGATCGCGAACCAGAAGTTCGGGATCGCGATGCCCACCTGCGACACGGCCATCACGCCCACGTCGCCCAGCTTGTTGTGGCGCGCGGCGGCGTAGATGCCGGCGGCCAGAGCGATGAGCGACGTCAGCACCATCGCCATCACGGCCAGGGGGACGGTCAGGCTCAGCCGTTCGAGGACGAGTTCGGAAACCGGCGTGCTGTAGGCGTAGCTCACGCCCAGATCGCCTGTGAGCAGGCCGCCTATCCAGCTGAAGTAGCGCTCGAGGGGAGGGCGGTCGATGCCCAGCTTGCGAGCCAGCGCCTGCACCGCGTCGGGTGAGGCGTCCGGCCCCATCAGGATCTGGGCCGCGTTCCCGGGCAGGATCTCCAGCACCAGGAACACCACCACCGAAGCGCCCACCAAGGTCGCCACCAGGGTGATCAGGCGCTTGAAGAGGAAGACGCTCATGCAGCCGCCGATAATGCCAGATCAGGTCGGCAACCAATTCACGGCAGAGGGCGAACGCATGGCATTGATGATCACGGACGAGTGCATCAACTGCGATGTCTGCGAGCCCGAGTGCCCCAACCAGGCCATCTTCCTGGGGCCCGAGATCTACCAGATCGAGCCGGGCAAGTGCACCGAGTGCGTGGGCCACTTCGACCAGCCGCAGTGCGTGCAGGTCTGCCCGGTCGCCTGCATCCCCGTGAACCCCGCGCACGTCGAAGACCGCGAGACGCTCTGGCAGAAGTACCGCCGCCTGACGGCGCAGGCGGCGCAGCAGTCCAAGCCTTCCGTCTAGCGCGCCGGCACGGGCCGCGGCAGCAGCTTGCCGCCGGGCGCGGCCTTGGGGACGTGGGCCGGCTTGCCATCGCCCTTCGCCTTGGCGCCTTCGCCGCCGCCCCTGGCCTTGCCGCTCTTGCCGCCCTTTTCCTTCTTGTCCGGCTTGCTGCCCGGCGCCGTGGCGGTGAACACGTCCAGCTTGCGCGTGCCCGCCTTCTCGGGCCATTTGTGCGGCTCGGGCCTGGCCTCGGCGGACGGCGGCGGCACGTAGACCTGCGCAGGCCGGGCTTCCTGCTTGAGCCGCTCCTTCTCGAGCGCGTCCGCGAGCTTGGCGTCGCGCTGCGCGTCGGCCGTGGCCCGCCGGCTCTCGTCGGCCGTTGGGGTCGGCGCCTCGGGCGCAATGGCCCTGGCGCCCGCGCACGGCTGGCTGCCGTAGCTGTCGCCGCAGCGGTAGATGGTTTGCGCCTGGGCGACGGCGATGCCGCAGGCCAGCGCCAGCGGCGCTGCCAGAACTGCCTTCATGACGGGCTCCTCCCTGGTTGGCGCCCGCAGGTCTTGGTCAGCCTGCTTCGGGCGGACGCGGCGGCTTGGGCCGCGGCGGCTTGCTGGTATGGACGATCAGCGTCGCCTTGTCCATCTCGCCGGCGAGCATCGCGGGCACGGCCTTGAGCGTGCGATCCACGCATTCGTGGATGGCTTCGCGCTGTTCGGGCGAGGGCTTGCGCAGCACCCAGTCGACGACCTCCGCCTTCACGCCGGGATGGCCGATGCCCAGGCGCAGGCGCCAGTAGTCGCCGGTGCCCAGCTGCGCATGGATGTCGCGCAGGCCGTTGTGGCCGGCGTGGCTGCCGCCGAGCTTGAGCTTGGCCTGGCCGGGCGCGACGTCGAGCTCGTCGTGGACCACCAGGATCTCCTGCGGCGCGATCTTGAAGAAGCGGGCCAGCGCCGCGACCGACTTGCCCGAAACGTTCATGAAGGTCTGCGGCTCCAGCAGCCAGACCGGCCGGCCGTGCACGTTGCCGCGCGCAATGAGGCCGTGGTAGCCCTTGTCCATCGTGAGCTGGAGCTTGAGGTCGCGCGCGAGCGCGTCCACCCACCAGAAGCCCGCGTTGTGGCGGGTTCCCTCGTACTCCGTGCCCGGATTGCCCAGGCCGACGAACAGCTTGATCATGAGTTGATGGTAAGGCGAAACAACGCTGGTTTCGCCAATGAAAAGGCCCGCCGGAGCGGGCCTTCTTCCTTCAGGTGAAGGGGCTTACTTCTTCGCGGGGGCCTTGGCGGGCGCCTTGGCCGGGGCGGCCTTGGCATCGCCACCCTTGGCGTCGGCCTTGGCGGCCTTGGCCGGAGCAGCGGGCGCCGCTTCGGCAGCCGGAGCGGCGCCGGCTTCGGCCTCGGGCGTTTCCTCGGCCACGGTCAGCGCGAGCGAGACCATCACCGGGTCCTTCTTGCCGCTGGCCACGGCGGTCACGCCCTTGGGCAGGGTGATGTCGCTCAGGTGCAGCGTCATGCCTTTCTTCAGGCCGGACAGGTCGACTTCGATGAACTCGGGCAGGTCGCCCGGGAAGCAGGAGATGTCCAGTTCGGTGAGCACCGGGTTGACCACGCAGTTCTCGAACTTGACCGCCTGCGATTCCTCGGCCTTCACGTAGTGCACCGGCACCTTCATGTGCAGCTTGGTGCGGGCGTCAACACGCTGGAAGTCGATGTGCTGGACCAGCTGCTTGAACGGGTGCATCTGCACGTCGCGCAGCAGAACCTTGCTGGTCTGGCCCTGGAGTTCCATCTCCAGGATGGTGGAGTGGAACGCTTCCTTCTTGAGGGCGTGCCACAGCGCGTTGTGGTCCAGCTCGATCAGCTGCGGCTGGCCTTGCCCGCCATACACGATGCCGGGCGTCTTGCCCGTGTTGCGCAGACGGCGGCTCGCACCCGTACCCTGCTTCTGGCGCTCGAAAGCGACGAATTTCATGACTCTCTCCGAAAGCGAAGCCCACCGCGACCAGTGTGGCTCCGGGTTGCGCGGGCCGGCCCCATGCCGCCCCGTCGATGTCTCAGAACAGGTTTTCCTGTTCCGAGAACAAACTCATCACCGACTCGCCTTTGGCGATTCGCTGGATCGTCTCGGCGATCAGCGGCGCCACGGTGAGCTGTTGGATCTTGCTGCAGCCGCGTGCGGCTTCCGACAGCGGAATCGTGTTGGTCACGACCACTTCATCGAGCGCCGAGCCCTTGGCTATGCGCTCGATGGCGGGGCCCGAGAAGATGGCGTGCGTGCAGTACGCGTAGACCTTCTTGGCGCCGCGCTCCTTGAGCACCTCGGCCGCCTTCACCAGCGTGCCTGCGGTGTCGATCATGTCGTCCATGATCACGCAGTTGCGGCCCTCGATCTCACCGATGACGTGCATGACCTCGCTGACATTGGCGCGAGGACGGCGCTTGTCGATGATGGCCAGGTCCGTCCCGAGCTGCTTGGCCAGCGCGCGGGCGCGCACCACGCCGCCGACGTCGGGCGAAACGACGATCAGGTTCTCGTAGTTCTTCGAACGCACGTCGTGCAGGAGCACGGGCGACGCGTAGATGTTGTCGACCGGGATGTCGAAGAAGCCCTGGATCTGGTCGGCGTGCAGGTCCATCGTGAGCACGCGAGACACGCCGACCGTCTGCAGCAGGTTGGCGACTACCTTCGCCGAGATCGGCACGCGAGAGCTGCGCGGGCGGCGGTCCTGGCGGGCGTAGCCGAAATAGGGGATCACGGCGCTGATCCGCTCGGCCGACGCGCGCTTGAGCGCATCGACCATGATCAGCAGCTCCATCAGGTTCTCGTTGGTCGGGGCGCAGGTGGACTGCACCACGAACACGTCGCGCGCGCGCACGTTGGTGTTGATCTCGACGGTCACTTCGCCGTCCGAGAAGCGGCCGACGCTGGCCGCCCCGAGCGAGATCCCCAGGTGCTCCGCGATCTCGGCCGCGAGGCCGGGATTGGCGTTGCCGGTGAACACCATGAAGTCGGGATTCGGGAGAGCCTGCATGTGCGGACCAGTGTGCGGGTCGTCAGACACCAAGTTTTCTCGTCAACCGGCGCGGACCGCCACGGCCCGCCGCCACCAAAAGTGATCTGACCCCGAATGGGTTTGGCAGGGGAGGAAGGACTCGAACCCTCGCATGCCGGAATCAAAATCCGGTGCCTTAACCAACTTGGCGACTCCCCTACACGGGTCGACCGCTGCAATCAGCGGCCCACCGAATCGTCGCGGGAAGCCCAGCCCGCCAGCGGATGGACTTCCAGATTGCTGCACTCCCGCACTTGCCAACCGTGCCAGGACGGCGGCGCCGCGGCGGGCGACTGCCCGGGGGCCAGCGGCGCGAACACCGCACTGCCCGACCCCGTCATCCTGCCCGGCAGGCCCTGCCGGGCCAGCCAATCCAGCGCCTCGCCCACCTGAGGGCAAAGCCGCTGGGCCACGGGCTGCAGGTCGTTTCGGCCGAACCGCAGCGGGTTTGCAGCAAAGCCCGAGATTATAGCAGCGGCGCTGTCGCGGCGCAGCGCCGCATCACGGAAGATGGATGCCGTGTCCAGTCCCTGCGGCGGCTTGACGACCACGAAGCGGCCGCGCGGCACGTCCACCGGCGTGATCTGCTCGCCGATGCCCTCGACCCACGCGTTGCGTCCGCGCAGGAAGAACGGAACGTCCGCGCCCAGCGCGAGGCCGAGCTGCTCGAGCTGCGCGAGCGACAGGCCCGTTCGCCACAAGCGGTTCAGCGCCAGCAACGTCGAGGCCGCGTCGGAAGACCCGCCGCCCATGCCCGCCTGCACCGGCAGGCGCTTGTCGAGCGTCATGTGGGCGCCGTCGCGCGCGCCGGCAGCCGTCTGAAGCGCACGTGCGGCGCGAAGCACGAGATCGTCAGCGGGGACTGCTTCGCCCACGTCATCGCGGCTGAGCGTGCCGGCCGGCCGGAGTTCGAAATGCAGCGTGTCCTGCCAGTCCAGCAGCATGAACACCGACTGCAGCAGGTGGTAGCCGTCGGCGCGCCGGCCGGTGACGTGCAGGAACAGGTTGATCTTGGCCGGCGCCGGCACGTCGTAAAGGGCTCGCATGCGATCAGCGGTCCAGCACCACGCGCAGGTCGGCTTGCGGCGGCGGCTCATGGCGCTGCGCGCGCAGTCGGCCCTCGGCGAGCTGCGACAGGTCCGCTTGCCAACCGGGGACCGGCGTGTTCACGCCTTCGAGCCAATCAAACAGCGCAGCAACCGGAATGGCCGCGCCGGCCGCCTTCTCGACCATCTCCTCGATCGAGGCGAACTGCTGCGGCGGCTGTCCCGGTGTCTGCAGCACCGCAGTGCCGGGCTGCCACTGGAGCAACGCGAGCGTGCCGCCCAGCGGATTGAGCAACGTCAGCTGCCCGGCCTGCGGACGGCCGCGCAGCTCGAAGCCGGCGGAGAAGGACTGGCTCGGCTGGTCCTGCACGGACAACGCCAGTCGCCCCGAGCGGACCTCGCCCGAGGCGGCATCGACAACCGGTGAGCGGGGCAGCTGCGCACACGCTGCCAGCAGCAATGCCACGCACGCCGCGCCGGCGCGCGCCGCGATCATGGCTTGACGCGCAGGCGCTTGAGAGTCTCCTGGAGCGTCTCGTTCTCGGCGTTGAGCATCAGGCCTTCGCGCCAGATCGCCTGCGCCTTGTCACGTTCGCCGACGGTCCAGAGCACTTCGCCGAGGTGCGCGGCGATTTCGGCATCGGGCCTGGCCTTGAACGCGGTCTCCAGGATGCGCAGCGCCTCGCTGCGGTTGCCCAAGCGGAACTCGACCCAGCCGAGGCTGTCGCTGATGTAGGGATCGCCCGGTGCGAACTCCAGCGCTTTCTGGATCAATTGCCTGGCTTCCGTCAGGCGCAGATTGCGCTCGGCGAGCGAGTAACCCAGCGCGTTGTACGCGTGGTGGTAGTCCGGTTTGGCGGCGATGACCTGGCGAAGCAGACGCTCCATCTCGCCCACGTTGTTCAGCTTCTCGGCCATCATGGCCTGGTCGTACAGCAGGTCGACGTCCCGCGGGTCCTTGGCGGCCGCTTGCGAGAGCAGGTCGAAGGCGGCCTTGTACTGCTTCTGGTCGCGCAACAGCTGGACCTCGGCCGTGACCTTCACCTTCGCATCGGCGGGCGATCGCTCCGGCAGCGAGCGGATCAGCTTGCGCGCTTCGTCCAGCTTGCCCTGCCGGGCCAGGATGGACGCCCGGCGGTTCTGCGTGGCGATCAGGTCCTGCGAGCTGTCGATGCGGTCGAGCCAGGCGTTGGCACCGGCGAAATCGCGTCGCTTTTCGGCGATCTGTGCAAGCGAGAGGTAGGCCTGCGCAAGCCCGCGGCTGCGCTCCTGGCCGCTTCGCTGCGACTGCGCCAGTTCGACGTAGCGCTTGAGCGTGGTTTCGGCCGGCGCCAGCTGGTTCTCCTGCACCTGCAACGTGCCAAGCGCGAGCCAGGCCTCGGCCAGGTCGGGCTTCTCGGTCGTGACCAGCTGCAGCTGCCGGGCGGCTTCGGAATAGCGGCTCGCATCGATCAGCGCTCGCGCGTAGCCCATGCGGATTTCCGGAAGGCCCTTGCCGTCGAGGTACGTGCGCACGATCGGCTCGGCCTGCGGCACGCGCGGGTCCATCAGTTCGAGCGCCAGCAGGGCGGGTGCTTCCGACTGCGGATTCGCCGCCTGGCCGCGACGGGCCGCTTCCAGCGCGCCGGGGGTGTCGCCCGCGGCCAGCCGCATGCGGCCGACGCTCGACCAGGCGGCTGCGGAGGTCGCCGGGTTGGTCAGCATGTCCGCCAATGCCTGTTCCACCACGGCCACGGCCTGCTTCTTGTCGCTCACGCGAGCGTACAGGCGGGGGATCGCGCTCAAGGCGGCGGCGCGCTCGCTCGGTTCGGCGAGCGCCAGTTCCGTCCGCAGCGGCTCGCTGCTCTCGGCGACCTGGTTCAGCGCCAGCAGGATCTGCAGCACATAGCGGTTGGCGTCGCGCGACTGGGGTTGCGCCTGCTTCCATGCGCGTGCCGCCTGCAGTGCGGCATCGCCCGCACGGTTCTGGAAAGCGATCTCCACTGCGCGCTGGTAGAGCGACGGATCGTTCGTCTTGCGGGCCGCATCGAGCACCAGCGAGTAGCCGGCGGCCGATTCCTCGCCGCGCGCGTTCAACTCGCCCAGGAGCAGCTGGTAGAAGAGCTCGGCGTCGAGGGCGCTGACTACCGGAGGAGGGGAGGCCGCAGCGGGTGGTTCGGTCTGCGCGAGACCCGCCTGCGCCAGCGCCAGCGAGAGGAGCGCGCCCGCGGCCAGTCGGGAGCTGGAGTTCATCCGGACCATAATAATCCAAGCCCCCTCGCACGCCCCGCAATGCCCGAATTACCTGAAGTCGAGGTCACCCGCCTGAGTTTTGCCGAACGCATCGCAGGGGCCCACATCGAACAGGTGCGCATGGGCAAACCGCTGCGCTGGCCGCTGGGCTGCGCGCCGGCCGAGCTGGTCGGCCGGCAGGTGCAGGCGGTGCGGCGCCGCGGCAAATACCTGCTGCTGGATCTCGATCGCGGACTGCTTCTGCTGCACCTGGGCATGTCCGGCAGCCTGAGTTTCGCGCCGTCGCAGCCGCCACCCGGCACGCACGACCACTTCGATCTCGTCACCAGCCGCGGCGTGCTGCGGCTCAACGACCCGCGCCGCTTCGGCGCCGTCGTGCACGTGGAAGAGGAGCAGGCGCCCGGCGCCGTCAAGCTGCTGGGTGCGCTCGGGGTGGAGCCTCTCGACGACGGCTTCGATCCGCAGGCCTTCCACGCCGGGCTGCGCCGCCGCAAGGCGCCGATCAAGCAGGTGCTGCTGGCCGGAGACGTGGTGGTCGGCGTGGGGAACATCTACGCATCGGAGGCGCTGTTCCTCGCGGGGATCCGTCCGACCCTGAGCGCGGCCCGCATCAGCCGTCCGCGGGCGCTGAAGCTGCACGCCGCGATCCGCGACGTGCTGGCCCGCGCCGTCGCCCAGGGCGGCAGCACCTTGCGCGACTTCTCCAACGCCCATGGGGAATCCGGCTACTTCCAGCTTGAGGCCATGGTGTATGGGCGGGCCGCACAGCCATGCCGTGTGTGCGGCACCACGGTGCGCGTCATCCGGCAAGGCCAAAGAGCGACTTTTTACTGCCCCTCGTGTCAGAAAGCATGAAGGCTCAGCCGTCGCCGGGTATATTCAACCCGACAGGGGACTCAGTGGGCACTTCCTTCAACGAGCAGTTCGACCAACACGGCGTGTGGCGGCGCGAGTTCGCCCTGCGCCTGAAGCTGCTCTCCGAATGGCTGAAGGACCACGAGCTGCTCGACGCCGCCGTCGAGGAGCGCCTGCGCCGCCTGGAAGGCCAGATGCGCTCGGACAAGGTGATGGTCGCCTTCGTCGCCGAGTTCTCGCGCGGCAAGTCCGAATTGATCAACGCGGTGTTCTTCGCCGGCTACAAGCGGCGGATCATGCCCGCCAGCGCCGGCCGCACCACGATGTGCCCGACCGAGCTGGGCTACGACGCCGAAGTGCCGCCGTGCCTGCGGCTGCTTCCGATCGAGACGCGCCTGCAGCCGCAACCGCTGATGGAGTGGCGCCTCGCGCCGGAGAAGTGGACCCGCGTCGACCTCGACGTCAACGACCCCGCGCAGCTGGCCCAGGCCTTCGAGAAGGTTTCCGAGGTTTCGTACGTCACCAAGGAAGAAGCCAAGGCACTCGGTTTCTGGCACGACGACACGCCGGAGGACAACCCGCTGGTCGGCGCCGACGGCAAGGTCGAAGTGCCTCGCTGGCGCCATGCGCTGATCAACATCGCTCACCCGCTCCTGAAGCAGGGGCTGGTGATCCTGGACACGCCGGGCCTCAACGCCATCGGCGCGGAGCCCGAGCTCACGGTCAACCTGATCCCGCAGGCCCATGCGGTCGTCTTCATCCTGGCGGCCGACACGGGGGTCACCAAGTCCGACCTGGCGATCTGGCGCGAGCACCTGATCTCCGAAGGGGAGGACACCGCTTCCCGTCTCGTCGTCCTGAACAAGATCGACACGATGTGGGACTCGCTGAACACGCCCTCGCAGGTGCAGGCCCAGATCGACCGCCAGCGCGCAACGTCCGCCGAGATCCTGGGGATCCGGCTGGAGCAGGTGATCCCGGTGTCGTCCCAGAAGGGGCTGGTCGCCAAGGTCAACAACGATGCGGAACTGCTGGCCGCCAGCCAGCTGCCGGTGCTGGAGCACGCGCTCAGCCACGGTGTCCTGGGCCAGCGGCAGTCGATCCTTCGCTCCGCCGTGGCCGCGACCGTGAGCGAACTGCGGTCCGAAGCCGGACGCGCGCTGAACATCCGCCGCCGCGACCTCGCCGAGCAGATGCTCGAGCTCAAGGGCCTGCGCGGCAAGAACACGTCCGTCATCCGCCACATGCGCCTGCGCATCGAGCAGGAGCAGCGTGACTTCGACGTGAGCGGCGCCAAGATCCACGCCGTGCGCTCGGTGCACCTGAAGCTGCTGCGCGAGGTGTTCACTCTGCTGGGCACCGCCTCCATGAAGGAGGAGATGGCGCAACTCACGCACGCGCTGCGCCAGCCCGGCATCAAGCTCGGCGTGCGGCGCGCGTATTCGCTGACGTTCGACCGCCTGCGCGAGGGCCTGCGCAAGGCCCAGACCACGAGCGGCGAGATCCAGTCGATGCTGACCGGCACCTTCCGCCAGCTCAATGCCGAATACGGCTTCTCGCTGCAGCCGCCCAAGGAGCCGGACCTGGCGCGCTTCGAGCGGGACCTGGACCTGGTCGAGCGCAGCCACCAGCAATATCTGGGCGTGGGCAACGCGCTGCGCCTGGCGCAACCCGAGTTCGCCGACCGGCTGGTGCGCGCGCTCGCCACCCGCCTGCGTGTGGTCTACGAATCCGCGCTTGGCGAAGTGGAGTTGTGGAACAAGGCCGCCGCGGCGCAGCTGGATGCGCAGCTGCGCGAGCGCCGCCGCAACTTCGCCCGGCGCCTGGAGGCGATCGAGCGCATCCAGCAGGCCGCGTCGGGTCTGGACGACCGCATCCTTGAGATCGAATCCCACGAGAAGTCGGTCGACGAGCTCGAGGCGAAGCTGACCGAGTTGACGGCCCACCTCATCTCCACGCCAGCGGGCGAGATACCGGACGCCGAGCCCCAACTGCAGGCGGCATGACCGTGAAGGACGCCGGCATCGCCGGCCGGGTGGTGCGCTGGCAGGCGGGCCACGGCCGCAGCACCTTGCCCTGGCAGAATACGCGCGATCCCTACCGCGTGTGGCTCTCCGAAATCATGCTGCAGCAGACCCAGGTGCGCACGGTTCTGGGCTACTACGACCGTTTCCTCGAACGCTTTCCGGACGTCGCCAGCCTGGCGGCCGCTTCGCTCGATGACGTGCTGGCGCTGTGGAGCGGCCTTGGGTACTACTCGCGTGCGCGCAACCTGCACAACTGTGCCCGCGCGGTGATGGAGCAGCACGGCGGCCGCTTCCCGGCCAGCGCTGCACAACTCCAACAGCTTCCCGGCATCGGCCGCTCCACCGCCGCGGCGATCGCCGCCTTCTGCTGGGATGAGCGCGCGGCCATCCTGGACGGCAACGTCAAGCGCGTGCTCGCGCGCGTGCTCGCGTTCGGCGAAGACCTGGCGCAGCCCTCGGCCGAGCGCGCGCTCTGGCAGCGCGCGACGGAGTTGTTGCCGCAGCAGCCGGCTGAGATGCCTGCGTACACGCAAGGGATGATGGACCTCGGCGCCACGGTCTGCCTCGCACGCAATCCGAGCTGCCTGATCTGCCCGCTGGAAACCGTGTGCGGGGCGCGCAGGTCGCAGGACCCGGAAGCCTTCCCGGTGAAATCACGCAAGACGCGGCGGACCGCGCAGTCGCTCTGGCTCCTGCGTGCGAAAGACCGCGCCGGTTCGGTGTGGCTTGAGAAGCGCCCCACGCCGGGCGTCTGGGCCGGCCTGTACTGCCTCCCGGTGTTCGATTCACGCGAGGCGCTGGCCGCCGCGCTGCCGGCTCGCGCGCGCACGCGCCTGCAGGACGAGCCCGCGTTCCTGCACGTACTCACGCACAAGGACCTGTACCTGCATCCGGTGGCCGTGGACCTGACGCCCAGCTCGCTCGAGCGGCCTGAAGGCGGCTGGTTCGCCAGCGGGCAATTGGCCGGCCTGGGCCTGCCCGCGCCGGTGCGCAAGCTGCTGGCCGAGGGCTAGTTTCGATCGAGTTCGCGGTGGCGCTTGAGCGTCGTCCACCGCTGGCTGAACACAGCCGCGAGGCGCTCGACGAGGTAGACCGAGCGGTGCTGCCCGCCGGTGCAGCCGACCGCGACCGTCACGTAGCTGCGGTGGTCCCGCGCCAGGGGCTCGAGCCACTGCTGCAGGAACTTCTCGATGGACTCGAACATGCGGTCCACATCGGGCTGCGCGAGAAGGTAATCGATGACCGCCTGGTCCATCCCGGTCAGGTCGCGCAGCGACGGCTCGTAGTGCGGATTGGGCAGCATGCGCACGTCGAACACGTAGTCGGCGTCGACCGGGATGCCGCGCTTGAATGCGAATGACTCGAACACCACCGTCAGATGGCTGGCCGGCGCGGAGAGCAGCGACTTCACCTGCGCCTGCAGCTGCGCGGGGCGGATCGTGCTGCTGTCGATGACATGGGCCTGCTCGCGCAGGTCGGCCAGCAGTTCGCGCTCGAGCTCGATGGCGTCGACCAGCGCGCGCTGGCGCATCAGCGGATCGGTCTCCTGTTCCGCGTTCGGTTGCTGCGACAGCGGATGCCGGCGCCGCGTTTCGGAGAACCGTCGCACCAGCGTGTCCGTGGTCGAGTCCAGGAAAAGCGAGCTGATGCGGACGCCTTGGGACGCCAGCTCCCGCAGCTGCGCGGGCACCAGCGGAAGCGAGGTGGCGCTGCGCACGTCCATGGCAATGGCCACGTGCTTGCCCTTGTTGGCCTGCTCCAGCTTCACGAAGGACAGCAGCAGCTCGGGCGGCAGGTTGTCGACGCAGTAGTAGCCCGCGTCCTCCAACGCCCGCAGCGCGACCGACTTGCCCGACCCGGACATGCCGGTGATGAGGACCAGTTCCAGGTTCATGCCGCCGCGCTGCCCAGCATTTCCTTGGCATGCGCCAGCGTCGTTCCCGACAGGCGCTCGCCGCCCAGCATGCGCGCGACTTCCGCAACGCGCTGCTCGCCCTGCACCGGCTCGACGTTGCTGGTGGTGCCGGCCTTGTCCGCGCGCTTGGACACCACCAGGTGATGATCCGCGCAGGCGGCCACCTGGGGCAGATGCGTGACGGCCAGCACCTGCCTGTCGCGGCCCAGCTGCTTCATCAGGCGGCCGACCGTCTCGGCGACGGCGCCGCCGACGCCCGCATCCACCTCATCGAAGATCAGCGTCTGCGCAGTGCCCAGGCGGCTCGTGGTCACGGCGATCGCCAAAGCGATCCGCGACAGCTCGCCGCCCGACGCCACCTTGCTCACGGGGCGCGGCGTCGCGCCGGGATGGCCGGCGACCAGGAAAGCCACTTCATCCAGGCCGGATGTGGACGGCTGCGGCAAAGGCTGCAACGCGACTTCGAACTTGCCGCCCTGCATGCCCAGACCTTGCATTGCTTGCGTGATCGCCTTGGCCAGCTGCGGCGCGGCCTTCGCGCGTGACTTCGACAAGACCGTCGCCTGCGCCATGTAGGCGCGGCCGCGCTCCTTCTCCGCCGCTTCGAGTGCGGCGAGGTCCGCCGCCGCGTCAAGCCGCTGCAGCTCCGCGCGCCAGCCGGCCAGCAGGGCCGGCAGTTCGGCCGGCGCGCGCTTGTAGCGGCGCGCCAGCGAGAGCCACAAGGACATGCGCTCGTCCAGTTCGGCCAGACGCTCCGGATCGAGGTCCGTCTTGCGCAGAAACGTGTTCAGCGAATGCGCCGCGTCTTCGGCCCCCGCCAGCGCCGAGGCCAGCACTTCGGACAACGCCCGGAATTCCGGCTCGTGCTGCTCCTGCTCCTGCAGCAGGGACTGCGCCTGCGAGAGCTGCGAAGTCGCGCCTGCGTCCTCGCCTTCCAGCGCCTGCAATGCGGATCGCGCAGCATCCAGCAGCGCCTGCGCATGCGACAGGCGCGTGTGGCTCGTGTTGAGCTCGTCCCATTCGTCGGCGGCGGGCGCCAGCTTGTCCAGTTCGCCGATCTGCCACGAGAGGCGCTCGCGCTCCCGTTGCAGTGTGTCCTGTGCTTCGCGCGCCTGCGCGAGCGTCTTCTGGGCGGCGCGCCATTGGTCCCGAACGAGCTGCAACGACGCGGTCGACACGCCCGCGTACGCATCCAGCAGCGCACGGACGGAATCGGACCGGGTCAGGCTCTGCCACGCATGCTGGCCGTGGATGTCCACCAGCTGCTCGCCGGCCTCGCGCAGTTGCGCTGCGGTGGCGGGGCTGCCGTTGATCCAGGCGCGGCTCTTGCCCTGCGCATCGATGCTACGGCGCAGCAGCAGCGTGTCGCCGCCTTCGAAGCCCGCTTCCTCCAGCCAGGGCACGAGGATCGCGGGCAGGTCGAATTCGGCGCTGATGTCGGTACGCGCGGCGCCTTCTCGCACCACACCCGCATCGGCGCGTGCGCCCAGCGCGAGCTGCAACGCGTCGACCAGGATGGATTTTCCCGCTCCGGTCTCGCCCGTCAACACGGAAAAACCGTCTCCGAGCTCCAGTTCGAGCTCCCGCACGATGACGAAATCGCGCAATGCGATCCGCTTCAAGCTCACGAACCCCCCTCGTTCCAGTGCATCTTCCTGCGCAAGGTGTCGTAGTAGCTCCAGCCGCGCGGGTGCAGGAAGCGCACCTGGTGCTGCGACCGTTTCACCAGGATGCGATCGCCGTGCAGCAGCGAGGCGAGCGACTGCATGTCGAAATTGGCGCTGGCGTCCCGGCCGGCCACCAGTTCGATGGCGATCTCCACCGAGTCGGGGATCACGATCGGGCGGTTCGACAACGTATGAGGTGCGATCGGCACCAGCGCCCACGCCGGGTTGCCCGGATGCAGCAGAGGACCGCCGGCGGAAAGCGCGTAAGCGGTGGATCCTGTGGGCGTGGCCACGATCAGCCCGTCCGCGCGCTGGTTGGCGACGAAGTGCCCGTCGACCTCGACCCGCAGTTCCACCATGCCGGAGGTGGCGCCTCGATTGACCACCACGTCGTTCATGGCCTGCGCCTTGAACACGCACTGGCCATCGCGCATCACCTGCGCGAGGATCAGGCTGCGGCGGTCTTCCTCGTGGTCGCCGCGCAGCATGGGGCCGAGGACGTCCCGGTAGCTCTCCAGGCGGATGTCGGTGATGAAGCCCAGCCGCCCCTGGTTGATGCCGATGAGCGGCACGCCGAAGCGGGCCAGCTGGCGGCCGATGCCCAGCATGGTGCCGTCGCCGCCCACCACCAGGCCCAGGTCGCACTGATCGCCGATGGAAGGAACGTCCAGCACCTTGTAGCCGATGATGCCCGTGGCGCTGGCCGTGTCATGCTCGATCGCGACGTCGCAGCCCTCGGAGACCAGGAATTGGGCGATGTCTTCCAGGGCCGCGCGGCTGCTGGCGGCCGCCGCGCCGGCGGCGTGGTACTTGCCAATCAGCGCAACCTGGCGGAACCGAGTGCTCATCGAGGGAATTACATCATTAAAATTCCTGAGAGACCTCCGCACCATGCTCGATGACCGTGCCAAGTTGTTGTTGAAAGCGCTGGTCGAGCGCTACATCGCCGAAGGGCAGCCCGTGGGCTCCCGGACGCTGTCGCGCGCCTCGGGCCTGGAGCTGTCGCCGGCCACCATCCGCAACGTGATGTCGGACCTGGAGGACCTGGGGCTGATCGCCAGCCCCCACACCTCGGCCGGCCGCATACCCACGGCGCGCGGCTACCGGCTTTTCGTCGACACCATGCTCACGGTGCAGCGGGAGCAGTTCAACGCGCCCAGCCTGCCGCCCGACCAGCCGCAGCGCGTCATCGCCAACGCCGCCCAGCTGCTCTCCAACCTGTCCCACTTCGTCGGCGTGGTGATGGCGCCGCGGCGCACTTCGGTGTTCCGCCACATCGAATTCCTGCGGCTGTCCGAGCGCAGGTACCTGGTCATCATCGTCTCGCCCGACGGCGACGTGCAGAACCGCGTGGTGTTCACCGGCACCGACTACACCCAGCAGCAGCTGGTGGAGGCCGCGAACTTCCTGAACACCCACTACGCGGGGATGGCCATCGAGCAGGTGCGCGAGCGCCTGAAGGGCGAAGTCGAGCAGCTGCGCGGCGAGATCGTCCAGCTGATGCAGACGGCGGTGGACGCCAGCTCGGAGGCGATGGCCCAGGCGCAGGGCGAGGTGGTCATCTCCGGCGAGCGCAATTTGCTGGAGGTGTCGGACTTCTCCAGCGACATGTCGCACCTGCGCAAGGCCTTCGAGCTGTTCGAACAGAAGACCCAGCTGATGCGCCTGCTCGACATCTCCAGCCAGGCCGCGGGCGTGCGCATCTTCATCGGCGGCGAGAGCCAGGTCGTTCCCTTCGAGGAGCTGTCGGTCGTCAGCTCGCCGTACGAGGTGGACGGGCAGGTCGTCGGCACCCTGGGCGTGATCGGCCCGACCCGCATGCCTTACGACCGCATGATCCAGATCGTCGACATCACGGCCAAGCTGGTGAGCAACGCCCTGAGCCACCACAAGTGACCGCGCCAAGCGCGGCGCGCGCGGTCATCCCCGCGAAGGCGGAGATTCGGTCCCTCCTGATCCCTACAATTCTCCAGCGTGGGGCGTTAGCTCAGTTGGTTAGAGCAGGGGACTCATAATCCCTTGGTCGCTGGTTCAAGTCCAGCACGCCCTACCACCCGCTCCCGGCCTCAGCCGCGCGCCCCGGCATCGCATCACATGCTGCCGCGCCCGTCGCGCTGCTTCTCCGAGATCTTCTTCAGGTGCTCCTCAACCTGTCGCGGATCGTCGCCCACCGCGCCGACGGCTTCGCGCAGCCGTTCATGGGTGGTGTTGAGTTTGCGGGCCCAGCTCTCGCACTTGGCCTTGTCGTTCAGGTCGATGCGATCAGGCTGGTCGGCCGGTCGGTTACTCATGGTGCGTCCTTCCTGGAACGATGGTGCCTGCAGGATAGGAGCGCCGCTTCGCCGGGCGTGAAGGACTGGCTGGGAATTCGCCGCCGGAGGCCGGCTTGCGGCACCTGCTATACTCGCCGGCTTCGCGGCTGTAGCTCAGTTGGATAGAGTACTTGGCTACGAACCAAGGGGTCGTGGGTTCGAATCCTGCCAGCCGCGCCAAATGATGAAGGCCAGTGCATCCGCACTGGCCTTTTTTCTTTGCGCTCCAACTTCACTTGCCGATGAGCTGTCCGTCTCGCTACGCAGCCCGCGGCGTCTCATTCCTGAAGAGCTGAAGGGTAGGAAGCCACCTACCGAATCCAGCGGATGGGCGACTTAACATCACAGCGCCTCCATGCCCTTGAACGCCGAGCTGCGACCCACATCCATGCCATCCGACCGGAACATGCAGGACGACGAAAGCGTCGTGCGCATGCTCGAGCGCGCGGCTTTCGTCGGTGTCTGGCGCCTGGACCTGCGAAGCGGCGAACTCAGCTGGTCGGACCAGCTGGCCGCGATCCACGGTGCGCCGCAAGGCTATGCGCCGCCCGCAGACGATCCGCTCAAGCACTACTCCGACGGTTGCCGTTCCAAGCTGGAAGCGCTGTTTCAGGCGTGCAAAACGGAAGGGGCTCCTTTCGACGAGGAGTCCCAGATCATCCTGCTCGACGGGCGCCGCTCGTGGGTGCGCTCGCTCGGCCAGCCCGTCCGTGACCCGGAAGGCAAGATCGTGGCAGTGCAAGGCGCGGTGCAGGAGATCGCGCCGCGCGGGCTGCGCCCCGGGACGTTGCTTCGCATGGGCGCGGCGCTGGGAAGCGGCGAGGCGTTCGCGACGGTGGACCGCAACGGCAGCTACACCTTCCTCAACGAGCAGGCCGAGCAGATGCTCGGCGCCGGGAGCGACCAGCTGATCGGCCGCCGGTTCTGGAACTCGTTCCAGAAGACGGTGCGCCTGCGGCTGGAAGAGCAGTTCCGGTCGGCGCTGGCGCGCAGCGTGAAGCTGGAATTCGAGCAACTCGATGCCCGCCTGTCGCACTGGTACGAAGTGCGCGGCTTCCCGTTCGGCGGCGGCATGGCGATCCACCTGCGCGACGTCACCGCCCGCCGCAAGGCCCAGGAGCAGCTGCGGCTGCTCGAAGGCAGCATCGCCCGCCTCAACGACATCGTGATCATCACGGAGGCCGGCCCCTTCAGCGAGCCGGGGCCGCGCATCGTGTTCGTCAACGAGGCGTTCGAGCGACGCACCGGCTACACGCGCGACGAGGTGATCGGCAAAACGCCGCGGCTGCTGCAGGGGCCGAACACGCAGCGGCGCGCGCTCGACCAGATCCGCGCGGCGCTGGAGGAATGGCGCCCTGCGCGGGTCGACCTGATCAATTACAAGAAGAACGGCGAGCCGTTCTGGGTGGACCTGGACGTCTCCCCGGTGTGGGACAAGCAGCGCAAGCTGACGCACTGGGTCGCGGTGGGCCGCGACGTCACCGAGCGCAAGCTGGCCGAGGAGAAGATCCAGCACCTCGCGTTCTACGACGCGCTCACCAAGCTGCCCAACCGGCAACTGCTCATGGACCGGCTCCATGCCGCGCTGGCGGACCCTGCGCGGCCGCGTGAAGGCGCGCTGATGTTCATCGACCTGGACAACTTCAAGGTGCTCAACGACACGCTGGGTCACCAGAAGGGGGACGTGCTGCTTCAACTGGTGGCCGAGCGGCTGCGCTCGTGCGTCGCCAAGGGCGACACCGTCGCGCGGCTCGGCGGAGACGAGTTCGTGATCCTGCTGGAGAACCGCGGTGACAAGCCGCTGGATCCGGCCAAGGGTGCCCGGGCAGTGGCCGAGCGGATCCTGCAAGCGCTGGGCGAGCCGTACGTGCTGCCGGGCTACCTGCACCACACCACCTGCAGCATCGGCGTGACGCTGTTCAACAAGAGCGACCGCACGGTGAGCGAGCTGCTCAAGCAGGCGGACCTGGCCATGTACCAGGCGAAGGGCGCGGGCCGCAACACGGTGTGCTTCTTCGACCCGGAGATGCAGGCCGTGGTCACCGCCAACGCCACGCTCGCCGCCGACCTGCGCCAGGCCTGGCGCGAGAACCAGTTCCACATCGACTACCAGCCCCAGGTGGGTCCCGATGGGCGGATGACCGGCGTGGAGGCGCTGGTGCGCTGGCACCATCCGCTGCGCGGCGTGGTGCCGCCCGACCAGTTCATTCCCGCTGCAGAGGAAACGTCGCTCATCCTGCCGATCGGTCGCTGGGTGCTGGACACCGCGTGTGCCCAGCTCGCGGCCTGGGAACATCGGCCGGATCGGCGGCACCTCAGCATCGCGGTGAATGTCAGCGTCAAGCAGTTCCGCCACCCCGAGTTCGTCGACGAGGTGATGCAGGCCATCGAGCAGTCGGGCGTGCAGCCGCACAAGCTCAAGCTCGAACTCACCGAAAGCCTGCTGGCCGACGGGATCGACGTCACCATCGCCAAGATGGGCAGCCTCAAGGACATGGGCGTGACGCTCTCGCTGGACGACTTCGGCATCGGCTACTCATCGCTGTCCTACCTCAAGCGCCTGCCGCTGGACCAGCTCAAGATCGACCGCGAGTTCGTGAAGGACATCCTCACCGACAGCAACGACGCCGCCATTGCCAAGACGGTGATCGGCCTGGCGCACAGCCTGGACCTGGATGTGATCGCCGAAGGCGTGGAAACGGAAGAGCAGCGGGCCTTCCTGGAGCGGCAGGGCTGCCACTCGTACCAGGGTTATCTCTTCTGCAGGCCGTTGCCCATCGAGGAGCTGGAGGCCTTCATGGACCGGCTGCCGGCGATGGAGCCCACGCCGGCCTGATCGAGTCGGAGGGGCCGCTCAGAGCGGCGCGATCTGCAGCGGCGTGGTAGCCACCATGCGCGGGACGCGCATGACGATCTGGTCCTGTGTGCGGAACAGCTCGATGCCCTCGGCAATCGCGAGTGCCTGCACGTCGCTCCAGTCGAGCGCGCGATAGTTGGGCTCGGCAGCAATCGCGTCGGGACCCAGGCTTTCCTCGTCCTTGGGCTTCGGTGTGCAGCGAATGGTGAGCACCGCGAAGCCGGGCGAAACCTCTGCGGTGGCCACCAGGTCGCTGGGTCCGGACGCCGCGTCGGCCAGCGACAGCAGCGATGCCGCGACCAGGTGCCGCGAAGCGACTCGCGAGACTTCGAAATCCGCGTCGGGCACGTCGTTGCTCAGCGAGAAGCCGCGGAAGTTGAAGCTGCTGCGCAGCAGGGCCACGCACTCGTCCACGCCGTCGCGCAGGCGAACGCTTTCGTCTTCCGAGGGCGAGATCCAGGTGGCGACCTTCAGGCAGGTCATCACCGCCTCACGCGCCAACCGGTTCATCTTGGTGACGCTGCCTTCCAGATCGGCAGGCGAGGGCGAGCCTTTTTCGAGGCGGGCGCCGAGCACCTCGGCCATCATGGCGACGGCCTGCAGGTTGACCACCATGTCGTGCTTGAGTGCAGGCGCGAGCCGGCGCAACACCCCGTAACGAGCCGCCTCCGCTTGTGTCCTTGGCCGACGATTCGAGGCGGACTGTCCCGCCGCCACGCCTTGGGACGGGGTCACGACGCTCATGGAAGGGTCCTTGCCTGCGTCGGCCGCAAAGTCGGTACTGCTCGTTTTGTCACCCGTGCATTGTTTGCAGCGGGGCAGTTTCACTTCGTCAGGCGAACACCGCGCCCCCTGTAGGAGCAGGCTTGCGTTGCGCTGGGGGCGCTCTCCCACACGTCGTGCGCCGGACTATGCTTCACGTCATGAGCAAGGCGTTCACGCGCGAGACCGACACCGAGGACGACGAGGAAGCTTTGCCGGCATTGCCCGCCGGCGGACGCAACTACATCACGCCGCACGGTTATGCCCGGCTGCGCGCCGAGCTGCTCCACCTGATCGACGAGGAAAGGCCCAAGGTGGTGGAGGTGGTGCACTGGGCGGCGAGCAACGGCGACCGTTCCGAGAACGGCGACTACCTGTACGGCAAGAAGCGGCTGCGCGAGATCGACCGCCGCATCCGCTTCCTCACGAAGCGGCTTGAGATCGCGGAAGTGGCCGACCCGACGCTCCACCATGGCCACTCGCAGGTGTTCTTCGGCGCGACCGTGACGTACGCAGAGGAGTCGGGGGATGAGCGCACGATCACCATCGTCGGCATCGACGAGGCCGACAGCCTCAAGGGCCAGGTGAGCTGGGTCTCGCCGATCGCCCGCGCCCTGCTGAAGTCGCAGGAGGGCGACGTGGTGCGGCTGGTCACGCCCGCCGGCGCGCAGGAGATCGAGGTGCTGCAGGTGCGCTATCCCGCGCCCGGGGAAGCGTCAGTGGCTTGAGTGCGAGTGCCCGGCGCGCAGCCGTTGCGCTCGCATCACCGAGGGCGTGCGCTTCAGGGTGCGCATCACCGTGTCCAGGTGCGCGCGGTCGCGCACGGCGATGATGAAGCGCAGGTCCGTCGCGTCCTGCGCGCGCTCTTCGTCCATGTCGACGTGCGTGATGTCGGCTTCCACGCCGGCGAGTGCCGAAGCCACCCGGGCGAGCACGCCCTTGCTGTTGGCGACGGTCACCATCACGGTCGTCTCGAAAGGCCGCACCGGCTCATCGGCCCATTCCACGCCGATGAAGCGCTCGGCGTCCTTGTGCTGCAGCCGGCGCGCCACCGCGCAGTCGTCCATGTGGACCACCAGGCCCTCGCCGCGCCCAAGGTAGCCGACGATGCTGTCGCCCGGCACGGGGCGGCAGCAGGCCGCGAACTGCACCGAAGCGTTCTCGCTGCCATCCAGCACCACCGCGCCCTGCGACACGTTCTCGTGCGCCGTGTAGCGCTCGCGGGTGATCAGCAGGGCGTCGGGCCTCTCCCCGAGCTCGGACATCAGCGTCATCAAGCGCTTGGCCACGATGCCCGCGATGCGCTTGCCCAGGCCCAGGTCCGTCAGCAGCTCGGCGCGGCTCTTGTTGCCGGTGAAGCGCAGGAGCTTCTCCCAGACCGCGTGGTGCTGCTCATCGTCCGCCGGCAGCCGCTCGATGCCTTCGGCGCGCAGGGCCTGCGTGAGCAGCTTCTCGCCCAGTTCCTGCGACTCGGCCTGGGCCAGCGACTTGAGGTGGTGGCGGATCTTGGAGCGGGCCCGCCCGGTGCGCACGAAACCGAGCCAGGCCGGATTCGGCGTCGACACCGGCGCGGTGACCACTTCGACGACGTCGCCGTTCTTCAGCTCGGTGCGCAGCGGCACCTGCACGCCGTTGATCTTGGCTGCCACGGTGCGGTCGCCGATGTTGCTGTGGATCGCGTAGGCGAAGTCCACCACGGTCGCGCCGCGCGGCATCGCCATGATCTGGCTCTTGGGCGTGAACACATAGACGGCGTCCGGGAACAGGTCGATCTTGACGTGGTCCCAGAACTCCGCCGCGTCGCGCGTCTCGTGCTGGATGTCCAGCAGCGATTGCAGCCACTTGGTGCCCAGGCGCTCGGCGTTGTCGCTGTCCGGGTGGCTGGCCTTGTACAGCCAGTGCGCCGCGACGCCCGACTCCGCCACCACGTGCATCGCCTCGGTCCGCATCTGGAACTCCACGCTCACGCCCGAGGGGCCGACCAGCGTGGTGTGCAGCGACTGGTAACCGTTGACCTTGGGGATCGCGATGTGGTCCTTGAAGCGGCCCGGGACCGGCTTGTACATCTGGTGCAGGATGCCCAGGGCGGTGTAGCAATCGGTGACGGTGGGCACGACGACACGGAAGCCGTAGATGTCGGTGACCTGGGCGAACGAGAGGTGCTTCTCGTCCATCTTGCGGTAGATGGAGTAGAGCGTCTTCTCGCGCCCCGCGATGCGCACCTTCATGCCGGCCTGCTCGAAGGCCGCTTCCACCTCGCGTTGCACCTTCTGGATCAGGTCGCGGCGGCGGCTGCGCGCCTTGGAGACGGCCTTCTCCAGCACGTCGTGCCGCCACGGCATCAGGTAGCGGAAGGCCAGTTCCTGCAGCTCCCGGTACGTCTGGTTCAGCCCCAGGCGGTGCGCGATGGGCGCGTAGATGTCCAGCGTCTCGCGCGAGGTGCGGCCCCATTTCTCCCGCGGCACGTCTTCCAGCGTGCGCATGTTGTGGCTGCGGTCGGCCAGCTTGATCAGGATGACGCGCACGTCGCGCGCCATCGCCAGCAGCATCTTGCGGAAGGACTCGGCCTGGCTTTCCTCGCGCGTGTTGAACTGCAGCTTGTCGAGCTTGGTCAGCCCGTCGACAAGCTCGGCCACGGCGGCGCCGAAACGCTCGATCAGCTGGGGCTTGGTGACCCCGCAGTCCTCGATCGCGTCGTGGAGCAGGGCGGCCATCAGCGCCTGGGCATCCAGCTTCCATTCCGCGCACTGCGCCGCCACCGCGATCGGGTGCGTGATGTAGGGCTCGCCGCTGGCGCGGATCTGCCCGAGGTGGGCTTCGTCGGCGAACCGGTAGGCCTGGCGGACCTGCTCGATGTCCGCCGGGTCCAGGTAATCGAGTCTGGCGGTGAGCGCGGCAAAGCTCGCGGCTGCCGCATTGGCGGCCGCCGGGCTGGGTTGGGCCACCGCGGGTGGGCGCAGGCCCTTTCCCGTGGTGGGGGGGAGCACGGCACTCATCCCACAAATGTACAGTGAGCGTGCACTCGCTGCGAGCGCCAACGAAAAAGCACCGCGGTGCGGTGCTTGTATAGGGGTACTGGATCCCCGCCTGCGCGGAGACGCGGGCGCGCTGTCCCTTAGCCCGGCACCTTCTTCAGCATCTCCAGCCCGATCTTGCCGTCGGCGATCTCGCGCAGGGCGGTGACCCCGGGCTTGTTCTTGCTCTCGATCTTGGGCGCGTGGCCCTGGCTCAGCATTCGCGCGCGGTACGTCGCGGCGAGCACCAGCTGGAAGCGGTTCGGGATCTTCTCGAGGCAGTCTTCGACGGTGATGCGGGCCATGGGTTCTTTCGCGGTGTCAGGGGATGTTGAGGGCCTGGAAGGTCTCGGCCCGGGCCCGGCGCTGCGCGGAATACTTCAGCCGCTGGGCATGAACGATCGCCTTCAGGTCAAAAAGCGCTCGTTCGAAAAGCTCGTTGATTATAACGAAGTCGAACTCCGGCGCCTTGGACAGCTCCTCGGCGGCGTTCTTCAGCCGCAGTTCGATCACCTCGGGCGAATCCTCGCCGCGCCTCTCCAGACGCGAACGCAACTCGTCCCAGCTCGGCGGCAGGATGAACACCAGCACCGCGTTGGCGAAGATGCGCTTGATCTGCAGCGCGCCCTGGTAGTCGATCTCCAGGATCACGTCGGCGCCCTGGGCGATGCGCTCCTCGATCGCGCGCTTGGAGGTGCCGTAGCGGCGCCCGTGCACGAAGGCCCACTCGACGAAGGCATCGGCCAGCACCATCGCGTCGAACTCCTGCTCGGAGACGAAGTAGTACTCGCGGCCGTGCCTTTCCTGCCCGCGCGGCGCCCGCGTGGTGTGCGAGATCGAAGGCTGGACCTGCGAATCCAGCTCCATCAGCGCCTTGACCAGGCTGGACTTGCCCGCGCCGCTGGGCGCTGCGACGACGAAGAGGTTGCCGGGATAGTCCAAGGGAGCCTTCTACTCTATGTTCTGGACCTGCTCGCGCATCTGCTCGATCAGGACCTTCATGTCCACGGAGATGCGCGTCAGCTCCAGGGCCGCCGACTTCGAGCCGAGCGTGTTGGCCTCGCGGTGCAGCTCCTGGATCAGGAAGTCCAGGCGCTTGCCGACCTCGCCGCCTTTGTTGATCAGGCGCTCGATCTCGTCGATGTGGGCGGCCAGGCGGGTGAGTTCCTCCGCCACGTCGATTCGGATGGCGAAAGCGGTGGCCTCGGTGAGCGCGCGGTCCTGAGCGGCTTCAGGCGACGCGGCGCCTTCGGCCAGGCCCATCGCCTCGTTCCAGCGCTCGAGGAAGCGCGATCGCTGCTGCTCCACGAGCTGCGGCACCAGCGGGCGCGCCTGCTCGGCGAGCTCCCGCAGCTGCTTCAGATGTCCAAGCAGCATCTTCGCCAAGCGGGCGCCTTCGCGTTCGCGCGAGGCGACCAGGTCTTCCACCGCCTGCGCAGCGACCTTCTGCAGGGAGGAGCCCAGGTCGGTCGTCGTCGCTTCTTCCGCCGTGCCGAGGCGCAGCACGTCGGCGACGCTCAGGGAGCGGGCGTCCGGCAGCCACGTGCGCACCGTGTCCTGCAGCGAGGCGAGCCGCTGCAGCATGCGGGCCGCAGGTTCGCGGACCGCATCGGGTTGCGTGGATTCCACACCTGCGCGCAATTCGACCTTTCCGCGCTTCAGACGTGCCTGCAGCAGTTCCCGCAGTGCCGGCTCGTGCTGGCGCAGTTCCTCCGACAGCCGGAACGACAGGTCCAGGAAGCGGCTGTTGACAGAGCGGATCTCAAGCCCCAGGCGCCCTTGCGCAGTGGGCTTGACCTCCTGTCCCGGAGCGGCTTGCGCCAGGCTGTGCTGGCCGCTTGCGTAACCGGTCATGCTGTAAACTGGCATTCGACTCCGAGGGTGTTGCAGGGATTGCGAGGATTAACGGGGCGGTGAATGCCGCCCTAGACTTGAAATTATGTCAAAGGTCAAGCCGGCGCCCCTGCCTCCGGACACCGTCATCGGCGGCTACCGGGTGGTGCGAAAGCTCTCCGCCGGCGGTTTCGGTGTGGTGTACCTGGCCGTCGACAACGAGGGCCAGCAGGTCGCCATCAAGGAATACCTCCCCGCGTCCCTGGCCACCCGCGCACCCGGCGAGCTGCTGCCGCAGGTGCAGCCCGAGAAACTCTCCCTCTATCGCCTGGGTCTCAAGAGCTTCTTCGAGGAAGGCCGCTCGCTTGCGCAGATCTCGCATGCCTCCGTCGTGAGCGTGCTCAATTTCTTCCGCGAGAACGAAACCGTCTACATGGTGATGAACTACCTGGAGGGCGCGACCCTGCAGGACTTCATCATCACCGCGCGCGAGCTGAAGAAGCAGAAGGTGTTCCGCGAGTCCACCATCCGCTCGCTGTTCGACGAGATCCTGCGCGGCCTGCGCATCGTGCACCAGCACAAGATGCTGCACCTGGACATCAAGCCGGCCAACATCTTCATCACCGACGACAACAAGGCCGTGATGATCGACTTCGGCGCCGCGCGCGAAGTGCTGTCCAAGGAAGGCAACTTCATCCGCCCGATGTACACGCCCGGCTTCGCCGCGCCCGAGATGTACCGGCGCGATTCATCGATGGGCCCCTGGACCGACATCTACGCCATCGGCGCCTGCATCTACGCCTGCATGCAGGGCTATCCCCCCAACGACGCGCCGCAGCGGCTGGAGAAGGACCGCCTCGCGCTGGCCCTCTCGCGCCTGCGCGGCGTCTACTCGGACAACCTGATCGAGGTGGTCGAGTGGTGCATGTCGCTCGACCCGCTCTCGCGGCCGCAGTCGGTGTTCGCGCTGCAGAAGGAGCTCAGCCGCGAAGGCGAGCGCCGCTACACCAAGCTCACGGTCGGCGAGAAGATGCGCCTGCAATTCGACAACATGGTCTCGGACTCCAAGAAGAGCATCCGCAAGGCCACGAACTTCGGCGCCAAGCTGAAGTAAGCCCACCCCACCACCATGAAGTTCTCCGTCTTCCAGATCAGCCGCAAGGGCTCGCGCGAGAAGAACGAGGACCGCATGGGCTACTGCTACACGCGGGAGTCGGGCCTGTTCGTGCTGGCCGACGGCATGGGCGGCCACCCGGAAGGCGAAGTCGCGGCGCAACTCGCGCTGCAGACCATCTCGGCCCTGTACCAGCGGGACGCGCGCCCGGTGGTGCAAGACACCAGCGAATTCCTTTCGACCGCGCTGATGACGGCGCATCACCAGATCATCCGCTACGCCAGCGAGAAGGGCATGCTCGACACGCCCCGCACCACCCTGGTCGCGGCCATCCTGCAGGGCTCCTCGGCCAGCTGGGTGCATTGCGGCGACTCGCGCCTGTACGTCGTGCGCAACGGCGAGCTGCTCACCCGCACGCGCGACCACTCGTACCTGGAGCAGCACAACGCCGGCGCGATGAAGATGGAGCGCATCAACCGCAACATCCTCTTCACCTGCCTGGGCTCGCCCACCAAGCCCGTGTACGACGTCACCGGCCCCGTGGCGCTGCAGCAGGGCGACAGGATCCTGCTGTGCTCCGACGGGCTGTGGAGCTCGGTGGACGATGCCGAGATCGTGCGCCAGCTCAGCGCGCAGCCGGTGTCCGACGCGGTTCCCGAGCTGGTGGAAACGGCGCTGCGCAACGGCGGCCCGACCTGCGACAACGTCACGGTCATCGCGCTGGAGTGGGAAACGCCCGACGCTTTCGAATCCACCCACGGCGTGTCCACCGACAGCATCTCCGACGGCGTGTTCGCCTCCACCATCCAGGCCGGGGTGCTGGACTCGCTCATCGACGACCTCGACGACGACGCCATCGAGCGCTCCATCGCCGAGATCAACGAAGCCATCAAGCGCTCCGCCGCCCGCAAGGGATAAACGGCGCAAGGCCGCCGCTTCGCGGCGCCGTCCTTGAAAATACCGGGATGTCTTTCCAACGTACCGGCGGCCGCGCCGCCGACCAGCTTCGTCCCGTGCGCATCACGCGCGGCTTCACCATCCACGCCGAAGGCTCCGTCCTGATCGAGTTCGGGCTCACGCGCGTGCTGTGCACCGCGTCGGTCGAGGACAAGGTGCCGCCGCACAAGCGCGGCAGCGGAGAGGGCTGGGTGACGGCCGAATACGGCATGCTGCCGCGCGCCACCCACACGCGCGGCGACCGCGAGGCCGCGCGCGGCAAGCAGAGCGGTCGCACGCAGGAGATCCAGCGCCTGATCGGCCGCTCGCTGCGCGCCGTGTTCGACCTCAAGGCGCTGGGCGAGCGCACCATCCACCTCGATTGCGACGTGCTGCAGGCCGACGGCGGCACGCGCACGGCCGCCATCACCGGCGCCTTCGTCGCGGCGCAGGACGCGGTCACCAAGCTGATGGCGCTGGGCAAGCTCGCCGCCTCTCCGATCACCGGGCCGGTGGCGGCGATCTCGGTGGGCATCGTGGAGCGCACGCCGCTGCTCGACCTGGAATACGTCGAGGACGTCGCGTGCGACACCGACATGAACGTGGTGATGACCGGCGCCGGCCACTACGTGGAAGTGCAGGGCACGGCCGAGGGCGCGGCCTTCACGCGCGCCGAGATGGACCAGCTCCTGCGCCTGGCCGAGAAAGGCATCGGCGAACTGGTGGAGAAACAGCGCCTCGCGCTCTCCGCGGCTCTGAATGCCTGAGGAGCGCCGCGTGCAGGTCTCGCGCATCGTGCTCGCGTCCAACAACCGCGGCAAGCTCGCGGAACTGCAGGCCATGCTCGCGCCGCTCGGGATCGAACTGGTTCGCCAGGCCGACCTGTGCGTGGGCGAAGCGGAAGAGCCCTTTCGCACCTTCGTCGAGAACGCGCTGGCCAAGGCGCGCCATGCGGCGCAGCACAGTGGCCTGCCTGCGCTGGCCGACGATGCCGGCCTGTGCGTCGACGCCTTCGGCGGCCTGCCCGGCGTGGACACGGCCTACTACGCCACGCAGTTCGGCTACGGGAAGGGCGACGACAACAACGTCAAGGCGCTGCTCGAACAGATGCGCAACGTCGGCGATCGCCGCGCCGCGCTGGTGAGCACGCTGGTGGCGGTGCGCTCGCCGCAAGATCCTGAGCCGCTGATCGCGATCGGCCGCGCCGTCGGCGAGATCGCGCGCGAGCCGGCCGGCGAGCACGGCTTCGGCTTCGATCCGGTGATGTTCATCCCCGCCTTCGGCAAGACCTTCGCGCAGCTGCCGCCCGAGGTGAAGAACGCGCACAGCCATCGCGGCCAGGCGGCCAAGCAGATGGTGCAGCTGATCCGGGAGCGGTGGCTGTGAACGCGACGCGGCCCGACCCGGCCCACTACATGCGTCCCGGGCTGCTGCAGTTGCCCGCATTGCCGCCGCTGTCCGTCTACGTGCACCTGCCCTGGTGCCTGCGCAAGTGCCCCTACTGCGACTTCAACTCGCACGAGTCGAAGGGTGAGATCCCGGAGCAGCGCTACCTCGACGCGCTGTTCGCCGACCTGGAGGCCTCGCTGCCGCTGGTGTGGGGCCGCACGGTGCACAGCATCTTCATCGGCGGCGGCACGCCGAGCCTTTTCTCGCCGGCCGCGATCGAGTCGCTTATCGCCGGCCTGCGCGCGCGGCTGAAGCTGGAGCCGGCGTGCGAGATCACGCTCGAAGCCAACCCCGGCACTTTCGAGAAGGATCGCTTCCGTTCCTACCGCGACGCGGGCGTGACGCGCCTGTCCATCGGCGTGCAGAGCTTCGACGACCGGCACCTGCGCGCGCTGGGCCGCGTGCACGATCGGGCCCAGGCGATCGCAGCCGCCGAAGAAGCGGCGCTGGCCTTCGAGACCTTCAACCTGGACCTGATGTACGCGCTGCCCGGACAGGACCTGGCGATGCTGGAGCAGGACCTCACGCAGGCCCTGGCGCTGCTGCCGCCGCACCTGTCGGTCTACCACCTGACCATCGAGCCGAACACGGTGTTCGCCAAGTTCCCGCCCAAGGTGCCGGACGACGACCTGGCCTACGCGATGCTGGACCGCATCACGGAGATGACGACGGGCGCGGGCTTGGAGCGCTACGAGGTCTCGGCCTATGCCAAGCCGGCGCATTCGTGCCGCCACAACCTGAACTACTGGCAGTTCGGCGACTACCTCGGGCTCGGCGCCGGGGCGCACGGCAAGCTGAGCTTCGCGCACCGCGTCGTGCGGCAGATCCGCTACCGCGAGCCGCGCCTCTACATGGACAACGCGCTGGCCGGCAATGCCATCGCGCAGGAAGAGGAAGTCGGGCGCAAGCAGCTGCCCTTCGAGTTCATGTTGAATGCGCTGCGCCTGCGCCACGGCTTCACGCTGCAGTCCTTCTTCGAACGCACGGGGCTGCCGCTGTCAGCGATCCAGGGCGCGCTCGAAGAGGGCGAACGCAAGGGCCTGCTGGCCGTCGAAGGCGGCTGGGTGCGGCCGACCGAACGCGGGTTCGACTTCCTCAGCGACCTGCAGGGCCTGTTCCTGGAAAGCTGACGGGCCGCCGCCCGGAGCGACCGCCCTAGCGGCTCTTGCCCTGGCCCGCGTGGGACGGGGTTTGCCGCCCCAGGTGCGGCAGCACGCTGGCGGCGCCGTGGCCGGAGCGGCCGTGCTGGCCGATGGCGCCGTACCACTCGCGCGGCTTGGCCGGGAGCTGAACGCCCGAGCGCGGACCGGACCAGGCGCGAGTGCGTGCGACCAGCGCCCGCGCCTCTTCGAAGCTGGCGCCGGTGGTCTCCTGGAGCGCCCTGGCCGCCTCCACCGGTGACGCGCCGCTGCCGCGCAGGAACTCCAGCGCCTTCTCCACGGGCATCCCGTGGTCCAGCGTGCGTTGCAGCAGTTCGCGGTAGGTCACGGAACCATTGTGCCCCACGGCCGCGCCAGGGCAAGCTCAACCGTGGCGAGCGACCCCGGCCCTAGAATGGCCGCTGTCGGAGAGTTGGCAGAGCGGTCGATTGCACCGGTCTTGAAAACCGGCGATGCCGAGAGGCATCCGTGAGTTCGAATCTCACACTCTCCGCCAGAGGTCTTCAGGCGACGAGCAGCCCCTTGCGCTCGATGAAGGCGACCACTTCATCCAGCCCCGCGCGCGTCTTCAGGTTCGTCATCACGAACGGTTTGTCCTTGCGCATGCGCCTGGTGTCCGCCTCCATCACAGCCAGGTCCGCGCCGACGTGCGGCGCGAGGTCGGTCTTGTTGATGACGAACAGGTCGCTCTTGGTGATGCCCGGCCCGCCCTTGCGCGGGATCTTCTCGCCTGCGGCCACGTCGATCACGTAGATCGTCAGGTCCGACAGCTCCGGGCTGAAGGTGGCGGCCAGGTTGTCGCCGCCGCTCTCGACGAACACGATGTCCGCGTCGGGGAACCGGGCCAGCATGCGGTCGATGGCTTCGAGGTTGATCGAGGCGTCCTCGCGGATCGCCGTGTGCGGGCAGCCGCCGGTCTCCACGCCCATGATGCGCTCGGCCGGCAGCGCGCCGCTGACGGTCAGCAGCCGCTGGTCTTCCTTGGTGTAGATGTCGTTGGTGATCGCCACCAGGTCCCAGCGCTCGCGCATGGACTTGCAGAGCATCTCCAGCAGCGTGGTCTTGCCCGAGCCGACCGGGCCGCCGATGCCCACGCGCAAAGGCGGCAGTTTGCGGGTGCGGCCCGGGATGTGGTGCAGCAGGTTGCTCATGACCGGAACAGGCGTGAATACTGGGTTTCGTGTTGCGCCGACAGGATGGCCAGCCGCGGCGCGAAGGCCTGGCGGTCTTCGTCGCCCAGGCGCATCGCGTGGTCGGCCGCGGCGGGGATCTCTTGCGCCAGCCGTTGCAGGATGCGCTGGCCGGCCGCCTGCCCTAAGGGCACA
The DNA here is from genome assembly GCF_004682015.1 of Ramlibacter henchirensis. Classification (NCBI taxonomy): domain Bacteria; kingdom Pseudomonadati; phylum Pseudomonadota; class Betaproteobacteria; order Burkholderiales; family Comamonadaceae; genus Ramlibacter; species Ramlibacter henchirensis. Next base: position 1,420,687 of record NZ_SMLM01000001.1, on the reverse strand, counting down.
GCCTTGATCGCGGCCTGCATCATGTTCTCGGACCAGCCGAAGGCGAAGGCCAGCACGATGTCGCGCACCGGCGCCTCCATGGGCGCGGCGGCGCGCGCGAAGGCGACGGGATAAGTGAAGTGGTCCCGGGCGGGCGGATTCGCCTGGAGCGAGCGCGACCAGTCGCCCAGCGATCGCCCCATCTGCTCGGATTGCAGCCGCAGCTCGCTGGTCTCGCGCGTGCGGCGCACCCACCGGTCGAGTGCCTGCACGCGCGCCTCGTCGTCCGCGCGCCAGGCGGTCACGCCTTGGGCGACCACGGCCAGGTCGGACTCGGACAGGACCACGTGAAGCTGCTGGACCAGCCATTCCCCGGCACTGGCTTGATCGTGCACCAGCCCGGCTTCCACGGCCGCTTCGAGTCCTTCGGAGTAGGAGAAGCCGCCGACCGGCAGGGCGGGCGAGGCCAGCCAGATCAGGCGCAGCAGCGCGCCGTCAGTGCGAGTGGCCGTGGTCGTGTCCATGGTCGTGCCCGGCATGGTCGTGCCCCTCGCCGTGCGAGTGCTCGTGCGCATGCGAGTGGCCATGCGAATGTCCGCCCGAATACGCGCCGCCCTCCGGCTCGAACGGCTCGTTCGCCTCGGTCACGATCAGGTGCATGCCGCGCAGCATGCCGGCGAGCACGTGGTCGGGCTCGATCTTCAGGTGGTCGGGCCGCAGTTCGATGGCGACGTGGCGGTTGCCCAGGTGGTAGGCCGCGCGCGTCAGGTCGAACGGCGTGCCGTGCTCGCCGCAGTGCGTGATCTTCAGCACCGGTTGCGCCGCGGCCAGCACGCGGATCAACGAGCCGTCCTCCGCCACCAGCACGTCGCCGCCGCGCACGACGGTGCCGCGCGGAAGGAACACGCCGAGCGTGCGGCCTTGCGAATCGGAGGCTTCGAAGCGGCTTTTCTGCCGCACGTCCCAGTCGAGTTCGATGGTCGGCGCGCGGCGCAGCAGGGCGGGCGCCAGGCCCTGCCCGCCGGGCAGGCATTTGGAAACGGTGAGCATCAGAAGAGGAAGTATCGCTGCGCCATCGGCAGTACGCTGGCCGGCTCGCAAGTCAGCAGCTGGCCGTCGGCGCGCACCGCGTAGGTCTGCGGATCGATCTCCATTTTCGGCAGGTAGTCGTTGTGCACCAGGTGGTGCTTGCGCACCTGGCGGATCGACTGCACGGCGGAGAGATGTTTCGCCAGCCCATAGCGCTGGGCGGCGCCCGAGGCCAGCGCCGATTTGGAAACGAAGGTGATCGAACCCTTCGCGACAGCGCCGCCGAACGCACCGAACATGGGCCGATAGTGCACCGGCTGCGGCGTGGGGATCGAAGCATTCGGGTCGCCCATCGCCGCCATGGCGATGCTGCCGCCCTTGACGATCAGCGAGGGCTTCACGCCGAAGAACGCCGGCTTCCACACGACCAGGTCGGCCCACTTGCCGGGCTCCAGGCTGCCGACTTCGTGGCTGATGCCGTGGGCGATGGCGGGGTTGATCGTGTACTTGGCGACGTAGCGCCTGGCGCGGAAGTTGTCGTGGCGCCCGGAATCGCCCGGCAGCTTTCCGCGCTGGAGCTTCATCTTGTGCGCGGTCTGCCAGCAGCGCAGGATGACCTCGCCCACGCGCCCCATCGCCTGCGAGTCCGAGCTGAACATGCTGATCGCGCCCAGGTCGTGCAGGATGTCCTCGGCCGCGATCGTTTCCTTGCGGATGCGGCTTTCGGCGAACGCCAGGTCCTCGGCGATCGCGGGGTCGAGGTGGTGGCACACCATCAGCATGTCCACGTGCTCGTCCAGCGTGTTCACCGTGTAGGGCATGGTCGGGTTGGTGGACGAAGGCAGGAAGTTGGCCTCGCCCACCACGCGCAGGATGTCCGGCGCGTGGCCGCCGCCCGCGCCTTCGGTGTGGAAGGCGCAGATCGAGCGCCCCTTGGTCGCCGCGATGGTGTTCTCTACGAAACCCGATTCATTGAGCGTGTCGCTGTGGATCGCCACTTGCGTGTCGGTCTCGTCGGCGACGTCCAGGCAGGTGTCGATGGCCGAGGGCGTAGTGCCCCAGTCCTCGTGCAGCTTCAGGCCGATGGCGCCGGCGTCGATCTGCTCGCGCAGCGGCGCATGCTGGCTGGCGTTGCCCTTGCCCATGAAGCCCAGGTTCATCGGGAAGGCCTCGGCGGCCTGCAGCATGCGCTGGATGTTCCAGGGCCCGGGCGTGCAGGTGGTGGCGAAGGTGCCCGTGGCCGGACCGGTGCCGCCGCCGAACATGGTGGTGATGCCCGAGGCCAGCGCTTCCTCGATCTGCTGCGGGCAGATGAAGTGGATGTGGCTGTCGATGCCTCCGGCGGTGACGATGCTGCCTTCGCAGCTGATGATCTCGGTGCCCGGGCCGAGGACGATGTCCACGCCGGGCTGTGTGTCCGGGTTGCCGGCCTTGCCGATGGCGGCGATGCGCCCGTCCTTGACGCCGATGTCGGCCTTGACGATGCCCCAGTGGTCCAGGATCAGCGCGTTGGTCAGCACGCAGTCCATCGCACCCTGCGCGCGCGTCTGCTGGCTCTGCGCCATGCCGTCGCGGATCGTCTTGCCGCCGCCGAACTTGACTTCCTCGCCGTAGCCGCCGGCGCGCAGCGTGTAGTCGTCCTCGACCTCGATCACCAGGTCGGTGTCGGCCAGGCGCACGCGGTCGCCCCTCGTGGGGCCGAACATCTCCGCGTAGGCGCGGCGGCCGATCTTCGCCATCTCAGAGCTTTCCTTGCACCTGGGCGCGGAAGCCGTACACGGCCCGCGCGCCCGAGTAGTCGACCAGCTCCACCGTGCGCTGCTGCCCAGGCTCGAAGCGCACCGCGGTGCCCGACGCGATGTTCAGCCGCATGCCGCGCGCCGCCTTGCGGTCGAATTGCAGCGCGCCATTCGTTTCCGCGAAGTGGTAGTGCGACCCGACCTGGATCGGCCGGTCTGCGGTGTTGCGCACGACGAGGCTCACCGTGCGGCGCCCCGGGTTGAGCTCGTGCTCGCCCTCTTCGGTGATCAATTCGCCGGGGACCAGGCCCATCACTTGCCGCCGCGCGAGAGCCAGTAGATCAGCGCCGCCAGTCCGCCGACCACCAGCAGGCCGAAGACGTCGCTTGCATGCCAGTGCGAGCCGGCGAGGCCGTGGCCTTCGTGCGCCAAAGCCGCCGGGGCGGCGAGCAACGCGAGGGCGAAGCGACTGGCGTGGGTTTTCAGCTTGTTCATTGTTCTCCTCGCATTCAGACGATCGGCTGGTGCACGGTGACGAGCTTGGTGCCATCGGGGAAGGTGGCTTCCACCTGGATGTCCGGGATCATCTCCGCCACGCCTTCCATCACATCGGCCCGCGTGAGGATCTCGCGCCCCTCGGACATCAGCTGGGCCACCGTCTTGCCGTCCCGCGCGCCTTCCATCACGGCCGCGGAGATCAGCGCCACCGCCTCGGGGTAGTTGAGCTTGAGCCCTCGCGCCCTGCGGCGCTCGGCCAGCAGGGCGGCGGTGAAGACCAGCAGCTTGTCCTTCTCGCGGGGCGTGAGTTCCATGGTGCGAACCATGTTAGTGCAAGGCGCGTGCCTGCCGGGCTGGTGGTCCGGCACGGTGCTTGCACAGCCGTCGTGTGAGCGAGGTCATCCCCATCCTGCCGGCCGATGCGCCCCAGCGCGTGGTGAAGGTCCGGCGCGACTACAACAGCTGGGTCGCTCGCGAGACCATGGAGGACTACGCGCTGCGCTACACGCCGCAGCGATTCCGCAAGTGGTCCGCCTTCCGCGTGGCCAACACCGCGTTCGGCGCCGCCTCTTTCCTGATCCTCGAAGCCGTCGGTGCCACGCTGCTGGTGCAGTACGGTTTCCTCAACGCCTTCTGGGCCATCGTTGCCACCGGGCTGATCATCTTCCTGGCCGGCCTGCCGGTCAGCGTCTATGCCGCCCGCTACAGCATCGACATGGACCTGCTCACGCGCGGCGCGGGTTTCGGCTACATGGGCTCGACGGTCACTTCGCTGATCTACGCCTCGTTCACCTTCATCTTCTTCGCGCTCGAAGCGGCGGTGATGGCGTATGCGCTGGAGCTGGCGCTGGGCATTCCGCCGACGTGGGGCTACCTGGTCTGCGCGGTCGTGGTGATCCCTCTCGTCACGCATGGCGTGTCGGCCATCAGCCGGCTGCAGGCCTGGACCCAGCCGGTGTGGCTGGTGATGCTGGTCGTGCCCTTCGTTTACGTGCTGGCGCGCGATCCTGGGGCGTTCTCGGGCGTGGTGCACTACGTCGGGGAGAAAAGCGGCACGGGCGGATTCGACCTGCACGCTTTCGGTGCGGCGTTGACAGTCGGCGTCGCGCTCATCACGCAGATGGGCGAACAGGCCGACTACCTGCGCTTCATGCCGCGCGCCGAACCGGGACGCCGCACCGGCTGGTGGTTGGGCGTGCTGGCGGGCGGGCCGGGCTGGGTGACGCTGGGCGTGCTCAAGATGCTCGGCGGCGCATTGCTGGCCTGGCTCGCCATCAGCCACATGGTGCCGGCCGATCGCGCGGTCGATCCCAACCAGATGTACCTGGCGGCCTACGAGTACGTGTTCCCGCACTTCGGCTGGGCGGTCGCGGCCACCGCCATCTTCGTGGTGATCTCGCAGCTGAAGATCAACGTCACCAACGCGTACGCAGGCTCGCTGGCCTGGTCCAACTTTTTCTCGCGCGTGACGCACAGCCATCCGGGGCGCGTGGTGTGGGTGGTGTTCAACACGCTGATCGCGTTCATGCTGATGGAGATGAACGTGTTCCAGGCGCTGGGCGACGTGCTGGGGCTGTACTCCAACATCGCCATCGCCTGGATCATGGCGGTGGTCGCCGACCTGGTGGTCAACAAGCCGCTGGGCCTGTCGCCGCGCGGCATCGAGTTCCGGCGCGCCTACCTGTACGACATCAACCCCGTGGGCGTGGGCGCGATGGCGCTTGCCTCCACCCTGTCGATCGCCGCCTGGCTGGGCGCGTTCGGTGCGACGGCGCAGGCGTTCTCGGCGTTGATCGCGATGGGCGTCGCCTTCGCGGCCGCACCCGCCATCGCGTGGGCGACGCGCGGCCGCTACTACCTGGCGCGCAAGCAGGACCCGCGGCCGATCGCCGGTGCCACGCTGCATCGCTGCGTGGTGTGCGAGCAGGAATACGAGGCGCCCGACATGGCGCATTGCCCGGCGTACCAGGGCTGCATCTGCTCGCTGTGCTGCACGCTGGACGCGCGCTGCGGCGATGCCTGCAAGCCGGAGGCGCGCCTCGCGGCCCAGTGGTCCTCGACGTTGCGCGCCGTGCTGCCGCGGCGCATCTGGCCCTATCTCGACACCGGGCTTGGCCACTTCCTGCTGCTGATGTTCGTCGTCGTGCCGCTGCTCGCCGCGGTGTTCGGCCTTCTGTACCACCAGGAACTGCGCACGTTGCAGGACTTGATGCCCGACGCCGCCGATACGGCGCGCGACGCGCTCAGCGCCGGGCTGCTCAAGGCGTACTTCGCGCTGCTGGTGATCGCCGGCATCGTGGCGTGGTGGCTGGTGCTGGCGCACAAGAGCCGGCAGGTCGCGCAGGAAGAATCCAACCGCCAGACCCACCTCCTGATGCGCGAGATCGACTCGCACCGCCAGACCGACCAGGCCTTGCAGGAAGCCAAGCGCGCCGCCGACGAGGCGCGCCGCGCGGCCGAGCAGGCCAACCAGGCCAAGAGCCGCTACGTCAGCGCGATCAGTCATGAGCTGCGCACGCCGCTCAACAGCATCCTGGGCTACGCGCAGCTGATGGGCGAGGACGAGGCGCTGCCGCCGCACCGCCGCCAGGCCGTCAATGTGATCCGGCGCGGCGGCGAGCACCTGCTGTCGCTGATCGAAGGCACGCTGGACATCGCGCGCATCGAGGCGGGTAAGCTCACGCTCAGCGCCAGGCCCATGCAGTTCGCCGACTGCGTGCACGAGATGGCGGGCCTGTTCGAACTGCAGGCCGCGGCCAAGGGCCTCGGCTTCCGCTTCGACGTGGAGGGCTCCATTCCCGAGGTGGTGCGCGCCGACGAGAAACGAGTTCGGCAGATCCTGATCAACCTGCTGGGCAACGCGGTGAAGTTCACCAGCGAAGGCCGCGTCACGCTGCGGGTGCGCTACGCGCGCGAGATGGCGCACCTGGAGATCGCCGACACCGGGCCCGGCATGTCGGCCGGCGAGATCGCCAAGGTGTTCGAGCCTTTCGCGCGCGGCGAAGGCGCGTCCGAATCCGCGCCCGGCGCCGGCCTGGGCCTGACGATCGCCAAGATGCTCACCGATCTGATGGGCGGCGAGATGTCGGTGCACAGCGAACCGGGCCGCGGCTCCACCTTCGTCGTGCGCCTGTTCCTGCCGCAGGTGCATGGCGCGGCGCGTCAGGCCGTCGCGCCGGCCCGGCCGCGCGGCTACGAAGGCGAGCGCCGCCGCCTGCTGGTGGTGGACAACGAGGAAGCGGATCGCGAGCTGCTGGTGCAACTGCTGGAGCCGCTGGGCTTCGAGCTGCGCACGGCCGCCAGCGGCCACGACGCGCTGGACCTGCTGGCGGCGGGACTCGCGCCCGACGCCATCCTGATGGACCTGGCGATGCCCGGCATCGACGGTTGGGAGACGCTGCGGCGCGCGCGGCGGCTGCCGGGCGTGCGAGCCAAGGTCGCCATCGTTTCGGCGAACGCCTTCGACAAGGGCCTGGAGAACGATGCGGGCGTGCGGCCGGAGGACTTCATCGTCAAGCCGGTCCGGCACGGCGAACTGCTCGACTGGCTGCAGCGCGCGCTGGGAGTGCGATGGACATACGGCGCCGCGGTCGCGGCACCGGCCGCGGTCCCGGTCCTCGCATCGCCCGTTTTGCGGCCGGATACGGAATCACTCGCAGCGCTCCTGCAACTCGTGCAGCTCGGTTATCCGCGCGGCGTGCTCAACAAGCTCGACGAGATCCAGGCGGCGCAGCCGCAGACCGCGACCTTCTGCGAGGCGGCGCGGCGGCTCGCCCAGGCGTTCCAGTTCGAGGCGCTGGGCCGCCACCTCGCGGGCGGGCAGGAGGCGGTGAGGTGAGCCAGCAAGCGCTGCACCCGGCGCTGGACCGTGCGAACAGCGACGTGGTGCTGGTGGTCGACGACGTGCCGGACAACCTCGCGGTGCTGCACGACGCGCTCGATGAATCCGGCTACACCGTGCTGGTGGCGACCACCGGCGCCGCCGCGCTGGCGCGCGCCGAACAGGCGTTGCCCGACATCGTGCTGCTCGACGCGCTGATGCCCGGCATGGACGGCTTCGAGGTCGCCCGGCGGCTGAAGGCGGCTCCGCGCACCGCGCACATCCCGATCATCTTCATGACCGGGCTCACCGAGACCGAGCACCTGGTCGCCGCGCTCGATGCGGGCGGCGTCGACTACGTGACCAAGCCGATCAAGCCGAAGGAAGTGCTGGCGCGCATGAACGTGCACATGCAGGGCGCGCGGCAGGCGCGGCAGACGCGCAATGCGCTGGATGCCTTCGGCTACGCCAGCATTGCCGTGCGCGTGGGCGACGGGCGCCTGCTCTGGCAGACGCCGCTCGCGCGCGAGCTGCTGCAGGCCTACTACGGCCACGTCGGCCCGCTGGCGCCGCAGCCGGTGGTCGACTGGCTGCGGCGCCACCACGCGCTCGCGCTGCAGAAGGTCGAGCCGCCGCGGCTGTCGGCGGAACTGGGGGCGCGGCGCCTCACCTTCCGACTGCACCAGCAGATTGGCCAGGACGAGGAGGGCGGCGACTGGTTGATCGTGATGCGCGAGGTGTCGGACGCGGCGGTGATCGAGGCCATGAGCCTGGCCTTCAAGCTCACAGCGCGGGAGGCCGAGGTGCTCTACTGGGTGGCCAAGGGGAAGATCAACCGCGACATCGCGGACATCCTGGGCGCGAGTCCGGCGACGGTGAAGAAGCACCTGGAGCGGATCCTGGCGAAGCTGGGGGTGGAGACGCGGACCGCGGCGGCGGCGATGGCGATGAATCGGATGCGGCAGTTGCATCCAAGTTTTGGGGAATAGCCCTCACCCCAGCCCTCTCCCGCAAGCGGGAGAGGGAGCGAGAAGGTCTTTCTCCCTCTCCCTCTGGGAGAGGGCGGGGGTGAGGGCACGCGCGGCGTGCATCTGGGCACGGCGTGTAGCGTCAGGCCGCGTGCGTGCCCCCACCCCAACCCTCCCGCGGAGGGGGAGGGAGCAAGAAGCTCAGTGCCCCCAGCGCGCCGGGTTGAACCAGTTGCTTCGGGCTGTCGTCGTCGTGTTCGTCTTACGAGCCAACAACAACCCACCCGCCGCCGCCAACGCGCCCGCAGCCGCCAGCATCGTCCCGGTGCTCATCGACCGAGCCATGCTCCCTGCCAGCTCCCCGGTGCGCGGCCCGATCAGCTGCATGCGCCGGCGAGTCATGCGCGCGCCCATTTCGTTGAGCTGGGTCGCCAGCAGCCGTTCCGCCTTGGGCAGCAGCTGCGTCTCTTCATCCGCGACGTGGTGCAGCACGGTGCGCATCAGGTCGAACAGGGTCTGGTCGAAGGACGGGTCGCCCGGCTGCAGCACGCGAAGGCGCGCGATCAGGCTGCGCATCTCGTCGTGCTCCGGCTTTGCCTTGTCCAGGCTGTCGTCCGTCGTGACCTCGCGCAGCGCCGGATAGAAGATCTCCTCTTCCAGCTGCGCGTGCACTTCGAGTGCCATGCAGATGTTGTCCGCGAGTCCCTTCTTCACCCGCGTCGGCGAATCGACCTGGTACTGGTGGAAGGCCGAGACCACGTGCGTGTGGTCCATGCGGATCATGTTGGTGATGCTGGGGGATACCTTGCTGAGCATGGATGTCATGTGCGGCTCCTTGTGTGATGAGTGGCCTCAGGCCACCTTGGCAAGCGTCTCGTCCTCGCCCTCGGCTTCGCGCTCGGCCGCATCCTTGGCGCGGTCGGCCTGCTCGATGAGCTGCGCCATCTGCTGGGCCGTCTTGTCCCACGAGGTCTTGGCGATGGCCTGGGCCAGTTCGGCCGCGTGGGCGCGCTGCTCGTCGATGCTGCGCGCGAGGATGCGCTCGCACGCCTGGATGTACTCCTGCGGCGTTTCGGCGATCGACACCACGTGGCCGTAGGGCTCCACCACGTCGCGGATGGGCGTGCTGACCGAAGGCCGGCCGCAGGCCATGTATTCCAGCATCTTGGTGGGGCTGATGAAGCGGGTGGCCTCGTTCAGCGCGAAAGGCATCAGGCACACGTCCCATCCGCAGATGAAGGACGGCAGGTCCTGGTAGCCCTGCTGGCCCAGCCAGTGGATGTTGGCGTGGCGCGGCAGACCCATCGGGTCGATCTTGACCACCGGTCCGACCATGATGAGCTGCCACTCGGGATGAGCGGTCGCCATCGCCTCGATCAGCTGCATGTTGATGCGCTCGTCGATCACGCCGCAGTAGCCCAGCCGGGGGCGCGGCAGCTCCGCCTGCAGCGGATGGTCGCGCTCGACCTGCGCGAAGTGGGCCGCGTCCACGCTGCTCGGAAAGCAGTGGACGCTGGGATGCCGATCCTTTTTGGAGCGGTACAGGCTCGGCCCGCCGGTGAACACCAGGTCCGCTTCCTTGAAGAGGACGTTCTCGCGCTGGACCAGCTGGCGCGGCGCGTTCTTGAAGAGCGTGAGCTCGTCCATGCAGTCGTAGACGATGCCGCGCGGCTGGAGCTCGGCCGCCAGCGGCACGGCCATCGGCGTGTAGAACCACACCCAGTAGTCGGTGATCTTCTGCTGCGCGATCGCCTCGTTCACGAACTTCTGCAGCACCGAGATGTGGTCGTCGTGGAAGCCCGGCGCAGTGCCGTGCACATGAGGCCGCCAAACCTCGACGCCGGGGGCCGGGGAAAAGCGCTCCAGGCGCTGCTCGGCCTGGCCCGTCACCGGCTCCTCGATGAGCACCACGCGCCATCGCGAGCCCAGACGAGACAGCAGGTGTTGCGGGCGCTGGTAGACAAAATTCCAGCGCAGGTGGCAAAAGACGATCAATGTCTGCATGAGGGCTCCAGAGGGGTTTGTTCGTATGCCCGTTGGGCAACGGGCGTGCCGGGCCATGATGCCCAGCGCGCCTGCAACCCCCTGTAGGAACACGGCTTTTTTGCCTCACGGCCGGGCAGGTTTTGCCTTTGTTACGGACGGCCGGGCACGGTCCGTGCATGCCTCGTACGCCATGCGGCGTATTCCCGCTGCCTGATCGGCTCCCTAGCATGGATCTCGTCCATTCGGCGCGCGCAGCGCCCGGATGGCCCAACCTCCCGGTCCCCTTCCATCTTTGGAGCGCAGCAGATGCAAAGACGATTCACCCTCAAGGCGTTGACCGCCGCGGTGGCCCTGGCGGGCACCGCCTCCCTTCCCGCGCTGGCCCAGTCCGGCGGCACCATCAAGGTCGGGATCCTGCACAGCCTGTCCGGCACCATGGCCATCTCGGAGACCGTGCTCAAGGACACGGCCCTGATGGCCATCGAGGAGATCAATGCCAAGGGCGGGGTGCTGGGCAAGAAGCTCGAGCCCGTGGTGGTGGACCCGGCCTCCAACTGGCCGCTGTTCGCCGAAAAGACCAAGCAGCTGCTGACCCAGGACAAGGTCGCCGTCCTCTTCGGCTGCTGGACCAGCGTGTCGCGCAAGTCGGTGCTGCCGGTCGTCGAGGAGCTCAACGGCCTGCTGTTCTACCCCGTGCAGTACGAGGGCGAAGAGCTGTCCAAGAACGTGTTCTACACGGGCGCGGCGCCGAACCAGCAGGCGATTCCCGCGGTGGAATATCTGATGAGCAAGGAAGGCGGCGGCGCCAAGCGCTTCGTGCTGCTGGGCACCGACTACGTCTATCCCCGCACCACCAACAAGATCCTGCGCGCCTTCCTGAAGTCCAAGGGCGTGAAGGACAGCGACATCGAAGAGAAGTACACGCCGTTCGGCCACAGCGACTACCAGACCATCGTCGCCGACATCAAGAAGTTCTCCGCCGGCGGCAAGACGGCCGTCATCTCCACCATCAACGGCGACTCCAACGTGCCCTTCTACAAGGAACTGGGCAACGCGGGCCTGAAGGCCAAGGACGTCCCGGTGGTCGCCTTCTCGGTGGGCGAGGAAGAGCTGCGCGGCGTCGACACCAAGCCGCTGGTGGGCCACCTGGCGGCCTGGAACTACTTCATGTCGGTCAAGAACCCGTCCAACGACGAGTTCACCAAGAAGTGGGCCGCGTACGCGAAGGCCAAGAACATCGCCGGCCACAAGGACAAGCCGCTGACCAACGACCCGATGGAGGCCACCTACATCGGCGTCTACATGTGGAAGCAGGCCGTGGAAAAGGCCAAGTCCACCGACGTGGACAAGGTGATCGCCGCGATGTCCGGCCAGACCTTCAAGGCGCCCTCGGGCTTCACGGCCAAGATGGACGAGAAGAACCACCACCTGCACAAGCCGGTGTTCATCGGCGAGGTGAAGGGCGACGGGCAGTTCAACATCGTCTGGAAGACGCCGGGCCCGGTGAAGGCGAAGCCGTGGTCGCCGTTCATCGACGGCAACGACAAGAAAAAAGACGAGCCGGACGGCAAATCGAAGGTCTGAACCCCCGGCCGTCATTCCCGCGAAGGCGGGAATCCAGCGCTTCCGACTTCGAATCTGAAAGGAAGCACTGGGTCCCCGCCTCCGCGGGGACGACAGGACGGGTCCTGCGCGATGGGCGGCGTGCCGTCCATCCCACAGGCTCCTTCAATGTTGCGACTCCTTCTTCTCCTCGCCGCCGCGTTCAGCGTGCAGGCCCATGCGCTCACGGCGGCCGAAGCCACGGCCATCGCCATCGGCGAGCCCGACGCCCGCATCGAAGCGCTGAACAAGGCCGTCGCGACCGCGGACGACAGGACCACCGCATTCCTGCAAGCCCTCGGCGATGACGCGGTGAAGGCTGCGGGCGACAAGGTGTTCATCGTTCGCGATGGCCAGGGCGTGGACCCCGTCAGCGGCGCGCCCGTCCAGGTGCCCGCCGACGCCGAGGATGTCGTGAGCAACAACCGGATGCGCGGCGAGATCGACACCGCGCTGGCTGCGATCAAGCTCTTCTCGCCCGACGCCAACCTGCGCGCCGAGGCTGTCGCGGCCCTGCAGAAGGAGCCCGACGAGTCCAAGCTGCCGATGATCGAGAAGGCCTACGCCGCCGAGAAGGTCGATGCGATCAAGGAACAGCTCGCGCTCGTGCGTGCAGCGGCCCTGCTGGGCAGCAGCGACAAGGCCAAGCGCCTGGAAGCGGCACGCCTGCTCTCGGGCAGCCGCAGCCCGACCACCAAGACGCTGCTGCTCGAGCGCCTGCGCGACGAAAGCGAAGCCGACGTGAAGCACGCCCTCCAGCTCTCGCTGCGCCAGGTCGACTCGGCGCTGGCCTGGGGCGACCGGCTGGCGCAGGTCTTCTCGGGTATCAGCCTGGGCTCCATCCTGCTGCTGGTCGCGCTCGGACTGGCCATCACCTACGGACTGATGGGCGTCATCAACATGGCGCACGGCGAGCTGATGATGATCGGCGCCTACGCCACGTACGTCGTCCAGGGCGTGTTCCGCAGCTGGTTCCCGGGCGCCTTCGACTGGTACCTGGTGGCGGCGGTGCCGGTGGCCTTCGCCGCGTCCGCGCTGGTGGGCGCCATCCTCGAACGCGGCGTGATCCGCTTCCTGTACGGCCGGCCGCTGGAGACGCTGCTGGCCACCTGGGGCATCAGCCTGATGCTGATGCAGCTGGTGCGCACCGTCTTCGGCGCGCAGAACGTCGCGGTGGAGAACCCGCGCTGGATGAGCGGCGGCGTGGTGCTGATGGACAACCTGCAGCTGCCCTGGAACCGGATCGTCATCGTCGGCTTCGCCTTCGCGGTGTTGTTCGGCATGGCGTTCCTGATCGCGCGCACGCGGCTCGGCCTGTTCGTGCGCGGCGTCACGCAGAACCGGCCGATCGCATCGTGCATGGGCGTGAACACGGCGCGCGTGGACACGTATGCGTTCGCGCTGGGTTCCGGGATCGCGGGTCTCGCGGGTTGCGCCCTGAGCCAGATCGGCAACGTGGGTCCGGACCTCGGGCAGGCCTACATCGTCGATTCGTTCATGGTGGTGGTGCTGGGCGGCGTGGGGCAGCTGGCCGGCACGGTGTACGCGGCGCTCGGGCTGGGCATCCTGAACAAGTTCATCGAAGGTTGGGCCGGCGCGGTGCTGGCCAAGATCGCGGTGCTGGTGCTGATCGTGGTGTTCATCCAGAAGAGGCCGCAGGGGTTGTTCGCGGTCAAGGGCCGGTCGGCGGAGGCTTGAAATGGATCGCGCACCGGATGCACTCGCGGTATTGGAACCCTCCCCCGCTGGGGGAGGGCAGGGTGGGGGCACGCGCGAGGCTGGGGGCGCGGACCAAGGGGCGGGGCGTGCCCCCCCCCCCCCCCCCCCCCCGGGGGGGGGGGGGGGGGGGGGGGGCCACGCACCGGCCCCCATCCAACCCCGCGGCCCATGGAGCGCGCGCGTGCCCTCACCCCGGCCCTCTCCCAGGGGGAGAGGGAGAAACAGCCGGTTCACTCGTCACCCCCGCGCGGAGATCCGGGCGCGGCGCGCCCCCACCCCAACCCTCCCCCGGCGGGGGAGGGAGTAGAAGCACGCCCGCGCCGCCCCAGCTTCTCGAATCCAAGGTAGATCACCGGCGTCGTGAACAGCGTCAACAGCTGGCTCACCACCAGCCCGCCGAAGATGGCCAGACCGAGCGGACGCCGCAACTCCGCGCCCTCGCCCCATCCCAGCATCAGCGGCACCGCCGCGAACAGGGCCGCGAGCGTCGTCATCAGGATCGGCCGGAAGCGCAGCAGCGCGGCCTGGTGGATCGCCTCCTGCGCCGGCTTGCCTTCGTTGCGCTGCGCGTCGATGGCGAAGTCGATCATCATGATCGCGTTCTTCTTCACGATGCCGATCAGCAGGATGATGCCGATGATCCCGATCACGCCCAGGTCGTTGCCGGTCAGCATGAGGGCGAGCAACGCGCCCACGCCCGCCGACGGCAGCGTCGAGAGGATCGTCAGCGGATGCACGTAGCTCTCGTACAGCACGCCCAGCACGATGTAGACGCAGACGATCGCCGCCAGGATGAGCCAGAGCTGGTTGGTCAGCGAGGCCTCGTAGGCGCCGGAAGCGCCCAGGAACGTCATGGTCAGGCTGGCGGGCAGCCCCATCTCCCTGGCCGTCGCACGGATCGCATCCACGGCCTTGCCCAGCGAGACGCCCGTCGCCGTGTCGAATCCCACGGTGGCCGCCGGGTACTGCGCCACGTGCGTGATCTGCAGCGGCGCGCGCCGCTCGACGATGCGCGCCACGGCCGACAGCGGCGTCGGCTCGCCGGACGACGTGCGCAACTGGATGCCGGCTAGCGCGTCGGGCGTGGGCGCCGCCTCGGGCCGCGCCTCCAGGATCACGCGGTACTGGTTGGTCTGCGTGAAGATGGTCGAGACGATGCGCTGGCCGAAGGCGCTGTACAGCGCCTCGTCGATGGCGGCCGCCGTGATGTTCAGCCGCGCCGCCGTGTCGCGGTCGATGTCCACGTACACCGCCGCGCCGCTGGCGCCGGCATCGGTGACCGGATTGCGTACCTGCGGCACTGAGCGCAGGCGCTCCACCAGCCGGTTGGCCCAGTCGTTCACGGTCGCCGTATCGGAGCCTTCGAGCGAGAAGCGGAACTGCGTGGGCCCGGACTCCGCATCGATGGTGAGGTCCTGCACCGGCTGCAGGTAGAACGTGACGCCCGCGACGCGCTGTGCCCTCTCCCGCAGCCGCTCCATCAGCTCGCGCTGGTCGCCACGGCTGCCCTGCAGGTTGATCAGCATGCGGCCGGTGTGCAGCATGGTGTTGTTGGCCGCGTCGACGCCGACGAAGCTGGCGATGCTGGTGACCTCGGGGTCCTCCATCAGCGCGCGCGCCACGTCCTGCTGCAGCTGCGCCATGCGCGGGAAGGAGATCGACTCCTGCGTCTCCACGCGCGCCTGCAGCTGGCCGGTGTTCTGCGTCGGGAAGAGGCCCTTGGGGATCACGATGTAGAGCAGCACCGTGAGCACGAAGGTCGCCAGCGCCACCAGCAGGGTGAAACGCTGGCGCGCCAGCACCCAGCGCAGGCCGCGGTCGTAGAAACCGATCAGGCGGTCGAACTGGCGCGCGAGCCGCGCCCCAAGGCCGGTGCCCGCTGCCTCACCGCCGGGATGCGCCTTGAGCCAGCGCGCCGACATCATGGGCACCAGCGTCAGCGACACCACCGCCGAGATCAGGATGGTGATGGCGAGCGTGACGGCGAACTCGCGGAACAGGCGCCCGACCACGTCGCCCATGAACAGCAGCGGGATCAGCACCGCCACCAGCGACACCGTCAGCGAGATGATGGTGAAGCCGATCTCGCTGGCGCCTTCCATCGCGGCCTGCATCGGCTTCTTGCCCATCTCCACGTGGCGCTGGATGTTCTCAATCATCACGATCGCGTCATCCACCACGAAGCCCGTCGCGATCGTCAGCGCCATGAGCGAGAGGTTGTTCAGGCTGTAGCCCAGCAGGTACATCACGCCGCAAGTGCCCACCAGCGAGATCGGCACCGCGAGGCTGGCGATCAGCGTGGCGCGGGGGCTGTGCAGGAACGCGAAGATCACCAGCACCACGAGCACCACGGCCAGCACCAGCTCGATCTGCACGTGGTGCACCGACGCGCGGATGCCGGTGGTGCGGTCGGACAGCACGTCCACCTTGAGCGATGGCGGCAGGCCCGCGGTGAGCTCGGGCAGCCGCTGCTTGATGGCGTCCACCGTGGCGATGACGTTGGCGCCGGGCTGGCGCTGCACGTTCAGGACGATGGCGGGCTGCAGTTGCCCGGCAATCGCGGACCACGCGCCCAGCTTCACGTTCTCGGCGCTCTCCACGACCTTGGCCACCTGCCCGAGGCGCACCGGCGCGCCGTTGCGGAAGGCGACCACCAGGTCGGAGTAGTCCTTTGCCGTCAGCAGCTGGTCGTTGGAGTTGATGGTCCAGGCGCGCGTGGGCCCGTCGATGCTGCCCTTGGCGCCGTTGGCATTGGCGGAGTTGATGGTGGTGCGCACGTTGTCCAGCGTGAGGCCGAACGACGCGAGCGCGCGCGTGTCGGCCTGGATGCGCACTGCCGGCCGTTGCCCGCCCGCCAGCGTGACCAGGCCGACGCCCGAGACCTGGCTGATCTTCAGCGCCAGCCGCGTGTTGACCAGGTTCTGCACGTCGGGCAGCGGCAGCTGGTCGGACGTGACGGCGAGCGTGAGCACGGGCGCATCGGCCGGGTTCACCTTGGCATACACCGGCGGCGCCGGCAGGTCGGCCGGCAGCAGCGAGGCGCCGGCGTTGATCGCGGCCTGCACCTGCTGTTCGGCGACGTCGAGGGCCAGGCCCAGGCCGAACTGCAGCGTGACGATGGAAACGCCCGACGCGCTGGTGGAACTCATGCGCGCCAGGCCGGGCATCTGGCCGAACTGCCGCTCCAGCGGCGCGGTGACGGTCTGCGCCATCACCTCGGGGCTGGCGCCGGGGTACAGCGTCTGCACCTGGATGGTCGGGTAGTCGACCTGCGGCAGCGCCGAAAGCGGCAGCAGGCGCAGCCCCACCAGGCCGGCCAGCACGATGGCCAGCATCAGCAGCGAGGTGGCGACCGGCCGCAGGATGAAGACGCGCGAAGGGCTCATTGCTGCCTTCGCCGCTGCTGCTGTCCCTGGCGCGCCGCGGAGGGTTGTCCGTCGTTCGGGGCGAACGCGTCGCCCTGCCCCTGCAGCAGCACGCGGAAGCCGTCCTTCAGGCGGTCCACGCCTTCGGTGACCACCCGCTCGCCGGGCTTGAGGCCGCTGAGGATCTGCACCTTGTCGTCGGTGGCCTGGCCGCGCTGCACGTTGCGCAGCCGCACGGTGGCCATCTGCGGGGGGCCGTCGTTCAGCACGAAGACGTAGTCGCCGTTGGCTCCGGTGCGCACGGCGGCCAGCGGCACCGTGACCGCGCCCTCGATGGTGCGAAGGTGCAGCTGCACGTTGACGAACTGGCTGGGGAAGAGCTGGTTCTTCTCGTTGGCGAACCGCGCCTTGGCACGCACCGTGCCGGTCTGCGTGTCGACCTGGTTGTCCAGGGAGCTGAAGCTGCCGGTCTCCAGCACCGTGCTGCGCGTGCGGTCCAGCGCGCGCACCTGCATGGGCGCGCGGCTGGTCTCCTGCGCGAGCGCCGCGGCCTGGTCCTGCGGGATGGAGAACTCCACGTCGATCGGCGACAGCTGCGTGATCAGCGCCACGCCGTTGGCATCGCTGGCGCTGACCACGTTGCCGACGTCGACGGTGCGCAGGCCGACCCGCCCGCCGATGGGCGCGTGGATGCGCGTATAGCCCAGGTTCAGCCGCGCCGTTCCCTCATTGGCCTTGGAGATCACCACCGCCGCTTCCAGCTGCTTGACCAGCGCGGCCTGCGTGTCCACTTCCTGGCGTGCGATCGAGTCCTGCTGCAGCAGCGTGCGGAAGCGCTGCAGCGTGACGCGCGCGGCATCCAGCTGCGCCTCGTCTCGCATGCGCTGGCCGGTGGCCTGCTGCACCGCCATCTCGAACTGGCGCGGGTCGATGGTGGCCAGCAGGTCGCCCTTCTTCACCACCTGCCCCTCGCGGTAGAGCACCTGCTGCAGCACCCCGGACACCTGCGGCCGCACCCGCACCGTCGCCTGCGGCACGACCGTGCCCAGCGCCTCCAGCGTGACGCGGATGTCGCTGCGCTCGGCGGCGGCGACGCCGACCGTGGTCGCGGGTCCGGCGTGCCCGCCGGGGACGGACGCCGGGCGCGAAGGTTTCGCCGCGCCGGGCATCGCCGCGGCGATCTGGCCGCCGCCCGGCCGCGTCAGGTCCCAGGCGAGCCCGGCGATCGCCGCGACGATCAGCAGCGCGATCAGGCTGCCCAGCAGCATGCCGCGCCGGCCGATGCGGCGGTTGCCGGAAGCGCTGCCGGAAGGCGCGGAAGAGCCGTCGGGTTGGCGGGTGGGGTCGGATTGCATTCTTGTCCTGGTGGCCGCACTGCGGTCAGGCGACGAGCGTACCTTCCCGCCGGCAGCCCCGCCATCGACACGGCGGGGCCATCAGCACGGTCGGCGCGCGCGGATCGCAGCGATCGGAGCATGCGCTGCCGAGGTGTCGCGGGAGTCGCCGCAACGTTTCCGGCGCGCAAAGTTGCGGATGAGCACGGCGCGCAGGCCCGCCAGCGGGCGCGGCCCTACTGCGTGATCACCACCAGCACGTTGCACGGCGCATGCTCGATCAGCGCGCCGGAGATGGAGCCGCGCCACCAGCGCGCCGCCCAGCTGTCCAGGTGCTTGTGGCCGACCACGATGAGCTCGGCGCCCAGCTTGCGGGCGCACTTGGTGATCTCGTCGACCGCCTCGCCGGTGACCACCTCGCCGGTGGCGGCGTAGCCCGCCTGCTCCAGCCGGCGCAGGCCGTCCTTCAGGATGGACTGGTACTTGGCGCGTTCGCGCTCCTCCAGTTCCACGTCGTAGACGCCGCCTTCGAGCCCGACGAAGCTCATGGCCGATGGCATGACGGCGATCAGGTACAGCTGGGCGCCGCCCCACTGCGCCAGCGTCTGGCAGTCCAGCAGCGCCTTCTGGCCCGCGTCGCTGCCGTCGTACGCCAACAGGATTCGCTTGTACATGCATGCCCCCCAAAGGTTGCGGTACGGCACAGGATAGCCCGCCGCCGCTGTCTCGTAGGGCTGCGGCGATGCGTGTTAACCCGAACGGCTGACGCCCGCGGATTCGAAGCTGGCCATCTCGCGCAGGACCGCGCAGGCGGACACCAGCAGCGGCCACGCCAGCGCCGCCCCTGACCCTTCGCCCAGGCGCAGCTCCAGGTCCAGCAAGGCCCGCGCGGGGGTGCGTGGATCGGGTCCAAGGTGCCGCAGCATCAACGCGTGGCCGCATTCGCCGGAACGGTGCGAGAACACGCAGCGTTGCAGCACCAGCGGCTCCAGCGTCCGTGCCACCAGCACCGCGGCGGTCGAAATGAACCCATCCACGACGACCAGCTTGCAGCGCGCGGCCGCCTCGAGGACCGCGCCCACCATCGCTGCGATCTCGAAGCCGCCGAAGGCCGCGAGCGCATCGAGCGGGTCGCGCGCGGACCGGTGGCGTTCGAGCACCCGCCCCAGCACCTCGCGCTTGCGGACAATCCCCGCTTCATCCAGCCCGGTGCCCGCGCCCACGCAGTCCGCCAGCTCGCTGCCGGTCAGGCGCGCGAGCAGCAACGATGCCGCCGATGTGTTGCCGATGCCCATCTCGCCGAGCAGCAAGACGTTGCCGGGCAAGGCGGCCGCGACTTCGCGGCCGGCGTCCATCGCCTGCCGGCACTGCTCCGGCGTCATCGCGGGCCCCTGCGATGAATCGGCGGTGCCGTACGCCACCTTGCGGAACACGAGGCCGGACCGGGGCGCGAAGTCGTGCCGCACGCCGCAGTCCACCACGGTGAGCGCCAGGCCATGCTGGCGCGCGAGCACGCTGACCGCCGCGCCGCCGCCCAGGATGTTCCTCACCATTTGCCACGTGACGTCACCCGGATACGCAGACACGCCTTGCGCCGTCAGGCCATGGTCGGCCGCGAACACCACCAGCTGCGGCTGCTGCAGCACCGGCGCCTCGGTCCCGAGCACCAGCCCGATCTGCAGCGCGAGCGCTTCCAGCCGCCCGAGCGAGCCCGGCGGCTTGGTCTTCTGGTCCAGCAGCTGCTGCAGGCGCGCGACCAGCGCCGGATCGTGCAGGTCACGCAGGCTCACCGGATCAGCTCCTGCAGCACACCCGGCGCGAAGTGGCGGTCGATGAAATCGGCCAGGCCGTCGAACACGGCGTCCAGGTCGGGCGCTTGCGCGCCGAACAGCGCGCGCATCACGTTGCCGTCTTCGAAGAGACCGTGCACGTACACGCCCAGCACGTTGCCGGCCGTGTTCTGCCAGCCCAATCCCGAGGGCAGCACCGGCACGGCCGGCGCCATCGCCGGATGCTGCGCGGTGCGGCCATGGTGGATCTCGTAGCCGGCCAGTTCCACGCCCGACAGCGCGGCCCACGCACCTCGCAGTTCACCGAAGACCGTCTTCGTGCGACGCACCGTCTTGTCGCGTTCGAACGCCGTCACGAGGGGCAGCAGGCCGAGGCCCGGCGCATTGCCGTCGATGCCGTGCGGATCGACCAGCGCCTCGCCCAGCATCTGCAGTCCGCCGCACAGGCCCAGCACCGCCCCACCCCGCTGCGCGTGGTCGGCGATGGCGCGGTCGATGCGCTGCTCGCGCAGCCAGGCCAGGTCGGAGCTGGTGTGCTTGGAGCCGGGCAGCACGACCCAGTCGGCGCCATCGAGCTCACCGGGCGAGCGGGCCCAGCGAAGGCGCACGCCGGGGATGCGCGCGAGGGGCTGGAATTCGTCGAGGTTGCTGATGCGGGGGTAGGCGACGATGGCGATGGTTTTTCTCCCTCCCCCACCGGGGGAGGGAGTGAATACCAGCCGTCTTCTTCGGGCAGGCCGTGCCCCCACCACATCGGCAAGGTCGCGACGGTAGGAACACCGGTCAATGCCTCGAGCTCCCCCGGCCCCGGCGCCAGCAGCGACGCATCCCCCCGGAACTTGTTCAGCACGAACCCGCGAACCAGCGCCCTCTCCTCGTGCGGCAACAACGCCCACGTGCCGTACAGGTGCGCGAACGCGCCGCCGCGGTCGATGTCCGTCACCAGCAGGCAGCGCGCGCCCGCGTGCATCGCGACGCGCATGTTCACGATGTCGCTGTCCTTCAGGTTGATCTCGGCCGGCGATCCCGCGCCTTCGATCACGACCAGCTCGTTCTCCGCCCGCAGCTCGTCGAGCGCCGCCGCCACCCGGGGCCACACGCTGGCGCTGCGCCCGCGCCAGGACTCCCGCGAGAGCGCTTCGTCCACCTGCCCGAGCAGCACGACCTGGCTGTGCGTATCGCGCTCGGGCTTGAGCAGCAGCGGGTTCATGCGCACCTCGGGCTCGGCGCGCGCGGCCAGCGCCTGGAAGTACTGCGCGCTGCCGATCTCGCCGCCGGCCACCACGCGCGCGTTGTTGCTCATGTTCTGCGCCTTGAACGGCGCCACCTTCAGGCCCTGGCGCACATACCAGCGGCACAGCGCCGTCGCCAGCCAGCTCTTGCCGGCGCCGCTGGTGGTGCCCAGGACCATGACGCAACGAGCTGCCATCGTCCTGTCCTCAGGCCTCCGGCAGCGCCACCCAGCGCCCCGCGACTTCGTGCACGTGCACCCGGCCGCCGAACACGCGACGCACCGCCGCATGCGTATCGGACGACGCGCAGGGGCCGTGGTGCGCGATGCGGCCGGCGTCGACCACCAGCAGGTCGTCGGCCTGCAGCGCCAGCGTGAGTTCGTGCAGCACCGTCACCGCGGTGCCGCCCGCGGCCACGTGCCGCCGCACCAGCGCCAGCACGTCGGCCTGGTGGGGCGGATCGAGGTTGGCCAGCGGCTCGTCCATCAGCAGCACGCCCGCCTGCACCGCGAGCGCGCGCGCAAGCAGCACGCGCTGGCGTTCGCCGCCCGAGACCTGGCCGAGCGGGCGCCCGCGCCACTCCCAGCACTGCGTGCGATGCATCGCGTCCTCGACGGCCGCCGCATCCTGCGCCGTCGGCGGCGCGAGCCAGGGGCGGTGCGGCAGGCGGCCCAGCATCACGACGTCCCACGCCCGCAGGTCCTCGGACCCTTCGTGCCCCTGCCCCAGCCAGCTGACCGCACGGGCACGTTCGCGCGCCGCCCATTGCGATGCCGCGCGCCCGAGCAGTTCGACTTGCCCCCGGCAAGGCAGCAGGTGCGCGAGCGCCTTCAGCAGCGTGGTCTTGCCCGCTCCGTTCGGGCCGACGACCGCGGTCCAGCGGGCCCGCGCAAGCGCGACCCGCACGCCGTGGAGCACCTCGCGCCCGGCCAAGGCGACGTGCAGGTCGTTCGCGGCGAGCGCCACGGTCACGACGGCCTCCTGTGCATCAGCCACAGCAGGTAGCCGCCGCCCAGCAGCGCGGTGAGCACGCCCACCGGCAGTTCGCGCGGCGCGAGCAGCCAGCGCGAGAGCACGTCGGCCGCAAGCAGCAGCACGCCGCCCGACATCGCCGACAGCGCGAGCAGCGCGCGATGCGTGGGCTGCACGGCTGAACGCACCGTGTGCGGTGCAACCAGTCCCACGAACGCGATCAGCCCCACCTGCGCGACGGCCGCGCCGGTGGCCAGCGCGATGGCCGACACGAGGCCGATCCGCACAGCGCGCAATGGAATCCCCAGGCTGGCCGCCGCCGTCTCGCCCAGCGCCAGTGCATCGAGCGCCGGGCTCAATGCAATCGCCGCGAGCAGCACGAGCGCCAGCACGCCCGCCAGCAGCGCGGCGCCGCTCCACCCCAGGAAGCCGGTCGTGCCGAGCAGGAAAGCCTGCATCGCGCGCATCACGTCCGGCGCCCAGAACATCACCAGCGCCGCGAGCGCGCCGAACACCACGCCGACGATGACACCGGCCAGCAGCAGCCGCAACGTGTGCTGCACGCCGCGGGCCAGCACCAGCGTGACCAGCACCGCCGCCATCGCGCCGAGGAAACCGGCGCCCGCGAGCCCGATGTGCGCCATCGCGCCGGCGGTAGCACCCGGCACCGCGCCGATCGCGACCAGCAACAGCGCGACGCCGAACGCCGCACCGGTGGCGCTGCCCATCAGGTAAGGATCGGCGAGCGGGTTGCGGAACAACCCTTGCGCCACGGCGCCGGCCAAACCTAGCAAGGCGCCTGCGAGCCAGGCGCCGACGCTGCG
This sequence comes from Ramlibacter henchirensis, assembly GCF_004682015.1. NCBI lineage: Bacteria > Pseudomonadati > Pseudomonadota > Betaproteobacteria > Burkholderiales > Comamonadaceae > Ramlibacter > Ramlibacter henchirensis. Next base: position 1,397,830 of record NZ_SMLM01000001.1, on the reverse strand, counting down.
CGGCAGGCGGATGTCCCGGACGATGGCGCGCGCCGTTTCGTTGGCGCCCCACAGCGGCTCCCAGCCCAGAGAACCGACGGCGGCGCCGGCGGCGAGCAGGAGCAACGTCGCCATCGAAAGAACGACGGCAAGCAGCGCCACCCTCCGGCCCTGGCGGGCGAGCGCCGCGTCAAAGGCGGCATGCGCGACCGCGCTCACCGGCCCTCCCTCAGGCGCCCGGCCAGGCAGTCGGCCATCAGCTGCGCGGCTTCGGCCAGCCGTGGACCGGGGCGCACGATCACGTCGCCCTGCGCCAGCGTGAAGCGGCACACCCGGCCATCGCGCATCGCGCGGATGCGCGACCAGCCGGGCCGCGTCGAGAGCGTGCCAGCGTCGCGCTCGGAGATCATGATCACCTGCGGATCGGCCCGCACCACGAACTCCGGATTGAGCAGCGGCACCGAGCCGAGCCGGCCCGGCACCACGTTGGCGGCGCCCAGCTGCGCCAGGATCTCGCCGATGTGCGAGTTCTCGCTGGCCGCATACGGCCCGGCGCTCACCTCGAAGTACACCGTCGTGCCGCGCGCGTTCGGCGGCAGCGAGCGCGCGGCCTCCGCCACGCCCTCCTGGATGCGGTCCCACGCGGCGTCCGCGCCCTGCACCTCCAGCACCTGCGCCACTCGGGCGAACACGCGGCGCACATCCGCCAGCGTCTTGAGGTCGAAGCCGAGCACCGGCACGTTGAGAGACTCCAGCCGGCCGAGTGCACGCGCCGTCGAGGACAGCATCACCACGTCCGGCCGCAGCGCGAGGATCTGCTCGATGTTGGCGTCGTCCAGCCCGCCCACGTGCGGCAGCTTGCGCACGCGCTCGGGCCAGTTGGCGTAGTCGTCCACGCCCACCAGGCGATCGCACGCGCCCAGTTCGCACACCGTCTCGGCCAGCGAAGGCAGGAGCGTCACGATGCGCCGCGGCGCCTCGCGCAGCGTGACGGTGGCGCCGCGGTCGTCGGTGATGGTGACCGGCGCGGCCAGGGGGCCCGCCGTCGCCAGCATCAGGACGAGGACGATGAAGCAGCGGCTCATGCGCTGCCCTTCAGCGTCATCGGCACGCCCGCCGACATCAGCGTCACGCGCTCGCAGGCGGCGGCCGCCTGCTGGTTGAGCGTGCCCAGCGAGTCCACGAACTGGCGTACGTCACGGCCGAGCGGCACCACGCCCATGCCGATCTCGTTGCTGATCAGCACCAGCGGCCCCGCGCAGGCCGCGATCGCCCCGGCGAGCGACGCGGGACTGGCATCCGCCGTCAGCGCCGTGCCCTCCCGGCCAACCGCGGGCATCAGCATCGCGGTGAGCCACAGGGTCAGGCAGTCGACCACGACCAGCGTGCCGGGCCGGCTGTGCGCGCCGATGGCCTGCGCCAGTGCGAGCGGCTCCTCCACGGTGCGCATGCGCGGCACGCGTTCGGCGCGGTCCCGGCGGTGCCTCGCGATGCGCTCGCGCATCTCCTCGTCCCAGGCCTGCGCGGTGGCGATGTAGACCGCCTCGTGCTGCGGCGCCTGCGCCAGCCAGGCGGCCGCGAGCGCCTCCGCGCGCGCCGTCTTGCCGCTCTTCTGGCCGCCGAGGATCAGCTCGCTGCGGGCGACGCGAAGATCAGGCATGCGCGGCACTCCACTGCAGGACGATGCGATGCAGTTGCTCGACGCCGTCCGTCAGCGCCGCAGGCCCGGGCTGCAGGATGTCGGCGGACTTCACCTCGAACAGCTGCCCGTCGCGCACCGCGTTCACTTTGTCCCAACCGGGCCGCGCAGCCACGCGTTCGGGCCGGAACTTCTTGCCGCACCAGGAGCCGACCACGATGTCGGGATTGCGCCGCACGATCTCGGCCGGGTCCGCCACGATGCGGTCCTTGCCCAGAGCCTGCGACGCGAGTTCGGGGAAACAGTCGTCCCCGCCGGCGATGCCCACCAGTTCGCTCACCCAGCGGATGCAGCTGATCGGCGGCTCGTCCCATTCCTCGAAGAACACGCGCGGACGGCGCGGCAGCGCGGCGGCCGCGGCGCGGATCGCGTCCAGCCTCGCACGGAAAGCCTGCAGCAGCTCGAGCCCATGCTGCACCCGACCCACGATCGCAGCCACCTGGTACAGCATGGAGAAGACCTCCTCCACGCTGCGCTGGTTGAACACCGTCACCTGCACGCCTTTCTTCACCAGCTCGGACGCGATGTCGGCCTGCAGGTCGGAGAACCCGAACACGCAGTCCGGTTCCAGCGCCAGGATCCTGTCGATCTTCGCAGTGAGGAAGGCGCTCACGCGCGGCTTCTCCTGCCGAGCGCGCGGCGGCCGCACGGTGTAGCCGGAGATGCCGACGATGCGCGCCTCCTCGCCCAGCAGGTACAGCCACTCGGTCGTCTCCTCGGTGAGGCAGACGATGCGTCGGGGCACGAGGCTGGCTGCGTCGAAGGCCACGCCCTGCTCCTAGAACCTCACGCGCACCGCGGCGGTGACCGCACGGCCGGGCTCCGGAAAGATCGCCGAGGGCTCGCCGCCCGCGCAGCGGAAGGCCTGGGTGAAGTACTTCCTGTCGAACAGGTTCGCGGCGCCCAGCGAGAACTCGGCATTGCGCCATTCGTAGGCGTACCGCAGATCGGCCGTGGTGTACGAAGGCATGCTGCAGGTGTTGGCGAAGTCCGGATGCTGTGACGATACCCAGTTCAGGCCGCCCGTGACGCGATGTTGCGCGGCGGGCACCCACTCGGCGCGCAACGCCATCGTCCTGCGCGGCACCAGCGGCACGTCGTTGCCTGCGTAGCGGCCGGAGCGGAAGGTGGCGCGCCGCACGGCAGCGTTGAGCCTCAACGCCAGCGTGGGACTGAGCGCGTGGGCCGCGTCTACCTCCAGCCCTTCCCGGCGTGTCGGGTCGAAGTTCAGGTTGGCGGGCGTGGCGCCCGCCGTGGCAAGTGCGTCCGGATCGAAACCGATCTCGTCCGTCAGCTCGCTGCGGAACAGCCGGGCTTCGACGCTGCCGCCGGCATGCACCCAGCGCGCGCCGACTTCGGTGTCGCGCGAGGTCTGCGGCCGCAGCTGTACGCCGGGCAGCGTGAAGCTGAACTCGTCCACGTTCGCGAGCCGGAAGCTGCGGCCCACGCGCACGTAGGCCGTCACATCGCGCAGGACAGGATGGCTGGCGCCGAGGTCCCACGCGTTCAGGCGGTCGGCCAGCGGTTGGTCCGGCGCGGCGGTCGTTTCCTTGCGCACGCGCTCGGTCCGCCAGCCCGCCGACAGGCGCGTGCCGGCCGGCAGCGTGAGGTCGTCCTTGACGTACACGCCCCGGTTGGTCTGCGTCCCGCGCGTGCCGAACGCGCCGAGCACGTTGCGCTCCCAGGAGGCGAAATCGAATCCGGCCACCAGCGCGTTGGCGAACCCGCCGAACGTCGCGGCGTGGCGCGCGCGCAGGGAGGCGTTGTCGGCATCGATGTCGTAGTCGAAGGGGAAGCCGGAGTTTTCGCTTCGCAGCGTCTTCTCCCGCTGCGACACATCCATCGCCAGCTGCCACTCGCCGAGCTGCAGCTCGCCGAACGCGCCCACGCGCTCGCCGCGGATGCGGGCGAAGTCGTTCGGCGTGGTGGTCTGGCGCGGGTCGGCGTCGAACTGCGCCCGCGTCAGCGCACCCGGCAGGCCGGTGTCCAGGTCCTCCTGCGACACCCGCAGCCCGACGCGCCCCGACTCGCCGAGCCATTGGCCGGTGACCGCGGCGGCGTCGAGGTCGGAGCGGAAGTTGTCGCGGTGGTTGTCGCTCTTTCGCTTCTGCGCGCTGGCGTCGAGCATCAGGCCGCCGCCCACGCCGCCCATGTTCGCGTCGGCGCGCAGCTCGCGCGTGCGAAAGCTTCCCGCGCCCGCGTACACCGAGGCCCCGGCAGGCCGCGCCACGCCCGCGCCGGCCTTCGTGGTCACGACGATCACGCCGGCGGTCGCGCCTTCGCCGTACAGCACCGCGCCGCTTCCGCGCAGCACCTCGATGCGCTCGACCGACTCGATGGGGATGCCGGCCAGCCGCGTGCCGCCGAGGTCCGACTCGGAGAGGCGGACACCGTCGACGATGATGACCTGGTTGTTGTCGGCGGTCGCGCCGAAGCCGCGCAGGTCCAGGTTGTATTCGCCGCCGCCGAACAGGTCCTGGCGGCCGACGATGCCCAGGATGCGCATCAGGGCCTCGTTGATCGTGGCCGCGCCGGAGCGCTCGATCTCCTGCGCGGTGATGACGCTGACGCCGAAGGGCAGCGGGCGCGCGGGCTCGGGAAAGCGGGTGGCGGTCACCACCGTTTCCTTGAGGGCAGCGGGCTGCGCGGAGAGGGCGAACGGAACGAGGGCGGCCAGCGCGAGCGGAAGTCGCGCGAGACGGCCCGGAGTGCGGGAAACCTTCATCTTGGAACAGACACAGAGTCGATGCCCGCGCCGGCTTCCCCGCCGGCGGTTGGGCGATACGGCCGCGCAAATGGCGCGGCCACCGCGTTGGCCGGTATCCGGGCTGGCGGAGATCACTCCATCGGCCTTCCCAGCGCGAGAGCGCCAGTGGCGAGGGGATGGAGCAGCGTCCCTGTGTCGAGGACGCCATCCGCTTACCGTTGCGGGGGCAGCGCAGGTTGGCCTTTTCGCGCCGCGAGCGAAGTGAACTTCGCTTGGGGCGACCGGGCTCCCTGCTTCCCGTTGAACTGCGGCATGCGAACCACACCGCGAGCACCAACGCGGCAATTCTAGGTGCATTCCAGAAGCGGCCCCCTACAATCCTTTCACCTATGGCCAGTGCTTCCCAGGTCGAACAGATCGCCGAACGCGTCGAGCGCCTGCTCGTGCGCTACGAGGAGCTGCAGCGCACCAACGCACTGCTGGTGCAGCAGGTGGAGCTGCTCACGCAAGAGCGCGACTCGCTGCGCTCGCGCCTGGGGGCGGCCCGCTCGCGAGTCGACGCGCTGCTCGAGCGCCTGCCGGACATCAAGTCCGCTGCCTGAGACCCTCACCATGTCCGTCACCAAGCAGATAGAAGTCCAGATCATGGGCCAGAGCTATCTGCTCGGCTGTCCGCAGGGCGGCGAAGGCCGCCTGCTCGAGGCCGTCGAGAAGGTGGACACGGCCATGTGCCGCATCCGCGATGCGGGCAAGGTGAAGGCGCGCGACCGCATTGCCGTGCTGGCCGCGCTGAACCTCGCGTTCGACATCGCCGATCGCGAGTCGCGCCCGGCTCCCGCAGCCACGGCTTCGACGGGCGGCGCGCCCGATGCGCGCCTGGCCCTCCTCATCCAGCGGCTCGATGGCGCGCTGGGCGACGACGGCCGGCTCATCTAGACGCGGCTCGCGCCGCCCCTTGCGTGAATGACGAGAAGGGCTTGTCAAGCCCTCGATTGGTTCACGCGCGGTCCATGTGTTTTTCGGCCCGGAACGGCCCCACGCGAACGGATGGGAGCCTAGAATGGCCCTCGTCTGCAGTGCGTGCCGGGCTTTATATTTCCTTGAACCAATGCTCTTTGAGCTCGGGCCTGGAAAACACCTTGCGAGCGTGAACGTCTCGCGTCAGATGATCCCAACGCCTGGTTGACCTAGCCCACCTGAACTCCGGTTCAGGATGCCGGTCCGGCAGTATCTGCAGACGCCTAATTGCTTCACGCAGAAATCGCTGCGCGATTTCTGCGTGGTTCCTAGCTAGATGACGAAGGCCGGAGTGAATCCGGCCTTCGTCATTGGGGGACTGCGCTGCATGTTATTCCGCGCAGTCCGCAGGCTGCGATCTGGAGCAGGCTCCAGATCGCAGCTGCTGAGTCGGTGACAATTGGGTCCTCGCGCCGCAAGTGCGCGCACAACGACAAGCGCATGGACCTCGGCATCACCTTCATCCTCGAACTCGCGGCGCTCGGCATCGGGACGGGCTTCCTGGCGGGGCTGCTGGGGATCGGCGGGGGGATGGTGCTGGTGCCGTTCCTCACCCTGATGCTTTCGGCGCACGGCGTGCCGCCGGACCTGACGGTGAAGATGGCGATCGCGACGTCGATGGCCACGATCATCTTCACTTCGATCTCCAGCGTGCGCGCGCACCACAAGCGCGGTGCGGTGCGCTGGGACATCGTCAAGCGCCTCGCGCCGGGCATCGTCATCGGCAGCCTCATCGGCAGCCTCGGCGTGTTCTCGGTCATCAAGGGCAGCGCGCTGGCCGTGTTCTTCGGGCTGTTCGTCGGCTTCTCGGCGACGCAGATGTTCCTGGACAAGAAGCCCAAGCCCACGCGGCAGATGCCGGGCACGGCGGGCACGGTCGCGGCGGGCGGCGTGATCGGTTTCCTTTCGGGGCTGGTCGGCGCGGGGGGAGGCTTCATCAGCGTGCCGTTCATGACCTGGTGCAACGTCGCCATCCACAGCGCGGTGGCCACGTCCGCCGCGCTGGGCTTTCCGATCGCCGTCGCCAACGTCGTCGGCTACATCGCCAGCGGCCTACGGGTGGAGAACCTGCCGCCCGCTTCCTTCGGCTACATCTGGCTGCCCGGGCTGGTGGTGATCGCGGTGTGCAGCGTCTTCACGGCGCCGCTCGGCGCCCGTGCGGCGCACGCCCTGCCCGTCGCGCGGCTCAAGCGAATCTTCGCCAGCATCCTGTACCTGCTGGCCGCCTACATGCTCTACAAGGGGCTGGCCGGCTGACGCTTCGCGCGCGATCTCGCGCAGCACCTCCAGCACCAGCTCGGGCTGCGTGAGCTGCGGGAAGTGCCCGCTGCGCCGCGCGATCACCTGCCGCCCGCGCGGCGACAACGTGGCCAGCGCCTGCTGGTTCGCCCGCTTGATCCGCAACGTCTCGGCCGGTGTCAGCCAGCGCGGCGGCTCGTTGCCACCCGTCACGACCGCCAGCGGCACGGGCGGGAAACGCCCGGCGGCTTCCACCTCGCGCGCCGCGGCGTCGATCCAGTTCATCTCCGAATGCAGGTTGGCGCGGAAGATCTTCTGCGGCGCCGACAGGACCCGCCCCAGCACCTGCGCCAGCCGGCTCTCATGTCCCTTGAGCAGTTCGCGGTCGCGCGGGTGGGTCGGCTCCAGCAGCACCATGCCCGCGACCTCCTGCGGGAATCGGCGGGCGAACAGCTGCGCATGCAGGCCGCCGAGCGAGTGCCCGACCAGCAGATAAGGCGGCGGCAATTGCAACGCCGCGAGCAGCTCGCGCAGGCTGTCGATCACCACGGTGCCGGTCTGCGGCAGCATCGGCCGGCTGCTGCGGCCCACGCCGAAGCGGTTCCATGCGAACACGCGCCCGATGCTCTCGATGCCCGGATAGAGGCGGCCCCAGCCCTCAAGCGTGACGCCTGCGCCGTTGAGCAGCACCAGCGTGGGCGTGCCCGCGCCGGTCAGCACGTACTCGAGCGTGCCGGCTGCGGTCGCGTGTTTCTGCTTGCGCGGCAGCTGCCCGAGGAACACCGGCGGTCAGGCCCCGCCGATGCCGACGTTGACCTTGCCGGTGCCCTCGCACTCGGGGCAGACGCCGCCATTGAGCTTGCCGCTGCCGCCGCAGGCGCGGCAGATGTCCTCGCCCGTGCCGGGCGTGCCGCGAGGCGCTTCATCGCCGGGCGACATCGGCGGAGTGGGTGCCCCGGGACGAGCACCGGGCGCACCCGCGGGCTGGTCGGAAGCGCCGGGATTCTTGCTTGCGAATTCGACCGAAGCGCCGGGGTCCTCTTCGCCCGCGACCGATTCGCTCAGGTCGATGGGGTCGGGGGGATGGGATCGTTCGTCGGCCATGGCGCACCTCGGGGGTTGGTTCGGGTCCATGGTAGGAACCGGCCCCGGCCCGCGCCGTAGGACGGGGCCGTCCGAAGCTGCGCGGCAGGACAGGCTCAGCGGCCCTGCCAGCCGGGGCTGCGCTTGCCCACGAAGGCGGCCACGCCTTCGCGGAAATCCGCGCTGCCGTACGCGGTGCGGATCAGGTCTTCCGCATCGGGCAGTTGCGCGCGCTGCAGGCGGTTCATGGCCTGCTTGCTGACCTTCTGCGTGACGGGCGCGAGCGAGGCGAGGCGCTGGCAGAGCCGGTCGCTCGCCGCATCGAGCTCGCCCGCCGGCGCGATCTCGAGCAGGTAGCCGGCGGCCAGCGCCTCCTCGGCCGTGAGCAGGTCGGCCAGCAGCAGCAGGCGTTCGGCGCGCGGACGGCCGACGGCCGCGACCAGCCGCGCCACGTTGGCCATCGACAGGCAGTTGCCCAGCGTGCGTGCGATCGGCACCCCGAGCTTCGTGCCCGGAGTCGCGATGCGGAAGTCGGAGGCCGTGGCGATGGCGAGGCCGCCACCGATGGCCCATCCTTCGAGCACGGCCACGGTGGGCATCGGCAGGTCTTCGACGAGGGCCACGCAGTCGTCGATGCGGCGCTCGTAGGCCACGCCGTCGTCGCCGCTCCTGAAGTCCTGGAACTGCGCGATGTCGGTACCCGCCACGAAGGCCTGGCCGCCCGCGCCGCGGAAGCGCACCACACGCACGCTCGCATCGCCGCGCAGCACGCCGCAGATGCGCTCGAGCGATTCGTACATCGCCCAGGTCATGGCGTTGCGCGCCTCGGGGCGGTCGAAAGTGACCGAGGCGATCGGGCCTTCGACGCTCAGGTGGACGGCACCGTCGCTCACGAGCCGAACGCTCCTTGCGCGCGCAATTGCGCTCGCTCTTCTTCACCCATCCCCAGCTCCGCCAGCACTTCATCCGTGTGCTCGCCCAGCAGCGGCGGATGGCGCCGCACCTGCTGCGGCGTGCCCGACAGCTTCACCGGAAAGCCGATGTTGGGCACCCTGCCCTCGATCGGATGGTCGATCTCCATTCGCATGCGGCGCGCCTGCGCGTGCTCGCTGCCGAACGCTTCCGGATACGAGAGGATCGGCCCCGCGGGAATGCCCTGCTCCAGCAGCGTCTCGACCCAGTACTCCTTCGGTTTTTGCCGGAAGGTCTTCTCCAGTTCGTCCTGCAGCTCGGCGCGGTGGGCCAGGCGCAGCGCGATGGTGGAGAAGCGCTCATCGCGCAGCAGCTCCTCGCGCCCCATCAGCGTGCAGAGCTTCTCCCACAGCTTCTGGTTGTTCGCGCCCATGACGAACCAGCCGTCCGAGCAGGCCATCGCCTGGTACGGCGCGGTCATCTTGTTGGCGGTGCCCAGCGGCTGCGGCGGCTTGCCCGTGCCCCAGTAGTCGCAGATGTCCCACACCGAGAAAGCCATGGCGGCATCGAACAGCGCGGCATCGACGTACTGGCCCTGCCCGGTGTTCTTCGCGCCGATGTACGCGGACAGCGTGGCATAGATCGCGAAGAGCGCGCAGCCGATGTCGGCCACCGGCACGCCGGCTTTCACGGGAGGGCTGTCGGGGTAGCCGGTCACGCTCATCACGCCCGACATCGCCTGCGCCATCAGGTCGAAGCCGGGCCGGTCGGCCCAGGGGCCGGTCTGGCCGAAGCCGGAGATGCTGGTGTAGACCAGCCGCGGATTGACTTCGCGCAGCTGCTCGTAGCCGAGTCCCAGGCGCCTCATCGCGCCGGGCCGGTAGTTCTCGATCAGGATGTCGGCATCCTTCGCGAGCCGCAGCAGCACCGACTTGCCGGCCTCGGACTTGAGGTCCAGTGTGACGCTGCGCTTGTTGCGGTTCATGTTCAGGAAGCCCAGGCTGTCGGGCCCCTTCATCTTGAAACCCATCGAGCCGCGGGTCTGGTCGCCCGTGCCGGGCGGCTCGATCTTGATCACGTCCGCGCCCAGGTCGCCCAGCAGCATGCAGGCGAACGGGCCGGCCATGACCTGGCTGATGTCGAGGACGCGGACGCCCTCGAGTGGGAGTCGTGTCATGTCATCGAAGCTCGTGTCAGATCTCGGCCTTGACTCCCGCGTCCTTGATCACCTTGGCCCACTTCTGCTGTTCGGTCTTGATGAACTGGGCGAACTTCTCGGCGGAGCCGCCGCCGTCCTCGGCGCCGGAGGCCTCCAGGCGCTCCATCACGTCGGGCATCTTCAGCACCTTGTTGACGTCTTCGTTCATGCGCCTGGCCAGGTCCGCGGGCATCCTGCCGGGGCCGACCAGGCCGTACCACGTCGTCGCCTCGAAGCTGGGGAAGCCCGACTCGGCCATCGTCGGCACGTTCGGATAGCCCTTCACGCGCTGCTGGCGGGTCTGCGCGATCGGGATCGCCTTGCCCGACTTCACATGAGGCGTCGCGGCCGTCATGGTGTCGAAGCTGTAGTTGATCTGGCCGCCGATCAGGTCGGTGAGCATCGGGCCCGAGCCCTTGTAGGGCACGTGGAGCGCCTTCACGCCGGCCTGCAGCATGAACATCTCCAGCGCCAGGTGCTGGGCCGAGCCGTTGCCGGCCGAACCGAAGCTGATCTTGCCGGGGTTCTTCTTGCACAGGTCCACCACGTCCTTCACCGTCTTGGCGGGCTGCTGCTCGTTGCAGATCAGCAGGTTGGGCGTGACGCCCACCAGCACGATCGGCTGGAAGTCCTTCTCGGCGTCGTAGGGCAGCTTCTGCAGCCCCGGCACGATGGCGTGGCTGTTGATGTGGGCCATGTGCAGCACCGTGCCGTCGGCGGGCGACTTGGCCACCAGGTCCGAAGCGATGGTGCCGGAAGCGCCCGCGCGGTTCTCCACGATGATCTGCGTCTTCCACATCTCGGCCAGCTTCTGGCCGATGACGCGCGACAGGATGTCGGTGCCGCCGCCGGGCGCGAAGCCCACGATGATCTTGATCGGCTGCTGCGGGATGCCCTGGGCCCGCACCAGCGGTGCGGCGAGGGTGGCGGCGACGCCGGCGGTGAAGGTTCTGCGCTGGATCATGTTGTCTCCTTGACGTGGCGGATTGGAATCGTGCTGCTCATGCTGCCTTCTGCAGCAGTTGGGGAGCCGGATGCCCGGCGAAATAATCCATCGCGGCCTGCACCCCCGAGCCGGCCAGCTTCACTCCGGAGAGCTTGAGCCCCATCTCGCATCCGGACAGGGCCGCCATCAGGGTCAGGTCGTTGCAGTCGCCCAGGTGGCCGATGCGGAACATGCGGCCCTTGACCTTGCCCAGGCCGGTGCCGAGCGACAGGTCGAAGCGTTCGTAGATCGTCTTGCGCACCGCGTCGGCGTCGATGCCTTCGGGGGTCATCACGCCGGTGAGCACGGGCGAGTAGACGGCCGGGTCCACGCACTGGATCTCCAGGCTCCAGGCCTTGACCGCGGCGCGAACGCCCTCGCCCCAGCGGCGATGCCGCGCAAAGACCGCCTCCAGCCCGCCCTGCTGCGGGTCCAGCAGCATGTCGCAGGCTTCGGCCAGGCCGTACAGCAGGTTGGTGTTGGGTGTGTACGGGAAGTAGCCGGTCTTGTTCATGTCGACCATCTCGTCCCAGGCCCAGAACGACTTGGGCAGCTTCGACGTCTTGCTGGCTTCCAGCGCCTTGGGCGAGAGCGCGTTGAAGCTGATGCCCGGCGGCAGCATCAGGCCCTTCTGCGAGCCGCTGACGCAAACGTCCACGCCCCAGTCGTCGTGCCGGTACTCGGCCGAGGCCAGGCCGGAGATGCTGTCGACCATCAGCAGAGCGGGATGCTTCGCGGCATCGATGGCCTTGCGCACCGCGCGGATGTCGCTGGTGACGCCGGTGGACGTCTCGTTGTGGACCACGCACACGGCCTTGATCTGGTGCTGCGTGTCGGCGCGCAGGCGCTTCTCCACCATGTCGGCCTGCACGCCGCGCCGCCAGCCTTCCGCGCCGGGCAGGCCGAGGAACTCGGTCTTCAGTCCCAGGCGAGTGGCCATGTTGTTCCACAGGCTGGCGAAGTGGCCGGTCTCGTACATCAGCACCGGATCGCCGGGCGACAGCGTGTTGGCCAGCGCGGCTTCCCACGCGCCGGTGCCCGAGGCCGGGTAGATCACGACGGGATGCTTCGTCTGGAAGATCTTCTGCATGCCCGACAGCACGCGCTTGCCGAGCAGCGCGAACTCCGGCCCGCGGTGGTCGATGGTGGGCAGGCTCATCGCCCGCAGGATCCGATCGGGAACGGGCGACGGCCCGGGGATCTGCAGGAAGTGGCGCCCGGTGGGATGGAAGTCGAGTGTCAGCATGCGAAGCCTGTGAAAGATTCACCTCATTTTTGCATACAAAATTCGGCTGTCAACCGTGGCTCCACCCATGACTCATCCTTGCGGTCATCCTTTTTGCATACAATTGTCGGACATGGCCGATGTGATCTCGATCCCGCGCGCCGCCCTGCACGAGCAGGTTGCGCAGCGCCTGCGCCAGATGCTGGTGGAGAACCGCATCCGGCCGGGCGCCAAGCTCAATGAGCGCGAACTGTCCGAGGTGCTCAACGTCTCGCGCACGCCGCTGCGTGAGGCGATCAAGATGCTGGCCGCCGAAGGCCTGGTGGAACTCGTCCCCAACCGCGGCGCCATCGCCCTGGCGCTGACCGAGGCGGACGTGGTCAACACCTTCGAGGTGATGGCCGGCCTCGAAGCGCTCTCGGGCGAGCTGGCCGCGCAGCGCGTCACCGACGAGGAGCTCGCCGAGATCCGTGCCCTGCACTTCGAGATGATGGCCGCCTACACCCGGCACGACCTGTCGGGCTACTACACCCTGAACGCGCGCATCCACCGCGCCATCAACGCCGCGGCCAAGAACCCGGTGCTCACCACCACCTACAACCAGGTCAACGCGCGGCTGCAGGCCCTGCGTTTCCGCACCAACCAGGACGGCGCCAAGTGGAAGCGCGCCGTCGGCGAACACGACAAGATGGTCGAAGCCCTCTGCGCGCGGGACCCCGCCGCCATGCGCGACGTGCTGCTCACGCACCTGAACAACAAGCGCGACACCGTCCTCGAACAGCTGCGCGAGGACACCGCGCAGCGAACTTCCAAGGTCCGCCGATGAACGCCCCGCTGCCCATCACCGTCACGCGCGAAGCCGAGGGCGCCTACGACCGCGTGGCGGCCGGCACCAACGAAGTCGCCGGCCGGCTGGCCCAGCGCCTCGCGCACGAGACGCGCGGCGAAGTGCTGTTCTCCGCGGGCGACCGCGGCCGCTACGCCACGGACGCATCGATCTACCAGGTCATGCCCGTCGGCGTCTTCGTCCCGCGCGAGGCCGAGGACATCCGGCTGGCCATCGACATCTGCCGCGACCTGAAGGTGCCGATCGTTGCGCGCGGCGGCGGCACCAGCCAGTGCGGCCAGACCGTGGGCGCGGGGCTGGTGATCGACTGCTCCAAGCACGTGCGAAGCGTGCTGGACGTCGACGTGGCGAACCGGATCGCCGTCGTCGAGCCCGGCCTGGTGCTCGACCACCTGAACGCTTCGCTGAAGAAGCACGGCCTCTGGTACCCGGTGGACGTGTCCACCAGCGCGCAGGCGACGCTGGGCGGCATGGCCGGCAACAACTCCTGCGGCAGCCGCAGCATCGCCTGGGGCAACATGGTCCACAACGTGCTGGGCCTGGACGCCTGGATGGCGGACGGCGAGCTGCTTCGGTTCGGCCGCTTCGACCAGGCCGCCGGCCGCGTCCTCGCGATCGGCGAGCAGGTGCGCGCGATGGCCACCGAGCTCGCGCCCGACATCGATGCGATGTGGCCCAAGGTGCTGCGCCGCGTCGCGGGCTACAACCTGGACGTCTTCCGCAACCAGAACCCCAAGCCGTACACGCCCGACGGCTCGGTGAACCTGGCCCACCTGCTGGTGGGCAGCGAAGGCACGCTGGCGGTCACGCGCAGCCTCAAGCTGCAGCTCTCGCCCTTGCCGCGCAACAAGGTGCTGGGCGTGGTGAACTTCCCGACCTTCTACAAGGCGATGGACAGCGCGCAGCACATCGTGCGCCTCGCGGACAACATGAGCGCCGCGGGCGGCGCGGGCACCCTCACCGCGGTCGAACTGGTCGACCGCACGATGATCGAGCTGTCGCTGCAGAACCCCGCCTTCGCGCCCGTCGTGCGCGGCGCGGTCATCGGCCAGCCCGACGCGGTGCTGCTGGTGGAGTTCTCGGGCGAGGACAAGGCCGCGCTGGTGCGCCACCTCGACCGCCTCGTCGAGCTGATGGGCGACCTGGGCCTGCCCGGCTCGGTCGTGCGGCTGGAGGACGACGCCGCGCAGAAGGCCCTCTGGGAAGTGCGCAAGGCGGGCCTGAACATCATGATGAGCCTCAAAGGCGACGGCAAGCCGGTCAGCTTCATCGAGGATTGCGCGGTGCCGCTGGAGCACCTGGCCGAGTACACCGATGCCCTCACCGAAGTGTTCCGCCGGCACGGCACGCGCGGCACCTGGTACGCCCACGCATCCGTCGGCACGCTGCACGTGCGCCCGATCCTCGACATGCGGCGCGAAGGCGCGCCCCGGATGCGCGCGATCGCCGAGGAAGCCGCGGCCCTGGTGCGCAAGTACCGCGGCGCGTACAGCGGCGAGCACGGCGACGGCCTGTGCCGCGGCGAGTGGATCCAATGGCAGTTCGGACCTCGCATCACCGAAGCCTTCGGCCGCATCAAGCAGCTGTTCGATCCGCAGCGCCTGCTGTGCCCGCGCCGGATCGTCGACGCGCCGCGCATGGACGACACGCGGCTGATGCGCTTTCCTCCCGGCTATCGCGTCATCCCGCTGCAGCCCGCTCTCGATTGGCACGCGTGGGACGTGCAGAACGATCCCGCCACCGAGCGCACCACCGCGCCCGGCACCGGCGGCGACCCGTCGCTCGGCTATGCCAAGGCCGTGGAGATGTGCAACAACAACGGCCACTGCCGCAAGTTCGACGCCGGCACGATGTGCCCGAGCTACCGCGCCACGCGCGACGAGAAGCATCTCACGCGAGGGCGGGCCAACACGCTGCGGCTCGCGCTCTCGGGCCAGCTCGGACCGCAGGGACTCGTCAGTACCGAGGTGCGCGACGCGCTCGACCTGTGCGTGAGCTGCAAGGGCTGCAAGCGCGATTGCCCGACCGGCGTCGACATGGCGAAGATGAAGGTCGAGTTCCTGCACCACTGGCACCGCCGCCACGGCTGGACCTGGAAGGACCGCCTGATCGCCGGCCTGCCCGACTACGCGCGGCATGCGGCCAGGTTCGCGCCGCTGCTCAACCTGCGCAACCGCGTGCCGCTGCTGGCGCGCCTGGGCGAGAAGCTGCTCGGGTTCTCGGCGCAACGCAGCCTGCCGCAGTGGCGCGGCGATCACTTCTTCAAGGGCTCGCATGGCACGGCGTCGCGCGACGAGGCACTCGCCGCCGCGAAGCCCGTCGTGCTCTTCGTCGACACCTTCAACGGCTTCTTCGAGGCGGAGAACGCGCAGGCCGCCCTGAGCGTGCTGCAGGCCGCGGGCTACACCGTGCACCTGGCCGCCAAGGACAGCGGCGAAGGGCACCTGTGCTGCGGCCGCACCTACCTGGCCACCGGGCAGGTGGATGAAGCGCGCAAGAAGGCTCGCGAGGTGGTGCAGGCGCTCTCGCCTTTCGCCGAACGCGGCATCGCGATCGTCGGCCTCGAGCCTTCCTGCCTGCTCACGCTGCGCGACGAGCACCTGTCGCTCGGCCTGGGCGAGCCGGCCCAGCGCATCGCGGCCAATGCCTTCCTGCTGGAGGAGTTCCTCGCACGCGAGCTGGACGCGGGCCGGCTGGACGCGCTGCGCGATCGCCTCAAGCCGGTGGACCGCCCGATCCTGGTCCACGGCCACTGCCACCAGAAGGCCTTCGACGCGGTGACACCGGTGATGCGCCTCCTCAAGCTGATTCCGGGCGCCAGGCCCGAACTGGTGGAAAGCAGCTGCTGCGGCATGGCGGGCGCCTTCGGCTACGAAGCGAGCCACTACGACGTGTCGATGCGCATGGCGGAGCTCAGCCTGCTGCCCGCCGTGCGCGCCGCGGCCGATGCGATCGTGGTTGCCGACGGCACGAGCTGCCGCCACCAGATCCACGACGGCGCCGCGCGCGAGGCGGTGCATGCGGTGGCGCTGCTCGCGCGTCAGCTCGCATGAAGCCGCCGGCGGCACAATGACCGCATGTCCCCCGTGATCCGTTCCGCCCTGCCCAGCGACGAAGCCACTTGGCGCAAGCTGTGGCAGGGCTATTGCGACTTCTACGAGACGAATCTGCCCGACGAAGTGACGCAGCGCACCTGGAAGCGCATCCTCGACCCGGATTCGGCCGTGATGTGCCTGGTCGCCGAGGTCGACCGCCAGGTCTACGGATTCGCACACTGCGTGGTGCACGAAAACACATGGGAGACGCAGCCCGTGTGCTATCTGGAGGACCTCTATGTCGCGCCGTCCGCGCGCGGCCACGGGATCGGGACAGCCCTGATCGAGTGGCTGCGCAACTCGATGCGGGCCGAGGGCTGGGCCCGCGTCTACTGGATGACGCGGCGCGACAACGACGCCGCCCGCGCGCTGTACGACCGCTTCACGCAGGCCGACGACTTCGTCCGCTACGTGCTGCGCCGCGCCTGATCGCGCCACGGTTGGGTTGGCGACGACGCGCTGCGGGTCGCGTAAAGGACCTGCGTGCGCGCGCGAACCGTTGCACAATTCAGAACACCCCTGCACCGGCCCGAGCGGCCCGGTCTGTCGGGCTGCCCAACTCCCGACGCTTCTTGAATTCGCTCGCTTCCGAAGCCCCGCTGGATCCGCCCGCCGACCCCGCTCCCGCGGCGCACAACGCACGTCCGTTGCAGCGCCGGCTGACGCTGCTCGCCTTGGGCGGCCTGCTGCCGCTGCTGCTGGCGGCCACCGCGTCGCTGCTGTATTCGATGCACCAGCGCGAACGCGAAGTGCAGCGCACCGCATTGCACACCGCGCGCGCCATCGGCGTGGCGCTGCGCGCGGAGATCGAGGGCACGATCGGCACGCTGGAAGCGCTGTCCACCGCCAACTCGCTGCAGGAAGGCCGCCTGTCGAACTTCGAGGATCGTGCCCGCCGCCTCGTCGAGGCGCGCGGCTGGCGCAACCTGACGCTGGCCGATCCGCAGGCCCGGCTGCTGGTCAGCACGAGCACGCCGGCCCTCCCCGCGGCGGTGGACACAGACAGCCTGAAGCGCGCAATCGAGACGCGGGCGCCCGTCGTCGGCAACCTGTTCGTCGGACGGCAGCGGCTCACCCCGGCCTTCGCGGTGCGCTATCCCATCGTGCGCAACGGCGAAGTGCAGTACATCGTCAGCGCGGTGCTCGGCAGTGAGCAGGTGCTCGAGCTGGTGCGCGAGCAGAACCTGCCCGACGGACAGGTGGCGGCCATCTTCGACCCGAGCGGGGTCCGCATCGCCCGCACGATCGAGCACTCGGAGCAGCGCCCCTCGGAGTCGCTTCGCGCGCTGATGGAGCGAGGCGGCGATGAAGGCATGGGCCGCACGCAGACGCTGGAAGGCGTCGAGGCGCACACGGGATTCCACCGCGTGGCCGGCCTGGGCTGGACCGTCGCGGTGGGCATCCCCGTGGCCGAAGCCAGCAGCGCGGTGTTCGCCTCGACGGCGCTCGCGGCCGCGGGCCTGCTGGCGTCGCTGGGCGTGTCGGCGTGGTTGGCCTGGGTGCTCTCGCGCCGGGTGAGCCGGCCCATCACGCAGCTCAAGGCGGCGGCGGCGGCCCTCGGTCGCGGTGAGCCGCTTGCGCCGCAGCGGCTGGAGATCGAGGAGCTGGACGAGGTCGCCAACGCGCTCGTGCAGGCCTCGCGCGAGCGCGAGGCGGCGGCGCGCGAGAAGCTGGTGGCCGAAGCGGAACGCGAACGGCTGCTGGCCCAGGCCACGGCCGCGCTCGCCCGCGCCGAAGCCGCAGCCCGAAGCAAGGATGAGTTCCTCGCCGTGCTCGGCCATGAGCTGCGCAACCCGCTGGCGCCGATCTCGAGCGCGCTGCACCTGATGTCGCTCAAGGGCGACGAGTCGACGCGCGCCGAACGCCGCATCGTCGAGCGCCAGCTCAACCACATGACGCGGCTGGTCGACGACCTGCTGGATGTCTCGCGCATCACCGGCGGCAAGCTGCGCATCCGCCGCGAGCCGATGCGGATCGGGCCCTGGATCGAACAGGTCGTCGAGACGGTGCGCGGCCCGATGGGCACCCGCACGCTCCAGGTCGACCTGCCTGATGACGTCGCGCACGCCTGGGTGCAGGGCGACTCGGTGCGGCTGGCGCAGGTGCTGGGCAACCTGCTGGGCAACGCGATCAAGTTCACGCAGGAGTCGGGGCGCATTGCGATCTCGGGGCGGATCGAAAGCGGCCAGGTCGTGGTCGACGTCAGCGACGACGGCATCGGCCTCAGTGCCGATGAGGTGAGGCGGGTATTCGACCTGTTCTACCAGGCGCCCCAGGGCCAGCACCGCACCAGCGCCGGCCTCGGCCTGGGCCTGACCATCGTGCGCAGCCTGGTGGAGATGCACGAGGGTTTGGTGCAGGTGCGAAGCGACGGCCCGGGCCTGGGCAGCACCTTCTCGCTGCGACTGCCGCTCGTGGCCGAGCCGCCGACCATTGCAGCTGAACAGGCGCCGGCGCCGGCGCGACCGGCGACGGCGGGCGCGCGCGTGCTCGTGGTGGACGACAACGTGGACGCGGCCGACACCGGTGCGGCGCTGCTGGAAGCCTGCGGCTTCGAGGTCGCCGTCGCGTATGCAGCCGACGAGGCGCTGCGCCGGCTGGAGGCGTTCCACGCCGACGTGGCCCTGCTCGACATCGGCCTGCCCGGGATGGACGGCTACCAGCTTGCGCGCGCCATCCGCACCGGCCCGCGCGGGCAGGAGATCCGCCTGATGGCGCTCACCGGCTACGGACAGGAAAGCGACGTCCGGCGCGCCCGCGATCATGGCTTCGACGCCCACATGACCAAGCCGGTCGATGTGGATGCCCTTCTTGAGTTGCTCCAGAGCCTCGCGCGCCACTGAGTTCCCCTTCGGCGTTGCACACCGATACGTCACGGCAGAGCTCGTTGCCGCCTAGACTTCGCAGCCCCAAGCGGAAGGAGAGACTCTGATGAGCCAGAAAAGCCCCAACACCAAGGCCGGTCGGAACCAACGCAACGAACGCCCAGTTGCCGCCGCGGAATCGCAGGCGGCTGCGTTCTCCCGCGCCAGTTCGGCGGTGGCCAAGGTAACGGGCAACCTGCAGCAATCGATGGTCCGCCACACGGGACAGCTGCAGCAGGAAGCGGTGCACCAGCTGCGCATGGCCACCAACCCGGTCGAGCTCATGAACGTGCAGGCCGCGCTGCTCATGGCGGGCTGGCAGCACTCCATCCAATGCACCACGGACGTGGCCAACGCCTGGTTCGCCATCGGCGCCGCCGGCGCCCTGCCGCGGCAATCGAAGCCGCGGCTGAACTGATCAAGACTTCGCTCATCCACATCACGGCCGCGCGCTGGCTCAGCATTTGACAAGCGCTCGGGAACCGCCGAAAAAGACGCGCCTGCCCAGGCCCGCCCGCGCCCGAGAGTGCACGCCCCTTTCATCATGAGCGACCCCCTTCGCCTGCCTGCAGCCCGCGACGCCCGGCGCGCGCCGGCGACCGGCTCGCTGCTGGCCGGCCCCACCGCGAAGGCCGAAGCCATCGCGGGCAGCGACATGGCGGCCATGGTCTCGGAGTTCGACTGGGCCGCCACGCCGCTAGGTCCCGCCGACGAGTGGCCGCAGAGCCTGAAGAGCGCGGTGCGGCTGATCCTCGGCTCGCGCTACCCCATGTTCATCTGGTGGGGGCCGCAGCTCGTCGCCATCTACAACGACGCCTACGTCGACGTGCTCGGGCCGCGCCATCCGTGGGCGCTGGGCCGCGGAGCGCGCGAGACGTGGGCGGAGCTCTGGGACGTGCTCGGCCCGCAGGGCGAGGCGGTCATGCAGCACGGCGCGTCGACCTGGAACGACCGCGTCCTGCTCGTCATGGAACGCAAGGGCTTCGTCGAGGAGACCTACTTCACCTTCTCGTACAGCCCCTGCTTCAACGACCAGGGCGAGGTCGGCGGCGTGTTCTGCACCTGCACCGAGGAAACCGGCCGCGTGCTGGGCGAGCGCCGCCTCAAGAGCCTGGGCGAGCTGGCCACCGCGGTGCTCGACTCGCGCAACGCCCAGGACACCTGCGCACGCGCGGCCCGGGCGCTGGCGGACAACACGCACGACCTGCCCTTCGTCCAGTTCTACCTGCAGGACTCCGCGCACACCGCCAGGCTGGTCGCCGGCTCCGGTGCGCACGATCCCCTGCTGGCCGCGCCCGAGGTTTCGCTGCTCGATCCAGGCGCGCACTGGCCGTTCCACGCGGTAGCGGCGTCCCGCGAACCGCAGCTGGTGGGCGACATCGAACTGCGCGCCCACGTCCCCGCCGGACCGTGGCCGGAGCCGGTGCAGGACGCGCTGGTGCTCCCGATGCCCTCGCCCACGCCAGGCGGCCCGGGCGGCTTCATGGTCGCCGGCCTCAACCCGCGGCGCCCGCTGGACGCCGACTACCGCGCCTGGCTGGTGCTGGTGGCGCAGCAGGTCGCCAGCGCGGTCGCCGATGCGCGCAGCTTCGAGGAAGAGCAGATGCGCGCGCGCGCACTGGCCGAGCTGGACCGGGCGAAGACCACGTTCTTCTCCAACGTCAGCCACGAGTTGCGCACGCCTCTCGCGCTGATGCTCGGCCCGGTGGGCGAACTGCTGCAGGACCCGGCGCTGGACGAAGGCACGCAGCACTCGCTCGCCCTCGTGCACCGCAACGGCCGCAGGCTGCAGCGGCTGGTCAACACGCTGCTGGACTTCTCGCGCATCGAGGCCGGCCGCATGCAGGCGCGCTTCCAGCCGCTGGACCTGGCGGGCTTCACCGCGGAGCTGGCCAGCTTCTTCGACTCGGCGGCCGGCAAGGCCGGGCTCGACCTCGACATCCGCTGCGAACCGCTCACCGCGCCGGTGTACGTCGACCGCACGATGTGGGAACGCATCGTCTTCAACCTGCTGTCGAACGCCATCAAGTACACGCTGCATGGGCGCATCAGCGTTCGGCTGGGGCCCACGCCCACGGGCGCGCGGCTGGAAGTCGCCGACACCGGCGTGGGCATCCCGCCCGAGGCGCTCGGGCGCGTCTTCGAACGCTTCTACCGGGTGGAGGGCGCGCCGGGCCGCAGCATCGAGGGCACCGGCATCGGACTGGCACTGGTGGCGGAACTCGTGCGCATGCACGGCGGCACCGTGCAGGTGGAGAGCCGCCTCGGCGAAGGCAGCGTCTTCACCGTGGACCTGCGCGCGGGCTTCGAGCACCTGCCGTCCGGCCACGTGGTGCACGAGCCGGCGCGCGCGGCGGCCTCGCCGCAGGGCTGGCTGGACGAAGTGGAGAGCTGGCTGGGCGCCGAATCGCCGCAGGACGCGGGCCTGCCGCCCGAGGCCGGCATCTCCGAACCGGCTCCGCTGTTCGAGCCGCGCACGCCGGGCGAGCGCGGCCTGGTCCTGCTGGTCGACGACAACCCCGACATGCGCACCTACCTGTCGCGGCTGCTCGGACGCGAACACGACGTGTGCGTGGCCTCCGACGGCTGGCAGGCGCTGCAGAGCATCGGCGAGCAGAAGCCGGACCTGGTGGTCACCGACATGATGATGGCCCGCATGGACGGCTTCGAGCTGCTGCGGCGCCTGCGTGAAGACGCCGCCACCGCCACGCTGCCCGTGATCATGATCTCGGCCAACGCCGCCGAGGACGCTCGCGTGCGTGCGCTCGAGGCGGGCGCCGACGACTTCCTGGTCAAGCCCTTCCACGCGCGCGAACTGCTCGCGCGGGTGTCGGGCACCATGCGGCTGACCCAGGTGCGGCGCGACGCCATGCAGCGTGAACAGGAGCTGCGTGCCGAGGTCGAGAACGTGCTGGAAAGCATCGCGGAGGGCTTCGTCGCGGTGGACGCCGACTGGCGCTTCACCTACGTCAACCGCGCCGCGGAAAGCATCTACGGCCGCTCGCGCGAACAGCTGATCGGCCGCGAGCTGTGGGAGGTGTTCCCCGAGGCGGCCAGTTCGCGGTTCCAGGAGCCGTTCCGGCGCGCGATGCTCGAACGCACGCCCGTCACCGCCGAGGGGCCGTACAACGAGCTCTCGGGCTGGTTCGAGATCAACGTCTATCCGGTGGCCTCTGGCGGGCTGGCCTTCTACTTCCGCGACGTGCTGCAGACCCGCCTGATGGAACGCAGCATCCGCCAGAGCGAGGCGCAGCAGCGCTTCCTGTCGGAGTTCGGCACCCTGATGCAGCGCATCGAGGACCCTGAGCAGGTGCTCGACGAGGCGGTGCGCGCGCTGGGCGAACACCTGCAGGCCGACCGCTGCGTGTGGGCGCTGGTCGACGAGGACGAGGACACGACCGAGTTCCTGGGCGAGTTCCGCCGCGAGGACATGCCTTCGCTGCTGGGCCGGATGCGGCTGAGCGACCTGGGCAGCGAGAACGTGCGGCTGTACCGCGCGGGCCGGCCCTTCGTCGTGCACGACATCGACAGCGACGAGCGCATCGCGCCGGGACGCGAGCGCTACCGGGCAGCGAAGACGCTGGCCACGATCTCGGCCGGCATCCTGCGCGGCCGGCGCATCGTCGCGGGCGTCGGGGTGCACCAGCGCGAGCCGCGCCATTGGACCGAGTCCGAGGTGCAGCTGGTGCAGGCCGCGGCGCAGCGCTGCTGGGAAGCCTTCGAGCGTGCCAAGGTGCAGCGCCGCCAGCGCGAGGACGCCGAGGCGCTGGCCCAGGCGCACGCCGCGCTGCAGCAGGTGGAGCGCCGCAAGGACCAGTTCATCGCCACCCTCGCCCACGAGCTGCGCAATCCGCTCGCGCCGCTGCGCAACGGCGTGCAGCTGCTCGCGCTGGGCGGCGGGCCCGACGGAGGCGCGCGCGTGCAGGCCATGATGCGCCGCCAGATCGACCAGCTGGTGCGCCTGGTGGACGACCTGCTGGAGGTTTCGCGCATCACGTCGGGCAAGGTGGTGCTGCAGCGCACCCGGCTGCCGCTGCACGAGGTGCTGACCGGCGCGGCGGATTCGAGCCGGCCGGTGGTCGAGGCCGCGCGGCATTCGCTGCACGTCGATGTCGACGGCACGGCCGGCCTGTACGTCGATGGCGACGCCATGCGCCTGGGCCAGGTGTTCGCCAACCTGCTGAACAACGCGGCCAAGTACACCGAGCCCGGCGGCCACATCGCGATGAGCGCCTGGCGCGAAGGCGAAGAAGCCGTCGTGCAGGTGCAGGACAACGGCATGGGGCTCGCGCCCGACATGCTGGAAGAGGTGTTCCAGCCGTTCGTGCAGGCCGACCGCTCGGCCTCGCGCGCGCAGGGCGGGCTGGGCATCGGCCTGTCCATCGTGCGCAGCCTGGTGGAGCTGCATGGCGGCCGCGTGCGCGCGCGCAGCGAAGGCCTGGGCCGCGGCTGCACGTTCGAAGTGCGGCTGCCGGTGGCGCACGGCTCGCTGCAGGCGCCGCAGCCGAACCTGCCCGGCGGCGGTTCGCGCACGCCGCTGCCCGAGGGACCGTCGGTGCTGGTGGTGGACGACAACCGCGACGCCGCCGACAGCCTGGGCTACATGCTGGAGATGATGGGCGCGCGCACGCGAGTCGTCTACGGCGGCCCCGACGCGCTGGCGGCCGTCGAGGCCGAGGCGCCCGCGCTCGTGCTGCTGGACCTGGGCATGCCGGGCATGGACGGCTACCAGGTCGTGCGGCGGCTGGCCGGCCATCCGAAGCGGGATCGCATGCACATCGTCGCCCTCACCGGCTGGGGCCAGGCCGAGGACCGCCAGCGCACTCGCGAGGCCGGCTTCGACGAGCACCTGGTCAAGCCCGCGGAACTCGACAAGCTGGAAGCGCTGGTCGCACGCGTCGCCGCGCCGGCGGCAGCCTGAGGCCGGCCCCATGGACCCAGCGGCTAGACTCGCCGCTCGCCTGGGTCCATTCCGATTGAAGATCTTCTACGGCTGGCGGCTGGTGGCCGTCGCCTGCGTCATCCAGTTCCTGCACGGCGGCCTGCTCATGCAGGCCTTCGGTGCGTATGTGGCGGTCCTCTCCGACGAGTTCGGCTGGAGCAAGACCGCGCTGTCCGCCGGCGCCGCCATCCAGTCGCTCGAAGGCGCGATCCTCGGCCCGGTGCTCGGCTGGCTGATGGACCGCTTCGGGGCCCGTTCGACCGTGCAGGTCGGCCTGGTGGTGTTCGGGCTGGGCTTCCTGGTCCTGAGCCAGATCGACACCATCGGCGGCTTCTACGGCGCCATCCTGCTGCTCGCGCTGGGCTCCAGCCTCGCGGGCTACTTCCCGCTCACGGTGACGCTGGTCCACTGGTTCCGCCGCAAGCGCGCGCGGGCGCTGTCCATCATGAGCCTGGGACTCGCCCTGGGCGGCGTGGCCGTTCCGCTGGTGGCCTGGACGATGCAGGCCTGGGGCTGGCGCGCCACCGCGATGGCGTCGGGCATCGCCGTCATGGTGGTCGGACTGCCGCTGGCGCGGATGCTGCGGCGCAGCCCGGCCGAGATCGGCGAAACGGAGGACGGCCTTCCGCCGGAAGCGCCGGACGCGGCGCAGGCGGACGCGCCGGCGGCGCCGGAGCGCCACTTCACCGCGGGCGAGGCGCTGCGCACACGCGCCTTCTGGCTCCTCGGGCTGGGCCACGGCTTCGCGCTGCTGGTGGTGACGGCGGTGAACGTGCACGCGATCTCGCACCTGAAGGAAGGCCTGGGCTACTCGGTGGCGCAGGCTTCGCTCGTCATCACGCTGATGACCGTGTTCCAGGTGCTGGGCGTCCTCTCCGGCGCCGCGGTCGGCGACCGCTGGGACAAGCGCTACGTGGCCGCAGGATGCATGCTCGCGCACATGATCGGCCTGCTGCTGCTCACCTTCGGTGCGCATCCCGCGCTGCTGGTCGCCTTCGCGGTGCTGCACGGTTTCGCCTGGGGCCTGCGCGGCCCGTTCATGCAGGCCATGCGCGCGGACTACTTCGGCCTGCAGGCGATCGGCATGATCCTGGGCCTGTCGGCCTTCATCATCTCGGCCGGCCAGGTCGCCGGGCCGATGGTGGCCGGGGCCTTGAAGGACCTCACGGGCGACTACCGGCTCGGATTCACCTTGCTGGCGCTGGTGGCCGGCTCCGGCTCGGTGCTGTTCCTGCTCGCCCGCAAGCCGGCCTGATTCCGCGCCATCTGCCGCCATGACCCAGACCTCGCGCCTGCCCTGCGAACAAGGCGCGATGCAGTGCGCGGAGGTATCGCCGACCGACGCGGCGCACAAGCGCTGGGTGCTGGCCGCGTCGGTGCTCGGCTCCAGCCTCGCCTTCGTCGATGGGACGGTGGTCAATGTCGCCCTGCCCGCGATCCAGCGCGCGCTGGATGCATCGGTCTACCAGGCGCAGTGGGTCGTGGAGTCCTACGCCCTCCTGCTGGCGGCGCTGCTGCTGGTGGGCGGCGCGCTGGGCGACCGCTACGGCCGCCGCCGCGTGTTCGTGATCGGCGTCGCGCTGTTCGGCGTCGCCTCGCTCCTGTGCGCCCTCTCGCAGACGGTGCACCAGCTGATCGCCGCGCGTGCGCTGCAGGGCGTGGGCGGCGCCCTGCTGGTGCCGGGCAGCCTGGCCCTGATCAGCGCCCATTTCCCCGAGGAGGAACGCGGCCGCGCCTTCGGCACCTGGGCCGGCTTCAGTGGCATCACCTCGGCCGTGGGCCCGCTGCTGGGCGGCTGGCTGGTGGACCATTTCTCCTGGGCGTGGGCCTTCGCGGTGAACCTGCCGCTGGTGGCGCTGGTCCTCGCGATCACCCTGGCGCGTGTGCCGGAGAGCCGCCCTCGCGAGGCCCCGGGCCGGCTCGACCTGCGCGGCGCGCTGCTCGCCACCGTGGGCCTGGGCGGCGTCGTGTTCGCTTTCATCGAGGCGCCGACGCGCGGCTGGCGCGCGGCCGAAGTTGTCGCGGCGCTCGTGTTGGGCGTTGCGGCTCTGATCGGCTTCGTGTTCGCGGAGCGGCGCCATCCCGCGCCGATGCTGCCGCTGCGCCTGCTGCGGCAGACGGACTTCGCGGGCGCCAACCTGCTCACGCTGCTGCTGTACGCGGCGCTGGGCGGCGGGCTGTTCTACGTGCCGCTGAACCTGATCCAGGTCCAGGGCCTCTCCGCCACCGCCGCGGGCGCGGCGCTGCTTCCCTTCATCGCCATCCTGTTCCTGCTCTCGCGCTGGGCGGGCGGCCTGGTGGACCGCCACGGCGCCCGCAAGCCGTTGATCGTCGGGCCGCTGATCGCGGGCGCAGGCTTCGCCCTGCTGCTCCTGCCCGGCACCGGCGCCAGCTACTGGCGCGACTTCCTGCCCGGCATCGCCGTGCTGGGCCTGGGCATGGCGATCGCGATCGCGCCGCTGACCACGGCGGTGATGAATGCGGTCGGGCCGGGCGATGCAGGCACGGCATCGGGCGTCAACAACGCGATGTCGCGCGTCGCCGGACTGCTCGCGATCGCGGTGTTCGGCTGGATCATGGCCCTGGTGTTCGAGCCGGCGCTGCTGCGCAGCCTGCGCTCGGGCGCGCTGCCGCCGGGTCTGGCCGATGCGGTGTGGGAACAGCGCGCGCGGCTCGCCGCGATCGAAGTCCCGCAGGGAACGAGCGAACAGGCGGGGACGGTCGTGCGCGAAGCGGTGCACGGCGCATTCGTCGCGGGGTATCGCTGGATCATGGTGCTGAGCGTTGCTTTGGCGGTCGCGAGCGCCGGTGTTGCGGCGTTGTGGGTCGGGCGTGGTCCGGCGCCGCGCGGACAGCGCGGATAGCGCGGATTGGATCGTGACGATCCACTGTCCGGGGCGGAGGCCGGCGGCCCGGGTGTCCGTTCTCCGGTCCACCTCGCGATGAAGGCGTCATCGCAATCCTCGCGCCTTGGCTTGGAATGCGGCCATGCGTGTCTGCGGCCCCGCGCGACCGCGAATGGTCCCTGCGCCCGGACACCCGAACCACCGGCCTCATCAGCTTGAGCGCTGTTTTCGGCAGGGCCTGATGAGGCCGAGCGCCCACTCGGGGCGCACTGACTCGCTGGGACGGTGGTCTGGGTACCCGGGCGCAGGGACCATTCGCGGTCGCGCGGGGTTTCAGGATCGCGAGGCCGCGTTCCAAGCCAAGGCGCGCAGGTCGCCAACAGCCTCTTCATCGCGAGGTGGACCGGAGAACGGGTACCCGGACCGCCGGCCCAGGACCCGGACAGTCATGGCCTGATCCTTTCCTCTACATCCGCGCGCCGCGTTACGCTTGCTGTTTCCACCGATCTGCGCATGTCCCCACCCACCGAACCCTCCACCTCCACACCGCCGGTGCGCCGCTTCAAGGACCCGGCCTACCGCCCGGTGGCTCCGACGCTCGCCGAGCTGCGCCAGCGCATCGACTCGCTCGACGAGCAGATCGTCGAGCTGCTGGCGCAGCGCGCGCAGTGCGTGCGCGACGCCACCCGCTTCAAGCGCGATGCGTTCCAGGTGCAGGCCCCGGCCCGCCAGGCCGAGGTGTTCGAACGTGTGCGACGATTGGCAGCGGCGCACGAGGACGCCTTCCCGGGCCTGCCGGCCATCGTGGAAGGCGCCTTTCGCACGCTCGTCGCCGGCTTCGTGGCCGCCGAAGGCGACTTGTTCCAGCAGACCGAACCGATCGAACCATGAAAAACCTGTTCACCCGCCGCCTCTTCGCTTCCGCCCTCGCCGCCGCCGGCCTGGCGAGCTTCGCGTTCAGCGCAACCGCCCAGCAGCAAGGCTGGCCCAGCAAGCCGGTGCGCATCGTCGTGCCCTACGGCGCGGGCTCCTCGCCCGACGTGGCGGCGCGCATCATCGCGGAACGCCTGTCGCCGCGCCTGGGGCAGCCCGTGGTCGTGGAGAACCGCCCGGGCGCCGGCGGCAACAACGGCACCGGCGCGGTGGCCAAGTCGCCCGGTGACGGCTACACCTACGTGATCAGCACCAACGGTCCGCTGGTCTACAACACCGTCCTCTACAAGAACCTGCCCTACGACCCGTTCAAGGAATTGAAGCCCGTGGTGCTGGCCGGCGGCCAGGCCAACGTGTGCACCGTGCGCAGCGACTCGGGGATCAACGACCTGCGCGGCCTGGTCGACGCGATGAAGAAGAACCCGGGCAAGTTCAACTTCTCCTCCACCGGCGTGGGCAGCCTCTCGCACCTGGGCATCGAGCTGCTCAAGGTCAAGACCGACACCTACGCGGTGCACATCCCCTACGCTTCTTCGCCGCTGGCCATCCTGGCGATCCTGCAGGGCGACGTGCAGTTCGCCTGCGTGCCCGCGGTGGCCGTGCTGCCGCAGGTCAAGGCCGGCAAGCTGCGCCCGCTGGCCGTGTCCACCGCGAAGCGGAGTGCGCTCACGCCCGACATCCCGACGATGAAGGAGGCGGGCCTGCCCGAGATCGAGAACCTGGCCTGGATGGCGATCATGGCGCCGGCCAGCACGCCCGACGACATCGTGCGGCGCATGAACCAGGAGATCAATGCGGTCCTGGCCATGCCGGAGACGAAGGAGAAGATGCACGCGCAGTACATGGAGCCGATCGGCGGCGCCCCGCAGGAACTCGCCCGCTTCATGCAGCAGGAACTGCGCACGATGACGCCTGTCATCAAGCGCACCGGCATCTCGATGGAATGATGCGCATCGAGCGCGGCGCCTGTTCGCCCGGGGAGGCCGAGCAGGCGCTCGCCGCGCTCGACGACGGCGAAGGCCTGTACTTCGGCGTCGACGCCGGCATCGCGGGTTTGCATCCGCTGCAGGCCACTCTGGTCACGCGGCCGGCGCTGCGGATTTCGGTGTTCGAGGATGGGGTGGGGGTTCGGGCGCTGACGGCGTTCGGGAGGGCGCTCTTCGATTCGGATGTGCTGCGGGACTGGCGATCGAACCTGCGGCGCGGTGGTGGTGCTTCCGCAATCGAACAGCTGCGGGGCTTTCTCCACAGCTTCGAGGCTTCGCCGGATGTGCTGCTGCTCGGTGCACTGCGGTTCGACGCGCACCGTTTGACCGTCATCCGCGCGCGGGCCAATGACCGCGAAGAACTCGGCGTCTTCTACTTCCCCGAACGCATGCTGCGCCGCGATGCGCACGGCCAATGGCGCTTCGTGCATCTGGCGATCGACGGCGTGGACGCGGGCACGGATCCCGCTCCCGCAATGAACGGACACGGCGCTGCAGCGATCCATCCCGGCGACGACTTCCCGCCCGGCGGCTACGCGCAGATGGTCGCCCGCGCTCTCACGATCCTTCGCGAACGCCCGCTGGTCTCCCTCACCCTCAGCCAGAGCTACCGCCGCCGCGTCTCGGTCCCACCCTCGCAGGCGTTCGCCCGCCTGCGTGCGGCCAATCCCGCACCGGCCAGCTTCTTCCTCAATGACGGCCGCGGGCTGCGCCTCTTCGGCGCCTCACCGGACCTGCAACTCGTCGTCTCGCGCGGCGAAGTGCAGGCGCTCCCGGTCTGCGGCACGGTGGCCCGCCGTCCCGGAGCGCAGGGCGAAGCCGAGTCCTTGCGCGAACTGTTCAACGAAGAGGTCGATGCCGCCGCGCTGGCCGTGTGCAGCGACGCGCTGCGCAACGACCTCGCGCCGCTC
This sequence comes from Ramlibacter henchirensis, assembly GCF_004682015.1. NCBI lineage: Bacteria > Pseudomonadati > Pseudomonadota > Betaproteobacteria > Burkholderiales > Comamonadaceae > Ramlibacter > Ramlibacter henchirensis. Next base: position 1,368,362 of record NZ_SMLM01000001.1, on the reverse strand, counting down.
TGCGAGCCCGGCAGCCTGCGCCTGCTGGACCGGCGCCGGCCGATGTCGCTGGCGACCGTCGTGCATGCGGTGGACCGTCTCGCCGGCCGCCTGCGCAGGGGCTGCGATGCCTGGGATGCCATCGCCGCCACGGCCGCGCCCGTGATGCTCACCGGCACGCCCCGTGACGAGGCCCTGCGCGCGATCGCCGAACTCGAAGCCAGCCCGCGCGACTGGTACGGCGGCATGGTCGTGCAGGTGGCGGCCGATGGCGATGCGTTGGTGGGCACCCTGCTTCGCGCAGCCGCCGTGCGCGGCGACGTCGCGGAGGTGCGCACCGGCGGCGACCTGCTGGCCGATTCCTCGCCCGAGCGCGAGGAAGCCGAGTCGCGGCTGAAGACGCGCTCGCTCTGGCGCGCCTTCGGGCTGGAGCAGGCGCAGGCAGCACACTCAACATCGCCCGACAGCGCGCCCGCGTCCGTCCGTCTTCTGGCTGAATCGGACCCATTCAGTGCAGCACTCATCGATACTCTGGCCGCGCTGGGCATCAGATGCGCGGACGACGCGCGTGTCTGCGTGCTTGCCGGCGCCGCGCCACCGCCGGCTGGTCTGCCCGTGGTAGCGATCGGCGACTCGGCGTATCGCCTGCTCGCGACCTGTGGGGAAGTGGAGCCTGTCCCCGCCGAACACGGTCGGGTGCTGCACTGCCGCCGGGACGATACAGGCGAACGGTTCACAGCCGCCCGTTATGCGACGCACCGGCTGCTGCGGGCCCCGGCCGGCTGGCAGATCGTCGCGAGCGAACTCAATGGCGATCCGGTGGCATTGTTCTCCCCCTTGGCAGCCTGCTTGCTCTATCGACCCGACTCGCTCCTTTGCGACGAGGTCGCCCGCCAGCTCCTGCGGGAAGCTGTGACCTACTTCGTCGCAAGGGCAGCCGTCAATCGCTGAAGCCGGGCGCGACAGCGACTTCACCCCATGGGCTCGCGCCGGCAATCAGGCCGGGCCCTCTGCACTTTCCGAGCAATGTGGCGATCGGCACATCTGCCAAGGCCCGCGTCTTGACTAGATTGCGCATTCCCGCACGCGGCCGCTGCCGCAGCAAAGGAGCAGGAGCTTGGCTAAAGCACGCGAGTTCTGGGAGTGGTTCCAGGAGCATGAACCTGAAATACGGCACGCCTATTTGCAAGCCGATACTTCGCACCTGGATGATCTACTTTCACTGCGGGTGGCAAACGCCACATCCGGAGCCGGCTGGGAGATCGGTCCGTATGCTCTGCCAAGCCATGCTTTCGTGTTCTCGCCTGGCAACGCGGACCGCATCAGCGCTTGCCGCGAGTTGGTCGACGCCGCCCCGGACATTCCCACTTGGCGCTTCTTTCATGCAAAACCTGCCAAAGATCTGACGTCCTTGCGAATCGAAGTCGGTGCGCACGAGATATGTGCAGAGCGGTGGTACTACCGCCTAACGTCCTACCGAGCAGGCGAGTTCGTCGATGTCGAACTCCTGTTCGAGGAAGCTGATTCGCCATCTCCCGCGGATGCCGTCCTCGCGGGTGAGCTCTTGCTCGAGGCGCTGCTTGGAGAGCTCGTTTTTCTGCAGAGGGTCGGTCGGATCGAGCCGAACTGCGTACCGAGTCTGGCGAAGCTGGACCGAGCCACGCCCCTTCGATACCTCAGGCGTCACCTAGACTCCATCCTGAAGCCCCTCCAGTGACGGGGTCGCCGCGTGCGACGGCCGCGGCACGAAAGTCCGGAAGGATCCGGGCGGACATAAAAAAACCGGGCGCTTGGCCCGGCAGTCCTCCTCCGGTTTCGCTGGTTATGGCTTCACGTATTCGGAGATCACCTTCCACTTGCCGTTCTCGATGACCGACAGGCGCGACACCTCGCTGCCCAGGCGCTTCTGCGCGGTGAAGGACTGGATGGCGCCGCCGAACATGTCCGGCGGGAAGGTCATGCCTTCCATGGTCTTGACGAAGCTGTCGGTGGTCAGGTTCGGGCCCGCCTTCTGCGCGGCCTGGATGAACATGTCGATGATGTTGTAGCCGTAGACCGAGAACACCGTCGGGTCCTCGTTGAACTTGGTCTTGTACTTGTTGGCCCAGAAGCGGATCTTGTCCGAAGCCTCGTCCAGGTACGGGTGCTGCACCGTGTGCGTGGCGTACAGGCCGTTCATCGCCGCGCCGCCCAGCTTGTGGATCAGGTCCGTGTAGCAGGCGCTCGATCCGAAGAACGTGGGGTTGAAGCCGGTCTTGCGCGACTCGGCGATGGTGCCGATGGTCTCGCGGATGATGGTGCCCATCACCACCAGGTCGCAGCCGGCGCCTTTCATGCGCGCCACCTGCGAGGAGAAGTCGGTGGCGCCGCGCTTGAACGACGTCTTCTCGGCCAACTCCATGTTGATCGACTTGAGGCCCGCCTCGGCGCCGCGCAGCACTTCGAGCCCGAACTCGTCGTCCTGGTAGATCGTGCAAATCTTCTTTGCGTTCTTGTCCTTGACCATCTTGGGCAGCGTGGTGCGCATCTGGTCGTAGTAGGTGGCGGCGAAGGAGAACTTGAGCTTGTGGAAGGGCTCGTACATCTCGCGCGCGGCCGTGATCGGCATGAAGTTGACCACGCCCTTCTCGAACTGCACCGGCATCGCGGCCATGTTCTGGGCCGTGCCCAGGTGGCCGGCCATGAGGAAGATCTTGTCCTGGTTGACCAGCTTCTGCGCCGCCAGCACCGCCTTGCGCGGGTCGTAGCCGTCGTCCTCCACCAGCAGTTTCAGCTTGCGCCCGTGGATGCTGCCCTGCTCGTTGAGCTCATCCACGCGCAGCTGCATGCCCAGGCGCGCCTGCTTGCCGAAGCCCGCCAGCGGGCCGGACAGGTCCTGGATCGTGCCGATCACGATCTCGTTCTTGCTCACGCCCTGCTGCTGCGCGAAAGCGCCGCCGGCGGAAAGGCACAGGGCCGCGCACGCGGCGAGCAGTCGGAAGATTCCTGGCATGTTCTGGTCTCCTCTATCGATGAAAGCGCTGCTGAACGGGGCGATTCTTCTCCGGGCCCTTGGGGTGTCAAGCTGGCGTAATCCCGCAGATGCCGGCCCTCACTGGTACATCGCGTCGATCTGCGGGGCGTATTTGCGTTCCACCAGCTTGCGCTTGAGCTTCATCGTGGGCGTGAGCTCCTCGTCCTCCGCGCTCAATTGCGTGTCCAGCAGGAAGAACCGCTTGATCTGCTCCACCCGCGCGAAGCGGGCGTTCACGCGGTCGATCTCGCCCTGGATCAAGTCCTGCACCTCGCGCGCGCGCGTCAGGCTGGCGTAGTTGCTGAAGGGAACGTCGTGGTCCTGCGCGTACTTCTCGACGTTCTCCTGGTCGATCATGATGATCGCCGTCAGGTACGGCTTCTTGTCGCCGATGATCACCGCATCGGTGATGTAGGGCGAGAACTTCAGCTCGTTTTCCAGCTCGCTGGGCGTGATGTTCTTGCCGCCGGCCGTGATGATGATGTCCTTCATCCGGTCGGTGATGCGGAAGTAGCCGTCTTCGTCCACTCCCCCCACGTCGCCCGTGCGGAACCAGCCGTCGGTCGTGAACGATTCGGCCGTCTTCTCCGGCTGGTTCAGGTAGCCCATGAACACGTTGGGGCCCTTGACCTGGATCTCGCCGGTGGCCGGGTCCACCCGCATCTGGTTGTGCGCGCCCGCCGGCCCGATGGTGCCGGGCTTGATGCGGCCCGGAGGCACGCAGGACGATGCCCCGCAGGTCTCGGTCATGCCCCAGGCCTCCAGCATCGGCAGGCCCAGCGAGAGATACCAGCGGATCAGCTCCGGCGAGATCGGCGCGGCGCCCGTGAGCAGGAACCGCGCGCGATGGATTCCGATCAGCTTGCGCACGTTGTCCAGCGCCAGCGCGCGTGCGACGAGGAACTGCAGCTTCAGCGCGCCCGGCACCGGCTTGCCGGCCAGCACCCGGTCGGCGATGCGCCCGCCGACGCGGATGCTCCAGGCGTAGATCGCCTGCTGCAGCTTCGTGGATTCGCGCAGCCCGATCATCACGGCCGAATAGAACTTCTCCCACACGCGCGGCACGGCGAAGAACACCGTGGGCTGGATCTCGCGGATGTTCTCCGGCACCGTCTCCGGGTTCTCGACGAAGTTGACGCGCGAGCCGGTGTAGAGCGGGAAATACTCGCCCGCGATGCGCTCGGCGATGTGGCACAGGGGCAGGAAGCACATGCGCTCGTCGCTCTCGTCCTGCGGCAGCAGCGGGTTGTACGCGCGCGTGATGTAGACCAGCGCGCCGTGGCTGTGCATCGCGCCCTTGGGCTTGCCGGTGGTGCCGGAGGTGTAGACCAGGATGGCCAGTTCCCCGGGCTTGCAGGCCTGCACGCGGCGATCGAGTTCCTGTGGATGCTGCGCGTTGTACTCGCGTCCGAGCTGTCGCAATGCGTCGAAGCTCAGGACCATCGGATCGGCCAGGTCGCGCAGGCCCTCCATGTCCATCACCACGATCCTGCGAAGCCGCGGAAGGCGCTCGCGCACTTCCAGCGCCTTGTCCAGCTGCTCCTCGTCCTCGACGAACAGGATGCTGGTGCCCGAGTCCTCGCACAGGAACTGCACCTGCGAGGGCGCGTCGGTCGGGTAGATGCCGTTGGAGACGCCACCCGCGGACAGCACCGCCAGGTCCGCCCACACCCATTCGGCGCGGGTGTTGGCCAGGATGGAAGCGGTGTCGCGCGGCTGCAAGCCCAGCGCCATCAGCCCGCCGCCCAGCTCGCGCACGATGCGGCCGGCTTCGTCCCAGGTCCAGCTGCGCCACAGGCCCAGCTCCTTCTGCCGCATCCAGACCTTGGGGCCGCGCAGGCGCACGGCGTTCCAGAACATCACGGGCACCGTGTCGCCTTCGAGCACCAGCTCGTTGCGCGGTTCGATCTTCACGGCGTTCCAGAGATTGCTCATCGGGTCATCTCCAGGTTTTCTTCTTCTTCCAGCGCCGCTCGCCGCGCACGCCCGCTTCCTTCATGCCGAGGTAGAACTCCTTGATGTCTTCCTTCTCGCGCAGGCGGGCGCAGTCGTCTTCCATCACGATGCGGCCGTTCTCCAGCACGTAGCCGTAATCGGCGGCGTTGAGCGCCATGTTGGCGTTCTGCTCCACCAGCAGCAGCGTGGTGCCGCGTTCGCGGTTGATGCGCACCACGATCTCGAAGATTTCCTTCGTCAGCTTGGGCGAAAGGCCGAGGCTGGGCTCGTCCAGCAGGATCACCTCCGAGGCGGCCATGATCGCGCGCGAGATCGACAGCATCTGCTGCTGGCCGCCGGAGAGCAGGCCCGCGTCCTGCGAGGCGCGCTCCCGCAGGATCGGGAAGTAGGAGAACACGGCCTCCATGTCGCGTGCGACCGCGTCACGGTCCTTGCGCGTGTAGGCGCCCATGGCCAGGTTGTCTCGCACGGAGAGCAGCGGGAACACCTCGCGGCCTTCCGGCACGTGGGAGAGGCCCTGTTGCACGATGTACGCCGGGTCGCGCGCGGTGATGTTCTCGCCCTTGAACTCCACCGAGCCCTTGAGCGGATCGATGATGCCGGAGATGGTCTTGAGGATGGTGGTCTTGCCCGAGCCGTTGCTGCCCAGCACGGTGGCGATCTCGCCGCGCCGCACCTGCAGGCTCACGCCGCGGATCGCCTTGACCGGGCCGTAGGCCGATTCCACGTTGGCCAGGCGCAGCACCGGCTGTTCGTCGCCGCGCGCCGATGTCGTGGCCGGAGCCGTCGCGCTCATCGCGCCGCCTCCCGCCGCAGCGTGGCCACATCTTCCGCGGCGCCGAGATAGGCTTCGATCACGCCCGGGTGCGCCTGCACCTGCTGCGGCGTGCCCATTGCCAGCACTTCGCCCTGGTTCATGGCCAGCACGCGGTCGGACACCTTGGACACCAGCGTCATGTCGTGCTCGACCATGAGCACGGTGACGCCCAGTTCCTGCTGGATGTCCTGGATCCAGAACGCCATGTCCTCGGTCTCCTCGACGTTCAGGCCCGAGGACGGCTCGTCCAGCAACAGCAGCCTGGGCTCGGTGCACAGCGCGCGCCCGAGTTCCACCACCTTGCGAACACCGTACGGCAGTCCCGCGACGGTGGTGTCCCGGTAATGCTGCAGGTCCAGCAGGTCGATGACGCGCTCCACCTTCTCGCGCGCCTCGATCTCGGCCGCGCGCACGCCGCGGGTGAAGAAGATGTCGGACCAGAACTGGGTGCGCCGGTGCGTGTGCCGGCCGATCAGCAGGTTGTGCAGCACGGTGGCGTGCTCGAACAGCTCGATGTTCTGGAAGGTGCGCGCGATGCCCAGGCCCGCGATGCGGTGCGGCGGCTGGCGCGTAAGCGGCACGCCCTCGTAATCGATGCTGCCGCTGGTGGGGTTGTAGATGCGGCTGATCAGGTTGAACACCGTCGTCTTGCCGGCGCCGTTGGGGCCGATCAGGGTGAACACCTCGCCGCGGCGCACGTCGAAGCTGACGTTGTTGACCGCGAGCACGCCGCCGAAACGCACGGAGAGGTTCTTCGCGGAGAGCAAGACGTCTTCTTGCGGCGGCGCGGCAGCGGCCGAAGGGCTCGCGCGCTTCGCTTCGAGGGGCCTGGTCACGGCATCGTTCATTTCAATCTTTCCGATTTCTGGAACGACTTCTGCCGCCTGAACATGCCCTTGCGGTAGAACGGGAACAGCTGGAACCAGGCGCGCACCTTCAGCCAGCGGCCGTACAGGCCGAGCGGCTCGAACAGCACGAAGGCGATCAGCACCAGGCCATAGACCACCGCCTTGAGCCCGGGCGCCTGCCCGATCGCCGGCGGCAGCCAGTCCTTCACCGCGGAGATGGCCTGCGGCAGCCCGATCAGGAAGATCGCGCCGAGGAAGGCTCCGTGCAGCGAACCGAGCCCGCCGATCACCACCATCAGCAGCAGGTCGATGGACTGGATGATGTTGAACTGGTCCGGGGACAGGAAGCGAAGCTGGTGGCCGTAGAGCGCACCGCCGACGCCGGCCAGCGCCGCGGAGATCGCGAAGCTGAGCGTCTTGTAGTAGGCCAGGTGGATGCCCATGCTCTGCGCGGAGATCTCGGAATCGCGGATCGCCACGAAGGCACGGCCGGTGGTCGAGCGCAGCAGGTTGGCGCAGGCCAGCGTGGCGAGCACGGTGGTGGCCAGGCAGACGAAGTAGAACTCGGGCCCGGTGTCGGCCGCCCAGCCGAAGGCCCTGGGCGTGCCGACCGTCAGGCCCGCGTTGCCGCCGGTGACCTTCTCCCAGCGGGCGAAGCCCTCCTCCACGATGAAGCCGAAGGCGAGTGTCGCGATGCCCAGGTAGATGCCCTTCACGCGCAGCGCCGGCAGGCCGACCACGATGCCCACCACGGCGGACAACGCACCCGCGACCGCCATTGCGACGGGGAACGGCCAGCCCATGTTGGTGAGCACGGCCTGGGTGTACGCGCCGACACCGAAGAAGGCCGCATGCCCGATCGAGAACAGGCCGGTGAAGCCGGCGAGCACCATCAGGCCGAGGCCCACGATGCCGTAGATCAGGATGAACGTGAGCTGCGCCAGCAGGTACTCCGACAGCAGCCAGGGCGCGGCGAGCAGCACGACGCCGAGCGCGGTGTACCAGAACACATGGCCGCCGTGCTTGGCCAGCCGGATGTCCTGGTCGTAGCCGGTCTTGAAGATGAAGCGCACGGCGTCAGACCTTTTTTCTCAGCTTCTCGCCGAACAGCCCGTTGGGCAGCACGACCAGCATGACGAGCACCACGATGTACGCCGCGATGTCCTTGAAGCCCTCGGGCAGGTAGAAGCCCGCCAGCGACTCGACGACACCGATGATCAGGCCGCCGACGATGGCGCCCGGCAGGCTGCCGAAGCCGCCCACCACCGCCGCCGGGAAGGCCTTCAGCCCGATGAACCCCATGTTCGCGTGGACGAAGGTGATGGGCGCCAGCAGCAGCCCGGCGATGGCGGCCACCGCCGCGGCGAGGCCCCACACCATGCTGTTGAGCCTGCGCACCGGGATGCCCATGTAGTAGGCCGCCAGCTGGTTCTGCGACGCGGCCTGCATCGCGATGCCCACCTTGCTGTAGCGGAACGTGGCGAACAGCAGCGCGCACAGCAGCGCGGTGGCGCCGATCACGACCACCTGCTCCGCGTTGACCACCAGGCCGCCCGCGCGCCAGAGGACGTCCTTGTAGGGGACTGGCAGCGTGTGGGTCTCGGTGCCGATGGCCGGCAGCATGGTGATGGCGCCACGCGCCACGTAGCCGATGCCGATGGTGAGCATCACGATGGAGAACGCCGGCTGGCCCAGGATCGGGCGGATGGCGACGCGCTCGAGCAGCACGCCGAAGACGGCCATGGCCGCGATGGCCGACACCACCCCCACCCAGAACGGCAGGCCCATCAGCGTCATCACCGCCAGCCCGGCGAACGCGCCCAGCATCATCAGCTCGCCCTGGGCGAAGCTGACCGTCTCGGTGGCCTTGTAGATGAGCACGAAGCCCAGCGCGATCAGACCGTAGATGCATCCCTGCGCGATGCCGCTGATCACCAGTTGGAGGAATTGCACTTGTGCCGGGCGCCTTTCTTGTGGGGACCGGTTATAGCCCCAGGTCATTCGAAAGGGCTACAGGGTTGGTCCGGAGAACCGTCCCGGTCGCGACCGCTGTAATGCCCCGATGCAAACGCCCGTGCGAACCGAGAAGCAAGGTGAACTTACGATCGTCACGCTCGACCGCCGCGAAGTGCGCAACGCGGTCGACCGCGAGACGGCGCGGCAGTTGTACGAGGCCTTCCTCGCCTTTGACGCGGACGAGTCCTCCACGGTCGCCGTCTTCCACGGCGCCAACGGGCACTTCTGCGCGGGCTGGGACCTGCAGTACGGCGCGCGTATGGCCGGCGAAGCGCAGTCCGTGTTCGAGGAACTCGACTTCCAGCCCGGCACGCCGCAGCCGCCGGGGCCGATGGGCCCTTCGCGCCTGCTGCTCTCCAAACCCGTCATCGCGGCGGTGAGCGGCGCGGCCGTGGCCGGCGGCATGGAGCTGGCGCTGTGGTGCGACTTGCGCGTGATGGAGGAGGACGCGTACTTCGGCGTCTACTGCCGCCGCTTCGGCGTGCCGCTGATCGACGGCGGCACCGTGCGCCTGCCGCGCCTGGTGGGCATGGGCCACGCGATGGACCTGATCCTCACCGGGCGCAAGGTGGAGAGCGCCGAGGCGCTGCAGATGGGCCTGTGCAACCGCGTCGTCCCACGCGGCCAGGCGCGCGATGCGGCCGTCTCACTGGCCGGGCAACTCGCGACCTTCCCGCAGCGAACGATGCGGGCCGACCGGATGAGCGCGTATCGCCAATGGGACCTGCCGCTGAACGAGGCGCTCCACCAGGAGTGGCGCGGCGGCCATCCGTGCATCGCGGACGGCCTCGAAGGCGCAACGCGCTTCGCCGCCGGCGAGGGGCGGCACGGCAAGTTCTGATCAGAGCGTGCGCGCGAGGGAATGCGGCACCTTGACCGGCAGGTCCAGCAGCATCTGCGCGAAGCCCTTGCCCAGCGGATCGAAGCGTGGCGACGCAGGACCGCCGCCGGCCAGCGCGCGGTGGATCACGAAGTTGACCGCGTGGATGCCGGGCAGCTGGAAGCGCTCGACGGGTCCTCTTGCCAGGTGCGCGAAATACGCAGCCACCACCTCGGGAGTGAGCCGGTTCCACAACAGCGGCCACCACTCGGAACGGCGCGCGATCACGCCGATGTTTTCCATGTCGCCCTTGTCGCCGCTGCGCGCCCACGCCAGGCGGATCAGCGGCACTTCGACCAGCGGTTCGCCGGCGGGATCGTTCCACATTGGCGGTGCGGGCAACGCGTCGGGAGACTGCAGGACGCCGCCGGCCGCGATCTCCACGGGCGTGCTTTCGCCATGGACGCTCACCCGCACCGGCACGCTGCCCTTGTCGAGCAGGAACGAGAACGGCTTGATCAGGGGCGAAGGCGATGGCCTGCCGCCTGCGGGCATGGTGGTGCCGGGCGACCAGGACGTGCCCGCCGGCGCGATCTCGCGCGCGAAGATCTCGAGTGCGCGCTTGTCCGGATGATCGACGACGATGCGCACCATCACCTCGCGCGCATCGGCCGCGCGTGAATGCGGGCCGTACAGGGCTTCGCTGCCGAGCAGCTCGACGTGCGCCGCCGCGAAGTCTCCGAGGCCGACCTGCGCAAGCAGTTCACGGGTTCTCTCGAGGATCGCATCCGCCGTGCGGCGCGCCTTCCCGGCGGCACCGATGCCCACGATCACCAGCATGCCGGCACAGCGGAAACCATCGAGCTGCGTCGCCGATACCTTGTAGAGCGGCCCCGGCTGGCGGCCTCTCGCGCCACTCACGCGAACGCGCTCCGGCCCCGCCTGCTCGATGCGGACCTGGCGGAAGTCGCAAGCCACGTCGGGCAGCAGGTAGGCGCCCGGATCGCCGATCTCGTACAGCATCTGCTCGGCCACGCAGGCGGCGCGCACCAGGCCTCCTGTGCCGGGCGGCTTGGTCAGCTCGAAGCTGCCATCCGCGGAGCAATCGACGACCGGATAGCCGATGTGCGGCCAGTCCGGCACCTGGTCCCAATCGGTGAACAGCCCGCCGGTGGCCTGGCAACCGCATTCGATGATGTGGCCGGCGAGGCTGCCGCCCGCGAGGCGGTCGTAGTCGCCTGGCTGCCATCCGAACTCATGGATGAGCGGACCGAGCGTGACGGCGCTGTCGACCACGCGGCCGGTGATCACGATGTCCGCTCCAGTCGCCAGCGCCTGTGCGATCGGGAACGCGCCCAGGTAGGCATTGGCGCTGAGCACGCGTGAAGGCAGCGGCTCGCCGGTGAACATGTCTGCCACGCCCTGCTCGCGCAGCCGCGGCATCTGGGCGCTGACGTCGTCGCCCTCGACCACGGCGATCCGCGGCGACAGCCCCATGGACTGCGCAAGAGACTTCACGGCTTGAGCGCAGCCGTGCGGGTGGATGCCGCCTGCGTTCGCGACGACCTTGATGCCGCGCCGCAGCACCTGCGGCAGCACCTGCTGCAACGCGGTATCGACGAAGTCCGTCGCGTAGCCCATCTCGGGCTTCTTCGCCCGCGCGGCGGCCAGCACCGCCATCGTGGTCTCCGCCAGGTAGTCGAACACCAGGTAGTCGATCGAGCCCGACTGCACCAGCTGCGCCGGCCCCAAGCGGCTGTCGCCCCAGAAACCGGAGGCGCCGCCGATGCGCACGGTCTTGTGATTGGCCATGGCGCGAGGGTAGCGCCAATGCCGCCGCCAGCGGTCGGCTATACCCGAATAGGCGCGGCCGCTGCGCGCCGCTAGAGTCGGACGCCGCCCCCAGCTGAGCTCGCGCATGCCTCTCATCGAATCCACCATCGCCCCCGGCCGCGAAGCCTTCGCGGCCAACCGCGAACACATGCTCGGGCTGCTGCGGCAGGTGCGCGCGTTCGAGCAGCGCACGCAGGCGAGGTCGGCGGCGTCACGCGAGCGATTCGAGAAGCGCGGCCAACTGCTGCCGCGCCAGCGCCTGATGCTGCTGCTGGACCCCGGCGCGCCGTTCCTCGAACTCTCCTCGCTGGCCGGCCTGGGCCTGGACACGCCCGACCTGGAGCGCAGCGTGCCGGGTGGCGGGCTGGTCGCGGGCATCGGTTTCGTGAGCGGCGTGCGCTGCATGGTGCTGGTCTCGGACTCGGGCATCGACGCCGGCGCGCTCCAGCCCATGGGCCTGGACAAGCTGCTGCGCGTGCAGGAGCTCGCGCTGGAGAACAGGCTGCCCTACGTGCAGCTGGTCGAATCGGCGGGCGCCAACCTCATGGCCTACCGGGTCGAGGACTTCATCCGCGGCGGCAGCACCTTCCGCAACCTGGCGCGTCTCTCGGCCGCGGGGCTGCCGGTGGTGACCGTCACGCATGGATCGTCCACCGCGGGCGGCGCGTACCAGACCGGCCTGTCGGACTACATCATCCTCGTGCGCGGCCGCTCGCGCGCTTTCCTCGCCGGGCCGCCACTGCTCAAGGCCGCCACCGGCGAGATCGCCACCGAGGAGGAACTGGGCGGCGCCGAGATGCACACCAGCATCTCCGGGCTGGGCGACTACCTGGCCGAGGACGATCGCGATGCGCTGCGCATTGCCCGCGACATCCTGGGGAACATCGACTGGGACCGCGGCGCATCCGGAACGCCGCGCGAGTTCCGCGCCCCGCGCTACGACCGCGAGGAGCTGCTGGGCATCATGCCCGCCGACCTGAAACGCCCGGTCGACATGAAGCAGGTGATCGCGCGCATCGCCGACGATTCGGACTTCCTCGAATTCGGCCGCGACTACGGCAGCGCCACCGTGTGCGGCCACATGCGCATCGAGGGCTGGGCGGTGGGCGTGATCACCAACAACGGCCCGATCGACGTGGCGGGCGCCAACAAGGCCACGCACTTCATCCAGGCCTGCTGCCAGTCGGGCACGCCCCTGCTCTACCTGAACAACACCACCGGCTACATGGTGGGCAAGGAATACGAGCAGGCCGGGATGATCAAGCACGGCTCGAAGATGATCCAGGCCGTGACCAATGCGTCGGTGCCGCAGGTGACGATCTACTGCGGCGCGTCCTACGGCGCGGGCAACTACGGCATGTGCGGCCGCGGCTTCCATCCGCGCTTCTGCTTCAGCTGGCCCAACGCGCGCACCGCGGTCATGGGCGGGGAGCAGGCCGCGCAGACCATGCGCATGGTGAGCGAGGCCGCGATGAAACGCAGAGGCGAGGTGGACGAGGCCCGGCTCGACGAGATGAGCCGGCGCATCGTCGAACACTTCGACAGCCAGATGAGCGTGTTCACCACCAGCGCGCGCCTGCTGGACGACGGCGTGATCGATCCGCGCGACACCCGCGCCGTGCTGGCCGAGGTGTTCGCCATCTGCCGCGAAGCGGATACGCGGCAGCCGCGCGCGATGCAGTTCTCGGTCGCGCGGCCCTGAAGGAGCAAGCCATGCAACTGACCCACGAACACGAACAGCTGCGCGACACCGTGCTGCGCTGGATCGCCGAGCAGGTGAACCCGCACGTAGACCAATGGGAACGCGAGGAGATCTTCCCCGCGCACCAGGTCTTCCGCCAGATGGGTGAGCTGGGCCTGCTGGGCCTGACCAAGCCGGAGGAGAACGGCGGATCGGGCCTGGACTTCTCCTACGGCGCCGTGCTGGCCGAGGCGTTGGGCGAGATCCGCTGCGGCGGCGTGCCGATGGCCATCGGCGTGCAGACGGACATGTGCACGCCGGCGCTGGCCCGGCACGGCAGCCGGGAGTTGCGAGACGAATTCCTCGCTCCCGCGATTCGCGGCGAGCTGGTGGGGTGCCTGGGCGTGAGCGAGGTGGGCAGCGGGTCGGACGTCGCTTCGATCAAGACCACCGCGCGCAAGGATGGCGGCGACTACGTCATCAACGGCGGCAAGATGTGGACCACCAGCGGCACGCAGGCCGACTTCTGCTGCCTGCTGGCCAACACCTCGGACGGCTCGGCGCACCGCAACAAGTCGCTCATCATCGTGCCGATGAAGAGCAAGGGCATCAGCGTCGCGCGCAAGATCCGCAAGATGGGCATGCACTCGTCGGACACGGCGCAGCTGCACTTCGACGACGTGCGAGTGCCGCAGCGCTATCGCATCGGTGAGGAAGGCATGGGCTTCATCTACCAGATGGAGCAGTTCCAGCAGGAGCGCCTGTGGGGATCGCTCAACGCCTGCGGCATGGCGCGGCGCGCGATCCGCGAGACCATCGAGTACACCGGCCAGCGCAAGGCGTTCGGCCGCTCGATCCTGGACAACCAGTGGGTGCACTACAAGCTGGCCGAGCTGCAGACGGAAGTGGAGGCGCTGCACGCCCTCAACTGGGCGGGCGTGGAGATGGTCGTGCGCGGCGAGGACGCCACGCGACTGGCCACCATGGCCAAGCTCAAGGCCGGCCGCGTGGTGCGCGAAGTGGCCGACGGCTGCCTGCAGTTCTGGGGCGGCATGGGCTACACCGACGAAGCTCCGATCTCGCGGCTGTTCCGCGACATGCGGCTGGTCTCCATCGGTGCCGGCGCGGACGAGGTGATGCTGCAGATCCTGTCGAAGTTCATGGGCACGTTCCCGAAGAACGACTGACGTGGGATTGCGCAAGATCCTGATCGCCAACCGCGGCGAAATCGCGCTGCGGGTCCTGCGCACCGCGCATCGCCTGGGATACGCCACCGTCGCCGTCTACTCGACGGCGGATGCGAACGCGCCGCACGTCCGGTCCGCGGACGAGGCGGTTTGCATCGGCGAGCCGCTTCCCGCGCAGTCGTACCTCGACATCGCCGCGATCCTCGAAGCGGCGCGCAAGACCGGCGCCGATGCCGTGCATCCCGGCTACGGCTTCCTTGCTGAGAACGCCGACTTCGCCCAAGCCTGCCGCGACGCGGGCCTGGTCTTCATCGGCCCGTTGCCCGCGGCCATCCTCGCCATGGCCGACAAGGCCGGTGCCAAGCGGCTGATGACGCAGGCCGGCGTCCCCTGCATCCCCGGCTACGACGGCGAGGAGCAATCGCCCGCGCGGCTGCGCGACGAAGCCGACCGCATCGGCTACCCCGTCATGATCAAGGCCACTGCGGGCGGTGGCGGCCGCGGCATGCGGCTGGTGCGCGGGTCTTCCGAGCTCGACGAGTCGCTGCGGAGCGCGCAGTCCGAAGCCAGGCACGCCTTCGGCAATGGCACCGTGATCCTGGAGCGGGCCATCGAGGCGCCGCGCCACGTCGAGATCCAGGTGTTCGGCGACCGCCACGGCAACGTCGTCCATCTGGGCGAGCGCGATTGCTCGGTGCAGCGGCGCCACCAGAAGCTGATCGAGGAAGCCCCGTCGCCCGCCGTCGATGCGGCCCTGCGCGAGGAGATGGGGGCCGCGGCAGTCGCCGCCGCGAAGGCGATCGGCTACGAAGGCGCGGGCACGCTGGAGTTCCTGCTCGACCGCGAAGGCGGCTTCTGGTTCATGGAGATGAACACGCGGTTGCAGGTGGAGCATCCCGTGACCGAGGCGCTCACCGGCCTCGACCTTGTCGAGTGGCAAGTGCGCGTGGCGGCCGGCGAACCGCTGCCGCTGCGGCAGGAGCAGATCCGCTTCGAAGGCCACGCGATCGAAGTGCGCCTGTGCGCGGAAGATGCGAACGACGGCTTCATGCCCCAGAGCGGCACGCTGCATCGCTGGCAGCCGCCGCAGGACCTTCGTGTCGAGCACGCGCTCGCACCCGGCGCGGACATTCCGCCCTACTACGACTCCATGATCGCCAAGCTGGTGGCACACGGCCGCTCGCGAGACGAAGCGCGGCGCAAGCTGGCGAGCGGCTTGAATGAACTGGTGGCGCTCGGCGTCACCACGAACCAGGCGTTGCTCGCGCGGTGCCTGCTGCATCCGGCCTTCGCGCGGGGGGAGGCCACGACCGCTTTCATCGCACAGCACGAGCAAGAGTTGCTCGCGTCTCCGGTTGCCGAGCGTTCACGCGCGCGCGCCATCGCGGCCTGGCTGCTGGTTGCGAATGCGAACCATGCCTCGGGCGCACTCGCGCCCGCGCTGCCGATCGACGTGCGCTACCAGCTGGGCGGCGAAACCGTGCATGCCGAAATCGCGCAGACCACGCCTCGGCGGTTCGACATCCGCACCGGTGGCCTAGCGCATGCGCTGGAGTGCCTCGACCTGCGACAGGCCCAGGCGAGTTTGGTGCTGGACGGCGTCGCCCATCGTCTGGCGTACGTTCGCCAGGCACGCGAGCTCTGGTTCCACATCGCCGGGGGCGAACCGCACCACGCCGTCGATCGCACCCTGGAGCCGCTCTCACGCGGCGCCGCCTTCAACGGCGACGGCCGGGTGCGCGCGTCCATGAACGGCCGTGTCGTCGCGTTGCTGGTCGAACCCGGTGAGCGCGTCAGCGCCGGGCAGCCCGTCATCACCCTCGAGGCGATGAAGATGGAGCACGTCCATACGGCTGCAGCCGACGGCATCGTGGCAGCCGTGCATGCAGCTGCCGGCGAACAGGTCCACGCCGGACGCGTCCTGGTCGAGCTGGCTCCGTGACAAGATGGCCGCGTTCGGAGCTTCATCATGAAACCGCGAATCACCCTCATCACCCTCGGCGTCGACGACCTGCCGCGGGCCGTCACGTTCTACCGCGATGGGCTCGGCTGGAGCACACAGGGCATCGTCGGCGAGCAATTCGAGCATGGGGCCGTGGCCTTCTTCGACCTGGACAACGGCCTGCGGCTCGCGCTCTGGCCGCGGGCCAGCCTGGCGCACGACACCGGCCTGCCCGTGGGGCCGCACAGCAGCACGGAGTTCGCGCTGGCGCACAACGTGCGCTCGACCGAAGAGGTCGATGCGGTCATGGCGCAGGCGAAACACGCGGGCGCGAAGATCACCAAGCCGGCCGAGAAGACCTTCTGGGGCGGGTACGCCGGCTATTTCCAGGACCCGGCCGGGCACCTGTGGGAAGTGGCCTGGAACCCGGACATGCTTCCGCCCGACTGAGGCCCCCCTCGTGTCCATCGAGCTCGACCACCTGATCGTTCCGGCGCGCGACCGCCATGCATCGGCGCAGCTGCTGGCCCGCATCCTCGGCGTGCCCTGGTCGCGCGCCGGCATCGGCCCCTTCTCGCCGGTGTACGCCAGCGACGGGCTGACGCTGGACTTCGACCAGTGGGACGGCGGCACGCTGCCCGTGCAGCACTACTGCTTCCGCGTGTCCGAGGAAGAGTTCGACGGCATCGTCAGCCGCCTGCGGGCCGCCGGCCTGCCCTACCGCAGCATGCCGCACGGCCCGGTCGACCATCGCATCAACACCGAATGGGCGGCCGCATCGTCTACTGGAGCGAACCGGACGGCCATGTCTGGGAGGCGCTCACCGTCAGCTACGCCCGCCAACCCCGGCCTTCCGCGGAGACCCCCCGATGATCTCGCCCGAGTTCCTGGTCACATCCCTGATCGTCGTGCTCATTCCCGGCACCGGCGTGCTCTACACCGTGTCCACCGGGCTGGTCCAGGGCCGCGCCGCCAGCGTGTACGCGGCGCTCGGTTGCACGGCGGGCATCGTGCCGCACCTGCTGGCCACGGTGCTCGGGCTGGCGGCGGTGATGCACACCAGCGCGCTGGCCTTCCAGGTGCTCAAGTACGCGGGCGTGGCCTACCTGCTGTACGTGGCCGTGGCGACCTGGCGCGACCGGTCGGCGTTCTCGGTGGATGGCAGCGTCTCGCGCGCATCGGCCATGGGGCTCGTGGTCAAGGCGTTCCTGCTCAACATCCTCAATCCCAAACTGACGATCTTCTTCCTGGCCTTCCTGCCGCAGTTCGTCGATCCGGCCGCCGGCCGGCCGCTCTTGCAGCTGCTGGTGCTCAGTGGGGTCTTCATGCTGATGACGTTCGTGGTCTTCGTGGTGTATGGATTCGTCGCCCACGGCTTTCGCAGGCTGGTGATCGAATCGGCCCGCGTGCAGCGCTGGCTGCGGTACGGCTTCGCGGCGGCGTTCGCCGGCCTGGGCGCCAAGCTGGCGGCGACGGACCGTTGAGCGAAAAGCAGGCTGCCGCAAGGGCTTCGTGCCGCCGCTAGCATGCGGCCATGACCCGACTCAAGATCGATTTCGTCTCCGATGTCGCGTGCCCCTGGTGCGCCGTCGGACTGGCTTCGCTGGAGCAGGCCTTGCGTCAACTCGACGGGGAGGTCGACGCCGAGCTGCACTTCCAGCCCTTCGAGCTCAATCCGCAGATGGGTGCCGAAGGCCAGGACATCACGGAGCACCTGACGCAGAAGTACGGCTCCACGGCCGAGCAGCAGGCCGCCAACTGGGAGTCGATCCGCCGGCGCGGCGCTGAGCTGGGCTTCGAGTTCCGCAAGCAGGGACGCGGCCGCGTGTGGAACACGTTCGATGCGCACCGGCTGCTTCACTGGGCAGGGCAGCAGTCGCCGCAGGCCCAGCGCGCGCTGAAGAAGGCCTTGCTGCGCGCGTACTTCACCGACGCCCGCAACGTCTCCGATCCGCAGGTGCTGCTCGAAGCCGTGCGGGCCGCGGGGCTGGACCCGGAACAGGCCCGCGCGATCCTGTCGTCGGACTCGTTCGCCCGCGAGGTGCGCGAGCAGGAGGGCTTCTACACGCAGAACGGCATCCACGCCGTTCCGTCGGTGATCGTGAACGACCGCCACCTCATCCAGGGCGGCCAGCCGCCCGAAGTGTTCGAGCAGGCCTTGCGGCAGATCGCCGCGCAGCAGCAGGTCGGCTGACGCGCGGCCGTCAGGCCGCTTCCCAGGTGGCGCGCAGCGCCTGCACCGCGCGACGATGACGCGCCTTGGCCTGGCGCAGAAGCGCCAGCAGCGGCTTGCGCTCCACCTCGGTTTTCGCGTCGGCGATCTCGTGGGCCAGGTTCACGACGTCCCAGTGCGCGCACACCAGCGGGTAGAGCTCCCGCATGCGGCCGCCGCGCCATCGGGCTTGCGACTGGTAGAGCTCCTGCAGCGTGTCGTGGCCGGCGGGCTGCTGGTGGCCGCAGACCAGGCAGAAGCAGTACCACTCGAACCCATCGGCGTAGGCGTCGAGCAGGGACTCGAGTTCGGTGAGCGGTGCGTGCAGCAGGCTGGGCATGATTCGATAGGCTTGGTAGCGGCGGTCGCGCGGAGGACCGCGGTTGGCTGCCGAAAGCCATGATCGTGAACGCTCTCCTGAACAGGCGTGTACAGGCGCAAGAAGTGCAGCTCAGCCGCAATACTTTGGGAGATTTGCCCATTTGGCGGGCCGCCCCGTCTGTGGGAGCGCGCCGACAAAGGTTCAGCCGCACCACTGGCAGCAAGTGGATGGTCCGCCGCTAAGTTGCACGCCATGGACCCACGCAGGCAACCGCCCCTGGACCACCGTCCAAGCCCCGACGACCTCAGCTCCGAGGCGAGGGGCCTGTTCGCGGCCGGCTGGTATGCCACGCGCGACGAGGGCCGCCTGGTGCATCCGGCGGACCAGACCGAGCAACTCGTCTCGCCCGAAACCTGGCGCGCGCTGCGCGAGCTGGGCGCGAGCGTGCCGGTGAAGGTGGTGGTGCAGGGAGCGGCCTAGGCGCGCGCCTCGAACAGCCCCTTGTACTGCTCCCGCAGCAGGTTCTTCTGCACCTTCCCCATCGTGTTGCGCGGCAGTTCGCTCACCACGAAGCAGCGCTTGGGGATCTTGAAGTTGGCGAGCCTGGACTTGAGCGTGGCGAGGATCGGCTCGGGCTCCAGCTTCGCGCCCGCCTTGGCGATCACCACTGCGATGCCGACTTCGCCGAAATCGGGATGCGGGACACCCACCAGCGCGCTTTCGGCCACGCCCGGCAGCTCGTTGATGAAGCCTTCGATCTCCGCCGGGTAGACGTTGTAGCCGCCGCTGATGATCAGGTCCTTGCTGCGGCCGACGATGTGCACGTAGCCGAGCCCGTCCACCTTGCCCACGTCGCCGGTCTTGAACCAGCCGTCGGCGGTGAACTCCTCGGCCGTCTTCTCCGGCATGCGCCAGTAGCCCTTGAACACGTTGGGCCCGCGCACCTGGATGCCGCCGATCTCCTCGGCCGGCAGGTCGTTGCCCTCGTCGTCGCGGATGCGCAGTCCCACGCCCGGCAGCGGGAAGCCCACGGTGCCGCCGCGGCGCTCGCCCTGCTCGGGCCGGTACGGGTTGGAGGTCAGCATGATGGTCTCGCTCATGCCGTAACGCTCCAGGATGGTGTGGCCGGTGCGCTCGCGCCATTCGTTGAAGGTCTCGATCAGCAGCGGCGCCGAGCCGGCGATGAACAGGCGCATGTTGCGCGCCGCTTCGCGATCGAGCGCGGGCTCCTGCAGCATGCGCACGTACAGCGTGGGCACGCCCATGAAGACGCTGGCGCGCGGCATCGCGGCGATCACCTTCTTCGGATCGAATTTGCCCAGCCAGATCATCCTGCTGCCGTTGATCAGCGCGCCGTGGATGCCGACGAACAGGCCGTGGACGTGGAAGATGGGCAGCGCGTGAATGAGCACGTCGCCCGGCACCCAGCCCCAGTAGTCCTTCAGCACCTGCGCGTTCGACAGCAGGTTGCCGTGCGTGAGCATCGCGCCCTTGCTGCGGCCGGTGGTGCCGCTGGTGTAGAGGATGGCCGCGAGGTCGTCCTCGCCCTTGACTGCCACCTCGTGCCTGTCACTGTGCTGCGCCGCGCGATCCAGCAGCGAGCCGGTGCGGTCGTCGCCGAGCGTGAACACGTTCTTCGTGCCGGCCTGGAAGGCGATCTTGCTCACCCAGCCGAAGTTCTTCGGGCTGCAGACCACCACGGCCGGCTCGGCGTTGCCGATGAAGTATCCGATCTCGGCGCTCTGGTACGCGGTGTTGAGCGGCAGGAACACGTAGCCGGCGCGCAGCGTGGCCAGGTACAGCATCATGGCCTCGACGGACTTCTCCACCTGCACCGCGACGCGAGAGCCCTCGGGAAGCTTCAGCGACACCAGCAGGTTCGCGATCATGGCCGTCGCGCGGTGCAGGTCGCGCCAGCTGTAGGCCAGTTCTTCGTCGGTCTCGACCGCGATCTCGTCGAGGTCCCCGGGGAACGCCGCGCGCAGGGCGGCGAAGAGGTTGTGGTTCTTCATTTCAGTCGTTCGAAGGCCCGGCCGCGCGGACCCTTCCGCTGCGACCGGGCCTGTGGATGTGGGGGAGCCCTCAGTCGGCCTTCACGCCGGCGGTCTTGACCACCTGGTTCCAGCGCTTGATCTCGCCGCTGATGAAGGAGGCGAACTGCTGCTGCGAGAAGTTGGGGAACTCGGCGCCCTGGTTGGCCCAGATCGCCTTGAGTTCGTCGCTCTGGATGGCCTTGCGCACTTCCTCGGCAATGCGGCTTGCCGCGTCCGGCGGGGTGCCCTTGGGCGCCCAGAGGCCATACCAGGTCGTGACGGTGTAGTCGGGCAGGCCGACCTCGGAGGCACTGGGCACGTCGGGCAACGCCGGGTTGCGCTTGTTGCCCGAGACCATCAGCGCGCGGATGCGGCCGCCCTTGATGTGGCCGGCCGAGGAGCCCAGGCCGTCGAACATCAGGTCGGCGCTGCCGGTGATCAGGTCCTGCAGCGCGGGGCCCGCGCCGCGGTATGGAATGTGGGTGATGAAGGTCTTGGTCTGGATCTTGAACAGCTCGCCGGCCAGGTGGTGCGACGTGCCGTTGCCGGCGGACGCGTAGTTGTAGCGGCCCGGGTTGCGCCTGACCATGTCCAGGAAGGTCTTGAAATCCGGCGCGTCGATGCGCTTGGGATTGACCACCACCACCTGCGGCACGCGCGCCACCAGCGTGATCGGCACGAAGTCCTTCTCGAGGTCGTAGTCGAGCCGCGGATAGATGGACGGCGCGATGGTGTGGTGCACCGCGCCCATGAACAGGTTGTAGCCGTCCGGGGCAAGCTTGGCCGCGGCGCTGGCGCCCACGGTGCCGCCGGCCCCGCCCTTGTTGTCGATGATCAGTTGCTTGCCGGTCTGCTTGGCGAACTGCGCCGACAACGGACGCGCGAAGGCATCGGTGCCGCCGCCGGCGGGGAACGGAACGACCACGGTGACCGGCCGCGCCGGCCAGCCGTTGCCCTGAGCGAAAGCCACGGGGCTGACCGCCGCCGCCGCGGCCGCGCGCAGCACGTCGCGCCGCTGTAATCCGAATGCCTTCATCTGCCTGTCTCCTTGCCGTTGTATTTGCAGAAAGATATCAACCGTACAGGTCTTCGATGGCGCCGGAAATCGGGATTTGTCCCTGCGCGAGCATGGCGCGGTGCTTGTCCAGGCGCTTGGGGTCGTACAGGTAGTTCACCATCAGGCCGAACGACTGCTTCAGGCCCTTGGGCGAGGGGTCGGCCGCCCAGTTGAGCCGCTCCACGCGAGCACCGTTGCCCAGGTGGAAGCGCGCCACGGGGTCCAGGGGCTTGCCATTGTCCAACTCCCGCCCGAGATAACGCGCCGCCCAGGCCAGGAGCTGCGCGCGCTCGGGCGACTTCGGCGGCAAGGCGAGCGGGTCCTCCAGCGCCGCGATCAGCTCCGGCGGCGCGTTCTTCTGCATCCACAGCCGAAGGCCCGGAATCGGCGAAAGGGTCGCAAAGGTCTTGAGCCGCGGGAATTCGGCCTTCAGCGTTTCCACCACGTGCTTGATCAGCGAGTCGCCGAAGCTCACGCCCTTGAGTCCGGCCTGCGTGTTGCTGATCGAATAGAAGATCGCCGTCGTGGCGCGCACCAGGTCCGAGACCGGCCCGGCCTCGTCCAGCAGCGGCGTGATGCTGTCGGCGATGCCGTCCATGAGCGCCACCTCGACGAAGATCAGCGGCTCGCCCGGCATGCGCGGATGGAAGAAGCCGTAGCAGCGGCGGTCGCTGTCCAGCCGGTTCTTGACGTCGGCCCAGCTGCGGATGTCGTGAACCGCCTCATACTTGATGAGCTTTTCGACCAGCGAGGCGGGCGAGTCCCAGCTGATGCGCTGCAGCTCCAGGAAGGCGACGTCGAACCAGGTGGAGAACAGGGCTTCGAGTTCGGCTTCCAGCGGCAGCAGCCGGCGGTCGGACTTCAGGTGGCCAAGCAACTCAGCGCGCAAGTCCACCAGGAAGCGGATGCCGTCCGGCGACCCCGCGAAGCGTTGCAGCAGGCGCGTGCGCGGCGAAGTGAAGGCGCGGCGCAGGCGGATCTCGGCATGCCCTTCTTCGGGCGTGCCGAGTGCCGTTTCGTAGTGCTCGCGCGCGGCGCGCACCTTGGCGGCGTCGGGCGCGAACTGCTCGCTCATCAGCAGCCAGGCATCGCGCCGCTCCTCGGGCGTGGCCTCCGCGTACCAGTTCATGAAGCCGTGGGCCAGCCGGGCGCCTTCGACTTCGCTCACGCGCGGATCGACGACGGCCTGCAATTCGGTGAGCGCACGGCGCAATGCGCGTGGCGACAGCGCCTCCGGGTCGCGGCGCAGCGTCGCCTGCAGGCGCTCGGTGGTCGACCGGGGCAGGCGCGCTTCGGCCCCTGGCTTCGCCGCAGCGTCGCCGGTGGGCCGCAGCAGCGCGAAGCTGCGGCTCAGCCAATCGCTTGCGACGCTCATCCGGCCCTCCGGGGACGCGCGGGCGCGGTGCTGTGTTCCGGCCGCCGCTGCGCCCACACCCACAGGGCGATGCCGAACAGGATCATGGGAACGCACAGCCACTGGCCCATGCTCATGCCGGTCTGGTCCTTCAGCCAGAGCAGGTGCCCGTCGGGCTCGCGGAAGAATTCGGCGATGAAGCGGAACACGCCGTAGCCGATGAGGAACATGGCCGAGACCTGCGCCTCACGACGCGGCTGGCGCGCATACAGCCAGAGCAGCACGAACAGCAGCACGCCTTCGAGCAGGAACTGGTAGACCTGCGAAGGATGGCGCGGCAGCATCGAGCCGCTCTGCGGGAACGCCATCGCCCAGGGCAGCGACGGGTCGGCGGCGCGGCCCCACAACTCGCCGTTGATGAAATTGCCCACGCGCCCCGCCGCCAGGCCGAGCGGCACGCACGGCGCCACGAAGTCCATCACCTGCCAGAAGGGCTTGCCGCGCGAGCGCGCATACCACCACTGCGAGGCGATCACCCCCAGCATTCCGCCGTGGAAACTCATGCCGCCTTGCCAGATGAAGAAGATCTCCAGCGGGTGCGCGGCGTAGTAGGCGGGCTTGTAGAACAGGCAGTAGCCCAGGCGCCCGCCCAGGATGACGCCCACGACGCCCAGGAACAGCATGTCCTCGATGTCCCGCTTGCTCCACGCGCCCGCGCCCTGCAGCGAGGCATAGGGCTCGTGCCGCAGCCGCCGGGTGGCCAGGAAGAAGAACAGGCCGAAGGCGGCCAGGTAGGTCAGGCCGTACCAGTGCACCGCCAGCGGGCCGACCTGGAAGGCGACCGGGTCGATCTTCGGGTGAATCAGCATGCGGCCATTGTGCCGCGCCTGAGGCTGAGGCGCAGGCCGCTCCGGCATACTTGCGGGCTTTCGCGAGCATCGATTCCCAGGAGACCGCCGTGGCCGAACAGCCGATCCGCCTGCACCTGCGCAGCAGCAACATCACCGAAGGCAAGTCGCGCGCGCCGAACCGCTCCATGTACTACGGCATGGGCTACAAGGAGACCGACTTCGGCAAGCCCATGGTCGGCGTGGCCAACGGCCACAGCACCATCACGCCGTGCAACAGCGGCCTGCAGAAGCTGGCCGACGCGGCCGTCGCCGGCATCGAGGAGGCGGGCGGCAATCCGCAGATCTTCGGCACGCCCACCATCAGCGACGGCATGGCCATGGGCACCGAGGGCATGAAGTACTCGCTGGTCAGCCGCGAGGTGATCGCCGACTGCATCGAGACCTGCGTGCAGGGCCAGTGGATGGACGGGGTGGTGGTCATCGGCGGCTGCGACAAGAACATGCCGGGCGGCCTGATGGGGATGCTGCGCGCCAACGTGCCCGCCATCTACGTCTATGGCGGCACCATCCTGCCCGGCAAGTGGAAGGGCGAGGACCTGAACATCGTCAGCGTGTTCGAGGCCGTGGGCCAGAACGCCGCCGGCAAGATCAGCGACCAGGACCTCAAGGACATCGAGCAGCACGCGATCCCCGGCACCGGTTCCTGCGGGGGCATGTACACGGCCAACACCATGTCCTCGGCCTTCGAGGCGATGGGCATCTCCCTGCCCTACTCCTCCACCATGGCCAACCCGCACGACGAGAAGATGAACTCGGCGCGCGAGTCGGCCAAGGTGCTGCTGGAGGCGATCAGGAAGGACATCAAGCCGCGCGACATCGTGACGCGCAAGGCGATCGAGAACGCGGTGGCGGTGATCATGGCCACGGGCGGATCGACCAACGCGGTGCTGCACTTCCTGGCCATCGCCCACGCGGCCGAGGTGGAGTGGACCATCGACGACTTCGAGCGTATCCGCAAGCGCACGCCGGTGATCTGCGACCTCAAGCCCTCGGGCAAGTACCTCGCGGTGGACCTGCACCGCGCCGGCGGCATTCCGCAGGTCATGAAGGTGCTGCTCAAGGCCGGCCTGCTGCACGGCGACTGCATCACCATCACCGGCAAGACCATCGCGCAGGTGCTTGCCGAGGTGCCGGACCAGCCGCGTGGCGGCCAGGACGTGATCCGGCCGATCGACAAGCCGATGTACAAGGAAGGCCACCTCGCCATCCTCAAGGGCAACCTCTCGCCCGAAGGTGCGGTGGCCAAGATCACCGGCCTGAAGAACCCGGTGATCACCGGCCCGGCGCGCGTTTTCGACGACGAGCAGTCGGCGCTGGAGGCGATCCTGGCCGGAAAGATCAAGGCGGGCGATGTGATGGTGCTGCGCTACCTGGGCCCCAAGGGCGGCCCGGGCATGCCCGAGATGCTGGCGCCCACCGGAGCGCTCATCGGCGCCGGGCTCGGGGAGAGCGTGGGCCTGATCACCGACGGCCGCTTCTCCGGCGGCACGTGGGGCATGGTGGTGGGCCACGTGGCGCCGGAAGCGGCCGCCGGCGGCAACATCGCGCTCGTGAAGGAAGGCGACTCGATCACGATCGATGCGCACCAGCTCAAGCTGCAGCTGAACGTCGATGACGCGGAGCTGGCCAAGCGGCGGTCTGGCTGGAAGGCGCCGGCGCCGCGGTACACGCGGGGCGTGCAGGCGAAGTTCGCGTTCAACGCGGCGAGTGCGAGCAAGGGGGCGGTGCTGGACAACTTCTGAGTTGTTCTTCCCGGTTTGCCCACGGCGGTCCGGGGTCGCGGCAGGGAACAAGATGAAGAGCGGGAACGGATGCCGCCGTTTTCCTACACGTTCCCCACGCTGGCTCGTCCTAGCATCGAACTCCCACCAGGAGAACCGCCATGGACACCACCTCGCTGTGGCGCGCGACCGCGCGCGGCCCGTGCTTCGGCATGCTGAAGGGCGACGAGCAGTGCGACGTGCTGGTGATCGGCGGCGGGATTACGGGCGTTACCACCGCGCTGCTGCTCGCGGAGCAGGGACGCAAGGTCGTGCTGCTGGAAGCCGACGAGATCGGCAGTGGAACGACCGGCAACTCCACCGGCAACCTGTACATGACGACCAGCCAGGGCCTGTCGTCCGTCGCGTCCAGCTGGGACGACGGCGTGGCGCGCGAAGCGATGCTTGCCCGCAAGTCGGCCGTCGACTTCATCGAGCAACGCTGCCGGGACCTGCCCGGCGCCGCGTTCACCCGCTGCGCGATGTACCGTGGCGCGCGGTTCGCGACGGACCAGCCCTCGGTCGAGCAGGAGCACCAGACGCTCGCGCGGCTGGGCGCGCCCGTGCGCATGGAAGAAGGCTGGCCGGGCGGCTTGCCGCCGCCTTCGGGCCGCGTGATGGTGCTGGCGGACCAGGCCCAGTTCCAGCCACAGGCCTACGTCACGGGACTGGCGCGTCTCGCGGCGAAGGCCGGCGCTTCGGTGCACGAGCACTCGCGCGTGCTGGAGCTCGACGCGAAGCAGCGTATCGCCACCACCTCGGGCGGCACGGTCAAGGCCGGCGAGATCGTCATGGCCACGCACTCCCCCAAGGGCGTGCACATCGTGCATGCCGAGATGCCGGTGCACCGCGAGTACGCGGTCGCGTTCGAGGTCGGCGCCGTCGACCCAGGGCCGGGCATCTTCTGGTGGAAGGGCGAGGAAGGCCTGTCGATCCGAATCCTGGTCCACGAAGGCAAGCGCTACCTGGTCGCCGCCGGATCGGAACACAAGGTCGGCACGCACAACGCCAAGGCGGCATTGATGGCCGTCGAGGCCATGGCCAACAGCCACCTGAGCCCGGGGCCGCTGGTGCATCGGTGGTCCGCGCAGAACTACCGCTCGCACGACGGACTGCCCTACATCGGCCGCGACCACTCCGGCTGCTTCATCGCGACCGGCTTCGCCACCGACGGCCTGACGTGGGGAACTGTCGCCGCGCGCGGCATCGCCGCCGAACTGGCCGGCCAGAAGGATGCATTCATCGAACGCTGCTCGCCGCGGCGCTTCACGCCGATGAAGGGCGCCAAGGCCCTCGTCGAGGAGAACGTCACCACGCTCAAGACCCTGGTGCAGGGCTACCTGACCGGCGGCCAGCATGAGCACCTGGCCAACCTGGCGCCGGGCGACAGCGCGATCGTGGAAGCCGATGGCGAGACGTTCGCGGCGTATCGCGCCCCGGACGGCGAGCTGTTCGCGGTGTCGCCGGTCTGCACCCACATGGGCTGCAAGGTGCGCTGGAACAGCGTGGAGACCAGTTGGGACTGCCCCTGCCACGGAAGCCGGTTCCGACCGGACGGGACGGTGATCGAGGGGCCCGCGGTCGCGCCGCTGAAGCGGCGGACGACCGAGCTGCGCTAGCTCAGCGGCGCTTGGGCGGCATGCCCATGGCCGCGCGGCTCTTGTCGATGCGGGCCTGGCGCTTGTCGTTCTCGCGCTGCACGGCCTTCTTCTTGGTGTAGCCCGTCCAGTCCGCCCACGTCCACCAGACGAACGCCAGGCCGAAGGGGAGCAGCACGCCCCACCACGGCCAGGCGGCGACGGGATCGATCTCGAGGTACTTCAGGGCCAGCAAGAGGATGCCCACACCGAGGAACAACATCGACGCACTCTCCGCAAGAAAGCCCGGCGGGCCGGGCGGCTTTACCTCGCGTTCACCTTGCGGGGGAACCCATCAGGGTCAACCGAGGTCACTACAATCACGTTCAAGGACTGTAACCCAACCGTAGAGGAAACCCTTCATGAAACGTGCCCTGATCGCCCTTGCAGCCGCGTTTGTTGCGGCCGGTCCCGCGCTGGCGGACCAGGCGCTGGCCACGGCCAAGAACTGCATGGCCTGCCATGCGACGGACAAGAAACTGGTCGGCCCCTCGTACAAGGACGTGGCCGCCAAGTACGCCGGCCAGAAGGACGCCGTGGACAAGCTGGCCGCCAAGATCCAGAAGGGCGGCGCCGGCGTCTGGGGCCCCGTGCCCATGCCGGCCAACACGCAGGTCAGCGAGGCGGAAGCCAAGAAGCTGGCGGCGTGGGTGATGAGCCAGAAATAAGCTCAGCGCCCAAAGCAGAAAGGCCCGCGGAAGCGGGCCTTCTGCTTTGGGACCGGAGGTTCAGTTCTTCTCGGCCAACTGCTCCAGGATCGCGGGGTTCTCCAAGGTCGATGTGTCCTGCGTGATCGCCTCCCCCTTGGCGATGCTGCGCAACAGCCGCCGCATGATCTTGCCGCTGCGGGTCTTGGGGAGGTTGTCGCCGAAGCGGATGTCCTTGGGCTTGGCGATCGGGCCGATTTCCTTGGCCACCCAGTTGCGCAAGTCGCTGGCGATCTGCCTGGCCTCCTCGCCCTTGGGCCGCGGCCGCTTGAGCACGACGAAGGCGCAGATCGCCTCGCCGGTCAGCTCGTCCGGACGTCCGACGACGGCGGCTTCCGCCACCAGGTCGGTCTTGGAAACCAGCGCCGACTCGATCTCCATCGTCCCCAGGCGGTGGCCCGAGACGTTCAGCACGTCGTCGATGCGGCCGGTGATGCGGAAGTAGCCGCGCTGCTCGTCGCGCACCGCGCCGTCGCCCGCCAGGTAGATGCGGCCGCCCATCTCCGGCGGGAAGTAGCTCTTCTTGAAACGCTCCGGGTCGCCCCAGATCGTGCGGATCATCGAAGGCCAGGGCCGCTTGACCACCAGCATGCCCCCCGAGCCATTGGGAAGGTCCTTGCCGGACTCGTCCACGATGGCGGCGATGATGCCCGGCAGCGGCAGCGTGCACGAACCCGGCACCAGCGGCGTGGCCCCCGGCAGCGGCGTGATCATGTGGCCGCCGGTCTCGGTCTGCCAGAAGGTGTCGACGATCGGGCAGCGTTCGCCGCCCACGTTCCGGTGGTACCACATCCACGCTTCCGGGTTGATCGGCTCGCCGACGCTGCCCAGGATGCGAAGGCTCGAGAGGTTCCAGTTCTTCGGGTGCACCTTCTCGTCGGTCTCCGCCGCCTTGATCAGCGAGCGGATGGCCGTGGGCGCCGTGTAGAAAACGGTCACCTTGTGCTTCTCGATCATCTGCCAGAAGCGGCCCGCGTTCGGGTACGTGGGGATGCCTTCGAAGATCACCTGCGTGGCGCCCACCGCCAGCGGCCCGTAGGCCACGTAGGTGTGGCCCGTGACCCAGCCGATGTCGGCCGTGCACCAGAACACGTCCTCCGGCCGGATGTCGAAGGTCCACTGCATGGTGAGGCTGGCCCACAGCAGGTAGCCGCCGGTGGAGTGCTGCACGCCCTTGGGTTTGCCGGTGGAGCCCGAGGTGTAGAGGATGAACAGCGGGTGCTCCGCGTTCACGCTGACCGGCTCGCACTGGTCCGGCTGGCCCTTGAGCACTTCCTCGAACGTCTTGTCGCGGCCGGCCACCATGTTGCAGGCCGAAGGCGTGCGCATGTAGACCAGCACGGTCCTGAGCGTGTCGCAGCCGCCCATGCCGATGGCCTCGTCGACGATGGCCTTCAGGGGCAGCTCCTTGCCGCCGCGCATCTGGAAGTTGGCCGTGATCACCGAGACCGCGCCGGCATCGATGATGCGTTCGTTCAGCGCCTTGGCCGAGAAGCCGCCGAACACCACGCTGTGGGTGGCGCCGATGCGCGCGCAGGCCTGCATGGCCACCACGCCGTCGATGGTCATCGGCATGTAGACGATGACGCGGTCGCCCTTCCTGATCCCCTGCGCCTTGAGCGCATTGGCGAAGCGGGCCACGCGGGACAGCAGATCCTTGTAGGTGACGGTGCTGACGCTGCCGTCGTCGGCCTCGAACACGATCGCGGTCTTGTTCTCCACCGGCGTGCCGATGTGCTTGTCCAGGCAGTTGGCCGACGCGTTGAGCTCGCCGTCCTCGTACCACTTGTAGAACGGGGCGCTGGATTCGTTCAGCGTCTTCGTGAAGGGCTTGGTCCAGTCCAGGTTTTCGCGCGCGAGCCGCGCCCAGAAGCCTTCGAAGTCCTTTTCCGCTTCCTTGCACAGCGCCTCGTAGGCCGCCATTCCGGAAATGCGGGCGCCGCGCGTGGCCGCGTCGGACGGGGGGAACACGCGGTTTTCGACCAGGACCGATTCGATGGCGCTCATGCTTTGTCTCCGGCTAGGTTGGAACGCGGCGCACGGCGGCGCGGTGGCGACGGGAATGGCCGCGTACTTTCAATGGGACCACTTACATTCGTCTGACTGGCCCCCAGCTTACAAAATTCCCGCGATCCGGCGGGGCCTGCCGCGAGGCAAATCTACAATCGCGCCGGACTTTTCCCACCCCTTCATGGCCGAACCCAATCCCCTCCGCAGCCGCAGCTCCCCGCTGCGTCCCTTGCCCAACCTGATCTTCGCCAGCCGCTGGCTGCAGCTGCCCCTGTACCTGGGGCTGATCGCGGCCCAGGCGGTGTACGTGTTCCACTTCTGGGTGGAGCTGGTGCACCTGCTGGAAGCCGCCTTCGGCAGCCAGTACGCGCTGCAGCAGCTCATCACCAGCATCGGCTACAAGGCGACGGCGCCGATCGAGTCGCTGAACGAGACGGTGATCATGCTGGTGGTGCTGGCGCTCATCGACGTGGTGATGATCTCCAACCTGCTGATCATGGTGATCGTGGGCGGCTACGAAACCTTCGTCAGCCGCATGAACCTGGAAGGCCACCCGGACCAGCCGGAATGGCTGAGCCACGTCAACGCCTCGGTGCTCAAGGTCAAGCTGGCCACCGCCATCATCGGCATCAGCTCGATCCACCTGCTCAAGACGTTCATCAACGCCGACAACTACACCGACCGGGTGTTGATCGCGCAGACGGCGATCCACATCGCTTTCCTGCTGTCGGCCATGGCCATCGCGTACACGGACCGGATCATGGCGGGCCTGCCGGCGGCCGGGCACGCCAGGCACTGAGATTGCTCCCTCTCCCCGCCGGGAGAGGTTGGGGCGCGGGGCGGTCGCGGGGCTTGATTGGCACCGCGCGTGCCCTCACCCCAGCCCTCTCCCAGAGGGAGAGGGAGAAAAGCGTCAGGCCTCGGGGTAGTCCTCGGTGTCCACCTCGCTTCGTGACTGTGCGCTGTAGCGATGCCCGCTCACCGTCCGCTGGTTGATGTGCGCATCCAGCCGCTCGATCAGCGCAGGCTGCAGCTTCACGTTCACGGCGCCGAGGTTCTCCCGCAGGTGGTCCACGTTGGTGGTTCCTGGGATGGGAACGATGTACTCCCGCTTGTGCAGCAGCCAGGCCAGCGCGAGCTGGGCCGGGGTGCAGCCGGCTTCGCGCGCGAGCGCCTTGTAGCCGGGCAGCAGCTGCAGGTTGCGCGCGTAGTGCGCCGGCTCGAAGCGCGGCATCGTGCGGCGGATGTCCTTGGCCTCGAGCGTCGTCACGTCATGCAGAGCGTCGCAGAGGAAGGCGCGCGCCACGGGGCTGAACGCAACGAAGGCGATGCCCAGTTCGCGGCAGGCGTCGAGCACCGCGATTTCCGGATTGCGCGTCCACAGCGAGTACTCGGTCTGCACGGCCGCGATCGGGTGCACCGCGTGCGCCTTGCGGATCGTGGCGGCGGACACCTCGGACAGACCGAGCGCCCGCACCTTGCCCTGCTCCACCAGCCGGCCCATGGCGCCGACGCTCTCCTCCACCGGCACCTTCTTGTCCCAGCGGTGCAGGTAGTAGAGGTCGATCACCTCCGTCTGCAGGCGGCGCAGGCTGTCCTCGCAGTTGCGGCGGATGGCCTCGGGGCGGCCGTCGATGACGCGCCGCATCACGCCGTCGTCGCCCTGGACGCCGGCCATGCCGCCCTTGCTCGCCAGCGTGATTCGGCTGCGATGCGGCTTGAGCACGCGTCCGACGATCGTCTCGTTGCCGCCGAAGCCGTACAGCGCCGCGGTGTCGAACAGCGTGACGCCCTGATCCAGTGCCGCGAGCAGCACGCGTTCGCCCTGTTCCGGCGGCGGCGGCGTGCCGTACGCATGGCTGAAGTTCATGCAGCCCAGGCCGATCGGGAAGACCTGGAAGGGGCCGATGGAGCGTTGGGGCATGTGCGGCGTCCTTCGAAGCGGAATCAGGTGAGCTGCTTCTCCAGCTGGTCCAGCACTTCGTAGCAGGGCAGCACCTGCCTCACGCTCGCATTCGGCTCGCGCCCTTCGCGGATGGCCGCGATGAACTCCCGGTCCTGCAGCTCGATGCCGTTCATCGACACGTCGACCTTGCTGACGTCGATCTTCTCTTCCTTGCCGTTGTACAGGTCGTCGTAGCGCGCGATGTAGGTCGCGGTGTCGCCGATGTAGCGGAAGAACGTCCCGAGCGGACCGTCGTTGTTGAACGAGAGCGAGAGCGTGCAGACGGAGCCGTTCTCCGCCTTGAGCTGGATGCTCATGTCCATGGCGATGCCCAGGTTCGGGTGGATCGGCCCCTGGACCGCGTTGGCCTTCACCACGCGGCTGCCGGTCTGGTACTGGAACAGGTCCACGGTGTGGGCGGCGTGGTGCCAGAGCAGGTGGTCGGTCCAGCTGCGCGGCTGGCCGAGCGCATTCATGTTCGTGCGCCGGAAGAAGTAGGTCTGCACGTCCATCTGCAGGACGTTGAACTCGCGCGCCCTGATCTTCTTGTTGACGTACTGGTGGCTGGGATTGAAGCGGCGGGTGTGGCCGCACATCGCGACCAGGCCGGTCTTCTTCTGCGTCTCCACCACCGCCTTGCCGTCCGCCAGCTTGTCGCACAGCGGGATCTCCACCTGCACGTGCTTGCCCGCGTTCAGGCAGGCGATCGCCTGGGCGGCGTGCATCTGGGTGGGCGTGCACAGGATGACCGCATCGACGTCGTCGCGGGCCAGGGTCTCTTCCAGCTTCGTCGTCGCATGGCCGATGCCGTACTTGGCCGCGACCTCCTGCGTCTTGTCCAGCTCGCGGCCGATCACGGACGTGACCTGCACGCCGTCGATCAGCTTGAGCCCGTCCAGGTGCTTCTGGCCGAAGGCGCCGGCGCCGGCCAGCGCGACGCGCAGGGTCTTGTCGTTCGACTTCGACATCTCAGTTCTCCAGGATCATGTGGCCGACGGCCGTGTTGGACGCGGGCACGTGGTAGAAGCGGTGCTTGAGCGTCGGCTTGCGGCCGCCCGCGACATCGGCCATCGCGCCGCGCGCGATCAGCCACATCACCAGCTCGATGCCCTCGCTGCCGGCCTCCTTCACGTACTCGACGTGCGAGACCGACGCCAGCCCTTCGGGATCATCCAGCAGGCGGTCGAGGAAGCGGTTGTCCCACTCCTTGTTGATCAGGCCGGCGCGCGGCCCCTGCAGCTGGTGGCTCATGCCGCCGGTGCCCCAGATCTGCACGTTCAGTTCCTCGTCGTAGCTCTCGACCGCCTTGCGGATCGCCTGCCCCAGGCGGAAGCAGCGCATGCCGCTGGGCACCGGGTACTGCACCACGTTGACCGCGAACGGGATCACCTTGAAGGGCCAGGCCTGCGTCTGGCCGCACATCAGCGACAGCGGCACCGTGAGCCCGTGGTCGACGTCCATCTTGTTCACCAGCGTGAGGTCGAAGTCCTGCTGGATCACCGACTGCGCGATGTGCGCGGCCAGCTCGGGATGGCCCTCGACCTTGGGGACGGGCCGCGGGCCCCACCCTTCGTCGGCCACCGCGTACTCGGCGGCGGTGCCGATGGCGAAGGTCGGGATCATGTCCAGGCTGAATGCCGTCGCGTGGTCGTTGAACACGAGGAACACGACGTCGGGCGTGTTCGCCTTGATCCATTCGCGCGAGAACTGGTAGCCGGCGAAGACCTTCTGCCAGTACGGCTCCTCGGTCTTGCCCAGGTCCATGGCCGCGCCGATGGCCGGCACATGCGAGGTGTAGACGGAAGCGGTGATGCGGGCCATCTATTTCTTCTCCTTCGCCGGCGGTGTCCACGTCGAGGGACGGCCGCCGCCGATCATCATGTTGCGGTATTCCTCCTCGCTCATGCCCGTCATCGAGCCGGCCATCTGCTGGAAGCTCTTTCCGTCGGTCGCGCCGATCTTGGCGAGGAAGTAGATGTTGCCGCCCAGCTCGATGCAGCGGTTCAGGTCGCGCGCCAGCACGGCCTGCTTCTGCTCCTCCGTCATCGGCCATTCGTCGAGGTAGGCGCGCTCGTCGGCCTTGAAGCGTTCGCGGTTCGGCGCCTTCATCAGCGACATGCAGAACTGGTTGAGCCAGTAGCCCTTGCGGCTCTGGTCGGCGTCGAAGATGGTCGTGCCGGGCACGCCCTGGTAGGGTTTGTCGAGGGGCATGATCAGCCTCCTTGCTTGAGTTCCGGCCAATAAAGGCGCGTGGGGTTGTCCACCAGCAGCTTCCTCTGCAGCTCGGGCGTGGTGGCGATGTGCGGGATGAAGTCGACCAGCAGGCCGTCGTCGGGCATGTGGTCCTTCAGGTTGGGATGCGGCCAGTCGGTTCCCCAGAGCACGCGGTCGGGGAAGGTCTCGACCACCTTGCGCGCGAACGGCACCACGTCGCGGTAGGCGTTGCGCTCACCGTCCAGCGCGCGCGGGCCGCTCACGGACAGGCGCTCGGGGCAGCTCACTTTGCTCCAGACGTTCGGATGCTCGCGCATGAATTTCAGGAAAAGGCCGAACTCCGGGCCGTCGATCGGCTTGGAGACATCCGGCCGCCCCATGTGGTCCACGACGACGGTGGTCGGCAACGCGGTGAAGAAGTCCCACAGCTCGGGCAGGTCGACCGCCTCGAAATAGATGACGACGTGCCAGCCCAGCGGCGCGATGCGGCCGGCGATCTCCATCAACTCGTCCTTGGGCGTGAAGTCCACCAGCCGCTTGACGAAGTTGAAGCGTACGCCGCGCACGCCGGCGGCGTTCATCTCCTGCAGCTCCCGGTCGGTGACGCTTCGCCGCACCGTGGCCACGCCGCGCGCCTTGCCGTCGGAGCGCTTGAGCGCATTGACCAGCGCGCGGTTGTCCGCGCCGTGGCAGGTGGCCTGCACGATCACGTTCCTGTCGAAACCCAGGTGGTCGCGGAGCTGGAACAGCTGCTGCCAGCTGGCGTCGCAGGGCGTGTACTTGCGCTCGGGAGCGTAGGGGAACTCGGCGCCGGGACCGAAGACATGGCAGTGCGCATCGACGCTGCCGGGCGGCACCTGGAAGCGCGGCTTGCTCGGGCCCGTGTACCAGTCGAGCCAGCCGGGCGTTTTCGTGAAGTCCCCGGTGGTGGGTTTGCTCATCGCGTCCTCAGTCGATGTAGCGCAGCCCGGCCCTGGCCAGCGGCTCGCGCATCTTGTACATGTCCAGGCCGAGCACGCCGGAGGCGAGCTTGGCGCGCTTCTCGCCTTCGTTGGCTTCGCGGGCCGCTGCCGCTTCCAGCGTCTTGGCGGCCATCTGGCGCGGCACGACCACGACGCCGTCGTCGTCAGCCACGACCACGTCGCCCGGGTTCACGATCATCCCGGCGCACACCACGGGGATGTTCACCGAGCCGATGGTGGCCTTGATCGTGCCCTTGGAACTCACGGCCTTGCTCCAGACGGGGAGCTGCATCTCGGTGAGCGTCTTCACGTCGCGCACTCCCGCGTCGATCACCAGCGCTCGCGCGCCGCGCGCCTTGAACGAGGTGGCCAGCAGGTCGCCGAAATAGCCGTCGGTGCACGGCGCGGTGATCGCGGCCACGACGATGTCGCCCTGTTGGATCTGCTCCGCCACCACATGCATCATCCAGTTGTCGCCCGGGTGCAGCAGCACGGTGACGGCGGTGCCCGACACCTGCGCGCCGGCATAGATCGGGCGCATGTAGGTGGACATCAGGCCGACGCGGCCCATGGCCTCGTGCACGGTGGCCGAGCCGTATTGCGCGAGCTTGTCGGTGGTCTCGCGATCGGACCGTTGGATGTTGCGGTAGACGACGCCGAGTTCGTACATGTTCAGTTCTCCTGTCCTGGTGCGACGTCAGGCCCCGCGAGCCTTCAGCAGCTTGTCCAGCCGCGGGAACACCCGCCGCGAATTGCCTTCGAAGATCGCCTGCCGGTCTTGCGGCGACAACCGCTCGCACGCATCGATGTAGCGCTTGGTGTCGTCGTAGTAGTTCCCGGTCGTCGGATCGATCCCGCGCACCGCCCCGATCATCTCGCTTGCAAAGAGCACGTTCCTGACCGGGATCACGGTGTTGAGCAGATCGATGCCCGGCTGGTGGTACACGCAGGTGTCGAAGAAGATGTTGTTCATCACGTGCGTGTCGAGCAGCGGCTTCTTCATTTCCTGCGCCAGCCCGCGGAAGCGTCCCCAGTGGTAAGGCACCGCGCCGCCGCCGTGCGGGATGATGAAGCGCAGCTTGGGGAAGTCCTTGAAGAGGTCGCCCTGCACGCACTGCATGAACGCGGTCGTGTCGGCGTTGAGGTAGTGCGCGCCAGTGGTGTGGAAGCACGCGTTGCAGCTCGTGCTGACGTGGATCATCGCCGGGATGTCGTACTCGACCATCTTCTCGTAGATCGGGTACCACCACTTGTCCGTCAGCGGCGGCTCCTTCCAGTGGCCGCCGGAGGGATCAGGGTTGAGGTTGATGCCGACGCAGCCGTATTCCTCGACGCACTTGACCAGCTCGGGGATGCAGGTCTTGGGGTCCACGCCCGGCGACTGCGGCAGCATGGCCACGGGCACGAAGTTGTCGGGGAACAGCTTGCTCACGCGGAAGCACAGCTCGTTGCAGATCCCGGCCCACGTGCTGGAGACCTGGAAGTCGCCGATGTGGTGGGCCATGAAGCTGGCGCGCGGCGAGAACAGCGTCAGGTCGTTGCCGCGCTCCTTCATCAGCCGCAACTGGTTGCCGGTGATCGTCTCGCGGATCTCGTCGTCGGAGATCTTCAGCTGCGAGACCTTGGGCATCGCGGACGGGTCCTTGATGCCGGCGATCTGCTTGTTGCGCCATTCCTCCAGCGCCTTGGGGGCCGTGGTGTAGTGACCGTGGCAGTCGATGATCATTGCAGGAGTCTCCTGGTTCTGGGGAAGGGCTCAGGCGGGGTCCATGCCGCAGCGCCGCTTCAGTTCGGCGGTCTCCGGGGAAGCCATGAAGGCGAGCAGCTCGCGCACGGCCTGCGGGTTCGCCGCAGTGGCGCACACGGCGCCGGAAAAGATGGTGTTGATCTGGACCGGGCCGGGCAGCGGCCCCAGCACGTCGATGCCTTCCAGGTGCATCAGCTCGCTGAATTGCTGGAAGCCGAGCGCCACTTCGCCCTTGGCCACTAGCGAGCCGACCGGCACGCCCGGCGGCGCCTGCACGGTGCGCTGCTTCACCTGGTCGGCGATGCCCCAGCGCTCGAACAGCTTCATCAGCGCGGTGCCGCTCGGGCCGGTGGAATAGCCGATGGTGGGCGCGGCCAGCACGGCTTGCTTCAGCGCGTCTTCGTTGCCGATGTCCGGATGCGCCGCTCCCTTTCGAACAGCGATCGCGACGCCGGAGCGCACCAGGTCCACGCGGCTTCCGGCAACCGCGTGGCCCGATGCCAGCAGCTTTTCGATCGCATCGGAGGCCAGGAACATGACGTCGAACGGCTCGCCCGCCGCGACTCGCCTGGCGGCATCGACACCGCCGACGGATTCGACGGCCAACGGGGCTCCTCCGCGCCGTTCCCAGGCGGACGCGAGTTCCGCGAGCACCTGGCGCGTGGCCATGGACGAAATCCCGCACAGCGGGGCACTCATGAGGCAGCTCCGGTCGGCATAAGAAGGCCATTCTGCAAAGGCCCGTGCGCGCGGGGAAGCAGGCGGGAGGCCTATCAGCTAGAACAAGCGCGTATACCTCTAGCAGCGCAACTACACTTTCGGCATGGATCTGCGGCAGCTGGAGTATTTCGTTCGCGTCGCCGAGCTCGGCAGTTTCACGCGCGCCGCAATCGAGCTGGACGTTGCCCAGCCGGCGCTCAGCCGCCAGGTGCGACTGCTCGAAGTCGAGCTGCGCCAGGCGCTGCTGGTGCGCAACGGCCGCGGAGCCGTCCCCACCGAAGCCGGCAAGACGCTGCTGGAACACGGCCGCGGCATCCTGCACCAAGTGCAGCGAGCGCGGGACGACCTCGGCCGATTGCGCGGCGGGCTCTCGGGCCGCGTTGCGGTCGGGCTGCCGAGCAGCGTCGCGCGCGTGCTGACCGTGCCACTGACCCGCGCATTCCGCCAGGCCATGCCCGATGCGCGCCTGTCGATCAGCGAAGGCCTGTCGGGCAGCCTTGAAGCGGGGCTGGCGAGCGGGCGACTGGATGTCGCCCTGCTCTACAACGCGCAGCCCTCGCGCGAGCTCGATGCCTCACCGCTGCTGGAGGAGGAGTTGCTGCTGGTGCGTGCCCGCCCGCCGGGTCTGCACGAAGACCCGCCGCCGGGGCCGATCGAGCTGCAGGAGGTTGCGCGGTTGCCGCTGGTGATCCCGACGCGGCCGAATGCGATCCGCATGCACGTCGAATCGGCGATGGCCGCGATCGGCTGCAAGCCCGACGTCGCGCTGGAGATCGACGGCGTGCCCGCGATCCTGGACCTGGTGCGTGACGGGGCCGGCTGCGCCATCCTCTCGCGCAACGCGCTGCTCCATTCACCCAGGCCTTCGGCGTTCACCGCGCAGCCCATCGGGCACCCCCCGCTGCGGATCCGGCTGTGCCTAGCGACCAGCGCGCAGCGGCCGGTGACGCCGGTGCAGGAGGCGGCGCTGGAACTGATCAGGAAGACGGCACCGAAGGTGGTGCCACACGCCTGAACCACAAAGCCGTCATCCCCGCGCAGGCGGGGATCCAGATGCGCGCGCAAGCGCGCTGCCCAGGAAGCCCTGGATTCCCGCCTGCGCGGGAATGACGGGGTTCGCTGCTACGCTGATGCGATGCACCGTCGCACCGTTCTCCAACTGCTGGGGCTTGCCACGACGGGCGCCGCGACCGCGAACTCACCGGCCACTCCGCTCACCAAGCCCATCCCCTCCTCCGGCGAACAGATCCCGGTCGTCGGCCTCGGTACATGGATCACGTTCAACGTCGGCCGCGACCCGCAGGGACGTCAGCAGTGCGCGGAGGTGATGCGCGCGTTCTTCGCCGCGGGAGGCCGCCTGATCGACAGCTCGCCGATGTACGGGTCTTCGCAGCCTGTGATCGGCGAAGGGCTGCAGAAGCTGGGCATGCCCAGGTCGCTGTTCTCGGCGGAGAAGGTCTGGACCTCGTCCGACGGCGCGGCGCAGATCGAGGCTTCGCGCAAGCTGTGGCAGGTCCCGCGTTTCGACCTGCTGCAGGTGCACAACCTGCTGGACTGGGAAGAGCAGTTGCCGCTTCTGCAGGAGATGAAGAAAGCGGGTCGCGTGCGCTACGTGGGCATCACCACGTCAGAAGGCCGGCGGCACCGAGACTTCGAGCAGGTCATGCGCGCGCATCGGCTCGACTTCATCCAGCTCACCTACAACCCGGTGGACCGCGAGGCCGAACAGCGGCTGCTGCCGCTCGCGCGCGAACGCGGCATCGCGGTGCTGGCCAACCGCCCGTTCCAGGAAGGCGCCCTGACGCGCAAGCTGCAGCGGCACACATTGCCGCCCTGGGCTTCGGAGATCGGCTGCACCAGCTGGGCGCAGCTGATCCTCAAGCACATCGTCACGCACCCGGCCGTGACCTGCGCGATCCCCGCGACCAGCAGCGTGGCGCACGTGCGGGAGAACATGGCGGCAGCCTCCGGCCCCATGCCGGACGAAGCCTTCCGCCGCCGCATCGCCGACCACATCGGGAAGCTCTGACCGATGTCCGAGTGGTGGAGCTACCGGCCCTCGGACTTCCTGATGTTCTCGGCCCGGACCTGGGGCCGGTTGCTCGAGGGCTGGAACCAGGCACTCTGGCCCTGGCAGGTGCCGATCGTGGCCGCGGGCGTGGGGCTGCTCTTGCTCGCCTGGCGCAATCCGGTTCGTGCGCGCGTCCCTTCGATGCTCGCCTTGGCTGCGGCGTGGGCCTGGGTGGGTTGGGCGTTCCATTGGGAACGCTTCGCGGACATCAACACCGGGGCGCGCTGGTTCGCGGTTGCTTTCGGGGTTCAGGCCACGCTGCTGGTTGCATTGGGGCTACGTCCATCGACTCCGCCGCCGGGCGGAACGCTGCGCCTTCCTGGCCTCGCGCTCGCATCGCTCGCCCTGCTCTGCCCCCTGCTCGCGCCCCTGACCGGCCGCAGCTGGGGCCAAGCCGAGACCGCGGGCGCGATGCCGGACCCGACCGCGCTGTTCACCGTCGGGTTGCTGCTCGCACTGCCGCAACGCCACCGTGGGCTGCTGCTGGCGATCCCTCTGCTCGCGCTGCTTGTAGGCTGGACGACGGCATGGCTCCTCTGGGTCGGCTGACGCGCGCACGCGCGCCGGACGCGGACGATCCTGCCTTCCAACAACAAAGGACCTCCCGTGGACACTCTCTGGTGGCTGGTGAGCATCGCCCTCATCCTGCTCGGCCTGGCCGGCATCGTGCTGCCGGCGCTGCCCGGCACGCTCTTCGTGCTCGCCGGCATCGTGCTGGGCGCGTGGATCGACGACTTCACGCGCGTCGGCTGGTTCGCCATCGCGGCGGTCACCGTGCTGGCCATCCTGGCGTGGCTGATGGACTACATCTCCGCCGTGCTCGGCGCCAAGCGGGTGGGCGCCAGCAAGCAGGCGATCTGGGGCGCGGCCATCGGCACGGTGGCCGGGATCTTCATGGGCATCATCGGCGTTTTCATCATGCCCCTCGTGGGCGCCGCCGCGGGCGAATACATCGCGCGGCGCGAACACGGTCGTGCGGTGCACGTCGGCGTGGCCACCTGGCTCGGCCTGATGGCCGGCATGCTGGCCAAGTTCGTGCTGGCCTTCGTGATGATCGGGATCTTCGTCGTCGCGCTGATGTTCTAGCGCGAGCTCGCGAGTCCGAGGAGGCATGCCGCCTCCTGCTCGTGACTTCTCTCCTTGGTGGGTTGTGACTCTGGCTGGAGCATGCGCCGGCTTTTTTCGCAGCCCCAACCAAGGAGTAGACATGGGACTTCACGCCGCGCGGCTTTCTCTTT
This sequence comes from Ramlibacter henchirensis, assembly GCF_004682015.1. NCBI lineage: Bacteria > Pseudomonadati > Pseudomonadota > Betaproteobacteria > Burkholderiales > Comamonadaceae > Ramlibacter > Ramlibacter henchirensis. Next base: position 1,327,370 of record NZ_SMLM01000001.1, on the reverse strand, counting down.
GCGCAGCAACTTTCCTGGCCGTTCTGGCCGCAGGTTGTGGTGGTGGAGGCGGTGGCTCACCGGCCGCCCCTCCGCCGCCGGGGCCCTCCCCCGTCGGGTGGGGCGTGTTCCCCGACGCAGTCCGGGTGATCGGGAAGCAGAATTTCGATGACGGCAGCGCCTCCGATGGCACTGCGCCCGGCGAGCTCAATCTTCCGGGAGGCAGCCCGGCGGTGAGCTCCGACGGCACGCTCTTCGTGGCTCAGACGCAAGCGTCGAGGATGAAGGCCTTCAAGCAGTACATGGCAGCCGACGGACCGGACGCCGCCTTCACGTTCACCGTGGACAGCGGGGTTGTTGCGAGCGCTTCGATCCACGCGGGAAAGCTCGTCGTGGTCGAGGATCACCTGGTGGCCATCTACGACAGCGTTCCGACGGCCCCCCCCGAAGCCGGCCCGGCCCGCGTTGCGGGCGGCACGTCCGGCTGCAGCGCGAGCCAGTTGAACAATCCGGAGGCCGCCTACATCACGCCGAGGGGCCAGCTGATCGTGGCCGACTCGCGCAACCACCGTGTCCTGATCTGGAACTCGCTGGGAACCGACCTTCAGTTGGGCAACGCCGATGTCGTCGTAGGTCAGAAGGACAAGGACACCTGTGCCGCGAACGATGTCGACGGGAACGACACCACGGATGACGCGAGCGCTGCCACCCTGAACCGGCCGACGTCGGTGTGGTCGGACGGGGTCAAGCTGATCGTCGTGGACAGCCTTAACCACCGCGTGCTGGTCTGGGAAAAGCTGCCCACGACCGATTTCGAAGCGGCCGACCACGTCATCGGCCAGGTGAACCCGGGTGACAGCCTGCCGAATGCCGGGCTTCCGGCGGTCACTGCCTCGACGCTCTTCCTGCCCAAGTCGGTCGACGTGAGCGAGACGGGGCAAATGGCGGTCGCGGACCAGCAGAACCACCGGGTGCTGGTATGGAACACCATCCCGGCCGCGAGCAACGTCCCCGCGGACCAGGTGCTCGGACAACCGGATCTCCACAGCGGCGGGCGCGTCGCGGCGAGCATCAAGACCTTCAACGAGCCATCGGGCGTGCGATTCGACGGCCGGAACATGGTCGTGGTCGACGTCAGCAATTACCGGGTGCTCGTCTTCCGCGCCCGCGACTGAACATGCCGACACGGGGCAGGCCCTTCGGGGCTTCGCCCAGCCCTGCGGCCGCCGATGTGCGGCCGCTCTTTTTTTTCGGGCGACACGCCTCTCACGTTCTCACCGCGGCACCTGCCCCAAAAGCCACAGCAGGCTGGTCAAAGTGAAGAACGACATCACCGTCGTTCCCAGCTGCGCCGCCGCCGCCATGCCGTCGTGGCCGTGCTTCTGCGCGAAGATCGGGTAGATGCCCAGCATCGGCACGGCGGCCATGATCACGACGGCCGTCTGCAGCTCGCGCTCCATGGGTGGCAGCAACACGACCATCAGCAGCACGGCCAGCGGATGCACCAGCAGCTTGCCGGCGGCGATCGCCGCCACGTCGCGCGCCATGCCGCGGGCGTTGATGCCGACGAGCGAACCGCCGATCACGATCAGCGAGGTCGCGGCCGTGGAGACGGCGAACAGGTTCACCGCCTTGGCCAGCGGTTCCGGCAGCCGCCAGCCGAACAGCGAGAACAGGAAGCCCAGCGCCATGCCGTGGATCATCGGGTTGCGCACGATGCCGCGCGCGGACTGCCGCAGCGCCGCGCGCAGGCGCTCGCCGCGCGTGCCGGTCGTGCCTGCCTCGCCCAGGTCGCTGTCGGCGATCGCCAGCGCCAGCGGCAGCAGCAGGAAGTTCTCGACCACCATGGCGAGTGCGAGCGCGACGCCCGCGGTGGACCCGCCGAACACCTGCATCACCAGCGGAAACCCGATGAAGCCGCTGTTCGGGCACGACGTGCCCATGCCGACGATGGCGCTGGCCGACAGCGACTTGCCCGCCACGCGGCGCGCCCAGAAAAATCCCGCGGCCATTGAGAGCAGCGAGCCGCCCGCGTAGGCCGCGACGAAGATCGGGTTCAGCACCTCGGCCACGCTGCGCTGCGAGAGCGCGTTGAACAGCAGCGCGGGGAGCGCCAGGTTGATCACGTACTTGCCGAAGGTGCGCATCTCCGCGCGGGCGAACAGGCCACTGCGGGTGGCGAGCCACCCCACCGCCATCACCAGGTAGATCGGGACGGTGATGGACAGGACGGCGAGCACGCGCGGCCGGCCCTCAGCGCTGGCGCGCGGCGATCAGCGCGTCGGCGTAGGCCTGCCAGGGCGCGTCCTTCGGGATGTCCTTGAACACGCCTTGTGCCGCGAGGTCCGCCACCCACTGCTGCTTCTCGGCGATGGCGGCCGTCATCATCGGCGGGAAACCTGCTTCCTTCACCGTGTTGGCCGACTCGCGCATCTCCTCGGCGCGGCGCCTGCCGTGCTGCACGACGCGGCTGAAGAAGTACGCGCCTTGCTTGTGCCAGTCGATCTGCGGAAAGGTCTCGGCCAGCGTGGGCAGCACATGCTCTTCCACGCCGTACTGGCGCGCGGTGGCGTAGCTCTCGATCACCAGCGCTTCCAGTCCCTTGATCATCACGCTGCGGCACATCTTGATCGCGCTGGCCACGCCCAGCCGCTCGGACACGGGCCTGGCGTCCAGCCCCCAGCCGGTGAGCAGGTCCGCCAGGCTCGCGGCCTTCGCGCCGCCCAGCAGCATCGGCACGCGGATGCCGTACGGCGGCACCGAAGTCATCACGCCCGCCTCGACGTAGTGCGCGCCGCGCTCGCCGACCGCCGCAGCGGCCTGCTGCTTGGTGCCGGGCGAGGCCGAGTTCAGGTCCAGGAACAGCGTGCCGGGCCGCAGCAGGCCCGCGGCCTCCCGCGCCACGGCCAGCGTGTTGGACGCGGTCACGGCCGAGATCACCAGGTCGCTGGATTCGCACAGCGCCTTCATCGACTCGTGCGCCACCACGCCGGCGCCGCGTGCATGTGCGAGTTCCGCTTCCCGGGTGGCCGGTTGCGCGAACTTCAGGTCCCAGGCGCCCGCCTGGACCACGCCGGGTTTGGACTTGAGTCCCTGCGCGAAGATCTTGCCGACTTCGCCGTAGCCGATCAGGCCGATGCGTTGCAGTTGCATGGTGTCTCCTTACTGCCGGGGGATGCCGGCGCGGGCGATCACGTCGGACCAGCGCCGCACGTCGGCCGCGAGGTGCTCGCCCAGCTGCGCCGGCGTGCTGCCCTGCGCGACGAGGTTCAGTTCGGCGAGCCGCTGCCGCACGTCGGGCTTCGCGACCGCTGCGTTGACCTCGCGAGCCAGGCGCTCGATGGCGGCGGCGGGCGTGCGCGCCGGCACGGCCAGGCCGTTCCATGACGTGACGTTGAACGAAGCCAGCGCACCACCCGCCTCGCGGGCGGTGGGCACGTCCGGGAACTGCGGCGCGCGCTTCGCGCCGAGCACCGCGAGCGGCCGCAGCGCCTTCGATTTGATCTGGCCCACCAGCGGGCCGAGGATGTCCACGCCCGCATCGATCTCGCCCGAGCGCAGCGCGGTGATCACCGGCGGCGTGCCGTTGAACGGCACCACCTGACCCGAGATGCCGGCGGTTGCCTTGAACAGTTCCGCCGCGAGGTTCTGGGTCGTGCCCACCTGCGGCGAACCGAGGTTGAGCTTGCCCGGATTCGCGCGCGCATAGGCGAGCAGGTCCTGCAGCGACTTGAACCGCCCTCCTTCGGCCGCGACCAGCACCAGGTCGAACGTGGCCATCAGCGACACCGGCGCGAAGTCGCGCAGCGTGTCGAACGGCAGCGATTTGAACAGGGCCGCGCTCACCGCCGTGCCGCTGGAGACCAGCAGCATGGTGTGGCCGTCGGGCTCGGCGCGCGAGACGAGTTCACCGGCCACGACACCGCCGGCGCCCGGCTTGTTCTCGATCACAACGGGTTGCCCGAGCGCGGGCGACATCGCCTGCCCCACGGTGCGCGCCGTCAGGTCCGCAGCGCCGCCGGGGGCATTCGGGACGACAATGCGCAGCGGGCGCGAGGGAAAGGCCGGCTGCGCGCGAGCGAAGGCGGGCATGGCGGCCGTGGCCAGGAGGAAGCTGCGGCGGCTGGTCATGAATCTGAAATGCGGACTGCCTTACGCAGAAGGCGCGGGAAGTACGCAGAAAACGCAGAGTTCTCGAAGGTGGATACCTTCATTGTCTTCTCTGCGCTTTCTGCGCTCTTTCTGCGCTTTCTGCGCTTTCTGCGTACGGCTGCCCGCCTTCACCGCGCCACGCCCAGCAACCGGTCCAGCAATGCCGGATCCGCCCGCAGCTCGCGCGCGGTGCCGCTGTGCACCACGGTGCCGCGGTCGAGCACCACGGCCCGGTCGGAGATGGCCAGGATGGCCTGCGGATGCTGCTCGACGATGATGGCCGAGAGGCCTTCGTCGCGGGTGATGCGGCGGATGGCGCGCAGCAGTTCCTCCACGATGATCGGCGCGAGGCCTTCGAGCGGCTCGTCCAGCAGCAGCAGCCGCGGGTTGAGCACCAGCGCGCGGCCGACGGCCAGCATCTGCTGCTCGCCGCCCGACAGCTGCGTGCCCAGGTTGCCCTTGCGCTCCGCCAGCCGCGGGAACATCGTGTAGACCGCATCGGTCGTCCAGCGACCGGGCCGCGCCACCGCCGTGAGGTTCTCGTGCACGGTGAGCGACTTGAAGATGTTGCGCTCCTGCGGCACCCAGCCGATGCCGGCCGCGGCGCGCTGGTGCGGCGCGAGCTTGTGCAGCGCCGCGCCGCCGAGCGTCATCGTTCCGCCGTGCTGGCGCGTCGCGCCTGCCAGCGTGTTGATCAGCGTCGTCTTGCCGGTGCCGTTGCGGCCCAGCAGCGCGAGCGTCGCGCCCTCGTCGAGGGAGAAGGACACGTCCTGCAGCACCACGGCTTCGCCGTAGCCGGCCGAGAGGCGGTCGACCTTGAGCAGTTCAGGCATGGGCCGGCGCCTCCTCCCCCGCGGTTGCACCGTGCCCGAGGTAGACCTCGCGCACGCGCGGGTCGGCCGCGATCTGCTCGGGGTCGCCCTCGGTGAGCACGGCGCCGTTGACCAGCACCGTCATGCGCTTTGCGAAGCTGAACACCAGGTCCATGTCGTGCTCGATGAGCAGCACCGAGACGTCAGCCGGCAAGGCGGCCACCGTCTGCAGGATCTCTTCGCGCTCGCCCGCGGGCACGCCGGCCACCGGCTCGTCCAGCAGCAGCACGCGCGGATCGCACGCCAGCGCGATCGCGATCTCCAGCAGGCGGCGCTTGCCGTAGGCCAGGTACTCGGTCGGGATGTCCATGACTTCGGCGAGCCGGAAGCGCTCCAGCAACTGCTCGCTGCGCTCCGTGACGCCGCGGTCGCGGCCGAGCGCCTGCCAGAACGTGCCGCCCAGGCCGCGCTGCTGCGAGACCACCAGCGCCAGCGTCTGCAGCGGCGTCATCGACGAGAACAGCTGGTTGATCTGGAAGGTGCGCACCATGCCGCGCCGCACGCGCAGGTGTGGCGCGAGGCGCGTGATGTCCTGGCCTTCGAGCACGATGCGTCCGGCGGTCGGCTCCAGCACGCCGGTGAGCAGGTTGACCAGCGTGGTCTTGCCGGCGCCGTTGGGGCCGATCAGCGCATGGCGCGCGCCGCGGCGCAGGTCGAGCGTGACGTGGCTGGTGGCGGTGATGCCGCCGAACTTCTTGACCAGGCCCGCGCAGGAGAGGACGACGTCGCTCATGCCGCCCTCCCTCGCCGGAAGATCGTCCAGGGCTTGAGCAGCCGGTCGCGGCCCACCAGCACCAGCACGACCAGGAACAGGCCGAGCCAGAACGTCCAGTACTGGGGCGTGATCGCCGAGAGGAAGTCCTGCATCAGCTTGAAGACGATGGCGCCGAGCACGCCGCCATAGAGCCAGCCGGTGCCGCCGACCACCAGGATCAGCATCACGTCGGCCGAGCGGTGGAACTCGAACACGTCGAGCGAGGCGAACCCCGTGGTCTGCGCCAGCAGCGCGCCGGCGGCTCCCGCCAGCGCCGCGGCGATGGTGTAGGCCACGGTGATGCGCGAGCCCACCGGGATGCCGATGGACATCGCGCGCAGGCGGTTGTCACGGATTGCCTTGAGCGTGGCGCCGAAAGGCGAGTGCATCAGGCGCCGCGAGATGAAGAAGAAGATGAGCAGCACCGTCAGCGAGTACCACGCGGCGGTGCGCCCCGCCAGGTCGAATTCGAACTTGCCGAGCAGCGGCCCCATGACCACGCCCTGCAGGCCGTCGGCGCCACCGGTCAGCCAATCCAGCTTGTTGGCCAGCTCCAGCAGGATCAGCGCCGCGCCCAGCGTCACCATCAGCCGCGTGAGGTCGCTGCCGCGCTGCACGGTGAAGCTGGCGGCCGCGCCGAGCACCGTCGCCGCGGCGATGCCGACCGCCAGGCCGACGAGCGGGTCGGGCATGAAGTGCTTGGCGAACAGCGCCGCCGCGTAGGCGCCGAAGCCGAAGAACGCCGCGTGGCCCAGCGACACGATGCCGGTGAAGCCCAGCACCAGGTCGAGCGAGAGCGCGAACAGCGCCGTGATCGCGATCTCGTTGACGATGGCCGCGTACTGCGACAGCACGAGGGGCGAGGCGAACGCCACCACCCACAGCAGCGGTTCCCAAAGGCGCCAGCGCGTGGCGCTGCGCAGCGAGGCGTGTGCGCGATCGGCGTTCATGCCTTGCCTCCCTGCCGCACGAACAGCCCCTGCGGCCGCCAGATCAGGATGACGATCATCAGCAGGTACACGATGAAGGCGCCCATCTTCGGGATGTAGTACTTGCCGGCCACGTCGGCGATGCCCAGCAGCAATGCCGCGAGCAGCGGGCCGGTGATGGAGGACGTGCCGCCCACCGCCACCACGATCAGGAAATAGATCATGAACTTGAGCGGGAAGCTCGGGTCCAGCCCCAGCACCTCGGCGCCCAGCGCGCCGCCGAGGCCCGCCAGGCCGCTGCCGAAGGCGAAGGTGGAGAGGAACACGATGTTCACGTTGATGCCCAGGCCCGCGGCCACGCGCTGGTCGTCCACCGACGCGCGCAGGCGGCTGCCGAAGCGCGTGCGGGACAGGATGTACTGCAGCACCAGCGTGAGGACGGCGCACACCGCGACGATGAACAGGCGATAGTGGCCCATGCCCAGCGTCCAGGCGCCGCTGCCGATCTCGGTGCGGCCGCGCAGCCATTGCGGCAGCTGGATGAACTGCTGGGTGGAGCCCATGAAGTAGTCGACGCTGGCCACCGCCATGAACGTGAGGCCGATGGAGAACAGCACCTGGTCCAGGTGCGGCTTGCGGTACAGCGGCCGGTACAGCGTGCGCTCGAGCACCGCGCCGATCAGCGCCGCGCCGAGGAAGGCCAGCGGCAGGCACAGCAGGAACGGCACGCCGGCACGCTGCATCAGCAGCACCGTGATGTAGCCGCCCGCCATGGCGAACGCGCCATGCGCCAGGTTGATGAAGTTCATCAACCCCATGGTCACCGCCAGCCCCAGGGCCAGGATGAACAGCAGCATGCCGTAGGCGATGCCGTCGAAGAGGATGGTGAGCATGGGAGTGGACTTTCTCCCTCCCCCTCCGGGGGAGGGCTGGGGTGGGGGCACGCACCGCGCCGGATCAGGCGCTGCGCCGCCATGAGCGCCGGAGCGCCCCCACCCCTACCCTCCCCCAGAGGGGGAGGGAGTTTCCTTTCTTACTTCGTCTTCCCCGGATCCTTCACATCCTTGATGACGTCGAACTCCACGTTCCACAGCTGCCCGTCCTTCTTCTCCACCTTGCGCAGGTAGACGTTGTGGACGACGTCGCGGGTCTGGGCGTCGATGAAGACGGGGCCGCGCGGGCTTTCGAAGATCTGTCCCTTCATGGCCTCGACCAGGGCGGGGCCGCCGCCCTTGCCGCCGGTCTTCTTCAGCGCTTCGTAGATCACGCGCATGCCGTCGTAGCCGCCCACGGCCATGAAGTTGGGGCGCAGGTTCCTGTTGGCTTTCTGGAAGGCCTCGACGAACTTCTTGTTGGCCGGCGAGGGGTGCGCGGCCGAGTAGTGGTGCGAGGTGACCACGTTCAGCGCGACATCGCCCATGTCGTTGAGCTGGTCGTCGTCCGTCACGTCGCCGGTGGCGATCAGCTTGATGCCGGCCTTGTCCATGCCGCGTTCGCCGAACTGCTTCATCACCGCGGCGCCGGCGCCGGACGGCACGAAGACGAACAGCGCGTCGGGCTTGAGGTCGCGCACCTTCTGCAGGAAGGGGGCGAAGTCGGGGTTGCGCAGCGGCACGCGCAGCGACTCGGGCACCTTGCCGCCGTTGAACTGCAGGCGCTCCTTGAAGTACTTCTCCGCGTCGATGCCCGGGCCGTAGTCGGTCACCAGGGTCACCACGTTCTTGATGTTGTTCTTCGGCGCCCAGTCGGCCAGCGCCACCGACACCTGCGGCAGCGTGAAGCTGGTGCGCACGATGAAGGGCGAAGCCTCGGTGATGCTCGACGTCGCGGCGGCCATCACCACCAGCGGCGTCTTCGATTGCGTCGCAATCGGTGCGACAGCCATCGCCGAAGGCGTGATGCCCATGCCGGCGAGCACGTCCACCTTTTCGTTGACCACGAGTTCCTGCGCCAGGCGGCGGGTCTGGTCCGGCAGGCTGGTGTCGTCCTTGACGATCAGTTCCACCTTGCGGCCGGCCACGGTATCGCCGTTCTGCGCGATCCACAGGCGCGCGGCGGCCTCGATCTGGCGGCCGGTGGTGGCCTGCTGGCCGGTCATCGGCAGGATGAGGCCGATCTTGAACGGCGCGCCCTGGGCCCAGGCCAGCGGGCCCGCGGACACCAGGGTGGCGCACGCGGCGGCCTGGAGCAGGGTTCTCTTCTTCATGGTGGTCTCCTTGTGGTCGAAAGGGATGGTGCCTGCGCGGCCGCCGGCCGGCCGGCCGCGATTGTCTTCACGCCTGCCGCCGGGGCAAAGGCAGGCGCCGCTCTATCAGCTATCCAGATTCAGCATAGCCCTGCCCGAGGCATCGCATGGTGCTCAGGCCCGCTTGCGGATCAGCCGCACGCCGGGCATCCAGTCGGCATGCTGGTGGCTGCTGACGGCCTCGCGCAGGTTGCGCTGGGCGAGGCGGGAATGCTCCCGCATGATGGCCTCGGCCCGGCTGCCCTCGCGCTGGTCAATCGCTTCCAGGACCTGACGGTGCTGGTCCTGCGCGACCACGAGCATGTCGCGCGCACGGGGCCCGTTGGCCTGCACCACCGCGAAGGCAGAAGGCGAGGCGAACGGCAGGCTCACCACACGCTCGAGCTCGCGCGCGAGCACGGGGCTGGCGGCCATCTCGCTCAGCAATGAATGGAACCGCCCGTTGTGCTTCACGTAGCGGCTGAAGGATTCGTCGTCCAGCGCCGGCTGGGCCAGGAGTTCGTCGATCGCGTCGAGGCATTCGCGCGCTTCGGCGAGAGCGCCGGCCGGCGCGCCGCGTTCGGCGGCCAGGCGCGCGGCCAGGCCTTCGATCGTGCCGCGCAATTCGATCGCGTCCGCGGCGTCGCGTTCGGAAAACGTCCGCACCGCGTAGCCGCCCCCGGGCAGCGACTGAAGCAGCCCCTCCTGCTCGAGCCGCATCAGCGCCGCGCGGATCGGCGTGCGCGAGACGCCCAGCTTTTCCACGATGGCCAGTTCGGCGATGCGCGCCCCGCCGGGCAACTCGCCGGCCAGCACCATCTCGCGGAGCCGGAGCTGCGCCCGCACGGCCTGGGAGGTGCCGGAGTCGGCTTCGGAGGCGGGAAGCGAAGGCGCTGTCATGGCTCAGTTGTATACATCCGGCAGTCTATCGGCAGCCTTCAGGTCGCAGCAACCCCGCGTTTCCACGGAGGAATCTCCGGCGCGATCCGACCGGTTGCGATTCCTGTATACATAGAATATCCTCCAGCCCCTTTCCAGACCCTGCCCGCCATGTTCCCGAAGAACGCCTGGTACGTCGCCTGCACGCCCGACGAGATCGACGCCAAACCCCTGGGGCGCACCATCTGCAACGAGAAGATCGTGTTCTACCGGCCGCAGGAAGGCCAGGTGGCGGCGGTCGAGGACTTCTGCCCGCACCGCGGCGCGCAGCTTTCGCTGGGACGCGTCTGCGAAGGCAACCTGGTCTGCGGCTACCACGGCCTGGTGATGGGCTGCGACGGAAAGACCGTCTCCATGCCCGGCCAGCGCGTGCAGGGCTTCCCGAAGATCCGCGCCTATCCGGTGGTCGAGCGCTACGGCTTCGTCTGGGTCTGGCCCGGCGACGCGGCCCAGGCCGACCCCGCGAAGATCCACCACCTCGAGTGGGCCGAGAACCCGGACTGGGCCTACGGCGGCGGCCTGTACCACATCCAGTGCGACTACCGCCTGATGGTGGACAACCTGATGGACCTGACGCACGAGACGTACGTGCATTCCACCAGCATCGGGCAGAAGGAGATCGACGAATCGCCGGTCACGACCCGCACCGAAGGCGACCGCGTGATCACCAGCCGCTTCATGGACAACGTGATGGCGCCGCCCTTCTGGCGCGCCAACCTGCGCGGCAACCACCTGGCCGACGACGTGCCGGTGGACCGCTGGCAGGTGTGCCACTTCGTCCCGCCCAGCCACATCATGATCGAGGTCGGCGTGGCCCATGCCGGCAAGGGCGGCTACAACGCCGACCCGAAGGACAAGGTCTACAGCATCGTGGTGGACTTCCTCACGCCCGAGACCGAAACCAGCATGTGGTATTTCTGGGGGATGGCGCGCAACTTCAATCCCAAGGACCGCAACCTGACGGCGCAGATCCGCGATGGCCAGGCCCGCGTGTTCGCGGAGGACACGGCCGTGCTCGAAGCGCAGCAGCGCAACCTGTCGGCCTACCCGAATCGCAAGCTGCTGATGCTCAACATCGACGCGGGCGGCGTGCAGGCGCGCCGCATCATCGACCGCCTGCTCGCGCAGGAGCAGCCCGCGCAGCTCGCGGCATGATCAGGCCATGAGCGATCTCGTCGTCAAGGTGCTGAGCAAGCGCCAGGAAGCCCAGGACATCGCCAGCTACGAGCTCGGCCGGGAGGACGGCGGTCCCCTGCCCGCCTTCAGCGCCGGCTCGCACGTGGACGTGCACGTGCCCGGCGGGCTGGTGCGGCAGTACTCGCTGTGCAACGACGCGGGTGAGCGCCACCGCTACCGCATCGCCGTGCTGCGCGACCCGAAGACGCGCGGCGGTTCGGCCAACATGCACGACAGCGTGAAGGAGGGCGACACGCTCACCATCAGCGAGCCGCGCAACCACTTCCCTCTGGTTCATGCGCAGCGCACCGTGCTGCTGGCCGGCGGCATCGGCATCACGCCCCTGCTGTGCATGGCGCAGCGGCTGCATTCCATCGGCGCGGACTTCGACCTGCATTACTGCACGCGCTCGGCCACGCGCACCGCCTTCCGCGACGAGATCCTGGCATCGCCCTTCGCGGGCCGGGTGAAGTTCCATTTCGACGACGGCCCGCCCGAGCAGAAGCTGGACCTGCTTAAGGCGCTGGGGCCTCATGAGCAGGGCACGCACCTGTACATCTGCGGCCCGACGGGCTTCATCGAGTACGTCACGCAGACGGCGCACGGCCTCGGCTGGACGTCGGGGCAGATCCACCTGGAGTACTTCGGCGCCGCGCCGCAGGACACCGCGGGGGACCGTCCGTTCGACATCAAGGTGGCCAGCAGCGGCAAGGTGATCCGCGTGGCCGCCGACCAGACGGTGGTGCAGGCGCTCGCGGCCGAAGGCGTGGAGGTGATGACGTCGTGCGAGCAGGGCGTGTGCGGCACCTGCATCACGCGCGTGCTGGAAGGCGAATGCGACCACCGCGACCTGTACTTCACCGACGAGGAGAAGGCCCGGCACGACCAGTTCACGCCCTGCTGCTCGCGGGCGAAGAGCTCGGTGCTGGTGCTGGACCTCTGAGTAACAGCCGTACGCGGAAGACGCGGAAAGGACGCAGAAAGCGCAGAACATCACTGTTAGATTTCTCCGCGTTTTCTGCGTGATTTCTGCGCTTTCTGCGTACCGAACCGCTCCCGAATTCATTCATCCAACGAGGACGACAAACCATGATGCAACTCCCCGCCCGCTACGACCATGTGGGCAGCTTCCTTCGGCCCAAGTACCTGCTGGAAGCGCGAGAGAAGAAAGCCAAGGGCGAGATCACGCCCGCGCAGCTGCGCGAGGTGGAGGACAAGGCCATCGCCGAGATCGTGAAGTTCCAGGAGGGCATCGGCCTCAAGAGCATCACCGACGGCGAGTTCCGCCGCACCTATTTCCACATCGACTTCCTGGAGCAGCTGGGCGGCGTGAAAACCGACATCCCGGTCACGATCAGGAAGCCGGACGGCAGCGAGGAGCTGGCGCCGCCCGTGATCCGCGTCATCGACAAGGTGCGCCATGCCAAGGACATCCAGAAGCCCGACTTCGAGTACCTCAGGTCCCAGGTTTCGGCGGGCCACACGCCCAAGGTGACGATCCCCTCGCCCACCATGCTGCACTTCCGCGGCGGCCGCGCGGGCATCAGCAAGGAGGCGTATCCCGAGCTGGACCCGACGTTCTACGACGACGTGGCGCAGGCCTACGGCGACGAGCTGCGCTCGCTCCACGCGGCGGGCTGCCGCTACGTGCAGATGGACGACACCAACCTGGCCTACCTGTGCGACGAGAAGATGCGCGACGCGGCGCGCCAGCGCGGCGACGACCCGAACGAGCTGCCGCACCGCTATGCCAAGTTCATCAACAAGGTCGTGGCCCAGAAGCCGCAAGGCATGCTGCTGGCCATGCACCTGTGCCGCGGCAACTTCAAGAGCACCTTCGCGGCGGCCGGCAACTACGAGCCGGTCGCGGAAGCGCTGCTCAAGGAGATGGACATCGACGCGTATTTCATGGAGTACGACGACGACCGCTCAGGCGACTTCCGCCCCCTGCGCTACCTGCCCAAGGGCAAGACCGTGGTGCTCGGCCTGGTGACCACCAAGTTCGGCCAGCTCGAAAGCAAGGACGTGCTCAAGCGCCGCATCGACGAGGCCGCGAAGTACGCCCCCATGGAGCAGTTGGCCCTGTCGCCGCAGTGCGGCTTCTCCAGCACGGTGCACGGCAACAACATCGCGGTGGAAGACCAGCGCAACAAGCTGAGGCTGGTGGTGGAGACGGCGCAGGAAGTCTGGGGCGGCTGACGCCCGGCTTTACCCGCCGAAACACCTCCGCGCACGCCGGCGACACGCCGCGCACAAGCCCTTGACGCGGCGGTGCGGCAATCGAAGCCTGTTGACAGGAGGCTTCGATGAAGAGAACCGTTTTGCTGCTGGCCGCCGTGTGCGGCGCATCCGCCCTGGCGGGCTGCGTCGGATTCGTGCCGGTGCCGGCCGGGCCGGTGGAGGTGCAGGGCGCCTATCACCACCATCCGGGGCCGCCGCGGCACATGCGTGACCGCGACGGGGACGGCGTGCCGAACCGCTACGACCGGCGGCCGGGCAACCCATATCGTTATTGAGCGGCTGTGAAGCTCCCTCTCCCTCTGGGAGAGGGTTGGGGTGAGGGCACGCACGTCGCCTGAACCCGCACTGCGCTTCGATGGAGCCGCGAGCGTGCCCCCACCCTGCCCTCCCCCGGCGGGGGAGGGAAAAGAAGGCTTACTGGGGTTCCAGCCCCACCTTCTTCACCAGCGCCGCGTACTTCGCCAGCTCGCGGCGGAAAGCGGCCTGCGCCTCCTCGGGGCTGCTGATGTTGATGCTGTTGCCCTGCTTGGCCATCGCGTCCTTGACGGTCGGGTCGTTGAAGGCGGTCACCACCGCTTCGTGCACCTTCTTCACCTGCGCAGCGGGCAGTCCCTTGGGCCCGATCACGGCGAACCAGGCTTCGACCGCGAAGTTCGACAGGCCCTGTTCGGCGAAAGTCGGGATGTCCGGCGCGGCGGGCGTGCGCTGCGGCGTGAGGGTGCCGATCGCCTTGAGGGCGCCTTTCTGGATGTGCTGCTGAACGCTGGGGAGCGCGGCGACGGCGAAATCGATCTGGCCGCCCAGCAGGTCGGTGACCATCGGGCCCACGCCCTTGTAGGGGATGTGCTTGGCCTTCGCGCCGGCGGCTTCGAGGTACAGCTCGGCGGCCAGGTGCAGGATGGTGCCGTTGCCGCCCGAGGCGAAGTTGTAGTCGCCGGGCTTGGCCTTGAGCAGCGCGACGAACTCCTTGTGGTTGCCCGCGTTCATGCGCGAGGGGTTAGCCACCAGCACCATGGGCGTCGCTCCGACCACCGCGATCGGGGTGAAGTCGTTCGGCATGTCGAACGGCAGCGACTTGAGCACGCTCGGGAAGATCACCACGTTGTTCGACACCACCGACAGCGTGTTGCCGTCCGGGGCCGAGCGGGCCAGCGTCTGCAGGCCCACCACGCCCCCGGCGCCGGGCTGGTTCTCCACCACCACGTTGGCGTTCAGCGCCTTGGCCATCGCCGGCTGGGCCGCGCGCGTGATCGCATCCACGCCCGAACCGGTGGCGTTGGGCAGGACGAACCGGACGGTGCCCGACTGCGCATGGGCGGCCAGCGGCCACAGGCCGGCGCCGAACGTTGCGGCGGCGGCGCCCAGCACCGTGCGCCGCGAAGGATGGGAAGGAAAGCTCATGCTCTTGTCTCCAGGGTGAAGTTGATCGGTGTGCTGGATTGTCGCCTCAGGCCACCACGTGCTTGCCGCGCAGCGCGGCGATGTCGCCCTCGCCGTAGCCCAGCCCGCGCAGCAGTTCTTCGGTGTGCTCGCCCATGCGCGGCGGATGCAGGCGCACGCCCAGGCGATGACCTTCCATGGTGATCGGGCACAGCGTGGCCTTGGCGGTCTCGCCGGCCCTGGGGCCGTCGGTCAGCCGAACGTCGGCCAGCCCGCCGGTGGCCAGCAGGTGCGGATCGTCGAACAGTTCCTCGGGCTTGCGGATCGGCGCGAACGGCAGGCCGTGGCGCTCGAAGATGTCGGCGAGCTCGGCAGCCGACCAGGCCGCGAGCCGCTCGCGCAGCACCGGCAGCAGGCGCGGCCGCTGGCGCACGCGGTCGTTGTTGGTGGCGTAGGCCGGGTCATCGAGCAGGTCCTTGAAGCCGAGCGCGTTGCAGAAGACCTTCCATTGCGCGTCGCTCACGGCGGCCAGGAAGATCTGCTCGCCGTGCTTCACCGTGAACACGTCGTACACCGCCCAAGCCGAGATGCGGTCGGGCATCGGCGCCGCGGG
This sequence comes from Ramlibacter henchirensis, assembly GCF_004682015.1. Classification (NCBI taxonomy): domain Bacteria; kingdom Pseudomonadati; phylum Pseudomonadota; class Betaproteobacteria; order Burkholderiales; family Comamonadaceae; genus Ramlibacter; species Ramlibacter henchirensis. The sequence continues at coordinate 1,312,111 of NZ_SMLM01000001.1, read as the reverse complement.
CTGGCCCGTGATGGCGTACTGCAGCATGTGCTGACCGACCAGGAACACGTTGTTCTCGAACAGCGCGCTCTGCACCTCTTGCCCGCGGCCCGTGATGCCACGTTGGACCAGAGCGCCGAGCGCCCCGATCGCGCCGAACATGCCGCCCATGATGTCGTTGACGCTGGTGCCCGCGCGCAGCGGGTCGCCGGGGCGGCCCGTCATGTAGGCGAGGCCGCCCATCATCTGCACCACTTCGTCGAGCGCCGTCCGGTGCTCGTAGGGGCCGGGCAGGAATCCCTTCATGCCGATGTAGATCAGCCGCGGGTTGTCCTTCGACAGGCTGGCGTAGTCCAGCCCGTACTTGTTCATCGTGTTGGGCTTGAAGTTCTCCGCCACCACGTCGGCCGTGGCGCACAGGCGCCGGGCGATCTCGGCCCCCTCGGCGCTGCGCAGGTCCAGCGCGATGCTCTTCTTGTTGCGGTTGAACATGGGGAAGAAGCCCGCGCCGGCGCCCAGCAGGTGCCGCGTGCGGTCGCCGTCGATCGGCTCGACCTTGATCACTTCGGCGCCCATGTCGGCGAGCACCATGCCGCAGGTGGGGCCCATCACCATGTGGGTGAACTCGACGACGCGCAGACCGGCCAGGGGCTGCGGGGGCTGGGACTGGCCGCTCATGCCGCCACCTCTTCGCGCATCGTCTTCGGCAGGCCGGCGCGCCAGAGCGATCCGTGCAGCGGCTCGCCTTCCAGCCAGCGCGCGAGCTTGCCGCGCAACGCCAGCAGCGCATCGAAATCCAGCCCGGTGCTGATGCCCATGCTCGCAAGCATGTAAGCCAGGTCCTCGGTGGCGACGTTGCCGCTCGCCCCGGGGGCGTGCGGGCAGCCGCCGATGCCGCCCAGGCAAGCATCGAACCGCCGGATGCCCAGCCGCAACGCCGCATAGCAGTTGGCCAGGCCCAGGCCTCGCGTGTCGTGGAAATGCGCGGTGTCCAAGCGGTCGCCGGCAAGGCGCAGCACCTGCTCGAACAGGCGGCTCACCATCGCCGGGTCCGCATAGCCCACCGTGTCGGCGAGGCTCACCCTGTCGGCGCCCGCAGCGAGCACCGCCGCCACGAGATCGACGACGTCGGCCGCACGCACTTCGCCCTGGATCGTGCAGCCGAACGCGGTGCTGATGCCGACCTCCAGCAGTGTGCGCGACCCGGCCGCGTCGCGTGCGGCGCGGATGCGGCCGATCTCCGCCACCACGTCCTGCGGGGCCTTGCGCAGGTTGGCGAGGCTGTGCGCGTGGCTGGCCGAGATCGGCACCAGGATCGCGTGCGCTTCCTCGGCGATCGCGCGCTCGGCGCCTCTCAGGTTGGGCACGAGCACGGAGGCCACCACGCCAGGCAGCGTCTTCGCGAACGCGAGGACTTCGGCGGTGTCGGCCAGTTGCGGCAGCAGGCGCGCAGGCACGAAGGAACCCACTTCCAGCTCGCGCTCACCGGCCGCGTACGCGTCACGCACCCACTCGAGCTTGGCTTCGGTGAGCACGGTGCGCGGGATGATCTGCAGGCCATCGCGCAGTCCCACTTCGCGGATGACGACCTGCGCGGGCAGGCCGTCGGGTGTCAGGGGTTGGTCGTTCATGGAGCGGAGTTTAGAATTTCCGGATCGACACGGCATCTCCATCTGAGAAGCCCAACGTTCCCGTCCGGAACACCTCAAAAACAGCCGAGTGCGCGACCTCGACCTCACCACCCTGCGCCTGTTCGTCTCCGTCTGCGAGGCGGGCAACATCGCACGCGCGGGCGAGCGGGCCAACATCGTGGGCTCGGCCATCAGCAAGCGCCTGGCCCAGCTGGAGGACCAGCTCGGCACCGCGCTGCTCGTGCGCAAGCGCCACGGCGTGGTGCCCACCGCGGCCGGCCACACGCTGCTGGAGCATGCGCGCGCCATGCTCGACAGCGCCACGCGCATCGAGCACGACATGCAGAACTACGCGGGCGGCGCGCGCGGGCAGGTGCGCATCCTCGCGTCGGTGTCGGCGATGACGGAGTCCCTGGCCGATGACGTGGCGGCGTTCCTGCGTCAGCCCGCGCACCGGGACATCCAGGTGGACATGGAAGAGCGCGTCAGCCCGGAGATCGTGCGCGGCGTGCGCGAGGGGCTTGCGTCGCTCGGGGTCTGCTGGGATGCGGCCGAGCTCGGCACGCTGCAATCGCGGCCCTATCGCAGCGACCGCCTGTGCATCGTCGTGCCGCCGGGACATCCGTTGGCCGCGCGCAAGTCGCTGCGCTTCGAGCAGACGCTGGACTTCGAACACGTGAGCCTGCCGGTCAACAGCGCCGTGCAGGTGATGCTGCAGCGCCAGGCCGCACGGCTGGGCCGGCCGCTGAGGCACCGGGTGATCGTCACCAACTTCGAGGCTGCGCTGCGCGTGGTGCGAGCCGGGCTGGCGATCAGCCTTGTGCCGCGCGAAGTCACCGAACTGCAGACCGCGGCCTACGGGCTGCGCACCATTCCGCTGGCCGAGCCCTGGGCCGAACGGCGGTTCATCATCTGTTTCCGCGACGCGAATTCGCTGTCGCCCGCAGCCCAGCTGCTGGTGGAGCACCTCGCGTCGCGAGGCGACACGACATGAATCCAGAACTTCTCGACCTGGGGCCGCAGCCCCGCATCCTGTTCCTCTCCGGGGACCCGTCCATCGTCTCGCGCCAGCTCGCGGGAGAGCGCGTTTCGCGCGCGGAGGCCGGCGCGCTGCGGCAGGACGTCTCGACCGACGAGATCACGCCGGTGGCGCTGCTCTCGTACTACGACGATCGCCTCGCCCGCTTTCCGTACGTGGGGCTCAAGTGCGGTGACCAGCTGCCGGTCGCGCCTGGTTCGGTGCAGGCCGGGGGCTTTCGCGTCACGGTCGGCGGGCGACGCTACGGCAAGGGCTCATCGCGCGAACACAGCCCGGCGGCCGAGCGGCTCGCGGGCATCCGGCTGGTGATCGCGGAGAGCTTCGAGCGCATCTATCGGCAGAACGCGGACAACATCGGGCTGTTCACTTCGACGGACTTCGGGCTGCTGGAGCGCATCGAGCGAGGCGAGCCGATCCAGGTGGAGGAACTGCTGCGGGATCGCGAGCCTCTGGCCGCGGCGATCCTTCGCAGCGGCGGCTTGCTGCGCTTCGGGCAGCAGCACCTGCAAGCCGCGCGCGGCGCTGCGTCGGCACTGCAACGGCCGATGACGCTGTACGAGAAGATCGTGCAACGGCACCTGCTGTCGACCGCCGTCACGCCCAACGACCCCCAGCCGGGCGACGGCTGCTTCCTGCGGGCCGACTGGCGTTTCATCCACGAGTACTACACGGGCATGGCGGCCCACCTGCTGGACGCCACGTTTGGCCCGCAGCTAAAGCTGCACGAGCCGGAATCGATCGTCGTCTTCGAGGACCACACCTCCTACGTGGAGGAAAGCCCGGCGCACCTGAAAGCGGGCCTGGTGCCCAACATGCGCGCGATGCAGCAGGCCCAGCGCGACTTCGTGCAGCGGCATGCGCTGCGCTGCCACCGAACGCTGACCGACGCCGAAGCGGCCCAGGATGACGGCACCAACGTCGCCGGCATCTCGCATGCGATGGTGGCCGAGCACTACGCGCTGCCCGGCCAGCTGGTGGCGGGCACGGACTCGCATACGCCGCACAGCGGCGCGCTGGGCTGCGTCGCCTTCGGGGTGGGTACCACCGACATGGCCAACGCGTTCGCCACGGGCGCGGTGCGGATGACGCTGGGCGCCGTGTTGCGCGTGCAGCTGGATGGCCGGCTGCCGGCGGGCGTGACGGCCAAGGACCTGGTGCTGCACCTGCTGGCGCTGCCGGAGATCCGCGCGGGCGGGGGTGTCGGCAAGGTGTTCGAGTTCGGCGGCGAGGCGGTGCGGGCGCTGTCCACCGACGAGCGCGCGACGCTCACCAACATGACGGCGGAGCTGGGCGGGCTGACGGGGATCGTCGAACCGGACGAGGAGACGGTTCGATTCCTGAAGGAGCGGCGGGGCGTGGACTTCACGCTCGAAGCCTGGATGCGCAGCGACCCGGGCGCCGTGTATGCCGGTCGGCTGCGGGTGGATTGCAGCGCCTTGTCGCCGATGGTGGCGTCGCCCGGCGATCCCGGCAACGGCGTCGCCTTGGACGATCTGCCGCAGCGGGTGGGCGTGGACATCGCTTATGGCGGCTCGTGCACCGCCGGCAAGCGCGAGGACTTCGACCATTACCACGAGGTGCTGGCATGGGGCCTCTCCCACGGGCTCAAGGTGCCGCCGAACGTGCAGCTGTTCCTGCAGTACGGCACGACGGCCGTGCGCGACTACTGCATCGAGCGTGGTTACGACCGCGTGTTCGCCGCGGCCGGCGCGCGGATCCTGCAGCCCTCGTGCGGCGCGTGTGCCAATTGCGGGCCAGGGTCTTCGGTCGACGCCGGGCAGGTGACCGTGAGCGCGATCAACCGCAACTTCCCCGGACGCTCCGGCCCCGGCCAGGTGTGGCTCGCGAGCCCGCCCACCGTGATGGCCAGCGCGCTGGCCGGGGAGTTGTGTTCTTTCGAGGCGCTGAAGAGCAGGCGAGCCGCTGCCTGAGCTTGAACCCCGGCGGGTCAGCGCCTACCTTGGGCGACCCAACCTTCAGGAGAGCCGCCATGTCCACGTACATCGCATTGGCCAAGTTCACGGATCAGGGCCTCAAGGGCGTGAAGGAGACCGTGAAGCGGGCCGATGCCGCTCGTGAAACGGCATCGAAGTACGGCGTGCAGATGAAGGACATCTACTGGACGCTTGGCGAGTACGACATCGTCATCCTGCTCGACGCCAAGGACGACGCCTCGCTGACGGCGTTCAATCTCGCGCTGAGCTCGATGGGAAACGTGAAGTTCCAGACGATGAAGGCGTTCACGCGGGATGAGACGGAGGCGATGCTGGGCAGGATCAAGTAGCTCGCGGCGCGGATGGTGCCGAGAAGCCTTACTGCGTGCATCCGATGACCTAGGTCTTTCAAAAGGAAGAAGCCCGCGGAAACGATGGGCGTGGCCGGATTCACCGGCGCGTTCATTGACCTTTCCGAGGCTTCTTCCCATGCTGCTGCGACCCACCAGCCTTCGAGCGCGACGCGCCTGGATCGCGTTCACGTTCGCCACCGTGTTTCTTTCCGCCTGCGGCGGCAGCGGCGGCGACACCGTTGCCGGGCCGGGCCCGGCGCCTTCTCCGCCCGCGCTTCCGATCGACCCGCCCGCTCTGCCACCGCCCGTTGCGCCGCCTCCGGGAGTGCGCGGACCGATCACGTACCAGGCAGCGCATCTCGTGCTGGGGCAGGCCGATGCGAGTGGCGGCGCCGCGAACCGCGGAGGCAGTCCCTCCGCGCAAACGCTCTTCTTCCCCGGTGGAATGGCCATCACGCCAGACGGCGGCTTCCTCGTTGCGGACACCAACAACAACCGCATCCTCTTCTTCGATCAGGTACCCACAGAGTCCGGACACGCGGCGGTGGGCATCCTCGGACAGGACACACCCCAAGGCTCCTCGCCATCGGTCTCGCTGACCGGCCTCAACAGGCCGCTGGGAATCGCCATCGGAGCGGGGAAGATGGCCGTGGCCGACAAAGATGCGCGGCGTGTGCTGATCTACGACGCCAGATTCGCCCCCGGGGCGATGCCGCTGCCGCAGGTGGTCATCGGACAGGTGAACTTCGACCAATTCGTCGGCTCGTGCAGCGTGAGTGAGGAGCGCGCCGGCATGCGGGCCCCCGATTCAGTCTGGATCACGCCCCAAGGGAAGCTGATCGTGTCAGACCCGGCGAACAACCGCGTCCTGATCTGGGACGCCGTTCCTACCACACAGGCCGAAGCGGCGAGCCCGAGGCTGGTCATCGGCCAGTTCGACATGGCTCACTGCGCCGAGAACGACGACAACCACAACCATGTGCCCGACACGATCAACGGCGAGCGGGTCGCGACCGCGCGAACGCTTTCAGAACCGGCCGGTGTGTGGAGCGACGACCGTCTGCTTGTTATCGCGGACAGGCGCAACAATCGCGTGCTGATCTGGACGGATTTCCCGCAGGACAACTTCGAAGAAGCGGACATCGTGCTCGGCCACGACAGCTTCTCGAACACGGCCTACAACAGCGAGATCGATGCCGACGGGTCAAGCTTCACGCCCACGGCCAAGACGTTGTTCAGCCCCACTGGCGTTCACTCGGATGGCACCAGCCTGGCGGTCGTGGACCGGTCCAACAACCGGGTGCTGATCTGGAACGAGTTCCCCAGCCGCAGCGGTCAGCAGGCGGACGTGATCCTCGGCCATGCGGACGCAGGCGCGGCCGTCACGAACGATTCCAACGGGGATCGAGTGACGGACGTGCCCACCGCGCAGGTCCTGAACTTCCCGCGGCAAGTACTTCTGACACCGACGGCGGTCTATGTTTCGGACCGGGCGCACAACCGCGTGCTGGTCTTCCGCCGATGAAGACTGACCGGATCGCAGGGGTTCGAGCCGCTTGCGCGGCTCTCTTTTTCCGCGCGCTTTTAACCGTGCATCGGCGCCGGCGTCACTTCCCAGTGCTGCAGCACCCTCTCATGGCTGTCCACGCTCTCCAGCCGCACGCGGAACCCCCACAGGCGCGCCACGTGCTTGACCACTTCCTCGGCGGTGTTGTCCAGCGGCCGGTCGTTGTGGCGGGTGTGGCGCAAGGTCAGTGAACGGTCGCCGCGCAGGTTGACGTTCCAGACCTGGATGTTGGGCTCGCGCCAGTTCAGGTCGTATTGCTTCGAAAGCGCCTCGCGCACGCGGCGGTAGCCCATGTCGTCGTGGATGGCGGAGACCTCCAGCTCGCGCTGAGAAGCGTCGTCCACGATGGAGAAGAGCCGGAACTCGCGCATCAGCCGGGGCGACAGGAACTGGCCGACGAAGCTCTCGTCCTTGAAGTGCCGCATCGCGTAGTCGAGCGTCTTGAGCCACTCGCCGCTGCCGGCGAAGTCGGGGAACCACTCCTTGTCCTCGGGCGTGGGGTCGTTGCAGATGCGCTTGAGGTCGCTGAACATCGCGAAGCCGAGCGCATACGGGTTGATGCCCGAATAGCGCGGATCGGTCACCGGCGGCTGGAACACCACGTTCGTGTGCGACGACAGGCATTCGATCATGAAGCCGTCGGCCAGCTGGCCTTCGTCGTACATGGTGTTGAGCAGCGTGTAGTGCCAGAAGGTGGCCCAACCCTCGTTCATCACCTGGGTCTGGCGCTGCGGATAGAAGTACTGCGCGATCTTGCGGACGATGCGCACCACCTCACGTTGCCACGGCTCCAGCAGGGGCGCGTTCTTCTCGATGAAGTAGAGCAGGTTCTCCTGCGGTTCCTCCGGATAACGCTTGTGCTCCTTCTTCTGCTGCTTGCCGGGCACGCGCGGCAGCGTGCGCCACAGGTCGTTGACCTGCTGCTGGAGGTAGGCCTCGCGCTCCTTGCGGCGCTGCTCCTCCTCGACCATGCTGATCTTCTGCGGCCGGCGGTAGCGGTCGACGCCGTAGTTCATCAGCGCATGGCAGGCGTCGAGCACCTCCTCCACCGCTTCCAGGCCATGCCGCTCCTCGCACTCCGCGATGTAGCTCTTGGCGTAGACCAGGTAGTCGATGATGGACGAGGCGTCCGTCCACATCTTGAAGAGGTAGTTGCCCTTGAAGAACGAGTTGTGGCCGAAGCAGGCATGCGCCATCACCAGCGCCTGCATGGGGAGCGTGTTCTCCTCCATGAGGTAGGCGATGCACGGGTCGGAGTTGATGACGATCTCGTACGCCAGGCCCATGTGGCCGCGGCGGTAGTTCTTCTCGCTGGCGATGAACTGCTTGCCGAACGACCAGTGCCGGTAGTTCACCGGCATGCCCACCGAGGCGTAGGCGTCGAGCATCTGCTCGGCCGAGATCACCTCGAGCTGCACCGGATAGGTGTCGAGCTTGTACCGCTCGGCCGTGCGGCGGATGGCGTCGAAGTACTCCTCGATCAGCTCGAAAGTCCAGTCGGAAGCGCTGGGCAGCCGGTTGGCGCCGCGCACGGGCGGTTCGCCCAAGAGAGCGCTCATGGCGTAGCCCCCACGGGGTTCTTCTTGAACAGGTCGCGGAACACCGGAAAGATCTGCGCCGGCGTCACGATCTTCTGCATCGCGAAGTTGACATTGGAGTCGCGCACGCGGGTGTATTCCTCCCAGAGGTTCTGGTCCTCGTCGGCCACCTGCACGTACGCGAAGTAGCGGCACAGCGGCAGCAGCTTGCCGTCGAGGAGCTCGCGGCACTTGGACGAGTCCTGCTGCCAGTTGTCGCCGTCGGAAGCCTGGGCGCCGTAGATGTTCCACTCGCTGCCCATGTAGCGCTCGCGGATGATCTCGTGCATCAGCGTCAGCGCGCTGGATACCACCGTGCCGCCGGATTCAGTGGCGTGGAAGAACTCGTCCTCCGGCACCTCGGCGGCCTGGGTGTGGTGGCGGATGAAGATCACGTCGGTCTGCTTGTAGTGCCGCGTGAGGAACAGGTACAGCAGGATGAAGAAGCGCTTGGCCAGGTCCTTGCGCGCTTCGTCCATCGAGCCGGAGACGTCCATCAGGCAGAACATCACGGCCTTGCTGGTGGGCAGCGGCTCGCGAACGCGGTTGCGGTAGCGCAGGTCGAACGGGTCAAGGAAGGGCACGCGCTTGAGGCGCTGGCGGAGTTCCTCGATCTCGGCCTTGAGGGCGGCGATCTCGGCCTTCGGCGTGTCGGCCCGGGCTTCGATGACCTTCAGGTGTTCTTCGGCCCGGCGCAGCTGGCGGCGCGCGTCGCCGCCCATGGCGATGCGGCGGGCCAGGCCGGTGCGCATCGAACGCACGACGTGCAGGCTGGTGGGATTGCCTTCCGAGATGAAGCCGGCGCGGCGGGTCTTCCACTCCGGCGCATCCGCCAGCAGCTGCGTGCGGATCAACCGCGGCAGCGCCAGGTCGTCGAAGAAGTAGTTCATGAACTCCTCCCGCGTGATGCGGAAGGTGAAGTCGTCCTCGCTGGTGCCGTCGGGCGATGCGCCGCTGCCGCCGCCACCGCCCCCGCCGCCGCGCGGGCGCGGGATGCGGTCGCCGCGAACGTACTCCTGGTTGCCCGGGTGCACCATCTCGCGGCTGCCGCCCGGGCCGTGGTTGAACACGGGCTCCGAGACGTCGCGGCGCGGCAGGCTGATGTCGGCGCCGTCTTCAATGTTGTGGATGCTGCGGTCGCCGACCGCCTTGCGCACCGCGTCCCGGATCTGCTCGCGGTAGCGGCGCAGGAACCTCTCCCGGTTGCCGATGGACTTGTTCTTGCCCGACAGCCGCCGGTCGATGACTTGGTGAAGCGCCGAGCGCTCCGTTCGGTTGTTGGAGGCCACGGGCGGTACAGCTTCCTCTTGTCTAGGCCATGGTTGTCACGAGCTCTTGCGCACCCGCAGGTACCACTCGCACAGCAGGCGCACCTGGCGATGCGTGTAGCCCTTCTCGACCATGCGGTTGACGAAGTCCTCGTGCTTCTTCTGCTCGTCGGCGCTGGCCTTGGCATTGAAGCTGATCACCGGCAGCAGGTCCTCGGTATTCGAGAACATCTTCTTCTCGATGACGGTGCGAAGCTTCTCGTAGCTGGTCCACACCGGGTTCTTGCCGGCGTTGTTGGCGCGCGCGCGCAGCACGAAGTTGACGATCTCGTTGCGGAAGTCCTTGGGGTTGGACAGACCGGCGGGCTTCTCGATCTTCTCCAGTTCCGCGTTGAGGGCGGCGCGGTCGAAGATCTCGCCGGTGTCCGTGTCGCGGTATTCCTGGTCCTGGATCCAGAAGTCAGCGTACGTGACGTAGCGGTCGAAGATGTTCTGGCCGTATTCCGAATACGACTCTAGGTACGCGGTCTGGATCTCCTTGCCGATGAACTCCGCATAGCGGGCCGACAGGTGCTCCTTGATGTACGACAGGTACTTCTGCTCGACCTCCGGCGGAAACTGCTCGCGCTCGATCTGCTGCTCCAGCACGTACATCAGGTGCACCGGGTTGGCGGCGATCTCGTTGGAGTCGAAGTTGAAGACCTTGGACAGGATCTTGAACGCGAAGCGCGTGGAGATGCCCGTCATGCCCTCGTCGACCCCCGCGTAGTCGCGGTACTCCTGGTAGCTCTTGGCCTTGGGGTCGGTGTCCTTCAGGTTCTCACCGTCGTAGATCAGCATCTTGGAGAAGATGCTGCTGTTCTCCGGCTCCTTCAGGCGCGTGAGCACCGAGAACTGCGCCATCATCTTCAGCGTGCCGGGGGAGCACACCGCGTCCTTGAGCGAGGAGTTGCGGATCAACTTCTCGTAGATCTTCATTTCCTCGGTCACGCGCAGGCAGTACGGCACCTTGACGATGTAGATGCGGTCGAGGAACGCCTCGTTGTTCTTATTGTTCTTGAACGCCTTCCACTCGCTCTCGTTGGAGTGGGCCATGACGATGCCGTCGAACGGGATCGCGCCGAAGCCTTCCGTGCCCTTGAAGTTGCCTTCCTGCGTGGCCGTCAGCAGCGGATGCAGCACCTTGATCGGCGCCTTGAACATCTCGACGAATTCCAGCAGGCCCTGGTTGGCCAGGCACAGGCCGCCGGAGTAGCTGTAGGCGTCCGGGTCGTCCTGCGCGTAGGTCTCCAGCTTGCGGATGTCGATCTTGCCGACCAGCGAGCTGATGTCCTGGTTGTTCTCGTCGCCCGGTTCGGTCTTGGCGATGCCGATCTGCTTGAGGATCGACGGGTAGCGCTTGACGACGCGGAACTTGCGGATGTCGCCGCCGAATTCCTCCAGCCGCTTGACCGCCCACGGCGACATGATGCGCTGCGTGTAGCGGCGCGGGATGCTGAACTGCTGCTCCAGGATGGGCGCGTCCTCGTCGTTGTTGAACAGGCCCAGCGGCGACTCGTTCACAGGCGAGCCCTTGATCGAGTAGAACGGCACCTGCTCCATCAGCTGCTTGAGGCGCTCGGCGATGGAGGACTTGCCGCCGCCCACCGGGCCCAGCAGGTAGAGGATCTGCTTCTTCTCTTCCAGGCCCTGCGCGGCATGGCGGAAGTGCGAGACCACCTGCTCGATCGGCTCTTCCAGTCCGTAGAAATCCTTGAAGGCCGGATAGATGCGAACCATCTTGTTGCCGAAGATGCGCGACAGGCGCGGATCGTGGCGGGTGTCGATCATCTCCGGCTCGCCGATCGCGGCCAGCATGCGCTCGGCGGCGGTGGCGTAGACCAGCCTGTCCTTCTTGCACAGCTCGAGGTAATCCTCAAGCGACATTTCTTCCTCGCGGGTCTGCTCGTACCGCGCCAGGAAATTGCGAACCACATCCATGAGAACTCCTTCGGTTTCGCTCGGCTCCAGCCTTGCTCCGCCCACTGATGTCCGCTTCCACTTTAGCGCCTAACCCCCGCTGAGGCACCGTGGAGCTGTAGGCAAAGAACGGACTTCACTGTAGGTGAACCGTAGAGAAAAATGAAGCGGAAAAAGTTTCTAGGGGATTGCTCTGTGCACCGCGCGCGACGAGGGCGCAACAGCTTCGCGTCGACACGTAAAGCCGCTTGCGCGAGCGAGGTTTTTGCGGCACTTTGCGCGCCGCGCAGCGTGTCTCGTGCGCAGCGAAAAACAGTGTTTCAGGCAACACGGATCGGCGGCGGCGCGGTCCCGGTGCGTTGCGCACCGCACGCAGCCTGGGCGGCACCGGAACCCGCACCGCGGTCAGGCGAATCCGAGCAGCCGCACCGCGTTGCCCTTGAGGATTCCGGGCATCACCTCGGGCTTGAAGCCGGCGTCCTCGAAGTCCTTCATCCAGCGGTCCGGCGTGATCAGCGGGTAGTCGCTGCCGAACAGGATGCGGTCCTTCAGCAGCGTGTTGGCGTACTGCACCAGCTGCTTCGGGAAGTACTTGGGGCTCCAGCCCGAGAGGTCGATCCACACGTTCGGCTTGTGCGTCGCCACCGAGAGCGCCTCGTCCTGCCACGGGAAGCTGGGATGCGCCATGACGATTTGCATGTCCGGGAAGTCGATCGCCACGTCGTCCAGGTGGATCGGATTGCTGTACTCCAGCCGCAGGCCGCCGCCGCATCGCATGCCCGATCCGATGCCGCTGTGGCCCGTGTGGAAGATCGTCGGCATCTTGTGCGCGTTGATCACCTCGTAGATCGGCCAGGCCATGCGGTCGTACGGGTGGTAGCCCTGCACGGTGGGATGGAACTTGAAGCCCTTGACGCCATGCTCCTTGATCAGGCGTTCGGCCTCGCGCGCGCCCATCTTCCCCTTGTGCGGGTCGATGCTGGCGAAGCAGACCATCATGTCGCTGTTCTCGTTGGCCGCCTGCGCGATCTCCTCGTTCGGGATGCGGCGGCGGCCCAGGTTGGACTCGCTGTCGACCGTGAACATGACCAGGCCGATCTTCCGCTCGCGGTAGTACGCGATCGTCTCGGCGATGGTGGGGCGGCGCGCGTTCCTGAAGTACTTGTCCGCCGCGCGGTCGTACTCCTCGCCGTAGTTGTCGAAGGGGTTCCAGCAGCTGACTTCCGCGTGCGTGTGCACGTCGATGGCGATGAGGTTGGCGTGGTCCATGTCGGTCTCCGGGATCAGGGTTTACCCCGTCGTGAAAGGCTTGTTTTGATTATTGCCCATAACCAATAATCCGCCCTTAACTTGCGCTCTCCGGACGCATCATGAACTCCCAAGACCTCCAGATCGAGCACCGCGGCGAAGTGGCCGTCGTGCGCCTGAACCGTGGCGCCAAGCGCAACGCCCTCAACGACGGCCTCATCCTGGCCATACGCGACGCCTTCGAAAGCCTGCCCGACGGCATCCGCGCCGCCGTGCTCGACGGTTCCGGCGACCACTTCTGCGCCGGGCTCGACCTGTCCGAGCTGCAGGAGCGCGACGCCGGCGCCGGCATGCACCACTCGCGCATGTGGCACGCCGCGCTGGAAGAGGTGCAGTTCGGCCCCGTGCCCGTCGTGGCCGCGCTGCATGGCGCGGTGGTCGGCGGCGGCCTCGAGCTCGCCGCGGCCTGCCACGTCCGGGTGGCTGACGAGACGACCTTCTACGCGCTGCCCGAGGGTTCGCGCGGCATCTTCGTGGGCGGCGGCGGATCGGTCCGCATCCCGCGGCTGATCGGCGTCGCCCGCATGGCCGACATGATGTTGACCGGCCGCGTCTACAACGCCCAGGACGGCGAGCGCGCCGGCTTCGCCCAGTACCTCGTGCCGCAGGGCCAGTCGTTCGCCAAGGCGATGGAGCTGGCCGGGCGAATCGCGCAGAACGCGCCGCTGACCAACTACGCGCTGATGCACGCGCTGCCCCGCATCGCCGAGCAGCCGGCCGACCAGGGCTACCTCACCGAAGCGCTGATGTCCGCCATCGCCCAGAGCGCGCCCGAGGCCAAGGAGCGCGTGCGCGCCTTCCTGGAAGGCCGGGCCGGCAAGGTGAGCAAGGGGTGAGCGGGGCGATGGACATGGGCGCCCCGCCCCGCTACCGGCCCCTGACGTTCGGCGTCACCCGGGCGGACATCCGCACCACCGCCGAGGGCGTGCAGTACGTGCGCGCCGAGCTCGACCTGCAGCCCTGCGCCACCCGCATGACGGACAAGCTGGTGCACTGGGCCACCTCCGATCCCGGCCGCCTGTTCATGGCGCGCCGCGAGAAGCGCGCGGACGGTAGCACCGGCGACTGGCAGCGGATCACCTACGGCGAAGCGCTGCGCGCCGCCCGCAGCATCGGCCAGGCGCTGCTCGACCGCGGCCTTTCGCCCGAGCGGCCGGTCGCCATCCTCAGCGAGAACAGCCTCGAGCACGCGCTGCTGGCGCTCGGCTGCGTCTACGCCGGCATCCCCTACTGCCCGGTCTCGCCCGCGTATTCGACCGTCAGCCAGGACTACGACAAGCTGCGGCACGTGCTGGACACGCTGACGCCCGGCCTCGTCTTCGCCACGGAGGGCTCGCGCTATGCCAAGGCGATCGCGGCCGCCGTCAAGCCCGACACCGAAGTCGTGCTGGCCCAGGGCGAAGTGCCCGGCCGCACCGTCACGCGCTGGTCGCAGCTGCTCGAAACCGCGCCCACGCCCGCGGTCGACGCAGCCATGCAGGCCACCGGTCCGCAGACGATTACGAAGTTCCTGTTCACCTCGGGCTCGACCAAGCTGCCCAAGGCCGTGATCAACACCCACGGCATGTGGTGCGCCAACCAGCAGCAGATGCGCCAGTCGATGCCGGTGCTGGCCGAGCAGCCGCCGGTGCTGGTGGACTGGCTGCCCTGGAACCACACCTTCGGCGGCAACCACAACGTCGGCCTGGTGCTCTACAACGGCGGCTCGCTCTACATCGACGACGGCAAGCCCACGCCCGCGCTGATGGGCGAGACGCTGCGCAACCTGCGCGAGGTGGCGCCCACCATCTACTTCAACGTGCCCACCGGCTTCGAAGCCCTGGCGCACGCGATGAAGGCCGATCCGGTGCTGCGCCGCAACCTGCTGTCGCGCGTGCGCATGTTCTTCTATTCCGGCGCGGCGCTCGCGCAGCCGGTCTGGGACCTGCTGCACGAGGTGCAGGAAGCCGAGATCGGCGAGCGCATCGTGATGGGCACCGGCCTGGGCATGACCGAGTCGTCGCCCTTCGCCATCTTCATCACCAACCCGCAGGTCAAGTCCGGCCACCTGGGCCTGCCCTGCCCGGGCATGGAGCTCAAGCTGGTGCCCACTGAGGGCAAGGTCGAGGTCCGCTACAAGGGCCCGAACGTCACGCCGGGCTACTGGCGCTCGCCCGATGCGACGGCCGAGGCGTTCGACGAGGAAGGGTTCTTCCGAACCGGCGACGCCGTGCAGTGGATCGATGAGGGCAATCCGAACCTCGGCCTGCGCTTCGACGGCCGCATCGCCGAGGACTTCAAGCTGGCCACCGGCACCTTCGTCAGCGTCGGCCCGCTGCGCGCGAAGATCATCGCGGCCGGCGCGCCCTTCGTGCAGGACGCGGTCATCACCGGGCTCAACCGCCAGGAAGTCGGCGCGCTCGTCATCCCCACGGCTGCCGTGCGCAAGCTCGCCGGCCTGCCGGACAACGCGCCCATGCAGTCGGTGCTGGAGAGCACCCCCGTGCAAGCCCACTTCCAGAAGGTCGGGAACGAGCTGGCGGCGCAGGGCACGGGCAGCGCCAACCGCGTCGCGCGGCTGCACCTGATGCACGAGGCGCCTTCGATCGACAAGGGCGAGGTCACCGACAAGGGCTCGATCAACCAGCGCGCGGTGCTCAAGCACCGCGACGCTCTGGTGCAGGCCTTCCATGACGACGCCCTGCCCTTCACCCTCAAGCCTCAAGGAGGCAAGCGATGAACATCCAGGGACAGGCCGCCCTCGTCACGGGCGGCGCCTCGGGCCTCGGCGAAGCCACGGCGCGCGAGCTGGCGCGCCTGGGCGCCAGGGTCGCGGTGCTGGACGTCAACCTCGACCTGGCGCAGAAGGTCGCCGCCGAGATCGGCGGCGTGGCGTACCAATGCGACATCACGAACGCGCAGAGCGTGCAGGACGCGCTGGCCAAGGCGGCGCAGGCGCACGGCCCGGCGCGCATCTGCATGAACATCGCCGGCATCGGCACCGCCAAGCGAGTGGTGCAGAAGGACGGCAGCGCGGCGCCGCTGGAAGACTTCGCGCGCGTGGTCAACATCAACCTGGTCGGCACCTACAACGTCAGCCGCCTGTTCGCCGCCGAGTGCGCGAAGCTGCCGCAGCTGGACGACGGCGAGCGCGGCGTGATGCTCTTCACCGCATCCGTGGCCGCATTCGACGGCCAGGTGGGCCAGCAGGCCTACAGCGCGTCCAAGGGCGGGCTGGTGGGCATGACGCTGCCGATGGCGCGCGACCTCGCGCAGCACGGCATCCGCGTGTGCACCATCGCGCCGGGCCTGTTCTCCACGCCACTCATGCGCCAGCTGCCCGAGCCGGTGCAGCAGTCGCTGGCCGCGTCGATCCCGTTCCCGCCGAGGCTGGGCAAACCCGAGGAGTTCGCGCAGCTCGCCTGCCATATCGTCACCAACACGCACCTCAACGGCGAGGTGATCCGCCTCGACGGCGCCCTGCGCATGGCGCCCCGCTGAAGCGCCGGCCTTTTCTTTTCAACAGGAGACACACCCACATGAAGTTCACACGCACCCTGGTCACGGCCGCCGTGACGCTGCTGGCCGCCGGCGCGGCGCTGGCCGACATCAACATCGGCGTGAGCCTCTCGCTCACCGGCCCCGGCTCGGGCCTCGGCATCCCGATGCAGAACCAGTTCAAGCTGTTCCCCAAGGAGATCGCGGGCGAGAAGGTCAACCTGATCGTCCTGGACGACGCGTCGGACCCCGGAAAGGGCGTGAGCAACGCCCGCCGCTTCGTCACCGAGGACAAGGTCGACCTGATCATCGGTTCCTCCCTGACGCCCGTCGCGGGCGCCATGACGCCGGTAGCGACCGAAGCCAAGACGGTGCAGCTGGCTGCTTCGCCCGTGGGCGGCGACAGCCCATGGCTGTTCCGCCTGCCGCAAGGCAACGACGTGATGGCGTACGCCATGGTGGAGCACATGAAGAAGCAGAAGGTCAAGTCGATCGGCTTCCTCGGCTACACCGACGCTTACGGCGAACTGTGGCTCAAGGCGATCACGCCGCTGGCCGAGAAGGCCGGCATGAAGATCGTCGCCGCCGAACGTTTCGCGCGCACCGACACCAGCGTCACGCCGCAGGCGCTGAAGCTGGTCTCGTCCAACCCGGACGCCATCCTGGTCGTCGCCTCCGGATCGGGCGCAGCGATGCCGCAGATGGCCCTGACCGAGCGCGGCTACAAGGGCAAGATCTACCAGACGCACGCCGCCGCCACCGCCGACCTGATGCGCATCGGCGGCAAGGCCGTGGAAGGCACCTACGTGGTGTCCGGCCCGGCCATGGTGGGACACCAGCTGCCCGACGGCCATCCGTCCAAGAAGGCGGCCATCGACTTCTTCACCAGCTACGAGAAGAACTTCGGCCCGCCCAACCAGTTCGCCGGCCACAGCTACGACGCCGCCATCGCGCTGAACAAGGCCGTGCCGATCGCGCTCAAGAAGGGCAAGCCGGGCACGCCGGAGTTCCGCGCCGGCCTGCGCGAGGCCTTCGAGACCATGGGCCGCACCGTGTTCGCGCACGGCGTGATGAACTGGACCAAGGACGACCACTGGGGCTACACGAACGAGACGGGCGTGATGCTGAAGGTGGCGGACGGGAAGTTCGTCGTCGAGAAATAAGAAGAGCCAGGAAGACTCCCTCCCGCGCTGGGGGGAGGGCTGGGGTGGGGGCACGTGCGGCGCGCAGATCAAGCGCTCCGTATGACCGAACCGCGTGCGTGCCCCCACCCTGCCCTCCCCCGGCGGGGGAGGGAAAAGACAGAAAACGATGGATCTCTCGATAGCCGGCATCCTCGCCCTGGACGGCCTCACCAACGGGGCCGTCTACGCGCTGCTGGCGCTGGCCACGGTGCTGCTGTTCGCCGTGACGCGTGTCATCTTCATTCCCCAGGGCGAGTTCGTCGCGTTCGGCGCGCTCACGCTGGCCCTGCTGCAAGCCGGCAAGGTGCCCGGCACGGTGTGGTTCCTGCTGGCGCTGGCCATCGCCGCGGCCGTGTCCGACGTCTACAACGGCGTGCGGCACCACCAGCCTGCCGCGCGCATCGGCAAGCAGGTGCTGCGCACGCTCGGCGTGCCGGTGGTCGTCTCCCTCATCGCCCTCTGGGCCGCGCCCAGGGGCTTTCCCCTCGTCGTGCAGGCCCTGCTCACGCTGGCGCTGGTCACGCCGTTCGGCACGCTGATCTACCGGCTCGCGTACGAGAAGCTGGCCGACGCCAGCGTGCTGGTGCTGCTCATCGTCTCGGTCGGCGTGCACTTCGCGCTCGTCGGCCTGGGCCTGTACTTCTTCGGCGCCGAAGGCTTCCGCAACCCCAGCTTCTGGAGCGAGCGCTTCTCGGCCGGCCCGCTCACGCTGAACGGGCAGACCGTCATCATCTTCGCCGCCTCGCTCGCCCTGATCGTGCTGCTCTGGCTCTATTTCGAGAAGACGCTGTCCGGCAAGGCGCTGCGGGCCACCGCGGTCAATCGTCTCGGCGCGCGCCTGATGGGCATTTCCTCCAACCACGCCGGGCGCCTGGCGTTCACGATGGCGGCCTTCATCGGCGCTCTGTCCGGCCTGCTGATCGGGCCGACCACGACGATCTTCTACGACAGCGGCTTCATCATCGGCCTCAAGGGCTTCGTCGCCGCGGTGTTCGCCGGTCTCTCCAGCTATCCGCTGGCGCTGGTGGGCGCGCTGGCCGTGGGCCTGCTCGAGAGCTTCGGCTCTTTCTGGGCCAGCGCCTTCAAGGAAGTGATCGTGTTCTCCTCGATCCTGCCGGTGCTGCTCTGGCGTTCGCTGCGCGACCCGCACGGGGAAGAGCACTGATGACGAACGTCCAGCGTTTCGCCTTCCCGGCCTTCGCCGCGCTGATGCTGCTGCTGCCGGCCCTGCCGGTGCCGGACTTCTGGATCACCCAAAGCAACTACATCGGCATGTACGCGCTGGTGGCGCTCGGCCTGGTGCTGCTCACCGGCGTGGCCGGCCTCACCTCGTTCGGCCAGGCCGCGTTCGTCGGCGTCGGCGCCTATTCCGCGGCCTTCCTTGCGGTGAAGATGTCCGGCTCGCCCTGGCTGGCGCTGCTGATCGGCGTCGGCCTGGCGGTCGCCGCGGCGGTGGTGCTGGGCGCGATCACGCTGCGCATGTCGGGGCACTACCTGCCGCTGGCCACCATCGCGTGGGGCCTGGCGCTGAACTACACCATGGCCAACATGGACTGGCTGGGCAAGTACGACGGCATCCTGGGCATCCCGACGCTCAAGGTGTTCGGCTACGACCTGGGCACGGGCCGCGGCCTGCACGTGCTGATCTGGGCTTTCGCGTTGCTGGCGGCACTGGCGTCCATGCGGCTGCTGGACTCGCGGCCCGGGCGGGCCATCCGCTCGCTCAAGAGCGGCGCCACGATGGCCGAGGCCATGGGCATCTCCACCTTCCGCGCCAAGCTCACGGTCTTCGTGATCGCGGCCGTGCTCGCGGCCGTCTCGGGCTGGCTGTTCGCGTTCTTCCAACGCACGGTGAACCCGTCGCCCTTCTCCATCGGCAAGGGCATCGAGTACCTGTTCATGGCGGTGCTCGGCGGCGTCGGCCACGTGTGGGGCGCGTTCCTCGGCGCCGGGGTCGTGAGGATCATCGAGGACCAGCTGCAGATCCTGATGCCGCGGCTGATCGGCACCAGCGGGAACTTCGAAACGATCGTGTTCGGCATCGTGCTGGTGGTCGTCCTCAAGTACGCCCCCGACGGGCTCTGGACCTTCGTTTCGCGCCGCCTGCCGCGCGCCGACCGGGTGCGCGACTGGGACGGCGCCGCGCCCCTGCCCGCGCGCGACAAGCCCACGCATGGCGAGTCGCTGCTGCAGGTCGACAAGGTGCGCAAGGAATTCGGCGGCCTGGTGGCGGTGAACGACGTCAGCTTCGAGGTGCGCGCGGGCGAGATCCTCGGCCTGATCGGCCCCAACGGCGCAGGCAAGTCCACCACCTTCAACCTGATCACCGGCGTGCTGACCACGACCGCGGGCCGCGTCCGATTCCGGGGCGAGGACATCACCGGCCTGCCGTCGCGGCAGATCGCGCGACGCGGCATTTCGCGCACCTTCCAGCACGTCAAGATCATTCCGGAGATGACGGTGCTGGAGAACGTCGCGCTCGGCGGCTACCTGCGCGGCAGCAGCGGCACCGTCGGGGCAATGCTGCGGACCGACCGCGCGGAGGAGCGCCGCCTGTTCGCCGAGGCCGAGCGCCAGCTGGCGCGCATCGGCATGGCGGACCGCATGCACGAGATGGCGGGCAATCTCGCGCTCGGGCCGCAGCGCCTGCTGGAGATCGCGCGCGCCCTGTGCAGCGACCCGTCGCTGCTGCTGCTGGACGAGCCGGCCGCCGGCCTGCGCCACAAGGAGAAGCAGGCGCTGGCCGAAGTGCTGCGCCAGCTCAAGGGCGAAGGCATGAGCCTGCTGCTGGTGGAGCACGACATGGAGTTCATCATGGGCCTCACGGACCGCATCGTGGTCATGGAATTCGGCACGCTCCTGATGGAAGGCACGCCCTCCGAGGTCCAGGCCAGCCCCAAGGTGCGCGCCGCCTACCTGGGGACGGAGCACTGATGGCCGGCCCCTTGCTCCAGGTCCAGGACCTTCACGCCGGCTACGGCCGCGCGGAGGTCCTGACCGGCCTGCACTTCGAGCTCGGCGCCGGACAGGTGGTGACGGTCATCGGCCCCAACGGCGCGGGCAAGTCGACCACGCTCAACGCGCTGATGGGCGTGCTGCCTTCGCGCGGACGCATCCTCTTCGACGGCCAGGACGTCTCGGACACCACGCTGGAAGAGCGGGTGATGCTGGGCCTGGCCCTCGTGCCCGAGAAGCGCGAGCTGTTCGGCACCATGGCGGTGGAGGACAACCTCGTGCTCGGGGGCTTCCGCGCGATGAAGATGCGCGTGCCGCGCTGGCGCGATGGGCTGGAGCGCGTCTACGAACTGTTCCCGCGCCTGAAGGAGCGCCGCACGCAGCTGGCCGGCACCCTGTCCGGCGGCGAACGGCAGATGCTGGCCGTGGGCCGCGCGCTGATGTCGCAGCCCAAGCTGCTGATGCTGGACGAGCCCAGCCTGGGTCTCGCGCCGCTGGTCGTGCGCGAGATCTTCCAGATCATCACGCGGCTGCGCGAACAAGGCGTGTCCATCCTGCTCGTCGAGCAGAACGCGCGCGCCGCGCTGGAAGTGGCCGACCACGGCTATGTGCTGGAGACCGGAGAGATCCGGCTGCAGGGCGCCGCCCGCGACTTGGCGGGCGACCCGCGCGTCATCGAAACCTACCTGGGCGCCGGCCGCAGCAACGGCCGCGCCGCTGCCACCCCCATCCATCCACAGGAGACATCCGCATGAGAACCGACCGCCGGCAATTCGTGCAGGCCACGGCCGCCCTGGGCGCCCTGGCCGCCTTCCCGCAAGTGCTGCGCGCGCAGGCGACCACCTTCGACCTGGTGAAGATCATCAACGGCTTCCCGGCCGGTGGCACGGCCGACGCCACCGCCCGCCGTGTCGGAGAACGCATGATCGGAACCCCGTACGCGAAGAACGTCGTGGTCGACAACAAGCCGGGCGCCGGCGGCCGCATCGCCTGCGAGGTGGTCAAGTCCGCGCAGCCGGACGGCTCCACGCTGCTGCTGACGCCCTACTCGATGATGTCGATCTACCCGCACATCTACCGGACGCTCAGCTACGACCCGTTCAAGGACTTCGTGCCGGTGTCGATCGCGGCGATCATGACGCATGCGCTGAGCGTCGGCCCGATGGTGCCGGCCAGCGTGAAGACGGTGAAGGAGTACCTGGCCTGGGCCAAGGCCAATCCGGACAAGGCCAACTACGGTTCGCCCGCCGCCGGCTCGACGCCGCACTTCCTGGGCGCGCTGCTCGGCCTGAACAACAACGTGGACCTGAAGCACGTACCCTACCGCGGCTCCGCGCCCGCGGTGGCCGACATGATCGGCGGCACACTCGCCTCCACCTCCACGCCCACCGGCGACGCGCTGGCCAACCATCGCGCGGGCAAGGTCCGCATCATCGCGACCTCGGGCGCGCAGCGCACGCCCTTCACGCCCGAGGTGGCCACCTATGCGGAGCAGGGCTTCCCCGAGCTCACCACCGAGGAGTGGTTCGGCTTCTACGCGCCCGCGCGCACGCCCGCCAACGTGGTGCAGGCCGCCAACGCCGCGATCAACCAGGCGATCAAGGAGAAGTCCGTGGTCGATTCGCTGGCGCTCATGGGCCTGGTGGCCCGGGCTTCCACGCCCGCCGAGATGGAGAAGAGCCAGCGCGACGAACACACCCGCTGGGGCCCGCTGGTCAAGAAGATCGGCTTCACCGCCGATTCCTGATCCCCGCCACCGCCTCGCCACCGCAATGACCCGAACCTCCTGCCGCACCGCCCTGGGCGCGCTCGCCGCCGCGGCCCTCGCCGCCTGCACGTCCACTCCGCCGCAGGAAGCCGCGCCCGTGGCGCGCGGGCTCGGTGCGGCGAAAGGCGCCGCGCTGCGCAACTGCGCCGAGCTGAAGGCCTTCGCCTTCGAGCAGACCTCCATCGATTCGGCGGCGCCGGTCGCGGCCGGCGCGCAGGTGCAGGGCGGCAAGCCGCTGCCCGCGTACTGCCTCGTGACCGGCTCCATGAACCGGCGCCAGGGCAGCGACGGCCGCGAGTACGCGATCGGCTTCGAGATGCGGCTGCCGCAGGCGTGGAACGGTCGTTTCTACTACCAGGCCAACGGCGGGCTGGACGGCAACGTGGTCCCCGCGCTCGGCGCGTTGGGCGGCGGGCCGGTGACCGGTGCGCTGATGCAGGGCTTCGCCGTGATCAGCTCCAACGCCGGCCACACCGCGGCGCAGACGCCCGTCTTCGGCCTGGAGCCGCAGGCGCGGCTGGATTACGGCTACCAGGCGGTGATGAAGCTCACGCCGATGGCCAAGGCGCTGATCGCGCAGGCCTACGGCAAGGGGCCGGACCGCTCGTACATCGGCGGCTGCTCCAACGGCGGGCGGCATGCGATGGTGGCGGCGGCGCGCCTGGGCGAGCAGTACGACGGCTACCTCGCCGGCGCGCCGGGCTACCGGCTGCCGCACGCGGCCCTCGCGCAGCTCTGGGGCGCGCAGCAGTGGAACCGCATCGCGACGCAAGGCGCGACCACGCGCCACCCGATGAATCCCAACGCCACCATCCCCGACCTGGGCACCGCGTTCACCGCGCGCGAGCGCCAGAGCGTCGCCCAGTCCATCGTGCAGCGCTGCGACGCGCTCGACGGCGCGAGCGACGGCATGGTGCTGGCCACCCAGGCCTGCCAGGCCGCCTTCGACATCCGGCGCGACGTGCCCAGCTGCGGCGCGGCGGGGCGCGACGGCAGCTGCCTCACGCCGGACCAGAAGAGCGTCGTCGCCGCCGTGTTCGCCGGCGCCCGTGCACCCTCGGGCGAGGCGCTCTACAGCCCGTTCCCGTACGACCCCGGTGTCGCAGGCAGCAACTGGGCGACCTGGAAATTCGTCAACCCGCTGGTGCTGGACCCGGTCGCGGTCGGCACCGTGTTCACCGCCCCACCGGCGCCGGTGGACACCCGCAGCGCCGACATCGCCTTCCTGCTGCGCAAGGTGCACGCCGTCGATGGCCCGTACCGCGAATCGGGCGCGCAGCTGATGATGCCGCCCGGCCAGCAGGACCCGCGAAACCTCGCACCGCTGGCCCAGCGCGGGGCGAAGATGGTCCTCTACCACGGCGTGAGCGACCCGGTGTTCTCCGCCGAGGACACGCGCCAGTGGTACGAACGCCTCGATCGCGCCCTGGGCGGCCGCGCCCGCGAGTTCGCGCGCTACTTTCCCGTGCCGGGCATGAACCACTGCAGCGCCGGCCCGGCCGCCGACCAGTTCGACCTGCTCGCGCCGCTGGTGCGCTGGGTGGAGGACGGCGTGCCGCCGCAAGCGGTGACCGCGTCCGTGCGCGGCGAGGGCAACCCGGGTGGCGCCAATGCCGAACTGCCCGCCGGCTGGTCGCCCCAGCGCACGCGGCCGCTGTGCGCGTACCCGACGGTCGCCCGCTACATGGGCATCGGGAGCGTGGAAGACGCGTCCAGCTTCGCCTGCCGCTGAGGAGACCATGCCCCGCATCACCGCCGCCGCCCGCCTGCGGGAAGACGTTCCCGTCGTCGAGAAGGTCGACACCAGCTACCTGGAGGGCCTGCTGGGCTACAACGCCCGCCGCGCAGCGCTGGCGGTGATCGAGCTGTTCCTGCAGCGCATGGCGGTGTACCACCTGCGTCCGGTGGACTTCTCGGTGCTCTCGCTGATCGTGCACAACCCCGGCATCACCTCGCGCCAGCTGTGCACCGCGCTGGGCATCCTGCCGCCCAACCTGGTCAACCTGGTGGGATCGCTGGAGAAGCGCGAGCTGATCGAGCGCAAGCCGCACCCGCGCGACGGGCGCGCCACCGGGTTGCATCCGACGCCCGCCGCGCAGAAGCTGATGCGGCAGGCCGAGCGCACCGCCGCCGAACTCGAACAGGAAGTGGCCGACCGGCTCTCGCCCGCCGAACAGAAGACGTTGCTGCGGCTGCTGCGCAAGGTGTACCAGCGCCCTTGAGGGCGCGTCCTACAGACGCACCGCGGCGGTCGCGGTGAGATGGTTCCATCACCCGATGGACCTTCCCCACATGGCACAGCAAGACCGCAACCAGCCCGCCGCGCCGCAGGCCCGCTTCACCTTCCACGCCGCCGAGGGGCGCCTGTACGCGCGCAACGGGGACGGCAAGATCATCGACCTGGGCAAGCTCGCCCGGCAGCCCGACGGCAGCTGGCACTACCTGCTGGACGGCAACAAGCTCGCCGGCGGTGCGCCTTCGCCCGAGGCGGCGATGGCCGATGCGGCCAGCCGCATGGGCTTCCTCTACCTGGACGGCCAGTTCACCGCCGTGGCCGATGCCCGCGAGCACCACGCGCCCCGCCTGGACGATGCACCGGCCATCGAGCTGGCGATCGACGAACTGCAGGCGCGCGAGCGGATGGAAGACGCGCGGGTCTAGGGGCGGGCAAAAAAAGGGCTGCATCCCTGCAGCCCCCAATGCGGTTTTCCGTCCCGCGTTGAACCAAGAAGAAACTCGGGCGGCTTCCTTCGCCGCCGAAACCGGAGCGCCGCCCATTCCGGTCATGCAGCTTCCGAGCCACCTCAGCGCGCGTTACGCTCCCGGGGAACGCACAGGAGACCTCTGCATGACCGCCACCCGCTACCCGATGGCCACCCTGGACCAGGTGCCCGACGACATCCGCGCGCGCATCCTGGAGGCGCAGGAAAAGGCCGGCTTCGTGCCCAACGTGTTCCTCGCCCTGGCGCGCCGGCCGGCCGAGTGGCGCGCCTTCTTCGCATATCACGATGCACTGATGACGCCTGAAACCGTCGGGCGCGAGAGCGGCCTGACCAAGGGCGAACGCGAGATGATCGTCACCGCCACCAGCGCGGCGAACAAGTGCCTCTATTGCGTCGTGGCGCACGGCGCCATCCTTCGCATCTACGAGAAGAAGCCGCTGGTGGCCGACCAGGTGGCCGTCAACTGGCGCAAGGCCGACATCACGCCGCGCCAGCGCGCGATGCTGGATTTCGCGATGAAGGTCTGCCTGCGTTCCGACGAGATCGACGAGGCCGATTTCCCGCCTCTGCACGCGCACGGCTTTTCCGACGAGGACATCTGGGACATCGCGGCGATCACCGCGTTCTTCGGTTTGTCCAACCGGATGGCCAGCTTCTCGGGGATGGTGCCGAATCCCGAGTTCTATCTGATGGGCCGCGTGCCCAAAGAGAAGAAGTGACTTGCTTCCTCTCCCCTCCGGGGAGAGGGCTGGGGTGATGGGCGCGCCCGGTGATCACATTCGCCGCGGATCCACCCCCAGCAACCACTGCGCCATCGCCTTCAGATCCTCCCTCAGCATCTTGGCGGCTGCCAGCAGCTCGAACGTCCGCTCGTCCATGTACCGCTTCCGGTTGACTTCCACCTGGATGCTGTGCCGCTGCCGCGCCGGCTCGCCGTAGCGGCGCACCAGCTCCACGCCCTTGTACGGGAAGTTGACTTTCACGTCGTAGCCGCGTGAACGCAGGAACTCGGCCAGCTGCGCGGTCAGGCGCGGATCGGCCGTGCTGCCGTCGCGGTCGCCGAGCACGAAGTCGGCATGCGCGATGCCGGGATGGTCGGTGGCGTGGCTGCCGGCCACCGAGGGCATCGAGTGGCAGTTCAGGTGCACGCTGTAGCCGTGCCGCGCATGCGCCTCCTCGATCGCGCGCTGCACCGCCTGGTGGTACGGCCGCCAGCAGCGATCGATGCGCTGGCGCACCTCCTGCGGCCGCAGCTTGCGCGAGTACATCGCCTCGCCGGTGTCGGTGTTCTTCCAGACCAGGCCCTTGCCCAATCGAACCTTGGACAGGGCGACCGGGTCGGTGACCACCTCGCCTTCCCACCGGCCGTCGAGCATCTCGACGTCGACCTCGTGCTCGCCGCGATTGGCGTCCAGGTAGCTGCGCGGGAACAGCGCCTCGATCCAGGCGATGCCCAGCGAAGGCGCGAAGTCGTAGAGCTTCTCGACGTGCGTGTCCTCGGCCGTGCGCAGCAATGCGAAGTCGCAGGAGTACGCGAAGTCCCCGGGGTAGTTCGTGCCGCTGTGCGGCGAGTCGAAGACCAGGGGTGTGCGGCCCGGAACGCTGCGGACCATCGCCGCCACCATGTCGTCGCGAACCGTTTCGGAAGCCATGGCATGACTCTAACGCCGCGCTGTCCGCCCGTGCGCGGGCGCGCACCGCTCAGCCGGCCAGCGCCGCGATCTCGCTCACCAGCTCCGTGGCGTCGACCGGCTTGCGCAGGAAACGGTCGAAGCCCTGGCGCAGCGCGCGCTCCCGGTCTTCCGCGCGGGTGAAGGCCGTCAGCGCGATGGCCGGCAGCCCCGCAATGGCGGGCCGCGGGTCCCGGCGGATGCGGGCGATCAGCTCGAACCCGTCCATGCCGGGCATGCCGATGTCGCTGATGAGCACGTCGGGCGCCTGGCGGTCGATGGCCTGCAGCGCGGCCGGGCCGCTGTCGACGCTCTGCACCGCCATGCCGCATTCGCGCAGGATCTGCTCGGCGAGGTGGCGCGCGTCCTGGTCGTCCTCGACCAGCAGCGCCCGAATGCCGTCCAGGCGCCGGGGCGAGAAAGGCGCGGCTTCGGGCAGCTCCGGCCGGCCTTCGCTGATCGCGGGCGCCTTCGCCGTACGCGTGGGCAGCCACACGGTGAAGGTGGCGCCGCGGCCCGGCCCCGCGCTTTGCGCCTCGACCGTGCCGCCATGCAGCTCGACCAGCTGCCGCACGATGGACAGGCCCAACCCCAGCCCGCCATGCCGCCGTGCCTCGCCGGCGTCGGCCTGGCGGAACCGGTCGAAGACATGCGGCAGGAACTCCTGCGCGATGCCCTCGCCGGTGTCGCTCACGCGCGCGCACAGCCGCTCGCCTTCGAGGCACACCTCCACCCTGATGCGGCCGCCCTCCGGCGTGAACTTGATCGAGTTGGCGAGCAGGTTCCACATCACCTGATGCAGCCGCGCCGGGTCGCCCCACACCAGCGGCAGTCCCGGCGCCACTCCGGACTCGAGCGACAGGCCGCGCGCGAACGCGGACGGCCGCGCTGCCTCCACCGCGGCCCCGATCACCGGGCCGACGTCCACCCACGTCGCTTCCAGCCGCACCTTGCCGGCCACGATGCGGCTCATGTCCAGCAGGTCCTCGATCAGCCTGGCCTGCAGCCGCGCGTTGCGCTCGATCGTCTGCAGCCCCTTGTGCACCGAGGCCTCGTCCTTCTTCACCTGCAGCAGCTGCACCCACCCCAGGATCGCGTTGAGCGGCGTGCGCAGCTCGTGCGACAGCGTCGCGAGGAACTGGTCCTTGAGGGTGTTGATCCGCTCCATCTCCACCCGCGCGGAGCGCTCGCGCTGCAGCATCAGCTGACGCTCCTCCGAAGCCTCGCGAGTGACGCGCAGGATCTCGTTGCGCGCTTCCAGCCGCGCGTCGAACACCGACGTGAGCAGCGCGATGGCGAGCACCGCGACGGTGGCCACGATGACCAGGAGGCTCAGCCCGGTCAGCGAGAAACTGCTGCTCGCCGCGAGGCAGACGCTGCCTTCGGGGAAGCTGGCGGCCGCCATGCCCGTGTAGTGCATGCCGACGACGGCGAGCCCCATGAACGCGGCCGCTACCGAGCGGGCCCGCCAGCCGCCGGAGCGCCGGCGCAGGCTGAAGGCGATCCACAGGGCCGCGGCGGCGGCGCAGACCGCGATCAGGAGGGAGGCCAGCACGAGCAGCCCGTTCCACTGGATCCCCGGCTCCATCCGCATCGCCGCCATGCCCACGTAGTGCATCGCGTTGATGCCGACCCCCATCAGGACGGCGGAGACGGCCAGGTGCCGCAGCGTCGGATTGGCCAGGCTGGCCTGCGAGAGCGCCAGTCCGGACACCGCGACCGGCAGCGCCCACGACACCAGCGTGAGGCCGAGGTCGTACCCGAGCGGGATGGGCAGCCTGAACGCCAGCATGCCGATGAAGTGCATCGACCAGATGCCGGCACCCATCGCGAAGCCGCCCCCGGCGATCCACCAGCGTGCGGCAGTGCCCCCGGCGCGGTTGACGCGCTCGGCCAGCGCCAGGGCGGTGTACGAAGCCAGCACGGCCACGAGCACCGAGATCAGCACCAGCGCGGGTTCGTAGCGGCCTTGCAGCATTTGCGGCACATGCTATCCACGCGGCGCGCGCCGGACATGTGGCTGCAGGCGGTAAATTGGAGGGCCAAGGGTCCCCCACACATGCAAGCAAGCCCCTCCCCTTCTCCCGCCCGCTGGCAGTTCTGGATCGACCGCGGAGGCACCTTCACCGACGTGGTGGGCAGGCGGCCCGACGGCACCCTCGTCACGCACAAGCTGCTTTCGGACAACCCCGAGCAGTACCGCGACGCGGCCGTCGCCGGCATTCGGCACCTGCTGGGCCTGAAGCCCGGCGAGCCGATCCGGCCCGAGGTGGTCGACTGCGTGAAGATGGGCACGACGGTCGCCACCAACGCGCTGCTGGAACGCAAGGGCGAGCCGACGGTGCTGGTGACCACGCGGGGCTTTCGCGACGCGCTGCGCATCGCCTACCAGAACCGCCCTCGCCTGTTCGATCGCCACATCGTGCTGCCCGAGCTGCTCTACAGCCGCGTGATCGAGGCGCGCGAGCGCATCGGCGCTCACGGCGAGGTGCTGCAGGCGCTGGACGAGGCCCATTTGCGCGAAGAGCTGGCCGCCGCGCATGCCCAGGGCCTGAGAAGTGCGGCCGTGGTCTTCATGCACGGCTACCGCTACACCGCGCACGAGGAGGCCGCGGGTCGCATCGCGCGCGAGGCCGGCTTCGCCCAGGTGAGCACTTCGCACGGCACCAGCCCGATGATGAAGTTCGTCAGCCGCGGCGACACGACGGTGGTGGATGCCTACCTGTCGCCGATCCTGCGCCGTTACGTCGAGCAGGTCGAGTCCGAGATGCCGGGCGTGAAGCTGTTCTTCATGCAGTCCTCCGGCGGCCTGGCCGAAGCGCACGCCTTCCAGGGCAAGGACGCCATCCTCTCCGGTCCCGCCGGCGGCATCGTCGGCATGGCCCGCACCGCGGCGCTCGGCGGACACCGAAAGGTGATCGGCTTCGACATGGGCGGCACCTCCACCGACGTGTCGCATTTCGCCGGCGAGTTCGAGCGCGAATTCGAGACGCAGGTGGCGGGCGTGCGCATGCGCGCGCCGATGATGAGCATCCACACGGTGGCGGCCGGGGGCGGCTCGATCCTGGAGTTCGACGGCGCGCGCTTCCGCGTCGGGCCGCAGAGCGCCGGCGCGAACCCCGGCCCGGCCAGCTACCGCCGCGGCGGCCCGCTCGCGGTGACGGATGCCAATCTCATGGCCGGCAAGATCCAGCCGCGCTACTTCCCGCAGGTGTTCGGGCCGAATGCGAACGAAGCGCTCAGCTACGAAGCGGCGGCGGACAAGTTCCGCGACATCGCGCAGCGCACCGGCCGCAGCGCCGAGGAAGCGGCCGAGGGCTTCATCAACATCGCCGTGCAGCAGATGGCCAACGCCATCAAGAAGATCTCGGTCGCGCGCGGCTACGACGTCACGCGCTACACGCTGCAGTGCTTCGGCGGCGCGGGCGGGCAGCACGCCTGCATGGTGGCGGACGCGCTGGGCATGTCGCGCGTGTTCGTGCATCCGCTCGCGGGTGTGCTCTCGGCGTACGGCATGGGCCTGGCGGACCAGAACGTGATCCGCGAGCTGGCGGTGGAGCTGCCGCTGTCGGGGCAGTCGCTGCCCGAGGTGGCACACATGCTCGATTCGCTCGCGGAGGCCGCGCGGGAGGAGCTCGCGCAGCAGCAGGTCAACGCGGGCGAGGTGCGCGTGGCGCGCCGTGTGCACGTCCGCTACCAGGGCAGCGATTCGGCGCTGGTCGTGCCGTTCGGCGACCTCGCCACGATCCAGGCGGGCTTCGAAGCGGCCTACCGGCAGCGCTTCTCCTTCCTGATGCAGGGCAAGACCCTGGTGGTCGAGGCCGTCTCGGTGGAAGCGGTGGTGGCGGGTGACGCACCGGCGGAGCAGCAGCAACCGGTGCACGCGCCGCGCGAGGTGCCGCGCCGGGAGACGGTGCGCATGTACTCCGGCGGGCAGTGGCACCAGGCCGCGCTGGTCGTGCGCGAGGACCTGCGGCCGGGCGACACCATCGCGGGCCCGGCCATCATCGCGGAGAAGAACGCCACCACCGTGGTGGAGCCGGGCTGGGAGGCGCAGCTCACCGCGCTGGACCACATCGTGCTGGACCGCCGCGTGCCGCGCGAGGCGCGCTTCGCCGCAGGCACGCACGTCGACCCGGTGCTGCTGGAGGTGTTCAACAACCTGTTCATGAGCATCGCCGAGCAGATGGGCCTGCAGCTGCAGAACACGGCCTACTCGGTGAACATCAAGGAGCGGCTGGATTTCTCCTGCGCGCTGTTCGACGCCGAAGGCAACCTGATCGCCAACGCGCCGCACATGCCGGTGCACCTGGGCTCGATGGGCGAGAGCATCAAGACGGTGATCCGCGAGAACGCGGGGCGCATGGCACCGGGGGATGTGTACGTGCTGAATGATCCGTATCACGGCGGCACGCACCTGCCGGATGTCACCGTGATCACGCCGGTGTACCTGCAGGACGGTGATCGGCCCATGTTCTACGTCGGCAGCCGAGGCCACCACGCCGACATCGGCGGCACCACGCCCGGCTCGATGCCGCCCTTCTCCACCCGCATCGAGGAGGAAGGCGTGCAGATCGACAACTTCAAACTGGTCGACAAGGGCGTGCTGCGTGAAGCCGAGATGCTGGCCCTGCTGCGCAGCGGCAAGCACCCGAGCCGCAACCCGGAGCAGAACCTGGCCGACCTGAAGGCGCAGATCGCAGCCAATGAAAAGGGCGTGCAGGAACTGCGCCGCATGGTCGACCAGTTCGGCCTGGACGTCGTGCAGGCCTACATGCGCCACGTGCAGGACAACGCCGAGGAGTCGGTGCGCCGCGTGATCACCCGGCTCAAGGACGGCCGCTTCACCCTGCCGCTGGACAACGGCGCGCAGATCCAGGTGGCGATCAGCGTCGACACGAAGGACCGCTGCGCGACCATCGACTTCACCGGCACCAGCCCGCAGCAGACCAACAACTTCAATGCGCCCACGGCCGTGTGCATGGCGGCCGTGCTGTACGTGTTCCGCACGCTGGTGGACGACGACATCCCGCTCAACGCGGGCTGCCTCAAGCCGCTGAAGGTGATCATCCCGCCGGGCTCGATGCTCAACCCGAACCCGCCGGCCTCCGTGGTGGCGGGCAACGTGGAGACGTCGACCTGCATCACCAACGCGCTGTACGGCGCGCTCGGCGTCATGGCAGCGGGCCAGTGCACGATGAACAACTTCACCTTCGGCAACGAGCGCCACCAGTACTACGAGACGATCTCCGGCGGCTCGGGCGCGGGCGGCGAATACGACGAGCAGGGCCGGCTGGCCGGCGGCTTCGACGGCACCAGCGTGGTCCAGGCCCACATGACCAATTCGCGCCTGACCGACCCGGAGGTGCTGGAGTTCCGCTTCCCCGTCCGGCTGGAGAGCTACGAGATCCGCCAGGGCTCGGGCGGCCCCGGCCGGTGGAAGGGCGGCAACGGCGGCGTGCGCCGCGTGCGCTTCCTCGAGAAGATGACGGCCAGCATCCTTTCGAACGGCCGCAGGCATCCCTCGTTCGGCATGGCCGGCGGACAGCCGGGGCAGGTGGGCATCAACCGTGTCCTGCGGCAGGACGGCTCCGTCGAGCAGCTGGAGCACATCGGCTCCGCGCAGATGGAGCCGGGCGACGTGTTCGAGATCCACACGCCGGGCGGCGGCGGGTTCGGCGGCTGATGCCGGGCACAAGCGCGGCGCTGGCCGCGGGCTAGACTCTTCCCATGACCTTGATGACCCGACCGATCCCCGCGTGCGCCGCCCTGCTGGCGCTGGCGCTGAGCCTGCCTGCCGCCGCCCAGCTGAAGCTTCCCGGCGCGGGCGCTTCGCCGGGCGCCCCTGCTGCCGGCGGTGCCGCCCCTGCGGCCTCCGCGCCCAAGGCCGCCGCTGCCTCCGGCACCGAAGAAAAGGAGAAGGCCGGCCAGCTCGCGGCTGCCGGCTGGCTGACCCTGCTGGACCGGCGCGACTGGGGCACGGCCTGGGAAACCTCGGCTTCGATGTTCCGCAATGCCGTGCCGCTGGCCAACTGGATGGAAGGCGCGCCCAAGGCGCGCGCCGACTTCGGCGCGCTGGTCGATCGTGCGCCTGCCACCGTCGCCTACAAGGACCGCCTGGAGCGCATGCCGCCCGGCGATTACGTCACGGTGATCTTCGTCAGCAAGTTCGAGAAGCGCGGTGAAGTGCAGGAACTGGTGACCACCGTGCGCGAGCCCGACGGCCGCTGGCGCGTCACCGGCTACTCGACCCGCTAGCCGCGCCTGGAGCGCGGCGGGCGCTCCGCCGCTCGCGCCACCGCGGGCTTGATCGCGTCCGCGCGGCGCGGCTCGCCCGAAGCCAGCCGGGTCGCCGACGAGTGCTGCTCGCGCAGGCTCGGCAGCTGGCGGTCGATCCAGTCGCGCAGCACCGGATCGGCCACACCCAGCGCGGCCTTCTCGAAACGCTGCACGTCTTCGCGCTGGCGGTCGCGTCCGACGCCGGCGACGAACTCGCGGTCGAACTTCGCGCCGGTGAGCTTCGCCAGGCGGTTGAGCGTC
Organism: Ramlibacter henchirensis; assembly: GCF_004682015.1. Taxonomy (NCBI): domain Bacteria; kingdom Pseudomonadati; phylum Pseudomonadota; class Betaproteobacteria; order Burkholderiales; family Comamonadaceae; genus Ramlibacter; species Ramlibacter henchirensis. Next base: position 1,279,179 of record NZ_SMLM01000001.1, on the reverse strand, counting down.
TTGCGCTGCTTGTTCTCCATCATCGGCGGCGCCATGCCGCGCGCGGCCAGCAGGTGCAGCAGTTCGGCATCGGCGGCCTCGTGGTACAGCAGCAGGTCGGATGCGAAGCCCCGCACGCCGGGATTCTCGGCGCGCGCAAGGGCCAGCCGCGATGCGTCGACTTCGAAGCGCGCGTGCAGCGCGGCGGCTCGAAGGAAATCGCGGGCATGGCGTTCTTCCGGCGGCAATCGTGTCGCGGTCCGCGCCGAATCGGCGGCATAGCCGCTGGCGGAGATGCGGCCGGGTTTGGGAGCCGTTTTGGCGATCGCGCCTGGAGCCGGCTTGGCCGGCTGGCCTGCAGCGGCTTTTGGTTGCGGCAGCTTCTCGGCCGCGGGCGCCTGCGTCCTGGCCGTGTGGGGCCCTTGCAGGTACTCCGCCTCCGTCTCGGCGCGCGCCGCGCGTGCGAACCACAGGGCAGCCGCGGCACCGGCCGCCACCCAAATCCAACGCCTGGAAACCACCAGCGACTCCTCGCCGCCCCTCGATGCGGGGGCGGCCTCTGGTGGAATTGTTCAGCGTGGCGTGACAGCCGCGTGTCGGCGCCGTCCCACGCGCGCGTAGGACGATGCCTGCCGGATGGATTGCGTCAGCTGCCCGTCTTGTTGGCGCCACTGCCGCCGCCGGTGCCGGTGCTCGCGCCCCCGCCCGTGTTGGCGCTGCCGCCGCCGGCGCCCATCTTCGAGGAGTCGCCGCCGGCCTTCTTGCCCTGCTGCTCGCCGCCCTGCTTGCCCGCCTGCGGCAGCTTCTGTGCCATCGCGAGGTGTTCCTTCAGCGTGGGCAGCGTCTTCTCGGCGAACGCCTTGAGCTCCGGGTCCTTCAGGTCCTTGCTGGCCTTCTCGAAGGTCTTGATGTCCTTTTCGTGCGCCTTGACGCCGACGTTGCGCACGAACTCCTGGTCGAACTCCTGGCCCTTCTTCTTGCCCAGCGTCTCGATCTGGCGGCGCAGGTCGCGCGACGGCGCCGCCGGCAGCTCCACGCCCTTGGCGTTGGCGAGCTTGGTGAGCTCGTCGTTCGCCTTGGTGTGATGGTCCACCAGCATGCCGGCGAAGCTCTTGACGTTGGAGTCGGTGGCCTGCTTGGAGGCCAGCTGCGCCGCCTGCACCTCGAACATGCCGCTGCCGGCGACTTCCTGGACGAAGCGGCGGTCGGCGCGCGCCATCTTGTCGTCCTTGTTGGTCTCGGCGTTGCGCGTACCGGTACCCGGCTGCGCCTGCGGCGCCGAGCGGCCGCCGGTCGCGGAGGTGCCCGCGCCGCCGGAGCCGGACGACTGCGCCGGCGCGGTGGATTGCGCCAGCGCGCTGCCGAAGGTGAAAGCCAGGGCCAGGCCCACGGCGGAAAGCTTGGGTTTGTGCATCGTCATTCGCTCCTGAAGGTTGAAGGCGGGCGGCCGCACGCGCGCGCCGCCCCGCAGTGCGTCATTTCTTGGTGGATGAACCGGTCGTGCCGCTCGTGGACGAGCCGGACGTGTCGGACTTGCCGGAGGTGTCGGACTTGCCGGTGCTGCCGGTGTCGGCGCCGCTCATCGTGCTGCCCGCCGAGCCCATCCCGCTGGAGCCGCGCAGGTCGCTGGCCGAGCCGCCGCCCGAGCCGCCCGCGCCGCTGGCGCCCGTGCCCTGGTGCGAGCCCGTCGCGCCACCCGCCGGGCCGAAGTTGCCGCCGGTGCTGCCGTGCTGCTGCGGTCCCATGGTGTTCTGGCCCTGGCCGCCGCTGCGGCTAGCGCGCCAGCTGTTGAACTCGTCCGAGAACTTCTTGTAGCGGTCCTGCCGCCAGCTCTGGTAGTCGTTGTCCAGGTTGCGGATCTGCTCCTCGCGCCACTGGTGGTAGTCGGGGTCGTGGTGCTGCCCGGGCTGGCCGTGCTGCATGCCGCCGACGTTCTCGAGCGAGTGGCCGCCGTGCTGCTGGCCGCCATGCTGCTGTCCCCAGCCGCCCTGGCCGTAGCTGCCCTGGCTGCCGACCTGCGGGCCCTGGTTGAAGCTTCCCGGGTCACGCCAGTGGCCCTGCTGCAAGCCGGCGCCGTAGCCGCCCCGCGTTTCGCCATAGCCGCCCTGGTAGCCACCGCCCTGGCCGCCATAACCGCCCTGGCCATAGCTGCCCTGGCTGCCGCCCAGGTGCCCCTGGCCGAAGCCGCCGCCCTGCATGGCGCCGCCCTGGTGCTGGCCGCCCTGGCCGTAGCCGGTGACCATGTTGCCGCCCTGGCCGTAGTTCATGCCCATGCCGCCGTACTGGCCGCCCTGCTGCTGGCCGTAGCCCTGGCCGCCGGGCGCATTGCCGCCCCACTGGCCGCCCTGGTGGCCGCCCCACTGCGATTCCTGGCCGCCCTGGTGGGCCTGCCAGCCGCCCTGATGCCCCTGGCCTGCGCCCTGCGGGCTGCCCCAGCCGCCGGCGCCGCTCTGCCCGCCGGCGTAGCCGCCCTGCTGGCCGTAGCCGCCCTGCTGGCCGCCCTGGAAGCCCTGGCCGCCATAGCCGCCGCGGCCCCAGTTGCTCTGGCCGCCGAACTCGCCGCCGAACTCGCTGCCGCGGCCTTGACCGCCGTACTCCTGACGGCCGTAGCCCTGTCCGCCCTGGCCGCCCTGGCCGCCGTACTCCTGGCCGCCGCGGCCCTGCCCGTGCTGCTCGCCGCCGTACCCACCGAAGCCACCGGAGCGCTGCGATCCCATGTCGCCGCCGTACGCGCCGCGCGAAGCTTCCCAGCCGCCTTCCGACGCACGCCCCTGGTCGCGCGACCAGCGGCCCTGCTGGCCTTGCTGGCCCTGTCCCTGCGCGCGCTCGCGGTCCTGGTCCTGCTCGTGAGACCAGCGTCCTTGCTGCCGGTCCCGGTCCTCGTAGTCACGTGAAGCCATGTCGTTCTCCTTTGCTCAGGCGTTGCCGCGCGGGCCCCCGCGCAGCCGCACAGGTCGACCTTAGGACTGCGAGCGCAGGCGAACTGTCGGAAAACCGCGCGAGCTTGTAGGACTGCTCGGCGTTAACGCAACCCGGCGTTTCTTCACACACGCTTCGCAACGTCTTCGCGATGCGGATACGGTTGCGTAGCACGATGCAATCACCCCATCTCCCAAGGAGTACGACATGGGCAAGTCAGTGTGGATCGGAACGTGCGCCGCGGCGCTGGCGGCGGCCGCGGCCATCATCGCGTCGCCGGCGCATGCCGAGCAAGGCGTGCGCGTCTACCCGCACGGCGTGCGCTCGCACGGGACGGGGCCGGTTTTCGTGCAACCCGGGCCCGTCTTCGTGCAGCCCGGGCCGGTGATCGTGCAGCCGCATCCCGTGCGCACCTGGGTGCCGGGGCACTGGGTGCGCCACCACCACGGCCATGTGTGGGTGGACGGCCACTGGATCGTCACGCATCCGGGCCAGCACGTGCAGCCGCATTTCGGCGGGTTCCATGGCGACCACCACGCCCGCCGTTTCGACCAGGACCGGGATGGCATCCCGAACCGCTTCGACCGCGACATCGACGGCGACGGCGTGCCGAACTGGCGCGATCGCGCGCCGCGCAACCACTGGCGCTGAAGCGCGCGGGCTTTCCGTGCGCCGTCAGTGCACGTGGGCGAAGCCGCTCACGAGGTACACGAGCGCGATGCCCAGCGCCAGCCACAGCACCTGGGCGAGGGTCTCGCGCGCGCCCAGGCGCTTTTGCAGCTGCGGAATGAGGTCCGCGAGCGCGACGTAGATGAAGCTGCTGCTGGCCACCACCAGCAGGAAAGGCAGCAGGTCGTGGAGCCGGTCCACCAGCCACCAGCCGACCAGACCACCCAAGGGCGTGACCGCGCCGGCCAACGACACCTTGGCGATCGCCGCGCGGCGGCTGCCGCTGGTCTGGCGCAGCACCGCGAGATCGCCCACGTGGTGCGGCACCTCGTGCGCCAGCACCGCGAGCGCCGCCACCACGCCGAGCCGCAGGTCGGCGATGAAGGCGGAGGCGATCAGCACGCCGTCTCCGAAGCAGTGGACGCTGTCGCCGGTGAGCACGGTCCAGCCGCCGGAGCGCAACCGCTCCTCCCCATGCGCATGCGCGTGGCCGTGACCGGCGTGCGAGTGCGCATGCGTGTGGCCCGCGTGCCCTTCCGCCGGCTCGCTGCCGTGGTGGTGTTCATGCCCGTGGTGCCAAAGCTCCGCCTTGTCCAGCAGGAAGAAGAACACCACGCTCACCAGCAGCGTCGCGAACAGTTCCTTGGCGCTGGCCTCGCTCTCGAAGGCCTCGGGCAGCAGGTGCATGAAGGCCGTGGCCAGCAGCGCGCCCGCGGCCAGGCTGAGCAGGTGCTGCGCCCCGGGGCGTCGCTCGCCGCCGGGCGCCTGGGCGAGCACGCCCAGGCCCATGAGGGCGGCCGCAAGCCAGACGCTGCCGATGCCGGCGGCGAGGGTGGCGGCGAGGATGGCGATCAGGGTCATTCAGTGCGAGCAAAAGAAAACCGCCCCGCGGGCGGCTTTCGCGATCAACGGGCCGGGCTTCAGGCCACGCCGTTGGCCTTGAACCAGGCCAGCGCGCGTTTCCAGCCGTCTTCGGCGGGGCCCTGGCGGAAGCTGGGGCGGTAGTCGGCGTGGAAGGCGTGCGGCGCGTCGGGGTAGACCACGAACTGCGAGGCCCTGGCCGCGGGCGAGCCGTTGGCCAGCGCAGCCTTCATCTTATCAACCGTGTCCAGCGGGATGCCGGTGTCGGCCGCGCCGTACAGCCCCAGCACCGGCGCTTTCAGGTTCGCCGCGTGGTCCACCGGGTGCTTCGGCGTCGTCTCCGTGCTGTTGCCGGCGAGGCGGCCGTACCAGGCCACGCCCGCCTTCACCGGCCCGTGCGCGGCATACAGCCACGCGATGCGGCCGCCCCAGCAGAAGCCGGTGATCGCCGCCTTCGACGCGTCGCCGCCGTTGCCCGCGGCCCACTTGAGCGCGCCGTCCAGGTCCGCCATCACCTGCGCATCGGACACCTTGGACACGATCTCCGCCTGCAGCTTCGCGACCTCGCCGTAGCTGCCCGGATCGCCCTGCCGCGCGTACAGCTCCGGCGCGATGGCCAGGTAGCCCGCCTTCGCGAGACGCCGCGCGGTGTCGGCGATGTACTCGTGGACGCCGAAGATCTCATGGATCACCAGCACCACCGGCAGCCCGGTGCGCCCGGCCGGCGCGGCGCGGTAGGCCGGCACCTTGAAGCCGTTGACCTCGTAGCTGATCTCTCCCACGGTCAGGCCGTCCGAAGGCGTCCTGATCGCGGTCTGCGCCATCGCGGTCCCGGCGGCCGCCGCGTAGCCCGCGCCCAGCACCTTGAGCGCGGTGCGGCGGCTCGGGCCGGCCTCGCCGGTGGCGCCGGGCAGCAGCGCATCGAAATCCTTCCTCAGGTCGTCATCCAGCATGGTGTTCTCCGTCGTGGTTGGCATGCGAATGGAGGGCGACTATAGGGGCGAAACCATAATCCCCGGCTCCACTCGCACATTCCGAAGGAGATCGCCATGCCCACGCTTCGCGTCGAACTGATGGAGGGCCGCACGCCCGAACAGAAGAAGGAACTCGTCAAGGCGCTCACGCAGGCCGTCGTCAACACCCTGGGCAGCAAGCCCGAGGCGGTGGACATCCTGCTCTACGACATCAAGCGCAGCGACTGGGCCACCGGCGGCGTGCTCTGGTCCGAGCGGGAGTGACGCGCGGTCACTCGAAATGATGCCAGTGGGCTTCGGGCAGGTTCGCCAGGAAGTCGTAGGCGGCCTGCAGGACGCCGGCGCGCTCGGCCCACTCGATCTGGTCGCGCAGGCGCAGGCGCTTCTGCATGGCGGACATCTTGGTCCAGCCGGCGCGGTCGATCGACGCCGGCGGCTTGACGCTGCGGCCATCCACCGTCCTGGCGGGCAGTAGCTCGTAGAAGGCCGCCCAGGGGGCCGGCAGCGGGCAGGCGCGGTTGTTGCGCCGCGCCAGCTGCAGCACGTCTTCCAGCGAAACGGCGCGTTGCGGTGCCCGTGACGCGGCGGGGCCGCCCGCAGGGCCCAGCTCCATCTGCTCGGTGGCCTCGTGGCCGGCGGCCGGCTCCTCGCCGTTGCGCAACGCCTCGAAAAGCTGCCAGGCCGACTCGCTGTTCTTCTCGATGGGCATGGGCACCGTCGCGCGGGTGCTTCCCGCGAAGGGATCCGGCGCGGTGGGTTTGGGCGTCGGGGGTTTGCTGGCCATGGCAGGGCGATTATCAGGCTCAGTGGGCCGTTTCCCAATTCGGTCCAACGCCTATTTCGGCCACGAGCGGCACGCGCAGTTCGGCGACGCCCGCCATCAGCCGCGGAATCTCGCTGCGCACCCAGTCCACTTCGGCCTCCGGCACTTCGAACACCAGTTCGTCGTGCACCTGCAGGATCATCTTCGTGGCGCGCTTGTGCTGGTCCAGCACGTCCTGGATCTTCACCATCGCCAGCTTGATCACGTCGGCCGCCGTTCCCTGCATCGGTGCGTTGATCGCGGCGCGCTCGGCGCCCGCGCGGCGCGGCCCGTTGGGCGAATTGATCTCGGGCAGGTACAGCCTGCGGCCGAACACGGTCTCGACGTAGCCGCGGCTCTTGGCCGAGAGGCGCGTCTCGTCCATGTAGTGCTTCACGCCCGGGTAGCGCTGGAAGTAGCGGTCGATGTAGTTGGCGGCCGCCTTGGTGTCGATGCCCAGGTTGCGTGCCAGGCCGAAGCTGCTCATGCCGTAGATCAGCCCGAAGTTGATCACCTTGGCGTAGCGGCGCTGCTCGCTGGACACCTCGTCGGGCGGCACGCCGAACACCTCGCCCGCGGTGGCGCGGTGCACGTCCATCTCCTCGCGGAAGGCGCGCAGCAGCGCCTCGTCCTCGCTGATGTGGGCCATGATGCGCAGCTCGATCTGGCTGTAGTCGGCGCTGGCGATCACGTGGCCGGGCGCGGCGATGAAGGCCTCGCGGATGCGCCGGCCCTCCGGCGTGCGGATCGGGATGTTCTGCAGGTTCGGCTCGTTGCTGGAGAGCCGTCCGGTGACGGCCACCGCCTGCGCGTAATGCGTGTGCACGCGCCCGGTGCGCGGATGCACCATCTGCGGCAGCTTGTCGACGTAGGTGCCCTTGAGTTTCGACAGCCCCCGGTGCTCCAGGATCTTGGCCGGCAGCGGATAGTCCTCGGCCAGCTTTTCCAGCACCTCCTCGTCGGTGCTGGGCGCGCCGCTCGCCGTCTTCTTGATCACCGGCAGGCCCTGCTTGGTGAAGAGGATGTCGCAGATCTGCTTGGGGCTGCCCAGGTTGAAGGGCTGGCCGGCGAGTTCGTGCGCTTCCTGTTCGAGCCGCAGGATGCGCTGGCCGAGCTCATGGCCCTGCCGCTGCAGCTCCCGGCTGTCGATCAGCACGCCGTTGCGCTCGATGCGGTACAGCGTCTCGCTGCTCCTCATCTCCAGGTCGTAGATGAAGCGCAGCTTGGCGTCGCGCTCCAGCTTGGGCCAGAGGGTCAGGTGGACGTCCAGCGTCTGGTCGGAGTCCTCGCAGGAATACTCCGCCGCCTTGTCGATGGGGACCTGCTGGAACGGGATCTGGTGCTGGCCCTTGCCGGCGATGTTCTCGTAGTCGATGCCGCTGCGGCCCAGGTGGCGCTCGGCCAGGCTGGCGAGGCCGTGCGGCTTGTGCACTTCCAGCACGTAGCTTTCCAGCATGGTGTCGTGGGCGTAACCGCGCATCTCGATGCCGTGATTGGCGAACACATGGCGGTCGTACTTCACGTGCTGGCCCAGCTTGGGCCGCTCGGGGTTCTCCAGCCAGGGCTTCAGCCGGGCGAGTGCTTCTTCGCGCGGCAGCTGGTCGCGCACGCCCGCGTAGCTGTGGGCCAGCGGCAGGTAGGCCGCCACGCCGGGTGCGGTGGAGAACGACAGGCCGATGATCTCGGCGTGCATCTCGTCGAGCGAATTCGTCTCGGTGTCCAGCGCCACCAGCGGCGCGGCTTCCAGTTGCGCGATCAGCGCATCGAGCTGATCCCACGTCAGCACCGTCTCGTACTGCAGGTTGGTCGCCTGCGACAGGCCCGAGAGGTCCGGCTCCTCGAACAGCCCACCTGCCGGCGCCGCCCTCTCCTTTTTCTTGTGCTCCTCCAGCAGCTCCGGCGGGACGTCGTGCAACTCCAGCTGCTTGACCAGCCCCTTGAAGCCGTACTTCTCGTAGAAGACCTTGAGCTTCTCGGTGTCCTGGCCGTTGATGACGATGTCCTCCAGGTCCGGGAAGCCCGGGATGTGGTCCTTGAGGTCGCAGTCCTTGCGGATCGTGAGCAGCTCGCGGCCCTTGGGCAGCCAGTCCAGCGCCTTGCGCAGGTTCTGGCCGACCGCGCCCTTCACTTCCTCGGCGCGCGCGATCAGCTGGTCGAGCGAGCCGTATTCCTGCAGCAGCTTGACGGCCGTCTTGGGGCCGACCTTGTCCACGCCCGGCACGTTGTCCACGGAATCGCCCACCAGCGCCTGGTAGTCCACCATCAGCCGCGGCGGCACGCCGAACTCGGCTTCCACGCCGGCGAGGTCGCGCACCCTGTCGTTCATGGTGTCGATGACGGTCACGAGCTCGTCGACCAGCTGCGAGAGGTCCTTGTCGCCCGAGGAGATCACGGTGTGGATGCCGCGCTCGCGCGCCATGCAGGCCAGCGTGCCGATCACGTCGTCGGCCTCCACGCCCGGGACGTGCAGCACCTTCCAGCCGAGCAGGCGCACCACTTCGTGGATCGGCTCGATCTGCGCGCGCAGTTCGTCGGGCATCGCCGAGCGGTTGGCCTTGTACTCGGGATACAGGTCGTCGCGGAAGGTCTTGCCGGGCGCGTCGAACACGCAGGCCGCGTAGTCGGCGCGCACGTCCTTTCGCAGCTTCTGCATCATGTTGATCATCCCGCGGATGGCGCCGGTGGCCGGGCTCGTCGGGTCGCCGGGAACGGCCCGCAGGTCGGGCATGGCGTGGAAGGCGCGGTACAGGTAGCTGGAGCCGTCCACCAGCAGCAGGGTCTTGCGGGGCGGGCTGTCGGAATCGCTCATGGCGGGCGATTGTGCCCGCGGGGAAACCGGCCCACGGCCGCCCTACAATTGCCGCATGCCTCGCTTCGCCGTTTCCGCCGCCCTGCTGATCGCCAGCGCCGCATCGTGGTCGCAGGCACTTCCGCCGCAGCCCGAGGCGCCGCTGGACGGCCGGCGCAACCAGAAGATCGAGCGCATCGTGCACGAGGACGCCGGCAACCGCATCGAGGAAGTGCGCTACGCGGGCCAGACCCAGAGCATCACCGTGCAGCCCAAGGGCGAGGTGCCGGCCTACGAGGTCACGCCGTCCACGCCCACGCGCGGCCGCGTGGCCGACGAGCGGACCGGTGGCGCGGGTGGCGGCCAGCGCTTCTGGAACGTCTTCAACTTCTGACACCGGCGGCGATGGCGGTCTTCACCGAGGTGGGGCAGGACGAGGCGCGCGAACTCGCCCAGCGGCTGGGGCTGGGCGAGCTGCGCGACCTGCGCGGCATCCAGGGCGGCATCGAGAACACCAACTACTTCGTCACCACGGTGCAGGACGGCCAGCAGGCCGAATGGGTGCTGACGCTGTTCGAGCGCCTCACGGCCGAACAGCTGCCCTTCTACCTGCACCTGATGAAGCACCTGGCGCAGCGCGGCATCCCCGTGCCCGACCCGCAGGCCGACCGCGACGGCGACATCCTCCACCAGGTCCGCGGCAAGCCGGCCGCCGTGGTGAACAAGCTCGCGGGCCACAGCGAGCTGGCGCCCACCGCGGCGCACTGCGCCAGCGTGGGCGAGATGCTCGCCCGCCTGCACCTGGCCGCGCGCGACTTCAACCGCAGCCAGCCCAACCTGCGCGGCCTGGCCTGGTGGAACGAGACGGTGCCGGTGGTGCTGCCCTTCGCCGGACCGCAGCAGGCCGACCTGCTGCGCAGCGAACTCGCGTTCCAGAACCACGTGGCCGAATCCTCCGCCTATGCCGCCCTGCCGCGCGGGCCGATCCATGCCGACCTGTTCCGCGACAACGTGATGTTCCAGGACGGCGCGCTCACCGGCTTCTTCGACTTCTACTTCGCGGGCGTGGACAGCTGGCTGTTCGACATCGGCGTGTGCCTGAACGACTGGTGCGTCGACCTTCCCACCGGCGCGCACGATCCCCTGCGCTGCCAGACCTTCCTGCAGGCCTACCAGCGGGTGCGGCCGCTCGCGGCGGCGGAACGCCGGCTGCTGCCGGCCATGCTGCGCGCGGGCGCGCTGCGCTTCTGGATCTCGCGGTTGTGGGACTTCCACCTGCCGCGCGAGGCGTCGCTTCTCAAGCCGCACGACCCGGCGCATTTCGAGCGCGTGCTGCGCCAGCGCATCGCCCACCCGGTGCACGCCTGAGGCCCCGGCCGCCGTTGCGCTAAATTCATCCTGAGCGGCCCGGACCGCGCCGCACGAAGGCGCATCCGCCTCGGCAGTTCCAACGTACCTCCATGAAACTCAACGTCGTCCCGCCGCGAACCGGCCTGCTCTGGGTGCGCCAGGGCATCCGGACTTTCCTGCGGCAGCCGCTGGCGCTGGCGGGGCTTTTCTTCATGTACATGGCGGTCGTCCTGGTCGTGACGCAGATTCCCGTGATCGGTATCGTCGCCGCCGGCATCCTGGTGCCGGCGGCCACCTTGGGCCTGATGGCCGCCACGGCGGAGGCCTCCAGCGGGCGCTTCCCGATGCCCACGCTGCTGGTGAGCGCGTTCCGTGCGGGCCGCGACCGGCTGCGCTCGATGCTGATGCTGGGCGTGGTCTACACGGTGGGCTCGGTCATCGCCACCGGGCTGTCCACGCTGATCGCCGGCAGCAGCCCCGCGCCGCAAGCGGGAGAAGTCGATGGCACGCTGCTCGTGACGCTGCTGATGCACACCCCGCTGTTCCTGATGTTCTGGCACGCGCCCGCTCTGGTGCACTGGTACGGCGTGACCCCCGCCAAGAGCCTGTTCTTCAGCGTGGTCGCGTGCTGGCGCAACCTGGGCGCGCTGGTGGTGTATGCGCTGGCCTGGATGGGCGTGTTCCTGCTGGTGGGCACGGTGCTCAGCCTGCTCGGCGCGCTGGCCGGCGGCACGGCGCTGGCGCGGGCGGTGATGGTGCCCACCGCGCTGCTGATGGCCGCCATGTTCACCAGCTCGATCTATTTCACTTTCCGCGACAGCTTCAGCGCCGACGAAGCGCCCCCCGATTCACCCGACGGAGAACCCCAATGACCCAGCACCACCTGCAAGGCCGCCGCGAAGACGAAGTCCTCTGGTTCCGGCGACGCAGCTTCCTGCAGGCGGCCGCGGCCTGGACTTCGATGGGCGGCTTCGCAGGTGCATGGGCGCAGCGACGCGGGAACGTCGTCGACCTGCGCGGCGACGCGCTGGTGAACGGGCAGCGCCTCACGCCGCAAGGGGTCATCCAGACAGGCGACGCCGTGGAAACGGGGCCCGGTTCCAGCCTGGTCTTCGTCATCGGCAACTCCGCGTTTCAGGTGCGGCAGAACAGCCGCCTGGTGGTGGAGCGCGGCGCCACCCTGAATGCGGTGAGCGTTCTGCGCATGCTCACCGGCGCCGTCGCCAGCGTCTGGGGAAAGGGCAGCAGCCGGCAGATCATCACGCCCACGCTCACCGCCGGCATCCGCGGCACCGGCGTGTACACCGAAGTCTTCCCGGAGCAGTCGTTCCGCAGCTATTTCTGCAACTGTTACGGCGTGGTGGAGATGAGCGCGGGGGACGACCGCGCCCTCTCGCGTGCCGATTACCACCAGGCGTTCTGGGGCGAGCCGCAGCCGAAGAACGGCCGCCTGCTCACGCCCGCCAAGGCGATCAACCACACCGACGAGGAGCTGGAGCACCTCGCGCAGCTGGTCGACCAGCGTACGGCCTGGCAGGTGCTCGGTCGCAAGGGCGCAAAGGACGGCGACGGCTACTCCCAGGAGCGTCCGGCCGCCACGCCCTCTGAAACACCGCGTTGACGCGGTGCCGCCTGGCGGCTCATCGGCCTGATGAGCTGCTCCCGGTTTTTGTAAAACGCGGGCTCCGGCCTCGACACGAGGCGTTCGCTGACAGCCACGGATCAGTGCCACGGATGAAATGACGGGCAGAGGACTGACGAAAGGAGAACGCCATGTCCCAGCAAGCCATCATCCGCGGAGAAGTGAGCTTCCGTGCCGGCGACGGCATGCTCATGCCCATCCCCGACGGCCCCGTCGACATCGAAGTGGCCGACGACAGCGTCACGCTAGGCTGGATGGAAGGCAACGACCCCGGCTCCGCGGCGATCACCCGCGACGAGTTCGACCGTTACGTGCGAGAAGGCAAGATCCGCCTGAGCTGATCGCCCTGCCCCGCGCGGCCTGCCCGAAGGCAGTGTCCAATGCGGGCTCGTTCAGCGAGCCCGATGTCCGCCCACCACGAGCACCATCACCATGAGCTCCCGCCCGGCCAGGCGCCGGCGGGCTATGCACGGGCGCTCTGGATCGCCCTGGCCGTGAATGCGGGCATGTTCGCGATCGAGATCGCGGCCGGCCTTCGGTCCGGCTCGGTCTCGCTGCTGGCCGATGCCATCGATTTCTTCGGCGACGCCGCCAACTACGGCGTGTCGCTGGCCGTGCTGGCGCTGCACGTGACGTGGCGGGCGCGCTCGGCGCTGCTCAAGGCCGCGAGCATGGCCTTGTTCGGCGTCGCCGTGCTCGCGCGCACCGGCTGGTCGATGTGGCAGGGCGTGCTGCCCGAGGCGGCCACCATGGGCGCCGTGGGCACGCTCGCGCTGGCGGCCAATGTCGGCGTGGCGCTGATGCTCTATCGCTTCCGGGAAGGCGACGCCAACATGCGCAGCGTCTGGCTGTGCACGCGCAACGACGCGCTGGGCAACCTGGCCGTCATGGCCGCCGCCCTGGGCGTGTTCGGCAGCGGCACCGCGTGGCCCGACCTGGCGGTGGCCGCGGGCATGGCCCTGCTCGCACTCACCTCCGCCGCGTCGGTCACGATGCAGGCGCGCGTCGAACTTCGCACCGCCAAAGACAAAGGGACCCAGGTTCCGTGAACCCGAGTCCCTCGCGATGTGCGTCGCGGACGCTCAGCGCATGAAGAGCTTGGAGAAGATGATCCCGACCGCGAAGGCCACGCCGACGGCGGCGAGCGGGTTCGTGCGCACCTGCTCGCGGGCCATGTCGCCGTACTCCTGCTGCCAGCCGATCATCCGCTCGCTGCCGGTGCTGACGGTCTGCTCGAGGCGGTCCACGGCTTCGTGGGCGCGCTGCGCCAGGCGCTGCACCGTGCCGCTGTCCGCGCCCATGCCGCCGGCGTTGCTGCCGCCGGTGCTGGTGCTGCTGGTGCTGCTGCTGGTGGGGAAGGGATTGGAGGAGGACGTCTCGCTGTTCATGGTTTCTCCGTTGGGGCTGATCGAAAAAATGGCCGGCGGACACCGGCGTCTGCGTTCCACTTTAGGAAGCCCAGCGTTGGCGCCCTGTCGTCCGGCAGGGGTTGACCGGGTAGGACGTCGCCGACAGCGCTTCCGGGAACGGGCGTGCGCAAAGGCCGCGCTTATGATGAGTCGCGATTCCCGAGCCTCATGACCTCCTCCCCGAAAGTCGCGCCCCAGGGCGCCATCACCGACGTCCCCGGCATCGAAGCGGGCCACTTCACCGATTCCCGCCGGCCCACCGGCTGCACCGTCGTGCTGGCACGTGAGGGCGCCGTCGGCGGCGTCGACGTGCGCGGGGCCGCCCCGGGCACCCGCGAGACCGACCTGCTCTCCCCTTCCAACCTCGTTGAGCGCGTGCATGCCGTGATGCTCTCGGGCGGCAGCGCCTGGGGGCTGGACGCCGCCGGCGGTGCGATGCAGTGGCTGGAGGAGCAGGGCATCGGCCTGGAGGTTGGGCCGGCCCGCATCCCGATCGTGCCCGCCGCCGTGCTGTTCGACCTCTACCTCGGTGACGCGCGCGTGCGACCCGACTCGGGCGCCGGCCGCGCGGCTTGCGAGGCGGCGTCCTCGCAAGCACCGGCCGAAGGCTGCGTCGGCGCGGGCGCCGGCGCGCTCATCGGCAAGCTGTACGGCGTGGAGCGTGCGGTGAAAGGCGGCATCGGCACGGCCAGCGTGCGGGCGGGCGGCTTCACCGTCGGTGCGATCGTGGCGTGCAACGCGATGGGCGACGTGGTCGATCCGGAAACGGGCAAGGTCATCGCCGGTGCGCGGCGCGAGGACGGCCGCACGCTGATGGACACCCGCCGCTCCCTGCTCGCGGGCGAGCCGCCGCTGCGCCTGGTGCAGGCGGCCAACACCAGCATCGGCGTGGTCGCCACCGACGCCGTGCTCACCAAGGCACAGGCCTCCCGGTTGGCCACCGCTGCGCACGACGGCCTGGCGCGCAGCATCACGCCGGCCCACACCATGCTCGATGGCGACACGCTGTTCGCGCTGGGCACCGGCGCCAGCGGCCGGCCGGCGGAAATGGTGCTGCTGGCGACGATGGCGGCGGAAGCCGTGGCCATCGCGGTCGTGCGAGCGGTGCGGGCGGCCACCGGCGTCAGCGTGGGCGGCCTGCACGTGCCGGCCATGCGGGACCTCGCCGGGCCATGACGCGCGCCATCCGCTACACGCTGCTGTCGATGCGGGACCTGCTGGCCTCGGCAGGGCCGTTCGCGTTGCTCGCGGTGGGCTTGCTCGTGCTGGCCTACCTCTGGCTCGACCCGACGCCCCCAAAGCGCGTGCGCCTCGCCACCGGGCCGGCGCAGAGCGCCTACGAGGAATTCGGCAAGCGCTACCAGGCCGAGCTGGCGAAGAACGGCATCGAGGTGGTGCTGGTGCCAAGCGGCGGCTCGATCTCCAACGAGCGCCTGCTGCGCGAGAACAAGGCCGACCTGGGCTTCGTGCAAGGCGGCACCGCCTCGCGCTCCGGTGACGAAGCCAAGCAGGCCGAACGCGTCCAGGGCCTGATCTCCCTCGGAAGCCTGTTCCTCGAGCCGGTCTGGCTCTTCTACCGGGAGGACGCCGCTCGCAAGAAGTCGCGGGACGGCACGCTGCGCTCGCTGACCGACCTGGCCGGGCTGCGCGTGAACGCCGGCTCGCGGGGCAGCGGCGTGCCCCGGCTGATGCGGCAGCTGTTCGAGGCGAACCACATCGACGCCGCGAGCATGACCGTCTCGCAGCTGGAACAGACGCCGGCGACGGTCGGCTTCCTGGACGGCCAGCTCGATGTCATCGTGTTCGCGTCCGCGCCGGAATCGCTGATGGTGCAGATGCTGCTGCAGACGCCGGGCGTGAAGCTGATGGATTTCGCGCAGAGCGAGGCCTACTCGCGCCGCTTCGGCTTTCTGTCCCCCGTGGTGCTGCCGCGCGGCATCGTGGACCTGGCGCGCGACCTGCCGCCGCAGGACGTGCGCCTCGTCGCCACGACGACCGCGTTGATCACGCGCGAGGAAACGCACCCGGCGCTATTGCAGCTGTTTTCGCAGGCGGCGCGCAACCTGCACGGCACTGCCGGCTGGTTCAACCGGGCCCGCGCCTTCCCGACCATCGAGCACAGCGAGTACCCGATCTCGCGCGAGGCCGAACGCGCCATCCAGGGCGGCCAGCCCTTCCTGCAGCGCTATCTGCCGTTCTGGCTGGCCAACCTGGTCGAGCGGATGTGGCTGGCGCTGGGCATCATCATCGCGGTGCTGCTGCCGCTGTCGCGGATCGTGCCGCCGTTGTACGCCTTCCGCATCCGTTCGCGCGTGTTCCGCTGGTACGGGCAGCTGCGCTCGATCGAGGACCGCGCCGTGCAGGACCCGGACACCGTGCCCGAGCTGCTGCGCGAGCTGGAGGCGATGGACCGGCGCGTCGCCCAGGTCGCCGTCCCGCTGTCGTACGCCGACGAGCTGTATGCGCTGCGCGCCAACATCGGCCTGGTGCGCGGCCGGCTCGGAGCGCCCGTTCCGGCGGCGGCATGAAGGGCCTGGGCGCGACGCTGCTGGTGATCACCATGGCAGCCGTCGCGCTCTACGCAGCCGTCCTGGCGCTGCTGTGGTGGCAGCAGGAGGCGCTGCTGTTCCATCCGCAGCCGCTGCCGAAGGATTACCGGCTGGCGACGGAGCCGGACGTGCACGAGGAGCGGGTGCAGGTCCCCGGCGCATCGCTCTCGGTGCTGCACCTGAGGCTGCCCGATCCCAAGGGCGTGGTGTTCTTCCTGCACGGCAATGCCGGCAACCTGGCGGGCTGGTTCACGGACACGGCGTTCTATCGGCAGGCCGGCTACGACCTGGTGATGCCCGACTACCGCGGCTACGGCAAGAGCACCGGCCGCATCGCCGGGCCGCAGCAGTTGCGCGACGACGTGCGCGCCGTGTGGGACAACGTGGCGCCGCGCTACGCCGGGCGGCGCATCGTGCTGTTCGGCCGCTCGCTCGGCACGGGCCTCGCGGCCGACCTGGCCGAGCAGCTCACGCGCGAGGGCCGGCCGCCCGACCTGACGGTTCTGGTCTCGCCCTACTCCAGCCTGCGCGAGCTGACGGCCGAGTTCTATCCCTGGGTGCCCGGCGGGCTGCTGCGCTATCCGCTGGACACGGGGCGGCACCTGCCGAATCTGCGCGGCCGCGTCCTGCTGGTCCATGGCGGCGAGGACTCGCTGATCGGCGTTCACCATTCCGAACGCCTGCTGCGCGTGCTGCCCTCGGCCCAGCTGCTGGTGATCCCCGGCGCGGG
The DNA here is from genome assembly GCF_004682015.1 of Ramlibacter henchirensis. Lineage (NCBI taxonomy): Bacteria > Pseudomonadati > Pseudomonadota > Betaproteobacteria > Burkholderiales > Comamonadaceae > Ramlibacter > Ramlibacter henchirensis. The sequence goes on along the minus strand of NZ_SMLM01000001.1, from coordinate 1,262,507 downwards.
CCACAACGACCTGCACCTCTTCCCGCGCTACCGCGAAGCCCTTCGCGAAGCTCTGCTCGCCCTGAGCGCCGAGCCACCGCACCGGTAAATCCTGCCTGTGGCCGCCGGGCATGGCGATTGCCGCGCCAAGGGCAGAACTCGAAGGCGGACAACGCGCCCCCTTGCATCAAGCGGGGTTCGCAAGCCGCCCATCCCGGCCACCTGGCCACACGATCTCTCCCAACCAGCAACCAAGGACCTCTCGCATGAAGATCACCAGCAAACTCAGCACGCTCGCGGCGGCCATTGCCCTCACCACGGCAGCAGGTCTCGCGGTGGCGCAAAGCTCCAGCAGCTCCGGCACGTCGGGCGGAGGCAGCTCGGCCAGCGGCAGCTCGGGCGGCAGCAGCACCTCGGGCACGGGCGGTAGCGGCGGCGCTGGCGCTTCCACGGGCAGCAGCGGCTCGAGCACGGGTTCGGGCAGCACCGGCACGCTCGGCGCGAGCTCGGGCAGCACCAGCCGTCCGGATTGCGTGAACACGGCGCAGGCGGGCACTACGGGCAGTAGCGGTTCCAGCAGCGGCAGCAGCGGAACGTCCGCGATGGGCGCGTCGGGTAGCAGCAGCAGCAGCTCGCCCAGCTCGAGCAGCTCGCCCAGCTCGAGCAGCTCGCCCAGCTCGAGCAGCTCGCCGAGTACGAGCAGCGCGAGCGCGTCGCCCAGCTCGAGCAGCTCGAGCAGCTCTCCGAGCTCGAGCAGCTCGCCGAGCACCAGCAGCGCCAGTGCGTCGCCCAGCACCAGCAGCTCGCCCAGTTCGAGCAGCTCGCCGAGCACAAGCAGCGCCAGTGCGTCGCCAAGCACGAGCAGCTCGCCCAGCACCAGCAGCGCCAGCGCCTCGCCCAGCACCAGCAGCTCGCCCAGTTCGAGCAGCTCGCCGAGCACCAGCAGCGCCAGCGCCTCGCCGAGCACGAGCGGCTCGACCGGCATGGGCGCGAGCGGCTCCACCACGACGGCGGGCAGCGCTCGCACCGACTGCTGACGCAGCAACCGTCATCCCCGCGAACGCGGGGATGACGCCACAGGCGCTTCCTACTTCAGCGCCTTGAAGCGCATGCGCTTGGGCTTGGCACCTTCCTCGCCCAGGCGCTTCTTCTTGTCGGCCTCGTACTCCTGGTAGTTGCCGTCGAAGAACACCCACTGGCTGTCGCCCTCGGCGGCCAGGATGTGGGTGGCGATGCGGTCGAGGAACCAGCGGTCGTGGCTGATGACCATCACGCTGCCCGCGAACTCCAGCAGCGCGTCTTCCAGCGCGCGCAGCGTTTCCACGTCCAGATCGTTCGACGGCTCGTCCAGCAGCAGCACGTTGGCGCCCTGCATCAGCGTCTTGGCCAGGTGCAGCCGGCCGCGTTCGCCGCCGGACAGCGTGCCCACCTTCTTCTGCTGGTCGCCGCCGTTGAAGTTGAAGCGGCCGCAGTAGGCGCGGCTGGCCATCTGGAACTTGCCCACGGTGATGATGTCCAGGCCGCCGGAGACGTCCTCCCAGACAGTCTTGTCGTTGGCCAGCGCGTCGCGGCTCTGGTCGACGAAGGACAGCTTGACGGTCTTGCCGATCTTGACGGTGCCCGCATCGGGCTTCTCGCGCCCGGCGATCATCTTGAACAGCGTGGACTTGCCGGCGCCGTTGGGGCCGATGATGCCGACGATGGCGCCCGCGGGCACCTTGAAGCTCAGGTTGTCGATCAGCAGCCGGTCGCCGAACGACTTGGAGACGCCCTCGAATTCGATCACCTCGTTGCCCAGGCGCTCGGCCACCGGGATGAAGATCTCGTTGGTCTCGTTGCGCTTCTGGTAGTCGATGTCGCTCAGTTCCTCGAAGCGGGCCAGGCGCGCCTTGCTCTTGGACTGGCGGCCCTTGGCGTTCTGCCGCACCCACTCCAGTTCCTTCTTCATGGCCTTGGCATGGGCTTCCTCGCCCTTCTGCTCGGCCTCCAGGCGCGCTTCCTTTTGCTCCAGCCAGGTGCTGTAGTTGCCCTTCCAGGGGATGCCGCGGCCGCGGTCCAGTTCCAGGATCCACTCGGCGGCGTTGTCCAGGAAGTAACGGTCGTGGGTGATGCCCACCACCGTGCCGGGGAACCGGGAGAGGTACTGCTCCAGCCATTCCACCGACTCGGCATCCAGGTGGTTGGTGGGCTCGTCCAGCAGCAGCATGTCGGGCTTGGACAGCAGAAGGCGACACAGGGCCACGCGGCGCTTCTCGCCGCCCGAGAGGTTCTTGATCACCGCGTCCCAGGGCGGCAGCCGCAGCGCGTCGGCCGCGATCTCCAGCAGGTGCTCGGTGTCGCTCTCGGCGCCGGCCGCGGAGATGATGGCTTCGAGCCTGTGCTGCTCCTCGGAGAGCTTGTCGAAGTCGGCGTCCGGCTCGGCGTAGGCGGCGTAGACCTCCTCCAGCCGCTGCTTGGCCTCGTTGACCTCGCCCATGCCGCCTTCCACCGCCTCGCGAACGGTCTGCTCCGGCTCGAGCTTCGGCTCCTGGGGCAGGTAGCCGATCTTCAGGCCCGGCATCGCGGTGGCCTCGCCCTCGATCTCCGTGTCGATGCCGGCCATGATCCTGAGCAGCGTCGACTTGCCCGAGCCGTTGAGGCCGAGCACGCCGATCTTCGCGCCGGGGAAGAACGACAGCGAGATGTCCTTCAAAATCTGCCGCTTCGGCGGCACGATCTTGCCGACGCGGTTCATGGTGTAGACGTACTGGGCCATTGCGGGTGTCTTTTGCGGGCGAAACCCGCGATTATCCCGCTTCGGCTCGGGCAGCGTGGGAGAGTGGGTGCCGATGGGGCGCGCGCCAAGGGCGGCGGCCCCGGCCCGGAAGAGGATCAGTCCTTCTTGCCGAGGCTGTTCTTCAGCGCAGCCTTGGCGACCTGGTCCAGCGCATCGTCCACCACCGGCCGGTCGGCGATCACGCGCAGGGTGCCCGACGAACGCAGCCGCTCGAGCGTGCGCCGCGACATCGAGTGGGCGGTGCCGGCCAGCGCGGTGAACATGAACAGCGTGCCGTGCGGGCTGGCCCAGGTGAGCTGCACGCGGGTCCACTGCCCTTCCACCATCAGGTCGGCCCAGGTGCCGGTGCGCAGTTCGCCCGCACCGGCCGCCACGGGCTCGGCCGCCGGGGCGGTTGCCGGCATTTCGGAGAAGACGAAGTCCTGCGGCAGCACCGATTCGTGGTCGACCCAGCCGGATTCCTGCACTTCGCTCTCCGCCAGCCAGGGCTCGCCGGCCTCCTCCGAGGGCTGCGAAGGCTGCGCCGACTCGATGGCCTCGGCGCGCTTGCGGTCCTCTTCCTGCGCGTCATGGAGCGCCGCGGCGTGCAGGGCCATCAGGTTGTCGAGGAAGCGCTGCGCCAGCTCGGGCGGGTAGTCGATGCGCTCCAGGCCTTCCTTCACCTTGGCCACGAGCGCGGGGACCATCTGCGCCAAGCGGCGCGCTCGGCGACGCTGCGAGGTGGACTTCTGCACGCTCCAGACCAGGTCGTCCACCATCGCGCGGTAGCCGAAGGGGTCGTCCGAGCCGTCGGTGCAGCTGAGCTGCGCCTCGGCCACCACCTGCGCCCAGGATCCCTTGAGGAAGTCGACCACGAAAGGCGGCACGTCCAGCCCCGCCGTCGCGTTGTCGAAATCGGCGGCGAGCTTCTGCGCGAGCAGGTTGCGCTGCTCGGCATGCAGCAGGGCGCGCGCGGCATCCTCGCGCCGATGGCGCACCGACTGGTCGTGGTCCGTCCACCCTTTTTGCAGGTGCTCGAGCATCTCGCCGAAGGTGTCGGCTTCCAGCACCTTGCTTTCGGTGAGCCAGCGCGACGCGTACTGCACCGACTCGAGAAAGCGCCGCCAGCCCTCCTCGCTCTCGCTCTTGAAGGCCAGGCTGCGCTGCGTCACGCGATCCAGGAACTGGCGGGCCGGATGGGTGCGATCGCTGAAGAAGCGCGAATCCTGCTGCGCGAGGCGCTGCACCGCGGGCTGCAGCTTGCGCAGCTCCGCCTTGTATGCGGGCAGCAGGCGGTCGTCCTGCGCCAGCGTGTCGAACATCAGCCGCAGCACCTCGTCGCCGAGCTGGTGGCCGATGCGGGGCGGCGGCGATTCATGTGCGATCGTGGCCTTCTCTGCGGGATCGGGCGCGGGGGCAGGCGGCGCCTTCGGCCGCTGCTCCAGCCGTTTGACCAGCGCGTCGACCTGCTTGAGCTCCTGCAGCAAGGCCATGGAGGCCGGCACCGTGTGCAGGAACTCGGGCTTGCCCGCGGGCGCGTCGAAATCGCCGGCCAGGAGCTTGCGCAGCCGGTCCAGCGTGAGCAGCGTCTTGGCCATGGCGCCCGCGGCCGGCGCTCCGCTGGCGCCGCCGCCCTGCTGGAGCTTGCCGCCGATCGGCACGGCCGGCTCGACGCCCGTGGACAGCAGCCAGTCGGACAGCTCGCGGTACAGGCGGCGCAGCTTGGCGCCGAGCAGGCCGCCTGCCGGCGCGATCAACGCCTCCCGTGCGGCGGTGCCGGGCACGTGCTTGGCCAGCGTGCGCTGCAGGGCGCGAACGAAGACGTCGGGGCGGACCGGATTGAGGCCCGGCTGGATCGTTCGCCAGCCCAGCAGCGTGCTCACCACGGAATCCAGCGCCGGCAGCACCTCGTCCACCGTCAGCGAGACCTCCTGCTGGGCGCGCGCGACCTCGATGCTCTGGTCGAGTTCGTCGTCGCCGAACAGCTGCAGGTCCTCGTAGCGGAGCACTTCGGTGGCCGACTGGTCCTTGCCGCCGCCCTCGTAGACCAGCTTCGAGAGTTCCTCGGCGAAGGTGGCCGCGACGGCCTTCGCGTTGCCCTCGAGGGCCGCGATCGCCTCCTTGACTTCGGGCTGCTGGAAGGCGGCCACGCTCTGCGGCCCGACGGGCGCGGCGCCGCGGACCAGGCCGTCCACCACCTCGGCCATCAGCGGGGCGGCCTGCTGGAGCGTGGTGGACAGGCAGTCGTTCAGCGACGGCTGAAGGGCGGTGGGGTCGTCCGCAACGCCGAGCCGCATCGAAAGGATCTTCGCCATGGTCCGGCTCATTATGTCGATGCAGCTCAGCTTTGCGAAGCGCGGGAGCCCTGCCGCGGCGCCGGAACGAGCTCCGCAATGAGAAGCATGAGACAATGTAGGCCTCCCGCGAGGAACTGCAGTCGTTCCAGCGGGCTCAGCGATTCGCTGGGGAGCCGCCGGCCCTGCTGCCGACCGTCCTCCCGCCTCCAACCCCATCTGCCTTTGACTTGCTCGGCGCCGAAAGCGCCGTACTGGCCGATACCCGGCGCCACGGTATGGCGCTCCTTTGTTCATGACATTTGAAGAACTGAAACTGGCACCGGCCATCCTCAAGGCGGTGCGCGAGCAGGGCTACGACACGCCCACCCCCATCCAGGCCCAGGCCATCCCGGCCGTGCTCGAAGGCCACGACCTCCTCGGCGGCGCCCAGACCGGCACCGGCAAGACCGCCGCCTTCACCCTGCCGATGCTGCACAAGCTCACCAATGGGCGGAGCAAGACGAACAAGTTCGGCGTCGACGGCATCGCCGCCCTCGTGCTCACGCCCACGCGTGAACTGGCGGCGCAGGTGGAAGAGTCCGTGCGCACCTACGGCAAGTACCTGCCGCTGACCTCCACCGTGATCTTCGGCGGCGTGGGCATGAACCCGCAGGTCGACCGCATGAAGCGCGGCGTCGACATCCTCGTCGCCACGCCCGGCCGGCTGCTGGACTTGCAGCAGCAGGGCTTCATGGACCTGTCGACCGTGGAGATGCTCGTGCTCGACGAAGCCGACCGGATGCTGGACATGGGCTTCCTGCCGGACGTCAAGAAGGTGCTGAACCTGCTGCCGCGCGAGAAGCAGAGCCTGCTGTTCTCGGCGACCTTCAGCGACGAAATTCGTGACCTCGCAAACTCTTTGTTACGAGAGCCCCGTAGCATCCAGGTCACACCGCGCAACACCACGGTGCAGCGCATCACCCAGGTCGTCCATCCGGTCAGCCGTGCGAAGAAGAAGCAGCTGCTCGCGCACATCATCCAGGAGCACGACTGGAGCCAGGTGCTGGTGTTCACCCGCACCAAATTCGGCGCCAACCACGTGGCCGAGTTCCTGGCCAAGCAGGGCATCACCGCGATGGCGCTGCACGGCAACAAGAGCCAGGGCGCACGCACCCAGGCGCTGGCCGGCTTCAAGAGCGGCGAGATCCGCGCGCTGGTGGCCACCGACATTGCCGCGCGCGGCATCGACATCGACGACCTGCCGCACGTGGTGAACTTCGAGATCCCGAACGTGCCCGAGGACTACGTCCACCGCATCGGCCGCACCGGCCGGGCGGGCCGCGAGGGCCAGGCGGTGAGTCTGGTCTGCCTGGACGAAGAAGGCTTCATGCAGGAGATCGAGCGCTTCACCAAGGCGGAGATCGCGGTGCATCCGGTGGAAGGCTTCGGCCCGGAATCCGGCGAGAAGGCCGAGCCCATCGCCATGGGCCGCCAGACCCTGTGGGGCGGCGCGGGCCGGCCTCCGAGCCGCGAAGTGATGAACGCTGCCGCGAAGGCGGCTCGCCAGGAAATGATGCAGCGCATCCGCGAGAACAAGGCCGGCAACGGCCCGCGCAAGCCCGCCGACGGCGAGGCGCGCGCTCCGCGCAACGGTTCCGGCAATGGCGCCGGCAACGGGCAGCAGCGTGCGAAGCCGGTGAACGGCGGCCGTCCTCCTGTCAACGGTCACAACGGCCACAACGGCTTCAATGGACAGACCGGCGGCCAGCGCCCGCCGCAGCACCAGGCGCGCCCCGATCGTGCCCTGGACGCCGACCGCGACGATCGCGAGGACGGCGAAGAGCGCGTGCCGCGCAACGTCGACCCGCTGCGCACCAGCCTGCCCACGCGCCGTGACATGACGGGCGTTCGCCGCACGTCCAACAACGGCCAGCCCGACCCCACCCGCACCAGCATCGACAGCATGGGTGCGTCCAATCGCGGCAATGGCGGTGGCGGTAACCGCAATCGCAACCGCGGGGGTGGCGGTGGCGGCGGTGGTGGCGGCTACGGAGCGCGCGGGAACCAGAACCGGCGCTACGGCTGACGCCAACGGGCCGGGCAGGTACACTGACCCGGCCATGGAACCCACGCTCGTCCAGAGAGATCCCGAAGTCCTCAGCGGCGCGCTTTGCTTCGCGGGCACGCGCGTGCCGGTGAAGAACCTCTTCGACTACCTCGAAGCGTCCTCTTCACTCGAGGACTTCCTCCATGACTTCCCCACGGTAACCCGGCATCAGGCAGTGGCCGTTCTCGAGGCCGCGCGCGTGCGGCTGGGCGCCGATGCGCCTGCTGCTTGACGAGTGCGTCCCTGCGCGCCTGCGCAATGCGCTGCCGGCGCATGAAGTCTCCACTGTCCCCGAGCAGGGCTGGGCGGGCGTCAAGAACGGGGCCCTGCTTGCCCTCGCAGCCGCTCAGTTCGACGCGCTGATCACCGTCGACAAGAACCTGCCTTACCAGCAGAGCGCGCGCAACCTGCCGGTCGCCGTGGTGGTGCTGGACTCGCCGTCCAATGCTCTTTCTGCGCTCCTGCATCTCGTGCCCGCGCTCGAAGCGGTGCTTACCGCCCTCCCGATGCGCAGCTACGTGGTCGTGCGGGCCGAAGGCTGACTCGCAGCAGCCGGGCGGCTCACGCACCCACCCGCAGCAGCCGCGCCGGCGCGTCCAGCTTGGGCAGGCGGCGGCGCGAGGCCAGCACCTGCTCGATGTCTTCCCCCGCCGCGTCGATCAGCACCAGGACGGCCTTCTCGGCCTTGCCCGCATTGCGCGCGATCACGGCATCGAGCACCGCGCGATGCAGCGGCAACGACAGGCGCGCCCCGTTCTTGCGACTGGTGGAGACCTCGAAGCTGGTGCGCAGCAGCGCGGCGAGCGCCTTGCTCATCTGCTGAAGCATGCGGTTGTGGCAGGCGCGCAGCAGGCCCTGGTGGAACAGCAGGTCGTGCGTGACGTAGTCGCCGCCCTCCTCCACCGCGCGTCGCATCCCTTGGTACGCGGCTTCGATCTCGGCGATGTCCTCGGGCGTGGCGCGCTCGGCGGCCATGCGGACCGCGGCGGGCTCGACGACCCGGCGCAACTCCTGCAGGTCGCGCAGGAACTCGCGTGTGAGGCCCACCGTCGATTGCCAGGCCACGACGTCGGGATCGAACCAGTTCCACTGCTCGGCCGGCAGCACGCGCGTGCCGACCTTGGGACCGGTGCTCACCAGGCCCTTGGCCACCAGCGACTTGACGGCCTCACGCACCACCGTGCGGCTGACGCCCAGCTCCTCGCCGAGCAGGGGCTCGGGCGGCATGGCCGCGCCGGGGGCATATCGGCCCGACATGATCGCGACGCCCAGGCGATCCAGCGTGTTGCCGTGGACGTTCTTGATCTGCGCCACGGCGGTTCAGCCGCGCAGGAACAGCGTCACCAGCGGATCGCTGCCGACCTGGGCGCTTCGGTGCCCGTGCACCGCGGGATCGAACGTGGCGCCCTCGGGCAGCAGGTCGGCCGAGTAGAAGTGCTCGCCCGGGCGGAACACGCGCGAGGTGCCGTCCTGGAGGCCGATCTCCATCGCGCCGCCGAGGATGAACACCCACTGCGTGTGCGGAGAGCAATGGAACTCGCTGCGAAAGCCCACGGGGCTGTGCCGCAGCTGGTAGCCGCCGCTGGGCATCAGCGCGGAGAGCATCGCCTGCGGCTTGCCCTCATCGAGCGGCACGGCTTCCTCGCGGAAGCGCGCTCGCCCGTCGGTATCGGTGAAGAGGACGACCTTGGTGAACTGCATGGGGGCGGTCAGCGGCATTCCGGCACCGGCGTCAGCAACGGCTTGCCGGCGAAATGCGCTGCGAGGTTGTCGAAGGCCAGCGACGCCATCGCACCACGCGTCTGCACCGTGGCACTGGCGATGTGCGGCGCGAGCACCACGTTGTCCAGCTCGCGCAGCGCAGGCGGCACGTGCGGCTCGTTCTCGAAGACATCGAGCGCGGCGCCGGCGATCACGCCCTGCTGCAGCGCCTCGACCAGCGCCGCTTCATCGACGACCGAGCCGCGCGCGACGTTGACCAGGTAGCCCTGCGGACCCAGCGCGCGCAGCACGCTCGCATCGATCAGGTGGCGCGTGGCGGCGCCTCCCGGCGTGATGACCACCAGGAAATCCACTTGCGACGCCAGTTCCGCAGCCGACGGGAAGTACGCGTACTTCACCTCCTTGCGGTTGCGGCTGGTGTACGCGATCGACATGCCGAAGGCCTCCGCGCGCTTGGCGATCGCCTGGCCGATGCGGCCCAGGCCCACGATGCCGAGCCGCGCGCCGGACATCTTGCGGGTGAGCGGCATCGCGCCCTGCGTTTCCCAGAGGCCCTGTCGCACGTAACGGTCGGCCTGCGGCAGCTTCTTCGCCACCGAGAGCATCAGGCCGATGGCGGTGTCGGCCACCTCGTCGTTGAGCACGTCGGGCGTGTGCGTGACCGGGATGCGCCGCTCCAGCGCCGCGGGCACGTCCACCTTGTCGTAGCCGACGCCCATGATGGAGACGATCTCCAGCGCGGGCAGCTGCGCCATGAGGGCACGGTCGACCAGCGACTCGCCGCCGCCCGTGACCGCCCGGATGCGCGGCGCGGCCTGGGCGAAGGCTTGCGGGTCGGTCTGGTGGGTACGGTCCAGCAACTCGAAAGACTGCCGGAGCCTTTCGAGGTAGAAAGACGGCAGCTTCATCACCGCCAGCACGGCGGGCCTGGTTGTCGAGGATGCGGTGCTCATGTTTTCCGACCGGGGTTTCCCCGGAAAAAGCGGCCGCAATCGTATGACCATAATATGAATGCAAGAACCCCGGACGAACCCCTACATGACTGATCGCAAACCCCGCAAAAAGCCCGAAGAACTCCGCAGCCAGCAATGGTTCGGCCGCATGGACCGCGACGGTTTCGCGTACCGCAGCTGGGTCAAGGGCCGCGGCGTGCCGCACGACCAGTTCGACGGCCGGCCCGTCATCGGCATCTGCAACACCTTCAGCGAGCTCACGCCCTGCAACTCGCATTTCCGCACGCTGGCCGAGCAGGTCAAGATCGGCGTGTACGAAGCCGGCGGCTTCCCGCTCGAGTTCCCCGTGATGTCGCTGGGCGAAACGCTGCTGCGTCCGACGGCGATGCTCTACCGGAACCTGGCCAGCATGGACGTGGAGGAATCCATCCGCGGCAATCCGGTCGACGGCGTGGTGCTGCTCATGGGATGCGACAAGACCACCCCTTCGCTGATCATGGGCGCTTCGTCGGTGGACCTGCCCACCATCGGCGTCTCCGGCGGGCCGATGCTCTCGGGCAAGTGGCGCGGACAGGAACTCGGTTCCGGCACCGGCGTGTGGAGCATGAGCGAGCAGGTTCGCGCCGGCACGCTCAAGCTGCAGGACTTCTTCGAGGCCGAGTCCTGCATGCACCGCAGCCACGGCCACTGCATGACGATGGGAACGGCTTCCACCATGGCCAGCATGGTGGAAGCGCTGGGCGTGGGCTTGCCGGGCAATGCCGCCTATCCGGCCGTCGACGGCCGCCGCAACGTGATCGCGCGCAACGCCGGCCGGCGCATCGTGGACATGGTGCACGAGGACCTGAAGCTCTCGAAGATCCTCACCCGCCACGCGTTCGAGAACGCCATCAAGACGCTGGCGGCGATCGGCGGCTCCACGAATGCCGTGATCCACCTGATCGCCATCGCCCGCCGCATCGGCGTGGAGCTCTCGGTGGAGGACTTCGACCGGCTGGGCAGCCAGATGCCGTGCCTGGTCAACCTGCAGCCCTCGGGCAAGTTCCTGATGGAGGACTTCTGCTACGCCGGCGGCCTGCCGGCGGTGATGAAGGAGATCCGCTCGCACCTGCACCTGGACTCCATCACGGCCAACGGCGCCACCGTCGGCCAGAACATCGAGACCGCGCAGAACTTCAACGCCGAGGTGATCCAGCCGCTGGAAAAGCCCTTCAAGGACAAGGCCGGAATCGCCGTGCTGCGCGGCAACCTCGCGCCGCGGGGGGCCGTCATCAAGCCGAGCGCGGCCACGCCCAAGCTGATGGTGCACAAGGGCCGGGCCGTGGTGTTCGAGAACATCGAGGACTTCCACAAGCGCATCGACGACGAGAACCTCGACGTCGACGAGAACTGCGTCATGGTGCTGAAGAACTGCGGCCCCAAGGGCTACCCCGGCATGGCCGAGGTGGGCAACATGCCGCTGCCGCCCAAGGTGCTGCGCAAGGGCATCACCGACATGGTCCGCATCAGCGACGCGCGCATGAGCGGCACGGCCTACGGCACGGTGGTGCTGCACACCGCGCCGGAAGCGGCGGCAGGCGGCCCGCTGGCGGTGGTGCGCAACGGCGACATCATCGAGCTCGACGTGCCCAACCGCCGCATCCACCTGCACATCTCCGACGAGGAGCTGCAGGCGCGGCTGAAGGCGTGGACGCAGCCGGCCCCGCCGCTCTCGTCCGGCTACTGGAAGCTGTACGTCGACCACGTGCTGCAGGCGGACGAAGGCGCGGACCTGGATTTCCTGCAGGGCAAGCGCGGGGCGTTCGTGCCTCGGGACAACCACTGAATGTTGGCGGGGCGCTGCATTGCTCCCTCTCCCCTCGGGGGAGAGGGCTGGGGTGAGGGGCACGCGCGGCACTTGAGCAAGCACAGCGTTCGGTGCGGCACCGCGCGTGCCCTCACCCCAACCCTCTCACAGAGGGAGAGGGAGTGAAAACCTTCATTGCCCTCGACTGGGGCACCTCCTCCCTTCGCGCCGCACTACTCGACTCTGGCGGCGCCGTGCTCGAGCAATGGCACAGCGACGAGGGCATCCTCCACGTGCCCGCCGGCGGCTTCCCCGCCGCCTTCCAGCGCATCGTGCAGGGCTGGCCCGTCGAATCCGGAATGCTCTGTCTCGCCAGCGGCATGGTCGGCAGCCGCCAAGGCTGGCAGGAAGCGCCCTACTGCCCCTGCCCCGCCGGCCCTGGCGAACTCGCCGGCCGCATCGCCTGGTTGCCGGACGCGCCTTCGGGCGCGCGCCTGGGCATCGCGCCCGGGCTGTGCACGAACCACTGCGGCATGTACGACGTGATGCGCGGCGAGGAGGTGCAGGTCTTCGGCGCGCTCGAACTCCTCTCGCGCGACAGCGGCACCTTCGTGCTGCCGGGCACGCACAGCAAGTGGGTGCGCGTGCGGCAGGGCCGCATCGAGGCCTTCTCCACCTTCATGACCGGCGAGGTCTACGGGCTGCTGCGGCGCCACTCCATCCTCGCCCGCACGCTGCCCCAGGACGACGGCGCACTGGACGAGTCGGCCTTCCTGCGCGGCGTGATGCATGCGCGGCAAGCAGGCAGTTTGCTGCACGGGGCATTCGCGGCGCGAACCGCATCGCTCTTCGACCAACTCGCGCCCGCCGCGCTGCCCAGCTACCTGTCCGGGCTGGTGATCGGCGAGGAACTGCGCGCGCAGCATCTCGAGAACAGCGGCGCCGAGCTGGTGCTGGTCGGCGCGCCGGCGCTCACGCAGCGCTACGAGCTGGCGCTGCGCACCTTGGGACTGCACTCCTCCTCGCTCGGTGACGAGGCCACGTGGCGCGGGCTGTGGTCGCTTGCGCAAAAGCTGGAACCCGCATGACGCATGACAACGCATTTGAGAACGCGATGGCCGCGCTGCCGCTGGTGGCCATCCTGCGCGGCATCACGCCCGCCGAAGCCCTGCCCGTCGGCCAGGCCCTGGTCGACGCCGGCTTTCGCCTCATCGAGGTGCCGCTCAATTCCCCCGAGCCGCTCAAAAGCATCTCCGCCCTGGCCCGTGCATTTCCGCAGGCCGTGATCGGCGCGGGAACGGTGCTGCGCCGAGTCGAGGTCGGCCCGGTGCAGGCGGCTGGCGGGCGCCTGGTCGTCGCGCCCAACTTCAGCGCGGCCGTCGTGCAGGAAGCGCGCGAGCTGGAAATGGCCTGCCTCCCCGGCGTGGCCACGCCCACGGAAGCCTTCGCTGCCCTCGACGCAGGCGCCACCGGCCTGAAGCTCTTCCCCGGCGAAATGATCTCGCCGGCCGCGGTGACGGCACTGCGCGCCGTGCTGCCGCCGGGCACGCTGCTGCTGCCCGTGGGCGGCATCACCCCCGGCAACGCATCGACTTACCGCGCCGCGGGCGCGGACGGGCTGGGCATCGGCTCGGCGCTGTACAAGCCCGGCCGGCCGCCGCATGAAGTGGCTGCCAGCGCGCGCGCTTTTGCAGATGCATGGGCGGGTACGATTCGCGCATGACCGCGCCCGCTTCGTCCGCATCCGCTTCTTCCGACATCCGCTTCGGCCTGCAGGGCCGCATCTGCATCGTCACCGGCGCTTCGCAGGGCATCGGCGAAGCCTGCGCGCGGCGCTTCGCGCGCGACGGCGCGGTGCCCGTCATCGCGGACATCGATGCCGCGCGCGGCCAGGCACTGGCGAATGAACTCGGCTGCCTCTTTGTCCCCTGCGATGTCGGTGACAAGGCCCAGGTCGACGCGCTGGTCGCGCAGACGGTGCGCAAGTACGGCCGCATCGACGTGCTGGTGAACAACGCCGGCATCTTCAAGGCATCGGACTTCCTGGAGCTCAGCGAAGCGGATTTCGACGCCGTGCTGCGCGTCAACCTCAAGGGCTCGTTCCTCGCAGGCCAGGCCGTGGCGCGCGAGATGGCCAAGGCGGGCAAAGGCGCGATCGTCAACATGAGCTCGGTCAACGCCGTGCTCACCATCCCCACCATCGCCAGCTACAACGTGAGCAAGGGCGGCATCAACCAGCTCACGCGCGTGATGGCGCTGTCGCTGGCCGACAAGGGCATCCGCGTCAACGCCGTCGCGCCGGGCACGATCGCGACGGAACTGGCTGCGAAGGCGGTGCTCACCAGTGAAGAAGCGAAGCAGCGCATCATGAGCCGCACGCCGATGAAGCGGCTGGGGGAGCCGTCGGAAGTGGCGGATGCGGTGGCCTGGTTGGCGAGCGATGCTTCGAGCTACGTCACCGGTGAGATCGTCGTGGTCGACGGCGGCCGGATGACGTTGAACTACACCGTGCCCGTCTGATCTCCCCGCAGGGGCTGCGTCCGCGCGGAATAGCATGCAGCGCGGACACCCTTCGACGATGGATCCGGCTTCGCCGGTCCATCGTCGACTGACCATAACCACTCAAAAAACGCGAAGCGTTTTTTGAGTGAGTGTTTAGACGTTCGCGACCGAAACCGCGCGCGCGTTGAGATAAGCCTCCAGCGCCTCCGGCCCACCTTCGGACCCGTAGCCCGAATCCTTCACGCCGCCGAAAGGCATTTCCGCCGAAGGCATCGCGGGCATGTTGATCCAGAGCATGCCGACTTCCACCTTGCGCGACAGCAGGTCGGCGTTCTTCAGCGACTTGGTGAACGCATAGCCCGCCAGGCCGTACGGCAGGCGGTTCGATTCGGCGATCGCGTCTTCCAGCTTGTTGAAGGAGCGCATCGCAGCCATCGGGCCGAAGGGCTCGTCGTTGAACACCTTGGCCTGCAGCGGCACGTCGTCAAGGATGGTGGGCTGCCAGAAGTTGCCTTCCTTGCCGATGCGCTCGCCGCCGGCCAGAACCTTGGCGCCCTTCTCCACCGCGTCCTTCGTGAATTCCGCCATCGCGGTCAGGCGGCGCGGATTGGCCAGCGGCCCCATCTGCGTGCCCTCGGCCAGGCCGTCGCCGACCTTCAGCCCCTGCGCGTGCTTCGTCAGCGCCGCCGCGAATTCATTGCGGATGCTCTCGTGCACCAGGAATCGCGTCGGCGAGATGCAGACCTGGCCCGCGTTGCGGAACTTCGCGGCGCCGGCCGACTTGACGGCCAGCGCGATGTCCGCGTCCTCGCACACGATCACCGGGGCGTGGCCGCCCAGCTCCATCGTCACGCGCTTCATGTGCTGGCCCGCCATGGCGGCCAGTTGCTTGCCGACCGGCGTGGAGCCGGTGAAGGTGATCTTGCGGATCACCGGATGCGGGATCAGGTAGCTGGAGATCTCGGCGGGATTGCCATAGACCAGACCGAGCACGCCGGGTGGCAGGCCCGCGTCCTGGAAGGCCCGAATGAGTTCGGCCGGGCCGGCAGGCGTCTCTTCCGGCGCCTTCACCAGCATCGAGCAGCCCGCGGCGAGCGCGGCGCCGACCTTGCGCACCACCTGGTTGATCGGGAAGTTCCAGGGCGTGAACGCGGCGACGGGCCCGACGGGGTCCTTGATCACCATCTGGCGCACCGACAGGTTCCAGCGCGAAGGCACGATGCGGCCGTAGACGCGGAAGCCCTCTTCGGCGAACCACTCGATGATGTCGGCGGCCGCCAGGGCCTCGCCCTTGGCTTCCACCAGCGGCTTGCCCTGTTCCTGCGTGAGCAGGCGGCCGATGGCTTCGGCGCGCTCGCGCATCAGGCCCGCAGCCTTGCGCATCACCTTGCTGCGATCCGCGGCCGTCATGTCGCGCCAGGTTTCGAAGCCTTTCTGCGCAGCGGCCAGGGCCTTGTCGAGGTCGGCCTTCGAAGCGTGGGCGACGCGGCCGATTTCCTGGCCGGTGGCGGGATTGAAGACCGCCAGGGTGCGGCCGTCCGCGGCGTCCTGCCACTGGCCATCGATGAAGAGCTGGGTGTTCGGGTAGGTCATGGGCTGCTGCTGGTGCAAGAAAGGGAAAGGAGCGATTGTCGGGCAATCGCAAATCCCGGTCTTTCCCCGGCCGCCCCCGGGCCGGGCTGCGATCAGCGGCGGCGCCTGAGCCTCGGAAGCAGGCTGCGCACGCCCTCGCCGCTGGCGCCCTCGGTCCCGCTCGGCGCCGGCGGCCCGGCGGATCCGTCGTCCAGCAGTTCGTCGACCACCTCGAGTTCGTGCGCGGCCTGGCGCACCTCCTCTTCGGCGACCAGCGTGCGCTCGGCCGCATGCGCGATCGCCTCGACGTCGCGGCGCGGCATCGCTTCCTTCAGTTCTTCGTTGGCGGCGATGAGTTCACCCTCGGCCGCCTTGACGTTTTCCTGCGCCCGCCGCGCCTTGCGGCGGACGGTGCCGGCGATCGATTGTGATGTGAGGGCCATGACGCGCTTTATAGAGATGAGGCTCAAGCGTCGTGGCTCAGCGCGAGAAGTTGCACGACAGTTTCCGTGATTGCGTGCAGAACTCGGCATCCGGCTGCGAGTGCTTGCGAAAAACCAAACTCAGCCGAGCCCGCAAGACCCCACAGGCACGCAGGGCACCGCTATAAACATCGGCTGGGGCTCGAAGCAGTGCGGGCCGTATCAGAACAGGGAGCAGTACAGGAGATGCGCGACGAAACGACACGCCGGAAGGTGCTGGTCACCGGCGGCGCCGGGTTCCTGGGCAGCCATCTTTGCGAACGGCTGCTGCGCGACGGGCACGAGGTGCTCTGCGTCGACAACTTCATCACCGGCTCGCGCCGCAATGTCGAGCACCTGCTCGGCAGCCCGCAATTCGAGCTGCAGCGGCACGACGTCGCGCTGCCGCTGCAGGTCGAGGCGGACCGGATCTACAACCTCGCCTGCCCGGCCTCGCCGCCGCACTACCAGCACGACCCGGTGCAGACGCTCAAGACCAGCGTGCTGGGCGCGCTCCACCTGCTCGACCAGGCGCGGCGCCTGAACGCGCGCATCTTCCAGGCTTCGACCAGCGAGGTGTACGGCGACCCGCTCGTGCATCCGCAGCCCGAGAGCTACTGGGGCCACGTCAACCCGGTGGGCCTGCGCAGTTGCTACGACGAGGGCAAGCGCTGCGCCGAGACGCTGTTCATGGACCACCACCGCCAGTGGAACGTGGACGTTCGCATCGGCCGCATCTTCAACACCTACGGCCCGCGGATGCATCCCGGCGACGGCCGCGTGGTGTCCAACTTCATCGTGCAGGCCCTGCGCGGCGAACCCATCACGATCTACGGCAAGGGCGAGCAGACGCGCAGCTTCTGCTATGTCGACGACCTGGTCGAAAGCTTCGTCCGCTACATGGAAGCGCCCGGCCCGCTGCCCGGGCCGATCAACCTGGGCAATCCGCGCGAGTTCACCATCCTGCAGCTGGCCGAGCAGGTGATCAACCTCACCAACTCGCGCTCGCAACTGGTGTTCCGGCCCCTGCCGGCCGACGACCCGCAGCAGCGTCGTCCCGACATCACGCAGGCGAAGGACAAGCTGGGCTGGGAACCCACGGTGCAGCTGCGCGACGGGCTCGTTCGCACCATCGAGTACTTCGACGCGCTGCTCAGGGAAGGCTCCTGATCGGTGACGATGGACGCGCACGCGCGCAAGCAGGCCGGGGCGCGCTGGCTGGCCTTCATGCGCGCGGGGGACTGGGAGTCGGCCTGGCGTGAAACCGATTCGATGGAGGCGGACCGCCGCGCCGGCCGCGTGCCGCGCGATGACGCGCATCTCTACTGGGACGGCACTTCGCCCGAGGGCCGCTCGGTCCTGATCCGGTGCGAGCACGGCCTGGGCGACACGCTCCAGTTCCTGCGATTCATCCCGGCCATCGCGCATCAGGCGGGAGAACTGCACTTCATGGTGCAGCCACCCTTCGTGCCGCTGCTGCGCGGCGCACCGGGGCTGGGCCAAGTGCACAACGGCTGGCTCGGCCCCAACTGGCCGGCGCATGAAGTCGAACTCGAAGTGATGGAGCTCGCGTACGCGCTGCGCGCCACCACCGCAACGGTGCTACCGCCCTACCCGCACCTGGCTGCGCAGGCCCAGCGGCTGGCCCCCGTCGCCTTGGCGCACGATGGCCGGCCGCGCGTGGGCCTGCTGTGGGCGGCCAGCGACTGGGACACTTCGCGTTCAATCCCGTGGTCCTGCCTGGAGCCGCTGCTCGCGTTGCCGCGGCTGCGCTTCTTCTCGCTGCAGCAAGGCCGGGCGGCGGACCAGGCGATGGCATCGCGTTTGCCCATCGAGCCCTTGCACCGGCACACCGCCGGGGTCGAGGCCGCGGCTTCGGCGATGTTGCAGATGGACCTGGTGATCAGCATCGACGGCATGCCCGCCCATCTCGCCGCCACGCTCGGCCGGCCCACGTGGCTGCTGCTCAAGCACGAAGCCGACTGGCGCTGGATGGATGGTCGCTCGGATTCGCCCTGGTACCCGACCATGCGCATCTTCCGGCAGCCGCAGCCCGGCGACTGGGAGGACCTGATGCGCGACGTGATCGAAGCCGCCGAACAGCTGCGGCCGAAAGCGCAGGGCTTGCCGGCCGCGGGCCGTGCGCAATCCGTGCTGGAGGACTGAATGACCGAAACACCTCGCCCGCACCGGCACGCGCACCTGTACAGCACGGCTCGCAACGTGGCCGACGTCACGAGAGAGAACGTCAAGGCGATGCGCGAGCTCGACGAACTCGAGAACGCCAAGCGCGGCTGGTCGGACCGCATCGCCGACCTGCTGGCGCGCGCCTGCGGCCACATCAGCTTCGCCATCGTGCACGCGATCGCCTTCGGCGCTTGGATGGTGTGGAACACCTGGGGCACGGACAACCCGCCCGACCCCTACCCCTTCACGCTGCTCACGCTCTGGGCCTCGGCGGAAGGCATCTTCCTGATGTCCTTCATCCTCATCAGCCAGAACTACCAAGGGCGCATCGCCGATCGGCGCAACCAGCTGGACCTGCAGATCAACCTGCTTGCCGAGCAGGAAAACTCCAAGATGCTGCTGCTGCTCGAGGAGATCGCGCGCAAGGTCGGCGCCCTGCACGACGAGGACCGCGAGGTTGACGTACTGGTGCAGGCCACGGAACCGGAGAAGCTGGCCGAGCAGATCGACGAGGCTTATCGCGAGCAGGGGAAATAGCTACCCCGGCCCATTCACCAGCTTCACCTTCTGCCACCCCGCCCCGATCTGCAGCACGCTCACCGACGCCGGTTCGATGTCGAAGCACTCCAGATCGTCCAGCGACATCTGCAGCGTCGTGGCGATCACCGCCTTGATCACGTCCCCGTGCGACGCGATCAACACCGCCCCATCCGGATACCGCAGTCCCAGCTCGTGCAACGCGCTCACGGCTCGCTTTCGCACCTGCTCGAAGGCTTCACCTCCAGGCGGCTGGGCCTTGCTGCGGTGCAGGCACCACTGCCGCCACCGCTCCGCGTCCTGCCGGGCCAGCCAGTCGAAGTCGCGGCCGGTCCACTCGCCGAAGTCGACTTCGTCGAAAGCCTCCAGCACGCGGATGGGCAGCTTGCGGCGGCCGGCCAATGGCGCCACCGTTTCCTGGGCACGCGGCTGCGGGCTGCTGTAGATGGCGGCGATGTCGCGGCCCTGCAGCCGCTCCACCAGGGACTCGGCCTGCAGCCAGCCCAGCGCATTGAGGGACACGCCCGGCAACCGGCCGGGCACGCCGCGGCCCAGCCAGTCGTGCGCACCGTGCCGCACGAGGAGAAACGTGCTCACACCGCCGCCACCTCACCGGCGGAAGAGCCCACGGCCGCGCCTTGCGCCGACGCATAGCGCCTCACCATGCGGGCGCAGAACTCGGCGTACTCGGCAGGCACCTGCGGCGCGCTCGTGTGATGCGCGTTGAGCCCGCGGTGCTCGGGTGTGAAACAGAAGGTCAGGGTCACGTCGAAATCCTCCAGCGCCGCCATCTGGTGGTCGAACCACGCGTCCGCGCCGGGACGGAAGCTGTCCGCCCACGACAGGCCGGTGCGAAGTTTCTTCACGCCCAGTCGCTTGAGCCAGCGCACGGCCTCTTCGAGCCTGTGGTCCTCGAAGTGGAACCACTGGCAGATGCCGAGCTCGGGCGCGAACTCGTGGAAGCGCGCGCATGCCAGCTTGGGCGAGCCGTCCTCGCGCAGCAAGCCCATGTGGAAATGGCGGTAGTAGCTCGACCCCTCGGCCTCGCGATGGCGCGTCGTCGCGGGCCAGGCCTTGGGCAGGTCGTACAGCGAATACCAGTGGATGCGAGGGGCGCGGCCGATCAGAAGTTCAGCCGTGCGCTTGAGGCCCCACTCCTGCACTTCCTCGGCGCCGAAGGTGGAGACGCCCACCTCGGTCACCCACACCGGCAGCGGCGTCACGGCCTGGATCTCGAGCAGCTTGTCCGGCCACTCATGGATCTGCCAATGGTTCCAGTCGAGGGGAAACCCGTGCACTGCCACCGCGTTCATGTCGCGCAGCGCGCCCGCGTCGCGCAGCAGCACCATGAAGGATGGATCGATCGGCGAGATGCCGCCGAGCACCCGCGTGACACCGGGGCTTTCGGCGCGCACGGCCTGCGCGGCCAGCTGCGCCATCTCGGAGAAACGCACCCAGCCGGGATCGAGTTCCAGGTCCCAGTGCGATTTGTTGTTCGGTTCGTTCCAGAATTTGACGGCTTCGATCATGTGGCTCAAACGGGTTTCTGGGCCAGGGCGGACGCGGCCTTGCTCGGGCCGGTGCGGCGGCGCTGCTTGACGGGGGCGTCGCCGCGGATGAAGGCTTCGACGAGTTCGCGTGCCTCGTCATCGGTGAACTGCAGCGGCGGCGACTTCATGAAGTAACCGGACGGCCCGTTGAGCGCGCCGCCGATGCCGCGGTCCAGCGCGATCTTGGCGCACCGGATCGCGTCGATCACCACGCCGGCGGAATTGGGCGAGTCCCAGACTTCCAGCTTCACCTCGCACTGCATCGGCACGTTGCCGAAGCCGGTGCCTTCCATGCGGATGTGGCAGAACTTGCGGTCCTGCAGCCAGGGCACGTAATCGCTCGGCCCCACGTGCACGTCGCTGGCCTTCATCGGATGACCGAGCTGGCTCGTGACCGCCTGCGTCTTGGAGATCTTCTTGGAGGCCAGGCGCTCGCGCTCCAGCATGTTCAGGAAGTCGGTGTTGCCGCCGAAGTTCAGCTGGTAGGTGCGGTCCACGCGCACGCCGCGCTTGCGGAACAGGTCGGTCAGGATGCGGTGCACGATGGTCGCGCCCACCTGCGACTTGATATCGTCTCCGATGATGGGCAGGCGCCGCTGCGCGAACCGCTTGTTCCAGTACGGCGCGGAGGCGATGAACACGGGGATGCAGTTGACGAACGCGCAGCCCGCCTCCAGCACCTGCTCCACGTACCACTTCGTCGCCATCTCCGAGCCCACCGGCAGGTACGAGACCACCACGTCGGTCTTGGTCGCCTTGAGGATGCCCACGATGTCGTCGGTGCTGGCGCTGGACTTGGGCACCACGTCCTTCAGGTACGTGCCCAGCCCGTCGTGCGTCATGCCGCGGTGGACCATCACCCCCATCGGCGGCACGTCGGCGAAGCGGATGGTGTTGTTTGGCTCGGCGTAGATCGCCTCGCCCAGGTCGAGGCCGACCTTGTGCGCACTGACGTCGAATGCCGCGGTGAACTGGATGTCGCGCGGGCGATAACCGCCGAGGTCCACGTGCATGAGGCCGGGCACGAAATCGTCCGGTGATGCGTCGCGGTAGTAATGGACGCCTTGCACGAGCGACGAAGCGCAGTTGCCCACGCCGATGATCGCCACACGGATGCTGGACATTTGCATTTCTCCTGCGAATGTTGTTCGCGTTCAAGTGATGCAAACGCATGCTACGCGCGACAAAACCCAGCCTTGCAGTTTTCCTGCCCATCCATGCAAATATTTTTCAACCCGGCTTCGAGGCTGAGTCCACAGGTGCGCGGGGAACACATAACATTGTCTTGACGCTTAAAAGGGAATGCTTGACATGCGACACGTTCTGATCACCGGGGGCGCAGGGTTCATCGGATCCCATCTCGCAGACGAGCTGCTGCGTCACGGCTACAAGGTTCGCGTGCTCGACTGCCTGGTCGAGCAGGTGCATGGCCCCGATGGAAAGCGTCCCGCCTACCTGGACCCGCAGGTCGAGCTGGTGGTGGGTGACGTGTGCGACCGCGAAGCCGTCGATCGCGCGCTGCAAGGCGTCGATGCGGTGTTCCACTTCGCGGCGGCGGTGGGCGTCGGCCAGAGCATGTACGAGATCGCGCACTACACGCGGGTGAACAACCTGGGCACGGCCGTGCTGCTGGAGGCACTGATCGCCAGGCCCGTTCAGCGGCTGGTGGTCGCGTCGAGCATGAGCCTGTATGGCGAAGGTTTGTACCGCGACGTTGCGGGCCGCACTCGCGAAACGGGCGAGCGCACGCTCGAGCAGCTCAAGGCCGCGGACTGGGAACTCAAGGACGAGCAGGGCAAGGCGCTCGAGCCGGTCCCGACACCCGAAACGAAGAGTCCGACTCTGGCATCCGTCTACGCACTTTCGAAGTACGACCAGGAACGGATGTGCATGCTGGCGGGCCGTGCATACAACTTTGCAACCGTTGCCTTGCGTTTTTTCAATGCTTACGGTCCGAGACAAGCGCTGTCCAATCCTTATACAGGTGTGCTTGCCATCTTCGCGTCGCGGCTGCTCAACGACAGCGCGCCGAAGATCTTCGAGGACGGGCTGCAGCAGCGCGACTTCGTGAGCGTCTATGACATCGCCCGCGGCTGCCGCCTCGCCCTCGAGACGCCGCAGGCCGCGGGCGAGGTGTTCAACCTGGGCAGCGGCCGGCCGCAGACGGTGCGCGCCATCGCCCAGCGCCTCGCACGCGTGATGGGCAAGGAGGAGATCGAGCCCGAGATCGTGGGCAAGTACCGCGTCGGCGACATCCGCCACTGCTTCGCCGACATCGGCAAGGCACGGCAAGTCCTCGGCTACGAGCCCCAGGTGACGCTGGACGACGGCATGGGCGAACTGGCCGCCTGGCTGGAAGGCCAGGCCGCGGTGGACAAGGTGTCGCAGGCCAGCGCGGAGCTTGCCGCCCGGGGACTCACGGTATGAGCCCCGCACGGCCGCCCGATGGGGCTCGCACCGCAGCGCGCCGCGCGGAGGTTCCCAGTTCCGCGGCGGCCCCCACCCTGATCACGGGCGGCGCCGGCTTCATCGGCTGCAACCTCGCGCACCGCCTGCTGGCCTCGGGCCGCAAGGTGCGCATCCTGGACAACCTCGGCCGCCCCGGCGTGGAGCAGAACCTGCAATGGCTGCGCGAACAGCACGGTGACCAGTTGCAGGTGATGGTGGCCGACGTTCGCGACGCGGGCGCCGTGTCGCGCGCAGTCGCCGGTTGCGCGCAGGTCTACCACTTCGCGGCCCAGGTCGCGGTGACGACCAGCCTGGACGATCCGCGCGAGGACTTCCTCGTGAACGCGCAGGGCACGCTCAACGTGCTGGAGGCCGCGCGCGCGCAGCACACGCCGCCTTTCGTGCTCCTGACTTCCACCAACAAGGTCTACGGCGATCTCGCCGACCTGGCGCTGCAGCCGGCGGGGCAGCAGTACCAGCCGACGGACCCGCACGTGCGCGCACGAGGCATCTCCGAAGCGCGGCCGCTGGATTTCCACAGCCCCTACGGCTGCTCCAAGGGCGCGGCCGACCAGTACGTGCTCGACTACGCCCGCAGCTATGGCCTGCGCACCATGGTGTTCCGCATGAGCTGCATCTACGGGCCGCGGCAGTTCGGCACCGAGGACCAGGGCTGGGTCGCGCACTTCATCCTGCGCGCGCTGCGCGGCGAATCGATCACGCTGTACGGCGACGGCAAGCAGGTGCGCGACGTGCTGTTCGTGGAGGACCTCGTCAACGCCTTCCTGCTGGCCGAGCAGAACGCGCAGACGCTGTCCGGTCGCGCGTTCAACATCGGCGGCGGGCCGTCCAACGCCATCAGCCTGCTGGACCTGATCGACCGCATCGAGGCGCTGCACGGGCAGCGCCCGCAGCTCGCGTTCGACGACTGGCGCACGGGCGACCAGCGTTATTACGTGAGCGACACGAGCGCCTTCCAGCAGGCCACCGGCTGGAAGCAGAAGGTGGCCGCGCGCGAAGGCGTCGGGCGCCTGTACGACTGGATCACCCTGCATCGCAAGCCCATGGCCGTGCCGCAACCCGCGCCGGCCGCCGCCGCGGTGGGTGCGCATTGAGAGCAACGGAGCGCCGATGCAAGCGTGCGTGATCTCCGCCCCCGGCCAGGCCATCCTGCAGGACGCACCGAAGCCGGAGCCCGGGCCCGGTGAAGTCCTGCTGCAGCTGGAAGGATCGGGCGTCTGCGCGTCCAGCCTGCCGCTGTGGGAAGGCCGCAGCTGGTTCGACTACCCGCAGGCGCCGGGCGCGCCGGGCCACGAAGGCTGGGGCCGCATCGCCGCCGTGGGTGAAGGCGTCACCGGGCTTGCCAGGGGCGTCCGCGTCGCGGCCCTGAGCTACTGCGCGCACGCCGAATACGACATTGCGAAGGCCGATGCGGTGGTTCCGCTGCCCGCCTCGCTGGACGGCCAGGCCGTGCCGGGCGAGCCGCTCGGCTGCACGGTCAACATCTTCCGGCGCAGCGAGATCCGCGCCGGCCAGACCGTGGCCATCGTGGGCATCGGCTTCCTCGGTGCGCTGCTGACACAGCTGGCGGTCGACGCCGGCGCGCGTGTGATCGCCATCTCGCGGCGCCCCTTCTCGCTGGATTTCGCCCGCCAGTGCGGCGCGCAGGAGACGGTGCCGATGGACGACCACTGCCGCGTCATCGAGCGCGTCAAGGAACTCACCGGCGGGCGCTTCTGCGAGCGCGTCATCGAGTGCACCGGGCTGGAATGGCCCTTGCAACTCGCCAGCGAAATCTCGGCCGAGCGAGGGCGCCTGGTGATCGCGGGCTATCACCAGGACGGCATGCGATCGGTGAACGTGCAGCTGTGGAACTGGCGCGGGCTGGACGTCATCAACGCGCACGAACGCGATCCGCAGGTCTACATCGCAGGCATCCGCGCCGCGGTCGACCTGATGGCCCGCGGCGTGTTGGACCCGCGGCCGCTGTACACGCACCGACTCCCGCTGGACCGGCTGGGCGAGGCGCTGGAACTCACGCGCACGCGGCCGGACGGGTTCATGAAAGCGCTGGTGACCGCATGACCGCCTCGCTGCCGCGCCTCGGTTTCCTGGGCCTCGGCTGGATCGGCCAGCACCGCCTGCAGGCACTGCTCGGTGAGCGCGCGTGCGAAGTCGTCGTGGTCGCCGACCCTTCTGCGCAAGCACAGGCACGCGTGCGCGAGATCGCGCCGGGCGCGGCCACGGTCGACACGCTGGACCAGCTCCTGGAATTCGGACTCGACGGCGCGGTGGTCGCCACGCCGAGTGCGTTGCACGCCGAGCAATCGCTGCGCCTGCTCGACCGCCGCATCGCCGTGTTCTGCCAGAAGCCTCTTGCGCGCACCGCGCAGGAGACCGCGGCGATCGTCGAGGCGGCGCGCAAGGCCGACCGCCTGCTCGGCTGCGATCTCTCCTATCGCTGCACCGAAGCGATGCGTCGCATCCGCAACTGCGTGGTCGAGGGCGAACTCGGGCCCGTCTACGCGGTGGACCTGGTGTTCCACAACGCCTATGGCCCGAACAAGGGCTGGGCGCGCGACCGCAAGCTCTCCGGCGGCGGCTGCGCCATCGACCTGGGCACCCACCTGGTGGACCTGGCGCTGTGGGTGCTGGGTTTTCCGCAGGTGAACAACGTGGGCAGCCGCCTCTACGCCAACGGGCGCCTTCTCGCTCCCGGCGAGGACGAGGTCGAGGACTACGCGATCGCCCAGCTCGAACTCGAAGGCGGCACGGTCGTGCGGCTGACTTGTTCGTGGAACCTTCCGATGGGCCGCGACGCGATCATCGAAGCGCATTTCCACGGCGCCCGCGGCGGCGCTGCGATGCGCAACCGCGACGGATCGTTCTACGACTTCGTCGCCGAGCGCTATCACGGCACGCAACGCACGCCGCTCGCGGAGCCGCCCGATGCCTGGGGCGGCCGCGCCATCCTCGACTGGGCCCGGCGCCTGGCGGCCGGCGCGCGCTACGAGGCCGGCATCGAACCCATCGTGCAGGTCGCCACGGCCATGGACGGGATCTATGGCCGGTGAGCACCGGCCCTCGATCCTCCTGACCGCGGACACGGTGGGCGGCGTCTGGACCTACGCAGCGGAACTTGCCCGGCAGCTTGCATCGCGCGGCCTGGAGGTCCACATCGCGACGCTCGGTGCGCCCGTGGAGGCCCACCAGCGCGAGATGCTCGGGGGCTGCGAAGGCGTCGAAGTGCATGAGAGCCGATTCGCGCTCGAATGGATGCACGATCCGTGGCGCGAGGTCGATGCCGCGGGCGAGTGGCTGCTCTCGCTGGAGAAAAAGCTGCAGCCCGCGCTGGTGCACCTGAACCAGTTCGCATTCGGCGCCCTGCCCTTCCGCGCGCCCAGGCTCGTCGTGGGGCATTCCTGCGTACTATCGTGGTGGCGTGCCGTGCACGGATGCGACGCGCCGCCGGAATGGGACACCTACCGGCGCCGCGTCACGGCCGGCCTGCGTGGCGCCGATCTCGTCGCCGCACCCACGTCTTCGATGCTGCGCTCGCTGCAGGAGCTTTACGGCGTCGAAGGCATCGTGCTGCCGAACGGGCGCGATCCCGCACTGTTCCGCCCGCTCGCGAAGCGGTCCTTCGTGTTCGCGGCCGGCCGCTTCTGGGATGAGGCGAAGAACCTTTCCGCGCTGCAGGCGGTCGCGCCGGAACTCGCCTGGCCGGTGTGCGTCGCCGGCTCCTGCAATGGGCCGGACGGCAAGGAAGTCGTGCCGGGTGGGGTTCAGGCATTGGGCGTGCTCTCGGCACCCGGCATCGCACGCCAGATGGCGCAAGCCTCGATCTATGCGCTGCCCGCGCGCTACGAGCCCTTTGGCCTCTCGGCGCTCGAAGCCGCCCTCGCCGGCTGCGCGCTCGTGCTGGGCGACATCCCGAGCCTGCGCGAAGTCTGGGGAAGCGCCGCGGTGTACGTCGCGCCCGATGACCACGACGCACTGCGCGCCACGTTGCAGCACCTGATCGCCCGCCCCGACGAGCGAAGCCGCCTCGCCGCCGCCGCGCACGCCCGAGCGCTGCAGTTCCATTCGCGCGCCATGGCCGATGCCTGGCTGTCCGCCTGCTCCGGCCTGGCGCCGGCACTGGCATCGGCACGACTGGAGGAAGCGCAGTGCGTGTAGTCCTGTTCTGCCACTCCCTCGTTTCGGACTGGAACCACGGCAACGCGCATTTCCTGCGCGGCATCTGCGGCGAGCTGCTCGCGCGCCGGCACGAGGTCGAGGTGTACGAACCGGCGAACGCATGGAGCGTTCAGAACCTCGTGGCCGAACACGGCGAGGCCCCGCTGCGCGCGTTCGCAAAGGCCTATCCGCACCTGCGCAGCCACCGCTATTCGCCCGACGAACTCGACCTGAACCTGGCGCTGGCGGGCGCCGACCTGGTGCTGGTGCACGAATGGAACGAGCACGCGCTGGTGCGCCGCATCGGCCTGCACCGCGCGGCCAATCCGCACTACCGCTTGCTGTTCCACGACACGCACCACCGCAGCGTGACCGAGCCGGACAGCATGGCCGCCTACGACCTGCGCCACTACGACGGCGTGCTGGCGTTCGGCTCGGTGATCCGCGACCTGTACCGCCGGCACGGCTGGTGCCAACGGGCGTGGACCTGGCATGAAGCGGCCGACACGCGAGTCTTCAGACCCCTGGGCGGATCGCTTCGCGATGGCGACCTCGTCTGGATCGGCAACTGGGGCGACGAGGAGCGCACGGCGGAGCTCCATGAATTCCTGCTGAATCCCGTGCGCGACCTCGGCCTCCAGGCCCGCGTGCATGGGGTGCGTTACCCGGGCCATGCGCTGGACAGCCTGCGCGAGGCCGGCATTTCCTACGGCGGCTGGCTGCCCAACTACGAAGCGCCCGCGGTCTTCGCGCGTTACGGCGCGACGGTGCACGTGCCGCGCCGGCCCTACGTGCGGGCGCTGCCGGGCATCCCGACCATCCGCGTGTTCGAGGCGCTGGCCTGCGGCATCCCGCTCGTGTCCGCGCCCTGGGACGACTGCGAAGGGCTGTTCGAGCCCGGCGCTGATTTCCTCATTGCGCGCGACGGCCGCGAGATGCGCGAGCACCTGCGCGCGGTGCTGGGCGATGCCGCCCTCGCCCGCTCGCTCGCCGACCACGGCCTGCGCACCATCCTCGCCCGCCACAGCTGCGCCCGGCGGGTGGACGAACTGCTGGACATCTACGCGGAGCTGGTTCCGCCGACGCGAGCCGCAAGGGAAGTCAACGCATGAAGAACAGGATGAACATCGCCTTTTTCGCCAGCAGCCTCGTCTCCGCGTACTGGAACGGCGCGGCCACCTACTACCGCGGCATCGTGCGGGCGATGCACGCGCGCGGCCACCGCGTCACCTTCTACGAGCCCGACGCCTTCAAGCGCCAGAAGCATCGCGACATGGACGATCCGCCCTGGGCCAAGGTGGTCGTCTACTCGGCGGAAAGCGAAGCGGAAGTGCTGCGCACGGTGGAGCAGGCGCGCGGCGCGGACCTGGTGGTCAAGGCCAGCGGCGTCGGCGTGCACGACGCGCTGCTGGAGCGCGCGGTGCTGGACCTTCAAGGGCCGGGCACCCTGGTCGTCTACTGGGACGTGGACGCGCCGGCCACGCTGGACCGCATGCACCACGACGCGCACGACCCGCTGCGGCCGCTGGTGCCGCGCTACGACCTGGTGCTCACCTACGGCGGCGGCGAGCCGGTCAGCAGCGCCTACAAGGCGCTGGGCGCGCGCGACTGCATCCCGATCTACAACGCGCTCGACCCCACGACGCATTTCCCGGTCGCGCCCGAGCCGCGGTTCGAGGGCGACCTCGGTTTCCTGGGCAACCGGCTGCCGGACCGCGAGGCGCGCGTCGAGGAGTTCTTCCTGAGGGCCGCGGCCGCATTGCCCGGCCGCCGCTTCCTGCTCGGCGGCAGCGGCTGGCAGGACAAGCCGATGCCGCCGAACGTTCGTTACCTGGGCCACGTCTTCACCGCGGATCACAACGCGTTCAACTGCACGCCGCTGGCCGTGCTCAACATCAGCCGCGAAAGCATGGCTCGTTACGGCTTCTCGCCGGCCACGCGCGTGTTCGAGGCCGCAGGTGCGGCGGCCTGTTTGATCACCGATGCGTGGGAGGGACTGGAGCAGTTCTTCGAGCCCGGCGCCGAGATGCTGGTGGCGCGCAATGGCGATGAAGTGGCGCACCAACTGGAATCGCTCGACACGGACAAGGCGCGCGCCGTCGGCGAAGCGGCCTACCGCCGCGTGCTGGCCGAGCACACCTACGACCACCGTGCGGCGCAGCTCGATGCGGTGCTGGAAGGCCGGACGATGGAGACAGCGACATGACCCGCCAGCTTTCCATCGTCATCCTCGGCCTGTCCATCACCTCGTCCTGGGGCAACGGCCATGCCACGACCTACCGCGGCCTGGTGCGCGAACTCGACGCGGCCGGCCACGACGTGCTGTTCCTCGAGCGGGACGTGCCCTGGTACGCCAGCCACCGCGACCTGCCCGCCCCGCCTTACGGCCGCACCGAGCTGTACGGCAGCCTGGAGGAACTGCACGACCGCTTCGCCGACGAAGTGCGCACGGCCGACCTGGTGGTCGTCGGCTCCTTCGTGCCGCAGGGCGTGCAGGTGGGCGAGTGGGTCCAGCGCGAAGCCGGGGGCCTCACGGCCTTCTACGACATCGACACGCCCGTCACGCTGGCCAAGCTGGCTCGCGGCGACCACGAGTACCTGCGGCCCGACCAGATCGCGGGCTACTCGATGTACCTGTCGTTCACCGGCGGGCCCACGCTGCGCCGCCTCGAGCAGGAGTTCGGCTCGCCCTGCGCCCGGGTGCTGTACTGCTCGGTGGATCCGCAGCTCTATCACCCCGACCCGCAGCCCGCCCAGTGGGACCTGGGCTACATGGGCACCTACAGCGACGACCGCCAGCCCGGCGTCGACCGGCTGCTGCTGCAGCCGGCGCGCGCCTGGCAGGACGGACGCTTCGTCGTGGCCGGGCCGCAGTACCCGTCCTGGATCGCCTGGCCGGCCAACGTGCAGTACCAACCGCACCTGCCGCCGGCCGAGCACCGCGCCTTCTACAACCGGCAGCGGTTCACCCTGAACATCACCCGGGCCGACATGGTGCAGGCCGGCTGGTCGCCCAGCGTGCGCCTGTTCGAGGCCGCCGCCTGCGGCACGCCCATCATCAGCGACCGCTGGGCCGGGCTGGAGACGCTGCTCATGCCCGGCCGAGAGATCGTGCTGGCCGACAGCGCCGCCGACGTGCTGGCCGTGCTGCGCGTCATGCCGGAGGAGGACCGCCTGGCCATGGCCGAGCGCGCCCGCCGCCGCATCCTCGCCGAGCACACGGCGGCGCACCGCGCCGCCCAGCTGGTCGGCTACGCCCTCGAGATGGACCTGGAGACCGCGCCATGAACATCACCGTGATGGGAGCCGGCTACGTCGGCCTGGTGAGCGGGGCGTGCCTCGCCGAGGCGGGCAACGACGTGCTCGTGTTCGACATGGACCCGCGCCGCATCGACCAGCTCGATGCGGGCCGCATCCCGATCTACGAACCCGGGCTGCAGGAGGTGGTCGACCGCAACCGGGCCGCCGGCAGGCTCGCCTTCAGCAACGACGTCCAGGCGGCGGTGGCACATGCGCAGGTGCAGTTCATCGCCGTGGGCACGCCCCAGGCCGAGGACGGCAGCGCCGACCTGAGCCAGGTGCTCTCGGCGGCGGACAGCATCGGCCGCTGGATGCAGGGCTTCAAGCTGGTGGTGACCAAGTCCACCGTGCCGGTGGGCACCGGCGACCGCGTGCGCAATGCGATCGCCGACGCGCTGCAGGCGCGCAACCTGCCGCATGGGCCGGACGCCTTCGCGGTCGCGTCCAATCCCGAGTTCCTGAAGGAAGGCGCGGCGGTCGACGACTTCATGCGGCCGGACCGCATCGTCATCGGCACCGACCCCGGGGCCGCGGGCGAGCGCGCGCGTGAGCTGCTGCAGCGGCTCTACGCGCCGTTCAACCGCATCCAGGACCGCGTGCTGATGATGGACCTGAAGGCGGCGGAACTGACCAAGTACGCGTCCAACGCCATGCTGGCCACGCGCATCAGCTTCATGAACGAGCTGGCCAACCTGGCGGGCGAAGCGGGCATCGACATCGAGCAGGTGCGCAAGGGCATGGGCGCCGACCCGCGCATCGGCTACAGCTTCCTCTACGCGGGAACCGGCTATGGCGGCAGCTGCTTCCCGAAGGACGTGCGGGCCCTGATCCGCACCGCGTCCTGCCATGGGCGCCATCTGCGCATCCTGGAGGCGGTGGAAGCCGTCAACGAAGCGCAGAAACACATCCTGGTGCAGAAGATCAACACCCGCTTCGGCAGCAACCTCCGGGGCATGCTGTTCGGCCTCTGGGGCCTGGCCTTCAAGCCCAACACCGACGACATGCGGGAAGCGCCGAGCCGCATCGTGATCAAGGCGCTGCTGGAGCGCGGCGCCCAGGTCATGGCACACGACCCCGTGGCCATGCAACAGGCCAGAAAGACGCTGGCGCACGACTTCAGCGGCCGCATCGCGATGCTGGACCGCCTGCGCTACGCCGACACCGCGATGGAATGCGTGCAGGATGCCGACGCGCTGGTGATCACCACCGACTGGCAGGCTTTCCGCAGCCCCAACTTCGACGCGCTGAAGAAGGCCATGCGACAGCCGGTGATTTTCGACGGCCGTAACCTGTACGACCCGTCCCTGCGCCAGCAGGGCTTCGAGTACCACGCGATCGGGCGATGACGATGGAAGCGATGCGCCTGGACGACCAACCCTCCGCGGTGGACGTGGGCGACCTGCGGCGCCAGATCGACGCTCTCGGCCCCTGGTTCCACAACCTGCACCTGCCCGGCGGCGTGCAGACCGTGCCCGACCATTTCCTCGGCGGCGATTTTCCCAACTTCAAGTGGCAGGAGATCGCGCCGCACCTGCCGCACGACCTGTCGGGCTGGCGCGTGCTGGACGTGGGCTGCAATGCGGGCTTCTACAGCTTCGAGCTGGCGCGGCGCGGCGCTTCGGTGCTGGCCATCGACGTCGAGGAGCTCTATCTCGACCAGGCGCGCTGGGCCGCGGGCGTGCTGGGCCTGCAGCGGCAGGTGGAGTTCCGCCAGATGGGCGTGTACGAAGTCGCGCAGCTGCAGGAGCGCTTCGACCTCGTGTGGTTCATGGGGGTCTTCTACCACCTGCGTTATCCGCTGCTCGCGCTGGACCTGCTGGCGCAGCGCACGCGCCGGCTGATGATGTTCCAGACGCTCACCATGCCGGGCCAGGAGGTCTACCCGGACACCGGGGACCATCCGATCACCGAGCGCGAACCGCTGCTCGACCCGGGCTGGCCGAAGATGGCCTTCATCGAGCACCGCTTCGCCGGCGACCCGACCAACTGGTGGGTGCCCAACCACGCCGGCATCGAAGCGATGCTGCGCTCCAGCGGACTGCGCGTCATCGGGCGGCCGGCCGACGAGATCTACCTCTGCGAGCCGGATCCCGAGCTCGCCGCTGCGCGAACCCTGCGCCTGAGCGGCTTCGGTCCGGCGATGGCCGCCGTCAACGGCGACGCGGCCTGAGGACCCGGCGTGCCAGTGGCCGGTGAACGCTTCGCGCTCGCGGCGTGCGTCGCGCACTTCCTGCTCCCGGACCAGCCGCAGGTGGAACTGCTGCGCTCGGCGCTCGCCCGGGCCGGGCGCGTGGTGGTCTTCATCACGCGCGCCTACCAGGCGCCGACCGCCCGCCACCCTTTCGGCTGGCGCGACCGGATGGACATCTTGTCCGCCTCGCTCGACGAGGACCAGCGTTCACGCGTGGCCTTCGAGCCACTGCGCGAGCACTGGGACGAGCGCCGCACGCTGCGCGCCGTGCAGGCGGGCGTGCAGCGCCACCGGGACGCGGACACGGGCGCCGTGCTGTGCCTGTGGGCCGGGACCATACCCGAGGACGAGGACTGGCCCGCCGGCTGGACGGTCGAGCCCTGCGGCGAGAGCGATGAGCCCAGCGAGCGCCGGCTGGATTCGCTGTATGCCGCCGGCGATCCGCTGTCGGCGTGGCGCGGCATCGAAGGCGACCTCGCGCAATCCACCCGCGACAAGGTGTCGGGCTGGCTCGGCACGCCCGAGTTCGGGCGCCTGCGCGAGGAGTGGCGGCTGATCGCGCGCGAGAAGAAGGCGTGGGCGGCCGTGCCCTACCCGGTGACGCTGGTGACCGTCGATGCCGTGGTGCGCGCCGGCGACCACGTACTGCTGATCGAGCGCGGCCGTGCGCCCGGCAAGGGCCTCTGGGCGCTGCCCGGCGGCTTCCTCGAGACCGGGGACACGGTGCTGCGCTCGGCCCTGCGCGAGCTGGCCGAGGAGACCGGGTTGCCCTTCTCGCCGCGCGAGATGCGGGAGCGCCTGCGCGGGGTGAAGGTGTTCGACCACCCCCGGCGCAGCCAGCGCGGGCGCATCGTCACCCATTCGCACTTCTTCGACCTGGGCGACATCGACCCGCCGCCGGTGCAGGGCGGCGACGATGCGGCCGCGGCGAAGTGGGTGCCGATCGCGGAGCTGCCGGCGCTCGAGACCCGGATGCACGACGACCACTTCCACATGATCGATGAGTTCCTGGGGCTGACCGGGGATCCTTGATAGCCGTCGCTGGAATGACGGGTGGTGGCTGTCGATTTCCGAGCTCCCCGTTCGTCGTCCAGGCAGCACACTCCATCAGGACTGCCCATGGCCACGTCTTCCTCTTCCATCCCCGCCACGGACCGCAACTGGCCGCTAGTCGCCGCGGGCGCGCTGATGACCTGCGTGGCCATCGGCACCGTGTTCTCGCTGGCGGTTTTCCTCGACCCGATGGGCGCCGACACGGGCTGGTCGCGGGCCGGCATCTCGGGCGCGATGACGCTCGCGTTCATCAGCATGGGCCTGGCCGGCTTCGGCTGGGGCGCCTTGAGCGACCGCTACGGCCCGCGCCGGGTGGTGCTGGCGGGCATCGTCCTGCTCGGGCTGGCCAGCGTGCTTTCCAGCCGCGCGGCCAGCCTGCCGCAGTTCCAGCTCTGGTTCGGCGTGCTGATGGGTGTCGCGGCCGGCAGCTTCTTCGCGCCGATCATCGCGGCCACGGCGGCGTCGTTCGACAGGCACCGCAACCTTGCGGTGTCGCTGGTGTCGGCCGGCATCGGCGTGGCGCCGATGACGATTGCGCCGTTGGCCGGGTGGCTGGTCACCCTTTACGGCTGGCGCACGGCGCAGCTGCTGATCGGGTTGGGCGCATGGCTCGTCCTGCTGCCGGCCGTGTGGTTCATTCGCGCTGCGCCGGCGCGATCGGCAGCCGCCGCGGATGCTGCCGGCGGCGACGCGGAGATATCGGTCAGTCAGGCCCTGCGGTCCCGCGCTTTCATCCTGCTCGCGGCCGCCTTCTTCGCCTGCTGCGCCGCGCACTCGGGGCCGATCTTCCACACCGTGAGCTACGCGATCGGCTGCGGCCTGCCGGTGGTTACGGCGGTCACGATCTACAGCATGGAGGGAGCGGCCGGGCTGGGCGGCCGCCTGCTCTTCGGCGTGCTGGCCGACCGGCTGGGCGCCAAGCGCGTCCTGGTTGCGGGCCTTTTCATCCAGGCCTTCGCTGCCGCCTCGTACCTGCTCGTGCGCGAACTCGATGGCTTCTACGCCGTGGCGATCGTTTTCGGGGCGGCCTACGGCGGCGTGATGCCGCTGTACGCGACGCTCGCCCGCGAGGCTTTCGGCGCGCGCATCCTGGGCACGGTGCTGGGCGCGATGACCATGCTGTCGAGCCTGGGCATGGCGCTGGGACCGCTGCTCGGCGGATGGCTGTACGACCGCTTCGGCAGCTATGCGTGGCTGTACCTGGGGTCCTTGTTCGTGGGCCTGGCCGCGGCGGCCATCGCGATCACCTTCCCTCGAGGACCCGCCGTCGCGCCGCGGATGTCGCCTGCACCTGCGGGGTAGTCCGCAGACTACGCTCATCGGCGGCGCGTGCCGACTGCGATCGGCGTGGGGTCCCCAAGAATCGAGTGCTCGACCGAAGGAGCCACCATGCCGAACGATCCCAAGCCCGTGCCGGAGGCTGCGAACGACGGGATTGCACACGCAGACGAGCCGATTCCCCGCGCCTCGGACGAGGAAGTGCTGGAGGAAACGGCCCGTCTGGCCCGCGAGGGCCGCAAGCAGCTCGAGTCCGACCCGAGGGAACCCAAGCCCGCATCCGAATGACTGGCGCCGGCTGAGTTCGTTCAGCCGCCGGCGGGAGCAGAATGCCGCTGAAGGCCGCACTCCCCTGTGGCCGACAGGAGACCTGCCATGAACAGGATCTGGGCGAGATTCATGCCGATGCTGCTGGAGATCGAACCCCTGGCCGCCGGCCTGGGCGGGATCGTCCTGCTGCTGGTGCTGGCGATCCTCTTCTTCGCGAACTAGCGCTCGATCCCCATCAGGCCGCGGCGGCGGCGGCGCGCGGCTGCAGCTTCGCCTCGCGGATGGGCAGGTGCACCAGCGCCGCGCCGGCGGCCAGCACGATGTCCACGTACCAGACCCAGTCGTAGCTGCCCGTGGCCTGGAACACGGTGCCGCCCAGCCATGCGCCCAGGAAGCCGCCCACCTGGTGGGTGAGCATGACGATGCCGAACAGCGTCGCCATGTTGGCGGTGCCGAAGAACTTGGCGACCAGTCCGGCTGTCGGGGGCACGGTGGACAGGAAGGTGACGCCCATCACCGCCGAGAACAGCAGCACCACCGGGCCCGTCTTGGGGGACAGCAGGAACAGCAGCACCGCCACGCCGCGCACCGCATACACCAGCGCCAGCAGCGACTTCATGCGCCAGCGTCCCACGGCCCAGCCCATCGCGATGCTGCCGACGATGTTGAAGAGGCCCAGCAGTGCGAGCGCCCAGCCCGCCCATTCGGTGGACAGGCCGCACGCGGCCACCACGCCTGGCAAGTGCGTGGCGAGGAAGGCCACATGGAAGCCGCACACGAAGAAGCCGGCCGCGAGCATCAGGTAGCTCGGGTTGCGCAGCGCCGTGCCGATCGCCTCTCGCGTGCCCACGGGCCGCGCCGTCGCGCCGGCGGGCTGTTGCGAATGGCCGCGCAGCACCCACGCAGCCGGCAGCGCCAGCAGCACCAGCAGCGCCAGCACCTGCATCGCACCCACCCAGCCGATGCCCACCATCAGCGTCGCGGCCAGCGGCGCCAGCAGGAACTGCCCAGTGGAGCCGCCCGCGTTGACGATGCCGGTGGCGAAGCCGCGCTTCTCGACCGGGATCAGCCGCATGGCAGCGGACATCAGCACCGCCGGGCCCGCCATGCCCGCGCCGCCCGCGGCCACCACGCCGATGACGACGACCAGCCCCAGCGTGGTCGTCATGTAGGGCGTGAGGAAGGTGCCGATCGCCACGAGCGACGCGCCGATCAGCAGCACGCGGCCGGCGCCGACCTTGTCGGCCACCGCGCCGGCGAAGGGCTGGGTGAGGCCCCACCACAGCTGGCCGAAGGCGAACGCGAGGCTGATGCTGGCGAGACCCAGGCCGGTGGACGTGTTCAGAGGCGAGAGGAACAGGCCCATGGTCTGGCGCACGCCCATCGTGAGCGCGAAGGTGCCGGCCGCGGCCAGCAGCACCAGCCAGACGGCGAAGCGCCGGGATTCATGCCGGGATTCACTCATCTTCATCTCCTCGCGGCGCGGCGAGCAGGTCGGTGCATTCGTCCAGCAGCGCATGCAGCGCGAGGACGCGCCTGGGCCCGAGTTGCGCATTGAGGCTTTCCTGCGCCACGCGCCAGCGGCGCTGCGCTTCCTGGCGCTTGTCGCGGCCGGCGTCCGTGGCCGCCACGCGATGACTCCGGGCATCGTCGCCGGGCTCCAGCGCGAGCCAGCCCGCCGCCACCAGCGGCTGCAGGTTGCGGCTGAGCGTCGAGGGGTTGACCTTCATCTCGCGAGCCAGGTCCACGGGACGGATCGGGCCGAGCTTGCAGACATAGGACAGCAGCGAATACTGCGTGCCCTTCAGGCCGGTCTTGCCGACCTCGGCGTCGTAGTGCTGCGCCACGCGGCGCATGAGCTGGCGCAGCTTGAGATTGGTGCAGCCCTGCGGCTTGACAACGGCGTCCATGGCCGATTATTGTAGGTGCAACCATTGCATCTGCAAGTTAAAAGAGAAGGAGCCCCGCCGATGACGCAGCACGACACCCTCGAGCAGTGGCTTGCGCAGGAGCGCGAACAGGCCGCCCGCTTCGAGGCCGGAGCAGGCTGCGGCGTCGCCCGGCCGGACCAGGTCGCGGGCATGAGCGGCTTGGAGATGCTTCAGGCGATGGTGGCCGGCCGCCTGCCCCGTGCGCCGATCGCGCGCACGCTGGACTTCCACCTGATCGAAGTGGAAGACGGCCGGGCCGTGTTCCAGGGCGCGCCGGGGCCCGATCACCTCAACCCGATGGGCGGCATCCACGGCGGCTGGTACGCGACGCTGCTCGATTCGGCGCTGGGCTGCGCCGTGCACACGAAGATGCCGCCCGGCCGCGGCTACACCACGGCGGAACTGAGCGTGAACATCGTGCGCGCGCTCGGTTCGAAAGCCCCGCGGGTGCGCGCCGAAGGCAAGGTGGTGCACGCCGGGCGCCAGCTGGCGACGGCCGAGGGGCGCTTGTACGGTCCCGACGGCACGCTGTACGCGCACGCCACGACCACCTGCCTGGTGTTCGAGCTGCCATTGGGGCGCTAGCCGGGGCGACAGGAGCCGTGAAGCTCCGCTTCGAGCTCAAGGACCTCGCGTACGCGTGGCTCGTGGCCACGGTGTTCAGCGGATTGCCTTCGACGCTGCATGCACTCGTCACCGGCGGGGATCCGCTCGAGGCGACGCGCGCCGCGGGCGCGATGCTGATCCCGGCTTCGTCCAGCACACCGGCCCTGTTCGCGGCGGCCGCCATCGTGCATCCGGCGGTGTCGCTGTTCTGGACCGCCGTGTTCGGCATGCTCCTGCCGCGAAGGCATGTCGTCTTCTGGGCCGTCGTCGGGGCCGCGCTGGTCGCGCTGCTCGACTTGCGGGTCATCGCAGTGAGGTTGTTCCCCGAGGTCACGGCGCTTGCATTCTGGCCGCAGTTCGCCGACCACCTGATGTGGGGCGCGCTGCTGGGCGGCACGCTGTACATGCGACTACGGCGCGCGCCCGTCGAGGAGGAGGCCCCCTGAATTGAGAGGCGTCGCCTGACCTTCCGCCTCTTCTGAATCGCGGCCGCCCTTCCAAATCACTCCACGACAAATGGAGGAGTGATGAAGAAGCTGTGCTATCTCGTTGCGCTGGCCGTTGTTGCAGGCGCCGTTTGTGGGTCGTCATTTGCGCAGAGCTCGCCCGGAGAGATTTTCCGGTACCCCGATACCAGTCTCACCGCTTGTCCGAACCAGGACCAGGTTCTGTCGTACTTTCACTGGGGCCCAGACTCTCCGAGCTACCGTGCAGGAAGCTGGTGCGGTGCGCCGCAAATGCTCGCAAATAGCCTCAATGCTCACGGCGCGCCTCATGCCCCCTACATCCTGGAGGAGTGCCATGCGGGACAGTACTGGCTCATGTCGGACGCCTGCTCTCGCGGCGAAACCTGCGCGGGTCCGCTTCCAATTCCCCCTGGGCGCAATATCACCATGGTGTGCACCCTTCGGGTCGACTCGCCAGAAAGTCCGCCCCTCGGCTGCATCACGGGTTCAGGCGGCTTCTCCCGTTGCCTGCGCGACGGCGGGGTCCTCCCCTCGACCAATCCGCCCGGCACCCCGCCCGGCGGGGGTTTGAACCCGAATGCCGGTCCACCTGGCGACGACTCGCACGCAGAAGCCCCGCCGCAACTGCTGCCGGAAGCCGGCGGAAGCAACGGGTCCTGCACGCGCGCCGAGGCGGTGGGCAACCCGATCTTCGCCGGCACTGGCAACAAGTTCCAGGAGGAGGTCGACTTCACGACGGCTTCGGGCCTGCGGATTGCGCGGTACTACAACTCCTCGCTGCCCGGCTGGACGCACAGCTACAGCATGCGGGTGCTGACGCGCGACAACCGCGCCGTCGCCATCCGCCCCACCGGCAGGGCGCATGGATTCACGGGCGGGGGGCCTGGGGAATGGATTGGGGATCCTCACGTCCGAGATCAGTTGATCCGGCTCGACGTGGGCGACCCTAGCGGCTCGACCTGGAAGTACCTGGTGGCGGATGGCAGCGCGGAGTACTACGACGCCGAGGGGCGCATCATGCGGATCGTCCGTCGCGGCGGCCAAACGTTCACCGCCCGGCACGAACAGGGTCTTCTTCGCAGCGTGACGGACCCGTTCGGCCGCAGCGTCTATCTCGACTACGACGAGCACGGCCGACTTCGAAACGCGTGGGTGCCAGGCAGCTTGAGCGCGGCTGCTTATCACTACGACGGCGCCGGGCGCCTCTCCCGGGCCGCGTCGGGTGGTGCCGTCCGCTCTTACCACTATGAGAACAGCAGCTATCCACTCGCTCTGACCAGCGTCCTCGAGAACTGGCAGCCCCATGCGAGCTGGGCCTATGACGCGCAGGGTCGGGCCGTGCAGTCCGAGCATTCCGGCGGTAGCCAGCGGCACCAACTGGAATACGTCACCGACGGGTCTGTTCGGGTCATCGACCCACTGGGCACGGCACGGGTGCAAAGGTACGGCGCGGCAGGCGCGAAGCAGGTTTTCTCCGGCCAGAGCCAACCTTGCGCGGATTGCATCGGCGATGCGGCGGACAGGATCGTCGACGGCACCAGCGGCCTGGTGCTGGAAAGCCGGGACTATCTGGGCGTGAGCACGTCCTTCGCCTATGACCCACGCAAGCTGCCCACAGTCGTGACGCAGGCACAAGGGCGGCCGGAACAGCGACAGGTTCAGATCGAGTGGCATCCAACGTTGCGAGTGCCCCTGCGCGTGATCGAGCCGGGCAGGAACACCGAGTACGGTTATGACAGCCTGGGTAATACGCTCGGCAAGACATTGACCGATACGCAGACGGGCCAGCAGAGAACCTGGCGGTGGACGTACAACGCGCTCGGCCTCGCCGACACCATGACCGATCCGCGCGGCGGCTTGTGGCGGTACGCGCATGATGCGCAAGGCAACCGCGTCAGCGTGGTCGATCCGATGGGACAGGAAACACGCTACACGTACGACCCGGTGGGCTTCGTCCTGACCGAGAGCCGCCCCGGGCGCGCAACGCGCTCCTACGTCCGGGATGCGCGTCATCGCGTGACAAGCGACACGGTGGGAGACGAGACCACGTTCTACGACTACTTCCGCTCCAACGCCTACAGCGAGGCGGTCGATCCCGACAGCGTGCAGAGGCCAGACGGCTACAGCGTCATCTACGCGTATGACGCCGCCAGGCGGCTGACCGGCTTGACGGACAGCCGCGGGGTCGAAGTGCAGTACACCCTCGACGCCGCTGGGAACCGGGTGAGGGAGGAAGTGCGGGACGAGACCGGGCAGCTGGCCCGCGTGACGGCAAGCGTCATCAACGAACTGGGCCGGGTGGTCGCTTTGCAGGGCGCAAGAGGACAGACCACGACGTTGGCCTACGACGCCAACGGCCAGGCGACCAGCATCACCGACCCGCTGAACCAGACCACGCACCGCGCCCTCGACGGCTTGCGCCGATTGACCGCCACCACCTTCCCGGACAACGCCTCGGCCATGCAGGCCTGGAACCCCCTGGACCAGCTGACGGACGTGACCGATCCCAAGGGGGTCGGGACGCGATACCGCTACAACGCCTTTGGCGAGGTCGTCAGCGAGACCAGCCCGGATATCGGCACGCTCGCGTACACCCGTGATGCCCTCGGCGACGTGGTGGCGATCGAGGACGCCAAGGGCCAGCTCACCACGATCGACCGGGACCCGTTGGGGCGGCCCCGGCAGATCCGCAGCGCTGACGGGCAGACGGCGTTCCTCGAGTACAACGAGGCCGGAGACTTGGTGCGCATGGACGACGCGGCAGGCTCCACCCGTTTCGAGCATGACGGGCACGGTCGCGTCGTCTCCAAATCGCAGACCGTTAACGACAACCCGACCAATCCCAGTCGGCATAC
Source organism: Ramlibacter henchirensis (assembly GCF_004682015.1). Lineage (NCBI taxonomy): Bacteria > Pseudomonadati > Pseudomonadota > Betaproteobacteria > Burkholderiales > Comamonadaceae > Ramlibacter > Ramlibacter henchirensis. Next base: position 1,221,542 of record NZ_SMLM01000001.1, on the reverse strand, counting down.
CGTGGTCTACCGCTACCGCCAGGGCCGTCTTCTCGCTGTTTACTACCCGAGCGGTTTGAGGATCTATTACAGGCGGGACCAAGGTAGGGTCACGGGCATCGATGCGCAGTTGCCGGGCCTCGTCCCCAACATCAAGCCGTTCGTGAGCAACCTGACGCATACCGCCCTGGGCCAGCCAAGATCCTGGCAATGGAGCAACGGTGACCTGGCTTCGCGCTACTTCGACCTGGACGGCCGCATGACGTTTAACGAGTTCGCGGAGTACATCCACGATGCCGCCAGCCGCATCACGGGCATCAGTCAGAAGCTTTGGGTGCGCAATGCCGAGGGCGGCGCGGAAACGTTCACGCCGATCTCCTTGTCCTGGACCGCGGGGTACGACAGCCGAGATCGTCTAAACCGGTTCGAGCGACCTGGGGCGAGCACCCAGTACGACCACGACCCGAACGGAAACCGGCTGACGGCCACCGACAGCGTCACGAGCGACATCGACCTGGAGGGCGAGTTCGAAGAGGGTGGCCTGACTCGGACGACGCGGCAAGTGCTCAACATCGACCCGGCCAGCAACCGGATGTTGGGCCTCACGCAAACCGCCGAGATCGTCCAGAACGGCAAACCGGTGTCCGCCGCGAGCGCCACGGTGACTTACACGCTGGACGCGAACGGCTCCCTTACGAACGACGGTCTGCACGAGTTCGAGTACGACGCGGCGAACCGGCTGTCCAGGATGCGGGCCGCACAGAGCGGAGAACCCGTGACGGTGCGCTACCTGCACAACGCCGCGGGCCAGCGGGTCTTCCGCAGCGAGCCCAGTCCGGACGCCGAGCCACCCAGGCCGCAGGCGCTGGGCGAAGGGTTCGTGGCCTGGCTCAAAGGGCGATTCGGGTGGCTGTTCACTCCAACGCAGGCCGATGCGCTACTCGGTAGGGTGTACCTCTATGGAGACGGAGAGCTACCCGCTTGGGCGTTGCTGGGCGAATACGACAACGGCTCCGCGCGAGGCGCCGGCCGCACCGAGTACATCTGGCTGCCCCTTGAGGACGGTTCGGCGATCCCCGTCGGCTTCGTCCGAAACGGCAAGCTCTATGCCGTACATACCGATCATCTGGGCACGCCACGGCTGGTGACGGATCAAGAGAAGCGCCCGGTGTGGCAGTGGCCGTACAGCGCATTCGGGGGCAACAAGCCGACCGGCCCCTTGGTGCAAAGGGCCGCCAACGGGCTGCCGCATCTGAGGCGCACTGAGCCGATCGAGTTCGGTTTGCGCTTTCCGGGGCAGCAGGAGGATGAAGAGGCGGCCGGACTGTCCAACAACCTGTTCCGGTGGTATCACGCCAAGGATGGGCGATACACGCAGGCGGACCCAATCGGTCTACCTGGCCGTCTGAACCGATTCAACTACGCAAAGCTTGATCCACTTAGACACGTGGATCCAGATGGTCGTCATCCATTGCTCTTGCTTGCTGGTCTTGGCACCACCGCATACGGCACATACTCGACCCTGCGCGACGTGCAAAGCTGCAAGGCCATGTGCGAACTCACTCACGGCGACTAGGTAAAGTTCAGTCTAGCCGCCCACCTGTCCCGTGGTGAACGGATCGACGTCGCCCGCGAAGAACTTGACCAGGCACTCGCGAAACACCATCTCGTCCCGCGCCGTTTCCATGAACAAGGTCAGGCAAGACCGCAGCTTCATCGCATCGATGCCGCCGAAGATGTCCTCCGCCGTGCGGCCTTGCACCCGCAAGAGCATCTCGCAGCAGCTGCGCAGGCGCGGTCCGAGCACCGGATGCGCGAGATACGCCTTCGCCTCCTGCAGGCCTGAAAGCCCGTAATGCTTCGCCATGGAACTGCGTCCCAGCACCGCCAGCTGCGGGAACACGAACCACATCCAGTGGCTCTGCTTCCTGCCCGCCCGCAGCTCATCGCACACGGACGACCACACGGGCTCCTGCGCTTGCACGAAGCGCTCGAGGTGGAAGGGGTCTGCGCTCATGGTCCGATCAGCGCAGGCCTGCGTGCGCCAGCACCTGCGGCAGGAACGCGCGCCGCACCTCCGACGCCCCCCGCAGGCTCGGCTCGATCGTGTGGACGTACCAGGACGGATCGCCCGTCAGGAAGTGCGCGTGGATGTCCACCAGCGCGCCATGCCGGCTCGCCGCGGCGGCCAGCACTTCGTTGACGCGCCGGTGGTTGGCCCGCGCCACCCGCGCCTCCACGCCCAGGAAGTTGCGGCTGTCGTCGCCGAAGGTCGGGTCGTACACGGTCCCGATCAGCACCGGGCCGACGCGCAGGCCGCGAAGGAAAACGTCGAGCCGCGATTCGAACCGCCGCAAGCCCGGGCCTGAATCCGAGGCCAGCCCGCGCAGCAGGTCGTTGCCGCCGATGGTGAGCAGCGCGACACCGCTGTCGTCCGGCGCGAGCCCCCTCGTCTGCGAAGCCAGGCCCTCGACCGTCGCCCCGTCGACCGCGCGGTGGTCGAGCCGGGCCGGCCGCTGCGAAGCCACGTCGCGGCCCCTGAAATCGGGGAACAGCGAATCGTCGTTGCGCACGATTAGCTGGCCGGGGTGCACGCCGCGGTCGTTGTAGCGGGCACAGTCGAGGATGGAGTCGCCGAAGGTGTGGATCGTGAACATGCGGCCCTCCTGGGCCCACGTCTTTCCGCCTGCGGCCAGCGCGGCCGTGAGCGCACCGAAACCGCGGCGGGTCCAACCGGAAGCCATGCGCCACTCTGACACCGCCGCGCGCGGGGCGGCGTGGGAAACGGCCCATGCGCGGCGTCGGCGCGATCGAACGGGCCTGCGGATAATCGCGCCATGCGACTCCTCCACACCATGCTGCGCGTCGGCGACCTGCAGCGGTCGATCGACTTCTACACCCGCGTACTCGGCATGAAGCTGCTGCGCATCACCGAGCGGCCCGAGCAGAAGTACTCGCTGGCCTTCGTCGGCTACGGCACCAACCCCGAGCATGCCGAGATCGAGCTCACCTACAACCACGGCGTGTCCAGCTACGAGATGGGCACGGCTTACGGCCACATCGCGCTGGGCGTGCCCGACGTCTACGCGGCCTGCGACAGGATCCGCGCGGCCGGCGGCAGCATCACGCGCGAGCCCGGGCCGGTGAAGGGCGGCAGCACCGTGATCGCCTTCGTCACCGATCCCGACGGGTACAAGATCGAGCTGATCCAGCGCGACGCCTGAGCCGGCGCGGCTCAGCAGGTCGGGCGAGGCGCGCATCAGGCCGGACCCGTCCTACCGTCCACGGGACCGCGCGGCCATGCCCGCGCGTCGCCTGCTCCGACAGTCGCGGCCGTGGCCTTTGCCTACGTTGGAAGTGTCCCCCTCACACAGGAGCCTTCCATGGACACTGAGTCGTTGTTGGTGGGGCTGGTGATCCTTGCCCTGGTCGCCGTCGCCCTGGTGCTGTTGTGGCGCAAGAGGCAATCGAGCCACCTGCAGCGCGACTTCGGGCCGGAGTACGGCCGCACGGTCGAAACCCTCGGCAGCCGCGACAAGGCCGAGGCGGAACTGATGGCCCGCCGCAAGCGGGTCGACAAGCTGAACATCGTGCCGCTCTCGGCCGACGACGCGCAGCGCTTCACCCAGGCCTGGCGCTCGGTGCAGGCGCGCTTCGTCGACAACCCGCAGGGCGCGCTGGCCGAGGCGGACGCGCTGGTGCGCGACCTGATGCAAAAGCGCGGCTACCCGATGGGCGACTTCGAGCGCAGCGCGGCCGACATCTCCGTGCACCACCCCGGCGTGGTCGAGCACTACCGCGCGGCCCACGCGATCGCCGAGCGGGATCACCGCGGCGAGGTCGATACCGAGGGCCGCCGGCAGGCCGTCATCCACTACCGCGCGCTGTTCGACGAACTGCTCGAGGTCGACTCGCCCGAGCGGCACGACACGCCGCACCACCCCGGAATGAGGACGCAATCATGAGCCGCGACGAACACGACCGCCCAGGCACCGCCGACCTCGTGGCGGGACACCACCGCGAAGTCCCGGCGGACCGCGCCGCCGCCTCCACACAGGACAGCGCGCGCCGGCCCGAGGGCCAGCCGCCGCAAGGCGGCATGCCTGCGCAAGGCATGCCGCAGCAACGCCCGCCGCAGGATGCGACGACCATGCAGCAGCCGCGCGAGCAGCAACCGCCCGACGCGTTGCACGGCGAGACCGCCCGCGCCCGCCCCGAGGGCGCGATGGGCCCCGGCGCCGCCGAGCAGCTCGCCGCGCTGTTCCCGCCGCAGGTCGCCGCGGACTTCCGCGGCCGCTGGGACCAGGTGCAGATCGGCTTCGTGGACGACCCGCGCCGCGCGGTGCAGCAGGCCGACGAACTGGTGGCCGAGGTGATGAAGAGCCTGGCCGCGAGCTTCGCCGACCAGCGAGCCCGCCTCGAGGCCGGGCTCGGGCACGACGCGCAGCCCAACACCGAAGACCTGCGCGTCGCCCTGCGCGGTTACCGCTCGTTCTTCCAGAGGCTGCTCTCGCTCTGACGCGCTCCTGCGGGCGGGTCCGGGCCGGCTGCACTAGCATCCGGCCATGGACCTGCATGCGGACTTCATCGTGGTGGGCGCCGGCATCGCCGGCGCCTCGGTGGCGTACTGGCTCGCGAGGGACGCGCGGGTGCTTGTGCTCGAGCGCGAGTCGCAACCCGGCTACCACTCGACCGGGCGCTCGGCGGCGCTCTTCATGGAAAGCTACGGCACGGCGCAGGTGCGCGCGCTGACGATGGCCAGCCGCGCCTTCCTCGAAGCGCCGCCGCCCGGCTTCGCCGACCAGCCGGTGCTGGGGCCGCGCGGCGCGATGTTCGTCGCCACCCACGGCCAGGAGGCGCAGCTGCAGGCGCATTGGGACGTGCTGCGGCAGCTGTCCCCGCATGGCCGCCTGCTCACGTCCGCGGAAGCTTGCGAGATCACGCCGGTGCTGCGTCCGGAAATGGTGGTCGGGGCAGCCTATGAGCCCGATGCGGCCGACATGGACGTGCATGCGATCCACCAGGGCTACCTGCGCGGCGTGCGGCGCTCGGGCGGGCGCATCGTGACCGACGCCGAGGTGCGCGCCCTGCGGCACGACGGGACCGCCTGGACGGTGGAGACCGCTGCCGGCACCTTCGGCGCGCCGGCGCTGGTGAACGCCGCCGGCGCCTGGGCCGATGTGCTGGGGCAGCTCGCCGGCGCCCGGCCCCTCGGCCTGCAACCGAAGCGCCGCTCGGCCTTCATCTTCGCGCCGCCGCCGGGCGTGGACGTCTCGAGATGGCCGCTGACGGCCGGCGCGGGCGAGGACTGGTACTTCAAGCCCGATGCCGGGATGCTGCTCGGCTCGCCGGCCAACGTCGATCCGGTGGACCCGCACGACGTGCAGCCGGAGGAGCTGGACATCGCGATCGCGATCGACCGCATCCAGACCATGACGACGATGACCATCCGCCGCCCCACGCGCACCTGGGCCGGCCTGCGCTCGTTCGTGCCCGACGGCGACCTGGTGGGCGGCTGGGACGAGCAGGCGCCGCGCTTCTTCTGGGTGGCGGCCCAGGGCGGCTACGGCATCCAGACGTCGCCCGCGATGGGCGAGGCTTGCGCCGCCCTCATCCGCGGCGAACCCTTGCCGGCGCGCATTGCGGCCTTTGGGCTCACGGCCGGCATGCTGGCGGCGGGTCGCAAAGCCCCTTGACGGAGGACGTCAGCGGGCTTTCTTGCCCGTGCCGGTCGTGGCCGGCGCCCCGGCCTGGTCGCTGCCCTTCATGCGGCGAGGCTGGCCGGGATTGGCGAACTTGTCGCCGCCCTTGGCGCGCTTGCCCATGTCGCTGGCCGGGTGCAGCTTGTCCGCGGGCAGGTCCTTGCTCGGACGCCGCGGTTGCTTGTCCTTGTTCATCTCACGCTCCTTGGAGGTTCGCATCAGGTGGTGGTGGCGGCTTCGGCCGGCGCCGCGGCGGCCGCCTCCTCGCGAGGCAGCTCGAACAGCCAGAAAGGCGCCTGCCCGGGCCGCTTGCGCAGCAGCAGCGGCCGCGCGACGTTGTAGACGGGGACGCCATTGACGGTGCGGGCCTCGATCGTGCCCCGGTGCGCGTGCCCGTGGAACACCGCGTCGACCGGATAGCGCAGCAGGGGATCTTCCAGCCGGCTGCTGCCGAGGAAGGGAAAGATCTCCGGCGGCTCGCCCTGCACGGTGCCGGCGATCGGCGAGTAGTGCAGCAAGGCGATGCGCCGCGACGTGCGCAGCTTGGCGAGCGCGGCCTCCAGCTTCATGGCCTCGTTCAGCGCTTCCTTGACGAACAGCTTGATCGCCGGCTCGCCCCAGGAACCCAGCGAGCCGCGGCCGAAGCCGCCGGCGAAGCCCTTCGCGCCCGCGATGCCCACGCCCTCGATCTCGCAGGCCTCGCCATCGAGCACGCGCACGCCGGCGTGCGTGAGGATCTCCCTGACCTTCTCCGGCGTGCCGCTTTCGTGGTCATGGTTGCCCAGCACGGCGACGATCGGCACCGAAACGCTGCCCAGTTCATCGGCCAGCACCTTCGCCTCCTCCGCCGTCCCGTAGTCGGTGAGGTCGCCGCAAAGCAGCAGCACGTCGGCGGCGTCCGAGGCCTGGGCGAAGAAATCGCGCAGCGTGCCCGCGTGGTCCTTGGTGACGTGGATGTCGCCGACGGCGGCGAAGCGGATGCTGCTGGCGGATTTGGGTTTGGGCATGAATGGCGCGGCGGTCGAGGCAGGGGCTGGAAGACCCGCACATGCTGCCGTGCCATGCTTGCGCGGGACATGTCCATCCGCCGTCGCGATCTGTAGGCGCAGGCCGACGCTTGCTGGAGCCACGGCGCCGGTGGCGGCCCTGGGCCCGGCCGTTACGCTGACCTGACCCCAACGCCGGAGCATCCGGAACTGGAGTCGAATGAGCACCACGCCGCTCGCGCCTTCCCTCGAGGAAGAGGTCCTGCCCGAGACCGCCGCGTTCTACCGCCGGGCCCTGACCGTGCTGACCGAGGCAGGCGTGCCCTTCCTCGTGGGCGGCGCCTTCGCGCACGCCTGTTACACCGGGATCCGGCGGTCCACCAAGGACCTGGACCTGTTCATCCGCCGGGAGGATTACGAACGCGTGGCCGCGCTCATGCAGGCCGAGGGCTGGCGTTCGGAGCTGACCTACCCGCACTGGCTGGCCAAGGTCTACGCGGGCCAGGACTTCATCGACCTCATCTTCAACTCGGGCAACGGCGTGACGCCGGTGGACGGCCGCTGGTTCCACGACAACCCCGAAGCCGACGTGCTGGGCGTGCCGGTGCGCGTGGCCAACATGGAGGACAGCCTCCTTTCGAAGGCCTTCATCATGGAGCGCGAGCGCTACGACGGCGCCGACATCGCGCACCTGCTGCAGGTCAACGCCGAGCGGCTGGACTGGCCGTCGCTGCTCGATCGCTTCGGCGGGAACTGGCGCGTGCTGCTGGCCCACCTGACGCTGTTCGGCTTCATCTATCCGGGCGAACGCCACCATGTTCCCGCGTGGGTGATGGAAGAACTCATGAGCCGCCTGGCGACGGAGATCCGCCAGCCCCCCGCGCAGGATCCGCACATCTGCGCCGGCACGCTGCTGTCGCGCGAGCAGTACCTGCACGACATCGAACAGCTGGGCTACGTCGACGGGCGCCTCACGCCGGCCAGCACGATGACCCCTGAGGACGTCACGCACTGGACCGAGGCCATCCCCGCGCGGCAGGCCGAACCCGAGGTGCCGACGGTGCCCGCCCCAAAGGCGGTGGCGGCGGCGGCCGCGCACGAGATCCCGCCCCAGTGACGCAACCCACCGTTCGCCGCAACGCGGGCCGCCGGCGCTTCGAAGCCGAAGCCGGCGGAAAAGTCGTCGGCTTCCTCGACTACCGCGAATCCGGCGACCGCCTGGACCTGGTCCACACCGAGGTCGCGCCGGAACACCAGGGCCGCGGCTTCGGCGAGCGCATCGTGAAGTTCGCGCTGGACGAAGCGCAGCGCGAGGGCCGCAAGGTCCTGCCGTCCTGTTCCTTCGTGGCCGCCTTCATCGAGCGGCATCCGCAGTACCAGCCGCTCGTGGTGGACTGAAGGCGCGCGCGTCTAGTGCGGCGCGTCGGCCGGGCTGGGCCGCTGCACGGTTGCCAGCAAGCGTGCGAGCTGGTCCGGGTCCACCGGCTTGACCAGGTGATGGTCGAAGCCCGCGGCTGCGGCCTCGCGCATGTCCTCGCGGCGGCCCCACCCGGTGATGGCGATCTGCATGGTGCCGGGCAGCTTCTCGCGGATGCGCCGCGCGGCGGCGTAGCCGTCCATGCGCGGCATGCCGATGTCCAGCAGCACCACGTCGGGCGCGAAGGAGAAGGCGGTTTCCACCGCTTCCTGGCCGTCGACGGCGACGCGAACCTCGTGCCCCATCACCTCCAGCAGCACGGCCAGCGTCTGGGCGGCATCGTGGTTGTCGTCGGCCACCAGCACGCGCAGCCGCTCCGGCGACGCCTCGCGCTCCGGCGGCCGCGGCGCAGGAGCGATGGCGTGCAGCAGAGGCAGGCGCACGATGAATTCGCTGCCGCGGCCGGGGCCTTCCGACCTGGCTTCCACCGTGCCGCCCTGCATCTCCACCAGGCCGCGCACCAGCGACAAGCCGATGCCCAGGCCGCCCTGCGCCCGCTCGCGCGCCGGCCCGGCCTGCGAGTACATGCGGAACAGGTGCGGCAGCATCGAGGCTTCGATGCCCATGCCGTTGTCGCGCACCCGCACCACGGCCTGGCCGTCCTCGACCCCGGCGAGCAGGCCGACCTCGCCGCCGCGGTCGGTGTACTTGGCCGCGTTGTTCAGCAGGTTGGCGAACACCTGGGCCAGCCGCGGCGCGTCGCCCTCGACCAGCATCGGCTCCTGCGGCAGCTGCGCGTGGAAGCGGTGGCCGTGCGCATCCAGGATCGGGCGGCTGGTCTCGATGGCGCGTTCGAGCGATTCGTTCAGGTCCACCCGCTCGCGCCGCACTTCCAGCTTGCCGCGGGCGATGCGCGTCACGTCCAGCAGGTCTTCGAGCAGCCTCGACATCTGGTCGACCTGCCGTTCGATGATGCTGCGAGCCCAGGCCGAGCGGGCATCGTCGTCACGGCAGACCTTGAGCACGTGCACGGCATTGCGGATGGGCGCGAGCGGATTGCGCAACTCGTGCGCCAGCACGGCCATGAATTCATCCTTGCGGCGATCCGCCACGCGCATGGCCTGCTCGGCGGTGCGGCGGTCGTGCACGTCGATGCAGGTGCCGATCCATTGGCGGATCTCGCCCTGCTCGTCGGTGTTGGGAACGGCGCGCACTTCGAAGAACCGCCAGCGGCCGGTCGGTGCGTGCCACATGCGGCCTTCGGCGATGAAGAGCGACCGGTTGGCCCGTGCGGAGAGCCAGCCCTGCCACATCGCCTGCAGGTCGTCAGGATGGATCGCCTTCTGCCAGCCCAGCGCCTGGTGCTCTTCCCACGGCTGGCCGGTGTAGGCGGACCAGGTCGGCTGCGGGGCGGTGAAGTGGCCCTCCGCGTCCGTGATCCACGCGATGTGCGCAAGCGCCCGCGTGATCGCGTCGAAGCGCGATCCGGTCGGGTCGGATGCGGGGACCATCGTGTCGCCTCCCTGGGCCGCAGCAGCGGCCGAGGCAGATTAACAAAGGCTCGGCTTGCGCGCCAAGCCAACGACAAAAAAACCTCGTGGGAAGGTCGCTCGTTCGCACGTAAGAATCCGTCGCCGTGGTGACGGCGCGAAACGGCGGCGCGTGGTCATCAGCATGTCATCGTTTCAGTGCGCGGTTTCGGCCGCAACGCGGCGGGTCTTTCGCGGACGCGCCTGCTTCTTCTTTTTCTCGTTGAGCGCAACCAGGCTCCTGCCGAGCTGCCCTTCCAGCGTGCGCTCGAGCCGGCTCTGCAGCAGCGCCAGCACGGCCGACTCTTCAGGGCGCAGTGCCGCCTGGTCGCGCAGCTCCCGTTCGGCGCGCCGCTCGATCTCCAGCAACAGCTCGCCTTCGGCATAGGCCGCGAACACCTCGGGATGCACGTAGCACTTGCGGCATATCGCCGGGGTGTTGCCCAGCCGTGCCGCGACGCGCTCGACCGCAGTGCGAACGTTCTTCTTCATCGCGGCCTGGGTGTCCACCCGTTCCACTTCCTGCAGGGCCAGGGCGGCCATGACGGTGCCGGCCCAGGTGCGGAAGTCCTTGGCCGTGATGTCGCGGCCCGTGATCTCGCGAAGGTAGGCGTTGACGTCCGAGGAGGTCACCTCGCGCAGCTCGCCTTCGTCGTCGTGGTACTGGAACAGGCGCTGGCCCGGCAGTTCCTGGCAGGCCCGCACCACCTTGGCGACCCGCCGGTTCTGCACCTGCAGGCGCCACGTCTTGCCGCTCTTGCCCTTGAACTCGAAGCGGAGCTGGCCGCCTTCGATCGACACGTGCTTGTCGCGCAGCGTGGTCAGCCCATAGCTCTTGTTGTCGCGCGCGTAGTCGTCGTTGCCGACGCGGATCAGCGTGGTTTCCAGCAGGTGCACCACGGTCGCGAGCACCTTCTCGCGCGGCAGGCCGCGCAGGCCCATGTGCCCGGCCACGCGTTCGCGCAACGCGGGCAGCGCCCGGGCGAACTCGAGCATGTGCTCGTACTTGGTCTCCTCGCGGACCTCGCGGAAACGCGGGTGGTAGCGGTACTGCTTGCGGCCGCGGGCATCGCGGCCGGTGGCCTGCAGGTGGCCGTCGGCGGATGGGCAGATCCACACCTCGGTCCAGGCCGGAGGGATGGCCAGCTTGCGGATGCGTTGGAGCGTCTGCTCGTCGCGCACCTCGGAGCCGTTCGGCCGCAGGTAGGTGAAGCCGTCGCGCACTGCTTCGCGTCGCAGGCCGGGCTCCTCATCCGTGACATACGCAAGCCCGGCCGAGCGCGCCGCCTCGACCGGGTCGACGGCGGGGGCGGTCTCGTCGATGCGCTCTTCCTTCATGGCTGTCCTGCGAGCGTGCATGCTCGCCGTGCGCAAGCTGATGAGGCGTAGGACGGCGGCGTCGCTTGAACCGGGGCGAAGCCGACAAATCTGCGGTAGAGCTCAGCCATTCACATCCGCGCCGCATAATCCGGTCGTTCACGCGTCAATGGATTTGAACGAAACCAACCCCTCTTCGGCTTCCATCGACCAGCGGCTGCAGCTGCTGGTCGAGGCCGTGGTCGACTACGGCATCTTCCTGCTCGACCCGGACGGCCGGATCGTCTCCTGGAACAGCGGCGCCCAGAAGCTCAAGGGCTGGACGCGCGAGGAGATCCTCGGCCGTCACTTCTCCATCTTCTACCCGCCTGACGCGGTGGCGCGCGGCTGGCCCGACGAGGAGCTGCGCCGCGCGATCGCCGGAGGGCGCTTCGAGGACGAGGGCTGGCGCGTGCGCAAGGACGGCACCCGCTTCTGGGCCAACGTGGTGATCACGGCGCTGCACGACCCCACGACGGGCGAGCTGGCCGGCTTCGCCAAGGTGACGCGCGACCTGACCGAGCGGCGCCGCCATGAAGAGGAGCTCACCGCCAGCGAGGAGCGCCTGCGGCTGCTGGTCGACAGCATCTCGGACCACGCGGTCTTCATGCTCGACGCCGAAGGCCGAATCCAGAGCTGGAACCGCGGGGCCGAATTGATCAACGGCTACACCGGCAGCGAGATCGTCGGCAAGCACTTCAGCGTGTTCTTTTCGCTCGAAGACCGGCGCGCCGGCAAGCCCGCCCGCGAGCTGGAGCAGGCTCGCAACCACGGCGTGTTCGAGGACGAGGGCTGGCGCATCCGCAAGGACGGCAGCCGCTTCTGGGGCAAGGTGGTGGTGCGGACGGTTTATGGCCGCGATGGCGAGCTGGTGGGCTTCGCCAAGGTGACGCAGGACCTCTCCCTGCAGCGGCGACTGGAGGAGATGGAGCAATCCACCCAGCGCACCAACGAATTCCTGGCGATGCTGGCGCACGAATTGCGCAACCCGCTGGCGCCGATCCGCAACGCCGTGACGATCCTGCAGAAGATCGACGCGCAGGTGCCCGAGCAGGTGCGCAAGCTGCGCGACATCATCGACCGGCAGGCGGCGCAGCTCACGCGGCTGGTCGACGACCTGCTCGACGTCTCGCGCCTGGCCACGGGGAAGATCAAGCTGCGGCACGAACTGGTCGACATCGGCGACGTCGTGGCGCGCAGCATCGAGACGGCCCGGCCGCTGATCGAGGCGCGCCGCCACCAGCTGGAGCAGGTGGGCCCCTCCGAGCACCTGCTGGTCGACGGCGATTCCACGCGCCTCGCGCAGGTGCTCCAGAACCTGCTGGTCAACGCCGCCAAGTACACGCCCGAGGGCGGCCAGATCAGCGTGAGCGCCCGGCGCACCGGCAATGCCGTCGAAGTGGCCGTGCAGGACAACGGACGCGGCATCGCGCCGCACGAGCTCGATCGCATCTTCGAGCTGTTCGCACAGGGCGACGGCGACCACGCCGGGGACAGCGGCCTGGGCGTCGGGCTCGCGCTGGCGCGCGCGCTGGTGCAGATGCACGGCGGCAGCATGAAGGCGCAAAGCGAAGGGCCGGGGCGGGGATCGACGTTCAGTTTCCGGTTGCCGCTGGCTCCGGTGTCCGCGCACTAGTCTTGCTTGCCCCCTCCTCCGGGAGAGGGCTGGCGTGAGGGCACGCACAGGCGCTGGCTCTTGCTCGAAGCTCATTGGGCCCCCGCCTTCGCTGCAGGCGGTGCTTAAATGACGCCCAAGCTTCCAGGAGCGTGCGCCATGAACATCTCCGACACCGCCCCCACCCAGGCCCCGCTGATGAGCGGCGACGACTACCGCGAATCGCTGCGGCGCCTCAAGCCCACCGTGTACGTCGACGGCCGCCTGGTGGAGAGCGTGGCGGACGATCCCGCGCTGCAGCCCGGCGTGAACGCCTTGGCCTACACGTACGACTTCGCGCGCAATGCGGACTACGCGCCGGTCGCGCTGGCCACGCAGGCTTCGCGCAACCGCGTGGTCAACCGCATGCTGCACGTCAACGATTCGGCGGGCGACCTGCTGAACAAGCTGGAAGCGGTGCGGCTGCTGTGCCAGGAGACGGGCTGCGCGCAGCGCTACCTCGCGCACGACGCGCTCAATGCGCTGGCACAGGTCACCGCGCACATCGACGACGCGCGCGTCGGCAACGAGCACCGCTCGCGTTTCCAGGCCTACCTGGAGCGCTTCCAGGACGAGGACCTGACGCTGGGCATCGCGATGACGGACGCCAAGGGCGACCGCAGCAAGCGACCGCACCAGCAGGCCAATCCCGACACCTACGTGCACGTGGTCGAGCGCAATGCCAGGGGCATCGTGATCAGCGGCACCAAGGCCATCGTCACCGGCGCGCCCTACATGCACGAGTTCCTGGTCATGCCCAGCCGCAACATGACCGAGGCCGACCGCGACTTCGCCGTCTGCTGCGCGGTCCCGGTCGACGCCAACGGCATCACCATCGTCTCGCGCCCCGCGGGCCGGCCGGGCGAGAAGCTGGAACATGGCAGCGCCCACTTCTCGCGCCGGTACGGGCAATCGACGGCGGTCGTCGTGTTCGATCGCGTCTTCGTGCCCTGGGAGCGCGTCTTCTACGAAGGCGAATGGGAGCACAGCCAGGTGCTCACCTACAGCTACGCCACGCACCACCGCCACAGCTGCATCGCGGCGCGCGCGGGCTTCGGCGACCTGCTGATCGGCGCCGGCGCGCTCATGTGCGAGGCCAACGGCTTCGACCCCGGCGAGAAGTCCAACCTGCGCGAGCCCATGGTCGAGCTGATCAAGATCACCGAAGGCTTCTTCGCCTGCGGCGTCGCGGCCAGCGTGTACGGCACGCAGGACCCGCACAGCGGCTCGTTCATGCCCGAGCCGGTGTTCGCCAACATCGGCAAGCTGCTGCTGGCCACGCAGATCTACGACATGCACCGGCTGGCGCACGAGGTCTCGGGCGGCCTGATCGTGGCCCTGCCCGGCCCGGACGAGGACCACAACCCGGCGACCGGCGCAACGCTGACCGAGGTGTTGCGCGCGAATCCTTCCGTGCCGTACGACAAACGGATCGAGGTGGCGCGTTTCCTCGAGGACCTCACCGCGTCCTACCAGGGCGGCTGGTATTCGCTGATCAGCCTGCATGGCGGCGGTTCGCCCGCGGCGATGAAGCAGGAGATCTGGCGCAACTATCCGGTGGGCAACAAGGTCGACCTCGTCGAGCGCCTGCTCGAACGCGGCGTGCTCGCGCAGGAAGGCCGCGCGATCACGAAGAACCGGCAGCCCGGGCGCTGCTGCGACACGGGCTGCACCACGCCGGGCCAGCCGGTGATGGTGCCGCTGCCGGCCCCGCGCAAGCCGGACTAGCCGGCCGCGTCCTCACGCGGCCTGCAGTGCGGGACGCAGCCAGACGGATCCGCGCGCTTCGACGGGGACGCGCGACGGCATCACCTCGAGCACCGCGTCTTCCAGCGCATACGCCAGCACCCGGCGTGCACCGTCCAGGCTGATCCGCTCGCCCGCTTCGAGCACGATGTCGCGCGGGTCGTGGTCCAGCGTGAGCCACAGGCTGCCGGACGAGCAGCCGACCTGCAGTTCGCCTCGCGGCAGTTCGAGCAGGGTCCGCCGCAGCATCGCGAACCGTCCGGGATTGTCGATCTTCATGTTCACCTCGCATGCAACTCGCGGATGAATATACTGACCGGGTCCTCTCAACACCAATGGTGATTCGGCATGACTCGCATGCAGGTAGCGAATGTCAAAGCTCCGGCTCCCGGCCCGCGGGCCGAGCCGCGGTCGCGCCAGCTTCGGCTCGACCTGCTGCACACGTTCGAGGCCGCGGCGCGGCACCTGAGCTTCACCCGAGCGGGCGAGGAACTGGCGCTTTCGCAGCCCGCCGTCACGCGCCAGGTGCAGCAGCTGGAGCAGTCCCTGGGCACGCCGCTGTTCGAGCGGCGCCACCGTTCGCTGGCCCTCACTGACGCCGGCCGCGTCATGCAGCGCGCGGTGAACGACAGCCTGGAGCGGCTGCGCGACGCCGCGGCGCGGGTGCGCGCCGCCTCGCCTTCGCGGCAGGTGGCGATCACCTGCACGCCGGGCTTCGCCTCGTTCTGGCTGATCCCCCGCCTTTCGCGCTTCACCGCCGCGCATCCGGAGGTCGATGTGCGCATCTCCGCCACGCTCAACATCGTGGACCTGGACCGCGGAAACGTGGACCTGGCGGTGCGCTTCGTCCCGATCGCCGCCGGACGCGGTCCGCGGCTGTTCGAAGAGGCCGTGCAGCCGATGTGCGCGCCGTCCCTGCTGCGCGACCGCAAGCGGCCGCTGAAGACGCCGGCCGACCTGCGGCACCACACGCTGCTGGCGCTGGACCTGAAGGACGCACCGCTCACGGTGGACTGGGAGCCCTGGCTGCAGCTGATGGGCATGGAAGACGTGCACATGGCGCACACCATGCGTTTCAGCGTCTACGTGGATGCAGTCGCGGCCGCCGTGGCCGGCCACGGCATCGTCATCGGTCGCCTGCCGCTGCTGGCCGACATGGTGCGCGAAGGCAAGCTGGTTGCGCCCTTCCGCACGCCCGCGGCGTCCCAGCGCGGCTACTTCATCACCCAGGCGCCGCAGGCTGCCCGCAACCCCGATGCGCAGGCGTTCATCGCCTGGCTCCAGGCCGAAGCCGCTGCAAGCGCCACCCACCCCGACGAAAGGAGAACCTGATGGCTTCGATCTGCAAACGATTCGATGTGGCCGCTTCGCCCGACGAGGCGTGGCAGGCCGTCGCCGACTTCGGCGCGCTGCACACGCGGCTCGTTCCCGGCTTCGTCACCGCGTGCAGCCTGGAAGAAGGCGGAGCGCTGCGGCTGGTCACCTTCGCCAACGGGATGCAGGTGCGCGAGCGGCTGGTCACGCGCGACGACGCGGCGCGGCGGCTGGTCTACAGGACCGAGGGCGGCCGCACGAGCCACTACAACGCCGCGGTCGAGGTCCTTGAGCGCGCCGGCGGCGGCAGCCGCATGGTGTGGACGGTGGACCTGCTGCCCGACGAACTCGCGCCCGCGGTCGAAGGGATGATGGGCATGGGCGTGAAGGCGATGGAGAAGGCCCTCACGGCTCAGCCCGGGGCAACGCCGGCAGGGCAAGCGTGAATTCGCTTCCGGCGCCGAGCCCCTCGCTGTGCACGCTGATGCTGCCGCCGTGCATCTGCGCGAACCGTCGCACCAGCGCGAGCCCGATGCCCAGTCCACCGTCCGCATAGCCGCGGGCGGTTTCCGCCTGCGCGAACGGTTCGAAGACCAGGGGCAGCATGTCCCCGGCGATGCCGATGCCGTTGTCCTGCACGCGGATCACGACTTCGCCTTCCCCGCGTTCGATGCGGACGGAGATCCGGCCGCCTTCATAGGTGTACTTGGCGGCGTTGCTCAGGAGGTTGGTGAGCATCTGCTCGACACGCACGCCGTCGGCGTGGAGGCGGATCGGTTCTTCACCGAGGTCCAGGTGGACCTGGTGCCGGCGCCGCTCCATCAGCGAACGGGTCGCCTCCAGCGCGCTCTTCACGATCGGAAGCAGCTCCACCTCTTCGCGGCGCAGCAGCACTTTTCCGCTCGTGATGCGCGCCATGTCCAGCAGGTCGTCGACCAGCCGCGTCATGTGCCTGACCTGGCGTTCGATGATGGACAGCGAACTGCGCGCAAGCTCGTCGTCCTGGGCGGGACATACTTTTCTCAAGACATGTATGGCGGTGGCCATCGGGGCGAGAGGGTTCCTGAGTTCATGGCTCAGCGTCGCCAGGAACTCGTCCTTCCTGCGGTTGGCGCGGCGCAGCTCCTCCTCGATCGTCTTGCGCGACGTCACGTCGATGACGTAGACAACGAACTGCTCGGGCTGGTCCAGCAGCGTGGTGAACGCGATCTGCACCGGCACGCGCACGCCGTCGCTGTGCCGCTCGTATTCTTTCTCGTAGGGCACGCAGGAACCCTTGCGGTTGGCCTCGGCGATGGCCATCTCGTCGACGGGCAGGAACTCGGGCGGCGTCAGGCGCGCCCACCAGACCCGTCCGGCCTGCAGTTCCTCGCGCGTGTGCCCCAGGATGCGCAGGTACTCGTCGTTGGCCTGCAGGACCTGGCCGTTGGAATGCGTCACGCCGACGCCCATGATGTTGGAGTCCAGCAGGCGCTGGAAGCGGGCCTCGCTCGCCAGGAGCTTGCGCGCATCCACCTTTGCTTCGACGGGACCGCGGGTGGGGCTGGGGGGATGCTGCATGTCGGCTGTCATCGTGGGTCTGCTTCAGCCGGCGGCCCGCAGCCTCAACTGGGATGGAGGCGGCGATTGTTGGAGAGGGCCGGTGCAGGACGAAGGACTTCCGTAACCGGAACCGCCACTTTCCCGCGTGCCCGCAGCTGACCGCATCCGCCCTCCACGTCCTGCCCGGCCGAGCGGCGCAGCTTGGTGAGCACGCCGCGGCGGTGGAGCTGCCGCGCCAGATCGGCCGCTTTCTCCCATGCGGGCCGGCGGTACGGGAGGCCATCCACGGTGTTGTACGGGATCATGTTCAGCACAGCGTAACGCCCGTGCAGCAGTCGCACGATGCCCTCGATCTCCTCGGCCGTGTCGTTCACGCCGTCGAGCAGCGTCCACTGCACCTGCAGCGGATAGCCGGTGGATCGCGCGTAGTGGTCGCCCGCCTCGACCAGGTCGGCCGGCGAGATGCGCGGCGCACGCGGCAGCAGCTCGGCCCGCAGGTCCTCGCGCGTGGTGTGGAGCGAGAGGGCCAGCGCCGGCTTCACCGGGCCGCGCGGCAGCCGCTCGAACACGCGCTCATCGCCCACGGTCGAGAACACCAGCGACTTGTGGCCGATGTTGCCGACCGTGCCGAGAAAGTCGATCGCATCCATCACATGGGCCAGGTTGTGCGCGGGCTCGCCCATGCCCATGAAGACGACCTTGCGCACCGGCCGCAGCGTGCGCGCGAGCGCGGCCTGGGCCACGATCTCGGCACTGCCGATCTGGCGCAGCAGGCCTTCGCGTCCCGTCATGCAGAAGCGGCAGCCCACCGCGCAGCCGACCTGCGTCGACACGCACAGCCCGCCGCGCGGCAGCAGCACGCTCTCGCAGGTCTGGCCGTCGGCGAGGCGCACGAGCAGGCGCACGGAACCGTCTTCGCCGGGGTGCTGCGAGACCAGCGTGGCGAGCCCGTCGAGTTCGCTGGTGACCGCCGGCAGCGCGTCGCGCAGCGACTTGGGCAGGAAGCTCTCGATCGCGCGCGGGCCGCTGTCCTGCGGCAGGCCGTGCGACCACAGGCGCAGCACCCGGCGCTCGTGCGCGGGGCCGGCGCCGGCGGCGCGCAGGCGTTGGTGGATGTCGCTGAGTGAATTCATGGCGGGCACAGCAGAGGAACAGCCGTACGCAGAAAGCGCAGAGGGAACGCGGAAAACGCAGAAACAGCAATGGATTTCATCAGCACCTTCTGCGCTTTCTGCGCCATCTCTGCGTTTTCTGCGTACGCCTGTCCGCTTTTCTATCGGCTTGAACTGCTCTCGATCGAAGAGTCTCAGTTGCGCTTGGCCACCAGCGTCAGGATGTCGTAGCTCGCCACCAGCTCGCCTTCCTGGTTGGTCACTTCCACGTCCCAGGCCACCACGCCCTGCCCCACGCCCTTGGCGTCCTTCTTGCGCTTGTCGATCTTGCGCTTGGCGGTCAGGCGCGCCTGGATCGTGTCGCCGATGCCGACGGGCTTGATGAAGCGCAGCGTGTCCAGCCCGTAGTTGGCCAGCACGGGGCCCGGCGCGGGCGAGACGAACAGGCCGGCCGCCGCCGACAGCACGAAGTAGCCGTGCGCGATGCGCTTGCCGAACGGGCTGTCCCTGGCCGCGAGTTCGTCGAAGTGCATGTAGAAGAAATCGCCCGACAGGCCGCCGAACGCGACGATGTCGGCTTCGGTGACGGTGCGCCGGTGCGTCAGCAGCGAGTCGCCGATCTGCAGGTCCTCGAAGTGGCGGCGGAAGGGATGCACTTCGCTCTCGCGCACCTTGGCGCCGCGCACGTGCTCGCGTGTCACGGCCGAGAGCATGGTCGGCGAGCCCTGCACCGCCGCGCGTTGCAGGTAGTGCTTGACGGCGCGCAGGCCGCCCAGCTCCTCCCCGCCGCCGGCGCGTCCCGGGCCGCCGTGCTTGAGCAGCGGCAGCGGCGAGCCGTGGCCGGTGGACTCGGCCGCGGCTTCACGGTCCAGCACGAGGATGCGTCCGTGCGTGGCCGCCGCGGCCGGCACGAAGCGGGCCGCCGTCGCCGGATCGCGCGTCACGAGCGTGCCCACCAGGCTGCCCTTGCCCTTGGCCGCGAGCACCAGTGCTTCGTCCAGGTCCTCGTACGGCATCAAGGTGCTGACCGGCCCGAAGGCCTCGATGTCGTGCACGCTGTCGTCGCCGGCCGCGTTCTTCGCCAGCAGCAGCGTCGGCGCGAAGAACGCGCCCTCGGCCACGCCGTCGCCGCGCGGGGCGAAGCCGTCCTGCTCGCCGAAGACCAGCTCGGCGTTCTTCATCAGCGCCTTGACGCGCTCGGCCACGTCAACCCGCTGGTCGAGCGATGCCAGTGCACCCATGCGCACGTCCTCCAGCGCCGGATCGCCCACCACCACTTTGGCGAGCCGGGCACGCAGGCGCCTGGCGACTTCATCGACATGCTTGCGCGGCACGATGGCGCGGCGGATCGCGGTGCATTTCTGGCCCGCCTTGACCGTCATCTCGCGCACCACTTCCTTGACGAAGAGGTCGAACTCCTCGTCCTCGGGCGTGACATCGGGTGCGAGCACCGCCATGTTCAGCGAGTCGGCCTCGGCGTTGAAGGCGACCGAGTGGCGAACGATGTTGGGATGAACGCGCAGCTTGGCAGCCGTGTCGGCCGAGCCGGTGAAGGTGACGACGTCCGCGCCGTCCAGCTGGTCGAGCAGGTCGCCGGTGGAGCCGATCACCAGCTGCAGGCTGCCCTCGGGCAGCAGGCCGGATTCGACCATCAGCCGCACGGCCTTCTCGGTGAGGTAGCTGGTCGAGGTAGCGGGCTTGCCGATGCAGGGCACGCCGGCCAGGAAGCTGGGCGCGAATTTCTCGAGCAGGCCCCACACCGGGAAGTTGAACGCATTGATGTGGACCGCGAGGCCGCCACGCGGCACCAGGATGTGCGTGCCCGCGAAAGCGCCCTTCTTGCCCAGCGGAATGGCCGGGCCTTCATGCACCAGGTTGCCCGAGGGCAGCTCGTTGGCGCCGACCCCGGCATAGGCGAACAAGGTGCCGCTGCCGCCTTCGATGTCGATCCAGCCGTCGGTGCGCGTCGCGCCGGTGTGGGCGGACACGGCGTACAGCTCCTCCTTGCGCTCGGCGAGGAACTTGGCAAGGGCCTTCAGGCGTTCGGCACGTTCCTGGAAATCGAGCTTGAGCAGGTTGGGCACGCCGACCTTGCGCGCGTGCCGCACCGCCTCGGCGAAGTCCAGCTTGTCCGCATGCGTGCTGGCGACCGGCTTGCCGTTGACGGCGCTGCGCAGCGTCTGCGCCGCCTCGCGGCCGACCCAGCGGCCGGCGACGTAGCTTTGGAGGATGGGGGTGGTCATGGGATCTCCTTGTCTTGCTCCCTCTCCCGCGTGCGGGAGAGGGTTGGGGTGAGGGTGCGGCGGCGCTCGCCCTCATCCCCCGCCTTCTCCCGCGAGCGGGAGAAGGAGCCTTCGGGCTGCTTCACGGCGCCCAGCCCACCCAGGAACAGATCCGAAACGATCGGCGCCATCGCCGCATGGTCCAGCGCGCCGTCGGGCTTCATCCAGGTGAACATCCAGTTGACCATGCCGAACAGCAGCATGGTCAGGGGCTTGGCCAGGGCGGCCTGCTGCAGGTCGGGCCGCACGGCGGAGACCGCTTTCGCGAAAGCCGAGACGACCTCGCGTTCGCGGTCGAGGATGCGGCGGCGGTCGGCGGGTTCGAGGAAGCGCACCTCGCTGGTCAGCACCCAGTGCTCGTCCTGCGCATCCGCGTATTCCTCCACCAGCCGCGCGATCAGCGTGCGCAGTTTGGCTTCGGCCGTGCCGCGGCCCTCGGCCGATTCAGACGCGATCCGCTGCAGCCGCTCCACGTGCGTGTCGGCGATCGAGAACAGCAGGGCGTACTTGTCGCGGTAGTAGTGGTAGAGCGTAGCCTTGGAAAGTCCGCAGGCGTCGGCCACCTGGTTCATCGACGTGGCGGAGTAGCCCTGCGTCGCGAACAGCCGCGCCGCGCTGGCCAGGATCGCCTCGCGCTGGTCGTCGTATCCGGCGTGGCGGCCGCGGCCCATGAGGTGTGCCTTCAGCGTTCGTCGAACGACAGCACCACGCGCTCGGTGGTCGGGTGCGCCTGGCAGGTCAGGATGAAGCCGGCTGCGACTTCCTTCTTGTCGAGAGCGAAGTTGCGCTCCATGCGCACCTGGCCTTCCACCAGCTTGGCGCGGCAGGTGCCGCACACGCCGGACGTGCAGGAGAACGGCACTTCCATGCCGGCGGCCGAAGCCGCATCGAGGATGCTGGGCTGGTCGCGGCTGAAGGTGATCTCCCGCTGCAGGCCGTCGCGGATGATGACCACCTTGGCCTGCTCGGCGTCGTCGGGGCTGGCCTGGTGCATCACGGCGCCCACCGAGCCGGCGGCGGGCAGCGGCACGCCGAAGCGCTCGATGTGGATGCGGTCCTCGGGCACGCCCGCGGCCAGCAGCGCCGCCTCGGCCTCGTCGTTCATCTGGAACGGGCCGCAGACGAAGACGTGGTCGATACGGTCGGCCGGCACCACGCTGCGCAGGAAGTCGCCGATCTTCTCGCGGTTCATGACGCCCATGTTGAGCGGCGCGTCCGTGTGCTCGTCGGAAAACACGTGGTGCAGCACCAGTCGCGTCATGTAGCGGTCCTTCAGGTCCTCGATCTCCTCCTTGAACATCGTGGACTTCAGGCTGCGGTTGCCGTAGATCAGCGTGAAGCGGCTCTTCGGCTCGCGCGCCAGCACCGTCTTCATGATCGAGAGGATCGGCGTGATGCCGCTGCCGCCCGCGATGCCCAGGTGGTGGCGCTGCGCCTCGCGCTCGATCGGCACGAAGAAGCGGCCCTGAGGCGCCATCACGCTGATGGTATCGCCGGGCTTGAGCTGCTCGTTGATCCAGTTGGAGAACACCCCGCCGCGCACCTTGCGCACGCCGACGCGCAGCTCGCCGTCGTCCACGCCGGCGCAGATCGAATACGAGCGGCGCAGGTCCTGCCCGTCGATGTCCTTGCGCAGCGTGAGGTACTGGCCCTGGGTGAAGCCGAACACCGGCTGCAGGTCGTCGGGCACCTCGAAGGCGACCACCACCGCTTCCGTGGTGTCGGGCGTGATGGAGCGGACCCTGAGGTCGTGGAACAGCGGGGTGTTCATATCGGCTTGAAATGCTCGAACGGCTCGCGGCAGGAAAGGCAGCGGTACAGCGCCTTGCACGCCGTCGAGCCGAAGGCGGCCAGTTTTTCGGTGTGCGCGCTGCCGCAGTGCGGACAGGCGATGCCGGGCTCGCGGCGGAAGATGCGGATCGGCACGCCCTCGTCCGGCATGGTAGGCCCGGGCGGTGCGATGCCGTACTCGCGCAGCTTGCGGCGGCCCTCGTCGCTGATCCAGTCGGTGGTCCAGGCCGGCGCGCGGCGCAGCGTGGCGCGCGCGGGGCCCAGGCCTTCGGCCTGCAGGGCGCCCAGCACGTTCTGCTCGATCACCTCCGTGGCGGGGCAGCCGGAATACGTGGGCGTGAGCACCACCTCCAGTTCCGCGCCGTGGTCGATGACGTCGCGCACGATGCCCAGGTCGCGCACCGACAGCGCGGGCACCTCGGGGTCGAGCACCGTGTCCAGCACTTCCCACGCGCGCCGGACGCGTTCCGCGGTTGCGGCCATCACCAGACGCCGCCCGGGTAGGCGCGCTGTAGGTACTGCATCTCCGCCAGGATGTAGCCCATGTGCTCGCTGTGCTGGCCGCGCTTGCCGGCCGACACGAACTTCGAGGGCGCCGGCGCCTCCAGCCGCGCCTGCTCGAGGACGACCGCCATGTCGGCTTTCCATCCGTCCTGCAGCTCGCTCCAGCGGGGACCCAGGCCCGTCCTTGCGGCGTGCTCGTCGACTTCGTCGTCCGCGAACAGCTCGGCCGAGTAGCGCCACAGCTGGTCGACGGCGGCCAGCATCCGCCGGCGCGATTCGTCCGTGCCCTGCCCCAGGCGCACCACCCAGTCGGCGGAATGCTGGAGGTGGTAGCGCGATTCCTTGGCGGCCTTCGCGGCGATGGCGGCGAGTTCCGCATCGGACGATTCCTTCAGGTGCTGCCACAGCTGCTTGAGGAACGCCGCCATCATGGTGTTGCGCAGCACCGTCACCGCGAAGTCGCCGCGCGGCAGCTCCACCAGCGTGACGTTGCGGAAGTCGCGCTCCTCGCGCAGGAAGGCGAGCTGGTCCTCGTCGAGGTTCTGGCCTTCGAGCGAGCCCGCATAGGTGAGCAGCGCGCGGGCCTGCCCGACGAGGTCGAGCGCCATGTTGGCGAGCGCGATGTCCTCCTCGAGCACGGGAGCGTGGCCGGTCCACTCGGCCAGGCGCTGGCCGAGCACGAGGGCCGTGTCGCCGATGCGCAGCAGGTACTGCACGGCGGGCGCCTGGCTGACGGAGACGGATGCGGCGGACATGGCGGCGCTCACATGTGGTCCACGGCGCCGGGCAGCTTGTAGAAGGTGGGGTGCCGGTACACCTTGTCCTCCATCGGGTCGAAGAACATGTCCTTGTCGCCCGGGTCGCTGGCCACGATGTGGTCGGAGCGAACCACCCACACGCTGTTGCCTTCCTGGCGCCGCGTGTAGACGTCGCGCGCCATCTGGATGGCCATCTTCGCGTCGGCCGCGTGCAGGCTGCCGCAGTGCTTGTGGTCGAGGCCGGACTTGCTGCGGACGAAGACTTCCCACAGCGGCCATTCGGCCTTCGCGTTCTGCTCGCTCATGCGGCCTCCTTGATCGGCTCCTGCTTCGCCGCATACGCCAGCGCCGCATCGCGCACCCAGGCGCCGTCATCCCACGCCTTCACCCGCGCGGCCAGCCGGTCCTTGTTGCACGGCCCGTTGCCGTTGATCACGTTCCAGAACTCGTCCCAGTCGATCGGGCCGAAGTCGTAGTGCTGGCGTTCCTCGTTCCACTTCAGGTGCGGGTCGGGCGGCGCGACGCCGAGCACCTTGGCCTGCTCCACCGCGGCGTCGACGAAGCGCTGCCGCAGTTCGTCGTTGGAAACGCGCTTGATGCCCCAGCGCATCGACTGCGCCGAGTTGGGCGACTGGTCATCCGGCGGGCCGAACATCATGATCGAGGGCCACCACCAGCGGTTCACGGCGTCCTGCACCATGGCCTTCTGCGCCTCGGTGCCCTTCTCCATCATCGTCAGCAGCGACTCGAAGCCCTGGCGCTGGTGGAAGCTCTCCTCGCGGCAGATGCGGATCATGGCGCGCGCGTACGGCCCGTACGAGCAGCGGCAGATCGGCACCTGGTTCATGATGGCCGCGCCGTCCACCAGCCAGCCGACCACGCCCACGTCGGCCCAGGTGAGCGTCGGGTAGTTGAAGATGGAGCTGTACTTGGCCTTGCCGGTGTGCAGCGCGTCCAGCATCTGGTCGCGGCTGGTGCCCAGCGTCTCGGCGGCGGAGTAGAGGTACAGGCCGTGGCCGCCCTCGTCCTGCACCTTGGCCAGCAGGATGGCCTTGCGCTTGAGCGACGGCGCGCGCGTGATCCAGTTCCCCTCGGGCAGCATGCCCACGATCTCCGAATGCGCGTGCTGGCTGATCTGCCGCACCAGCGTCTTGCGGTAGTGGTCCGGCATCCAGTCCTTGGGCTCGATGAAGTCGCCGGCGTCGATGCGCTCGTCGAAGCGCTCCTGCAGCCGCATCTCGTCGGTGGAACGCAGCGCCTTGCCAGCCGCTTCGTCCTTGCCCATGGTGTCCATCGCTTGCGTGTACATGCCGTCTCCTGAGAGGGGTGGCCGGGCTTTAACCGACCGATCGGTCGATAATAGGTGAAGCCCGCGGGTGAGGCAAGCCCAACAACAGCGAAGCGAAGAACCTCGCACTGCCGGGCAAAAAAATCCGCCGCGTCGCAGCGCGGCCTTGGCCGGCAGGGCTGCGTGCTATGTTCCCGCGCCCGAGCTACCCCGGTAACTCGAAAAAGATCAATGGGCGTACGGCCCCGGAACCCGCGGCCGGCCCCGCGCGGAGGAACACGCAATGGACACCGAACTTCTCCTTCCCCGAGTCGCCTACTTCTCGATGGAGATGGCGCTCGAGCCCGGCATGGGCACGTACAGCGGCGGCCTGGGCGTGCTGGCCGGCGACCACATGCGCAGCGCCGCGGACCTGGCGATGCCGATCGTCGGCGTGACCATGCTCAGCCGCCAGGGCTATTTCCGCCAGACCATCGAAGCCGGCGCCCAGGTCGAGCACGACGCCACCTGGGACCCGTCGCAATACGCCAGGCGCCTGCCCGCGAAGGTGCGCGTCACCATCCGCGGCCGCGAGGTGTGGGTCGGCGGGTGGAAGCACATGGTGGGCAGCCATTGCGAGGACTCCAAGGCCGTGCCGGTGATCCTGCTCGACACCGACCTGCCGGAGAACGATGCGGAGGACCGCAAGCTCACGTCGGTGCTGTACGGCGGCGACGAGACCTATCGCCTCTGCCAGGAGATCGTGCTGGGCATCGGCGGCGTGCGCATGCTGGCGGCGCTGGGTTACCAGATCCAGAAGTACCACATGAACGAGGGCCACGCCGCCCTGCTCACGCTGGAGCTGCTGCGCGAGCGCGTGGCCGCGGGCGAATCGCGCGACAAGGCGGTGATGGGCGTGCAGGCGCACTGCGTCTTCACCACCCACACGCCCGTGCCCGCCGGCCACGACCAGTTCGACTACCCGCTGGCCACTGCCTGCCTGGGCCCGATCGTCAAGGACCTGAACCTGCCCGAGCTGGCCGGCAAGGAGCGCCTGAACATGACGCACCTGGCGCTGCGGCTGTCCAACTGGGTGAACGGCGTGGCCAAGCGGCACGCGGAAGTCTCCCGCACCATGTTCCCCGGCTACCAGGTGCACGCGATCACCAACGGCATCCATCCCTGGACCTGGGCGTCGGACGCGCACCGCAAGCTGTTCGACCAGCACGTGCCGCACTGGTGCCACGAGCCGGAACTGCTGCTGCACGCCGAGCGCATCCCGGCCGGTGAACTGACAGCCGCGCACCGCGAGGCCAAGCAGGCGCTGATCGGGCTGCTGCAGCGCTCGGGCGGCAAGCGGCTCGAGACCGACCGCTTCACCATCGGCTTCGCCCGCCGCATGACGGACTACAAGCGCCCCTCGCTGCTGTTCAGCGACATGGAGCGCCTGCTGGCGATCGCGAAGAAGTACCCGATCCAGGTCGCGCTGGCCGGCAAGGCCCACCCGCGCGACGAACTGGGCAAGCGCCACATCGCGCGCCTGCACGAGTGGGCGAAGGAACTGGGCGACCGGATCCCGATCGTGTTCGTGCCGAACTACGGCGTGGAAGCGGGCCGGCTGCTCGTCTCCGGCGTGGACCTGTGGCTGAACACGCCCCAGCGGCCGCTGGAGGCGTCGGGCACCAGCGGCATGAAGGCCGCCCTGAACGGCGTCCCCAGCCTGAGCATCCTGGATGGCTGGTGGCTGGAAGGGTGCGAGGAAGGCATCACCGGCTGGGCGATCGGCGAGGACGGACCGCATGACGACGCGCTCGATTCGAAGGCGCTGTACGACAAGCTGGAGAAAGTGGTGCTGCCGCTGTACTACGAGAACCCGGAGGGGTGGCTGGCGGTGATGCGGGGGGCGATCACGAAGAACGGGGCGTTCTTCAACAGCCATCGCATGGTGCGCAGGTACATGCTGGAGGCGTACTCGCGCTGAACGCATTGCTCCGGGCGTTCGACCTATCGCTCGTCGGTTCGCAACAGAGTTGCACGGCATTTGTCGAGCTGCTCCTTCGTACGATCCGTTCCCAGAGCCTCGGCCGGGACGCGCGTCCAGAGCAGGGGCGGAATGTCAGCGAAGCCTTCATGCTCCACCAGCAGGCGCGATCCGTGGGCGCGGACCAGCATGCCCCGGATCTTGCCTTTCTCCGAGTAACGCCTGTCGTGAGCCTCCCCACCCGTACGGGGGAGTTGCATCGGAGCTTCAGGACCGAGCTTCTTGACCAGAAGCAGGTCGGGTTGAACGATCAAGCCCGTGCTGCACGACAGCGATATCCAGTGAAACACGGAATGCAGCGGCTTCGCGCGCAGCTCTGCGGACAGCTTCTCGGTCGCGTCGGCATCGAATAGCCAGCTTCCATCAAGATCGACTCCCTTGCCTGGCTGCGCGCACCCGATGCCCACCGACGCGAGAACGACGGACGCAAATATGGCGATGCAGCGGACTTTCCCGGTTTGATCCATTCGACTCCCTCCAGCGGCTCACGGGTACTCATTCGCGGAGAAAGCTAGCTGAGGACCGGGCGATGCGACAAGTATCCGGAGGAGACGCTCGCCTAGAAAGTGACACGCACCGAAGGCGCGCTGCGAGTCGCCTCACCGTGGAACACGGCTTCGATGTTGTTGCCGTCCGGGTCGAGCACGAAGGCGGCGTAGTAGCTCGGGTGGTAGGGCCGCAATCCGGGCGCGCCGTTGTCCTTGCCGCCGTGGGCCAGCGCGGCCGCGTGGAAAGCGTCGACCATTGCGCGGTCTTGCGCCTGGAAAGCCAGGTGATGGCGCCCCGTCAGCGCACCTTGCGACGCGGGGCTCTCCGGCGTGGACACCACCATCTCGTCCGCCCAGAAGAATCCATCGCCCTCACCCCCGATGGGGATCTTCAGGACGTCGAAGACCGCTGCGTAGAACCTGCGCGAGGCGGACAGGTCCCGCACGACGAGCTGGACGTGGTCGATGAGACGTCCGCGATGCAGTTCGTGGAGTTCCATGTTGTGCTCCTTGGCGTGCGCGAGCCCTCGATCACTCCGGAATCTCGGGCTCGACGAGCCTGGCCAGCTGTTCGAGCGACTCCTGCCATCCGAGATAGCACATCTCCGCGGGAATGGCTTCCGGAATCCCCTCCTGGACGATGCTCAGCTCGGTTCCGCACGAAACCTGGCGCAATGCAACCGTCGTGAGCATCTCGCCGGGCAGGTTCGGATCCTCGAACCGGTCCGAGTACTGGAGGCGTTCATGGGGCACCAGCTCGCGGTACACCCCGCCGAACGCGTGGGTCGTTCCCTTCGAGAAGTTCGTGAAGGACATCCTGTATGTGCCGCCGACCCGCGCATCGAGCTGGTGAACCTTGCAGGTGAATCCGTACGGGGGAAGCCACTTGGCCATCGCGTCCGCGTCGAGGAAGGCACGGTAGAGGCGCTCCGGACTGGAACGAAGGACCCGGTGAAGACGGACAGTGCCTGTAGCCATGATGAGACATCCTTTCGCTGGTGGGAAAGCGGTGCGGAACCGCGGAATGGTTTCACTTCACTTCCTACGACGGTCTGCCATGCGCCGGATCGACAACGGCGCGCGCGTCCTGACCGCCGGTTACGCCCTCGACCGGCGTGCGGCCTCTTTTTTCCCGGCCGCCTCCAGCGGCAATCTCGTCTCCGACTTCACCTCCTTCAACACGACGCTCGACCGCACGTGTGTCACACCGGGCAACCTGAACAGCGTCTCGTGCAGGAAGCTCTCGTAGCGCTTGATGTCCGGCACCAGCACCTTGATCACGTAGTCGGCTTGTCCGGTCGTCGCGTAGCAGCTCACGATGCTCGGCTCCGCCGCGACCCGCTCCTCGAACCGCCGCACGTCGTCTTCGTTGTGGCGGGTGAGGTTCACCTCGGCCAGCACGCACAGAGAGAGCCCCACCTTCTCGCGGTCCACAAGCGCCGTGTAGCCGCGGATGATCCCGGCGGACTCCATCTCCTTCACGCGCTTCCAGCAGGGCGTGCTGGACAGGCCCGCGGCCGAGGCGAGTTGCTGGACGGTCTGGCGGGCGTCGCGCTGCAGTTCGGACAGCAGCAGCACGTCGTGGCGGTCGAGATCGCTCATTCCTGAAATCCTGCTGGATGGAGAACAGGATTCTCCTCCAGACGCTCGTCCCGGGGAGAAGAGAAGCCTTTTTCTCGGTTGCGCGCCTATGCTCTTCCGATCTGCCCGCCGGAACGCAAGCCCTGGATTTCCGCCTTCGCGGGAATGACGACGCGGCCACGGAAGAGACAGGAGACAGGCGATGGAGACCACCACAGCACCCTGGACGAGCACCCTCGCCCGCCCCGAATACAAGCTCAGCGACAGCTTGTGGGCGCGCAGCGGCGCGATCTTCCTGACCGGCACGCAGGCCCTGGTGCGGCTGATGCTGATGCAGCGGCAGCGCGATGCCGCTGCCGGGATGAACACGCAAGGCTTCATCAGCGGCTACCGCGGCTCGCCGCTGGGCATGGTCGACCAGGCCGTGTGGAAGGCAGGCAAGAAGTTCGAGGAAGCGGGTTTGCGGTTCCTGCCCGCGATCAACGAGGAGCTCGGCGCGACCGCGGTGCTGGGCACACAGCGCGTCGAGGCCGATCCGGAGCGGACCTGCGACGGCGTGTTCGCGCTCTGGTACGGCAAGGGCCCGGGCGTGGATCGCGCGGGCGACGCGCTCAAGCACGGCAACGCGTACGGCGCGTCGCCGCATGGCGGCGTCTTGATGGTGGCGGGCGACGACCACGGCTGCGTGTCGTCGTCCATGCCGCACCAGAGCGACCAGGCCTTCCAGTCCTGGCATGCGCCGATCGTCTCGCCCGCTTCGGTGGCCGAGTACCTGGAGTTCGGCCTTTATGGCTGGCAACTCTCCCGCTTCTCGGGCAACTGGGTGGGATTCACCGCGCTGTCGGAGGTGGTGGAGAGCGCCTCGACGGTGGACCTGGACCTGGTCAACGCCCGCGTCGCCGCCTGGCAGGACGGGGACACGGTGCGCCAGCTCACCGGCTACCAGCCGCCGCCGGGCGGACTGCACTACCGCTGGCCCGACCTGCCGTCGCTCGTCATCGAGCAGCGGCTGCACGCCAAGCTGGATGCGGTGCGTGCCTTCTCGCGCATCAACAGCATCGACCGCCACATCGTCGAAAGCGGGCATGCGACCGTCGGCATCGTCACCGCCGGCAAGGCGCACTACGACTTCATGGAGGTGCTGCGCCGGCTGGACATCTCGCCGGAGACGCTCGCGCAGCACGGCGTGCGCATCTACAAGCTGGGCCTGACCTATCCGATCGAGCCGACCCGCATGCGCGAGTTCGTGCGCGGGCTCAAGGAGGTGCTGGTCATCGAGGAGAAGGCCCCGGTGGTGGAGGAGCAGCTGCGCTCCATGTTCTACAACGCTGCCGACCGGCCGGTGATCGTGGGCAAGACCGATGCGCAGGGCCGGCCTTTCGTCTCCGCCCTCGGCGAGCTGCGGCCTTCGCGCCTGATCGAGATCATCGCCAACTGGCTCGTGGCCCACTACCCCGACCTGGACCGGCGGCACCTGGTGCGCGACTTCACGCTGCCCGAACTGCTCTCGAACGAGAGCGACACCGTCAAGCGCCTGCCCTACTTCTGCGCCGGCTGCCCTCACAACACGAGCACCAAGGTGCCCGAAGGCTCGCACGCGCAGGCCGGCATCGGCTGCCATTTCATGGCCAGCTGGATGGACCGCGACACCGAAGGCCTGATCCAGATGGGCGGCGAAGGCGTGGACTGGGTATCGCACGCCATGTTCACCAAGGTACCGCACGTGTTCCAGAACCTGGGCGACGGCACCTACTACCACTCGGGCTACCTCGCGATCCGGCAGGCGGTGGCCGCGCGCGCGACGCTCACCTACAAGATCCTGTTCAACGACGCGGTGGCGATGACGGGTGGGCAGCCCGTGGACGGCATCATCAGCGTCGACGGCATCGCGCGGCAGGTGGAGGCGGAAGGCGTCAAGCAGGTGGTGGTGCTGTCGGACGACATCGGCAAGTACGACGCGATCCGCAACCGCTTCCCCGCCGGCACCGAGTTCCACGACCGCGACCAGCTCGATGCCGTGCAGCGGCGCCTGCGCGAGATGCCCGGCGTCACGGTGCTGATCTATGAGCAGACCTGCGCCGCCGAGAAGCGCCGCCGGCGCAAGAAGGGCGAGCTGGTCGATCCGGCGCGGCGCGTGTTCATCAACGACCGCGTGTGCGAAGGCTGCGGGGACTGCAGCGTGCAGAGCAACTGCGTGGCGGTGCTTCCGCTCGAGACACCGCTGGGCCGCAAGCGCAAGATCGACCAGAGCAGCTGCAACAAGGACTACTCGTGCGTGAAGGGCTTCTGCCCGAGCTTCGTGGGCGTCGTGGGCGGAAACGTCAAGAAGCGCGCGGGTGCGCTGCGCAACGGGTCCGCGGATTTCCACCGTCACGTTGACGCCCTCCCCCACCCCGCCCCCCACACCTGGACCGCCCCGTACGACCTCCTCGTGACCGGCGTCGGCGGCACCGGCGTCGTGACGGTGGGCGCGCTGATCACCATGGCCGCGCATCTGGAAGGCAAGAGCGCCAGCGTGCTGGACTTCATGGGCTTCGCGCAGAAAGGCGGCTCCGTGCTCAGCTTCGTGCGCGTGGCGGACCGGCCTTCGCGGCTGAACCAGGTGCGCATCGACACGCAGCAGGCCGACGCGATCCTCGCGTGCGACCTGGTGGTGGGCGCCTCGCCCGATTCGCTGGCCACCGTGCGGCATGGCCGCACACGCATCCTGGCCAACACGCATGAAGTGCCGGTGGCCGAGAGCCTGCGCAATCCCGACGCCAGCCTGAAGGTGCCGGCGCTGCTGGAGAAGTTGCGCTTCGCGGCCGGCGAAGACCGCGTCGAGACGCTGGATGCGCAGGCGCTGGCCGAAGCTTTCCTGGGCGATTCCATCGTCTCCAACATCCTGGCCCTGGGGTATGCATGGCAGCGCGGGCTGGTGCCGGTGGGCGTCGACGCGCTGATGCGCGCGATCGAACTCAACGGCGTCGGCGTGGACAACAACAAGCTGGCCTTCTCGCTCGGCCGCCTCGCCGCCGCCGACCCGCAGGCCGTCGCCGCGCTGCTGCGCGAGCCGCAGGCGCAGCCGCTGCCCGCGCACGACACCTTGGATGCCATCGTGACGCGCGGCGTCAAGCATCTTTCCGGCTACCAGAGCCCCGCCTATGCGCGCCGCTACGCCGACTTCGTCGCGAAGGTTCGCACGCTCGAGGCTTCACTGGGCGCCGATCCTTCGCTGCCCTTCGCGCGCGCCGTCGCGCAATCGCTGTTCAAGCTGATGGCCTACAAGGACGAGTACGAGGTCGCGCGCCTGTACACCGACGGCGAGTTCCTGAAGGCGCTGCATCAGCAGTTCGAAGGCGACCCGTCGCTGGAGTTCTACATGGCCCCGCCGCTCCTCAGCCGCGCGAAGCACGGGGAGCGCCCGCGCAAGATCCGGCTGGGCGGCTGGATGCTCCCGGCGATGAGGCTGCTGGCCCACGGCCGCCGCGTGCGCGGCACCCCGCTGGACGTCTTCGGCTACACGCAGGAGCGGCGCATGGAACGATCTCTGATCGCGGACTACACGCGGCGCATCGAGTCGCTGCTGCCCGCGCTCGCGCCGGAGCGGCTGAACATCGCCACCGAGATCGCGCTGCTGCCGCTGTCGATGCGCGGCTTCGGCCCCGTCAAGCAGGCCAACGTGGCTGCCGCACGGCTGCGCGAAGCGGAACTGCTGCACCGCTTCGATCCGAAGACGTATCCGAAGCCGCAGCAGCCGGCGCAAGCCGGGCAGATCCGGGGGATCCGAGTGACGGCCGCGGCGTGAGCCGCACCGCCGCTCAGCAGTAGGCGGGTTCTGCGGACGGGGTCGCCAGCTCGCGCAGCTGCTGGCTCAGCGGGCCGAAGCGGCGGCGGTAGGCGGACGGGCTCAGCGCGACCTTGCGCCGGAACAGGCGATTGAAAAAGCTCGCGTCCTGGTACCCGACCTCGGTGGCGATCGCCTCGATCGGCAGCTCGGTGGTCTCCAGCAGCTGCTTGGATTCCTCCAGGCGCAGCATGTGGACGTACTCCAGCGGGCTCATGCCCGTGGCTTCGGTGAACCGGCGCTTGAAAGTGCGCTCGGGCAGCCCCGACATGGCCACCAGCCGCGCCACCGGCGAGTCGCTGCGGTAGTTGAGCGCGGCCCACACTTGGCATCTTTCGACCACCGGGTCCGCAGCCCGCGCGCCGCGCGTGAGCGATGCGTACGCGATCGCGCTGACATCGCTGCTGCCCAGGAGATTCACGCGTGCGACCTGCATCGCCTCCTGCGGCGAGGCGAACCGCGCGATCAGCGCCAGCGCCAGCATGTACCACGCCGTGCCGCTGCCGGCCATCATCAGCCGGCGGTCCTGGCCGGTCACCACCAGCATGCGTTCGGGATTCCAGCGCGTGCGCGGGAAGTCGCGGGCGAGCAGGTCGCAGTAGGCCCAGTGCGAGGTGGCCTCCTGGCCATCGAGCAGGCCGGTGCTCGCGAGCAGCATGGCCCCGGAACAGGCCGAGCACAGCGTCGCACCGGAATTCCACGCCTGCAGGAGCCAGTCGATCTCGGGCTTGTAACGCTCGGCCAGGTGCAGGCCGGGCTCCTCCATCAGGTCTGTGATGCACACGATGTCGGGCCGCGTACAGCGCTCGAAGCTGGTGTCCGGCGTGACGACCACGCCGTTCATCGCGGTGAAGGGCGACCCGTCTCGCGTGACCACCAGGGGCTCGAACGGTGACTCGGCCGGAGCTCCTCCGTGAAGGATCTGCCAGTCGCGCCGGGTGCTCGCCAGCAGGTCCACGAACCCGTACAGGGTGCCGGCCGAAGCGGCCGGCGTGCCGAGCAAGGCAACTGTCGAGCGACGGGCTTTTGGCATGTTTGACCTGCTCCTTGCACAAATCACTTTAGCACCCGCCCCCATCTGCACACAGACTTTGGCCACTCGCATTCACAGGAGTTCTACGATGGAAGTCAGAGATGCTGCCGGCCTGGCCGTCACGGCCGCCACCCCCGAGTCGCTGTCTCATTTCGAGGCCGCCTGCCAGAGTTTCCGGTGCTACACGGGCGACCCCGTCTCCAGCGTCAACACGGCGCTGGAGCTCAGTCCCGCGATGCCGATGGCGCACGCCCTCAAGGCCTGGCTGCACCTGGTGGGCACCGATCCTTCCGGCCTGCCCGTCGCCCAGGAGTGCATCCGCGCCGCCAAGAAGCTGGTGATGGACGACCGCGAGCGCGGCCATCTGCGCGCCATCGAGCTGGCTTCCACCGGGCACTGGCGGGAGGCGGGCCGGGTGCTCGAAGACGTCGCGGCGCACAACCCGACCGACGGGCTGGCCCTGCAGGCCGGCCATCTCATCGACTTCCTCGTCGGCGATTCGCGGATGCTGCGCGACCGCATCGCACGGGCCCTCCCCGCCTGGTCGCCGACGCTGCCGGGCTACCACGCGGTGCTCGGCATGTACGCCTTCGGTCTTGAGGAAACCGGCGACTACGGGCAGGCCGAGAAATTCGGCCGCCGCTGCGTGGAGCTGGAGCCGCGCGACGGCTGGGGCTGGCATTCGGTCGCACACGTGATGGAGATGCAGAACCGGTACGAAGAGGGCATCGCGTGGATGCGCGGCGATGTGCCGTCGTGGTCCGAGAACAGCTTCTTCGCCGTGCACAACTGGTGGCACCTCGCGCTGTTCCACCTCGAACAGGGCGACACGGAGGAAGTCCTGCGCCTCTTCGATGGCCCCATCTACGGCGCGCGGTCGATGGTCGCCTTCGACCTCCTGGACGCCACGGCGCTCCTGTGGAGGCTTCACCTGCTCGGCGTGGATGTGGGCGACAGGTGGAACATCGTCGCCGGCCAGTGGGAAGCGGTGGGGCCGGTCGGCGACTACGCCTTCAATGCGTATCACACGATGATGGCTTACGTCGGCGCCGACAGGGTGCGCCTGCAGAACGAGACCTTGAACACGCTGAAGGCCGCCGGCCTCGGCACCGGAGACGCAGCGCTGTTCGCCAAGGAGATCGGGCTCGATGCGGCCCAAGCCATCCTGGCCTTCGGCGCGGGCCGGTATTCGGAGACGCTCGACCTGCTGCGGCCCTTGCGCCACTACAGCCACCGGTTCGGCGGCAGCCATGCGCAGCGCGACCTGATCGATCTGACGATGATCGAAGCGGCGATCCGCTCCGGGCGCAGCGCCTTCGCTTCCGCACTCGTGGCGGAAAGGGCCGCGCGGCGTCCGCACAGCCCCGCGGTGAAACGGCTCGCGTCCAGGGTCCGGCCGGTTGGCGCCAAGCACTGAAAGCGGTCGCGACATGCTCACACCGTCCGGATCCCTCGGAAGCAACACCGCCCGCTTCGGTTCGGCGGGACCGCAACCCGCCGCGGCGGCCCGCCGTCGCATCCTGCTGGTGGACGGCAACGCACTCGTGCGCATGTCGGCCATCGACTTGTGCGCCGCCGCGTGCGCCGAACTGGAGGTGCTCGAAGCGACTTCGCTGCGCGATGCGCTGGCACTCCACGCGGAGCACGAGGACTCGGTCGAACTGGTGCTGCTGGACCTGAACCTGCCTGACAGCAAGGGCTTCGCAGCACTCCAGATGATCAAGCGCCGGCATCCGCGCAGCCGCGTCGTCGTGGTGTCCGGCGCCTACGATGCAGCGGTCTCGGCGGAAGCGTATGCGCTCGGCGCCGAGAAATACCTGCACCGGGGCGCGGAACCTGGGGTGCTCGCGTCGATCCTGTCCGACCTCACGGATCCCCTGGCCAGAAAGCCTGGCCGGGACGCGGCCGCTGCGGCTGCGGCGCGCCGTTCCTCGCCATCGACGGCCAATGCCCTCTCGCCGCGGGAGATCGAGATCCTCAGCCTGGTCCTGCAGGGGAAGACCAACCAGGAGATCGTGGCCGAGACGTGCCTCAAGCTGGGCACGATCAAGAACTACATCTCCTGCCTCTTCGTGGTGTTCGGCGTGACATCGAGGTCCAAGCTGGTGAGCCTGTTCGACTAGGACGCGCCCACGCAGGTCCGGGGCGCGCCTCCTTCAGGCTGATGCCCTGTGGTAACGCTCGATCTGGCATCCCCACGAGTGCTCGCCGTCCGTGAGGCAAGGCGATGCGGTGGACGGGCGCTGGGTGGCCATGCCGGAGCAGCCGGCGAGCGCGAGCAGCAGGACGAGACCGAATGCTTTGACCATGTTCGCTCCTGGAGAAGACGGGGAAGGCGCTGGCACTTTACGCCCGCGACTGCGGCCGGGCTGATTCCCGCCCGCTGCTCAGTCAGCGCGCTCGATACCTGCGAAATACAAACTGGTACCGCGCTGAAGTCGCGCGAATACGGTGGCCGCCCACAGTACGTCTCCACGGGGACGGCAACGCTGGAGCGAGCCCACCGCCCCCGACCTGTCCACCCCTCGCTCCCGGAGAAGACCATGAACCAACGCATCGCATCCGCCCTCGCCTTCGCCTCCAGCGCCGCCGCCGCCGCGCTGGCCGCCATTGCCATGACCGGCACCGCCCAGGCCGAGTCCCCGACGATCGACAGCAGCAAGTTCGTCAGCGATCGCAGCCGCGCCGAGGTGCGCGACGAGACGCGTGCTGCCAAGCTGTCGAGCGCAGGCGGCGAATGGTCCGGCCAGAAGAGCAGCTTCGAGCCGAGCAGCAGCCTCACCCGTGCGCAGGTTCGCGCCGAGTACATCGGTGCGCGCGAAGAAGTGCTGGCGCGCAATTCGGAAGGCGGCGAGACTCTGCGCATGGCCGCGGCCCCGGTCCGCACCATGCCCGTCATGATCGCCGAGCAGCCGGCCCGTTGAAGCCGCGCCGCAGCGTGATCCGGCGCTTGTCCGGCCAGGAGCCCCGCGCGAAACGCCCCGCGCGGGGCCTTGGAGTGCGAACATGAAGACGCCGGCCCAAGACTTTTCGGTTCTCCCCGCGCGCGCCGCGCAACCCGCCGACGCCTTGCGGCGCGCCGCCGCGGCCCTGGCGCATCCCATCCATGACGAACTGTTCGCCGTGCTGGCGCGCGAACTCGCGGCCCTGCTCGACGTGGCGCTCGTGGTCGTCGCCGTCTTCGCCGAAGACTCGCACGACAAGCTGCGCACGATGGCGGTGAGCCTGGACGGCCGCCCCCGACCCAACTTCGGCTTCAGCCTCGAGGACCTCGGCTGTGCACCCGAGCCGGGCCATGCGCACCAGCTCTTTCCATCAGGCTTTCATGACCGACTCGGCCGCGGCTCCCTGTTCGCGCGCGTGCGCATGGACTCGCTCGCGTCGTTCCAGCTGGCCGACAGCGCCGGCGAGCCGCTCGGGCTGCTGCTGGCCATGGACCGCAGGCCCCTGGACCACCGGCCGCTCGAAGATTTGGAAGCGACGATGAGCCTCTTCGGCACACGCGCCTGCGCCGAGATCGAGCGGCAGCGCACGGAGGCGGCGCTGCGCGCCGTAGCGCTGGCCGTGTCCGCGGCCGGCAGCGGGACCGTGTTCGACGAACTCGTGCGCCTGCTGGCCACCATCCTCCACGTCGACGTGGCGGTCGTCGCCCGGCACGAACCCGACCAGCCCGACGGCCTGCGCGTGCTGGCCCTGTACTGCGACGGGCACGTATCGCGCGACTTCAGCTATCCGTTGGCGGGAACGCCCTGCGGGACCGTGCTCGGCCAGCATTTCCGCGCCTACCCGCGCAACCTGCAGGCCCGGTTCCCGGACGACAAGGAACTGGTCGAGCTCGGCTGCCAGGGCTATGCCGGCCATCCGCTCACTGCTCTCGACGGCACGTCGATCGGCATCCTCTCCGTGGCCTCGCGGCGGCCGCTCACGCAGGTGGGCCGCCTTCGGGCCACGCTCAAGATCTTCGCGGTGCGCGCCGCGGCGGAGGTGGAGCGGCTGCGCGCCAGCGAGGCGCAAAAGCGCGCGATGGAAGACCTGCGCCAGCGAGAGCGCGAGCTGCAGCGCAGCGAGGAGCAGTACCGCACCATCTTCAACGCCTCGATCGACGCCATGGTGCTGCGTGACGCGCAATTCCGCATCGTCGACGTCAACGCCACCTACGAGGCCATGACCGGCTACTCGCGCAGCGACGTGATCGGCGCCGACCGCGTGGTGGCCAACCCCGAGCAAGCCGGTGCCGCGATCCGGCGGCTGCACGAGCGCGCCCTGAACGGCGAGACCGTGCTGCTCGACACGCAGCTGGTGCGGCGCGACGGCCACCGGTACGAGCTCGAGCTGCGCGGCGTGCCCATCCTGCACCGCGGCCAGCCGCACGTGCTGTACGTCGGCCGCGACGTCACGCAGCGCGTGGCGGCCGAGCAGCGCCGCGCCGAGCTCGAGCGCCAGTTGCGCCAGGCCCAGAAGATGGAAGCGATCGGCCAGCTGACCGGGGGTCTCGCCCACGACTTCAACAACATCCTCACCAGTGTGCTCGGCTACATCGGCATGGGGCAGGAGCGCGCGGCCACCGCGGCCGATCCGCAGCTCGCGCGCCAGCTGGAGCAGGCCCGCCTCTCCGCCGAGCGGGCGCGCGAGCACGTCGCGCAGCTGCTGTCCTTCTCGCGCCCGCGGCGCGGTGAGCGCAAGCTGCTCGACCCTGGGCAGATCGCAGCGGAAGTGCTGCAGCTGCTGCGGCCCAACCTGCCGACGTCGATCGCGGTCGACTGCAATCCGGACAGCGTCGCGGCACTGCCTCCGGTCGTCGCCGATCCTGTGCAGTTCGAACAGGTGCTGCTCAACCTGTGCCTGAATGCGCGCGATGCCATCGGCGAGCACGGCACGATCCAGGTGCACACCGGCCATGCGGTCGCCGCCGGCCACTGCGCTTCATGCAGCGCGCGGCTCGGCGCCGGCCGCTGGGTGTTCTTCGAAGTCACCGACGACGGCGTCGGCATGAGCCGCGAAGTGATCGACCGGATGTTCGAGCCCTTCTTCACCACCAAGGACGTGGGCCGCGGGACCGGCATGGGCTTGGCCATGGTCCACGGCATCGTGCACGACCATGGCGGGCACCTGCAGGTGCGCTCCGCGCCCGGGCGCGGCTCCACCTTCCGCGTGCTGCTGCCGGCCGGCGAGCAGGATGAGGCCGACGCGCAGCAGCCGGTGGCGCCGCCCGCTCCGCGTATCGCCGCTCCGCTGCGCGGCCGTGTGCTGCTGGTCGAGGACGAGCCCACCGTCAGCGCTTTCATGCAGGAGCTGCTGAGCGGCTGGGGCCTGGAGGTGGTGCTCGAGCGTGATCCGTTGTCGGCCGCGCGCCGCCTGGCCACTCCGGGCGAGCTGTTCTCGCTGCTGCTCACCGACCAGACCATGCCGGGCATGACCGGGCTCGCGCTCGCGCGACATGCGGCCCGCCACCGCCCGGGCCTGCCCGTGCTGCTGTACACGGGCAATGCGTCGGACATCGGCGAGCGCGAGTTGTCGGATTGCGGTGTGGCCGGATTGCTGCGCAAGCCGATCGACTCGGCGGTGCTGCGCTCGTTGCTTCGCGACGTGCTCGCGGGTGATGCACACCCGATCGCGGCACATGCCGATTGTTCGCGCGCACACGGTGTAACGACCCTGCAATGAATGCGCATCTCGCGGTTGGCGGCGGCAGAATCCGCCGCATGAACGACACGCGCGCGCGGCTGCTCGTGGTGGACGACGATCCGTCCATCCGGTCGATGCTGCGCGAGTACCTCGAGGGTCACGGCTTCGCCGTCTCCGAGGCGGGAAGCGGACTTCAGATGCGGATGTGCCTGCAGGGCGACTTGCCGCACGCCGTGCTGCTCGACGTCGCGCTGCCCGGCGAGGACGGCCTGGTGCTGGCGCGCTACCTGCGCGAGCACTACGACCTGGGCCTGCTGATGGTCACCGCCTCGGCCGAGGTGGTCGACCGCGTGGTCGGCCTGGAACTCGGCGCGGACGACTACATCGTCAAGCCGTTCGACCTGCGCGAACTGCTGGCCCGCATCAAGAGCGTGCTGCGCCGCGTGCAGTCGCGGCAGCCCGTGCCCGCGGCCGAGGTGCGCGGTCAACAGCAACAGCAACAGCAGCCCCAGGCCCAGCCTGAGCCTGCGTCGCGGCAGCGCTTCGGCCGCTGCGAGGTGGACCTGGATGCGCACCGGATGTTCGACGTGGGCGGCGCCGAGGTGACCATCACGCCGATGGAGTACCAGCTGCTTACCGCCTTCCTGGCCAATCCCAACCGCGTGCTCACGCGCGACCAGTTGCTGCTCAAGACCCGCAACCGGGAGTGGGAGCCGTTCGACCGCTCGATCGACATCCGCATCGGCCGCCTGCGCCGCAAGGTCGAGCCCGACCCTGAAGGTGATCCGCGCTGCATCCGCACCGTGCGCAACGCGGGCTACATGTACGTGCCCATCGGCAAGTAGTGGAAAGCGAACGCGAAGGCGGCGCGATCGAATGCCGGCTGGTGCGCGTGCGCGGGCGCGTGCAGGGCGTCGGCTACCGCTACGCCTGCATCCAGCAGGCCCGCGTGCTGGGCCTGACCGGCTGGGTGCGCAACCGCAAGGACTATTCCGTCGAGGCGATGCTGCAGGGCACGCCTGAACAGCTGGCGAGCATGTGCGCATGGATGGAGCGCGACGTGCCCGGCGCGCGGGTCGAGCACATCGAGGCCAGCGAAGTCCGCCCGCCCTTCGAGCGGTTCGAGGGCTTCGAGCAGTTGCCGACGGCCTGAGCGGCCGTCAGTCCGCCTTGACGTTGGCGGCGCGGATCACCTCGCGCCACTTCGCCTGCTCGCTCTGCACCAGCGCCCGCAGCTGTTCGCTGCTGGAACTGACGGGCTCCATGCCGAGCGGCGCCAGCTTGTCGCGTGCATCGCTCGTCTGCGCGACACGCGCGAGTTCCGCGTTCAGCGCCGAGACGATCTCGCGCGGCGTGCTGGCCGGCGCGAAGAAGCCGAACCACGAGGTCACGTCGAAATCCTTCAGGCCCTGCTCGGCCAGCGTGGGCACCTGCGGCAGCTGGTTGCTGCGCTGCGGACTCGTGACCGCGAGCGCACGCAGCTTGCCGGCGCGAACCAGTTCGATGGAGGTGCCCAGCACGTCGCACATCATGTCGACGCGGCCGCCCATCAGGTCGTTCAGCGCGGGCGCGCTGCCCTTGTACGGCACGTGCAGCGCCTTGATGCCGGCCTGCCGGGTGAACAGCTCGGCCGCCAGGTGCAGCGGCGTGCCCGCGCCTGGCGAAGCGAAGCTGATGCCGTCAGGCTTGCTCTTCGCGTAGGCGATCAGCTCGGCCACGCTGCGCACCGGCAGCGAAGGCGGCACCACCAGCACCAGCGGCGAACGCGCCGCGAGGCCGATCGGCACGAAGTCGCGCAGCGGGTCGTAGCTGAGGCTGGGGAACAGGCCCGGGTTGATCGTCATCGTGCCGCCCGCACCGAGCAGCAGCGTGTAGCCGTCGGCTTCCGCCTTCGCGACCGACGTGGTGCCGGGAATGCCACTGGCGCCCGGACGGTTCTCCACGACGAAGGCCTGCTTGAGGCGCTCGCCGAGCAACTGGCTGTAGACGCGCGCCGTGACGTCGTTCGCGCCACCGGGCGTGTAGGTGACGATCACCTTCACCGGCCTGTTCGGATAGCCGCCCTGGGCGAATGAAACGCCGGTGGCCAGCGACGCCGCGGCGCCCGCGGCGACAACGACGAGCTGCCGCCGGGTGAGGATGGTGTGGGAGTTCATGTCTTGTCTCCTGTACTGCGTTGTCGATGCTGATGGGGCCCGGGCGCGCTGCGCCAGCGTGTGGAGCGCAACGCCGAGGAAATCCGGGATGCGGCTTCCTGCACCTGGGCGAGCAGGTCCTGTCGCGGCGGCTGCGTCACGTGCGCCTGCGATCCGATGACACCGACAGACGCGACGGGCCGGCCCGAATCGTCGAACACAGGCGCCGCCAGCGCCGCCACGCCAGGGATGCGTTCGTTGATCGCCACCGCATACCAATGATCGCGGATGCTCTGGAACGAAGCCTCTTCCTGCGTGTTGTCGCGGAACGCGAGGATGGCGCGGCCCAGGGCCGCGGTCGGAGCGGGGATGACGGAGCCCGGCTTGACCGTGATGGCGACCACGCCCGGCGCCTCGATGGTCTCGATGACGGTGATGGCATCCGGCCCGGCGGGCATGGCCAGGGCGACGGTCTGGCCGCTGTCCTTGTGCAGCCGCAGAAGGTGGCGGTGCGCGATGCGGCGCAGGCCGAAGTTCTCCGCCACCGCCATGCCCAGCTTGTAGCTCTTCCAGCCGAGGCGATAGCCGTCGGTGGCGCTGTCCTTCTCGACGAAGCCCAGCAGGCGCAGCGTGCTCAGGTGGCGGTGCACGCGCGCCTTCGTCATCCCCAGTCGGCGTGCCAAGTCGCTCGTGCCGATGGCGTCCGGCGTCTGCGAAAGCGACTCCAGCACGGCGAAAGCCACGCCGACGGCCTGCACCGAAGCAGCGCCGGGTTGCTCGTCGCCGGTCTCATTGACAGCCATGGGCGGCGATCCTATCATCTTCTCGCGTATCGACACAAGCGTATCGCATAGAGAGACACTCCACGATGACAGCCTCCCTGACGGAGCAGCCCCTGCGCTGGGCGCCCGGCACCTATTCCCGCGTCCCGTACGGCGTCTTCCAGCGTGACGACGTGCTGCAGCTCGAACAGCAGCGCGTGTTCGAAGGCCCGGTCTGGAACTTCCTCGGCCTCGAAGCCGAAGTGCCCAAGGCGGGCGACTTCAAGACCACTTTCGCCGGCCGCATGCCCGTGGTCGTCACGCGCGACGAGGACGGCGAGGTCTACGCGTTCGAGAACCGCTGCGCCCACCGCGGCGCCCTGATCTGCATCGACGACTTCGGCCACGCGAAGGAGCACACCTGCGTCTACCACGCCTGGCGCTACGACCTGCAGGGCAACCT
Source organism: Ramlibacter henchirensis (assembly GCF_004682015.1). NCBI lineage: Bacteria > Pseudomonadati > Pseudomonadota > Betaproteobacteria > Burkholderiales > Comamonadaceae > Ramlibacter > Ramlibacter henchirensis. The sequence continues at coordinate 1,178,650 of NZ_SMLM01000001.1, read as the reverse complement.
GCGCGGCGTGGCGTTCGAGAAAGGCGTGCAGGGCAAGGGCGGCATGCCCGAAGGCTTCTGCAAGGAATCGCACGGCCCGCGCAAGCTGCGCACCAGCACGTTCTGCGGCCTGGTCTTCGGCAGCCTGCACGACGACGTGCCGCCCATCGAGGAGTACCTCGGCGATGAAGTCGCGGCCCGCCTGGAGCGTGTGCTCGGCAGGCCGGTCGAGGTGATCGGCCGCTTCACCCAGGCATTGCCGAACAACTGGAAGCTGTACTGCGAGAACGTGCGCGACACCTACCACGCCAGCCTGCTGCACACCTTCTTCACCACCTTCGGCATCACGCGGCTCACGCAGGAAGGCGGCGTCTTCATCAGCGAGGACGGCGGCCACCACGCGAGCGCCACCTACAGCAAGCTGAAGGAAGGGGCCGAGACGGCGTATGCGCAGCAGGCCATCCGCGCGGAGAACCAGGAGCTGCAGATCGGCGACCTCTCGATGCTCAGGAGCGTGGACGAGATCGGCGACGGCATCGTGCTGCAGATGCTCTCCGTCTTCCCCGGCTTCGTGCTGCAGCAGATCCACAACTGCATCGCGGTGCGGCAGGTGCTGCCCACCGGCACGGATTCGACCGACCTGCACTGGACCTACCTCGGCTACCAGGACGACACGCCCGAGCTGCGTCAGCTGCGCCTGAAGCAGTCCAACCTCGTCGGCCCGGCCGGTTTCGTCTCGATGGAAGACGGCGCGGTGGGCGGCTTCGTCCAGCGCGGCATCCAGGCGGCCGGCAATGAAGAGGCGCTGCTCGAACTGGGCGGGCACGACACCCAGTCGCAGGATTTCCGCGCCACCGAATCGTCCATCCGCGGTTTCTGGCGCGCGTACCGCACGCACATGGGGCTGTGATGCAGAACGAACTCATCGCACTGAACGCCGAGTACGCGGCGGCCATCGACGACGACCGGCTGGAGGACTGGCCCGCCTTCTTCACCGAAAGCTGCTTCTATCGCATCACCACGGCGCAAAACTTCGCGCAGGGCCTGCCTGCCGGGCTGGTCTATGCCGATTCGCGGCAGATGCTGGCCGACCGCATCCTGTCGCTGCGCAAGGCCAACGTCTACGAGCGCCAGCGCTACCGGCACCTGGTGGGCCTGCCGCTGCTGCGCGGCGGTGACGGCGACGCGCTGCGCGTGGAGACCGGCTTCGCGGTGCTGCGCATCGTGCGCGGCGGCGAGACGGACGTCTTCGCCAGCGGCCGCTACCTCGACGAGGTCGTGCGCGACGGCAACGCGATGCGCCTGCGAAAGCGCGACGTGGTCTGCGACAGCTCGCGCATCGACACGCTGCTGGCGATTCCGCTATGAGCACCCGCCCTTCCCGCGTCGGCATCGCCATCGGCGACCCCAACGGCATCGGCGCCGAGATCGCGCTGAAGGCGGCCGTGGCCGTCGGCACGCGCGGCGCTGCGCGGCCCCTGGTGATCGGCGAATCCTTCATCGTCGACAGGCTCTGCGACGTGCTCGGCCTGGATGCCGCGGCGCGCGAATGCTTCGAAGTGCACTCCGTCGGCGCGCTCTCACCCACCGACTGGAAGCCTGGCCTCGTGGACAAGGCGGCCGGCGCCGCCACGGTGGCGTACGCCAAGGAAGCGGTGAAGCTGCACCGCGAGGGCCGCATCGCCGCCATCGCCGCCGCGCCGCACAGCGAGACGGCCGTCAACGCGTCCGGGACGCCTTTCAACGGCTACGCCGGCCTGATGGCAGACCTCACGGGCACGCCTCGCGACGAGGTTTTTCTCATGCTCGAAGCGCGCGGCCTGCGCATCGTCCACTGCACCTTGCATGAGAGTGTGCGCACCGCGCTCGGGCGGCTCACGCCCGCGCTGGTCGAAGCGGCCGCTTCCGCCGCGCGCGCCACGCTGCCACTGCTGGGCCGGTCCGATCCCACCTTGTGCGTGGTCGGCATCAACCCGCATGCGGGCGAAGGCGGGCTGTTCGGCGACGAGGACGAGCACATCACCCGCCCGGCGGTTGAAGCGATGCGCGCCAGGGGCTGGAAGGTCGACGGCCCGATCGGCGCCGACCTGGCCCTGTCCGAACGCAAGCACGACGCCTACGTTGCCATGCTGCACGACCAGGGGCACATCGCCGTCAAGATGCTCTCGCCCAAGGGCGCGAGCGCGCTGGCGGCGGGTCTGCCGATCCTGTTCTCGAGCGTCGGACACGGCGCGGCGTTCGATCTGGCCGGCAAGGGCCGCGCCGATGCGTCTGCGATGACGGATACGGTGGCCCTGCTCACCAGGGCCTTGGGCGCGAGCAGCTAGCTGGTCTGGACCCAGACCCCGTCGGTGCGGCGGCAGGCCATGCCCTGCGTCGTCTGCCAGCCTGCCGAGGTCCGGATGTGGGCCTCGTACGGCCGGCAATAAACGCCGCCCCGGTCGACCACCGCGCCGGGCACGACGGCGTACTGCGAGGTGCCGGAGGGCCACTGCACGCGCTGTCCGGCCGGCGCCAGTTCGAGTGTCTGGCCGATGCACGCCTGGTTGCCGGCATCCATCCGGCGGCCGACTTCACCGCCGATCAGCACGCCGGCCACGGCGCCGCCGATCGTCGCGAGCGCGCGGCCGCCGCCCTGGCCGACCTGGTTGCCGACGACGGCGCCGGCCACGCCCCCGAGCACCTTGCCGACCGTCTCGCTGTTGCAGACGGAGACCTGGCCTCGTTGCACGGGTGCGGGTTCATAGCCCTTGCGATAGCCGTGCGGGCGCCCCTGCTCGACGACCACCCACGGCGGATAGACCACCGTGGCCGGCTGCACCACCACCGCGTGCTGGCGCGGCGCGCCGCGGCACTTGCGCTCCTCCTTGTAGTCGCCGTCCCGTTCGAACTTGCGCTCCACCTTGCAGTTGCCGTCCCGGTACTCTTCCTTGTAGTGAGCGTGGCGATGGCGATGGTCGCCGCCCTTGCACTCGATCTTTTCCTTGTAGTCGCCGTCCTTCTCGAACTTGCGTTCGACCTTGCAGTTGCCGTCCCAGAACTCCTCCTTGAACTCGCGGCCGCCATGCCTGCGGTGGCCTCGGTCGTCGTGGTCCGCGAGCGCACTCGGCGAGTAGCTGATGACGGTCAGCAACATCGAGGCGATCAGGGGGGTGCTTGCACGCATGGAGTTCGTGGGCTGTTGAGGTTCGCCCATGCTATCGGCTCGGTGCCCCGACCCACCGCGCGTCAAGTGCCGAGGTGTGAATTCGTGCCGCCCACAACCGCCGGCGGGGAAAGGTGTTGTCGCGGCGTCACGGATTTGAGAACGCGCGTGCCGGTCTCCTGTCGCCGACCTCTTGCCACGGAGCTGCCGCAGCCTGGATCAACCTGCACTCCGCGATTGCGCGTGGTACTCCGGATCGGCGAGCTGCAACACGTGCTCGCGGATGTCGCGGGGCCATCGTTCGACCCTGCTGCGCAAGGCCGGCATGTCGCCGGCAAACAGGGCCCTGGAGGCCTCTTCAAAGCCGGGGCGGTCGCCGGCGAGCGCCGCCATCACCTTGTAGCTGCGCTCCTGCGCCTGCCGCATGCGGTCACGCGGCGTGCCCGCGCGCTGCGCTTGATGCACGAGCTTTCGCAGTGCGACCGACGCGCCGCCGGGCTGGGCCGCGAGCCACTCCCACTGCTGCGGCAGCAGGGTGACCTCCCGCGCGACCACGCCGAGCCGCGGACGGCCTCGGCCCCGCGGGGTCGTTTTGGCGGCGGCCACCGGCGCTGCCGGAAGCGGCCTGTGCCGCTCCCGCACTTCCTCTTCGCTGCCGCGGAGGTCCAGGTCGACCTGGCTGCCGGTCGCGTCGCTGAACACCAGCAGCGCGGCCTCGGTGCGTGAAGACGCTCGGGCTGCTGCGGCAGCGACTTCCTCCAGCGAGCCGGAAGCCAGCCGGCGCGCGCCGAGAAAAGCCGTGTACGCGTGAGCTGTGTCCATGGACGCGGAATATACCCGGGTGAAATTCGCCGGTCAATATCACCCGGGTAAAACTTCGTGAAGGAAGGAAGGGAGTGGGCGCCTAGCCGCCGACTCGCGAAACCTGCTCCAGTGCAATCGCCGCCATCCTCAGCGCGCCCTCGAAGCTGCGCGCGCCCGCGATGAAGAGGTTCATGTGGCAGAAGACCGCATCCGGCACGCCGCAGACGGCCGCCAGCTGTTCGTCGCGCAAGCCGGCCCACTCCGCCGGCAGGTCCATGCGGGAGGCGAAGGAACCATCCGCGGCCGGAACGGTGCGCAGCTGGTACTGCTCGCGTCCCGACTCGCGGTAGATCACCAGCAGCACCTCGGGCATCTCCTGCACGACCACCCGCGTCCACGGCATGCCGCCTTCGGCGAGGAGCAGCACTTTCCCGTCGAGCAGCCGCTCGGACCGGCGGACGATGTCCGCTGCCACCGATTGCCCGATGGCGCGCAGCACGAACCGGCGCAGCAGCCGGTCCACGAGCGCCATGGCTTCGTGAAAGCGATCCAGCTGAAGCTTCGCGACGGCGTCTGCATCGAGCGCCTTTTCCTCCATCCACGTGCTGTTCAGCAGCGAGAGCTGGCTGGACAGGCCGAACATGCCCGGCGCGACGTCGGCCGCGCCGTTGTCCACCAGGTCCAGGTACCTCACCAGCGCCGCGTCGACGTCGGCAGCGACCTTCTCCGCCGTGCCCGCATCCAGCTCGTGGCCCATCGACTGCGCCGCCTTGCGCACGTAGTCGCTGCCGAACTCGCGCCAGACCAGCCCTGCGCTGGCGTAGGCCTCGGCGGGGACGAGGCGTCCCTCGCTGTCCAGCCGCCGGCGAGCGCCCTGGAAGCCGCGCTGGTGGTGGTCGAACCGGCCCCTGCCTGGATCCCACACGCCGCCGACATCCACCACGAAGTCGGCAGCGTCGATCTTGCCGGGCGTGCGGGTGCGGATGATCCGGTGGTCGGGAAAGACGGCGGCGAGCACGGCCACGGCGAAGACGTCGTCGGCGTGGAAGCTTCCACTGTGGGTGGCGATCAGTTGGGTCATGGGTTGAAGCGTACTGCCGGGCTCCGCGGGACACGGCGCCAGCCGTCATCGATTGATTGTCCTTGCCCACAACAGGCATCGCCGCAACTCGGCAGACTTGCGGGATGCAACCCCGTGCCACGCCGTCCTTCCGCTTCGACAACAGCTATGCCCGCGACCTGCCCGGTTTCTACGTTCCGTGGAAGCCGGCCCAGGTGCCTGCGGCCCGTCTTCTGTTCCTCAACGAGCCGCTCGCCGACGAGCTGGGCCTCGATCCCGCCGCCCTCCTCGGCGAGCAGGGCGCGGCCATCTTCGCGGGCAACACGCTGCCGGAGGGCGCCGAGCCGATCGCGCAGGCCTATGCCGGCCACCAGTTCGGCGGCTTCTCGCCGCAGTTGGGCGATGGCCGCGCGCTGCTGCTGGGCGAGGTGATCGACCGCCAGGGCCGCCGGCGCGACGTGGCCTTCAAGGGTTCCGGCCGGACGCCGTTTTCCCGCGGGGGCGACGGCAAGGCGGCCGTGGGACCGATGCTGCGCGAAGTGCTCGTCAGCGAAGGCATGCATGCGCTGGGCATTCCGACGACGCGCGCGCTCGCGGTCGCCGGCACCGGCGAGCCCGTCTACCGCGAGCAGGTCCTGCCGGGCGCCGTGCTGACGCGCGTGGCGTCCAGCCATTTGCGCGTGGGCACCTTCGAGTTCTTCAGCTCGCGGCAGGATTTCGAGAAGCTGCGCCAGCTGGCCGAGTACGCCATCGCGCGCCACGACCCGGACCTGGCCGGTCACCCCGGCCGTTACCTCGAGTTGCTGCGCCGCGTGTCGCAGCGCCAGGCTGCGCTGGTCGCGCAGTGGATGAACGTCGGCTTCATCCACGGCGTGATGAACACCGACAACATGACGATCTCGGGCGAGACGATCGACTACGGCCCCTGCGCATTCATGGAGGCGTACGACCCGCGGGCGGTGTTCAGCTCGATCGACCACAACGGGCGCTACGCGTACGGCAACCAGCCGCCCATCGCGCAGTGGAACCTCGCGCGCCTGGCAGAGGCCTTGTTGCCGCTGATGGTCGAGGGCGAGAGCGAGGAAGCGGCTGACCGGGCCGTCGCGGATGCGACCGCCGTGATCGAAGCGTTCCCGGGCCTGTTCCAGGCGGCCCTGCTGCGCGGGCTGCGCGCGAAGCTGGGTCTCTCGGAGGGATCCGATGACGCAGCCGACGCCACGCTGGCCAACGACTGGCTCGGCCTGCTGAAGGAGCAGCGCGTGGACTTCACGCTCGGCTGGCGCAAGCTGGCCGACGCGGCCGCGGGTGACGAGGCTTCGCTGCAATCGGTCTTTTCCGAAGCGCAGCCGCTGCAGCAATGGCTGGCCCGCTGGCGGGCAAGATGCGAGAGCGAGGGCACTGCATCCAGCGAGGCCCGGGCGGAGCGCATGCGGCGCGTCAACCCGTGGATCATTCCGCGCAACCACCAAGTGGAAGAAGCGCTGAAAGCCGCATCCGCGCACGACGACCTCGGGCCATTCGAGCGCCTGTTGTGCGCCCTGCGCCATCCGTACGAGGAAAAGGCGGAGAACGCGCTGTATGCGGAACCCGCTCCGGCCGCGGTGACGGCCTGCTACCAGACCTTCTGCGGCACCTGAACAACCTCATCAGCGGGGCTGCGACGACACCTCCCAGACGTCGGGCGTCGTGGCGACCAGCTCCCTGATGTCGGTCCAGCGGGGCGAGTCCGGCAGCTGCGTGCGCCCCTGCACCGCGGCGACGGCGAACCGCACCATGCGGTCGCGCACGCGGTCCTGCTCCTGCTGCGGCCAGGTCTCCATCGAGTGCGGACCGCGCGACACGACGATCTCCTTCAGCCCGCGAACGCGGTCGTGCGCGGCGATGGTGCCTTCCAGGCTCTCGGCCCGGTCCCACAGCCCCTTGGCGAAGAACGCCGCGGGCCAGCGGTGCATGTTCGCCAGCACCGCGGAGTTCGGGTAGAAGGCCACGTAGTGCTCCGCCGCCATGCCGCCGAGGAAAAGGTTGCGGTCCGCCAGGTCGGGCGCATCGGGCAGGTAGCCGGCGCCGCTCACGAAAGATGCATAGAGCAGCGCACCCTTGATGTTCGGGTAAGCCTTGGCGGGGGCACAGGTCACGAGCGGCATGTCGTAGGTGCAGCCGCCCGAGTAGTTCTTCGTCATCGCCCAGCCCGTGGTCATCGAACCGCGCGAGTAGCCCAGGAGCAGCAGCGGGATCTGGCGGGCCTTCATGCCCGCCATCAGCCGGCCGCCCGCCGCCGGTCCCTCCAGCAACTCGCCTGCGGGTGTCAGCACGCGCAGGCCTCGCCCGTGCTCCATCTGCTCCAGCACGCGGAAGATGTCTTCGCTCTGCTCGAGGGTGTTGGTGTCGCTGAAGCCGCCGGACAGTCCCTCGCCGCGCCTGTCGTAGGCCAGCACATCGAAACCCGCGCGATGGAGTGCGTGCAGGTGGTCGCGCCACAAACGCATGCCCATGCCTTCCGTCGTGGGGCTCGGGAACCGCACCGGTGTCGCGCGCCGCGTGGCCGGGTCCACGCGCACCGGCACATCGGCCGGATGCTGGATCGCCGTGAGCTGGCCACCGCCGCCGGCGCTCATGATCACGAGCGCGCGCGTGCGGCCGCCGCGGCCATCGTCCACGCCTGCTCCTTCCACGTACCAGCCGCGCAGTTTGATGTCGCCGTGCATGTCGAGCTTCAGCCGCTCCAGCGGATCGCGCGGCACGGTGAACTCCACGACATGCGTGCGGCCGTCCGCCTCCGCCACCGGCTCGTGGTACGGCGCCTTGCCGAAGAACGCGGGCCTGCGGATGTCGCGCAGGTCCACTTCGCCATCCGGCTCGATCCTGCCCACCGGGTCCACCATCCCCGTGACGCGCGTCGCGCGCTCCTTGTTGGGCGGCAGCCAGCGCTGCATCTGCCCATCGATCCGCTGGAAGCACGCGGCATCGGCCTTGCACGCCGCCCAGCGCTGCTTGAGCCGGGCATCGGTGAATTCATCGACGTAGAAGTCGCCCGCGTAGCCCGGCGGCGGCTTCGCGGCGGTCAGCAGCAAGGGAACGCAGCGCGTCGCGCCGTTCGCTTGCGGCAGCAGGTAGCCGGGCAGTACCCGATTGCGATCAGTGCCCACCCACGCGGTGCAGTCGGTGGTCGGTGCGACGCGAGCGAGCGGCGCGGGCGCCAGCGTGGTGCACGCGGCTGTTAGCAGCACCGCCGCCGCGCTGGTCATTTTTGCGCCGAAGGGGCCGTAGCGGCTCATCCGTCGATGTGTTGCCCCTGGGTGTCGACGCCGGGCAGGCGCACCGTGAACTCCGACCCCTTCCCGGCGCCCGAGCTGCGGGCTTCCACGCTTCCGCCATGCAGGTCGATCAGCTCGCGAACCACCGACAGGCCGATGCCCATTCCGCCTGGCGCCGCCTCCTCGGCCGCCGCCCCGCGCGAGAACAGCTCGAACAGCCGCGGCAGCAGTTCGGCGCTGATGCCCAGGCCGGTGTCCTCGACGCGCATGAGCACGTCGCGTCCCTCCTGCGTGGCCTTGATCCAGACCTTGCCGCCCCGCGGCGTGTACTTGATCGCGTTGCTCACCAGGTTCGATGCTGCCTGGTGGAACTTGGGCCTGTCCACGTCGACCCAGAGAGGCCCCTTCGGAACCATCAGGATCAGGTTCAGGCCCTTCTCGTGGGCGCTCTGCCTGAACGCGTCGTGGGTCTCTCGCAGGAGCACGCGCAGATCGTGCCTCTGCAGGTCGAGCCTGACCTTGCGCGCGTCCAGCCGCGAAACTTCCATCAGGTCGTCCGCGAGCCGGGTCAGCACCTCGATCTGGCCGAGGATGATCTCGACGGCCTTGTCGGCGCGCGGATCGTCGTTCGTCCTCTGGATGATGGTGGAGGCGTTCCGCAGCGGGGCCAGCGGATTGCGCATCTCGTGACCCAGTGTGCGCAGGAAGGCGCGTGTGCGCTGGGCCGCCGCCTCGCAGTCCAGCAGGCGCGATTCGAGCCTGTCGACATGGATCCGCAGGTCCGTCCGGTCCCTCATGACCTTCACGTAGCCGACGACAGCGCCGGATTCCTCGCGAACGGCCTCCATCGAACCACTGACCCAGATCCTGGCGCCATCCTTGCGGACGTGCCAGCGATCGTCCTCGCAGCGGCCGCTCTCCCGCGCGATCGCCATCTCGAGTTCATCGAAGCCCTTCTCGCGGTCGGGCGAGATGAAGATCTCGCCCGCGTGCCTGCCGATCATTTCCTCTGCGCTGAAGCCCATGAGCTGCTGCGACGCGCCCAGCCACTGCACGATCCGTCCTGCGGCATCCAGGACGATGAGCGCGTACTCGCGGCTGTGGGAAAGCAGCTTCGGCAGGGCCGATTCAAGCAGGGGATGCAGATCCATGGGGAGTGCAGGCCAGTTTAGACCGTTCGCCTGCGACGAGGTGCCGGCCATGGCTCAGCGAGCCCGTTCTCATTTCCAGCACATTGCGAAGGATCCGTCGGCCATCGACTGCATCCGCGTGCCCAAGGCCCGGCCGCCTTCGTTGAACACGGACAGCAGCCAGGACCGCGCCATGGCGTCCGCCTTCCCCAGTCGCAAGCGTCGCAGCTGCAGGGGCTCGACCTCGAGTTCGTGCAGATTGCCGGCTTCATCGAGCGTGAGCACATAGAGGCAGCCGACGTCGCAGCGCAGGTGGCCGTGCGCGCCGATGCCCTCGTAGTCGTTGAGAAGGTCGCCGCAGCCGTACAGGATGGCCCTCCCATGCCACACCTCGACGGGCAGCGGATGGTGCGACGAATGCCCGTGCACCACGTCGGCAGCGCCCAGGTCGATCAGCTCGCGCGCGAAGGCCTGGTGCGCCGGGGGAATGTCGAGCCCCCAGTTGCCGCCCCAATGAATCGAAACCACCACGCGATCGCCGGGCTTTCGATGCGCCTCGACCCTCCGCGCGATCGTCTGCGCTGTGCGAGTGCCCAGACCCGGCAGCAGCGCGACGCCTGGACGATTGGAGCGCGCCGCCCATTCGCGCGGAACACCGCTGCTCTCCGTGGCGAAGGAAAAGAGCAGCAAGCGGCGGCCGTCAGCCAGCGGAAGTACGGCGGGCGTCCAGGCCTGCGCGCGGTCGCGGCCGGCGCCTGCGATCTGCACACCGGCGGCCTCCAGCGTGGCCAGAGTTTCATGCAGGCCCTCGAGGCCCCAGTCGAGCACATGGTTGTTGGCCAGCGCGCAGGCATCCAGGCCGGCCGCACGAAGGCAAGCCATGTTGGCCGGATGCATGCGGTAGTGGATGCCCTTGTCCGGCCAGGGCTGCCCGGTGGCGGTGATCGCCGTTTCGAGGTTCACGATGCGCAGCGCCGGGGCGAGCCGCTCCATCACTGCGAGCGCGTCACCCCAGATGTACTCGGGACCCACGGGGGCCGGCACGGGCCCGTTCGCACGCTCCGCGAGGCGAACGTACTCGCGCGCGTCGCGCATCCAGGACTCGTGCAGTCGCGGATCGCCCGGATGCGGCAGCACCTGGTCGATGCCGCGGCCCGTCATCACGTCGCCGGCGAGCAGCAATCGCAGCGTGTCCATTTCACGAGGTCCATGGTTCACCCAGGCACATTCCCTGCGTCACTTGGAAGCGACAGCCCGGGAGGCCGCACCAGCCGCCTGGAGGCCCCGCGAATCCGTCTGTCGAGCCAGTGGCGCTGGCCCCCGATGGTTTCCGGCAAGCTCATGCCGCAAACCGATCAACTTTTGAGGGTTCACGCAATGAAGAAGATTCTGGGCTTCGCGGGCTGCGTCTGGCTGATGACCCTGCTCGGGGGCTGTGCGGTGTATACGCCGTCCGGCGCGATCGTGGTCGATCCTGCGCCCGCCCATGCGACGCGCAGCGGCGGCTTCTGCCCTCCCGGCCAGGCCAAGAAGGGCAATTGCTGAGAGCTGGCGGAAAGAGCCGACGGCGTCGGCCCGCCTAACGGCCGCTGACCAGGAAGTCGCGCCGGTGGCAGGCGAAGTCGCTGCCCCAGGTGAACACGACGGAGACGCCGCTTCGCACGTACAGGAAGGTGTGGATGTGAAGTCCGCCGTCGAAGCGGCGGTCCACCTCGTCGGGGAATCCCAGCGTGCCGGTCAGCGAGGCCATTTCGGCGTCGCAGTCGAATGCGTTCGCGCCGATCACGACACCCCCGCCGCAGCCCGCCAGCAGTGCTGAGGCAAGGGCGAGGGATCGCGCGGCCCGGTTCACGTCACGTAGTCACCCGTCGCTTCGGGCTGGAACAGCACGGCGGCCACCGTGGCCCTCCTCGTTCCCGCCGGCGTCTGCCAGCGCACCTCGGACCCGACACGCACGCCGATCAGGCTGCTGCCCAGCGGCGAGAGCACGGAGATGAACCCGCTCGAAGGCTCTGCATCCTCGGGGTAGCAGATGGCGAGGGTGCGGCGCTCGCGCGTGTCGGCGTCTTCCAGCTCGAACTGCGTGTACATGGTGATCACCGTCGGCCCGATCTCCGTGCCCGGGACGACCTCCGCCGCCGCGATCACGTCGGCGAAACCGGCTCCTGCGCCCGATGTGTCCAGTTTGCGAAGGCGGGCGAAGTCCAGCTCGGTAAGTTGCCGTTCGACTTGAATGTCTGCTTGCATGTTTGCGCTCCAGTGATGCGCCGGCAGGAGGCCCGGCGGAGAGGATGGCGCGTCAAGAGGATGCAAGGGGCCGCCGGGCCGGGGGAAGTGCGGCGACAGGCCGCCCTCCGCGCGAAAGCGGATGCACGAGGGTTCGAAGACGGCTGCAGAACGGCACGACCCGGAGTATGGGTGCGCTTCGACTTCCTGCGTTCGATTCTGGCAAGGACCGCAGGGCCTTTGCCCCCCTCGTCGCGTCTGCCGATGCATCGGTCTAGACTGCTCGCGTGACATCCATGGGCTTTCCTTCCCCGCGACCGCCTCTCGAGGCACTCCTGTAAGGCCCGGCGCCCTCCTGCCTTGCGCCGGGCCTTCCCCGCTCGCGCTCCCGTTTCGCCTGCAGCAGCCAGGCGCGGTTCCAAGGAGAGAGAGTCATGTCCCGCCCCTTCCCCCGCGGCGCAACCGGCGCCGCCCACGTCCTCGCCCTCTGCGATCTATCGCCGGCTTCGATGAACGCAGCCTGGCGTGCGGCCATCGTGTCGCGCGACCTGCAGGTGCCGATGCGCCTGCTCTACCGGTGCGCGACGCCAATCACCAGCGAGGTTCCGGCAGCGGTCGCTTCGTTCATCGGCGAAGCCGCGCGGCGACATGACGTGGCGGTCACGCCGATCGGCGTGCACGGCGACCCCGTGGCCGAATGCGTCTCGCTGGCGAAGAAAGGCCTGCTCGTGCTGGCGACGCCGAACGGCAACCCGCTGGGTGAGTGGCTGATGGGAAGCCCTGCCGAGCGGCTGATCCGGCTGGTGCGCGCGCCGGTATTGGTGGTCAAGCAGCCCGCGCGGGATTCATACCGGCGCGTGTTCGCGCCCGTGGACCTGCTTGCCTGCAGCGATCACCTGGTCGCGCAGGGTGCAGCGCTCGCGGGCGGACACGGCGTCGCCGTCTTCCATGCACTCGCGCCGGCCGACGAGCTGGTGCTGCACGAGATCGACGCACCGCCGCAGGCGCTTCGGGCGCACCGGCAGGAGCGCGCGAGCTGGGCCAGCAGCCGGATGGAGCGGCTTGTCGACAGCGCGTGCAGCTCCGAAGCGCACGGCGCACGACGCGAATCGCTCGCGCCCATCGTGGCGTTCGGGAATGCGGCCCACACCATCCTGGCCGGCGAGACCGCCCACAAGGCCGAGCTCATCGTGATCGGCAAGCGCAGGCGCGGTCTGCTGGCCGACTTCCTGCTGGGCAGCGTCACGCGGCAGGTCCTCGCGCGGTCCGAGGCCGATGTGCTGGTCGTGCCGCTGCCGACCGAAGGCGCGGCAGACGACTAGTTGCCGCTTCGCTGGCCGGACACCGGGCAGCCTTCGGGCGCTTCGCCCTTGAGCCGGTTCGCCACCTTCTCGAGGTGTGACGCCGTTGCGTCGCGGCCGACTGCCACCACGCCTTGCACCTGCCCATCCCCGTCCTTCAACAGCCCGAACGTGAAGGCGACGTACAGGCGGCATCCGTACTTGTGGTTGGACCGGGTGGTCAGCACGCGTCCCTGGGTGCGCATCCGGCCCGTGGCGATCGCATGGCGGTAGCCCTCGTCGTGCTGCCGGCGGAACCGCTCCGGCACCAGGAGTTCGAGCCCGGCGCCGACCGCCTCTTCGGCGCTGAAGCCGAACAGCACCTCGGCGCCCCGGTTCCACAGCCGGATGACGCCGTCGCGGTCGGCCACCAGCACGGCGTCCTGCATGGCGTCGACGGCCGCGCGGCACAGGCCCGCATCGAGCCCGATCGGGGCGATGGGCTCGGAAAAATGCCCGCTGTTCAGCATGCGCCGGTACCCGAAGAAGCCATGTGCGCACCACTATATATCATGTCGTGATATACGTGAGCCGGAGGAGACCCCATGAGGCTGAACCTGCTTTCCGACCTTCACCTGTCCAAGGCCGGCCTCGACGTGCCCGACAACGATGCCGATCTGGTCGTGCTGGCCGGGGACATCGCGCGTCCGGATGCCGCCGTTCAATGGGCCATGCAGATCCGCAAGCCCGTGCTGTACGTGCCCGGCAACCACGAGTTCTACGGCGGCAGCCTGTCCGGCACGGTGCAGCGCCTGCGCGAGCTGTCCGCGGGCAGCAACGTCCGGATCCTGCACGACGACGAGGTCGTGGTCGGCGGCGTCCGTTTCCTCGGGACTCCCCTCTGGACCGACTTCCTGCTCTACGGCGACGGCCAGCTGCGCGACGCCGCCGTGCAGGAAGCGATGCGGCGGATGTACGACTTCCAGCGCATCTACCTGGACGAACAATGCCAGCAGGTGTTCACCCCGCTCGATTCGGCGTGCCTTTTCCTGCGGCATTCGGCGTGGCTGGAGCATGGCCTGGGCAAGCGCTTCGACGGGCCGACGGTCGTGGTGAGCCACCACGCGCCGAGTCCGCGAAGCATCGACCCGCGCTTCGAGGGGTCGCTGCTGAACGCCTGCTTCGCCTCGCACGCGGAACACCTCCTGAACGGCGGCCGCGCGGTTCTCTGGATGCACGGACACATGCACCACAGCGTGGATTACCGGCTGCACGGCGTGCGCGTCGTGAGCAATCCCAGGGGCTATTTCATGGGGGGCCGGCCGGAGAATCCGCGGTTCGACATCAACTTCACCGTGACCGTCTGAGCGAGGGTATTGAGGTTGCGCACGGATGCGCGCAGGATGCTGCAATGATCGACACACGACGAGAACCCACCTTTTCTCCTTCCCGTCCTGTTGAGCCACGCAAGCGCCGACGCTCGAGTTCGACGACGGCGCCCATCCTCGTCGCGCTCCTCGCCGTTGCTGCCGCCGTCGCGGGCTGGTTCTGGATGACGCGGGAGGTCCCGGTGGTGCGAACCCCGCCCACCGTATCGGAGCCGCAGGCTGAACCGGAGACCGCCGCCGCAGCACAGCCGCCCGCGTTGGTGCCGGCACCCGCAGAGGCCATGGTGAAAGCGGAAGACGTCCGCGGCGCGCTCATGCAGCTCCTGGGCCGCGACGCGGTGCTGCAGTTCCTGGAGACCACGGACTTTCCGCGCAAGGCCGTCGCCACCCTGGACAACCTGGGCCGCGAGCATGCGCCGGTCTCGGCTTGGCCGGTGCTTCCCGCGCCTGGGCGATTCCTCGTCGCAGCAAGCGGCAGTTCGCAGGTGATCGCCACCGAGAACGCGATGCGCTACTGGCCGTTCGTGGCATTCGTGAATTCCATCGACGCCGCGCAGGCGGTGGAGCTCTACCGCCGCATGTACCCCGTGCTGCAGCAGGCCTACCGCGATCTTGGATTCGGCGACCGTTCGCTGCACCAGCGGGTGTTCCAGGTGATCGATGTCCTCCTGGCCACGCCCGATCCCGCGCAGCCTCCGAAGATCACGCTCACCGAGGTGAAGGGACCCATCCCTTCGGCGCAGCCGTGGACCCGCTACCAGTACGACGACGCCAGGCTGGAGCGGCTCACCGCCGGCCAGAAGATGCTGCTGCGAATGGGACCTGACAACCGCAAGGCGCTCAAGTTGAAGCTGGAGGAGTTCCGCCAGCAGCTCCTGCAGGCTTCGGCCGCTCCTTCGCGGCAATAGCCCCCTTACCGCGCGGGGTAGCCCTCAGCGGCCCGGCTCGCGCGTGACCAGCACCGGGACCGGAGCGAGCCGGATCACCTGTTCGGCTCCACTGCCCAGCAGCAGCCGGCTGGGGCCGCTGCGTCCGTGCGTGCCGACGACGATCAAGTCGGCGCCGAACCCGGCCGCTGCCTCGGCCACCGAATCGCCCAGGCGGGAACCGATGCGATCGACCAGCACGTGGTCGGCCTGCAATCCTGCCGCCTGCGCCGCCGCGACGCCCTCCTGCAGGATCTGCAGGGCGCTCTCGCGCAACGCGGTGAACATCTGCCCGCTGGAACCGCCGGACGGGTCGTAGCCGGTGAGGAAGGCGGTGTTGTCCACGACATGCACCAGGCGGATCCGCGCGCCGACCTCCCTGGCCAGCGAGATCGCGGTTCGCAGCGCATGGTTGGATGGTTCGCTTCCGTCGACCGGAATCAGGATGTGCTTGAACATGGCCCCGGATGGATCTGCGAGCAAGCCGGCGAGAGCGCCTTCAGCCCTGCCAGGCAAACGGCGCGAAGTGCCCGTTGCGCGTCCCGGTCATGTCCTCCCAGTCGATCCCGAACGCATGGAACCTGCTGCGCGTGGCCTTGGCCAGCGACAGGCGGGAGTTCACCGGGTGCGCGACGTTGTCGATGACGATGGCCTCGCCCGGCTTGACCGCGCTTTCCAGCCCCTCGATGGCCTGGTCCACCAGCTCGCCCGCCGTGAGCGAGATCGCCAGGCCCTTCTGCGTGAACTTGATCGGCCGCTTCTCGATGCCGGCCACCTTGCCGACCAGGGGCGCCAGGGCGGCCATCGGGCCGCCGGCCTCGCCGGTGGCGATGGCGCGGATCGCGTCGACCTGCTGGTCGTTCGCGGCCTCGTCGACGATCAGGCCCACGGTGAGGTTGCCTTGGGCCATCGCTCCGGGCGAATGCAGCATGACGACGAAGGCCAGCCCGTCCAGCTTCACGCCATCCTTGCTGCCCTGGTCGATGCGAAGGGCCACCGCCGCATCGCACGCGCCTTCGGTGGGCCGCGCGGTCAGGTTGGACCAGATGCAGGGGCACAGCAGCGTGCAGTTGCACGTCTCCATGTATTGGCCCTTGATATTCCAGCTCGCCATGCTTGTGCTCCTTGCCGGTTTCGCACCGGATACGCAAGTTAGGCCGGGCCGGGCGCGCCTGCAAATGCAACATGTAACGCCGCCGGGTTGACAGCCGCGCTGGCGTCCACGATCTTCGGTCCGCCCGCGCTTCGCCAATCGCGCGGACGGAAGGACTCAGCATGCAGCAGGGCTCTCGTTCACCGGCCGGCACAAGGGGAGGCTTCGGCCCTTTCCTGCGGGAGCATCCCGCGGGTTTGCTGGTCCTGCTCGGCATCAGCGTGGCCGGCTGGCTGTTCCTCGCCTGGCTGGCAACGGACATGGAGACGCCTTTCGCGCAGCTGGCCATGCCCATGTCAAGGGACTGGAGCACGGGCAACCTGTTCGCCGTGTGGGCGATGTGGTCGGTGATGATGGTCGCGATGATGCTGCCGTCGGCGATGCCCATGGTCCTCACCTTCGTACGGGTCGCGCAACGCAACGGCGAGCAAGGCCGCGGGCACGCTTTCGTCGCAGCCTATCTGCTCGTCTGGCTTGGCTTCGGCGCAGCCGGCACCGCAGTGCAGTGGGGATTGCAGCAATTAGGCTGGGTGGATCCGATGGCGGTGAGCCGGTCCACGCTGCTCAACGCGCTGCTGCTGCTCCTGGCCGGGGTCTACCAGTTCTCACCGCTCAAGCGCGCCTGCCTGCAGTCCTGCCGGACGCCTTTCAGCTTCCTCCTCGGGCAGTGGCGGCCCGGGCGGGCCGGCGCGTTCGCCATGGGCTTGCGGCATGGCGTGCTGTGCCTCGGCTGCTGCTGGGCGTTGATGGCGCTGCTTTTCATCGGCGGGATGATGAACGTGGCCTGGGTGGCGGCGCTGGCGATCGCCGTTGCGATCGAGAAGCTCGCGCCCGGCGGCCAGCTCATCTCTGCCCTCCTGGGCCTGGGGCTGCTGGTTGCCGGGGTGGCCAAGTTGATCCTCGCCGCGCAGTGAGCAGGCGCGGGCCGCGGAGCTGGGCTACCGACGAGTACGCCTCAGCCCCGCCGCGCCGCTTCGATGGCAGCGACGTCGATCTTGGTCATCTGCATCATCGCTTCGAAGGCGCGCTTGGCCGCCGCGCGATCGGGACCGGTGAACGCCTCGGTGAGGACCCGTGGCGTGATCTGCCAGGACAGGCCCCACTTGTCCTTGCACCAGCCGCATGCGCTCTCCTGGCCGCCGTTCCCGACGATCGCGTTCCACAAGCGATCCGTCTCGGCCTGGTCGTCGGTCGCCACCTGGAACGAGAAGGCCTCGTTGTGCTTGAACGCGGGGCCGCCGTTCAGGCCGAGGCAAGGGATGCCCATCACGGTGAACTCGACGGTCAGGACGTCGCCTTGCTTGCCGGAGGGAAAGTCAGAGGGCGCGCGATGGACGGCTCCCACGGTGCTGTCCGGGAACGTCTTCGCATAGAACTGCGCGGCATCCAGGGCAGTGCCGTCGTACCAGAGACAGACCGTGTTCTTGCTGATCACATTCGTTCTCCCACAGTGAGGACTGCGCCATCGACGCGCTAGCGCGGCGCCGGCGTCCAGTCTTCCACCAGCGTGTTCACCAGGCGACCGACACCTTCGACTTCGCAGACCACTTCGTCGCCGGGCCGCACGTCGACCGATCCCTTGGGCGTGCCGGTCAGGATCACGTCGCCGGGGCTCAGGGTCATGATGCCGCTGAGGTACTCGATGAGCGAGGCCACGTCGTGGATCATGTCCGCCGTCGTGCCCTCCTGCACCCGCTTGCCGTTGACATGCGTCGTCAGCCGCAGCTTCTGCGGGTCGGGCACTTCGGAGGCGGGCACCAGCCAGGGGCCGAGCGCCGTGGCGCCGTCGCGGTTCTTCACGCGCAGGTTCGGGCGGTAGTACGGCTCCAGGAAATTGCGGATCGCGTAGTCGTTGCCGACCGTGTAGCCGCGTACGTACTGCAGCGCGTCGGCGCGCGGCACGTTGCGAGCCTCGCGGCCGATCACCACGACCAGCTCGCACTCGTAATGCATGAACTCGGCGTCGCGCGGCCGCCGCGTGAGTCCCCGGTGGCCGATGACCGCGTTCGCGGCCTTGAGGAAAACCACCGGCTCGCTGCGCTGGGCCTGCAGGAAGGTGGCCTGTTCCTTGGACGACTTGGCGGCGAGTTCGCTCGCATGGTCGGCATAGTTCAGCGCCAGCGTGAAGATGGTGCGCGGCTCCAACGGCGCGAGCCACTGCACGTCCTGCTCCGCCACGATGCGGCCGTCGGCCAGCCGCACGCCTGACTGGGCGGCCGGCGTGCAGCCATGCACGGCGCCGCCGTAGACGACTCGACCCTGTCTCATGCCGGACTCCCTTCGGCGCGGATCGGGTTCTCGACCCGGCCCACGCCTTCGATCTCCACCGCCACGCGATCGCCCGCCCTGGCCAGCGGAACGTTTTCCGGCACGCCGACCAGCAGGATGTCGCCCGCCTCCAGCGTCATGAACTCCGTCACCTCCGCCAACAGCCTCGGCACGGAGCGGATCAGGTTGCGCGTGGAGTTGGTGGCCTTCAACTCGCCGTTGACCCAGGCGCGGATCTCCAGCGCGCCGGGGTCGGCCACGCGGGATGCCGCCGCCTGCGGGCCGATCGGGCAAAAGGTGTCGCGGCACTTCTGCTTGATCGGAGGGCGCAGCACGGCGGTGTGCGGCACGGTCACGTCATTGACCGGCACATAGCCGGCCACGAAGCCCATGGCCTCGGCTTCGGACAGGCGCGACGCCGGCGCGCCGATGACGACGCCCACGGTCGCGCCGACCTGCACCTGCTCCACGCCCGCCGGCAGCACGATCGCATCGCCGTCGCGGTTGAAGGTGTTGGGCGGCTTGAGGTACAGCACCGGATGCTGCGGCGGCTTGAAGTGCGGCTCCTTGTGCATGGCCGGCTCCATCGCCTGCCACTCGCCGCGGAAGTTCAGCAAGGCGCCGACCACCGTTCGCGTTCTCATGCTTCACCTCCGTAACCGAACAAGGCCGACGGGTTGTCGACCAGGATGCGGCGCAGTTCGTCGTCGCTGCGCACGTAGCGATAGAGCAGCTCCAGCAGGTCCGCGTCGTTCGGCGGCTGCTTCTTCGAGACCGGGTGCGGCCAGTCCGAGCCCCAGACGCAGCGGTGCGGCGCCGCGTCGATCAGCGCTCGGGCGATGGGCACGACGTCCTCGTACGGGGCTCCCTGCGTGGACACCTTCTCGCCCAGCGACAGCATCACCCAGAAATTCCCGCGCCCCAGCAGCTCGGACAGCGTGCGGACGTTGGGGTCCCGCTCGGGACCGAGATCCGCGTTGGCGCGGCCCATGTGGTCGATCAGCACCGGGATGTCGGTGATCTGCTCGATCCAGGGCAGGCTCTCGAGGATGCCGCTCTGCTCGGGCTGGATCTTCATGTACCAGCCAAGTTCGCGGATGCGAGCGACGGCGCGCTCGAACGCGGGCTTGCTCAGCACGGCGCCCAGCGCCTGCCGGAACGAGAAGCGCGCGCCGCGCACGCCCGCGTCGTGGAGCTTGTGCAGGTAGGCGTCGTCGCGAGCCTCGAACACCAGCGCGTTGGCGCAACCCTTGTAGCCGGGCCCCAGCTCGGCCAGCGCATCGAGCACCACCGTGTGGTCCTCGCCATAGGTCGTGGTCTGCACGACGATGCCGCGCCGGAAGCCGAGTGCCGCGTGCACGCGCTTGAGCGCAGCCGGCGTGGCGGTGGGCATCTCGTAGGCGGCGCCCGGACGCACCGGATATTTCTCGCGCGGGCCAAGGATGTGGAACTGCGCGTCGATGGCGCCGGGGGGCGCGGGCCGTGAGGGCGTGCGCGGATTCGGGTCGAAGGGGAAGTAGTCGGCCATGGTGATTCGGCTATTCGATCCAGGCGGTGATCTCGCACTGCACGAGGATGCCCTCGGTCAGCTCCGTGGCTTGCAGCGACAGCCGCGCGGGACGGTCCTGCGCATCCGGGAACATCGCGAGCCACTGTTCGTTGAGCGGGCCGCGCTGCGAGCGGTCCTTCAGCCACACCGTCATGCGCACGATGTGGTCGGGCGTGCCGCCGGCGCCGGCGAGCACGTTGCGCACCTGCTGGAACATGAAGGCGCACTGCGCCTCCAGCCCCTCGGCGAGCTTCCCCGTGGCGGGGTCCATCCCATTGATCAGGCCGCTCATCAGCAGCGGACCGATCCGGGCCGCGGCCGGAATCGGGTTCTTGTGGCTGAAGCCCGCCACGTGCAGGCTCTGGCGCTTGGGCATGCTCACTCCGCGGTGATCCGGGCCGTCTTGATGATCGGGATCCAGATGTCCTCTTCCTTCTGCAGGTAGGCCGTGAACTGCTGCGGCGACAGCCACGCGACCTCGGCGCCCGCCTGGTAGAAGCGGTCCTGCACCGCCTTGGAGTCCAGGACGGTCTTGAGCGCGGCGCTGAGCTTCTCGATCACCGCCGGCGGCGTGCCGGCCGGCGCGAGCAGGCCGGTGAACGTCTGCCCTTCGACGCCCTTGATGCCCTGCTCTTCCAGCGTCGGCACGTCGGGCAGCCAGGGCACTCGCCTGGGCGCGATCACCGCCAGCGCCCGGGTGCGGCCGTCCTTGATGTACGGCTGCGCCACCGACACCTGGTCGAAGTTGAACTGCACCTGGCCGCCCAGCAGGTCGTTGGTGGCCGGCGCGTTGCCCTTGTAGTGCACCGTGGTCCATTGCACGCCGGTGGCCTTCTGCATCAGTTCGCTGAGCAGGTGGTTGGTGGTGCCGGCGCCGGGCGACGCCATCGTCACGGCGTTCGGCTTGGCCTTGATCAGCGCCAGCAGCTCCGGCACCGTCCGGGCCGGCACCGAAGGATGCACCTGGACCAGCAGCGGCGTCAGCGACACCCTGGAGATCGGGACGAAGTTCTTCTTCCAGTGGTACAGCTGCCGGTTGTAGATGGTGGGCGAGAACAGCAGCGGCCCGTTGGCGGCGAGGAACAGCGTGTGCCCGTCCGGGTCCGCCTTGGCGACCAGGTCGCCGGCGATCATGCCGCCCGCGCCGGCCTTGTTCTCCACCACGATCGGCTGCCCCAGGCTCTTCTGCAGGTCGGAGGCGATGATGCGCGCGGCGCCGTCGACGTTTCCACCTGGCGGGTACGGCACCACGATCCGCACCGGTTTGCTGGGCCAGGCCTGCTGGGCCAGGCCGGGGCCGGCGGACAGCAGCGCGGCGGCGCCGAGCGCGAGAAAGGCAAGCAGGTTGCGCATGGTCGATGTCTCCGTTTGATCTGCGGCGACTCTAGGCAACGCACGATACCCCCGCAATCGCGATCTGCCCGAAACTTCCACATGCCGGAAACATTCTCGAGCGGGCGTGGGGCCGTTTTCACTGATGTGTCCTAGCATGGGCGGACCGGCTCGCCGCGGCCCCTTTTCCGCATTCTGGACACCGCCCATGCGCATCCTCGCCTCCGACATGGACCCGCAGCAGACCTACAAGCTGCTGACGGGCATCATCGTTCCGCGCCCCATCGCCTGGGTGTGCACCCGGTCCGAAGCCGGCGTGCTGAACATCGCGCCGTTCAGCGCCTTCACCTTCGTCTCCAACAAGCCGCCGATGATCGGCGTCAACATCGGCCGCAAGGCGGGTGTCATGAAGGACACGGGCAACAACATCCTGTCCCGGCGCGAGTACGTGGTGCACATCGCCGACGAGGCCCTCCTGCACCCGCTGCACGAGAGCGCGGAGGAGCACCCGCCCGAGGTCAGCGAGGTCGAACTCCTCGGCCTCGACACCATCGCCAGCGACTTCATCGACGTGCCCCGGCTGGCGGCGCCGCCGGTGGCGATGGAATGCCGGCTGCACCAGTCCATCGCCTTCGGCGCGACCGGGTCCGAATTCATGGTGGGCGAGGTGCTCGCTTTCCACATCCGCGAAGGCCTGGCGCGCGACTTCAAGATCGACACCCTGGCCCTCAATCCCGTCTGCCGCCTCGGCGGGCCCAACTACGCGACGCTGGGCCGCATCGTGACGCTCCGCGCGGTGTCGCAGACGGGCAAGACGATCATCGAGGGCTGAGCCCGGATGCCCCGCGCTCCGGCGTCCCTGGACTCCGCGGACGGCGCGCAGAGCGTTCGCCGCGCCATGGCCATCCTGCGGCTCGTCGCGGCGGGGCAGGACCGCGGCGTGCGGCTCACCGACGTGGCGGCCATGTCCGGCCTCACCGCGCCCACGGTTCACCGGTTCCTGAAGGTGCTGATGGACGAGACGGCGGTCGAGCAGGACCCCACCACGCGGCGCTACCGCATCGGGCACGAGATCACCCTGCTCGGACTGGCGCGGCCGGGCGGCGTATCCATCCGCGCGATCGCAGAGCCGTATCTCGCGGCGCTGGCCGCAAACGTGGGCGACACCGTGTTCCTGAGCGTGCGTCATGGGGCGGACTCGGTGAGCATCGCGCGCCACCTCGGCTCGCATCCGATCCAGGTGCTCTCGATCGACGTCGGCGCGCGGCGGCCGCTGGGCGCGAGCGTCTCCGGCATCGTGCTGCTGGCCGGCATGCCGCCCGACGAGGCCAGGGCCCTGACCCAGCGCAACGAGAAGCGGCTCAAGGGCGCCGGACGCTCCGTCAAGGATGTCCTGGCCGCCGTCGATGCGTGCCGCGCGCAGGGCTACACGTATGCCCAGGCGGGCGTGATGCCCGGCACCAGTGCCATGGCGGTGCCCATCCTCGATCCCGCCGGCACCCTGGTCGCGGCGATCAGCATCGCGACGCTGGCCGAACGGCTGCCGCGAGACCGCGTCCGTGGCGTGCTGGCGAAGATGCAGGAACAGGTCCGGCTGGTGACCGTGCGGCTGGGCGAGATCGAAAGGGCCCGGCCCGCGCGCCGGTGATGCCTCGATCGGCCTGGCGGACGAGCCGGAACGCGTCGGCCTCGCGGCACTCCGCGTTGGCCCGCTTTGCTTTTGTGTCACGCAGTGATATGAATCTTGCGCGGGGAAAAGAGGCCAGGCAGTGTTGCCGCGGGGGCGAGACATGGATGAATTGCTCAGCGCCGTTGAACGGGCGCTTGCAGGGGTGGAGACGGCGCGCCGGAACCTGGAAGAGGCGCAGCGCGCGCTCGAGCGGGCCGAGGCGACTGAAAAGCGCCTGCGCAAGCTCATGCAGAAAAACGGGCGCAAGAAGGATGGAACTGGCCGCGGCCGCCCGGCGATGAAAAATCCGCCGGAGTACGATCGGCCGAGCTGAGGAGATGCCCCTGCGGGGGAAGGCCACTCCCGGCCGCCACGATGCTGACCTGCCGCCTCCTGCTCCCGGCGCTCGCGATCGGCCTTGCAGCGTGTTGCAGCGCGGCGGATGCGGCCGAGCGCATCACCGTAGGTTCCAAGCGCTTCACCGAGAGCTACATCCTCGGCGAGATCGTCGCGCGCACGGCGCGGCAAGCCGGAGCGCAGGCCGAGCACCGCCCCGGCCTCGGCAGCACCGCTGTCGTGCTGGAGGCCCTGAAACTGGGCTCGATCGACGTCTATCCCGAATACCTGGGCACCATCGAGAAGGAGATCCTCAAGCTGCCGAGCGGCAGCAGCCCGCAGACGCTGCAGCAGGAGTTGCGCAAGGCAGGGCTGGCGTTCGCAGTTCCCCTGGGTTTCTCAAATGGCTACGCGCTGGCGACGACGGCACGCCTCGCGCGTGAGCGCGGGCTGCGCAACATCGGCGATCTGCGCAGGCACCCCGACCTGCGCATCGCCGTCTCCCAGGAATTCCTGGGACGCGCGGACGGCTGGCCGGGGCTCGCCGGCCGCTATGGCCTGCCCCATCGGCCTGCCGGAATCGACCATGGCATCGCCTACGAGGCGCTGGCCGGGGGCCGCATCGACGTCACCGACATCTACACGACCGATGCCAAGATCGCCGAGCTTGGCCTGACGGTCCTGGAGGACGACGCCGGCTACTTTCCGCGATACGACGCCGTGCTGCTCTACCGGGTCGACCTGCCCGATCGTGCACCGCTGGCGTGGAAGGCGATCAGCGGGCTGGCAGGCAGCATCGATGCGAACCTCATGATCCGCATGAACGGCGACGCGGAACTGCGCGGCCGCACTTTTGCGGCCATCGCTGCGGATTTCGTGGAGAGCGGGTCGACGCGCCCCGTTGCGGGCGGAGAGAGCACGCGCGCCGGCGTCTGGGAGCGGCTGTTCAGCGACGACCTGGGCCGGCTCACGCGCGAACACGTGGGACTGGTCGCAGCGTCGGTTGCGATCGGCGTGTTGCTAGGCCTGCCACTCGGCGCCGCCGCCGCCGCACGCAAGCAGCTGAGCCAGCCCATCCTCGCCGCCGTGGGCATGCTGCAGACGATTCCGTCGCTGGCCTTGCTGGCCGCGCTGATCCCCCTGCTCGGGCGCATCGGCACGGCCCCGGCGATCGTCGCGCTGTCGCTCTACGCGCTGCTGCCGATCGTCCGCAACACGGCGCTCGGCCTGGATGAAGTGCCGGCGGGACTGAAACAGGCAGGCTTGGCCTTGGGGATGACCGCGTCCCAGCGGTGGCGGTACGTGGACCTCCCGCTGGCGTTCCCCGCCATCCTGGCCGGGATCAAGACCGCCGCCATCCTGACGGTCGGCACGGCGACCATCGCCGCCTTCATCGGCGCGGGCGGCTATGGTGAACGGATCGCGCAGGGACTGGCGCTCAACGACGGCGCGACGCTCCTGGCCGGAGCGATCCCCGCCGCGGCGCTGGCGTTGCTGACGCAGCTGGTGTTCGAGGTCCTGGAGCGCTGGATGGTGCGGCGCGGATGAAGACTATTCGGACCGCACGCCTGTGAGCTCGAGGACTTCGTCGACCACGAAAGCCGTGTGCCCGAGGCCGCCCCGGGTGCGCGCTTCGAATCGCACCACGCGGCCGAGCTCGGGCGAATACCACGCCACCGCGGAATAGCTGCCGGGCGGGTTGGTCCGTGCGCCCCCGCCGCGTGTCGTGAAGCCCTTGAACTGCACTTTCATCGCACGCAGCGCGCGGCCGGCAACCTGGACCATCTCCTCGCCCTGCCACGCCGAGCGCAGCTCCATCCCGAAAGGCCGGCCGTCCCCGACCGCCATATAGGTGCCGGACCAGTTCTGGTCCGGGGCCTTACCGCCCAGCACCCAGCCGCCCGGCGGCATGGCTTCCTCGAATTCGCCGGCGATGGCTGCGGTGAGCGTCACGACCCGGCCCTCGACGTCTTCCACGCGGGTGCCGCCGTTGATCACCACCAGGCCGGCCTCGCGCCGGTCCACGCGGTACACGACGCGGCGAACCAGGCCGGTGAGCCGGTCGCGCAGCTGGTACTCGAATACGGCGGGCGCCGCCTTCGACTCCGGATGTTGCGGATGTGGGGGCCTGATCGATGCGATCCGTGCCGGATCCTCGGGCGACTGCGGCGCGGGCGATGGCCCCGGGTCCGGTGTGATGGTGCCGGGCGCCATGCCGGCGCGGCGGGGCAGTTCCGCGATCCAGGTGGCTGGAAGTGCAAAGCCGATGTTCTGCGCGTCGGGGAACCCGCCGGTGGTGATGCCGACCAGTCGTCCGTAGGTGTCGAACAGGCCGCCACCGCTGGAGCCCGGCGAGATGGGCACGGAGATCTGCAACGCTTCGAGCGCACCACGCGAGTCGCGCCGGATGCCCGAGAGCAGCCCGTCGGAAAGGGTGAGCTCAAGGCCCCTCGGATTGCCGATCGCGTAGAGCTTGGCGCCGATGCGCAGGCGGCTCCAGTCTCCGATGTTGACCGCCGGTGCCACGACGCCGGGGGCGCGGAGTTCGCACAGGTCCCGCGTCGGATCCCGGTGGCGCACGGTGGCCGCGTGGACCTGCGAGCCATGGCTCACGACGATCTGTGTGGTCTTCGCCACGACGTGGCAGTTGGTGATGAGCGTGCCGGGCGCGGTGACGACCGCACTGCCCATGGCGGCCGAATCCGTCCGGCGGACCTCCACCATCCAGACGCTCGGCGAGATGCGTTCGTACAGCTCCTCGGCGCTGAGCGGCTGCTCTTGCGCGCGAGCGGTCGAGACGCACAGCAGCGCCGCGACGAGCGCGCTCCCAAGTCCAGGATTCCGGTCCGTTTTCACTGCAGCCGCCGCCTCCGGTTCGCTGCATGACTCTACCATTGGCACCGGCGACTGCTGGGCGTGAACGCTGCTTCGCTGCTTACCCTTATCGCCCTGGCGGCGTCCGAACCTTACATTCCTGCCACGCGCAAACCTCAGGAGATCCCATGGCGAAAGGCGACCAACGCAGCAACAAGATGGCGAAGAAACCGAAGAAGGACCACTCGCCTCCCAAGGAAGGCAGCGGCACTTCCGACCGTCCGACGCCCCCGACCACCACCGTCATGCCCAAGGGCAAGCTGAAGAACAAGCAGTGACCGGGGCAAGCAGAGGCTTACCGGCGAGGCCTCTTGCGCGCGACCGGTTTCTTCGGTTTGCCGGTCCAGAAGTCGAGGATTTGCCGCGCCGTCTCTGCCTGGGCGGCGGCTACCTGCCTCCTCGCGGCGCTGGTCGCGTGCCCGCGCGCGCTGCCCGCGGCAGCGTTGGCGGCGGTGAGCCACATGCTCATGAACGGGTTCTTCCGTGCCCAGGGATTGCTCATGTCGGTTCCGATTCCGGGCGAAGGGCCCGACACCAGCATGAGGCCGCGGCAAGCGCGATTGCCTAGGCGTGCGCGCCTGTTTGCGGGTGGCCGTCCTCCTACGTCGACGCTGATCCGGCATGCGCCTGACGAGCCGCTCGTGGCCGGCCGACAGGCGGCTGCCAGCATCAGCCTACAGACGGCTTGAACCGGCAGCGCTAGGTTGGCGGAGGGTGGCATCGCGCCGTGCATGCACGCCCGCGTCCCAGCACAGGAGATCCACCATGGCCCAAGACGCCATTGCCTTGCTCGAAGCCGACCACCAGCGCGTGGAGGGCCTTTTCCGGGAGTTCAAGTCGGCCGGCGGCGACCCTGCGGCCAAGCTGCACCTGGCGCAGATCATCTGCATGGAACTGACCTTGCACGCGATGGTCGAGGAGGAGATCTTCTACCCCGCGTTCGCCACCGCCGTCGGCGATGAGCAGCTCGTCGAACACGCGCGCAAGGAGCATCAGCGGGTCAAGGAGCTGATCGCCCGCGTGCCGCAAGCCGAAAACCTCGACGGCGCGATCGAAGCCATCTGGCGCAACGCGCTGGAGCACATCGAAGAGGAGCGCCGCGACATCTTCACGAAGGCGAAGGCCAGCGGCATGGAGCTGGCCACGCTGGGCGGCAGGATCCAGAGCCGCCGTGCCGAGGTGGCCACGACCGTTCAGGAAGCCTGAACTCGCGACGGCGCGCTGAACGATCGCTCAGGCGCCACTCGGGTTTCGAGGTCCCACCGGACCGGGCGGCAGCTCGTCGAACTGTGGAAGTTCGTCAGTGATCTCGTGCCACGGAGCCTTCGAAGCGACGTAGACATGGCAGATCGGGCGGTTCAGCGGGTCATCGTCGAGCACGCCGAGCGCAAGGCCGAGCACCCTGGGATTCTGGTCGAACCTGCTCACGAGGTTGGAGCCGCAAACCGAGCAGAAGCCCCTGTGGGTGCCCGGCGAGGATTCGAAGTAGCGGACCAGCTCTTCGCCCCGGGTCCAGCGGAACTCCGACGCCCTGACCTTGCCGCGCGCCCGAAAGGCCGAGCCGTGCGCCTTGCGGCACATGGCGCAGTGGCAGTACAGCAGGTCGATGACCTTGCCATCGATCTCGAACGCCACGCCCTGGCAGAGGCAACTCCCGCGAAGCACGGCTTTCTCCTTCAGACGCCTGGCGTAATGTAGATCGCAGGAATGCGATGCGCAGCCTGCGGCCGCGCTGGCTCGGGATGCAGCAGCACACCGGGTGCGAAGGAATAAATCAGCCGCCCCAAGCGTTCATACCCAAGGCCTGTTGCAACGTGCCAGGCGCGCGACTGGCTGCACAGATGAGCGATGCCAACGAAAGCACAGCAGAACTGGACAAGTGGCTGGCCGCCTTGAAAAAGCGCGACGAACTGCAGGACTTGCTTCAGGGACTTGAATCGCTCGTGCAGGACGGCAGCATCAAGCGCAGTTCCGTCGAGGAGGTCAGGCAGCTGCTTGTGGCTGCAGAAAAGGAAGTGGACCAGCTGCAGGCCTGCATCATGGCGCTCTAGAAAGCGGCCGGCCCGCGGGGCGCCTCCTCCGGCGCCGTCCCCCGCAGGACCCCGTTGATCTCGGCGCCGAAGATCAGTGTCGTTGCGCTGATGTACAGGAACACCAGCGTGGCGACCACGCCCGCGAAGCTGCCGTACAGCAACGCCAGCTTTCCAGCGGTGCGCAGCGTGTACGACAGCGTCGCGGCAGCCGCGACCCACAGCGCGGCCCCGACCAGCGCGCCCGGCATCACGGTGTAGAGCCGCTGGCGAATGTCGGGCAGCCAGCCGTACATGAATGCGTACAGCACGATCAGCACCAGGAACGCCGAGCCGTAGCGCACGCTGTTGTGGAGCCAGAGCGTGTCCTGCCCCACGCCTGCGTTCTCCTCCAGCAGCCGCCACACGTACGGCATGATGACCACCGAGCTGAATGCAGCCAGCACACCCGCGCCGGCGATGACCGTGAACAGCGTGACCTTGATGCGCGCTTTCCAGAAGGGAAGGCCCCGCTCGATGCCGTAGGCGCGGTTCAGCGCGGAGCGTATGGCCTGCATCCCCGACGAGGCCGTCCACAGCGTCGCCAGCACGCCGATGGCCAGGAGCGCCTGGCTGCGCCGGGCCAGCACCTGCTCGATCGCCGGCTGCATCGCGTCCCGCACCACCTGCGGTGCATAGCCCATGACGCGCTCGACCAGGGCCGCAGCTTCGCCGGGCTGCCCCACGAAACCGGCGGAAGCCGACACCAGGATCAACAG
Source organism: Ramlibacter henchirensis (assembly GCF_004682015.1). Classification (NCBI taxonomy): domain Bacteria; kingdom Pseudomonadati; phylum Pseudomonadota; class Betaproteobacteria; order Burkholderiales; family Comamonadaceae; genus Ramlibacter; species Ramlibacter henchirensis. The sequence continues at coordinate 1,149,489 of NZ_SMLM01000001.1, read as the reverse complement.
CGGAAACATGGCCAGCACCCAAGAGAACGCCAGGCTGCCGGCCTGGTTGGCGCTCTGGTGCATGACGTAGTTGCGGATGGCCAGCAGCATCACGCGCAGGCCTGGTGTGGACAGCGCGCAGGACCGGACGCGGCGCCAGGCTTCGCCAAGCCGGCTCATGGGCGCAATTTCCCTGTCGATGAGCGCGTCGACCGGTCAACCATCTGTCAGCGCCGCATCGATCCGCTCAGCGTCAGCACGTGCCGCGTGGTGATCGACTGCCCTCGGCCGCCGGGTCCTGCGCCCCGGCCGACATCTGCCAGCCCCGCGGTGGCGGCACAGCCCAACGCGGGCGTGAGTGCCCGCCGCTCGAGACAGGGACGTTGTTCTTTCACCTTGAGGCCTCCTTGAGAACGGCGCGGACGCGGACCGCACAGGATCCTCGTGGACGTTACAGCCGCGCCTTCATCATCTTGCCCCAGGTATTGCCGCCGGCCAGGTTGAATTGCGCGTTCCAGCAGAACATGCCGCGGATGCCCGGGTGCCGGCCCCTGACAGTTTCCCACTCCCGGATGCAGTCCTGCAGCGAGGGGCCATTGGCGTAGTTCGCGGCCAGTCCCAGCACCACCTTGTCCGCGCCCAGGTCGCGCACCCAGTCGTCGGTGCGGTTGCTGATGAAGCCGGCGGCGTTGAAGCCCGGCCAGCCATAGAACTGCGGAGCGGCCCAGCTCAGCACGCCGGCGTCGGCCATCGCCTTGAGCATGGCGCGGTCCTCGGGCGAGTTCGGCTCCGGCGGCGCCGTGATGGCGAACTGCGGCCCGTACAGCGCCTTCAGCTGCTGCGCGATCCAGATCATCTCGGCCGGCGAGGACCCGACCTTCGCCTCGAAGTTGTTGAAGTCGCAGCCGTCCAGGCCGCGGAACGCGTCGTACATGGCGCGGAAGGACTCGACGAAGTTGCGGCTCTTGTGCCGGTTGTCGAAGTTGAAGCCCGCCCGTTCGCCGCCGACGGTGAGGATCACCTTCTGCCCGCGGGCCCGGCAACGCTGGACCTGCGAGGCAGTGACTTCAGCATGATGGTCGAACCTGAACGAGCCGTCGCCCACGTTGATCCAGCTCCTGTCCACCGGCGGGCCGTTCGGCTTCGCGTGGAACAGGTAGGTCACGTTGAAGTCCATCGGGACGTCGCTGATCCCGTACGTCCGGGTGTCCCAGGCCGCGTAGTAGCAGGCCAGCACCTTGGCAGGAAGCGGCGATTGCGGATGGACCACTCGTGAAGGCACGGGGACCACGCATCCCAGAAGGGCTGACGGCAGGGTGGCCAGCAGCAGAGCCCGCCGCCCGAGAGCCGGCGATTCGAAGACTTCCATGCGCGGAATCTAACGGCTCCGCGCCGGAGAGGTCGGCGCGCTACTGCGCCTCGATCTTCGCGGCCTTCATCATCGCCTCGGTGTTCGCGATCTCGGCCTGCAGGTTCTGGGCGTACTCCTGCGCGGTGCTGGGCGCGACGATGGACCCGTTGGCTTCCAGCTTCGCGCGCACCTGCGGGTCGGCCAGGGCCTTGTTCAGCGCATCGCTGATGCGCTTGACGATCGGGGCCGGCGTGCCGGCCGGCACCGACAAGCCCCCAAAGGAGACCAGGTTGATCCCCGTCAAGCCGGCTTCAGCCGCCGTCGGCACGTTGGGCAGGCGCGGGTTGCGCCTGGGTCCCATCACCGCCAGCGCGTTCATCTTGCCGGCCTGGATGTGCGGCAGCGACACGGAGAAGATGGTCAGCGCGAAGTCGACCTGCTTGCCCATCACCGCGTTGGCCGATTCCGAGGCGCCCTTGTAGGGCACGTGCAGCGCTTCCATGCCGCTCGCATTGAGCATCAGCTCGGCGCCCATGTGGGCCGGCGAGCCGACGCCGCCGGACGCGAAGGCCAGCTTGCCGGGGTTCTTGCGGCCGCGCTCGACAAGTTCCCTCACCGAGGTGATGCCCGACTCCGAATTCACCACCAGCAGCACGTCGGACTGCGCGATGCGGCCCACGTGGACGAAGTCCTTCATCACGTCGAAGCCCGGCTTGCGGTACATCCGCATGCTCGTCGACATCGGGGCCGCCGAATACACCCAGGTGTAGCCGTCCGGCTGCGCCTTGGCGGCGATCTGCGCGCCCAGGTTGCCCGCCGCCCCGCCCTTGTTCTCGACCACCACCGGCTGCTTGAGGATGTCGTCCATCGCGTCGGCGACGATGCGCACCGTGGTATCGGGCGCGGTGCCGGCCAGGTAGGGAACGATCCACTTGATCGGGCGGTTCGGATAGTCCTGGGCCTGCGCGCCGGTGGAAAGGCCGAGGGCGGCGCCGGCCAGCAGGGCGGCGAATAAACGTCGTTGCATGTTTGTCTCCATTGTTCGTTGGGGTCAGCGCACCGCGGCGCCGAGCAGTTCGCGCGCGATGGTGTTGCGCTGGATCTCGCTGGTGCCGGTGAGCACCCGGTACATGCGCAGCAGCCGGAACAGGAATTCCACCCGGCTGCCCTGCACGATGCCTTCGCCGCCGTGGACCTGCACGGCGCGGTCGGCGATGCGGAATGCGGTCTCGGAACAGAACAGCTTGGCCATCGAAGCCTCGGCGCGGGCTTCGCCGCCGCCGTCCAGCGTGCGCGCCACGCTCAGCATGAGCGCGCGCGCCGCCGCGAGTTCCGTCGCCATGTCGGCGAGCATGTGCTGCACCGCCTGGAACGCGCCGATCGGCTGGCCGAACTGGCGCCGCCGCGCCGCATGCCCGAGCGAATCCTCCAGCGCCAGCCGCGCCAGGCCCAGCATCGCCGGGCAATGCAGTACGCGGTTGACCGTGATGCGGCCCAGCGCCAACGCCAGCCCGCGTCCGCGTTCGCCGATCTGGTTGGCCGCGGGGATGCGGCAGGCCTCCAGCACGATGTTGCCGGTGTGGGACTGGCCCGCCATGGTCTTGTAGCCCGCCTCGACGCGGAAGCCCGGCCGGTCGCGCTCGACGAAGAAAGCCGTGGTCTCGCGGGCCGCCGGGTCCTCGCTGGTCGAGGCGATCACGACCGCGAAATCGCAGAACGGCGAACCGGAGATGAATCGCTTGGTGCCGTCCAGCACCCACTCGGCGCCATCGCGGCGGGCGCGCGTCTGCAGGGCGCCCGCATCCGAGCCCGCTTCCGGTTCCGTGATCGCGAAACAGACGGCCTTCTCGGCCCGCGCCACCGGCAGGATGAAGCGCTCCATCTGGTCGGGCGTGGCCTGCCTGGCCAGCGCGCCGACGCGGGGCGGCCCAGTGAGCTCGCCCAGCACGTGAGCGGCAAAGGGCGATCCGCTCGCGTAGATCGCTTCCTTGATCAGCACGTGGTCCACGAGGTTGAAGCCGGCGCCGCCCAGCGGCTGGGGCAAGGTCACGCCGTAGAAGCCGAGTTCGCGCGAGCGCATCCAGACCTGCTGCAGCAGCGCCTTCGGGGCGCCGCTCTCGTGGGTGATGCCGTGCCCGACGGCGAGCGGGTGCAGTTCGCCGCGGATGAAGTCCTGCACCTTCGCGATGAACGCGGCGGCGGCTTCGGAGCCTTCGAAGCGGGCGGGCGGCGCGGTCGGGGTGATCGTCGCATCCATGGCGCGCCCCTCAGTTGACGCGGCGCTCGCGACCACGCCAGTAGTGCTCGCGCACGTCCTTGCGCGACAGCTTGCCGTTGCCGTTCTTGGGCAGGTGCGGCACGAAGTCCACCGAGCGCGGCCGCTTGAAGTCGGCCAGCCGGCCGCGGCAGAAGTCCATGATCTCGCCGCCGTCCGCGCGGGCGCCGTCGCGCAGCACGACCACCGCCTTCACGCTCTCGCCCCAACGCTCGTCGGGGACGCCGACGACGCAGACCTCGTACACCGCAGGGTGCTGCGCCAGCACGGACTCGACTTCGCTCGGGTACACGTTGAATCCGCCGGAGACCAGCATCTCCTTCTTGCGGTCGACGATGAAGATGTAGCCCTCGTCGTCCACGCGGGCCAGGTCGCCGGTGCGCAACCAGCCGTCCTCGCCCAGCACTTCGCGCGTCTGCGGCTCGGCCCGCCAGTAGCCTGCGAAAACATCGGGGCCGCGCACGCAGATCTCGCCGATGGCGTCCCCCGACACCGGCCGGCCCTGCTCGTCGAGCACCTGCACGTCGGACTCGCTCACCGGCCGGCCGCAGGCCGACAGCAGTTCGGGACGGCCCCCCTCGATGGCGCGGGCATGGTCGTCGATGGTGAGGGCGATCACGCCGCCGGTGGTCTCCCCGGCGCCGTAGCCTTGCGACAGCACGGGGCCGAAGGCGGCCCAGGCCTCCCGGATCCGCGCGGGCGACATCGGCGCGGCGCCGTAGCTCACCAGGCGCAGGCTGCTGAGATCGCGGGTGCGGATGCTCGGCTCGGCCAGGAGCGCGTAGATCATGGCCGGCACGAAGAAGGCCATGGTGACGCGGTGCCGCTCGATGGACTCCAGCACCTCGGCCGGCTTGAAGCCGTCCAGCAGCAGCAGGGTCGCGCCCTGGTAAAGCATCGGCTGCATGAACATGCCGCTGGCGTGCGTGATCGGCCCGCACAGCATCAGCACGTCGCCGGGGCCCGCGTGCATGCGGCCCATGGTCACCTTTCGAAGCGAGGCCATCCGGTTGCCGACGGTCTGCATGGCCGCCTTGAGCTTGCCGGTCGAGCCCGAGGTGTAGTGCAGCACCGCGAGTTCGTCGGGCCGCATGTCGACGTGGAAATGGTCGTCGCTGGCCTGCGCGAGCAGCGCTTCGTAGTCGAGCCAGCCCGGCGCCACTTCGTAAGCGATCCGATCGCGCAGCCCGGGCACCCGGGCGGCGGCCTCCTCGGCCATGGCGCGGTGCTCGGGGCCCGCCAGGATCGCGGCAGGCTCGGCATTGGCCAGCGCGTCGGCCAGTTCGGCCGGGGCCAGGCGCGAGTTGAGCGCCACCTTCACCAGGCCGGCCTTGTAGAGCGCGCACTCCAGTTCGATGATCTCGGGCCGGTTGGGCGACACCACGGCGACACGGTCGCCGCGGCTCAGCCCCAGGCCAAGCAGCGCGTGGGCGAGCCGGTTGGATCGCAGTTCGAGTTCGCGGTAGGTGACGGCGCGATCGCGAAAGAGGATGGCCGGGCGATCCGGCCAGAAGCGTGCGCTGCGGGCGATGTACATCCCGATGTTCATGGATTTGTCTCCTGGGGTCTGGGCTGAAGTCTATGAACGCAGGCCGCGCGAACCGATAATCCGGCCGCCGCCGCCGATAACCGCCGGTTATCGTGCGTGGCCCAACAGGACGCTTTGGGAATCCGAGGAGCCGGAATGGCCTTGCGGCTGGACGACATCGATTACTTCCTGGCGGTGGCGCAGCACGGGCAGCTGCGCCGGGCGGCCGACGCCCTGGGCCTGTCGCAGCCGGCGCTGACCAAGGCGTTGCAGCGGCTGGAAAAGGAGCTGGGATTCCCCCTCTTCGTGCGCAGCGCACGCGGGATGGCCCTCACGCCGGTCGCGCAGCAGTTCCGGGAGCGCACCCAGGCGCTTCGAAACAGCCTGGCCGAGGCGATCAAGGAAGCCGCCGACTTGCACCTGGGCGCGATGGGCGTCCTGCGCGTGGGCGTCTCCCCGCTCTACGCGGAACGGCTGTTCGTGCCGGCGGCGCTGCAGCTGCACCAGCAGCGGCCCGCGGCGCGCATGCGGGTGATGGTCAACCTGAACGACGCGCTGCTGGCCGCCCTGCGCCTGGGCGATCTGGACCTCACGCTCAGCGCGCTGCCGCGCGTGCCGCCCGACGACCTGGAGGCCACGCCCCTGATGCGCGACGACCTGTGCATGGTGGTGCGGGAGCACCACCCTTTGCTGGAGCGCAGGCGCCTGCGCCTGCAGGACCTGGAGCAGGCGCAATGGATGCTCCCCGGCGCCAGCGTGGCGGGACGCCGCAGCGTGGAAGGACGGCTGGCGCAAGCCGGACTGCCGCCGCCGCGGGTCGCCGTCGAGGTCAGCAACACGGCGGGTTCACTGACCCGCCTGCTGGCCCACAGCGACCTCGTCTCCATCATGAGCGAGACGACGCTGGCCAGCCCCATGGGGTCGGGCCTGGTGGCCCTGCCGATGGCGGATGCGCGCTTCACCCGTGCGATCGGCGCGCTCACCCGGCGCGACGCCGCCTTGCCGCCGCTGGCGCAGCGCTTCCTGCAGCTCCTGCGCGACAACGTGATCTCAGGGGCTTGAGTTCCGGCTCCTGTGCGAATCCAGCCACTGTCGAGCGACACGAAGCCCACGCCGCGCACCGGCCGCCATCGCCGCCGTGGTCGCCAGCATCGCCGTCAGGTGGACGCCCACGGCCGCAAGCGCCAGCGACAGCGATCCGGACGCGGTGATCTCCCGTCCCGGCATGCCGCCCGCACACAGCGGAACCAGCGCCGGCACGAGCAGCCACCCGGCGCCGTGGACCGTGCCGACGATGAACGACCAGAGTGCGAGCCCGGCCTGGCCCACGCGTGGGCGCGCGCTGCGGTGTCCGCCCGCTCGAAGGTGCCGCGCCAGTAGCGCCAGCAGCAGCGCCGCGGCCAGGCCCTGCAGCAGCAGCGGATCGAACTCGACTTCGGTCTGCACGGCGGCGGGCACTGCGGCCGCGACGACGGCCACGGCAGCGATGTGGCCCACGCCGATCGGCACGAGAGCGAACAGCGTCTGCATCGCGCCCTCGGCACGCCAGGCCGCAAGGGCCCAGCCCGTTGCGGGGTTCAGGCCATGAAGCGCGCCCGCCGCCGCCACGGCCCACCAGGCCCAGAGCGAATCCATGTCGGTCCCGTCGCAGCTCTGACGCTCAGGCTTCGCAGTGCGGGCAAGCCGCCGCCGGCATGGCCGCCTTCTCCGGCGCGGGCTCGAAGCGATGCTCGGGCTCGTACCGGTCGTGGTGCCGCACCCACTCCATCTTGTAGAAGGTGTCGCGCTCGTTGCGGCCCATCGGTGTCAGGTCCATCAGGACGTAGGTGCCCATCATGGCTTCCGCGCCGCGGCCGAAGGTGGAATAGGTGTGGAACACCTCGCCCGCGTCGTCCTTGAAGAACACGCTGATGCCGGGCGCTTCCTCCGCGGGGAAGTACCCCTTGCGGTAGTTGTATTCGACCTCGCCGCTGGCCAGCTCCTCCTGCGTGAAGCTGACGTCGAAGTCGAAGTTGAAGTCGCTGCCGTGCGAGGACACCCAGTCGAACTTCCAGCCCATGCGCTCGCGGAAGCGCAGGATGTCCGCGAGCGGCGCGCGCGACACGGCGACGAAGCTGATGTCGCGGTGCGCCAGGTGGATCGTCATGCCGTCGGTGTGGTCGGCCATGAACGAGCAGCTTGGGCAGCCCTGCTCCCAGCCCGGGCCGAACATGAAGTGCTGCACCAGCAGCTGGCGGCGGCCGCCGAACAGTTCGGCCAGCGTGCGCTTTCCGTCGGACGTGTCGAACACATAGTCCTTCGTGATCCGCCGCCACGGCAGCGCGCGGCGCTCGGTCGCGACCTGGTCGTGCAGGCGCGTCAGCTCCTTCTCGCGCGCCAGCAGCTTCTTGCGCTCCACGGTCCAGCGCGCGTCGGGGACGACGGGATGGGAGGCCGTGCCGGTCGGCAGGGTGAGTGTGGTCATGGTGTGCTCCTTCGTTGGCTCGCCGAGCCTGTTGAGAAACTTCGATCCATGCGGCGGCCCGACCCGGGTCGGGACCCGCGGGGGAATGAGGGATGCCTAGGCGCGCTGCGCCCGCGGGCGCCGGACGGCACGCACCTTGCCACTGGCGCCGCCTCCGCAGTACAGGAGGTCGGCGCCGTCCGATTCGAGGCCGCTCACGCCGGTACCGGGCGGCATCTCCAGTCGCGTGAGCACTTCGCCGCTTTCCGGATGGATGCGGCGCAGTTCGCTCTCGTCGGCCTCCCAGGTGCCGTGCCAGAGCTCACCGTCCACCCAGGTCACGCCGGTGACGAAGCGGTTGGTCTCGACGGTGCGCTGGACCGCGCCCGTGGCGGGGTCGATCCGGTGGATGCTGCGGCCGCGGTAGTCGCCCACCCACAGGCTGCCTTCCGCCCAGGTCAGCCCGGAGTTGCTGCCGCCGGCGGGCGCCGGGATCGACGCCATCACTTCGCCCGTGACGGGATCGATCTTGTCGATACGCGAACCGGCGATCTGCCACAGGTGCTTGCCGTCGAACGCGGTGCCGGCGTCGCAGGTGCACTCCAGCGTGCGCGTGACCTCGCCGCTGGAAGGATCGATGGCCAGGAGCCGCTCGCCCGTGGCGGCCCACACGCGCGTGCCGTCGTAGCTGACGCCGTGCACCGGCGTGGACGCGGCAAACGGGCCGAACTCGCGCACGATCTCGGCAGCGTGCGCCTCGGCCTGCGACGGCCGGCTGTGGGTGGTGGTGCTCATGGTGCTTTCCTTTCCTTCGGCGCCGGGGTCGACGCGATGAGAGGACTCTACGCACCGGGCAGCGAAGCGGGGAGTAACAAGACTGTCGTGAAACCGGCCAAGGGCGCAGCCACCCAGCGCCGCGCCCGCGCCTGGCCGACGCCGCGCACCTGGCCGGCGGCTTCCAGCTCGGCCACGGCGCGCTGCACCGTGCGCTGGCTGTCGCCCAGGGCCAGCGCCAGGGCGGATGTCGACCACGCGGTGCCGTCCGAGAGCAGCGCCACCAGCGAGGCCTGCTCGCCATCGATGGGTGGCGCCAGCACGACGACCTGCGAGGCGCCCCGGGGTTGCAGGACGAAGCCGCGCGGCGTCGCCTCGATGCCGGCCAGGTGCTTGACCAGCGCGCGCAGGCGGCCGATCTCCACGCGCAGCCGCGCGCGATGCGTCTCGTCGGGGCGGCGGGTGCGGAACGCGGTGGCGATCAGCGCGTCGCGCTCCACGTCCTGCGGCCATGCCTCGGCCAGCGAACGCGCGAGCGAAAAGAGGATGGGCCGGCGCGCCAACGGTTGCCACGCACCGGCGCCGGCGAGGCCGCGCCGGCAGGCATCCAGCACCAGTGCGCCCGAGGCGAGCAAGGCCTCGACCTCGTCCAGTCGCAGCGGCTGCTCGGCGCCGGACGCGATGCGCCGCGCAGCGGGCCGGTCCAGCGCCGCCCTCGCCTCGGCCACTTCGGCGATCAGCGACGGGATCCCCGATCGATACGCGGCCTGGTGCGCGCGCGCCAGGGCCGCCCTGGCGGGCGCGGAGCGCAGCGAGCGCAGCGCGAGCTCGGCGGAGGTGAGCTCGGCCACGGCGGCCAGTGCCGGCGGCAGGCCGCGCGGGTCGACGGTCTCCAGGGCCGCCAACGCATCCGCGAGCCGGCCGAGCAGCAGGAAGCGTCTGGCCGTGAGCAGCCGCGCGTGCAGTGCATTGGAGCGATCGCCGTGCTTCTCGAGCGTCACCGCTGCGGCGGCCAGCAGCCGGGGCGGGTCGCCGAGTTCGCGCATGGCGAGCGCGACTTCGGCCTCCGCCAGCACGCAGCGTGCGCGCGCAAGTTCCTCGCGCGGGCCGAACGCGCGTGCCGCGCGGCGCAGCAGATCGCGTGCGCGGGCAAGCTCGCCCAGCTGCGCCATCGCGATACCGCGCAGCGCGAGCGCCGGCGGATCCTCGCGCAGCGCCACGCCCTTCAGGGCACCGAGCGCGTCGCCGGCGGAGAGAGCGCGGGCGGAGGCTGCGATCAGGGCATCCATGCCCGCGAGACTACCGCGTCCGCGCAGGACGCCGTCCCTCGAGACGACCGTCAGGGTTTCGGGGCTGTCCCGCGCACGGCCCACGCTCGCGCGCGCAGCGCAATGGTTCCGTCGCTGGCCGCGGGCACCCGGGCCCGGAGCGCTTCACGCAGGCGCATCCGGCGCTCCTCGGGGAGCGAGGCGACGTAAGCCGGCGCAGGTCCCTGCGCGCCGAGGAAAGGCTGCCAGTAATCGTCGAAACTGGAGAACGGCGTGTCGATGTCCAGCGGCGCGATAAGCACATGGTCGAAACCAGCCTGCTCGAAGGCCGATTGGAGCGCGCCGCGCCGGCACAGGCCGAAGCGTGTTCCCTCATGGAGCTTTTCGGCACCGGGATCCAGTTGCACTGCGGCATCCCAGAAATGGCGAAGCATCTCCATGCCTTCGGCGTAGTCCCACACGTAGGCCGCCACGCTGCCGCCGGGCGACGCAACACGCGCCATCTCGGCAAGGGCACGAGGCAGGTCCGGCACGAAGTTCAGTACCAGGCCGGAAACCACCGCGTCCACCTCCGCGTCCTGCAGCGGAATTGACTCCGCATTGCCGGCCAGCAGGCGAACCGACCGTGGCAGGTGCTGCCTGGCCAACGAGAGGAAACCTTCGGAAGGTTCGACGCCGGTCAGCGTCGACGGATTCGCGTGCCGCAGGATCGCGGCGCACAGCGCCCCAGTGCCGCAGCCGACATCCAGCCAGCGTCTCCCTGACGGGATCGCCAGCCATGACAGGAACAGCGGCGCGATCCGGAAGCTCCACCGGCCGATGTAGCGGTCGTACGCGCCACCCTCCTGCCACGTGTCGGTGATCCTCGGTCCATCCGGTGCCTGGTTCATTCGGCCGCCCCTTCAAAGCGGCTCATGGTGCGGCCATGCCGGACCTGCCGAACGGGGTCATTCCCTAGAAGAGCAGCGGCGCGGGGAGCCTGAAGGCGCCGCGCCGCCCTCACCGGTACTCGGCCCGGGCCCAGTACTGCGGCGTCCACTCGGGCGGGCTGTTCTCGTTCCAGACCCGCGCCGAAACCCGCCTGGCGACCCACAGCTCGCCATGGCGCCGGACCACCTGGCCCGGCATGTAGCGCACGTGGGGGTCCCAGCGCGGCGCGCCGCGCATGGAGCGACCGCCATGGCCGCGGTAGTGGCCGTGCGGTTCGTCGTACACCTCGTAGGCCGGCGCATAAACGGCGGGGCGCGCGGGGACGTACACCGGCTGCGGGGGAACGTGCACCACGGGAGCCGGCGGCGCCGCCACGCCGACGGTGATGTGGACACCGGTGCCGGCATTCGCCGCGCCCGCCGCACCGAGCGTGCCGATCGCCAGAAGGATCGCCGCCAGCCTGGGTTTCATCGATCGATTCATGTTGGTCCTTTCCTCGATGGAACGCAGTCTCGATGCCCATCCTGAAGCGGCCATGAAGCCAAAGTGAAGGTACGTGAAGCAAGGGAAAAAAACGGTTGAGCGCCGGCGGGCTTCAACCCGAACAGAGGCCGCAGCGCCCGGCTGCGCCGGATGACAGCCGTCAGCGACCAGCAGCCCGCGACGGTCAGCGCCAGGATCGCGATCGGCTCCAGCACCGGCCCCAGCCGCAGGGGAGCGAGCCAGACGGCGGCCGCGATGATCAGCGTCTGGTGGAGCACGTACCACGGGTAGACCTGTTCGCTGGCCCAGGCCAGCCATGGCCAGGGGCGATTCAGCGCGTGGTGCGCCCAGCCCAGCACCGCCACGATCGTGGTCCAGAGGTACAGGTCGGCAGCCAGGCGCACGGCGATGCGGGGCGCGCCGAACGAGCGCGAGGCGAGGTACACCGCCAGCAGCGCCAGGGCGGCGGCCGCGAAACGCCAGCGCAGCCGGCGCAGTTCCGCCCACAGGCCGGCGTCGAGCCCGATCCACCAGCCGTAGAGGAACAGGGTGAAGTAGACGGCGTGCAGCCAGCCGTCGCCGACGAGGTCATGCGTCGGCGGGAAGTGCGGCCACAGAAGCAGCGACCACGCCATCAGCGGCAGCGCGGGCCACAGCAGACGCGCGCCGCGCAGGTGGACGAAGGCCGAGCGAACGCGCCGTCCCATGCGGCCGTCCAGCACGGGCAGCGCGAGTACCAGCACCGCCGTGTACAGCCAGAGGTAGGGCAGGAACCAGAGGTGGTTCCAGGTGACGCCCACGTGCGCGCCGTCGAACGCGCCGGCCGGCCACGGTCCGCCGCTCAGGTAGCGCAGCAGGAAAGCGCCGAAGCCGGGCTCGATGAGTCCGTTCGCCACGCCCTGCGCATAGGCCTGGTAGGGAACGATCACCGCCATCCCGAAGGCCAGCGGCAGCAGCAGCCGCCAGCTCCTGCGGCGCAGCAGCGCCCAGCGGCCGGCGCCGCGCCAGAGCACCGCGACGGCAACGCCGGAGACCAGGAACACCAGGTCCATCCGCCAGAGGTTGACGGCCCGCATCGGCACCTGCAGCCACTCGGCCGCATGAGGACTCTTCAGGTGCCAGGCCCAGCCGTCCACGTAGTACATGCCCACGTGGTAGAGCATCACCAGCGCAAAGGCCAGCGCGCGCAGCGCATCGATGTCGTGTCGTCTTTCCATGTCGGCTCCTCGCAAGCAGGCCGCGCATGTTCGGCGACGGTCCCGCCCCCGGCCAGCGCTTTGGGACCGCGCCTGCGCCTCCCGGGACGAACGGCGGCGGGAAGGGACGAACTTCGGAAGCCCTAGACTCCGCGGCCATGGCGGATGCGCTTCCAGGCTGGCTCACGTACTACCGGCGGCACGAACGCGCCGCCGACGTGGGCTTCTGGGTGGCGGTGCTCGCCATCCAGGTGGTGTTCAACAGCGTGGTCAGCTGGATGGACCTGCGCCGGTTCGCGCCAACGCATGCCTACTGGCACCCGCTGCTCTGGGAATTGACGAGCGTGGTCGTGGTGGGCGCGCTGGTCCCGGCCGTGGCCTGGTGGGAGCGCCGGCATACCGTGCGGCTGGACACGTTGCCCGCGTGCCTCGGCTGGCACTTGGCCGGCAGCGTCGCGTTCACCCTGCTGCACGTCGTCGGGATGATGGGCCTGCGATGGGCGGCGTATGCCGCCCTCGGGCTGCAGTACCGGATGGGCTCCTGGACGGACGTCCTGCTCTACGAGTTCCTGAAGGACGTGCGCAGCTATGCCGCGATCCTGGGGACCATCGTGGGCTGGCGCTTCCTGCTCTTGCGCACGCAGGGCGAGGCGCGCGTGCTCGACGCGCCCGAGCCGCCCGCGCATTCACCCGCTGCCAGCCCCACGCCGCCGGCGCGACCCGAACGATTCCTGGTGCGCAAGCTGCGCAAGGAGTTCCTGGTGGCCGCGGCCGACATCGACTGGCTGCAGGCCCAGGGCAACTACCTTGGGCTGCGCGTCAACGGGCACGACTACCTGCTGCGCTCCACCCTCGCCGACTTCCTCGCCCAACTGGACCCGGCGCGCTTCGCCCGCGTGCACCGCAGCTGGGCCGTCAACCTGGACCGGGTCGCCGAGATCGAGCCGCTGGAAGCGGGCGACGCGCGCCTGAAGATGAAGGACGGCAGCAGCGTGCCTTGCAGCCGCCGCTACCGGGAGGTGCTTGGCCGCTGACGGGGTTTCCCGTGCCGGGCTGCGTGCGGTGGGAAGATGATCGCACCCAACGAAGGAGCTCAACCGTGCAGTGCCCTGTTTGCAAAACCGTGAACCTCACGATGGCCGAACGAAGCGGGATCGAGATCGACTACTGCCCGCAGTGCCGCGGCGTCTGGCTTGACCGCGGCGAGCTGGACAAGATCATCGAACGAGCCTCGCCGCAGGCCATGGCCGCGCCGGCGCAGCACCAGCCTGCGCCGGCCTACCCGCCCGCACAGGCTCCCTACGGCGGTGGCGGGCACTACCGGAAGAAGAAGCGCGAAGGCTTCCTGGGCGAGCTGTTCGACTTCGACTGAGGCGCCCCGCGTCCCCGGCTTCGGGCTGGCAAGGACAATCGGCCGATGTCGAATGCACCCTTGCTGTCATGGCTGCTGACGGTCGTCGAGGCCGGCGCCACCCTCGCCTTCGCCCTCTCCGGCCTCCTGGAGGCCGCCCGCAAGCGCCTGGATGCGGTCGGCGTCTGCCTGGTCGCCGGACTCGCCGCGTTCGGCGGCGGCACGCTGCGCGACGTGCTGCTCGACCGGCGGCCTTTCTTCTGGGTGGCGCATTCCGAGTGGCTGTGGGCGTTGCTGGTGCTGTGCGCGGGCGCGATGGCCTTCCTGAGGGCGCGTCACTTCGCGCCCACCGAGCGGGCGATGCAGTGGCCGGATGCACTGGGCCTGGGCCTGTTCAGCGCCAGCGGCACCCAGCTCGCGCTGGCGCAGGACCTGCCCGGGATCGTCGCGGTCCTGATGGGAGTGATCACGGCGACCTTCGGCGGCGTGCTGCGGGACATCGTCTGCAACGAGATCCCCACGGCGCTGCGCGACCATCGCCCCTACGCCATCTGCGCGTTCGCGGGCGGCTGGCTGCTGGTCGTCCTGCAGCATGCCGGCGTGCCGGAAGGCCTGGGGCTGGTGCTCGGCGCCGCCTGTGCCGGCGGCCTGCGCGTCCTGGCGCTCGTGACCGGGTACACGCTTCCGCGATGGTCACCGGGTGGCGATGCGGCTTGAACGCACGCGGCACAAACCCTTACCGAAGTAGCAGGCGCCGCGATGGCCCGGCGCGCACCATGCGTACGAAGGTTTCGCATGAAAGCACCAACGCCACGCCATCGACCGATACTTCCTCCGCAGTCCCAAAGGGCCAGGTGCCTCGAGGCGGCGGCGTGGTGAGCGATACCGAACTGCGCACCGTGAGCAGGCTCAGGGCGGCCGACGTCCTGCAGATCAACAACGATGTGCGCCTGTTCCGCGTGCTTTCGGTGGAGAAGCTGACGGGCCAGTTCGCCGGGCGCTGCAAGGTCCTGCTTCGATCGCTGGACGACAGCGGCGACGTGACATTGATGCGGGCGCCCGGTGACCTGATCCTGGTGGTCCCGCGGCTTCTCGGGCCCGTGCTGCTGAGGCCGGCGCCATGACCACTCTTGCACCTGTGAACGCCATGACGGACGACGCTTCCCTGGAGATGCTTTGCGGCGAGGTGGCGACCGTCCGCGCCGAGGAAGGGGTGGCGCTTCGGCGCGCGATGAGCCTTCGCGCGGTGGGCTCCGCCGGCGATGTCCGGGATGCGATGAGGCATGTGGACACACTGCACAGCCGGCTGGCGAGCCTGGAACTGCAGCTGCGCAAGCTGCGGCAAGCCTGAATCGCACCCTGGCGCGTGCCGGCCCAGGGTGGGTTCACATCAAGCCAGCGCCGCGGAATCGGTCGACAGCGCCTCGGCGCACTTGAAGGGCAGCCGGACCTGGCCGTCGCCGCCGGCCGTGGGCTGCACGGTCAACCAGCGCGTGAGGGGCGTCACGTCGCCGAAGATGGTCGCGTAGGCGCAGTCGGAGGCGTCGCGGCCGGACGCCAGGCGCACCAGCCCCATCGGGACGGCCGTCCCGGACGGATCGAAGATGTACCAGCGCGTGCCGAGGTACACCTCGACGTAGGCGTGGAAATCGGTGGGGCCGAGTTCAGGGTCGGCGCCGTAATCCAGGCCCGTGGCAAACCGCGCGGGCACGTTCAGCGCCCGGCACAGGGCGCTCATCAGGTGGGCGAAATCCCGGCACACGCCCTCGCCGCCGGCCAGCGTTTCGGCCGCGGTGGTCGTGCCGCCCGAGCTCCCGGAAACGAACCTGATGTTGCGCTGGACCCATTCGCAGATCATCTGGACGCGCGTGTAGCCCTGGCGCACGCTGCCGAACTGCTCGCGCGCGAACGCGTTGAGCGTGTCGGACTCGCAGTAGCGGCTCGGGTACAGGTAAGGCAACACGGCGCCGGGCAGGTTGCAGATCCAGTTTTCCGGCACCCCCGAGGGATCGGCCCTCACGTGATCGAGATCCACGGCGCAGTGGTAGCGAACGACCAGCTTGCCCGTGTCCGCGCGCAGGCGCAGCAGCCGTGACGAGCTGGCCGGGTCGACGTATTCCTGCCAGGCCATCGGCGGGGAGATCTCGAGGTGCTCGGACACCACGCGCTGCGAGGCGGTGCGCGCGGCATGCACGTTGAGCACGAAGTCCGCACCGGGCTGGTTCACCTGGTAGGCGAGCTCGACCGAATACGACATGCGGATCGGCGGGGAGACGTTCATTGGACTTTCGCTCGCACTTGCCCGCGCAGCTCTCGCCACCGCGCCATCAGGGGCGGGTCCGCCGGATGGCTTGCGCCAGGTCGCGAAGCAGTCCGGCGGCGGCTTCGTCGCCGGCGCCGACCGGCCAGGTTTCGACGAGTCGCGCGCAACGGTCGGTGACCTCCCGCTCGATCTCCGCGGCGATCAGGTTCACCTGCTCGTTGCCGTAGGGCGGCGGACCTTCGACGGGTTGATGGGTGCCGCCGGCGCTCTCCTGCTGGGCCGCCCGGGCACGCGCCTCGTCGTCGCTGTGCCGTTGCCACTGCTCGTTGGCGTGGTCAGCCTTACGTCGATTGCGATTCATCGTGAGCGTGTGCTGCCATTGGAGAAAAGGGTGGATCTGGAGTGTGCGCGTTCTCGACGCTTGCACGCTCCGCAGCACAAAGAGTTGCCAAATGCTTCCGGCGGACTGCGGCCCACTGCCGGGCTGGCGGCCGGCAATCGCGCGTGAAAGATTTCACTGCCCAGCTCCACTGAAGGGTTTGCGCTTCTATCCTCCACCGGCGCCTTGCAGCGCATCAGGAGAGGAGGCCCAGCATGCGAAGCACGAAGCAGCACCCCGCATCCGCCGGCATGTCCGCGCGGCTGCATTTGCGCGCACGTGATCCGATCGCGACACGATGTCCGCCGCGCCTGCTGGCCGCCTGCCTGGGAGCGCTCCTGCTCGCCGCGTGCGGTGGTGGAGGCGGCGGAGAGATTGCCGGCGCCGAAACGCCCGTCGCCGCCGCGCCCATCGTGGCGGACCCCGTGTCCGTTGCGCCCGCAGCTGCTGCAGCGCCCGCCGCACCCGCCGCGGCCAGTTCGCTGCTGAAGGGCGTGTCGCGCGTGATCGTGGCGGGCGACAGCCTCGCCGACGTGGGCACCTTCGGCTTCAAGTTCACGGTGCAGGACGCCGGCAACCCGGCCGGTTTCCCCGTGTTGCCGGAGCTGGTCGCGGCCGCGTATGGACTGGCCGCCGCCTGCAGCTACTACATGGACAACGGCGCGGGCGGCATCGTGCCGCGGGGCGATCCGACCTGCACGAATTTCGCCGTCGGCGGCGCTCGCATCGTGCTCGGCGACGGCCCGAAGAGCATCGTCGGCCAGCTGCGCGAAGCCGCGGCGGCCATCGGCAGTTTCGCCCCCGGCGACCTGGTGCTGGTGGACGGCGGCGGCAACGATGCGTCCGACCTGGCGGCGGCCTACCTGGGCGCGGTGACCAGTCGCACCGGCCTGCTCGCTTTCCTGGCGTTCCTGGGGCGCGAGGTGAGCGTGCGCGACCTGCTGTCGACCGTGCGCGGTGACGACAGCCTGGCCCGCAGCGCCTTCCTGTACATGGAAGACGCCGCCGATGAACTCGCCGAGGCGATCGCGTCGCACGCCCTGGAACGCGGCGCCACACGCGTCGCCGTGCTGAACATCCCCGACGTCACGCTCACCCCGAAGTTCACCGCGGCCTTCGAGAAGCTGGTGCAGGAAGAGGGCCCGGAGGAAGCCGCGAAGATCCGGGCCGCCGTGCAGCAGGCCGTCGCCGCGTTCAATGCGCGGCTGCAAAGCCGGCTCGGACCCGATCCACGGGTGTTGCTCGTGGACGTTCGCGCGGCCGTGGACGAGCAGATCGCGCGAGCGGCCGAATTCGGCCTGAGCGATGCCGTCCGCGCGGCCTGCCCGGTCACGGGCCTGAGTTCCAGGGGGCTGCCGGAGTGGAACCTGCAGACCTGCACGTCGGCCGTGCTCGACGCCGCGTTGCCTGGCGCAGGGGCGGGCTGGTGGGCGACCTGGGCGTTCTCGGATGGCTTCCATCCCACGCCCGCGGGCCACCGCCTGCTGGCCGCCACCGTCAACCAGTCGCTGGCGGCTGCGAACTGGCCTTGAGGGCTTTCGCCGTCCTCTGCGCGCTGCCGCTGCTCGCGTCGTCGCTCGCGCTGGCGCAGTCAGAGCCGCCGACGCTGGTGCTGCCGATCCAGTGCCGCGTCGGCGTCGATTGCGAGATCCAGAACTACGTCGACCGCGATCCCGGCCCGGGGGTCAAGGACTACCAGTGCGGCACGAGGAGCTACCAGGGCCACACCGGCGTCGACTTCCGCCTGCCGAACCTGGCCAAAAAGAACGAAGGCGTGGCCGTGCTGGCGGCTGCGGCCGGCCGGGTGCTGCGCGTGCGCGACGGCCTCGCCGATGTGTCGGTCCGCGCCACCGGCACGGCCGCGCTCGAGGGGCGCGACTGCGGCAACGGCGTCCTCATCGCCCATGAAGGCGGTTTCGAGACCCAGTACTGTCATCTGGCGAATGGCAGCATCGCGGTGAAGCCCGGCGTCTCCGTGAAAGCCGGCGATGTCATCGGCCGCGTCGGGCTGTCCGGCCGCACGGAGTACCCGCACCTGCACTTCAGCGTGCGCCAGGGCCGGCGGGTCGTCGATCCCTTCGCGTACGGCGCGCCGGAGGGCGAGTGCCAGGGAGGCCGCAGCCTCTGGCGGCCCGAGCTGACGCAGATGCTCGGCTACAAGCACCGCTCGGTGCTCAACGCCGGCTTCAGTTCGCAGCGGCCCAGCATGACGGCCATCGACGAGGGCCTGGGCGCACCTGCCCGAGACGACGCCACCCTGTTCGCGTACGCGAGGGGGATCGGCCTCAAGGCCGGCGACGTGCAGACCGTCACGCTGAAAGGGCCGGACGGCGCGGTGCTCGCGTCGAACACCGCAAAGCCTTTGCGCAACGACCAGGCGCAAAGCATGATCTTCGCCGGCGTGCGACGTCCGTCCGGTGGCTGGACCAAGGGGCGGTATGTCGGCGAGTACGTGGTGCGCCAGCGCGAGCAGACGGTGCTGGAGCAGCGCTTCGAGTTCAGCCTCTAGGCCGGCGCCGTGGCCACTCGCTCGACCACCGACTCGGCCACCTGCAGCGCTTGCTTGCCGATGCTTCGCAGCAAGCCGCCCGTCTGCCGCAGGTCGTATCCCACGAAGTACACGCCCGCGAACGGCCCTGTTCCTGCGATTTCGGCGGGCAGGCCCTTGTCGCGCACGGGCACCTGCGCCTGCGGGAAGAGCCTGGCCACGTCCGCGCGGTAGCCGGTCGCCAGGATCACGGCGTCGAAGGCTTCCTCGCGGCCGTCGGCGAAGCGCACGCCGTCGCGCGTCATGGCCGCAATGCCGGGACGCACGTCGATCTCGCCCTTGCGTATCGACGCCACGGTCCCGACGTCGATCACCGGCGTGCGTCCGTGCTCCCGCAACTGCCGAAGCGGCGACATCGCAGGCACCTCGATCCCGTAAGGCCGCAGGTCCGGCACGGCGAGACGGCGGACCGTCGTTGAGATTCGATCCGCGACGCTGTCCGGCAGGTAAGAGAGTGCGATGGCCGTCAGCTGCGTGGGCCGGCCCAGGACGTCGCGCGGCACGATGTTCACCGGTGACCGCACCGACAGGGCGGCGCGCGCGCCATGCTGGACCAGGTCCAGCGCGATCTCCGCTCCCGTGTTGCCCATGCCGACGACGAGCACCCGCTGGCCCGCGAAAGGTTGCGCGTCGCGGTAGCTCGCGCTGTGCAGCAGCCGGCCGCCGTAGTCCTCTTCACCGGGCAGGGTCGGGCGGTTCGGGAAGCGGTTGGCCCCGGTCGCGAGCACCACGCAGCCGGTGAGGAATGACAAGCCGCTTGCGCAACGGGTGAGCCAGCGAGCGCCGTCGCGGGTGATGGCCTCGACCTCTTCGCCGAACCGAGGCCGGAGGCCGAAGGCCCGCGCATACGCCTCCAGGTACTCGACGAACTGGGAGCGCGAAACGTAGCGCGGGTAGTGCTTCGGGAAAGGAAAGTGGGGCAACGCCGAGTACTGCTTGACCGTATGCAGGTGAAGGCGCTCGTAGTGGTTGCGCCAGGAGGTGCCCAGCGCCTCGCCCCGCTCGACGATTTCGGCCCGCACGCCGCGATGCGCGAGCGACCCCGCAACGGCCAGGCCGGCCGGGCCGGCGCCGATCACCAGCACCTGGGCGTCGATCGGCTCGCGTGAAGATGGGGACACGGTGCCTCCGGACTTCTGGTCGAGGCAGTCGATTCTGCCCGTGAGCGCGCCCCGGATGCCTCATCCGTTGCGCAACATGCTCCTGCACCGCATGCGATTCACTCCGCCGCAGCCGCATTCAGCTCCATCGATCCTGCATCCCGTCGCAGGCCGCTGGCCGCCCATGTTCCGGCGACGCACAGTGGCGCATCCACTACTCACCCGAGCCCGATCATGGTCACGCCGGTCCTCATGCTCCTGATCCTCACCCTGCCCCACCTGGCCTCCCGCGCCCTCGCGCGCTGGCGCAGCCAGGTTGTTCCCGCCGCGGCGGGGGCCTGGGGCGCAGGCCTGCTGTTCCTGTTCACGGCCAGCGGCCATTTCACGCAGACCGCGCCCATGGCGCAGATGCTGCCGCCCTGGGTCCCGGCACGCGAAGCGCTCGTGTACGCCACGGGTGTGCTGGAGATCGTCATCGCCCTCGGACTCTTCACCACGCGCTGGCGGCGAACTGCCGCTTGGGCCGCCCTTGCCGCGCTCGTGGCCTTCTTCCCCGCGAACATCCATGCGGCGCTCGAGCACGTGCCGATGGGAGGACATGCGTGGGGCCCCGCGTACCTGCTGATCCGCGGCCCCCTGCAGCTGTTCATCGTCGGGTGGATCTGGGCGATGGTCGCGCGGCGTCCGCGAGCCTAGGGGACGCGACCGCACAGTTGCTTACCGCACAGCTACAGCGGTGTTACAGCCCATCCATAGAATTCGCCGCCATCGATGCCGTTGATCCACCTCGCCCCCAGCCGCCGCGCCGCCAGCGCCCTCCTTCTCGTTGCCTGCGGTGCATCGCTGGGCGGCTGCGCCGTCGTGACGGCAGTGGACACGGCGGCTTCCCTGGCCATCTCGGCCGGCGGCCTGGCGGCTGACGCGGCGATCGGCACCGTCAGGCTGACGGGCAAGGCCGTCGGTGCTGCAGCCGACCTGGCGCTTCCCGACAGCGAAGACAAGTAGACAGCTCAACGGGCGCTCGCGCGAGGTAGTCGGCTCGCGGTTGCAGCCGGCTTGCATTCGCAGTCGCCCGGCATAGCATGAACCTCCTGCGGTGTCGCCCTGCGACCCGAAAGGAGCCTTCCATGCTGTCACGATCCGTCGTCCGTCCGCTCACCGTGTTCCTGATCGTGCTCGCGGCCGCGCTGGCCGGTTGCCAGACGACCGGGAGGTCCCCGAACAGCGGCACGTCGGCGGGCAGCACGAGCGCCGATCCTGGCGGCGGCGCCGGCGGGGGCGGAGGCGGCGGCTACTGAGCCTGCGTCGCGCCGGTCTGCGGCGCGCTCCCGGCCACTTCGACCGGCCGGTCCAGCACGTACACCGTGCCGTGCAGCAGCGCCACGTGCGCGTCGTCCCGCGCCCGCGTGATCTTCACCTGGTAGCTGCCGATCTTGCGTGAGCGCGAGACCTCGGTCGCCTGCGCGATCAGCCACTCGCCTTCCTCGACGGCGGTCGAGATGCTCATCCCGCTGTCCACCAGCGTGGCCATCTGGCCATGGGAGTTGCAGGCCAATCCCAGCGCCATGTCGCCGAACGCGAAGATGGCGCCGCCGTGGCAGCGATTGTTGAAGTTCATGTGCTCGCGCCGCACCTGCATGCGCAGCGTCACGTTGCCGGCGGACGCCGACACGAGCTCGATGCCTAGCGACTGGCCGAAGTTGTCGGCCGCCAGGCACCCGGTCACCACCGTCCGTGCCTTGTTCTCGCCGACGGACGCATGGCGCAGCCCGCGCTGTGGGCGATCGTCCAGCCAGTTCAGGAGCGCGTCCATGCCTTCGCCGGAAGTCGCGCACACTTTCCGGACCACGGGCGTCCAGCTCGCGTTGCGGCGCAGGCCCAGCATGGATTGCAGTTCGGACTCGGTCCTTCGCGCATCGGGGAGGTCCGCCTTGGTGACAACGAAGACGTCGGCGATTTCCAGCACACCGGCCTTGATCGCCTGCACTTCGTCGCCCAGGCCGGGCGGGCAGACGACCACGCGCGTGTCGGCATAACGGGTGATCTCCACCTCGGACTGGCCCGCGCCCACCGTCTCCACCAGCACGACGTCGAAGCCCGCCGCGTCGAACAGGTCGATCACGTCGGCGGCGGCGGTCGCCAAGCCGCCCAGGTGCCCGCGCGAAGCCAGCGAACGGATGAACACGCCTTCGTCGGCCTGGTGCTCGCCCATGCGGATGCGGTCGCCCAGCACCGCGCCGCCGGTGTAGGGGCTCGACGGATCGACGGCCACCACGGCCACGGTGCGGCCGCGCTCGCGCAGGCCCTTGATCAAGGCGGAGACCAGCGTCGACTTGCCGCCGCCGGGCGGGCCGGTGACGCCGATCACATGCGCCCTGCCCTGGTGGGCGGCGATGGCGCGGCGCACGTCGATCGCGCGCTCGTCGCCGGCTTCCAGGCAGCTGATCGCCTGCGCCACCGTGCGGCGGTCGCCGCGCAGGATTCTCCGGGTGAGGCTCTCGTCCAAGGCGGTCACACCATCGCCAGCACGTGCCCGAAACCCAGTTCCTCGCGCAGCGTGCGGCAGATCTCGCCGTGGGTCGCACCCGCTTCGGCGGCCGACACCACATGGGCGAACACGTTCAGCTGGGGGTCGTTGGCCGACCGCGCCAGCTCACCGAGGGCCTTCTGCACGTCGGCGTTGGAGCGGCTGCGCTTGAACTGCGCAAGGCGCTCCAGGTAGGCCTTCATGCGCTGCGGGTCGGGGTACTCCAGCGCCGGATAGTCGGCCGGGTCTTCCTCGACCTGGTAGGCGTTGACGCCCACGAGCGTCTGCTCGCCGCTGTCGATCTTCTTCTGGAAGGCGAGCGCCGAGTCGCCGATCATCTGCTGCACGATGCCCTTCTCCACCGCCTGGTACATGCCGCCGGCTTCGTCGATCATGCGGATGAGGGATTCGATCTTCTTCTCCATCTCGTCGGTGAGCGCCTCGACGAAGAAAGAGCCGCCGAGCGGATCGATCACATCGGTGAGATGCGCCTCTTCGCGCAGCACGTTCTGCGTGGCGACAGCGATGCGGGCGGCGTCGGCCGTCGGCGTGGAGAACACCTCGTCGTAGCTGTCCGTGTGCAGCGACTGCAGCCCGCCGAAGATGCCCGCCATCGCCTGCGCCGTGACGCGCGCGATGTTGTTCAGCGGCTGCTGGCGCGTGAGGTCCACGCCCGACGTCTGCCCGTGGAACTTGAAGCGCCAGGAGCGCGGGTCTTTCGCGCCGAAACGCTCCTTGCACAGGCGCGCCCAGATGCGGCGGCCGGCGCGGAACTTCGCCACTTCCTCGAAGAAGCTGATGGAGATGTCGAAGAAGAAGGTGAAGCGGGGCAGGAACTCGTCCGGGTCCATGCGGCGGGCGATGCAGTCCTCCGCGTACTGGATCGCCGAGCAGAGCGTGAAGGCCATGGCCTCCGCCGGCGTGGCGCCCGCCTGCTGCATGTGCTGGCCGACGACGGAGAGCGGATTCCAGCCGCGCACCTGCTCGTTGCAGAACGCGATGTGGTCCACGATCACCCGCCGCGCGCCCTGCAGCGCGAGCCGGAAAAACATGTGGTTGGCCACGAAGTGCGAGATGCAGTCGCTCTGGTTGGAGGTGCCGGTGATGCGGCTCCACGGCACGCCGCGGCGCCTGGCCACGGCGAGCTCGAAGGCCAGCAGGGTGAACGGCGTGGGATCGTTCATCGCGGTGGAGATGTCGCCGATGGGCACGCCGTCGAGCGCCGCCTCCATGTCGCCCACGTGGTTGATCACGGTGCCGCAGGTGCCCAGCAGCTCGGGCGGCACTTCGTCGGCGTCATAGCCGCGGAAGACGGAGTTGCAGGGCAGCAGCGACAGGGCCGATGCGCCCAGCCGCAGGACTTCCTTGACGCGCAGGTTGTAGTCCTCGGGCACGCCCAGGCCGACCAGCTGGCGCTGCGACCAGCTGCGGCCGCGGTACATCGACGGGTAGATGCCGCGCGTGTACGGGTACTGCCCGGGATAGCCCAGGTGCTGCTCGCAGGCCTGGCCGTTCCAGTCGCGCGGCGTGTAGAGCGGCTTGATCGGAATGCCGGAACGGTTGAAGGTCGTCGCATCACCGGGAACGGCCGCGGCGAATTCGGCCGACCAGCGCTCGTGGCCCTCTTCCGGCAGCTCGCCGGGCGTGGGCTTCAGGATGGCGTTCATGCGGAAGCTCCTTGCATCTGGCGGCGCTTCGCGGTGAGCGCCCGGACCTCGGCCACCACGTCGTCGAGCGACGTGCCGGGATGGAACACGCGGGCGACGCCGCTTTCGAGCAGCACGGCCTCGTCGCGATGGGGCACGATGCCGCCCACGATGACCTGGACGTCCCCCATGCCGGCATCGCGCAGCGCGGACATCAGCCTGGGCACGATCAGGTGGTCGGTGGCCAGCGAGGAGATGCCGATCACGTCGGCGTCCTCTTCCATCGCGAGCTTCACCACGGTGGGGATCTCCTGCCACGGCGGCGTGTAGATCACCTCCATGCCCGCATCGCGCAGGCAGGCGGCGATCACGCGGCTGCCGCGGTCGTGCCCGTCGAACCCGATCTTCGTCACGATCACCCTAGGCGGACGTGCGGCCATCCTGCGTCTCCTTCACCAGTCCCACGAATTTCCTCGCCAGGACGCGCGGGGAGTCGCGTCCCTGGGGGTCGAACCAGAACGGGGCCCAGTTGAGCGCCCCGATGAGCATCAGCCGCAGCGCGCGGCGGTCGGTGCCGGGCGGCAGCGGCAGGCGCGCCATCACGTCCCGGAACGCGCGTTCGTAGTTCTCGCGCAAGGCGCGCAGGCGGTCGGCGATGCGCGGAATGTCGTCCGGCAGCACGCGGATGAGGACCTGCGCGTAGTCGCTGTCGCGCAGCACGGTTTCCAGGTGGGCCCGGCACAGCGCCTCCAGCCGCAGCCAGGGATCGGACTCGCGCTCGACCGCTTCTTGGCCGGCCTTCTCCAGCTCTTCGACGCCCGCACGGTAGACCGCGAGAAGCAACTCGTCCTTGGACGGGAAGTGGTAGTAGAGGGAGCCCGACAGCATGTGGGCCGCGACCGCAATGTCGCGCATGGACGTCGCCGCATAGCCGCGCTGCGCGAACAGGCGCGCCGCCGCATCGAGCAGCTCGGGCATGCGGTTGTCCGCGCGCGGGGCGCGCAAGGCTTTCTGGGCGGCGGGCATGAATAGCAAACGTTCGTTTGGTTTAGTCTGCGCAAGAACGCCTGCGGAGTCAACACGCGCGGTTGCCAACGCGCCGCTTCGGGCGCACGATGCCGATGCACTGCACCAGCGCGGCGAGCATCCGAGATGTTTTTCCTGTGGCCTCAATACCTGTGGTTGATGCTCGGGCTCGCGCTGCTGCCGGTGCTCTACATCTGGCTGCTGCGCCGCCGGGCACGACTGGCCGTGCGCTACAGCAGCGTCAAGGTCGTCCGCGAAGCAGCAGGCTCGCAGTGGCGCCGGCACGTGCCGCCCGCCCTGCTGCTGCTGGCGTGCGCCGGACTGCTGCTCGCGTCGGCGCGGCCGGTGGCGCGGGTGGCGCTTCCCTGGGCGCGCACCACGATCATCCTGACCATGGACGTGTCGCTCAGCATGCGCGTTACCGACGTGAAGCCCACCCGGCTGGCTGCCGCGCAGGATGCGGCCAAGCTCTTCCTGCACGACCTGCCGGCGGACATCGAGGTCGGCCTGGTCACCTTCGCAGGCAGCACCCAGGTCGCGCAGCGGGCGACGCTGGACCGCAAGTCGCTGGTGGCGGCGATCGACGGCTTCCAGATGCAGATGGGCACCGCCGTCGGCAACGCGATCGTGATGAGCCTGACGGAGCTGTTCCCCGACCACGGCCTGGACCTCGAGGAACTGGCGGCCGGCGGCAGGCTGCACGGGCGCAGCCTCGACGAGAAGGACAAGCCGCCACCCAGGAACATCAAGCCGGTTCCGCCGGGCTCGTACCGCTCCGCCGCGATCATCCTGTTGAGCGATGGCCGCCGCACGACCGGCATCGACACGCTGCTGGCGGCGAAGATGGCGGCCGACCGCGGCGTGCGCATCTACGTGGTGGGGCTGGGCACGGTGGACGGCGAGGCCGCTTCCGCCGAGGGCATGCCGATCTACCTGCGGCTGGACGAGCCCACCCTGCGCGAGGTGGCGCGGATGACGGGCGGCGAGTACTTCTACGCGGGCACCGCCGAGAAACTTCGCAGCGTCTACGAGAACCTCGGCTCGCGCGTGGAGATCGTCACCCGCGAGAACGAACTCACCGCGCTGCTCGCGCTCGCATCGGCGGTGGTGATGTTCGCCGCGGGAACGCTGTCGGTGCTCTGGTTCCGGCGCATCGCCTGAACGACTTGAATCGCGGTAGCGTTCCCCCGGCGGGAACGCGCGGGCCTCGTGCTGCGTCATACGTCGGCACGGAAGGTCCCCATCCGATGAGTTCACCCCAACCGCTCCCCCCGCGCCCCGATGCGTCCACCGAACCGGAGTTGCTGTCGCGTGCGGCCGCCGGCGACGCCATGGCCTTCGAGCTCATCATGCGGCGCCACAACCGCCTGCTGTACCGCACGGCGCGCAGCATCCTGCGCGACGACGCGGAAAGCGAGGATGCGGTGCAGGACGCCTGGCTGAAGGCGTGGCGGGCGCTGCCCACGTTCCGCGGCGAATCGCGCCTGTCGACCTGGCTCGTGCGGATCGCGATGAACCAGGCCCTGTCCCGCGTGCGCCGGCGCAGCGGCGTGGTGGTGCCGCTCGGCGCGCCCGGTGTTCCGTCCGAGGAGGAGACGTCGATGCAGCCGGACACCCCCATGCACGATCCCGAGCTCACCGCCCAGCGCGCCGAGCTGACGCGCATCATCGAGCGCCACATCGACCGGCTGCCGGAGCAGTTCCGCTCCGTGTTCATGCTGCGGGCGCTCGAGGAGATGAGCGTCGAGGAAGTCGCGCAGGCCCTCGGCATCCAGGAGGCCACCGTGCGCACCCGTTTCTTCCGCGCGCGCGCCCAGCTCAGGGAAGCGCTCGCCCGCGACGTCGACTTCGCCATGGACGACGCGTTCTCTTTCGACGGACCCCGTTGCGACCGGATCGTGGCCGGCGTGATGCGGGCCATCCTCACCGACCCCACCCAAGGAGATGCCTGAATGGAAGCAGGATTGATGTTCCGCACCGCTGTCGTGTTGCTCGCGCTCACCGGCGCCGGAGGGCTGCTGATGGCCGGCCTGCGCTTCTCCGGGCGGCCGCGTCCACCCCACTGGATGGCCATGGGCCATGGCCTGCTGGCGGGAAGCGGGTTGACGCTGATCCTGTACGCCGGGATCGTCTCGGGCTTCCCCGGCGGCGCAGCCCTGGGGCTCGCACTCCTGGTCGTGGCGGCCCTGGGCGGCCTGATGCTGAACCTGCGCTACCACGCCAATGGGCTGGCACTGCCCGTGTGGATGGTCCTCGTCCACGCGGCGATCGCGGTCATCGGCCTGGTCGTGCTGGCCGTCGCGGTATGGAAATAGGTTGGCGACGGCAACGCAGGTCCGCCACCGATGGCGGCAGGCCGGTGGCGGTGATCACCGGCGCGTCCGCGGGCATCGGCCGCGCGAGCGCCATCGCGTTCGGCCGCATGGGGTGGCGGGTGGCCCTGCTGGCCCGCGGGCAGCCGGGCCTCGAAGGCGCTTCGCGTGACGTACAGGCCGCGGGCGGCGAGGCGCTCGTCGTCCCGTGCGACGTGGCCGATGCCGAGCCGGTGAAGGCGGCGGCCGATCGCGTGATGCGCGAATGGGGACAGCTCGATGTCTGGGTCAACAACGCGATGCTGTCCGTGTTCGGCCCGTCGTGGGAGGTGCCCGCGGCGGAGTGGGAGCGGGTCACGCGCGTGACCTACCTCGGCGCCGTGAACGGGACGCTGGCGGCGCTGAAGCACATGCGCCCGCGCAACCGCGGCACGATCGTGCAGGTCGGTTCCGCATTGGCGTACCGCTCGATCCCGCTGCAGGCGCCCTACTGCGGCGCCAAGTCGGCGCTGCGCGCGTTCACCGATTCGCTTCGCAGCGAGCTGCTGCACACCGGCAGCCAGGTGCGGCTGTCGATGGTCCACCTGCCGGGCGTGAACACGCCGCAGTTCAACTGGACGCGGACCCACATGCCGACGCGGCACCGGCCGGTCGGTCCGGTCTACCACCCCGAGGCGGCCGCCCGCGCGATCGTCAAGGCAGCGCTCGACGCGCCGCGTGAACTCTGGGTCGGCGCGCCCGTGCTCGAGGCGCTGCTCGGCACCATGCTGGGGCCGGGGCTGCTCGACCGGCTGCTGGCCCGCACCGCCTTCGGGCCGCAGCAGGCCAAGGGCTCGACGGACACGAGGTTCGACATCCTGGACGCCCCGGCTGCGGCCGATGCCGGCGTGGAAGGTCCTTTCCCGGACGGCGCGCGGCGCCGTGCGCACGCGCTGAATCCCGCAGCCGTGCGCGGCGCGATCGGCTTGGCGGTGCTGGGCGCCTTCTTCACCGCTGCTTTCGCCGGCCGACGGAACAGGTGAAGCCCGATGATCCGACGCGTCGCGTACCGCAAGGCCCTGTGGGCGGGCGCCGCAGGCGCAGCGGCGTGGGAAGCGGCGGCCCGTCCGCTGATCCTGCTGGGATGGCCCGTCGCGGACATCGTGCACCTGCTGGGAACGGTGGCGCTGCCGGATGCAGGGCCGCTCGGCTGGTGGCTGGCCGGCATGGCGGTCCACCTGATCGTGGGGGCGTTGTGGGCGGCGTTCTATGCCTACTTCTTCTGGTCCCTGCTGCCGGTGCGTCCCGCGCTGCAGGGGCTGGCGTTCTCGTTCATCCCGATGCCGCTGGCGATGTTCGCCATGCGCCCGCAGCTCGAGCTGATGAACCCGCTCGTGCAGCAAGGCGTCATGCCCTTTTCCGGCTTGTTCGGCACCGAGGGCGGCTGGGCGGGACTGCTGGCCATCGCAGCCGGGCACCTGGTCTGGGGCGCGACGCTGGGCGCGCTGTACACGCGGCCGGTGGGCCGCAGCACCGGCAGTTCCCCGCCGCCGATCGCAAGGTCCGGGCGGCCGGCGCCTGAAGGATCAGCCGCCGCGCGCGACCTGCGCTTCCTCTTCGCCACCGGCATCGAATGCAGCTACCCCACGCTGGAAGGCGGCCGCTGGCGGCTCGACCTGATGGAAGCAACCGGCCACTACCGCCACTGGCGCACCGACCTCGAACTGGTGCGCAGCCTCGGCGTGCAGGCGCTGCGCTACGGCCCGCCGCTGCACCGCGTGTTCGAGGGGCCCGGCCGCTTCGACTGGTCCTTCACCGACGACGTGGTGGCGCAGATGCAGCGGCTGGGCATCGAGCCGATCATGGACCTGTGCCACTTCGGCCTGCCGGACTGGCTGGAGAACTTCCAGAACCCCGAGGTGCCGGATGCGCTGGCCGAATACGCCCGGGCCTTCGCGGCACGGTATCCCGCGGTGCGCCTCTACACGCCGGTGAACGAGATGTACGTGTGCGCGCGGCTCAGCGCGCTGGAAGGTGCCTGGAACGAGCAGCGCCGCGACGAGGTGTCCTTCGTCCGGGCGGTGCGCCACCAGGCGCGTGCCAGCGTGCTGATGATGCAGGCGATCGCCCGCGAGCGGCCCGGCGCGATCTTCGTCAACAGCGAGAGCAGCGAGTTCTACCAGGCCTGCTGTCCCGATGGACGCATCCAGGACATCGCCACGTTCGAGAACGAGCGGCGCTTCCTCCCGCTGGACCTGCTGTACGCGCGGCCGCTGGGCGAGCAGATGCGCGAACACGTGCGGCGCTGCGGCATGCCGGACGCCGAATACACCTGGTTCATGAACCAGGACGTGCGCCGGCGGGCCATCCTGGGCGTGGACTATTACGACTGGAACGAGAAGGTGATCGACCACGCGGGCTCGCCGAGGTCGCTGGGCGAGCTGTTCGGCTGGACCGTGATCGCCGGCCAGTACCACGCGCGCTACCGCCGGCCGCTGATGCACACCGAAACCAACCACATGGACGCGCGCGAGGGACCGCGATGGCTCTGGCGCCAGTGGCACAACGTGCAGATGCTGCGCGCTTCGGGCGTGCCCGTGGTGGGCTTCACCTGGTATTCGCTGATCGACCAGGTGGACTGGGACGTGGCCCTGCGCAGCCCGCGCGGGATCGTGAGTCCCGTGGGCCTGTTCGACCTCAACCGCGATCCGCGCATCACGGGGCAGGCGTACCGCCACCTCGTGAAGATGTATTCGAAGGAGCTGGAGGGCGACCCGCGCATCGAGGACGTACTCCACGCCAGCGGAACCGCCGTTCGCGAAGAGCAGGAGGCGGTCCATGCTTGAGATGCTCCGCGCCCACGGGCTCGACGCGGGCCCGACGCAGCGGCCGCTGGCCGCCGGCGCGATCGCGGGCTTGATCGCGGACCTTCCGGCGATCGGCGTGCTGTTCGCGTTCGGAAGCCTGGACCGGCTTGCCGACGCCGCTGGTGCTGCGATGCCGGCCACCCTCCTGCTGCACGCCGCCGTGATGGCCCTCGGGGGCGCCGGCTACGGCCTGCTGTTCCAGCGGGCCGCCAACGATCCCGCGGGCGGCTGGCTGTTCGGCATGGCCTACGGCTACCTGCTCTGGCAGGCGGTTGCGGTGCCGCTGCTGCAATGGATCCCCGGCGATCCGCTCCTCACCGGCCCCCCCGCGCTGGGCCTGCTGCTTGGACAGCTCGCCTGGGGATTGGTGCTCGGCGCCGTCTTCGGCTGGGTCCACCGGCCGCTGCGCAGCGGGTTGGAGGAGAGGACGCCCGCCGCGGCTCGAAAGGGTGGATGGCGGTAACGCGCTAATCCGCTTCGCCCAGCGCCTGCTCGTCCGTCGTCGCCAGCGGTTCCTGCGCCCCCGGGCCCGTGCTGCCCGTCCGGGCGCTGAGCACCATCTCGCCCATCCAGTGCACCAGCAGCGCCGTGTAGGCCTGCTGCCACTTCTTCTCGGTGAGCGCATGGTCGGCGTCCGGGATCACGCGGTAGGTCAACGAACGTGCGCGCGTGAAGGCGGCCTTGTAGTTCTGGATCGTCTGGTGCGGCACCACCGGGTCGTGCTCGGATTCGACGATCAGCGCATCGCCTTCGAACGCCGAGCAGGCACGCAGCGCGCGGTTCTCTTCCGCGGCGACGCGGCTGCGCCGGTACGCGGCCAGGTCTTCGCGCTTGAGCTGACGCTTGGGCACGTGCCAATCCTCGTCGCGGTACAGCGCCGGGACCCGCAGCGCGAGCCAGCGCACCTGTCGCATCGCAGTCACCAGCGCGGCGAGGTAGCCGCCATAGCTGCTGCCGACGATGGCGATGGCGCGCGGGTCGACGACGGGATGGCCGACCAGCACGTCGTACGCGGCCAGCACGTCCTGCAGGTTCTCCTCGCGGCTGACGGTGTTGTACTCGTCCTGGTGCCGCACGTGGCCGCGCAGGTCGAACGTGAGGCACACGCAGCCCAGCGCGGCGATCTCGTGGGCGCGGGCGATGTACTGGTCCTGGCTGCCGTCCCAGCCGTGCACCAGCAGCACGCCGGGCACCATGGTGTCCGGCGCGACCAGGGTGCCGTCGATGTGCTTGCCGTCGACGGCGATGTCGATCGTGTTAGCTCGGGTGGACATCGGGATCGACCACGGTGTACTTCGTCAGCGGCCCGGCCTTGGGGTCCTCGCCGCGGTAATGGACGATGGCGTGCGGCGGCGGCTCCGGGCTGTCGCCGAAGATCTCGACGCCCATCGCTCGCACGCGCTTGCGCGCCGGCTCGCGGCGGAACACGTCCAGTGCGGCGAGCTCGGGGCCGGTGGCGCCGCCCACCCGCCACGACTGTTCCAGCACGCCCGAGCGCCAGCGTCCGCGCGTGCAATGCCCCAGCGCCACGTCGTAGTTGCGGCGCGATGCGAAGAAGCCGGGGAAGCACGCATGCGCCGCTTCGTCGTAACGCCGCGCCTGGGCGATGGCGTGGTCGAACTCCGGCGCGGGGCCCTGCCCCAGCAGCGCATCGAAGCCGCCGCGGACCACCGTCAGGTCGGATCCGCCGAACACCTCCTGGCCCGTGTTGCTGCGCGTCAGGCGCTGCACGCCCCAGTAGCTGGCGACGAGGTCGTCCAGTTGCACCTGTCCCACGCTGAAGGTGCGCACGTCCGCGAGCTGCTCCTCCAGCACCACGCCGTGCACTTCGATCTCGTCCGCATCCAGCTGCTGCAGGACCGACTGCAGTTCGGACGCATCGCGCGCGACAGACTGGCCGGCGCCGCCCTTTCCGCGCACCGGCTTGACCCGCACCGGCCCCTTCTGCAGCAGGCGCAGGCCGGCACGATGGGCATCGTCGCGGCTGAATGCGGAGTGGCCGTCCAGCAGCACGTCGCCCAGCCGCGCGGCGAAGTCCGGGTTCCAGCCGCGCGGACTGGCCGCCGTGGGATCGACCAGCGAATGGCTGATCGCCTTGGTCGCCATGAACGGCTGCGGCACGACGCCGCCGAACAGGTCGGAAGGGCCGCGGATGCCCAGGCGCGCCGCCTGCTGGCTGGTGATGGTGTCGCTCGGCACGAAATAGACGCTGCCCTCGTAGGAGCGTCCCGGCTCGTAGACGCCGGCGTCCTCGTAGCCCTTGAGGCGCGCGATGGCGCGGACGAAGCCCGCGAGCGTGACGCGGTCGTGCGTGCACCCCGGCTCGCTTCCGTCGGGCGCGAGCGCGACGACCGTGCCGCGAACGGCCGCGTCGGCACTCAACACGGCGCTGCTGATGGCGGCAGACAAGGGCCCTCCTTCCGCTTCGGCGCGGCCGGACCGGCGCGCCGCCCGACCCACTCTAATGGCCGCTTCCGGGCGGCATGTCGGACGAAGGCGCGAGATGCGGCGCGCGGAGCGGCGCTCGCGTGGCTCAGCGTCGCGAGCGCATCACGGTGGTGCCGGCCCTCAGCGGAATTGCGCCGCGCGACCCTCGAGCGCGGACCGCACGGCCTCGACCTGGTTCGGGCTGCCGATCAACGCCTGCTGCTCGCGCGATTCGGCCAGCAGCACCGCGCCGGCCCGCACGGCTGAGGCAGCATTGAGCAGCCGCTTCGCGGCACGCTGCGCATCGGGACTGCCGGCGGCGATCTGGCGCGCGGTGGCCCGCGCCTGTTCGAGCGGGTCGTCGCACACGCGCGTGGCCAGGCCGATCTGCACCGCCTCCGGTCCTTCGACCACGCGGCCGGTGAAGGTGAGTTCGCGGGCGACGTCGGTGCGGAGAAGCTCGGCCATGAAGACGCAGCCGGCCATGTCGGGCACCAGGCCCCACCGGATCTCCATCACCGACATGCGCGTGTCCGGCCGCACGTAGCGCACGTCGGCGCCCAGCGCGATCTGCAGGCCGCCGCCGAAGGCGAGGCCATGCACGGCGGCGATCACCGGCACCGGCAGCTCGCGCCAGCCCCAGGCCACCTGCTGCCAGGCGTTGGCCAGGCCGTGGGTGCGTGCCATCAGGTCGTCGAAGCCTTTCCCGCCTTTCGCGATGCCTTCGAAGCTGCCTTTGTCCAGGCCGGCGCAGAAAGCGCGGCCCTCGCCGTGCAGCACCACGGCGCGCACCGACGCGTCGCCGCGCAGGCGCTCGATCGCATCGCGGATCGCTTCGAACATCGCGGGGTCGAGCGAGTTCATCTTGCCGGGACGGGCGAGCGCGACTTCGGCCACGCCGTCGGCGCCGACGCTGACGCGCACACGCGTTTCGGTCTGCTGCATCGATACGCTCCCGGGTCAGGCCGCGAGGATCACGCCCTCGCCGCCCGCATACAGGCTTTCGACCAGCGCTGCGCGGCGCTGAAGCACCGCCCGCTGGTTGATGTAGCCCTTGTCGGTGATCTCGCCGGCATCGGCGCTCGGCGGCTCGGTGAGGACCAGCGCGCGCGTGGGGCACGACGAGGACCCAGCGCCTTCGTCACGCAGCTTGCGCAGCGCGGCGCCGATCTTCGTCGCCAGCTCCTGCGGCGGCAGGCCCGCGGCCGCGGGCGACGGAAACACCAGCACGCCGATCTCGTGGCGGTCGTGGCCGGTGACCACCACGTCCTGCGCGAAGGGCGCCAATGCCGACACGACCTTGACGCGCAGCGTGCCGACCGAGACCCAGGTGCCGGTGGTGAGCTTGAAGTCCTCGGCCACTCGGCCGTTGAAGACCACGCCGCGCTCCGGATGCGCTTCGTCCGCGAGGAAGCCGGCATCGCCGATGCAGTAGTAGCCCTCGGCATCGAAGGCTTGCGCGGTGAGGTGCGGGGCGTCGCGGTAGCCGGGGAAGATGCTCACGCCACGCACTCGCAGTTCCAGCTTCTCGCCGTTGGGCACGAACTTCATCTCCAGCCCGGGCAGCACGCCGCCGATGACGCCGGCGCGATCGAGCTGCCAGTGTGCGCTGGTGATCGCGGGTGAAGTCTCGGTCGAGCCCCAGGACGTCGTGAGCCAGACATCCTCGCCGCGCACCTTGCGCGCCAGGGCCTGCAGCCTTTCCCAGGTGGCCTGCGGCAGCGCGGCGCCGGCGTAGAAGAGGACGCGCAGCCGCGCGAACACCTTGCGGGCCAGCTGCGCGTCGGCTTCCAGCAGCGGGAGCGCGACGTCGAACCCGCGCGGGACGTTGAACCAGATGGTCGGCTGCACCTCGGCGAGGTTCGCCAGCGTCTTCTCGATCAGCCCGGGCGCGGGCCGTCCTTCGTCGATGACCATCGTGCCGCCGTTGCGCAGCACCATGTGCAGGTTGTGGTTGGCGCCGAAGGTGTGGCTCCACGGGAGCCAGTCGACCAGCACCGGCTTTTCCTTCTCGAGGAAGCGCCAGGCCTGCGCGATCATCTGCTGGTTGGCGCAGAGCATGCGGTGCGTGTTGATCACCACCTTGGGATGGCCGGTGGAACCGGACGTCAGCAGGTACTTGGCCTGCATGTCCGGCGTGATGGCCTGGTACGCCTTGCGCACGCCGGGACCTTCCTTTTGCTCCAGCAGCGCATCGAACGGCAGCGCGCCGCGATGCGTCTCTGCACCGCGGCCGAACACGACGGGGCACTGCAGTCCGCTGGACGCGACGGCGGGGCCGTACACCGCCGCATCGGAGGCGTAGACCAGGGCCGGCCCGAGCGTGTGGAGGATGCCGTGGACCTTGCTGTAGTCCCTGGTCAGCCGGCAGTAGGCGCTCGACACCGTGCAGACGGGAATGCCGACGTGCATCGCGGCCAGCGCGAGCAGCAGGTGCTCGAGCGCGTTGTCCGAGAGCACCACGACCGGCGCGTTGGCCGGCAGCTTCATGTCCAGCAGCGCCTGCGCGATGCGGCCGATGCGCTCGCGCGTCTGAATCCAGCTCAGTCGCTGCCAGCCGCCGTCGGGCTGGCGCTCCACGAACGCGAGCGCGTCGGGCGTGGTCGAGGCCCAGTGTTCGATCCACTCGCCGATGCAGCGCGCATAGGGCTTGAGCGCCTCGGGCGAGCGCAGCACGAAGCAGCCGTCGTCCAGCGGCACGCGCACCGCCCGCGGCGGGGCCATGAGCGAAGGGTCAGCTAGCCATTCCAGCGGCATGTGTTCCTTTCCGGTACAGCGGGCAGGCACTGTACCGGCGCGACACGCCGCACCGGGCTAGGGAAACTCAGGCTTCGACGCGCGCGCCGGGCCAGACGCGCTCGGGCGCGCCATTGCGCTCACGCGGCGCGGGACGCACGGGCGGCGCGGCTTCGTAAGGTTCGGCGGTGGCTGACAAGGGCTCGAGGCTCTCCGCGTCGAGCTCGAGGCGGATCACCTTGACCACCGGGCCGGCCGGCAGTTCGCGCGGGATGCGGCTGCGGTCCACGTAGACATTGCCGAGGCCCGCGCCGTCCTTGCCCTTGAAGACGGGCAGCCATTCGACGATGGTCCGCGGCTTCAGCCGGAACTTGAGCCCGGGCGCGGCGCGCACCAGGGTCGCGACAGCCACGCTCGGGTCCATGTCGGTCCAGCCGTCCTCGTTCGGCGTGACCTGGACCACCTGGCCGTCCAGCACGGCACGGATGAGATCGGCATTGGGGACGTTGGTGTTCACGATGCACTCGCATGAATGAGGAAACGCTCCATTGTGGGCAATCCGCGGCGAAGGGGCCTGCTGAGCTCGTCGCGCACTATCCTGTGCAGGTGGAAATCCGCGTGGAATTCGATCCCGCCGGGCCGGCCGATCCCGCCGTGGTGTGGTTCGGCCGCAGGCGCCTGCCCGTGCATGCGGTGCTGGACCGCTGGTATGGGCCCGGCATGCGCTGGTGGAAGGTGGCCACGGATGACGGCCCCTACATCCTGCGCCGGTCCGAGCACGACCGGCAGTGGGAACTCGCGGCCGTGCCGCGCGGCTGAACTGCGCGTCAGGCCGGTTCCGGCAGCGCTGCGGCGCGCCGCGCGTCCCACCAGCGGCTGAAGAAGTGGTGCGCCACGGCGTTGGCCAGCGGCTCGGCGACCGCGTACGCGCTGGCCGCGACGAAGCTTCCGGTGAGCGTCCAGCCGACGCCGATGGCGACGACCAGGTGCGAGCCCGCGAGGGAACTCGACAACAGGATTGCGCGGCGGCGAGGCGCGATCCTCGCGCGCGCCACGGCCCTTTCCAGGTTGTGCGCCACGAGCGTGTTCACGGCCGGCTCGATGAAAGCCAGCAGCCCGCCCAGAACGAAGCCGCCGGTGAACAGCCAGCCCAGCGCGACCGCGATCGCGAGGTGGATCACGGCGAAGGAGGCGGTCTTGGCGACGGAAGAGTCGAGGCGGCGCAAACGCATGCATCCATGGTAGGGACGGATGCGGATGAGCGGGATTGGACTTGCCGATGGCGGCGATTGCCAACTCCGGCACGAAAAGCAGGAAGGGAGCGTCTGCAAGAACGGTCGAGCTGCGCGATCATGTCGGCCTCGGAGGGAAGAGGAAGAGATGACGCCACGCAAGGATGAGCTGCGGTGCCCGTTCTGCCGCACCGTGCTGGCCCCGCACGTCACGGTCTGCCACCGCTGCAAGGCCCAGCGCCGCACCCGCCGCGGCATGTCGCCACGAGGCTTCCGGATGTTCTTCGCGATCTGGATGGCGCTCGCGCTGCCGCTGATGGGCGCCGCGTGCTTCGTCGGTTTCGCGCCCTGGGGACCGGCCGGCTCGCCCCCGCCTTATGCGCTGGCGCTGATCGGCGCCAAGCCCTCAGCGGATGAAGTGGTGCGCTGCCGCGTCGAGGTGGTGGAGCCCGATGGCCGCAAGACGGTGAAGCTGCTGGATGCGCAGTGCCGCGAACCGGTTGCTGCTGCGCCTGCCGAGGGCGAGCCGTCGCCGACGCAGCAGCGCCTTGCGACCGCGTTGCATACGGCCTTGTCGCTGCTGACGGGACTGACGCTCAGCGTGCTGTTGCTGCCACTCGTGCGGCTTTTGTTCCTGCGCAAGAGCACGCCCAGCTGGGTGCGGCGCGTGACGATCTAGTCACGCGGGATCAGTGGCGATGGTGGTGGCGGTGATGGTGACGGTGCCCGCCGAATCGCCCGAAGATGCCAAGGCTGATCGACGGGTAGACGGCCGGGCCGTAATAGACGGGCGGCGGCGCCACGTACACAGGCGCCGGGGCCACGACCACCGGAGCCGGCGCCACGCCGGGTGAGCTGCTGTAGACGACTGGCGCGCTGGGATAGCTCGTATAAGCCGGCTGCGCCGGATAGACCGCGCAGCCGCCCAGCAGGCCTGCTGCAGCCAGAGCGGCGGCCGTGATAGCGATGCGCCGAATGTTCATGCGTTGATCCTGCGCGTTCACTGGAGCGCGACGATTGCGCCCAGGCAAACATCGCTACAGGATGTAAGAAGCGGGGGCCTGCGTGCGTTCAGTGGCTCAGATATGCAACGCGTGCCCCAGCGCCCGCAGCGCCGATTCCTGCACCGCCTCTCCCAGCGTCGGATGCGCGTGGATGATCCCCGCGACATCCTCCAGCCGCGCGCCCATTTCGATCGCATAGCAAAACGCGGTCGACAACTCCGACACACCCTGCCCCACTGCCTGCCAGCCGAGCACCTGGTGCGTGTCCTTGCGGGCGACGACGCGAACGAAGCCTTCGCTGCCTTCGACGCTCAGCGCGCGGCCATTCGCGGCGAACGGGAATGAGGCGACCTGCACGTCCATCCCGCGCGCCTCGGCTTCATCGGGCGACAGGCCTGCGACCACGAGTTCGGGATCGGTGAAGCACACGGCCGGGACCGCCATCGGCGCGAAACGACGGCGTCGTCCGGCGACGATCTCCGCGACCATCTCGCCCTGCGCCATCGCCCGGTGCGCGAGCATCGGCTCGCCGGTGAGATCGCCGATCGCCCAGACATTGCGCATCGAAGTGCGGCACTGCTCGTCGGTCCGAACAGCGCGGCCGGCCATGTCCAGCTGCAGCGATTCGAGCCCGAATCCCGCAGTCCGCGGCACGCGCCCGACCGCCACCAGCACCTTGTCGGCGGGCAGCACGTACTCGTCGGCCTGGCTGCTGCGCACGCGCAAGCCGTTGCCGGTGTCGGTCAGGCCCTCGGCCTTGCAGTTCAGGTGCAGCGTGATGCCCAGGCGGCGCAGCGACGCGAGCACCGGTTGCGTGAGTTCCTCGTCGTAGCCCGGCAGGATGCGGCCGGTGGCTTCGACCACCGCGACATCCACGCCCAGCTTGCGCCAGGCGAAGCCCAGTTCCAGGCCGATGTAGCCGGCGCCAACCACGACGAGATGCTGCGGCTTCTCCGTCAGCGCGAGCGCTTCGGTCGAGGTGATCACCGGCCCGCCGACGGGCAGGTTGGGCAGGTCCACGGCCACGGAGCCGGTCGCGAGCAGCAGGTGTTCGCAGGCGATGCGCAGCGGCTCGCCTTCGTGCGGGGCGACGTCGACCGTCTTGCCGTCGACGATCGTCGCCCGGCCCTTCACGACCTGCACGCCGGCCTTGCGCAGCAGCGCGCCGACGCCGCCGGTGAGCTTGCCCACCACGCCGTCCTTCCAGCGCTGCGCCTGCCCGAGGTCGACTGCGGGCTCCTGCACGCGGATGCCCAGCGGGTTCGACGACGTGAAGCGGCAAGCCCGCTCGAACTCTCCGGCCAGGTGGATCAGCGCCTTCGAGGGGATGCAGCCCACGTTGAGGCAGGTGCCGCCGAGGGCCTCGCCCTCCACCAGCACCGTGGGGATGCCCAGCTGGCCCGCGCGGATCGCCGCGACGTAGCCGCCGGGGCCGCCGCCGATCACCAGCAGCGTCTTGTTCAGCGTCTTCATCGGCCGCTCACTCCACGAACAGCATCGCGGGCGTTTCCAGCAGCGCGCGGATGGCCTGGATGAATTTCGCCGCGTCCATGCCGTCGACGACGCGGTGGTCAAACGAGGACGAGAGGTTCATCAGCAGCCGCTTGACGACCGCGTCGCCCTCGAACACCGGCCGCGCGACGATGCGGTTGACGCCGATGATGGCCACTTCGGGATGGTTGATCACGGGCGTGGTCACGATGCCGCCCAACGGTCCGAGGCTGCTGATGGTGATCGTGGAACCCTGCAGCTCGTCCCGCGCTGCCTTGCCCGAGCGCGCGGCTTCCGCCAGCCTCGCGACCTGCTTCGCAAAGGCCCACAGGTCCATGGCTTCGGCATGCCGCAGCACCGGAACCATCAAGCCGGAATCGGTCTGCGTGGCGATGCCCAGGTGCACGGGCTCATGCCGCGTGACCACGCCCGCGTCGTCGTCGAAGCGCGCGTTCATCTGCGGGAAGTCCTCCAGCGCCAGCACCACCGCGCGCGCGATGAAGGGCAGCACGGTGAGCTTGCCGCGCGTGGCGCCGTGGCGGTCATTGAGCCTGGCGCGCAGTGTTTCGAGCTCGGTGACGTCGATCTCCTCGACGTAGCTGAAGTGCGGGATGCGGCGCTTGGCCTCCTGCATCTTCTGCGCGATCTTGCGGCGCAGCCCGATGATCGGCAGCTGTTGTTCGCCGTGCTTCTGGCGCAGGCGTGTGCCGGCCGCAGTCTGCGGTTGACCGCGCGAGGCGAGGTAGACATCGAGGTCGGAGTGCTCGATGCGGCCCGCGGGACCGCTGCCGTGGACGAACTGGAGTTCGATGCCGAGTTCCCACGCGCGGCGGCGCACGGCGGGGGAGGCGATCGGGCGTTCGCCGGGTTGCCTCCTCGGCGCAGGCGTCACCTGCGGCGGCCTTGCTCCCTCTCCCGCTTGCGGGAGAGGGTTGGGGTGAGGGTGTTCGGGATGCGACGGGAGCTTGGGCGTTTGTTCGGCGGGCGCAGCCCTCACCCCTGCCCTCTCCCGCGAGCGGGAGAGGGAGTTGTCCGACTCAGAACCCGCCGTGATGTCGTCCTTCCGATCCGGCGGGATCGCCGCCGTGGTCGCGGCGGCCGCCTTCGAAGGAGTTCCCGGCTTCACATTCCCCTCCCCCGCCACCTCGATCCGCACCAGCTCCGCCCCGACAGCCATCAGCTGCCCCGGCTGGCCCCCAAGCTCCATCACCTTCCCCGCCACGGGCGACGGGATCTCCACCGTCGCCTTGTCCGTCATCACGTCCGCGACGATCTGGTCTTCCTTCACCTCGTCGCCCGGCTTCACGCGCCACTCGACGAGTTCCACTTCCGCGATGCCTTCGCCGATGTCGGGCATCTTGATCGCATAGATCCCCATGCTTCAGCCCTCCAGCACGCGTTTGTAGGCCGCGGCGACGCGGTCGGGTCCCGGGAAGTACGCCCACTCCTGCGCATGCGGGTACGGCGTGTCCCAGCCCGCCACGCGCTCGATCGGCGCTTCCAGGTGGTAGAAGCAGTGCTCCTGCACCAGCGCCGACAGCTCGGCGCCGAAGCCGCTGGTGCGCGTGGCTTCATGCACGATCACGCAGCGGCCGGTCTTCTTGACGGACGCGACCACCGTCTCGATGTCCATCGGCCAGATCGAGCGCAGGTCGATGATCTCGGCATCGACTCCGCTCTCGCGCGCGGCGCACTCCGACACCCAGACCATCGTGCCGTAGGTGATCACCGTCAGCTGCGAGCCGGGCCGGAAGATCGCGGCCGAATCGAGCGGAACGCGGTAGTAGCCCTCGGGCACGTTGCCCAGTTCATGCTTGCTCCAGGGCACGACGGGCCGGTCGTGGTGGCCGTCGAACGGCCCGTTGTACAGGCGCTTGGGCTCCAGGAAGATCACCGGGTCGTCGTTCTCGATCG
Organism: Ramlibacter henchirensis; assembly: GCF_004682015.1. Classification (NCBI taxonomy): domain Bacteria; kingdom Pseudomonadati; phylum Pseudomonadota; class Betaproteobacteria; order Burkholderiales; family Comamonadaceae; genus Ramlibacter; species Ramlibacter henchirensis. The sequence goes on along the minus strand of NZ_SMLM01000001.1, from coordinate 1,108,460 downwards.
CCGAGATCAGCAGGCCCTTGGCGTCGTACGGGTTGCTCGGCATCACGGTGCGCAGGCCACACACGTGCGTGAACAGCGCCTCCGGGCTCTGGCTGTGGGTCTGGCCGCCGTAGATGCCGCCGCCGCAGGGCATGCGGATGGTGATCGGGCAGGTGAAGTCGCCCGCGGAGCGGAAGCGCAGCCGCGCCGCCTCCGAGACGATCTGGTCGCTGGCCGGATAGAAGTAGTCGGCGAACTGGATCTCCGCGACGGGGCGCAATCCATATGCGCCCATGCCGACGGCCGCACCGACGATGCCGCCTTCGTTGATCGGCGCGTCGAAGCAGCGGTGCTTGCCGTACTTCGCCTGCAGGCCTTCCGTAACTCGGAAGACGCCGCCGAAATAGCCCACGTCCTGGCCGAACACGACCACGTTGTCGTCGCGTTCCATCATCACGTCCATGGCCGAGCGCAACGCCTGGATCATGGTCATCTGCTTCATCGCGCCCGCATCGGCGGTGAGCAGCTCTTGCCGCGTCTTGGTCAGCATGCTCAGACCCCCAGTTGCTGGCGTTGCGCGCGCAGGTGGGCGGGCATCTCGGCGTAGACGTCCTCGAACATCGTGGCCGCGCTCGGGATGTGGCCGTCCAGCAGCGTGCCGTAGCTCTCGGCTTCCTTCTGCGCGGCGGCGACCTCGGCCTCGAGTTCGAGGCGGACCTGCTCGTGCTCCTGCTCGCTCCATGCCCCCAGCCCGATGAGGTGCTGCTTGAGGCGCTGGATCGGATCGCCCAGCGGGAAGCGTTCCCAGTCGTCGGCGGGGCGGTACTTGGACGGGTCGTCCGAGGTCGAGTGCGCGCCGGCCCGGTACGTGACCCACTCGATCAGCGTCGGGCCCAGGTTGAACCGCGCACGCTCGGCGGCCCACTGCGACGCCGCATACACCGCGAGGAAATCGTTGCCGTCGACGCGCAGCGACGCGATGCCGCAGCCCACGCCGCGCGCCGCGAAGGTGGTGGACTCGCCGCCCGCGATCGCCTGGAAGGTGGAGATCGCCCACTGGTTGTTGACCACGTTCAGGATCACCGGCGCGCGGTACACGTGCGCGAACGTGAGTGCCGTGTGGAAGTCGGCTTCCGCCGTGGCGCCGTCGCCGATCCACGCCGACGCGATGCGCGTGTCGCCCTTGATCGCCGACGCCATCGCCCAGCCCACCGCCTGGATGAACTGGGTGGCCAGGTTGCCCGAGATGGAGAAGAAGCCCGCACGCTTGTACGAATACATCACGGGAAGCTGGCGGCCCTTGACCGGGTCCCGCTCGTTGCTCATGAGCTGGCACATGAGCTCCACCATGGAGATGTCGTCGCGGCTGAGCAGCAGGCCCTGCTGCCGGTATGTGGGGAAGCACATGTCGCCCGGCTCGATGGCGGCAGCGTGGGCGCAGGCGATCGCCTCCTCGCCCAGGCTCTGCATGTAGAACGAGATCTTGCGCTGGCGCTGCACGATCAGCATGCGGGCATCGAAGATGCGCGTCTTCATCATCGAGCGCAGGCCCTTGCGCAACTGCGCCGTGGAGATCTCCGGCGCCCACGGTCCCACCGCGCGACCTTCGCGGTCGAGCACGCGCACCAGCTGGTAGGCGAGGTCCTGCGTGTCGTAGTGGGTGGTGTCCACCGGCGGCCTGCGGACGGCGCCGGCCTCCGAGACATGGAGGTAGGAAAAGTCGGTCGCACAGCCGGGCCGCCCCGAGGGCTCCGGCACGTGCAGCCGCAGGGGCTGACGCTCGCTCATGCAATCACTCCGCGCGCGGGTGGCGCGCCAACAGGGTTTGCAAACGGGGAACACGGCGGCGGGTCGGCCGTCGTCCTCCTCCTTCGACCCTTGCGCGGGTTGCGCGCGAGGGCGGTTCAGTTTAGGGCGGAAATGCGCGGCGGTGGGGTGGTGGCTGGTGGTTCGAACGGATGGGTCCGCCGACCCTGTGCTCTCGCGTCCTACTTGCGCAACAGGCGCACGAGCGCATCGCCCTGCACCACTTCGATCTGCCGCGACTTGGCCAGGCGAGTGGCCTGTGGCGTGAGTTCACCCAGCGCGACATAGACGCCGCGCGAAACGTCCTGCTTGCGCATGGCGTTATCCAGCGCCTGGAGCGATTCCTCGCCGTGGCGCGCGGCTTTCCAGCGACGTGCGGACACCAGCGATGCGGGCTGGCCGTTTCGCTCCAGCACGAGGTCCGCCCCGCCCTGCCCGCTGCGCACCTGCCAGCCCTGGCGCGTGAAGCCCGCGCGCAGCGCCTGTTCGAACTCGGGCCAGCCCATCCTGGAAGCGCCCTCCAGCACCGAACGGGACTCGCTCTCGCTGGGCGCGCCGAGCTGCCGCCAGAACGCGATGCCCGCGATCACCACGAACGGCAGCGCGCCGAGGCTGCCCACGTTGCGGTACTGCGCCGGCAGCAGCGCCTGCACGACCGCCACGAAAGCGGCGGCAACCAGCATGCTGATCCACCACGGCTTGCGCAGCAGCACCGCGAAGAGCGAGTTCTCCGCCATGCGGAACTTCATGCTGGTTCTCCGCGCGATCAGTGGTGGTGCCCGTGCTCACCGTGCACGTGGCGGTGCTCGATCTCCTCCGACGTGGCCGCGCGGACGCTCATCACCTTGAGCAGGAATCTGAGCGCCTTGCCCGCGAGCGGATGGTTGCCGTCGAGGTGGACCGTATCGCCCTTGATCTTCATGACGTGGAACACATGCGGCTGGCCGCTGTCCGTCATGCCTTCGAGCTGGCCGCCCACTTTCACGCCCGGCGGGAACTCCTTCTTCGGCATGGTGCGCACCAGCGCCTCGTCGCGCATGCCGAAGGCGTCTTCGGGTTGCAGCTCCAGCGTGACCTGGTAGCCCGGCTCCTTCCCGTCGAGCGCGGCTTCGATCTTCGGCAGCGTGTTGTCGTAGCCGCCGTGCAGGTAGGCCAGGGGTTCCTTGCTCTGCTCGAGCAGGCGGCCGTTCAGGTCTGCGACCTTGTAGGTGAGGGTGACGACGGTGTCTTTGGCGATTCGCATGGGGAGCGATTCTGCCAAGGCGCCAGGCCCCGCCTGCGCCCTGGACGCTGGAAGCGAACTTCAGCTCGCCTTCAACCCCGCCGCGCGCACCAGATCCCCCAGCCGCTTCTCATCCCGCGCAATCAGCTCATTGAGCTGCTGCACGCTCATGGGCATCGCATCCACGCCCACCTTCTGCAGCGCGGCCCGGCCCTCGGGCGAATCCAGCGCCTTGTTGATCTCGGCATTCAGCCGCTGGACGATCGGCATCGGCGTGGCACGCGGCGCGGCCACCGTCTGCCAGGCCTGAAGGTCGATCTGCGGGAAGGTCTCGGCCACGGTCGGCACGTTCGGCAACGCCTGCGTGCGCCGCGCGGCGGCCACCGCGATGGCGTTGATCTTTCCGGCCTGGATCTGCGGCATGGCCGCGACCGCGTCGAGGAACATGAAGTCGATGCGGCCGGTCATCAGGTCCTGCAACGCGGTCATGCTTCCCTGGTAGGGCACGTGCGTGGCCTGCACCTTTTCCTGTCCCTTGATCATCTCCACGATCAGGTGGTGCATCGTGCCCGTGCCGGGCGAGCCGAAGTTCAGCTTGCCCGGGTTGTTGCGGATCTCCTTCACGAGTTCGGGCAGGCTCGCCACCTTCAGGTCCGGGCGCGTGACGAGGTACAGGCTCACTGCGCCGATCATCGCCACGCCGATGAATTCGGAGGGGGTCGCGGGCGGGTTCGCGTACATCGCCGGCGAGATGGCCAGCGTGGTGCTGGTGGCCACCATCAGCTGGTAGCCGTCGGGCGGCGATTTGGCCACGACACTGGCGCCGAGCAACGTGCCGGCGCCCGGGCGGTTCTCCACCACGATGGGCTGCCCCAGCGCGGGACGGATGCGGTCGGCGACGAGCCGGCCGAGCGTGTCCGTGAGCGCGCCCGCCGGGAAGGGCACCAGCAGCTTGATCGGACGATCCGGATAAGTGCCCTGCGCCAGCGCCGGCAGCGCGAGCGCACCGCCCGCGGCGGCGGCGCTCGCCAGCAGCTGGCGGCGAGTGACAAGCGACGCGTTCATGCACCCTCCTTGGACAGCTTGCGCTCGAACTCGCGGATCGGCCGCTTGCCCGGGGGCGCCACCTTCACGTTGTGCCCATCCGGCAGCGGCGCCACGCCCTCCTCCGGCGTGTAGGGACCGCTGACGCCGACCACTGCATCACCTGAGATCGTCACCCGGTTCATCGTGCGCCGCTGCGGGTAGTAGTCGTGCGGCGCGTAGTGCTGGGTGGAGCGGTTGTCCCACATCACGACTGTGTGCGGCTGCCACTTCACGCGCAACTGGTACTCGGGGATCGCGGCGCGGCTGTACAGGTAGTTCAGGATCATCTGGCTCTCGTCGTCCTTGAGCCCCTTGATGCGGACAGTGAACTGCGCGTTGCAGTTGAGGATGCGCCGGCCCGTCACCGGATGGACGCGCACCAGCGGATGGGAGGGAGTGGGGAACTCCTGCTCCAGTTCGCGCAGCCGGCGCTGGTGCGCCTCCGAGCTGGTGAACAGGTGCCGGAACGGCTTGAAGTCGTGGATCGCCTCCAGGCCATGGATGTACTGCTTCATGCGCTCGGACAAACCCGTGTAGGCCGCCGTCATGCTGGCGAACAGCGTGTCGCCGCCGAACTCTGGCACCACCTTGGCCCGCAGGATGGTGGCCATGGGCGGCGCCATGCGGAAGGTCTCGTCCGAATGCCACTGGTCGGTGAGCGCCGGCGGGTTGTCGGCCGAGTAGTCCAGCACGATCACCTCGCGCTGGTCGTCCAGGTTGGGGCTGAAGGGATGGATCGACAGCTCGCCGAACATGCGGCCGAAGGCCATCTGCTGTTCCAGCGTGATGTCCTGGTCGCGAAACACGAGCACCTCGTGCTTCACGAAGGCCGCGTTCAGCGCCTCGAATTGCGTGCGCGGCATCGGCTTGCGCAGGTCCAGTCCGCGGATCTCGGCGCCGATGTTGCCGCCGAGGCGAACGACTTCGAATCCGTGTTCGTTCAAGGCCATCGCGATCTCCGTTCTCAGAGCGCGTCGCGCGAGATGCCCGCGCGGCGCAGCATGGCGTCGAACATCATCTGCGAGACGCCGTCGGCCTTGGTGCTGTCGTTCATCTTCAGCCGGCTGGCCGGCACCTTCTCCAGCACCGAGACGGGGATCTCCCGGTTCGGGCCCGCGCCCGCGTCGGCGGCCAGCTGGATCTCGCACGCCCGCTGCAGCGTCCACAGCCGCTGGAAGCACTGCGCCACGCTGCCTCCCACGGTAAGGAGTCCGTGGTTGCGCAGGATCAGGTGGTTGCGGTTGCCGAGCGACTGCACCAGCCGCGGGCGTTCGTCCACGTTGGTCGTGACGCCCTCGTACTCGTGGTAGCCGACGTCGCCGTACAGCATGGCGGAATAGAAGTTGTCGTGGCGCAGCCCGCTCTCCTTGCACGACACGGCGCAGCCGGCCGTGGTGTGGATGTGCATGACGCAGTGCGCGTCGGGCCGGGCCTGGTGGATGGCGCCGTGGATCACGAACCCCGCGCGGTTGACCTGGCGGCCGGTGCCGGTGATGTCGTTGCCCTCGATGTCGATCTTCACCAGGTTGGACGCGGAGACCTCGCAGTAGTGCAGGCCGAAGGGATTGATCAGGTAGTGCGCCGAGCCGGGCGGCGACGGCACGCGCAGCGTGATGTGGTTGAAGATCGCCTCGGTCCAGCCGAGCTGGTCGAACAGGCGGTAGCAGGCGGCGAGCTCGCGGCGGGCGGCTGCCTCCTCGGGAAGGTCGGCGAAGGAGTGGTTCATGGTGCGCAATTGTTCAACGCGTCCGCGCGCGTCCAGCCGGATCGCGCCTCGGGATTTCCCTAGCGCCCGCGCAGAGGCAGCCGGTGGCCCGATGGCCGTTCGACAGTCGAAGGCGTCCTACAGGCATGCACCGGCACGTGGCGGAAAGTGCGCCTGAGCAAGGACGTTTCCATGGCCAAAGAAGACCTCGCCTTCGAACACCTCATCCCCGCCCGCAACCTCAACGAAGACGCGCGCACGGCCGAACGGCTGAGCCTGGCGCGCCAGCTCCCCAAACGCACGGTCGCGCTGGTGCTGGCCGGCGGCCGTGGTTCGCGGCTGCGCGAACTGACCGACCGGCGCGCCAAGCCCGCCGTCTATTTCGGCGGCAAGTTCCGCATCGTCGACTTCGCGCTGTCCAACTGCATCAACTCGGGCATCCGCCGCATCGGGGTGCTGACGCAATACAAGTCGCACTCGCTGCTGCGCCACCTGCAGCGCGGCTGGAACTTCCTGCGCGGCGACGCCAACGAGTTCATCGACCTGCTGCCGGCCCAGCAACGCATCAACGAGGCCGACTGGTACCGCGGCACGGCCGACGCGATCTACCAGAACATCGACATCCTGCGCAGCTACGGCCCCGAGTACATCCTCGTCCTCGCCGGGGACCACATCTACAAGCAGGACTATTCGCTGATGCTGCTGGACCACGTCGAGTCGGGCAGCAAGTGCACCGTGGGCTGCATCGAGGTGCCGCGCATGGAGGCCACCGCGCTGGGCGTGATGCACATCGACGAGCGGCGGCGCATTACGAACTTCCTCGAGAAACCGGCCGACCCGCCCGCCATGCCGGGCAAGCCCGACCGTGCGCTGGGCAGCATGGGCATCTACGTCTTCGATGCCGAGTACCTGTACCGCCTGCTGGAGGAGGACTGCAACGACCCGAACTCGCAGCGCGACTTCGGCAAGGACGTGATCCCCAAGCTGGTGGCGCAGGGCCAGGCGCTGGCGCATCCGCTCAACCTGTCGAGCGTGCCCGCGAGCACCCGCCACGACCCTTACTGGCGTGACGTCGGAACCGTCGACGCGTTCTGGGCGGCGAACCTGGACCTCGCCTCCAACATGCCGGAGCTGAACATCTACGACCGCGACTGGCCGATCTGGACGCACCAGGAGCAGCTGCCGCCGGCCAAGTTCGTGCCCGACGAGGGCGGCCGGCACGGCGAGATAGCCAACGTCATGGTCTCGGGCGGCTGCATCGTGTCGGGCTCCGACCTGACGCACTCGGTGCTGTTCTCCAGCGTCCGCGTGCACTCGTGCTGCAAGATCCGCGAGACGGTGATCCTGCCCGGCTGCGACATCGGCCGCGGCGCGCGCCTTTCGCGCGTGGTCATCGACCGCGGCTGCCGCATCCCGGACGGGATGGTGATCGGCGAGGATGCCGAGGCGGACGCGCGGCGCTTCTACCGCACCGACACCGGCGTGGTGCTGGTGACGCCGGAGATGCTCGAACAGCTGTGAAGCGCGCGACGCGAGGCGGGGGCCGGGAGAGGCAGAATCCCTGCTTCATCGCCGCCTTCGCATGAGCACGCCGACCGACTCCTCTGCCTTCCCGCCGTTCCGCGTTTTCAGCGAGCTCGTGCGGGAGCACGCGGCCGCGCGGCCGGGCCACACAGCATTTGTCCAAGGCGAGCGGCGGCTCAGCTGGGGCGAGCTCGATGCCCTCGCGGACCGCATCGCGGCCGCGCTGCAGCGTGATGGCGTGCAGCCGCGCGAGAGCATCGCGATCAGCGGCGCCAACAGCATCGAGTACGCCACCCTGTTCGTGGGCGGGCTGCGTGCCGGCGCGGCCGTGGCGCCGCTGCCGACCGGGGCCACGCGCGAGCAGCTCGCCGGCATGGTGGCCGACAGCGGCGCGCGGCTGCTGTTCGCCGATGCCACCGTGCCCGCGCTGCAACTGCCGGTGCCGCGCATCGCGATGGACGGCAGCTCGGGCCATCGCTCGCTGCAGGACTGGCTGGCGCCCGAAGGTTCGCGGCCGAAGCCGGTCGAGCCGCAGCCGGATTGGCCCTTCAACATCATCTATTCGTCCGGCACCACGGGCACGCCCAAGGGCATCGTGCAGCCGCACGGCATGCGCTGGGCGCACATGGGGCGGGCCGAAGCGGGCGGCTACGGACCGGAGTCGGTGGCGCTGCTGGCGACGTCGCTCTGCTCCAACACCACGCTGGTCTGCATGTTCCCGGCGCTCTCGCGCGGTGGCACCGTGGTACTGACCGAGGGCCGGTTCGATCCGCTGGGCTACCTCAAGCTGGCGGAACGCGAGCGCGCCACCCACACGATGCTCGTGCCGGTGCAGTACCAGCGGCTCATGGCCCATCCGGAGTTCGACCGCTTCGACCTCTCGTCCTTCGTCATGAAGTTCTGCACCAGCGCGCCTTTCTCCGCCGCGCTGAAGGCCGACATCCTCAAGCGCTGGCCCGGCGGGCTGACCGAGTACTACGGCATGACCGAGGGCGGCGGCACCTGCATGCTGGCGGCGCACGAGTTCCCGCAGAAGCTGCACACCGTCGGCAAGCCGGCCGAGGGCCACGACATCCGCCTCATCGACGAGGACGGCCGCGAGGTGCCGCCCGGCGAACTCGGCGAAGTGGTCGGCCGGTCGGCTTCGATGATGACCGGCTACCACGGCCAGCCCGGCAAGACGCGCGAAGCCGAGTGGTACGACGCGCAAGGCAACCGCTACATCCGCACCGGCGATGTCGGCCGCTTCGACGAGGACGGCTTCCTGGTGCTGATGGACCGGCGCAAGGACATGGTGATCAGCGGCGGGTTCAACATCTACCCGAGCGATCTCGAAGCGGTGCTGCGCCAGCACGAAGGCGTGGCGGACGTCGCGGTGGTCGGCGTGCCGTCGGCCGAATGGGGCGAGTCGCCGGTGGCCTGGGTGGTGCCCGCCGCCGGCGCGCCCGCGCCGGAAGCCCTGCGCCAATGGGCCAACGAGCGCCTGGGCAAGACGCAGCGGCTGGCCGGGGTCCGCTACATCGACGAGCTGCCGCGCAGCGACATCGGCAAGGTGCTCAAGCGCCAGCTGCGGGAGAAGTGGGCGTCGCCGGATTGAGGCCGGCACGCGGCCCTCGGGGCCGCAGGCGCATCTTCAATCCCACCGGCGCCATCACGATCGCGATCCGCTCGCGCGGCTCCCCGCCGCCTTCGGGCGCGACCTCCTCGAGTTCGAAGTTGGCCAGCACCATGGCCGCGGCCAGCTTGATCTCCGCCAGCGCGAGATAGCGCCCCGGGCACATGCGCGGGCCCGCGCCGAAGGGCATCGTGTGCCGCTTCGCCGAGGCCATGGCATGCGCGGCCGCGCCTTCCGCACGCCAGCGCAGCGGGTCGAAGCGCTCCGGCTGCGGAAACTCCTGTTCCTGCAGCCCCGGCGGGCGCATCAGGCAGATCACCATCTGGCCCTTGCGCACCGACACGCCTTCGACCACGGTGTCGCCCAAGGCCTGGTTCATGATGAAAGGCGCGACGGGCTTCAGGCGCATGGTCTCGCTCGCGCAGGCCTCCACGACATCGAGTTTCGCCAGCTGCTCCAGCGAATGCACACCGTTGGCACCGCCCAGCACGCGGTCGACTTCCTCGCGGGCGGCCGCCGCAGCCTCCGGGTGGCGATGCAGGTGCCAGAGCATCCACGCCAGCGTGTTGGCCGTGGTGTCCTCGCCTGCCAGCAGCATGGTGAGCACGTTGCCGGCCACGTCCTCGTCGGTCACACCGCTGCCGGGCCGGTCGCGCGCGGCCACGAGCGCCTGGATCAGGTTTTGGGGCTGCTCGCGCAGCTCCGGCCGCGCCTGCAGCGCCGCGCGCGCCTTGGCGATGAAGTCGTGCACGGCCGTGCGCAGCGCGCGCAGGTGCGGCTCCATCTCGCGGTCGCGCATGCGGCGAAGCCACGCGGGCGGGTCCATTGGCGACAGCAGCCGCTTGAACAGGGCCGGCATCACCACGTTCAGGTGCTGCTGGATGGTGGCGTCGCCCGCGCTCTCCAGCGTGTTGAGGTCCTCCCCGAACGCCAGACCGGTGGTGACGTCCACCGTGTAGCGCATCAGGTCCGCCTGCAGGTCGATCACTGCGCCTTCGCGCGCCGCCTTCTCCCACCGGCGCCGCAGCCGGTCGGTCACCTTCACGAGCGCGGGGAAGAACTGCCGGATATGGGCCGGATCGAGCCCCGCCAGCACCATCGGCCGCTGCCGCCGCCAGGTGTCGCCGCTGGCGGTGAACAGCCCGAGGAAGCCCATCTGCGCCGAAACCTTCTCGATTCGCTCCGTGCGCCGGAACAGGTCCGGCCTGCGGCGCAGCACCTGGCCGATGCTGTCCGCCTGCGTGACCACCATGAAGCGCCGCTCGCGGATGCTGAAGGTGAACGGCGAGCCGTACTGCCGCGCCCATTCCTCCAGCTGCAGGTGGAAGCGCTCGCGCTGGATCTGCAGCGCATTGCCCACCAGCGGCCAGGGCCTGGGACCGGGCAGCGCGTCCATCGCCCGCGTGGCCACGGTGTCGGAAGTGGTTGTGCTGTCCATGCGGCGCCTCTTGAAAAGCGGCCAGCGTCGCAGCACGCCGGCGCGGCGCGTCTAGGGTTTTCCCGCGATGACCCGGAAAGTTCCCGGCGTCGCTTCGCGCCAACGGCGGGGTATTCCCGCTCATTCAAATTCGATTTGGGCAAATACACTTTGCCCGGGATCGAGAGGTCCTTTGGGAAGATGAGCAGACTCATCTGTTGCGCCCCCGCTCCGCCGGGGGCGCCTTTTTTCCGGCGTGTTCGTGCAAATATGATCGCGGCATGCCCTCCTCCCGCCGGCCGCCCAGGGCGGTCCCGCCGCCGCAGCAGCCGCCCCAGCTCACCGAGTCCGCCACCCGCGTGCTGCGCCGCTTCCGGATCGTCGTCAACAGCGTGAAATCGCACTTCCGCTCGGTGGAGAAGAAGGCCGGCATCTCGGGCGCGCAGGCTTGGGCAATGAGCGTGATCCGCGACGCGCCCGGCATCGGCGTGGGCAGCCTGGCCAAGGCCATGGACATCCATCAGTCCACCGCGAGCAACCTCCTGCGGCCGCTGCTCGAACAAGGCCTCGTCGTGGCCGACCGCGCGAATGCGGACAAGCGGGCCGTGCACCTGCAGCTCACGGCGGCCGGTGTCCGGGTGCTCAAGAAGACTCCGGGCCCGTTCACCGGCGTGCTCCCCCAGGCGCTGATGGAGCTGGACGAGCGCACCCTGGCCCGGCTCGACCGGGACCTCGGCCGCCTGATCGAGGTGCTGGGTGCCGATCGCGAAGCCGGAAGCATCCCGCTCTGGGAATCGACTCGCTGAGCAGGGCCTTGCTCGGCTCCGGCGGGCCCTGCCGTGGCCGCCGGTGCATCATGTCGGCCTTGGCATCTCAAAACATTGCAGATTCATGGAAACTCCCCACGAGCACGACGAACCCGCCGCGGCGCCTTCGACCGCGGAGCCGCGCAACGCCTTCCTCGAGGAAAAGGCCTTCAAGTCCCGGACGGTGCTGCTGTTCGGTGAGGTCAGCGACCGCTCGGCGGCCGACATCGCCCGGCGCCTGATCGCGCTGGACGCCGAATCCGACAAGCCGATCGACATGCTGGTGAGCTCGCCCGGCGGCCACCTGGAATCGGGCGACGCGATCCACGACATCATCCGATTCATCGGCGCGCCGGTGAACATGATCGGAACCGGCTGGGTCGGCAGCGCCGCGACGCACCTGTACCTGGCCGTGCCCCGCGACCGGCGCTTCTGCCTGCCCAACACGCGCTTCCTGATCCACCAGCCCAGCGGTGGCGCGGGCGGGCCCGCGAGCGACATCGCGATCCACGCGCGCGAAATCATCAAGGCGCGCGAGCGCATCGCCCAGACGATCGCCCGCGAAACCGGCAAGCCGCTGGACAGCGTGCTGGCCGACATCGAGCGCGACCGCTGGCTGTCCGCCGAGGAAGCGATCGATTACGGCCTGGTGGGCCGCATCATCCAGAACAAGTCGGAACTGCGCCGCTGACAGTGCGGGGCGCGGCCCTCAGCGGCCGCCGCCCGAACCGGACAGCTGCTGGCGCAGCTGCTCTTCCTGCTCGCGCAGCTCCGGCGTGAACTCCTGGCCGAAGTCCTCGGGTTCGAAGATCCGCCGGATCTCGATCTCCGAGTCGCCCGGCATCGGGTTCGGGCAACGCTTGACCCAGTCGATCGCCTCCTCGAGCGAAGCGCACTTCCAGATCCAGAAGCCCGCCACCAGGTCGCCTGGGTTGCCTCCGAACGGCCCCTGGATCACTTCGCGCTGCGGGCCCGAAAAGCGCACCCGCGCGCCCCTGGCGGTGGGGTGCAGGCCCTCGCCGCTTTGCATGACGCCGGCGCGGACCAGCTCCTCGTTGAACCGGCCCATGGCGGCCAGCAATTCCGTGCTCGGCATCTCGCCCGCTTCGCTCTCGCGGGTGGCCTTGACCAGGACCATGAATCGCATGTCGATCTCCTTGGTTGAGGGTTGCGTGATGTTCCACCTGTACGACGATCCTGGCGGAGCGGTCTCGACAACGGCCAAGAAAAAAGCCGGGCGCGGCCCGGCTTTTTGAAGTCGCGCCCTGTGCAGGCGCGAAGTGAAGGCCTCAGGAAGAGGACTTCTTGGTGGACTTGGAATCGGACTGCTTGCTGGCCTTGGCGTCCGCCTGCGCGCGCTTGATGTCGGCGTCGGCCTTGGACTTGGCCGCCTTGGCGTCCTTCTCGCAGGCCTTCTTCTCGTCTGCCTTCATGGGCTTGCACTTCTCGCGCGCGGCCTTGTAGTCGGCGTCGGCCTGCTTCTTCATTGCCTTGGTGTCGGTGCCTGCCGAGGCGGTGGCGCCCGACGAACCGCCGGTGGACCCCGAAGCCATGCTGCCGCTGCTGCCGGAACCGCTGCTGCCGGAGCTGCCCGAAGCGCCCGCGCTGGTGCCGCCGCTCGCACCGGTGCTGCTGCTGCCGCCGGCGCCGCTGGACTTGCTGGTGCCGCCGCTCGCGCCGGCGCCGCTGGTGGCGCTGCCGCCGGAGCCCCCGGACGCACCGGTGCTGCCGCTGCTGCCCGAAGACTGGGCGATGGCCAGGCCCATGCTCAGGGCCGCGGCCAGGGCGATGAGGGTCTTGTTCATGTGAGGTCTCTCCTGTGGTTGGATGGATGGCCGAAACGTTCGGCCTATCAGTCAACGCGTTCGACCGCGGCGAGTTTGTAGGACGACGGCGAAAGTTTGGGTCGTGGCCTGACGAGCCATCGTCCGGTGCCGCCAAAAAGCATTAGCAAACGGCGTCTTGTGCAGGCGGGCATCGCATGCGGCCGTCGGAATCGGCCTACCGACTGCCCGCCACTGCTGAGCCCCGTTCGACTACCGAAGCGCCTCCACGATCGTTACGTTCGCCATGCCCCCTCCTTCGCACATGGTCTGAAGGCCCCAGCGGCCCTTGCGCTGCTGCAGCACGTTGAGCAGCGTCGTCATCAGCTTGGCGCCCGAAGCACCTAGCGGGTGCCCGAGGGCGATGGCGCCGCCGTTGACGTTCAGGCGCTCGGGATCCGCGCCGGTCACCTGCAGCCACGCGAGAGGCACGGGCGCGAAGGCTTCGTTCACCTCGAAGGCATCGATGTCGCCGATCTTCAGCCCGGCCTTGCGCAGGGCGGCTTGGGTGGCAGGGATCGGCGCTTCCAGCATCACGACGGGGTCGTGCCCCATCACCGAGAGATGGTGGATGCGCGCGAGCGGCTTGAGGTTGAAGGTCTTCACCGCCTTCTCGCTGGCCACCATGACGCCGGCCGCGCCGTCGCAGAGCTGGCTGGCGCTGGCGGCGGTGATCACGCCGTCGGCCTGCAGCAGCTTGACGCCCGCGATGGCTTCCAGGGAAGCGTCGAAGCGGATGCCCTCGTCGACCGTGTGCATCTCCTCGCTCGCGGCTTCGCCCTGCTTCCAGGCACGCACGGGCAGGATCTCGGGCCCGAACTTGCCGGCCTCGGTGGCGGCCTTGGCGCGCCGGTGGCTCTCCAGCGCGTAGGCGTCGAGCTGGTCCTTCTTCAGCCCGTACTTGCGCGCGATCATCTCGGCACCGGTGAACTGGCTGAACTCCACGCCGGGATAGCGCTGCTGCACGCGGGGGCTCATGTAGAAGCCCAGACCGTTCTTCCGCGGCAGCTCGCTGGAGGTGAACATCGGCACACGGGTCATGCTTTCGACGCCGGCGGCGATCACCAGGTCCTGCGTGCCGGACATCACCGCTTGCGCGGCGAACTGCAGGGCCTGCTGCGAGGAGCCGCACTGCCGGTCGATCGACGTGCCCGGCACCGATTCGGGCAGTTTCGAAGCGAGCACCGCGTTGCGCGCCACGTTGGTCGATTGCTCGCCGACCTGGCTCACGCAGCCCATCAGCACGTCTTCCACCGCGGCGGGGTCGACGCTGGTGCGGTCCACGAGCGCATTGAGCACCTCCGCCGCAAGGTCGGCGGGATGCCAGCCGGACAGGCGGCCGTTGCGGCGGCCGCCGGCGGTGCGGGTAGCGGCGACGATGAAGGCTTCGGGCATGGCGCTCTCCTGTTGTTCGATGGCGCGATTTTGCCGGGGGTCGTGCGGCTATGCTCGCCGCGGAGGCCCAGCCCATGATCACCCTGCACCACTGCGTCAGCGCCCGCTCCTTCCGGCCCTTGTGGACGCTGGAGGAACTCGCTGCGCCGTACGAGCTGCGGATGCTTCCCTTCCCGCCGCGCGTGCACGCGAAGGGCTACCTGCAAGAGAACCCGCTCGGCACGATCCCGCTGATGGTCGACGGCGACACGCGCATGACCGAATCGGCCGCGATCTGCCAGTACCTGTGCGTTCGGCATGCGCCCACGCCGCTGCAGGTCGACCCCGCCGAACCGGACTTCGGGGCGTGGCTCAACTACCTGCATTTCGGCGAGGCCACGCTCACCTTTCCGCAGACGCTGGTGCTGCGCTATGCGCGCTTCGAGCCCGAGGAGCGCCGCCAGCCGCAGGTGGCGCAGGACTATGCCAAGTGGTTCCTGGCTCGTCTGCGCGGTCCGGAGGCGCGGCTGGAGGGGCGCGAGTACCTGGCGGCCGGGCGCTTCACGGTGGCGGATGTTTCGGTCGGCTATGCGTTGCTGCTGGCCGGCCTGATCGGGCTTTCCGAGCAGTTTCCTGCCAACGTGCGCGCCTACTGGGAACGGCTGCAGCAACGCGACGGCTTCCGGCGCGCGATGCGGGCGCAGGAGAAGGCCGCCGGCGAGCAGGGCGTATCGCTGCTGCCCCCCACAGGCACGCCGGCCTGACGGCAAGGATGCGGGCCGGGCGCTACTCCGGCGAACGATCGTTAGGCCGTCCTTATCCGGCGCGACGCCCGCAGGCCCTTTGTCTCGCCCTGCGCTTGTCGGGGAGGCTGCGCCGCCGCCGGCTTCGGTGCGTGTCTGCTTTCCACGCCGCCGCATCCGCTTCGATTGTGGCAAGCGCGCACCGCTGGGCTGCCTCCAGCCTCATCGAGCCGGCGGGCTGGGGGAAAATCAACCCAGATGCAGTTGGACGATTCCCTGCGGGAGACGGTGCGAACCCGTCTGCGCACTTTCGAAGCGCGGCGCGCGCCGCCGTCATCGCACCACGCGGCGGCGGTGGTGGTGGCCCTGGTCGAGGAAGGCCTGGGCGCGGTGATCGACGGCCTTTCCGCCCCGACGCGGTGGAGCCGCGAAGCCGCCCTGCTGCTCACGCGGCGCGCCGCGAACATGAACCGCCACTCGGGCCAGTGGGCGCTGCCCGGCGGTCGCATCGATGACGGCGAATCACCCGAGGACGCGGCCTTGCGCGAACTGCACGAGGAGGTCGGCCTTCGGCTGGAGCCCGCCGAGGTGCTGGGCCGGCTCGACGACTACGTCACGCGCTCGGGGTTCGTCATCACACCGGTGGTGGTGTGGGCGGGCACGGCCGCGGAACTGACGCCGAATCCGGCCGAGGTCGCGAGCATCCATCGCATCCGCGTGCGCGAGTTCATGCGCGAGGACGCGCCGCTGCTCGAACCTTCAGAGGAAGCGGGCCGGCAGATCCTGCGCATGCCGGTCGGCCGCCAGTGGATCGCCGCTCCGACGGCCGCGGTGATCTACCAGTTTCGCGAGGTGTGCATCGCGGGGCGCGCGACGCGGGTGGCGCATTTCGACCAGCCGGTGTTCGCGCGGCGCTGAGGCGGCGCGCTACTTCCAGCAGCTGTCGCGCAGGGCCACTGTGCCGGCGACCCCCGCCACCTCCACGCCCCGCACACCGCGCGCGTTGATGATGAATGCGCCGCACTTGTCGTTCGCCATCGGGCCGCCGGACACCGGCACCATGCGGACTTCATAGGTGCGTGCCGACAACGCGCCAGGTGGGATTTCGAGCGTATAGATGGGTGCGCCGTCCGGAGGCGACTGGCGCAAGGCGGCGGGTACCTGGCCGTAGACCGCGCTGCCCGCCCGGTCCTGCTGGTAAGTGTCATTGGCGGAGTGGAACCGCTGCATGAACTGCGCGACTTGCAACAGCTGGGTGCGTGCCTCGGCCCGCCGCGAGCGCGCCACGTGCTCGGTGTAGTTGGGCAGCGCGATCACGGCCAGAAGCGCGATCACCGCAAGCACGACGAGCGCTTCGATCAGGGTGAAGCCGCGACGGCGGCCCGGAAGGCGGAAGGCGACCTTGTGTGTCATGACGGTCACCGCATGTGGAGTTGCCGCCAGCTGCGCGACTTGATGCCGGTGGCCGGGGGAACCGGACACGAGGATGCGCCCAGCTGGCCGCACTGCAGCCGGATCTGCGTGCAGACGGATTGCGCGGTTTCGATGCACAACCGGGTGCCGCTCGCCGTCGCCTGCAGCGTGATCGGCGTGGGCCGGCCGTCCACCACGTCGCGGTAGCCGCCCACCACCACGTCGGCGTCGTTGATCAGGCCGTCGTTGTTCGTGTCCAGCGTGGCGATCGTCGGGCCCGAGCCGGTGACACCGTCGATGATGTAGACCCAGCCGGAACCGCTGCCGGTGGCGACACAGACGTCCGGCGGCGCCGCGCTTTCAGGCGAGATCGTGCTGGCCAGCAGGAAGGTGCCCGCCAGCGGCTCCAGTGGATGGATCACCCGTTGGCCGGCGTTGGGCAGGTCCAGGTACCAGCCGCGAAGGCCGATCCCCGCGCCGTCGCCCCACGCCACGGCGCCGGAGGAGACGGTGAAGTACTGCGCCTGCCCGATGTTCGTCGTAGCGATCGTGCGCAAGACGAGGCGGCCGGTTCCGCTGAGCGCCGCACCCGGCGGCGTGCTGGCCGCGCCGAACGGCTGGGCGTCCCAGATGCCGTACAGGCGCTGCGGGTTGTAAGGCGGCGCAGCGTCGCCGGTTTCGAAGAACTTGCCGGTCCCGAAGACAACCACGTGACCCCGATCAGGGTGCGGCACCACCGTCGGCGGGGCGGTGATCGGCTGTCCGCTGCCCGCGGTGTAGAGCGGAACGCCACCGAGCCCGACCCGCCAGTCGGCGGGATCGCCGGTCAGGTCCAGTTTCCACAGGTTGCCCAGGAGATCGCCCGCATAGCCGCCCACGACGCGGCGGTTGCCGTCGAAAACCAGCCGCACCCCACCCATGCCGTTTCCCGGGCCGGTGTGCGGAGTGAGCTCCCTCAGCAGCTGTCCGGTGTGAAGGTCGACGACGAAGAACCCTGCGTTGCCGCTTGCGCTGCCGAATCCGTTGCCGAAGACCGCGATCCAGCGTCCGTTGACGGTGACGCCCGTCTGAACGTCGCTCAGGACATGCCCGAGGTTGGAGAAGCCGGGCGTTGCATCGCTGACCTCCCACAGGACGTTGCCGGGTTGCATGTTGTTGGAGTCGGTCACGTCCAACGCATAGACCGCCCTGGCGCCGGCGCCTGTGGAGCCCAGGAGCAGGTTGCGCCAGTAGCCTCCCAGGTAAGCGTCGGTCTCGGTCTGCGGGCCATCGACGAAGTAGCGATGCCGGAACGCAGGACGGGGCTCCGCCAGCCTGTGCAGATTCGGCCACACCGCCTTCGGCACGTAGGCGAACGTCTCCACGCCATCACTGTCCCGGAAGGCGTGCAGCATCCCGTCGTTCGCGCCGACGAACAGCACGCCCGGCCGGGCCATTTTGGTGGCGATGAAATCCCGGTAGTTGCCCAGCCCCAGGGTGTCGTAGCGCAGGTCCACGTTGTCACGCACGTACACCGGGTTCGCATTGACGATGTCGCCCAGCCGCGCGGTCCTGTCGCGCATCGTTCCGCCCTTGCGGATTTCAAGGCTCGAGTCGCCGCGGATGTAGTCGACCAGACTCGCTGTCAAACCAGTGGCAGCCGCATTGAAGTAGATGCCGGAGCTGCCGCTCCAGGTGGCGATGTTGCGAGCGTCGTGTGCGGGGATGGTGCTGATCGGGTCCCCGTTGACGTCGGTGCCGCGTTCGACTTCCCAATGAACCAGGCGCGGATTCCGCTCGTTGCCGGTCGAGGCGTCCAGTTCTACCGCGGACAATCTGCCGGTCCAGAGGCCCGGAACGTACTCCGGTTTGTACTTGCGAGTTCCATTGCGCAGGAAGATCGCCGACACCGCCACGCCGGACTGCGTCTGGGGCGTGCCGGCCACGCTCGTAAGGATGCGCGTGATCGCATCAGTCAGTTCCTGGGCGTTCCTTGCGTTGATCAGCTCCCCTCGGCCGTTGATGGTCGCGTGCCAGGTGTCGTCGATGGTGGTGGGTGTATTCGAGACCGGGTTTGGCCAGCTCCGGGCGCCGGAATACAGTTCCGAGGTCACGGTCGCCGTTCTTGGCAGCGTGCCCAGCAGCCCGAGCGTCACGGCATAGAACGACGAGTTCTGCCAGGTCGAGGGATTCAGCCCGGCGGCCGTCTGCACCGTCGGCACCCGGTTCGGCAGGTCCGGCCGCAGGTCGGTTCCCCAGTAGTACATCGCGATGTCGGCGAGCGTGTTGGAGTGCGAATCCCTGTAAGGAGCAACCGGGGCCTGCGTGTACGGCGGTCCGACCTCCGCAGGGATGCTGATCGCGGTGTCGTCGAAGTTCTGGAAATTGGTCGGCCCGCCGATGTTCCAGTACCCATCGGTGACCAGCAAGGTGAAGGAGCGGCGGCAGCTGGCGTGGCTCGCCGGCGGCTCCAGCGCGCCCGGGCCGGTCGCACCGCCTGGCGGGCTTGCGACGGTGAGTGAAGCGGGATTCGGCGTCGTCGCCCAAGGGCCGTCGCTGTCCGCGCGGCGGTAGTAGTTCCCGGCTCTCGCAACCGCCCACTTGTTCGGCGTCCCGTCCGAGTAGGTTCGGCTGTACAGCCAGTTCAGAAAGCGATCCTTGCCGCCGCCCGACCCGTTGCCGAAGCTGGAGACGCCGGCGGAAAGCGTGCCGTCGTTGTAAAGCTGCCAGATCGTGGCCCAGCCCAACCGGATGGAGTCCCCCACCACCGGCTGCAAGGCAAGACCGAGCGCCGTTTCGGCCATCTTCGCGCGGTCCTGGTACCACTTCCTCCACCTCATGTAGTTGGCGCGTTCCTCGTGCGGGGTGCACGCATCCGCATGCGTGACGCAATCGGTCCGGTTCACGAATTTCGGCAGGCGCACCGTCGACGGCATGATGCGAATGTCGATGTTGGGAGGATAGGCCGCGGTGCTGCCCGGCACCACGCTGGCGGGCGCCACCAGATGCGGCTGATAGGGGTTGTAGTAGTTGGCGAGGGTGTCGCCGCCGGCGCTGTACGGCTGTCCGGGATTGATGCGGAAATAGACGTCCCACCTGTTGTGCGTCGAGCCCGTGCCCGGGATGTCCTCCGCCAATGGCGTGCCGTCGTACGCGACGCGCGGGTAGTAGCGCACCCGCGGGTCGTAGTACAGCTTGTTGACGTCCGGAGAAGTTGCGCCGTAGGTACTTCCGGGTCCTGTCGGCCCCGTGCTGCTTGGATTGCCGTATTCGTAGATCGAAGCGATATCCATCGAGCCCGAGGTGTCCAGGACGAGCATCAGGTTTGGAGCCACCGAATTGAGCCGGTTGAGCAGCGGCTCCTGCGCGATCTGGGAGACGGCCCAAGGCGTCGCGCCGGCCAGCACGCCAGCCAGGAGCACGCGCACTCTCCACTTCCAGTCCATGGTTCGTCCTCCTACTGAAGTTCGATATGCGATTGCAGCCAAACCTCGCTCCCGTCGGGCCGGCTGCGGTCGACGTCGGCGGCGGGAACGTCGGGGCCGAACCCACGGGCCGTGACGACAAATACCTTCGTCGAAGACATTGCACCGCTGGGAAGCCGCGTCGGAAGGGGCACGACCATGCATTCCGGGGGGCGCCGGTAGGTGGCGGCCAGGCCCGCCTGGTTCACGCGATCGAGCGGCACGACGAACGCGAGCGAATCCGGCTTGTCCCACTCCGTCGGCGTCTGCCAGATGGGGCTGTCGTCGGGAAGGATGCTGTCTACGGTCAAGGTGGTTGGGTAGTTCGTGGTCGACCCCGCCAACTGGGCCATGACCTCGGCCAGCGAGGCTTCGCAGTGACGCAATGCCAGGTCCGCGGCTTGGGTGGCGAGTTCGGTCAGGCGGACGTTATTGGAAACGGCTTCTGCGGAAGCGGCGTTCCTCGTGCTGTAGGCCGCGAGGATGGAGACGATCGCCAGCATGACGATGGCAACGATCAGCACCACGCCGCGCTGGGGGGCGCGATGGAGGGCTGTTCCAGCCGGGGGCCGGCGGCCTGTCGCGGGTTGGCGCTCTGCTCTGGTTTGCATGGGAATGGCTGGCGACGATCAGCGCCGGTTGCGGAGGACCACGGTGGTGGAGTAGGTGCGCCGCAGGCGGGCATCCGGCGGACTGTTCTCCACGCTGCCGTCGCACTTGAGAAAACGGGCGGAGCCCTCGCCGCCAACCACCGGCCTGTCGCTGCGGACCACGACACAGACGCGTACCGCGGCCACCCTGCCCCAGCGCGCGGCTTCGTCCAATGGGTCAAGGGCGGTGTGATTGACGACGCCCGACGCGTTGAGATAGCCCGCGATGTTGGCGGTATCCATCGGCGCCGCCGCCGGGACGGTGCCGAACGTCAGGTGAAGGTCTTCCACATTCTCGACCAGCGGACCGGGCGTGCTCGATGCGCCGTTGCCCTTGCAGTAGAGGCTTGGGGCGGCATCCGGGCCGGGAGAGTCGATGTAGAAGCGGTTTTCCGCCACGTGGAAGGTGACGGTTTGCGTCGTGGCGTTCGGCCCCGGTGGTACCACCACGGGCAGGTCCGCGTTGATCACATCCAGAGGTTTTCCCAGGCAATCCGTCGGTGCCCCGCCGGGCGGCAGCGCCACCGTGTTGAAGCGGTCGGCCTCGTAGGTCACGGCGATCGAGTCCGGCGCAGCCACGCCGCCCGCGTCGCAGACCAGGTCCTGCGCCGTGGCGGCAGTGCCGACGTTGTCGAACTTGCGGTCGCATCCCCGGACGGCGTAGGACGAGGGGCCATACACCGGGTTGCGTTTTGACGGCTGAACACGCCAGGGCCGATCCGGGTTGTTGCCGGCCATGCGCAGGTTGGCACTGATGACCGCGAGCGCGGCGCGGCCGTCTTCGTCCATCCGCGCCTGCGCCTCGGTCATTCGCGCTGCCTCCGACATGCCCAGGTAGGCGGCGATGGTGGCTGCCACGATGAGCACGCCCAGGGACAAGGCCACCAGCAGTTCCAGCAAGGTCAGCCCCAGCGAAGCACGGCGGGCGGAGGACCGCACGTGCGAGATCACGGCGTGAACCTCAGATAGATGCAGCGCGGCCTAGGGTTGGTGTAGTTCGAGATCACCGACCCCGGGCAGTTGTCGCTGGATGCCGGATCGAGGAGCGAACGCGTGTCCGGCTCCTGCCACATGATCCACAGGCTGCCCATCGAATTCCCGTTGCAGGGCATGGGATCGCAGACCGTCATCACGCCGCCCGCGGGCAAGGCCTGCCGCACCGCCCGCTTGGTCGCGGCATCGTCCATCAGCGCCAGCGAGTCCACCGTGCAATTCGGGAACTCGCACGGCACCGCGCTGATTTCGTTGAAGCTGCCGTCGTAGCTGGAAGTGGTGGCGTAGTGACCACCGGCGAAGCCCTGCCGGTTGGCGCGGATCTTCTCGACGTGGCCGGACGCCAGGATGGCGGCCGTGGCGCGGTAGCCGGACAGCTTGGGCATCTGGACGGCGAAGGCCATCAGGCTACTCAGGCTGAGCATGCCGAACGCCAGCACCAGCAGCGAGACCAGCACTTCGATCAGCGTCGCACCGGTCTGCTGGCGCTTGCTCGGGTCGCGACTGTCCATCAGTCCCCCGGTCCGCAGGACGCGCCGCCATCGCCGGCGATCCGCGCGCGTCCGCCGGGCGCCACGCACACGATCCGCCGGATGTCAGCGGGAAGGTTGGCGCTGCCGAAGCGCAGGCTGGAGAACGAACCCGGGACGAGCAGGCGCCCGGTCGCGGCGAAGCGGAAGACCGTCGGCGTGCCGTCGGCAGCGATGCTGTCGATACCGGCCGGTCGGGCCTGCACGCGCAGTACCTGTTCGTCCGCGTCGCGCGCGCCGTCTCCATCGAGGTCGTGGAACACGATCCATCCAGTGACCCAATCCGCCGGCGCGCCCCCGGCACAGGCCGTAGCGGGAGATTCGGGGTCGTCGCTGCGGCACAGGACCACGCCGCCGCCCCGGCGGATGCCTTCGCTGCGCGCGAACCGCATGTCCGCCATGAACTGGTTGACGCCGCTTGAGATCGCCGCGGCGCTGCTCAGGCGGGCGAATGATGGTGCGGCCAGGCTGATGATGATCGCCAGCAGGACCAGCACCACGAGCAGTTCCACCATCGTGAATCCGCGGGCCGGCTGGCGAAGCGGGCGCGCATACCTGCTGTCCGGCGCATTGGCAAGCGCCGAAAGGAGTCCGCCCGTTCGAGTGCTGCGCTTCCTCATCAATTGCAGTGTCTTTTGCTCCGTTCTTCGCGTAGAACGACCAAAGTCACTGCGTTCTGAGGGCCGTCTCTCAGCCCACTTCAGTGGCAGGTTGGATAGGCGCAATCAGCGGTGAGCGCCCGGGCCAGCGCGGACTCGACCCGCGCGGGCAATGGGTCAGACGACCATGCCGGTCAGCCGCTTCGTCACGATCGCCCGCGCCTCGCTCATGATCCGCTCGATCAGTTCCGCGCAGGTCGGCACGTCGCGCACCAGCCCCGCCACCATGCCGCACGACCAGACGCCGGCGTCCATGTCTCCCTGCAGCATGATCTTCGGATAGACGCCCGCCACCTCCTCGATGATGTCGTTGAAGGTGACCGCGGAGCCGAGGTTCTTCTCTTTTTCCAGCAAGCGGTCGGTGGCCGCGTTCTTCAGCACCCGCTCGGTATTTCGCAGCGGCCGCATCACCAGACGCGTATCCAGCTCCGTCGCGGCCACGATGGCGTCCTTCACGTTCTGGTGCACCGGCGCTTCCCGGGTCGCGATGAAGCGCGTGCCCATGTTCATGCCGTCGGCACCCAGGGCCAGCGCCGCGACCAGAGATCGGCCATCCGCCATTCCGCCGGAAGCGACGAAGGGAACCTTCAGCTCCTCGGCCGCGCGCGGCAGCAGGATGAAGTTGGGCACGTCGTCCTCGCCCGGGTGGCCCCCGCATTCGAAGCCATCGACGCTCACCGCGTCGCAGCCGATCGATTCGGCCTTGAGCGCGTGGCGCACCGAGGTGCACTTGTGGATGACCTTGATGCCGGCTTCCTTGAGCTGCGGCAGCCACTTCTGCGGGTTGTTGCCGGCCGTCTCCACGATCTTGACGCCGCCGTCGACGATGGCTTTGACGTAGCCGGGATAGTCCGGTGCCTTCAGCGCCGGCAGGAAGGTGAGGTTCACGCCGAAGGGCTTGTCCGTCATGGCCTTGCAACGCGCGATCTCGCGCGCCAGGTCCTCGGGCGTGCGCTGCGTCAGGCCGGTGATGATGCCCAGTCCGCCCGCGTTCGACACGGCCGCCGCCAGTTCGGCGAAGCCCACGTAATGCATGCCGCCCTGGATGATCGGGTAGCGGATGCCGAACAGCTCGGTGATCCTCGTCTTCATCTGCACTCCTTCGGCGGCGATCACAGGCGATGCCGCGGCCCAATGTAGCAAAGCGCCGCCGCGCAGGCTTGTCACCTGCGCGGCGGCGCTTTTTTTCAAGCCTTGAGGGCGCGTTACGGGGCGAAGCTGAAGTCGACCACCTGGTTCGCAGTCGACACATCCGCGTCCCGGCCGACTTCCGTCCGGTTCGGCGCCGTCGCCAGCAAGCGGTAGCGGCCGGCCACCGCGTTGTCCGCTGCGAAGCTGAGCGCACCGGTGGCGGCGTAAGCCGCCTTGACCGGCGCCGCCGCAGGCAGGCGCAGCGTGTAGGTGGCGCTCACCGCGTCCACCGGCGTGACGCCTACTTCGATGGTCGGGCCGCCCGCCAGCGCCTGTGTCGCACGGACTTCCGCGTCGATCACGAGCGTGGTCGTGCCGCTGCCCACCGAGGCGGTGCCGGTCACGTCGCGCAGGGTCGTGGCGACCGGCGGCAGGATCGCCGTGGCCGTTCCATTGACCAGCGTCGTCGTGGCCGTCACGGGCACGCTGCTGACGACGGCGGTGCTGCGGCCTTCCGAAGCGATGACCACGTCGTAGTTGCCGGCCGGCAGGAATGGCAGCACGAACTTGCCGGTGGCATCCGGCACCGTGGAGCGCAGCACGACGCCGTTCTGCTGGGCCGACACGCGCGTCCCGCTCATCGCGAGCGTGGTCGACACGTAGCCCTGGATGCCGGCGTACTTGCGCTCGGCCACGCGCAGGACGGGCTTGAGGTTGTAGTCACCGGACGTGCCGGCCTTGACGATCGATCGGCAGGCGTCGAAGTCCAGCACCAGATCGGCCAAGCCGTCGGCGGCCACTTCGAACTTGGTCTTGAGCTTCAGTCCGCTTTGCTGCGCGCTCGGCGTGCGCAGGGGCACCGCCGAGGAGGCGCCGGTGAGTTGGACGGCGTTGGCAAGCGGCGTGTTGCCGCGGTTCTCGGCGAGCACCAGGCGCACCTGGTTGTACGTGCCGGCCGGCAGCGAGGTCTGGCCCAGCTCCTCGAGCACGCCGTTCGTGAGCTCCAGCAGGTCGAGGCGCTTGGGCTGCGACAGGACGATCTCCCGCCAGCCGCCCTCGCCTTCGCCCGCGCCGTCGCTCTGGTGCACTCGCACCCGCTCGACGGTGACGTAGACATGGTCATATCCGCAGCTCGGCGCGTCCGTGAGCGCCATGCGCAGCGTACCCTGCGGCGCATCGCCACCACCACCGCCGCCGCAGGCGGCCAGCAGCAAGCTTGCCGCGACGGTCGCGGCCCTGGTGAGCGGATTCCAGTTCTTCATTCGCATCGTCCTCCTTGTTTTCAGGAGACGCGATGCTCAGCCGTGGGCGGCCTTCGAACTGTTCAGGCTCGTAACAAAAGCGGCCGAACCGGCCCGCAGCGTGCTGTCTTTCACGAAGCGGGCATGTTCGATTCGACAAGTCCCAGCGCCCTGTTGTGCGCCGGAAACACGTTCAAGCTGCCGGAACCGGAGCGGCACCCGTCCCGTAGCCAGCAGGCGGGCGCGGCTTTCCACCCGGCAGCACCTGCACCGCGCAGTACTTGAACTCCGGAATCTTGCCGAACGGGTCAAGTGCCGGATTCGTCATCAGGTTGGCCGCCGCTTCGTAGTAAGCGAAAGGAATGAACACCGCTCCCCCCGGCGTGCCGTCGTCCCGCCGCACGTGCAGCGCGACCTCGCCACGGCGCGATCGGACGGTGACGACGTCGCCGGGCGCGAGCCCCAGCGCGCGCAGATCCTCGCCGTTCATGGACGCGGTTGCCATCGGCTCGATTGCATCCAGCACCGCGGCGCGCCGCGTCATGCTGCCGGTGTGCCAGTGTTCCAGCTGGCGGCCGGTGATCAGGACGAACGGGAACTCGGCATCCGGCCGTTCGGCCGCCGGGATGATGTCGGCGGGCACCAGCTTCACGCGGCCATCTGGCGTCGGGAAGCTGTCGGTGAAGACGATCGGCTGCCCGGGATCATCCTCGCTCAGGCACGGGTAGGTGACGCTGGATTCGCGCTCGAGCCGCTCCCAGGAAATGCCGGCGATGACCGCGTGCATGGCCTGCCGCATCTCCTCGTACACCGCGGCCACGCCGCTCTCCTCGCCTTCGTAGCGCCAGTCGAGGTCCATTCGCTGCGCGATCTGCTGGATGATCCACAGGTCCGGCTTCGCGTCGCCCGGCGGGTCGAGCGCGCGGCGGCCCAGCTGCACCATGCGGTCGGTGTTGCTCACGGTGCCGGTCTTCTCGGGCCAGGCCGAGGCGGGCAGCACCACGTCGGCGAGCCAGGCAGTCTCGGTCATGAAGATGTCCTGCACGACCAGGTGCTGCAGGCTCGCGAGCGCCTCGCGAGCGTGGTGCAGGTCGGGGTCGCTCATCGCCGGGTTCTCGCCCATCACGTACATGCCGCGGATCTTGTGCGGGTCGGCCTCTTCGGCGAGGACCTTGTCCATGATCTCCACGACGGTGTAGCCGGGCTTGTCGTCCAGCGGCGTGCCCCAGAAGTCCTCGAACCAGGCCCGCACACGCGCGTCGTCCACGCGCTGGTAGTTCGGCAGCATCATCGGGATCAGGCCGGCATCGCTGGCGCCTTGCACGTTGTTCTGCCCGCGCAGCGGATGCAGGCCGCTGCCGGGCTTGCCGATCTGGCCGCTGACGCTGGCCAGCGCGATGAGGCAGCGCGCGTTGTCCGTGCCGTGCACGTGCTGGCTCACGCCCATGCCCCACAGGATCATGGCGGCCTTGGCTTTCGCGAACTCGCGGGCGACCTCGCGCAAGAGCGGCGCCGGCACGCCGCAGATGGGCGCCATCGCCTCGGGGCTGTAGCCGCGCACGTTGTCGCGCAGCGCCTCGAAGTTGCTCGCCCGCTCGCGCACGAAGGCTTCGTCCGCCAGGCCCTCTTCGATGATGGTGTGGATCAACGCATTGAGCACCGCCACGTCGGTGTCCGGCTTGAACTGCATCACGCGCCAGGCGTGGCGGCCGAGATCTGTCACGCGCGGGTCGGCCAGCACGATCTTCGTGCCGCGCTTGGCCGCGTTCTTCATCCAGGTCGCCGCGACGGGATGGTTGCCCGTGGGGTTGGAGCCGATCACCAGGATCAGTTCGGCCTGTCCTACATCGTTGACCTGGTTGCTCACCGCGCCCGAGCCCACGCCTTCCAGCAGCGCGGCGACGCTCGACGCGTGGCACAAACGCGTGCAGTGGTCGACGTTGTTGCTGCCGAAGCCGGTACGCACCAGCTTCTGGAACAGGTACGCCTCCTCGTTGCTGCCCTTGGCCGATCCGAAGCCCGCCAGCGCCTTGTTCCCGTGGGTGTCGCGCAGCCGCTTCAGGCCGCCGGCCGCCAGTTCCAGTGCTTCGTCCCAGGTCGCTTCACGGAACACTTCGCGCCAGTTCGCAGGATCGGGCGTTTGCGCCGGGTCCTTGGGCACGCCGGGCTTGCGGACGAGCGGCCGCGTGAGGCGCTGGTCGTGGTGGACGTAGTCGAAGCCGAAGCGGCCCTTGACGCACAGGCGACCGTGGTTGGCCGGGCCGTCTCGTCCGTCGACACTGACGATCTTCTCGTCGCGGACGTTGTAGGTGACGAGGCACCCCACACCACAGAACGGGCAGACCGAATCGACCTTGCGATCCACCACCTGCGAGCCCACCATGGTCTTGGGCATGAGCGCGCCGGTCGGGCACGCCTGCACGCATTCGCCGCACGCCACACAGGTGCTGTCGCCCATCGGGTCGTCGAGGTCGAACACGACCGTGCTCGCCAGGCCGCGACCGGCATAGCCGATCACGTCGTTGACCTGTTCCTCGCGGCAGGCGCGCACGCAGCGCTTGCACTGGATGCAGGCGTCGAGGTTGACGGCCATCGCCGGGTGCGACAGGTCGGGCAGCGGCTGCTCGCGGCGCAACGCCACGAGTTCGGGTCGCGCAGCGACGGCCAGGCGCTGGGCCCATGAGGTCAACTCGCCATGCTGGCCGGTGAGCCCCTTCGCGTCGTTCCACTTGTAGCCGCGCTCCGGCAGATCGGCCAGCAGCATCTCCACGACCATGCGCTGGCTCTTTCGCGCCCGTTCGCTCGCGGCCTGCACTTCCATGCCGGGTGTGACGGCGCGGCAGCAACTCGGCGCGAGGACGCGTTCGCCGCCGACCTCCACGACGCATGCGCGGCAATTGCCGTCAGGCCGCAGACCGTCCTGGTAGCAGAGGTGCGGAATGTCGACGCCGACGCGGCGGGCGGCCTGCAGGATGGTCTCGCCCTGCAGGGCCTGTACCTTCACGCCGTCGAGCGTGAACTCCACCAGGGGCAAGTCAGGAGATTTCATGCGGGAAGTACTTCTGGACGCAGCGGATCGGGTTGGGCGCGGCCTGGCCAAGACCGCAGATCGAAGCATCGGCCATCACCTGCGCAAGGTCTTCCAGCGTCTCGCCGTCCCAGGCCGGCGCTTCCATGAGCGCCGCGGCCTTGGCGGTGCCGACGCGGCAGGGCGTGCACTGGCCGCAGCTCTCGTGTTCGAAGAAGCGCATCACGTTCAGCGCCGCATCGCGCGCGCGGTCGCGGTGACCCAGCACGATGACCGCGGCCGAACCGATGAAGCAGCCGTGCGGCTGCAGCGTGTCGAAATCCAGCGGCACGTCGGCGAGCGACGCGGGCAGGATCCCGCCCGAAGCGCCGCCGGGCAGGTAGGCATAGAGTTCGTGGTCCTCCTGCATGCCGCCGCAGTACTCGTCGACCAGCTCGCGCAACGTGATGCCCGCCGGCGCCAGCTTCACGCCGGGCTCCTTCACGCGCCCGCTGACGCTGAACGAGCGCAGCCCGGTGCGGCCATGCCGCCCGAACGAGGAGAACCACTGCGGCCCGCGCTCGACGATGTCGCGCACCCAGTAGAGCGTCTCGAAGTTGTGCTCCAGCGTGGGCCGCCCGAACAGGCCGACTTGCGCGATGTAGGGCGGGCGCATGCGCGGCTCGCCGCGCTTGCCCTCTATGCTTTCGATCATCGCGGACTCTTCGCCGCAGATGTACGCGCCCGCGCCGCGGCGCAGCTCGATGCGTGGCAGCGGGCACGGCGGATCGGCCGCCAGGCGCGCCAGCTCCCGCTCGAGCAGCGCACGGGCATCGTGGTACTCGTCGCGCAGGTAGATGTAGACGGCCTCGGTGCCCACCACCTGGGCCGCGATCAGCATGCCTTCCAGGAAGCGGTGCGGATCGCGCTCGAGGTAGGTGCGGTCCTTGAAGGTGCCGGGCTCGCCTTCGTCGATGTTGACCGCGAAGAGGCGCGGCGCCGCCTGCTCGCGCACGATGCGCCACTTGCGCCCGGCTGGAAAGCCCGCCCCGCCCAGGCCGCGCAGGCCCGAATCCTCCATCGCCTTGAGCACGGCTTCCGGATCGACACGACCCGCCGCCAATCCGGCGGCCAACGAATAGCCGCCGCCGGCGCGGTAGGCGTCGTAGTCCGTGCAGGGGGGCACGGCGCGTACCTGCTCGCGCGGCGGCGACACGCTGCGCTGCGCGAAGGCTGCGGGATTGAACTCCGCGACTTCCGTGCCGGCGCGCGCGACGACTCCACTGCCGCTGCGCACCGCAGCAGCGACCTTCTCCGGCGTGGCCGCAGGCACCGCCGCCTGGTGAACGGCCACCGCCGGCGCCTGTTCGCAGCGGCCGATGCACGGGGCTGAAATGACGCGCACGTCCTTGCCGAGCAGCGCCGGCAACCGGTCCAGCAAGTCCTTTGCTCCAGCCATTTCGCAGGGCAGCCCGTCGCAGACGCGGACGGTGAGCGCCGGCACGGCCGCGTCCGGCGGCACCACCTCGAAGTGGTGATAGAAGGTCGCGACCTCGTACACCTCGGCCATCGGGATGTTCATCTCGCGCGACAGCGCCACGAGGTGCGGCTCGCGCAAGGCGCCGTAGCGGTCGTTCAGGAGGTGCAGGTGCTCGATCAGCAGGTCGCGGGGGTAGCCTTCGGGCGGACGGGCGCCGATGCAGTCACGCACCTCGCGCAACGGGTCGTCGTCGGGCTGGCGCCCCTTGAGCTTGCCGTGGCGGCGCAGCCGGTGGCGCAACTGTTCTTCGGTGGCCAGCGGGACCGCCGGCGGGTCCGGTCGGGTCGGAATGGAATTCATCGACCCGGATTGTCGCCGCAGACGAAGCCACCCCTGCCGTATTGCACATCGAAGGCCACGGGGCGCAACAGCCATTCACCCGGCGAGCGCGGCTCCCGCATCCGGCGCCGCGGCACGGCCGGGCACACGCGATACTCCGGCTCCATGTCTTCCAGCTCGCCGCTGCCGCGGTCCGGATGGGCGCCCTTGCCGCTCGACCAGACTCGCCGATCCCACGTCGACGATACGAACCTGCTGGTGCGGCGCGCCGCCGACATGGGACGGCTGGGCGCCTGGTCCTGGGACTTCGGCGCGGGCCGGATCCACTGCTCGCGCGAATCCAGCGCCATCCTTGGCCTGCGGCCGGGACGCGACCCGACACCCGCCCAGGCGCGCGCCTGCTTCGCGCCCGAGCACCGCCGCAACCTGCTGGGCGCTTTCCTCGACTGCGCCCGCGCGGGCACGCCCTTCGACGTCGAGGCGCAGGTGCGGCATCCCGCCGGCGCGCGCACCTGGGTGCGGATCATCGGCGAGCCCGAATGGAACGGCATGGGCACGGTGGTGCGCATGCAGGGCGCGCTGCAGGACATCACGCCGGCCAAGCGCGCACAGGAGCAGTTGCTGGAGAGCCGCCGCGAGCTGGCCAGCCTGATGGACAACCTGCCGGGCATGGCCTACCGATGCTCGAATGCGCCCCGCTGGCCCTTGCAGTTCGCGAGCGACCGCGCGCTGGAGCTCACCGGCTACCGCGCCGCCGACCTTGTCGCGGGCCGTCCGGCTTTCGGCGACCTCGTTCATCCCGGCGATGCGCAGCGCGTGTGGGACCAGGTGCAGCAGTCGGTGCGGCAGCACCAGCGTTTCAATGTGACCTACCGCATCCGCTGCCGCGACGGCCGCGAGAAGTGGGTGTGGGAACAGGGCTGCGGCGTGTTCGACGCCGACGGGACGCTGCGCTTCGTCGAAGGGCTGATCCTGGACGTCACGTTCGCCAAGCGCATCGAGGCGGAACTCAATGCGCTGAACCAGACGCTGGAGGACCGGGTGCGCGAACGCACGGCCCAGCTGGAATCGGCCAACGCCGAGCTCGAAGCCTTCGCCTATTCGATCGCGCACGACCTTCGCGCGCCGATGACCGCGATGGCGGGCTTCGCGCGCGTGCTGCAGGAATCGCTGCCGGCGCTGGAGGGTCGCAGCGCGCACTACCTGCGCCGCATCATCGGCAACGTGGCGCAGATGAGCGACATGACGGACGCGCTGCTCTCGCTGGCCCGCCTGACCGGTGTCGACGTCGAGCCGGCCGAGGTGGACATCGGCGAGCTCGCGGCCAATGCGCTCGCCCCCTTGCAGGAACAGGAGCCCCAGCGCGCCATCGTCGCGGCCATCCAGCCCCGCCTGCGCGTGCGCGGCGACCGGCGCCTGCTGCAGCAGCTCCTGGCCAACCTGGTCGGCAACGCGTGGAAGTTCTCGCGCACGCGCGACGTGGTGAACATCGAGGTCGGCAGCTCGGGCGTGCAGGACGGTTACCGGGCTTTCTTCGTTCGCGACCGGGGCGTCGGATTCGACATGGCCCATGCGGCCAACCTGTTCGGCGCGTTCCGCCGCCTGCACGGGGCCGGCGAGTTCGAGGGCACCGGCATCGGCCTGGCGCTGGTGCGCAAGATCGTGCAGCGGCACGGCGGACGGGTGTGGGCGGACGCGCAGCCGGGCGCCGGCGCGACGATCCATTTCACCTTGCCCGAGGCGGCAGGGCCGCCCCTCGGACGCCTCGACGTGGACCTGCAGGCTTCCTGAGGCATCGGCCCGCGCTCGCGCCGACCACGGCCGAATTGCAGGCGATGCCCGACGCGCTCCCATCGGAAGGTGCCTACACCGCGCGGGGCGCGGCCCGCTTAGGGTTGCGCGCATGGAAACCCTCGAAGTCCTCGAGCGCGTGCAGGACATCGCGGACGCGGTGCACAAGGCCCAACCGTCGCGCGCGCTCTGGAAGCTGGTCGCCCGCGAACCGGGAGGGCAGGATTCGCGCGAGCTGCCGCTGGCCAGCTACCGCGCCGGTCGCACGCTGGCGCTGGAGCTGAGCGAACTCGGCCTGGTGGTCAGCATCCGCGACCCGGAGCAGCGCGTCCGCCTTAGCATCTGGCCCCCGAGAACCGACTGACGCCCATGGCCCTCCCCCACGCGCAACTCTTCGACGTCATCAACGTCTCCCCGCTCGGCGAGGCGCTCCCGCAGGCGGTGAGCACCAGCCTGATCAAGACCGGTCGCATCCAGCTGCTGCACATGGTCCTGCGCGCCCAGCAGGACCAGCCGGAGCACCACGTCAGCGAGGAGTGCACGATCCATTGCCTGGAGGGCGATGTCGAAGTGGTCACGCCGGCCGGCACCCGCCGCTTGCGCGCCGGGCAGCTGGTCGTGCTGCCGCCCGGGCAGAAGCACTCGCTTCGCGCGCGCACCGACTGCGCCGTGCTGGTGACGCTCCTTCTGCAAAACGGAGATGCGGGCCACGGAGGCGGCGCGGGTGCGCGCACGCTCTCGGGCGAGCGCCTGGCCAAGGGCTGAACGCTTCAGCGGCCGAAGTTGCTCAGCAGCACGCGCTGGCGCAGGTAGCAGCCGCAGGCCTGCCGCTCCAGGCCCCCGCGGTCCAGAACGCGGATGTGCCCGCGCGAGTAGCGCACGTAGCCCCTTTCCTGGATCCGCATCGCGGCCTGGCTCACGGTTTCGCGGCGCACGCCGATGAGGCGGGCGATCAGGTCGTGCGTCATCGCCAGCTCGGCCCGCGGGCTGCGGTCCAGCACCAGCAGGAGCAGCGTGCAGAGCTGGCGCTCGGGCGGATGGTGGCGGTTGCAGATCGCGATCTGCCAGGCCTGCCCCAGGAGCACGCTGGCGTAGACGAGCAGCACGTCCCGCAGCGTGGCGTCGGCATTGAAGAGGTCGCGCACCAGGCGGGCGCTCAGCTTGTACGCCTGGCCGGCGGCCAGCACCAGCGCGCCCGCGCCGTGCATGCCGTTCAGGCAGGCGCCGATCCCCAGCATGCCTTCGGGGCCGACCATGCCGACTTGGATCGTGGTGCCGTCCACGTCGGTGTGGACCAGGCTCATCACGCTGTCGATGGGGAAATAAACCGTGCGCACCGGCTGCCCGGCGGTCGCCAGCAGACCGCCCGCTGGAAGAAGGACGCGTTCGGACTCCTCGCTCAGGCGGTGATGCACTTCCCGGGGAAGTTTCGCCAGCAGGCGATTGCCGGAGTAATCGCAGCTGGACGGTATCGCCGTTTGTTCTTGCATGTCGGCCTCCCGGGGGTGGGAGTCGAAGAGTAGCCTTTTGGCTGCAGGAATCAAGTGCAACACTTACAACCACATACAAATGCGGTATGACCTTGGTGTTTGTACGCACCGACGGGACTGCCAAGTCAGTCTCATCCTACGTGCCATTACCTCCGGAGAGACACATGCATTCGGACGAGACTCCGACCGAAACGCAGCGCAACCCGGCCCCGGCCCCGCTGCAACGCGGCCACCTTTCGCGGGCGGCCCGGGAAAGCCAGCGCAAGGACCAGTTCATCGCCACGGTCGCCCATGAGCTGCGGAACATGATGGCTCCGCTGGATTCCGCGCTCGAGCTGCTGGAGCAAGGCCAGCGCGACCCGGAGCTGGTCGGCCGCGCGCTCCCGGTGGCGCGCCGCCAGGTGCGGCATCTCTGCCATCTCGTCGATGACCTACTCGACATCGGTCGCATCGTCAACGACCAGCTTGTCCTGGAACGCACCGTCCTGGTGCTTCAGCAGATGGTCGAGGAAACCGCCGCAGCCTGCGGCCCGATGTTCCAGGCCCGCCACCAGCAGCTCACCTTGCGGCTGGACCCGACGCCCGCCCAGGTGCGCGGCGACGCCGTGCGCTGGGCGCAGATCGTCACGAATCTTCTGCACAACGCTTCCAAGTTCACCCCGGCCGGCGGATTCGTGGAGATCGTCCTGAAGGTCGACCCGGACGGCCGCAGCGCCGAGCTGCGCGTCGCCGACAACGGCTGCGGTATCGCGCCTTCGGAGCTGGAGAGCATCTTCGGCATCTTCCGCCGGACGCGGACGCGCCCGGGCCTGGGCATCGGCTTGGCCGTCGTGCGCCGCCTGGTGGAACTGCACGGCGGCACCATCCACGCGGAGAGCGCCGGCCCCAACCTGGGCGCCGCCTTCGTGGTGCGCGTGCCGCTGCTGCCGGAAGCGCCGCCGGTGTGCCCGGCGGCGATCCAGATCACTCGGCCTTGAAGCCGGAGGCCTTGATCGGCGCTTCCCAGCGCTTCAGGTGCGCGGCCTGCATGGATGCCAGTGCCGCGCCAGGCGCGTGGCTGGGCACCAGTCCGTACGAATAGATCTTTTCCTGGATGTCGGGCGCCCGTAGAGCGTCGGACACCGCGCGGTCGATGCGTTGCACCACGTCGCTCGACATTCCCGGCGGCCCGTACAGGCCGAAGTACGCGTCGGCCGTCATGTTGATGCCGGCTTCCTTGAGGGTGGGCACGTCGGGCAACGCGCGGGTGCGCTGCTCGCCGGTGACGGCCAGGATGCGCACCTTGCCGGCCTTGTGGTGCTCCAGCGTCTCGGAAGCCGTGTCCACCATCAGCGGCACCTGCCCGCCGATCAGGTCCTGCGCCGCCGGTGCGCCGCCCTTGTACGGCACGTGCGTCATCGGCACACCCGTGGCCTGCGACAGCAGCTGGCCGGCGAAGTGAGGAACCGTGCCGGCGCCGGACGTCGCGTAGTTGGCGCGGCTGGGGTTGGCCTTCATCCAGGCCAGCACGGTCTTCAGGTCTCCGGGTGGCGCGGCCGGGCCGGCGGTGATCGCGAAGTCGAAGACGGTGAGCCTCGAGACCGGCGTGAAGTCCTTCAGCGGGTCGTAGCCGAGGTTGTTGTAGAGCCAGGGCGCGATCACCATCGCGCCGCTGGGGGACAGCACCAGCGTCTGGCCATCGGGTGCGGCTCGCTTGATCTCGCCCAGCACCAGGCGGCCGGCGGCGCCGGGCCGGTTCTCCACGATCACGTTCTGGCTGAGCGAGGCGCGCAGCTTCTCCGCGAGCACCCGGGCGATGGTGTCGGCCGAGCCGCCCGGCGGAAAGCCGACCAGGATCTTCATCGTGCCGGCCTGCGCGCGCAGGGCGGCGGGCAGGGCCAGCGAAGCGGCCGCGAGGGCGGCGAATTGGCGGCGTTTCATGCTTGTCTCCTTCGGTGGTTGTTCAGGTGGACGCGGGTGGGAGCGCAGCGAGCGCCTCCAGCACCCGCGTGTTCTGCTCCGGCAGGCCGACGCTGATGCGCAGCCAGCGCGGCAATCCATAGGCCTCGAGCGTGGCGACCAGGATGCCCTGCCCTGCCAAGGCCGAATGCACGCCGGCCGCATCGCCCACCTCGAGCATCACGAAGTTGCCCGCGGACGGCAGGCTGCGCAGCCCCAGCTCCGCGGCGCCCCGCGCAAGCTGCTCGCGTCCCTGCAGGTTCAGGGCGAAGCTGCGCGCCTGGAAGTCCTCGTCGGCCAGCGCCGCGGCGGCGGCGGCCAGCGCAGGCGTTGTGATGTTGTAGCGGGGTCGCAGGGCGTTCAGACGCGCCATCAGCGCGGGCTGGCCCACGCCATAGCCCACGCGCAACCCCGCCAGGCCGAACGCCTTGGAGAAGGTGCGCGCCACCAGCAGGTTGGGAAAGCGCCGCGCCCAGCCCATGCTGTCGTAGCGCTGCCCGGGCGTGAGGTACTCGGTGTAGGCCTCGTCGAGCAGCACGACCGCGTGCGCCGGCACCTGCTCCAGGAAGGGCAGCAGTTCGCCGCCGCGCAGGAAGCTGCCGGTCGGGTTGTTCGGATTGGCCACGAACACGAGCCGGGTCCGTTCATCGATGGCCTTCAGCATGGCCGGCAGGTCGTGCCCGAAATCCTTCGCGGCGACGATGTCGTGCCGCCCATGGGCGAGCCGCGCCGCCTGCGCATAGACCAGGAAGCCGTACTGAGAGGACACGACGCCCTCGCCCGGCTGGACGAAGGCGAGCGCGGCCAGCGTGAGGATCTCGCTCGAGCCGCTGCCCAGCACGATCCACTCGGCGGGGACGCCGAGCTTCTGCGCCAGCGCCGCGCGCAGCTGCGTGCCGGCCGCATCCGGGTAGCGGTCCGACGTGTCGAGTGCCTCCGCGGCGGCCCGGCGCGCCGCGGGCGGCATGCCCAGCGGGTTTTCGTTCGAGGCGAGCTGGAGGGTGGAAGCGGCAATCATTTAATACATTCAATATTAGCGGCGGCCCACCCGCCGAGCCATCGGGGCCGACCCTGCCGGCCGCGAGCTTTCGTTCGCAGGGCGCGCCCCATTGCGGCTCGGCGGGCCGCTGCCTACAGTCGTCGCGGCCGACCCCAG
Organism: Ramlibacter henchirensis; assembly: GCF_004682015.1. NCBI lineage: Bacteria > Pseudomonadati > Pseudomonadota > Betaproteobacteria > Burkholderiales > Comamonadaceae > Ramlibacter > Ramlibacter henchirensis. Next base: position 1,072,099 of record NZ_SMLM01000001.1, on the reverse strand, counting down.
GAGTTCTTCCCGATGCCCTCTGTCCTTAGTCCCGCCCAGCTCGCCCAAGACGAGGAGAAGGGCTTCGTGCCCGACGTCCGCAAGGCCGCATGACGCGCAAGACCTCCGACCAGCTCCGCTCGGCGCGGTGGTTCGCGCCGGACGACTTCCGCTCGTTCGGCCACCGCTCGCGCGCGATGCAGATGGGTTACGACCATGCCGACTGGCAGGGCCGGCCCGTGATCGCGATCGTCAACACCTGGAGCGACATCGGCAACTGCCACTCGCATTTCCGCCAGCGGGCCGAGGAGGTCAAGCGCGGCGTGCTGCAGGCGGGCGGCTTCCCGATCGAACTGCCGGCGCTGTCGTTGGCGGAGAGCTTCGTCAAGCCGACGACCATGCTGTACCGCAACCTGTTGGCCATCGAGACGGAGGAACTGCTGCGCAGCCACCCGGTCGACGGCGCTGTGCTCATGGGCGGCTGCGACAAGACCACGCCCGGCCTGCTGATGGGCGCCCTCTCCATGGGCCTGCCCTGCATCTACCTGCCGGCCGGGCCGATGCTGCGCGGCAACTGGAAGGGCACGACGCTGGGCTCGGGCTCCGACGCGTTCAAGTACTGGGACGAGCGCCGCGCGGGCCACATCAGCCAGGCGCAGTGGATGGAGATCGAAGGCGGCATCGCGCGCAGCGCCGGCACCTGCATGGTGATGGGCACGGCGGCCACCATGATGGGCATCACCGAGGCGCTCGGCCTCACGCTGCCCGGCGCGAGCAGCATCCCCGCCGTCGACGCCAACCACCAGCGCATGGCCACGGCCTGCGGCCGCCGCATCGTCGACATGGTGTGGGAGGACCTCACGCCCGCCGGGCTGCTGACGCGCCGCAGCTTCGAGAACGCGATCACCGTCGCCATGGCCGAGGGCTGCTCGACCAACGCCATCATCCATCTCGTGGCGATGTCGCGGCGCGCGGGCGCGCAGTGCGCCGTCTCGCTGGACGACTTCGACGCCTTCTCGCGCAAGGTGCCGGTCATCGCGAACATCCGGCCCAGCGGCGACCGGTACCTGATGGAGGACTTCTACTACGCCGGCGGCATGCGCGCCCTGATGAAGCGGCTGGCCGAAGGCGGCCTGCTGCACCTGGATGCGATGACGGTCACCGGCGCCACCCTCGGCGCCAACCTCGAAGGCGCCGAGGTGCACGACGAGGACGTGATCCGTCCGCTCTCCAACCCGATCTACCGCGAAGGCGCGCTCGCCGTGCTGCGCGGCAACCTCGCGCCGGACGGCTGCGTGATCAAGCCCAGCGCCTGCAGCCCGCACCTGCTCACGCACACCGGGCCCGCGCTGGTGTTCGACGACTATCCGTCGCTGAAGAAGGCGATCGACGATCCGGATCTCGACGTTACGAAGGATCACGTGCTCGTGCTGCGCAACGCCGGCCCTCAAGGCGGCCCCGGCATGCCGGAGTGGGGCATGGTCCCGATCCCGACCAAGCTGGTGAAGCAGGGCGTGCGCGACATGGTGCGCATCAGCGACGCGCGCATGAGCGGCACCAGCTACGGCGCCTGCGTGCTGCACGTCGCGCCCGAGGCCTATGTCGGCGGCAACCTCGCGCTGGTGAAGACCGGCGACCCGATCACCGTCGACGTGCCCAGCCGGCGCATCCACCTGCACGTCGGTGACGAGGAGCTCGCCCGCCGCCGCGCCGCCTGGACGCCACCGCCCCGACGCTTCGAGCGCGGCTACGGCTGGATGTTCAGCCGTCACATCCGGCAGGCCGACACCGGCTGCGACTTCGACTACCTGGAGACCGGCTTCGGCGCGCCCACCGGCGAGCCCGCCATCTACTGACCATGCCCCAAGATCCCGACACCAGCGCGCAGTCCGCGCGCCCGCCCGCCCTCGACAGCGCCCGCATCCAGGCCGTGCTCGAGCCGCTGTTCCCCGGCACCATGGGCGTGAAGCTGCTCGAGGCCTCGCCCGATCGCATCGTCGGCCAGATGCTGGTGCGCCCCGACCTGTGCACCAGCGGCGGCATCCTGCACGGCGGCGCCTACATGGCCTTCGCCGACACGCTCGGCGCCGTCGGCACCGTCGTCAACATGCCGCAGGGGAAGATGACCACCACGACGGACTCGAGCACCAAGTTCACGGCCGGCGCCAGGGTGGGCACGACCGTGCGCGGCGAGTGCGTGCCGCTGCATCGGGGGCGGACGACCATGGTCTGGCAGACCTCGATCACCAACGAGGCGGGGAAGCTGTGCGCGGTAGTCACGCAGACGCAGTTGCTGATGGATGCGCGGGGTTGATGCGGCGCTGAGACGCCAGGAACCAACCGCGCCGTCATTCCCGCGACCACCTGCCACGCGGCGCCCGGCTCAAGCAAACCGGCAAATCCGCACGCGGGCACGCCCATACCCGCCTGCCTAGAATCCCCGCTTCCGCCCGCCGCTCCCGCGCGGCGCGGCGCCCTCCTCCTCCATGTCCCTGTACCGCCTGATCGGCCAGTTCCTGCGCCGCCACTGGGTCGCCTATTCGATGTCCGGGGTGATGCTCACCGGCATCGCGCTGCTGATCGTGTGGATCCCGCGGCAGATCGGACACGTGGTCGACGAGCTCGTCGCCGACCGCCTGACGCAGCCGCAATTGCGCGAGCAACTGCTGTGGCTGGTCGGCGCCGGGCTGCTGGTCTACCTGCTGCGGGTGGGCTGGCGGCTGCAGCTCTACGCGGCGGCCTACCGCCTCGGCGTCGAGCTGCGCCAGCGGCTCTACTCGCGCCTCTCGCACCAGGGCCCGGCCTTCTACCAGGACCGCCGCACCGGCAACCTGATGGCGCTGGCCACCAACGACATCGATGCGGTCGAGATGGCCGCCGGCGAGGCGATCCTGGCCGGCTTCGACGGCACGCTCACGCTGGTGCTGGTGGTGGGCGTGATGGCCTTGGGAGTGGATGGCCGATTGGCCGCGATCGCCCTGCTCCCTTTTCCGCTCATGGCGCTGGCGTTCTGGTGGATCTCGCGCCACGTGCACGACGCCTCGAAGCTGGCGCTGGACCGGTTCGGCGCGCTGAATGACCATGTGCAGGAGACGCTGGCCGGCGTGCGCACCGTGCGCGCGCTCGGCTTGCAGGCGCGCAGCGAGGCGCAGTTCTCGGCGCTCGCGGCCGGTGCGGCGCAGGCCAGCTACCAATCGCAGCGCTGGGAGGCCGCGTACGAACCGGCGGTGGGTCTGTCGCTCGGCGCGGCCACGGTGCTGACGCTCGGTGCCGGCGGCTGGCTGGTGTGGCAGCAGGAGCTGAGCCTCGGCCAGCTCACCAGCTTCAGCCTGTACCTGGGCCAGCTGATCTGGCCGATGTTCGCGGCCGGCTGGGTGCTGTCGCTGCTGGAGCGCGGCAAGGCCGCCTGGGGGCGCCTGCATCCGGTGCTGGATGCGCCGCTCACGGTGGACGACCACGGCACGATCGAGCGCGTCGAACCCGGCCCGCTCGAACTGCGGGATGTGCGGTTCCGCTATCCGGGCAGCCCGCGCAATGCCCTCGACGGCGTCTCGCTTCGGCTGGACCCCGGCCGCACGCTGGGCCTCGTCGGTGCGACGGGCGCCGGCAAGACCACCCTGCTGCGGCTGCTGCTGCGTCATCACGCGCCGGACACCGGTTCGCTGCAGTGGAACGGCAATGACCTGCAGGCCTACACGCTGGGTGCGCTGCGATCGGCGATCGCGTGGGTGCCGCAGGAAGCCTTCCTGTTCTCCGCCAGCGTGGCCGAGAACATCGCGCTGGCGCGGCCGCAAGCGACCCGCGAGGAGATCGAGCATGTCGCCCGCCTGGCCGCCGTGCACGACGACATCGTCCGCCTTCCGCGCGGCTACGAAACGCCCGTTGGCGAGCGCGGCGTCACGCTCTCCGGCGGACAGCGCCAGCGCGTCGCGATCGCCCGCGCCCTGCTGGCCGACGCGCCGATGCTGCTGCTGGACGACGCCCTGTCGGCGGTGGACACCGAGACCGAGGCGCGCATCCTGGCCCACCTGCGGCAGGCGCGCGTGGGCCGCACGGTGGTGATCGCCAGCCACCGGCTGAGCGCCGTCGCGGACGCCGACCACACGATCGTGCTGCGCGACGGCCACGTGATCGAGCACGGTCCGCATGCGCAACTGCTGGACCACGACGGCTGGTATGCGCGGCAGTGGCGCTACCAGCAACTGCAGGCGAGCCTCGATGCCAGCTGACGCCCTCACCTCCACCGCGGACACGGCCGCCCCGCCTCGCCGCCGCGCCCTGGTGGGCGACGCCGCGGCGCTGCTGCTCAAGGCCGCGGCGCCCGAACGCCGCCATCTCGTCCACGCCATCGGCTGGCTGCTGCTGGCGGCCGGCCTGGAAGCGCTCGGACCGCTGGCGGGCAAGTTCCTGATCGACCACTACCTCGTGCCGCGCCAGGCGCGCTGGGTCGAGATCGGCGCCCTGCTGCTGGGCGCGCTGGTCGCCGGCTGGGGCGCCAGCCTGCTGCGCTATGGCCAGATGGTGCGACTGGCCGGGGTGGCGATGCGCTCGGTGCAACGCGTGCGCGAGCAGGTCTACGGCCACGTGCTGCGGCTGCCGATGACGTTCTTCGACCGCGCCATCACCGGCCAGCTGGTCAGCCGCGTTACCAACGACACGGAAGCCGTCAAGACGCTCTACGTGCAGGTGCTGTTCGTCGTGCTCGACAGCCTCATCGTGCTCGCGGGCGCGGCCATCGCCATGCTATGGCTCGACTGGCGGTTGATGCTGATCGTCGCGACCACCGCGCCCGCGGTGGGGATCATCGTCACGCTCTACCAGCGCCTCTCGGGCCCGGCCGTCGCGCGCACGCGCGAGCTGCGCAGCGAACTCAACGCCCAGATGGCCGAATCGATCTCGGGCATGCCGGTGCTGCAGGCGAGCAATGCCACCGAACGTTTCCGGCAGCGCTTCGCCTCGCTCAACGAGTCGCACTACGCGTCGCGCCAGGTGGAGCTCAAGGCCAACGCCTGGCTGCTGCGGCCCGTGCTCGACCTGTTGAACGTCACGCTGCTGGCCGTGCTGATCTGGGTGTTCGGCCTGCGCAGCCAGGGCGGCGCGATGGGACCGCTCGAGGTCGGCATCCTCTACGCCTTCGTCAACTACATGTCGCGTGTCGTCGAGCCGCTGATCCAGATCACCATGCAGTTCGCGCAGCTGCAGCAGGCGCTCGTCGGCGCGGCGCGCGTGCACGCGCTGCTGAAGGAAGCAGAAGCGCCGCGTCCGGCGGGTCCGGCGCACATCGGCGAAGGCGAGGTGCGCATCGAGGGCCTGGACTTCGCCTACCAGCCCGGGCATCCGGTGCTGCACGGGCTGGACCTGCGCATCCCGGCGGGAAGCTTCTACGGCATCGTCGGCCACACGGGCAGCGGCAAGACGACGCTGCTGTCGCTGCTGCTGCGCTTCTACCCGGCAGCCGCGGGGGCGATCCGCATCGACGGCACGCCGATCGAAGCCATCGGCGAGGACCATTTCCGCGACCGAATCGGCCTGGTGCCGCAGGACCCGTTCCTGCTGGCGGCCACCGCGCGCGAGAACATCGCCATGGGCCGCGAACTCGGTGAGGAACAGATCGTCGAAGCGGCGCGGGCCGCGCACCTGCACGACTTCATCGCAGGGCTGGAGCACGGCTACGACACGCCCCTGGGCGAAGGCGGCGCGCGGCTCTCGGTGGGCCAGAAACAGCTCCTGGCGATCGCGCGGGCGCTGGCCGGGCGGCCGCGGATCCTGTTCCTGGACGAGGCCACGTCGCACATCGACTCGGAGACCGAGCAGGTGGTGCAGCGCGCGCTGGCCGACCTGCGCGGGCAAGTGACGATCGTGGCGATCGCGCACCGCCTGTCCACCGTGCGCGACGCCGACTGCATCATCGTGCTGAACCACGGGCGCATCGCGGAACGCGGCACGCACGAGCATTTGATGGGGCTGCAGGGCGGCATCTACCAGCGGCTCTACCTGCTTCAGCAGCTGCAGGACGACGGGGATTCCCCGCAGGAGCCGGATCAAGCCGCGTGATACAACCCGGCTCCCGCACGGCTGGCCCGGCGGGGGAATCGATGGTCAAGCCCGCGTCATCCGAAACCCGCCTTCTTCACAACCTGGTCCGCCTGCACGGCCGCGATCCGCGCGGCTTCGAGGCGACGGTGCTTCCCAGCCGGATGGTTCGCGTGATGGCTCCGTCCGGCGCCGCTTTCTATCCGCTGGAAGGCTGGACCAGCCGGTTCGTGCGCCACCTTCACCAGGGCTTCTTCGACCAGCGCCACCCCACCACGCTGTCGCGCGAGACCGGATCCAGCGGGGCCGGGGGCACCGGCTAGGCCGCCTCGACGCCCGCGCGAGACGTGCAGTGGATTCGCATGGAGCGCAAAACGGATGGGCCTAAAATGCCCACTCCCCAGCACCGCAGTCCCAGCCGCATGAACCCCGCCGACGAACGCATCCGCAAGGCGCTTGAAGCCTGGCTGGAGGCGCGCGCCGAATTCGATCCGCACGCGAAGGTGCTGGAGGATGCGCTCGACCGCTACTTCCAGAAGCAGGGACCGTTGCCCTATCCCGAGATGGAAGCCGCCGAGAAGAGCCGCATCGGCGTGGCGCAGAGCTTCCACGCCCTGTGCGATGCGATCCGCGAGCGGGGCGGGCCGTAGCGGCGATCCGGCTGCGGCTGGCGCACTTGCCGGCCGTGTGGCGAGAACCTGTCGGCGCACGGCTACATGGGGCAACCGCGCGCCCCTACCCGCGGGTACCGCCGTAAACGGCAAAGTGCCGCCATGTTCTTTTTCTTCTCCAACAAACTCGGCTGGCTCGGCTCCATCGCCGTGTCCATCGTCCTGACCCTGCTGCTGCTCCTGCTGCTCGGCGTGTTCTGAACGCCGGCCGCTTGCCTCACCCGGCCAGCGCCGTGTGCGGGTCGCGGCACCAGGCGATGAAGCTCTTCATTTCGGTGCCCTTGTCGAACACCGCGTCGGCGCCGGCACGGCGCGCGCTCTCGCGCACCGGGTCGCGGGTGTAGTTGGTCAGCAGCACGGCGCGCTGGTGGGGCGCGCGGCCGCGGCAATGACGAAGCACGTCGAAGCCATGGCCGTCGGCCAGGAACAGGTCGATCACGGCCAAGTCCCAGCCGTCCTGGTGGCTGGAAAGCCATTCGGCCGCGGCCGCGGAAGTGGTGGCGACATGCACCACTTCGGCGCCGGGCACCAGCGAGAACCACTGCGTCAGCAGCTCGCGCGCAATGGCGTTGTCTTCGATCAGCAGGATCCTCATGCGCGCGCCGCCCTCATGCACGTTGATTGTGCGGCGCATGCGCATGCGGCGCTGTAGGAATCGCTTGATGCTTTCGCAGCTGCAGCCCTTGCCGCACGCCTCCGGAGCGCATGGCCCCGCTTAATTCGCGCGTCAGTGTCGGTCCTTATACTGGCCCGTTTTGCCCACCTCAACGGCGCCCCCATGGCATCGCAGCTGCTGATCCGCACCTCGCTCCTCTCCCTTGCGCTCCTCGCGGCCGCGTGCGGCAAGTCCGGGCAGACGCAGGCCGGGCCGCCCGGCGGCGGCATGCCCGCGCCCGAAGTCGGCGTGGTCACGGTGCAGCCGCAGGACGTCGGCCTCGTCACCGAATTGCCGGGCCGGCTCGAAGCCTCGCGGGTCGCGCAGGTGCGCGCCCGGGCCGCGGGCATCGTGCAGGAACGCCTGTTCCGCGAAGGCAGCGACGTGAAGGCCGGCCAGCCGCTGTTCCGCATCGATTCCGCGCCCTACCAGGCCGCCGCCGCCAGCGCGCAGGCCACGCTGGCCCGCGCCCAGGCCAACCTCACCCAGGCCAGGAGCCTGGCCGAGCGCTACCGGCCGCTGGTGGAAGCCAATGCGATCAGCAAGCAGGAATACGCGAACGCGGTCGCTTCGCAAAAGGCGGCCGAAGCCGAGGTGGCCGCCGGCGAGGCCGCCGTGCGCACGGCCCAGATCAACCTGAACTACGCGTCGGTGACCGCGCCCATCTCCGGCCGCATCGGACGCTCGCTCGTCACCGAAGGCGCGCTGGTCGGCCAGGGCGAGCCCACGCCGCTCGCGACCATCCAGGTGATCCATCCGCTGTACGTGAACATCACCCAGTCCGCCAGCGAGGTGCTCACGCTGCGCCGAGCGATGGAAGAGGGGCGCCTGAAGCGCTCCGGCGACGGCACGCAGGTCAAGGTGCTGCTGGAGGACAACAGCGTCTACCCGCAACCGGGCCGGCTGCTGTTCTCGGACCTGCAGGTCGATCCCACCAGCGGCCAGGTGGCGCTGCGCGCCGAGGTGCCCAACCCGAACGGCATGCTGCTGCCCGGCATGTACGTGCGCGTGCTGGTCGAGCAGGCCAAGGCGACCAACGCCATCCTGCTGCCGCAGCAGGCCGTCACGCGCACCCAGCAGGGCGACAGCGTGCTGGTGGTGGGCGGCGACGGCAAGACCGCGCCGCGGCAGATCAGGATCAACGGCAGCCAGAACGGCCACTGGGTGGTGGTCGACGGCCTCAAGGCGGGCGAGCAGGTGGTCGTCGACGGCTTCCAGAAGCTGCAGATGATGCCGCCGGGCACTGCGGTCAAGACGGTGCCGTGGAACAACGGCAAACCGGCCGCGGGCGCGCCTGCCGCCCAGGCCGCCTCCGCGCCGCGCACGTAGGGAGGGCGCCTCGATGGCCAAGTTCTTCATCGACCGGCCCATCTTCGCCTGGGTCATCGCGCTGTTCGTGATCGTGCTCGGCGCGGTCGCGATCCGCCAGCTGCCGATCTCGCAATACCCGCCCGTGGCGCCGCCCGCCATCGTGGTGTCGGCCACCTACCCCGGTGCGTCGGCGCGCACGCTGGAGGAAAGCGTCATCTCCGTCATCGAACAGGAGATGAACGGCTCGCCCGGCCTGATCTACATGGAGTCGGTGGCGCAGGCCAACGGCCTGGGGCAGATCACCATCACGTTCGAGCCCGGCACGGACGCCGACCTGGCGCAGGTGGACGTGCAGAACCGGCTCTCGCGCGCCGCGCCGCGCCTGCCTGCCGCAGTGACGCAGCAGGGCGTTCGCGTGGAGAAGTCGCGATCGAACTTCCTGCTGTTCGCCATCCTGTCCTCGGACGACCCGAACTGGACGCCGGTGGACCTGGGCGACTACGCCTCGCGCAACGTGCTGCCCGAGATCCAGCGCATCCCCGGCGTCGGCCAGGCCCAGCTGTTCGGCACCGAGGCCGCGATGCGGGTGTGGATCGACCCCGAGAAGCTGGTCGGCTACAACCTCTCGGCCACGGAGGTGAACGCGGCCATCCGCGCGCAGAACGCGCAGGTGTCCTCCGGCACCATCGGCGACCTGCCCAACGTGTCGGGCCAGGGCGTCGCGGCCACCGTGGTCGTCGGCGGGCAGCTCGGCTCGGTCGACCAGTTCAAGAACATCGTCCTTCGTGCCAACACCGACGGCTCGACGGTGCGGCTCAAGGACGTCGCGCGGGTGGAACTCAACGCGCAGACCTTCGCCACCTCGGCGCGCCTGAACGGCAAGCCCTCCACCGGCATCGGCGTGCAGCTCTCGCCCACCGGCAACGCGCTGGCGACCGCCGACGCGGTGCGCAAGCGCATGGGCGAGCTGGCGCCCTACTTCCCGGCGGGGATGAAGTGGGACATCCCGTATGACAGTTCGCGCTTCGTGCGCATCTCCATCTCGCAGGTGGTGGAGACCTTGCTGGAAGCCGTGGCCCTGGTGTTCCTGGTGATGTTCCTGTTCCTGCAGAACTGGCGCTACACCATCATCCCGACGCTGGTGGTGCCGGTCGCGCTGCTGGGCACGTTCGCGACGCTGCTGGCCCTGGGCTTCTCGATCAACGTGCTCACCATGTTCGGCATGGTGCTGGTGATCGGCATCGTGGTGGACGACGCCATCGTGGTGGTCGAGAACGTCGAGCGCATCATGAGCGAGGAAGGCCTGCCGCCGCGCGCCGCCACCCGCAAGGCGATGGGCCAGATCCAGGGCGCCATCATCGGCGTGACGGTGGTGCTGATCTCGGTGTTCGTGCCGCTGGCCTTCTTCGCGGGGTCCACCGGCAACATCTACCGCCAGTTCTCGGCGGTGATGGTGTCCTCGATCGCGTTCTCCGCGTTCATGGCGCTGTCGCTCACGCCGGCGCTGTGTGCGACGCTGCTCAAGCCCGTGGAGAAGGGCCACCACGTGGAGAAGCGCGGCTTCTTCGGCTGGTTCAACCGCAGCTTCAAGCGCACGGCCCACGGCTACGAGGGCGTGGTCGCCCGCATGCTGCGCCGCGCGCCCTGGTACCTGATCCTGTACGGCGCCATCGGCGGCGTCGCCGCCCTGCTCTACAACCGCCTGCCGACCTCGTTCCTGCCGCAGGAGGACCAGGGCTACATCATCGTGAACGTGCAGCTGCCGCCGGGCGCGACGCAGGAGCGCACGCGCAGCGTGATGGAGCAGGTGGAGGGCTTCATCCTCAAGCAGCCCGAAGTCCAGAGCATGGTGGGCGTGCTCGGCTTCTCGTTCTCCGGCCAGGGGCAGAACGCGGCCCTCGCGTTCGTCACGCTCAAGCCCTGGGACGAGCGGGGCGCCGAAGGCTCGTCGGCGCAGGCCGTGGCCGGCCGCGCGTTCGGCGCGCTGTCGTCGATCCGCGACGCCTTCATCTTCCCGCTGAGCCCGCCGCCGATCCCGGAGCTGGGCACCGCCTCGGGATTCAACTTCCGCCTGCAGGACCGCGGCGGCAACGGCCGCGAGGCGCTGATCGCCGCGCGCAACCAGCTGCTCGGGATGGCGTCGCAGAGCAAGGTGCTGACGCAGGTGCGCCCCGACGGCCTGGAGGACGCGCCGCAACTGCAACTGGACATCGATCGCGACAAGGCCCAGGCCCTCGGCGTGGGCTTCGACGCGATCAACAGCGTGCTGTCCACCGCGCTGGGCTCGGCCTACATCAACGACTTTCCCAACCGCGGCCGCCTGCAACGCGTCATCGTGCAGGCCGACGCGCCGGCGCGCATGCAGCCGGAGGACCTGCTGCGGCTCAACGCGGTCGGCAACCAGGGCCGGCCGGTGCCGCTGTCCGCCTTTGCCAGCACGCGCTGGGTGACCGGCGCGATGCAGACCGTGCGCTACAACGGCTATCCGGCGATGCGCATCTCGGGCGCGGCCGCGCCGGGATTCAGCAGCGGCGCCGCGATGGCGGAGATGGAGCAGCTCGCGGCAAAGCTGCCGCCCGGCTTCGCGTTCGAGTGGACGGGCCAGTCGCGCGAGGAGAAGCTGGCGGGCGCGCAAGCGCTCATCCTTTACGGCTTCGCGATCCTGGCGGTGTTCCTCTGTCTGGCCGCGCTGTACGAGAGCTGGTCGATCCCGCTGGCGGTGATCCTGGTGGTGCCCCTGGGCGTGATCGGCGTGCTGCTGGCGAGCTTCCTGCGCGGCTACGCGAACGACGTGTACTTCCAGGTCGGCCTGATCACCATCATCGGCCTGTCGGCCAAGAACGCCATCCTGATCATCGAGTTCGCCAAGGACCTGCAGGCCCAGGGCAAGAGCGTGATCGAGTCCGCGCTGGCGGCCGCGCACCTGCGGTTCCGGCCCATCATCATGACGTCGATGGCCTTCGGCCTGGGCGTGCTGCCGCTGGCCATCGCCACCGGCGCCGGCTCGGCCAGCCAGCGCGCCATCGGCACCGGCGTGCTGGGCGGCATGCTTACGGGCACCGGCCTGGCGGTGTTCTTCGTGCCGGTCTTCTTCGTCGTGGTGCGCGGCATCTTCCGCGGCAGCGAGCGGCAGCGGAAGCTGCACGCGCACGAGTTCGGGCCCGAGCTGCCGCGCGGCGCCACCGTGGGGGACCAGGTATGAGCGGACTGCGGATTCGCCTGCTCGCTCCGATCGCCGCCGCCGTGCTGGCGGGCTGCTCGTTCATTCCGACATACGAGCGCCCTGCCGCTCCGGTCGCCACTGCGTTCCCCTACCCGTCCGCGACCGAAGGCGCGCCGGCGCGCAGCCTGGACTGGCAGCGCTTCTTCACCGATGAAAGACTGCGCGGCCTGATCGGGACGGCGCTCTCGTCCAACCGCGACCTGCGCGTGGCGGTCCTCAACATCGAGCAGGCGCGCGCGCAGTACGACATCCGCCGCGCCGACCGGTATCCCACCGTGGGCGCCGGCGTCAACGCCAGCCGCGCGCCGAACCCGGTCACCGGCGACCAGGTCAGCAGCTTCCAGGCGGGCCTGGCGTTCACCGCATGGGAGATCGACTTCTTCGGCCGCATCGCCAGCCTGTCCCAGGCCGCGCTGGCCCAGTACCTGGCCACGGAGGAAGGGCGCAAGGCGGCGCAGATCGCGCTGGTGGGATCGGTCGCCAACGCGTGGCTCGCGCTGGTCGCCGACGAGGAACTGCTCGCGCTGACGCAGCAGACCCTCGCCACCCGGCAGGAATCGCTGCGCCTCGTGAAGCTGCGCTTCGACAACGGCGTCTCGTCCGAGCTGGACCTGCGCCTCGCGCAGTCGCTGGCCGAGACCGCGCGCGCCGCGCTCGCGCAGGGGCAGCGCCAGCGCGCGGCGGACCTGAACGCGCTGGCCCTGCTGGTCGGCCAGCCGCTGCCGCCCGACTTCCAGACCGGCACCACGATGGCAGCGATCACGCTTCCCGACGTGCCCGCGGGCGTCCCGTCCGACGTGCTGGTGTCGCGCCCCGACGTGCGCCAGGCCGAGCAGCTGCTGGTCGCAGCCAACGCCAACATCGGCGCGGCGCGCGCCGCGTTCTTCCCGCGCATCACGCTCACCGCGCAGGCGGGACGCGCGAGCAACCAGCTGTCCGGCCTCTTCGACGGCGGCGGCTCCTGGGCCTACACGATCGCGCCTTCGCTGCTGCTGCCGATCTTCGATGCGGGCCGCAACCAGGCCGGGCTGGCGTCGGCGAATGTGTCGCGCGACATCGCAGTCGCGCAGTACGAGCGCGCGATCCAGACGGCCTTCCGCGAGGTGTCGGATGCGCTGGCCGGCCGCGCGACGCTCACCGAGCAGCTGGAAGCGCAGACCAACGTGGCGCAGGCCGAGACCATCCGCGCGAAGCTGTCGCAGATGCGCTTCGACGCCGGCGTGGCCAGCACGCTGGACCTGCTCGATGCGCAGCGCTCGCTGTTCACCGCGCAGCAGGCCGAGATCCAGACGCGGCTCGCGCGGCTGCAGAACCAGGTCCTGCTGTACCGCGCGCTGGGCGGGGGCTGGACCGAGTCCGCGGCCTCACCGTAAGGCCGGCGTACGGTCTTCTTGACTAGACTTCCCCTGCAGACAAACGCAGGGGGACCCTCATGAACGATGTGCAGGCGGCCGCCACGGTCGCCCCCGCCGCTTCGCAGCCGGAAGGCCGGCTGGGCCTGGCCCGGTGGATCCGCGAAGGACTCCGCACCGGCTTCCTGGTGCAGGCCCGGGTGGCGGGCCACCAGCCCGCTCCGTGGCAACTGCTGGCCGTCGTCGCCGGCGTCGTGCTGCTGGAGCTCGCCCTCGGCCGCCTCGAGGTGCCCGGCCCCGCCGAGTTCGACCTGCGCGGCTGGCTGATCCCGTGGTGGAGCAGCGGACTCTCCGCCCTGCTGGTCTGGGCCGCACTGTGGCGCCACCGTTCCGCGGCGTCCGCGCCACGACCCGCGGGTGTGGCCACCTGGTTCCTTCTTTCGTTCGTCGGCACCGTGCCGCTGCTGCTCGCCGGCGAGGCGCTGAACATCGCCCATGCGCGGGATGCGATCCCGTCGTGGCTCGCCTCCGGCGCCGTGGCCTGGACCTTGTTCATCGGCCTGATCGTGTGGGGCTTGCTCATCCAGCTCTGGCTCGGCGTGCAGTTCGGGTTGCGCCGATGGCGGCTGGTCGCGCTCACGAGCGCGCTGTTCGGGCTGTCACTGCTGGGCGCCTGGCATTTCCGGGACAGCGCCTGGGAGGCGATCCGCGAACGCGATGACCGCCCTCGGCTGTCGCTGACCCAGGAGACCTTCGAGCGCCAGCAAGCCCTCTGGCAGGAGTCGGTGCAAGGCCTGGCCCCGCAGCGCCCCGGCGTGGTCGACGTGTACGGCCTGGTGTTCGCGCCTTACGCCTACGAGGACGTGTTCCTGCGCGAGAGCGACATGGTGGCCGGCGTCCTGGCCGACCGCTTCGAGGCCCAGGGCCGCGTGCTGCGGCTGGTGAACCATGCGCGCACCGCCGACTCGCTGCCCTGGGCCACGCCGCTCAACCTGCAGCGCGCGATCTCGGCACTGGCCCAGCGCATGGACCGCGAGCAGGACGTGCTGGTGGTCTACCTGACGTCGCACGGCGCCAGCAATTTCCAGTTGGCGGCGGAGCACTGGCCACTGCAGGTGCCGGGCCTGACTCCGCAGGACCTGCGCCAGGCCCTCGACGCGGCCGGTATTCGTCATCGCGTGATCGCCGTCTCGGCCTGCTACTCGGGCGGATGGGTGCAGCCGCTCGCGGGCGACACCACGCTGGTGATGACGGCGGCGGACCCGGAACATACGTCGTACGGCTGCGGCCGCAAGTCCGAGCTCACCTTCTTCGGCCGCGCCGTGTTCCACGAACAGCTGCGCGCCACCCATTCGTTCGAGCAAGCCTTCGCGGCGGCCGTGCCGGTGATCAAGCGGCGCGAGGACGAGGCGGGCAAGCCCGACGGGTTCTCGAATCCGCAGATCCAGGTGGGGGCGGGGATCCGGCCGGTGCTGGATCAACTTTCGCGGAGGTTGGACGGGGCTGCGAAGCCCTGAGTCTGGAGCTGGAACTCAGCGCCGCCGCTGCGGCGCCGCGAACGCGCCGTCACGCTGCGGCAGGTGCCGGAACATGATGCGCCCCTTGTTCAGGTCGTACGGCGAGAGCTCCAGCGTCACGTAGTCGCCGGCGATGATGCGGATGTGGTTCTTGCGCATCTTGCCGCCGCTGTAGGCCACCAGGTTGTGCCCGTTGTCCAGTACCACGCGGTAACGCGAATCGGGCAGCACTTCCTCGACCCTTCCGCGCATCTCGATCAGATCTTCCTTGGCCATGACGACTGTTCCTCCTGCTGCGTTGGCATGTGCGTCGTGGGCGCCCGGCCCTGCCCGCGCATGTCCCCACGCGGCGTCGTGCCGTCCATGGCGGCGGCACGCAAGCGTTCCGGGGTTGAGGGGCCGGCACGAGGCCGGGGCGCTGCGGGCCGGCGGTGCCTTCGTGGAAGGCGGGGCCCGCGTCCGGAGCACGTGACGTTGCGCGTTGCCCCGGAAAACGGCCGTTATTTTAGGCGCGCACCAGAGGCCTTGCCGCCCACGGGAAAAGCATCGAAAGGGGCGCGCGCTCTTTCGTCCGCGTCGCCCGCAAGCGCGATCAGCAGCGTCCTACAGGGTGCGCCGCAGAGCCTGCCTAGGATGCATGCCAACCAGATCCTCGAAGGAAACCGACCCATGTCCGGCAACAGCAGGAACACGACCGGGGCGAAGGTCGAACACATCGACGTCACGTACGACTGGGAGTTGTGCGTGTGGGCCCGGCACTTCAACACCAGCGAGAAGAACGTCAAGGAAGCGGTGGCCGCCGTGGGCAGCCGCGCCGACCATGTGCGCGAGCACCTGGCCATGAAGCGGCAGCAGGCCAGCGAAAGACCGAGCTCGCGCTGATCGCGCAGCGTCCCGGCGCACGCGCAAACGGCTGAGCTCGTAACACTCAGCCATATCTGCAGTAATTCCCGCGGGCTTGGCAACACACCGTACACGTCCGCGACCTGAATATGACCTCCGGCCTGGGGCCGCATGGGGCGCACATTGACCGACGTTTCGCAACCCGGTGGCAGCTTCGATCCGCGGCGTTCGCACCGCGCGGAAGAGCGCGCCCTGGTGCCGCCCGGCGTCGAGGACCCCAGCGAAGCGGCCTGGCGCGACTACCACGCATCGTGCGTCGCCCTGGACCAGCAGATCGCGAGGTGGCGCGCGAGCGCCGCGGTCGCGGCCCGGCACGTGATCGCACGGGCGGCGGCGAGCAGCCAATTGCCGCAGAAACCAGCGCGGCGGCGGCTGGAACTCCCCGCGCCCTCGGGGCGGCGCACCGCCGTCACGCTGGACCAGGTGCTGCAGCTCACGCGCACCAACGCACGCCTGTGTCCCCTGCCCGGCCCTTGGCGCTGCGTCTACCTGCTGCTGCCGGAGTTGCGCGAGCACGGGCGCGTCCTGCGCGCGCCCGAGCCGGTCCCGGCCCACGCCTGGAAGCAGACGCCCGAATTGCGCAAGCAGCTCACGCTGCGCGCGCAGATCGACTGGGCGCATCGGCACGGCGCACTCACGCGCCTCTACGACTGCCTCGCGGCGCTGCGCGAGCAGGACTGGCATCACCTGCCGTCGCTCGCCTGGCCGGAGCTGCAGCGTCCGAGGGGCTAGGCGGCCGGTCCGGGCTCAGCGCATCTGCTCGCGCGAGCTGACCGTCCATCGCCGCTGCGGGCGCGTATCGTCCGAGCCATGAGCCCCGAACCTTCGCAAGCGTTGGAGGTGAAGTTGCCGGACGGCGGGACGGTGTCGGCGCTGCTCGATGCGCCGGACACACCTCGCGCCGCATTGATCATGGCCCACGGCGCCGGCGCGGGCATGCGCCATCGTTTTCTCGCGGCCGTCGCGCAAGCCTTGTGCGCCCGCGGCGTCGCGGTGTTGCGCTACCAGTTTCCGTACATGGAACAGGGTGCTCGCCGGACCGACCCGCCCGCGGTGGCCCATGCCTGCGTGCGTGCCGCGGTGCGTGAAGCAGCGACGCGACTGTCCGGCGTGCCGCTGTTCGCCGGCGGCAAGTCTTTCGGGGGCCGCATGACGTCGCAGGCGCAGGCGCTGGAGCCACTGCCGGGCGTCCGCGGCCTGGCGTTCTTCGGCTTTCCGCTGCACCCGGCCGGGAAACCGTCCACCTCGCGCGCCGGGCACCTGGCCGAAGTCCGCGTGCCGATGCTCTTCCTGCAAGGGACGCGCGACACGCTGGCCGACCTGCAGCTGATCCGCCAGGTCACCGAAGGGCTCGGGTCGCTCGCCACTCTCCACGTGGTCGAGGGCGCCGACCACGGCTTCGACGTGCTCGTCAGTTCGGGCCGAACGGCGTCCGACGTGCTCGAGGAACTGGTCGGCGCGCTCTGCGGCTGGATGGACCAGGCGGCACGGCCGAGCAGCGCCGCCTGACAGCCGATTGCGAATCGCACGCACGCGCCCGCCGCAGGTGCGGGGCTACGTTGCCGCCATGGTCCGGTTGCTTCACCGATTTCTTCTGCCGGCCTGGCTTGCCGCGGCCCCGGCCCTGGCCCAGGCGCCCGCGCAGCCGCCGCCCGCCACGCTGCCGGGCGTGACGATCAGCTCCAAGGGCAACCCCGACCCGGTCGAGAAGTCGTACCGGCGGATGGTGCGCGGCATCGACCTGTTCGAGCGCAACCGCGCGAAGTCGCCGCAAGGCCAGCTGCGCTTCAAGCTGCTGCCCCGCAAGCCGGGCGTGAGCCTCGACAAGCTGGAGCTGCTCGTACTGGGCAAGACGATCGAAACGCCGATCCCCGTCGCGCCCGACCGCACCTTCGTGCTCGCGCGCGACCAGAAGGCGTGGGACGAGAACGCGATGGTGACGCCCGACCGCAAGGCGCTGACCATGACCTGGCGCGCCGAGGTGCGCACGCCCGGCCTGCCGCCGGACACGCGCCGGCTGGGCGACCTGCGCCTGGAGTGCCAGGTGGGCATGGAGGCGGGCCTGTACTCCAACAGCCCCTCGTTCATCACGCGCATCTTCAGCGAGATCTCCAGCTCGCCGGCGTACTGCGACAACCCGGAGAACCGTTATCTGTTCTTCGCCGAGCGGCCGGTCTTCGGCGTCACGCTGGTGTCCGGCGCGCGCCGCGAGATGGTCCCGGCGAGCCGCCTTTACGCCGCGGCGATCGACACGCCGACGCTCGCGCAAGAGCTGCAGTTCTGCGACTGCGAGGTGCTGCTGGACCGCACCTACTTCCTGCCGCTGGGCGACCGCAGCTGGCCTGACGACACGCTGGTCGTGTTCGACTACATGGAGGACGGCGATGCGCGCCGCTAGCGTGCTGCTCTGCTGCGGCCTGCTGGCCGGCTGCGCCGGGCCGCTTCCTCTGGCCACTGGAGAACAGCAGCCGCGCTTCCGCGATCCCGCCCTCTCGGTGGAACAGGCGGCGCAGTGGCTCGCGCCGGGCCGCACGACGCGTCAGGAAGTGCTGGATCGGCTCGGGCCGGGCGAGGCGGTGCGCTTCGGCACCGGGTTCGAAGTGCACGTCTGGCGCGCCCGCGCCCGCGACGACCGTACCGTGCCGGAGCTGGTGGTGCTGTTCGACCCGGCCGGCGTCGTACACAAGGTTCGCGCCCGGCCGGCGTACGGGCCGGGATCGCGCTGATCGTTGACCTGGCGCAAGCGAGCGGCGCGCTCGGGCCGCGCACGCGGTGCTACGCTCGCCCACACCTTCCTGAACCACAACACCAAGCAAGGAGCTCGACGATGCGCATCCTCTTCGCCGCCGACGGCAGCAAGTACACCAAGAAGGCGCTGGCCTTCCTCGCGACCCACGAGTCCCTCCCCGGGCCCGATGGCGAGGTGGTGGTGCTGAACGTGCAGCCGCAGATGCCGCCGCGGGTGCGCTCCATGGTCGGCGCCGAAGCGGTCGCCGGCTACTACGAGGAGGAGTCCGCCAAGGTGCTGGAGCCGATCCGCAAGTTCCTGGAGCGCAAGGGCATGAACGCCCGTTGCGAGTGGAAGAGCGGCGAAGTCTCCGCCCAGATCGTCGCCACCGCCACCCGCGTCAAGGCCCACATGATCGTGATGGGCACGCACGGCTACGGCGCGATCGGCCGCGCGGTCATGGGCAGCGTGGCCGCGCGCGTGCTGGCCGACGCCGACATCCCGGTGCTGCTGGTGAGGTGAAGGCCGCGCCGCCGATCAGTCGGCGGCCGCACTTGCGACGAACTCGCCCTCGCCCGCCTGCGCGGCCGGCCGCAGCGCCGGCAGCCGCGCCTGCTCGTAGTCCAGCATCTCCATGAGGTGGTGCATCACCTCGTCGCCGATCTGGTTGTCGCGCCACAGGCGGATCAGCTCGCCGCGCTCCGCGGCGATGGCGGCGTGGCGCAGGCGGCTGACCAGCTCCATGCGCGGCGTGAGGTCCTGGCGCTCGGACGCGGCCAGCTCGATGCGCTCAGTAATCTCGGCTTTCAAGCCTTGCGCCCACTGCGACGGCACGCCTTCGGCCGCGAGCTCGCGGTCGATCGCGGCCAGGGCCGCGGTGCTCATGGCCGCGCGCACGCGCCGCTGCTCGTCGTGCAGGCTCCACTTGGAGCCCACCTTCAACAACCGGATCAGCGGCGTCAGCGTCAGGCCCTGCCCGACCAGCGTGGCCACGATCACCACGAAGGTGAGGAACACGATCAGGTCGCGGTGCGGGAACGGCGAGAAGTCGGGCAGCACGAGCGGCAAGGCGAGCGCCGCGGCCAGCGACACGATGCCGCGCATGCCGCACCAGCCGATGATCACCAGCTCCTTGTCGTTCGGCCGCGGCTGCTGCTCGCGCAGGCCTCCGGTCAATCTTTCCGGCAGGTAGCCGACCGCGAACACCCAGGCGAAGCGCACGCCGATGGCGACCGCGGTGACCACCGCGCTGATCGCCGCGAGCTGCGCCGGCGGATACCGCCCCAGGTTGGCGGCTAGCACGTCCGACATCTGCAGCCCGATCAGGATGAACACCAGGCTGTTGAGCAGGAACACCAGCAGGTTCCACACCGAGCGGGCCATGATGCGCATCTCGGCCGAGACGATCTCGGGCGCATAGCGGCCGCGGACCAGGCCCGCGACCACGACGGCGAGCACGCCCGACAGGTTCATCGCCTCCGCAACCAGGTAAGCCGCGTAGGGGATTGTCAGGACCGTGAGCACCTCGATGAACGGATCGCCCAGGCGCTTGTGCACGGCGATGTAGATGAAGGCCAGCACCACGCCGACAGCGATGCCGCCCACCGACACCAGCGCGAACTGCACCGTCGCGTCGACGAGCGAGAAGGCGCCCGTGAGCACCGCGGCGACGGCGAACTTGTAGAGCACCAGTCCCGACGCGTCGTTGACCAGGCTCTCGCCTTCCAGGATGGTGACGATGCGCCGGGGCATGTTCAGGCGCGAGAGGATGGCGGTGGCCGCCACCGCATCCGGCGGCGACACGATCGCGCCCAGCACGAAGGCCGCGGCCCAGGGCACGCTGGGCACCATCAGCTTGAGGGCCGCGCCCACCGCGAGCGTCGTCACGGCGACGAGGCCGATGGCCAGCAGGCCGATCGGCCGCAGGTTGGCCTTGAAGTCGGTCCAGGAAGTGAGCAGCGCCGCCTGGTACAGGATGGGCGGCAGCACCGCGACCAGGATCAGCTGCGGATCGAACGAATGCTGCGGGAGGTTCGGCACCAGCCCCAGCAGCGCCCCGCCGGCGACGAGCGCGATGGGGTACGGGAACTTGAAGTGGCGCGCCACCCAGCCGAGGGCGACCGCGCTCAGGAGCAGCACCAGCAGGAGTTCGAACAGCGCCATGGAGCCTCCGCCAAGGATGGGCTGAGGCCATTATGGCTGGGCTGGTGCTTTCGTCACTCCTTGTAGAACGCCTCGACCTTCCCCTTGAGCTTGATCATCAACGGCTGCCCGCGGCGGTCGACCGTCTTGCCCGCGGGCACCCGGATCCAGCCCTCGCTGATGCAGTACTCCTCGACGTCTTCGCGTTCCTTGCCGTTGAAGCGGATGCCGACGTCGTGCTCGAACACGGCCGCGACGTGGTGCGGGCTGCGGGGGTCGATGGAAAGGCGGTCGGGCAGGTCGGGACGGGGCTTGGCTTGTTCCATGGGGCGCTATTCTGCGGTGCCCCGCCACCCTCTTGCCGCACCATGGACGCACCCACCCCGCCCGCCGAAGGCTGCATCGTCACCGAACGCCGCGGCGAACTGTTGCTGATCGGCATCAACCGGCCCGCCAAGCGCAACGGCTTCACCCCGCCGATGTTCCGGCAGCTGGCCGACGCGTACACCTTGCTCGACGACGACCCGCAGCTGCGCGTGGGCGTGCTGCATGCGTTCGGCGCGCACTTCACCGCGGGCCTGGACCTGCCCTCCATCGCCGAGTTGATGCGCAAGGGCGAGAAGGCCTTCCCCTACGGCGTCGTCGAACCCACCGACCTGGGCACGCCCGGCTACCGGCGCCGCACCAAGCCGCTGGTGGCCGCGGTCAAGGGGATCACCTTCACACTCGGCATCGAGCTGATGCTGGCCGCCGACATCGTCGTCGCGGCCGACGATTGCCGCTTCTCGCAGCTGGAAGTGCAGCGCGGGATCATGGCCACGGGCGGCGCGACGCTGCGCATGTCGCAGCGCGCGGGCCTGGGCAACGCGATGCTGCACCTGCTCACCGCCGACGAATTCGACAGCGCCGAGGCGCTGCGCCTGAACTTCGTCCAGAAGGTGGTGCCCGCGGGGCAGGAGCTGGACGAAGCGCTGCGCATCGCGGAGGCGATCGCCCGCCAGGCGCCGCTCGCCGTGGTCGCGACGCGGCTCAACGCCATCAAGGCCGTCGAGCAAGGGCCGCACGCGGCGGTGCAGGAGTTCATCGCCACGCAGCAGCGCCTGTCCAGCAGCGAGGACGCGGCCGAAGGCGTGCGTTCCTTCATCGAGAAGCGGCCGGCCCGCTTCCAGGGACGTTGACCGCGCAACAGGAGACGACATGAACGACAGGCAGGTCGCCCTCATCACCGGCTCGGCCACCGGCGTCGGCGCGGCCACCGCGCTGCAACTCGCGCAACGCGGCTGGAACGTGGTGGTGAACTACTCGCGCAGCGAACAGGAAGCGCAGGCGACGGCGGCGGAATGCCGCGCCGCGGGCGCCGACGTGCTGCTCCTGCAGGCCGACGTGGCGCACGACGCGGATTGCCGCCGGCTGGTCGCGCAGACCCACGGGCGCTGGGGCCGCATCGATGCGCTGGTGAACAACGCGGGCATCTCGGTGTTCGGCGAAGACGCGAAGTGGGACGCGCTCGACGCCGAGGTGTTCCACCGCATCATCGGCGTCAACACCATCGGCAGCTTCCAGATGGTGCGCGCCGCGGTGCCGCACCTGAAGGCCGCGGGCGGCTCGATCGTGAACGTCTCCTCGGTCGCCGGCGCGCTGGGCATCGGCTCGTCGATCCCGTACATCGCATCCAAGGGCGCGGTCAATTCCATGACGCTGCACCTGGCGCGCACGCTCGCGCCGGAGATCCGCGTCAATGCCGTCTGCCCCGGCTACATCACCTCGCGCTGGTTCGCCCGCGGCATCGGGCAGGAAGGCGCCGACAAGGCGCTGAAGGCCTACGAGGGCGCCGTGCCGCTCGGCCGGGCGAGCACGCCCGAGGACGTGGCCGAGGCCATCGTCTGGCTGGTGGCCGGCGCACGGACCGTCACAGGCGAACTGCTGATGCTGGACGGCGGCACGCACCTGGGCGGCGCACCGAAGCGTCGCTGAGCCGGGTCAACGCTGCTGCCTGCGCTCCTTGCGCTCGTTGCGCTTGCGGCGCCAATCGAGCCACTTGTGTTCGAGCCACAAGGTCGCATCCGCCACCGGCTTGCGCAGCGGCGGCACGTCCTGCGCGATCAGCAGCAGGCCCAGCGGCACGAATTCGATGCCCAGCACCGGCACCACGGGGCCGAACAGGTTGACCACGATGATCAACAGGCCCAGCGGCAGGCGCACCCACTTCCCCTTGGGATCGCGTAGCCAGCGGATCGCGCGCGCCACCTTGTCCGGTGCGTGCTGTTCGAGTTCGTCATAGGCCTGGTCGAGCCGGGCCTGGCCGGATTGCGCGGACGTCTGCTGCTCCATGGCGAGGGACCTCAGTGTTCCGGGGCGTGGGCCGCCAAAGATTCGTGCTGCTCGTGTTCCGCCAGCAGCCGGCGCACCTCGTCGTCGTCGGTCTGCGGGAAATCGCGATACCAGAGGCTCACCGCCCGGAAGGACTCGGGCTGCGCCGGGCACGCCACGCGATCGGCCAGTCCGGCCAGCGCCTGGCAGCTGTCGGGCGCGCCGACGGGCACTGCGACGCAGACATGGAGCGGCGCCTGCCGGCGCAAGGCCTGCACCGCCGCTTCCATCGTCGCGCCGGTCGCCAGGCCATCGTCCACCACGATCACGGTGCGGCCGCGAACCACGAGCGGCGGCCGCCCGCCGCGGTACAGCACTTCGCGCCGCTTCAGCTCCTCCTGCTCGCCGGCGGCGATCTGCTCGATGGCGTGCTGCGAAGGCTCCAGTCCCGGCAGCACCTTCATGACGCGCACGCCGCCGGAGGCGATGGCGCCCATCGCGAATTCGGGATGGCCGGGGTAGCCAAGCTTGCGCACGATGAACACGTCCAGCGGCGCGGACAGTGCGCGCGCCACCTCGTGCGCGACGGGCACACCGCCGCGCGGCAGGCCCAGCACCAGCAGGCCGGGCGAGCCGCGGTAGTCGGCCAGGTGACCGGCCAGGACGCGGCCGGCTTCGAGCCGGTCCGCATACGGCAGGCGCGGCCCGTTCATACGTGCTGCTCCGCCCACGCCAGGTGCCGGCTGAACCAGGCGGCGGCATGGTCGGCCGCGACGTCCAGCGTGCCCGGTTCCTCGAACAGGTGGGTGGCATGCGGCACCAGCGCGAGGCTGCGGTGACAACGCATCCGGTCCATCGACGCCTGGTTCAATGCGAGCACCTCGTGGTCCGCCTCGCCCACGATCAGCAGCGTCGGCGCGGTCACCGCCTCCAGCGCCGCCGGGCCGGCGAGGTCGGGCCGTCCGCCGCGCGACACGACCGCGCCGATGCGGTCGCCCAGGCGCGCCGCCGCGACGAGCGCAGCGGCGCTCCCGGTGCTGGCGCCGAAGTAGCCGATCACGGGGGGCGGCGCCTGCAGCTCGTGCAGCGCCCAATCGGTTGCTTCCTGCAGGCGGCGCGTGAGCAGCGCGATGTCGAACCGGTGCTGGCGCGTGTGCAGGTCGGTCTCCTGCTCGGTCGCCGTGAGCAGGTCGAACAGCAGCGTGCCCAGGCCGCTGTCGTGCAGGCGGGCGGCCACGCGGCGGTTGCGGGCGCTGTGGCGGCCGCTGCCGCTGCCGTGCGCGAACAGCACCAGCGCGTTGCTGCCCGCCGGACGCACGAGGTCGCCCAGCAGGTGGTCTTCACCCGTAGGAATGCGCACCTCTCGCTCGGGATGGGTGGGGATGGACACGACTGCCTCCTCTCGCCTCCTGGGCCGCGCCGCCGGGAGGAACCCGCCGCGCAGCCATGGCAAGGGCCAGTCTGGTCAACGGCCGCCGGGCGCGCCGTCGGCTGCGCCCCGCAGAACTCGTAGGAAGGTCTCGATCAGGTGGGCGCCGCGATCGGCGGCTCCGTCACGAGCCTGCGGCTCCCGCGCTGCCGGCCAGGCCCGCGCCCAACGGCACCGTCCAGCTCGGCGTGGGATGCAAGGGCGCACCGTTCGAGATCGGCGCCGTCGCGACCGCCTCCGGCACCGGTGCGCAGGCGGCGCCCGCGGCCGCTAGCTCGTCCAGCACTCGCAGGCGCACCGGCGCCTGCGGATCGTCCGGGAACTTGCGCGCAAAGAACGCCGGACATTCGCGCAGCTCGGGCAGGTCCTCTTCAGTCAGCTTGTTCGGATGCGCCTGGTCGAAGCGGCTGATGTAGTGGTTGAGCGGACCGCGCCGGGGCGCCAGCCGCATCAGCAGCGAAGGCATCAGGAACTCCTCGGCGATGCGCACCCGGCTGAACCACTGGTGGAGATGCGGCTGCCGGAAGCTCTCCAGCATGCCGCGCACCACATGCCGGCGCGCGCCGAACCAGACCGAGCCGTAGAACGGACGCAGCGCCGGCCCGAACGGATGCGGGCCCAGCGTCTGACGGGCCGCCGCGCCGAGCGCCCAGCGCGCCACGCGGGCCTTCCAGCCGAGGCCGCCGCCGCTGTGGATCCACACGCCCGATTCGTCGCGGCGCCCGCGGTCGTGCTCGAAGTACTCGCTCGTCAGCCGGCGCAGCACGCGGTGGCGGAAGCTGTCGGCCGGCGTGAACGCGCGATACCCCACGCTCATCAGGCACTCCTCGTCGGCCAGCAGGTCGATGGCGCCGAAGTGCGCATCCACCGGCTGCGCCACGTGCGCCTCGAACTGCGCCATCGGCTTGATCGGCAGGCAGGTCGGGCTGAGCAGCTGCAGGTAGTCGAAGTCGAAATGCCGCACCGCGTGGTCCATCGCGCGGAAGATGCCCTCGACGAAGCCGAAAGTGGCCCAGCCGGTGCGAGCCGGTTCCGGTACGAAGGCCACGTTGTCCGCCTGGATCGGGAAGTCCGGCTGCTGCGAGAAATCGTGGTGCAGCAGCACGGTGTGCGGGGCCAGCGAGCGCGCCAGCTGCTCCACCGTGCCTGGTGCCGCCACCGCGGACATCACGACGAAGAGGATCCGCGGTTTCATCCCTCGATCAGCAGGTCCAGAACAGCTGGGGATCGAGCTGCCCCGTGCTGGTCAGGTATTTCAGTTGTTTGAGCCGCGTGAACGGCCGCGACTGGAACAGTTCCGCATCCAGGCCGATGCGGTCGAACACCCGGCGCAGCTGGGCCGCACCCTTGCGCGCATCCCAGGTGCAGCGGAAGCCCGGCAGCTGGCCATGGATCTTGGCGAAGCTCACGCGGTAGCTGCGGTTGTCGCCGCCGGCCGGGCCGAAGGAGACCTCGCAGCCCGGGTACGCGCCGGCCACGATCTGGGCGATCTCGCGCACCTGGTAGTTGTCCTCGTCGTGGCCGACGTTGAACACCTCGTTGTGCACGGCGTCGCGCGGCGCCTCCAGCGCGCAGGCGATCGCCTCGCAGATGTCCAGCACGTGCACCAGCGGGCGCCACGGCGTGCCGTCGCTCGTCATGACGATCCTGCCGGTGGTGGCCGCGATGCCGCACAGGTTGTTCAGCACGATGTCGAACCGCATCCGCGGCGACGCACCGTACGCGGTGGCGTTGCGCAGGAAGGTGGGCGAGAAGTTGGCGGCCGCCAGTTGCGACACGTCGCGCTCGACCAGCGTCTTGCACACCGCGTACGCCGTCTGCGGATTGGTCGGCGAACGCTCGGTCATCGGCTCCGCGCCGTCGGCCACGCCGTACACGCTGCACGAGGAGGTGTAGACGAAGCGCTTGACGCCCGCATCGCGCGCCAGCTGCGCCAGCCGCACCGACGCGCGGTGGTTGATCTGGTGCGTGAGGTCGGGATCGTTCTCGCCCAGCGGGTCGTTCGACAGCTCGGCGAGGTGGACCACGGCGTCGACGCCCTGCAGGTCCTCGGCCTCGATGTGCCGGATGTCGCGGTTGACCGTGCGCGGGAAGCCCGGCACCAGCGAGCGGTCGCTGAACAGCCAGCCATCCCGGTAGTAACCGGTGTCCAGGCCGACCAGTTCATGGCCCCGCGCCTGCAGGAATGGGGCCAGCAGGCACCCGATGTAACCCTCGACGCCCGTGACGAGCAGCTTCATGCGATCTCCCTTTGCGATTGAGTTTGGTGTTGGGGTTCATTGCCCCGCGGCGCGGCGCCGCCGAAATGCTCCAGCTGCTCGCGCCAAAGCCGGTCGCACAGCCGCCCCGGCGGCAGTTCCACGTCGGCGAACGTGAGTACTGCGTCCTTTGCCACGTCGCGCCGCAGCCGGCAGCCTTCGGCCAGGCCGATGGGCAGCAGGTCCTCGGCACGTGCCGTGCTGGAGTTCTCGGCCAGCCCGTACGTCATGTAGCCACCCAGGCCGTCGATCGTCTCGCCGGCGCGCAGGTCCTTCTTGGCGGCGGCGACCACCTCCACGAGCGGTCCCGCCAGCGGGGAGAGCGCGGCATCGCCGAACAGCACCGCACGCGCGACCGTGTTCGGCACCTCGAAGTGGCACAGGTGGTAGGGCGTGTAGAAGCAGTACAGCGGGCCGGCGCCCAGCTTGTAGAGGTTGAGGTAGTGGCGCTGCTGCGGATGGTCGTGCGTGCCCAGCACGTAGACGCCCGGCCCGGGCATCGCGCCCACCACGTAGTCGACGATGCCGGGGCCTTCCAGCAGCGCTTGCAGCGGGTACAGCTCGCCGACCTGCTGGATGGGCGTGCCGGCCGGGACCGTGGGCCCGAACATGCCGCGCTTGCCGACGCCCATGCCGGTGCCGTTGGCGACGATGGCGTTCTCGAACGAGATCTTGGTGCCGTCCGCGAACGAGGTCACCATGGCCGGGTTCTGCCCCCACTGCTTCGCGAACCCTTCCTGCGTGGTCGGGTTGCGGTACGGGTCGTGCAGTCCCTTGATGTTTCCGCACAGCACGGGCTTGACGCCGATGCCGCGCACGAAGCGGTACAGGTTCATCATCACGCCGGGCTGGTCGCCGTCGGCGCTGGTGAGCACCACACCGGCGCGGTCGGCGTAGGTCTTGAGGATGGGGCCGACGGTGCCGTCGACCTCGGCGTTCATCAGCACCACGTGCTTGCGGTGCTCGATCGCCTCGAGCGCGACCCGGGCCGCCTGCTCGATGGTGCCGGTCACCTCCACGATGGCGTCGATGCCGCCGGCGCGGCACAGCAGCAGCGGGTCGTCGGTGACGGCCGGCACGCCGGCCTCGATGGCCTGCTCGAGCTGGGCCACCGTCTCGACCGTGCGCATCTCGGTCAGGCCCGCCTCGCGGTAGGCGCGGCGCGCGGTTTCCAGCGTGCGGTTGGCGATCGCGGCCACCTTCATGCCGGGCACCGACAGCGTGATCTGGAGCGCCACGCCGCGCGCCATGAAGCCGGCGCCCACCAGGCCGATGCGCACCGGGCGCCCTTCGGCGGCACGCCGCTGCAATGCGGTGTCGACCAGGATCATTGGGCCTCCTTCGCGTGCGCGGGCCAGTTGCGGTCCTTGTCGGACATGTCGAGCACGGGCACCGGCCATTGGATGCCGAACGCGGGATCGTCCCAGCGCGCGCCGCCCTCGGTGGCCGGCGTGTAGTACTCGGACACCTGGTAGGTCACGGCCGCGTCATCCGTAAGCGTCACGAAGCCGTGCGCGAACCCCTTGGGCACCAGCAGCATGCGGCCGTTGTCCTGCGACAGCTCGACGCCGATCCAGCGGCAGTAGGTCGGAGACTGCGGACGCAGGTCGACGATGGCGTCCCAGATGGCGCCGCGCACGCAACGCACGAGCTTGTCCTCGGCATGCGGCGCCTTCTGGTAGTGCATGCCGCGCAGCGTGCCCTTCTTGCGCGTGAGCGACGTGTTGGTCTGCACCATGTGGGTGGGCAGGCCGTGCGCCTCGAACTCGCGGGCGCAGTAGGTGCGGGTGAACCAGCCCCGCGCGTCCTCGCGCAGCTCGGGGTCGATGATGAAGGCCCCCGGCAGCTCGGTGGGTGTGAAGATCATCCGCCTGCTCCTACCAGACTTTCCACGGCGCCTTGCCGGAGGACCACAGCGCCTCCAGCGTCTGCTTGTCGCGCAGCGTGTCCATCGGCTGCCAGAAGCCCTGGTGGCGGAACGCCGCCAGCTGGCCCTCGGTCGCCAGCCGCTCCATCGGCTCGCGCTCCCAGACCGTCTGGTCGTCCGCGATGAGGTCGATCACCTTGCGGTCCAGCACGAAGAAGCCGCCGTTGATCCAGGCGCCGTCGCCGCCCGGCTTCTCGTGGAAGCTGGGCACGCGGTGGTCGCCGGTGTGCAGCGTGAAGGCGCCGAATCGGCCGGGCGGCTGGACGGCGGTCACGGTCGCCAGCGTGCCCTGGGCCTTGTGGAATTCGATCGAGGCGGTGATGTCCACGTTGCCGACGCCGTCGCCGTACGTGCAGCAGAACGGGCCCTCGTTGAGATAGCGCGCCGCCTGGCGCAGCCGTCCGCCGGTCATCGTCTCGAGGCCCGTGTCCACCAGCGTCACGCGCCAGGGCTCCGTCGCTGTGCGCAGGAGCGTCGTGGTGTTCTCGCGCATGTCGAACCGCACGTCCGCGGAGTCGAGCGCGTAGTCCCGGAAGAACTGCTTGATCACGTGGCCCTTGTAGCCGCAGCAGATCACGAAGTCGTTCAGCCCGTGGGCCAGGTAGATCTTCATGATGTGCCACAGGATCGGCCGGCCGCCGATCTCGACCATCGGCTTGGGCCGTACGGCGCTCTCCTCGCTGATGCGGGTGCCGTACCCGCCGGCCAGTATCACGACCTGCATGCGGTCCTCCCAGGTTTCGCTCGCATCAAATTCCTCCCTTGCGGCGCTGTCGGCGCAATACGCACCATTACGCTGTCTGAGCGGCTGAGGCGTTGTCGGACAATTGCCATCGGTCATGTCGGCACCCTGACTCGTCCGGGCTATGGACAGAAGCACCACAATCGAGTCCCGTTCATGCAGTCGCGCCACTTCGCCCAGCTCATCTTCCTTTCCGCCGTCTGGGGCGCATCCTTCCCCCTCATCCGCATCGCGAGTCCGGCCCTCGGCCCGCTGCCGATGGCCTGCCTGCGCTGCGCCCTCGCTGCCGCCGTGCTCGCGCTGCTGATGCGCGTGATGCGGATGACGTGGCCCGCACGCGCGCACTGGCGCGCGATGACCGTGCTGGGGCTGCTCACCGTCGTTTCGCCTTTTCTTCTGTTCAATTGGGTGGCCCTCGTGATCCCGGCGGGCTACTCCGCGGTGCTGAATGCCACCGCACCGCTGTTCGGCGTGCTCGCCGGCGCGGTGTTCGGGGAGGAGCGCCTCACCGTGCGCAAGCTCGCCGGCTGCGCTGCAGGGTTGCTGGGCGTGGCGCTGCTGGTGCGGCTCGGGCCGGTGGAAGTGGATGCGCGGGTGGTGATGGCCGTGCTGGCGTGCGTGGCCGCGTCGGCCAGCTATGGCTTCGGCGCGATCCTGATGAAGCGCGCGACATTGGCGCACCAGCCGCTGCCCGCTTCGGCGGCAGTGCATGTCGCGGCCGCGCTGGTGCTGCTGCTGCCGGCCGCGGCTGCCGCGCCGCAGGTCGAGCTGGTGCCGCGGGCGCTGGTCGCGCTGGCGGTGCTGGGGATGTTCACCTCCGGCTTCATGTACTGGATTAGCATGCGGCTGATGCGCGAGATTCCGGCCAGCGCGGCCACATCGTCTGCGTTCATGATCCCGATGTTCGGCGTCACCTGGGGCGGCCTGTTCCTGGGTGAACCGTTCACTGCGGGCATGGCACCCGGCGTGCTGCTGGTGCTGGTGGCGTGCGCGCTGGTGACCGGGTTCAACCCGTTGGCCTTGTTGCGGCGGCCGCCGAGATAAGCCCGCTGCGCGCTGAAGAGGCGTGCAGCGCCTGCGCAACCCCATCGCATTCCCGGAATCCTGCCCCATGACCAAGCCGCCTTTCGAACTCGAGCGCATGGACGCCGCCGTGCGCACTTCCGGGGTAGGCGTCTGGCTCAACCCGCTGCCGCTGGGCGACCTGGTCTGGAACGACAACACCAAGGCTCACTTCCACCTGCCGCCGGATGCGCGGCCGACGCTGGAGCTGTTCTACGAGCGGCTGCATGAGGAGGACCGCGAGCGCGTGCGGGTCTCGATCGATCGCGCGGTCCAGCAGCGGCATCAGTTCGACGAGGTCTACCGCACGATCGGCCCCGACGGCAGCCACAAGTGGATCCACGCCGTCGGCCGGGTGAGCACGGACGAGAGCGGCGAACCGACCCGTTTCGACGGCATCACGCTGGACATCACGGCCCAGGTCACGGCCCAGCAGCGGCTGCGCGAGTTCGCCGATGCCGCGCCCGCCATGCTGTGGGTCACCGAGCCGGACGGCGTCTGCAGCTTCCTGTCGCTGGCCTGGACGCAGTTCACCGGACAGCCCGAGACGGCGGGGCTCGGATTCGGCTGGCTGGAGATGGTGCACCCGGACGACCGTCCGATGACCGGGGCGGCGTTCCGCTCGGCCAATGCCGCGCAGACCGATTTCAGGTGCGAACACCGCATCCGCCACCGCGACGGTCGTGGCGCTGGGTGATCGACTCCGGGCACCCCCGGTTCGGCCCCCGGCGCGAGTTCCTCGGCATGGCCGGGTCGGTGACGGACATCCACGACCGGCGCATGGCCGAAGACGAGCTGCGCCGCGCTGGCGAGCGCTACCGGCGGCTGCTCGAATCGATCGACCAGGGCTTCTGCGTGGCCGAGATCCTGCTGGACGAACAGGGGCGCCCGGCCGACTACCGATTCATCGAAACCAACGCCGTCTTCGAGCGCCAGACCGGCCTGCGCGATCCGTTGGGGCGCACCGCACGCGAGCTGCTGCCGAACCTGGAGCCGTTCTGGATTGAAACCTACGGGCAGGTGGCGCTGACCGCGCAGCCGCAGCGCTTCAGCATGGGGTCGCAGGCGATGGGCCGCTGGTTCGACGTGTTCGCCTCGCCCATCGGCGAACCGCACGAGCGCCACGTCGCCATCCTTTTCCAGGACGTCAGCGACCGCGTGCAGCGCGAGCGGCGGCTGCACGAGAGCGAGGAGCGCTACCGCGCCTTCGTGGCCAACAGCACCGAGGGCATCTGGCGCATGGAATTCCAGCCGCCGGTCGACACATCGCTTCCCGTCGAAGACCAAGTGCGCGCCGTGATGCGCACCGGCCGCTTCGCGGAATGCAACGAGGTCTTCGCCCGGATGTACGGCCTCTCCTCGCCCGCCGACGTGGTCGGCCACGGGCTGGAGTTGTTCATGGACGAGGCCGATCCGAATGTGCAGGCCTACCTGCGTGCCCTGGTCGAGGGCGGCTACCGCGCCGACGACGTCGAGTCGGCCGAGCACGACAGCGAGGGCCGGCCGCTCTGGTTCGCCAACAGCCTGTCGGGGGTGGTGGAGGACGGGCGCCTGGTGCGCGCCTGGGGCACGCAACGTGACATCACCGACCGCAAGCAGGCCGAGGCCGCGCTCATGGAAGCGGATCGCCGCAAGGATGAATTCCTAGCCACGCTCGCGCACGAGCTGCGCAACCCGCTCGCGCCGATCCGCAGCTCCGCCGAGCTGCTGCGGCTCACGGCACCGCTCGACCCGATGCAGCAGCGGCACACGGACATCATCGGCCGCCAGGTCTCGCACCTTGCGCGGATGATCGACGACTTGATGGACGTCAGCCGCATCAGCCGCGGCAAGCTCGAGCTGCGGCGCGCGCCGGTGACGCTGCAGGACGTGGTGCATGCCGCCGTCGAGAACGCGCAGGCCGCGCTGCAGATGGGCCGGCATCCGCTGGAGCTGCAACTGCCCGACGAGCCCGTGCACCTGGTGGGCGACGACGTGCGGCTGGTGCAGGTGGTGCTCAACCTGCTGACCAACGCGGCGCGGTATTCGGCGGAGCGGCGGCCGATCCGGTTGTCCGTTGAGCGCGAAGGCGGGCAGGCGGTGATCCGCGTCCGCGACCACGGCGTGGGCATTACGGCGGACCAGCTGCAGCGCGTGTTCGAGATGTTCTACCAAGGCGGCGCCGAGTCCGAACGCGCCGGCGGCGGACTGGGCATCGGCCTGTCGCTCGTGCAGCGGCTGGCCGAGCTGCACGGCGGTTCGGTCGAGGCGCACAGCGCCGGGCTCGGGCAAGGCAGCGAGTTCGTGGTGCGGCTCCCGCTGGAAACCCAGCCGGCGCAGCCGCCAGCGAGCAACGCGAAGCGGGCACTGGAGCAGCCGCCGCGCCGCCGGGTGCTGGTCGTCGACGACAACCGCGACGCGGCCGACACGCTGGCCGAGGTGCTGGGATTGCTGGGCTACGACGTCGCCACGGCTTACGACGGCGTCGAAGGACTGGCCCAGGCCGAAGCGTTGCGGCCCGACGTGGCGGTGCTCGACCTCGGCATGCCTCGGCTGGACGGCTTTGGCACCTGCCGCGCCTTGCGTGCAAGCGAATGGGGCCGCGGCATGGCCCTGCTGGCGCTGTCCGGCTGGGGCCAGACGGCGGACGTGGCGCGCGCGACGCAGGCCGGCTTCGACGGGCACCTGGTCAAGCCGGTGGTGCCCGACGTGCTGGTCACCACGATAGAGGAAGTGATGGCGAAGCGGGCCGCGGCCTAGCGCAACGCGACCGCCTCGCGCGCCAGCTTCGTGATCCGGCCCCAGTCGCCCGCCTTCACCGCATCCGCGGGCGTCAGCCACGATCCGCCGACGCACACCACGTTGGGCAATCCGAGGAACTCGCGCGCGTTCGCCGCCGTGACACCGCCCGTCGGGCAGAAGCGCACGTCGGGGAAAGGACCGGCGAAAGCCTTGAGCATCGCCGTGCCGCCGGCGGGCACGGCCGGGAAGAACTTCAATTCGTTCCATCCGTCCTGCTGCGCGAGCAGGATCTCGCTGCCGGTCGACACGCCCGGCAGCAGCGGCAGCCCGGCCTGGCGGCAGGCCGCGCCGATCAGCGGGGTGTAGCCGGGACTCACCGCGAAGCGGGCGCCTGCCGCGGCGGCCGCGCGTGCATCCTCTTCCGATCGCACCGTGCCCGCGCCCGCCACGGCGCCGGGCACCTGCTCGGCGATCGCTTCGATGCAGCGCAGGGCGGCCGGCGTGCGCAGCGTCACCTCCAGCATGCGGATGCCGCCCTCGACCAGCGCGCGTGCCAGCGGCACGGCCTGCGCCACGTCGTCCAGCACGATCACCGGGATCACCGCCGCGTCGTCCATCACTTCCAGGGGCGTGAGCGCGCCGCCCTTCTTCACAGCCATGTGCAGGCCCCCTCTTCTGCTTCCGTTGCGTTGCGCCGCATCGCCCCGAACAGTTCGCGCCCCAGCTTGACGCCGTTCTCCTCGCGCTGCGATGCCTGCAATCGAGCGGGCTCGCGGCGCATCCATTCCTCGTGCGGCACCAGCGCCTGCAGCCTGCCTTCGACCGCGTCGAGCCGCACCCGGTCGCCGTCGCGCAGCAGCGCCAGCGGCCCGCCCGCGGCGGCTTCGGGCGACACGTGGATGGCCGCGGGCACCTTGCCCGAAGCGCCGCTCATGCGGCCATCGGTGACCAGCGCGACTCGCAGCCCCTTGCCCTGCAGCACCGCCAGCGGCGGCGTGAGCTTGTGCAGCTCGGGCATGCCGTTGGCCTGCGGCCCCTGCCAGCGCACGACGCAGACCAGCCCGTTGGCGTCGCTGGCGCGGCAGGCCTGCTCCAGCTCCCCGGACTGGAAGGCCTTCTGCAGCGCCTCCTGCGTGTCGAAGATCCGCGCGGGCGCCTCGATCACATGGCGGTCCTGCGGCACGGACGACACCTTGATCACGCTGCGGCCCAGGTTGCCGGTGAGCAGCTTGAGACCGCCCGTGGGGCTGAACGGCTCGCCGGCGGGGCGCACCACCGAGGTGTCGCGCGAGGGGCCGATGTCCTGCCAGGAGAGGCGGCCGCCCGCGCCACCCGGCCAACGGGTGTACTCGCGCAGGCCGCCCTCCCGCACGGTGAGCACGTCTTCATGCATCAGCCCGGCGTCGAGCAGCTCGCGGATCACGAAACCCGGTCCGCCCGCGGCCTGGAACGCGTTCACGTCGGCCTGGCCGTTGGGATAGACCCGCGCCAGCAGCGGCACCACCGAGGACAGCTCGGAGAAATCGTTCCAGTCGATGCGGATGCCGGCCGAGCGCGCCACGGCCACCCAATGGATCAGGTGATTGGTGGAGCCGCCGGTGGCCAGCAGCGCCGCCATCGCGTTGACGATGCAGCGCTCGTCGACCTGGTGGCCGATCGGCGTGAAGCGCCGGGCCTTGACGATGCCCACCACCGTGCGCACCGCCTCGCGCGTGAGCTCCTCGCGCAGCTCGTTGCCCGGGTTCACGAACGCGGCGCCGGGCACGTGCAGGCCCATCGCCTCCATCAGCATCTGGTTGCTGTTGGCCGTGCCGTAGAAGGTGCAGGTGCCG
This sequence comes from Ramlibacter henchirensis, assembly GCF_004682015.1. Taxonomy (NCBI): domain Bacteria; kingdom Pseudomonadati; phylum Pseudomonadota; class Betaproteobacteria; order Burkholderiales; family Comamonadaceae; genus Ramlibacter; species Ramlibacter henchirensis. The sequence goes on along the minus strand of NZ_SMLM01000001.1, from coordinate 1,037,304 downwards.
GGCGAGTGGTAGGCCTTCTGCTCGGCTTCGAGCAGCTCCTCGCGGCCGACCTGGCCCTGCGCCGCGAGCTCGCGCACCTTGGCCTTCTCGGAATTGGAGAGCCCGCTGGTCATCGGCCCGCCGGGCACGAACACGGTGGGCAGGTGGCCGAAATGCAGCGCGCCGATCAACAGGCCGGGCACGATCTTGTCGCAGATGCCCAGCATCAGCGCGGCGTCGAACACGTCATGGCTCAGCGAAACCGCCGTGGCCATCGCGATCACGTCGCGCGAGAACAGCGACAGGTCCATCGCCGGCGTACCCTGTGTCACGCCGTCGCACATGGCCGGCACCCCACCGGCGACCTGGGCCGTCACGCCCAGCCGCCGCGCCTCGTCCTTGAGGATGTCGGGGAAGCGTGCGTAGGGCGCATGCGCCGACAGCATGTCGTTGTAGGCCGTGACGATGCCGATGTTGGGCGCCCGCTCGACCACCACCTTGAGCTTCTCGTTGGACGGCAGCGCGGCGAAGGCATGGGCGACGTTGGCGCAGCCGAGCCGGTCGCTGCCGCGGTCGCGCGCCGCCATCTCGTCGACACGGCGCAGGTAGGCGGTGCGGGTTTCCGCACTGCGCTCGCGGATTCGTTCGGTGACCCGGGCCACCACGGAGTTGAGTTGCATGGGGAATCGGGAAGCAGGCAAAAAGGCAACGGGCATCCTACCTGCAAGGCGTCTGCCGACTCACCGCTGGTGACGGACAGGTTACGAGCCCGTACAGTTGCAGCCCATGAGCCGCATGGCCCCGCTTCCCGCGAATTCGCCGACATGGCACGGCCTGACGCCGGTGCGCGATCCGCTGCCGATGCTGCACAAGGTGCTGGCCGAATGGGGCGGGCACGAGGACTTCTGGATCTTCGGCTACGGTTCGCTCATCTGGAAACCCGACTTCGACTACGCCGAGCGCCGCCCCGCGCGCGTGCAGGGCTGGCACCGCGCGCTGAAGATGTGGAGCCGCGTCAACCGCGGCACGCCCGAATGTCCCGGGCTGGTGTTCGGCCTGCTCAGCGGCGGCAGTTGCCAAGGCGTGGTGTTCCGAATCCAGAAGGCGGTCGGCCAGGAAGTCTTGATGCAGCTGTGGGGGCGCGAGATGCCCACCGGCGTCTACGACCCGCGCTGGCTGACGTGCCACACGCCGCAAGGCGGAGTGAAGGCGCTGGCCTTCACCCTCTCACGCAAGAGCCCCAACCACACCGGCGTGCTCACCGAGGACCAGTACCGGCGCATCTTCACCGAGGCCTGCGGGCGGTACGGGACGACGCTGGAGTATTGCGAGAAGACGCTGGAGGAACTGCGGCGGCACAACATCCACGATCGCCACCTGGAGCGGCTGCTGAAGCTGGCGCGAGAGCAGTGACCAGACGTCGGCAGGCGGGACCGCCCGCCGGCCTTCGTCAGGACTTCGTCTGGTCCGGGACGTAGACGAAACCCATGAACCCGACCGACAGCAGCCGGTCGCCCACCTTGGTGTACGACGCCACGCCGAGCGAGTGGTAGTTCGAGGCCAGCGCCGCCAGCGAACCGAGGGACAGCACGCGTGCCAGCGCGCTGCGGTCGGCCAGCGACTCCTTGATCTTGATGCGGTGGCGGTCGGGCGACGGATTGAACGCCACGGACAGGGCGAGGAGCGCGGCGATTGAGAGGATCGGGACGAGACGGGACTTGGACATTGTTGTAGTGACCTCAATCAGGGGTTGCTTGTTTCCGCGATCAGAACGAACCGGGGCTGCCTTCTTCCATCGACCTCCACGTCGCCGAAGAACATGGCATGCGGACGGACCCAGAGCCCCGAATCGTTGTAGAGCGGCCGGTACACCACCAGCGGCTCCTCCGTCTCGCTGTGGCGCGCCACGCCGAGGACCTCGTACTCGCCGCCCTTGTAGTGGCGATAGCGGCCGATGGGAGTGGGCGGAAGAGGGAGCATCACGCTTCACCCCACAGTTCATGGCACCGCAGGAATTCGTCCGCCGCAGCGTAGTCTTCGATCAGCGCGGTGCGGGTCTGGATCAAGTGGCCGAGCAAGCGAGCCACGGCCGCTCTTCGGTCCGCGTCGCAATGAAGATAGTAGGTGTTCTCTTTGAACCCGGAAGACAGGTGAAAAAGCAATTGATCCGCGTACCAGCCGTGCTCCCGTGAGGGCTCCGCCAGCGCGAGCCGGGCCAATGCCGGAAAGTAGTACGCGAAACCTTCGGCCGAAGTGAAACAGATCGGATCCCAGCCGGGATTGCCGACGTCCGCGTGCTGCAGTGTCTCGCGCGTCCTGGATCGCAGCACGTCGTCGTGCTCCGCGCACTCGCAGCAGTGCGTGTGGTTCGTGAAATGCTCGGGCCGCGGCGCCGCGCCAAAGGCGGCATCGATCGCGGCGAGGATTTCGGCGTCCGTGCTCATGGCTGGCTGGTTTGGCATGGCTGCGCTTGCGAGTCTGCCATCCTCATCGGCAAGGAACAACGAGGTTCGAGCCGAACGTCCGGCCCGCACAACAAAGCCTCCCCGGCGCCTAGGCCCTCACATGCGCGCGACTCGCCCGATGCGCGAAGGCCATGACGATGGGGACCAGCAGTTCGGGCGTCAGGTATCCGAGCCAGAGCGCCGCGGGCTCCGGCAGGCCGACCTGGCTGATGGACACCAGGCGCCCCAGCCCCGCCAGGAAGATGCCGAGCGCCAGCAGGTAGACCAGCGTGCCCTGGTTGCGCACGGTGATCGCTGCCCAGAGGCAGATGATCCCGGTGCCGAGGTACACGCCCGCCATGAAGCGATGGACGTTGTCCAGCCTCGGCGAGGTTTCGGGCTGGCCCAGGTACATCTGCAGGGAGCCGCCGACGATGCCGATCAAAGCGATGACGAACAGGCAGACCTGGACGACGCGCTGGCTGGCGGGCATTGGAAGCGAGGTCGACATGCGCGTCTCCCGATGGCCACTACGCCGACTGCACGCAGCCACCCGGCTTGTAGACACGTTCCGTGGAAGCGGGATGCTTCGCGAGCCTCGCCAGCGAACGAGTAGGCCGCGCAACGAGCTCGCCACCGCAGTTCGGACATTTGCCACCCAGGACGCTCGTGGCGCATGTCTCGCAGAAGGTGCATTTGTAGGAACAGATGCGGGCACCGGCCTCGTGGGCCGGCAGGTCCTTGTCGCAACATTCGCAGCCCGGTCTCATCTGCAGCATGGCTCGTCTCCTTTCCTGATGGTGTCCAGCCGTTTCACCGAGCCTGGCAGAGGAAATACAGCCAGTCGCCGTCGGTGCTCTCGAGATCCTCGCGCGCGAGTTCCTGGCCGTCGACCGAGAACACGCGGGTGCCGCCGAACGCCGGCTCGAGCTGGGCGAGCTGGGCCGCGGGGCGGACGTAGTAGGTCTCCAGCCGGCACTCGTGGGCGCCGTCGTTGACGATGGCCCACTCTCGCCGTTGCGCGGCCACTCGCGCGACGTGCCGCGCATGCCGAAGCCGCCATCGAAACCAGTTGCCGAGGTTGCGCCACAGCCACTCGGGATCGCGGGTGTACTGGGCCCGCAAGCGCATCAGGTGTGGAAGGGCCTCGATGTTGTGCGTCGAGAAGCAGAAGTAGCCGCCCGGCCGGCACGCCTCGTGGATCTGCTCCAGGGCGCGCAGGCGGTCTTCATGGGTCAGGTAGTCGAGGCCGTTGTAGCTGAACAGGACGAGGTCGAATCGGCGCTTGCCGAGCGCGGACAGCTCGCGCACGTCGGTGACCTCGAAGCGGCAATGTCCCGAGCCGAACTCGCGCCGGCAGTGCTCCACCATCGAGGGCGAGATGTCCACGCCAACGTAGTCCGCCACGGCCGGCGCGAAGTGCCGCGTCGTGCGGCCGCCTCCGACACCGACGTCGAGCATGGACCAGGCGCCCATGCGTGGCCGCAGCTCCGACAGAATCCGCGCCTCCGCGCCCTGCAGTCCGGTATCGCCCGCATAGCAGGCCACCATCCCCGGATCGAGCCACGTCGCCGCGTTCAGCTGCTTCATCACGAACGATCATCAGCGTTATCGTGCTGGAGCGCAAAGCTCGGTGGCGGCCCCAATGAGCGCCGGCGCACTCTGCCCCAGAATGGCGGGTGAAGGCCCACGAACTCAGCCGCAACTTGCCCGCCATGTTCACTGTCGGCATCACCCACGGTACTGCTCATCTGCTCGTCGTCGCGACGGGCACCGCGCGGCTGTGCGACGTGTGCGGCCTCGTGGACCTCGTGTCGACGGTGGCCCGCATGTGCGGTGACCGCAAGGTGGTCCTCGACCTGCTGGCCGTGCGGCCGGAGCTGAGTTTCACCGAGCACCTTCGCCTGGGCGAGCACACCGCCCACGCGCTCAGCGACATCGAAAAAGTGGCGGCCGTGGTCGACCCGCGTGAATACCGGGCCATCAGCGAGCGCTCGGCCCAGAAGCATGGACTCAACCTGAAGGCCTTCACGAGCCTGGTGGAAGCCGAGGCCTGGCTCGCGAGCTAGACCACGAGCCGGCGGCCTGTCAACCCCGGATCAGCACGCCCGGCAGCCAGAGCGCCAGCCCGGGCAGGAAGGTCACCAGCAGCAGCACGCCGATGAGCGCGAGCGTGAACGGAAGCGCCTCGCGAAACACCTGGTGCAAGGGCGCCCCCGCGATCTGCGCCGTGAGGAACGTGATCACCCCCGATGGCGGCGTCAGCTGGCCGATCATCAGGTTGAGAACCACGATCACGCCGAGGTGGACCAGGTCGATCTGGTAGGCATTGGCCAGCGGTACCAGCACCGGCACGAGCGTGACGAGCGCGACGGCCGGCTCCAGCGCCAGACCCCACAGCAGCAGCGCGATGTTGATCAGCACCAGCATGATCCAGCGGCTGTCGGTCAGGGCCAGCAGCGTCTTGGCCAGCGTGTCGCCGATGGCAAGGTTGGCGACCAGCCACGAGAAGATGCCCGAAGCCGCGATCGTCAGCAGGATCATCCCGGAGCTGATCATCGACTCGCGCGTGATCTTCAGGATGCCGCGCCAGTCGAGTTCGCGATAGAGGAACAGGCCGACCAGGATCGCGTACAGCACGGCGGCCACGCCGGCCTCGGTGGGGGTGGTGACGCCGCCGACGATGCCGCCCAGGATGATGAAGGGCATGGCCAGCGCCGGCAGCGCGTCGCGCCCGGCGGCCAGCAGGCGCCGCATCGAGGCGCGCTCGGTGTACGGGAAGTCGCGGCGGCGCGCCAGCCACGCAGCCGTGGCGAGGAGATACACCGCCATCAGCAGCCCTGGGACGGCGCCCGCCAGGAACAGCTTGCCGATGGAGACCTCGCTGACCAGCGCGTAGACCACGAACGCGATCGATGGCGGAATGATCGGCCCCATCGTCGATGCGGCGGCGACGACCGCCGCCGCGTACGCCGGCGGATAGCCCTGCTCCTTCATGGCCGGGATCACGGACGATCCGATCGCCGAAGCGTCGGCCACGGCCGAGCCCGAGACGCCGGAGAACACCATGCTGGCGAGGATGGCGACATGCGACAGCCCGCCGCGGATGTGCCCCACCAGCGCACTCGCGAACGCCAGCAGGCGCCGCGTGATGCCGCCGGTGTTCATCAGCTCACCCGCGAGGAAGAAGAACGGGATCGCGAGGAAGGCGAACGAGTCCATGCCCTGCACCATGGACGAGGCCAGCACGTTGACCGGCACCGCGCCGCCCGTGAACAGGATGAACACGAGCGAGGCGAGCCCCATCGCGAAGAACACCGGCAGGCCGGCCAGCGCCAGCGCCAGGAAGACGGCCATGAGCAGGCCGAACATCAGGATCTGCTGCACCTACGCTCCCCTGCCCTGCCGCAGGTGTCGCACCACGCGCTCGGCGAGCGCAAGCGCCATCAGCAGCGCGCCGGCGGGCAGCGACCAATAGAGCGCCGGCTGCCCGATCGGCAAGGCGGTGAAGGGAATGCCTTCCATCGCATCGATCACGGTGAAGCTGCTCACGCCGTAGACGACAACGAACACGATGCACAGCAGCAGGCTCGCGAGGTCCAGCCACCAGCGCACGCGGGGGCGGGCCTGGAAGCCCGCGAAGTCGGCGGACAGGTGGACGTTGCGGCGGACGCCGACGTAGCCGGCCAGCATGGTGGCCCACACCATCAACAGCACGCTCGCCTCGATCACCCACGAGAGAGGATCGCCCAGCACGAAGCGCCAGACGATCTGCGCGCCGCCGACCAGCACCAGCACGATCAGCAGCGCGGTGAGCAGCGCCTCCACCGCCGCGTCGAGCACGCGAAGCATGCGCGCCGGCTTCAGCGCACCGCCTGGATCTTCTGCAGCGTGCCCTTCGACCACATCTCCCCGTCGAGGCGGCGCAGCACCTCCTCGGCGCTCTTGCGGAAGGGCGCAAGGTCGGGCTCGACGATCTCCATGCCATTGGCCTTGAGCACGCTGATGGACTTGTCGGCCGTTTCCCAGGTCATCTTGCTGGCCCACTTCTCGGTTTCCGCGGCCGCCTCGGTCATCGCCTTCTGCTGGGCGGGCGTCAGGCGATTCCACTTGTCAGCGGCCATCAGCACCATCAGCCCGGACTGCACGTAGTCCAGGCGCATGGCGAACTTCTGCACCTCGTAGTACTTGGCGCCGGCGATCGCATCGAAGCCGTTGTCCTGCCCGTCCACCAGGCCCTGCTTCATCGCGAGGTAGAGCTCGGCGGCGGGGATCGGCGTGGGCGAAGCGCCCCAGGCCTTCATCACCTCGAGGATGGTGGGCGTCTCCGGCACGCGGACCTTCAGGCCCTTCATGTCCTCGGGCTTGAGCACCTTGCGGTTGGCCGTCGTCAGCTGCCGCGGCGCGCGATCGGACACATAGCCCACGTACTTGAAGCCCGCGTCCTTCTCGACCGGCGCGAGCATCTCGCGGAAGGCGGGCGAGTTCATGAAGGCCTTGAAGTGCGCGTTGTCGCGGAAGACGTAAGGCGCGAACAGCGCGTTGAAATCCTTGCCGCCCTTGGCGAGCGCCAGCGTGCCGGTGTCGGCCAGCATCATGTCGACCTGGCCGGTGCGCAGGCCCGCGTAGTTCTGGGGCAGGCTGCCGAGCTGGCCGCCGCCGAACGACTGCACCTTGAGCTCACCCTTGGTCCGGTCGGCCACTTCCTTGGCGAACTGGTCGGCGATGGGTCCCCACACCGGCGGCGGCGCCACGAAGGCCATGCGCAGCGTCTGCTGCGCATTGACCGGGGCGAAGGCCGTCAGCAGGACGGAGGGCACGAGGATTCGGAGCAGCTTGATCATCTTCGGTCTCCTGGAGGGACAGTCTCTATTGGCGCTGGCGGAAATAGTCGGCGTGGGAAGCGCCATTGGATATCAGGACCCCGCCGTCCACATCCAGTGAAGTCCCTGTACACATCGCCGCGCCGTCACCCAACAGGAACACGATGGCGTGCCCGACGTCCTCGGGCTTGACCCACTGGCCCAGCGGCACGACGGCGGCCACGGCCTCGATGCTCTCCGCGCTCAGGTTGCGCGTGATCATGGGAGTGAGCGTCGGCCCCGGGCAGACGGCGTTGACGCGGATGCGGTCGGCCGCGAGCTCGAACGCCGCGTGGCGCGTGAAGCCCAGCACCGCAGCCTTCGACGCGGTGTAGGCGGCATCGCCCGAGTACGACATGCGCTTGCCGGCGATGGAGGCCACGTTGACGACCGCGCCGCCTTCGCCGCCTTCTCGCATCAGCGCCGCCGCCTCTCGCGTGCAGAGCATGGTGCCGGTGACGTTGACGCCCATCACCCGCTGCCAGGCGGCGGCATCCATGCCGCGCACCAGGCGGCGCGACTCGATGCCCGCGCTGTTCACCAGGCCGTCCAGCCGTCCGTGCTGCTGGCGGATCTGCGCGAACGCGCCCACCACGGCGTCTTCGTCGGACACGTCCACTTCGATGAACGTGGCGCCCGCGACGGGCTGCGCCGGTTCGGCGCGGTCGAGCACGACCACCGTGTGCCCGGCCTGGGCCAGCAGTGCCACGGTCGCCGCTCCGATGCCGCTGCCGCCGCCGGTGACGGCGTGGACCTTCGATCGGGGATGGATCTGCACCGGGCGCCTCCTTGTTCGTGCGCATCCGGCACCGCCCGGATGTCGCGTTCATTACTATCGGGCCATAGCAAGGGTCGTCGCGACCCGGGCGTCCCGGGGAAACCCGTACTGCATCGAGGTTCCACATGAGCTCCAGCGCCGCCACCGCCTTGCCGTCGAGCCACGCCCTGGCCCCGGGCGTCTATGCGTACGACATGGAGGCCCTGCCCTGGCGCGAGACGCCGCGCGGCACCGCGCGCGAAAAGGCGGTGCGCCGCGACGACGAGGCCGGGCTGTTCCTCGGCCTGCTCGCCTTCGATCCGCTCAGCCGCTCGGGCGTGCACCAGCACCTGGCGACCGCGACGAGCTACTTCCTCGCGGGCTCGCTCACGGATTTCCAGGGCACGACCGGCGAAGGCGCGGTCGGCATCAACCTCGCGGGGGCGGCGCACGATGCGGTGTCGTATCCCGGCGCGTTGCTGGTCTCCCGCCTCGAGGGGCCGGTGATCATTCCGGACGGCGGGCTGGCCATCCACCCGCACGCGAAGGCGGATGCCCTGCGGCGCGCCAACCCTGAAACGCCGCCGGACCTGTGCGTCGTGCTCGACCAGACGCTCTCCGTTCCCACCCGCTTCGGCGGCGTCGCGCGCAAGGCGCTTTTCGATTACGCGGGCACCGGCGACGACCGCCGCCTGTGCAACCTGAACCTCTGGCCGCAGTGCCCGCCGCTTCGGGTGAAGCACACGGCCATCACCGATTTCTTCATCCTTGCGGGCGACCTGCTCGTCGACGACAAGCCGGTATCGGGACCGGCGTTCGTGCTGATCGAACCGGGCGCGGAGGTCACGCTGGCCAGCCGCTTCGGCTGCTCGCTGCTCGCCTGGGCGGAGGGGCCGGCGCACTGCGTGGAGAGCGGCGCCGAGTTGTACGGATTCGCGAGGCGCTAGGCGGGCGGCGCGCCCCCCGGACCTGCTGCACCGCGCACGCGCAACCGACGCTGCGCGTCCCGCAACGCCTCCACCGTGTCGATGTCCACCACCACGCCGTCGTCCTCGACCGGCAGTTCGCGCAGGCGACGGGCCTTCACGACCGATGCGGCGCCTTGAGGCCCGGACAACGCGGCAAGCGCTTCACCGCAGCTGCGCGCAAACGCAACCGGATGCCCGCGCTGCCCCTGGTACACGGGCACGACGACCTCGGCACCCTCTTCGCGCAAAGCCCGCGCGACCGCACGCAGCGTCCCGGCCCGCACCAGCGGCAGGTCGCCCGGCAGCACCAGCCACCCCGCCGCTTCCCGCGTCGCACGCACCGCGGCGGCGATCGAATCCCCCATGCCCGGATGCCCGGCGGCTTCCACATGGAACGGCAGTCCGCTCGCCCGCACCGCGTCCAGCGTCCACTCCAGCACCGGCCTGCCGGCGAGCATCGCCTGCAGCTTCGACCCCGCCCCGCCCGACGCAACGAAGCGTTCGCCGCGGCCCGAGGCCAGCACGATGACGGTGGGGAGTTCGCCGGGATCCATGCCGGCCACTGTAGCGGCGCGCGCCGGGGCCGCGTCACAATGGGCGCATGTCCAGCACGTCCGAACGCATCGCCGACCTGCGCAAAAGCTACGAGCGCGCCGAGCTGAGCGAAGAGGCCAGCCATGCCGATCCGCTGCGGCAGTTCGACCAGTGGCTGACCGAGGCGATCAGCGCGCAGATCCCCGAGCCCAACGCGATGACGCTTGCCACGGTGGCCGGCGACCTGCGCCCCAGCACGCGCATCGTGCTGATCAAGGGCTACGACGAGCGCGGCATCGTCTGGTACACGAACTACGACAGCCGCAAGGGCCGCGAGCTGGCCGGCAATCCGTATGCGGCGCTGCAGTTCCACTGGGTGGAGCTCGAGCGCGTGGTGCGCATCGAAGGCCGTGTCGAGAAGACCAGCGACGCCGAGAGCGACGCCTATTTCCATTCGCGCCCGCTCGACTCACGCATCGGCGCCTGGGCCAGCCCGCAGAGCGAGGTGATCGCCGGCCGTTCGGTGCTGGTGGCCAACGCCGCGAAATACGGGGCGCAGTTCATGCTGAAACCGCCGCGGCCGCCGCACTGGGGCGGGTACCGGCTCACGCCGGACCAGTGGCAGTTCTGGCAGGGCCGCAAGAGCCGGCTGCACGACCGGCTGAGGTACACGCGCGAAGGTGACGGCTGGATCCGCGAGCGGCTCGCGCCTTGACACGACGTCGCGGCCGACGGAGACGAACCGAAAAGGAGCACCGGATGAAGATCGCATCGACCCTCGCCCTGGCGTCGCTCGTCGCGTCGGCGTCCCTGGCGCAAGTCGGCCCCTATGCCGGCCAGCAGGATCGCGCCATCAAGGCCTTGTCCGAACGTGACATCGCCGAGCTGCGGCAAGGCCAGGGCATGGGGCTGGCCAAGGCGGCGGAACTGAACGGCTATCCCGGCCCTGCTCATGTGCTGGAGCATGCGGCGGCCCTTTCGCTCACGCCCGCGCAACGCTCGGCCAGCGAAGCGCTGATGCACGGCCACAAGGCCCGGGCACGCGAGCTGGGAGAGTCGGTGATCGAAGCGGAGCGCGCGCTCGACAACGCCTTCGCCTCGCGCCGGGTCGACAGTGCCCTGCTGCAGCGGCTGACGAGCGAGATCGGCCTTCGCCAGGCGCGCTTGCGCGAGGAGCACCTGCGCGCGCACCTGGAGCAGGCCGCGCTGCTGGAGCCGCAGCAGGTCGAGCGCTACCGGCAGCTGCGCGGCTACGCCTCGCCCGAACAGACTTCGCCGAAGTCCAGTGGCCCTCACCGCGGGCACCATTGACCTGAATCAGGAACCAACCGGCAAGATCAGGGTCGCGCGTGCGCGACAGGAGCAAGAAGAGATGAGCATGGAATCGAACCTGGATCGCCGCAGCATCCTGGCCGCCGGGCTGGCCCTGCTGGGCACGTCGGTCGGTGTTCAGGCCCAGCAGGCCAGGCCGGGCACGCTGGTCGAGGTCTGGAAAGACCCGACGTGCGGCTGCTGCCAGGATTGGGTCGCCCACCTGGAGGCCAACGGCTTCAAGGTGAAGGTGAACGATACCGGCAACAACGCCGTGCGCAGCCGGCTGGGCATCGACCGCAAGTACGGCTCCTGCCACACGGCCGTCGTGGGCGGCTATGCGCTGGAAGGCCACGTCCCCGCGCGCGAGATCCAGCGGCTGCTGCGCGAGAAGCCGCAGGCGATCGGCCTGGCGGTGCCGGGCATGCCGGTCGGCTCGCCCGGCATGGACGGCGAGGTGTATGGCGGGCGCAAGGACGCGTTCGACGTGCTGCTGCTGGCGCGCGACGGCAGTTCCAGGGTCTACCAGCACTACGACGGCAACAAGGCGAAGGCGGCGGCCAAGGATGCCGAGCTCACCGAAGGCGAGGTCCGCAACGTCGACTGGCAGAACCGCAAGGTCACGCTGCGCCATGGGGCCATCCGCAACCTGGACATGGCGCCGATGACGATGGTGTTCCAGGTCAGCGACCCGGCGATGCTGGACCCGCTCAAGGTCGGCGACAAGGTCCGCTTCGCCGCGTCCGCTGAAGGCGGCACGTACACGGTCACGCAGATCCAGCAGGTCAAGTGAAAGGCCGTATGGACATCGCAGGGGCTTCCATGCCGCGCGATGCGAACGGCGCAAGCGGGCCGCTGCTCACCCGGCGGCAGTGCTTGGCATTGCCGTTCGCCACGATGGCCACGACGGCCTGCACGGCGCCGCCCGGCAGGTCGCAGCGAGTCGTCGAGGTGGACCTCGTCGCCGCGCCCGGCACGGCCATGCTGCGCGGCAGCGGTCAGCCGGCAGTCGACGTCTGGTCCTATGGCGGCGCCGTGCCGGGCCCGCAGATCCGCGCCGTGCAGGGCAGCCGACTGCGCGTCAATTTCGAGAACCGCCTTCCGGCGGAGACCACCGTGCACTGGCACGGGATGCGCGTGCCGCACGCAATGGACGGCGTGCCGCACCTGACCCAGGCGCCGGTGCCGCCGGGCGGGCGCTTCCGCTACGAGTTCGACCTGCCCGATGCCGGCACCTACTGGTACCACTCGCATTCGCGCAGCAGCGAGCAGGTGGAGCGCGGCCTGTATGGGTCGATCGTGGTCGAGGAGCAGCGCCCATTGCCGGTGGACCGTGAGCTGACCTGGGTTCTGGACGACTGGCGCCTCGCGCGCGACGGGCGCATCAGCGGCGACTTCGCGCAGCCGCATGACGTGGCGCATGCGGGGCGCATCGGCAACGTGGTGACGGTCAATGGACAAGTGCCGGGCGACGTGCGAGTGCGCCGTGGCGAAAGGCTGCGGCTGCGCCTCGTCAACGCAGCGAACGCGCGCATCTTCGGGCTGCAGTTCGACGGGCACCGGTCGCTGGTCGTCGCCATCGACGGCCAGCCGGTCGCGCCGCACGAGCCGGATCGCAACACCGTGGTGCTGGCCCCGGGCATGCGCGTGGACCTGGTGCTCGATGCGATGGGGCGGCCGGGCGAGCGGCACGCGGTCGGGGACGTCTTCTATCCGCGCGCCGCGTACGACCTGCTGCGCCTGGCCTACGACGAAGGCGCCGTCCGCGAGAAGGCGCTGCCGCGGCCGGAGGCGATCGCACCCAACCCGCTGCCCGATCCGGACCTCGCCGCCGCGCAGCTGCACGAACTGCGCTTCGAAGGCGGCATGCATGGCGGCCTGCACCAGGCGATGCTCGATGGCCGGTCCGTGCCCTTCATGTCGCTGCTGCGTTCGGGCAAGGCCTGGGCCGTGAACGGCACGGTGGCCGATTCACACGTGCATGAGCCGGTGCTGACGCTGCGGCGCGGGCGTTCGTACCGCCTGGGCTTCGTCAACGACACGCGCTGGCACCACCCGATGCACCTGCACGGCCACAGCTTGCGCGTGCTTTCGCGCAACGGCGTGCCCACCCGGCATCGCGAGTGGCAGGACACGGTGCTGCTCGCGCCGGACGAACGCGCCGAGGTCGCATTCGTCGCCGACAACCCGGGCGACTGGATGCTGCACTGCCATGTGCTGGAGCACCAGGACGGCGGGATGATGGCCGTGGTGCGGGTGGCCTGAAGTCTTCAGGTGGCCGGCGTGTAGCCCGCCTCCTTCAGCGCGTCGACGAACCGCTCGCGCGGCTGCGGCGACTCGACGCGCGCCTGCTTGCTCGCCAGGTCCACTTCGACCCGCGCCTGCGGATCGACTTCGTGGGCGGCTTCCGTCACGGCCTGGACGCAGTGGCCGCAGCTCATCGCCGGGAGGCTGAATTCATGCATGGCTGACTCCTGTGTTGAAGCCTCGATGCTGGAGCTTGCCACGGGGGCAAGGTCAACGAGGCTGCCGCAGCGCCCCTTCATTCCCGAGGGCCATGCGCGCGCCATCGCTTGACCTTACCATGATGGAAAGGTTCAGACTGCCTGCATGAACACTGCCGCCCTTGCCTCCCCTCCTTCGTCGCTCGCCCCGGTCCGCCTGCAGATCGAGGGCATGACCTGCGCGTCCTGCGTCAACCGCGTCGAGCGTGCGCTCAGGAAGGTGCCGGGCGTGGAAACCGCGACGGTGAACCTCGCGACCGAAACGGCCGAGGTCTGCCTGCTCGATCCCGCGACCGACCCGGCCGCGCTCTCCGCCGCCGTCGAGAAGGCCGGCTACCGCGCGCAGCTGGTGGTGGAGGAGACGCCCGGCAAGCGCGAGGACTCCGCATTGCAAAGCGCGTGGCCCGTCATCATCGCGGCCCTGCTTTCGCTTCCGCTGGTGCTGCAGATGATCGGCATGGCGGCCGGCCGCGACGACTGGATGCTGCCGCCCTGGGTACAGCTTGCGCTGGCCACGCCGGTGCAGTTCTGGCTGGGCGCGCGCTTCTACCGCGCGGGCTGGGCCGCGCTGCGCGATCGCAGCGGCAACATGGACCTGCTGGTCGCGATCGGCACGTCGGCCGGCTGGGGCCTGAGCGTATGGCTGATGCTGCGCCATGCCGGCCACGGCATGCCGCACCTGTACTTCGAGGCTTCGGCCGTGGTCATCACGCTGGTGCTGCTGGGCAAGTGGCTGGAAGGGCGCGCCAAGCGGCAGACCACGGCGGCGATCCGCGCGCTCAACGCGCTGCGGCCCGACACGGCCCACGTGCAGCGCGATGGCCGCGAGGTGGATGTTGCGCTCGCGCAGCTCGTGGTGGGCGACCGCATCGTCGTGCGCCCCGGCGAGCGCATGCCCGCGGACGGCGTGGTGCTCGAAGGCAGCAGCCACCTCGACGAATCGATGATCACCGGCGAGAGCCTGCCGGTGGCCAAGCACGCCGGCGATGCGGTCACCGGCGGCTCGGTCAATGCCGAGGGCCTGCTGGTCGTGCGGGCCACGGCGCTCGGCGCCGAGAGCACGCTGGCGCGCATCGTGCGCCTGGTCGAATCCGCTCAGGCGAAGAAGGCGCCGATCCAGCGCCTGGTGGACCAGGTGAGCGCGGTGTTCGTGCCGGTCGTGCTCGTGCTGGCGCTGCTCACGCTGCTGGGCTGGGGCCTGTCGACCGGGCAGTGGGAAGGTGCGATCCTGAACGCCGTCGCGGTGCTGGTGATCGCCTGCCCCTGTGCGCTGGGGCTGGCGACGCCCGCGGCCATCATGGCCGGCACCGGCGTGGCGGCACGGCGCGGTATCCTGATCAAGGACGCCGAAGCGCTGGAGGTGGCGCACCGGCTCGACGTGGTCGCGTTCGACAAGACCGGCACGCTGACCGAAGGCAAACCGCGGCTCGTCGCTTGCGAGCCGGCCGGCATTGCGCGCGAGGAGCTGCTGGCGCTGGCCGCGTCGCTGCAGGCCGGCAGCGAGCATCCGCTGGCGCGTGCGGTGACTGGGGCGGCGCGCGACAGCGGCATCGCCGTGCGAGCGGCCGAAGGCGTGCAGGCGGTGGCGGGGCGGGGCATCTCCGGCCGCGTCGACGGGCGCGAGCTGCGCCTGGGCAGCACGCGCTGGATGACGGAGCTCGGCGTCGCTTCGGCCCCCCTCGCCGATGCCGCGGCGGCGGCGCAGGCCTCTGGCCAGACGGTCTCCTGGCTGGCCGACGTGACGGGCGCGCCGCGCCTGCTCGGGCTGCTGGCGTTCGGGGACACGCTCAAGCCCACGGCCGCCAGCGGCCTCGCGCAGTTGAAGGCCCAGGGCGTGCGCACGGTGCTGGTCTCCGGCGACAACGCGGGCGCTGCGAGGGCCGTTGCTTCTCAGCTCGGCATCGACGACGTGCGGGCCGAAGTGCTGCCGCAGGACAAGGCGCGCATCGTGTTGGAGCTCCGGGCGGGCGGCGACACGGTGGGCATGGTGGGTGACGGCATCAACGACGCGCCCGCGCTCGCCGCGGCGGACGTCGGCATCGCGATGTCCAGCGGCACCGACGTGGCCATGCATGCGGCCGGCATCACGCTGATGCGCGGCGACCCGGCCCTGGTGGCCGATGCTCTCGACATCTCGCGCCGCACCTACGCCAAGATCCGGCAGAACCTGTTCTGGGCGTTCATCTACAACGTGGTCGGCATCCCTCTCGCGGCGCTCGGTTGGCTCAGCCCCGTCGTGGCCGGGGCCGCGATGGCGTTCAGCAGCGTGAGTGTCGTGACCAACGCGCTGCTGCTGCGCCGCTGGAAAGGAGCCCGTCATGGCTGAAGGCGCCCTGCTCAACATCGGCGAGGCTGCGCGCCGCTCGGGCGTGTCGGCCAAGATGGTGCGGCACTACGAATCGCTCGGACTGCTGCCCGCCGTGAACCGCACCGAGTCGGGCTACCGCCAGTACGGCGACAGCGAGGTGCACACGCTGCGCTTCATCCGCCGCGCCCGCGACCTGGGCTTCTCGATGGCGGAGATCGCTGAACTGCTCAAGCTCTGGCAGGACCGCCGCCGCTCCAGCCACCAGGTGCACCGCATCGCGCAGCGGCACGTCGACGAACTCACGCGCAAGCTGCAGGAGATGGAGGCCATGCGCCGCACGTTGCAGCACCTGATCGACTGCTGCCATGGGGACGAGCGGCCGGAGTGTCCGATCCTGGAGGAACTCGGTGGCCAGAAGCTGAGCCGGTCCCCCCTTTGACAATGTCAAAACCTGGATTATTATAACAACCGTTATTACAGGGCTCCGGCATGTACACGCTCAAACTGACCCAGATCGGCAACTCGGTCGGCGCAGTCTTTCCAAAGGAAATGCTGGCGCGTCTCAACCTCGAGAAAGGCGACGAGCTGTACCTCACCGACTCGCCTGAGGGTCTGCGGCTCACGGTGCACAACCCCGAGTTCGAGGCCCAGATGAAGGCTGCGCGCGGAATCATGAAGAAGCGCCGGGCCGTGCTTCGCGAGCTGGCCAAGTGAGGGAGTGGATCTGGCTTCAGCACGATGTCGTGCTGGCGATCCACGAGGAACAGCTCGCCGAGCATGGTGGAGGCGCAGGGATCCGCGATGCCGGCTTGCTCGATTCCGCACTCGCCCGCCCGCAGAACACCGCAGCTTATAAGTCCCCCGATGCCGCCGACCTCGCGGCCGCGTACGCCTATGGACTTTCTCGCAATCACCCGTTCATGGATGGGAACAAGCGAACCGGTTTCGTGGCGCTCGAACTGTTCCTGCAACTGAACGGACATGAGTTGCAGGCAACGGACACGGACTGCGTGCTGGCGATGCTGACCGTTGCCGCTGGCGACATCACGGAAGCGCAACTCGCCGACTGGGTCCGCCGGCACATGAAGGCGGCTTGAGATTCCTCACGCGTGCGTGAGCTTCAACCCCACGATCCCTCCCAGGATCATCGCCACGCACAGCAACCGCGCCGCCGTGGCCGGCTCATGGAACAGCACGATGCCCAGGACCACGGTGCCTACCGCGCCGATCCCGGTCCAGACGGCGTAGGCGGTGCCCACGGGCAGGCTGCGCATCGCCCAGCCGAGCAGCACGACGCTGACGACCATCGCCACCACCGTGGCCACCGAGGGCCAGAAGCGGCTGAATCCTTCCGTGTACTTCAGGCCGATCGCCCAGCCCACTTCGAACAGGCCCGCCACGACGAGCACGATCCAAGGCATGTTGTTGCTCTTTCGAAAAACGAAGCGCGCAGCCTAGCAGCGCGACCGCCGCGCTGCCGGGGAGGAACGCGAAGACCTGCGACCGTGCGGTCTATGCCGCCGGCGGCGCCTTCGCGGCCGCGGCCGCGGTCTCTTCCACCGTGCGCCGCAACGTCTCGGCTTCCACCGGCTTGGTCAGGTGCAGGTCGAAGCCCGCCTTCGCAGTGCGCTCGCGGTCGAGGTCCGTTCCCCAGCCGGTGAGCGCCACCACGCGTGTCGCACCAAGCTGCGGATCGCTGCGAATACGGCGGCACGCCTCGAGGCCATCCATCACCGGCAGTCCCAGGTCCAGCAGCACGAGGTCGGGCCGGAAACTGCGCACCAGTTCCACGCCCGCGGCGCCGTCGCAGGCCGAGCGCACCTCGTGTCCCAGCAGCTCGAGCAGCTCCACCAGGGACGCGCGACCGTCGTCGTTGTCTTCGACGACGGCGATGCGCAAGGCGTCGCCGCTCTCGCCTGCCGCTGCCTGCCGCGGGAATTGCGGCGCGAGCGCCGGCGCCCCGCCCATCCGCGGCAGCCGAACGCTGAAGGTGGCGCCGCGGCCCAGGCCTTCGCTGCGCACGGAAACAGCGCCGCCGTGCATCTGCACC
This sequence comes from Ramlibacter henchirensis, assembly GCF_004682015.1. Lineage (NCBI taxonomy): Bacteria > Pseudomonadati > Pseudomonadota > Betaproteobacteria > Burkholderiales > Comamonadaceae > Ramlibacter > Ramlibacter henchirensis. The sequence continues at coordinate 1,019,587 of NZ_SMLM01000001.1, read as the reverse complement.
AGCGTCTTGACCAGCGACAGCCCGATGCCCAGACCGCCGCGCGCGCGCGAAGCGGTGTGCTCCAGCTGCGTGAACATCTGGAAGACGCGGTCCTGGTCCGCCGGCGGGATGCCGACACCGTTGTCGGCCACTTCGAGCAGCACGTCGCCGCCTTCGACCGAGCCGCTCACGACGATGCGTCCGCCCTCGGGCGTGTACTTGGCCGCGTTGCCCAGCAGGTTGCCCAGCACCTGCACCAGTCTCGTGGCATCCGCATGCACGAACACGTTTTCCGCGAGCGCGCGCACCTGCAGCTGATGCCGCCCTTCTTCGATGGCCGGACGCGCGACGTCCACCGCTTCACGCACAAGGTCCGCCACACGGTGCGGCTCCAGCTGCAGCCGGATCAGCCCACGATTGATGCGGGAAAGATCCAGCAGGTCGTCGATCAGCCGGGCCATCTGGGAGACCTGCCGGTCCACCACGTCGCGCGCGCGGGCCAGCCGTTCGGGATCGTCCGAGCGCCGCAGCATGGCCATGGCGTACTTGATCGGCGCCAGCGGGTTGCGCAGCTCGTGCGCCAGCGTAGCCAGGAATTCGTCCTTGCGCCGGTCCTGCTCGCGCAGCATGGCGCTGTCGCGCACGCGTTCGATGTGGGCCCAGCAGCGGTCCACCACCTCGCCGACAAGCGCGATCTCGTGTTCGGTCCAGTCGCGCGGCCGCGACTGGTGCACGGCCATCATGGCCACCAGCCGCCCCTGCTTGATCAGCCCGGCGCAGATGATGGCCTTGATGCCGATGGCATTGAACATGCGGCCGCCGCCCTCCTCGCCCAGCTCGCGGTCGACGTCGCGCACCACCAGGTGCTGGCCGCGGCGCAGGTTCGTGGTGGCCTGCGGCCCGAACAGCTCAAGCGAGTAGACGCCGGCGCTGGTGGGCACGCCCGGGACGCTCCAGTCGTTGCGGATGGTAAAGCGGTCGCCATCCGGCTCCACGTCGGCGTAGGCGCAGCGGGTGGCGCCGAGGTACTCGCCGAGCATCCGCGCCGTCACGCCCATCAGCTCGCCGGCTTCGGTGAGTTCGCGCGTGGCCTGCCCCAGCCGGTCGAGGAAGCGGAACCGCAGTTCGCTTTCCTGCAGCGCCACCTGAGCGCGCCGGCTCGCCGTGTCGTCCACGCACACGCCCACCCACTCGCGCAGCACGGCGCCCTCCATCACGGGCGTGCCCTGCGCCTGCACGTGCCGGTACTCGCCGTCGTGGCGGCGCAGGCGGTAGGCATGGTCGAACGGGACCTTGGCCTGCGTGGCCGCGCGCCAGGCGTCTTCGAGGCCGGGCCGGTCGTCGGGATGCACCGCCTGGATCCAGCCCCAGCCGCGGTAGGCCTCGAAAGCCTGACCGGTGAAGGCAGCCCAGGAGGGGTTCACCTGGGAGACGGAACCGTCCGGTGCGGTGTACCAGACGATGGTGGAAGTGTTGGTGGCGAGCGCCTGAAGCCGCTGGTGGGCGCCGTGCGGCTCTTCGTTCTCGCGTTTCGACATGGACGGGCATGCTAGCGGGTTGGGCGCGGGCCCCGGGTCGGCCTGCGCCCCGCGTGTTGCCGGACAGTCCCGCGCGTGGGGGCCCGGCCATGAGGGCAACTCGCGCTCAGAAGTCCATCCGCACGCCCGCTCGCACGCTGCGCCCCGGCAGCGGCACGCGCCCCGGAGCGGACTGCGTCAGGATCGAGGTCGCGCTGTACGCAAGCCGATCGCCCAGGTTGTCCAGGCGCAGGAACCACAGCAGGTCCGCCGAACCGGCCGAAGCCTTGTACGTGAGCGCAGCGTTCCACAGCGTGTAGCCGGCCACGGGTGCATCGCCGGCCGGCACGCGGGCCTGGCGCGCCCAGTGGTCGAAGCCGAGCCGCGCACCCCAGGGTCCGGAGCCCCAGACCGCGGTGGCGCCCAGGCGCACAGGCGCGATGCGCGGCAGCGGCTGGCCAAGCGTCAGGTTGTCGGCGCGCACGAGGTCGCCGCGCAATTCCAGGTCCACCGTGTTTGCGCCCTCGAGCAGCCGCACCGAGCCCTCCGCTTCCAGGCCGCGCAGCCGCGCCGACACCTGCTGGTAAGCGAACTCCGGCAGCAGGGGCTCGGTGCAGCCCGACTCGGCCGACGTGCCATCGCCGCAATCGGTTGCGCCCGTGCCGGCGCCGTTGCCTGCGGCGTCCCGCGACAGGCCGGTCGCGAGCAGCGCGATGTAGTTGCGGAAACGGTTCTGGAACGCGCTGAGCTTCAGACGGTGGGCGCCCGCCTTCCACTGCACGCCCAGGTCGATGCTGGTCGATCGCTCGATGCCCAGCGCTGCATTGCCCAGCTCGTATGCCGCCGTGGCCACGTGCGGTCCGTCGGAGAAGAGCTCGTAGTCCTTGGGCGCGCGTTGCGTGCGGCTCAGGGTGCCGGTCGCCTGCCAGGACGGGTTCAGGTTCCAGACACTGCCGAGCGAAGCACTCGCGGGACGGAAGGTCCGGCGCCCCGGCGTGAAGCGGGCGAGTTCCGGATCGCCGAACGACTCGACGGAGACGCGCTCGGTGCGCGCTCCGAATGTCAGCTTGCCCCAGCCGGTGCCGAGTTCCTCGTAGACGAACAGCGCGCGCTGGCGCGTCTCACCCGGAGGCACGAACGCCTCGGCGCCTTGCGCGGACAGCGTGGCTTCGTCGACGTGCAGTCCCACCAGTCCTTCCAGCGGACCGAGCGGCGCGTGGCGCGCCTCCAGCCGCACGTCGTGGCCTTCCGTGCGGAACACGGTGCCCGGCACGCCCGCTTCCGACTCGGTGTGGCGGTAGTCCGTCTGCAAAGCCTGCAGCTTCAGGCCTTGCAGCGCGCCGCGCAGGTTGCGCACTTCGCCCTGCACCGCGACGCGGCGCGAGCGCACGTCCAGCCGCACTTCGTCTTCCGCGACGGAGCCGTAGCCGCTGCGGAAGTCGCTCACGGAAGCGCCGAGATAGCCCTTGTCGAAGAAGGCCGAGGCACCCACCGCGCCGCCGTGCGCGTCGCCGTCGGAATTGCAGATGCGCCGTGAGAGCCGCGTGACGCCGTCCTGCGTGCAAGGCAGCGTAACCGGCACCCGCGTCTCGTCGAAGCGGCGGCCGAATGCGTCCACGTGCAGGCCGATGCGCTTGGTGCCGCCTTCGACCATCACGGCGCCCTGGCGCTCGCGGTTGGCGCTGGCAGCGCTGGCGTCGGCGCGGCCGGTCACGCCATCCAGCGGCCGGGTCGGGATGCGGTTGTCGACCAGGTTCACCACGCCGCCGACCGCGTTGCCGCCGTATAGCAGCGCGCCCGGGCCGCGCAGCACCTCGATGCGCTCGACGGCGATCGGGTCCATCGACACCGCGTGGTCGTAGCTCAGGCCAGAGACGTCGCGCAGAGCGCCGCCGTTCTCCAGGATGCGGATGCGGTCGCCGTCGAGGCCGCGGATCACGGGGCGGCTGGCCGCCGGGCCGAAGTACGTGCTCGAGACGCCGGGCACGCCGTTGAGCGTCTCGCCCAGCGAGCCCTGCTGCCGCAGCAGCAGGCCGGTGCCGGAAAGCTCGGACACGGGCGCGGCGGTCTGCGGGGCGCCGAGCGGGTTGGCCGTCACGGTGACCGGCGCGAGGGACGTGCCCTGCGCCGCCGCGGCGCCGCACAGGAACCAGGAAGCCGCGGCACACGCGCCGCGGCGGAAAGGGATCTTCATGGAACGACTCCGGTGATCGGGACAGGACGCGCGGGCGCGCCGGGCAACGCCGGAGCACCTGCGAGCGAGCGGATCAGCGGAGTGCGGGCGGGCCGCGGGCGTCGAACAGCGCCGCCCAGCGCGCGACGGCGTCGCGTTCCAGGCGGGGCAGGAGGAAAAGGACCGGCAGCAGCGGCAGCGCGAGGGCCGGCAGGGCGGGCAGCAGGTCCGAGTGGGTCAGCTGGTCGAACAGCCGGCAGCTGGTGTCGTCGTCATGCGCGGCGAACAGCGTGGCGGTGCCGTGCAGGTGGACCGACGGGTCCACGGCCCGCTCCTCTGCTTGCGCCTGCTTGTGCGCGTGGGCCTGCGGCCCGTGCACGATGCGGTGCATGTGACCGAGCGCCGGCGCGGCCAGCAAGGCCGCGACCAGCCACCACAGGGCCCAGCGCCGCACGACGCTACTTGACCGGCACCGCGTCCGTCACGCGGTAGTACAGGCCGTACGGGTCGTCGTTGAGCGTGGCGAACTTGCCCTCCACGACCACCGGCTCCATGGTGTAGCGCACCGGGGTTTTCGTCTTGACCTCGACCATGCTCTCCGGCCCGCCCGGCTGGCAGAAGCCGCAGGACAGCGGCACCGAGGACAGCAGGAAGTGGCTCTGCTTTTCGCCCGGCTCCAGCGGCATCATGAAGCCCTGGATGCGCTGCGGCTTCTGGTCGAGCGCCAGCTGTTCGGGCTGGAACAGCGGCAGCACCTTGTTCTTCTCGGTTCTGGTCTTCACCGACGTGAGCGTCGACCAGGGCACGACATCGCTGCGCTGGGGCAGCGGCGCGAACGGGCTGTTGGGGCTGTGCACGCCCGGGCCGCTGCCCTGCGGGACGGGCGAGGCGAGTTGAGCCTGCGCGGCGGTGGCCAGGATGGCGGCGATCAGCGTGAGGGCGGCTTTCATGGTGTTGGGCTCAGTGCTCGTGCTTCATTCCGCAGTATCGCCCGATCGCCAGGCCCTTGCAGGACGCCTGCAGGTCCTTCATGCACACGTCGGGCTTCTTGCCCGATTCAAGGCACTTCGCGGCCGCCTCGTGCGCCGCGGCCATGGCGCGGTGGCGCTGGATGTCCTTCTTGACCTCTTCGGCGGAGTGGGCCTGGGCCCACGCCACGCAGGGCGCGGCCAGCAGGAGCAGAAGCAGCTTTCGCATGTCACCTCGTGTTGAGCAGTTCACCCGCGTCCGCGCGGTAGGCGCCGATGGCCGGGACCAGGGCCGAGACCACCGCGACGGCAACGGCGAGCGCCGGGATCCAGATTTCCTGCGGCAACAGCACCGCCGCGGACAGGGGCAGCGATTGTCGCTCGGCGAGCAGGCCGCCCGCGAGCGCCATCAGCGCATGGCCGGCGAGCAGGCCCAGCACCGAAGCGGCCAGCGCCAGCCACAGCGCTTCGCAGACCAGCAGCGCGGCCAATCGTCCCGGCGGTGCGCCCAGCATCCGCAGCATCGCCAGGTCGGCCCGGCGCTCCCGCACCGCGTTCCACAGTGCGATGAAGACGGAGAGCCCGGCCGTGAGCAGCAGCACGAAGCCCACGGCCCGCAGCACGTCGCCGCCTATGCCCAGCATGCGCAGCAGGCGCGACACCTCGACCGCCGGTGACGCGGCCTGCATCCCGGTCGTGCTGTTGATGTAGCGCGGGAAGGTCACCGCGGCCAGCGGCGTGCGGTAGCGCACCAGCGCGACCGTCACCTCGCGCTCGGCTTCCATCGCCTTGCGGTCCTCTTCGTCGGCGCCGTGGTGCTCGTGCACCTGCCACACCGATTCCAGCGAGGTCAGCACCAGCCGGTCCGCCACGCAGCCGCAAGGCGCCAGCACGCCGCTGACCTGGTAGGGCGTGCTGCCGTGGCCCTCGCCGCTGCCCGCGATGCCGTGGTTGCCGACGAATCGACCGCCCGGAGACAGGCCGGTCGCGGCGGCGGCCTGCGCGCCGAGCACGGCCTCCATCGGCTGCTGCCAGATGCGGCCCTGTTCCGCGCGCAACTGGTAATGCGCCATGTAGTCCGGCGTGGTGCCCGCGATGCGGAAGCCCTCGAAGCTGTCGCCCAGGCTGAGCGGGATGACCTGCGCGACCTGCGGGTGCTGCGACAGCGCCTTCACCTCCGCGAGCGGCACGTTGCCGGTGGGCACGTCGAGGTGGAACACGCCCGACAGGATCAGCTGCATCGGGCTGCCCTTGGCCCCGACCACCGCATCGATGCCGGCGAGGTCCCGTTCGAAGGCCCGCTGCACCTGCGTTCCGGCCAGCAGCACGAAGGTGATCGAGCCGAGGCCGAGCGTGAGCAGCAGCAGGTTGAGCGCCGCCTGCAACGGTCGCGAGAGCAGGTAGCGCAGCGAAAGGCCGGCCAGTTTCATGCGACGGCCCGCGCTTCGTCCAGGCGCAGTTGCTGCGCCTGGGGCAACGCATCGCGCACGCGCCGGTCGTGCGTGGCGATCACCAGCGTGGCGCCGCAGCGCTCTGCCGCTTCTCGCAGCAAGGCGATGGCCGCGGCGGCAGCCTCGTCGTCCAGGCTGGCCGTGGGCTCGTCGGCGAGGATGACTCGCGGGGACAGCAGCACGGCGCGCGCCAATGCAGCGCGCTGCGCCTCGCCGCCGGACAGCTGCGAGGGCCTGCGACGCGCCAATGCCGCAATGCCCAGGGCTTCGAGCGCCTGCGCGGTGCGCTGCGGCTGCCGCGGAAGTCCTGCGGCGAAGAAGACGAGGTCCAGGTTGCCCGCGACCGTGAGCGCCTCGCTCAGGTGCAGCTTCTGCGGAAGGAAGCCGACATGGCGGCCTCGCCACTGGTCGCGGCGAAGCGCGGGCAGCGCCCGCAGGTCCTGGCCCGCGACGACCAGGTCCCCTTGCGACGGGACCCGCAGCGCGGCCACCAGCGAGAGCCACGTCGACTTGCCCGTGCCGGAGCGTCCCTGCAGCAGCAAGGTGCCGCCCTGCGGCACGTCGACATCCTCGAACCGCAGCGGCGCAGCACCGGGATAGGCGAAGGCGAGAAAACGGGTGCGGATCACGCGCGAAGGTCCGCCTTCAGGCCCGCACCAGTTCGGCGAAGGTCTTGCGGAACTTGGCCACCTTGGGCCCGGCCACTGCGACGCAGTAGCCCTGGTACGGGTTTTTCTCGAAAAAGTCCTGGTGGTATTCCTCGGCCGGCCAGTAGTTGGACAGCGGCAGCACCTCGGTGACGATGGGCTTGCCGAACAGCTTCTCCTGGCTCATCAGCCGGATCATGTCGTCGGCGTCCTGCTTCTGTTCGTCCGTCGTGTAGTAGATGCCGCTGCGGTACTGCGTGCCGACGTCGTTGCCTTGCCGGTTGAGCTGCGTCGGGTCGTGCACGACGAAGAAGATCTCCAGGATCTGCCGCGTGCTGATCTGCTTCGGGTCGTACGTGAGCTTGACCACCTCGTTGTGGCCGGTGGTGCCGGTGCACACCTGCTCGTAGCTCGGCTGCTCGGCCGTGCCGTTGCTGTACCCCGACTCGACGTCGACCACGCCCTTGACCTTGACATACACCGCCTCGGTGCACCAGAAGCAGCCGCCGCCCAGCACGATGGTTTGCAGATCGTCTTTCATTGCAGGCTCCGTTGAAGGCAGCCACTTTAGCCGCCCGCGCGGCGCGGTCTCGCGGCCGTGGGCTTTAGCATCGCAGCCCATGCTTGCAGGTGAACTCAAGCCGATCCTGGCCGCGCTCGCCCTGCCGCCCGCGGGACCGTTGCTGCTCGCCGCGCTGGGACTCGTCCTCGCGGCGAGGCGATGGCCGCGCAGCGGTCTGGCGCTGGCTGCGATCGCGCTGGCCGGCCTGTGGCTGCTTGGCTGCCACGCCGTTGGGATGCTGCTGTCCGCGTCGGCATTGCCGCAGGTCGAGCCGGTGCGGCCCGAACGGCTGCACCAGGTCCAGGCCATCGTCGTGCTCGGCGGCGGCGTGCTGCCGAACGCACCGGAGTACGGCGTTGCGCAACCGTCGGCCTTCACCCTGGGCCGGCTGCGGTATGCCGCGATGCTCGCGCGGCGCACCGGCAAACCGCTCGCTTTCACGGGCGGCATCGGCTGGTCTTCGGCCGGCGGCGATTTCCCGCCGGAATCGGAATCGGCCGCGCGCACGCTGCAGGAGTTCGGCGTCGTCCCGCGCTGGAACGATTCGCGCTCGCGCGACACGGCCGAGAACGCGCGCGAACTGGAGACGCTGCTGGGCGTACAGGGCGTGCGCCGCATCGCGCTCGTCACCGATGCCTGGCACATGCCGCGGGCGGAGCTGGAGTTCCGCCGCGCCGGCTTCGACGTGGTGGCAGCGCCCACCGGATTTGCGGCCCCGCAGACCCGGCCGCTGCTCGAATGGCTGCCGTCCGCCGAGGGCCTCGCCCTGTCGCGGCGGGTGCTGCGCGAAGCGTTCGCGCTGTGGCTCGCGCGCGCCTGAAGCGACAACTTTGCTTTCGGCCTTGCGTTCGCCTTGACGCGCTGGCGCGCCTGCGGCTACATTACTAACCAGTCAGTCAGTAAGACGCATGCCCCTCAGCAAACTCATCGGACCCGGCAGCCCGGAAGAGCCGCCCAGCGGCAAACGCGAGCGGCGCAAGGAAGCGCGGCCGGGCGAACTGCTGGACGCCGCCCTCGACCTGTTCGTGGAGAAGGGCTTCGCCGCCACCCGGGCCGAAGAAGTCGCGGCGCGCGCCGGCGTTTCCAAGGGCACGCTGTTCCTCTACTTCCCCAGCAAGGAAGAACTGTTCAAGGCGGTGGTGCGGGAAAACATCTCCGGCCGCTTCAAGGAATGGAACGAGGAGTTCGAGACCTTCGAGGGGTCGGCCGCGGACATGGTGCGCTACTGCATGAAGGTCTGGTGGGAGCGCATCGGCGCCACCCGCGCTTCCGGCATCACCAAGCTCATGATCAGCGAGGCGCGCAATTTCCCCGAGCTCGCGGCCTTCTACCAGCAGGAGGCGATCCGGCCCGGCACGCAGCTGATCCGGCGCATCCTGCAGCGCGGCATGGACAGCGGCGAGTTCCGCCAGCTGGACCTGGACTACGCGGTGTTCTCGATCGTCGCGCCCATGATCTTCCTGATCATGATGAAGCACTCGCTGGGCCCCTGCGCGCCCCAGGACTACCCGCTCGACCCCGAGCGCTACGTCCAGTCCCAGTGCGAGACGCTGCTCATCGGGTTGTGCGTGCGGCCCGATGGCGGCTCCTAGAATCGAAGGTTTGTCCCGGCCTTCGAGCCGCACCGAAAAAGACCATGAGCCCGCTGCCTTCCCTCGAACAACTCCGCTTCAACATGATCGAGCAGCAGATCCGTCCCTGGGACGTGCTCGATTCGCAGGTGCTGGACCTGCTGACGGTGGTCCGGCGCGAGGAGTTCGTGCCGCCCGCGCACAAGGCCCTCGCCTTCTTCGACATGGAGATCCCGCTGCGCGGCGCGACGGAAGAGGCGTTCCGCCTCGGCCAGATCATGCTGGCGCCCAAGGTGGAAGCCCGCCTGCTGCAGGAGGTGAGCCCGCGGCCGCATGAGAAGGTGCTGGAAGTCGGCGCCGGCTCCGGCTACATGGCCGCCCTGCTGGCCGGCCGCGCCCAGCGCGTGATCTCGCTGGAGATCGAACCGGAGCTGGTGCGCATGGCGCGCGGGAACCTGCAGCGCGCCGGCGTGAGCAACGCCGAGGTCCGCGAAGCCGACGGCGCGCAGGGCCTGGCGGCGGAAGGCCCGTTCGACGTCATCGTGCTGAGCGGCTCGGTGGCCGAGGTGCCCCCTGCCCTGCTGCAGCAGCTCAAGGTGGGCGGCCGCCTGGCCACGATCCTGGGACAGGAGCCCGTCATGCGCGCCACGCTCATCACCCGCACCGGCGACACCACCTACACCACGGCGCAGCGCTGGGACACCGTCGCGCCCCGCCTGCTGCATTTCCCGCAGCCCTCGCGGTTCCAGTTCTGAACATGGTCGACCAGGTCCGCCCCAACGACCTCGACGCATGGATCGCCGCCCAGGGCGGCAACGGGGTCGTCCTCGATGTGCGGGAGCCGCAGGAGCTGCGTGCCGCCAGCGTGCCGCCGCAGGGCTTCGAGCTGCTCACGATCCCGATGAACGAGGTGCCCGCGCGGCTGGCCGAACTCGACCCGGACCAGCCGATCGCCTGCCTTTGCCACCACGGCGGCCGCAGCCAGCGCGTCGCCATGTTCCTCGCGAGCAACGGTTTTTCCAAGCTGGCCAACGTCGCGGGGGGCATCGACGCCTGGTCGCGTGAGCGCGACCCGTCGGTTCCGCGATACTGACGAGCCAGCACGAATAAAACGGGCAAAGGACGGACGATGACACCCTCGCGGCTACTCCCCCTGGCGACGGCGCTCGCCGCGGCCCTGGCGGCGGCTCCGGCCGGCGCCCAGAGCCTGCTGGCGCTGTACGAGTCGGCGCGGGCGCATGACGCGGTGTGGCAGGCGGCCCGCGCCCAGTACGACGCGAACCTGGCGCGCGCCGAGCAGGCCCGCGCCGGCATCCTGCCCACCGCCAACCTCGCCTCCACCATCAGCCGCTCCGATTTCGAGGTGAACAACCCGCCTGGCGAGCGCAACTTCGGCACGCAGACCGCCACCCTGTCCGCCGCGCAGCCGATCTACCGCCCGGCCAACTGGGCCACCTGGCAGCAGGGCAAGCTGCAGGTCGACCTGGCGCAGGCCCAGCTCACGGCCGCCAGCCAGGACCTGATCATCCGCGTGAGCCAGGCCTACTTCGACGTGCTGGCCGCGCAGGACACGCTGGCCTTCGTGCGGGCGCAGAAGACCGCGGTGAACGAACAGCTGGCCTCCGCCAAGCGCAACTTCGAGGTCGGCACCGCCACCATCACCGACACGCGCGAGGCGCAGGCGCGGTTCGACCTCGTCACGGCCCAGGAGATCCAGGCCGAGAACGACCTGCGCGTGCGCAAGCTGGCGCTGGACACGCTGACCGGCCGCCCCGATTCGCAGCCGGTGCCGCTCGCCGCGCCGCTGAACGTGCCGCCCCCGGAGCCCGCGAGCGTGGACGCCTGGGTGTCGCAGGCCGAGGCGGTCAGCCCCACCATCCAGCAGGCGCGCACCGGCGTCGACATCGCCGAGTGGGAAACCGAGAAGGCCAAGGCCGGCCACAAGCCCACGCTGGACCTCACGGCCAGCTACGGCATCCAGCGCAACGTGAACGGCAGCGCGACGTCCACCCTGGACAACCGCAACAACGTCGGCCAGCTCGGCGTGACGTTCAACCTGCCGCTGTTCGCAGGCTTCTCCACTCAGAACCGCATCCGCGAGACGCTCTCGCTGGAAGAGCGGGCGAAGGCCGACCTGGAGGCCGCGCGCCGCAACGTCGCGCAGGCCACGCGCACGGCCTACTTCGGCGTCATCTCCGGCCAGGGCCAGGTCCGTGCGCTCGAAGCGGCCGAGTCTTCGAGCCAGCTCGCGCTCGACGCCAACCGCCTGGGCTACCAGGTGGGCGTTCGCATCAACATCGACGTGCTCAACGCGCAAAGCCAGCTCTTTCAGACCAAGCGCGACCTTGCGCAGGCGCGCTACAACGTTCTGATTGGCCATTTGCGCCTGCGCCAGGCCAACGGCACGCTGCAGCCGGAAGACCTGGCGCGGCTGAACGCGCTGGTGGTGCGCTAGTCCCTAGAGGTGCGAGAAGAACTCCGGCGCGCGGTCGGGCCGGTCGTTCAGGCCGTCGACGTACGTGATCGGCAGCCTTGAGAGTTCCTCGTCCGAGACGCCTTCAAGGCAACCCACGTTCACGCCGTACATCTTGCCGATCGGCGTCTCGTTTCCGATACCGAACGGCCGCACGCCGCAGTGTCGGCAGAACCAGTGCTCGTTCTTTCGGGTGTTGAACACATAGCGGGTCAGCTCCGCTTCGCCGCTCAGGACGCGCAGTCCGCCATCCCTCGCCACTGCCACCCAGAAGCGCGTGCGCCGGCAGATCGAGCAGTTGCAGCGGTACGTGGGCTGCTCCAGGTCGAGGTCGGCCTCGAAGCGGACCGCTCCGCAGTGGCAGCTGCCCTGGTAGGTCTTGAGCATCAGGTCCTCCCGGCAAGATCCACGTACGCGCCTTCGATGAGCGCGGATTCCCCGATCCCGAGTCGCTGCATGAGCTCTTGCGCTTCGCGAACGCCGGCTTCGGACGCTTCGTTCTCCTCGAGCACGACTTCGAGTTCGAGGAAATCCCCCAACCCCTCGACGCGATCGAGATGCACACGCGTGCGGCCCACGAGGAACAGCGTGCGGAGCTTGCGCACGCGCCCTGCGAGCCCGTACGCCAGGCCCAGCGACTCCCGCAGCATGTCCGGTGCCGACGTGGGCGAGCGCAGGTAGAACGATTCCTTCGGCCCTTGCTGGTCGGCGCGGCGGTAGAAGATGAGCTCGCCCGAATCCGCGGAGAACGCCCGCAGCTTCAGCCTGCCGTTCGCGCACGGGAAGAAGGTGTCGTCCTGGAGGATGTGCACCGGCCCTTCCGTCGCGATGGCGGCGGCCCTGGGCACCAGCGCCTCGACGCTTTCGATACGAGCCTTGATCTCGATGTTGCGCGCCACAGGATCAGCTCGCATTGGCGGTGTCGCCCCGCACGATGGCGTGCGGCATGGCAATCAGCTCGAAGCTGAAGCCGGCATTCGCGGTCACGGCGGGATCGCCGGCGCAGATGGTTCGCGCCTGCGCCTCGTCGCCCACCGTCAGGACCGCGATGCCCCACGTGCCCTTGGGATCGGGCACCGGCCCGTACACGATGACCGAGCCGCGGTTCATCTGCCCGGTCCAGTAGGCGAAGTGGCTTTGCATCGCAGCACCTTCGGCGGGTGTCATGCCGGCGGGAAAGTCCGGCCGGGGCGGGATCAACCGGTACAGGTAGACGGACATCGCAGGCCTCCGTGTGCGGGTTGGGCGCGGCGCACCGCACGCCCCGCAAGGCACCAAGCCTACATGTTCGCGGCGTTGCGCTCCTCTTCCGGCGCACCGTGCCGCTGCACCCGCTCGGAGATGCGCTCGCGCAGGCGCCAGCGCGCCGCGTCCGTCAGCATCTTGCCCGCCCAGCGGTAGACGTTGAACTCGCGCACCGTGCTGCGCAGGTTGGCCATGCGCTCGCGCTGTTCGGCCGGCGGCATGGTCAGCGACCGATGGATCGCGTCCGCCACTTCCTCGACGTGGTAAGGATTGACGATCAGCGCCTCGGGCATGTCGCGCGCCGCGCCGGCGAAGCGGCTGAGGACCAGCACGCCCTGCTCGTCGTCGCGCGCGGCGACGAACTCCTTGCACACCAGGTTCATGCCGTCGTGCAGGCTGGTGACCAGGCACACGTCGGCCGCGCGGTAGAGGCGGTTGACCTGCTCGTGCTCATGGTGCTGCGCGAGCAGCCGCACCACCTCGCGGCCGCCCGCGGAGAAACGTTCGTTGATGCGGCGCGTGACCTGCTCGATGCGCTGCTGGAACGCCTGGTATTCCTCCAGCGCCGCCCGCGTGGGCGCGGCCACCTGCACGAACGTGAACTTGCCCCGCCACTCGGGGTGCTTCTCCAGCAGCCGCTCCACCGCGTGCAGCCGCTCCAGGATGCCCTTGGTGTAGTCGAACCGGTCGACGCCCACCGCGATACGGTGGTGGCCGGGGATGTCGTGCAACTCGCAGACCTGGCGGCGGCACTCGGCGGGCGAAGCCCATTCCGACACCGAATCGCGGGTGGGCCACTCGATCGAGATCGGATAGCTCTCGATGAAGGTCTGCTCGCCCTTGTACGAGATGGTCGAATGCTCGTGCTCGATGCGCGCTTCGAGGTAACGGTCCACCGCCTCGATGAAGTTCTTGCAGTGAAAGCGCGTGTGGAAGCCCATGATGGTGCTGCCCAGCAGGCCTTCCAGGATCTCCTGGCGCCAGGGGCAGATGCCGAACGATTCCGGGTTCGGCCAGGGGATGTGCCAGAAGGTGAGGATGGTGGCGCGCGGCAGCCGCCGACGCACCATGGCCGGCAGCAGCGCGAAGTGGTAGTCCTGCACCAGCACCACCGGGTCTTCGCTGCGCGCCTCGGCCACCACCGCGTCGGCGAAGCGCTGGTTGACCGTCTTGTAGTACAGCCAGTCGGACTCGCGGAACACCGGGCGCACGTGGGCCACGTGGCACAGCGGCCACATGCCTTCGTTGGCGAAGCCGTAGTAGTAGCCCTGCTCCTCCTCGGGCGAGAGCCACACGCGGCGCAGCTGGTACTCCTCGTGGCCCGGCGGCAGCGCCACGCGGTCGTGCCGGTCGACCGCCTTGCGGTCGGCGGTGCCGCTGCCGTGCGCGATCCAGGTGCCGGAGCAGGCGCGCATGACAGGCTCCACCGCCGTCACGAGGCCGCTGGCCGGACGGCGCACGAAGACGCGCCCGTCCTTGCCCTTCTCGTGGATGTAGGGTTCGCGGTTGGAGACGACGATGACCTGGTCGCCGCGCAGCTGCGACCGCAACAGCGATTGCAGCCGCGGCGCGTCCCACTCCGCTTCATGGCCCTGGTAGCGGCGGTACTCGTCCTCCAGGTCACGCAGCCGGGCGCGCAGCTCCGCGGCCACGGGCGCCAGCTCCGGCGCGCCGCCGCCCAGCGGGCGCACCAGGCCTTCGCCGCGCAGCAGCGCGCGCGTGCCGGACACCCAGCCGCGCCAACTGAGTTGCGCGACGGCCATCGTGACCAGCGCGATGACGATGCCCACCCCGGCGAGCAGCGCGATCAGGTAGCGGCGCGTATCGAGGCTTCGGCGTTCGATGAAGCTCAGGTCGTGCAGCAGCACCAGCTGGCCGACCGGCCCCGATTCGGCCGTGACGGGATGCGCGCTCACGTGCACCGGACCGCCGGGCAGGCGCAGGCGCGGCTCCGTCTCCGACGCGAGGCGATCGGCATCGTCGCAGGACAGCTCGCGCGGATAGCTGGCGGTGCGCGTGAGCAGCTCGCCCGTCGGCGAGCACCAGCCCATGGCGACCATGCGCTCGTCCTCGACCGCACGATTGAAAAGTTGCTGGAGCTTGCGGCCCTTCGGGTCCTCGAGTGCCGCGGCGATGGACTCCGACAGCGTGTTGGCCATCAGGTTGCCGCGCATGTTCATGTCGCGCGCGAACCAGCGCAGCGTGAGGCTGTCCATCAGCGGCAGCGCGAAGTAGGCCGCCGCGGTGAGCACGACGACGAGGGGAACCAGGAACCGCAGCTGAAGGTTGAAGGCTTTCATCGATGAGCGTCGATGGCGCGCCGGAAAGCCGCGCGCCGGAAAAAGGCCTGCCCATGCAAGGTCCGCGATCCGCAATTGGACTGCGGGGGAACAGCAGAGTTCTGCCGGACGGGCTAATTTACCTGCACGGCGATTGCATTTGGGCCAATGCAACCCATCCGTGAGGGCAATCCCTCAGAGCACGCGCCGCAGCGCTTCGAAGAAGAGCTCGGACTGCAGCCGCTCCTGCTGGATCTGTCCGGCGACGCGGCGCACCAGCTCCTCCGCAGCCGCAACCAGCGGCTGGCCGGTGGATTGCGCCAGAACCTGGTGCAGGCACGCGCGCTCCAGGTAGTAGAGGTCGTCGTACGCGTAGTCGACGCGGTCGCCGCAGACGATCACGCCATGGTTGGCCAGGAAGGCGACGTCGCGCCCTTCCATCGCGCGTGCGATGCGCTCGCCTTCGCGCTCGTCCAGGGCGAGGCCGTTGTACGTGCGGTCGATCGCGAGGCGCCCGTGGAAGCGCATCGCGTTCTGCGAGAGCGTCGTGTCCAGCCCGCGGTCGGCGGTGAGCGTCAGCGCCGTCGCGTACGGCATGTGGGTGTGCAGCACGCAGGCCTTGCGCGCAATGCGGTGCACGGCGGCGTGGATGAACATCGCCGTCGGCTCCACCTCGTGGCGCCCCGCGAGCTTGCGGCCGTGCGCATCGACCATCACGATGTCGTCGCCGCGCACCTCCTGCCACAGCAGCCCGCGCGGATTGAGCAGGAATCGGCCCGAGCCGTCGGGCAGCTCCAGGCTGAAGTGGTTGCAGACGCCTTCGGCCAGGCCGTGGTGCGCGGCGGCCCGCAGCGCCAGCGCGAGGTCTTCGCGATGGCCGCGGAGGGCGGGGGACTCGAAATCCTGCTGGTGCATGGCATTGCGCTCGGTCATGAGCGCCCGAGTGTGCGGGCAGCCCAGGCCGGGCGCAACGGGTCAGCAGGCGACCGGAGCACGGTCAGTTGCAGGTGGACTTGCCCCAGTACGTCGGCGTCCACTCGGGCGGCGAGTTGACGTTCCACACAGACGCGCTCAACTGGGTCGCCGCGTAGACCTGGCCGAGGCGGGTCACCTTGTTGCCGGGCAGGTAGCGGGTCGTCGCGTTCCATGCCGGGCAGCTCGCGACCGGCGCCGGCGCGGGCGCGGGCGCTGGAGTCGGTGCCGGAGCCGGAGCCGGAGCCGGCGCGGGCACGGGAGCTGGCGCGGGCGCGGGCGCAGTCGTCGTGGTGCAAGCGGTCTTGCTCCAGTAGCTCGGCGTCCACTCGGGCGGCGAGTTGACGTTCCACACGGTCGCACTCAGCTGCGTCGCCGCGTAGGCCTGGCCAAGGCGCATGACCTTCACGCCCGGCATGTAGCGGGTCGTGGCGTTCCAGGCCGGGCAGCTCGTGGAAGGTGCGGGGGCGGGAGCGGGCGAAGTGACGGGCGCCGGCGCGGGGGCCGGGCCTGGTGAGGGTGCAGGAGCCGGGTACGACGGCGCCGGGGCCGGGGCCGGGGCCGGGGCCGGGGCCGGGGCCGGGGCCGGAGCCGGGCTGGGTGCAGGCGCAGGCGCCGGTGCGGTGCTCGTGCCGGTCCACACCTTGTAGTCGTGGACCACGATGTCGCCGCTGCCGACGACGGGCTCCACGCCCAGTTCGACGCTGGCCACGTATTCGTTGCCGACGGCCCAGGGCGTGCCCTTCGCATCGCGGCGCGTCGTCACGTAGTTGATGATCGCGGCGAGGTCGATCTCGCCGGGCGCCACCGGCATCACCTCCGGCACGAAGGCGATCATCTTCCAGCCGGTGCGGCCGTAGGCGCCGTTGAGCGTGCCGAAGTTGAAGAGCAGCGCGCCGTCGGCGCCCTTGGTGGCGTACACGTGGTAGCGCTTGCCGCCGATCACCGCGTCATGGTCGTACCACATCGGGTTGCGGCCGCCCGGCGCGTTGTGCGAGCCGTAGTTCCCCCAGTTGGCCAGCGGGATCATGATCTCGTGCGTGATCGACGAGTTCAGGAAGCCCGAGTCCTGCTTCGGGCCGGACTGCAGCCAGATGTCGAACGTCAGCTGGCCCTGGCCCGTCGGCGCCGACAGGTGGGACATGTTGAACTTGGCCTTCAGCGACTTCACCGGCAGCTGCATGGGGAAGACGGTCCCCGGCGTGCGGCCCGTGGGCGCCTGCTGCAGGGTCGAGCCGTTCGGGAGGCGCACGGGGTCGCCGTCGACGGTCGTTCCGGAGCTGTAGTAGCCCGGCCGTCCGCCATTGATCATGGAGGGAAAGCCCTTCACCTCGGCGGAGCCGGCCGGGTTGGGCCAGCGCCACTTCATGCGGAATGCGACCTCCCCGGCCGGTCCGACGTTCGGGCTCACGCCGACCTGCTGCTGGAACTGGTAGCTGTTCGGGCCTTCCGTGATGCTGCCCTGGCCCCACCGGTTGTCCTCGACCCAGTACGCGTCGTTCGGGTTGCCGGCCTGCAGCCAGGCGTTGGGGCTGGGAGCCACCGGGATGTTCGGCACCTGGGCCCAGCTCAGGCCGGTGCCGAGCGTGAGGGCGGCCGCCAGCACGCAGGCTTTCGCATTGAAGCGGCGCGCGGCGGCGTTGCATTGCGAACGGGTTCGGGGGGTCTTCTTCAACTGCAGGACCATCGGCGTCTCTTCGGGTGTCTTCGGGCAGAGCTCCGCCCGGCGCGGGCGCAGGCTTCTTGCCGGCGGGACCGCGATCGAGTCGGGAGCGGGGACGCCGGGCTGGTTGCGCCTTTAGGAAGCGGGCCCTGAAACGGCGCGCCAAGCTCAGCGTTGGCGCGGATGCTAGTAGGACAAGTCCGACGCGTCTGTAGGAGACGCCGGCTCAGCTGTAAGTGAACGGTTCAGCTCTTACAAACACTGCTGAGTTGGATGGCACGGTTTACGTGCGGACACGGCTCATGCTCATCCATACGAATGGACTCCACAAGTGAAAAGCGGCCGGGAGACCGGCCGCCTTGCGGGACGCGTCAGTGGCACTAGTTGGTTGAGCGGAAGACCAGGACGCGGCTGTTGTCGCTGTCGACCACGATCAGATTGCGACCGTCGAAGCGCACTCCCGTGGGCGACGAAAGGGTGTTGGCAGCCGGAGAGCCCCCGGCGTTCAATCCCGACCCGGTGAAGTCGTCTTGGCCGATCACCTGATCGGCGGCTTGGCCATCTGTTGCCGGGAACGTGTCCCAGATCAACACGCGGTTGTTTTCCGTGTCCGCTACGGCCATTTGCCCACTGTCGCGAACATCGATCGACCGGGGCGAAGACAGCCCGACGTTCGTGGCGATTCCGAGGCCGGCATCGGGCAGGGAATCGTTGAAATTGGACTGTCCGATCACGCGCTTGGCGGCCGGAAAGTCTGCCGTCGGGAAATCGAAGATCAGGACGCGCTGATTTCCTCGGTCGACGACGACCAGTTGGACACCGTCCGACCACACGGACGTCGGCCCGCTCAGGGTGAATTCATCCGGAGCTGTCCTGCCCGCGTTCCGCGTGCAGGCCCCCTTGCTCGCCTGACCCACGACGAAGGTCGCGTCGGTCGTGCTCCCCGGCTCCGGAACCTGATCCCAGATCAGCACCCGGTTGTTTTCCGTGTCGGCGACGACGAGCTGTCCGCGCGGCGTGATGATCGCGTCTTCGGGCTCTTTCAGGAGGTTCGCTTTGCAATCGGGCGCGCCGCCGACGGTCACGTCGGCCGATCATCGATCGGAGGCTGGTTGTAGACCTCGACCCGGCTGTCCGTGATCGACACCAGCTTCCCGCCATGGACGCCAACGCTGCGGAAATTTGCCGGCATGCTGAATCGGGCACTCGGCCCTTTCACGGCGTCATAGTCGTCGAAGGCGCTGATCCCCTGCGAGCTCGCAACGAAAAGTCTCCCATCGGACGTCACGCCGGTATTCCCGATCGGGAACCGCAACCGGTCGATCGGGACAGGCGTTGCAGGCGCATCGCCTCGGTCGAAATCCGGCTGCCCGATCACGACCGAAGCAGACGGGAAGTCGCCCCAGGTGAGCACGGCGGGGATTGGCGGCGGGTCCGGAGGTCCTGGAGGTACCGGGGCGCCGGGCCCTGCTCCGCCCCCTCCCCCACCGCCGCAGCCGACGGCCGCCGACACCGCCATTGCCGCTGCGGCCAGTCGCATTCGCACGCTCGCGTGAAACTTCATGTCGCTCCTCCTAAGTCGATGAAGGAGCGCATGCTGCAGACGTGGTCACAGTGGACCAAGGCTCCAAGTCACGCTTCGTCGGCCGACTTAGCGCTTCAAGCGATCAGGGAGAGGAGTGCAGTGGCCGTGCGTTCGGCCGCCCCGCGGTGCGCCTGCGCAAATGTCTGCGCAGCCCCGACGTGCCGCTCGCGCTGCGCCGCGTCCGCCGCGATGCCCGCCGCCCGCCGCACGCCCTCCTCGAGCGTCTCGACCCGCACCGCAGCCCCGGCGGCGAGCGCATCTTCCGCCGCCTCCGCGAAGTTGAACGTATGCGGCCCCATCACCACCGGGCACCCGCACGCCGCCGCCTCGATCAGGTTCTGGCCGCCTAGCGGCAGGAAGCTGCCGCCGAGCAATGCCACGTCCGCCAAGCCGTAGTACAGCGCCATCTCGCCGAGCGAGTCGCCGATCCACACGTCGGTGTCGTGCGGTCCTTGCTCCACATCCCACTCGCTGCGTCGCGACACCGACAGGCCCGCCTGCTGCGCGAGCGCTGCCACCTCGTCGAAGCGCTGCGGGTGCCGTGGCACGACGAGCCAGCGGATGCCCGAGACGGCGCGGTCGCTGTCGCGGCGCGCGAACCCCGCGTGCGCGAGTTTGCGCTGCGCGGCCAGCACGCGGAACAGCTCCGCCTCCTCGCCCTCGCGCGAGCTGGCGAACATCAGCACGGGTTGGGCGATGCGCGAACGCCAGCCGCGACCCCGTTCGAGCAGAGCCGCGTCGGGCTGCGCATCGAACTTGAGGTTGCCGAACACACCGCCGACACGGGCGCCCAGCCGGGCCAGCCGCTGCGCGTCGGCGTCGGTCTGCGCCCAGACGGCTCGCAAGGACGCGTAGGCGGGCTGCGAGAGGCGCCTGAGCCGCAGCGCCTTTCGCAGCGACTTCTCGGACAGGCGCGCGTTCGCCAGCGCAAGCGGCACCCCCGCGCGCTTGCAGGCTTCCGCGAGATTGGGCCAGACCTCGGTTTCCATCAGCACGCCGGCGCAGGGCTGGAAGTGCGCGAGGAAGCGCCGCACCGCCTCAGGCGTGTCCCAGGGCAGCCATGCCTGCACGTCGCCTTCTCGCAGCAGCTTGGCGCCTTCCGCCCGCCCCGTGGCGGTGCCGTGCGTGAGCAGCAGTCGCAGCTGCGGGTCGCGCTCGCGCAGCGCCTGCACCAGCAGCGCCGCGGCGCGCGTCTCGCCGAGCGACACCGCGTGGATCCACAGGGCGCCCGGCGCTGCGGAGGTTCCGTAGTAGCCGAATCGCTCGTCGATCGCTTCCAGGTAGCCGGGCTCGGCCGCACCGCGCCGGCGCAGCTTGCGCCGAAGCAGCGGCTGCGCGCCGTGCATCAGGAGCGAGTAGAGCTTGCGGATCATCGGGGGCGCACTGCCCGCCAGGCTTCCCACACGGCCTCGGGCGAGGGGCACGGCGAGCCATACACGCTGCGATGCGGACCCGGCCCGATCGGGCCGGTGCGCCAGGCCGTGTCGAAGTTGTAGACCTGCACGTGCGGCAGCTCGAGGGCCACGGCGATGTGCGACAGCCCGCTGTCCACGCCGATCACGCCGGCGCAGCCGGCCAGGCGATCGGTGAGCGCGGCCAGGTCCATTCGAGGCCACACGACCGCATGCGCCCCGATGCCGGCGGCGATCGCCGCACTGCGCTGCTGCTCCAGGTCGCTTCCGTGCGGCAGGCCGATCGCGAAGCCCTCTTCCACCAGCTGCCGGCCGAGGCGAAGCCAGTGCTCCTGCGGCCAGCACTTGTCTTCGCGCGAGGTGCCGTGGACGAACGCGATGCAGGGCCGCTCGGCCGCGCGCACCGGTCGCGCAAGCAGCCCCCAACGCAACGTGGTGGGCATCGCATAGCCGAGCGACATCGCGCACAGCTCGCGCGAGCGCTGGACCGCATGGCTGCGCGAAGGCACCGGCACGGCCACGTCGGCCAGCCAGCGCGTCGGCGCCTCGTAGCTCGAGCCCTCGGTCTGGTTGGCCAGCGCGTAACGCTTGCCGGCAGCCGACAGCCGCGCGGCGCGTGCCACCAGCGCCGACTTGGTGAGGCCTTGCAGGTCCAGCACCGCGTCGTAGGCCACCTCGCGCAGCGAATGGCGGAACGCGCGCCAGCCGTGGCGGGTGGCGGGCGACAGCGGCGACCTGCTCCAGCGCCGCAGCTCCAGCGGGACGGCGCGCCGCACGCCTTCGCAGCGCTGCACCAGCGGCGCGAAGGCGCGCTCCACCACCCAGTCGATCCTCGCGTGCGGCATCGACACGTGGATGTCCTGCACGGCGGGCATGGCGTGGACCACGTCCCCGAGGGACGAGAGCTTGACGATGAGGATGTTCAAGGTCCGGCGGTGCCGACCGGATTCAGTGCGCGGCCTCGGCGATCAGCGCGTCCGGCTTCACGCTGCGCAGCAGCGCCAGCATCTCGCCCTCGATGCGGTGCAGCGCCTCCTGCGACTGGCCTTCGAAACGCAGCACCAGCACCGGCGTGGTGTTGGACGCGCGAATGAGCCCGAAGCCGTCGGGCCAGTCGACCCGCACGCCGTCGATGGTGGACACCTCGGCGGGCGGCGCGAACTTCGCCTTGGCCATCAGGTCGGCGACGATGCGGTGCGGCTCGCCCTCGGCGCACTTCACGTTCAGCTCGGGCGTCGAGAAGCTGGTGGGCAGCGCGTCCAGCACGGCGCTCGCGTCCTTCTCGCGCGAGAGGATCTCCAGCAGCCGCGCGCCGGCGTAGGTGCCGTCGTCGAAGCCGTACCAGCGCTCCTTGAAGAAGATGTGGCCGCTCATCTCGCCGCCCAGCGGCGAGCCCACTTCCTTCATCTTCGCCTTGATGAGCGAGTGGCCGGTCTTGTACATCAGCGGCTTGCCGCCGGCCTCGCGGATCGCGGGCGCGAGCCGCTGCGAGCATTTCACGTCGAACAGGATGGTGCCGCCGGGGACGCGCTGCAGCACGTCGCGCGCGAACAGCATCATCTGGCGGTCCGGGTAGATGTTGTTGCCGCCTCGCGTGACGATGCCCAGGCGGTCGCCGTCGCCGTCGAAGGCCATGCCAAGGTCGGCGCCGGTCTCCTTCAGCGCCTTGATCAGGTCGCGCAGGTTCTCCGGCTTGCTCGGGTCCGGATGGTGGTTGGGGAAGTTGCCGTCGACCTCGCTGTACAGCTCGATCACTTCGCAGCCGAGCGCGCGGTAGATCGCCGGGGCCGACGCGCCGGCCACGCCGTTGCCGGAATCGACCACGATCTTCATCGGGCGCGCCAGCTTGATGTCGCCGGCGATGCGGTCGCGGTAGGGAGCGAAGAGGTTGACGTTGCGCACCTTGCCCGGGCCGCCGCCGGTGTTCCAGTGCTCGTTCTCCATCATGCGGCGCAGCGACTGGATCTCCTCGCCGTGGATCGCGCGGCCCGCCAGCACCATCTTGAAGCCGTTGTAGTCCTTGGGGTTGTGGCTGCCGGTGACCTGGATGCCGCTGCTGCAGAGCGTGCTGGCGGCGAAGTAGAGCATCGGCGTGGTGACCACGCCCACGTCGATCACGTCGACGCCGCTGGACACCAGCCCGCGCACCAGCGCGGCCGAGAGCAGCGGCCCCGAAAGGCGCCCGTCGCGGCCGACCGCGACCGTGTTCTCGCCTTCGGCCCTGGCCGTCGTGCCGAACGCACGGCCGAGCGCCTCGGCCACCTCTTCCGTGAGCGTGGTGGGCACGATGCCGCGGATGTCGTAGGCCTTGAAGATGGATGCGTTGACTTGCATTGGGAAGAGCTGGAGGTGTTCGGGAAACGGCGGATTGTAGGGAAGGGGCCGCGAGGGACATGTCCGGAAACGGCCAGTCCTCTGCGGGCCCGCTCCTATGATGAGCCCATGCCCCTGGATGCCGACACCCTGCAGCCCGACGCCTGCTACCTCGCGCTGAAGGCGCGCGATGCGCGCTTCGACGGCTGCTTCTTCACCGGCGTGACCTCGACCGGCATCTACTGCCGGCCGGTCTGCCGCGTGCGCACGCCCAAGCGCGAGAACTGCCGGTTCTTCCCGCACGCCGCCCAGGCCGAGCGCGCGGGTTTCCGCCCCTGCCTGCGCTGCCGGCCGGAGCTGGCGCCCGATGCGCAGTCCTGGTCGATGCAGGACGCCGCGAGCATCCTGGCCCGCCAGGCCGCCCGGCTGCTCGACGAGCCCGAGGCGTGGACCCAGGACGCACCTTCGGTCGAGTCGCTCGCCGCCCGGCTCGGCGTGAGCGAGCGCCACCTGCGCCGCATCTTCGAGGCGCAGTTCGGCGTGTCGCCGCTCCAATACTTGCAGACGCGGCGGCTGCTCACGGCCAAGCAACTGCTGGCCGACACCGCGCTGCCAATCACGCAGGTGGCGCTGGCCAGCGGCTTCGGCAGCCTGCGACGGTTCAACGCCGCCTTTGTGCAGCACTACGGCCTCTCGCCCACCCGGTTGCGGCGCGAAGGCACGGCACGCGACGGCGAAGCGATGCAGGTGCGGCTCGGTTACCGGCCGCCATACGACACGGCGGCGATGCTGGCGTTCTTCCGGCAGCGCGCGATCGCGGGGCTCGAATGCGTGGACGCCGGCACGTTCGCCCGCACGCTGGAACTGCACGCAGGCGGCCAACGCCACGCCGGCTGGGTCGAAGCCGCCTTCGATACCGAAAGGCACCAGCTCGTGCTGCGCGTGAGCGACTCGCTGCATGAAGCGCTGCCCGTGGTGATCCGCCGGGTGCGCGCAGCGTTCGACCTCGATTGCGATCCGCTCGCGGTGAACGGCGTGCTGCACGAAGCCTTCCCCGGTTGCGAGGGGCTGCGCGTGCCGGGCGCTTTCGGCGGCTGGGAACTGGCCGTGCGCGCCGTGCTCGGTCAGCAGATCACGGTGGCGGCTGCCCGCACGCTCGCCCAGCGGCTCGTGGAGCGTTTCGGTGCGCCCATCCAGACGCGCCACCCTGCCCTGCACCGGCTTTTCCCCGCGCCAGAAGCCTTGGCGCAGGCCGAGGGCGATGCGCTCGGTTCACTGGGCATCGTGCGGCAGCGGCAGGCCGCGATCGTGGCGCTGGCGCGCGCGGTGCAGGCGGGTGGATTGCAGCTGCACGCCGGCGCCAACGTGCAGGCCACGGTCGATGCACTCAAGCAACTGCCCGGGATCGGCGACTGGACGGCGCAGTACATCGCGATGCGAGCGCTGCGCTGGCCCGACGCCTTCCCGGCCGGCGACGTCGCGCTGCAGAAGGCGCTCGGCGTGCAGAAGGCGCGCCAGCCGGCGCGCGAAGCCGAAGCCGCCTCGCAGGCGTGGAAGCCTTGGCGCAGTTATGCGGTGATCCGCGCGTGGGCCGGCCTGGGCGCGACGAACGAAGCCCTCCCTCCCGTTGAAAGGACAGCCAATGAAGTTCCCGCCTGATCTCGTGGCCGCGCGCCACGCCAGCCCCCTCGGCGGCATGCTGCTCGCCGCAACCGATCGCGGCCTGGCCGGCCTGTGGTTCGAAGGCCAGCGCCATCACCCCGATGCGTCGGCGTGGCCGGTCGCGGACCAGCATCCGGTGATCACGCTCGCGCGGCGCCAGCTGGACGAGTACTTCGCCGGCCGCCGCACGACGTTCGACCTGCCGCTGGACCTGCAGGGCGGCACGCCTTTCCAGCAATCGGTGTGGAAGGCCCTGCTGGGCATCCCCGCCGGGCATCGCACCACCTACGGCGCCCTGTGCCAGCGCATCGGAAAGCCCGCGGCCGCACGCGCCGTCGGCGCCGCGGTCGGCCGCAATCCCGTGAGCATCGTGGTGCCCTGCCATCGTGTCGTCGGCACCGACGGTTCGCTCACCGGCTATGCGGGCGGCCTCGACCGCAAGACCGCGCTGTTGCGGCTGGAAGGCGCGCTGCGCTGAAGGTCACTCATCAATCGGGCCGGCAACTTTCATCAATGCGGGCCGCGCCCGCCGCCGCGTTCGCGGCCACACTCGCCCGCCATGTCCTTCGCCTCCATCCTCGACTTCGTGCTGCTCGCCGCCATCTGGGGCAGCTCCTTCCTCTTCATGCGGCTGGCCGTGGTGGACTTGGGCGCGGTGCCCACGGCCGCGTTGCGCGTGGCCATCGCGTCGGCGTTCTGCTGCCGCTGGTGCTCTGGCGCGGGCTGGGACCTCAGCTGCGCGAGCACCGGCGCAAGATCTTCCTCATCGGCGTGTTCAACTCGGGCATCCCGTTCGCGCTGTTCGCATTCGCGGTGTCCACCATCACCACCGGCCTTTCGTCCATCCTGAACGCGACGGTGCCGCTGTTCGGTGCGCTCGTGGTGTGGCTCTGGCTGAACGACCGGCCCGGCGCCGCGCGCACGCTGGGACTGGTGATCGGTTTCGCGGGCGTGGCGCTGCTGGCCTGGGACGGCGCGAGCTTCAAGGCCGGCACGAACGGCCCGGCGCCCGGCTGGGCGGTGCTCGCCTGCCTGGGCGCGACGCTCTGCTACGCCATCGCAGCGAGCGCCACGAAGAAGTACCTGGCTGGGCTGCCGCCGCTGGTGACCGCGACCGGAAGCCAGCTGGGCGCCACGCTCGTGCTCGCGCTGCCCGCCGCCTGGGCCTGGCCGGCGGCCATGCCCGGCAGCACCGCCTGGCTCGCGCTCATCGCCGTCGGCGTGATGTGCACCGGCATCGCATACGTCCTCTACTTTCGGCTCATCGAACAGGCGGGCCCGGCACGTGCCCTCGCGGTCACGTTCGTGGTGCCGGTGTTCGCGGTGCTCTACGGCGTGCTGTTCCTCGATGAGCAGGTGACCGCGTGGATGCTGTTCTGCGCGGCCGTCATCATCCTCGGCACGGCCCTGTCCACCGGACTGCTGCGGCTGCCGGCGAAGAAGAGCTTGAGCATGCAGCGCTGAGCCTCGCGCGCTCCCGCGCCGGCGTGGCGAACTCAGCCGTAGGGGCCGATCTGGGCAATAGCCTGAAAGAGCCATGACCCCTGCGGTTCGTCTGACCCCGGGGAAGTGGGGGCTGTTTGAGAATCGTCTGCATACATGGACCGCAAGGCCCCCAGATGCACAAGATTCTCCCCGCGATAGCTGTCACCCTCACCCTCGTACTGCAACCCGCCCTGGCCGACCACCTGCCGGCCGCAACGGCTGCCGAGAGCCTGCCTGCCGGCGGCATCATGCAGGCGACGCTGGTCGTGCCCGCGGCGGCCGCAGCGCAGCGCCAGACCGACCAGGCGCCCCGCGCCACCAGCACGCAAACCGAGGACGAAAACGCGACCGGCAAGCACGCGGGACGTGAACGCACGACCGGCATGCTCCTGGCCGCACTGGCGCTGATGGCCGCCATCGTCCTGCGACGCTGGAGCACCGACCAGCGATGAGGGCCGCCAAACTCAGGACCCTGGCGGAGCGCGCCTTCAAGTGGAGCGCGATGACCACGGTCGGCCGGTTCGCGCTGCAGCTGGTGGCCCAGGTCGTCCTGGCGCGCCTTCTCGGGCCGGGCAACTACGGCGTCTACGGCATCGGCATGGTGGCGCTGACGTTCGCCGGCTTCCTCTCGGGCAATGCCTTCAGCTACAACCTGGTGCTCAAGAAGGAAGTCGACGACGGCGACGTGCGCTTCGCCTTCACGTGGCAATTGATGGCCGGCCTGTTCTGTTCGGCCGCGATGTTCGCCATGGCGGGCTGGCTCGCCGGCTACTTCGGCGACCCGCGCGTCGAGCCGATGGTGCAGTGGATGTCCGTCACCTGCCTCCTGCAGTGCCTGGGCGCGACGGCCAGCTGCCTGCTGACGCGCGACATGAACTTCCGCGCGCTGGGCCTCATCCAGCTGGGCAGTTACGCCGCCGGTTACCTGATCGTCGGCGTGCCCATGGCGCTGTATGGCTTCGAAGCGCAGGCGCTGGCCGCCGCCAGCGTGGTGCAGGCCGGCGTGGCGACGGCGGCGATGTTCGCCGTGCGGCCGCACCCGATCAAGCCGCTGCTGCGCCATCACCTGAGCGCCGAGACGTTCGACACGGGCCGCACCGTGTTCTTCACGAACATGGTCAACTGGCTGCTCACCAACGTCGACCGCATCGTCATCGGCCGCCTGCTCAGCACGCATTCGGTCGGCCTCTACAACGTGGCCTACAACTTCGCCTCGATCCCCTACGTGCTGCTCGTCAGCTCTCTGCAGCCCACCTTCCTGGCGGCCGGCGCCAAGCTGCAGGACGACCTGCGCCAGCTGGGCGAAGCCTGGCTCACGATGCTGGCCTGCGTGCTGGTCTTCCTGATCCCGGCGGGCGTGCTGCTGTCCATGCTGGCGGGCGACCTGGTGATGGTGCTCTACGGATCGGCCTGGAGCGAAGCCGGCTGGGTGATGGCGGTGATGTTCCTGTGCCTGCCCGCCTGGAGCTGCCTGGGCCTGTCCACGCCGGTGCTGTGGAACACGCGCCGCAAGCACCTCGAGGCGATGCTGCAGCTGCCGGTGCTGGCGATCGCGCTCCCCGTGTGGTGGCTGCTGGCGCCGCTGGGGATCCGCGCCGTGGTGATCGCCGCCGCGGCGGCCATCGTGGTCCGCTCCATCATCATCGTCGGCGCCTGTGTCCGCGCGCTGGACCTCTCCTGGCGCATGCTGGTGCCTTTCGCGCTGCGTGGCCTGGCGCTCGGTGCGGTCTGCGCGCTGGCCGTGCTGGTCGGCCGCCAGCTGCTGACGCTCTTGCACCCGCTGGCCACCCTGATCGTCGAAACCTGCACCGGCGTGGGCGTGCTGCTGGTGCTGACCATTGCCCGGCCCCAGGTGCTGGGACCCGAAGCCCGCAGCGTGCTGTCCCGCCTGATCCCGAGGTTCAGCCCGGGCTGGGCGGCCCCGGAGGCTCGCCCGTGAGCGCGGACGCGAAGGCATGACCATGAATCGAGTCCACGAGGCCACCACCGTCCGGGCGCGCAAGGCGCGCGAACGCTCGGCCGAGCGTTACCAGCTTCGGCGCGACGGACTGCTGTTCCTGCTCTTCCCGGCCATGCTGGTGCTGTCCGGGCTGGAAGTGCTGCTGTCCGGCCGGGACCTCACCCAGCATTTCGCCGCGCTCGAAGCCGAGACGCAGGCCCTGGGAGCGGCCGTGCGGCACCCGGTGATGGCATGGGCGCAGCGCGGCGTGTCGCTGCTGCTGATCGCCGTGACGCTCGAGCGGATCGTCAGCCACTTCGCGCAGCGCAAGCCGGTGCCTTCGCCGATCCTCACCTGGTCCTTCCTGCTGTTCTGGACGACCACGGTGGCGATCACCGCGGTGCTGGCCACCAACCCGCGGATCTCGCACGAGTACCTCTACCCGCTGCTGCTCGGACTGGCCTGCACGCTCTCGGGGCCGTCCGACCGCGACCGCATCGTCGCGGCCATGCGCAACGGCGTGTTCATCTTCATGCTGGCCAGCGTGATGCTGATCGCGGTCAATCCGGCGATGGTGCTGGACTCGAGCTACACGCAGGGCCTGATCGCCGGCCTGCCGCGCTTCGGCGGCCTCACCGCGCACCCGGTCATGATGGGCATGCTGGCGCAGACGGCCCTGGTGATCCTCTGGGTGCGCCCGTTCCGCCGCAAGTGGCTCACCTTCTTCGCGTGGCTCCTGGGCCTGGGCGTGCTGTTCGTGGCGCAGTCCAAGACAGCCTGGCTGGGTTTCCTGCTCAACGCGTTCTTCCTGCTGCTGGTGCGGCGCGGCATCGACGCGATGCAGAACGTCGGCGACCCGCGAAGCAGCTCCTTCGGTGTCGGGATGCTGCTGGCGGTGATCGGGGCCGTGGTGGCCGTGATGTTCGCCGTCCTGGTGTTCGACCTGCCGACGGTGATCGCGGACTTCTTCAACACCAGCACCGGCGCGCAGCTCGCTTCGCTGACCGGCCGCGACCGCATCTGGGTGGTGGCCATGCAGGAATGGTCCCACAACCCGGTGTTCGGTTATGGCCTGACGATCTGGGACCCGGACTACCGCCAGGCCATCGCGATGCCGAACGCGACGCACGCGCACAACCAGTTCATCGACACGCTGTCGCGCTCGGGCGTCGTGGGCCTGATCGGGCTGGTGGTCTACGCCCTCGTGCTCGGCGTGATGGCGCTGCGCTACGCCCGGGCCACCGGCGGCCTGAGCCTCGCGCTCTGGGTCTCCGTCGCCATGGTCTCGATGACCGAGGTGCCCCTGCTGATGGTCGACTACGGCACCTCCGTCGTGAACCACTTCCTGCTCATCGTCGCAGTCGCCTCCGGAGCGGCCGCCCGCGTCCGGGCGCCGCGGGCCGCGCCCAGCCCGATCGAGCCGACCCTCAGGACCGCCGCATGAAGTTCTCCGTCGTCATCCCGCTTTACAACAAGGCCCGCTACGTGCACGGCGCCGTGCGCTCGGTGCTGGCCCAGAGCCTGCCGCCGCACGAGGTCATCGTCGTGGACGATGGCTCCAGCGATTACTCGGCCGAGGTGGTGCAGACCATCACCGATCCCCGCGTCCGCCTGATCCGCCAGCCCAATTCGGGCGTGTCGGCGGCGCGCAACCGCGGCATCGCCGCGGCCACCGGCGACTGGATCGCCTTCCTCGACGCGGACGACTGGTACCACCCGGACATGCTCGCGGCGCTGAAGCAGGCGCACGAAGCCTGCCCGGAAGCGGGGATGCTGGGCACGCAGACGCGCACCATGACCAACACGCTGGGCGATCCCGATCCCTGGCCGGTCACCGACGGTTTCGTCGAGGTGGAAGTGGTGGAGGACCTGCGCCAGCGCTGGATGCGCACCGCGCCCTTCAACAGCAGCAGCGTGGCCATCCGCACCTCGCTGCTGCGCGAGATGGGCACCTGCTTCATCGAGGGCGAATCGCACGGCGAGGACCTCGACCTGTGGTTCCGCGCCGCCGACCGCACGCTGGTGGCCGTGGTCAACGCCCCGTTCGCGGCCATCCGCGTGCTGCCCGACAGCCTGTCGCGCCGCACGCCGCCGGCCACGCCGCCGGAATACCTCAAGCGCATGCGCGACGCCGCGCGCTCGGGCGAGATCCCGCCCGAGCGCCGCCGCTCGGCGCTGTGGTTCGTCGGCCAGCAGGAGGTGACGATGGCGCGCGAGACGCTCGGCGGCGGCAACCGGCTGGCGGCGCTGCGCTTCCTGTGGGATGCGCGCTACGTGGCGTTCACGCGCCGCTGGCAGCTCACGCTGCTGATGGCGCTGTTCATGCCCTCGCATGCGGCCGAGACGTTCCAGCGGTGGCGGCTGCGCAGCGCGGAGGCGTTCTCCCCGGAGGGCCCCGTGCAATGAACACCGCTCCCTGCCGCGTCTCGATCATCATCAAGGCGCTCAACGAAGAGGCGAACATCGCCGAGGCGATCGAGAGCTGCCTGGCGGCGCTGGCCGACGTCGGCGGCGAAGTGATCCTGGCCGACTCCGTCTCCAGCGACGGCACCGTCCAGGTCGCCAGCAAGTACCCGGTGCGCATCGTGCAGCTCGCTCGCGCCAGCGACCGCAGCTGCGGCGCGGGGCCCCAGCTCGGCTACCAGCACTCGATCGGCGAGTACGTCTACATCATGGACGGCGACATGAAGCTGGTGCCCGGCTTCCTGGAGCATGCGCTGGCGTTCCTCGCCCAGCATCCGGAGATCGCGGGCGTCGCCGGCCGCGTGGTGGAACTGAACACCGAAAGCCTGGAGTACCGCGAACGAGGCGAACGCAGCCTGCGGGCCGAGCCCCATCGCAACCCGGGACAGGTCGACCGCCTCGACGGCGGGGGCCTGTACCGCCGGCGCGCGATCGAGGAAGCCGGCTACTTCTCCGACCCGAACCTGCACAGCTACGAGGAGTTCGACCTCGCCGTGCGCCTGCGCTCGCTCGGCTGGAAGCTGTGGCGCCTGCCGTTCGATGCGGTCACGCACTACGGCCACGACGCGCCTCCCTACCGGCTGCTGCTGCGGCGCTGGAAGAGCCGTTACGCCTGCGGCGTCGGCGAGCTGGTGCGCGGCGCGCTCGGCGAGCCGCGCATGAAGCTGGTGCTGCGCGGGCTGCGGGAGCTGCGCCTGTACCTCGCGGTGCTGGTGTGGTGGGCGGTGATGCTGACGGTGCCGCTGTGGCCGCTGACGGCTGCCGGCCGCGCCGGTGCTTTCGCGGCCCTGTTCGCGGCGCCCTTCGCCGCGATGTCGTGGCGCAAGCGCTCGGTCGCGCGCGGCGTGTACTCCGTCGTCTCCTGGTGCGTGCACGGCGCCGGCGTGGTGCGCGGATTCCTCGCCGCGCGCAAGTCGCCGCGCGCGCTCATTCCCAGCCTCGTCCTCCAGGAACCCCAGGCCGCGGCCCGCCAGGGCCGCGCAATGTATTCATGACCCGACCGATGGACAGCTCCTCCACCTTCGGCCTGGCCGTGCCCCCGATGGCCGGCGCCGCCGGCGACAGCCGATTCATCTACATCGCCGTCCCTTGGGCGCCGCTCGGCGGCGGCATGTACAAGGTGGCCGATTACCTGATCCAGTCCCAGCCGGCGGAGCCCACCGGCCCCGTGCTGCGTCCGCTGGACACGCGCGGCAGCGGCAACGCGGCCGCGTCGCTGCTGCAGGTGGCGCGGGCGGTGGGGCGGCTGGTGAAGGATCGCTTCGGCGGCCGCCTGGCCGGCGTGCACGTGAACATGGCCGAGCGGATGGACATCGTGCGCGAATCCATCGTGCTCGCGGCCTGCAAGGCGCTGGGCATCCCGACGGTGCTGCACCTGCATGCCGCGCAGCTGCACCACAGCTACCAGCGCTTCCCCGCGCCGCTCAAGGCGCTGGTGCGCTGGGTGTTCTCGCTCCCGCAGTACTGCGTGGTGCTCGGCAAGGAATCGGCCCAGTTCGTGACGCGCGACCTGCGCGTGCCGGCCGACAAGGTGGAGATCGTCATCAACGGCGTGCCCGAGCCCGCCGTGCCGCGGCGTCCCTACACGCTGCAGGACGTGTCGCGCGTGCTGTTCGTCGGCAACCTGCTGGAACGCAAGGGCGTGTCCGACCTGCTGCAGGCGCTGGCGCAGCCGGTGCTGTCGAACGTGCCGCTGCACCTCACGCTGGTGGGCGGCGGCGACATCGCGGGCTACGCGGCGCAGGCCGAACGCCTGCGGGTCGCGCACAAGGTGCACTTCCACGGCTGGGCGGACCAGGACGAGCTTGCGCGCCTGCTGGCCGAGTCGGACGCGCTGGTCCTGCCCTCCTACGACGAAGGCCTGCCGCTGGCCATCCTGGAAGCGCTGGCGCACGGCGTGGCCGTGGTCTGCACGCCCGTCGGCGAGATCCCGCATGTGCTCGCGCACCGCCGCGACGCCTGCTTCGTCGAACCGGGCGATCCGGCCAGCATCGCCCGCGGCCTGTCCATGGTGCTCACCGACCACGAGCTGCGCGAGCACCTGGAGCGCAACGGCAAGGCGCTGTACGAGGCGCAGTTCTCGCTGGAGCGTTTCGCCGCCAGCATCGCGCGGATCCACCAGCGGCAGTTCGGCGTGAGCGCGCAGCCGGTCACCGCCCCGGTGCTGGAGGCGCAGCCGTGATCGAAAGCGCGCACGAGGTTCCGCGCGGCACGACGCTGCAGGCGGACGTCTGCGTCGTGGGCGCCGGCGCCGCGGGCATTCCACTGGCCCTGTCGCTCTCGGGGCGCGGCCTGTCGGTCCTGCTGCTGGAAGCCGGCGAGCGTACGAAGGACACGAAGGCCCAGGCCCACTACCAGGGCGAGGTGGCCGACGAGCGCATGCACAGCCCCTTGCACCGGTACCGCCTGCGCGGCCTGGGCGGGTCCACCAGCCTCTGGGGCGGGCGCTGCATGCCCTACGACCCGATCGATTTCGAGGAGCGGGCCTGGGTGCCGCACAGCGGCTGGCCGATCTCCTACGAAGGCCTGCTGCCCTGGTACGCGCAGGCCAACACCTGGGTCGAGGCGGGCCGCTTCGAGTACGACGCGCGCACTGCCCTGCCTTCGGCGCCGCCGATGTTCGCCGGCTTCGAGAGTGCGATCGTCCGCACGCACGGGCTGGAGCGCTTCTCCTGCCCCACGGATTTCGGCAAGCGCTATCGCAAGCGGCTGGAAGTGGCGCCCGACGTGCGCGTGCTCACCGGCGCGCATTGCACCGCGATCCGCCTCGACGAGTCCGGCGCCAACGTGCGCACGCTCGAAGTCGCCACGCTGGTCGGCAATCGCTTCCAGGTCTCGGCACGCGCGGTCGTGCTGGCCAGCGGCGGCCTGGAGACGGCGCGGCTGATGCTGCATTCCAGCGACGTGGCGCCGCAGGGCGTGGGCAACCAGCACGACGTGGTCGGCCGCTACTACCAGTGCCACATCGCGGGCAATGTCGGCACGTTGACGGTCCACGGCCACGTCAACAACGTGCGGCACGGCTACGAGACGGCGCCCGACGGCGTGTACTGCCGGCGCCGCCTGCAGATCGACCCGGTGCAGCAGCGCCGCCATGGATTGATGAACGCGGTGGCGCGCCTGCACTTCCCCAAGATCACCGACCCGGCCCACCGCAGCGGCGTGCTCTCCGGCCTGGTGCTGGCGAAGCACCTGATCAGCTACGAGTACGGCAAGCGCCTGCGCGATGCGCATCCGATGGGAAGCGAGGTGTGGGCCAGGCATGTCCTGAACGTGCTGCGCGACCCGCTGGACACGGCCGCCTTCCTCACGCACTGGGTCCGCCGCCGCACGCTGTCGCAGCGCAAGTTCCCTTCGGTCATCCTGCGCAACCGGACCAACCGCTTCAGCCTGGAGATCCAGGCCGAGCAGCAGCCGCTGGCCTCCAGCCGCGTGCAGCTCACCGAGCAGCCCGACGCCCTCGGCATGCGCAAGCTGCGGGTCGACTGGCGCTACTGCCTGGCCGACATCGAGTCCGTCGCCCGCACGCTGGACCTGATCGCAGCCGAACTGGGCCGCACCGGCGTCGGCCGCTACGAGTACGAGGTGGACCGGCTGGAAGAAGACCTGATGCGCTACGGCGCGTATGGCGGCCACCACATCGGCACCGTGCGCATGGGAAGCCACCCGAAGAACAGCGTCGTCGACGCGGACTGCAAGGTGCACTCCGTCTCCAACCTGTACGTGGCCGGCAGCGCGGTGTTCCCCACCTCCAGCCAGGCCAACCCGACGCTCACCATCGTGGCGCTGTCCCTGCGCCTGGCCGACCGGCTGGCGCAACGCCTGCAGCCGCGCCGCGCGGCCGCGGAGGAGTTGTTCGCATGAAAGCCTTGGTGCTCGGCGGCAGCGGCTACATCGGCTCGCGGCTCGTCGCGTTGCTGCGCGAGGCGGACCACGTGGCGATCAGCGCTTCTTCCCGCGCGCAGCCGGGCGAGGACCGCATCCGGGTCGACACGCGCGACGGGGCTGCGCTGGCGCAGGCGCTCAAAGGCATGGACGCGGTGATCAACTGCGTCGCGGGCGATGCCGCCTGCATCGCCGACGGCGCCCGTACGCTGGCCACGGCGGCGGCATCGGCCGGCTGCCCGCGCATCGTGCACCTGAGCACCATGTCCATCTACGGCGCGCTCGAAGGCCGTGTCGATGAACAGGCCACGCCCGGTCCCTCGCTGGGCTGGTACGGCCAGGCCAAGCGCGAGGCCGAGACGCACATCTCAGGCTTCACCACGGGTGGCGGCTGCGCCGTCGTGCTGCGCCCCGGCTGCGTGTGGGGGCCGGGCAGCGAGCAGTGGGTGGCACGCATCGGCCGCTGGCTGCGCGCGAAGCGCCTGGGCGACCTGGGACCGGCCGGCGACGGCTGGTCCAACCTGGTCCATGTCGACGACGTCTGCGTCGCGGCGATCCGCTCGATGGAACTGCCGCTGCCGCCCGGCACGCAGCGCAGCTTCAACCTGGCCGCCCCGGACAGCCCGCGCTGGAACGAGTACTTCACCGACCTGTCGCTGGCCATCGAGGCCACGCCGGTCAGGCGGTTGTCGCGGCGCCGCTTGCAGCTCGAGGCCAAGGTCGGCGGGCCCGCGCTGCACGTGCTTCGCAAGATCGGCCAGCGCGCCGGCCGCGATGTGCAGCACTGGCCGGAGCCCATCACGCCCGGCCTGGCGGCGCTGTGGGAGCGGCACCTGCGGCTCGACGCTCGCGCCGCCACCCGCGAACTTCGCCTGGACTGGACGCCCTACCCCGCCGCGCTGCAGGAAGCGGCGGCCTGGTTCGTCGAACAGGAAAGCCTCGCGCGCGTGAGCGCCCGCGCCGTGGCCGCGCCCGGGTGATCCAGGCGCGGTTCACCAGCACGGCAGGTGATCCATGAAATGCTTCGTGATCGGCCCCGTTGAGCTGGGGTCCAGCGAGCGCGCGCGCTGGCGGCAGCTGCAGCTCTCGAATCCGACCCTCGCCAGTCCCTGCTTTTCCTGGCAGTTCACGCTCGCCGCCGCGGCGGTGCGTCGCGACGTGCGCATCGCGGTGCTGGAGGACGAAGGCGCCGTGATCGGGTTCTTTCCGCACCAGCAACGCATGGGCGCGGGAGAACCGATCGCCGGGCGCATGTCCGACCACCACGGCGTGATCGCCGCACCGGGGACGCGATGGGACTGGCGTGAGCTCCTCAAGCGCGCGCGGCTGTCGTACTGGCAGTTCAGCCACCTGCCCGCGTGGCAGCAGCCGCCCGTCCCCCTCGTGCATGCCGTCTCCCCCGGCCTGGACCTCTCGCAAGGCTTCGAGGTGTGGATGAAGCGCAAGCGCGAAAACGGCAACACCATGGCCAAGATGCCGGGCCGCATGCGCAAGCTCGAACGGGAGATCGGTCCCCTGCGCCTGGAAGTGCACAGCCGCGAACGCAAGGACTTCGAGACCGTGGTGCGGCTCAAGCGCCAACAGTGCCGGCGGACCGGGCAGCTCGATTTCTTCGGCATGGGCTGGACGCTGGCGCTGGTGGAGAACATCCGCGACATCGACGACGAGGACTTCGGCGGCCGTCTGTCCACCCTGCACGCGGGCGACAGGCTCGTGGCGGCTCATTTCGGCATGCGCACGCCGCAGGCGTGGCAGTGGTGGTTCCCGGTCTACGACGCGGAGTACGCGAAGTACTCGCCGGGTTCGCTGCTGCTGCTCGAAGTGGCGCGGGTCGCGGCCGACCAGGGGCACGGCCTGCTGGACCTCGGCCGCGGGGAGGAGGCCTACAAGGACAGGTTCTCGGATTGCAGCATGCCGGTCGTGGAAGGCTTCGTCAGCAGGCCCACCGCCGTCACCATCGCGCGGCAGTGCAGGAAGCAACTGGGGGTCTGGCTGCGGACGTCGCCGCTGGCCGCGCCGGCGTTGCCGTTGTTGCGGCAGTTGAAGCGGCTGGGGGCTTGATTTTTCGGTGCGCCGCGGAACGGTCGTTGCGATTCGAGCAGCAGTACTTGATCGAGCGGCTGGCGTGCCCCCACCCCAACCCTCCCCCGGAGGGGGAGGGAGCAAGAAGCGCCGCGTCCCTGTCTTTTTCCTCCCCCTCGGGGGAAGGCAGGGTGGGAGCGCCCCGGTGCACGGGAATCTGCGCTTGCTTGCTCGCACCCGCACGCTGCTTCCACGCGGCAGGCGGTGCCTGGCCCGGGCGATTTCTGGGACGAGCGGGGCCGCAGCGGCCTGGCCGACGCGAGCGCCCCGCGAATGCGGGGTGCGGAGTCCGTTTCAACTTCTGACTCGCGGGAGCTGTCCGAACAGAGAGAGCGGCCTTTGGCCGATCTCTCTGTGAGTTCTACCGCGGGAGGACGGGCCGCGTTGAAGGCCCCGCGCGTCCGTGTGCGAGCAAGGCGAGCACCGGACCGGCACAGCATGAGCCCGGGCCAGGCGCCGCCTGACGCGAGGGCGCGAGGTTCAAAGCCCGTCCAGCACGACAGTTCCCGCATGCAAACGTAACTTCCACGGCTGGGCTTGTCGTAACGGCGTTCATCGCCCGCCCCTCGTCGCACCCATTCAAACCGTCAGCTCAGCGAAGCGGATTGCCTCTGCCCGGCAATACAGCCAGCCCCTTCGCGACCCTTTCTGAACAGCCTGTTACTGCCGAGCTCGGGAGAGCCAGTCGGCAAACGTTTTCGTTACTCTTGTAGGCGGCCAACTCGGCGGTTTGTGGGACCCGTCCTACTACATTCGCGGCTCCCGCTGAGGTTGGCATCCAGCCCTGCCGCACGCGGCGGCCGCGAATCAGCGGCGCCGGTCCGGCTAGCGCCAGCCCAGCTCATCTTCAACCAGGCCCAAGGGCGCAAGGCAGACCTGCCGGCCCAGGCCGCTCTCGACGAGTTGAACATGCGCAGACGCCTCTTCCTTCGTTCCGGTTCCGCCTCGGCCGTTGTGGCCGCCCTTGCCGCTTGCGGCGGTGGAGGTGGAGGTGGAGGCGGCGGTACCACCGCGGCCGAATCCGACCTGGTCTCCGGCGTCATCAGCGGCCCTCGTCCGGGCGGCCCTGCCGCAACCCCGACGCGCCCAGCGGTCGAAGGTCCCAACGCCTATCCGTTCGGCTCCCGCCTGGACGCGTACGTCGCCGGCCTGCAGCCGACCTCCGCGAGCCCGGAGCAGATGGATGCGGTGGTTCGCAACGCGTACGACGCCTGGAAGGCCCGCAACATCGGCGACATGCCGGGCGTGCCCGGCGGCAAGGTGGTCCTGTGCTACGGCCGCAACCCGAGCACCTACCTCGTCGTCTCCGAGGGCATGGGCTACGCCATGCTGATCACGGTGATCATGGCCGGCCACGACCCGCAGGCGCGCGACATCTTCGACGGCCTGCTGAAGACCGTCCGCGCGCGCCACGCCTACGGCATCCCGGGCGAGACCGGCCGCAACCTGATGGAGTGGCGCCTGTCGGCCAGCGGCGGTTCGGCCGGCGAAGGCTGGAACGCCATGGACGCCGACCTCGACATCGCGATGGCGCTGCTGATGGCCGACCGCCAGTGGGGATCCACCGGCGAGTGGAACTACAGGCAGGAAGCGCTCGACACGATCGCCGCCATGACGTCGTGGAACATGAAGCAGGACGGCACCACCAAGGGCCTGGGCACCCCGCACGTGAGCCGCACGTCCGACTACATGATCACGCACTTCCGCGCGTTCAAGCGCGCGACCGGCGACGCGCTGTGGGACCGCGCGATCGACCGCGCCTACTCGCTGGTCGACCGCATGCAGACGGTGTTCTCGCCCGGTTGCGGCCTGATGCCCGACTTCATCATCCGCACCGACACCGCGGCGCCGATCCCCTCCCCGGGCGGCTACGGCGATGGCGTCGACACGGAGGGCTACTACTTCGCCAATGCGCAGCGCAACCCGTGGCGCTGGGGCACCGATTTCGTGACGTCGGGCGACGCGCGCTGGCAGTCGGTCTGCACCAAGCTCGTGAGCTTCATCGAGCGCACCACCGGCGGCAACCCCGCCGCGATGGCGATCGGCTACCACCTGGACGGTTCTTCGATGGGCACTCCATGGATCCCCAAGAGCCTGATCGGCCCGATGACCTGCGGCGCGATGGTCGATGCGCGCTTCCAGGGTTTCCTCGACGCCCTGTGGAACTGGAACTCGGCCAACTTCACGACCGACTACTACGACTCCGAGCTGCAGCTGATCCCGCTGATCGTCGCCTCGGGCAACTGGTGGAATCCGTGATGCAGGAGGTCGCTGCGGACAGGCCGCTGCCGCCCGGCGGCATCGGCAGCGGCGGCACAGGCTGAACGGCCGCGCGCTCAGCGCGCGCGGAACAGACGCACGAAGCCGCGCGTGTCGGGCGCGGCGATCGACAGCGTCTGGGGATGGCCGGTCGTCTCCAGCACCGCTTCGGCGGCCAGCGCGCCGGAGCGCGCCGCGCTCTCCATCGAAAACGGCAGCGACGTATCGGTCCAGTCGCCGGCCAGCCAGAGGCCTTCGACCGGCGTGGCGTTCCGGGGCCGCAGCGCTTCGGTCCCGGGCCGCGGCTGCGGGATCGCCATCGCGGTGCGGTGCACGCGCGCATGGACCACGCGGGCCTGCCGCGCGAGCGGCGCGAACTCCTTCACCTCGCCGATCGTGTGCTCGACGATGCGGTCGTCCGGCCAGTCGCCACGCGCCATCGGCCCGATGGCGTTGGCCGCGATCACCGAAGGCTCGCCGGACAGCGACGTGCGGATCCGCGCGAGGTCGTAGAAGTCGGTGTTCAGCCCCTGCGGTGTCCAGGTGCGCGCCCAGAAGCGCTCCCGCGTCACGGCGCGGTCGAACCAGAGATACGTGCTGATGTAGGGGCTGGGCCTGAAGTAGCGTGCCGCGGTGGCCAGCGGCTTCAGCGCCGTCTCGCCGCTCTCGGCCGCGAGCACCGCGACGTCGTTCGGCGGCAGCGCGAGGACGCAGCGGCCCGCATCGACCAGGTGGCCGCCTTCCAGCTCCACGCCCTGCAGCCGGCCTTCGTGGATGCGCAAACGCTGCACGCGCGCGCCGAACAGCACCTGCCCGCCCGAACGCACCACCGCGCGGCAGCAGCCGGGCACGTAGAGCTGCGAGAGCGCCATGCGCGGGAAACCGAAGTGGTAGCCGCTGCGCCCGAGCATCAGGCGGAACACGCGCATCATCGACGCGGCCGAGCACTGCTCGAGCGGCACGTTCAGCAGCGCCAGCATGGCCGACCGCCAGAACCACTCCACGGCGGCGGGCCGCACGCCCATGTCGCGCAGGTAGGCGTGGGCCTCCTCCACGTCCAGGTCGCGCAGCGTGCGCTCGTTCAGGCGCGCCGCGCGCCAGGCGATGCGCAGGTGCGACCATGCGTCGTGCAGCGACAGGCGCGTGAGCGCGCGCGGCAGCAGCGGCAGGCCGTGCAGCGGCGGCGGCAGGCGGGGGCTGGGCATGCGCAGCACGCCCTTGGCGTCGTGCAGCGTGATCAGCGGACGCCGCTGCCACAGCACCTGCTCCGCGGTGCCCACGCGCTTGAGCATGGCCATGAAGTTGCGGTGCTCGGAGCTGACCACGTGCGGGCCGGTGTCGACCTGCAGCCCGGTGGTCTCGTCGGTCCAGCTGCTCGCGCGGCCGCCGGCATGCGGCGCGGCCTCCAGCACCAGCACCTTCATCCCCGCGTCCGCCAGCGCCATCGCGCAGCGCAGGCCGGCGACGCCGGCGCCCACCACCACGGCGTCGGGCGTCACGCGCGGGTTCCGGTCGTCGCCCGGCCTGGATCTGTGCAAATGGGGTGAAAGGGCATCCGCTCGAGCGTAACAAGCCGTTGTGCAGGCGTACAGCCGAGCCACCGACGGCGTGCGTCAGCCGCGATTGATGAGCCCTCCGTATTCCTCACCCCTGCCAGACGCCGTAGCCCGCGCGGCGCAGCTGGATGCCGAGCTCCACTTCCATCTCGCGGGCCGCCTGGTAGGGCATCGGGTTGAAACGTTCGTACAAATGCGGAAGCAGCCGCAGCCCCCACTCCTGCACGTAGCGATTGGCCTGGATGCCGGCCTTGTGCTTGTCGAACCGCACGTCGGGATCGAGGCCGGTCATGCCGACGTAGACCAGTGGCTTTCCCGGTTCGTAATCCGGATTGGCCTTGCGAAAGCGCGCCGCGTTCCACACCTGGTCGGCGAGTTCGACGACGTAGACGTGGTAGTGCGGTCGGCGGGGCATGCCGGATTCTGGCCCGCCCGCGCCCCGGTGCGAAAGCTACGCGATCTGCGGACCGTGGCGCAAGGAGCGCGCCGCGATCGACAGCGCCCGCTTCACGAAGAGCGGATTGCCGTGCACGTAGCGGTCCCAGAACCGGCGCGGCTCACGCGCGAGGCGGAACAGCCACTCGAGGCCGCTGCGGCGCATCCAGCGCGGCGCCCACGGCACCTTGCCGCCCAGGAAGTCGATGATCGCGCCGCCGCACACGATCAGGCAGGGCGATCCGAGCGCCGCGCCCAGCGCCACGGCCACCTGCTCCTGCCGCGGCATGTCCATGCCCAGCACGATCACTCGCGGCCGGTGCTGCGCCGCGATGCGGATGTAGTCCTGCAGCTGCAGGTGCCCATGCGCGACCACGCACTCGCTGTCTGGCGCGAACTTCTCGCGCACCGCATTGCGGGCCCGCGAGAGCCAGGGCTCGCGCGTGCCGAACAGGGCCAGCGGCAGGCCATTGGACCGCGTCAGCACCTTGGGGATCAGCTCCCGCGCGTTCAGGTTCTGCCCGGGCGCCTGGTTGCACAGCTGCATCAGGAGCGAGACGCCGATGCCGTCGCGCACCACCACGTCGGCCGACATGAGCGCCTGGTAGAACGGCTCGGACTCGGCCACCAGGTTCATGGCGGGCGCGTTGACGAAGGCCAGCACGCGCGCCTCGCCGGGACGCAGCAGCCAGTCGACCAGCTGCTCCTCGCCGCGCGCGGTGCTGACCCGCGCCATCGATCGCACCAGCTGGTACCAGCGCACCTGCCAGTCCCGGGAGGGAGATGGCAGCGCAGAGGATGTCACACGGCTCCCGCCCCGTTGAGGACGGCCCCCACGACGGTGACTCCGAATTCCTTGAGGTCTTCGGACAGCTTGATCACGCGCGGCATCGAGCTGCGGTCGCGGCAGGTCACCATCAGCGCCGCGCCGGAGCGCGCCGCCACGGTGCTGGCATCGGCCCACGCGCCGGCGGGCGGCGTGTCGACCAGGATCACCTCGTACATGCCGCGCAGCGACTGGATCAGCCGCTGGAACTGCGGCCGCGACAGCAGCTCCTGCGGGTTGGGCGGCAGCACGCCGGCCGGCAGCACGGTGAGGCCGGGCAGCTGCTTGATCTCGCACATCACCTCGGCGCCGGCGCGTCCCGCCAGCAGCGCGGACAGCCCGATCTTGCCGGGCAGGCCGAAGATGCGGTGCTGCCTGGGCTTGCGCAGGTCGGCGTCGATCACCAGCGTGCGCTTGCCCATCTGCGAGAACAGCACGGCAAGGTTGGCGGTGATGTAGCTGCGGCCTTCCCCCGGACCGGGGCTGACGATCGCCAGCGCCGACTGGTGGCCGGCGTCGTTCTCGAACCAGCGCAGCATCAGCTGGGCGCGCAGGCTGCGCAGGTGCTCCACCGCGGGGCTGTCCGGCTCATACGCGGCCACCAGGTCCTTGCCCAGGCCGGCATCGGGCGAGATGCTGGCATGGCCGAACTGCAGGGCGAGCGCGTGGCGCACGTCCTCGTCGGTGAGCAGGCCCATCGAGATGCCGGCTTCGCCGAACGGCAGGCCGACCTTCTTCTGGTAGTCGTGGATGCGCTCGGCCTCGTCCTGGGTGAGGCGGCCGGCGTCGACCAGGATCGCGCCGATCGGCAGTGCGGTTTCGCGCGAGACCGGACCGACCAGTTCGAGGTCGCGGTGCAGGGGCAGGATCTGGCTGTTCATGCGAGGCTCCCGCGGTAGGACAGCGCCGGGCGGGTGGGCGCATGGGTCAACAGATGCAGCGATTCACGGCCGTTGTGGGCCGGCACCGTGGCCAGCACAGGCAGGTTGGTGGCGAGCGACAGGTCGTCGACGGAACGGACGCGGCGATTGAGCAGTTCCATCAGCAGCGCACCGGCCAGGGCCAGCAGCAGCCCCCCGAAGGCCGCGAGGGCAAGCGCGAGCTCGGTGGTCGGTCCCTTCGGTTGCAGCGGCTCCACCGCGGTCGCCAGACGCTGGATGTTGGTCTGGTTGGTCAGGGCCTGCAGCTTGGACTGCGACGCGCGCTCGCTGACGGCCTCGTACGCCTTCTGCGCGGCCTCGAGGTCGCGCCGCAGCACGTTGAGTTCGTCGCGGAAGCGGTTGAACTGCATGACGCGGGCACGCTGGGC
Organism: Ramlibacter henchirensis; assembly: GCF_004682015.1. Classification (NCBI taxonomy): domain Bacteria; kingdom Pseudomonadati; phylum Pseudomonadota; class Betaproteobacteria; order Burkholderiales; family Comamonadaceae; genus Ramlibacter; species Ramlibacter henchirensis. The sequence goes on along the minus strand of NZ_SMLM01000001.1, from coordinate 976,876 downwards.
GTTCACCGCGGACTGCAGCTCGCGCTCGCGGGCGCGGCCGACCTGGTAGGCGGTATCGATGGCGCTGCCGATGCTGGCCGTCTCAGAGGACAGGCGCGACTTCATCGCGTTCAGCTCGTCCTGCATCCGGATCATCTGCGGGTGGCGCGAGCCCAGGTTGGCGCTGGCCTCCTGGATGCGCGCTTCCTGCGCGGCGATGTTGGACTTGAGCGTGTTGATCAGCGGGCTGTTCATCGCCTCGGAGATGCTGCCGGCCGAGGCGGCGCGCTTGTTCGCGACGTCGGTCAGCTGCCCCTGCACCAGCGTGAGCTGGGAAGACAGCTCGTTGAGCCGCTGCGTCTCCATGTCCACGCCGTCGGCGCTGATGACGCCGGTTCGCTGCTGGTAGGCGGTGAGCGCGGTCTGCGCCTTCTCCAGCCGGTCGCGCGCGAACTTCAGCTGGTCGTCGAACCAGGTGGAGTACTTCTTGGCCGGGTCGGTCTTGATGTCCAGTGCGACGTCGAGGTAGGCCTCGGAGAACGCGTTGGCCACTTTGGCCGCCTGGGTCGCGCTGCGCGACGTGTAGGAGATGTTGATGATGTTGCTCTCGCGCGCCGGCTTGACTTCCAGGCCGGTCAGCAGGTCGCTGGCCAGGAAGGCCTTGAGCGTGCCCTTGCCGCCCTCCTTCTGCCAGGCCTCCTTCGACTCCGGATCCTTCTCGAGGCCGAGCATGTCGACCACGCGTTCGGCCACCCGGTTGCTGCGCACGATGTCCATCTGCGTGGCCATGTACGCCTGCGGCACGATGCTCTGGTAGTTGGGCTGCGCCAGCGGGTCGTTGGCGCGCAGGTCCACCAGGATGGGCGCGTGCGCGGTGTAGTACTTCGGCCGCAGCATCACCCAGGCCAGGGCCAGCGCGATGGTGGACAGGAAGATCACGAAAACCATCGTGCGGCGGGCACGAAGGACGGAGAGGAATTGGTACAGGTTCATGGCTCGAGTTGCTCCGTTGTTGTTGTTCTTAGAAGAGGCTCTCGCGCACGAAGATGACGTCGTTCGGCAGGACCGGGTCGCCCAGCCTCGCGTCGGTTTCCACCTGGCGGCCGTCGGGGCCGACCCGCGTCAGGCGCAGGCGGTTCAGGCTGCCGCGGGGGGTGGGGCCGCCGCCCTGGGCCACGGCCTGCTGCACGGTCATGCCGCGCTCGATGCGGTACGGACCGGGGCGCTGGGCCTCGCCGTAGATGTAGTAGACGGGCGCCTTGTTGACGAAGAGCGTGTCGCCGCCCTGCACCGTGATGTCGTCCTGGCTGCGCTGGTTCAGGAACAGCGCCGGGATGTCGATCACCTTGCGGAACGGCTGGCCGTTGCGGGTGCCGGTGACGATCAGCGTGTCGTCGCCCATGGGCGTGACGCCGCCGGCCGCCGCGAGCAGGTCGCTCACGCGGGTGTTGGTGGTCTCCAGCGGGAAGCGGCCGGGCTTCTGCACCTGGCCGAGCACGGCGACCTGGTTGCCGCGCACCTGCAGCAGGACGATGTTGACCTGCGGCTGCTTGAGGAAGTTGCCGTTCTTGAGGGCCGAGGCGATCTTGTTCTCGGCCTGGCCGATGGTGTTGCCGCCCAGGTTGATCGCACCCACCAGCGGGTAGTTGATCGTGCCCTGTTCGGAAACGCGTGCTTCGATCGACAGGTCCGGGTTCTGGTAGACCTGAACCCGGATCTGGTCGCCGGGGCCGAGGCGGTAGTCGGCGCTGGGCGTGTTCGCGCCCTGCTCCGCCGCCGGCGCCGAGGTGGGCCGGGGCGCCACCGTCGCCCGCTGGGCGGGCCCGGCCGCCTGGGCGGCCATGGCCAGCCCCAGGAGCAGGGCTCCCATCGATCGAATCACGCGTTTCATCTTTTATCTCCCTTCAAAAATGCCTGCGGTTGCCCGCGCGGCAACGTCAGATCGTCAACTTCGCAGTCAGGCCGATCACGTTGGCGCGGTAGTCGAAGGCGGGCAGGTTCGACGAGCGGCGCTCGATGCGGTACTGCGCGCCCAGACTGATGGTGCGGCGGATGGCCCACTCGACGCCGAGCGTGCCCACGTTGAACTTGTCCTCGCGGCCGACGTCGGCGCTGCCGGTGACGTCCTCGAAGCGGCGGTTCTCATGGTCGTAGCGCAGGCTGACGGTGATCAGCTCGGTGGCGCGCCACACGGGACCGATGAAGAAGCGGTCGCTTTCCTGGTGGCCGCCGGTGCCGCCCAGGTAGCTGCCCAGCTCGCGCGCGTAGCCGGCCGTCAGGCTGGTCTTGGCGGTGATCGCCCAGCTCACGGCGGCGGAGCCGACCAGGCCGTCGAAGTCGCGCGTCGGGGCGGCGTCGTGCTCGCGCTCCAGCCAGCCCAGGCGGCCCTCGACCGTGGTGCGGGGCGACAGCACCCAGCGCGCGGTGACGTCGATCTCGTTGTCGTCGAAGTCGGTGACGACCGGCGCGTTGTCGTACTCGCCGTTGCCGCGGCGGTAACGCACGGCCGCGGTGGAACCGGTGGCCGGCTCGAAGGCCAGGCCCACGCGGCCGCTGGTCTGCGTCAGGTTGGACTCGAACGCCGTCGGGTCGGTGCTGCGCGTCTTGTTGTGCTGCAGGCCGGCCAGCACGCGCCAGGAGGCGCCCAGGCGGTAGCCGCCCTCGACCAGCTCGTTGCGCTCGGTGCGGCGGTTGATGGCCGCGGCCAGGCCGTTGGACGTGACGTCGCGGAACTGGCGGCGGTCGGCGCTCGCCGTGCCGTCGATGCGATCGCCGAAGCGGAAGCGCCAGGCGGCCGCGTAGTTGAAGGTGTTGTAGTCGGTGCCGAGCTCGTCGAAGTCGTAGCGGTCGTACTCGGCGTCCAGCACGATCTCCTGCTGGCTCAGGCGCTTCTGGTAGCGCAGGCCGACGCCCAGGCCGGTGATCGTGTCCGAGATCTCGCCGCCGTTGGTGCGCAGCACGTTGTCGTCACGCTCCACGCCGGCGCGCGCGCGGAACTGCAGTCCCTCGCGCTGGTCGGCCGCGGAAGACACGGGCGAGTACGGTTGCGAGATCGCCTGCGCGGGCGACATGTCGACCGTCATCGGCGTGCCCATGGACTGGGTCATGGGCGTGCCGGCGGCCTGGCCCGCCGGCTGCGCGGCGGACTGGCCCAGGCCGCCCGGGGGCGACTGGAGGGTGGTTTGTGCATGCACGGCGGGCAGCAGGCACGCCGCCGCCACGACGCTCAACACGGGCCGGATGGAAGGTTTCTTCATTTGGTGTTCTCTCACGAGGAACGCCAGGCGCGACCAGACTCCACTCATCCTCGGGATGGTCACGCACAGGCCGACGGGCGGACAATGGCTCATTGGTGCTAGTGCTCAATAAGCCGCGCCATCCTTGAACACCAGGCGGATGGTCCTCCAGATGATGTAGAGGTCCAGCCGCAGTGACCAGTTTCGCAGATAGTCAAGGTCACAGCGAATTCGCGCTTCCATCTTTTCCAGGCAATCGGTCTCGCCGCGATAACCGTTCACCTGCGCCCAACCCGTGATTCCGGGTTTGACCTTATGGCGGATCATGTAGCTCTTGATCAGCGGCCTATACATCTCGTTGTGCGCTACGGCGTGCGGCCGCGGCCCGACGATGCTCATGCGGCCCTGCAAAACGTTGATGAACTGCGGCAGCTCATCCATGGAAGTGCGACGCAGGAAGCGCCCGAGCGGCGTGACCCGGGGATCGTCCTTGCGCGCCTGCGTGATCGCCTCGCCGTCCTCCGTCACCGTCATCGAGCGGAACTTGTAGACGAAGATCTGCTGGCCCCACAGGCCGTAGCGCCGCTGCCGGAAGATCACCGGTCCCGGCGACGTCAGCTTGATGGCCGCGGCGATGCCCAGCATCAGCGGCGAAAGCAGTAGCAGGATCGCAACAGACAGCGCTATGTCGCTGGCCCGCTTGACCACCGCATTGGGTCCGCGGAACGGTGTTTCGCACACGGAGATCACCGGCATGCCGCAGATCGAATCGGTGCGGCCCTGGATCAGGTCCGTCACGAACATGTCGGGCACGAAGTACACCGACGCGGTCGTGTCCTTGAGCGCGTCGAGCAGCTGCTTGATGCGCGGCTGCGACGCCATCGGCAGCGACAGGTAGACCAGCTGAACGTTGTTTTTCTTCACATAGCCGGCGATCTCCTCGATGCGCCCGAGCATGCGGTGGCGGCCGCGGCCATGGATGCGGTCCGGCGTGCGGTCGTCGAAGAAGCCGAGCAGCTCGACCCCGGTGTAGTGCGCCATCGTCAGGCGGTCGGCCAGCGAGCCGCCCTGCTCGTTCATGCCCACGACCACGGCGCGCAGCGGGGGACCGGCCAGCCGGATCAGTTGCGGCGCGGACTGGCGCAGCGCCCAGTGCGCCGCCAGCTGCGACACGGGCGCGAGCCACAGCCAGTTCATCACCACGTCGCGCGAGAAGTCGTCCAGCGCGTCGATCGCATAGCCGGTGGCGAGCAGCAGCCCGCAGGTCCAGGCCCAGGCCAGCACCGTGTCCGCGATCACGCGGGCCGCGGAAGCGCGCAGCTGCGGCCGCCCGGGGTAAGCCAGGGCGAAGGCCACGATCGACAGGCCGACCCAGCGCGGGCTCAGCTCGCCCTCGATCAGCCCCACGAGGATCCACAGCGACAGCACGGTCGCGAGCGGCTCGACGAAGGCCTCGAACGCGCGCAGCAGCCGGCTGTGGCTGAACACGGCCGGCCCGGGCAGCGCGGGCGCGGGCGGTGGAGCAGCCACGGCCGCAGCCGTGGCCGACGCCGCCGTGGCGCCCGGCGCCGCGCCGAGCACGCGATCCGCTTCAGGCATACGCGGCCATCCGGGTGAGTTTGGCCACGGCCTGAGCGCGGTTGGTCACGTCCAGCTTGCTGAAGATGCTCTTCATGTGGTTCTTCACCGTGAACTCGCTGATGTGCAGGATGCAGCCGATCTCCGGGTTGGTCTTGCCCATGGCGACCCACACCATGATCTGGCGCTCGCGCTCGGACAGCGCGCCCAGGCGCACCACCATCTGCTCGACCTGGCTGCGCTCGGCGCCGGGCTGGCGCATCGGCGCCGGCGGCATGCGGCGCAGGGCCGAATCGATGAAGGGCACCAGCAGCTTCAGCGCACCGGCGCCGCCGGCCGGGGCGAGGTCGCAGCTGAGCGCCGCGAAGACGCGCTCGCCGCCCATGCGGGTGTCGCCCACGCCGTGCACCAGCGCGGTCTGCATGCCGGGCGTGCCCGGGGCGGGCGCCCAGCCCTGCCCGGCTTCGCCGAGCAGCTGGCCGCAACCGCTGATGTCCAGCTGGCACGGCTGGGACTGCGCGGCAACCCAGCAGTCGCGGAAGTAGTTGACCAGCGGCGCGATGCGCGAGGCGGGGCACAGGTGCGTGCGCAGGCCCGGCAGGCTGGAGACGATGTCGTACTGGATGTCGCCCGAGCGGAAGTCGCCCCAGCCCACCAGCAGGATGTCGTGCGGCAGCCAGCGCTGGACGTCCCCCTGGAGCCAGCGCCAGAGGTCCGCGTGCGTACGAAGCTGCGCGCCCTGGCCGGCGATCTGGAGGAACTGCACCGGATCGACTTCCGGCATGGCTGACAAGGTGTTCATGCTCTTCTCCCTACTAATTCAGTGGCCGCTGGCGGCCGTCATGAACCGAAACAGTTTTTTCGTGTGCCGCAGATGAAAGCGCGTCACCGCGCGTTGATCCACGAAACTGCGTGTGACCGGCGTTGCCGACCCGCCACGGATCGCTTGACAGTTGAAATCCGACAGGTTTCTCGTGGCGTACATCTCTCCTGCTCCCTCCGAGGTCATGCGATACGTGATGGTGTGAAAAATGGACATGAGCGGGAGGTAGGTTGCACGCTGTCTTCGCTGTCGGTTCCGACGCAATGCCTTGTCCGAGGATTCCGACACGGCAGTCGCGTAACACGGCTTGGCAGTGCGCTACGAGGTGCTTAACGGATCAAGCAAGTGTTCCCTGCCTGATCCGCAGTCGGACACGGACGACAAGCTGTGCAGGACCGCACGACGTGCAGAGCTGCACCGGTCCGCGAACGTGCATCCGCGCGGCACGCCGGTTCGCGTCGGGCGCGCGAACGACCGCGCATCAGCCGACGCTGAGCGCGCATGCATGGGATGGGGTCGGAGAAGCGGGGCCGCCGGCCCGCTGCCTAGAAGCGCGGCAGGTCGCCCAGGCTGCGGCCGGGCTGCTCCTCGTCGAGGGCCAGCGTTTCGGTGCCCTCTGGCAGCACGTCCACCTTGATCTCGGGACCGGGCTTGAGGCCGCCCTCGTCGTCGGGGAACATGCTGATGACCGTGTCGCCCTCGACCAGGCGGTCCACCACCTCGGTGACCCGCGTGGGCGAAGGCCGCAGGTCCCATCGTGCGCTGCGAGCGTCGATCAGGCCCATCATGGCCTCGACGATCTGCGAGCCCACGTAGCGGACCGCGGTGATGCCGTAAGTGGCTTTCTCGACCATGGCGCTCATTCTGGAAAGCCGGGCCACGTCTCCGATCAGCCAATCGCGACAACGGGCGTGGGATGGTGCCTACGGACGTGGCCTGTGCAGGCGCTGCGCGCGCGTGGGAGCAGGACCACCTGACCTAAACTGCGCCTCCCATGTCCACCCTCCAAGCCACTCCCGCGCCCGTGCTCGGCCGCGCCCACGCGCGCCGCCTGCGGGAGGTCTACCGCTCGGCCGGCTGGCCCTGCCAGGACGTGCTGGAGATCGAGTTGCTCGCCGCCGGCCTGCTCGACCGGGTGCTCTCGCCTTCGGGGCACGAGACGCTGCGCGTCACCGGGGCCGGGCTGCACCTGCTGGCGCAGACGCTGGCCGGCAATCGTGCGCGGCTGTCGGCGCACGAAGGACTCGTCGAACACGTAGCGCGCGAGATGGGCCGCGCGGGCCGCATCGCATGGCGCGGGCTCACGCTGCGCGCGCTGGTGCCCGGTGTCGACGGCTCGTTGCCGGCGCAGTGGTGCATGGCGCGCCCGGACGTCTTCTCGATCCGCAACACCTCGGTCGCCGAATACGTCGAACCCGTGGTGCACGAAGTGAAGGTGCGCCGCTCCGACCTGCTGGCGGACCTGCGGCAGGAGGCCAAGCGCGCGGCTTACCTCGATCTGGGCGAATGCTGGTACGTGCTGGGATGCGACGCGCGCGGGCGCTGCATCGGTTCGCCCGATGAAATCCCGGCGACGTGCGGCGTGATGGTGGTGGAGCAAGGACGCCTGGTGGTCGCACGCGCTGCTCCTCGCGCGCGGCGCAGCGCGCTGCCGTTCGGTGTGTGGATGGCGCTCGCGAAGGCCACCCCGGTGGCGGGCCTCGATGAAGACTGCCAGGGGCTGCTGGCGGCCAACGACGGCTAGGCGCAAGGCGCCTGCGGGCGCACAAGCGACTACTGCTTCGGATGCTCCGAATGCCCGTCCTGCCCCGGCTCGGGCTGGTGGCCCTTCTCCGGGTCCTTGGGCTTCTGCTGGTGCGACGGTTCGGGGTTCACCGGCTTTGGAGGATCGACCGGGAGCTCGCCCGGGTTCGTCGCGCCCGGTGCGGGCGCGTTCATGACTCGCGCGGCGAGACCTCGGTGTTGCGCTCGATCTCTTCCGGGTCCTCGTTGGACGGCGTCGGGATGTCTTCCTCCGTCGCCAGTTCCGGCTCTTCGCGCTCCAGGCGCGGGATGCCCGTCGGGTTCTCGGTGGTCATGTGCGTTGTCCTCATGTCAATGCGAAGGCCGGTGTCCGGCCGGATCCTCCGGCTCGGCGGGCGGCTCCATCGGGCCGAACTCCGGCTCCACCGGCAGCCGCGTGGGATTGGGCGTGCCGGGGTTGGTGCCGGGTTCCATCGGCTCTTCGGGTTCGACCGGATGGGTCGCCATGGGGCTCCTTCAGAAATCGCTCTTGGCCCACAGCGCCGGGTCCACCGGCTCGGCCACGGGTGCGCCGGGCACAGGCGGTTTCGCCTCCGCGTCGGCGGGCGGCGGCGAGAAGCCGTCGTCGAGCTGCGGCGGGGTGGGCTGGGCCGGATGCAGGCTGGGGTCGACTTCGTAAGGGATCATGGACTCGTCCTCGCTTGCAGCCATGGTCCTGCCGGCACGAAGACGCGTCGCTCAGCGCAGACGCCTAATCGGTGTCGGCGTGTGCCGACGGTCTGAAAGCCCGGGGCAGCGCGCTCAGGCGCTTTCCTTCTCTTCCTGCTCGCTTTCCGCGTCGCGGCGCACGGACCGGCTCGGGTCGTGCGTGAAGGGCATGCGCGGCAGGCCGATGAGCGCCTGCAGGTGCGCGTGGGCGCGGTCCATGTCGGCGCCGATCATGGCCAGCGCGACTTCATGGCCGGGCTCGTTCTTCGCCACCTCGACGTACGCGGCGCGCAGGCGCTCGTAGTCCTCTTCGGCGCGCGCCACTTCCTGCTGGGCGGCCAGCATCTTGGCGTAATCGGCACGGCTGTATCGCATGCGTGGAATGCTAGGTGGCGGCCAGCACGGCCGTTGTAGGACAAGGCAGCATGCGGCCGCAGGCCAAGGCTGGGGTGCCGCCCGCTACTAGTACGAGTTCGCCGCCACGCCGGGCTTGATGCTTCCGTCGGGCTGCGGCACCGTGATGGGCGCGACTTCCACCGGCGCGAGCCCTTCCTCGCGGCTGAGGCCGATCTTCTCGGCGGTGGCCGGAGAGAGATCGACGATGCGGCCATCGACATAGGGGCCGCGGTCCTGAATGGTGACCACCGCGCTGCGGCCGGTCTCCAGGTTGGTGACCTTGGCCTTGGTGCCCAGCGGCAAGGTCTTGCTTGCAGCGTTGTCGTCCTTCGGGTCCATCGGCGTGCCGTCGGCCATCTTCCGGCCGGCGAACCTGTTCGCGTAGAACGAGGCCTTGCCGACCTGGCGCTGCCCCGAGTGGTCCAGCTTGTGGCCCTTGGCCGCGGGGTGGTTAGGCCTGGGCGGCGGGTCCCTGGACGGAGCGGTTTGGGCGCCGGCGAAACACATGCTGCCGGCCGCGATCGCCGCGATGACGGTGCGGCGCAATCGGGGGTGGGAATTGGAGCTCATGGCAATCGGCCTCCTGGAAGGTCCGGCTTGCACACGGCGCCGGTACCGTTGGGCACAGTCTTTGCGCATGGCCGCGCTGCCCGGCGTCGGGCGGGCGCGGCAATCGGCGTAGGAAGAGGTGGCTCGGCTGCTGCCTGCTTGCGGGTGGTTCGGGCTGGCTTCAGTCGAGCGAACCGAGTGCACGCCGCAACTCCGCCGCCGCCGGCGTCGGCTCCGGTCCGCAACGCGCCAGCGCCGATTCGTACGCCTGGCGCAGTTGCCGCGGCGTGAGCGAAGGCTGGCGTCCCCAGGCGATCAACGCATCCATTTCGTGGTTGAGTGCGCCGCGTTCCCGCGCCGCGTCGACCGCCTGATCCAGCCAGCGCGCCGCCTGCGGATCCGCCCGCTCGAGCAGCAGTTGCCCCTTCATGCGCGACAGCGGCGACAGCACGCAGCGTTCGCCGCGGTCCTCCATGAGCGCTAGGCCCCGGTCGACCGCGGCCAGCGCCTCCTCCGGGCGGCCCAGCGAGATGCAGGCATCCGCGTACGTCTGGTGGAAGCCGACCAAACCCACCCGCAGGCCGCTCTCCTCGCAACGGCGCGCCGCCTGGCGCATGTGCTCCAGGCCTTCCTCGGCCCGGCCGAGGCCGACCAGCGCCCGGCCGAAGATCCAGCCCTGCGCGCTCGGCCCTCCGGCCAGCCAGTGCGTGTCCACCAGTCGGGAGATGCTCTCGCTGTCCTCGAGCACCAGTGGGTACTCGCGGGCCATCGAGTGCAGCACCGAGCCGATGTGCAGCGAGATCGCAATGGTGGCCGGATGGCGCGAGGCCTGCGCCGCCTCGAGCGCGCGCGCGATGTGGCGGCGCGCCTGGCCCTGCTCGCCCATCCACCAGCACAGGACTGCCAGATAGCACATCCCCTCGACACCGGGATCGTGGACGAACAGGTCGGGCGCGAGCCGCGTCGCGGCGTCCTCATAGAGGCGAAGCGCCTCCTCCAGCAGCTTGCGCGCCTGCACGACCTCGCCCGCATGCGCCAGCGTCATGCCCAGCCCGGTCCGACCCGCCACGCGCAAGCTGGTGTCGCCACTGGACTCGGCGATGTCCATCAGTCGCGTCGCCAGCGTGCGCGCGCCACCGAGATCGCCTCGCGCGAACGTCACCCACCAGAGTCCGCGCAGCGCCCGGGCATGCGAGGGGCCGAGCGGAAGCCGATCGCTCAGTTCGCGCGCGCGCTCGAAGGCCGCCGCGGTTTCCGGCCCGGCGATCACGGTCAGCTGCGCGAGCGACACACCCTCCAAAACGCGCAGGTCCAGCTCAAGGCTCAGCGTCTGCTCACCGGGCGGCAGCTGCGGCAGCAGGCTGAGCGCATGGCGTGCCGACTGCAGCGCCTCCGACGGCGCAAAGCGGCCGAGCGAGCGGCCGGCCGCCACCAGCAGCCACCGGATCGCCGCGGCCGGCGCCCGCCCCTGCTCGCAGTGCATCGCCAGTTCGCCGGCGACGGCGGGAGCGCCGGCGCCCAGCAGCTGCTCCAGCACGTCCGCATGGCGGCGGTGCAACTCGGCGCGGCGCGCTTCGCCCAGCGACTGGTAGAACACGTGCCGGTACAGCGCGTGCCGGAACGCGAAGTGGGCCGCAGTGCGGCCGTCCGCCAGCGGCACCACGCCGGTGGCGCGCAGCCAGTGGCGTTGGCGCGTAAGCTCCTCCAGGCCTTCCCGGACCCGCGCCGGATCGGTGCCGAGCACGCCGGCCAGCGCCACGTCCTGGAACTCGACGCCGCCGACGCTCGCTGCCGCAAGCCAGTGCCGCAGATCGGCGGGCAGGCGGTCCATCTGCTTTTCGATGACGCCCGCGATGTTCTGCGGCACCTGCAGCTGCGGGAGCGCGGTGACCTCCCAGCGGCCATCACAATCGCGGCGCAGCACGCCGTCGGCCATCAGCGCGGTCACCAGGTTGGCCACGAACAGCGGCAGGCCGTCCGTGTGGTGCTGCACCTGGCGCACGAACGCCTCGTCGAAGGCATGGCCCCCGGTGCAGCCGGCCAGGTAGTGCGCCACGTCGGCTTCGGAGAACGCCTCCAGGTCGAGCTCGGTGCAGTGGTCGTGCAACCGCAGCTCCTGGCGCAGGCCCTTGAGCGGATGGTCGCTGGCCACCAGTTCCGCCGGTCGGAAGCTGCCCAGCAGGAACAGCCGCGCAGGTGCACGGCGGCGCGCGACGTACGCGATCAGCTGCACCGTGGCATCGTCCGCCCAGTGCAGGTCCTCCAGCACGAGGACAAGCGGAGTCCGGGCGGCGTAGCGGTCGAGCAGTTCCCCGAGTTCGCGCAGCATGCGCTGCTGGGTCGCGCCCGCGACCTCGCGCTGCAGCTGCTGCCGGTCGGCGTCCGTGAGGTACCAGGGCAGCTGCACCAGCCAGGTGGGCGCCACCTGCCGCAGCAGCGCCTGCAGTTCGCCGCCGCGGGCGCCACGGCACAGCGCGTTCAGCGCCTCCAGCACGGGCAGGTAGGGTTCGCCGGGCCCGTAGTGCTCGATGCACTGCCCCACCGCGTGATCGACCGGCTGGGCGGCCAGGAACGCGGCCAGGAGCGAGCTCTTGCCGATGCCGGGCTCGCCGGCGACGAAGGCCACGCGGCAGCGTCCCTGGGCCGCGGACGCCAGCAGACGCGCCAGTTCGGCGAGTTCCTGGTCGCGGGCGATCAGCAGCATTTCGGGGTCGGGCGGTGCCTGTGCCGCGAGCGGCGCCGGGGCCGGCTCGGCCGGAGCGCGAACTTCCACGGCGGTGGGCGACAGCGGAGCAATGAACCGATAGCCGCGCCGCGGCGCCGTCTCGATGTAGCGAGGCGACTTCGGGTCGTCCGCAAGCGCGGCGCGCAGCTGGCTGATGGTGGTCTTGAGCACCGACTCGCTGACGTGCTGGTGCCCCCACACCTCGTCGAGCAGCGCGTCCTTCGGGACCAGCCGCCCCTCGCGGCGAGCCAGGGCGCAGAGCACGTCGAAGGCGCGCGGCGTCAGCTCGAGCGGAACGCCCGCACGCGACAGCCGCGCATTGGCCTCGTCCAGCACGAAGGCTTCGAACTTCGCCAGCAGTGGCCGGGCGGCTTCCATGGTGTGCGCGCAGGGTGGTGCAGCCACTCTACGGCAATCGCTGCACCGAAACCAGACCGATGCCAGACCGACGCCTTACGACGCAGCCGCGGCCCGTTCCTACGCTTGCGGCCATGGTTCTCCAATCCCACACCCCCTACCCGCAAGCGCGCTCCTACGTCCTGCGCCTGCACCGCGACTGCGACCCGGCCGAGGGGCGGCTGCATGGCCGCATCGAGCACCTCGTCAGCGGCAGCGGCGTCGAGTTCAGCTCGGCGCAAGACCTGGTCGACTGGCTGCGGTCGCACGCCGCCGCCGGCACGTCCTCTTGCCCCAGGAGCAGCTCATGAAGACGTTGATCGCCCTCGGCGCCGCCGCCTGCGCCCTGTGCGCCGTGCAAGGCGCGCAGGCCGAACTGCCGCGCGCTGCCACCGCAACGGCGGCGCCATCCGGCTGGTTCGAAGCGCTGCCGCATGGCGGCGACCTCGGCGAGCTGGCCGGCTGGTGGTCGCGTTTCGACGACCCGCTGCTGGTGCAGCTGGTCGAACGCGCGCAAGCCGCGAGTCCCGATCTCGCGTCGGCGCTGTCTCGCATCGCGCAGGCGCGCGCCACCGCGGTCGGGGCCGGCGCGGCGCTGCTGCCCAACGTGGAGGCCGGCGTCTCCGGCGCGCGGGGCCGCTCCGAACCGGGATTCCCGGTGGGCAACACCCTGTCGGCCAGCATGCAGATGGCGTGGGAGCTGGACCTGTTCGGCGGCAACCGCGCCGGGGCGCGCGCGGCGGCCGCGAGGCTGTCGTCGGCGACGGCCGGCTGGCACGAAGCTCGCGTCGCGGTCGCGGCGGAGGTCGCCACCCAGTACGTTTCGCTGCGCGCCTGCGAGGCGCGGCGCATTCAGGCCGAGGTGGACGCCGGCTCGCGCGCGGAGACCGACCGCCTCACGCAGCTGAGCCTGCAGCACGGCATGCAGTCGCCCGGCACGGCCGCCCTGGCCCGCGCGAGCGCCGCGCAGGGCCGCGCCCAGCTGGCGCAGGCCGCGGCCGAGTGCGACACGCTGGTCAAGCGGCTGGTGGCGTTGACGGCCGCAGAGGAGCCCGCCTTGCGCGCCGAACTCGCGGCGTCGGGCGCGTCGGTGCCGCAGGCGCCGCGCTTCGGAATCGACGCCGTGCCGGCCCGCGCGCTCGCGCAGCGCCCCGACCTGCACGCCGCCGCGCTGAACGTGCAGGCCGCCGCCGGCGACGCCGACCAGGCCCGCGCGAGCCGGTGGCCGCGCGTGATGCTCAAGGGCAGCGTCGGCCGGGGCCGTGCAGAGACGCCCTTCGGCACGCAGGACGGGTCGGTGTGGAGCTTCGGGCCGCTGTCGGTCGTGCTGCCGGTGTTCGACGCCGGCGTCCGCCGCGCGAACCTGGACGCCGCGCGTTCGCGCTACGACGAGGCCGTCGCGCAGTACGGCGGACGGTTGCGCACCGCCGTCCGCGAGGTGGAGGAAGCCCTGGTGACGCTGCAGGCCGCGACGCGCCGCTCCGACGACCTGCGCGTCGCGGCCGAAGGTTTCCGCACCTCGTTCGCCAGCGCGCAGGCGCGCTACCGGGGCGGCCTGGCCAGCCTGTTCGAACTCGAGGAAGCCCGCCGCTCCGATGTCCAGGCGCAGGTCGCGATGGTCGATCTCGAGCAGCAACGCACCCAGGCGTGGATCCAGCTTTACCGGGCCCTCGGCGGCGGCTGGGGATCGCCGGCCCCCACCACCACGATTTCCAAGGAGAGCACACCATGAGACATCCCCTGACCAAGACCGCGATCTGGGCCGGCACCTGCGTGGCCGGGCTGGGCGCCGCGGCGCTGATCGCGTTCGGCGCGCAGGCCCGCACCGACGAAGCGCCAGCCCCTGCCCCGGCACTGACCGTGCGCCTGACGGTCCCGCAGGAGCAGGAGGTCGCGAAGCGCTTCGCGGCGAATGGCACCGTCGCCGCCTGGCAGGAAGCCAGCGTGGGCTCGGAGGGCAACGGCCTGCGGCTCACCAACGTGCTGGTGAACGTCGGTGACTCGGTGCGACGCGGGCAGGTACTGGCGACCTTCGAGCGCGAGACGGTGCAGGCCGAACTCGCCCAGCTCCAGGCCGGCGTCGCCGAGGCGCGTGCGCAGCTGGCCGAAGCGTCGGCCAACGCCGAACGGGCGCGTGCGCTGGCCTCGTCGGGCGCACTCAGCTCGCAGCAGGTGCAGCAGTACCTCACCGCCGAGGAGACGGCGCAGGCGCGGCTGGAAGCCAAGCGCGCGTCCGCCCACGCGCAGCAGCTGCGCCTGTCCAGGACCCAGGTGCTGGCGCCCGACGACGGCCTGATCTCGGCGCGCGGCGCCACCGCCGGCGCGGTGGTGCCCGCCGGCCAGGAGCTGTTCCGGCTGATCCGCGGCGGGCGCCTGGAGTGGCGTGCCGAGGTCACGCCCGAAGAAGCGGCGCGGCTCGCGCCCGGTTCGGAGGTGACGATCCACGCGGCCGACGGCCAGCCGGTGCGTGCACGCGTGCGCCAGCTCGCCCCCACGGTGGACCCGCGCACCCGCACCGCGCTCGTCTACGTTGACCTGCCGAAGGTGGCCGGGCTGCGGGCGGGCATGTTCGCGCGCGGCGAGTTCGACCAGGGCCGCGGCAGCGCGATCACGGTGCCGCAGCAGGCCGTCGTCGTGCGCGACGGCTTCAGCTACGTGTTCCGCCTGCAGGACGACGGCCGCGTGTCGCAGGTCCGCGTGCGGACCGGCCTGCAGCTCGAAGACCGCGTGGAAGTGATCGAAGGCTTGACCGCCCAGGCGCAGATCGTCGCCGCGGGTGCCGGTTTCCTCAGCGACGGTGACTTCGTGAAGGTGGTGGGAAGATGAACCTCTCTGCTTACTCCATCCGCAACCCGGTGGTGGTGGTCCTCCTTTTCGGCCTGCTCACGCTGGCCGGCCTGTGGGCCTTCCGCGCCAACCAGGTGCAGGAGTTCCCCGACGTGGAACTCCCCATCGTGACCGTCAGTGCCAGCCTCGACGGCGCCGCCCCTGCCCAGCTCGAGACCGAGGTGGCCCGCAAGATCGAGGACTCGGTTGCCGGCGTGCAGGGCGTCAAGCACATCCAGACCCGGGTGCTCGACGGGGAGGTCTCCCTCACCGTCGAATTCATCCTGGAGAAAAACGCCTCTGACGCCGCCACCGAGGTGCGCGACGCGGTGAGCCGCATCCGCTCCGACCTGCCGGGCGACCTCAAGGAACCGGTGGTCAGCAAGGCCAGCACCGCCGGCCGCGTGGTGCAGGTGCTGGCCGCGTCGTCGGAGTCGATGGACGAGCAGCAGGTGTCCTGGTTCGTGGACAACCAGCTGTCCAAGGCGCTGCTGTCCGTGCCCGGCGTCGGCGCCGTCAAGCGCGTCGGTGGGGTCACGCGCGAGGTGCGGGTGGAACTGGACCCACTGAAGATGGCTGCGCTGCAGGTGTCCGCCCTTGATGTCTCGCGGCGGCTCAAGCTGGTGCAGCAAGAGGCCCCCGGCGGGCGCGGCGACGTCGGCGGCGCCGAGCAGAGCGTGCGCACCATCGCGACGGTGCAGACCGCAGACCAGCTCGCGGCCCTGGACATCGGGCTGGCCGACGGCCGCAGCATCCGGCTGGACCAAATCGCCCGCCTGACGGACACCGTGGCCGAGCAGCGCAGCGTTGCGCTGCGCGAGGGGCGCCGCGTCGTCGGCGTGGAGGTGTTCCGCTCCAAGGGCGCAAGCGAGATCGCGGTGGCGCAGGGCGTACGCGCCACGCTCGCCCGGTTGCAGGCCGCCCATCCGCAGGTGGAGCTGCAGGAGGTGGTGGACAACTCGCAGTCCGTGCAGGAGAACTTCGACGGCTCCATGCACCTGCTGTACGAAGGCGCCGTGCTTGCGGTACTGGTGGTGTGGTGGTTCCTGCGCGACTGGCGCGCGACGCTGGTGGCCGCGGCGGCGCTGCCGCTGTCCGCCATCCCCGCGTTCCTCGGCATGGCCGCCTTCGGCTTCACGCTCAACACCATCACGCTGCTGGCGCTTGCGCTGGTGGTGGGCATCCTGGTGGACGACGCGATCGTCG
Organism: Ramlibacter henchirensis; assembly: GCF_004682015.1. Lineage (NCBI taxonomy): Bacteria > Pseudomonadati > Pseudomonadota > Betaproteobacteria > Burkholderiales > Comamonadaceae > Ramlibacter > Ramlibacter henchirensis. The sequence continues at coordinate 960,711 of NZ_SMLM01000001.1, read as the reverse complement.
AAGTGGAGAACATCTCCCGTCACCTGAAGATGGGCAAGACGCCGATGCAGGCCGCGCTGGAAGCCGCCGACGAGATCGGGCTGGCGGTGATCGCCACTACTTTCGCGCTGGTCGCGGTGTTCCTGCCGACGGCCTTCATGGGCGGCATCCCGGGCAAGTTCTTCAAGCAGTTCGGCTGGACCGCCGTCGTCGCCATCCTGGCCTCGTTGCTGGTGGCCCGGTTCGTGACGCCCATGATGGCGGCCTACCTGCTCAAGGGCGCGCATGCCGAGCAGCAGGACGGCCGCCTCATGGCCTGGTACTTGCGCGCGGTGCGCTGGTGCATGCACCACCGCGCAGTCACGGCCGGGGGCGCCGCGCTGTTCTTCGTCGCCTCGGTAAGCCTGGTCGGCCTGCTGCCCACGGGCTTCGTGCCGGCCGGCGACCGCGCCCAGACCATGGTGAACATCGAGCTGCCCCCGGGCAGCACGTTGCAGCAGACCCTGGCGGTGGCCGAGCAGGCGCGCCGCGTCACGGCCGGCTTGCACGAGGTCACCGGCGTGTTCAGCTCGGTCGGCGGCGGATCCACGGGCGACCCGTTCGCGCCGGGCACCGCGGCCGAGGCGCGCCGCGCCGTGCTGACCGTGCAGATGCTCCATCGCACCGAACGCGAAGCCTCGGTGCGGGAGGTGGAGACCGAGATCCGCCGGCGCCTGTCGGAGCTGCCGGGCGCCCGGTTCGGCGTAGGAGCTCAGGACAACGGGGTGAAGATGCAGATCGTGCTGCAGGGCGACGACGCCGGCCTGCTGGCCGCCGCGGCGCAGCGCGCCGAACGCGAACTTCGCGGGCTGCGCGGCATCGGCACGGTGTCGTCCAGCGCCAGCCTGGCACGGCCCGAGATCATCGTGCGGCCCGACTTCGCGCGCGCTGCGAACCTGGGGGTAACGACATCGAGCATCGCGGAAACGGTGCGCGTGGCGACCGCCGGCGACTACGACACCGCGCTGGCGAAACTGAACCTGACGGAACGCCAGGTCCCGGTGCGGGTGAAGCTGCCGGACGCCACGCGCGCCGACCTGGCCGCGCTCGGGAGGCTGACGGTTCCCGGCAAGGACGGCCCGGTGCTGCTGGCCAGCGTCGCGAGCCTGAGCATGGAAAGCGGACCGGCGGAGATCCGCCGCCTGGACCGCCGCCGCAACGTGACGCTGGACGTCGAGCTCGGCCGGCGCGACCTGGGCGACCTCTACAAGGAAGCGATGGCGCTGCCGGCGTTCCAGAACCTCCCGCCGCAGGTGAAGGTGGTGGAGCTCGGGGATGCGCAGGAGATGAAGGCGCTGTTCGCCAGCTTCGGCATCGCGATGTGCATCGGCGTGCTGTGCATATGGGGCGTGCTGGTGCTGCTGTTCAAGGACTTCATGCAGCCGGTGACCATCCTGGCGGCCCTGCCGCTGTCGGTCGGCGGCGCCTTCGTCGGCCTGCTGGCGACACACAGCGCGCTGTCGATGCCGGCGATGATCGGACTCATCATGCTCATGGGCGTGGTGACCAAGAACTCGATCCTGCTCGTGGAGTACGCGATCGTCGCGCGGCGCGACGGGATGAGCCGTTTCGATGCGCTGGTGGACGCCTGCCACAAGCGCAGCCGCCCGATCGTGATGACGACCATCGCCATGGGCGCGGGCATGTTCCCGCTGGCCATGGGATGGGGCGCCGACCCAAGCTTCCGCGCTCCGATGGCGGTGGCCGTGATCGGCGGGCTGATCACCTCCACGCTCCTGAGCCTGCTGGTGGTGCCGGTGGTGTTCACCTACGTGGACGACTTCCAGCGCTGGACCGCGGCGCAGGTGGCACGGCTTCGCAGCGTGCAACCCTCGGAAGCGCGCGCAGCGCAGCGGATGCTGCCCGGATTCGACATCGAAGGAGAACGAGCATGAACGAAGACATCACCTACCGTGGCGTCGTCTACCCTTGGCAGTGCGATCACATGGGCCACATGAACGTGATGTGGTACGTGGGCAAGTTCGACGAGGCGACGTGGAATCTCTTCCAGCAGGTGGGCATCACGCCCGCCTACCTCCGGGCCAACGGTCGCGGAATGGCGGCGGTCGACCAGCACATCGAATACAGGCGCGAACTGAAGGCCGGCGATGTCGTCGCCGTGCATTCAAGGCTGCTCGACTTCGCGGGAAAGAAGATCCGGCTGCGCCACGCGATGCACAACGTGGACACGGACGAGCTTGCGGCGGTGACCACGTTGCTCGGCGTTCACATGGACACTGTGGCCCGCAAGGCCTGTCCCTTCCCGCCCGACCTGCTTGCGAGAGGACTGGGAATGGTGCAGCCCGACTCTGCTCGAGCGACGGGAGGCTGACCACGATGCATGGTGCGGCTTACGATACCGATCCCTGGCACGAGGAGGTCCCATGCGACACGATTCCAATGGCCGCCGCCTTCCCATCAAGCTGGATTCGACCTCCAACGGGGAGGTCGCGCCGATGCCGCTGGAGCGCGTGCACCTGCGCGCCAACGCGCTCGCGCACCAGGCGGCCGACGCCAACGCGAAGCGCCTCGGCCTCTCGCGCCGGCGCCTGCTGGTTTCCGCCGCGGGCGCGGCCGGCACGCTGCTCGCCTTCAACGAGGCCTACGCCGCGGCCGGGCGCACCGGCGGCTTCTACGAGATCGAGCAGACGGCGGCGCTCGACGTCGAGCAGGCGGCGCAGCGGCTCGGTTCGCGCGAATTCATCTTCGACGTGCAGGGCCATTTCGTCGGCAGGAACTGGCAGGGGCGCCACGGCCTCGGCGGCGTCGACCAGTTCGTGAAAGACGTGTTCCTCGACTCGGACACGGACATGATGGTGCTTTCCTTCATCCCGTCGCGGCGCGAGAACGAGTACCTGCCGATCGCGGAAGCCGCCGCGGTGCAGGAGATCGTGTCGCGCCTGCCGCGCGGCCAGCGCCTGCTGATCCACGGCCGCGTCAATCCGAACCAGCCAGGCGACATGGAGGACATCGACGCGCTGGCCAGCCGATGGAAAGTGTCGGCCCTGAAGTGCTACACGCAATGGGGACCCGACGGCCGCGGCTTCTACCTCACCGACGACATCGGCGTTCGGATGATCGAGAAGGCGCGCAGCGTCGGCATCCGGAACATCTGCGTGCACAAGGGGCTGCCCTTCGGCCGCCAGTCGTACGAGCATTCGACCTGCGCCGACATCGGGCGCGTCGCGAAGATGTTCCCCGACGTGAACTTCCTGGTCTACCACGCGGGCTACGTGCAGACCGCGAAGGAAGGGCCGTACGACCCGACGCGCAGCGATGGCGTCGATCGCTTGATCCGCTCGGTCGAGGAAGCCGGCCTCGGCAAGGGCAGCAATGTCTACGGCGAGCTCGGCAGCACCTGGCGCATGCTGATGCGCGACCCCGACCAGGCGGCGCACGTCGTCGGCAAGCTGGTGAAGCACCTCGGCGAAGGCAACGTGCTGTGGGGGTCGGACTCCATCTGGTACGGCTCCCCGCAGGACCAGATCCAGGCGTTCCGCACCTTCCAGATCTCGAGCCAATACCAGGAGAAGTTCGGCTACGCAGCGATGACCCCGCGGCTGCGGGCGCGCATCTTCGGGCTCAACGGCGCGCAGGTGTACGGCCTCGATGTCCAGGAAGTCACCCGTCGCGCGGCCGCCGACGAGATCGGCCGGGCCCGCGCCGCGTACGAGCCCGATCCGCACTTCCTCACGTTCGGGCCGAAAACCCGGGCGCAGTTCCTGCGGTTGCGCGCCGCGCACGGCAACCAGCCGGGGTAAAGGCGAACGCGGCCCCAGCCGATGTACTCCGCGACCTTCATCTTCGCCAAAGAAGCTTGAGGGCTTTGCTTCCCCTCACCACCGCCAATAGAGCCCTCCCCTGGAGCACGCCATGTCCCTTGTCGCTTTCGCGCTCGCTGCGGTCGTCCTCGCCATCACCCCGGGTCCAGGCCTGGCATATGTAGTGGCCCGCACGGTCGCCGGCGGCCGGTCTGAAGGCCTTGCGTCCTGCTTCGGCACTGGCTTGGGCGGCATGCTTCACGTGCTCGCTGCCGCTCTCGGGCTTTCATTGCTCGTCGCCCAGTCAGCCTTCGCCTTCAGCCTGGTGAAGTACGTCGGCGCTGCCTACTTGATCTACTTGGGCATCCGCATGCTCTGCAGCAAGCAGAAGGCCGTACCGCTCGAGTCCGTCGCTTTGCGCGGTCCTCGGCGAGCCTTCCGCGAGGGCATCGCCGTCGAAGTCCTGAACGTCAAGACCGCGCTGTTCTTTCTTGCCTTCTTGCCCCAGTTCGTGACTCCTGCCCAGCCGCTCGTGCCCCAGCTGGTTTTGCTTGGGACCATCTGCGTCGCGCTGAACACGCTTGTGGACGTAGTAGCGGTTTTCGCTGCGGATCGGTTGCTTCGATCGAGTGCGGTCCGAGCAGGGCGCGCACGCATCATGACCCGGGTCTCCGGGATCACGATGCTGGGACTCGGTGCCTATCTGGCGCTGGCAAGGCGGCAAGCCTGACGCGGACGGCCCCGCGCCCGTTTCAGCTACGGCAGCTAACGCCGAAGCGGACTTCGCCTGGCGAAGCTAGGGGAATCCATCGATCCCTAGTTCGGAGCAAACACGGCCCAGGAGCGCCTTCACGCCCGCGAGCTCGGCCTCGAGTCGCGCCACGTGGGCCTTCAAGGCCGCGACCTCGCCCAGGCTGGGGTCTTCGGTGCCCGCGTCCGTGAGGCCCGCAGTTTCGCCGCCTGCGGGCTCACCGCCCAGCAGGTGTGTCCATCGGCTTTCCCGTGCGCCGGCAAGCCGCGGAAGCTTGCGCACGAGAGCGCCGGCGGCGCGATCGGCCAACTCCTCCAGGAAGGCTTCGACGGAAGAGATGTCGGCGAAATTGTGCATGCGCTCCGACGCGATCCGAAGCTCGCCCGGAGTTTGTGGCCCTCGAAGCATCAACACGGTGAGCAGGACGATCGACTGCGAGGGGATCTTCAGCACGCCGTCAAGGTTGTGCCCGTAACGGTAGACGCGTCCGCCGCTCGATTCGGTCACGAGGCTCAGGGCCTTGAGGCTGTCCAGGGTGGCCTGGGCCTCGGCATCGGAGATCTCGATGATCGGGTTTCGGCTCGTCTTCTGGTTGCATCCCGAGACAAGTGAGTTGAGCGTCAACGGATAGCTGTCGGGCACCGTGCGTTGCTTCTCGGACAGCACACCGAGAACGCGGATCTCGAACAGGGAGAGCGCGCGAAGGTTGGACATCGGAATTCGTGTGATGCAACACACGCAATGTACCCCGCGTACGAGTGCTTCGAGCCGGCCTCGTCGTCGGTTCACCCTCGTCGTTCCGTGCCTTGCTCTCCAGCAGCGGGCCACGCCGGCCCGACTTCCCCTCCTGGCCGGGCAGCGGACATCACGTCGAAAGTTCAAGACCGCACCATGCGGCTGAGAGCCGGGTCAGGCGGGCTGTCCGACCCGCCGCTTCCTGCCACGGCCGGTCGCCTCTCGCGTTCGCGCCGCCGCGGCGCGCAGCAGTCGCTGGAAGGTCGGGCACTCCGAATGGCTCGCCGCGGGGCAGACCGCCGCATGCCGCAGGCTCTTGCTCACGGCCTGCAGACGCCTGATGGTCCGCTCGATCTCGTCCGCCTTCGCGGCAAGCATCTGCCGATCGAGACTCGGCCGTCCCTCCGGCGAGAACATCGAACGGATTTCGTCGAGTGAGAAGCCGGCCGAGCGCGCCAGGGCAACGAGCGCCAACTGGTCGAGCACGCCCGGCGCGAAACGTCGCCGCAGGCCATCTCGGCCGACAGAGGCGATCAGTCCCTTCTCCTCATAGAAACGCAGCGTGGAAGCTGGCACGCCGGAACGCTTCGCGACCTCCGCAATATCCATGGGCAACCCCTTGACTTCAAGTGGACTTGAACTTCTATCCTGCCAGAACCAGTAAGGAGAAACCCATGACCATGACACTCGATGCGCTGGCGCGCGAATGCCGGACTCTGCTCCTGGCGGACGCGTCGCCCGCCGGCCGCGCTCAAGTCGCGGCCCTGCTCGGCCGAGCGCTGCGCGACGCGGAGTTCGTGCGCACGCAGTTCGCCGGCGGCATGCCGGAACGCAAGATCCTCTACGAGGACCGCGATCTCGGCTTCTGCATCCTCGGCCACGAATACCACGACGCCAAGGAAGGCGGGCCGCACGACCACGGCCCCTCCTGGGCGATCTACGGACAGGCCGAAGGCGAAACGATGATGACTGACTTTGTCGTCGTGCAGCCACCCGTCGCCGGCATGGCAGGCAAGGTGCGCCGGGCCCACAGCTATGCGCTGCGCCCCGGGGACGCCCACCTCTACAACGAGGGCGCAGTACACGCACCGACCCGCAGCGGACCCACGCGGCTGATTCGAATCGAGGGAAGAAACCTGGAGAAGGTGGCGCGCGGGAAGTACGAAGTGGTGGCCGGTTGAACTGCGCGGCGTTCAGCCGTGCGGTAGCCATGCGCGTCAGGATTCCAGCGCGCGCCCTGTCGGGCGCCGCTTGCGGCCATCGGCCTAGCTCTTCAGCGCGCTGTCCTACATTCGCTTGATCTGGCTTCCTGCAGACTAGCTTTGTGCAAGTCAACTTGACCGATTCAGGTAACCGCTTTTCAGACGAAGCCGAACGACTGCGGCACTTCATTTCCTCGGTCGCCGACTACGCGATCTACATGCTGTCCCCCACGGGCGAGGTCGTGAGCTGGAACCTTGGCGCCCAACGCTTCAAGGGGTACGAGCCGCACGAGATCATCGGCAAGCATTTCTCGAACTTCTACACGCTGGAGGACCGGGTCCGAGGCGTGCCGGAACGGGCGCTCGAACTTGCCAGGACTACAGGCAAGTTCGAAGCGGAAGGCTGGCGGGTGCGAAAGGATGGATCGCGGTTCTGGGCGAGCGTCGTCATCGACCCGATCCGGGACGAGAAGGGCGAGCTCATCGGGTTCACCAAGATCACGCGCGACATCACCGACAAGCGCGAGGCGCAGAAGGCGCTGCGCATGAGCGAGGAGCGGTTCCGCATGCTCGTGCAGGGGGTGACAGACTACGCGATCTACTTGCTATCCCCGTCGGGGGAGATCACCAACTGGAACGCAGGCGCGCGGCGCATCAAGGGCTACGACGAGCCCGAGGTGCTCGGCTCGCATTTCTCGCGCTTCTACACCGACGAGGACCGAGAGAAGGGCGTACCGGCCAACGCCCTGCGCATCGCGAGCGAGACCGGAAGGTACGAAGCGGAAGGCTGGCGGTGCCGCAAGGACGGCACGCGCTTCTGGGCCCACGTCGTGATCGACGCGATCCGCGACGAAGAAGGCGTGCTGGTGGGCTTTGCCAAGATCACGCGGGACATTACCGAGAGAAAGCAGGCGGCCGAGCAGCTCGAGAAGACCCGCGAGGCGCTCTTCCAGTCACAGAAGCTGGAAGCCATCGGCAAGTTGACCGGTGGCGTGGCGCATGACTTCAACAACCTGCTGAACGTGCTGACGAACGGTTTGTCCATGCTGCGGCAGCGACGCGGACTCCCTTCGGCTGATTGACAGCATGGAGAAGGCGACAAGCCGGGCCTCCGCCCTCACCCAACAGCTTCTCAGCTTCGCGCGCCAGCAGCCTCTGAGGCCCGAACCGCGCGACGTCGGTCGGCTGGTGAACGCTTTCGAGACGGTCCTGCGCAGGGCCAATCGCAGCGCCGTGCACTTCGAAGTACACGTTGCGCCCCGCCTGCCGGCCATCCTGGTCGACGCGACCCAGTTCGAGACCGCGTTGCTCAATCTCGTCGTCAATGCGCGTGACTCCACCCCCGATGGCGGCCGGATCACCATCTCGGCGCAGGCCCGCGATCTCGGCGTCGGCGAAGTCGGCGCGCTGCCCGCGGGACGCTACATCGAGGTGAGCGTCGCCGATAGCGGCGCCGGCATGTCGCCTGAAGTTCTCGCGCGCGCCGTGGAGCCCTTCTTCACGACCAAGCCGCGGGGCAAGGGCACTGGCCTGGGACTCAGCCAAGTGTATGGCCTGACACAGCAGTCCGGCGGGGACCTCCGGATCGCCTCCAAGCTGGGGGAAGGTACGACCGTTTCCATGTTCTTCCCCGCCTTGGCCGCGGAGCAGCAGCCCGTGCATGTGCAATCGGACATCTCCGAGAAAGTCCTGGTCGTCGACGACCAGCCCGAGGTGCTCGAAATGGTGGCGGAGATCTTCCGCAACCTGGGGTTCGATGTGCTGACGGCGGGCGACGGCCGTTCCGCGCTGAACGTCCTCTTGCGGGAGGCCAACGTGGACCTGCTCTTCAGCGACATCGTGATGCCCGGCATGAACGGCATCGAACTGGCGAACCAGGTCAAGGACCGGTTCCCGGCGATGAAGATCCTGCTGGCCTCCGGCTATCCGCCGCCCGAGGCCGGTGACGTGAAGGACTTCGATTTCCTGTCGAAGCCTTTCAGCATGGCCGACGTGGCCAAGAAGTTGCGCGCCCTGGCGCGATAACCCGGGAGTTCTCCAATGGCCCTCTTGCAGCTGGACATCCTGGTGGTCGACGACAACTTCGGATCTGCGTTCATGATGGCCGAGGTCCTCAAGCGGGCCAGCCACCAGGTGCGCGTCGCGGTCGGGGGCAACGAAGCCATACGCGCGGCAGCCACCCAGGCGCCGGACGTCATCCTGATGGACATCAACCTCCCCGACCTGGGAGGATTCGAGGCCGCCAAGCGCATCAAGACGTTGATGCCGCAGGTCAGGGTGATTGGCATTTCCGGGATGCATATTCCTCCCGAGATGGAAGGTGACATGCTGATCTTCGAGGAACGGCTCCACAAGCCGATCCGGCCGGAGCAACTGCTTTCGACGCTGGACCACTTGTTCGAGCCTGGATGCAAGTCCGGATGAGTTCGCCTAGACGGAGCCGGAGACTTCTCAGGCGAGCGCACAGGCGACGGTCAGGTCCGGTCTACCGTGCAGGCCGCGTTCAGTTCGTCCAACACCCGCGCCAGACCAGAGCTGGGCCGCGACTGCGCTAGCGGCTCACTAGCCGCGTACCGCCACTCGCTCACCTAGATCAGGTGGCAACAGTCGTCGCTGTCAATGAGCGCACCGGTACCAGCGAGAAGGCCGCCCACAAGCATGGCCTGAAACTGCGGACATTCACGGATTTGCTGGAGGCGAACGCATTGCCAAAGCACGCCGGCCGCTTCGCGGCTGTTAGCCATGTAGCCGACTCTCCTGACCGCAGCTCCGCCAGCAACATGACGGCCGTGGCGCCGAGCCCCAGGATCGACATGGCGATCCAGGCATAGAGGGCTATCGTGAGTTCGTCCATCGCTTTCCTTTTTTCGCCTCCTTGCTCGTTCGGTGAGGACGGCCGGGTGAGGCCCCCAGGGCCGCGTCTCTCTAACGTTTCATCCTTTAAGGGAAGCGCACGACCGGCCCTTTTGCAGTCTTTCCGGGAGGGACAAAGGGGGGCGCAGGGTTTCCCGCCGGTCCGAGCGAGCGGGTGTAGGCGTAGATCGCCTCGAGGTCGGCGTCAGTCATGGCCCGAACGTTGAACCAGGGCATGGGCGGGCGCGGCTTCATCGCGCGAGCGTGCGCGACCCACTGCTCTCGTGTCATTCCCTGCAGCATCAGCCGCAAGTTCGTAGCGTACGTGGTGCCCCATGGACCGGCCCATCCGAGCGAGTCGCCGGTGAGCCACAGCTTCTCGTCCACCCGCCCTTCCGCCGGACCGTAGCCCGGCGTGTGGCAGTCGTTGCAACCGGCGGTCTGAACCAGGTAGCGTCCCCGCGCGATCTCGTCTTTGCGGTCGGCCGCGCACGCGATCGCGCTTGCCGCAAGCAGCGCGAGCGATGCAACCACGTTTCGTCTCCTGACGTTGAGAGCTGGCTTCACGACACCCTCGCTCCGAGTTGTTCCTGGATGGCAGCCAGGTCGCACCACACGTTTTCGCGCGCGATCTTCCTTCCATCGAACTCGAACACGTGCAGCAGCCGGAAGCTGACGCGCCCCTTCTTTCCCGGGCATCCGAACAGCCGGCCATCTTCCATCCACCCGTTCCAGATGGACTCGTCCACGACGAATCCATCCCCGTACAACCTGCGCACGGGAGTGACCCCTTCTCCCTTGAGGTCCCGGAACATGGTCGAGTAAAGCTCCCGGATCTTCTCCGGGTCGTTCGTGACGCCGTAGGGTGAAGGCACGACGTGGTGCTCGGCACCCGGCGCCAGGCTGGACACGACACCTTCCACGTCGTCGGTGGCCTCGAACCGGAAGTGAGTGTCGATGAGGTCATCGACGGCTTGTTGCTGCAAAGACATGGCTTGTTCCTTCCACAAAATACGGACGTCCCTTCGTGAGACAGATGTATCATAACGGAATGAATGTAGAATGCAACCTCATGACGAGACAACCGTATCAGGAAGGCCAGCGACGGCCCGATCCGCGCGCCAACCAGAAGCAGCGCACCCGCCAAGCGCTCGTCGAGGCCGCCAGCGAACTGGTCAAGACCGGACAGGAGCCGACGCTGGCCGAGGTGGCCGACCGCGCCAAGGTCTCTCGCGCGACCGTCTACCGCTATTTCCCGACCCCGGAATCGCTGCTGATCGAGGTCGCGCAGGTGAACCCCGCGGCCGAGCCAGTCGAGCGCTGGCTGCAGACACTCGACGTGGAGGATCCGGGCGAACGACTCAAGGGGCTCCTCAGTACGTTCAACAAGGTCGTGCTCGCAGAGCAGGTCACCCTGCGCACGGCCCTTCGCGCGTACCTGGATACGACGCTGGAGAACCATCGCCGCGGCGAGGTGACCGCGACGGTCCGCGAAGGCCGTCGCATTCGCTGGCTGGACGAGGCTCTTCGACCCGTGAAGGCCCAGCTCACGCCGGCGAAGTGGCGCCGCCTGAGAGCCGCGCTGGCCCTCACGCTTGGCATAGAGGCCATCGTCGTCCAGAAGGACGTCTGCCAGGCGTCCAACTCCGAAGCTTTGGCAACACTCGATTGGGCAGCCCAGGTATTGCTGCGCGCCGCTCTCGATGAAGCTCGCTGAGACGAGTCGGGACCGAACCGCGGGCGCCTGACTCAAGCGCGCGACGTCGCTCCGACCGGCGCGAGACTCAGGGATTCGCCTGGCCTGCACCACTTTCCTCCATCCCCGGATCGATGTTCTGGTTCATCCTGAACAAGTTTGCCGGGTCGTACTTGCGTTTGGCCGCCACCAGCCGATCCCACGTCGCCTTGCCGTAGGCCTCGCGCGTGCGGCTCGCTCCTTCCTCGGTCAGGTGGTTCACGTAGCCGCCGCCGGCCGAGGCCGGCTTCAGCGCAGACCAGGTTTCGCGGCACCACTGCCGGTGCTCCCCGGCGTGCTCGTCGCCGGGCTGCCACGCGGCGGCCACGGTCAAGATATGCCGCACGTCGCGGAAGCGGAAGGCCGTGGCTTCGGGATCGACACGACTGACCGCGCCACCCATGTGGCGCACCAGCACCTGCGACATCGGCGACGTGCGCCGCGCGGCTGCGTCGGCCAGTGCCTGCAGGTCACCGCCCTCCAGCGGCTTGAGCCACTCGGACCGGCAGTAGTAGTGCAGGCCGTGCGGCACGCCGCCGTCGAACCACTGCTGGATGGCGGTGTACGGCTGCTCCCCGAACGTGTCGACGGCCGGATTGCCGAAGCGGCGCACCGCCTGCAAGGCGCGCTCGCCCTCGTCGGCCGGACCGACCCAGATGCCGGCCAGGGCCGCCACCGGCTGCAGTTGCAGTTCCGGCGGCACGAATGGCGCGGGAGGCGCATTGACGAGGGCGGCGACGAGCGAGAGTTCGTCGGGCGCCCCGCGCGTGAGCCGCTCGTAGTGCGCGAGCACGGCGGGCGCCTGCGCGGCCGGGTACATCGCGAAGCCGGCGTACATCGGAGCCACCTCGTGCACGCGGAAGGTGAACCTGGTGACCACGCCGAAGTTGCCACCGCCGCCGCGCAGTGCCCAGAACAGGTCGGCGTTCTGGCGCTCGTTGGCGACGGTGATGCTGCCGTCGGCCAGCACGACCTCGGCCTCGATGAGGTTGTCGCAGGCCAGGCCGTGCTTGCGTGACAGCCAACCGATGCCGCCGCCCAGCGTCAGGCCGGCCAGGCCGGTGTGCGAGATCTCGCCGCCGGGCGAGGCCAGGCCGTGTGCCTGGGTTGCGGCGTCGTACTCGCGCAGGAGCAGGCCCGGCTCGGCCATGGCGATGCGCCGGGCCACGTCGACGTAGATGGACTTCATCAGCGACAGGTCGATCATCAGGCCGCCTTCGCAGACGGACCAGCCGGGGATGCTGTGGCCGCCGCCCTTGATGGCAAGCAATAGCCCGTTGGCGCCCGCGAAGCGCACGGCCGAGGCGACTTCGGCTGAGCTTCGGCAGCGCACGATGAAGCCGGGCCGGCGGTCGATGGCGCCGTTCCAGACCGCACGGGCCTGGTCGTAGCCGTCGTCGCCGGGGCGCAGCACCTGGCCGAGCAGGCCGGGGATGGAAGGAATGCGGGGAGTGGAGTCTGTGGTCGTGTTCATGGGGCAGGATGGTCGACGCGCCGTGCCGGCCGCACCATCCCTGACATCAGGGATTTTTCGGGCGACCTCCCATTCGGCAGAATGCCCCGCATGCCTACCAGGCCCCTTGCCTTCGACCGCGCGATGCACGCCGTGCTCGATGCATGCCGGTACGCCACCACGCCCGCCGGATTGTTCGTCGCCGTGCATCAGGCGCTCAAGCCGCACGTGCCGGTGGACCGCTGGTGCGCGATGACGCTGGACCCGGCCACCTCGCTGCCGACCGGCGGCGTGCACGAGAACGGCTTCAGCGTCGCCGGTGGCGAACGCGTGCTGCGCCTGGAGTACGGCGGCCCGGCCGACGTGAACACGCTGGCCGACCTGGCGCGCAGCAAGGCGCACGTGAACACGCTGTCGGCTGCCACGCACGGGCACGTGGAGACCAGCGCGCGCTTTCGCGAGGTGCTCGCGCCGGAAGGCCTGCGCCACGAACTGCGCGCGGTCTACCGCGACCAGCACGGCGCGTGGGCGGCGATGGTGCTGTTGCGCGCGCCCGACCGCGAAGACTTCGATCCGCGCGAGGTCGAGCTGGTGGCGGCCATCAACGAGCCGCTCACGCGCGCGCTGCGCCGGCTGCTGCTGCTGGCCGAGATGCACACGCGCGCGGAGCCGGGCGCGCCGGGCCTGGTGCTGCTGGAACCCGCCACCGCCGCCGAAGCGCGTAGCGAATTGCAGGTGCGCCACGCCAGCCCCATCGCGCTGCAGTGGCTGGACCAGATCGACGACAGCTCCGCTGGGCCGCTGCCCTATGCCCTCTATTCACTGGCCCTTCGCGCCGCGCGCGAAGGTCATGCGGTCACGCGCATCCGCGCGCGCTCAGGCCGCTGGCTCACGGCGCATGCGGAAGCGGCGCTTGCGGCGGGCCCCGGCATCTCGCTGATCCTGCAGCCCAGCCGCCCACACGAGATCGCGCAGATCCTGGCCGGCGCCTACGGCCTCACCACGCGAGAGGCCGAGGTGGCGCGCCTGGTGGCGGCCGGCTGTACCAACGAGGAGATCGCCAAGCTGCTGTTCGTGAGCCGCTACACGGTGGAAGACCACCTGAAGAAGTCGTACGAGAAGCTGGACGTGCGCAGCCGCAGCGAGTTGGTATCGCGCCTGTTCTTCGACCAGTACGTGCCGCGGACGAAGCAGGAGATCGCGTTGGATGGGACGGGGTGGTTCATGTAGGTGCGGCAGGAGTCCGAGCTCGACCGCTCCCAGAGTCTCGGCCGCACCCCATGGGAACCGAGACTGGGCGCTGCGGTGTCTGATATCCGCTCCTGGCCGAAAGCTGCCTTATCGACGGCCCGGCTGGAAGGCGCCGGCGTGATTGCGCAGACGCGTGCAGTGACGGATCCCACCAGCGGGATGCGACGGTGTGCCGGCGCTCGCCTCTCGCCCTAACCCTTCCTCGGCGCACGGGGAGCGGGTACCTGAGATCACACGGACTCGCAACGGAACTCAGGGCCACACAGGCGCGCCGTCCAGCCCCGCCGTCTCTGGCAGGCCACAGATCAAGTTCGCGTTCTGCACCGCTTGGCCGGCGGCCCCTTTGCCGAGGTTGTCGACCACGCCCATCGCGATCACGAGGTTCCGGTCCGGATCGGCGGCATAGCTGACGAAAGCGAAGTTCGAGCCAGTGGCCCACTTCGTGTGCGGCGGTTTGTCTGACACGCGGACGAACGCGCGACCGCCGTAGAACCGCTTGGCCGCGTCGAAGCACTGCTCTGTCGTCGCCCGGCCGCGGCAGTAGATCGTCGCGAGGATGCCGCGGGTCATCGGCACGAGGTGGGGTGTGAACACCAGCCCGCCCGCGCTGCCCTCGCCGCTCAGGCGTTCAATCGTCTTCGCAATCTCGGGCATGTGCGCGTGCTTGAGCAGGCCGTAGGGCGCCAGGTCCTCGTTCACCTCGGCGTAGCCGAACTTGCTGTTGCCGCCGCCCCGGCCAGCGCCGGAGACGCCGGTCTTGACATCGACCACGATGTTGCCCGGCTCGATCAGCTTGTCCGCCAACAGCGGCGCCAGCGCGGTCAGCGTGGCTGCGGGGAAGCAGCCGGGGTTGGCGACGCGGGTCTTGCCCTTTATCTGCGCCGGCCAGACGTCGGCCAAGCCGTACGTCCACCCCTCGACCCAGCGGTGGTCGCCGCCGATGTCGACGATCTTCACGTCCTTCGGTACGCGGGCCAGCGCGTCGGCCGAGGCGCCGGTCGGCAGCGACGCGAACAGCACGTCGAGCCTCGGCAGAGCGGTTGGGTCCCACTTCTCGATCACAAGGTCTGCCAGCTTCGCCGGCGCGCCGGGGAACCGGTCGACGAGCCGGCTGCCCGCGCTGCCCTCGCCGGCGGCGTAGACCAGCTCGAACGACGGGTGGCCCGCAACGAGGCGCATCGCTTCGCCGCCGCCGTAACCGCTGATCCCGATGATGCCCACGCGAATGCTCATGATGGTTTCTGCCGCTGGTGCGAGCGGAAAAGTGTAGCGGCGCCGCTCGCGCCATGCAGGACTTCGATCAGCTCGCGTCCCGCGTGAGTCTCGGAGGTCGCGAGATGGCGTGGGCCAGGACCACGCTCGTCGTGACCAAGCCGTACAGCGCGAACTTCGTGACCACCTGGTCCAACTCACCCGGCCCGGCGAAGGCGCATCGCAGCACGAAGCTGTCCTCGCCCGTCACCTTGTAGACATCGAGGACCTGCGGCAGGCGCGCGCACAGATCGAGGCAGGCCGGGGCATGGCCGAACTGAGTCCGCACCCGGATGATCACCTGCACGTCCAGGCCCAGCGCAGCGTTGTTGACCCGCGCGCCGTACCCCGTGATGACGCCGAGCCTTTCCAGGCGGCGCACCCGTTCGCTCACGGCCGGTTGCGACAGCCCGATGCAGCGGCCGATCTGGGAGAAGCTGACGCGTGCGTTCTCCAGAAGGGCCTGGATGATCCTGCGGTCCTTCAGGTCGAGAGCCGGCGCGCTCACGGCGTGACGCGGATCCTCGGTCGCGCGGCCCGGGCGAGGACATCGGAAGCCCAGACGAGTGCCGCGCGCGCCAGGCCATGCAGTTCCACTTGGTGCAGCCGGTAGAGCAATGCGTGGCCCGCCCGGGCCACTGCGCCTTCCAGCAGGCGCCCCTTGAGCAGCCCGCGCCGCCCCAAGGTGCCGTAGGCGTTGTACTTTGCCAGCGACACGAGCGCGCCGAGATCGCGGTAGCGGAAAACCGGCACCGAGGCTCCGGCGAGGAGACGGGGAATCGCGCGGCTGGCATGGAGCGCCTGCTGCCGCGCCACCTGTGCCGTAGGCGGCAGGGCGGCGCCGGCGCCCCGGGGCGTGAGGCTGGCGCAGTCGCCAAGCGCAAAGATGCGGGCGTCGACGCTCGACTGCAGGGTCGGACCCACCACGATCTGGCCAACCCGGTTGATCTCGAGCCGGGCCGCGACGGCCACGCCGCCTTCGCCGCGCACCCCTGCCGCCCAGAGGCGCAGCTGCGCATCGATCCGCCCACCGCCGGCGAGCTCGAACCCGTGCTGGTCCGCGCTCACCACGCGCGTCCCCAGGCGCACCTGCACGCCCAGTGCCCGCAGCTGGCCCAGGGCTGCGGCGGATACGGGCTCGGCGAACCCGGCCAGCAGACGCGGTCCGCTCTCGAGCAGCGTGATGCGCACGCGCGCCGGCATCGGGGTGTTGTTGTAGGCCTGCATCTGCTCGGCCCACTGCGTCAGCTCGGCAGCCAACTCCACGCCCGTTGCACCGCCGCCGACGACCGCCAAGTCGAGCGGTCGGCCCTGGGCCGCCGCCTGCAGGATGCGTTCGTAGAAGCTGCGGTTGAACGCCTCCGCCTGCGACAGGTCGTCGATGAAGGCGCAGTGCTCGGAGACTCCGGGCGTGCAGAAATCGTTGGCCTTGCTGCCGGTCGCGAGGACCAGCGCGTCATAGGGCACCTCGCGCGCGGGCAGCAGCTGATCTTCACCGCTGCCGGTCAGCGGAGCGAGCCGCACGACGCGCCTTTCGCGGTCGATCGCATCCAGCGCGCCGGGCATGTAGCGGAATCCGCATCTCGCCGCGTGGGCGAGGAACGGCACGTGCTGGAGAGTCGCCTCGCGCGTTCCCGCGGCGAAGGTGTGAAGCATCGGCTTCCAGACGTGGGCGAAGCTGCGGTCGACCAGCACGACCTCCGGCCTGGGCTCGCGCGTGCGGCGCCTGCACAGCTGGGTGGCGAGCACCAGGCCGGCGACGCCCCCGCCGACGATCACGATCTTCGATCCTGCTTGCATCGTGTACTCCTTGGACAGGCGTGAGCATCGCGGTCTGCCTTTGCACGCCGATGTTGGCGCGCGGGCCCGCGGATTTCATTTGCAACCGGAGCGCCGCAAGCTGACATCGCCGGAACACGCCTGCGGGCAAGCATGTCCCCTTCACATCAACTCTGGTGAGCTCTCCATGAACAGAAAGAGGATCGCCGGCTGGGGCTTGCTCGTGCTGCTCCTGCTGCTGGTGGCGGCCTACGTGGGCCGCGGCACGGTCATGCGCCACGTGATGGCCAACCGCATCACCGCGATGGTCACGCCGGGCGGCGGCCTGGAGGGCCTGGCCGACGGGCTGCACGTCGGCCTGTGCGGCGCCGGTTCGCCGCTCCCCGACCCGTGGCGCGACGGGCCATGCACCGTCGTCGTGGCCGGCCAGCGCATCTTCGTCTTCGACGCGGGTTCCGGCGCCGCGCGCAACATCGTGCGCATGGGATTCAGCGCGGGACAGGTGGAAGCGCTGTTTCTCACCCACTTCCATTCGGACCACATCGATGGCGTCGGCGAACTGCTGCTGCAGCGCTGGGCGCAGTCGGCCGCGACCAGGCCGCTGCCGGTCCATGGGCCGACCGGGCTGACCGATGTACTGCAGGGCTTCGAGCGCGCCTACCAGCTGGACCGCGGCTACCGCATCGCGCATCACGGCGAGACGGTGGTGCCCGCCTCCGGGTTCGGCGCACAGGCTCGCATGTTCCCCACGCCGGAGTCGGGCAGGGCCGTGATCCTGTCCGACGGGCATCTTGAAATCTCGACATTCAAGGTCTGCCACGACCCCGTGGATGCGGCGGTCGGCTATCGCATCCGATACAAGGACCGAGTGGCCGTCATCAGCGGCGACACGGCGAGCTGCCCCTCCGTCGAGGAGGCCGCACGCGGCGCCGACATGCTGGTGCATGAAGCGCTCAGTCCTGCGCTGCTGGCCACCTTCCGCGAACGATTCGTGCAGATCGACCGAAAGCCGCTGGCCCAGGTGATGGAAGACGTGCTCACCTACCACACCACGCCGGAGCAGGCGGCTGCCATCGCGAAGTCGGCCGGCGTGCGGGCCCTGGTGCTGTCGCATCTCATTCCGATGGTGCCGCCCGGTCTCGAGACCGCGTTCCTCGGCAACGCACCGTCGATCTACAGCGGGCCGATCCACGTCGGCACCGACGGAGACTTCTTCACTCTGCCCGCCGGCACGGCGTGGGTCGAAACCGGGAGGCGCTGGTGAACCTCATTCTCCGCATCCTTCTGCTGCTGGTCGCGGCGGCCCTGATCGCCACCGGCCTGGGCTTCGCCTTCGCGCCCACGCGCGCCGCACTCGACTTCTCCGTCACCGCCACCGCGCTGGCCGGGCTGGGCACCTTGCGCGCCGACCTCGGCGGCCTGTTCCTCACCGCGGGGGCCTTCACGTTCGCCGGATTGCGGGCCGGGCAGTCGCGCGTGCTGGCGGTACCGGCCGTCCTCATCGGGAGCATCCTCGCGCTGCGACTGCTGCATCTCGTCCTGGACGGCAGCAGCGCCGGCGCGCTCCGCGCCACTGGCGCGGAGGTCGTGTTCATCCTGCTGCTCGTAGCGGGCTACCGCCGGCTCAGGCCGTCCGGAGCGTGACTGCGGCGAGCGCCTGCTGCAGGGCCTGAGCCAGATCGCGCGCGAGGAGCGGCTTGTTCAGCACCTCGCACGCACCGGCGGCGCGCGCTGCCGCCGTCTGCTGCGGATCCAGGTCGCCGCTCACCACGAGGACGGGCAGATCGGGGCGCAACGTTCGGACCTCGCGCGCGAGCTCGCAGCCCGTCAGCCCGGGCATCGATTCGTCGGTGAGCAGCGCGTCGAACCGGTCCGGTTCTGCGCGGAAGGCTTCCAGCGCGCGAAGCGCGGAGGTGTAGCCGACCGGCTCGTACCCGAGCCGGGCCAGCATCTCCTCTCCCAGCCGGACCAGCGGCTCTTCGTCATCCACCAGCATCACGGCTTGGCCGCTGCCTTGCGGAAGCGGCGCGGACTCTTCGGCCGGGACTGCGATGTCGCTTGGCAGCCGCGGCAGGAACACCGTGAATGCCGTTCCGGCCCCGACCATGCTCTCCACCGCGACGCCACCGCCCAGGTCCGTGACGATGCCGTGCACCAGCGACAGGCCGAGCCCGGTTCCAACGCCCACCTCCTTGGTGGTGAAGAACGGGTCGAAGATGCGCTCGAGCACCTCGGGCGCCATGCCGCTGCCCGTGTCCTCCACCCGGATGCGGACGTAGGGTCCCGCCCGCAACGTGCTGGTGGCCACGACCAGGCCGGACGGCAGCTCCAGCGTATCGGCTTCGACCTTGACGACGCCGGCGGACATCGACTGCACGGCGTTGGAGCACAGGTTCATCACGACCTGGTGGATCTGGGTCGAGTCACCGAGAACGGCGGCGTCGCAGGTGTCCAGGCGGTCTTCCAGCCGGACCCCATGCGGCAGCGAGCCGCGCACGAGCTCGATCGCCTCCGCCAGGACCGAACCGACGTGCACTGGCGCGCGCTCGGTCAGTCCACTGCGGCTGAACGCGAGGATGCGCACCACCAGCGACTTGGCACGAAACCCCGCGTTCATCACCGCATCGATGTGCCGGCGAATGGCGGTGCCCGGACGCGCCTCGCCCTGCGCCATTTCGCCGAAACCGATGATGGCCGACAGGATGTTGTTGAAGTCGTGCGCGATGCCGCCGGCCATCGTGCCGATGGCTTCGAGCTTCTGGGCCTGCCGCAGCTGCGCCTCCAGCCGGCTGCGCTCCGCCATGTCGGCTTCCAGGCGGCGCAGTTGCCGCAGCAGCAGCACCAGCAGCAGCAGCGCCACTCCGGCCAAGGCGGCAGTCCGCCAACCGGTGGCAATGGCCTGGTCGCGCCAGCCCGCCAGCGCGAGGCCGGCGTCGCGCGTCAGCATGACGGAGACGGGATAGTCCGGAACGGGATGCACGGCCACGAACCGATCGGCGTCCGCTTGCTCGTCCCGCACGCGGCCCGGCGCGCCCGACTGCCAGTGCGGTTGTCCCAGGCGCAGGTACAGCTCGCTGGGCCGCCCGACCGCTGCCGCATCGGGGTGCTGCGCCAGGACGCGTCCGTTGCGGTGAACCAGGCTCACTTGCGTGCCGGGCTCCAGCCGGATGTCGCGATAGAAGCTCTGGAAGTAGTCGACGCGCCCGCGGGCGGCGGCCACGCCGTCGAACGCTCCTTCCCCGTTCTCGAGGCGGCGGGCGATCAGGAACACCCACACGCCGTCGACCGGGCTCGGCCCCGCATTCCCGACCAGCAGGCGCCCCGGCGACTCGGTCCGGATCTGCCTGAACAGCCCGTACTCGGCGAGATTGGGCGCGTCTGGCGCCAGCGGATATCCCATCGAGACGGCCCGCATCGCGCCGTCGGCGCGCGCCACCAGCAGGCCGTCGATCTGCACCAGGCCGAGCGCCTGCTCGCGAAGCCGGCGGTGGAGCGACTCGTCATCGAGCCGCTGCAGTCGGCCCTCGCGATGCTGCTGCATGAGGTTGCGCAGCACGATGTCCACGGCCTGGAAGGTGCGCGCGGACTGCTCCGCCACGATGCGCGCGTGGGTGTCGAGCGACCGCGAGGCGTGCTCGGCCGAGAGTTCGTACGCGCTGCGGATCTGATGGGCTGCCGCCAGCAGCGACGAGCCGATGAGCAGGCCGCCGCCCCACAGCACGGCACGGCGACCCGCGGCCAGGTTCACCGTTCGCCTCCGCGGGCGCGGGCCATGGCGGTCGGCAGCGCGGGGGAGCCCTTGCATGGCATCGGTGGTCTCCGGCTTCGGAAGGTTGCACCCATTGGCGCTCCGGCGCGTTGCACGCGCATTCCGGCAACGGCCGTCCACATTACATCTGCAATGCAGTGCTGTGCAAGAAGGAGGCTGCGGGCTACGATGACCTCCCCGCCTGAAGCCGTGTCGACCGTGGATGCAGCCCCCACCCTGTTGCCGCACGTCGTCGTGCTGGACGACGACGCCGGCGTCCGAGAGCTGATCACCACTTACCTGTCGGACCACGACTTTCGGGTGAGCGCCGTGGCTTGCGGCAGTGCGCTCAACGAGTTGCTGCGCGCGGACACACCGGACTGCCTGATCCTGGACCTGAAGCTGCCGGGTGAGGACGGCCTGAAGATCGCCCAGCGCCTGCGCGAGTCGTCCATGATCCCCATCCTGATGCTCACCGGCCGCACGGAAGAGGCCGACCGCGTCATGGGCCTGGAGCTCGGCGCGGACGACTACCTCACCAAGCCGTTCAGTTCGCGCGAACTGCTGGCGCGCATCCGCGCGCTGCTTCGGCGGGCTTCGGCGCAGACCAGCGTCGCCCGCGAGGTCGCGCGGGTGCGCTCCTACCGGTTCGGCGGTTGGGAGCTCAGCGTCGGGTTGCGGCGGCTGAAGTCGGCCGCGGGCGACAGGGTCGAGCTCACCAACGGCGAATTCAGCCTGCTGACGGCCTTCCTGAGTTCGCCGCAGCGGGTCCTCACGCGCGACCAGCTGCTGGACCTTTCGAGGCTGCACAACGCCGAGGTGTACGACCGGTCGATCGACGTGCAGATCCTGCGGCTGCGCCGCAAGATCGAACCCGATCCCTCCAGCCCGCGCTATATCCGAACGGAGCGCGGCATCGGCTACGTCTTCGACGCGCCGGTCGAGGTGCAGCGTTAGGTTTCAGCTGCAAGACGCGGCCGACAAGTGACATGGCGCTCCCGGGCGAGTGACACGCGCCGGCAAGGCGGGCCTTCCAAGATGGCCGTGCGTTCCCAAGGAGTTCCACATGCAGTCCGCCAACGGCCCGGCGCCCGCATTGCGCCGCTTCCTCTGTTTCGAACGGCTCCGTCATGACGGCGAGCGGTTCGCCTTCCTGTGCGACGACCACGGCCGCGTCGACCTGGACGCGATGACGGAGCCGGCGCGCAACGACTACTTCTTCGCCCGCGCACTGGTCGGGCACAGCTTCTGCGTCCCTCGCGTCCAGCTGGTGCCGGCGGGATGAGTGCGAGCGCGGCGCCCGCGCGCCTCACCTCCTGCGCAAGCCCCGCCCGTCGCCCGCGAACGCCGCGGCGAGGCCCGCCGTGGCACGTTCGATGGCCTGCAGGGCCGCGTCGAATGTCAAGCCTTGCTCGCGGCGCAGGTGCACCCACGCATCCATGCTCAGCAGCAAGCTGAGCGCATCCACACACGCCTGGTCCGCCAGCACGACTGGCGGCAGTTGCCGGCGCAGCGCCTCGCCCTGCAGCTGCGAATAGCGGCGCAGCTGCGCGTCCAGGTAAGCGGAATGGTGGCGGTGGACCTGGCTGACCAGGTAGCTGGCGGCAAGCCGCTCGTAGTGGTGCGCAAGCGTTCCGCAGGTGCTGCGCAGCTCCTCTTTCCAGTCGGCGCTCGCGCGGCGGCCTTCGACCACCGGCAGCACCACCGTGTCCACGCCGCGGATCACCTCGCGGTAGAGCGTCTCCATGTCCTCGAAGTGCCGGAACACGGTGCGCAGCCCCACCTGCGCCCGGGTCGCCACCTGTTCCGCGGTCGGGCGCACGATGCCTTCGCTGACGAGGGACAGCAGGGCGTCGGCGATCTTCCTGCGGGTGGTGATGCTGCGGCGCCGACGGCGGTCCTCCGGGACCGGCGGCGGCTTCGCCTGCGATTTGGCGGGCATCCCGTTACTGTACGGGCGCGACCACCGCCTCCGTCACCCGCTGGCCGCCCGCGATCTCCAGCATTCGTTGCGCGGTCACGTCCCCCGCGTTCTGGTTCTGTCCTGTCACGAGCCGCCCGTCGGCGACCACGTGCTGCGCGAAGACCTCCCGCCGCGCGGTCGCACTCTCGAAGATCGCGCCGGCCGCCCGCAGCTCGCGCTCGGGATGTTGGGGCGTGAACCGGATGCCCAGCTGTTCCACCTGGCGGTTGGTGACGGCGGTGAGCCGCTTGCCGCGCACGAGCGGCGCGCCATTCGTGTCCAGCGCCTTGAGCAGCCCGAGCGGACCGTGGCACACGCCGCCGACCACCTTGCCGGCGCGCCAGGCCGCGGTGATGCCGCGCGCGAGCGGTTCGCAGCCTGCGAGGTCGTACGCGGCGCCCCATCCTCCCGCCAGGAACACGATGTCGTAGCGGGTGAAATCCAGGCCGGAGACGGGAAGGGAGTGGCGTGTCAAAGCCTGCAGCCGCACATCCCGCAGGAACCGGCGGTCGGCCCGCGAGGCGAGCAGCCAGCTGAGCGAGAAAGGCTCGACGGGGATCTCGCCTCCCTTGATGCTGGCCACGTCCACGTCCATGCCCGCATCGACGAATGCGTAGTAAGGGGCGGTGAACTCCGATGCGAACACGCCGGTCTTGCGCCCCGCCCCCGGGGCGCCGGGGCGGTCGAGGGTGGCATGGCTGGTCGTCACGATCAGCGCCCGCCCGCCAGGCAACCGGTAACGAGGGCCCCGGTAGTCGGGGTGAAGACCCAGCGCCTTCAGCAAGGCGGGCACGCCGAAACGGACCAGCACCACGGCTGCGACCGCAGCCCCGACTCCAAACCACAACGTATCCATGACCGCCGCTCCTTTAAATTGGCATCCATCGTGCCATTTCACGGAATTATGACACTGTGGATGCCAATACATGCTGCCGAGCGTCGACCGTCACGCCGCCCGACGCTCGCAGCCCTCCTTCGCGTACTGCTCGTTCAGCACCTCCATGCGCTGCTGCGCCTGACCGGCGGCCGCCTTGCCGCTGACATACCGCCCCACGACGGCAAACGGGATCACCGCTCTCCACGCGTGCTGCTCCTTGTTGCGCGCGGCGGCCAGCTCGCCCTGGGTGTTGGCGATCTCGGCGGCGATCTCGGGACACGATCGCGGCGCCGCCGTCGCCGTCGTCGTCGGCTGTGCGGCGCATCCGGCCAGCAGCGCGGCCAGCGGAAGCGCCAGCCCCAGTGATGCACGCCATCGGCGCACGCCAGGGAATTTCGGGTAACGAGGGTTCGAACTCACGGTGGGCTCCTTGAAAACGGAGCCCGCAGGGTAGGTTGCGCCCTGCTACGGTTTCACTACCGATTCGCGAGCGGCCGCGGCGCCTGCGCCTCACCCGGCGCGTTCCGCCAGGTCCAGTCGCAGCGAGAGGTAAAGCTTCTCGGTGGCCGTGGAGGGCTGCAGGCTCAGGGTCACGGAGAGGATCTGCTTGAGCTTGCGATACGCGCTCACCGCTTCGGGCATGCGGTCCAGGCGGTGGTAGCAGCGCATCAGCCCCTGGTAGAACGGTTCGACCACGTTATCGGCTTCGAGGCCGCGCCAGTAGCAGTCGATGGCCTCAAGCGTGCGTCCTTGGGTTTCCAGGTGCGCCCCGGCCCAGTCCACCGCCTGGATGAACTTGCTGCGCAGCCGCTCACGCATCGCGAGCGGCCAGCTCTCGCCCTCCTCCTCCGCGAGGAAGGCGCCCCGGTACAACGCGAGCGCCGCGGCCGTCGCCTCCAGGTCGCGCCGCTCGCGTGCCCGCTCGAGCGAGCGCTCGAAGGTCCAGGCGTCCACCCACACGCGCGAGCGGTCCAGCGAGACATGGCCGCCCTGCTGCACGACCACTTCGGAGTCGCCCAGCAGGGGGCGAAGCCGGTGCACCGCGACCCCCAGCGATTTGGCGGCCTGATCGCCGGCCTCGTCTCGCCAGAACGCATCGATCAGCACCGACTCAGGGCAGCTGCCGCCGCGCGCGACGACTGCCTTGAGCACGGCGAGCGGACGCTTCGGAACCTTGCGCCCGAACTCGACCGGCGCATCGTTGACGAGCACCTCGAAGCTCCCAAGCGTGCGGACCCGGATCGGCCAGGGCCAGCCGGGGATCTCCTCCGTCGGCGGGGACAGCCGCCACATGCGGATCTCGCGGCGCACGTAGTCGGTCTCGATACCGGCAGCGAGCGCGAGTTCCAGCAGCGAACGGTTGCGCGAGAGCACGCGCTGCGCATACGCGTTCAGCCCGCTGCCGGTCTGGGCCAGCGCCAATGCCCTGGCGACCAGCGCCAGCGCCGCACGCGTGTCGCCGCAGGCGTTCTCGATGTGGGCCTCTTCCAGCAGCAGCTGCGTCTCCATCACCTCGAGATAGGTGCCACGCACCATGTTGCGCGAGGAGGCGAGCAGCTCCCGCGCCGCGACGAAGTCCCCCCCGTCGGCGAACGCGCTCGCCAGCAGCGGGCGGAAGGTGGCGCGGAAATAGGCGGCTCCGACCCGCTCGATGGCCTGCAGCGTTCGCTGCGCGTGGCCGTAGGCGGTGGTGACGTCGCGCCTGGCCTGCGCCAGAAGCGTCTGCGCCAGCCAGTAGTTCATCTCCGCGTCCGGGCTGCTGCGGGCCGGGTGCAGCTCCATCCGCGCCAGGCGGGCCTGCGCGTCGGCGAAGCGCCGGAAGACGATGTCCAGGTACGTGCGGAACTGGAGCGCGGCGTACTCCGCCTGCAGCAGTCCCTCCTCCCGCGCCAGGTCCTCGGCGCGCTGGAAGCGTTCGGACGACTCCTCGTAGCGCGCGTTGCGCATGTCGTGGATCGCCCGGAACGTGTACCAGAACGACCGGCTCAATGCGCTGGCCGGCCGGCTCTCGACGACGGGATCGACCTTGCCCATCAGCTGCCGGACCAGGTCGTCCTCGCCCGAGTTGTGCAGGAAGGTGATCAGGTGCGTCGCCGTGGTGAGGCGCTGGGTCCAGTCCAGGGTGTCGTCGCCGACGAGCGCGAGCAGCCGGCGGGCGAGTCCGGGGATGGCGGGGTGGTCCAGCCGGCAGAAGGACAGCGCGGCGTGCAGGGCTGCGTAGCTCGTCAGCTCGATCGCGGCAGATGGAAACGCGACGTGCCGATGCAGAAGCGGTTCGAGCCGCTCGACCCAGGGCGCCACTTCCGACCAGCCAAGGCGCGTGAACCAGAGCGCGTTCACCACCGCTGCCCCGCAAGCCAGCTGGCCGGCGACGTCGCCCGCCTGCTGGAAACGCTCGCACGCCTCCTCGAGCACCTCCACTGAACGTGCCGGCGCCGATTGCAGGAGCGAACGCCCCTGCCAGTACCCGAGCCAGGGGCTGCGTTCCAGCTCACCGGCCGGCATCGCCTCCAGCCATTCCTTGACAGTCTGGCGGCGCCCCTGCCCGATCGCCGGCTCCGCGCGGGCACACACCACGCGCGCATAGCAGCCCCAATCGCCGCCGCGCGCGAGCAGGGGGAGCGCGTCCTCGCCCCACCCTGCCTCCTCCAGCAGCCGCCCGGCGCGGCCCGAGAGCGACCGGCGCTCGTCATCGGCCCACGCCTGTTCCGCGCGATGCTGCAGGAAGGTCCTGAACAGCTCGTTGAACTGGTACACGGCCTCCGCGCGTTCGCCCTTGCGGCGGCGCTGGTCGGTGAACATGTGGCGCCGGTACAGCTGCTCCAGCAACCGGACCGCGTCTTCGCTCCCGGTCAGGCCATGGGCCAGGGCCGCTGTCATCTGCGGCAGGAAGGACAACCGCATCAGGTTCTGCTGCTGCAGCGCGGGCAGTTCGTCGAACACCCGCTGCGCGAAATAGCCGAACACGTGCTGCAGCGACTCCGTGTCGCCGCGGTCCGGAACCGCCCCGTTCCGCGCGCTGCGGGCCAGCAGCAGCGTCAGCCCCGCGGCCCAGCCGTTCGAGCGGGCATGCAGCTCCTGCACCAGACGCGGATCGGAGATCCCCCGCCGCTGCGCGAGCGCGGCGGTCTCCTCGAGCGTGAAGTGCAGCTCGCCCGGGTCGACCACCGAGATGGCCTGCGACGCAATCAGAGTCGCGTAACCGGCGGGCGGCTCGCTGCGGCTGATCACCAGCACGTTCACGCCCGGCGGAACCTGCTCGACCATGCAGACGATCAGCTTGTGCAGCAAGGAGCCATCGGGCACCTCCTGGAAGTTGTCCAGCACGAGGGTGCCCTGCGGTCCCAGGCGGCTGAACAGCTCCCGGAAGAAACGGCGCGCAAAGCCGGGCAGGTCAGCGAGGTATTCCGGCCTCAGCAGCGGCAGTGGCTCCGCATCCTTGCGCGCGGCGAGCGCGGCCGTGTGCAAGTGGTAGATGAAGGACGCGGGGTCGTCATCGCCGGGGTCGACCTGGTACCAGATGCCGCCGCGCTTGCGGCTCGCCAGCCATCCCGCCGCCAGCGCCGTCTTGCCGGCGCCCGGCTGGGCGGCGATCCAGACGGCCGGCCGCGCCGCGGCCTCGTCGAGTACGGCATGCAGCCGCGTGCGAGCCAGCTCGTCGTGCAGTCGCGGCCGTGAGAGCTTGGCGAGGACCACGGGATTCGCGGGCATCCGGCACCCCCTGGCTGCCAATGATGCAGCGGGGACCTCGAAATGACCAGCATGCAACGGCCGCGTTGCCCGGCGTCAGGCCAAGCATTGCGCCAGCCCGGGCGTGGCCTCGTCGCCGCAGGCGTCCGCGATGTCGTCCAGCGTCTGGATCGGAGGGCCGTCCGGCGCGCCCTGACGGACCACGATACCGGGCACGGCACGCAGGACATGCGTGACGTGCAGCATCATGTCCGCGTCCGCGGGCAACAGATGCACTTTCGCCGGTGGCCGCGCAGACTCGAGCAGCGGAACGAGACCTTCGGCCAGACGGCAGCTCGCGGCGGGCGAGCCGCCCAGCGACAGCACCCAGGCGCGAGGCTGTCGCAAGGCCAGTCGCGCGAGGTCCTGGCGCAGCGACCGCTGCGAATGCGCGTGCAGCCGCACACGAGCCGCTCGCAACCACAGGTCGGCATAGGCGGCACCGCAATCCGCACCGCGTTCGTCGGCGCCGGCGAAGCGCTGGTATTCCACCGCGCACTCGTGGTGGTGCGCGTACTCTCGCAGCAGGTCGACGGCCTCGTTCTTCCCGGAGCCGGCGAGCACGACGTCGAGGGGGCCGTGCGCGATGTCGACGCCGGCCCGCACAGGAGCACACAGCTCCACCCACACCCGGGCCGGATCACAGTGACGCTGCACCGCCAGCAGCTGCCGCGCGGCGTCACCGGGCGGCTCCGGCGTGCTCAGCGCCGCCACCTGCACCGGGTGGCGCAGCGTGCCCGGCCCTTCGCTGCGATGGAGCAGGTGCTGTCCGCGGAACCCCTTCACTGCGACGAAGCGGCCCCAGGACTCCTCCACCGCCCGGGCTTCCCCTTCCAGCCAGGCCACGATCCACCCGCTTCGCACGAGCAGGGCGATGCGGATCCCCGAGGCCGCGCACTGCGCCGCCAGGCGCGGGCGCAGCACCAGCAGATGGTCGAGCGCGGAGCCCTCGCAGCTGCCCAGGGCGGCGCCGACCAGCCGCGAACAGGGCGGCAATGCAGCGGACAACAACTGCACGGCGTCAGCGGGGAGCGGGACGGCAGCGGCGTGCCCGGCGGCCGCTCACTGGAATGCTCCGGCGCGCACGAGGGCGGGTCGGCCGGCACCATCCGCGTCGAGCGGCGGGGACTGCGTGAGAGCGCCGCTCCAGCTGAAAGCCGGCACGAGGGTGCTCGCCAGATCCGAGGGTATTCCTGCGCCCGCCGCGGGCCGGAGGTCGGCCACGCCGAGGCTGACGGAGCCCGCCGGCGCGAAGCTGGTGGCGGCGAACGGGCTCTCGACCAACTCGAGCGTGGTGACGCCGCTCACGCTCACGTGCGGGGATGCCGGCCAGGCCGGGCGCATCACGTTGCGGTCCGCCAGCACGATCGACGGCTGCAAGCCACCTTCCATGAACAGGAAGTCGCTGCCGCTCCCATTGCGCCAGAACACGTTGTTGAAGGCGTGCACCTGGCTGTCCTGCACACCCAGCGCGGCGCCGGTGTTCAGGAGCACGGTGTTGTGGGCGATGGTCCCGTAGCCCCTGTCGCCCGGGGCGTCGCCGGCGGCGCGCCCGTCGATGAAGATGGCGCCCGCGCCTTCGTTGCGGAGCACCACGTTGTCGACGACCGTTCCCACCGTCGCTTCGTCCAGGAAGATACCGGCCCCGGCCTTGAGGGCGCGGTTGCCCTCGAACCAGTTGTTGCGCACGTCGACGGTGGCGTGCGGCAGCTGCGCGATCATGCCGCCCCCGACGCCGTCACCCCCCTGCGGGCCCGACCAGCGCAGGGCCTGGTTGCCCCACACGATGTTGCGTTCGACGACAGCGTTGCTGCTGATGGTGAGCCCGGCGCCATGCGGCGTGTCATACCGCAGCGTGTTGCCGTGGATTCGGTTGTAGCGCACGTACGCCATGGACGGACCGGGCGTCAGCGTGCCGCCCGAGAGAACGTTCTGCTCCGATCCCGAGGGAGCCCGCACGTGGATGCCCGCCCCATTGCGCGCGCCGTCGTTGGCGTACACGTCGTTGTACTCGACCACCACGGTGCTGCCGCCGACCACCAGCCCGCCGATCGTGTCCGGCGTGGCGCCGGCCGGCACGTCGGCGGGTGCGTGGACCACGATCCCGTTGTGGTGCACGGTGTTGTTGCGCACCGCCAGCGTCCGGCCGGCAGCGTACCCGGCCACGTACAGGCCGCGCAGCCCACCGGTGAGTTCGAAACCGTCCACGGTGATGTGCCCGTGGTTGCCCAGGTGGAGCGCCGATTGCCCCGCCGGCGGCTGGATGACCGTGGCCCGGCCCGGGCTGACCGAGCGCTGGCTGAAGTCGGTTCCGGCGAGAAAGCCGCCGACGAAACGGTAGTGGCGGCCGATCGAATCCGCCGCTGCGTTGCCCACGCTCTCGGTGAACGTGCCCTCCTCGACGCAGATCGTCGCCTTCTGCGACCCCGTGATGGCGCTGTAGGCCGCCTGCAGGCTGCCCAGCGGCGCGGCGCGCGAGCCGGTTCCGCCGGTGGCCCCGGCGCGCACGTAGAGGAACACGTTGAAGCCGTCACCGGAGTCCTGGCCGGCGGAGCAGCCGTAGAGCGCGAGGCCGCCGCCGCCCGGCACCGCGCTGGTGAACGGAGCGAGCGCGCCCGGGCTGGTCGCGCTGCCGGCAACTCCTTCGATGGCGCCCAGCGTGGCCGCGGTCGGGCGCGGACCGATCCACATGCGCCCGGGCGCGTTCGCGACGTCCACCCGGATCTGCTGCAGGGGCGCGTGCGCGGCCGGCACTTCCGGCGGCAGCGCAGCGGCCGCACCCAGCAAGGGGGAGCCGGCCAGCGGAACGAACGTCGCCGGATCGAACGCGATGCCGCCCGACGTCACGAGGCTGGCCGCGCCGCTGACGTGGTGCGCCAGGTTGCCGCCGGGATAAGCGTAGGTCCCATCCGCCGCGCCGTAACCGGGGAAAGTGGTGTTCCCCGCGGCCGGCACCACTGCGTCCCAGCCGGACGAGATCCAGTTGGCTCCCAGCTGCACCTGGTCCGCCTTGTAGCGGGTCCATCCGAAAGCGAACCGCGTCGCGCCCGGCGTGGCGCTGGTGAGCTGGATGGCGTTGTTGACCGCCCGGATGGCCGCGTACTGGGCCTGCGTGTGTTGCAGCATTGGACCGTAGTCGGTCCCGCCCACCACGTAGTGCAGCGCGCTTCCGACGTTGGTCGCGCCGACCGGGATGTTGTAGTAACCCGCGTCGCCCCACCACGGCCCCTGGTCGAACAGGTTCTTGCGCAGGTTCCCCCCGACGGCGTCGGCGCTGATGCGCACCGTGTTGCTGTGGAAGAAGAGCGTGCCGGGCCGCCGGTCGTGCTGGCTGTTGTCGAACGAGTAGTGCACGACATTCCCCGGCGAAGGCGAGCCCCAGACGTTGACGATGTTGCCGTACACATAGCTGCGCTGGTACGCCGCCCATGCGGCAGCGACGTAGGCGTCGGTCTCGGCATTGACGAAGTCGGCATTCGCCGATTGCGAGCGCCAGCGGGCGTACCGCCACGGCGCGACCAGCTCGATGAAGTCCTCGACCTCCACCAGGTCGATCGGCCGCGCGCCGTTCTCGAAATAGTTGTAGCGGACGACCTCGCCCGCCGTCCGCATCTTGAGGTTGTTGCCGCCGCTGCCCGCGACAGGCTGCCGGGGGGGCCCGAAGTAGTTGTACTGGACCGTGAAGTTGATCCCCTGCAGGTAGGCCTGGTGCTTCTGGTCCGAGTCGGACAGCGCGTTGCCGTGGATGTAGTTGCCCTCCAGCAGGAGGTCGCGCACGACCGTGCCGAGTCCCTCGTCGGCGCGGCTGAGCGTGAAGACGCCGTTGCCGCAGCCGGTGATGATGTTGCCGCGGATCTGCACGTCCCTGGCCTTCTGCACCCAGATGCAGGCCGCCGCGCTGTCGTAGGTGTAGGGCTGGCCGTCGGTGGCCACGAACGCGGCCACCTCGCTCTCGCGGCCCAGGCCCACCAGCGTCTGGCCGATCTTCAGGCCCTCGATCCGCACGTGGGCCGCATGCTGCCCCCAGTGACGACGGTAGACCACGACGATGCCGCGCTGCTGCAGGCTGTAGGGCACCGCGGGCGTGTTGCCGAAGTCGAGGTCGCCACGTGTCGTGGCACCGGCGCCGCTGATGAAAGGCAGTTCGCCGGCGGCCGACGGAACGCCGCACACGCGGATCGGCTGGTCCTGCGTGCCCGAGGAGCTGATCAGGATCTTCTCGCGGTAGGGCGTCGCCTTCCAGTGGATGCGGACGGTGTCTCCCGGACCCAGCGCATTCCAGTTCACCTCGGACAGCGAGTGGTGGTTCTGCACCGAACCGGACGACACCACGGGTGCGGCGGGGTTGACGTTGATCTCCCTCCCGCTGCCCACGTGCGCGCATGTCACCGCGATTGGCGCATACGCCGCGCTGCTCGCCGGTCCGGCCGGCCCGGAGGGCGGCGCCGTCGTGCCGCTGCCGGGAAGGTCGCCCGGGAGCGGCGAAGGCGCGGCGTGGACGGTGCCCGTGCCGGGTGAGCCGGGCGGGGCTGCGCCGTCGGTGCCGGCCCCGCCTCCGCCGCAAGCGGCCAGGGCCGCCGCGGTGAACAGTGCGGCCAGGGTTCGGGGGACGCGCCTCGTCGGCACGTCGATGCTCGTGTTCGTTTTCATGCAGGTCCAGCAACATCCCCGGGCCTGTCCCGGGTCGCCGCATGATCGGCCGCCGCTCTTCCGGCATGAAGGGCAAGTCATCGAAATTCGGCGCCCGCCACCTTGAGATCATCGGAAGTTGAACTCGCCGACGCCGTGGCCGCTTGCGTGGCCGGCACCGGCTGGCTGGTCGCAGCCCCCGTCCAGTGGATGCGAGGCGGCAGCAGCCCGCACCGTGCTCGCGCCTCCTGCAATGGGAGCGCCATCAGAGGCCAGTAATCCCACTGGTCCGTCATGTCCACGGGGCACCGCGCTCCGCGGTAGATGGCCCAGAGCACCTTGACGGCGTCGAACTGGCCGACGGTGGGCGGCGCCGCCGGGGTGATCTGGATGCCGTGGTGGAAGTGCAGGATCGCGAACTGGATGAAGGCGAAGCCGTCGCGCCGGCGGTTTCCGCCCTGGAAGCAGCCTTGCTGGATCTCGCCCAGGGGCGTCGTGTCGTGGCCGGTAAGCACGTGCGCAACGTCGTGGTACGCCATCGACTCGGCGATGCCGCGGCGTTCACCCGGGAAGCCGAAGCCGACCGTCGTCATGTGCTTCCAATACTCCCGCCCGAGCGTGCCTTCCGGCAGGAGGCCCAGGCACTTGTAGTGCGGCAGGCGGTCGCGGTTGACCGCCACGCCGAGCCAGAGGCCCGCGATGAAGCGCAGCACGCCGACGACGCCCTCGCGCGCATGCGCATCGACGAGCAGGCTGCCGGCGCCGCGCCGCATGACGCGCAGCCGCATCCGCCAGAGCCGGCCGCGAAGCAGGTCATGGATGACGTCGATGACGCCGTCGTGGACCTCCAGGTGCGCCGCCAGTGAACGCAGGAACGAGAAAGAGGCCGGCCGCACCGGCCGGTTGAACAGGACGGCGATCGCGGCCAGTTGCACGAGCCGGCGGCGCCGGCGTTCGCCTTCGATCACAACGCCTTGCACCTCCTCTGCCGACAGCGGCAGAAGCTCGTCGGGCCCGATGGGAGCGCAGGTGATCATCGCGTAGGCAGCCAGGAACTCGCATTCCCTCCGCTCCAGCCGCCCGGAAATGCGAAGCGCGGTCCGCAGCACGCGCATGACGGTGTGCTGCTCCGGCTTCGAGAAGACGTCGAACTCCATTCAGGGCTCCAGGTAGGCATTCAATTCGGCAAGGTCGTTTTCGCGCAGCTCGCCGGCGGCGGCCGCGAGCCGCACGCGGCCCAGCAGGTAGTCCGTGCGCCCCTGCGCAAGCTCCAGCTGCGACGCGAACAGCCGCTGCTGCGCCTCCAGCACGTCCAGCTCGGTGCGCGTGCCCACATCGCGGCCCAACGCAGTGGCCTCGAGGGCCGTGCGTGCCGAAACCACCGACTGCTCCAGCGACAGCACCCGGGCCGCACCGGACTTGGTGGCGAGGAAGGCGTCCTGCACCTGCAGCCGCATGTCGCGCTGCGCTGCCGCGAGGTCGAACTCGCTCTGCTCGCGCTTGGCCAGCGATTCGCGCAGGCGCGAGTTGATGGCCCCGCCCGTGTAGAGCGGCACGGTCAACTGGACGCCGATCGCGGTGCTGCGGCTCTTGTCGGGCGCGGCCGTCGGCGTGAGGCTGCCTCCGCGGTTCCAGCTGTGGCTTCCCACGAGGTCGACGGAGGGCCGGGCACTCAGGCGGTACTTGTCGGCCTCGGCGGAGGAAATCGCAATCTCGTGACGCCGCGTGGCGACGCGCGTGTTCTGGTCGGCGCCGCGCTGCTGCCAGGCTTCGAGGCTGTCGGGTTGCGGCGGCACGGGCACGAAGCCCGCCTTCAGCCCCGACAGCTGCTGGGGAGGCAATCCGGTCAGCTCCTTGAACTGCGCTTCGCGCTGCGCCAGGGTGCTGGCCGCGGAGATCTCGCGCGCGAGCACGGCGTCGTAGCGGGCCTGCGACTCCTGCACCTCCGTGATGCGGCCGCGGCCCACCTCGAAACGCGCCTTGGCGCGGTCGCGCTGCGTGCCGACGGCGGCCTTCTCGGCCTGCACCACGCGCAGGCTGTCCCTGGCGAGCAGCAGGTGGAAATAGCTCTCCGCGACACGCTGCACCAGGTCCTGGCTGGCCGCCTTGTGGTGGACTTCGGCCACGGCGGACTGCTCCGTCAGCTGGCGCTTCTCGGCCGAGGCCTTGGGGTCGTACAGCGGCTGGACCACCTGCAGCGACGTGGTGCGCACGCTGCCGCGGTCCTGGGGCGAGATCAGCTGGCTGACCGGTGACGTCGAATCGCTGGAGCTGTTGTCCACGCGATTCACGCTGGCGCTCAGCCCGACCTGCGGCAGCAGCAGCGCGCGACCCTGGACGGCCTTCTCGCGGCCGGCCTGCAAGGCCCGCTCCGCGGACATCAGGGTCGGGTCGTGCGTCACGGCGCCGCGGTACGCGCCTACCAGGTCGACGGCGTGCACCGACCCGCACAGGATGGCCGCGGCAACGCTGACGGCCACGCGCAGGGATTTGCTGGAACTTCTCATCGTCGTACTCCTCAGGAGGCAGCGGCCGGCTTGCGCGCGCCATACCAGCTGGCGTAGAGCGCGGGCAGGAAGATCAGGGTGAGGACGGTGGCGACGAGCAGTCCGCCCATGATGGCCCAGGCCATCGGTCCCCAGAAGACGGACCGGGTGAGCGGAACCATCGCCAGGATCGCCGCGAGGGCCGTGAGCAGGATCGGCCGCAGCCGCCGCACCGCCGATTCGACGATGGCGTCCCACAGCGGCCTGCCCGCGGCGAGGTCGTGGTCGATCTGCACCACCAGGATCACCGAGTTGCGGATGATCATCCCCGCCAACGCGATCACGCCGAGCATCGCCACGAAGCCGTACGGGATGCGGAAGATCGCCATGATCAGCGCCACGCCGATCAGCCCGAGCGGCGCGGTGAGCAGCACGATGGCCATCTTCTTCATGTCCTGCAGCTGCAGCATCAGCAGCAGCAGGACGGCCACGATGGTCAACGGCATCACAGCGAAGATCGACGCCTGCGAATCCGTGCTCGACTCCAGGGTCCCGCCGACGTCGATGCCGTAGCCGAGCGGAAGCTCCCTGGCGATCTTCTCGATCTGCGGCTTGAGCGCCAGCGTAACGTCCGGCGCCTCCGCGCCGCTGACGTCGCCGCGCACCGTGAGGGTCGGGACGCGGCTGCGCCGCCACAGGATGCTGTCCTCGGTGTCCAGCGACAGGCGCGCCACCTGGGACACGGGCACGAACTTGCCGTTGCGCAGGTACACCTTGGTGTCCTTGAGCGTGTTCAGGTCCGCGCGCTCGGCGCCGACCAGCCGCGCCACCACGTCGAGCGTGTCGTCGCCTTCGAGGTACTGCGTGACCGTGGTGCCCGAGATGGCGGCCTGCAGCGCGGACTGGATCTCGCGCGAGGTGATGCCCAGCTGGCGCGCCTTGTCCTGGTCGACGTCGACGCGCAGGCGCTTCAGGCGCTCGCCCCAGTCCTGGTTGACGCGGCGCACGTTCGGGTGGGCCCGCATCGTGGCGGCCACCCGGTCGGCGACGGCCTGCACTTCCCGGTTGTCCGTGCCGTACACCCGGAACTGCACGGGGTAGCCCACGGGCGGCCCGTTCTCCAGCCGGTTGACGCGGCCGCGCACCAGCGGGAAGTCGTGGTCGAACAGCCCCTGGATCTTTTCGACCACCCGCTCGCGAGCTTCGCCGCCCTTGGTCATCACCATGAGCTCGCCCAGGTTCAGGTGCGGCGTCTGCACGTCCAGCGGCAGGTAGAAGCGCGGGCTCCCGCTGCCGATGTAGCTGGTGACCGCGACCACGTCGGGGTCGTCGCGCAGCTTCTTCTCGAGGGCCTGCACCTCCTGGTGGCTGGCCTCGAAGGTGGCGGCCTGCGGCATCCACAGGTCGACCATCAGCTCCGGGCGGTCCGACGCCGGGAAGAACTGCTTGGGCACCAGGCCGAACAGCGCGATCGATCCCGCGAACGCCGCGCCGGTGATCGCGATGACCAGCCGGCGGCGCACGAGGCAAGCCTCGACGAAGCGGCGGAAGCGCGCGTAGAAGCCGCGGCGGTAGACCGCATCCTCGTCCACGTGGCCGTGCGCGCCCTCCTTGAGCAGGCGGAAACCGAGGTAGGGCGTGAACACCACCGCCACCAGCCAGGACAGCATCAGCGAGATGCCCACCACCTGGAACAGCGAGAACACGTACTCGCCGGCGCTGGACTTGGCGAAGCCCACCGGCAGGAAGCCGGCGGCCGTGATCAGCGTGCCCGTCAGCATCGGGAACGCGGTCGCCGTGTACGCGTAGGTCGCGGCGCGGAACTTGTCCCAGCCCTGCTCCAGCTTCAGGGCCATCATCTCGACGGCGATGATGGCGTCGTCGACCAGCAGCCCCAGCGAGACGATGAGCGCGCCGAGCGAGATGCGCTGCAGCTCGATTCCCAGGTAGTACATGACGAGGAACGTCATGGCCAGCACGAGCGGGATGGACAGCGCGACCACCAGACCGGTGCGCAGGCCCAGCGAGAAGAAGCTGACGACCAGCACGATCGCGACGGCCTCGAACAGGCTCTTCTTGAACTCGTGCACCGCCTCCTCGACCACGCGAGGCTGGTCGGAGACGGCATGGATCTGCACGCCCAGCGGCAGGTTCGACTGCACGTGGCGCACGGTGTGCGTCAGCTCCTCGCCCAGCCGGATGACGTCGCCGCCCTTGCGCATGCTGACGGCCAGGCCGATGGCGGGCTCGCCGTTGAAGCGCATCTTGAAGGACGCGGGCTCGACGATGCCGCGCCGGACTTCGGCGATGTCGCCGAGGCGGAAGGTGCGCTCGCCGGCGCGGATGCCGATCTCGCGGATCTTCTCCACCGTGTCGAATTCGCCGCTGACCGCCAGGCGCACCTGCTCCGTCGTGGTCTGCACGGTGCCGGCGGCGTCCACGCTGTTGGTGCGCGCCAGGGTGGAGGCGATCGCGGAGGGATCGATGCCCAGCGAGGCCAGCTTCGCGTTGGAGGTCTCGACGTAGACCTTCTCGTCCTGCGCGGCCACGAGTTCGACCTTGTTGACGTCCGCCACGCGCAGGAACTCGTTGCGGGCCTTCTCGGCGTATTCGCGCAGCTCGGCGTAGCCGAACCCCTCGCCCGTGATGGCGTACATGTTGCCGAAGGTGTCGCCGAACTCGTCGTTGAAGAACGGTCCGCGCACGCCTTTGGGCAGCGTGTGCTCGATGTCGCCCAGCTTCTTGCGCACTTGGTACCACACGTCGGGCACCGCGGAGGCGGGCGTGTCGTCGCGCAGGATCACGACGATCTGCGTCATGCCGGGCTTGGCGTAGCTGCTGGTGTAGTCGATCTCGGCGACTTCCTGCAGCTTCTTCTCGAGCCGGTCGGTGACCTGGTCGGCCATCTGCTCGGCGGAGCTGCCGGGCCAGTAGGCCTGCACCAGCATGGCCTTGACGGTGAACTCGGGGTCTTCCTTCTGGCCCAGGGCGCCGTACGCGAGCACGCCGCCGAGCGTGAGCAGGACCAGGAGGAACAGCACCATCTGCTGGTGCCGCAGCGCCCATTCGGAGAGGTTGAAGCGGCTCATGGCTGCCTCTGCGCGACGGCGGGAGCGGACAGGGGCCGGACCTTCTGGCCCGCATGGAGCAGGTGCGCGCCGGCGGTGACGATCGTCTCGCCGCCGGCCAGCCCAGAGTTGATCAGGACGCTGTCGTCCTGGGCGCGCCCGAGCTTGACTTCGCGCAGCGAAACCGTGGAGGTCTTCGGGTCGACCAGCCACACGCGGGGCGTACCGTCGCGGTCATAGATCGCCGACAGCGGCAGGCGGATGGCGCTCGCGCCCCCCACGTCGGGGTTCACCACGGAGGCCGTCATGCCGAGCAGGAGCGAGGGATCCGGCTTCTCGATGCGGATGCGTGCGGAGTAGGTGCGCGTCACGCTGTCGGCGTCGGGCGAGAGCTCCCGCACGCGCCCCGTGTACTGCTTGCCGGGGAGCGCCCACAGGTTGACCTGCAGCGACTTGGACGAGCGCAGTTCCTCGACGCGCGACTCGGGGATGCTCACCAGCACCTCGCGCTCGCCGTCCCCCGCGATCGTGACGACCTGCTGGCCGGCCGATACGACCTGCCCCGCCTCGGCACTGATGGCGCTGACCACGCCGTCGCGGTCCGCGCGCAGCTCGGTGTAGGCGCGCTGGTTGGCCTTGATCTGGTGCTGCGCCGTCGCGGATTTCAGGCGCGCCTGGGATTCGGCCAGCTTCAGCTTCTGCTGGTCCAGCTCGGCCTGCGACGCGAACGAGCGCGCCAGCAGCTGCTCGGTGCGCTGCAGGTCGATCTGGTCCTGCGCCACGCGGCTTCGCGCGGACTCCACTTCGGCCATGGCGCTGGCCATATGAAGCGTCTCCTGCGCCGGGTCCAGCCGCATCAGCGGCTGGCCGCGCCGCACGTGCGCGCCGACCTCGACCAGGCGGGCGGCGATCCGGCCCGACGCCTCGAAGCCGAGGCGGCTCTCGTACCGGGCGTGGATGGACCCGGAGTAGGTGGCACCGACGGAGCCGTCGGCCGTCCCCGCGACGGACGTGCGCACGGGGCGCACTTCCTCCACGGGCGGCGGTTGGTCCGCGCCGCATCCGGCGATCAGCAAGGTGATGCCGAGAAGGGCCGTCGCAGGGATCGTTTTCATGCTGTGTCTCCTCGTGGCGCCCGGCCGGGCGCGGGTTATCTGACGACGTAGCCGCGGCCTTCCATGCAGGCGCCGAACGCACGGTCGTACGTGGCCTTCTGCTGGGACCGGCTTGCGTTCTGCTGCTGGGCGGCCTGCTGGGCGCCCTGCTGCTGCCTTGCAGTGCGGATGCGGCCAACGGCTGCGGCGCCCGCGACACCGGCTGCCGCACCCTTGCTCGCATCGCGGTCCGCCAGCTCGGCGACCGACGCGCCGGCGAGCGCGCCGCGCACCATCCCGCCGGTGGGGTTCGCGGGGGACGCGGGCTGGGCTGCCGCCGGCGCCGCGGCCGAGGCCTGTGTCGGGTCGAAGCCGGATTGCGAGCGCGACCAGTCATGGCACTCGTAGCGGTCCTTGTCGAGCTGCTGGCTGCTCTGCCCGCGGGCGGGATAGACAACCGGCGACGGCTCGGCGGCGATCGCGGCCGCGGCGAGGCACGCCATGCCGGAAACCAGGGCGAAGCCTGTGAACGGCGACTTGCGCGAGAGGAGTGATTCCATGGTGTCCTCCCTCAGCGGCTGCCGCACGAGACGGTGTTGCCTGAAGCGTCGTGGCACGTGGCCGAACGCGACACGCCGCTGCCGGACGTGTACGCGCGCGACGCGTCCATCGTCACGCCCGTCTGCGCATTGGTCATCTGCGTGCTGCGTTGCGCCGTGCCGTTGCCCTGTGCGTCACGCGAGTAGGTGCCCTGGCGCTCGTAGGTCCCGCCCTGCGACGTCGTCGCGGAAGCGTTCATGCTGGCGCTGGCGGAACCGTCGGCCTGGCGCTGCACCTTGCCGACGCGCAGGCCCTGGCCGCCGGATGCGGTCGAGAAGCCCCGGGCGGAAGCGCCCGCGAGTTCGCCCTGCGACCCCGCGGCAAATCCGCCGTGGCGGTGCATGGCCAGCCCGCCGGGCTCTGCGTACGAGAGGGAAGCGGCCGATCCGGCGGCCAGGAGGATGAAGAAATTGCGTCTGTTCATGATGAATCTCCAGTCGTGCGGTGATGGGTCCTGGTGGTGGGTCTCACTTGGGTGGCCTGCTTTCGCGGCCCGGCTCGGCAGGGCTGCGGCGCGGAAAGGGCGTGCGTCCGTCCAGCAGCGCGCACAGTTCCGCTTGCGAATGGAACGCCGCCGAGCGGCGCAGCTGCACGTCCTCGACCACTCCGGCCACCGCGGAGTCGCGGCGGTAGAAGCGGATGACGTAGGTCTTGATCTCTTTCAAAACGGCTCCTCTGAATGAGACGCAAGGTTAGGAAGCGGCCTTCACGTTTCGCCTACGGATTCGGATTGCGCGTTCGGCGCCGGTGCGACGTCCCCGCGACCCGCCGCTCGCGATGAAAAAAGCCGCCCGGGAGGGCGGCTGTTTGGAGGGCCGGCGAGCCGCGCGAAGTCAGCGGGACGCGACGTCCATGCTCCCGCCGGCGGGCTGGACGCGACGCTGGGCCATGTGGCTCGAGCCGCTGTCTTCGGCGGTGCTGGCAGCGACCTGGTCGCGGTTGCCCATGAACTCGGCCGTGACCTGTTCGCGCGACTTGGTGCTGCTGAAGTACTTGATCGGGTCGTACGAGCTAGCCCAGGGATTGACGCCGGACTTCTTGAACTCGGCCAGTTCGTTCTTCACATCGGCACGGGACTTGGTGGACACGAACGGGGTCGGGTCGATGGTGGGCGTCTCGGCCATGGCCTGTCCGGCCGAGACGGCGGCGATGCAGGCCAGGAGGGTTGCGGCGGTGTAGCGGTTCATGGTGGTGTCTCCGAAAGGGTTGGGGGTGGTGTGCTTTCCAGGCGATTCCCGAAAGGCACGCAAAGGTTAGAAAGCCGGCCCCACGTTTCCCCTACGGATTTGGAACGCGCGTGCAGATGGGCTTGCACGACTGCCGCGCAGCGCGCGACCTAAGGGCGGCCGGCGCGCTCGGGCTGCGACAGCCGAAGCTTCAGCGCGAGGAGCTCCTCGATCAACTTCGCCTTGCTGATCGCGCGCGGGTTCTGCAGCCACCAGCGCAGCACTTCAGCGATCAGGCCGGTCTCGGCGTAGGCGGTGATCACGGGATTCACGTCGGCGCGGAACCGCCCCGTGAGGCGCCCGCGCCGGAAGTCGGCGGCGCGCTGGCTGGCGAACATGTCGATCAGCGAAGCCTCCTCGGAGGGCGCGAGCGCACGCTCGTTGAAGGCG
Organism: Ramlibacter henchirensis; assembly: GCF_004682015.1. NCBI lineage: Bacteria > Pseudomonadati > Pseudomonadota > Betaproteobacteria > Burkholderiales > Comamonadaceae > Ramlibacter > Ramlibacter henchirensis. The sequence goes on along the minus strand of NZ_SMLM01000001.1, from coordinate 920,112 downwards.
ACCAGCAGCGTGTCGCGGTTGGACTCGGCGAAGTTGACGATGATCTCGACGTCGCGCCGTTCCAGCTCCTCCGCCCCCAGTCCGGCGTTCTCCACCTGGGCCTTCACCAAGGCCTCGGCCAGCCGGGCGAAGGTGCCCCCTATCAGCTCGCCGTACAGCTGCGCCTTGTCGGGAAAATGGATGTAGAAGGTTCCGTTGGCGATCTGCGCCCGCTTGCAGATGTTGGCGACGGACGCGCCGCCGTAGCCTTGCTCGCGGAACTCCTGCGTCGCCGCGCGCAGGATCAGCTGTCGCGTGTCGGCATCCGGCTGTTCCTTCTTCGGCCGGCCGCGGCCGCGCGGGACCGCGGTCTCTTCCTTCACCTTTTTTTGCATGCGACGTGCACGGTGCGCCGTGCCGCGGGTCAACGAACCCGGATTGTCTCATCAGCCTCGGCGTGAACGGGCTCCAGCCGGCGCAGCCACTCCCGCACCGCTGGGTGGCTGCCGCTCCCGATGGCGATACCCAGGCCGGGAAACGTGCTGAAGCGCGCGTGCAGCGCGAGGTCGGCGAAGCAGGGCCGCGGTCCCAGCAGGTACGGGCGGCTCGAGAGCTCCGCTTCGACGGTGTCCAGCCGCGCGCGCAGCAGCGCACGCGCATGCTCGGGGGTGCGGTCGAAGCGCGGGCGGTTCGCGCCCGGGCGCTTCTCCCAGGCGAGCGGCAGGTATTCCTTGTGCATGGCCTCGTCGAACGCGAGCCACATGCGCGCTCTCGCGAGCAGGTGGATGTCGCGCGGGAACCAGCGGTCGTCGCCGGTCACGGCGGCGGCGTATTCGGCGATCGCGCCGACGTCACGCACCTCGCGCAGCCCATGCCGCAGCACGGTCGAGCCGTCGCGCGGCCCCGGCTCGAATGCACAGGTCAGCCCCAGCTCGTTCAACAGGCGGCGCAGGGCGGCGGTCTCCGGCGCCGCTTCGTCGGCGCGAAGCACATAGGGCTGGGCCGCCATGCGCAGGTCCACCGGCCACAGCGGTCGCGTGCGCGATGCGGGCGGCACGCGCGCGGGTTGCGGCTTGCGGATCGGCTGCCGCCGTCCGGCGCGCGGCGCGTTGGCGCGATCGGCCTTCAGCAACATGCCCCGGAGCACGCGCAAGCCCGCCTTCTGCCAGAGCGTGCGCTGACGGGGCGCCAGCGCCACCACCCGACCCAGCCAGGCCAGCACGCCGCTGCGGGCCAGCTTCTGCAGCGCCTTGTCCTGTTTCGTCAGCGTCTGCACGAAGCTGGGACGATTCTCCAGGCGGTGCATCCACGCGCGCGTGCGCGGATAGCGAACCTCGTCGATCGAGATCCCGAGATGGGGGAGCATGGCCACCGGCGGATAGACCGAGATCTCGGCCTGGCTGAAGCGCTCGCCCACCAGCCACACACGGCCGTGAAGGGCGTCCTCCAACTCGTCGAGCCAGGCATACAGACGCTCTTCGGTGTCCTCCTGTTCCGAGGGGGTCAGGACCGCGAGGTTCCAGACACGCGCCTCCCAGTGGAGATCGGCGGGCTCCTGCGTCGACAGCCGCGCGATCGCGAGCGTCTCCTCCAGCGAGTGCTTCGCGCGGACGATGGGGCCGATCAGGCGCTGGTAGAGCAGCGGCCGGTAGTCCTTGCCCATTGCCTGCGCCGCGCCCTGCCAGGCGCGGACCTGCGCCAGTTCCCAGGGGTCGTCCGGGTAGAGCCGCGGCTGCGGGAATGCGTCGTCGAGGTACTGCGTGATGACGCTCGATTCCCACAGCACGCGCTCGCCGTGGGCGAGCACCGGGACCAGCCCGTTCGGGTTGATCGCCAGGTAATCGGGATGCCTCTGTTCGAGCCTGGACAGGTCGATCTGCTGCGTGTCCCAGGCGAGGCCCTTCTCGACCAGCGTGATGCGCACCCGGCGCGCGCAGGGCGACGCCGGGTAGTCGTACAGCAGCAGGCCATGGGGGTTGCCGGTGATTCGTGTCTCCATCGATGTCCTCGGTTGCGTGTCAGTCGAGTCCGAACAGCGCTTCCAGCGCGGGCGCCTGCGCCCCGGCTTCGGCGACGGGAAAGATCGCGGCGACGAAGCGATCCGGCCGCACCAGCGCCGCCATGCCCGGTGCGAGCAGGCGCTTGCCCGAATCGAGTTCGAGGGCGCCGGGGCCGACCTCCACCACGCGCGGCGCGAGTCGGCGGCCCACGTGCGAGCGCTGCAGCACATGCACGCCGGTATCGGTTCCGCCGCCCGGCGGTACCAGCAGGGCGAATCCCGTGCCCAAGTGTTCGTCGAGCAGCCCGCCGCCGTGTCGCGCACCCACGCGCGGCTGCGGCAGCATCTCGCCGACGCGCGCGAGGCCGCAGGCGCGGCCCAGCTCCTGGTACAGCCCCGCACGGTGGCGGGAGGGCACGTTGAAGTTGCGATCCGTGATCCACCGCTTCACGGGCGGCAGGCTCTCGATCGTGAAATAGATCGTGTTGCGCAACAGGGCGAGCGCGGGTTGGCGGGTCATCACGAAGCGTCCGAGGCGCACGCTCAGACGCATGAGGCGTTCGAAGTGCGGGCGGCGCTCCGCTTCGTAGCTGTCCAGGATGCGATCGCCGGCCCCGTGCAGGAGGACCAGCTCGAGCTTCCACGCCAGGTTGGCGGCATCGCGGATGCCGGAGTTCATGCCCTGCCCCGCGAAGGGCGGCATCATGTGCGCCGCATCGCCCGCGATCAGCACGCGACCGCGCCGCAGCGCGGCGGCCTTGCGCGCGTGGAAGGTGTAGACCGTCTTGCGCCACAGGTCCTGCCGCTGCAGCGGCTTGTCGTAGGCGACGAGGCGCTCGATGGTGTCGTCGCGCAGCAGCTGCTCCTCGGTTTCACCGGGCAGCAGCATGAACTCGTAGCGCCTCATGCCCTTCGGTCCCTGCCCTTCCATGGACGGGCGCGAAGGGTGGCAGTAGAACGTGTAGCACGCGTCGTTCTTCGTGTCGTTGACGGTGTCGATCACCAGCCATTTCTCGACGAACGAGGAGCCCTCCATCGCGATGCCGGCGCATTCCCGCACCGGGCTGCGCCCGCCGTCGCAGGCGACCAGGTAGCTGCCGCGCAGTTCCTGCACCTGCCCGGCGGCGTTCTTCACGGTCACGGTGACGCCCTCGGCGTCCTGCCGGAACGACTCGAATGCCCAGCCGAAGCGAAGCTGCACATGGGCGAAGCGCGCGAGCTCGTCGCGCCAGATGCGCTCCAGGTCCGGCTGCGCGAAGCTGTTGATCTTCTCGAAACCGTACAGCCCCGGCCGCGGATCGAAGCGGATCAGCGGCCGCGTGCGGCCGTTCACCCTCGCCGCCGGCTGGCGGAAGTAGCGCGCGCGGCAGCCTTCCACCAGCCGCGCGCGCAGGGCGTGCGCCAGGCCCAGGCCCTGCATGCTTCGCAGGCTTTCGTCGTCGAACGCGATCGCGCGCGGGATGTCCCAGACGTCGCTGCGTTTCTCGATCACCACGGCAGGCACGCCCCGCTGGCCGAGCAGGTTGGCCAGCACCAGGCCGGTGGGCCCCGCGCCCACGATGAGGACGGGCAGCGGCGGGCTCACGCGACGAACTCGACGGGGACCGGGAACGTGGCGAACCGTTCCTGCAGGAGCGCCCTCGCTTCCGGCGCGCAGCTCACGGCGGCGACGATGCCGCGCCGGGCGTCGTGGCGCGACGCCACGCTGCCCGGCACGCCCGCACTGGCGAGCACGCCGGCGTACACGTGGTCCACCGCGCGCAGCCGCAGCGCGAGCTTGGACAGCTTGCCCACGGCCGTCGTCGGCAGGAATTCCAGCACCTCGATGCGCACCGGCACCGCCGCGCGCTCGGGCACGGTGGCGCGCGCGTGGTCCATCAGCTCCTCGGCGGTCGCGGTGCAGCCCGGGCGCAGCGAAACGAAGGCGACCGGCAACTCACCCACGCGCGCATCGGGCTGGCCCACCGCAGCTGCGAGCGCCACGGCCGGATGACTCGCGAGCCCTGCTTCGATGAGCGCGGGGTCGAGGTTGTGCCCGCCGCGGATGATCAGGTCCTTGGCGCGGCCGGTGATGAACAGGTAGCCGTCCTCGTCGAGATGGCCGAGGTCGCCGCTGTTGATCCATCCCGGCTCCACCCAGAGGCCCTCGTTGTGGGTCGAGCCCAGGTAGCCGGGGAAGATGTTGGGGCCGCGCAGGGCGACGACGCCTGTCTCGCCGGCCGCGCAGTCGCCCGTCCATCGTCCCTCGCCGTCGACGCGCACGATGCGGATCTGCTGGAACGGGATGCGCACGCCCACGGAGCCCGGCTTGCGCAATCCATCCAGCGGATTGCTGGAGGACACGCAGCCGCCTTCGGTGAGCCCGTAGCCTTCGGTGATGACCACGCCGGTGAGCCGCTCGAACCGCTCGACCAGTTCGCGCGGCATCGGCGCGGCGCCGCAGAGCCCATGCCGCAGCGAATCGATGCGCACCCCCGCGATCGGCACCTCCAGCAGCGACGCGTACAAGGTGGGAACGCCGCTGAAGGACCGCGCCTTGAAACGCTCGACGAACTTCCAGAAGTTCAGGATCACGCCGGGGCCGCGGTAGCCCTGGGGCGTGAGCATCACCACTTCCATGCCGCGGTGGAAGGCGGCGAGGCCGGTGACGATGGCTCCGTTGACATGGAACAGCGGAAGTCCGCAGAGGGTCACGTCGCCCGGCTGCACGCTCCTGTTGGCGACCGTGCAGGCCCAAGCGGTGAAGGTTTCGTTCAGGTGCGTATGCACGGCGACCTTGGGCGCGCCGGTCGTGCCACCGGTATGGAAGTACGCACATGCGTCCGTCTCACGGATGGCGCGCGCGGAGACGAGCCTGCTTGCGGGCTGGCCCGCGATCGCGTCGTGGAAGTCCAGCGACTGCACGCCGGCGCGGCGGATTGCCGGCGCGGCGGCGCGGAAGGCGGCCACCGCCGGCTGCATGGCCGGGGGCAGGTAGCGGCGCGGGTCCACGACATAGACGGTCTTGATCGACCCGGTGCGCTCGACGAGCGCCACGGCCTTGTCCCAGAGCTCCGAGCCGGGCAGCGGGCCGAGCGTGACGAGCGTCTGGCTGCCCGTGGCGCGGACGAGCGCTTCGATGTGCTCGATGTCCAGCAGCGGGTTGATGGGGCTCGCGACCGAGGCTGCCTGCGCACCCCACAGCGCGAAGTGCGTCTCCGGCAGGTTGGGCAGCAGGATCGAGACCGGCGAGGCTGGATTGGCCCCCGACGCGTGGAATGCGTTCGCCGTGCAGGTCACCTGCTGCAGCAGTTGCCGGTACGTCCAGGAGAAGTCGGGCGCGTCCGGTTCACCGCCCATGATGAAGCGCAGGGCCGTGCGTTCCCCGTACGCGCGTTCGGCCGCGGCCAGCATGCCGTAGGTGTCGGTGGCGGGGATTTCGTGCCGCCAGGGGTGGCTCTCCACGGCTTCGATGGTGTCGAGCCCGCCGGCCAGGTTGATGTCGATCTTCATGGTTCCGGTCGTTGCGTCAGGCCGTTGCTTCGACGACGCGGCAGCGCTGCTGGCCGAGGTCGATCGCGCCGTCGTCGGTGCGGATCGAGAGCGACATGGTGTCGCCCGCTTTCAGGTAGCGGCCGTTGCGGCGGCCCTTGCGAACGAAGGCGGCCCACTTGCCGCGCTCGGACATCAGCACGCGGGCGAGCAGAGCAACCATCTTCGACGGGGCACGCGCCGCGCAGCCGCCGGGCGTGCCCGTGGCAATGAGGTCGCCCGGGCCGAGGTCCTGCAGCCGGGACAGCTCGGACAGCGTCTCGTCGGGCCGGTAGATCATTTCGCGGCAATAGGCGTGCTGCCGGGTCGATCCGTTCACGTCGAGCTGCATGCGCAGGTCGAGCAGCCGCCGCCACTCGTGCGGCTCCAGCGCGACGAGGTACGGCCCGACCGGGCCGAAGCCGCGGAAGCTCTTGCCCTTGTAGAACTGCCCCTGCGGCAGCTGCACGTCCCGCGCGGTCACGTCGTTCACGATGGTGATGCCGGCGAACCATTCGTGCAGGTTCTCCATCGTCACGTCCACCGGGCGGTCCACCTTGCGGGCCATGACGAGGCCGAGCTCGATCTCATAGTCCAGCAGCGTGTGGCGCGCGGGCCGCACGATGTCGGCATCGGCCGGGCAGATCGCCGATGAGGCCTTGGTGAAGATCGTGTTGAACGTGATCTGGGCCGGGTCCATGCCCGACTCGCGCACGTGGCTGGCGTAGTTGATGCCCTGGCAGATGAACTGCTGGTTGGGCGTGACCGGCGACAGCAGCGTGACCTGGCCCAGCGGCACGCTGGGCTGGCGGCTGGTGAGCGTGCGAGCCCTTTGCAGCCCCGAGGTCACGACGTCGGCCGTGGTTTCGTAATCGCCGTCGAGCGGCACAATGGCATCGCCGAAGACGACGCCCCACTGTCGGCGACCGCCGTGACGGTAGTGGATGAGACGGATCATGGTTGCGGTGCGAAGGGTCAGAGCCAGGGGCGGGCCGGCGCGTGGAACGCGCGGCCGAGGAGCTTCAGGCGTGCGAGCGAAAGGCGTCCGCTGCGCACGAGGCGCGCGATCCGCAGCAGCGTGCCCAGGCTGCGCTTGGGTTTCATGGCCTCGGGCAGGTCGGCGCCCCAGGAGTAGAGGCCGCTCAGGTTGAGGGGCGAGTAATGCGTTTCGTAGTCCCGCGTGAACACGTCGCCGTCGGCGTAGTGCTCCATCGCCTCGCCGTCGGGGTCGAACCAGTAGTCGAACAGCTGGCTGCCGATGACGTGGCGGCCGATGCCCCACAGGTGCCGGTGCCCCCGCGCGCGCAGCGCCTGCTGGCCGAGCCCAAGCGTGTCGAGGTCGCGCACCTCGTAGGCGCTGTGCTCGTACTCGTCGTCGATTCCGCCGGCGATCACCACCGCGTGGTGGTCGGCCGGCGTGTCGCGCAGGTCGAACCGCATGAAGGCCAGGTTGGGCGAGCCGTCGCCCAGGTACTGCACGTCGGTCGGGATCAGGCCGAGATGGCGCATGTACCACCCGGTCATGTCGGCGAACTTGGTCGTGCGCAGCACAACGTGACCCGCCTTCACGACCTGGGCCGGAAGCGCCGCGTACCGGATGGTCTCGTTGATGCGCGGCCTGGCCTCGGGCCGGTTGAACGGCTGCGGCGCCGGCTCCTGCGGCGGCAGCGGAGCGAAGGTCTTCTGCCCTGTCACCAGCCACACGGCATGGCCGGCCGGATCGGCCAGCGCAACGCCGCGTCCCCCGCCGGGGATCTGCGCCGGGTCGAGACGGACGGCGCCCGATTCACGGACCACGCGATCGAAGTCGTAATCGGCGCCAACCTCGAACGCCGCTCCCAGGTAGCGCGACCTCGGCCCCTTGCGTGCCAGATAGATGCAAGGTGCCGGTCCGGCGCCGCGCATAACGACGGCGTCCTGCGTCCGCTGCGCGGTCGCCATGCCGAAATCGAGCAGGAAGGCCTCGATGGCTTCGAGGTCCGGCTTCTCGAACATCACGAAGGCGAGCGCCTTCGCGAAGCCCAGGGGGACCGGCCGCGAGAGCGGCTTCACGTGCCCGGGCCTGCGGCTCTCCGCATGGAAGACGGGCGCCTGGAAGGCTTCAGGCCGCGCGTCAGGTTGCTGCGTGCTGTCTCTCATGTCGGTGCTGGTTGAATATTTATGAGTATCTCCTCATAATTAATTCATGTCAAACGCAGGAGACACGTCGATGACACGATTTGCGAAGCTCGCGCTGTGGTTTGCGGTACTGGTGGGAGCCTTGCTGGCCGCCGCCTGGTGGCAGCGGGCTGCCATCGGTACGCACCTGATGGCGCGCGAGATCGAGACCCTCACCGCGAATGCGGACCCCTTCGCCGCCCTGCCCGACGGACTGCACGTCGGCCTTTGCGGCACCGGCTCCCCGATGCAGGACGAGCGCCACGGCGGGCCGTGCACCGTGGTCGTCGCCGGCAAGAGGATGTTCATGTTCGATGCGGGCTCCGGCTCGGTGCGCAGCATCGGCCGGATGCGGCTCAACCTCGGCCAGGCCGAAGCCCTCTTCTTCACGCACTACCACTCGGACCACATCGACGGCACCGGCGAGCTGCTGCTGCAAAGCTGGGCCCAGCGCGGGGACGCGAAGCCGCTGCCCGTGTACGGACCGCCGGGGCTCGAGCCCATGCTGCAGGGCTTTTCGCAGGCCTACGCCCTGGACAAGGGCTGGCGCATCGCGCACCACGGCGAGAAGAACTTCCCGCCCGCCGGCTTCGGCGCGCAGGCCCGGCCCTTCGAGCTTCCCGCGGCCACTCGGCGCGTCGCGCTCATTTCCGAACCGGACCTCGAGATCGTCGCGTTCGCCGTGGAGCACGAGCCGGTGACGGACGCCGTCGGCTACCGCATCCGCTACAAGAACCGCGTGGTGGTCCTGAGCGGCGACACCAGGCCTTCCGCGGCAATGGTGCGCGAGGCGCAGGGCGCCGACATCCTCGTGCACGAAGCGCTGTCGCTGAAGATGTTCGGCATGCTGCAGAACGGCCTGTCGAAAGCCGGCCGCTCCCGGCTCGCGCAGATCATGCACGACGTGCCGTCGTACCACACCACCCCCGAGCAGGCCGCGGAGATCGCAGCGCAGGCAGGCGTGAAGTTGCTGGTGCTGAGCCACGTGATCCCGCCGGTGCCGCGCGGCATGGAGCCGGCGTTCATCGGCGACGCGGGCAGGATCTACAAGGGTCCCATCCACGTCGCGGCCGATGGGGACTGGATCACGTTGCGGGCGGCGGGGACCGCGCTGCAGGTGGGCCAGCGGCCCTGAACGAGGAAAAGGGGCCCGCGGGCCCCTTCTTTCATTTCGGCGCGTCCGCCTTCGAGGGCGGCGTCCATGTCTGCTTGAGACGCGAGACCTTGTCGCCGCTGGCGGACAGCTTCAGGGCCGACACAGCATTGTTGACCGCGGACTGGAACATCTTGCAGGGCTGCGGCTGTTCCACACGGACGCGCGCCAGCCGCTCGGCTTCGATGTGCGTGGGCAGGATCCGCGGGAACGCCGCGCCGCGCAGCGGCCCGCCTGGCACGGAGTCGTGGCGGTAGTTGATCGGCATGCGCTTGGACGTCGGTGCGTACACCACATCGTCGCCGGTCCAGCGCAGGGCGAGCGCGCGCCGGCGCCGTGTGCGCGACGAGTTGCCGAAGGAGCCGTGCAACGTCAGAGGATGGAACATGAGGATGTCGCCCGGCTGCATGTCCCAGTCCCCGAGGTCGTACTTCGAAGGGTCGGCGTTGATGTCCGGGATGTCGTCCATCTCGTCGTCGATGAGCGCGGCCACGTAGTCGGGCGAGACGGCCTTGAAGCGCTGGGGCCATTTGTGCGAGCCCTTCACGTACAAGAGGCCGCTGTTCTCGCGCGTCACCGGGTCCATCGGCATCCAGAACGAACAGACCTGCTCGCCGCGGATCGGCCAGAAGCTCAGGTCCTGGTGCCACGGCGTCGGCGCATCGGTGCCGGGTTCCTTCACGAACATCTGGTCGTAGAAGAACCGCACCTCCTGCGAACCCATGAGCTGCCCGGCCCAGTGCGCGAACGGGCCGTAGTAGATGAGGTCCCGCAGCACGTCGATGCGCTTCCACAGGAAGATGTCCATCTTGTAGCCCTCGACCTTGCGCGACATGAAGCGCCCGAGCAGCGACATGCGGATGCGCGCTTCCTCCAGCCCGGCTTCGGCCATGGCGAGCCAGTTGGGGTCGACGGCGCGGGGCACCATGATCACGCCGTCCTCCCGGTAGCGGCGGATCTCCTCGTCGGTCAATGCCCGGGCGGGCGCGTGCGGGTAGCTCAAGGGACTTCTCCTGGTGTGGTGGTTGGATTCAACGGAAGTGGTACGGGTTCACGTCCACCGCGCCTGCGGCGGCGGACGGTCTGCCCAGCAAGGCTTCCTTCAGCGGCTTGTCCATCGGGTTCTGGCCGAGCCAGATCTTGGCGAAGCCGGTGAAGGCGGCGTAGTCGCCGTATGGCCCCGCGACGCGGTTGCCGTTGACGAAGAAGCTCGCTCCGCCGCCCTCGGGCGACCATTCGATCGCGATTGAATCGCCGTGCGACATCGTCTTCAGCTGCGACGCCACCTCGCCGATCCTGGCCAGCCCGGGCAACACCGCGATGAATTCCTGGCGCGTCACGTTTCCTTCGATGCCGTTGGAAAGCACCCGGCCGACATCGTTGGGACTCACGGAGCGCAGCATCACCATCTGGATGCGCTTGGGCCCGGGCTGGGCCAGGGCCGCCTCCGCGGTCTCGGCCTTCTTCGCTAGGTACAGCGCGATGGCCGCGACCTTGAAGATGCCGCGGAACCGGACACCCACGCCGTTGAGCACGAGGGGCTTGCCGCCCACCTGCACCGACTGATCGAAGCGCACGCCGGCCGCTTCCACGGGCTGGGCGACCGCGCACGTGGCCGTGGCGGCAAGGGTTGCGGCTGCAAGGGCCGCGCGGATCATCCTCATGGTGGCGCACCTTTTCCGGTGGTTGTGGAATCTCGCATGCACGTCGGCGGTGCTTCGAAGCCGCCCAGGCATTCCTCGATGGCGCGCGCCACGGCCAGCGTGCGGTGGTCGGCGCCGCGCGGGCCGATCACCTGAACGCCGACCGGCATGCCGGAGGCATCGCGCCCGGCCGGGACGGTGGTCACCGGCAGGTGGCAGGCGGAGGCCAGCGCGATCCAGTGGGACATCGCGTCGTAGGAAAGGAGGCTGCCGTCGGAGCAGCGCAGTTGACGCCGGTTGAGCGGCCTCTTGTCATGCTCGAAGGCCACCACCGGCGCGACGGGCGCGATCACGACGTCGACCTTCTCGAACATCCGCTCGACCTGATGGCGCATGCCCGCGCGGGCCTCGTCGGCGGCCAGCCACTCGGCATGCGTCGCCGTGTAGGCGCGGATCATGCGCGCGGCTGCGCCGCCCATTCCCAGCTTCAGTGCCAGGCCCGCAGGCGACCGCATGCGGCGCACTCTGCGCTGCATCCTCGGCGGCAGGTCCATGGCCATGATCGCGCCGAGCAGCACGCGGAAGGTGTCGAGTACCCTCTGCGGTTGCACGGGCAGCCGCACCGGCCGGAGCTGGGCGCCGGCCTGCACCAGCGTGCCCCCGAAGTGCCTGATTACCGTCTGCACCGCGGGATCGACGGCCAGGTCCGGCTCGTCGATCCAGAGGCCCACGCGCAAGCCCTCGAGGCTTGCGATCGTTCGCGCCGACGCGTCAGCGCCGTCGAGGATGGACATCAGAAGCTGCAGGTCCCGCGCGGACCGTGCCATCGGACCGACGACGTTGAGGTCGCGTTCGGCCAGCGCTCCGGGCCCGGGCGGCACATGTCCGTGCTGCGGGATGCGTCCCCAGGTGGGCTTGTGAGAGAAGACGCCGCAAAAGCTCGCAGGCACGCGGAGGGACCCTGCGATGTCGGAGCCGATCTCCAGCGCGGTCAGGCCGGCGGCGAGCGCCGCTGCAGCCCCGCCGGAGGAGCCGCCTGGCGTGCGCGAGGGGTCCCACGGGTTGCGCGTCGTACCGTGCAGAGCGTTTCGGCTCTGCCAGTCCGCGGCCATTGCTGGCACGTTGGTCTTGCCCCAGATAACGGCACCGGCGCGCCGGGCCCGCGCCACGCACGCGGCATCCGCCGCTTCGCGATCCTGCAATGCCGCGAGGCCGGAGGAAGCCGCCATCCCGCTCACGTCGAACGTGTCCTTGATCGTCATCGGCAGGCCGGCGAGCGGGCCCAGCGGTTCGCCCCTGGCACGCCGACGGTCCGTTGCGCGCGCCGCATCCAGCGCGCGTTCCGGATCGGTGCGGATCACCGCATTGATCACCCCGTGCGTGTCGCGATGCCGCGCCAGGGCCAGTTCGAGCAGTTCCACGGCGGACACCTTGCGCGCAGCCAGTGCAGCGAGCTGGCTGGTGGCATCGGCCAGGAGGAGGTCTGGATGCGGTCCTGCGGCGTCGTTCATGAAGCGGTGGGTGAATGCAGGTTCGAACTCTTGCGCATTTTATGAGAGTACGCTCATAATTATTCGCGGTCAAGACGTACCGACACGCGAGCGGCTCAAACCACCCCCTGGAGACATTCCCTTGAGTTCTTTCATTCCCGGCAGCGCACTCGGCGTCGCCCTGGCTTCCACCCTGCTGTGCGCCCCGGCCCACGCCGCCGACGGCTTCAAGCTGCGCTACCCGCTGTCCGGCACCCTGGGCGGCGAGGTCCTCGCCCCGATCGACAAGCCGGGCTGGTTCGGCAGCGCGATGGTCACGCAGATCCGGGTTGACAAGGTCACCGACGATACCGGCAACAGTAGGCAGCAGCCCGTCGCCGGCACGTTTGCGACCCCGGCGCCGGTGGCCGGTGCGGTCCGCACCGCGAACTTCAGCGGCAGCGTCGCCATCGAGACCGAGCAGGACCAGACCCAGGCCAACCTGATCCTGGGGTACCTCACGCAGCAGACCTGGGCGGGCGGCCGCCTGTCCTTCGCCGTCAACGTGCCGTACACCACGAAACTGGAGCGAAAGCTGGCGCTCAGCGGGGCCACGCCGGCGCTCGGCACCTTGCAGCCCGCGCTGACCAGCCCGCCCTTGCCGCCCGGCGCGGCTGCCACCGCACAAGCCGCCGCCCAGGCCGGCTTCGCCTCGGGCTACCAGGCGAACCTGGCGGCGCAATCCGCGGCGGGCACCGTCGAGATGAGCGGCATCGGCGACGTCGAGGTCGGCGCCGCCTGGGCCTGGCAGCAGCACCAGTTGAAGGTGGTGGCGGGCGCGGTCCTCGCATTGCCGACCGGCGAGTACGACGCGGCCTCGACGGCCAACATCGGCTTCGGCAACTACTACACGCTACGGCCGGGCGTCATGGTCGCCTGGAGCCCGAACCAGACGATCACGCTCGCCGGAAAAGCCAGCTTCGGGATCAGTTCGCGCAACAAGGACAACGACGTGCGCAGCGGCAACTTCGCCGGCATCGATGCCGTGGCGATGACGCGCACGCCGATCGGCGTTGTCGGCGGCCAGTTCATCCGCGTCCAGCAGGTCCAGGACGATTCCGGCGGCACCTTCGGACCGAATCGGTTCCGGGCGAACGGTGCCGGGCTGTTCTACACGACGCTCGTCCCCGTCCTGGGCGCAGCGCTGAACCTGCAGTACATGAAGATGATCGACACGCGCAACGCGATGTCAGGCTCGTTCTACCAGGTGAGGCTGTCCAAGCAGTTCTGAAGTGGTGCGGCTCGGGGCGATCCCGCGGCCTATCGAGGACTGACGAGCTGCGCGCGCCGATGGATGAGACGCTCGCCATCGTCCAGAAAGCCGCGGATACCCAGAAACGGAAAAACGGGTTGCAACCTTTCGATCGCAACCCGTTTTCTTCTCTCTTGTTTTTGGCGGAGTGGACGGGACTCGAACCCGCGACCCCCGGCGTGACAGGCCGGTATTCTAACCGACTGAACTACCACTCCGCGTCGGTGCGGCGTTCGCTCTTGCGAGCCAAGTGCCTGCCACTTGTTGCCATCCGGTCGGCTTGCCGACCGGATCTGCCAGTTCGCACCGAAGTGCAATTCTGGCGACCCTACGGGGATTCGAACCCCGGTACTCACCGTGAAAGGGTGATGTCCTAGGCCTCTAGACGATAGGGTCGAAACCTTGAACTTCCGTCGACACCTTGCGTGGTGGAGGTAAGCGGGATCGAACCGCTGACCTCTTGCATGCCATGCAAGCGCTCTCCCAGCTGAGCTATACCCCCGTCCGGTGTCGAGCCTCGCATTCTACACTGAAAATTCAGGCCGCCGCGAGACGCTGCAGCACGACTTCGCGAGGAACGAGCTCCAGCACCGCATCGAGCGACGGCGTCTGCGGCGTGCCCAGCACGAGCACTCGCACAGGCATCGCCAGCTGGGGCATCTTGAGCCCCGTGGCGCGCAGCACTTCCTTCAGGCTCTCGGCGATGGCGCCCCTGTCCCACTGCACGCCCTCGAGCATCTTGGCCAGCATGCTGACGGCCGGGCGCACACCTTCGGTGATGTGCTTCGCAAGGTCCTCGGCCGACGGCTGCACCGGCAGGTAGAAGCGCGAAGCCCAGTCGGCCAGCGCCACGGTGGTGTCGCAACGATCCTTGAACAGCCCGCAGATGCGCGGCAATCGCTCGTCGGGCGTGATGCCGCGCTTGCGCAACTGCTCGCCCACCAGCGGCGCGAGCTGCGCGTCCGGCATCGCCTTCATGTGCTGCGCGTTGACCCAGCGCAGCTTCGTTTCATCGAACTGCGCCGCGCTCTTGCCCAGGTGGTCGAGGTCGAACCACTGCAGGAACTGCTCGCGGCTGAAGATCTCGTCGTCGCCGTGCGACCAGCCCAGGCGCGCGAGGTAGTTGACCACCGCATCGGCCAGGAAACCTTCGTCGCGGAACTGGGTGACGGGCTTGGCGCCGTTGCGCTTGCTCATCTTCTCGCCGCGCTCGTTGAGCACGGTGGGCAGGTGGGCATACACCGGCGGCTCCTTGCCGAGCGCGCGGAAGATGTTGATCTGCCGCGGCGTGTTGTTCACGTGGTCGTCGCCGCGGATGACGTGGGTGATCGCCATGTCGATGTCGTCGACCACCACGCAGAAGTTGTACGTCGGCGTGCCGTCGGGCCGAGCGATCACCAGGTCGTCCAGCTCCTCGTTGCTGATCTCGATGCGGCCCTTGACCTTGTCGTCCCAGGCCACGACGCCGCCGGTCGGGTTGCGAAAGCGCAGCACCGGCTGCACGCCCTCGGGCACCGGCGGCAGCTGCTTGCCCGGCTCGGGGCGCCAGGTGCCGTCGTAGCGGGGCTTTTCCTTGTGGGCCATCTGCCGCTCGCGCAGCGCGTCCAGCTCCGCCACGCTCATGTAGCAGGGATACACCAGCCCCTGCTCGCGCATGCGCGCGAGCACTTCCTTGTAGCGGTCCATCCGCTGCATCTGGAAGTGCGGGCCTTCGTCGTGGTCCAGGCCCAGCCACGACATGCCTTGCAGGATGACATCAACCGCTTCCTGCGACGAGCGCTCCAGGTCGGTGTCCTCGATGCGCAGGATGAAGTCGCCACCCTGCGAGCGCGCGAAGGCCCACGGGTACAGGGCCGAGCGGATGTTGCCGAGGTGGATGAAGCCGGTCGGCGACGGCGCGAAACGGGTTCTGACTTTCACAGCTTGGAGAGGCCGCGCAGCAGGTCGGCCTGGATGTCTTGCACGTGTTCCAGCCCCACGGCCACGCGGACGAGGCCCTGCCCGATGCCGGCGGCCTGGCGCTGTTCCTCCGTCAGGCGGCCGTGCGAGGTCGTGGCCGAATGGCTGATGATGGACTTGGTGTCGCCCAGGTTGGTCGCGATGCTCATCACCTGCGCGCTGTCGATCACCCGGAACGCATTGCGGCGCAGCGTGGCGGGATCGCCTCCCTTGACATCGAAGGACACCACCGGGCCGCCAAGGCCGGATTGCTGCCGCATCGCCAGAGCATGCTGCGGATGCGTCTCCAGGCCGGGGTAGTAGACGCGCGTCACGGCCGGATGCGATTGCAGGAAGCGGGCGATCTCCAGCGCATTGGCGCAGTGGGCCTTCATGCGCAGGGACAGCGTCTCCAGGCCCTTGAGCACCACCCATGCGTTGAACGGCGACAGCGTCATGCCGGCGGTACGGACGATCGGTGCGAAGACCTCGTTCACCAGCTTCGCGGGCCCGCAGATCGCACCGGCCATCACGCGGCCCTGTCCGTCGAGGTACTTGGTGCCGGAGTGGATGACCAGGTCGGCGCCGAGCTCGGTGGGGCGCTGCAGCGACGGCGAGCAGAAGCAGTTGTCGACGGTCAACAATGCGCCCGCTCCGTGGGCCAGATCGGCCAAGGCGCGGATGTCGCACACGTCGGTGAGCGGATTCGTGGGCGTCTCGGCGAACAGCAGCTTCGTGTTCGGTCGGACGGCGGCCTCCCACTCCTTCACGTCGGTCTGGGAGACGAAGGTGGATTCCACACCGAACTTGCCGAACTCCTTGGCGAACAGGTTGAGCGTGGAGCCGAAGACGGAGCGCGAGCAGACCACGTGGTTCCCCGCCTTGAGCACGCCCATGCCGAGCAGCAGGATCGCGGCCATGCCGGTCGAAGTGCCGATCGCCGCCTCCGTGCCCTCCATGGCGGCAAGGCGCTGCTCGAAGCAGGTGACCGTCGGGTTCGAAGTCCGCCCGTAGGTGTAGCCCTCCTGCGGGTTCGCGAACAGGCGCGCCGAAGTCTCGGCGTCCGGCTGCAGGAAGCCGCTGGTGAGATAGAGCGCCTCGGAGTTCTCGCCGTACTGGCTGGGCTCGATGCCGGCTCGGATGGCCAGCGTGTCCCGGTGCAGGCCGGCGGGGAGTTGCTTGGCCTTCACGTCATGCTTCCTGCGCGTTGGGCAGGGCCAGCCGAGAGGTGGTCTCCTCCAGCGGGTCTTCCTGGCCGATGCGGGCTTCGTTGATCCTGGCGATGTCTTCGGGGTTGATGTCGCCCGTGACGTACACGCCGTCGAAGCAGGACGCATCGAAGCCGTCCAGCTTCTGCGCCGCGGGGGCGCAAGCCGCGGCCACCGCGCGCTTCATGCCTTCCACGTCCTGGTAGATCAGGGCATCGCAGCCGATGATCTCCCGCACCTCCTCCACCGTGCGGCCATGGGCCACCAGCTCCTTGGGCGTGGGCATGTCGATGCCGTACACGTTGGGAAAGCGCACCGGCGGCGCGGCGCTGGCGAGGTACACCTTCCTGGCACCCGCGTCGCGCGCCATCTGCACGATCTCGCGGCTGGTGGTGCCGCGCACGATGGAGTCGTCCACCAGCAGCACGTTGCGGCCCTTGAACTCGCTGCCGATCACGCTGAGCTTCTGGCGCACCGACTTCTTGCGGACGCCCTGCCCCGGCATGATGAAGGTGCGGCCCACGTAGCGGTTCTTCACGAATCCTTCGCGGTAAGGAATGCCGAGCAGGTGCGCGAGCTGCGTGGCGCTGGGCCGGCTCGATTCCGGGATCGGGATGATCACGTCGATCTCATTGGGCGGCACGGTGGACACCACGCGCTTGGCCAGCGTCTCGCCCAGGTTCAATCGCGCCTGGTAGACCGAGATGCCGTCCAGCACCGAGTCGGGCCGCGCCAGGTAAACGTACTCGAAGATGCAGGGCGTGAGCTGCGGCTTGTCGGCGCACTGCTGTGCGTGCACCTTGCCCTGCAGGTCGATGAACACCGCCTCGCCGGGCGCCACGTGTCGCTCCAGCGCGTGGCCCGTGCCTTCGAGCGCGACCGATTCGCTGGCCACCATCACCGTCCCATCCTTGCCTCGGCCGATCGACAGCGGCCGGATGCCGTACGGGTCGCGGAAGGCCAGCACGCCGTGGCCGGCGATCAGCGCGACGACCGAGTACGAGCCGCGCACGCGCCGGTGCACGCAGCCCACTGCGCGGAAGACGTCGTCGGGCTGCAGCGGCACGCCGCGCGTGGCCTTCTCCAGTTCATGGGCGAAGACGTTGAGCAGCACCTCCGAGTCGCTCTCGGTGTTGATGTGGCGGTGGTCGGTGGAGAACAGCTCGGCCTTGAGCGCCTGCGCGTTGGTGAGGTTGCCGTTGTGCACGAGCACGATGCCGAAGGGCGCGTTGACGTAGAACGGCTGCGCCTCTTCCTCGCTGTACGCGTTGCCCGCCGTGGGGTAGCGCACCTGGCCCAGGCCCGCGTTGCCCGGCAGAGCGCGCATGTTGCGGGTGCGGAACACGTCGCGCACCATGCCCTTGGCCTTGTGCATGAAGAACTTGCGTCCCTGCTGCGTCACGATGCCGGCCGCGTCCTGGCCGCGGTGCTGCAGCAGCAGCAGCGCGTCGTAGATCAGCTGGTTGACGGGTGCGCCGCTGACGACGCCGACGATTCCACACATGCGAATTACCCCGGTAGGTACTGCGCGAATTCCTCGGGCAGCACCGGCTTCAATCCCCTGAGCGCGGCCGTCGAGACGCCGCCGCCCACCGATTCGGTCCACCACTGCGCGTTGCGCAGCGGCGTCATGTTCACCACCACCGACGCGGCCAGCACCAGCACGATGCCGCGCACCAGCCCGAACGCCGCGCCCAGCGCGCGGTCCACCGGCCGCAGGCCCACGGCCTCCACCAGCTTGCGCGTGGTCCAGGCCAGCAGGCCGCCTGCGAACGCCGCCGCCACGAACACCAGTGCGAAGCCGGCCGCGTAGCGCAAGGAGTCCGCCGCACGGTCCATCGGCAGCCACGCCCCGACCTCGGGTGCCAGCCACTGGGCCAGCACGAAAGCCGCGATCAAGCTCAGCACCGACAGCACCTCGTAGACCAGCCCCCGCAGCGCGCCCAGCAGCAGCGAAAAAACCAGCACGCCTGCGAAGACCCAGTCGAGCACCGCCATCCGGCTCGCCTGCTCACAAGGTGAGGATGGCCGCGGGCAAATCCAGTTCCTTGATCCTGCCGGCCGCCTTGTCGGCCTCGGCGCGGGTGGCGAATGGGCCGACGCGCACGCGGATGCGGCGGCCTTCCTTGGTGTCGGCGACGTGGGTGTAGGTCTTCAGGCCGGCCTTCTCGACCTTCTGCCGAGCCTCGCGCGCCTTGCCGACCTCGGTGAAGGCGCCTACCTGGACCACGAAGCGGCCTTGTGCGGCCTCGGCCGACCGCGACGCAGGCTCGGCCTTGGCCGGGGTCGGCGACGGTGCGGCGGCAGCCGCGGGACGGGAATCCGCCTTCGGCTCGGGTTTGGCTTCGACGCTCGCTTGCGTAGCGGCCGGAACCGCCGGTGTGACAGCCCCGCCTGCGCTCGGCGCAGCAGCGGCAGCCGTCTGCGCGGGCTTGACGGCGGCTAGTTGCGGCGCGGCACTCGCCGGCGCCTGGGCCTTCGGCGCGGCGGACGGCGCCGGCAGCGGCTTGGCGCGGTTGCGGTCGGGGATGTCGATCGGGATATCCACCGGCACTGGCCGCGGCTGCGTGTCGAACAGCAGCGGGAAGCCGATCACGCCCAGGAGGACCAGCACGGCGGCGCCGATCAGGCGATGCCGCGCGCGGCGGCGCAGGGCTTCGACGCTCTCGGCCTGCGGCGCGGCGGCCGGGGACTCGTCGCCACCCTTGCGGAACTTGAAGAAGGCCATGAAGCGAGCTGGGAACGAGTTCTGCCGAGGGTTCAGGAGCCCAGGTGTCTGGCCTGGAGACGGGGCAGGCCGTCCTTGAGGACGCCGCCCACGGTGTAGAACGATCCGAAGACCAGGATTCTATCAGTGGGGTCCGCCGCGGCCATCGCGCTGCGCAGCGCTTCCAGCGGTCCGGCGTGCGTGTGGGCAACAGCGTCCTTGCGTGTCGTTTGCGCGCGCCACAAGGCCTGCAGCGACGCCGCGCTTGCGGCGCGTGGCGTGTCCAGGTCGGTGAAGTACCAGACGTCGACCAGCGGGTCCATCTTGCGCAGCATCGCGTTCAGGTCCTTGTCGCCCATCGCGCCGAACACGGCGCGCGTGGTGGGATAGAACCCCATCGCATCGAGGTTGGCGGCCAGGGCGGCCACCGAATGCGGGTTGTGGGCCACGTCCAGCACCAGCGTGGGCTGGCCGGGCACGATCTGGAACCGGCCCGGCAAGTCGACCAGCGCCAGGCCGGTGCGCACCGCCTGCGCGGTGACCGGCAAGCGGTCGCGCAACGCCGTCAGCGCGGCCAGCACGCCCGAGGCGTTGACCAGCTGGTTGGCGCCGCGCAGCGCCGGATAGCCCAGGCCCGAATACCGCCGGCCGCGCCCGGCCCAGGCCCACTGCTGCTTGTCGCCGGAGAAGTTGTAGTCACGGCCCAGCAGCCACAGGTCCGCGCCGACCGACTCGGCCGTTTGCACCACGCTCCTGGGCGGCACCGGGTCGCTGACCACCGCCGGCCGGCCGGCGCGCAGGATGCCGGCCTTCTCGCGGCCGATGGATTCGCGGTCCGGCCCGAGGAACTCCTGGTGGTCCAGGTCGATGCTGGTGATCACCGCGCAGTCGGTGTCGACGACGTTCACCGCGTCCAGCCGGCCGCCCAAGCCGACTTCGAGGATGGCGACGTCCAGTTCGCTGGCGGCCATCAGGCTGAGGATGGCGAGCGTGGTGAATTCGAAATAGGTCAGCTGCGTGTCCTGCCGCGCCTGCTCCACGCACTCGAAGTGCGGCACCAGCGCGTCGGCCGCGACAGGCTGGCCTCTCAGCCGGCAACGCTCCTCGAAATGCACCAGGTGCGGCGACGTGTAGACGCCGGTGCGCCAGCCGGCCTGGTGGGCGATCGACTCCAGCATCGCGCAGGTGGAGCCCTTGCCGTTGGTGCCCGCCACCGTGATCACCGGGCAGGCGAAGGCCACGCCCATGCGCTGCCAGACGCCGCGCACCCGGTCCAGGCCCAGTTCGATGGCCTTCGGGTGCAGGCGCTCGCAATGCGCCAGCCAGTCTTGCAAGGTCTGCATGCCGCGATTGTCCTTGGGATTAGCATCGCCTCATGAGCATCACCCTCTACGGCATCGCCAATTGCGACACGGTCAGGAAGGCGCGCGCCTGGCTCGACGGCCAGGGCGTCGGCTACGCATTCCATGACTTCAAGAAGGCCGGCGTCCCCCAGGACCGGCTGGCCGGCTGGAGCCGGGCCGTCGGCTGGGACAAGCTGGTCAACCGCCAGGGCACGACCTGGCGCAAGCTCGACGCGGCGCAGCAGCAAGGCGTGCGCGACGAGGCCTCCGCCCGCGAGCTGATGCTGGCGCAGCCGAGCGTCATCAAGCGCCCCGTGGTGGAGTGGCCGGACGGCACGACCACGGTCGGCTTCGACGCTCAGGCCTGGCAGGCGCTGGCGCAACGGCGCTGAAGCTCAACTTTTACCGTCCATTTACCGCCGCGAAGCGCCACGGCAAAGGGCGCGTGCCTA
This sequence comes from Ramlibacter henchirensis, assembly GCF_004682015.1. Classification (NCBI taxonomy): domain Bacteria; kingdom Pseudomonadati; phylum Pseudomonadota; class Betaproteobacteria; order Burkholderiales; family Comamonadaceae; genus Ramlibacter; species Ramlibacter henchirensis. Next base: position 899,242 of record NZ_SMLM01000001.1, on the reverse strand, counting down.
GAATTTGGGCATTGATTCCCGCTTGCCGAACGAGGCTGCCATGAACAAGTACGTCGTCCTCTCGATCGCCGCTGTTGCCGCGGGCGCCGTGCACGCCCAGGAAGTCGGCCGCGTGCTTTCCAGCACGCCGGTCATCCAGCAGGTGCAGGTGCCGCGCCAGGTCTGCTCGCAGCAGCAGGTGGCGGTGCAGCAGCCCTCCACCGGCGCGGGCGGCTTGATGGGCGCCATCGCGGGCGGCGCAGTGGGCAACCAGATCGGCTCCGGAAGCGGCCGCGCGGCGGCCACGGTGCTTGGCGTGCTGGGCGGCGTGGTGCTGGGCGACCGCATCGAAGGCGGCGGCAACACGCACCTGCAGACCGTCCAGAACTGCACGACGCAGCTGTTCTACGAGAACCGCGCCGTCGGCTACAACGTGATCTACGAATACAACGGCCGCCAGTACCAGGTGAACCTGCCGCACGATCCGGGCCCGACGGTGCAGCTGCAGGTCACGCCCGTGTCCACGCCCCCGGCCACCACCGCGCCGGTGGCGCCCGCGGCGCCGCTCACCGCTCCGGCCCCGCTGGTGGAAGCGCCGGCGCCGGCTGTGATAGCCGCCGCGCCCACGGTGATCGTGCCGACCACGACGGTTTATCCTGCGTACTACGCCCGTCCCTACCCGTACTACTGGCGCCCGCCGGTGAGCCTGCACTTCGGCTTCGTCCACCACTCCGGGCATCGCCACCACCATCGTCACCGTCACTGACGGCAAAGCCGCGCGCGCATGGCGGCGCGGCAGGGCGCACGGGGGCTTGCGCCTAGAATTCCGGGTTTCCCCCGCACCCCTGATCCCATGAGCACCGAGACCCTGAACGGCGTCAGCGTGACCACGCGCGCCAACGTGTACTTCGACGGCAGATGCGTGAGCCACACGGTGGCTTTCGCGGACGGCACGAAGAAGTCGGTGGGCGTGATCCTGCCCGCCACCCTGACCTTCAACACCGGCGCGCCCGAGGTGATGGAATGCGTCGCCGGCTCGTGCGAGTACAAGCTGGCCGGGAGCGGCGAGTGGTTGAAGTCCTCCGCCGGCCAGAAGTTCAGCGTGCCGGGCAATTCCAGCTTCGAGATCCGCGTGGCCGAGGCGTATCACTACATCTGCCATTTCGGCTGAACTGCGCGGCTGACCCCATGAGCACCATCCTCGAGCACCTGCCCGCCGGCCAGAAGGTCGGCATCGCTTTTTCCGGCGGACTGGACACCAGCGCCGCCCTGCACTGGATGCGCCAGAAGGGCGCGATCCCCTACGCCTACACCGCCAACCTCGGGCAGCCCGACGAACCCGATTACGACGAAATTCCGCGCAAAGCCATGCTGTACGGAGCCGAGAAGGCTCGCCTGATCGACTGCCGCAAGCAGCTGGCGCAGGAAGGCATCGCGGCCTTGCAGGCCGGCGCCTTCCACATCTCCACCGCGGGATTGACCTACTTCAACACCACGCCCCTGGGCCGCGCCGTCACCGGCACCATGCTGGTTTCGGCGATGAAGGAAGACGACGTCAACATCTGGGGCGACGGCAGCACCTTCAAGGGCAACGACATCGAGCGCTTCTACCGCTACGGGCTGCTCACCAATCCCGCGCTCAAGGTCTACAAGCCCTGGCTGGACCAGGCCTTCATCGACGAACTCGGCGGCCGCGCGGAGATGAGCGCGTTCATGCAGAAGTCCGGCTTCGCCTACAAGATGTCCGCCGAGAAGGCGTACAGCACCGACAGCAACATGCTGGGCGCGACCCACGAGGCCAAGGACCTGGAGCAGCTGAACTCCGGCATCAAGATCGTCAATCCGATCATGGGCGTCGCCTTCTGGAAGGAAGACGTCGCGGTCAAGCCCGAGGAAGTTCGCGTGCGGTTCGAGGAAGGCCAGCCGGTCGCCCTGAACGGCAAGAGCTTCTCCGATCCGGTGGAACTGATCCTGGAAGCCAACCGCATCGGCGGCCGCCACGGCGTGGGCATGAGCGACCAGATCGAGAACCGCATCATCGAAGCCAAGAGCCGCGGCATCTACGAGGCGCCCGGGCTCGCGCTGCTGTTCATCGCGTACGAGCGCCTGGTCACCGGCATCCACAACGAGGACACCATCGAGCAGTACCGCGACAACGGCCGCCGCCTCGGCCGCCTGCTGTACCAGGGGCGCTGGTTCGATCCGCAGGCGATCATGCTGCGCGAGACTGCGCAGCGCTGGGTGGCGCGCGCGATCACGGGTGAAGTGACGCTGGAGCTGCGTCGCGGCAACGACTACTCGCTGCTGAACACCGAGTCGCCGAACCTCACCTACCAGCCGGAGCGCCTGACGATGGAGAAAGGCGAGTCCATGTTCTCTCCGCGCGATCGCATCGGGCAGTTGACGATGCGCAATCTGGACATCGTGGATACGCGGGACAAGCTGGGTGTGTACAGCAAGGCGGGGTTGCTGTCGGTGGGTGGTGCTGCTGCGTTGCCGCAGCTGCGGGACAAGAAGTAGTCAAGCGCCGCGCCCTCGCGGCAGGCGGCGCCTGGCCCGGGCTCATGCTGGGCCGGTCCGCGTGCTCGCGTTTCGCTCGCACACGGACGCGCGTGGCCTTGAACGCGGCCCGACCTCCCGCGGTAGAACTCACAGAGAGACCGGCCGAAGGCCGCTCTCTCTGTTCGGACACCTCCCGCGAGTCAGAAGTTAAAACGGACTTCGCACCTCGATTCGCGAGGCGCTCGCGTCGGCCGGGCCGCTGCGGCCCCGCTCGTCCCACAAATCGCCCGGGCCAGGCACCGCCTGCCGCGTGGGAACAGTGTGCGAATGCGAGCACCGAAGCATCGCTTCTCGTCTTGGCACCGGAGCGCCCCCACCCTGCCCTCCCTCAGAGGGGGAGGGAAAGACGGGGGCACGCGCCGCCTCTTGCACCCTCCCCCTCCGGGGGAGGGTTGGGGTGGGGGACGCCGGAGGCTCCGTCAAGAAGCTGTTGCTCGGATTTGCCCTTTCAATGCGCCACCGCCGCCGAAAGCGGCAGGCGGGCCCCGGCGGCGGGCGATTTGTGGGCCGAGCGAGGGCGAACGGGTGCGCGCTCTTGCGAGCCGCAGGCGAAGCTCGACATGAACCTCTGACTCGCGGGCGGTGTCTGAACAGAGAGAGCGGCCGCAGGCCGGTCTCTCTGTGAGTTCGACCGCGCGAGCGCGCACCCGCGGAAAGCCCTCGCGCGTCTTCGCGCGCCAGCGCGAAGACCGGCACACCATGAGCCCGCCGCCGGGGCCCGCCTGCCGCCACCCCGGACGCCAAGAGCCGCAACTCCAAAAAAGCTCAGTCGTACGCAAACGTGAAGATCAGATCAACCGCCGACCTCTCCCCCGCCTGCGCCCGCACCGTCAACCGCTGCGACAGGTCGTAGAACACGTACAAGGTTCCCAGCGCCCCGGTCAGGCTGCGCTCGTACGACGCGTACAGGTTCCTCCCCAGCCGCTTGCCGAGCGTCACCGCCGGACCCTCCTCTCCGTCCCTGCGGAACCCGAGCTCATCCAGCCCCAGCAGCGCGGCAGGTCCCTTGCCGGTACCACCGCCGGTGCGGCTTTGCAGCAGCGCCAGGGCGGCTGATTGCAGCAAGGCCGTCTCGGCGCCACCCGACGCCGCCGGCCGGCCGAGTACGAGCCACGCGAGCTTCTCGCCTTCGGGCAAATCAGGTTCCGCATACAGCCGCACAAACGGCGCCTGCGCGGTGCCGGTCACCTGAACGCCCACGCGCTGCGCCAGCCGCGGCCGGATCGCCAGGATGTCGAGCGCCGGGTTGTCGACCGGCCCGGTGAAGCGCAGCACGCCGCGATCGATGTCCAGCCGCTGGCCATAAGCCCGGTACTCGCCGCCGACCGTGCGGATCACGCCGGTCAGGCGCGGTTCGTCCAGCGCTTCGCCGGCGACCACCAGCGAGCCGGCCAGCCGCGTGTCGATACCGCGACCCTGCACGCGGAAGTCGTTGCCGAGGTCCAGGTTGATGGCCGCCGTCAGCGGCCGGCCTTCGCGGCGGCCGTTCTCCTTCTCCGGATCGCGCCCGAGCGACACGCCCGGCGGCAGGTTGCGCACGACGACGTCATCGCCCAGGCGCGGTGCGGCTTCCTCGGGCAGCGCGATGCGCGCGCGATCCACGCGCAGCCCGCCGCGCACGTCCGCTCCCGACGCATCCATGCGAGCGGTGAGCTGCCCCGAGACGGTGAGCTGGCGATCGGTGCGCGTGCTGGCGCGCAACCGGTCGATGGTGGTGGACACGCGCACCTGCGGGCCTTCGCGCAGCCAGCTGCCTTCGCCCGAACCCGCCACCCGGCCGCCGTCCGCCCCGGGGCCTTGCAGCAGCAGTTCCTCGACGACGACGCGTCGCCCGTCCAGCCGCGCGCGCAGCCGCCCGTCCTGCAGCGCGAAGCCGTCGACGACGGAGCGCAGCGCCAGGTCGTCCGCGCTCAGGTTGCCGGTGAGCAGCGGCTCCGCGCGCGTGCCCGCAACGGCGATGTCCGCTGCCAGCGATCCCCGCAATCGCCAACCCGGAGGCGCCAGCAGCGACCACACGCCGAGCCGCGGCAGCTGCGCCTTGACCGAGCCCGTCAGCGGCGCCGTCTCGGGCCACGACCAGCCATTGGCGCCTTGGGCCAATCGCGTGGCGAGGCGCGCGTCGGCCGTGCCGGCCCGCTCGGAATCCCAGCGCAACGTGAGCGTCACCGCTTCGCCCTGCCCGTCGATGAGGAGCCGCGCCTCCCGCACGCCGGCCTGCACGCGGGCCGGGCCCCCGTCGGCGGTTTCGGCCAGCACCGAGAGATCACCGCGGCTGCGCTCCAGGCTCGCCTGCACGCGCAGCGTGTCGCCCAGCACCGCGTCCCAGCGGCCATCGAACACCAGGTCGCCGCTGAGCGCCGATCCGGCCAGCTGCGGTCCGCCGAACAGCTCGATCCATCCCATAGGCACGCCGGTGATCCGCCCGGCCGTGCGCAACTGGCCGCCGCCCCAGCGGATCGGCTCCCAGGCCAGCACGGCCTGCGTCATGGCGCGGCCCGGCGCGGGCGGAGGCGCGAACAGCGTCGCCTCCGACGCGCCCGCCTCCAGGCGGCCGGACGCCCACTTCACGTCCAGCGGGCGCCGGAGCGTGATTCGCCAGGGTCCGGGCCCGACCGCCGGATCGCGCGCCACGGCCTGGAGCTGGCCGACCTGTCCTTCCCACGCGCCGGCGGCACGTTGCCCGCCGCGGCCATCCAGTTCCAGCGCCAGCGTTCGCGCGCCCTGCTGCAGCTGCGCCTTCAGGTCCAGCCTGGCATCGGCGAGCCGGCCGTCCACCCGTGCACTGACGTCGCGCACGGCCCAGGGCGCGGCCTCATTCGGCCCGGCGGCCGGTTGCAGCAGCGGCAGCGTCAGCGTGCCCTGCACGGTCGGATCGTCCCAGCCGCCTTGCCACGCGAGCTGCACGTCGCCGCGTCCCGCAAGAAGCTGCTCGCCGATCTCTGGTGGCAGTCCCGGCAGCTTCATCAGCCATTGCTGGGCCTGGGCGATGTCGGCCGCGATGACCCGCGCGTTGCCGCCGCCGGTCGTCGGCCCGATCGACCCGACGGCGCGCACGCGAAGTCCCGGCGCCTCGAGGTCCGCGCGGCCGCGGCCGGACCGTGCGTCGGGCCGAAGGTCGAGGGCGGCATCCAGCCGGGCATCGGCCGTGTTCACCACCAGCAGCGGCAGCGACAGCTCTTCGCCCGCCCAGCGGCCGCGTGCCTGCAGCGAGCGCAGCTCCAGCGCGGCGACGGTGGCCGCGAGTTCGTTCGGGCTCGCGCGCGCCACGGCCGGCTTGCCGGAGGATTCCAGCTGCGTGTCGAACAGGTACGCCTTGCCCTGCTGGCGGATCGTCGCGCGGCCGCTCAGGGGCAGCGGCGCCATCGCGGTGTGGACGGCCGCGGGATTCACACCCGACAGCGTGCCTTCGACGCGCCACGCGTCCTCGGCTTCCCACTGCCCGCGCGCCACCACCCGTCCGCCGCCGACCTGCGCTTCCAGTTCGCGCACCAGCGCCAGGCCGGGCAGGCGCCAGTCGCCCTGCAGCCGCACGCGCTCGGCCGGCACCCGCTGGCGGTCCCACGGGCCGGGCAGCGCATTGCGCAGGTCGGCGCTCACGGTCCAGGTGGTCGTCCCGACCGGCTGGACGGCGACGCGGCCCGACAGCGACGTGTGCGGCGCGCGCGGCCACAAGGCCCCGGCGTCGAAGGCCTGCACGTCGGCGGTGGCGCTCGCCACTGGCATTGGCTCGAACGGCGTCACCTGCGCGGCCAGGCGCGCCTGCGTTGCGCCGATGGCGGCGCTGCCCGGCTCGCCCTGCACCTGCGCGCGCAGGTCGAAGGCTTCTATCCGGCCCTGCGCGTTGGCCTCGAACACGAGCGGCAGCGCCGCCTTCGCGCCGGGCACGGGAGCGCTGATGCGCCCCTGCAGCGCCGCTTCGAGCGGCAGCCCGGCCCCCGCGCCCAGTCGCAGGTTGCCGCGGTAGTGGCCGTCCCAGGCGCGCAGGTTGCGCACGTCCAGCCGGTGGTCCGAGCCATCGAAGCGGTACGACGCGGCGAAGTCGCGCAACTCGACGGTCCTGCCATCCACGTACTCGAAGCGTCCGACAGTCAGGTCGTCGATGCCGACCCGCACCGGGAGCATGAGCGACTCGGGCGGCTTGGGTCGCTCACCCGTGTCGGGCCGCCGGTCGACGACGCGCACCTGCGTGGCCCGAAGCCGATCGAGCTGCAGCGATCGCTGCAGCAGCGCCAGCGGCTTCCACGCCAGCTCGACCTCACGCGCTTCGACCTCGACGCCCTCCCGGCTCCACACCAGCCGGCCGACCTGCAGGCCATGCCTCAGCGACCCGGTGACCTTCTCCGCCACGATGGGCTGCCGCCGTGCCACCTGCGCGAGCACCCACTGCGCCGACCCTTCGGTGCCGGCCCACCACCACACCCCGCCGATGGCGAGCACGACCAGCAGCACCACCGAGAGGAACGCGACGAACAGGGCCTGGAGGATCTTCATCGGCGTGCCTCAGAAGGTCGTGCCCAGGTTGACGTGCAGCCGCAGCCGCCTCGCCTCCAGGCCGTAGGCCAGGTCCACCTGCAGCGGGCCGATCGGGCTGCGGAAGCGCACGCCGGTGCCGATGCCGAACGAGACGTCCTGCAGGTCCGGCACGCGGTCGGCCACGGCGCCGCCGTCGACGAACACCACCCCCTCGAAATCGGTGTCCACGCCGCCGCGCCGGATCGGCTGCTGCCACTCGATGCTGCCCACCGCGAGGTAGCGCCCGGGCCCCACGACGCCGGAAGGCTGCAGCACGCCGATGTCGCGAAACCCATAGCCGCGCACCGACGTGTCGCCGCCGGTGCGAAACAACTGCGTGGACGGCACGCGCGCGCTGCGCCGCGCCACCACCGCGCCGGCTTCCGCTCGCCACTGGATGCGACCGCTCGCCAGCGGCACGATCTGGAGCCCGCGCAACACCGTGCGCTGGAACGGGCTGCGGCTGCCCACCAGCGTCAGGCCCGCGCCGAACTCCGCGCCGATCGCGAAGCCACGCTCCGGATAGGGCGTGCGGTCGAAGTAGCGGCCGTTCCACACGTAGTTGGCGCTGATGGCCGTGCCGTCGCCGGTGTCCGCGGGCGGCGGCGCGCCCTCCTCCGCTCGCACGTTGGAGCGGTCGTACTGCACGTACACGTTGCGGTCGATGCGCTCCTCGCTGCGGGTGCGGCCCACGCGCAGCATCTGGCTGTGCGTGACGAGCTCGTCGTCGTCCACGCGCTCGATGCGGCCCGCCACGCCCCAGCGCCAGCCGTCCGCATCGGGGATCGCGAACAGCTCGGTGGCGATGAAGGGCGCCTTGCGGTCGACCTGCAGCTTGGTCACGGCCCGCCAGTCCAGGCCGGGCAGGCGGTTGTGCGTGTACTCCACGCTCGCGCGCGGACCGGCATCGGTGGAGAAGCCGACGCCCAGCACCACCTTGTGCAGCGGCGACTCGCGCACGGTGACCTGCACCGGCGCCGCGTTGGGGTCGGCGGCGGGATCGACGTAGATGAAGGCCGAATCGAAGTAGCCGCTGCCCACCAGCCGCAGTTGCGCGCGCTGGATCTTGTCCTGGTCGTAGATCGTGCCCGGGGGCAGGCGGGCGATGCGCGGCACCACCACAGGGTCGTAGCGTTCGATGCCGCCGACCTGCATCTCGCCCAGCCGGAACAGCGGACCGGAGTCCAGCCGCAGGCCCAGGCGCGCGCGCTGCGTGGCCGCATCGATGTCGGCCTGGCTGAAGCCGATCCTGCCCGCGGGGTAGCGGCGCGCCACCAGTTCGCGCAGCGCGTCCGACTTCGCGTCGTTCCACGCCTCCTGCGTCCAGCGGCGGCCCGACGGCAGGAGCCACTGCTCGCGGATGCGCGCGCGCTGCAGGATGGCCTCCGGTTCCTCCGATGCGGCGATGTCGCCCGCGAAGCCGATGTCCACCTCGGTCACCGTCGCGGGCGGGCCCGGCTCCACCGCGACCACGATGTCCGGCACGGCGCCGGCCGCCGCCGGCTCGCGGCGGATCTCCAGCTGCGGCGCGAAGTAGCCGAGCGTGCCCAGCAGCTGGCGCGCGTCGCGTTCGGCCAGCCGCAGCAGGCGCGTGAGTTCGGCCTCGTCGAGGTCGGGCACCGAGCGGTAGCGCTGCAGTTCGAGGTGGCGCTCGAGCAGTTCGCGCACCGGGTTCGGCGCCCGCACTTCGAGGTTGAAGGCGGGGCGCTGCGCGCCTTCCTGCGCCAGCGCGGCGCCCGCCGCCAGCGTGGCCCACAGCGCGGCGGTGCACCACCGTCGAGCGCGTGCGAGCAGGCCGGGCTTCATTGGGTCGTGAGGGGTCCGCGCCCGGCGGCGGGCGCAGCCTGAACTATGAACAGGCGCGGAGCGCGGCCGCGTAGGCTGAGGCCGCAACCGGCCCGGCGCAGGGAGCGCGGCCGCGAGCAGGCCGCTGATCAGCTGACGACCAGCGAACCGGTCAGCGGATCAGACCACCACCGGCTCCGGCTCCAGCCGGATGCCGAAGCGCTCGTACACGCTGGTCTGGATCGCGCGCGCCAGGGTGACGACCTCGCCGCCCGTGGCGCCGCCGCGGTTGACCAGCACCAGCGCCTGCTTCTCGTACACGCCGGCATTGCCCACCGACTTGCCCTTCCAGCCGCAGGCGTCGATCAGCCAGCCGGCGGCCAGCTTCACGCGGCCATCGGGCATCGGGTAGTGCACGATGCCGGGCTCGCGGGCGATGATGTCCGTGCACTGCTCGGGCGTCACAGTCGGGTTCTTGAAGAAGCTGCCCGCGTTGCCGATCACGCGCGGGTCCGGCAGCTTGGTGCTGCGGATGGCGCACACCCAGTCGAAGATCTGCCGCGGCGTGGGCTCGCGCACGCCGGTCTCTGCCACCTTGCGTTCCAGGTCCGCATACCCCAGCACCGGCTTCCACGGCTTGGGTAGCCGCAGCCGCACGCGCAGGATCAGCGCCCGGCCCGCCAGGCCCATGCCGCGCGCGCTGCCGCCCTCGGGCGCCTGGTGCTTGAAGACGGAATCCCGGTAGCCGAAAGCGCACTGCGCCGCATCGAGCGTGAAGACCCGGCCGGTCTGCAGGTCGATGGCGTCGAGCGACTCGAAGCGGTCCTGCAATTCGACGCCGTAAGCGCCGACGTTCTGCACCGGCGATCCGCCCACGGTGCCGGGGATCAGCGCCAGGTTCTCCAGCCCGGGCAGGCCCTGCTCCATCGTCCAGCGCACCGTGTCGTGCCAGTTCTCGCCGGCGCCGACCTGGACGATGGTGGCGCGCGGCCCGTCCTCGATCACCTCGCGCCCGGCGATCTCCACCTTCAGCACCAGCGGCCTCACGTCGCCCGTGAGCACGATGTTGCTGCCGCCGCCCAGAATGAACTTCGGGCGCACGGCCAGCTGCGGGTCGGCCAGCAGCTGCACCACGTCGGCCTCGCTGCGCACGCGCACGAGTTCGCGCGCCTTGGCGACGATGCCGAAGCTGTTGTGCGGCGCGAGGGAGACGTTGTGCTCCACGATCATGGGAGAATTGTCGCCCAAGCGCGCCGGGCGCAAGGGAAGTGCAATGCCGTCATTCGATACAGTCTGCGAGCCCAACCTGGTCGAGGTGAAGAACGCCGTCGACAACACCGCCAAGGAGATCGGCACCCGGTTCGACTTCAAGGGCACGTCGGCCGCCATCGAGATCAAGGAAAAGGAAATCACCCTCTACGGAGACGCCGAGTTCCAGCTCGGCCAGGTCGAGGACATCCTCACGAACAAGCTGGCCAAGCGCAACGTGGACGTGCGTTTCCTCGATAAAGGCAAGGTCGAAAAGATCGGCGGCGACAAGGTCAAGCAGGTGGTCAAGGTGCGCAGCGGCATCGAGTCGGAGCAGGCCAAGAAGGTCCAGAAGCTCATCAAGGACAGCAAGCTGAAACTCCAGGCCTCCATCCAGGGCGACGCGGTGCGCGTCACCGGCGCCAAGAAGGACGAACTGCAGGCCGCCATGGCCCTGATCCGCAAGGAGATCAGCGACCTGCCCCTGTCCTTCAACAACTTCCGCGATTGATCAGAAAAGGCATCTCCCGCATGCATAAGGCGCTTCTCGCCGTGTCCCTGCTCGCCTGCGTTCCGGCCTGGGCGCAATCGGTCGCCCTGCAGGGGATGATGGGCAACCGCGCCCTGCTGATCGTCAACGGTTCCGCGCCCAAGCCGGTGGCGCCGGGCGACACGCACCAGGGCGTGAAGGTCGTCTCCACGTCGGGCGACCAGGCCGTCGTGGAGATCGATGGCCGGCGCAAGACCCTGCGCGTGGGCGAAGCGCCGGCCAGCGTCGGCGGCAGCGGCGCCGCGCCCAGCGGCTCGAAGATCGTGCTGACGGTGGGCACCGGCGGCCATTTCCACAGCGAAGGCAGCATCAACGGCCGCGCGACCTTCTTCATGGTGGACACCGGCGCCACCAGCATCGGCATCGGCGCGTCCGAGGCGGATCGTCTCGGCCTGGATTACAAGTCCGGCCAGCCGGTGCGCCTGGGAACGGCCAACGGCGTCACCATGGGCTGGCGCGTCATGCTGGGCACGGTGCGGATCCGTGACGTGGAAGTGCGCAACGTGGAAGCGGTGGTGAGCCAGCAGCCGATGCCGTACATCCTGCTGGGCAACAGCTTCCTGAACCGGTTCCAGATGCGGCGCGAGAACGACCAGATGGTGCTCGAGCGCCGCTACTGATGTCCGACCCCGAGCGCGCCACCCTCGAGCCGCCGCCGGTTTCCCCGCCCGTCACCGCGTTCGGGCCGCTCGGCAATCCGGTCTTCCGGATGCTGTGGTTCACCTGGTTCGCGGCCAACACCACGATGTGGATGAACGACGTGGCTGCCGCCTGGCTGATGACGTCGATCGCGCCCACGCCGCTGTGGGTCGCCCTGGTGCAGTCGGCCTCCACGCTGCCCGTCTTCTTCCTCGGCCTGCCCAGCGGCGCGCTGGCCGACATCCTGGACCGCAAGCGCTACTTCATGGCCACGCAGTTCTGGGTGGCCGGCGTCGCCACGCTGCTGTGCGGCGTGATCGTGATGGGCTGGATGAGTCCGGGCCTGCTGCTGGCGCTCACGTTCGCCAACGGGATCGGACTCGCGATGCGATGGCCGGTGTTCGCGGCCATCATCCCGGAGGTGATCTCGCGGCCGATGCTGCCGCAGGCGCTGGCCCTGAACGGGGTGGCCATGAACGGCTCGCGCATCATCGGGCCCCTGGTCGCCGGCGCCATCATCGCCGCCGCGGGCAGCGCCTGGGTGTTCGTGCTGAACGCGGTGCTGTCGATCGTGGCCGGCTTCGTCATCATGCGCTGGCGCCGCGAGCACAAGGAGAGCCCGCTCGGCCGCGAGCGGCTGTCCAGCGCGATGCGGGTCGGCGTTCAGTTCGTGCGCCAGTCCAGCCGGATGCGCGGGATCCTGCTGCGCATCTCGGTCTTCTTCCTGCACTCGACGGCGCAGCTGGCGATGCTGCCGCTGGTCGCGCGCGGCCTGCCGGGCGGCTCGGCCGGCACGTTCACGCTGCTGCTGGCGTCCATGGGCGCGGGCGCCATCGTCGCGGCACTGCAGATGCCGCGCATCCGCGCCTGGCTGCCGCTGCAGCGGCTGGTCTTCACCGGCACCGTGCTGCAGGCGATCGGCACGCTGGCGGTGGCCTACGCGCCGAACGTCGCGGTGGCGGTGCCCGCGATGGTCGTCTCCGGCATGGCCTGGATCACGGTGGCCAATTCGCTGACGGTGGCCGCGCAGATGGCCCTGCCCGACTGGGTGCGCGCCCGCGGCATGTCGATCTACCAGATGTGCCTGATGGGCTCCACCGCGGCGGGCGCGGCCTTCTGGGGCCAGGTCGCCACCTGGAGCAGCCTGCGCGACAGCCTCACCATCGCGGCCTTCACCGGCGTGATGCTGATGTTCACGGTGCAGAAGCTGATGAGCGACCGCGGCACCGAGGAGGACCTGACGCCTTCGCACGTGCTCAAGGTGCCGGAGATCCCGGTGCCGCCGAGCTCCGGGCGAATCCAGCTGTCGATCGAATACATGATCGACCCGGCGCGCGAGAGGGAATTCCTGGCCGTGATGGAGGAGAGCCGCCGCAGCCGGCTGGCGCAGGGGGCGCTCGCTTGGCAATTGCTGCACGACCTTTCGGAGCCGGGGCGGTATGTCGAGCAGATCACAGACGAGTCCTGGGTCGAGCACCTGCGGCGGTTCGATCGGATCACGGCCGCTGATACGCAGCTGCGGGATCGCCGGCTGGGATTCCACCTCGGGGAGGAGCCGCCGAAGGTGACGCGGTTCGTGGTGGAGCGGGAGTAGACGCTTGGTCTGCTCCCTCTCGCTCTGGGAGAGGGCTGGGGTGAGGGCACGCGCGGTGCTTTGTCGAGCACCGCGCCTTCGCGGGAACGACGGGTCTTCAAGCCCTCTTCTTCGCCCCCAACCGAGACTCCGTGCCCGCCAGCAGCCTCTTGATGTTCTCCCGGTGCCGCCACCCCAGCAGCGCGGCCATCGCGACCAGCGCCATCACCACCGGCGCCTCCGCGTACCACGCGACCCGATCACCGAGCAGGAAATACACCGGCGCGAACACCGCCGACACCAGCGAGGCCAGCGAGGAATACCGGAAGAAGAACGCGATGATCAGCCACGTGAGCCCGGTCGCGATGCCCAGCAGCCAGTGGATGCCGAACACCGCGCCGATGAAGGTGGCCACGCCCTTGCCGCCCTTGAAGCGGAAGAAGACCGGATAGAGGTGCCCGAGGAAGGCGCCGACCGCGACCATCGCCACCGTGCCGTCTTCCAGCCCCCAGCGCTTGCCGTAGATGCGCACCAGCAGCACCGGCACGAGACCCTTGAACGCGTCCAGCAGCAGCGTGACGATGGCGGCCGCCTTGCTGCCCGAACGCAGCACGTTGGTCGCGCCCGGGTTCCTGCTGCCGAAGGTGCGCGGATCCGACAGGCCCATGGCGCGGCTGACGATGACGGCGAAGGCGAGCGAGCCGACCAGGTAGGCGGCGATCGCGGCGAGGGCGGGATACAAGGTGTTCATCGACCGCCGATTCTGCCTCTTCCGTTCACTCCTCCAGCGCGCAGCGCACCGGCTTGGCCTCCAGCAGCCGCACGCAGGCCTGCGGGTCGATGCCGACCAGGTAGCCGCGGCGGCCGCCGTTGATGGCGATGCGCGGCAGGGCGAGGATGGTCTCCTCGATGTAGACCGGCATCTGCCGCCGAGTGCCGAAAGGCGAGGTGCCGCCCACCAGGTAGCCGCTGTGGCGGTTGGCCACTTCGGGCTTGCACGGCTCGACCGACTTGGCGCCGATCTGGCGTGCCAGGTTCTTGGTGGAGACCTTGCGGTTGCCGTGCATCAGCACGATGAGGGGGCGCGCCTTCTCGTCTTCCATCACCAGCGTCTTCACCACCGTGAACGGATCGAACCCGAGCACCTCCGCGCTGTGCGTTGCGCCGCCGTGTCCGACGTACTCGTACGGATGTTCGGTGAACGGCACGCCATGCGCCTTGAGCATGGCCGTCGCCGGCGTTTCGCTGACGTGCTCCTTGCGCGCCATGGCGTGGTCAGACGGCCGGGTCCCGCAACTCCCAGCGGATGCGGTCGCATTCCGCGAGCAGTTCGGCGGGAAGCGTCGTGCCCCACGCATCCAGGTTCTCGTCGAGCTGGGCAAGGGACGTGACGCCGATGATCGTGCTGGCCACTTGCCACTTCGTGTAGCAGAAGGCCAGGGCCATGCGGGTGGGCGTGAGGCCGTGCTGGCGGGCGAGCGCGTTGTAGCGACGGGCGCCGGCCAGTGCCTCGGGCCGGCCCCACCGCCTCTGCCGCACTTCGTCGAACTTCTTCAGGCGGGCCTCGGCGGGCACCTGCTCGCCCGTGAGGCCACCCTGGTCGTACTTGCCGGTGAGCAGGCCCATGGCGAGGGGTGAGTACGCCAGCAGCGATACGCGCAGCCGGTGCATCGTTTCATCCAGTCCGTTCTCGACGCCGCGGTTGAGCAGGCAGTACGCGTTCTGCACCGTCGCGATTCGCGCAAGCCCATGCTGCTCGGCAAGACGCACGAACTCGTGGACGCCGTAGGGCGTCTCGTTCGACAGCCCGATGTGGCGCACCTTGCCCTGCCGCACCAGGCCGTCGAGCGCCTGCAGCTGTTCGAGGATCGGCGTCTTCGATCGTTCGGTGGACGGGTCGTAGTACATCGCTCCGAAGGCGGGCACGCTGCGCTCGGGCCAGTGGATCTGGTAGAGGTCGATCACGTCGGTCTGCAGCCGCCGCAGCGACCCCTCGCAGGAGGCCACGATGTCGGCGCCGGTCATGCCCAGGCCCTCGCGTACCCAGGGCATGCCGCGCGACGGCCCCGCGACCTTGGTCGCGATGACCACCTTCCCGCGCACCGAAGGGTTCTTGCGCAGCCACCGGCCGATGAGCGCCTCCGTACCGCCGTAGGTTTCCTTGCGCGTCGGGAAGGAATACATCTCCGCGGTGTCGATGAAGTTGACCCCGCGTTCCACCGCGCGATCGAGGATGGCGTGCGCATCCGCTTCGGCGACCTGCTCGCCGAATGTCATCGTGCCGAGGCAGACGGGTGTGACGCGAAGGTCGCTCGCGCCGAGCGCAACGAGGTTCATGGATGACATGGAACAGGCATCGGGGCGGACAGCCCCCGCAGAAGGGAGCTGCGCAGAATAAACCAACTCCCCTTGTCCGCCGCCGCGACCGCACGCCATGCCCGAAGGCCCTTCGCTCGTCATCCTGCGCGACAAGGCGCAGGTCTTCGAAGGGCGGCGCATCCTGCGGGTGGAAGGCAACACGCGCATCGAGGTCGATCGCCTGCGCGGCCGCGTCGTGCAGGCGGTGCGCACCTGGGGCAAGCACTTCCTGCTGGAGACCGCCACCGTCTCGCTCCGGATCCACCTGCTGATGTTCGGCAGCTGGTGCATCGACGAGCGCAAGCCCGACAAGCCGCTGCGCATCGGCCTGGGCTTCGCCGGCGGGCGCGAGCTCAACTTCTACAGCTGCGCGGCGCGGCTGGTCGAAGAGCCGCTGGACCTGCTGTACGACTGGTCCGCCGACGTGATGTCGGACCAGTGGGACCCGAAGCTCGCGCGCAAGCGGCTGATCGCGCACCCCGACACGCTGGCCTGCGATGCGCTGCTGGATCAGTCTATCTTTTCGGGCGTCGGCAACATCATCAAGAACGAGGTGCTGTTCCGCATCCGCGTGCACCCGCTCTCGCGCGTCGGCGCGCTGCCGCCTGCGCAGCTGCGCGCGCTGGTGAAAGAGGCGCGGCAGTACAGCTTCGATTTCCTGGAGTGGAAGAAAGCGTACGTGCTGCGCAAGCACTGGCTGGCGCACACCAAGCGCACCTGCCCGCGCTGCGACATCCCCTTCCACAAGGGGCATCTCGGCCTGACGCAGCGGCGCAGCTTCTGGTGCGATGGGTGCCAGGTGCGATATGAGTAGCGGGGCGAACAGCCGTACGCAGAGAACGCGGAAAGAGCGCAGAAAGCGCAGAAGAATTCATCGATCGATTTCCGCGCTTTCTGCGCCATCTGCGTACGGCTGTTCTGGTGTCTACGCGCTGCGCGCTTTTTCTTCTTCCCGCAGCCGCAGCACGCGGCGCTGCACCTTGCCCGTGGTGGTCATCGGCAGGGCCTCGATGAACTCGATCTCTTTCGGGTACTCGTACGGCGCAAGCTTGCCCTTCACGTGCTGCTGCAGTTCGGCCACGAGCGCGTCGCCACCGTTGTGGCCGGGCGCGAGCACGACGTAGGCCTTGACCAGCGCGCCGCGCTCCGGGTCGGGCTTGGGCACGACGGCGGCGTTCGCCACCGCCGGATGCTTGACCAGGCAGTTCTCGATCTCGCTGGGCCCGATGCGGTAGCCGGCCGCCTTGAACACGTCGTCGGCGCGGCCCTGGTACCAGAGGTAGCCGTCCTCGTCCCGCGTCGCCAGGTCGCCGGTCCGGCACCAGTCGCCCGTGTACTTGCGCCGCGTGGCGCCGTCGTTGCGCCAGTAGCCGAGGAAGAAGATCGGGTCCGGGGCCCCGTTCACGTCGTAGCGGTTCACTGCGACGTCGCCGGGCACACCGGGCGGGCATTCCTTGCCGTCGTCGTCGATCACCGCGACGCGGTGGCCGGGATAGGGCCGGCCCATGCTGCCGGCTCGCGCGGGCCAGCCCACGCCGCCGTCCGTGCGGCCATTCATGCTGCAGTTGCCGACGACGTAGTTGATCTCGGTCTGGCCGAACATCTCGTTGACCACCACGCCGAGCTGGTCGCGGCAGTAGGCGAACACCGCGTCACCCACCGCTTCGCCGGCGCTCATGATGGCTTGCAGCTTCAGGCGGTACTGGCGGGCGGGTTCGGGGAAGGCCTTCATCATGGCCTTGAGCGCGGTCGGGAAGAGGAAGCTGTGCGTGACGCCGTGCTCCTGCATCAGCGCGAAGGCGACTTCGGGATTGAAGCGGCCGTTGTAGGCGACGATGGGGCGGCCGAAGTAGAGAGATGGCAGTAATGCATCCATCAGGCCTCCGGTCCAGGCCCAATCGGCGGGCGACCAGAAGACGGCATTGGATTCGCTCCCGGGCTGAGGGCTGAACCCGAACCAGTTCTGGCTGCACACGAACCCCGGCAGGTTTCCGATCAGTGCCCGGTGCGGGATCAACGCCCCCTTCGGCGGCCCGGTCGTGCCGCTGGTGTAGATCAGCACCGCGCCTTCGTCCGCCTTGGTCTTGACGGCGGTGAAGCGAGGCGCCTGCTTGGCCAGCTCCACGCCCCAGTCCAGGTCGGCCTGCAGCGCCGCGGCGCCGACGCCGACGACAGTGCGCAATCCGGCGCAGTTGCGGCGCACCGCGAGCAGGTTGGCGATCGAGCTCTCGTCGCACAGGGCGACCACGGCTTCGCTGTCCTGCAGGCGGTATTCGAGCGCTTCGGGGCCGAACAGCATCGACAGCGGCATCGCCACCGCGCCAATCTGGAAGATGGCGATGTAGGCGATCGCGGTTTCGAACCGCTGCGGCATCACGAGCGCGACACGGTCGCCGCGCTTCACGCCGAGCGACGCCAGCACGTTGCTCAGGCGGTCGGCCTGGGCCTGCAGCGCGGCGAAGGTGAGCTGGCCCGCCTCGCGCCCCACTCCGTGCGCGCGGATCGCGACGCGCGTCGCGCCGTCCGGCGCCTGCGCCCAGCGCGTGCAGCACGCCTGCGCGATGTTGAAGCGCTCCGGCACCGCCCAGCGGAACTCGCCGTGCATCCGCGCCCAGTGGTCCGCCGCTCGCGGCGCGTTGTCCCCCTTGTCCCTGCCTTGACTGACGGGCATCGGCCTGCCTCCTATGATTCGGCGCAATGTACCAACCCCGCAGAACGTCGCGCAGCGAGTTTGTCCCGATCCGCCAGCTGCGCTACCACGTGCGCATCTGGGGCGAGCCGGCTGCGGACAAGGCGCCGCTCGTGATGGTCCACGGCTGGATGGACGTCGCCGCTTCCTGGCAGTTCGTGGTCGATGCGTTCTCGCGCGACCACTACGTCATCGCGCCGGACTGGCGCGGCTATGGCCTCACGCAATCGCCCGGCGCGGACAACTACTGGTTCCCCGACTACCTGGCGGACCTCGACTTCCTGCTCGACCACTATGCCGGCGACCGACCCGTCGATCTGGTGGGCCACAGCATGGGCGGCAATGTCGCGATGCTCTACACCGGCGCGCGCCCGCAGCGAATCCGCCGCCTCGTGAACCTGGAAGGCTTCGGCATGCCGGCCACGCGGCCGTCGCAGGCGCCCGGCCGCTATGCGCGGTGGATGGACGAACTCAAGGCGTTCCACCGGGGCGAGATGGATCTGAAGTCGTACGACACGGTGGACGGCGTGGCGCGGCGCCTGATGAAGACCAACCGCCGGCTGTCGCAGGACAAGGCGGACTGGCTGGCGCGCCACTGGGCGCAACAGGACGACGACGGCCGCTGGCGCATCCTGGGCGATGCCGCCCACAAGATCACCAACGCCCAGCTGTTCCGGGTGGACGAGGTGCTGGAGTTGTACGGGCGCATCACCAGCCCGGTGCTGTCGGTCGAAGCGAGCGACGACAGCCTCGGCCAGTGGTGGCAGGGCAAGTTCACGCTGGCCGAGTTCCATGAACGGCTCAAGGCCGTGCCACAGCTGAGGCAGGCCCGCGTCGACGACGCCGGGCACATGCTTCACCACGACCAGCCTCAGCAGCTGGCGGCTCTGATCGAAGAGTTCATCGGCAGCTGAACCGCTGCCCCGCCACGGCTCTCAACGGCAGAGCTTGCCCTAGCACGCAAGCTGATGCGTGTCTGCCTCAGCGAGTGCAAAAAATCCACATTTGTAGGACTTGTCCGTCGGACACCGGACTCAGCTTGCCGTAGGAGGTCTCCTACTCATAGACTGTCGCCAAAGTTGAGGTGACTCGGATGAGCAGGAAGTTCTGGTCGCTGTGTCTCGCAGCGATTCTCTCGCCCTGTACTGCGCTCGCCACGGATGAGACGGAGCAGGGACTCGCCACACTCTGGGAAGTGCTGTGGCACCAAAGCGGCACGCCCACCCGCATCGTGAGGTGGGAAAACGACATTCGCATGCGCATGACGGGTGTCGAACTGCCGCGCCATCGTGACTACGTGTTGAAGGCCCTTCGGGACGTGACGGCCGAGACAGGCGTGCGCCTGATCGACGTCACGGATCAGCCGGGCGAATTCGCCAACCTCACCGTCGAGATCACGCCCGACACCGCGCTGGAGGACAACCAGCCCTGCGTGACCTACCTGGACTTCCGCAGCGAAGCCAAGGTCGACACCGCTACCATCCAGATGCGCAGCAAGGACGCCTGGCGCTGTGCCTACCACGAGGCCATGCACCTGATGGGCGTGCGCGGCCACCCCGCAGGCAAGACGGTGCTGAGCTACTTCCCCTGGAAGGTCGACAGCCTGATGCCGCTGGACCGCGTCATGCTGCGCGCCTGGTATTCGCCGCGGATGAAGGGCGGCATGACGCCTTTCGAGGCGCTGCCCATCCTGGCGGACGAACTGATCGCCACCGCGCCCGACAAGGCCGCCGCCTCGCAGATGCGCGATCGCTTCTTCGCGACCACCGTCGAACAGATGCAGGCCTATGCCGCCGGCCGCGGCGACATCCCGGCCATCGTCAAGCGTTCGGGCAAGGCCACCGAAGAAGGCATCCGCCACGGCCGCTCGGAAATGAGCTACTTCCTGGGCGTCGCGTTCTTCGAAGGCGCCACGGTCAGGCCGGACCAGAAGCAGGCCCTGACCTGGTTCGAGCGCGCCGCCAGCGCGGGCAACCGCCGCGCGCAGTCCTACCTGGCCGGCCCGGGGCGCTGATCCACACGCCGGCCCGGCCGGCGCGCGGCTCCTCGAGCAGGGTCGCGTGCCAAAATCCATGGTTTTGGAAGCACACGAGAACCATGGACGCAGAACGCATCAACCTCATCGGCACGACCCTCTCGGACCTGCAGGGCAGGACGGCCGATCTCCGGAGGTATCTTTGACTTCGATGCCAAGTCCGAGCGCCTGAGGACCGTCAACGCCGCGCTGGAAGATCCCGCGGTCTGGAACGATCCGAAGAAGGCCCAGGAGCTGGGCAAGGAAAAGAAGCAGCTGGACGGCATCGTGCTCGTGCTGCACGACCTCGACCGCGAGCTGTCCGACAACCTCGAGCTCTATGAAATGAGCAAGGAGGAAGGCGACCAGGCGGGCCTGGCCCACATCGAGGCCGAGACGGCGAAGCTCACGAAGATCGTCGAGGACCTGGAGTTCCGGCGCATGTTCGACA
The DNA here is from genome assembly GCF_004682015.1 of Ramlibacter henchirensis. Taxonomy (NCBI): domain Bacteria; kingdom Pseudomonadati; phylum Pseudomonadota; class Betaproteobacteria; order Burkholderiales; family Comamonadaceae; genus Ramlibacter; species Ramlibacter henchirensis. Next base: position 878,882 of record NZ_SMLM01000001.1, on the reverse strand, counting down.
AGCCGGCCGACCCGATGAACGCCTTCCTGGACATCCAGGCCGGCGCCGGCGGCACCGAGGCGTGCGACTGGGCCGGCATGCTGCTGCGCCAGTACCTCAAGTACGCCGAGCGCAAGGGCTTCAAGGCCAACGTCGAGGACGAGACGGCCGGCGACGTGGCAGGCATCAAGAGCGCCACGATCAAGGTCGAAGGCGATTACGCCTACGGCCTGTTGCGCACCGAGACCGGTGTGCACCGCTTGGTGCGCAAGTCGCCCTTCGACTCCGCGGGCGGGCGCCACACCAGCTTCGCCAGCGTGTTCGTCTACCCCGAGATCGACGACTCGGTGGAGATCAACATCAACCCGGCCGACGTGCGCGTGGACACCTTCCGGGCCTCGGGCGCCGGCGGACAGCACATCAACAAGACCGATTCGGCGGTACGCCTGACGCACGTGCCCACCGGCATCGTGGTCCAGTGCCAGGACAGCCGAAGCCAGCACAGCAACCGCGACGTGGCCTGGCAGCGGCTGCGCTCGCGCCTGTACGACCACGAGATGCGCAAGCGGATGGAAGAGCAGCAGAAGCTCGAGGACACCAAGACCGACGTGGGCTGGGGACACCAGATCCGCAGCTACGTGCTGGACCAGAGCCGCATCAAGGACCTGCGCACCAACGTCGAAATCTCCAACACCCAGAAAGTCCTGGACGGCGACCTCGATCCGTTCATCGAAGCCTCGCTCAAGCAGGGCGTCTAAGGAAAGAACATGATGCGCGAAGGACAGAGCGCGGTGATCTACCGCGCCGACTACCAGCCCCCGCCCTTCTGGATCGACACCGTCGAACTGTGCTTCGACCTCGACCCGGCCAAGACCCGCGTGCTCAATCGCATGAAGCTGCGGCGCAATCCCGACGTGCCGCAGCAGCCGCTCAAGCTCGATGGCGACGAGCTGAACCTGGCGCGCGTGATGGTCAACGGCCAGGGCACCTCGTTCCGCATGGAAGGCTCGCGCCTCGTGCTGGAGAACCTGCCCGAGGGTTACGAGCCCTTCGAGCTGGAGATCTTCACCACCTGCTCGCCGGCCAAGAACACCAAGCTCATGGGCCTGTACGTGAGCAACGACTCGTTCTTCACGCAGTGCGAGGCCGAGGGCTTCCGGCGCATCACCTACTTCCTGGACCGGCCCGACGTGATGGCCAGCTACACGGTGACGCTGCGCGCGGACAAGCAGAAGTACCCCGTGCTGCTGTCCAACGGCAACCTGGTGGACCACGGCGACCTGGACGAAGGCCGCCACTATGCGCGCTGGGTCGACCCGTTCCGCAAGCCCTGCTACCTGTTCGCGCTGGTGGCCGGCCAGCTGGTCGCGCGCGAGCAGAAGATCGCCACGCGCAACGGCAAGGAACACCTGCTGCAGGTGTACGTGCGCCCCGGTGACCTGGACAAGACCGAACACGCGATGAACTCGCTGATGGCGTCGGTGGCCTGGGACGAGGCGCGCTTCGGCCTGGCGCTGGACCTGGAGCGCTTCATGATCGTCGCGACCAGCGACTTCAACATGGGCGCGATGGAGAACAAGGGCCTGAACATCTTCAACACGAAGTACGTTCTGGCCAACCAGGCCACGGCCACGGACACGGACTTCTCCAACATCGAATCGGTGGTCGGCCACGAGTACTTCCACAACTGGACCGGCAACCGCATCACCTGCCGCGACTGGTTCCAGCTGTCGCTCAAGGAAGGCCTGACGGTCTTCCGCGACCAGGAATTCAGCCAGGACCTGGCGGGCGAAGCCTCGGCCCGCGCGGTCAAGCGCATCGAGGACGTGCGCGTGCTGCGCACCGCGCAGTTCCCGGAGGACGCCGGCCCGATGGCGCACCCGGTGCGCCCCGACCAGTACCTCGAGATCAACAACTTCTACACGGTCACGATCTACGAGAAGGGCGCCGAGGTCGTGCGCATGATGCAGACGCTGGTGGGCCGCGAAGGCTTCGCGCGCGGCATGACGCTGTACTTCCAGCGCCACGACGGCCAGGCGGTCACGTGCGAGGACTTCGCGCAGGCGATCGCGGACGCCAATCCGCAGTCGCGGCTGCATGAACTGCTGCCGCAGTTCAAGCGCTGGTACAGCCAGGCCGGCACGCCGCGCGTGAAGGCCGGCGCCCACTGGGACGCGGTCACGGGCCAGTACGAACTTTCGCTGTCGCAAAGCTGCCCGCCCTCCCCCGGGCAGCCGGCCAAGGAACCATTCGTGATCCCGATCGCGTGGGGCCTGATCGGGCCCGACGGGCGCGAGGTCGCCAGCGGCATGCACGTGCTCACGCAGGCCAGCGAAACGCTCACGATCCCGGGCGCGCCGGCGGGCGCCGTGCCCTCGCTGCTGCGCGGCTTCTCCGCGCCGGTGATCCTGGACTTCGACTACACCGACGAGCAGCTGCTCGCCTTGCTGGAGCACGACACCGACCCGTTCAACCGCTGGGAGGCCGGGCAACGGCTCGCCGTCAACCGGGCGCTCGCCGCGATCCATGGCAGCGGCGAGATCGTCCTGGACAACGCCTTCATCGGCGCGATGCGCAGCATCCTGCGCCATCGCACGCTGGATGCCGCCTTCAAGGAACTGGTGCTCACGCTGCCCGCGGAGACCTACATCGCCGAACAGCTCGACGTCGTGGACCCGCAGCGTGTGCATGCCGTGCGCGAATCGATGCGCGAGCAGATGGCCACCGCGCTGCAGGACGACTGGGCCTGGGCCTATGAGCATCACAAGGACAACGGCGCGTACCGGCCCGATCCCGTGTCGTCCGGCCGCCGCGCGCTGGCCGGACTGGCCCTCACGCACCTGTGCATCGCCGCGCGCTCGTCGGGCGACGGGGTGTGGCCCGGCAAGGCCTACCAGCGTTTCAAGGACGCTTCGAACATGACCGACCGCTTCAATGCGCTGTCGGCGCTGGTGGTCAGCGGCCAGGACCTGGCCCGGTCCGCGCTGGACAAGTTCCACTGCATGTTCAAGGACGAGCCGCTGGTGCTGGACAAGTGGTTCTCGCTGCAGGCCGGCGCGCCCGACCGCGGCGGCAACATCCTGCCGGCGGTGCGCCAGCTGATGCAGCACCCGGACTTCAACATCCGCAACCCGAACCGCGCGCGCAGCCTGATCTTCAGCTATTGCAGCGCGAACCCGGGCGCCTTCCACCGCGCGGATGCCGCGGGCTACGTGTTCTGGAGCGACCGCGTCATGGAACTGGATGCGATCAATCCGCAGGTGGCGTCGCGCCTCGCGCGCGCGCTGGACCGCTGGCGCAAGCTGGCCGAGCCGATGCGCGGCGCCGCCCGCGAAGCCATCGCCCGCGTGGCCGGCAAGCCGGATCTGTCCAATGACGTGCGCGAGGTCGTCACCCGCGCGCTCGCCGACTGAGGAAAAAAGCGAATGAGCAACATCTCACTGACCCGCTACCTCGTCGAACAGCAACGCACGCACGGGCACATCCCGGGGCAGCTGCGCCTGCTGATCGAAGTGGTGGCGCGCGCCTGCAAGCGCATCAGCCATGCCGTGAACAAGGGCGCCCTCGGCGACGTGCTCGGCTCGGCCGGGACGGGCAACGTGCAGGGCGAGGTGCAGAAGAAGCTGGACATCATCGCCAACGAGGTGCTGATCGAGGCCAACGAATGGGGCGGTCATCTCGCCGGCATGGCCAGCGAGGAAATGGAAGGCATCTACGTCGTGCCCAACCGTTTCCCCAAGGGCGAGTACCTGCTGCTGTTCGATCCGCTGGACGGCTCGTCCAACATCGACGTCAACGTCAGCATCGGCACCATCTTCAGCGTGCTGAAGATGCCCGAGGACGACCGCGGCGTCGACGAAGCCGATTTCCTGCAGTGCGGCCACCACCAGGTGGCGGCCGGCTACTGCGTCTACGGGCCGCAGACGACCCTGGTGCTCACCGTCGGCGACGGCGTGGCGATGTTCACGCTGGACCGCGAGCAGGGCTCGTTCTTCCTGACGCAGGAGGACCTCCGCATTCCCGAGGACACGAAGGAATTCGCGATCAACATGAGCAACATGCGCCACTGGGACGCCCCGGTGAAGCGCTACATCGACGAATGCCTGGCCGGCAAGGAAGGCCCGCGCGGGAAGGACTTCAACATGCGGTGGGTGGCTTCCATGGTCGCCGACGTGCACCGCATCCTCACGCGCGGCGGGATCTTCATGTACCCGTGGGACAAGCGGGAGCCTGAGAAGCCCGGCAAGCTGCGGCTGATGTACGAGGCCAATCCGATGGGCTGGCTCGTCGAGCAGGCCGGGGGCGCCGCGACGAACGGGCGCCAGCGCATCCTGGACATCCAGCCCAAGAAGCTGCACGAGCGGGTGAGCGTCATCCTGGGGTCGAAGAACGAGGTGGAGCGAGTCACGAAGTACCACGCCGAGGCGTCGAAGTAACCGATGCCGGTGCACTCCCAGGGCGCTGCGGACCGGGACGCGTCGCGTTGAACCCGGACGCCGCACAACTGTGGCGCGCGCCGCGCTGGGCGCTGGCCGTGCTGCTGGCGCTGCTGGGCATGCTCGGCCCGTTCTCGATCGACACCTACATCCCGGCGTTCTCCGGCATTGCGCAGGCCATCGGCGCCACGCCGGTGCAGATGCAGCAGACGCTGTCGGCCTACCTGTTCGGGTTCGCCTTCATGAACCTGTTCCATGGCGCGCTGGCCGACAGCTTCGGCCGCCGGCCGGTCGTGCTGTGGGGCATCGCGGTGTTCACCGTCGCGTCCGCGGGTTGCGCGCTGTCGCAGACCATCGGGCAGCTGGTGTTCTTCCGCGGATTGCAGGGCCTGTCCACGGGCGCGGGCATCGTGGTCTCTCGCGCGGTGATCCGCGACATGTTCCCGCCCGCTCAGGCGCAGAAGGTGATGAGCCAGGTCACCATCTACTTCGGCGTCGCGCCCGCGGTGGCGCCGATCATCGGCGGTTGGCTGTTCGTGCACGCCGACTGGCACTCGATCTTCTGGTTCCTGACGGCGGTGGGCGCCGCGCTGTGGCTGGCCAACTTCCGCCTGCTGCCCGAGACGCTGCACCAGACGCACCGGCAGCCGTTCAACGTGCGCAACCTGCTGCAGGGCTACTGGCAGATGGCGTCGAGCGCGCGCTTCCTGCTGCTGGCACTGGCCAGCGGCGTGCCGTTCAACGGCATGTTCCTGTACGTGCTGGCGGCGCCGGAGTTCCTCGGCACGCACCTGAAGCTGGCGCCCACCGAGTTCTTCTGGTTCTTCGTGCTCACCATCGCCGGGATCATGGGCGGCGCCTGGACCAGCGGAAGGCTGGCCGGCCGAATCGCGCCGAAGAACCAGATCAAGTACGGGTTCGTCGTGATGCTGGCGGTGTCGCTGGCCAACGTGGCCGCGAACCTGCTGTTCACGGCGCAGACGTGGTGGGCGCTGCTGCCGATCGCGGTGTTCGGTTTCGGCTGGTCGCTCATGGTGCCGGTGGTCACGCTGCTGGTGCTTGACATCAACCCGGACCGGCGCGGCCTGGCCTCGTCGCTCCAGGCGGTGATCGGCTCCACCGCGAACGGCATCGTGGCGGGCGTCATCGCGCCGCTGGTGATGCACTCGACGCAAGCACTGGCGGTCGCGTCGCTGCTGATGATGTGCGTGGGCCTGTTCGCGTGGCTGTTCGTGCACAGCCGCTGGCCGGAAATCGGCCGGCACGTCGTGCATCACGCCTGACGAAAAAAAAAGCGGCCTTGCGGCCGCTTTTCAGGTCCCCGCGCCAACACGGGGACGAAGGGTGAAGGCGGATCAGTTCGCCGGCTTGTACGCCCGCTTCTTGGCGTCGCGCGCCACGAACACCTTGCCGCCGTTGCCGGGCCGGGCCGGCTTGGCGAAGCCCTGCGCCGGCTTCTCCCAGGGCGATGCCTCGCGGCGGCGATCGCCGCCCCCGAAGTCGCCGAAACCGGGCTTGCGGCCGTACTCGCCGCCACCGTTGCTGCGGCCCTGAGCCGGCCGTCCGCCGCGCGGACCGGGACCGCCGCGACCCTTGCCGCCGAAGCCCGGCTGCGGTGCGCGCGGCGCACGCTGCTGCGGCTCCAGGCCCGGCACCACCTCGGCCGTGAACGGCTGCTTGGTGAACGCCTCGATGTCGAAGATGCGGAAGCGGTCGCGGTACTCCGCGAACGTCACCGCCAGGCCGTCGCGACCCGCGCGGCCGGTGCGGCCGATGCGGTGCGTGTAGTCCTCGCTCTTCATCGGCAGGCCGTAGTTGAAGACGTGCGTGATGGTCGGGACATCGATGCCGCGAGCCGCAACGTCCGTGGCCACCAGGATCTGCACCTGGCCGTTGCGCAGCGCGCCGAGGCGGCGGTTGCGCAGGCCCTGGCTGAGCGCACCGTGCAGCGCCACGGCAGCGAAGCCGGATTGCTGCAGGTCGGCCGCCAGGCCGTCGCACTCGATCTGCGTCGAGGCGAACACGATGGCCTGGTCGATCGAGCTGTCACGCAGCCAGTGGTCCAGCAGCGCGCGCTTGTGCTGCGGGTGGTCGGCCCAGAACAACACCTGCTTGATATTGGCGTGGCGCTCCTGCGGCGAGTCGATCTGGATCTTCTGCGGCTGGCGCATCACGCGCGCGGCCAGCTGCTGGATGCGCGGCGCGAGCGTGGCGCTGAACATCATGGTCTGGTGGCGCTGCGCCGTCTGCTGGTGGATCTCCGCCAGGTCGTCGGCGAAGCCCAGGTCCAGCATCCGGTCGGCCTCGTCCACGACGAGGAAGCGCACCTGGTCCAGCTTGATCTGGTGCGAGCGCTGCAGGTCCAGCAGCCGGCCGGGCGTGGCCACCACCAGGTTGGCGTTCTGCAGCCGCGCGATCTGCATCTGGTACGGCATGCCGCCCACCACATTGGCGATGCGCAGGCCCTTGCAGTGCTTGACCAGGTCGATGGCGTCATGCGCCACCTGCTGGGCCAGCTCCCGCGTGGGGCACAGGATCAGCGCGCCGGGCGCGGCGGCCTTGAAGTGGCGCGGATCCGTCGGATTGCGGCGCTTGCGCTTCGGCGGCGCCTCGCCGCGGGCAGCGGCCTCGTCGGCCAGCCGCTGGTGCTCGGCGCGCTCCTGCTCGTCGGCCTGGCGCTGCAGGTCGAGAAGCGTATGCAGCACGGGCAGCAGGAAGGCCGCGGTCTTGCCGCTGCCGGTCTGGCTGGACACCATCAGGTCGATGAAGGCGGCATCGCCCTCGTCGCCCGAAGGCAGCGCGCGCGGGATCGCCTCTTCCTGCACAGCGGTGGGCTGGGAGAAGCCGAGGTCCTCGATGGCCTGGATCAGCTCGGGCGCGAGGCCCAGGCGGGCGAACCCGTTCGGCGGCGCCGCCACGGTGATGGAGTCGTCGGAAGAGGTTTGCGCAGGCGCGAAGTCGCCCTGCACGTCGAACGTGTCGGTCATGAAGCTTTCATGCGGCGAGGCCTGTGCGGCCCAGCCGTCGTCAATGGTCAAAGGGACATGCAACCATCAACGACGTCCCGCGGCTTTGCGCGGGTGGCCCTGTCGGCGGGCCTGTGCATGAAGGTCGGATGCGGGGATTGCGGCACGAACTGCGCCGCGAGAACCGCAATTGTCCCACAGTCGGGATTTGCGGGTTGGGTGCGCGCCTCTATTCCCCCATGCGGAGGAAGTGCTCGCGGTAGTGGGCGAGTTCCTCGATGGATTCGTTCACGTCGGCGAGCGCGGTGTGCGCCTGCTGCTTCTTGAAGCTGTTGTACACCTCGGGGCGCCACCGGCGGGCCAGTTCCTTGAGCGTGCTCACGTCGAGGTTGCGGTAGTGGAAGAAGGCTTCCAGCCGCGGCATGTATTTCACCAGGAAGCGCCGGTCCTGCCCGATGGTGTTGCCGCACATCGGCGAGGAGCCCTTGGGCACGTAGCGGGCCAGGAATTCGAGCAGCGCGTCCTCGGCCTGGCCTTCGGTGACCGTGGAGGCCTTCACGCGCTCGATCAGCCCGCTGCGGCCGTGCGTGCCCTTGTTCCAGGCGTCCATCCTGTCCAGCTGCTCGTCGGTCTGGTGGATCGCGAACACCGGGCCTTCGATCCGCGGCTCCAGGCCCGGTCCGGTGACCACGACGGCGATCTCGATGATGCGGTCGACTTCAGGATCCAGGCCCGTCATTTCACAGTCGAGCCACACCAGGTTCTGGTCGTTCTTCTCGAGGCTCGCGGTGCCTGCGCCGGGGGTCGATTCAGCCATCGCGGCATTGTCGCCGAAGGCCCCTGCCGCACCGGGAGGGCTAAACTCGTCGGCATGAGTGCTTCGTACCTGTGGACATTGGTGTTTGCCGCAGCCCTGCTGGCCGGACTGGGAGTGAAGTTCTGGCTGTCCTCCCGCCAGATCCGCCATGTGGCGCGGCATCGCGATGAAGTTCCGGCCGATTTCGTGGGCACGGTGCCCCTGGCGGCGCACCAGAAGGCGGCCGACTACACGGTCACGAAGTCGCGCCTCGGGCTGCTCGAGACGGCCTTCGGCGCGGCCGTGCTGCTGGGCTGGACGCTGCTCGGCGGGCTCGATGCGCTCAACCAGGCTCTGCTGGAGGCGCTCGGCCCCGGCATGACGCAGCAGCTGGCGCTGCTGGCCTCGTTCGCCGTCATCGGCGGGCTGCTTGACCTGCCCTTCACGCTCTACAACACCTTCGTGGTCGAGGAGCGCTTCGGCTTCAACAAGACGACGTGGCGCCTCTGGCTCACCGACGCGATGAAAGGTCTGCTGCTCGGCGCCCTGATCGGCCTGCCGATCGCCTGGTTCATCCTGTGGCTGATGGGTGCAGCGGGCTCGCTGTGGTGGCTCTACGGCTGGGCCGCGTGGATGGCCTTCAACCTGCTCCTGCTGGTGCTCTACCCCACCGTCATCGCGCCGTTGTTCAACAAGTTCAAGCCGCTGGAAGACGAGACGCTGAAGGCCCGCGTCACCGCGCTCATGCAACGCTGCGGCTTCGCGGCCAAGGGCCTGTTCGTGATGGACGGCAGCCGCCGCAGCGCGCATGCCAACGCCTATTTCACCGGGTTCGGCGCCGCAAAGCGCGTGGTGTTCTTTGACACCCTGCTGGCCCGCCTGTCGCCGGGCGAGGTCGACGCGGTGCTGGCGCACGAACTCGGCCACTTCCGCCACAAGCACATCATCAAGCGCATCGTGGGCCTCTTCGCGTTCAGCCTCGCGGGGTTCGCGCTGCTGGGCTACCTGTCCCGCCAGCCGTGGTTCTTCACGGGGCTGGGCGTGACGCCCAACATGATGGGCCCGAACGATGCGCTGGCGCTCCTGCTGTTCATGCTGGCGGCGCCGCTGTTCTCGTTCTTTGTCTCGCCGCTGATGGCGCAGCTGTCGCGCCGCCACGAGTTCCAGGCCGACGCGTTCGCGGTCGCGCAGACCGGCCGGGACGACCTTCGCAGCGCGCTGTTGAAGCTGTACGAGGACAACGCCTCGACGCTCACGCCGGATCCGCTGTTCGTCAAGTTCTACTACTCGCATCCGCCCGCGTCGGAGCGCCTGGCGAGGATGGCTGCCATCGGAGGTGCATGATGGGATCGATGCTCAAGGTCAGGGACTGGTCGGGGCAGGCGCGCCGCGCGCTGTCGCCCACCGAGGTGGTCACGCGGCTCGGCGCACTGGCCGATTGGAAGCTGACGGGCGATGGCGCCGACGTGGCGATCGAGCGCACCTACACCTTCGCCAACTACCACGAGACGATCGCCTTCGTGAACGCGGTGGCCTTCATCGCCCACACGCAGGACCACCATCCCGACCTGTCGGTGCACTACAACCGCTGCGTGGTGCGCTTCTCCACGCACGACGTGCAGGGGCTGTCGGACACGGACTTCGATTGCGCCACCCGGGTGGATGCGCTGCTGGCCTGACGATGGACGCGCGCCTTGGCTGATCGCGAGGGGCTCTCGCCGGGGCTGGTGGTGGCGAGCTTCGGCCGCCACGTGCTGGTCGAATCCCCCGGCGGCGCCCGCCGCATCTGCCATCCGCGTGGCAAGAAGGCCCGTGCCGTGGTCGGCGACCGCGTGCAGTGGCAGCAGACGCACGACGAAGGCACGATCGAGAAAGTGGAGCCGCGCCGCAACCTGTTCTACCGGCAGGACGAGATCCGGATCAAGTCGTTCGCGGCCAACCTGGACCAGGTGCTGGTGCTGATCGCGGCCGAGCCCGAATTCTCCGAGCACCAGCTCGCCCGCGCGCTGATCGCCGCCGAGGCCGAGCGCATCACGCCGTTGATCGCGTTGAACAAGAGCGACCTCGTCGAGCCATTCGAGCGCGCCTGGGAACGGCTGCTGCCTTACCAGCAGATGGGCTATGGCGTGCTGCCCTTGTCGCTGCGGCTGTCAGGCGACGTCGACCGCGAGCACCTGATGGTGCACCTGAAGGGGAAGACGACGCTGGTGCTCGGTCCCTCCGGCGCGGGCAAGAGCACGCTGATCAACCTGCTGGTGCCCGGCGCCGCGGCGCAGACGGGGGAGATCTCGCGCGCGCTCAGCTCGGGCAAGCACACGACGACGAGCACGACCTGGTACTGGGTGGACGAAGCGCGCACCACGGCGCTGATCGACTCGCCGGGATTCCAGGAATTCGGGCTCTATCACCTGGAGCCCGCGCACCTGGCCGGCCTGATGCGGGACCTGAAGCCGCACCTGGGCCAGTGCCGCTTCTACAACTGCACGCACCGGCACGAGCCGGGCTGCGCGGTGATCTCCGCCGCGGCGCACGCGCAATGCGAGCATCCGGTCACGGCCAACCGCTACCGGATCTATTGCGACCTGTTCGAGGAATTGAGCCAGCCGCCCCGCTATTGAGGGCGAGCGCTTCAGCCGATCAGGTTGGCCAGCGTCAGCAGCGCCAGCAGCACCATGTAAAGCACCACCGAACGCCAGACCAGGCCGACGATGCTGCGAAGGTGAGCCGGTTCGGCCTCGCGGCCGGGCGTGCTTTCGCTGCCCGGCTCCTCCATGGCGACGGAAGCGGCGCTGAACGACTGGCTGCTGTTCGGAACGAATGCACGCAGGGCTTCGCCGCCCAGGCGCACGTTCACCGCTCCGGAAGTCGCGGCCAGCACGACGCCGTCGTTGTCGTTGGGGAAGCGCTGGGCGTGGTGCCGCCAGCAGTCGATCGCTTCCTCGAAGCTGCCGACGACTGCGAATGCCAGCGCGGTGATGCGCGCGGGCAGCCAGTCGATCACGGCCCAGGCCCGGGCCGACGCCGATTGCAGCGCCTCGCTCACGGACTGCGGCTGAAGGCGGCTGCGGTGCCGCCAGTAGCGCGTGACGAATTCGGCCATCCGGTACAGCACGGCACCGGCCGGGCCGAAGCCGAAAGCGGCGAGCACCGCGAACCAGGTGAGCACGCCGAACACGTGGCGGTGCGCGGCCAGCACCGAATACTCGATGACGTGGCGCACGATCTCGCGCCGGGGCAGTTCGGCGGCATCGACCTGCTGCCACTGAGCGAGCAGCTCGCGCGCACGGTCCTCGTCGCCGGCATCGAGCGCATCGCGGATCGCGGTGAAGTGGTGGCTGAACTGCCGGAAGCCCAGCGTGACATACAGGACCGCGATGCTCCACGCGACGGCCGCCGGCCAGCCCACCCCGAGCAACAGCGCCCAGTGGATCGCCAGCGCCGCGATCGCGGGCCCCACGGTCGCAACGGCCCATGCGATCCAGCCGTGGTGCGGCTTGCCGGCGTCGAAATTGCGGCTGGCCCAACGCGCCCAGCTTCGCAGGGCGCCGTGGATCGGGTTGTGGCGCGCCAGCGGCCGCACCTGCTCGAGGAGCAGGGCGAACAGGATGGCGAAAAAAGACATGCGGCGATGATACGGGCGCACCCGGCGCCGGCGCTTACGCCGAGAGGAACCGGTAGAAATTGCGCAACATCGCGGCCGTCGCACCCCAGATGAAGCGCTCCGTGGCGCCGTCCATGTAGGGCATCGACAACCATTCGCGCCGGTTGCCCATCACGTCGAAGACATGGCGGCGGTGGTGGGCGGGGTTCATGAGGAACTTGAGGGGCACCTCGAAGGCGTCCGCGACCTCGTGCGCATTGAGTTCCAGCCTGGCGTCCGGCTGCACCAGCGCGACGACCGGCGTGACGATGAAGAGGGTGCCCGTCGTGTAGGTGGGCATTTCGCCCAGCACCTCCACGTGCCGTTCGTGCAGGCCGATCTCCTCCTGCGCCTCGCGCAGCGCGGTGTGCGCGGCGTCGCGGTCCGTCTCGTCGCGCTTGCCGCCGGGAAAGGCCACCTGCCCCGAATGGGTGGACAGGTGCGTGGTGCGCTCGGTGAGCAGCACCGTCGGCTCCCTGCGCAGCACGATCGGCACCAGCACCGAAGCCTGCGCGGGCTGGCGGTCGGTGAAGCGCTTCTCGGCCCAGATCTCCGGCGCCCAGGCCGGCGGGGCGCGGAATTTCTCGCGGATCGAGTCGGGCGACATCGCCTCCGGCCGCACCGGCGGCAGGTGCGAGTCGATGCCGATCACGGGCACGGCGCGCGGGTCGAAGTGGGGCAGCTTCGACAGCGGCACGAACTCGGGCGGCAGCGGCGGGACGGGATCGATGGGCATGGAGGAATGAAAAACCGCCGCGACCCTGGGCGGGCGGCGGCGGCTCGTCGCGGGCGGGAGGGGTTTACTCGGCGGCCGCGCGGGTGCCGTGGGCCAGCTTTTCCTTGATGCGGGCCGACTTGCCGCTGCGCTCGCGCAGGTAGTACAGCTTGGCGCGGCGCACGTCGCCGCGCCGCTTGACCTCGATGCCGGCGATCAGCGGGCTGTAGGTCTGGAAGGTCCGCTCGACGCCTTCTCCGCTGGAGATCTTGCGCACGGTGAAGCCGCTGTTCAGGCCCCGGTTGCGCTTGGCGATGACGACGCCCTCGTAGGCCTGCACGCGCTTGCGGTTGCCTTCGACGACGCTGACGCTCACGATCACCGTGTCGCCGGGGGCGAACTCGGGGATCTTCTTGCCCAGGCGGGCGATTTCCTCTTGCTCGAGGGTCTGGATCAGGTTCATGGTGGTTCCACTCGATCATGCCCGCGCTACGCAAATGGCCCCGTTCCTGGAGGGCTGGAGCATCCAGCCGGGGGCGGCCGGGCAGAGGATCGGAAAGCCGAAGATTATAGCCCGGCGGCGTCCGGCCGCGCCAGCGAAGCCAGGAAGGCCTCGTCTGCGGGCGTCAGGCGCCCGGCAGCGCGAGCGGCGGAAAGCAGGTCCGGCCGCAGGCGGGCGGTGGCCTCCAGGCGGCGTTCGCGACGCCAGCGCTCGATCTGGACGTGGTGGCCGGACAGCAGCTCGGGCGGCACGCGGCGGCCCTGCCAGTCGTCCGGGCGGGTGTAGTGCGGACAGTCCAGCAGGCCGTCGATCCCGGGGTTGAAGCTGTCGGCTTCGTGGCTGCCGGCTTCGTTCAGCACTCCGGGCTGCAGGCGGGCGACCGCGTCCAGCAGCGCCATCGCCGCGACCTCGCCGCCCGAGAGCACGAAATCGCCGAGGCTCAGCTGCACGTTCACGTGGCTGTCGATGAAACGCTGGTCGACGCCTTCGTATCGTCCGCACAGCAGGATCGCGCCTTCGCTGGCGGACCACTGCTCCACTGCCGCATGGTCCAGCCTGGCGCCAGTCGGCGAGAACAGCACCACGGGCGCGGCGTCGTTCCGGTCCGCCTTCGCCGCCGCCACGCAGCGCGCCAGCGGCTCCGCGAGCATCACCATGCCCGGGCCGCCGCCGAACGGGCGATCGTCGACCCGGCGGTAATTGCCTTCGGCGTGGTCGCGCGGGTTCCACAGGCGCACGTCGACCTGCTTCGATTCGTAGGCGCGGCGCGTGACGCCGCTCTCGAGGAAGGGGCCGAACAGCTCGGGGAACAGGGTGAGGACGTCGAAGCGCATGGCGATCCGTGGCACGTCAGTAGTCGGGCTGCCAGTCCACCGTGATGCGCCGGCCCGGCAAATCGACTGCGTCCACGTACGCGGAGACGAAGGGGATCATGCGCTCGGCGGGCTTGCCGCCTTCCTCGTAAGCCACGACCAGCACCGTCTGCGGCCCGGTCGCCATGAGGTCTCGCACTTCGCCGAGCACGACACCTTCCCGGTTGACCACCTGCAGGCCGAGCAGGTCGACCCAGTAGTACTCGTCTTCGGCAGCGGTGGGGAAGCTCGATCGCGGGATGAAGACCCGCGCGCCTTTAAGCGACTCGGCCGCGCTGCGGTCGTCGACCTCCTGCGCGGTGGCGACGATGCTGTCGGCGTGCTCCTTCGCCTCGCGGATGCGCAGCAAGACCGTGCCCGAGAACGCCGGCTTGGCAGCCTTCTCGGGCGGTTGCAGGAACCAGCGCTTGGAAGAAAAAAGCGCTTCCGGGGAAGCGCTGTGGGGCAGGACCTTGAACCAGCCCTTGATCCCCCAAGCATCGTGGATGCGCCCGACTTCGACAGCGTCAGCCGGCAGTTCTGCCTGTTCCAGGGCCCCCACGCTTGTCACTTCGTGTACTGCGCTGCCCCCCGAGGGGGCCGCAGCCGCCTAGGGGCGGCCCGTCGGCGGCTGAGCCCGGGCAGCATCACGACGAGAGGCTTACGCCGCGGCGGCGGGCGCCTTGGCGGCGGCCTGCTGGAGCAGGCGCTCGACCGTCGGGGAAGCCTGGGCGCCGACGCCGCGCCAGTAGGTCAGGCGGTCCTGCGCGATGCGGATGCTCTCCTCGTTGTCCTTGGCGATCGGGTTGTAGAAGCCCAGGCGCTCGATGAAGCGGCCGTCGCGGCGCACGCGCTTGTCGGCGACGACGATGTTGAAGAACGGACGGCTCTTGGCACCGCCGCGCGAGAGTCGGATCACGACCATGATTTATCCTTCGGGTGGAGAGCCGGCGCTTCGCGCGACGGGCTCCGAGATCCTCCAGCGTCGAGACACGCGCATCGGCCACCCGGCCGGCGACACGCTGGAAAGCCCGCGATTATAGCCCGCCCCTCCCGATGAGCCTCATCCGCCCCAGCACGGAAGCCGACCTGCCCGCCATCACCGCCATCTACGGCCACCACGTGATGCATGGCACCGGCACCTTCGAAACCACGCCACCCACCGAGCACGAGATGGCCGGCCGCCGGGCCGACGTGCTCGGCAAGGGCCTGCCCTTCCTCGTGGCTGAGCAGGACGGCCGGGTGCTGGGCTACGCCTACTGCCAGTGGTTCAAGCCGCGGCCGGCGTACCGGTTTTCGGCGGAGGACTCGATCTACCTGCACCGCGACGCCTGCGGCAAAGGCGTCGGCAAGCAGCTGTTGGCGGAACTGGTGGCCCAGGCCGAGTCCGTGGGCGTTCGCAAGCTGATCGCCGTGATCGGCGACTCGGCCAACGCCGGTTCGATCGGCGTGCATCGCTCGCTCGGCTTCGCGTCCGTCGGCACGATCACCAACTGCGGCTGGAAATTCAACCGCTGGCTGGACACGGTGCTGATGGACAAGGTCCTGGGCGAAGGCAGCAGCACGCCGCCCGAATCGCCGTGACGAAAAGCAAGACGGTGGCGGCGTGGCTCGCCTTCCTCGGCGGGCCGTTCGGGCTGCATCGCTTCTACCTGCACGGTGCGGGCGATTGGCTGGGATGGCTGCTGCCTGTGCCCACGCTGGTCGGTGCATACGGTGTGCTGCGCATGTGGTCGCTGGGGCAGAACGATCCGCTCAGCTGGGTGCTCACGCCGGTGCTGGGGTTCACGTTCGCGGGGTGCTGCCTCACCGCGATCGTCTATGGGCTGAAGAAGCCGGAGGATTGGAACGGCCGCTTCAATCCGGGGCAGTCACCGGATGCGAAACCGGGTCGGACGAACTGGGGAACGGTCTGGGCGATCGTGCTGGCGCTGATGATCGGGGCTGGGGTGCTGATGGCGAGCATCGCCATCAGCTTTCAGGGGTACTTCAACCAGCAGGTGGAAGAAGGGCGACGCATCTCGCAGTAGTGCACGTCCTGCAGCGTCGCCGGCAAAGATCGGTCAGTACGCACCTACGCCGGGTCCAGGCGGGATGAGTGGCTCGGTTGGCGGCAGCGAGGGAGCCGGGTGCACCGAAGGAGGAGTCACCACAGGCGGCGCCGTGCCCCTCCAGACCATCACGCGGTTGTTCCCGGTGTCGACGACGACCAGGTCTCGCCCGTGGAACCGCGCGCCCTCGGGCTCCGAGAGTGTGCTGGCGCTCGGCGCGCTCGATTCACCGTCAGTGAACCCCGCCTTGCCGAGCACCTGGTCGGCCGGCTGGCCGTGCGTCGCGGGGATGCGGTTCCACACCAGCACCCGGTTGTTCTGCTCGTCCGCCACGGCCAGCTGGCCGGCGTCGTTCACGTCGACCGAGACGGGGGTCGCCAGGCTCATGGAGGACGGGGTCGGATCGCCGGCGTGGGGCCGCCCCTCGCTGAGACTCCTCTGGCCGATGACGGTCGTGGCCGGCTGGTAATGGCCGGCCGGCAGGTTGTCCCAGACGAGGACGCGGTTGTTCCCCGTGTCGGCCACCACCAGGCGGGTGCCGTCGGACCACACGGACCGGGGGCCGGACAGCGTACTGGCGGTCGGAGCGGGGTCGGGATCCGTGTCTCCGTTGTCGTTGTTGGCCACGCAACTGGTCATCGTGCGCTGGCCAACCACGACATGGGCTTCACCCAGCGCTCCCGAACCCACCGTGTTCCAGATCAGGACGCGGTGATTGGAGCTGTCGGCCACCACGAGGCGGCCGTTCGGCGTGAGGAAGGCGGAAGTCGGATTGTTCAAGCCGGAAGTGCTGCACCCGGTGGCCCCGCCGGCGAACGCGATCTGTGGGGCACCCGGTGCCGCGCTCTCGAAGATCCTGACCGTGTCCCCGTCGACCACGACCAGCCTTCCCGACTGCATGGAAACGCTGCGGGCCCGCGTCACGCCCGGGTAGTCCGTGAAGGAGCCCGGCTGGTCGTGGCGGCTGAACACCTTCAGTGTCCCGGTCCCGGAGTCCGCGACGAACAGCCCGCCGCCGGCGGTCACGGCAGGTTCACCGCGGCGAATGCTCAGTGTGCCGGGCGTGCCGTCGGGCGCGACCTGGTCGAAGCCCTCCTGGCCGATCACGGCCACGGCCGAGGGGAAGGCACCGAATGCCACTGGTGCAGGGGCAGGTGCGGGCGCCGCCGCGGGCGGCAGGCCGCCACCATCGCCGCAGCCGGCGGCCACGGTGCTGAAGACCAGCGCGATTGCGGCGAGCCGCCGGGTCGCAGTTTCATGAACTTTCATGTTTCTCCTGTGAGAATGGAAGCTGAAGAGCCGGCGCATGCTCCGGCTGAAGTCAGGTCTTCCCAAGGAGTGAAGTCACGGCTGCGCTGTAACGTGGCTGACTGCCACGGAGATTTCGGAACGCGGGGACGAATGCAACAGCGGCCGGGGATGCCGGCCGCTGTGGGGTTAGGGAGCGCGCCTCAAGAATGAGGCGTAGGCGCTATCTCAGTCCGATTCGCGCCAGACCAGCACGCGATTGTTGGCAGTGTCGTTCACGATCAGGTTGCGGCCGTGGAATCGAACTCCCTCGGGCGCGCTGAGTGATTTCGCACTCAGCGGTAGTGCTTCCGCGTGCGTGAAATCCGGTCTACCGACCACGAACTTGGCAGGCTGGCCATTACCGTTCGGAATCGCGGGCCAGATCAGGACCCGGCCGTTGCCAGTGTCCGCCACGGCCAGTTCGCCGGCAGCGCTCACGTCGACGGCCATCGGGTAGGACAGCGCCATGTCGGTCGGCGGAACCTCCGCGCGACTCACGAAATCTTGCTGGCCGATGACATGGTTTGCGCCCTGAGAGCTCACCACCTGCACAATGTCGTTCCAGATCAGTACCCGGTTGTTGCCGGCGTCAGCGACAACCAGTCGCTCACCGTCCGACCACACGGAAGTCGGTTGGAACAACGTTTTCTCACTCGGATTGTCATCGCTGGTCCTGTCGCCGTTCGCATCATTGGCGACGCAGAGGTCCATGCCTTGCTGTCCCAGTACGACGTCTGCCGCGCCCAGCGATCCGGTTGCTTGATCGACACCGTTCCAGATAAGAACGCGGTTGTTGAACGTATCAGCCACGATCAAGCGGCGCCCATCCGGTGTCAAGTGGGCGGAGGTCCGTCCCTCCAGCCGCGAAGGCGTGCAGCCAGTGAATCCGTCGCCTGCGAAAGAATTCGCATCCACGCTGCCGCTAGGCACCGCGTTGTAAATCAGAACGTTGGCGTCCGCAGCCGCGACCAACTTCGACCCGTGGGCGGTGAAGTCCCACAAGGTCCGAGCCCGCCCCGCATGGGGTAACGAGAACTCCGCGTCCGCAGCGGGTCCGTTCATCGCTTCATAGTTGTCGAAAATGAGTAGCGAGTTGCCACCGTGCGAGACCAGGAGCTTGCCGTCCGACGTCACGGCGGATCTGCCGGGCGGATTGAAAACCGGCGTGGCCGGGCCGCCACGGGGGTCCTCTTCGTCAAAGCTTGATTGCCCGATCACCACCGATGCCGACCCAAACGGCTTCGACCACCCTCGCACCTCCGTGGGCGGCGGCGCGGGGGCAGGCCCGGGCGGCACAGGAGCCGGGGTCCCGCCGCCCCCGCCTCCCCCACACCCCGCCACCACCGCCATCAACACCGCGACCCCGCAAAGCCGCGCCCGCACGCTCGATTGAACCTTCATGAATGCTCCTGTTGGGAAATGCGACCGGAACGGCCAGCGAGCGGCATGCTCCGGCCTGGAGTCACATCTCCCAAAGGAACCTAGTCATGTGATCGCGACGCGAGTCGCGATGGGTGCGCAGGAATGCGCGGACGCCGTGCGAACGACCGGCGCTTAGAAGATCTGCAGGCTGACCCAGTACCCGATCGCCGCCATGAACGCACTAGCGGGAATCGTGAAGATCCACGCCCACACGATGTTCCCGGCAACCCCCCACCGCACCGCGCTGGCCCGCTGAGTCGAACCCACCCCCACGATCGCCCCCGTGATCGTGTGCGTCGTCGACACCGGAATCCCCAGCCCCGTCGCCAGGAACAGCGTCAGCGCGCCTCCTGTCTCCGCGCAGAAGCCGCCGACGGGCTTGAGCTTGGTGATCTTCTGCCCCATCGTCTTCACGATGCGCCAGCCGCCGAACATGGTGCCCAGGCCGATGGCGACGTAACAGGACACGATCACCCACCCCGGCGGCGAGTCGGCGCCCTTGGCGATGTACCCCGTGGAGATCAGCAGCATCCAGATGATGCCGATGGTCTTCTGCGCGTCGTTGCCGCCGTGCCCAAGGCTGTAGGCGCCGGCCGAGACCAGCTGCAGGCGGCGGAACCAGCTGTCGACGCGCGACGGCGTGGCGCGGCGGAACACGTTCGAGACCAGCACCATCATCAGCGAGCCGAGCAGGAATCCCAGCGTCGGCGAAACGAAGATGAAGAGAACGGTCTTGAGGATGCCCGGCGCGATCAGCGAGCCCGCGCCCGCCTTGGCGATCACCGCACCGACGATGCCGCCGATCAGCGCATGCGAGCTGCTGCTGGGGATGCCGTAGTACCAGGTGATCACGTTCCAGGTGATCGCGCCGAGCAAGGCGCCGAACACCACGTGCGTGTCCACCACCCCCGGCTCCACGATGCCCTTGCCCACCGTGGCGGCCACGCTCAGCTGGAAGATGAAGATCGCGACGAAGTTGAAGAACGCCGCGAACAGCACGGCCTGGGTGGGCCGCAGCACGCCGGTGGACACGACGGTGGCGATAGAGTTCGCCGCATCGTGGAAGCCGTTCATGAAGTCGAACGCCAGGGCAAGCGCCACCAGCATGATCACCACCCAGAGGGCGGCCTGCACCGGTTCCATCAGCCGCGCCCCTTCAAGAGTGCTCGAGCACGATGCCTTCGATGACGTTCGCGACGTCCTCGCACTTGTCGGTGATGGTCTCCAGCAGCTCGTAGATCGCCTTGAGCTTGAGCACCTCGCGCACGTCCGGCTCCTCGCGGAACAGCTTGCTCATCGCCGCGCGCATCACCCGGTCGGAGTCGGACTCCAGCCGGTCGATCTCCTCGCAGGTCTTGAGCGCCGCTTCCGCCGTGGCCGCGTCGCCCAGGCTTCCGATCAACGCGACGGCTTCGCGCACACGCTCGACGCATTTGACCGCCAGGTCAGTCAGGCGCGTGATCTCCTCATTGACGCGCCGCAGGTCGTACAGCGCCATGGTCTCGGCCGAGTCCTGCAGCAGGTCGGCCACGTCGTCCATGGTGTTGATCAGCTTGTGGATCTGGTCCCGGTCGATCGGCGTGATGAAGGTCTTGTGGATCAGCCGGTTGACCTCATGCGTCACCCGGTCGGCCGCGCGTTCGGCGTGGTCGACTTCGCGGTTGTACTTCTCGCGAAGTTCGGCGTCGTCGTAGTTCTTCACCAGCAGCGCGAAGGCATGGGCGGCCTCGACGACGCGGCCCGCGTGCTGGTTGAACATCTCGTAGAAATTGCCTTCGCGGGGGAGGAGCTTGCCGAACAGCATCTTGGCGGGCCTTCGGGGGTGATTCTTGTGAGCTGGCGAGTGTAACGCCCGGTCCCTGCGCGGCCGGGGCGCCGCTCAGGCGCTGCGGAAGATGAAGTAGACCGCGCCCACCATGCACAGGGCGGCCCACAGGTAATCGAGCTTGAACGGCTCTCGCAGGTAGAAGATCGCAAACGGCACGAACACCGACAGCGTGATCACCTCCTGCAGGATCTTGAGCTGCCCGACGGAGAAGCCGGCCCGCTGGAAGCCGATGCGGTTGGCGGGCACCTGCAGCAGGTATTCGGCCAGCGCGATGCCCCAGCTGATGACCGCGGCGATGTACCAGGGGCTGGCCGCCAGGTTCTTCAGGTGGCCGTACCACGCCACCGTCATGAAAACGTTCGACGCGGCGAGCAGCACAATCGTCTGCAGCGAAAAGGGCATGGAAGCAAGCGCGGTCATGGACGGATTATCGATGCGCACGGATGGGCTGGCTGCGCGCATCGTGCATGCCGATGCTCATTGCATCGTGGCCGACAAACCCGCAGGCCTGCTGTGCGTCCCGGGCCGGGGCGACGACAAGCAGGACTGCCTGTCGGCGCGTGTGCAGGCGCTTCATCCCGACGCGCTCATCGTGCATCGCCTCGACATGGCGACCTCGGGCCTGTGCGTGTTCGCGCGCGGGCTCGAGATGCAGCGCCGATTGAGCGAAGCCTTCGCGCGCCGCGAGGTGCGGAAGGTGTACGAAGCCATCGTGTGCGGCGATCCCGGCCGTGACGAAGGCGAGATCGACCTGCCCCTCGCCGCCGACTGGCCAAACCGCCCCAAGCAGAGGGTCGATGCGCAGCAGGGCAAGCCCAGCCTCACGCGCTGGTGGCGCGAAGGCGCGGGGCCGCTGCCCGGCAGCACGCGGCTGCGGCTCGAGCCCGTCACCGGCCGCTCGCACCAGCTGCGGGTGCACCTGCTGGCGGTCGGTCATCCCATCCTGGGCGACACGCTTTATGCGCCGCAACCCGGGGTCTCCGCAGCGCCGCGGCTGCTGCTGCACGCCCGCCGGCTCGAACTCATGCATCCCGCGTCAGGCGAGGCGGTGGCGTGGCACAGCCCCGCGCCCTTCTGAGCCACGCCACGCCAAGGCGCGGAACCTCCGTCCGCCGCGGGCGTCCGACTCACGAAGGAGCCGCGATGACCCATTCCCCCACCCGCCGCGCAACGGCCGCCGCCCTCGTGTTCGCGCCGGCCCTGCTGCTGGGCGCGCGAGCCCAGGCCGCGCGCCGGCCGACGCCGTCCCAAACCGAAGGCCCGTTCTATCCGGTGAAGCTGCCGGCCGATAGCGACAACGACCTGCTGCGAAACGGCAGCCGCCAGTACGCCAAGGGCCTGCCCGCCTGGGTCGACGGAACAGTCGTCGACGTTCAGGGCCGGCCCGTCTCCGGCGCCACGGTCGAGATATGGCAGTGCGACGAGGCCGGCCACTACCACCACCCGGGCGACGGTGGGCGCGCAGACCCCGACTTCCAGGGCTTCGGTCGCGTCACCGTGGGGGCGGACGGCCGCTATCGGTTCCGCACGATCAAGCCGGTGCCGTACACCGGGCGCACGCCGCACATCCATCTCAAGGTGCGCATGGGCCAGCGCGAACTGCTGACGACCCAGCTCTACGTGGAGGGCGAACCGAACAACCAGCGCGATGGGCTGTGGCGCAGGATGGGCGAGGAGGACCGGCGCGCGGTGACGGTGCCCTTCCGGCCCGCGGGCGACGGCCTGCTGCAGGCGAGTTTCCCGATCGTGCTCGCCGCCTGAGGGCGAGGCGGCCCGCTTAGCATGCGGGCATGAACACCTCCGCCCACCTCACCATCCTCACCGGCGCCTCGCGCGGCATGGGCTTGGCGCTTGCCGAGCAGCTGATCGACGCCGGCCACGACCTGCTGTGCATCTCGCGCAAGACCAACGATGCGCTGCAGCAGCGCGCCGAGCGCGCCGGCCGCAAGCTCGAGCAGTGGCCGCAGGACCTGGCCCGGCCCGAGACCGCCGCCGCGAAGCTGGAGACTTGGCTCACGGCACACGGGTCGAAGGGTTTGTCGAGCGTCACGCTGATCAACAACGCCGGCACCATCCCGCAGATCGCGCCGCTGGCCGAAATCCCCATGGCCGACCTGGCACAGGCGCTGCGCGTGGATCTGGAAGCGCCGATGGTGCTGACCGGCGCGTTCCTGCGCGCGACCGCGGTGTGGCCGTGCGCGCGCAAGGTGCTGAACATCTCTTCGGGCCTGGGTCGCCGCGCGATGGCGTCGCAGGCGGCGTACTGCGCGGCCAAGGCCGGCATGGACCATTTCACGCGCTGCCTCGCGCTGGAGGAGGCGCAGAAGTCGAACGGCGCGAAGGTCTGCTCGCTCGCGCCGGGCGTGATCGATACCGAGATGCAGGTGCAGCTTCGCACCGCCGACGCGAGCCGTTTCCCCGACATCGGCAACTTCCAGGCGATGAAGGACAAGGGGATGCTCAGCTCGCCGGACGAAGCGGCGTCGCGGATCCTGAAGTTCCTCGGGCGGCCCGGCTTCGGCGAGAACCCGGTGGCTGACGTGCGCGACTGATCGGCCGGGGGCTCAGTCGCCCTGGAACCCGCCCGCGCGATACGTCAGCACCAGCGTGTCCCGGTGGCCGCCGGGCCCCGTGGGCTGGATCGGCGTGGTTTCGTGCACCACGCGCTCGTCGTCCAGCAGCAGCACGCTCCAGGGCTCGGACAGCGTGAAGCGCTGGCCCGCCGGACCGTCGGCTTCGAACACGCGCGTCTCGCCGCCCTTGATGCCTTCGCGTGCCAGCAGGAACACGGCCACGAGATCCACGCCGTCGCGGTGAGCGCCCTCCGGCGTGGGCCGGCCGATGCCGTCGGTGGTGTCGATGCGGAACTGGTGC
Source organism: Ramlibacter henchirensis (assembly GCF_004682015.1). Lineage (NCBI taxonomy): Bacteria > Pseudomonadati > Pseudomonadota > Betaproteobacteria > Burkholderiales > Comamonadaceae > Ramlibacter > Ramlibacter henchirensis. Next base: position 855,532 of record NZ_SMLM01000001.1, on the reverse strand, counting down.
GCCTCGACGTACCAGCGCTGCCCGCCCTTGACCGCCGTCGCGAGGCGCCCGAGCGCGAGCAGCAGCCGCGACCACGCCGGCGCGGCGACCACTTCCGCGCGCATCGGCTCGAACCAGCGCTGCATGCCGCCGTGCAGCGCGTTGTATTCCACGGGCTGCCAGTGGGCGCGGTGCGCGGCTTGCACCAGTTCACCGCTCTCGCCCACGAAGCACGAATGGCGGCGGCGCCGGTAACGGCCGCCGTCCTTCAGGTAGGCGTCCGGCGGCAGGTCGTCCCACGAAGCGTTCAGCGCCACCAGCTCTGAAAGTTCGCAGCCGGCCAACTCGCACACGCCCTGCGCATCGAGCACGGCATAGCCGCGCGAGCGCAGCAGCAGCGCGGCATCGGAAACGGTGGAATAGGCGGGGGACAGCACGATGCGGCAAGCTTAACAAGCGCGCCGCATCCCTCCCGGGATCAGGGCTCGACCTTCACGCCCTTCCAGAACGCCACCCGCCCGCGAACCATCTCGGCCTCGGGCTTCGGCTCGGGGTAGTACCAGACCGCATCGATGTTCATCTCCCCGTTGACCAGCAGCGAGTAGTAGCTGGCCTGCCCCTTCCATGCGCAGGTGGTCTTGTGATTGGAGAAGCTCACGTACTCGCGTTTGAGCGAGCTCTCCGGGAAATAGTGGTTGCCTTCGACGACCACGGTGTCGTCGCTTTGCGCGATCACCGCTCCGTTCCAGGTGGCCTTCATCCGCACGCTCCTTTGGTTTCTCTGACTCACTCGCGCTCAGGCGCCCGCAGCCAGTGCACGCTGAACAGCCGGTCCGGGTCGGTCCAAACGGCCTGCGGCCGGAAGCCGGCCTGCACGGCCAGCCGCCGCAGCCCGTCGAGCGTGAACTTGTACGAATTCTCGGTGTGCAGCGCCAGGCCTTCGTCGAGTTCGTAGCACTCGCCTCCCAACGCTACCCGCTGGTGCCTGCGGCTGACCAGGTGCATCTCGATGCGCCCGGCCGCCGCGTTGTAGAACGCGCTGTGCCAGAACGCGTCGACGTCGAAGTCGGCGCCCAGCTCCCGGTTGGCGCGCGCGAGCAGGTTGAGATTGAACGCGGCGGTGACGCCCTGCGCGTCGTTGTAGGCCGCGTGCAGCACGGCCGGATCCTTCACCAGATCGGCGCCGAACAGCAGGCCGCCGCCGCTCAGCATGCGAGCCGCGCCACGCAGGAACTGCAGCGCCTCCGCGGGCGTGAAGTTGCCGATTGTCGAGCCCGGAAAGAAGCCCACCCGCGGCGCACCGGCGAGCGCCGGCGGCAGGTGGAAGGTCGACGTGTAGTCGCCCGCGACCGGCAGCACCAGCAGCCCGGGATGTTCGCGCTCCAGCTCGGCCGCGCTCACTTCGAGATGCTCGGAGGAGATGTCGATCGGCAGGTAGCGCCGCGGCCGCAGGTCGCCCAGCAACAGCCGCACCTTGCTGCAGGACCCGGCGCCGAACTCCACCAGATCGCAGCCGGTGCCGATCTCGCGTGCGATGTCGGCGGCGTTCTCCGACAGGATCGCGCGCTCGGTTCGGGTCGGGTAGTACTCGGGCAGCTCGCAGATGCGATCGAACAGGCGCGAGCCCTCGGCGTCGTAGAAGTACTTGGGCGAGATCGAATGCGGCGGCGCGGCCAGCGCGCGCTGCAGGTCCTGCAGGAAGCCAGCCTCGTCAGCGGTCTCGACGTCGACGGCCGTGCGCAGCGGGGCGGGCGCCAGCAGTGCGGGGATCATGCGGCGTCCTTCGCCAGCCGCAGGCCGGAGAACTGCCAGCGCGCGGCCGGCGGGAAGAAATTGCGGTAGGTCCTGCGCGCATGGCCGGGCGGCGTGAAGGCGCTGCCGCCGCGCAGCACCAGCTGCCCGACCATGAACTTGCCGTTGTATTCGCTCACGGCGCCCGGCAGCGGCCGGAAACCGGGGTACGGGTCGTAGGAAGAGCGCGTCCATTGCCAGACATGGCCGCTCATCTGCGAGATGCCCGGCGCGTCCCACATCGCCTCCCATTCGAATTCGGTCGGCAGCCGCGCGCCGGCCCAGTCGGCATAGGCGGCGGCCTCGTAGAAACTGAGCTGCGACACGGGCGTAGCGGGGTCGAGCGGCTGCACGCCGGCCGGGCCGAACACCTGCCAGTGATCGGCGGGTGCCCGCGGGTCGCCCGGCGCGAGCCAGTACGCGGGCGCGGACCAGCCTTGCATCTGCACCGCAGCCCAGCCGTCCGAGAGCCAGTGCAGCGGCTTGGCGTAGCCGCCGTCCTCGATGAAATCCAGGTACTCGCCGCAGGTGACCGGGCGATCGGCCAGCCGGAACGGCCGCAGCAGCACCTCGTGTCGTGGCGTCTCGTTGTCGAAGGCGAAGCCCTCGCCCGGGTGGCCGATCTCGAAGGCGCCTCCCGGATGTTCCAGCCACCGCAACGCAGGCGTCTTCCCCGCAAGCCGCAACGGCGGCTGCTCCTGCGGCCTCCAGGCGGGCAGCAGCGGGTTGCACGAGAACGCATGCAGGATGTCGGTGGCGATGAGCTCCTGGTGCTGCTGCTCGTGCTGCAGGCCCAGCTCGACCAGCGGTGCGGCAGCGCTCCAGGCCGCGTCACCGGCCTCGCGCGCGAAGGCTTGCATGGCCGCGTCGACGTGCGCGCGATAGGCGTGCACCTGCGCGAGCGAAGGACGCGTCAGCAACCCGCGCTGCGGCCGGGGATGGCGCGGGCCGAGCGACTCGTAGTACGAGTTGAAGAGCCGGGCGAAAGCCGGATCGAAGACCTCGTAGGCCGCGGCGTGCGGGCCGAGCACGACCACTTCGAAGAACCAGCTCGTGTGCGCCAGGTGCCACTTGGTCGGGCTGGCGTCCGGCATCGATTGCACGCACTGGTCTTCGGGCGACAGGGTGGCGGCGAGTTCGAGGCTCGCCGCGCGCACTTGCGCATAGCGGGCCGCGATGGCGTCGCGGCCGCCCGGCACGGAGCGCGGCGCGGTGGACAGGCTGGGCATGGGAGTTCTCCTTGCGTTCTTGTCGCGCGGCCTTCGCGGATTACGGCCGGGCGGAATTCTTGGTGGCGCGGGCCGCGGCCGGGCTGTCACATGCGCTACCGTCCGTGGCGTGCGCCGCCATCAGGATGCGCCTTGTCCACAGGAGCCCGCCATGACCGACCTCAGCCAGCTCAGCAACCAGCAGATCCGCCTGGCGCGCCGCCCCGTGGGCACGCCCACCGGGGACGACTGGCAGCAGACCACCGAGCCGGTGCAGGCGCCGCCTGCGGGCGGCCTCGTGGTCAAGACGCTCGCGCTGTCGCTCGACCCGGCGATGCGCGGCTGGATGAACGAGGGCAAGAGCTACATCGCCCCGGTGGGCATCGGCGAGGTGATGCGCGCAGGCGGCATCGGCCGCGTGCTCGCGTCGTCGCATCCGAAGTTCGCGGTGGGCGACCTGGTCTCGGGGATGCTGGGAGTGCAGGCCTACGCCGGCCTCACGGCGGAGCAGGCGGGGCGCGCCGGGCTGGAGAAGATCGACACCCGGATGGGCAGCGTCACCCAGTGGCTGAACGTGCTGGGCATGCCCGGCATGACGGCGTACTTCGGCCTGCTGGACGTGGGCCAGCCGCGTCCCGGCGACACGGTGGTGGTCTCGGGCGCGGCCGGCGCGGTGGGCCAGACCGTCGGCCAGCTTGCGCGCATCAAGGGCTGCCGCGTGGTGGGCATCGCCGGCGGCCGCGCCAAGTGCGACTGGGTGGTGGGCGAGCTGGGCTTCGACGCCTGCATCGACTACAAGGCCGGCAACGTGCGCGCCGGCCTGAAGGAACACTGCCCCAAGGGCGTGGACATCTATTTCGACAACGTCGGCGGCGACATCCTCGACGAGGTGCTGGCCCGCCTGGCGATGCACGCGCGCATCGTCATCTGCGGCGCGATCAGCCAGTACAACAACACGGCGCCGGTGCAGGGGCCGCGCAACTACCTGTCGCTGCTGGTGCACCGGGCGCGCATGCAGGGCATGGTGGTGTTCGACTACGCCGAGCGTTTCCCGCAGGCCGTGGCCGAACTTGCGGGCTACCTGAAGGACGGACGCATGAAGAGCCGCGAAGACGTCGTGCGCGGGCTCGAGAATTTCCCCGAAGCGCTCAACCGCCTTTTCACCGGCGAGAACTTCGGCAAGCTGGTGCTGCAGGTCGCCGATGAGGTCACCGGCTCGCGATGAGGTCGAGCGCATCCCGCACCAACGAGGCTTGCGGCTGCGGCCGCTGCGTCTTCTTCCACTCGCCCAGGCGGCTGGGGCTGCCGTCCATCCGAACGAAGTAGACGGGCCGCTCGCAGGCCTGCCACTTGGCGCAGTGATCCGCCCAGCGCCGCAGCTGGCCGGGCGGGACATACAGGTAGACCGGATCCTGGGCCGCGGGCTGCTCCGCCCGCTTCGCCACGACGGGCTTGGCGTGCACCAGCGGCGGGGCCTCGCCGCGCACCTCGATGCGTCCGTAGATCCCGGGCTTGAGCGGCGCGCCGGTGGTGGCGTTGCGCCAGGAAGCGTTCCGCTGCGGTTCCGCGGCCGCATTGGCGACCGCCAGCAGCGCCGCGCAGGCGCCGACGACGCCGGCTTTCAAGCGGCGCCTCCGGCCGCCACCAGCGCGGTCGTCACCGTCACCAGCGCGACCACGCCCACCAACAGGGCCTGGAACGGGCCGGGCGCGGGGGACTTGGAGGATGAGGGCTTTGAGGTCTTCATGGCAGAGGCTTCCTCGGCGGACCCTTGTTGTAGCCATGACCTACGGCTGAGCGTGTAGGCGCGCAGGAAGCGGAAACGGCGATTTCTCCCGCATGGAAGTAGGACTGGGCCGACATGCCGCTTGTCGTGGCGCCACCGAGCTCAGCCGCAAGCGCCCGCGCTCGGGTCTGTCGACCTGCTATGGGCGACCGGAGGTCGGCTATACGGTCGCGGCACGCCGTTTGCCGTCACCGTGCATGGAGCACGACTCGCTCTTGCAAGCCATCCAGCAGCAGGCACGCCCGCTGCGGTCGGCCGCGCCCGCCCCGCTGCTGGAGGCGCTCGCCCGGCGGCGGATCGCGCTCCTGGGCGAGGCCAGCCACGGCACGCAGGAGTTCTACTCGCTGCGCGCGCAGATCACGCAGGCGTTAATCGCCGACCACGGCTGCCGCGCCGTGGTGATCGAGGGCGACTGGCCCGACGCCTGGCGGGTGAACCGCTGGGTACGCGGCCTGGAGGACGGCAGCGCCGACGACGCGCTGTCCGGATTCGAGCGCTTCCCTACCTGGATGTGGCGCAACACCGTCGTGCGCGACTTCATCACCTGGCTGCGCGATTTCAACGGCAGGCTGCCGCCGTGGCAGCAGTGCGGCTTCTACGGCATGGACCTGTACAGCCTGTTCGGCTCGGTCCGTGAGGTGCTGGCCTACCTCGACCGCGCCGACCCGGAGGCCGCGCAGCGCGCCCGGCGCCGTTATGGCTGCTTCGATCACTTCCAGCAGAACCTGCAGGCCTATGGCTACGCCGCGGGCTTCGGCACCGGCTTCAGCTGCGAGGAAGCGGTGGTGGCGCAGCTCACCGAGCTGCTGCGCAACTTCCCGCCCGCCGACGACGGCGACCCCGATGCGCTCTTCCACGCGCAGCAGAACGCACGCCTGGTGCGAAACGCCGAGCAGTACTACCGCAGCATGTTCCGCGGGCGCGCGTCGTCCTGGAACCTGCGCGACCTGCACATGACGGACACGCTGTCCGCGCTCTCGGCCCACCTGCAGGAGCGCAGCGGCCAGCCGCCGCGCATGGCGGTGTGGGCGCACAACTCGCACCTGGGCGACGCCAGCGCGACCGCCATGGACGAACAAGGCGAATGGAACGTCGGCGAGCTGATGCGCCAGCGCCTGCCCGACGACGTGTTCCTGCTCGGCTTCACCACCTACGAAGGCACGGTGCGCGCCGCCTCCGAATGGGAAGAGCCGGCGCAGGTCAAGCGCGTGAGGCCCGGCCTGCCGGGGAGCTGGGAAGCGCTGTTCCACGACGTCGGCCACGACAGCTTCCTGCTGATGCCCGACGACGCGTTGCGAACGAAGATGGACGAGCCCTTGCTGGAGCGCGCGATCGGGGTGATCTACCTGCCGGAGACCGAGCGCCGCAGCCACTACTTCAGCGCCCGCATCGGCGCGCAGTTCGATGCGGTGATCCACATCGACAGCACGCAGGCGCTGGAGTCGCTGCCGGAGCACGCGCCGGAAACGCAGGAAGTCGAGGTGCCGGAGACGTATCCGGCCGGCGTCTGACTACACGCCGCCGCGAGGGTGCGTGGGATCCACCCACAGCACCTGCTCGGGCTTTTCCACCGGCTCGATGTCCAGGTTGATCGCCACCGCCTCGCCATCACTGCGGCACAGCACGCACTCCAACTGCTCCGTGGGGCTGGCGTTGATCTCCTGGTGCGGCACATACGGCGGCACGTAGATGAAGTCGCCCGGCCCGGCCTCGGCCGTGAACTCCAGCTTCTCGCCCCAGCGCATGCGCGCTCGGCCCCGGACCACGTAGATCACGCTTTCCAGGTGGCCGTGGTGGTGCGCGCCCGTCTTGGCGTTCGCGTGGATCGTCACGGTGCCGGCCCACAGCTTCTGTGCACCGACGCGGGCGAAGTTGATCGCCGCCTTGCGGTCCATGCCGGGCGTCTGCGCGGTGTTCGGGTCCAGCTGGTTGCCGGGAATCACGCGCACGCCGTCGTGCTTCCAGCGCGGCGCGTGGTCGTGGTCGTGGTCGTCGTGGGTGTGGTCGTGCGCCATGGGCGTCTCCTCAGCCGTATCGGCGCCGCGCGAGCTCCGCGCCGCGCGCCAGCGCCTGCAGTTTCTTCAAGGCGACCTCGCGGTCCATCGGCGCCAACCCGCAATTCGTGCAGGGGATGAGCCGCTCGCGCGCGACGAACTGCAGCGCCCGCCCGATCGTGTCGGCCACCTGCTCGGGCGTCTCTACCTCGTCGCTGGCCACGTCGATCACGCCGACCATCACGTCCTTACCCTGCAGCAGCTTCATCAGCTCCGGCGGCACGTGCGAGTGGTAGCACTCCAGGCTCACCTGGTCGATGCTGCTGCGCGCGAGCGCCGGGAAGACCTGCTCGTACTGGCGCCACTCCTCGCCCAGCGTCTTCTTCCAGTCCACGTTGGCCTGGATGCCATAGCCATAGCAGATGTGCACGGCGGTCGTGCACGACAGCCCGCGCGCCGCGCGCTCCAGCGCCTGCACGCCCCACTCGGCGGCTTCCTTCATGTACACGTTGAAGGCCGGCTCGTCGAACTGGATCACGTCCACGCCGTCGGCCTGCAGCGCCAGCGCTTCCTGGTTCAACAGTTCGGCGAACGCCATCGCCATCTTCACCTTGTCGCCGTAGAAGCGGTCGGCGACCGTGTCGACGATGGTCATCGGGCCGGGCAGCGTGAACTTCAGCTTGCGCCTGGTGTGCGCGCGGGCCAGCTGCGCCTCGAAGGCATGCACACGGCCTTTCAGCCGCAGCGGCGCGACCACCTGCGGCACCATCGCGTCGTAGCGGTTGTTGCGGATCCCCATCTTCACCTTGTGCTCGAAGTCGATGCCTTCGATGCGCTCGAGGAAGCCGTGCACGAAGTGCTGCCGCGCCTGCTCGCCGTCGCCCACGATGTCCAGGCCCGCGTCCTCCTGCGCCTTCAGCCACATCATCGTGGCATCGGCCTTGGCTTCGAGCAGCGCATCGCCCGTCGCTTTCCATTCGGGCCAGAGCTTGTGCGTCTCGGCCAGCCACGAGGGCTTGGGGAGGCTGCCGGCGATGGCGGTGGGGAACAGCATGCGGGTCTCCTCGGGGTGTGGGCGCAGATCATCGCTCCGCGATGGCTCGGCGGCATTCGGTGAAACGCGCAGGGGCGGGGGACGGGGCGCCGCGCGGCAAGCACACCGCCAGCCGCGAAGGCGCAAGCCTCAAGCACCCTCCAAGGCGAACGCCTCCGCCAGCAACTCATAAGACCTTCGCTGCGCCACCGGATCCCAAGCCCAGGTGACGATGGCGATCTCATCCAACTTGAGTTCGTCCGCCAGCGCCAGCAACTGATCCCGCACCCTCGCGACACTCCCCACGATCGCGCGCCGCCGCAGCTGCTCTGCCTCGGCCCGCTCCATCGCCGTGTATTCGCGCACCGCCTGCTCCGGCGGCAGCAGCGGCCCGAAACGGCCGGTGCGGCGATCGACGCGCGCCCGCTCGCGGCTCTTGAACAGATGCCAGGCCTCCTCGTCCGTCTCGGCGGCCAGCGCGGCGAGGCAGACGGTCGCCATCGGCCGCTCGATCACGCCGGGCCGGAACGCGGAGCGGTACAGGGCCAGCGCCGCATCGCAGCCCTCGCCGTCGGTGATGAAGTGCGCGAACGCATACGGCAGGCCCAGATGCGCGGCGAGCTGCGCGCCGTAGCCGGAGCTGCCCAGCATCCACAGCTGCGGCGCCGTGGCATGCACCGGCAGTGCTCGGATACCGTGGCCCGGATGGCCGGGGGGCATGTCCTCGCCGGTGACCCAGGCCTGGAGTTCCATCACCTGCTGGGGGAAGTCGTTGGCCGATTGCAGGTCGGGGTTGAGCAGCGCCGCGGTGCGCTGATCGCTGCCCGGCGCGCGGCCCACGCCCAGGTCGATCCGACCGGGCGCGAGCGCATCCAGCACGCGGAACTGCTCGGCCACCTTGAAGGGCGAGTAGTGCGGCAGCATCACGCCCGCGCTGCCGATGCGGATGCGCGAAGTGCGCGCGGCCACCGCCGCCATCAGCACTTCCGGCGCCGTGCCCACCAGCGTCGGCAGCGCGTGGTGCTCGCTCAGCCAGAAGCGGTGGTAGCCGAGCGCCTCGCAGCGTTCGGCCAGCGCCACGGTCTGGCGGATGGACTCGTCCTGCGGGCGGCCCGCGCGGGCCACCGACTGGTCGAGCACGGAAAGGCGCAACTTCGAAGTCATGCGCCAAAGCTTCGCACAGCGCCTGCGGATGTGCAGCCCGGCCGGGATAATTCCCCGATGCCCTCTCCCACCGCCACCAACCCCGCCCGCCCCCGCGTCGTCGTCATCGGCTGCGGCTTCGGCGGCCTGGAGGCGACCAAGGCGCTGTGCAACGCGCCGGTGGACATCACCCTGGTGGATCGCACCAACCACCACCTGTTCCAGCCGCTGCTGTACCAGGTGGCCACCGCGGGCCTCGCGGCGCCCGCCATCGCCGCGCCGGTGCGGCACCTGTTCCGCAAGCAGCCGAACGTGACGACGTTGCTGGGCGAGGCGAACCGCATCGACGCGGCCGCGCGGATCGTGCACCTCACGGACGGCACCGCCCTGCCCTACGACCACCTGATCGTCGCGGCCGGCGCGACGCACAGCTATTTCGGCCGCGACGAGTGGGCCCGGTTCGCGCCCGGCCTCAAGACGCTGGACGACGCGTTCGAGATCCGCCGCAAGGTGCTGCTCGCCTTCGAGACGGCGGAGAAGGAACTCGACCCGGCGCGCCGCGCGGGCTGGATGAACTTCGTCGTGATCGGCGGCGGCCCCACCGGCGTGGAGATGGCCGGCACGATGGCCGAGATCGCGCGGCAGACGCTGCCCGGCGAGTTCCGCCGCATCGATCCGGCCAGCGCCAAGGTGCTGCTGGTCGAGGGCAGCCCGCGCGTGCTGCAGGCGATGCCCGAGGACCTGAGCCGCCGCGCCACCGAGCAGCTCCTCAAACTGGGCGTCGAGGTGCGAACCGCCTCGCGTGTCACCGCCATCGATGCGCGCGGGCTGGAAGTGCGGCCCGCCGAGGGCGAGCCTTACCGCATCGAGAGCCGCTGCATCATCTGGGCGGCCGGCGTGGCCGCTTCACCGCTCGGACGAGAGATCGCCGCCGCTACCGGCGCGACGCTGGACCGCGCGGGCCGCGTCGTGGTGGAGCCCGACCTGAGCCTGCCCGGCCATCCGGAGATCAGCGTCGTCGGCGACCTGGCCGCTGCGATGAGCCATCTGGCGGGCCACGAGCCGCGGCCCGTGCCCGGCGTCTCGCCCGCGGCCAAGCAGATGGGCCGCACCGCCGCCGGCAACCTGCTCGCGCGGCTGGAAGGCCGGCCCACCAAACCGTTCCGCTACCGCGATTACGGAAGCCTCGCCACCATCGGCCGCAACGCCGGCGTGGTGGACCTCACCACGCCGTTCGGCCGCGTCAAGTTCAGCGGCTACCCCGCCTGGTTGTTCTGGCTGTTCGCCCACGTCTATTTTTTGATCGGCTTTCGCAACCGCATGGTGGTGCTGTTCGACTGGGCGTCGGCCTACTGGAGCCGGCAGCGGTACGCGCGGGTCGTCACGGACATCGAGCCCGCGCCGGTGGACGGTTGAGAGGACACCTGGCGCTCGCGCGCGAGCGCCAGGGCGGCACCTCAGGGCTCGCGATAACTGCGCACCGACAGCTCCAGCGCGAACCGGCGCGGGTCGGAGCGGAAGAACAGGCCGGCCTCGCCGCTGGAACGCGCGGGCACGTAGTCGAGTTCGACTTCAGCTTCTTCGACGACCTGCGCACCCTGCCGCAGCCGCCCCTGCACTCGAAGCGCCGCGGCAGGCGCCGCGCCCGCGTTCTCCACGCGCAGCCTCACGTGGTGCTGCTCGCCCTGGCGCTCGATCGAGACGATCTGCACCGCCGGCTCCACGCGCCCGTCGCGCCCGCTGATGGCGAGCCAGGCGAGGCAGGCGAGCGTGGCCAGCACGACGACGAGGCCGATGGCCGCGGCCACCCATTCGGACAGCGGCGTGGCGGACTCGCCTTCGCGCGGCCTGTCCTGGGCTCGGGGCTTGCTGGTGGCCGACGTGCCCATCTGCGCCCTCACAGGATCAGGCGCGCGGCCGCGGCGCCGATGGCGGCCGGGAAAGCGAGCACCACGACGGTGGAGAGCGCCACCGGCAGCGCCAGGCCGTCGAGCCGGCCGAACGTCCAGAGCAGGAAGGCCGACAGCAGCAGGGCGAGCGCGTAGCCCACGACCGTGAAGCGCGCGAACACGCTCCACCAGGGCGCCTGCTGGTGGTCCGGCGGCTGCCCGCGGAATTCCGCTCCATAGACGAAGGCGTGCGTGGCCGCCAGCGTCACGAGCGCGAGCAGCAGCGCCTGCGCACCGCCCAGGCGCAGCGCGATCATCAGGATCTCCTCGGTCGGCGCCACGTTGAAGGCGAGGAACAGCCCGCCGACGGCCATGATGAACAGCTCGCTGAAGTAGGAGTCCTCGCGCCCGCCGCGCATCTGCTGGCCGGCCTCGGCGTGGCCCAGCTGGCTTTGCGACAGCAGCGCGCCGATGCTGGCCGGCACCGCCTGCAGCGACACCTTGCCGACGACTTCCCTCAGGCCTTCGCCGGGCCGGAGCGCACCGAGCAGCCAGAGCACCAGCAGCGAAGCCACGAAGCCGACCAGGTAGGCGACCAGCGCATCGAGGACGTCGTCCTTGAGGCTGAACGTGGGCTCGAAGCCCACGTGCCAGGACAGCGCCACGAGGAAGGGGAAGAACAGCGCGATGAGGAGCGCCAGCCGCACGGGGCTCATGTGGAAGCCCAGCCACCACATTTCCATCGTCATCAGCAGCGGGATGCCGAAGATGACGGCCCCGGCAAAGGCGCGCGTCAGCCCGTGCGCGAAGTGCAGGTTCGCGCGGCGGTCGACGGCGGCGAGGCGGGGGTGCACGGTCGAGCCATGATGCGCTGCGGGCTGGCTCAGCTTGGGAGGAAAACTCCTCGAGTTGGTGTCGGAGGGGAGCCAGCCGCGTGGCTTGATCGGCAGCGTGCGTGCCCCCACCCCAGCCCTCTCCCAGAGGGAGAGGGAGCAAGGCGGAGGTCAGGCGATAGGTTTGCTGAAGCGCTGAAGCGCCTCGCCGGTGGGCGTGGTGCCGGCGCCGGGTTCCTGCGGCAGGCGGAAGAAACCGTCGGCCACTTCGGCGGGGTCGGAGAAGCAGTCCTTGATCCAGGGGATGTACTCGAGCACGCCGACCGCCGGATGCGCGTAGCTCAGGTGCACGTGGACCTGGCTCATGTCGCCCGCATGCGGCGCAACCGGCAGCCGGTGCGAATGCGCCGTCTCGCACACGCGCAGCACTTCGGTGAGTCCGCCCATGCGCGTCACGTCGGGCTGCACCCAGTGGATCGCGCCCTGGTGGAAGAACTCGCCGAAGGCATCCTGCGTGTAGAGCTGCTCGCCCAGGGCCACGGGGATGCGCGTGGCGCGCGCCAGCTGCGCGTGCGATCGCACGTCGTCGTACCAGAGCGGCTCCTCGAACCAGTAGACGTCGAAAGGCTCGGCCCCGCGGCAGAAACGCAGGCAGGTGGCCAGGTCCCACTTGCCGTTGCCGTCGAGGGCCAGCGTCACGTCGGGGCCGATCGCCTTGCGCACCGCTTCCAGGCGGCGCAGGTCGCGCTCCACGGTGGAGCCCACCTTGATCTTGATGCCGGTAAAGCCTTCCTGCACCGCGCGCCGGGCGCCTTCCACCAGCTTGTCGTCCGCGATGCTCAACCAGCCGATGTCCGTGTTGTACGCGCGGACCTTCTCGCGCACCTGGCCGCCCAGCAGCTTCCACAGCGGCACCTTCGCCGCCTTGGCCTTCAGGTCCCAGAGCGCGACGTCGATGGCGGCCTGCGCCAGCGTCGTGATGCCCGCGCGCCCGATCCACTGCAGCGCGGGATTGCGCGCGAGCTTGAGCCACAGGCGCTGCACGTCGTTCGCATCCTCGCCCTGCAGCAGCGGCGCGTGGCAGGTGGCGATGCAGCGCGTGATCAGCTGGTCGCCGGGCAGGTGCGCATGGGTGCCGGTGAAGCCGAAGCCGGAGAGGCCGTCCTCGGTGTCGATCCGGGCGCCCACCACGCCCCAGTGCGTGATGGTGTGCGTGCTGTCGGCGATCTGCGATCCGGTGACGGGGACGTGGAGGATGAAGGGCTCGACGGACTTGATCTTCATGGGCGCTCCTGGGGCGAGCGCCATCCTAGCCCGTCGCTGCCGGGGCGTTCAGAGGCAGTTGTGGATCGCCGTCGACGCGATCGCCGCATGCCCGTACGCGACGCTGATCTGGTTCAGCCCGGCGGCCACGTCGCCGGCCGCATAGAGGCCCGGCACCGTGGTCTGCAGGTGATCGTCGACCACGAGCTGTCCATCCTCCTCGGCCTTCGCGCCCATCGAGATCGCCAGCTCCGACGCGTGCGTCAGCCCCAGTGCCGGATACAGCACGTCGAACGTCAGCTTGCGGCCGTCGACCATCTCGACCTCGACCCCGTGCCCCGGCTCGCAGCGGATGTGCAGCGGCATCTGGTCGGCGATCAGCACGCCGCAGTCGCGCAGGCGGGTGAGCTGCTCGGGCTGCACGTCCTGCTGCGAGCCCATGGACAGCCAGGTCACCTGGTTGTCGAAGCCCGCGACGAAGAGCGATTCGCGCAGGCCGTGGACCTCCTTGCCCAGCACCGCCACGCGCTTGCGCTGCGTCTCGAAGCCGTCGCACACCGGGCAGTAGCGCACGTTGCCGGCGGCCAGACCGGGCTCCAGCCCCGGCAGTTCGGGCGTGACGTCCCTGGCGCCCGTGGCCAGCAGCAGCTTGCGCGCGCGCAGCACGCGGCCTTCGAGGCGCGCTTCGAACCCGCCGTCGCGCCCTGCGAGCGATTGCACGCAAGCTTGCACCACCGGGACGTCGTAGCGCGCGGCGTGTTCACGCATGCGCTCGAGCAGCTCGCGGCCCTCGATGCCGTCCGGAAAACCCGGCACGTTGCGCGATCGCGGAATCCAGTGGAGCCGGCTCGCGCCCGCATCCACCACCAGGACGCGGCGCTTGAACCGCGCCAGGTAGATCGAAGCGGTGAGGCCCGCCGGGCCGCCGCCGATGACCAGGCAGTCGAGCAGCTCCTCCTTCATCGCGTCAGCCCGCCCACGGCACCCGCTTGGCCACCATCAGCCAGAAGATCGCGAGGAAGGCGAAGAAGGCGACGAATCCCAGCACCACCCAGGCAGTGAACATCCGCCAGTACGTCCGCGAAAGCGAGTCGCCCGAACCCGCGCACAGGCGCGCCTCGTCGCGCAGGCGGTACTGGATCCGCACCACCGGCAGCCAGCAGGCGACGGCCAGCACGTACAGGCCGATGGACCAGGAAAGCCAGGGCTGGTCCCAGGGCATGCCCGCGCTGCGCACCATCAGCCAGCCGGTCAGCGGTTGCAGGACGACGGTCGTGGCCGTGAAGAGCCAGTCGGCCACCACGACGAATCCGCTGATCGCGGCGACCGTGCGGGCGTCGCGGCCGAGGGTCGCCACCAGCAGGTAGAAGGCCGAGCCGATGCCCGTGCCGAACAGCACGGTCGAGGTCAGGATGTGCAGCCATTTGAGCGTGAGGTAGTCCATCGCGTCAGCGGCGCCGCGGCTCCAGGGCCCACAGCAGCGCGATGACAGCCATGATGGGCAGGTTCTTGCTGATCGGCCCGTAGGGATGCAGCCAGTATCCGGGCAGGAAAAGCGTGATCAACAGCGTGTAGCCGGCGATCAGGGCCAGCTGCGCGGGCCACACCCACCATCGCCAGCGCGCCGGCGCCCACAAGGTGAAGACACCCAGCGCGAGGTCCAGGGCCGCGGCGCCATACAGGGCGAGCGTGGCCCAGCCGCCGCGCAGGCCCACCTGCGCGAGCAGCTCGCGGCTGTCCTCCACCGGGTAGAGCCCGAACGAGACGAGCGCAGTCCACAGCCACAGGAACGCCAGCGCCAGTCGCAGCAGGGGCAGCGTCCACCCCAGGGCCGCCCGGGCGCGCAGCGCCGGCGCGAGCGCGGGTGGCACGAACGCCGAAGGGTCGCGCGGACGCCGCGCCAGCAGCCGTGCGAAGTCCTCCGCCGGGGCCACGTTGCCGGCCAACAGCATCGCCGCCGTGTCGGTGTCGAGCGGGCTGCCCGGCACGCGGCCCGCGATCCTGGCGCCCGCGCGGAACAGCGCCTCCGGCATGGGCAGCACCCACTGCTCGCGACCCAGCCCCAGCTGGCTGCGCAGGCCCGCGAGGTAGACCCGCAACGGGATCGGCTGCGGGCCGACGAACGCCAGCGTGGTCATGGTCGGCGGCGGGTCCTCCACCAGCGCGACCACGCCGTCGACCACGTCGTCCAGGTGCACCGGCTGCACCTGCATCGCGCCGCCGGCCGGAAGCATGAGCAGGGGCGCTGTCGCAAGGCCAAGGAACAGCGCGCTGCTGGCGCCTTCGGGCGAGAACACCAGCGAGGGCTGGACCACCGCGCCGCGCAACGGCAGTCCGCGCAGCACGTCGTCCGCCGCGCGCTTGCTCAGGTGGTAGCCCGTCTGCGCCCGCGCGTCGGCGCCGAGCGCCGAGATCTGCACCACGCAGCGAACGGTCGAGTTGGCGCAGGCCAGGAACAGCTCGGCCGGCGCGCGGTGGTGCAGCGCGTCGAACGACTGGCCTGCCGTCTCGCGCAGGATGCCGACCGCATTGACCACGGCCTCGACGCCGTCGAGCTGCGGGTACCACCAGTCCGCATCCGGCGCCGCGGACAGGTCGACCTGCAGTGCACGAGCGCGCGGGCCGAGCTGCAGCCGGGACGGGTCGCGCACCGCGCAGACCACCTCGTGGCCTCGCTGGATCAGGGTGCGCGCGATGGCGCCGCCGATCAGGCCGGTGGCGCCGGTGAGCAGGACTCGCATGGCGCCCGATGATGGGGCAACGGGTCTCGCGCAGGGGCCGCGCCGTTGCAAGTTGCAATGCCGGGCCGCGCCGTCGGCCCGGCGCACCTAGACTGCAACGCATGAGTCGTTGGTCGAACACCTTGAACGAGGCCGCCGTCGGCGGCGCACTGGCGAGCATCCTGTCGGCCGCGGTGCTCGCGTGGGCCGGGCGCCGCGAGACGCCGAGCGCCGCCGCACCCATCAACGCGCCGAGCCAATGGATCTGGGGCACGGGTGAGGCGCTCGACGCCGATGGGCCGGACGGCCGGCACACGCTCACCGGCTACCTGGTCCACCATTGCGCGGCCACGTTCTGGGCCGCGCTCCATGCCGCGGTGCTCAGCCGCACCCGCTTGCCGGCCCGGCCGCTGCCGGGCCTCGCGGCGGCCGGCGTGACCGGTGCCGTGGCGGCGCTGGTCGACCTGAAGCTGACGCCCGAGCGCCTGACGCCGGGGTTCCAGCACCGGTTATCGCGCGGCGCGATCACGACGACTTACGGCGCGTTCGCCCTGGGCCTGGCGCTCGGCTGCCTGGCCGTGCGGCGGGCTCAGGGCCGCTGAAGCCAGACCTCACCGGCCGCGGAATCCGGGGCGGAAGCGGCCTCGCGCTTCTCGGCGTGACCGGCGCTGCTGTCGACGGACACCGGGTCGCTGGCCGGAAACGTGTACTCGACGCCGACGTCGAGCACGTCGTCGTAGCTGGGCTCGGGGCCGAGCGGCGCCTGCTCGTTGCGCTCTCGCGTGCAGTTCTGGACGAACTTCTCGTGGGCCGGTGTGGGAGTGCTCATGCCCAGCGGCGGCAAGCCGCATGCCCGGCAGTCCGCTTGCGCTCAGCCCCCGCTGCGCGCCTCCGCCTCCTGCAAGGTGCGCCACATCACCTTGCCGCTGCCGCTGCGCGGCAGCGCGTCGGCGAACTGCACGATGCGGGGCACCTTGTAGACGGCCATGTTGGCGCGGCACCAGTCGATGATGTCCTGCTCGCTCACCTGACCCTTGTGCGAGGCGCGAAGCACGACCACCGCCTTCACCGTCTCGCCGCGGTACTCGTCCCGTGCCGAGATCACGCAGGCTTCCTGGATGGCCGGGTGGCGGAACATCAGCGCCTCGACCTCGGCGGGCCAGACCTTGAAGCCGCTGGCGTTGATCATCCGCTTCAGCCGGTCGGTGAGGAAGAAGTAGCCCTGCTCGTCCATGCGGCCGAGGTCGCCGGTGCGGAAGAAGCGCTTGCCGTCCAGCTCGATGAAGGCCGCGGCCGTGGCGTCGGGGCGCTTCCAGTAGCCGTTGAACACCATCGGGCCGTGCACGATGATCTCGCCCTGCTCGCCGGGCGCCAGTTCGCGCAGCGTCTCGGGGTCGACCACGCGCGCATCGCAGCTGAGGAAGGGCACGCCCAGGCACTGCTGCTTGGGCGCATCGGGCGGGTTGGTGTGCGAGGGCGCGGCGGTCTCGGTCAGGCCGTAGCCCTCGACGTAGCGCAGGCCGAACTGCTCCAGCAGCCGCTGCGCCACCGCCTGCGGCATGGCGGCGCCGCCGCCGCCGATGTGGACCAGGCTGGACAGGTCGTAGTGGTCGAAGTTCGGGCTGCCCAGCAGGTCGATGACCATCGTTGGGATGTTGGTCCAGGTGGTCACCTTCCAGCGCGAGATGAGGCGGCCGGCCAGTTCCCGGTCCCAGCGCGGCATCAACACGATCGTCGCGCCGACGTAGACCGACGAATGCATCACGCTCACCATGCCCGTGATGTGGAACATGGGCACGACCAGCAGCGTGACGTTCTCGGCGGTGGCATTGCCCCAGGCCGCGCTGGCCGCCGCGTTGTGCATCAGGCTGCGGTGCGGATGCATGCAGCCCTTGGGCAGGCCGGTGGTGCCGCTGGTGTAGGGCAGGACGGCCAGGTCTTCGGGGCCGACCGCGGGCACGGGCAGGGGCAGGTCGTTGGCCAGCGCATCGTTCCAGTCCATCACGCTGCCGCCGGCGAGCTGCGGCAGCGGATGTCGCGCAAGCAGCCAGTCGTTCCAGGCGGCGGGCGGCACGTTGGCACTGTCGGTCGCATCGAACGCGTCGGTGTAGCGGGTGACGATCAGGTGCTCGAGGCGCTGCCGCGGTTCGAGCTGCGCGTCGGCCTTCGCGATCTCGCCCGCCACGTCCGCGGTGGCGATGGCGACCTTCGCATCGGGATCGAGGATGTAGTGCTTCAGCTCCTCGGCGCGGTTCATCGGGTTCACGGGAACGACGACGGCATTCGCGCGCAGGATGGCGAAGTGCGCCACGATCAGCTGCGGGCAGTTCTGCATGTCCAGCACCACCCGGTCGCCCTTGCGCACGCCCATCGCATGCAGGCGCGCGGCCAGGCGCTCGGCCATGCCCACCAGCTCGGGATAGGTGTAGGTGCGGCCGAAGAACACGACGCCGGGCTTGTTGGGGTACCGGCGGGCGCTGATGGCCAGGTTCTCCCACAGCGAGGTCTGGGGCGGGGTGAGGGAATGCGGCAGGCGCTTGGGCCAGACGGCGTGGTGCGGGCGCTGGGGGCCGGCTGTGGCGGGAACGGACATGCGGCACAGCCTACCTTTGGCCGGGGTCCGCGGCATCGGGGAAGCCCCGGTAGCAGGTGTCGCGCACTGGTCACGACCGCATGAGTCGCGCGCAGCGCCGCATGAGTCGCGCGCCCCAGGCCGGCGGCCCGGGTGTCCGTTCTCCGGTCCACCTCGCGATGAAGAAGCTGTTGGCAATCCTCGCGCCTCGGCTTGGAACACCGCCATGCGTGACTGCGGCTCCGCGCGACCGCGAATGGTCCCTGCGCCCGGACACCCGAACCACCGGCCTCATCAGGTTGGGCGCTGGTTTTCCGCAGGGCTGATCAAGCGCAGTGCCCACTCGGGGCGCAATGACTCGCTGGGACGGTGGTCTGGGTACCCGGGCGCAGGGACCATTCGCGGTCGCGCGGGGTTTCAGGATCGTGAGGCCGCGTTCCAAGCCAAGGCGCGTAGATCGCGATGGCATCTTCATCGCGAGGTGGGCCGGAGAACGAGTACCCGGACCGCCGGCCCAGGACCCGGACGCTCCGGGCCTCAACCTGACACGCAACAGACCCACAATCCCCCGCCATGACCACCCTGCGTCGCCTGCTCGCCTTCTCGCTCGCCGCCCTCGCCTTCTCCGCGAACGCCTTCGACCTGCAAGGCCACCGCGGCGCGCGCGGGCTGCTGCCGGAGAACACGCTGCCGGCGTTCGAGCGCGCACTGCGCATCGGCGTGACGACACTGGAGATGGACGTCGGCATCACGGCCGACGGCGTGGTGGTGGTGTCGCACGACCCGGTGCTCAATCCCGATCTCGTGCGCGGACCCGACGGCCAGTGGATCACCACGCCGCTGGCGATCCGCGAACTCACGCATGCGCAGCTGCAGGCCTACGACGTCGGCCGGCTGCGGCCCGGCAGCGCGTACGCGAACACCTTCTCGCGGCAGCAGCCGGTCGATGGAACGCGCATGCCGACACTGGCCTCGGTGTTCGAGCTGGTGAAGAAGCTCGGCGCCGGCCATGTGCGGTTCGACATCGAGACCAAGATGGACCTGCGCAACCCGGCCAACACGCCGGAGCCGCAGCCTTTCGTGGAGGCGCTATTGAAGGTGGTGCGCGCCGCCGGCATGGAGGAGCGCGTGATGGTCCAGAGCTTCGACTGGCGCACGCTGCAGGCCGTGCAGAAAGCAGCCCCGCGCATCCCCACCGTCTATCTCACCACGCAGTCCGAGCGCGGCAGCAACCTGGATTCGCCGGTCGCGACGGCGGGCTTCACGCTCGCGGAGCACAGAACCATTCCGGCGATGGTGAAGGCGGCAGGCGGCCACGTGTGGTCGCCCAACTTCCAGGCGCTCACGGCCGTTGAGCTCAAGCAGGCCCATTCGCTGGGCCTGAAGGTGATCCCCTGGACGGTGAATGACCCCGCCGACATCGAGCGCTTGATCGCGCTGGGCGTGGACGGGATCATCTCCGACTACCCGGACCGCGTGCGCACCGTGATGCAGCGGCGCGGCATGCCGCTGCCGCCGGCGATCAAGTGAGGTGCTTGCGGAACCAGTCGGGGATGGGCACCGACTTCTGCGCCGGGAAGTCCACCCACACGGTGGTGGCGCCGCCGGAGGCGTAGACGATGCCGGGGTCGTCGGTGCGGCCGATGGTGGCCCAGGTCTCGAACGAGCTGCGGCCCGGATCGCTGGCGTACATCGTCAGGTGCATCTCGCCCGGGAACTCCAGCTGCTTGTGGAAGTTGCAGAAGGCGTTGACGACCAGCGGGCCGGTGCCGCGCGGGTCGGGCACGCAATCGAGCGAGCGGAACCAGTCGATGCGCAGCGTCTCCAGGTAGCGGAAGTACAGCGTGTTGTTGACGTGTCCCATCGCGTCCATGTCGCCCCAGCGGATCGGCATGGTCATCTCGTACACCAGCTTCTTGTCCTTGGGCAGTTCCAGTTTCATCGGTGCGCCTTGATCGAGGCCAGGATGCCCAGCGTGAAGAGCACGCAGGCGGCAAGCTGGGCGGGGCTCGGCCACTGCCCGTCCCAGGCGAAAGAATAGAGCAGCGCGAACAGGGTCTCGCTCACGATCAGCTGCCCGCACAGGCTGGCCGAGAGGCGGCGGCTCGCGATGTTCCACAGGATCGTGGCCAGCCATGCGGAACCGAAGCCGGTGGCCAGCGCGAGCGCGAGGAAGAGGCCACGGTCCGGCTGGGAGACGAGGTGCTGCGTGGATGAACCGGCCGCCGCCCACAACAGCAGCGCGCCCAGGCCGGTGGCCACGCCCAGCCAGTTGGCCCATTCGGTGGCCTGCACCTGCGGATGCTTCTTCAGCCACGCCGAGTTGAGCAGCGCGAAGGCGGTCCAGCAGGCCAGCGATGCGAGGGCGAAAGCGATGCCGCGCCAGAAGTGCCCACCGGTAGCAGCCGTCCTATGCGGCGCGCCCATCATCAGCGCGAGCCCCGCCGCGGTGAGCGCTAGGCCGGGCAGCAGCGCGGCCCAGCGCAGGTGGCCGGGCTTGCCCAGCAGCATCACCCAGATCGGGATGGTGCCGATCACGAGCGTCGGCACTTCCGTGCCGGCGTCGCGCACGGCCAGCACCAGCAGCAGGTAGTAGCCGGTGAAGCCGAGCAGGCTCATGCCGAGCGCGGCCAGCGCTTGCGAAGGCGTGGGCAGCGGCCGCGTTCGAAGCGCCAGCAGCATCAGCACGGCGGCCACTGCGCCGTAGGCGAGGAAGCGGCCGGCCGTGAGGTCGACCGCGGAGTAGCCGCCCACCATGCGCGGCGAGACGAACACCAGGCCCCACAGCGCGCCGGCACCCAGGCCGGCGGCGACGCCGGCCAGCATGCGCGGGGCGGTCAAATGCCGAAGCCGTCGTCGGCGGCGATCACCGCGCCGTTCATGAAGTGGCTCTGGCTGCTGGCCAGCAGCACGATGAGCGCGTCCAGGTCCTCGGGGCTGCCCAGGCGCTTGCGCGGCAGCATGTTGATCAGCTTTTGCCCCTGCTCGGTGGACCAGTGGTGCCGGTTGATCTCGGTGTCGATGTAGCCGGGGCAGATGGCATTGACGTTGATCTCGAAGCGGCCCCACTCCAGCGCGAGCGCCTTGGTCATCTGCACCACCGCCGCCTTGCTCATCGCGTACACGCCGATCTGCGGCAGCACCCTCAGGCCCGCCATCGAGGCGATGTTGATGATGCGCCCGCCGGTGAAGGTGCCCGGCGCGGCGCCCCGGGCGCGCGCCAGCATGCGCTTGCCGACTTCCTGCGCTACGAAGAAGGCGCCCTTGACGTTGGTGTCGAAGATGAAGTCGTACTCCTCCTCGCCCACGTCCTGGATGCGCTGCGTCGTGCTCACGCCCGAGTTGTTGACCAGGATGTCGATGGAGCCCACCTCGGTTTCGGCGTGCGCGACGGCGGCCTTGATGCTGCCCAGGTCGGTCACGTCCAGCGGCACCACGTGGGCGTCGCCGCCCTCGCCTTCGATCTGCGCGCGCAGGTCCTTGAGCTTCTCGACCCGCCGCGACGCCAGCACCACGGCGGCGCCGGCCCGCGCCAGCGTGCGCGCGAACTGGGCGCCCAGCCCGCTGGAGGCGCCCGTCACGAAGGCGACGCGGCCGGAAAGGTCGATGCTGTAGCTCACGAGGATCTCCTGCAGGGAACGAGGGGCCGGGCGCTGCGGCTCTGCTGCCGCAGAGGCGCGCAATAGAATCGATGTCCCGCCGAACGCCGGCCCCCAGGCCGCGCGAATGCCGAAGATTATCCGAGCACCGCCCATGACACGAGAAGAAATCCTGGCCCAGCACGGGCCGCGCGAAGCGATGGAATACGACGTGGTGATCGTGGGCGCCGGCCCCGCGGGCCTGTCCACGGCCATCCGCCTGAAGCAACTGGCGGCCGAATACGGCCGCGAGGTCTCCGTCGTCGTGCTCGAGAAGGGCTCCGAGCCCGGCGCGCACATCCTGTCGGGCGCCATCATGGACCCGCGCGCGCTCAACGAGCTGATCCCCGACTGGAAGGACAAGGGCGCGCCGCTGAACGTGCCCGTCACGGAGGACATCTTCCTGTTCCTCTCCGAGCGGGGCGCGACGCGCACGCCCGGCTTCCTGCTGCCGAAGAACTTCGAGAACCACGGCAACTACATCGTCAGCCTCGCCAACTTCACGCGCTGGCTCGCGCAGCAGGCGGAAGGCCTGGGCGTGGAGATCTTCCCGGGCTTTCCCGCGGCGGAGGTGCTCTACAACCAGGACGGCTCGGTGAAGGGCGTCGCCACCGCCGACATGGGCATCGGCAAGGACGGGCAGCCGACCGAGAACTTCCAGCTCGGCATGGAGCTGCATGCGAAGTACACGGTGTTCGCCGAGGGCTCGCGCGGCCACCTGGGCCGCGAGCTGATCAGCCGGTTCCAGCTCGACCAGGGTCGCGATCCCCAGAGCTACAGCATCGGCATCAAGGAAGTGTGGGAGATCGACCCCGCGCGCCACAAGCCGGGCCTTGCGCTGCACAGCGCGGGCTGGCCGCTGGACGAAACGACGTACGGCGGCTCGTTCCTGTACCACATGGAAAACAACCAGATCGCGATCGGCTTCGTGGTCGGTCTGGACTACACCAACCCCTACCTCTCGCCGTACGAGGAGTTCCAGCGCTTCAAGACGCATCCCAACATCCGCTGGTACTTCGAGGGCGCCAAGGGCGCGAAGCGGCTGGCCTATGGCGCACGCGCGCTCACCGTGGGCGGACTGCTGTCGCTTCCCAAGACCGTTTTCCCTGGCGGCGCGCTGGTCGGCTGCGACGCGGGCTACCTCAATGCCTCGCGCATCAAGGGCAGCCACGCCGCGATCAAGACCGGCATGCTGGCCGCCGAAGCGGCGTTCGCCGCGCTCGGCGAAGGGCGGCAGCATGACGAGCTCACGGCCTATCCGAAGGCCTTCGAGGCTTCGTGGCTGCACCGCGAGCTGAACAAGGCCCGCAACTTCAAGCAGTGGTTCAAGATGGGCCGCACGGTGGCCACGGTGATGACCGGCGTCGAGCAGTTCGTGCTGGGCGGGCGCATTCCCTGGACGATCCACCGCAAGAAGCCCGACCACGTGTCGCTGCGGCCGGCATCCGAATGCACGCCGATCGCGTATCCCAGGCCGGACGGCAAGCTCACCTTCGACCGCCTCTCCTCGGTGTTCATCTCCAACACCAACCACGAGGAGAACCAGCCGCCGCACCTGACGCTGAAGGACCCGCAGATCCCGATCAGCGTCAACCTGCACGACTACGCGGGCCCCGAACAGCGCTACTGCCCCGCGGGCGTGTACGAGTTCGTGGAGGACGAGGCCGGCGGCGGCGCGCGCCTGCAGATCAACGCGCAGAACTGCGTGCACTGCAAGACCTGCGACATCAAGGACCCGACGCAGAACATCGTGTGGGTCGTGCCCGAAGGCGGCGGCGGGCCGAACTACACCAACATGTGAACGCTTGAGGGGTACGTAGAACTCCCGTGGCGAAGGCGGCTGCCGATGGGCATCCTCTCGGGTTTCGTGTGCATTGCCGAAGGAGTGAGAGCGTGAAACTAAGCAGATTGTTTGCAGCCCTGGCCGCCGGGCTGGTGATGGGCGGCGCCGCGCTGGCGCAGACGACGATGCGCATCAGCATCTCGGTCGCCCAGAACTCGCACCAGGGCGTGGCGATCGACACCTTTGCGCGGGAGGTGGAAAAGCGCACCAACGGCCGCTACAAGGTCCAGCCCTTCTACTCCGGCTCCCTCGGCGGCGAGCGTGAGTCGATCGAAGCGGTGCAGCTCGGCACGCAGGAGCTGACGTTCACCTCCACCGGCCCGGTCCCCAACTTCGTGCCGGAAACGAAGATCCTGGACATCCCCTTCCTGTTCCGCGACAAGGCGCACGCGCGCGCCGTGCTCGACGGCCCCATCGGCCAGGAGATGCTCACCAAGTTCGACGGCAAGGGCATGAAGGCCCTCGCCTGGGGCGAGAACGGCGTGCGGCACATGACGAACAGCAGGCGAGCCGTCAACGCGCCCGAGGACCTCAAGGGCCTGAAACTGCGCACCATGGAGAACCCGGTGCACGTGCAGGCCTACAAGGGCCTGGGCATCGTCACCACGCCGATGGCCTTCCCCGAGGTGTTCACCGCCCTGCAGCAGGGCACGGTGGACGGCCAGGAGAACCCGCTGTCGGTGATCATGGCCGCCAAGTTCGACCAGGTGCAGAAGCACCTGTCGCTCACCGGCCATGTCTACTCGCCGTGCGTCCTGCTGATGAACAAGGCCAGCTTCGACAAGCTGTCGGCAGCCGACAAGCAGGCCTTCGCCGACGCCGCCAAGGAAGCGGTCAAGGCCAACCGCGCCCGCGTGGACGAGGACGACGCCAAGGGCGTCGCCGAGCTGCGCAACAAGGGCATGCAGGTCGTGGAGAACGTGGACAAGGCCAAGTTCGTCCAGGTGCTCGCACCGGTGAACGCCGACTTCGAGAAGCAGTTCGGCAAGGCCAACATCGATCGCATCCGCAACTACAAATAAGCCGCGACGGCTTCGACCGAAAGGCCCACCGAGGTGGGCCTTCTTTTTGCCCGCACATGAAAGCAACCTTCCTGCGCATCGAAAGCTGGATCACCGGCGCGTCCATGGCCGCGGCGTGCGCCATGCTGGCGCTGGCCTCCAGCCTCGGCCTGTTCCAGATCTTCACCCGCTTCGTGCTGGAACAGCCGGCCGAATGGACCGAGGTTCTGATCCGCTTCTCGCTGATCTGGATGGTGTTCCTGGGCATCCCGATGGCCTTCCGGCAGGGCGCGATGGTCAGCGTGGACGTCCTGTACCGCTGGAGCGGCCGGCGCATGCAGCGCTTCCTCGACTGGGTGGTGGCGCTCGCCGCGATCGCGCTGATCGGGGTGATCCTCTGGTGGGGCTGGGACTATGCCAACCGCGGCAAGGTGCAGACGATGATCGGCCTGGAGGACGTGTCGATGTTCTGGGCCTACCTGGCCATGCCCGTGGGCGCGGTGTTTTCGGTCATCGGCATCGTGGGCAACCTGCTCGATCCGCAGCGCCTGGAACTGGAGACGGCGCAATGAGCGCCGCCGGACCGCTCCAAGGCGCGAAGGCCCCCTCGGGGGGCAGCGCAGTACACGAAGTGACAAGCGTGGGGGCTCAATGACATCCGTGATGGTCGGCACCATGGTGCTGTGCTTCGCGCTCACCATTTCGGTGGCGGTCTCCATCGGCCTGGCCGCCGTGCTCGGCATGCAGGCGGCCAACGCGCCGATGCTCATTTCCGTCAAGGAGATGTTCAACTCGATCAACAAGTTTCCTCTGGCCGCCATCCCGTTCTTCATCCTGGCGGGCAACCTGATGGAGACGGGCGGCATCTCGCGCCGCCTCGTGGAATTCGCCAAGAGCATCGTCGGCGGCGTGCAGGGCGGCCTGCCGATGACCTGCGTGCTGACCTGCATGATCTTCGCGGCGGTGTCCGGCTCCTCGGTGGCCACCACCTTCGCGATCGGCGCCATCCTGATCCCGGCGCTGATCAAGCACGGCTATCCCACGAGCTGGGCCGCGGCCTTGCAGGCCACCAGCGCCGAGCTGGGCGTGATCATCCCGCCGTCGATCCCGATGATCCTGTACGGCGTCAGCGCCGAGGTTTCCATCGGCGAGCTGTTCATCGCCGGCTTCGGCCCCGGGCTGCTGATCGGCGGGGCACTGATGCTGTTCGTCTGGGCATATTGCAAGTGGCGCGGCTGGGGCAAGGACGACGGCGAAGGGCGCCTGTCCTTCGGCCGCGCGTTCTGGCAGGCCGGCTGGGCCCTGCTGATGCCGGTGATCATCCTGGGCGGCATCTATGGCGGCGTCTTCACACCCACGGAAGCGTCGGCCGTCGCGGTGTTCTATGCGCTCGTTGTGGGCATGCTGATCTACCGCGAGATCGGCGTGCGCGACCTGTACGCGATTCTGCGCAAGTCGGTGATCTCGTCGGCGGTGATCATGTTCATCATCGCCAATGCGGGCCTCTTCGCCTTCCTGATCACGCGCGCCGGCGTGCCGGACGCGATCGGACTGTGGCTCAAGGAAGTGCTGCAGACGCCCGCGCTCTTCCTGCTGGGCGTCAACGCCGCGCTGTTCGTGATCGGCATGTTCATCGAGACCAGCGCGGCCATCATCGTGCTGGCGCCGATCCTCGCGCCCGTGGCGCAGCACTTCGGCGTCGACCCGGTGCACTTCGGGCTGGTCATGGTGGTCAACCTCGCCCTGGGCATGATCACCCCCCCGTTCGGCGTGAACCTGTTCGCCGCCTGCACGGTGGCGCGCATCTCGCTGGACCGCATCGTCACGCAGCTGATTCCCTTCGTTCTGGTCGTGCTGGCCTGCCTGATGGTGATCACCTACGTGCCGGCCCTGTCGCTCTCACTGCGCGACCTGGCCTACGCGCGCTGAAGCTCCGCCGCTCCGATCCACTTACAATCCGCCCGTCGTCAGGAGAGCGCTCCCGCGCGGAGCCGCCGAAGGCGCAGGCGAACAGCCGAACGCTCAGGCACCCAGGACTGATGGCCGCCCCGGCAACGGGGCGTTGCCTTGCTGGAGAGAGGCGGCGGCCCCCACGGGCCGGCGTCCACCGAAGGAGCAAACCCCGTGTAAGGGGTGAATCTCTCAGGTAAAGCGGACAGCAGGGGCGACCATGGTTTCCGTACCATGGATTTCGAATGCCCCTGTTCGCATCGGAGCCCCGCTTGTCCACCGCCACGCCCGTCCTTCGCACCACGCCGCTGAACGCCCTGCACCTGGAGCTCGGCGCGCGCATGGTGCCCTTCGCCGGCTACTCGATGCCCGTGCAGTACACGGCGGGCCTGATGGCCGAACACCACCACACCCGCCAGGCCGCCGGCCTGTTCGACGTGTCGCACATGGGCCAGCTGCGGCTGGAAGGTGCCGACGCCGCCGCGGCGTTCGAGACGCTGATGCCGGTGGACGTGATCGGCCTGGCGCCCGGCAAGCAGCGCTACGGCCTGCTGCTCACCGACGAGGGCACGATCATCGACGACCTGATGTTCGTCAATCGCGGCGACAACCTTTTCGTGATCGTCAACGGCGCGTGCAAGGAAGGCGACATCGCGCACATCACCCAGCGCATCGGTTCGCGCTGCAACGTCATCCCCATGCCCGAGCGCGCCCTGCTCGCCCTGCAGGGGCCCAAGGCGGTCGATGCGCTCAAGCGCCTGGTGCCCGGCGTGGAGAAGCTGGTGTTCATGACCGGCGGCGCGTTCGACTGGCAAGGCGCCGACCTGTTCATCACGCGCAGCGGCTACACCGGCGAGGACGGCTTCGAGATCTCGATCGATGGCGAGCGGGCCGAAGCCTTCGCGCGGGCGCTGCTCGACCAGCCCGAGGTCAAGCCGATCGGCCTGGGCGCGCGCAACTCGCTGCGGCTCGAAGCGGGACTGTGCCTGTACGGCAACGACATCGACACCACGACCACGCCGGTCGAGGCGGGACTGAATTGGGCGATGCAGAAGGTGCGACGCACCGGTGGCGCCCGCGCAGGCGGTTTCCCCGGTGCGGACAAGGTGCTGGGCCAGCTGGACGGCACGGTGCCCGTCGCGCGCAAGCGTGTGGGCCTCATCGCGCTGGAGCGCGTGCCGGTGCGCGAGCACACCGGGCTGCAGGATGCTTCGGGACGCCAGGTCGGCGAGGTCACGAGCGGCCTGCTCGGCCCCACGATCGACAAGCCCGTCGCCATGGCCTACGTCGCGGCCGACCAGGCCGCGGCCGGCACCCGGCTGAATGCCATCGTGCGGGGCAAGCCCGTGGCGATGGAAGTCAGCCCCATGCCTTTCGTTCCGCAGCGGTACCACCGCGGCTGAACGGCCCACAGATTCAACCAACAAGGAGAGAAGCGCATGACCGTGAAGTACACGCAGGAGCATGAATGGATCCGCCTCGAAGGCGGCGACGCCGTCGTGGGCATCACGGTGCACGCGCAGGACGCGCTGGGCGACGTGGTGTTCGTCGACCTGCCCGAAGTCGGGCGCCGCTACGGCAAGGGCGAGGTGGCCGGCGTCGTCGAGTCGGTCAAGGCCGCCGCCGACGTCTTCATGCCCGTGACCGGCGAAGTGCTCGAGGTGAACGAGTCCCTGCGCGCCGATCCCTCCCTGGCCAACAGCGACCCGCTGGGCCAGGGGTGGTTCTTCAAGGTCAAGCTGGCCGACGTGTCGGAGACGAACGGCCTGATGGACGAGACGGCCTACAACGAGTTTTCGAAGAACGCCTGAAGAGAAACAAGATGCTGATGCAATCCGCCCGCCCGCTCGGCGAGCTCGAGAACCCCGCTGAATTCATCCCGCGCCACATCGGCATCGACGAGCAGGACGAGAAGCACATGCTGTCGGTCATCGGCGAGGCCTCGCGCCGCTCGCTGATCGAAAGCATCGTGCCGCGTTCCATCGCCCGCGCCACGGAGATGAAGCTGCCGGCGCCGCTCACCGAGGCGCAGGCGCTGCTGGAGCTGCGCGGCATCGCCAACCGCAACAAGGTGCTCAAGAGCTTCATCGGCCAGGGCTACTACGGCACGCTGACGCCGCCGGTGATCCTGCGCAACGTCCTGGAGAACCCCGCCTGGTACACCGCGTACACGCCCTACCAGGCCGAGATCTCGCAGGGCCGCATGGAAGCACTGGTGAACTTCCAGACGATGGTGTGCGACCTCACGGCCATGCCGATTGCCAATGCGTCGATGCTGGACGAAGCGACGTCGGCGGCCGAGGCGATGACGCTGGCGAAACGAAGCGTCAAGAGCAAGTCGAATGTTTTCATCGTCGCGGGCGACTGCCATCCGCAGACCATTGAGGTGGTGCAGACGCGCGCGAAGCCGCTGGGCATCGAAGTGAAGCTGGCCAACTCCGCGCAGGAGTGGGACGAGCTGCTCGCGGGCGACTACTTCGCCGTGCTGGAGCAATACCCCTCGACCAGCGGCCGCATCGGCGACCTGAAGGCCGACGCGGAGCGTGTCCATTCCAGACAGGCGGCATTCATCGTCGCCGCCGACCTGCTGGCGCTTGCGCTCCTGGTGCCGCCGGGAGAGTTCGGCGCAGACATCGTCGTCGGCACGACGCAGCGCTTCGGCATGCCGATGGGCGCCGGCGGCCCGCACGCCGCCTACCTGGCCTGCCGCGACGAGTACAAGCGTTCGATGCCCGGCCGCCTGGTGGGCGTGAGCGTCGACAGCCACGGCAACCCCGCCTACCGCCTCGCGCTGCAGACGCGCGAGCAGCACATCCGGCGCGAGAAGGCCACCTCGAACATCTGCACGGCGCAGGTGCTGCCGGCGGTGGTCGCCAGCATGTACGCCGTCTACCACGGGCCGCAGGGCTTGCGGCGCATCGCGCAGCGCGTGGCGGCCTACACCGCCATCCTGGCGCGCGGCATGGAGCAGATCGGGTTCGCGCCGCGCAACGCGGACCGCGCGTTCGACACGCTGTCGTTCCATGCCAAGGACAAGCACCACGCCCGCGCGATCGCCGCCCGCGCCGTGGCGCTGGGCGCGAACGTGCGCGTGGCCTGGGACGAGTACATCTGCATCTCGCTGGACGAGACCACCACCCGCGCCGAGATCGAGCTGCTCTGGAAGATCTTCGCGGGCGACGACCTGCGCAAGCTGCCGTCGGTGTCCGACTTCGAGAAGGGCGTCGAGCCGCTGATCCCCACGGGCCTGCGCCGCACCAGCGAGTTCCTTGCGCACCCGGTGTTCAACACGCACCACAGCGAGACCGGCATGCTGCGCTACATCCGCAGCCTGTCCGACAAGGACCTGGCGCTGGACCGCACCATGATCCCGCTGGGCAGCTGCACCATGAAGCTGAACGCGACCAGCGAGATGATCCCCGTCACCTGGCCGGAGTTCGCGCACATCCATCCATTCGCGCCGCGCGAGCAGCTCCAGGGCTACGCCGAACTGGACCGCGAACTGCGCGAGTGGCTGTGCCAGGCCACCGGCTACGCGGGCATCAGCCTGCAGCCCAATGCGGGGTCGCAAGGCGAGTACGCGGGCCTGCTGGCGATCAAGGCCTGGCACGAGAGCCGCGGCCAGGGCCACCGCAACGTGTGCCTGATCCCCTCTTCCGCGCACGGCACCAATCCGGCCAGCGCGCAGATGGTCGGCATGCAGGTGGTGGTGACCGCCTGCGACGTCAACGGCAACGTGGACATGGCCGACCTCAAGGCCAAGTGCGAGCAGCACAGCAAGGAGCTGGCCTGCATCATGATCACTTACCCGAGCACGCACGGCGTGTTCGAGATGCAGGTCAAGGAGCTGTGCGAGATGGTCCATGCGCACGGCGGCCGCGTCTACGTGGACGGCGCCAACATGAACGCGCTGGTGGGCGTGGCGGCGCCGGGCGAGTTCGGCGGCGACGTGAGCCACCTGAACCTGCACAAGACCTTCTGCATCCCGCACGGCGGCGGCGGGCCGGGCGTCGGGCCGGTGTGCGTGGTGGAGGACCTCGTCCCCTTCCTTCCCGGCCATGAGGCGGGCGGACTCGAGGGGCGGCCGGTCGGCGCCGTCTCGGCCGCGCCGCTGGGCAACGCGGCCGTGCTGCCGATCAGCTGGATGTACTGCCGGATGATGGGCGCCGAGGGACTGCGACAGGCCACCGAGGTCGCCATCCTCTCGGCCAACTACATCAGCGTGCGGCTCAAGGACCACTACCCCACGCTGTACGCCAGCGCCAACGGCCATGTGGCGCACGAGTGCATCCTGGACCTGCGCCCGCTCAAGGACAGCAGCGGTGTCACGGCCGAGGACGTGGCCAAGCGCCTGATCGACTACGGCTTCCACGCGCCCACGCTGAGCTTTCCGGTCGCCGGCACGCTCATGGTCGAGCCGACGGAGAGCGAGACGCTGGATGAGCTCGACCGTTTCATCGGCGCCATGGTCGCCATCCGCGAGGAGATCCGCCGCATCGAGCGCGGCGAGTGGCCGCAGGACGACAACCCGCTGAAGAACGCCCCGCACACGGCCGCATCGCTGCTGAAGGGCGAGTGGACCCACGCCTACCCCCGCGAGGCCGGTGCGGCGGTGCTGGACGAGCGGCGGCACGCCAAGTACTGGCCGCCGGTCGGGCGGGTGGACAACGTGTACGGGGACAGGAACCTGTTCTGCGCCTGCGTGCCGATGTCGGCGTACGAGTAAGCCTGTCTTGCTCCCTCCCCCTCCGGGGGAGGGCTGGGGTGGGGGCACGCACGGCGCTCAAGCGGGCGCCGTGCTTTTTTGAGCCCCCCGCGTCCCCCCCCCCCCCCCCCCCCCCCCCCCCCCCCGCCCCGCCCCCCCCCCCCCGCGGGGGGGGGGGGGGGGGGGGGGCACGCACGGCGCTCAAGCGGGCGCCGTGCTTTTTTGAGCCCCCCGCGTGCCCCCACCCTGCCCTCCCCCGGAGGGGGAGGGAAAAGACATCCCTCTTGAAATCCCCGCTCCCCGCTCCTAATTCGGGTACGCGCGGCCCCGCAGCCGCGCGGTCACCTGACGAGACACCAAGGAGAGCAGCGATGTTGCACCCAGCATTCCGACCTGCCACGGACGTCTTCGGGGAGCTCAACCGGTTGCAGAGCGTCCTCGATCAGGTCTTCCGTCCGTTCGAGCGGTCCAGCATCCGGGCGCTGGCCGGTTCGGCGTTCCCGGTCATCAATGTCGGCGCCACGGCCGAAGCGGTGGAGATCATGGCCCTCGCCCCGGGCCTCGATCCCAGCTCGCTGCAGGTCACGGCCGACCGCGGCCTGCTGATCGTCGCGGGCGAGCGCAAGAGCGAACTGCCCGAGGGCCGTGAGGGCGTCAGCGTCTACGCGCAGGAGCGCTTCACCGGCAGCTTCCGCCGCGTGGTCAGCCTGCCCGAGGACGCCGACCCGGCGCGCATCGAGGCGAAGTACCGCGACGGCATCCTGCGCATCACCGTGGCCAAGCGCGAGTCGTCCCGGCCGCGCCGCATCGACGTGCAGTGAACGACAAGGAGAGCGTCATGAGCAACCAGGTTCAGACCACCGGCAACCGCACTCCCGCCAACCAGTCCGCCGCGCCGGCGCCCCACGTCGTGCCGCCGGTGGACGTGTTCGAGGACGAATCCGGCATCACCGTGCTGGCCGACCTGCCCGGCGTCAGCCGGGATCGCCTCGGCGTGCGCGTGGACGGCGACAGCCTGCTGATCGAGGGCACGGCCGAAGTGGCGGGCCCGAAGGACATGGACATGGTCTACGGCGAGGCCCAGGTGCCCGCGTACCGGCGCGAGTTCACCCTGAGCCGCGAGCTGGACGCCTCGCGCATCGAGGCCCAGCTCAAGGACGGGGTGCTGCGCCTGACCATTCCCAAGGCCGAAGAGGCCAAGCCGCGCCGCATCGAAGTACGCGTCGGCTGACACGCGGCTCCGGGTGAAGCCGGATGGCGAGCCCTGTCCGGGCCTGCCATCATGCCCGGCAAGCGCGCACCGGCGGCGCGCCAGGAGCCCGCGGCTTGCCCCTGAACGCCTTCATCGTCGAAGACAACCCGGCCATCCGCCGCAGCCTGGACGAGGCGCTGGCGGAGCTGGCCGGCATCCGCAGCCTGGGACACGCCGGCCGGGTGGCCGACGCCATCGCCTGGCTCACCGACCCGGCCAATGAGTGGGACCTGGCCATCGTCGACCTGCTGCTGGAGGAAGGCGGCAGCGGCCTGGAAGTGCTGCGGGCCATGAGCGGGCGCGACCCGGCGCGCAAGGTGCTGGTGCTCACCGCCACGGCCAACCAGCACGTGCGGGAGCAGTGCCTGGCCCTGGGCAGCGATGGCGTTTTCGACAAGTCCATGCAGACCGAGGCGCTGCTGGAGTGGTGCATCGCGCTCGCGGGCGACAGGAGCCCGCGGTGAAGGGGCCCGCCGTGCTGGTGGTCGACGACAACCCGGACCACCTCGAACTCACCGTCATGGCGCTGGCCGAGTGCTGCCACCAGGAGCAGATCGCCACGGCCGCCGACGGCCTGGAAGCGTTGGATTTCCTCTTCGCGCGCGGGCGCCACGCGGGCCGCGACACCGCGCACCAGCCGCGCATGGTGGTGCTGGACATGAAGCTGGTGCGCATGCACGGCCTGGAGGTGCTGCGCGCCATCCGCGCCGACGCGCGCACCGCGGCGCTGCCGGTGCTGATGCACTCGTCCTCCACCGAGAAGGGCGACATCGCCGCCTGCTACGCCGCCGGCGCCAACGGCTACGTCGGCAAGGCCACCGACTACGACGAATTGCGCCGCCGCATGCGCAAGGCGTACGACTTCTGGGTGACGGTCAACGAACGCGCCGAGCCGCCGGCGTGAACGGCTTCAGGTCGCGCCCACGCTGCCCGTGACCGGCAGCACGATCCCGGTGATGTAGCTCGCGCAGGCGGGCGAGGCCAGGAACACGTAGGCAGGCGACAGCTCCTCGGGCTGGGCGGGCCGCTTCATGTCGCTGGACTTGCCGAACTGCGCCACCTTCTCGGCCGTCTGGTCGGCCGGGTTCAGCGGCGTCCACACCGGCCCCGGCGCCACGCAGTTCACGCGGATGCCCTTCTCGAGCACGCTGGAGGCCAGCGACATGGTGAAGGCATGGATCGCGCCCTTGGTGGCCGAGTAATCGAGCAACTGCCCGCTGCCGCGCAGGCCCACCACCGAGCCGCTGTTGATGATCGACGAGCCCGGTTTCAGGTGCGGCAGCGCCGCGCGCGCCATGTAGAAGTAGCCGAAGATGTTGGTCTTCATCGTTTCTTCGAGGCGCTCGTCGGTGATGTCCTCCAGCGAGTCCGCATGCTCCTGGAAGGCGGCGTTGTTGACCAGGATGTCAAGCCGCTTGAACTCCGCCACCGTCTTCTCCACCGCCTGCTTGCAGAACGCCGAGTCCTTCACGTCGCCGGGGATCAGCAGGCAGCGGCGCCCTTCCTTCTCGACCCAGCGCCTGGTCTCCTCGGCGTCCTCGTGCGAACTGAGGTACACGATCGCGACGTCGGCTCCTTCGCGCGCGTACAGCACCGCGACAGCGCGGCCGATGCCCGAATCGCCGCCGGTGACCAGTGCGGCCATGCCCTCGAGCTTGCCGCTGCCCTTGTAATCGGGCGCCTCGAAGCGGGGCTTGAGCTTCATCTCGGCTTCCAGCCCCGGCTTTTCCATGTGCTGGGCCGGCAATTCCTCCGGCTGCGGTCGGCCGGTCTGGGGCGACTTGGGCTGCTGTTCCTGCTTGCCCTGCCCGCCTTCCTTCGCCTTGGCCTTGGCTTCGTCCTTGCGATCCTGTTCGCGCTGGATCTCGCGCTGCTTCTCGGCGGCGGCTTCGTTCGCGCCGCGGGCGGCGTCCTTCGCGCCGGGTTTTTCGTCCATGGAGGAGCCTCCTGTGCAAACCGCCACTATGGCCAGCGCAACGGCATGGCCTCTGTAGAAGTTCGCGGTCCGCCCGCGTGGGAGCAGGCCTACAAACCGGCGGCCTGCTTGGCCCGCAGCTTGGCCGCGATGTACTCGCCGTGCGTCACGTGCAGCAGCCCGGCGATGCGAGAGATCACGTGGTTCTCGTGCGCGTCGATCGCGCCGTCGGCATAGGCCACCTGCCACATGGTCTCGACCACCGCCGCCTTGGCGGGCTGGTCCAGCTCCGCGTTCAGCTGCGAGGTGAACTGGTGGAAATCGGACGCGCTGCGCGAGGCCTGGTCGGCCAGGGCGACCAGCTCGTGCAGTTCCTCCTCGCCGAGCGGGAAGCGCCTGCGCAGCGCGTCCAGCACCACCTGGCGCTCGGCCGCGGTGATCTCCGGGTCAGCCCGCATGACCTCGACGAGCAGCACGGCGCAGGCGAGGCGCAGGGCCGCGGGGCTGGCCGACGCGTCAACCGCGGCCGGATCACCCCGCAGGGCGGCGAAGACATCACGCAAGGACTGGAACATGCCCTGGCCGACCGCCTCAGCGCGTGGAAAGTTCCTGCAGGCGCGCCGGATCGACGGGCTTGGTCCAGTGGTGGTCGAAGCCGGCGGTGCGCGCCGCCTCCTTGTCCTGCTGCTGGCCCCAGCCGGTGAGCGCGATCAGGATCGGCTGGCGCACTCCCTCGAGCTTGCGGATGCGGCGCGCCACCTCGTAGCCGCTGATGTCCGGCAGGCCGATGTCCAGCAGCACCACGTCCGGCCGGAACTCGGCGGCCTGCGCCACGGCCGAGCGGCCATCGTGGACCACCACGACTTCGTTGCCGGACATCCGCAGCAGCTCGGCGACCGTGGAGGCGGCGTCCTCGTTGTCGTCCACCACCAGCAGCCGGCGGGTGTGCGGCGCGGGCGTGGCGGCTTCCGTCGCGGCGCGCGGCGGGCCGTTGCCGGCCGCGAGCGCCTCGCGCCGTTGCCGCGGCAGCCGCACCACGAACTCGCTGCCCTGGTCCAGGCCCGCGCTGTGCGCCTCCACGCTGCCGCCATGCAGCCGCACCAGGCCTTCCACCAGCGACAGGCCGATGCCCAGCCCGCCCTGCCGGCCCTCGCCGGGATGCGGCACCTGGGTGAACAGGCCGAACACCTTGCCCAGCATCTCGGGCGCGATGCCGGTGCCGTTGTCCCGCACGCGCACCACCAGCTCGGATTCCAGCGTCTCCACCAGCACGTCGATGCGGCCGCCCCGGCGCGTGTACTTGGCCGCGTTGTTCAGCAGGTTGGAGAAGACCTGCGCCAGCCGCGCCGCGTCGGCGACCAGGTCGGTCGATTCGTCGGGGAAGGCGATCGAGAGCTTGTGGTGCGCCGCCTCGATGTGCGGCCGGCTGATCTCCACCGCCGACCCGATCACGTGGACCAGGTTGGTCGGCTCCTTCTTCAGCTCGATCTTGCCGGTGCTGATGCGCGAGACGTCCAGCAGGTCGTCGACGAGACGCGAGAGCTGGCCCACCTGGCGCTCGATGATGCCGCCCACCTGCTCGATGCGCTGCGGGTCGCCCGCGGCCATCTTGATGATCGAGAGGCCGTTCCAGATCGGCGCCAGCGGGTTGCGCAGTTCGTGCGCCAGCGTGGCGAGGAAGACGTCCTTGGCCTTGTCGGACTCGCGCAGCGCCTCCAGCAGCTGTGCGTGGTCGATCGCCACGGCCGCGCGCCGGGCCAGGTCCTCGGCCAGCGCCAGGTCCTCCGGGCCGTAGCGGCGCCGCGATTCCGTGGTGATGAAGGTGATCACGCCCATGGTGCGGCCGCGCGCGTTGAGCGGCGCCCCGATGTACGAGTACAGGCCCAAGGTGCGCAGGATGGCGAGCAGCTCCGGATCCTTCACGCCGTCCTGAAGCACCTCCTCGGTGATCTCCGGCACCAGCACGCCCTGGCCGCTGCGCGCCACCGCCCACGTGCCCTGCGGGCTGTCCGGCTCCGGCGGGTAGCGGTGGTGCAGCTCGTGCAGGAGCTTCACCTTCTCGGAATCGACGTGCGCGCCGGCGACGCGCTGCAGGTTGCCGTCCTGCAGCAGGTCGATCGCGCACCAGTCGGCGAAACGCGGCACGGCCAGCTGGGCGATGCGGTCCAGCGTGCTCTGGGAGTCGTTGACGCCGGCCAGCTCCGCGCTGGCTTCGGCCAGGAACTTCAGGTCCTGCTCGGTGTGCTTGCGGCGGGTGACGTCAAGCGAGACGCCCGCGATCGACGTGGCCTGGCCGGAGGCGTCGCGGCGCACGCGCCCGCGCGACTCGAGCCAGCGGATGCTTCCGTCGGGCCGCACGACGCGGTACTCCACGCGGTGCCAGCCGGTGCGCTCCACCGCTTCGCGGAAGGTTTCGCTGAAGCGCTCGCGGTCGCGCGGGTCGATCAGCTCCAGGTACGCGGTGCCGTGCGGCGGCTCCGAACCTTCGGGCATGCCGTGCAGCCGGTCCATGCCGGGCCACCAGGTGGCGTGGCCGGTGGGCAGGTCGATCTGCCAGACGCCCATGCCGCCCGCGTCGAGTGCGAGCTGCAGCCGCTCCTCGCTTTGACGCAGCGTCTCCGCCAGGCGCGCCAGGTCGCCTTCAGCACCGGCGCTCGCCTCATCCCCGCCGGCGCGCGGCGCGGGGTGGGTCGGCGTGGATCGGGCGGACATGGCGGCAGCAAGGGTCTTGAAAGGGTAACGGGAATTGCTCGGCCGTGGGGTCCGATGCAACCCGGGACCCTTGGAAGCCGATGCCAATCCCGCGCACATCGTCGCAGACGCGCCGTCGCATGCGGATGAGCCGCTCTTGCGCGCTCAGCCGTGCTGGCCGGCGGTGCCGAGCGTGTCGGCCTGGCGAGCGTCGGCCCTGGCCAGCCGGTCGGTGCGCAACGCGCACAGCGTGCCGGCCAGGGCAAGGGCGGTGGCGGCGCCGTACATCGCCTCGAATCCGAACCGGGAAGCGAGCGCGCCGCCGGCCACGACGCCGGTGACGCCGCCCAGGCCATAGCCGATGACGGTGAACAGCGCCTGCCCGCGTCCGCGCAGCCGGCCGGGGAAATGCTCCGTGACCAGCGCGATGCAGGCCGTGTGGTGGGTGGCGAAGGTGAGCGCATGCAGGACCTGCGCGATGAAGAGCGCCAGCAGCCAGTCGGCGGCGGCGCCGGTCAGCGCCATGCGCACCACCGCGGCCGCGCCGCAGACCCACAGCCAGCGCGTCATCGGCAGTCCCCGAAGCAGCCGGCCCTGGGAGAAGAACCAGAGGATCTCCACCAGCACGGAAACCGCCCACAGCGCGCCGATCATCCCCTTGCCGTAGCCGCGCGCGTCGAGGTAGAGCGACAGGAAGCCGTAGATGGCGAAATGCGCCATCACGTGGAACAGCAGCGAGGCGAAGAACCAGCGCACGACCGGCTTGCGCAGCACCGGCGCGACCGGTTCGCCGCGCGGATGCGCATGCACCGACTTCTCGCGCACGTCGGGCAGCCACAGGGTGCAGGCCAGCACGCCCGCCAGGGTGACGGCGGCCCAGCCCGGGAAATGGCCCATGCCGAAGCGCTCGAACCACGCGCCGGCCGAGAACACCGTGACCATGAAGCCGACCGAACCCCACAGCCGCACGCGGCCGTAGCGCCCCCAGTCACCGGCGACCAGGTGGGCCATCGCCGCTTCGGTGAGCGACATCATGGAGCTGGTGTGCGTGAACAGCACCAGCAGCACCAGGCCGATCCACCACGCGCCACCGTCGACCCACAGGCCGGCCGACGAAGCAAGTGCCACCGCCGCGGAAAAGCGCAGCAGCCGCACGCGCTCGCCGGTGTGGTCCGACAGCGCGCCCCACGCATACGGCGCGAACACGCGCGTGAACGACTGCACCGACGTCAGCAGGCTGATCACCACGAGCGGCAGCCCGAGTTCCTTGAGCCAGAGCGGCAGGTAGGGATTGAAGAAGCCGATGTGGGCGAAATAGGTCGCCGACAGCGCCGCGAACGGCACCAGCTGGCGCCGGCCCGGCGCCTCGTGTGAAGCCGCGGCGCTCAGAGGAATGAAGCCGCGATGGCCGGCAGCGGCGATTGCACTTCGGCGTTCTGCGCGCGGTGGCGCAGGACGTGGTCCATGACCACCAGCGCGAGCATGGCCTCGGCGATCGGCGTCGCGCGGATCCCCACGCAGGGATCGTGGCGGCCCTTGGTGATCACCTGGGTCGGCTGGCCGTTCACGTCGATGGTTTCGCGCGGGCTGATGATGGAACTGGTGGGCTTGACCGCGATGAACACTTCCAGGTCCTGGCCGGTGCTGATGCCGCCCAGCACGCCGCCCGCGTTGTTGGTGGCGAAGCCCTGCGGCGTGAGTGAGTCGCCGTGGGTGGTGCCGCGCTGGGTGACGCTGGCGAAGCC
Source organism: Ramlibacter henchirensis (assembly GCF_004682015.1). NCBI lineage: Bacteria > Pseudomonadati > Pseudomonadota > Betaproteobacteria > Burkholderiales > Comamonadaceae > Ramlibacter > Ramlibacter henchirensis. The sequence goes on along the minus strand of NZ_SMLM01000001.1, from coordinate 816,581 downwards.
GGCGCCGATCTCCACGCCCTTGACCGCGTTGATGCCCATCATCGCCCAGGCGATGTCGGCGTCGAGCTTGTCGAACAGCGGCTCGCCCAGGCCGGTGGGCATGTTGGAGGCGGTGACGCGGATGCGCGCGCCGCAGGAGTCGCCCGACTTGCGCAGGGCGTCCATGTAGTCCTCCAGGCGCGACACGTCGGCGATCGGCGCGAAGAACGGGTTGCGGGGCACGTGGTCCCAGGACTCGAAGCCGATCTCGATCTCGCCGAGCTGCTGCATGCAGCCGCGGAACACGATGCCGTGCTGGCGCCCCAGCCATTTCCTGGCGACGGCCCCGGCCGCGACCATGGGCGCCGTCAGTCGCGCGGATGAGCGTCCGCCGCCGCGCGGATCGCGCAGGCCGTACTTCTGCAGGTAGGTGTAGTCGGCGTGGCCCGGCCGGAAGGTTGCGGCGATGTCGCCGTAGTCCTTGCTGCGCTGGTCGGTGTTGCGGATGAGCAGGCAGATCGGCGTCCCGGTGGTCTTGCCCTCGTAGACGCCGGAGAGGATCTCGACCTTGTCCTCTTCCTTGCGCTGGGTGACGTGGCGGCTGGTGCCGGGCCGGCGGCGGTCCAGGTCGGGCTGGATATCCGTCTCCGACAGTTCCATCCCCGGCGGGCAGCCGTCGATCACGCAGCCGATCGCGGGCCCGTGCGATTCACCGAAATTGGTGACCGCGAAGAGGCTGCCGAAGGTGTTGCCGCTCATGGGCGGGGATTATCACCGCCTGCGCGTGCGCGCTGAGCCCTGTCGAAGGGCCGGGCGCTGAACTACAGCTGCGCCGTGGGCTGGCTGTCTTCGCTGCTCGGCCAGTCCCGGATGTAGGCCTTGAGCATGCGGTTCTCGAAATTCTGGCTGTCCACCACGGCCTTGGCGACGTCGTAGAGGCTGATGACGCCCATCAGCATGCGCTTGTCCATCACCGGCATGTAGCGCGCGTGCCGGTCCAGCATCATGCGGCGCACTTCGTCCAGCTCGGTCTCGGAGGTGCAGGTGAGCGGGTGGTCGTCCATCGCCGTGCGCACGGCGCTGCTGCCCACGGCGCCGCCGTTCGCGACGATGCACTGGATCATTTCGCGGAAGGTGAGCATGCCCACCAGCTCGCCATGGTCCATCACGACCAGCGAACCGATGTCCTTCTCGGCCATCACCTCGATCGCCTTGGACAACGGCTCGTCCGGGGAGACGGTGTAGAGCGTGTTGCCCTTGACGCGCAGGATGTCGCTGACTTTCATATGGCTGTCTCCTCTGCCCCGTCTCCGGGTGGTAGGTCCGGATGAATATAGCCCACAATCCCGGGCAACGGACAACGAGACAAGGGACGCGAGGAGACCCCATGCCCGGCTATTCCGACCCCGGCTTCGACACGCTGGCGCTGCATGCCGGCGCAGCGCCCGACCCCGCGACCGGCGCCCGCGCCGTGCCCATCCACCTGACCACCTCGTTCGTCTTCGAATCCAGCGACCACGCGGCGGCCCTGTTCAACCTCGAGCGCTCCGGCCACGTCTACTCCCGGATCAGCAACCCGACCAATGCGGTGCTGGAACAGCGCATCTCGGCCCTCGAAGGCGGCATCGGGGCGATCGCCACCGCCAGCGGCCAGGCGGCCCTGCACCTGTGCATCGCCACACTGATGGGCTCGGGCTCGCACATCGTCGCCAGCACGGCGCTGTACGGCGGGTCGCAGAACCTGCTGCATTACACGCTGCGCCGCTTCGGCATCGAGACCACCTTCGTGCGGCCGGGCGACATCGACGGCTGGCGCGCGGCGATCCGGCCCAACACCCGGATGCTCTTCGGTGAGACGGTCGGCAACCCCGGTCTCGACGTGCTGGATATCCCGACGGTAGCCGCGATCGCGCACGACGCCGGCGTGCCGCTGCTGGTCGACTCCACCTTCACGACGCCCTGGCTCATGCAGCCGTTCACGCTCGGCGCCGACCTGATCTACCACTCCGCTACCAAGTTCCTCTCGGGCCACGGCACCGTGATCGGCGGCCTCGTGGTCGACGGCGGCAGCTTCGACTGGGAGCGCTCGGGCAAGTTCGCCGAGCTGACCGCGCCGTACGAGGGCTTCCATGGCATGGTGTTCAGCGAGGAATCCACCGTCGGGGCCTTCCTGCTGCGCGCGCGCCGGGAAGGGCTGCGCGATTTCGGCGCCAGCATGAGCCCGCACACGGCGTGGCTGATCCTGCAGGGCATCGAGACGCTGCCGCTGCGCATGGAGCGCCACATGCGCAACACGGAGAAAGTGGTGGAGTTCCTCGCGGCGCACCCTTTCGTCGAGCGCGTGGGCCATCCGCTGCTGGAGACGCATCCCAGCCATGCGCTGGCGAAGAAGCTGCTGCCGCGCGGCGCAGGGGCTGTCTTCAGCTTCGACATGCGCGGCAACCGCGCGCAGGGCCGCAAGTTCATCGAGACGCTGAAGGTGTTCAGCCACCTGGCCAACGTCGGCGATTGCCGCTCGCTGGTGATCCATCCGGCCAGCACGACGCACTTCCGCATGACGGACGAAGCGCTGACCGGTGCGGGCATTACGCAGGGCACGATCCGTCTGTCGATCGGGCTGGAAGACCCCGCCGACCTGATCGACGACCTCAAGCGCGCGCTGAAGGCAGCGGAAAAGGCCGCCTGATGGAACTCACCGTCCGAGGCCACTCCACCTACTGCTACACCGGCGGCAAGCCGTTCGATCCCTCCCGGCCGACCGTGGTCTTCCTGCACGGCGTGCTCAACGACCACAGCGTCTGGGGGCTGCAGACCCGCTACTTCGCGCACCACGGCTGGAACGTGCTCGCGCCGGACCTGCCGGGGCACTGCAGGAGCGGCGGGGAGCCGCCGGCGTCGGTCGAGGACGCCGCGCAGTTCACGATCGAACTGCTGGACGCCGCCAAGGTGGAACGGGCGGCGCTCGTGGGCCACAGCTTCGGCTCGCTGATCGCGCTGGAAGCGGCGGCGCGCGCACCCGGACGTGTCAGCCACCTCGCGCTGTGCGGAACGGCAGCACCGATGAAGGTGTCGCCCGCCCTGCTGGAGAACTCGCTGAACGCGCCGATGAAGGCCATCGACATGGTCAACGTGTTCTCGCACTCCATGCTGGCGCCGCCGCCCTCGACGCTCGGGCCGGGCACCTGGCTGTATGGCGGCTCGCGCGCGCTGATGAGGCGGGTGCTGGCCGGCAATCCTCGCGTGAACGTGTTCCACCGCGGTTTCGTGGCCTGCGACAGCTACGGCGGCGGCGAAGCGGCGATGGAGAAGGTGCGTTGCCCGGTGCTCTTCGTGCTGGGCCGCGACGATGCGATGACGCCGCCACGGGCGGCGCAGTCGCTGCAGGCCAAGGCGACCGCCGGCCGCACGGTGATCGTCGGCGCCGGTCACCAGATGATGTCCGAGGCGCCCGACGCGGTGCTCGCCGCCCTGATGGAGTTCCTCCAGACATGAACACGCGCCTCGCGCTGTACGAACTTGCGCGCCGTCACGGCGTGCCACGGGAAGGTGTTGCGGTGCTGGTGCGGGAAGCGGGGCTCGAGCAGCCGCCGGCCAGTTTGCAGCGCGGCCTGTGGCGCGGCATCGCAGTGCTCGCCGCCGCGCTGGTCGGCTTGGGCCTGATCCTGTGGCTGGCCGCCAACTGGGACACGCTGGGCCGCATGGGGCGGTTCGCCCTGCTGCAGTCGGTGGTGCTGGTGGCCTGCCTCGCCGCGGCGCTGCAGCCCGCCGTGCGTGCGCCCGCCGCGCTGGCCGCCCTGCTCGGCATCGGTGGCCTGTTCGCCTACTTCGGCCAGACCTACCAGACGGGTGCCGATGCGTGGCAGCTGTTCGCGCTCTGGGCCGTCCTCTCGCTGCCGCTCTGTTTCGCGGTGCGCAGCGACGTGCTCTGGGCGCCGTGGGCGCTGGTAGCCATGACGGCGATCGCGCTGTGGACCTTTGCGCACACCGGCCATCGCTGGCGCGTGACACCGCAGGACGTGGGCACGTTCGGCATCGCGTGGATCGCAGCCGGACTGCTCGCGGCGGCCTTGTGCGCGCCGGCCTCTCGATGGACGGGCGCCGGTCCCTGGGCCTTTCGCACCGCCGTGACGCTGGCGGTGGTCGCCGTCGGCGCAGGCGCGCTCGCCGCCTTGTTCCGCTCACCGATCGCGGCGCACTTCTGGCTGGGCCTTGGCTTGCTCGCGGCCGCCGGCGTCGTGCTGGCGCAGCGCAGGATGTTCGACGTGTTCGCGCTGAGCGCCGTCGCGCTGGCGCTGGACACCTTGCTGGTGGCCGGGCTGTCGCGGCTGCTGTTCGAGGGCGCCGGCTCCGATCCGTTCGGCCGGATGCTGCTGGTGGGCCTGGTGGCCGCCGGCGTGCTCGCGGTGTCGGTGCAGTTCATCCTGCGGCTGGCTCGCTCACATGGTCCGGCGACGCTCGCGGAGGACGCGCCATGAACGAGGCACTGGTGCGTGCGCTGCGCGCGGGCGTGGATCGGGGGCTGTTGCCGCGCGAAGCGGCGGTGGCGCCGATCGAGAGCCGGCCCTGGCCCGTGGTGCTGCTGACCGCGTTGGGCGCCTGGCTCGCGGCGATTCCGCTGCTGGGGTTCTTCGCCGCGCTGCTCGGGTCGCTGATGACGAAGGGCCCCGGCGCCTATGTCGTGGGCATCGGCAGCCTCGCGGCCGCCGTCGCGATGCTCCGCTCGGAGCGGCTGCCGATCTTCATCGAGCAGCTGGCGTTTCCGGTGCTGCTGGTGGGCGGTGGCTCGCTCGCGATGGGACTCTATCGCGACCTGCCGGACACGGCGGCTTCGCTCGTGCTGATGGGCGTTTGCCTCGCGCTGGCCCGCGGCCTGCCCAAGGCCTGGTTGCGCCTGCTGCTCGGTGCGCTCGCGGCGGGATTGTTCGTTGCGCTGCTGCAAGACAAACAACTCTGGCGCGCCGGCCCGCCCATGCTGCCGATCGGGCTGGGCCTGATGGCCGCCCTGCTCGCCTGGGCCGCGGCTTTGATGTGGCAGCGCTCGGGGCGAGCGGATGCGGACGTCGCGGCGCTGGTGGAGACCACCGGCGCGGGCTGGCTGCTCGCGGTGCTGGCCGGGCTGGCCGCATGGTCGGGCATGACGTTCCTGGTCGGTGGCAGCCTGGGGTTCTGGGGCGAACTGGCGAGTGAAGTGGCTCCGGGCCGCCGGGGCGGTGCGGGCTGGCCGGTCTTGCGGGCCGCGTCGGTCGTGCTCGCAGCGGCCGGCGCTTTGTGGGCCGCGCGACGCTGGCCGGAGTTGCGTACGGTGCGCCTGGCGGGGGTCGCGCTGGTGCTGGTCGCTCTCAGCGCGTTCCTGCCCGCGCTGGGCGGCGTGCTGCTCGCGCTGTCGCTCACTGCGACGACCGGTCGACTTCGACTGGCGGCCGCTGCGGGCCTCGCGGCCGCATGGATCGTCGGAAGCTTCTACTACCAGCTCCAGTGGCCGCTTGCGCACAAGGCAGTCGTGCTCGCCGCCGCCGGGGCGCTGCTGGCGGCGCTGGGATGGCGCGCATCCAGCCCCCGGACGAAGACGAGCGGCGCCGCAGGAGCGCCGTCGCGCACATCCGCCGTGCTCGCGATCACCGCAGCCGCCGCCACGCTGGCCCTGGCCAACTTTTCGATCTGGCAGAAGGAAGACCTGATCGCCCACGGCCGAAAGGTCTACGTGCAGCTTGCGCCGGTCGACCCGCGATCGCTGATGCAGGGCGACTTCATGCGGCTGAACTGGGCGCTGCCCGGCGCCGGACGCGAGCAGGAGTCGCCTGTCACGCTGCAACGGCCGCACGTGATCGCGAAGCTGGATGCGCGCGGCGTGGCGCAGCTGCTTCGGGTCGTGACCGACGACGCGCCGCTCGCCCCCGGCGAGTTCCGCATCGAGCTCACGCCCAAGGGCGGCCGCTGGATGATCGTGACCGATGCCTGGTTCTTCCGCGAGGGCGATGCGCAGCGCTGGCAGAGCGCGCGCTTCGGCGAATTCCGCGTGATGCCCGACGGCCGCGCCCTGCTTGTCGGCCTGGCCGACGAGCGGCTGCAAGCCATTTCCGATCGATGACACCGCTCGACATCACGCCGCCGATGAGCCCCGAGCGCGCGCGGGAGATCGCCGGATCGTTCGACCTTCGTGCGCTGCCCGCGGACTTCTACGCCAATCCGTTCCCGGTCTACTCCGCCCTGCGCGAACACGAACCAGTGCGGCGCATGCCCGACGGCTCGTGGTTCATCACCCGCTACGCCGACCTGGTGGCGGTGTACCGGGACGCGCACGCCTTCAGCTCGGACAAGAAGGTGGAGTTCACGCCCAAGTACGGCGCGGGCTCGCCGCTGCTCGCGCACCACACGACCAGCCTGGTGTTCAACGACCCGCCGCTGCACACCCGCGTTCGCAAGCTGATCATGGGCGCCCTCACCCGGCGCGCCATCGCGGAGATGGAGCCGGGGCTGGTGAAGCTGGTGGATGGGTTGCTCGACGGCATCGAGGCGAAACAGGGCGGTGACCTCATCGAGGACTTCGCCGCGGCGATCCCGGTGGAGATCATCGGCAATCTCTTGGGCGTGCCACACGAGGATCGGGGGCCGCTGCGGGGCTGGTCGCTCACCATCCTCGGCGCTCTGGAACCGAAGCTCACGCCCGAGCAGGAGGCCTTGGGCAATCGCAGCGTGAGCGAGTTCCTGGAGTACCTGCGCGTGCTGGTGGCCGACCGCCGCAAGCATCCCGGCGACCCGGAGCACGACGTGCTCACGCGGCTGATCCAGGGCGAGCAAGGCGGCGAGCAGCTAAGCGAGCATGAGCTGCTGCAGAACTGCATCTTCATCCTGAACGCGGGGCACGAGACCACCACCAACCTGATCGGCAACGCGCTCGTCGCGCTGCAGGAGTGGCCCGCACAGAAGGAACAACTGCTGCGCGCGATCGGCGGGAGCCCCGACTGGGATGCGCTGGAACCGGTCATGACGGCGGCCGTGGACGAGTTCCTCCGCTTCGAATCGTCCAACCAGCTCGGCAACCGGCGTGCGCTGAAGACGGTCGAGGTCGGCGGCGTGCGGCTGGAGGAAGGCGCGCTGGTGACGCTGTGCATCGGCGCGGCCAACCGCGACCCGGCGCAGTTCGAGCGGCCCGACGAGCTTCAGCTCTCCCGCGCGAACAACCGGCACCTGGCCTTCGGCTTCGGCATCCACCAGTGCGCGGGCCTGAGCCTCGCGCGCCTGGAAGGCCGCGTGGCGATCGGTCGGTTCCTCGCGCGCTTCCCCGGCTACCGGCTCACCGCGCCGCCGGTGCGCGGCGGGCGCGCGCGGTTCCGCGGGTTCCTGCACGCGCCATTCGCGGTCGCCTAAACTGCCCGCCACAGCAGACAGGAGACAAGCCATGGGAACGACCACGACCACCGGAAGCGCCGTCGACCCGCGCGCACTGAACTCGTTCGCCGAGTTCTATCCGTTCTACCTGAGCGAGCACGCCAACCGCACCTGCCGACGGCTGCACTTCGTCGGATCGACCCTGGCGCTGTTGTGCCTGGCGATGCTGTTGGCCACCGGCAACTGGCTGTGGCTGCTGGCGGGGCTCGTGGCCGGCTACGGTTTCGCGTGGATCGGGCACTTCGGCTTCGAGAAGAACAAGCCGGCCAGCTTCAAGCGCCCGCTCTACAGCTTCATGGGCGACTGGGTGATGTACAAGGACATCTGGACCGGGAAGATCCCGTTCTAGGCAGCGCCCGCTCGTTCATTTCAGCGCCGGGGCGTTGCCCCACAACCCGTCGGCCTTGAAGTTGGCGCGCGCGCCGTCCTGGGTGCCGAGCACTTTCGCGCGCACGACGGTGTAGCCGTGGTGCAGGTTGGCCGCGATGTTCAGGGACCGGTCGATCCTGCCGTCAGGCGTGATGGTGAACATCGCTTCGCGCGCAAGCTCCCCGTTGCGCAGGATCTTGATCGTGTACTCGCCGGGGTTCTCGCTGACGACGAAGAAGCCCGCGTCCTTCTGCGCACGCCGGTCGTAGGCCACCACGTTCGGCAATGCGAATGCCGCTTCCACGACCCCGTAACCTTGCCTCGTCTTCGGGGAACGGGCGCTCGTGCGAAACGCGTGCCCCCAACGCGAGGTGGAGGCGATCTCCTTGCCCGCGTGGAACAGGTGCAGCGACATCTGCTCCTCGCGCTCCACCGGCTGCAGGAAAACCGCATGGAGGGTGACGCCGGGGTAGTCCAGGCTGGGATTGCCGTTGCCCATGAAGTCGACGGTCATCACCTCCGTCGCCCAGTCGTAATTCACGAAGTAGTCGACGTCGCTGCCGCCGGTGGGCGCGGTCCCCACGTTGAAGTGCCCCGCGGCCAGCTTGCGGGTCGACCCGGCAAGTGGATCCCGGATGGTGACCTCGAATTCGATGCGGCCGGTATGCCGGGCCAGGTGTTCCTGGTTGCGGCCGGACCGCAATCGATACAGCAGCCATGCGGTGGAGCGATTCCTGAGCAGCGCGGTGGCGTCGGTGTTGCGGAAGCGCTCGACGAACCAGGGTTTTCCGCCGGCCTTGTAGGAGACGTGGATCTCCTGGCCGTCCGGGAAACGGCCGGACACCGGAAGCTGGGCGATCGGCACCCAGCAGCGTCCCTTGCCGTCGGGACACGGGTTCGAGAAGGCTTCGAAGCGCATGCCGGCCAGCACGGCATACGGCGACTGCGCGCTCGTGGGCGGCAGCTGCGTCGACCACTGCTCGATGTCGGGCGCGGCGGCCGCAGCGGCGGCGGCCTGCTGGCTCGTGGGAGGCGTGGCTTCCAGCACGGGCGCCGTGGTCTGCCCATGCTGCGGAGGTGCGGTTGTCTGCCCCGAGGGCAGCTGCTTCCTGATCGCATCTTTCAATTTGTCGGCTCCGAATCTTTCGATCTGGGGATGGGCGGATGGCCCGGCGAGTGCCAGCATCAGTGCGGCAACGGTTCGCAAAAACACTCTTGGTTCTCCTCGATGTCCGGCGCGGCTGGATCGCCACGCCGGTTGCGAGGTTGCGAAGATCGAGGGCAGGCAGCCAGCCGGAAGGTCATCTTCCGGGGCCGAGGGCGCGAGGGGACGCGGGTCTTCTAGACCACGTCCTTGAGATAGAGGCGCGACCAGCCGCCCTTGTCCCACAGGCCCGCGGTGGCCTCGGTGCGGGGCAGCAGCAGGTGCCGCAGAAGGGGCTCGAGGGCCGTCGACTGCTCGTCGGCGAGCAGCACGTAGCGCGTGGCCACGTCGTCGTCCACTTCGTTCAGGCGACCGACCCAGTCCAGCTGCACCAGCGTCTCGAGCACGGGCTCGAGTTGCAGGGCGTTGACGTCGGTCGCGGCGACGAGTTCGTCGACGCTCATGCCCCGCCGCGCGGAGGCCCGCGCGCCGTGAAGGTGTTGCAGGACCTCCAGCGCGAGCTGCAACTGCCAGCCCTGCCCCGAGGGCGTGCGCCGGCCGGCGCCGAGCAGGCCCGGCAGGTAGGCCGCAACCACCGCGCCCATCAGCACCACCAGCCAGGCCAGGTAGATCCACACCAGCAGGATCGGCACGGTGGCGAACGCGCCATAGACGACGGAATAGGTGGGCACCAGCTTCAGGTACGAGGCGAGCAGGCTCTTGGCGATCTCGATGGCCAGCGCCGCGAAGATCCCGCCGGCCGCCGCGTGCTCCAGCCGCACGGGCGTATTCGGCACGAAGCGGTACAGGCAGGTCAGCGCCGAAGCGGCCAGCGCGAACTCGAGCAGGTCGAGTACGACCTGCAGCGTGCCCGGCATGCCTCGCACGAGGCCACGCGAGGCATACAGCGCGTACGACGTGAAACTCAGGCTGGCGCCGAGCACCAGAGGACCGAGCGTGAGCACGGCCCAGTAGATCAGCACCCGCTGCGGCAGGGGGCGCGGCCGCTTCACTCGCCAGATGTTGTTCAGGGTGCGGTCGATCGTGAGCACCAGCGCCAAGGCGGAAGCGAGCAGCACTGCCAGGCTCAAGGCGCCTAGGCGGCTCGCCTTCCCGGCGAACTGCGTGACGTAGCCGAGCACTTGCCGCGCGATGGCATCGGGCACGAGGCTTTGCACCAGCCACTGCTGCACCGCGCCCTGGACCTTGCCGAACATCGGGAAGGCGGTGAACAGCGCCAGCGCGACCGTCACGAGCGGCACGAGGGCGATGGTGGTGGTGAAGGTGAGGCTGCTGGCGGTCAGCCCGAGGCGGTCCTCGCGGATCCGTTCGCCCACCGTTCGCGCCGAGGAAAGCCAGGGGAAGCGCGTGAGTTCTTCGAACAGCTGAGCCAACTTCATCGGTCGCTATGATGCCACCGGCTATGGATTCCGCGACCCCCACCGCGCAAGCGGCTTCTTCCGAACTGCGCCGGATCCGCGCCTTGGCGGTCGGCAGCCTGTCCGGCCTGATCGTCGTGGGCCTGGCCTGGGAGCTGTGGCTGGCGCCGCTGCCGACCCGCCTCTGGGCGGTCAAAGTCCTGCCGCTCTTCATCCCGCTCGCAGGCTTGCTGCGTTACCGCATGTATACCTACCGATGGGTGAGTCTGCTCGTGTGGCTGTACTTCACCGAAGGGCTTGTGCGCGGTTTGAACGATTTGCCGCCGGCACGCTGGCTCGCATTTCTACAGGTTTTGTTTTCCCTGGCTTTGTTCGCCGCCTGCGCGCTGCACGTGCGCACGCGGCTCGGCGCGCGGAGTGCGAGATGAAAGCGGCCTTGATCGAGCAGCTGCGATCCATCGTCGGCGCCGCACAGGTCCTCACCGACGGCGACCTCACGGCCTGGGAGCAGGACTGGCGCAAGCGCGTGCGCGGCAAGGCACTGGCGGTGGTGCGGCCCGGCAGCACGGCCGAGGTCGCGGCGGTCGTGCGGGCCTGCGCTGGCGCAGGTGTGTCCATCGTGCCGCAGGGCGGCAACACCGGTTTGGTCTGCGGGGGCACGCCGGACGAAAGCGGCACGCAGGTCGTGCTGAGCCTGCAGCGGATGACGGCCGTGCGCTCCATCGACCGCGAGAACCTCACCATGACGGTCGAAGCGGGTTGCATCCTGCAATCGGTGCAGGAGGCCGCGCAGGGGGCCGGCCTGCTCTTTCCGCTCAGCCTCGCGGCCGAGGGCAGTTGCACCATCGGCGGCAATCTCGCCACCAACGCCGGCGGCACGCAGGTCCTGCGCTACGGCAACGCGCGCGAGTTGTGCCTGGGGCTCGAGGTGGTCAACGCCCAGGGCGAGATCTGGGACGGCCTGGCCGGCCTGCGCAAGGACAACACCGGCTACGACCTGCGCCAGCTGTTCATCGGCAGCGAAGGCACGCTGGGCGTCATCACCGCCGCCACTCTCAAGCTGTACCCCCAGCCCGCGGCGGCCCTCACCGCGTGGGCCGCGGTCCCTTCGATGGCCTTGGCGGTGCAGTTGCTCGAGCTTGCGAACGAGCGCCTCGCAGCCGGCCTGACGGGGTTCGAGGTGATGGGCCAGTTCGCGCTGTCGCTCGTGGCCAAACACCATCCGCAGCTGCGCGTGCCCTTTGTTGAGGACAGCCCCTGGGGCGTGCTGCTGGAGAACTCCGACCACGAGTCGGAGGCGCATGCCCGCGCCCAGTTCGAAGGCTTATTGGAAGCGGCGATGGAAGCCGGCGTGGTGACCGATGCGGTCGTCGCGGAGAACCTGGCGCAGGCGCACCAGCTCTGGCACGTGCGGGAAAGCATCCCGCTCGCGCAAGCCGAGGAAGGCCTGAACATCAAGCACGACATTTCGGTGCCGATCTCGCGCATCCCCGCCTTCTGCGAGGAAACCGATGCCCTGCTCACCGCTGCGATCCCCGGAGTGCGGCTGGTGAACTTCGGGCACCTGGGCGACGGCAACCTGCACTACAACGTGCAGGCGCCCGAGCACGGCGACGCCGCTGCCTTCCTGCGCGGCGAGGAAGCGCGGGTGAACGCCATCGTGCACGACCAGGTCCACAAGTTCGGGGGCTCGATCTCCGCCGAACACGGCGTCGGCTCGCTCAAGGCCGACAAGCTGCCGAAGTACAAGTCGCCGGTCGCGCTTTCGATGATGCGGGCGATCAAGCAGGCGCTGGATCCTCGCGGCACGATGAACCCGGGCCGCGTCCTGCTGGGATAATCCGCGGCATGACGCGCCCCGCCCGCTCCCAATACGAAGACTTCATGCGCCATGTGTACACGCATGGCACGCCCAAGACCGACCGAACGGGGACCGGTACCCGCAGCGTGTTCGGCTACCAGATGCGGTTCGACCTGAACGAGGGCTTTCCGCTGGTGACGACCAAGAAGGTCCACCTGAAATCGATCATTCACGAGCTGCTGTGGTTCCTGCAGGGCTCCAGCGACAACAACTGGCTGCGCGAGCGCGGCGTCACCATCTGGGACGAGTGGGCGCGCGAGGACGGCGACCTCGGGCCGGTATACGGCGTCCAGTGGCGCAGCTGGCCCACGCCGGACGGCGGGCACGTCGACCAGATCGCGGAAGCCATCAAGACGATCAGGACGAATCCTGATTCGCGGCGGATCATCGTCAGCGCCTGGAACGTGGCCGACATCCCGAAGATGGCGCTGGCGCCGTGCCACGCCTTCTTCCAGTTCTACGTCGCCGACGGCAAGCTGTCGTGCCAGCTGTACCAGCGCAGCGCCGACATCTTCCTGGGCGTGCCGTTCAACATCGCCAGCTACGCGCTGCTCACGCACATGATGGCGCAGCAGTGCGACCTGGGCGTGGGCGACTTCGTGTGGACCGGCGGCGACTGCCACATCTACAGCAACCACCACGAGCAGGTGGAGCTGCAGCTCTCGCGCCAGCCCCATCCCTATCCCGTGCTGAACATCAAGCGCCGGCCGCCTTCGATCTTCGACTACGAGTACGAGGACTTCGAGGTGCTGGACTACCAGTGCCACGGGCCGATCAAGGCGCCGGTCGCGGTCTGATGGAACTGGGCCTGATCTACGCCCGTTCACGCAACGGCGTGATCGGCAAGGACAACCAGCTGCCCTGGCGGCTGCCCGAGGACATGGCGCACTTCAAGGCAGTGACGATGGGCTGCCCGGTCCTCATGGGCCGCAAGACCTGGGATTCGCTGCCGCCCAGGTTCCGGCCCCTGCCGGGGCGCCGCAACATCGTGATCACGCGCCAGCCGCGATGGAGCGCGCCGGGTGCCGAGCGGGCCGAGTCGCTGGAGCAGGCGATCGCACTCTGCGCGAATGAGGCGCAGGTGTGGGTCACGGGCGGCGCCGAGATCTACCGGCTGGCGCTGCCGATAGCGCAGCGGGTCGAGGTCACGCTGGTGGACGGCGACTTCGAAGGCGACGCCTACGCGCCCGAGCTCGGACGGGACTGGGCCGAAGCCACGCGGCAAGACCACGTCTCGGCCGCGGGGCAGCGCTACAGCTTCATCACCTACCTTCGCCGGCGCGCATGAAGATCACCACCTGGAACATCAACTCGCTCGCGGCGCGGCTGCAGCACATGCTGGATTGGGTGGCCGCGAACCCGGTCGACGTGCTGTGCCTGCAGGAACTGAAGCTCACGGAAGACAAGTTTCCGCTCCTCGAGCTGCATGCCGCGGGCTACACGCACTGCGCCGTGTTCGGGCAGAAGACGTACAACGGCGTCGCCATCCTCAGCCGCACGCCGGTGCGTGACGTCGCGAAGAACATCGCCGGCTTCGCCGACGAACATTCGCGCGTGATCGCCGCGACGATCGATGGGCCGCAGGGCGAGCTGCGTGTCGTCAACGGCTACTTCGTCAACGGGCAGGCGCCCGGCACGGAGAAGTTCGCCTACAAGATGAACTGGCTGGGCGGGCTCAACGCCTACCTGTGCGACGAGCTGCGGCGGCATGAGCGGCTGGTGCTGCTGGGCGATTTCAACATCGCGCCGGAGGACCGGGACTCGTACGACCCGGACGGCCTGCGCGACACGATCCATCACACGAAGGAAGAGCGCGAGCATTTCCGCAAGCTGCTGGAGCTGGGGCTGTGCGACGGCTTTCGTCTCTTCGAGCAGCCGGAGAAGAGCTTCAGCTGGTGGGACTACCGGATGCTGGGCTACCAGAAGAACCGTGGGCTGAGGATCGATCACATCCTGGTCAGCGAGGCGCTGCGCGCGCACGTGAAGTCATGCGCCATCGATCGCGCGCCGCGCAAGTGGAAGCAGCCGAGCGATCACGCGCCGGTGACGATCGAGTTCTAGGTTCGTCATCCCCGCGAACGCGAGGATCCAGATTGCGCGCGCGACGCGCTGAAGGCGGAAGCCCTGGATTCCCGCCTCCGCGGGAATGACGCGCGCCTACTCGAGCCCGAGCTCCTGGATCTTCCGCGTGATGGTGTTGCGCCCGATCCCCAGCTTCTGAGCCGCCTCGATGCGGCGGCCGCGGGTGTTGGCGAGCGCGGTGAGGATCAGCCGCGACTCGAAGCGCTTGTTCAGCGTGTCCCACACGTCATGACGGCCGGCGGCCAGGAGTGCCATCGCCTCGGCCTCCAGCCCCGCTTCCCAATTGCCCGCACCGGCCTCGGTCGCGGAAGGCGCCGCGGGCATCGCGACAAATGGCTCCTCCGGCCGCGCGGCTTGTTCCGGCACGGTGCGCGCAGCCAGCGATTCCCCCGCGACCGGCACCACTTCGGGCGGCAGGTCCTTGGGTTCGATCAGCTGGGCCGGCGCCATCACCGTCAGCCAGTGGCAGATGTTCTCCAGCTGCCGCACGTTGCCAGGGAAGGCGAATGTCGTCAGGCGCGCCAGCGCCGCATCGGAGATGCGCTTCGGCTCCACCCCGAGCTGCCGCGCCGACTGCTGCAGGAAATGGCGCGCGAGCATCGGGATGTCCTCGCGGCGTTCGCGCAGCGCGGGCAGGCGCAGGCGGATCACGTTCAGGCGGTGGAACAGGTCCTCGCGGAACGCGCCTTCCTTGACGCGCTGCTCCAGGTCCTGGTGCGTCGCCGCGATGACGCGGACGTTCGCCTTCACCGCGTTGTGGCCGCCCACGCGGTAGAAGTGGCCGTCGGACAGCACGCGCAGCAGGCGCGTCTGCAGATCGAACGGCATGTCGCCGATCTCGTCGAGGAACAGCGTGCCGCCGTCGGCCTGCTCGAAGCGGCCGCGGCGCATGGTCTGCGCGCCGGTGAAGGCCCCGCGCTCGTGGCCGAACAGCTCGGACTCCAGCAGGTCCTTCGGGATGGCGGCGGTGTTGATCGCGACGAACGGGCCGTTGGCGCGCGGCGAGTGCTTGTGCAGCGCGCGCGCGACCAGCTCCTTGCCGCTCCCGGACTCACCCGTGATCATCACCGTCACGTTGCTTTGCGACAGGCGGCCGATGGCGCGGAACACGTCCTGCATGGCGGGCGCCTGGCCGAGCATCTCGGGTGCACCGTTCATCCGCTCTTCGGCCACTTCCTCGCGCTGGCTCTCTTCCACCGCGCGCCGGATCAACTCGATGGCCTTGGGCAGGTCGAAGGGCTTGGGCAGGTATTCGAACGCGCCGCCCTGGAAGGCCGACACCGCGCTGTCCAGGTCGGAGAACGCCGTCATGATGATGACGGGCAGGCCCGGATGCTTCTCCTTGACCTTGTTCAGCAGGTCCAGGCCGCTGCCCCCGGGCATGCGGATGTCGCTGACCAGGATCTGCGGCCCCTGGTCGTCGTTGGCGCTTTCGAGCGCGGCGAGGACCTCGCGGGCGTTGGTGAAGCTGCGGGTCGGGAGTTCCTCCCGCATGAGGGCCTTCTCCAGCACGAAGCGGATGGATTGGTCATCGTCAACGATCCAGATCGGCTTCATGTCGTGGTGGTCACCCAGGTTCATCGCAATCAATTCATGGCAGCGGGATCAGGATCTTGAAATCCGTCCTCCCCGGGACGCTGTCGCATTCGATCAGCCCATGGTGCTGCTGAACGAAGGTCTGCGCCAGCGTCAGCCCCAGTCCGGACCCGCCTTCCCTGCCCGACACGAGCGGATAGAAGATGCGGTCCTTGATGGACGGGGGCACTCCCGGCCCGTTGTCGATGACATGCAATTCCAGTGCCAGTCGGTAGCGCTGCTTGCCGAACGTGACCTGGCGGGCGACGCGGGTGCGGAACACGAGCTGCGCATCGCCGGCCGCGATGCGCTCGGACAGCGCCTGGCAGGCGTTGTGGGCGATGTTCAGCACCGCCTGGATCAGCTGTTCGCGGTCGGCGCGGAATTCCGGCAGCGAGGTGTCGTACTCGCGCACGACCTTCAGGCCCTTGGGGAATTCGGCCAGGATCAGCGAGCGCACGCGCTCGCACACTTCGTGGATGTTGACGTCGCCCACCACGTGCGGGCGGCGGTGCGGCGCGAGCAGCCGGTCCACGAGGGTCTGCAGGCGATCGGCCTCGTGGATGATGACGCGCGTGTATTCCTTGAGGTCGCGGCCCTCGATCTCCATCTCGAGCAGCTGCGCGGCGCCGCGGATGCCGCCCAGCGGGTTCTTGATCTCGTGGGCCAGGTTGCGGATCAACTCCTTGTTGGCCTGCGCCTGGTCGAGCAGCCGCTCCTCGCGCTCCTGCCGCGCCTGCTGCTCCAGCGGGAGCAGTTCGACCACGATCTCGCCGGGACGCTCGGTCTGGGCCACGACCACGTGCACCTGCAGCGCCTCGGCTCCGTGCCGGTTCAGCCAGGCGTCGTAGCGCAGGGCCGCGAATTCGTTGCTGCCCGCGCCTTCCAGCGCCGTGCGCAACAGCCGCGGTTCGGTGAAGCAGTTGGGAAAGCTCGAGCCTTCGATCGTGCGGCGCGAGCTGCCGAGGGCGTCTTCGAGCGCCGCGTTGGCGAACAGCACGCGGCCGTCGGTGGAGACCACCGCCACGAGCGTAGCGAGCAGGTCGAAGGCCTGGTACCGGCCTTGTGCCGGCGACATGGGAGCCTGCCGAAAACCGTCCGTCAAGCCGTCACTTGGCCGCGGTCGCGGCGGCGGCCGCGCCGGGCAGGCGCCCGAGCTCGCGCCGGATGCCGGCGATGTCAGTCTCGTTGCGCGCGATGGCCGCCTTCAGCTCGGCGACCCGGTCGAGGTACTTCTGGTGGTTGCGGTGCTCGGGGCCGAGCTTCTCGGGTTCGCCGTTGTTCCACTCCTTCTGCAGCTCGGCCTGGCGCGCCTCGGCCTTCTTCAGCTCGGCCTCGAGGATCAGGCGGGCGTCGGCATCACGGGCCTTCTGTTCGCCGGAATCGACCCTGGAGCCGGGCTGCCCGGAGGCGCCGGGCGTCGTCACCGCCGCCACCTTGATGGCCGCGCCGCCGTTGACCTTGGTGCCTTCCACGACCGTGACGTTGCCGCCCTCGACGAGCTTGCAGCCCTGCGTCTGGGCCTGCTGGGCGTCGTTGGTGTAGGTGTTGCCGCACCGGAAGATGCGGGTGCCCTGGGCATGCGCCTGGGCAGCCGACAACAGCAGGACGAGCGAGAGGGAAACGGCGGTTTTCATTGGAAAGCTCCTTGCACAAGAGTGCTCAGGACGGCCTACCAGTATCGCGTAACTGATCAGGAATGCAAGGCAAACCCATGATTTGAAAAGGAAAAAGCAAAAAAGCACCGCCGGGGCGGTGCTTTTGCGGAACAGGCTGTCTGGAAATACAGCCTGCCGGTCACGCCTTAGAGGCTGTAGTACATGTCGAACTCGATCGGGTGCGTCGTCATGCGGAAACGCTGCACTTCCGCCATCTTCAGCTCGATATAGGCGTCGATCATGGTGTCCGTGAACACGCCGCCCTTGGTCAGGAACGCGCGGTCGTTGTCCAGGTATTCCAGCGCCTGGTCCAGGCTGTGGCACACGGTCGGGATCTTCGCGTCCTCTTCCGGCGGCAGGTGGTACAGGTCCTTGGTGGCGGCCTCGCCCGGATGGATCTTGTTCTCCACGCCGTCCAGGCCGGCCATCAGCATGGCGCCGAAGGCGAGGTACGGGTTGCAGGTGGGATCCGGGAAGCGCACCTCGATGCGGCGGCCCTTCGGGTTGGCCACGTACGGGATGCGGATCGACGCGGAACGGTTGCGGGCCGAATAGGCCAGCTTGACGGGCGCTTCGAAGCCGGGCACCAGGCGCTTGTAGCTGTTGGTGCCGGGGTTGGTGATGGCGTTGAGCGCGCGAGCGTGCTTGATGATGCCGCCGATGTAGTACAGCGCGAAGTCCGACAGGCCCGCGTAGCCGTCGCCGGCGAACAGGTTCTTGCCGTCCTTCCACACGGACTGGTGCACGTGCATGCCGGAGCCGTTGTCGCCGACGATGGGCTTGGGCATGAAGGTGGCGGTCTTGCCGTAGGCGTTGGCCACGTTGTGGACCACGTACTTCAGCAGGATCGTCCAGTCGGCGCGCTGCACGAGCGTGCTGAACCTGGTGCCGATCTCGTTCTGGCCGGCGCCGGCCACCTCATGGTGGAACACCTCGACCGGGATGCCCAGCGATTCGAGGATGAGGGACATCTCGGCGCGCATGTCCTGCGTGCTGTCGACCGGCGGCACGGGGAAGTAGCCGCCCTTGGTGGTGGGACGGTGGCCCTTGTTGCCGCCTTCGATCTTCTTGCCGGTGTTCCAGGGCGCCTCGTATTCGTCGATCTCCACGAAGGAGCCGCTGGCGTCCGCGCCCCAGCGCACGTCGTCGAAGATGAAGAACTCGGGCTCGGGGCCGAAGAAGGCGGTGTCGCCCAGGCCGCTGGCCTTGAGGTAGGCCTCGGCGCGCTTGGCGATGGAACGCGGGTCCCGGTCGTAGGCCTTGCCGTCACCCGGCTCCAGCACGTCGCAGGTGAGGATCAGCGTCGTCTCTTCGAAGAACGGGTCGACGTTGGCCGTGTTCGGGTCCGGCATCAGCAGCATGTCGGAGGCTTCGATGCCTTTCCAGCCCGCGATGGACGAGCCGTCGAAAGCATGGCCGGAGCTGAACTTGTCTTCGTCGAAATGGGAGACGGGCACGGTCACGTGCTGCTCCTTGCCGCGGGTGTCGGTGAAGCGGAAGTCGACGAACTTGACTTCGTTCTCCTTCACCATCTTCATGACGTCTGCGACGGTCTTGGCTGCCATCAGGTTTTCTCCGGTTGGATGGTTGTTGGGAAAAGGACGGGGCTCGGGAATGCAGGTTCTGTGCCAAAGCTGGTGCATGGCCCCAGCCCCGGAGCCGGGCGATTGTCGAGGAGACGGGGGCCAGTTTCCCTACGGAAGGCTGGCGGCGGCGGATGAGTTTTGCACTACAAAGGTGCAGATCCCGGGACGCCCGCGATTGGTGCGCGGATGTTATCGCACCAATTCAGGGCCCAGCTTGGCGCGCAGCGCGTGCAGCCCGGCCAGCAACTGCGCGTAGGCGGGCTCCACCGCGGCCGGCCCGCCCTTGACGCCGAGGTCGATGTGGCGGCCGTACTGGGGGTGGTCGACGCTCGGGAGGCTGAACACCTTGATCGCGGGGTGGTCGCGCTCGACCTCCTCCATCAGCGGGGTGAGCGTCGCCTCCATCGCGCCGAACACGATCACCGACTTCTCGACCCAGGCGCCGCGCTGGAACAGGTGGGTGTAGTGCCGGTCCAGCACCCATTCCATCATCGGCCAGGCCATCACCGGGAATCCGGGCACGAAGTGCACGTCGCCGACGCTGAATCCGGGGATCTTGTTGTAGGGATTGGGGATGATGCGCGCGCCCTTGGGGAACACGCCCATGTTCAGGCGGTGCACGTTGTCGGCCCGATCGGGTTCGTAGGGGACGCCCTGCTCGCGGGCGACGTCCTGCATGCGCTCTCGGATCAGGACTTCGGCCTCGGGGTGCAACTGGAGTTCGACACCGAGCGCGCGCGCGGCGCATTGGCGCGTGTGGTCGTCCGGCGTCGCGCCGATGCCTCCGCAGGAGAACACCACGTCGCCGGAAGCGAAGGCGCGCTGCAAGGTGGCCGTGATCCGCCCGGGCGAATCACCGACGTAATCGGCCCAGGCCAGCTGCAGGCCGCGCTCGGCGAGCAGCTCGATCAGCTTGGGCATGTGCTTGTCGGCGCGCTTGCCGGAGAGGATCTCGTCGCCGACGATGACGAGGCCGAAGTTCGGGCTTGAAGACATCCCTCGATGCTAGCGGGCTCGCGTCAGCCCTTCCCCGCCAGCCGCTTGAGGCCGAGCCACTGCTGCGACCAGAAGCCGCGGCCGTAATCGCGGCCCTGCTCCACCTGGTCGCGGATGCCCGTCGGGTCGAAACGGTGTTCGAAGTTCGCCGTGCGCAGCAGCATGTCCCACCAGGGCAGCAGCACGCCGAAGTTGTGGCCGCCCAGCGTGCCGCGCCCGCGCGCCTCGTGCCCGAGGCCGATGCTGTGGTGCAGCCGGTGGAACCGCGGGCTCACCCAGAGGCGCTCGCCGAAACGCCCGAACGACAGGCGCAGATTGGCGTGCTGCAGGCTCTCGGAGAGCTGCGTGACCGCCACGAGGGCAACGAACTGGCCGGGCGCGACGCCGATCGCCTGCGCCACCAGCACCAGCACGCTGTCCCTCAGCAGGTCGTCGAGCAGGTGGTTCCGGTTGTCGCTCCACATCGTCATCTGCCGCTGCGAGTGGTGCAGCGCGTGCAGGCTCCACCACCAGCGCAGGCCGTGCTGCCCGCGGTGGATCCAGTAGTCGACGAAGTCGAAGACCACCAGGTAGACCAGGAACGCGACCCACGGGATGTCGGTGACGCCGGGCCAGACGTGGTCGAGGTGGAAAGCGCCCACGCCGGATGCGCGCAGGCGGCCGAACAGCTCGTCGAAGAGCGGCTCGACCGTGAAGAACAGCGCGAGGCGGAACAGGCCCAGCCGGTGCACGAGCGTGTAGACGATATCCGTGCGGATCGCGGTGTGGTCCGTCACCGCCTCGACGGGCCGCCAGCGTTGCAGCGGAGCGATGACCGCGAGCATGACCGCGATCTGCAGGAGGCCCACCAGCAGCCAGCCCGTGGCGGCATAGCCGTCCTCCAGCAGGTGGCCCAGGCCGATCGCGAACATCAGCGGCTCCGCCGCCTTCTCGAACAGCCACTGCTGCGCCAGGTCGAAGATTTCTTGCAGTGCGTTCATTTCTTCGCCTCGCGCTCGGCAATCCAGGCCGTGTAGCGCGGATGCTCCCGCAGCGTGCGAAAGCAGAAGCCGCGCTGCTTCAGGCCCGCCACCAGCGGCCCCAGGACGGCGGGCGCCCACGGATCCTTGCGCGACCAGATGCCCAGGTGGGCCATCAGGATGTCGCCGCTGCGCACGTCTCGCAGGGCCCGGTCCAGCAACTCGCGGTTGGAGACCGATTCGCTCGAAAGCTCGTCACCCAGGAAGCCGGCGGGCGACCAGCCCACGTGCTCCCATCCGCAGGCGCGTGTGGCGGCCAGGAACTTCGGCGAGGTCTTGCCGCCGGGCGCGCGGAACAACGGCAGCGGCGGTTTGCCCGTCACCTGCTGCAGGCGCCGTGCGGCGCGCGCGATTTCGTCGCAGTACTGCGCGGCCGTCCACGTCCTGTCGCGCCCTGCTTCCTCGCCGGCAGACGCCCGCACCTTGAAGCGCGCCGGCTCGCCCGGCAGGTCGGCGCGCCAGTAGACGTGGTCCCAGGTGTGCGATGCGAACTCGTGGCCTTCGGCGGCGCGCGCCTTCCACCACGCCGACCAGTGCTCGCCCAGGCTGCCGTCGCCCGACCTGGTCGGTTCGTGGGCGGCGAAGAAGGTGGCCTTCACGCCATGCTGCCGAAGCACGTCGGCCACCAGCGGCGCCACTTCCATGTGGCCCGTGTCGAACGTGAGGTACAGAGGCTTGTCGCAAGACTGCGCTTGCACCGGCGCCGCGCCGGCGAGGAGCGCGAATGCCAGCAGGCCCGAAGCCCAGCGGAACCTAGCGCCGCGCGTGATCGAGCGTCCAGACGCCATGGGGAGATTTGCCGACTGCCACGGTGCGGACCACCTTGCCCGCTTCGGTGTCGATCACGGTGAGCTTGCGCGCCCAGCGCGACGTCACCATCAGCAGCCTGCCGCCCGCGAGGACCTCGATGCAGTCGGGACCGCCGGGCGCCTTCAGGCTGCCGACCACCTGCATGGACTGCAGGTCGATCCTGCTGATGGTGTTGGCCACGCGGTTGCTGACGTACACATGGCGCCCGTCGCCGGCGGAGCGGAACGCGTGTGCGCCCTCGCCGGTGCGGATGCGCCGCACGGCTCGCGGCTGCGGGCCGCTGACGTCGATCACTTCCACGCTGTCGCCGCCGGTCAGGCCCACCAGCAGGATGCGGTCGTCGGGCGTGCCGAACACGTCGGCCGGCATCGGGCCGGTCTTGATGCGCCACTTCAACGCCTGCGTGGCGAGGTCCACGGCCACCAGCTCGTCGCTGTCCTGCATGGTGACGTAGGCGACCGTGCTGCGGCTGTCGATCCAGATGTGGCTGGGCGTCTTGCCGGTCGAGACGCGGCCGGCCAGCTGCAGTTCCTTGCCGTCCCAGCGGTAGACGTCGACGTGGTTCAGGCGGTTGCCGGCCGTGACCATCCACTTCATGTCGGGCGAGAAGCGAAGGTGGTACGGGTCGAGCACGCCGCGCACCGTGCGCTGGATTTCCGCCGTGCGCGGATCGATGAAGGTGAGCGAGTCGGCCAGGGCGTTGGCGACGATGACCGACTTCTCGTCGGGCGTCATGTAGAGGTGGTGCGGCTCCTTGCCCGTCGGCAGGCGCCGCACCTCGGTCCAGCTGGACGGGTCGACGACGCTGACGGTGGCGTCGAGCGAATTGAGCACGAAGATCGGAGCGGTCTGGGCCGCTGCCGCGCCCGAAAGGAGCGGCAGCCACACGGCCGCGGCGAGGGCGAGGGAACGCAAGTGCGGGATCAAGGGACTTCCTGGGGAGCGCGACAGTGTAGACGGCAGAACTGGCCGCTCTCCGTAACATCCAAGCGATGCAACGGGTCATGGTCAATGGTGTCGGGCTGGAAGTTCAACGCATCACGCCCGCCGGCGGCGGACAAGCTGCGCCGCTGGTCTTCCTGCACGAGGGATTGGGTTCGGTGGCGATGTGGCGGGAGTGGCCCGCCCGGCTGTGCGAAGCCACCGGGCGCGAGGGGATCGTCTATTCCCGGCGCGGCTACGGCGCTTCGGAACCGGTACCGGACGTGCGTAATGCGGGGCGCCTGAAGCCCGATTACATGCACGGCGAGGCTTACGAGGTGTTGCCCGCCCTGTTGGCGGCCATGGGAATTCGGACGGCTCCCGTGCTGGTGGGCCATTCGGACGGCGGCAGCATCGCGCTGCTGTACGCGAGCCGGCACCCGCTCTCCGCCTGCGTCGTGATGGCGCCGCACGTGATGGTGGAGGACATCTCGATCCATTCGATCGAGCTGGCGCGCGATGCGTACCTGGAAGGCGGCCTGCGCGAGCGGCTGGGGCGGTTCCATGAGGACGTGGACGTCGCGTTCTGGCAGTGGAACGACGCCTGGCTGGATCCGGCGTTCCGCGCGTTCGACATCCGCACCGAATGCCGGAGCATCACCGCGCCCGTGCTGGCGATCCAGGGCGCGGACGACGCTTACGGCACGCTGCGGCAGATCGAGGAGATCGCGCCGACTTCGGGGCCCTTCGAGATGCAGGTGCTGCCCCAGTGCGGCCACTCGCCCCACCGCGACCAGCCCGACAGCGTGACGGAGCGCATCGCCGCGTTTCTGGCCGGCAAGCCCTGATCAGGGCGACAGGAGCGCCAGCTCAGCCGGCTCCAGCCAGCGCCACTCGCCCGGCCGCAGCTCGGGCGGCAGCTCCAGCCCGCCGATGCGCGAGCGGTGCAGCTGGTCGACGCGATTGCCGGCGGCGGCCACCATGCGCTTGACCTGGTGGTACTTGCCCTCCGTGAGCGTCAGCCGCAGACCGCGCTCGTTCGTCTGCTCGCAAGCAGCAGCACGCACGGGCCGCGGATCGTCCTCGAGCACGACGCCCTCGAGCAGGCGGACCAGCATCGCGGCATCCACTGGATGGCGGGTCGTGACCTCGTACACCTTGGGAACGTGCCGCTTGGGGGAGGCCATGCGGTGGATGAACGCGCCGTCGTCGCTCAACAGCAGCAGCCCGGTGGTGTCCTGGTCGAGACGCCCGATGGCCTGCACGCCCGGCTGTCCCTGGCGCTGCGGACGCTGGCGTATTGGGGCGGGCAGCAGCGTGTAAATGCTGGGCCACGCGCCGGGCTTCTGCGAGCACTCGTAGCCCGCCGGCTTGTGCAAGACCACGTAGGCTTTCTCGTGGTAACTCCATGCTCGGCCCTGCACGGTGAACTGCAAGCCATGCGGCTCGAATTCGGTGAACGGATCGATGCACGGACTGCCGTTCACGGCCACGAGGCCCTGCTCCACCAAGCCGATGCAGACGCGGCGAGTGCCGAAGCCTTGGCTGAAGAGGATCTGCTGCAGTTGCATCGGGCGCGCAGTATGCGGCAAGCCGCCGCGCGCCCCGGGCCCTCAGCCGCGCGGACTCTGGCGGCTGCGCTCCTCGCGCGAAGCCTCGCCGCGCAGCGGGAACTTGCGGGCCTTGGGCTGGCTGCCACGGTAAACGCGGCGCTCGATCTCCTCGTCCGCGGCGACCTCCAGGGCAGCGTACTTCTCGCGGCGCGGGCCGCCGAGCTGTTTCCGGGGGGATGAATGCATTGGCTCGTCCTTGACGTGCGGGTGGCTCGTGCAGCGACGCTCGAGCGCTGCGAGCGGGAATCTAGGAGGCCACCGTGTTGTCGCGTGTAGGACGTGAACGCATGCATGTAGGACAGCGGCCATGCATGTGCAGTTGTGTCGACACGCTTGCCGGTAGCGCGCGCGGCGTGATGCACTGGGCGATGCATCGAAAAAGGCTGCTCGGTCTCGCGACCGGGCAGCCTTCAGGAAGATGGTGGAGCTGGCGGGAATTGAACCCGCGTCCGCAAGCCTTCTCCGAGCAGTTCTACATGTTTAGCGCTCTGATTTGGTTCTCGCCGCCGGCATCGCGCAGACGCACGCTATGCCAGCCGCCAGTGCCCTATTTTCTCGTTCCCGCCCAAGGCACCCGGGTGGAAACCAGCCCATGTGGATTCCCTCACAACCGGGACCTTGCGACCCCGGCCCAGCCCATGGACCAGCTGTTGTGAGGCTCACCGGTGTTTAAGCGGCGAGTGCGTAACGTTCGTCGTTCGCAGTTAGTTTGTTTCAGCGGATTAACGAGGTGACTGAACCTCGACATGCCCTGCTGCGTGTCCGAACCCACGTCGAAACCGGTGCAGCCCCAGGAGCTCGTATTTTAGGCCGGGCTGGGATTCTTCAAGAGCGAAAGGAGATCCAGCGGCGAAGAAATCCGCGCGTCCGGGTTCCAGCGGTCCACGTCGGGCGTACCGCCGAGATAGCCGTAGGTGGCCGCGACCGTCGGCATGCCGGCCGCGCGGCCCGCGATGACGTCCCGCTCGTCGTCGCCGACGTAGAGGCACTCGCCGGGCGGCAAGCCGAGCCGCCGGGCCGCCTCGAACAGCGGCTCGGGGTGAGGCTTGGAGTGCGGAGTGCTGTCGCCGCCCACGATGGCGCCGGCGGTGGCGAAGAGCGGCATCGCCTGCGTCAGCGGACCGGTGAAGCGCATCGACTTGTTCGTGACCACGCCCCAGGCGAAGCCGCGCGCACGCAGCTGCTCCAGCAGTTGCGGCACGCCGTCGAACGCGAAGGTGTGCAGCGTCATCCGCTGCTCGTAGTTGCGGAAGAACTCCTCGCGCAGGGCGGGGAACTCCTCGTGGTCGGGCGTGATCCCGAACGCGACGCCCAGCATGCCGCGCGCGCCCGCGCCCGCCATGGGCCGATAGCGATCGAGCGGCAGCGAAGGCAGGTTGCGCGCAACCCGCATCTGGTCGGCCGCGGCCCCCAGGTCCGGTGCACTGTCGATCAGCGTGCCGTCCAGGTCGAACAGCACGGCGCGGATGCCATGAAACATCTCAGCGTCTCCGCGTCGCGACGAGATAGTTGACTGAGGCGTCCCGGCTGAGCCTGTAGCGGCGCAGCAGCGGGTTGTACTCCAGCCCCTTCGTCTCGACCCAGTCCAGCCCCGCCGAGCGGCAGAAACCGGCCAGCTCGCTCGGGCGGATGAACTTCAGGTACTCGTGCGTGCCGCGCGGCAGCAGATTGAGCACGTACTCGGCGCCCACGATGGCGTACAGGAAAGCCTTCGCGTTGCGATTGAGGGTGGAGAAGAACACCCACCCGCCCGGCTTCACCAGCTCGGCGCACGAACGCACCACCGATCCGGGATCCGGCACGTGCTCCAGCATCTCCATGCAGGTCACCACGTCGAAGGCGCCTGCCTGCTCCATCGCGAGGCCTTCGACACTGACCTCGCGGTACTCGACGTTCGGCGTGCCGGCTTCCAGCGCATGCAGCTGGGCCACGCGCAGCGCCTTGGTGGACAGATCGATGCCCAGGACCTTCGCGCCCTGCCGCGCCATGGAGTCCGCCAGGATGCCGCCGCCGCAGCCCACGTCCAGCGCACGCTTTCCCGCGAGCGGCACCTGCGACTCGATCCACCCGAGGCGCAATGGATTGATCCGGTGAAGCGGAGCGAACTCACTCTCGGTGTCCCACCAGCGGTGGGCCAGCTCGGAGAACTTCGCCAGCTCGGCGGGGTCGGCGTTGACGCTGCTGCTTGCGGTCATGCTGCATTCTTGCCGCGATCGCGGCCATCAAAGGAAAAGGCCCGGCGAACCGGGCCTTTGTCTTTCGCTATCGCGAATTGCTTCAGCGGTTGGCGCGCGTGCCGACCACTTCGATTTCCACGCGGCGGTTCTTCGCGCGGCCTTCGCCGGTCTTGTTGTCGGCAACCGGCTGCTTCTCGCCCTTGCCTTCGGTGTACACGCGGTTCTTCTCGATGCCCTTGGACACGAGGTAGGACTTGACGGCCTCGGCGCGGCGCACGGACAGGCGCTGGTTGTAGTTGTCGGCGCCCACCGAGTCGGTGTGGCCGACGGCGATCACGACTTCCAGGTTGATGTCCTTGACCTTGCTCACCAGGTCGTCCAGCTTCGCACGGCCTTCCGGCTTGAGGTTGGCGCGGTCGAAGTCGAAGAAGGCGTCGGCGGCGTACGTCACCTTCGTCGCGGCGGGCGGCTGCGGAGCGGCGGCGGGCGGCGGGGGAGCAGGCGTCGGGGCCGGAGCAGGCGCCGGGGCCGGGGTGGGCGCAGGAGCAGGCGGAGGCGGCGGGGGCGGCGGAACCAGCGCGCCATCGCAACCACGAGCGGCGGTGGCGGGCGTCCAGTTGGCGTCGCGCCAGCACAGTTCGTTGGTGCCGTTTCTCCACACCAACTCGCCGGTGCCGTTCTGCCAGTTGTCCAACTGAGTGCCACCGCCGGCCGCGGCGGGCCGTGCGGGGGCGCCGGCGGTCTGCGCCAGCGCCGGGACAGAAATAGCGGCAGCGGCGAACAGCAACGCCACGTGGTTCAGTTTCTTCATGGTTCTCCTCTTAAGGGGAAAAGGCCGCAGCCCCGCTGCGAGAAAACTACGATTCAGGTGACCATTCACCGAAAACGTCCCATCGATTGTGCCACACGTCCTTACACAATCAACGGAGGCCCCGGATGCCGGGCGTAGGACAAAACCGGAATCCCGGCCTTGTGTTGCAGGTCCGCGACAGGGTCTTGCGAACGGTAAAATCGCCTGTTTCACCCCTCCGCCGGCCCCTCCCGCATGACCCAATTCGCGAAAGAAACCCTGCCCGTCAGCCTCGAGGAGGAGATGCGGCGGAGCTACCTCGACTACGCCATGAGCGTGATCGTGGGTCGTGCGCTGCCGGACGCCCGTGACGGACTGAAACCCGTGCATCGGCGTGTGCTCTACGCGATGCACGAGCTGAACAACGACTGGAACCGCCCGTACAAGAAGTCGGCGCGCATCGTCGGCGACGTGATCGGTAAGTACCACCCGCACGGCGACCAGTCGGTCTACGACACCATCGTCCGCTTGGCACAGGACTTCTCGATGCGCCACATGCTCGTGGACGGCCAGGGCAACTTCGGCTCGGTCGACGGCGACAACGCGGCGGCCATGCGCTACACCGAGATCCGCCTGGCCAAGATCGCGCACGAGATGCTGGCCGACATCGACAAGGAAACCGTCGATTTCGGGCCCAACTACGACGGCAGCGAGAAGGAACCGCTGGTCCTGCCCAGCAAGCTGCCCAACCTGCTGGTCAACGGCTCCGGCGGCATCGCGGTGGGCATGGCCACCAACATCCCGCCGCACAACCTCAACGAGGTGGTCGACGCCTGCCTGCACCTGCTGAAGAACCCCGACGCCTCGATCGACGAGCTGATGGAGATCGTCCCGGCGCCCGACTTCCCCACCGCCGGGATCATCTACGGCATCACCGGCGTGAAGGAGGGCTACCGCACCGGCCGAGGCAAGGTGGTGATGCGCGCCAAGTGCCACTTCGAGGATATCGATCGCGGCCAGCGGCAGGCGATCATCGTCGACGAGCTCCCCTACCAGGTCAACAAGAAGACGCTCCAGGAGCGGATGGCCGAGCTGGTGAACGAGAAGAAGATCGAAGGCATCAGCCACATCCAGGACGAGAGCGACAAGTCCGGCATGAGGCTGGTCATCGAGCTCAAGCGCGGCGAGGTGCCCGAGGTCGTCCTGAACAACCTCTACAAGCAGACCCAGCTGCAGGACACCTTCGGCATCAACATGGTGGCGCTGATCGACGGTCAGCCCAAGCTGTGCAACCTGAAGGACCTGGTCAGCATCTTCCTGCAGCACCGCCGTGAGGTGGTCACGCGCAGGACGGTATTCAACCTGCGCAAGGCGCGCGACCGCGGGCACGTGCTGGAAGGGCTGGCCGTCGCGCTGGCCAACATCGACGAGTTCATCCGCATCATCCGCGAGTCGCCCACCCCGCCGGTGGCCAAGGCCGAGCTGATGACGCGCAGCTGGGACAGCCAGCTGGTGCGCGAGATGCTCACACGCGCCAAGGCCGACGGCGGCACGGTGAACGCCGACGACTATCGCCCCGACGGCCTGGACCGCGAATACGGCATGCAGGGCGACGGCCTCTATCGCCTGTCGGACACGCAGGCCCAGGAAATCCTGCAGATGCGCCTGCAGCGCCTGACCGGTCTCGAGCAAGACAAGATCGTCGCCGAGTACAAGGAAGTCATGGCCGAGATCGACGACCTGCTCGACATCCTGGCCCGGCCCGCGCGCGTCTCCACGATCATCAGCGAGGAACTCACCGCTCTGAAGCAGGAGTTCGGCCAGACCAAGGTCGGCGCGCGCCGCAGCGTGGTCGAGCACAACGCGCAGGACCTCGCCACCGAGGACCTGATCACGCCCACCGACATGGTGGTGACGCTCTCGCACTCGGGCTACATCAAGAGCCAGCCGCTGTCGGAGTACCGCGCGCAGAAGCGCGGCGGGCGCGGCAAGCAGGCCACTCAGACCAAGGAAGACGACTGGATCGACCAGCTCTTCATCGCCAACACGCACGACTACCTGCTGGCGTTCTCCAACCGCGGCCGCCTGTACTGGCTCAAGGTCTGGGAAGTGCCCGCGGGTTCGCGCGGGTCGCGCGGCCGGCCCATCGTCAACATGTTCCCGCTTGCGGAGGGCGAGAAGATCAACGTGGTGCTGCCGCTCACCGGCGAGTTCCGCAGCTTCCCGGCCGACCACTACGTGTTCATGGCGACGTCCATGGGCACCGTGAAGAAGACGGCCCTCGACGAATTCAGCAACCCGCGCAAGGCCGGCATCATCGCGGTCGACCTGGATGAAGGCGACTACCTGGTGGGCGCGGCGCTCACCGACGGCAAGCACGACGTGATGCTGTTCTCCGACGGCGGCAAGGCCGTGCGCTTCGACGAGAACGACGTGCGTCCCATGGGCCGCAACGCGCGCGGCGTGCGCGGCATGATGCTCGAGGAAGGCCAGAGCGTGATCGCCATGCTGGTCGCCGAAGATGAACTGCAGAGCGTGCTGACCGCCACCGAGAACGGCTACGGAAAGCGCACGCCGATCACCGAGTACACGCGCCACGGCCGCGGCACGAAGGGCATGATCGCCATCCAGCAGAGCGAGCGAAACGGCAAGGTCGTGGCCGCCACGCTGGTCCACGCCGACGACGAGATCATGCTGATCACCGACCGTGGCGTGCTGGTGCGCACCCGCGTCAGCGAGATCCGGGAACTCGGCCGCGCCACGCAGGGCGTCACCCTGATCGGACTGGACGAAGGCTCCAAGCTCAGCGGCCTGCAGCGCATCGTGGAGAACGACGCCCAGGCCGCCGAAGGCGACCCGGTGGACGCGGCGCCCGGCGGCAGCGAAGGCTGACCGCCATGCCCAAGGACCTGGCGCAGCTTCGCGGCGAAATCGATGCGGTCGACCGCGAGCTGCTGGGGCTGCTCAATCGCCGCGCGGCGCTGGCCAACGAAGTCGGCGACCTGAAACGGGCCGAGGGCTCCCCGGTCTTCCGCCCCGAGCGCGAAGCGGAAGTGATCAACGGTCTGCAGGCGCTCAACCCCGGCCCGCTGAAGCAGGAGAACGTCGCCACCATCTGGCGCGAGATCATGTCGGCCTGCCGAGCGCTCGAAGCGCCGCAGCGCGTCGCTTACCTGGGCCCCACGGGCACCTTCAGCGAGCAGGCGGCCGTGCAGTTCTTCGGCTCGAGCATCGAGCACGTGCCCTGCGTCAGCTTCGACGAGGTGTTCCAGGCCGCCGCGGCGGGCACCGCCCAGTACGGCGTGGTGCCGGTGGAGAACAGCACCGAAGGCGTGGTCACCCGCTCGCTGGACCTGCTGCTCACGTCGCCGCTGCACATCGTGGGCGAGATCAGTCTGCTGGTGCGCCATCACCTCCTGCGCAAGCACGCCTCGCTGGACGGCATCGAGGCCGTCCTCGCCCATCCCCAGGCCCTGGCGCAGTGCCAGGGCTGGCTGGGCAAGCACCTGCCGAACGCCGAACGCCGCGCCGTCGCCAGCAACGCCGAGGGCGCCCGGCTGGCGGCCACCAACCCCGCGTGGGCGGGCATCGCCAGCGAACGCGCGGGCAGCGAATTCGGCCTGCACATCGCGGCGCACGCGATCCAGGACGACGCCTTCAACCGCACCCGCTTCGCCGTCGTCTGCCTGCCGCAGACGCTGGCCGCGCCGCAGGCCTCCGGGAAGGACTGCGTGAGCCTCGTGGTGTCGGTTCCCAATCGCCCGGGCGCGGTGCACGACATCCTGGTCCCGCTCAAGCAGCACGGCGTGTCCATGACCCGCTTCGAATCCCGCCCGGCCAGGTCCGGCCAGTGGGAGTACTTCTTCTTCATCGACGTGGAAGGCCATCCATCCCAGCCCCACGTCGCCGCTGCGCTGGCCGACCTGCGCAAGCTGTGCGCGTTCTACAAGGTGCTCGGCACCTATCCCGTCGGCGACTGAGGCCAGGAGCACCCACGGAATGTTCGAACAACTGGGACTGATCGGCTGCGGCCTCATGGGCGGGTCCTTCGCCCTCGCCCTCAAGCGGGCCGGCCTGGTCAAGCGCGTGGTGGGCTACAGCAAGTCGCCCTCCACCACCGAGCGCGCGCGTCAGCTCGGCGTGATCGATGTCGAGGCGCCCTCGGCCCTGCTGGCGGTCTCCGGCGCCGACATCGTGCTGCTGGCCGTGCCGGTCGCCGCCACCGAGGCCACGCTCAAGGCCATCCGCCACCTGGTGAACCGCGACATGCTGATCATGGACGTGGGGTCCACGAAGCGCGACGTCATCGACGCTGCCCGTCGCGTGCTGCGCGAGAACGTCGGCTCTTTCGTGCCCTGCCACCCCATCGCCGGCAAGGAAGCCTCGGGCGTCGAACATGCCGACGCCGACCTGTACGCCAACCGCCAGGTGATCATCACGCCCATCGAGCGCACCCAGGTCGCGCAGCTGAACCGGGCGCGCGAAGTCTGGGAGGCGCTGGGCTGCCAGGTGCAGCAGATGTCGCCCGAAGCGCACGATTCCGCGTTCGCGGCGGTGAGCCACCTGCCGCACCTGATCGCCTTCGCGCTGGTGAACGGCATCTCGGCCCAGCCGCAGGGGCAGGATTTCCTGGCCCTCGCCGGCCCGGGCTTTCGCGACTTCACCCGCATCGCGGCCAGCGAGCCCAAGATGTGGCGCGACATCCTGATGGCCAACAAGCAGGAGCTGCTCGAGCAGTCCCAGCTGTTCCAGCAGACGCTGCAGGCCATGCAGGCGCTGATCGAGGCGGGCAACGGCGAAGCGCTCGAGGAGCTGATCGCCCAGGCCAGCCAGCTGCGCTCGGACTGGCGCATGGGCGCGCGCAAGGCCTGAGAAAGGCCGGCGATGTTCGCCACCGAATTCCTCGACATCCCCGCGTTCGACACGGCCGGCGGCCAGGTGCGGCTGCCGGGCTCCAAGAGCATCTCCAACCGCGTGCTGCTGCTGGCGGCGCTGAGCGAAGGCACGACGGTCGTCCACGACCTGCTCGATTCGGACGACACGCGCGTGATGCTCGATGCGCTCCGCGCGCTCGGATGCGCCGTTGCCGCGCAGGGCACGTCGGTGCAGGTCACGGGCTTCGGCACGCGTGGTCCCGCGCCGCAGGCCCGCTTGTTCCTGGGCAACGCGGGCACCGCCATGCGACCGCTCACGGCCGCGCTCGCGGTGCTCGGCGGCGATTACGAACTCAGCGGCGTGCCACGCATGCACGATCGCCCCATCGGCGACCTGGTCGATGCGCTGCGGCAACTCGGCTGTTCGATCGACTACGCCGGCCAGGAGGGCTACCCGCCCCTTCGCATCGGCCGCCCCGCCGCACTGCGGCTGGATGCGCCGATCCAGGTACGTGGTGACGTTTCCAGCCAGTTCCTCACCGCGCTCCTGATGGCGCTGCCGCTGGTGGCGCGGCAGGACGTCGTGGTCGAGGTGGTGGGCGAACTGATCTCGAAGCCCTATGTCGAGATCACGCTCAACCTGCTCGCGCGCTTCGGCGTGCACGTGCGGCGGGATGGCTGGCAGCGATTCACCATCCCTGCCGGCAGCCGCTACACGACACCGGGCGAAGTTCACGTCGAAGCCGACGCCTCCTCGGCCAGCTACTTCGCCGCGCTGGGCGCCATCGCGTCGGAGCAAGGCGTGCGAATCCTCGGCGTCGGCCGCGATTCGATCCAGGGCGACATCCGCTTCCTCGATGCGGCCCAGACGATGGGCGCCAGCGTCGCCAGCGGCCCCAACTGGGTGCAGGTCTCGCGCGGCGCCTGGCCGCTGAAGCGGCTGGACCTGGACTGCAACCACATCCCCGACGCCGCGATGACGCTGGCGGTGATGGCGCTTTACGCGGACGGCCCGAGCACGCTGCGCAACATCGCCAGCTGGCGCGTGAAGGAGACGGACCGGCTGGCCGCGATGGCCGCCGAGCTGCGCAAGCTCGGCGCTGCGGTCGAGGAAGGTCCGGACTACCTGTGCGTCACGCCGCCCGCGCAGTGGAAAGCCGCGCGCATCCGCACCTACGACGACCACCGTGTCGCCATGTGCTTCTCGCTCGCGGCCTTCAATCCGCAGGGGCTGCCGGTGCGGATCGACGACCCGAAGTGCGTCGCCAAGACGTTCCCGGATTATTTCGAGGCCCTGTTCAGCGTCGTGCAGCTGCCCGCGCCGCGCGTGCCGGTGGTCTGCATCGACGGTCCCACGGCGTCGGGCAAGGGCACGCTGGCTTCGCAGACGGCGCAGCGGCTGGGCTACCTCTACCTGGATTCCGGCGCGCTCTATCGCATCACGGCCCTGGCCGCCATCCGCGCCGGGCTGGCCCTGGATCAAGCCCACGAGCACTCCATCGCGTCGATGGCCGAGCGCCTGCCGGTCGCCTTCGAGCAGGGCCGGGTGCTGCTGGGCGGCGACGACGTGACGGATGCGATCCGCACCGAGGAAGCGGGCATGAACGCGTCCAGGGTGTCGGCCTTGCCGGCGGTACGCACCGCCCTCGTGGCGCTGCAGCAGTCGTTCCGCCGCCTGCCCGGCCTTGTCGCCGACGGGCGCGACATGGGCACCGTCATCTTTCCCGACGCGCAGCTCAAGGTGTTCCTCACCGCGAGCGCCGCGCGCAGGGCCGAGCGCAGGCATAAGCAATTGATTTCAAAGGGCTTTGCCCCTACAATAGACACCCTTCGCGCCGATCTGGAAGCGCGTGACGCGCGCGATTCGCAACGCGCCGTCGCGCCCCTCAAGCCGGCGCAGGATGCCCTCCTGCTGGACAACTCGGAGCAATCGGTCGAAGACTCGGTGGCCCAGGTGCTGGCCTGGTGGGAAGCCAGGCAGCCGTTCGCGGCCACCTGACAAAGCAGTAAACCGCGGCCGGCGACGGCTGCGAGCGGCCCGCAACGCCCCCTCCGCGCAGCAGCGCACTGGCGGTGCGGTTCACCAACCAACCCGCGGCCCAAGCCGCACAAAACCGCCGTCGCAACTATTCGCAATCGGCTGACGCCGACTCGAAACGCCTCGCAATGGTGCCTGGCGGAACCCTGCGACGTGCAAGGAACCTGAATGTCTGAATCCTTCGCCGCCCTCTTCGAGGAATCGCTCCAGCGCGCCGAGATGCGCCAGGGCGAGGTCATCACCGCCGAAGTCGTGCGCATCGAGCACAACTTCGTCGTGGTCAACGCGGGCCTCAAGTCCGAGGCCTATGTGCCGATCGACGAATTCAAGAACGACAAGGGCGAGATCGAGGTGCAGGTGGGCGACTTCGTGTCCGTCGCCATCGACGCCATCGAGAACGGCTACGGCGACACCATCCTGTCGCGCGACAAGGCCAAGCGCCTGGCTTCCTGGATGGCCCTCGAGAAGGCCCTGGAATCCGGCGAGTTCGTCACCGGCACCACGACCGGCAAGGTCAAGGGCGGCCTGACGGTGCTGGTCAACGGCATCCGCGCCTTCCTGCCCGGATCGCTGATCGACACCCGCCCGATCAAGGACCTGACCCCGTTCGAGAACAAGACGCTCGAATTCAAGGTCATCAAGCTGGACCGCAAGCGCAACAACGTCGTGCTGTCGCGCCGCGCCGTGGTCGAAGCGTCGATGGGCGAAGAGCGCGCCAAGCTGATGGAAACCCTCAAGGAAGGCTCCATCGTCCGCGGCGTCGTCAAGAACATCACCGAGTACGGCGCGTTCGTCGACCTCGGCGGCATCGACGGCCTGCTGCACATCACCGACATGGCCTGGCGCCGCGTGCGCCACCCGTCCGAGGTGGTCCAGGCCGGCCAGGAGATCACGGCCAAGATCCTCAAGTTCGACACCGAGAAGAACCGCGTCTCGCTGGGCCTCAAGCAGATGGGCGACGACCCCTGGATGGGCGTTTCCCGCCGCTACCCGCAGGGCACGCGCATGTTCGGCAAGATCACGAACATCGCCGACTACGGCGCGTTCGTCGAGCTGGAGCCGGGCATCGAGGGCCTGGTGCACGTGTCCGAGATGGACTGGACCAACAAGAACGTGGCCCCGTCCAAGATCGTGTCGCTGGGCGACGAGGTCGAGGTCATGGTGCTGGAGATCGACGAGGACAAGCGCCGCATCTCCCTGGGCATGAAGCAGTGCAAGGCCAACCCCTGGCAGGAGTTCGCGCAGAACACCAAGCGCGGCGACCGCGTCAAGGGTCCGATCAAGTCGATCACCGACTTCGGCGTGTTCGTCGGCCTCGCCGCGGGCATCGACGGCCTGGTGCACCTGTCCGACCTGTCCTGGAACGAGCCGGGCGAGCAGGCGGTACGCAACTACAAGAAGGGCCAGGAAGTCGAGGCCATCGTGCTGGCCGTCGACGTCGACCGCGAGCGCATCAGCCTGGGCATCAAGCAGCTGGACGCCGACCCCTTCACCACCTTCGTGTCGGTGCACGACAAGGGCTCCGTGGTCAGCGGCAAGGTCAAGACCGTCGACCCGAAGGGCGCCGAGATCGACCTGGGCAACGAGATCTTCGGCTACCTGCGCGCCTCCGAGATCAGCCGTGACCGCGTGGAAGACGCGCGCAACGTGCTCAAGGAAGGCGACGAGGTCAGCGCCGTGGTGGTCAACATCGACCGCAAGACGCGCAACATCCAGCTGTCGGTCAAGGCCAAGGACATGGCCGACGAGCAGGGTGCGATGGCCAGCCTCAACCAGCAGTCGTCGCGCGAGACCGCGGGCACGACCAACCTGGGCGCGCTGCTCAAGGCCAAGCTGGAGCGATAAGCCGAAGGACAAGGCGCAGGCGCAGCCTTCGCCTTGTCTTCGCCTGTTATGACACGTTCAGACCTCGTCGAAGAACTGGCCTCCCGCTTCAGCCAGCTGACGCACCGCGACGCCGAGTACGCCGTCAAGGCGATCCTCGACGCCATGGGCGAAGCGCTGGTGCGCGGGCACCGCATCGAGATCCGCGGCTTCGGCAGCTTCTCGATCAACCGGCGCCCGCCGCGCCTGGGGCGCAACCCGCGCTCCGGCGAAAGCGTCCAGATCCCGGAAAAGCGCGTGCCCCACTTCAAGCCGGGCAAGGCCCTGCGCGAGGCGGTGGACAAGCGCACCGAGGAGATGCAGGGCTGAGCGCGGGCCTCGCGCCCGTGCCCGACCGTAGAATCCCCCACCACCGGGGAGCGCAATGAAATACCTCATGTGGCTGCTCAAGGCAGCCATTTTTTTTACCCTCTTCGCCTTCGCGCTGAACAACCAGCACGCCGCCACGGTCCACTTCTTCTTCGGCCAGTCCTGGAACGGGCCGCTGGTGCTGGTGGTGCTGGCCGCGTTCGCGCTCGGCCTGGTGATCGGCGCGGCCGGCATGGTGCCGCGCTGGTGGCGCCACCGCCGCCGCTCGCGAGACGCCAACGGCGACAGCGTCCTGACCACCCAGATGCCGCCCACGCATGGACTTTGACGTCAGCTGGCTCCTGTGGGGCCTGCCCATCGCGTTCGTGCTGGGCTGGGTCGCCTCGCGGCTGGACCTGCGCCAGCTGCGCATCGAGAACCGGCAGGCGCCGAAGGCCTACTTCCGCGGGCTGAACTTCCTGCTCAACGAGCAGCAGGACCAGGCGATCGACGCGTTCATCGAGGCGGTCCGCAACGACCCCGACACCTCCGAGCTGCACTTCGCGCTGGGCAACCTGTTCCGCCGCCGCGGCGAATACGAGCGTGCGGTGCGCGTGCACGAGCACCTGCTCTCGCGAGGCGACCTCAGCCGGGCCGAGCGGCACCGTGCCCAGCACGCGCTGGCGCTGGACTTCCTCAAGGCCGGCCTGCTCGACCGGGCCGAGGAAGCGCTGCGAAAGCTCGAAGGCAGCGCCTACGAAGGCCAGGCGCTGCTGGCGCTGCTGTCGATCTACGAGCGCTCGCGCGACTGGCCCCAGGCCGCCGAAATCGCACGCCGCTTGGAGGAATCGGGCCAGGGCAGCTTCGCCGCCCGCCGCGCGCACTACCTGTGCGAGCAGGCCTCGATCTCCGACGATGGCGCCGCGCAGAAGCTGCTGCGCGAGGCGACGGAGATCGCTCCCTCGGCGGCGCGGCCGGTGATGGAACTCGCGGCGCTGCGGCGCAAGTCGGGGGACGCCGCGGGGGCCTTCACCATGCTCGCGGACCTGGCGCAGGCCGCGCCCGCATCCACTCCCCTGCTGGCCCGGCCGCTGGCGCAATACGCCTCGGCCTGCGGCATGGAAGCCCGGGCGCTCACGCTGCTCAAGCACAGCTACGAGCAGATGCCCTCGCTCGACGTGCTGGAAGCCATCGTCGCGCTCGAGCCCGAGAGCAGCTCGCGCGACTGGTATGCGCGCCACCTCGAGCGAGAGCCTTCGCTGGTCGCCGCCTCCAAGTGGCTCGCGGGCGAGAAGCTGGAAAACGAGCAGTACCATCCCCGTGTGCAGCGCGCGCTGGACCACGCCGTGAAGCCGCTCGTGCGCTACCGCTGCGCCGCCTGCGGCTTCGAGGCCAAGCAGCATTTCTGGCAGTGCCCCGGCTGCCACACCTGGGACAGCTACCCGGCCAGACGGGTCGAAGAACTCTGAAGATGAACCCAACCAAGCAACAGCTCGCGAATGCCCGCGTGCTCGTGGTCGGCGACGCGATGCTCGACCGCTACTGGCACGGCGCCGTCGAGCGCATTTCGCCCGAAGCGCCGGTGCCAGTGGTCAAGGTCTCGCGCGAGGAAGAGCGCATCGGCGCCGCCGCCAACGTCGCCTACAACGTGGCGACGCTCGGCGCGCAGGCCAGCTTCCTGGGCGTGGTGGGCGACGACGAACCGGGGCACCGCCTCGAGTCGCTGCTGCGCGAAACCGGCATCGCCGCGCACCTCAAGCGCGACCCCGGCCTGAAGACCACCGTCAAGCTGCGCGTGATCGGCCGCCAGCAGCAGCTGCTGCGCATGGACTTCGAGAACGAACCGGACCACGAGGTGCTGGCCCTGCAGAGCAGCAGCTTCGGCGAGCTGCTGCCGCGGCAGGACGCGATCCTGTTCTCCGACTACGGCAAGGGCGGCCTCGCCCACATCCCCGCCATGATCGCGGCCGCCGCCTCCGCGAAGAAGCCGGTGCTGATCGACCCCAAGGGCGACGACTACGGCCGCTACCGCGGCGCCACCGTGATCACGCCCAACCGCGCCGAACTGCAGGATGTGGTGGGCCGCTGGACGTCCGAGGACGACCTGCGCAAGCGGGCGCACAACCTGCGCGAGTCGCTCGAACTGCAGGCACTGCTGGTCACGCGCAGCGAAGAAGGCATGACGCTGTTCGACGCGCAGGGCGAACTGCACGTCAAGGCACAGGCGCGCGAGGTGTTCGACGTCACCGGCGCCGGCGACACCGTCATCGCCACGCTCGCGGCGATGGTCGCGGCGGGCCTGCCGCTGCGCGACGCCGTGCCCATCGCCAACCGCGCCGGCGGCATCGTGGTGGGCAAGTTCGGCACCGCCACCGTTTCGTACGAGGAGCTCTTTTCATGAGCGCAGCGCAGAACCGCTTCAGGCAAGCTCGCGCCCCCTTGTGGGGCAGCGCAGTACACGAAGTGACAAGCGTGGGGGCCCTATGACGCGTGTCGTGGTCACCGGAGCCGCCGGCTTCATCGGCAGCAACATCGTCAAGGGCCTCAACGAGCGCGGCATCGACAACGTCATCGCGGTCGACGACCTCACGCAGGGCGACAAGTTCCGCAACCTGGCCGACCTGAAGATCGAGGACTACCTCGACGCCGACGAGTTCTACGGCGCGTTCGCCGAAGGCGCGTTCGGCAAGGTCGAGGCAGTGTTCCACGAGGGCGCCTGCAGCGACACGATGGAGCAGGACGGCAAGTACATGATGGACAACAACTACGGCGTGTCCTGCTCGCTGTTCGAGTCCTGCCGCGAGCGTGGGACCCGGCTGCTGTACGCATCGTCCGCCGCGGTGTACGGCGGCTCCGCCACCTTCCGCGAGACGCCGGAGTTCGAGCGCCCGCTCAACGTCTACGGCTATTCCAAGCTGCTGTTCGACCAGCGCATGCGGCGCGAATGCGGTCGGGATTTCCGCCGCACCAAGCGGCAGGTGGTGGGCTTCCGCTACTTCAATGTCTACGGCCCGCGCGAGCAGCACAAGGGCCGCATGGCCAGCGTCGCCTTCCACCAGTTCAACCAGTTCCGCGAACAGGGCAAGGTCAGGCTGTTCGGCGATTACGGCGGCTACGGGCCCGGCGAGCAGAACCGCGATTTCGTTTTCGTCGACGACGTCGTGGCCGTGAACCTGTGGTTCTTCGACCGGCCGGAGAAGTCCGGCATCTTCAACCTGGGCACCGGCCGCGCGCAGCCCTTCAATGACGTGGCCACGGCGGTCGTGTCTTCGCTCACCGGCAAGGCGCACACGGCGGAATCGGCGGCGCAGGAAGGTTTGCTCGAATACATCCCGTTCCCGGATGCGTTGCGCGGCAAGTACCAGTGCCACACGCAGGCCGACCTGGGCGCCCTGCGCGACGCGGGCTGCGAGCACGCCTTCGCGGACGTGCAGACAGGCGTCGCACGCTACATGGCGGCGCTGGGCGCGCACGGCTGAGCTGGGCCCAGGGTCAACGGGCATGGCGAATGCCCCGTTGAGGAAATCCCAACCCCAGCGAAGGAGACGCGAATGTTCAAGAAGATCCTGGCCATCGTGGCCATGCTGTTCTACACGGCGCTGGCCCTGGCCGCCGTCGACGTGAACAAGGCCACCGAGGCCGAGCTCGACAGTGTCAAGGGCATCGGCCCCGGCACCAGCAGACTCATTCTGTCCGAACGCAAGAAGGGCGAATTCAAGAGCTGGGAAGACTTCATCAGCCGCGTCAAGGGTGTCGGCGAGACGCGCGCGGCCAACCTGTCCGAAGCGGGCCTGACGGTCGGCGGCAAGTCGTACAAGCCCACGACGACGACCGGCGCGAAGAAGGACGACAAGGCGGCCACTGCCAAGTCCGAAGCCAAGGCGGAGAAGAAGGAAGCGAAGGCCGAGGCCAGTGCCGAGAAGAAGAAAGCCAATGCGGACGCCAAGGCGAAGGAAGCGCGCGCCGAAGCCAAAGCCGAGCGCAAGGAGGCCAGCGCGGAGAAGAAGGAAGACCGCGCCACCGCTTCCCGCCCCGCTGCGAGCGCCGCCAGGAAGTAAGCGGACCCCGCATCAGGAAGACGACCCGCCTCGGCGGGTCTTTTTCTTTAGCGCTCAGGGCATCGCGAGCATGTCCGTCACGCCGGGGTCCACGCCGGCTTGCATCAGCAGCGTGGTCACCTGCCCGCGGTGGTGCGTCTGGTGGTTGAAGAAATGCGTCATCGCCTTCCATGCCGCGTGCTCGCGTCGCACGCCCTTCGTGTTCGCGTAGCGCATGGTGCTGGCCAGGAAATCCGGCGACATGGCGCCGACCCAGCTTTCGATCGCGTCATCCAGTTGCCGCCTGGCGGCGCGCAACTGCCCCCAGTCTTCGTACAGCTGCGTCTCGTAGAGGGCGCCCTCCGGCACCCAGAGCACCTCCTCCGTCAGCGCCTCGAAGCGCACCCCCTGCTCCGCGAACCGCCGCAGCCAGACCCGATCGCCCCACATCAGGTGGTTCAGCGTGCCGTGGACCGAGCGGAAGAAGGCGCCGCGGTCGCGACGCCGCTCCTCGTCCGGCAGGCGTTCGCACGCGTCGTACAGGCGCGCGTTGAACCAGCGGTTGTAGGTGGCCAGCCAGCGGTACTGGTCGAGGAAGAGGTGCGGCACGGGGTTGTCCATGCGCTGATTCTCTCGAAGATCGAGCAGGGCGCGCCCCGCTCAGGTCATTGGTCCAGGCCCCCGCCGATGGCGTGACGATGCTCAGCGCCGCAGGCGCTCGTCATCCAAGAGGGACAGCAGGCGCAGCCCGCTGGCCTGGCTCGCCGCGGCCGCATGCGGAGGCATGTTCGTGCATTCCAGGACGGCAGTGCGCAGGTGCGGAGCGCGCTCGCGCAAGGCCCGGGCCGCGTTGACGACGTCGGCGCATGCGCCTTCGACATCCATGTCCGGCTGGTTGCCCAGGATGGCGCTCGCGAAAGGCCCGGCGGCATCGACGCCCTGCACGATGACGTCGG
This sequence comes from Ramlibacter henchirensis, assembly GCF_004682015.1. NCBI lineage: Bacteria > Pseudomonadati > Pseudomonadota > Betaproteobacteria > Burkholderiales > Comamonadaceae > Ramlibacter > Ramlibacter henchirensis. The sequence goes on along the minus strand of NZ_SMLM01000001.1, from coordinate 775,156 downwards.
CCAGCCGTTCGCGCGGCACGCCTGCCGCCAGCAGGTGATCCGGCCCCAGGCGCTGCGAGCTGATCGTGAGCACGCCCACCTGTGGCTCGCTCGCCAGCAGTCCCGGCAACTGCAGCAGGCTCGACGTCACCACCGGAACCGGCACCGCGGCCTGAAGCTCATCCTGCAGCAGCACCAGGAAGCCGCAGCTGGTGGTGATGGCCCTCGCTCCCTGTGCGGCGAGGGCGCGCGCCGCTTCGATGAAGGGCGCGGCAAGGCCGCTGTCCCGCAGCGCCTGCGCATCCGCGACCACCCGGCGAGGCACCGCGCCCTGGATCACGGCGTGACGCACCGCGCCCCCGAAGCATTGCGGATGGCCGACGTCACCCGGCAGGCGCGGAAACCTCGTGTCCAGCATCAGCACGCCCACGAAGCCCCCGCCCGCTTGGGGTAACACCGCATCCGCCGGCGCGGACATTGCACCTATCCTGACCCGGCTTTCCATCACCCCATTCTCCCGGAGCGACCATGAAACTCAAGTTCGCGATCACCGCGGCGGCCCTGGCCCTGTCAGGCCCGGCCATGGCACAGACCAAGTGGGACCTGCCCGCGGCCTATCCCGCCTCCAACTTCCACACCGAGAACCTGGTGCAGTTCGCCAATGACGTGGAGAAGGCCACCGGCGGCAAGCTCAAGATCACCGTGCACCCCAACGCGTCGCTTTTCAAGGCGCCTGAGATCAAGCGCGCCGTGCAGGGCGGGCAGGCGCAGATCGGCGAGATCCTGCTGGTGAACTACCAGAACGAGTGGCAGATCTTCGGCGCCGACGGCATCCCCTTCCTGGCCGACAGCTACGACGCCTCGATGAAGCTGTGGCGAGCCCAGAAGCCGGTGCTGGAGAAGAAGCTCGGCGAGCAGGGCATGATGGTCCTGTTCGCGGTGGCCTGGCCGCCGCAGGGCATCTACACCAAGCGCCAGCTCAACTCCGCCGCCGACATGAAGGGCCTGAAGTGGCGTGCCTACAGCCCGGCGACGGCCCGCATCGCGGAACTGGTGGGGGCGCAGCCCGTCACGGTGCAGGCGGCCGAACTTTCGCAGGCCCTGGCCACGGGCGTGGTGGACTCGTACATGTCGTCCGGCTCCACCGGCTACGACTCCAAGACCTACGAGCACATCAAGAACTGGTACGACACGCAGGCCTGGCTGCCGAAGAACGCGGTCATCGTCAACAGCGCGGCTTTCAAGGGGCTGGACAAGCCCACGCAGGACGCCGTGCTCAAGGCCGCGGCGGACGCCGAGAAGCGCGGATGGGAGGCCAGCAAGAAGGCCAACAGCGACACGCTGGAAAAGCTCAAGGCCAACGGCATGCAGATCCTCACCCCGCCGGCGCAGCTCAAGGCCGACATGAAGAAGGTCGGCGACACCATGCTCAAGGAATGGCTGGAGAAGGCCGGCCCCGAAGGCCAGCAGCTCGTCGACGCCTATCGCAAGCTGTAAACCATCCCGCCCATGGACAAGGCGCCGCATGCGGCGCCTTTTTTCATTCGCGCTTCAGGTCGTCGCGGGCACCAGGAAGTCGCGGCTGATTCGCACGCCCAGCTCGTTCACGCGATCGAGGAACTGGGTCAGGAAGGCGTGCAGCCCGGTCGCGAGGATCTCGTCGATGCTGCCGTACTGCAGGTCGGCCCGCAGCTTGCCGGCGCGGCGCAGGGTTTCGGCCGACTGGTCGTTGGCCACCATGCCCAGGTTCTGCACCACCTCGTTCATGCTGGCGTGCAGCGAGCGCGGCATGTCCGCCCGCAGGATCAGCAGGTCGGCCACGCGCTCGGGCTTGATCACGTCGCGGTACACCTTGCGGTAGATCTCGAAGCCGGACACGCTGCGCAGGATCGCGCTCCAGTGGTAGAAGTCGTACTCCTGGTCCTGCTCCGTGGCGGCGCCGAAGAAGTCGCTCTGCACCGCGTGGAACTTCACGTCGACCAGGCGCGCCGTGTTGTCGGCGCGTTCGAGGAAGGTGCCCAGCCGCATGAAGTGCAGCGCCTCGTCCATCAGCATCGTGCCCACCGTCACGCCGCGAGACAGGTGCGAGCGGAACTTCACCCACTCGAAGAACTGGCCGGGGTCGCGCTCGAACTCGCCGATGCGCAGCATCCGGTTGAGCTCCAGCCAGGTCTGGTTCTGCGTCTCCCAGGCCTCCGTCGTCAGTGAGCCCCGCACGGCCCGCGCGTTCTCGCGCGCAGCGCGTATGCACGACAGGATGGACGAAGGATTGGTCTCGTCCTTCACCATGAACTCCATCACCCGCGAAGGCTCGATGTCGCCATGCCGCGCCGTGTACGAAGGCACCAGTTCGCTGATCGACAGCAGCCCCTGCCAGCCGACCTGCGCGACGGCCGCCGATTGCGGCAGCAGCGAGGTCTGGTAGTTCACGTCGAGCATGCGGGCCGTGTTCTCCGCGCGCTCGGTGTAGCGGGCCATCCAGAAGAGGTGATCGGCGGTCCTGGAAAGCATGGTCACACCTCCAGCACCCACGTGTCCTTGGTGCCGCCACCCTGGGACGAGTTGACCACCAGCGAGCCTTCCTTGAGCGCCACGCGCGTCAGGCCGCCGGGCACCATCTGCACCTGCTTGCCGGAGAGCACGAACGGCCGCAGGTCGATGTGGCGCGGCGCGACGCCGCTTTCCACGAACGTCGGGCACGAGGAGAGGCTCAGCGTCGGCTGCGCGATGTAGCCGGCGGGGTTCGCGATCAGCGCCTGCCGGAAGTCCTCGATCTCCTGCTGCGTGGAGGCCGGCCCCACCAGCATCCCGTAGCCGCCGGCGCCGTGCACTTCCTTGACCACCAGGTCCTTGAGGTTGGACAGCACGTACTTGAGGTCGTCCGGGTTGCGGCACATCCAGGTGGGCACGTTCGAGAGGATCGGCTTTTCGCCCAGGTAGAACTCGATCATCTTCGGCACGAACGGATAGATCGACTTGTCGTCCGCCACCCCGGCGCCGATGGCATTGCAGATCGTGACGTTGCCCGCGCGATAGGCGTCCACCAGACCGGGGCAGCCCAGCGTGGAATTGGGGCGGAACACCTTGGGATCGAGGAAGTCGTCGTCCACGCGGCGGTAGATCACGTCGACTCGGCGGGGCCCGCGCGTGGTGCGCATGTAGACGTAGCGGTCCTTGACGAACAGGTCCTGCCCTTCGACCAGCTCCACGCCCATCTGCTGCGCGAGGAAGGCGTGCTCGAAGTACGCGCTGTTGTACATGCCGGGCGTGAGCACCACCACCGTGGGATCGGGCGCGCCGGGCTGGGCCGAGGCGCGCAGCGTCTCCAGCAGCAGGTCCGGGTAGTGCGCGACCGGCGCCACGCGGTACTGGCTGAAGAGGTCGGGGAAGAGCCGCATCATCATCTTGCGGTCTTCCAGCATGTAGCTCACGCCGCTGGGCACGCGCACGTTGTCTTCCAGCACGTAGTACTCGCCCTCCCCCTTCGCGTTGGGGGCACGCACGATGTCGACGCCCGCGATGTGCGAGTACACATGGTGCGGCGTGTAGACGCCCATCATCTCCTTGCGGTACTGGGCGTTGTTCAGCACCTGGTCGGCCGGGATCACGCCCGCCTGCAGGATCTCCTGCTCGTGGTAGACGTCGTGCAGGAAGCGGTTGAGCGCGGTCACGCGCTGGATCAGACCCTTCTCGATCTCGGCCCACTCCTGCGCGGGAATGATGCGGGGGATCAGGTCGAAGGGGATCAGCCGCTCGGTGCCGGCGCCGTCCTCGTCCTTGGCGCCATAGACGGCGAAGGTGATGCCCACGCGGCGGAAGATCATCTCCGCCTCCTCGCGCCGCGCGGCCATGGCCTCTTTCGGCTGCCGGCCCAGCCAGCCGGCGTAGCGCTCGTAGTGGGCACGCACGCCCTGCAGCTGGGTCTGCGTCATCCCGCCCAGCGTCTGGGTCTGGAACTGCAGCGGACCCGAATCGGGCAGCTGCCGGAACATCTCGTCGAATCGAAGCATGCGGCCTTCTCCGTCAGCCACAGGATAGCAACAACCGGGCCTGCGAAAGGGCGGCCAACGCGCCATCGCGCAATTGCGATGCGTGCGCGGCAAGCTCTTCCGTGGGCGCGATCAGGGCGGCTGCGGCGCGGTCGCACCCGATCCGCCCTCGTCCGCTGCGGGCGGGCGGTGGTGCCAGTAGCGGCGCGCCACTTCGCGCTCGCACCGCATCTCCTGCGGGCGCGCCGACGTCCACCAGGCCGCCCCGCAGCGGTCGGATGGCACCACGGCTGCCCCGCGCTCCACGTAGCGCTCGACCACCGACGCGGCCGGATGCCCGAACCGGTTTCGGTAGCCCGCCTGCACCAGCGCCCAGCGCGGTCGCACCGCGTCCAGGAATGCGGCGCTCGACGAGGTCTTGCTCCCGTGATGCGGCACCAGCAGCACCTGCGCCTGCAAGGGCGCGACCCGATCGAGCAGCGCCCGCTCCTGCGCCGCTTCGATGTCGCCGGCCAGCAGCGCCGATGCGCCGTTGCCCGAGACCCGCAGCACGCAGCTGATGGCGTTCGCCTTCCCCGCTTGCTCCTGTCCCGTCGGGTGCAGCACGTCGAAGCGGATGCCGTCCCACTCCCACCGCTGTCCCGCCTGGCACGGTGTCACCGGCCGCAACGAAGCCAGCGGATGCCCGGGCTCCAGCGACGCGAACAGATCCGCGTCGGGATGCGCCGCCAGCACGGCGGCCGCGCCTCCGGTGTGGTCGCTGTCGCGGTGGCTCAGCATCAAACGGTCGACGCGCTCGCCCAACGCGCGCAGGAGGGGCACGAGCACGCGCTCTCCCGCGTCGCTGTCGGTGCTGAATCGCGGGCCGGTGTCGTAGACCAGCGTGTGCCGCGCGGTGCGGACGATCACGGCATTGCCCTGGCCGACGTCGGCGCCGAGCAGTTCGAACTCACCTTGCACCGGCCGCGGCGGCTGCCACAGCAACGCCGGCAGCAGCAGCGGCACGCCCAGGGCGCGCAGGGGCGGCGGCCACCGCAGCGACAACAGCAGCCCGCCCACCACGCCTGCCGCGCCCGCCCACAGCGGCGGCGCGGCGCCGCTCCACACCGCGAAGGGAAATCCCGCCAGCCATTGCAGCGCGCCGCCGAGGGTCTGCACCGCCCAGGCCGCCAGGTCCCACACCGGCGAAAGCAGCACGCCCGCCATCGCGAGCGGCGTGACGACCAGCGTCACCCACGGGATCGCCGCGAGGTTGGCCACCAGGCCGACCAGCGAGACCTGCCCGAAGAGCAGCAGCGACAGGGGCGCCAGCGCCACGGTGACGACGGCCTGCTCGCGCAGCAGCGTTCGAAGCCTCGCCAGCCCACCGGCCGCGGCGGACTCACCGGCGGCGGTGGCGAACAGCACGCCGACGGCCACGAAGCTCAGCCAGAACCCGGCGTGCATCAGTGCCCAGGGATCGGCCGTGACCACGACGGCGCACGCGAACAGCCAGGTGACCGGCCACGGCCACCGCCGCCCCGAGAGCCGCAGCCAGCCGACCGCCGCCAGCATCAGCACCGTGCGTTGCGCGGGAACGCCCCAGCCGCTGAACAGCGCGTACGCGGCGGCCAGCACCAACCCGCCCGCGAGCGCCGCGTGCGGCGCGGGCCACAGGAGACACAGGCGCGTGCTGCGTCTCCAGGCCGCGCCCAGAACGGCGGCGGCAAGCCACGCGAACATGGTGACGTGCAGTCCCGAGATCGACATCAGGTGGGCCACACCGGTGGCGCGGAACACGTCCCAGTCGGCCCGGTCGATCGCGGCCTGGTCGCCGGTCACCAGCGCGGCCACGACACCGGCTGCCTGTCGATCGACCAGGCGGGCAAGGATCGAATCACGCACCGCTTGCCTCGCCTGCTCGACCGGATATCGAAAGCTCGATCCGAGCTTTCGGGGCGCCAGATGCGCCGGGCCCGCGCGGACGTACCCGGTCGCCTGCACGCCCTGCTCCCACAGCCACAGCTCGTGGTCGAAGCCATGCGGATTGAGCTGGCCGTGCGGCGCGCGCAGCCGGACGGTGAACTGCCAGCGATCGCCGGCGCGCAGCACGGGGCCGCTCGGCTGGTCTTCGAGGCCTGCGGCAGCAGCCGGCGCTCCGGCGAACCACGCCAGCGACAGCCGCCGTGGAACCCGCACCGCGCCCGAACGATCACCGGCCCCCTCGGTTTCGAAGCGGAACCGCGGCCCGAGTTCGCTGTGCCGGGGCATGGCCGCGATGGTCCCGACAACAGTGATGTCGCGACCTTCGACAACGGGATCGAGCCCCCGGCCGGCGAAATCGCACGCGCGCAATCCCGCCAGCGCGAAAGCGATCAGCCCCGACGCCAGCACCACCAGCCCGAACGCCACGAAGCGTCCCGCGACACCCTCACGCCGCGCGCGCGCGACGCAGCCCAACAGCAGGGCAGCCACTGCGCCGGCAACGCCGAGCGCCGAGTACACCTCGCTTGACCACAGCGCCGCCTGGTGCACCTGCACCACGGCCCCGAGCACGGCGCCGCCGAGCAGCGCCTCCAACAGCCGTCGATCACCGGATGCATTCATGAGCAGCACGAGTTTGCGGCGGCATCCACGTGCGGCGCTCGTCCAGTCGCAGGAGGGCTGCGCCTCTCGGGATTTCCACCAACCCGCGCGGCGCAGCGCTGGACATCCCGCGGCGCGCCTCCCCAGAATGAATCCATGGCCAACGCCGAAGCAGTTGCGCGCGTCGTCCCCGCGAAAGTGACCCGCCCCGGCGGCAGCGACGTGCTGGTGCGCGAACGGCTCTTCCAACTGCTCGATGACCCGCGCCATCCGGTGGTGTGGATCAGCGCCCCGCCGGGGTCGGGCAAGACAACGCTGGCGAGCAGCTACATCGCGCAGCACGGCCTCACACACCTCTGGTACCAGCTGGATGCCGGCGACGAGGATCCCGCGACGTTCTTCCACTACCTCGGGCTCGCGGCCAAGCATGCGGCGCCGCGGATGCGCAAGCCGCTCCCCGCGCTCACCGCCGAGTACCTGGCGGGCCTGCCGGTGTTCGCGCGCCGCTACTTCGAGGCGCTCGCTTCACAGCTGAAGCCACCGGTCTTGCTGGTGCTGGACAACTACCAGGACGTCGCGCCGGGCGCGCCGCTTCATGCGTTGCTGCGGGACGGGATCTCGGCGCTCCCCGAAGGATTCCGCACGCTGGTGCTCAGCCGCACGCCGCCGCCGCCCGAACTGTCGCGGATGCTCGTCAACGAACGCATGCGCCTGCTGGGCTGGGAAGAGCTGCGGCTCACCGTCGACGAGGTGCGGGGGTTCGAGCAGCTTCGCCAGCGTGGGGCGCGCCAAGGCCGCTCGCTGTCATCCGAGGAACTGCATGGAAGGACGTACGGCTGGGCGGCGGGCCTCGTGCTGCTGCTGGAGCACGACGTGCGGACCGCCCCGCAGGGGCCGGCCGGCGGCGGCCACCAGATCCTGTTCGACTACTTCGCGGACGAGATCTTCCTGCGGCTGGATGCACGGGTGCAGAAGATCCTGCTGGCCGCCGCGTTGCTGCCGAAGATGCGCGCGCAGACGGTCGCAGCGCTGACAGGTGATGCTTCGTCCGAGGCGCTGCTCGCGGACTTGCACCGTCGCAACTACTTCACCCTGCAACACGGCGGCGCGCCCGCGTACGAATTCCATCCGCTGTTCCGCGACTTCCTGCTGGGTCGCGCGAGGGCGACATTCACTCCGGCCGAACTTGCCGACCTGCAACGCAAGGCCGCCGCGCTGTCGGAGGCCGAGGGGCAGATCGAAGTCGCGGCGGAGCTGCTGCGCGAGGCGGCGGACTGGGATGGGCTCGCCCGCCTTGCGCTCGGCCATGCGCAACCCCTGCTGGAGCAGGGGCGCAGCCAGGTGCTGCAGGGCTGGATCACCAGCCTGCCACCGGACAGGTTGGCAGCGAACGCATGGCTGTCCTACTGGCTGGGGCTGTGCCGGCTCGCCTTCAACCCGGCGGAGGCGAGAGGGCATTTCGAACGCGCCTACGACGCCTTCAAGGCGGCCAATGACCTGGCAGGCCGCTGCGTCACCTGGTGCGCGCTGGTGGACAGCGTTGTCTTCGAATGGGGCAACTTCAAGCCGCTGGCCCCCTTGCTGGCGGACATGGAGCCGCTGCTTGCGCACGCAAGCCAGCTGCCGCCGCCACTCGACGCGGAGCTGGCCTGCGGCATGTTCCTCGCCACGATGTATGCCCGCCCGCAGCACCCCGACATGCCGTTGTGGGAGCAGCGGGTGCGCGAGGTCATCCTGCGCGGCGGCAACCCGCGTCTCCAGGTGAAGATCGGCAACCACCTGATCCTCTACCACACGTGGTGGATCGGCGACTTGGCGAAGGCCGAGTTGCTCGTCAACACGCTTCGCGCGCAGGTCACCGCCCCGGGCGTGGCGCCGCTCGTGCGGATCACGTGGGATGCGATGGCGGCGGCCTACTACTGGATGTCGGCCGAGAACGCCGAGTGCGTCGCCTGCGTCGACCACGGCCTGCAGACCGCCCAGTCCACCGGCGTGCACCTGTGGGACATGCTGCTTTGCTCGCAGGGCGTGTTCGCGACGCTCTCGTCAGATGACGCCGCAGCGGGGGCGCGCTACCTGCAACGGATGGAGGCGGGCCTGAGCAACAGCCGGCCGATGGACCAGGCCATGTACAGCTATCTCTCGGCATGGTTGCGAGTGATGCAGGGCAGCCTTCCGTCCGCGCGCGAGTTCGCCGAGACGGCCGTGGCGATGGCGACGCAGGCGGGAGCGGAATTTCCCGCCGCCGTGATGCGCATCGACCTCGGGCGCGTCCGGCTCCGTCAGGGCGACGCGGCCGGCGCGCTGTCGCTCGTGCGCCAGGCGCGGGCCGAAGGGCGCACGATGAATGCGCGCACCGTCGAATACCTCAGCCTGCTGGCGGAGGCGGAGATCGCGATGCACATGGACAACGAGGCGCTGTGCCTGGAGACGCTGCGGCTTGGCCTGCAGGTCGGCGCCGCGCAGCAATTCCGCAACCAGACCTGGTGGTTGTCCTCGACGATGGCGCGGCTCTATGCGAAGGCGCTCGAGCACGGCATCGAAGTCCCGTATGTCACGGCGGTGATCCGCAAGCGGCGCCTCGCGCCACCCGCCAACGTGAGCGGGCTCGACCGCTGGCCCTGGCCGCTGCAGATCCGCACGCTGGGTGAATTCGCCGTGCTGAAGGACGGCGAGCCGATGCGGTTCGCCGGCAAGGCGCCGAGGAAGCCGCTCGAGCTGCTGAAGGCGCTGATCGCTTTCGGCGGCAGCGACGTGAGCCAGGAGCTCCTGACCGATGCGCTCTGGCCCGATCTCGAAGGGGGTCATGCCCAGCAGGCCTTCGAGACCACGCTGTATCGGCTGCGCAAGCTGTTCGGAGACGAAGCGCCGTTCGTGCTCAAGGACGGCAGGCTCACGCTGGACGCAAGCGCGGCCCATGTCGACGTCCGGGCCCTGGAGCGGCTGCTGGACACCACCGACGAGGAGCTGCGCGGACGCGCCCTCGCACCTGCTGAACTGGACGAGCGCCTGCGCCGCCTGTGCACGCTCTACGCCGGCCACTTCCTTGCGCAGGAGAGCGGGCCCTGGGCGCTGCCGCTGCGCGAACGCCTGCGCAGCCGCTTCCTGCGCACGATCGAGGAACTCGGCCGCGCGTTCGAAGGCCGGCAGGACAGCACGGGCGCGGTGCGTTGCTACCAGCGCGGGCTCGAAGTCGAGCCCACCGCGGAAACGCTGTACCTGCGCCTGATGTGCTGCCACCAGGCCGTCGGGCAGCCCGCCGAAGCGCTGGCGGTCTACCGCCGCTGCCGCCGCGCCCTGTCCACCCTGCTGGGCGTGCCGCCGTCGCGCGACATCGAGGCCGTGGTCGCCTTGCTCAACCGGTCCGCCGCGCCATCGCCGGATCCGTGAGCTTTCCGTGAGCCCGCGGGCCGCACGATGGGTGTCACCACGAAGCAAGGAGATCGCAATGAAGACACTCTTGGCGGCCATCATCAGCTCTGCCTTGTTTGCCGCGGCCACGGCGCACGCGGGCCTTGAGGCGAATGGGACGGGTTTCCAGGGCACGGATTTCCAAGGCACTGATTTCCAGGGCACTGATTTCCAGGGTACAGATTTGCAGGGGGTCAGCGCTCAAGCCCTCGACTCTCAAGGAGTCGATGGGCAAGCCATGGACTCGCAAGGCATTAGTCCGCAGGCCGCCGACACGCAGGGCGTCGATGGCCAAGGGGTCGACGCGCAAGCCACGCAACCCCCCGCGCCCCTCTCGCACGAACTCGACACGCTCAAGCTGAAGGGCGAACCGCTGGCGGACGCACAAGTGGTCGAAGGCGAGCTGACGGCCCGCACGGCCCAACAGGTGTCGCTTCCAGGGCAGTGAGCTCGAAGGCGCGGAGATCCTCGGCGGCCGGCCCGGTCAGCCGCGCGCGCTGTTCCGCATAGCCCAGGTCGTTCCGGAGCAGCACGCGCTGCCGGACGGCTATCCCTATCGCCCCGGCAGGACGTCCCTCTACGTCCTGCAGTACAAGGCCCGCGACGGCGAATGGAAGCCGTTCTGCGCACCGGACGCTCAGGGCGAACGCACGGCGGTCGTGCTGCCCGGCACGTACGACGCGCAGAACAAGGCGCGCGCGGATGCGGCGCGCGTGACGTTCGCGTGCACGCGCGGTGTCCTCGCGAAGTGCTATCGCTGGGGTTACCGGCCGTGGCTCGGGGAGCGCCTGGCGGGGGCCCACCAGGCCTGCGTCCGCATGGCCATGGCCGACTACTGCGGCGATGGCCGCTCCTGGACGCGCGATGGAACACTGATCGACAAGTGGGACACGCTCGTGCCGCCGGTCCAGCGGCGCGACGGCACCGACCGCGACATGTTCTTCGAGGCCGCCTGGACGCCCGCGGGCGCGGCCTGCCTGGCGCACCGCCGCTGGACCGGACTTCCCGAGGAGTTCTATCCGCAACGCTGTGCAAGGCCCCTGCCCTCCTGCGCGTCCGCACAGGAGGCGCGACGGCGGTTCGGTGACCCGCTGCTGTTCAACGATTCGCGCCACAACCGTCTCGGCGATCACCAGCAACGGGATTGAGGCGCCTTGCGAGGCCTACGCATCGTCGCGCAGCCCGTTGATGTGCACGCTCCTTGCTAGGATGCGACGGCCATGTCCATCCACGCCGCGCTGAACCACGTCACCCGCTACAAGTACGACCGACCGGTTCGGCTGGGGCCCCAGGTGGTGCGGCTGCGGCCCGCGCCGCACTCGCGCAGCAACGTGCTCTCGTACTCGCTGCGCGTCGAGCCCGCGCAGCACTTCATCAACTGGCAGCAGGACCCATTCGCCAACTACCAGGCGCGGCTGGTGTTTCCGGAGCCCGCGACCGAGTTCACCGTCACGGTGGACCTGGTCGTGGAGATGGCGGTCTACAACCCGTTCGACTTCTTCCTCGAGCCCAGCGCCGACAAGTTCCCCTTCAAGTACGAGAAGACGGTGGCCGATGAACTCGCGCCCTACCTCGCGTGCGAGCCGCTGACGCCGCTGGTGCGGCGCTACCTGGACAAGATCGACCGCACCCCGCGCACCACGATCGACTTCCTGGTCGAGCTCAACCAGCAGGTGCAGAAGGATGTGCGCTACCTCATCCGCATGGAGCCGGGCGTGCAGTCGCCCGAGCAGACGCTGGCCAATGCCAGCGGCTCCTGCCGCGACTCGGGCTGGCTGTTGGTGCAGCTGATGCGCAACCTGGGCCTGGCGGCGCGCTTCGTATCGGGCTACCTGATCCAGCTCACGCCCGACGTCAAGGCGCTGGAAGGTCCCAGCGGCACCGCGGTCGATTTCACCGACCTGCACGCATGGTGCGAGGTGTACCTCCCCGGCGCGGGCTGGATCGGGCTCGATCCCACTTCGGGCCTCCTGGCCGGCGAAGGCCACATCCCGCTGGCCTGCACGCCGCAGCCTTCGGGCGCCGCGCCGATCGAAGGCCTGGTGGACGACGCCGAAGTCGAATTCAGCCACCACATGAAGGTCACGCGCATCCACGAGTCGCCGCGCGTGACCAAGCCGTACACCGAGGAGCAGTGGCAGGACGTGCTGGTGCTGGGCGAGAAGGTCGACGCCGACCTGCGCGAAGGCGACGTGCGACTGACCATGGGCGGCGAGCCGACATTCGTCGCGACCAGCGACCGCGATGCGCCCGAATGGAACACCGACGCGCTCGGCCCCACCAAGCGCGGTTACGCCACCGAACTGGTGCACAAGCTGCGCAAGCGCTACGGCCAGGGCGGCTTCCTGCACTTCGGCCAGGGCAAGTGGTACCCGGGCGAGCAGCTGCCGCGCTGGGCCCTCTCCATCTACTGGCGCGCCGACGGGCAGCCGTGCTGGCGGAACCCGGCGCTCTTCGCCGACGAGCGCCGGCCGCAGCAGTACACGAGCGACGATGCGAAGCGCTTCGTCCAGCATCTCGCTCGGCACCTCAACCTCAGCGACAGCTATATCCAGCCCGGCTACGAGGACGTCTTCTACTACCTGTGGCGCGAGCGGCGCCTGCCGGTCAACGTCGATCCCTTCGACTCGCGCGTGGACGACGAGCTGGAGCGTGCACGCCTGCGCCGCGTGTTCGAGCAGAAGCTCGATGCGGTCGTCGGCTACGTGCTGCCGCTGCAGGCCAATCCGCAGCCGCGGCGGCGGCGCGACGGGCCCGTGTGGTCCACCAGTCCCTGGTTCCTGCGCGATGAGCGCATGTACCTCGTGCCGGGTGATTCGCCCATGGGCTATCGCCTGCCGCTCGACTCGCTGCCGTGGGTGAGCAAGTCCGACTACCCGTACATGATCGAGCTCGATCCGATGGAGCCCCGCGCGCCCCTTCCGCCGGCGGGCGAGGACAAGGCGCAGCGCGTGCAGGGGCCGGTGCCCCGTGGAGGCGAGACGCCGCGCGTCTCGCAGGACGCATCCGGTCGCCAGGAGACCCGTGGCGACGCGCGCGCCCGCGGACCGGCGCAGCCCGAGGACTTCTCGCCGCCGGACCGCTTCGAATCCGACCGCGATACCCCGCGCACGGCGCTTTGCGTGGAAGCGCGCGACCCGCGCCGCGCCAACGGTCCGCAGGCCGAGAAGGCTGGCGAGAAGTCCGGCGTGCTGTACGTCTTCATGCCGCCGCTGGCCGATGCGCAGGACTATCTCGAGCTGCTCACCGCGGTGGAGGACACGGCGCAGGCGCTCGGCGTGCAGATCGTGCTGGAGGGCTATCCGCCGCCGCGCGACCCGCGCCTGAAGCTGCTGCAGGTGACGCCCGACCCCGGCGTGATCGAAGTCAACATCCATCCGGCGCACGACTGGCGCGAGCTGGTCGACCACACCGAATTCCTCTACCAGGCGGCATTCGAGACGCGCCTGTCGGCCGAGAAGTTCATGACCGACGGGCGACACACCGGCACCGGCGGAGGCAACCACTTCGTCATGGGCGGCGCCACGCCGGCCGACTCGCCCTTCCTGCGCCGGCCCGAGCTGCTGGCCAGCCTGCTGCTGTACTGGCACAACCATCCTTCGCTCTCGTACCTGTTCTCGGGCCTCTTCATCGGCCCGACCAGCCAGGCCCCGCGCGTGGACGAAGCGCGCAACGACCAGCTGTACGAGCTGGAGATCGCCGTGCGCGAGATCGAGCGCAACCGGCAGGTCCACGGGCAGGACATGCCGCCCTGGCTGGTGGACCGCACGCTGCGCAACATCCTGATCGACGTCACGGGCAACACGCACCGCAGCGAGTTCTGCATCGACAAGCTGTACTCGCCCGACTCCGCCACCGGCCGCCTCGGCCTGCTGGAGCTGCGCGCGTTCGAGATGCCGCCTCATGCGCGCATGAGCATCGTGCAGCAGTTGCTGCTGCGCGCGCTGGTCGCCCGCTTCTGGCGCGAGCCGTACCGCGCCCCGGTCACGCGCTGGGGCACGCAGCTGCACGACCGCTGGATGCTGCCCACCTTCGTGCTGGCCGACCTGCACGACGTGCTTCGGGAGCTTCGCCAGGCCGGCTACGACTTCGATGCGGCCTGGTTCGCGCCGCACTTCGAGTTCCGCTTCCCGCTGGTCGGCCAGGTGCAGGCGGCTGGCATCGAGCTGACGCTGCGCAACGCGCTGGAGCCCTGGCACGTGATGGGCGAGGAAGGCGCGATCGGCGGCACCGTGCGCTACGTGGACTCGTCGCTCGAACGCATCGAGGTGCGCGTGACCGGCCTGAACGAAAGCCGCTACGTGGTCACGGTCAACGGCAAGGCGATGCCGCTGCAGCCAACGGGCACCGCGGGCGAATACGTCTGCGGCGTGCGCTACCGCGCGTGGGACCCGCCCACTGCGCTGCATCCCACCATCGGCGTGCATGCGCCGCTGACGTTCGACCTCGTCGACACCTGGATGAACCGCTCACTCGGCGGTTGCCAGTACCACGTGTCCCACCCGGGCGGGCGCAACTACGTCACCTTCCCGGTCAATGCCTACGAAGCCGAGAGCCGCCGCCTCGCGCGCTTCTTCCGAATGGGTCACACGCCCGGGCGCATGCAAGTGCCGGCTGCCACGATCGACGTGGCGGGCAGCCGCGAGTTTCCTTTCACGCTCGACCTGCGATCCCCACCTCTTGCTCCCTCTCACTCCGGGGGAGATGCAACCCGCGCAGCTCGGTAACACGCACCTAATCGCCAGCTAAGACTCCCCGGCGCGCTCACTGCCAGCTAAGTTTTCGCTAAGCGTCACCTCACGGTGCCTCCTTAAAGTTGCTTCCACGGGTTCACTGAAACCAGCGACCCCGGAAGAGAACCTCCTCATCCCAACCGAAAGGAACGCACCATGAACCGCTATGCCGTCGCCCTCCTCGCCGTGTCCGCCGCCGCCTTTGGTGGCCAGGCCCTGGCTGAATCGCCCAACGCCGTCGCCGAGCAGCAATTCGTCTCCGGCAAGAGCCGCGCCGAAGTGCAGGCCGAACTGGCCCAGTACAAGCAAACGGGCGTGAACCCCTGGGCGACCTCGTACAACCCGCTGCGCAGCTTCAAGAGCACGGCCAGCCGCGACGACGTGACCGCGCAGTACATCGCGTCGCGCGACGAAGTCGCCGCCTTCAACCGCGAAGACAGCGGCTCCGCCTTCCTGGCGCAAAGCGGCCAGCGCGGCATCCCGGCCCCCACCACCCTGGCGGGTGAACCCGGCGCCAACCTGCGCTGACCGGACCCCCGGCGCCGGTGCCGGCCGGCGCTGATCCGTCCCCGAAAGCTCCCCGACCGCCTCGCGCGGCGGGGAGCTTTCGCCATCTTGGGAAGGCGTCCGACGCTCATCCGTAATCGGCCGCGTCATCCTTGCGGGCGTGCTGGAGTTCCTCGCCATCCTGGCCGCCGTGGCGGTCGCGCTGCTCGTCGTCAACTTCGGCGCGGCCGAGCGCCGGGTCGAGCAGGAGATCAGCCATCTCTACCCCGTCGACGACCCGCAGTTCGTGCGGGCCATGGCCATGCTGCTGGGGCCGACGATCGTCGAGGGCAACCGCGTCAGCGAGCTGATCAACGGCGACCGGATCTTCCCGGCCATGCTGGAGGCGATCCGCGGCGCGAAGAAGACGGTGCTGTTCGAGACTTTCATCTACTGGTCCGGGCAGATCGGAACCGAGTTCGCCGACGCGCTGTCCGAACGCGCGCGCGCGGGCTTGAAGGTGCACGTGCTGCTCGACTGGGTGGGCAGCACCAAGGTCGACCGCGAGCTGGTGCGCAAGATGCGCCACAACGGCGTCGAGGTCCGCATGTTCCATCCGCTGCGCTGGTACAACCTCGGCCGCATGAACAACCGCACCCACCGCAAGCTGCTGATCGTCGACGGCCGCATCGGCTTCACCGGCGGCGTGGGCATCGCGCCGCAGTGGTGCGGCGACGCGCAGGACCCGGACCACTGGCGCGACTCGCACTTCCGCGTCGAGGGGCCGGTGGTCGCGCAGATGCAGAGCGTGATGCTCTCCAACTGGAGCCGCACCACCGGCTGCGTGCTGCACGGCCAGGAGTACTTCCCGCCGCTGGAGCCCGCCGGCGGCATGCCGGCGCAGATGTTCCACAGCTCGCCCGCGAACGGCAGCGAGAGCATGCTGATGATGATGCTGCTGGCCATCACGGCAGCCATGCGCAGCATCGACATCGCCAGCGCCTACTTCGTGCCCGATGACGTCGCCCTCAAGTCCCTGCGCTCGGCGGTGGAACGAGGGGTGCGGGTCCGCGTGATCACGCCGGGCCCGCACACCGACCAGGACACCGTTCGCCACGCCTCGCGCGGACTCTGGGGACCGCTGCTGGAAGCCGGCGTGGAGATGCACGAGTACCAGCCCACGATGTTCCACTGCAAGATGATGATCGTGGACGGGCTGCTCACGTCGGTGGGCTCGACCAACTTCGATCCGCGCTCCTTCCACCTCAACGACGAAGCCAACCTGAACGTCTACGACGCCGCCTTCGCGCGCCGCATGACCGAGGTGTTCGAGGCCGACCTGCAAAAGGCCAGGCGCATCACCTTCGAGGACTGGAAGCGCCGGCCCGCCGGCGAGAAGGTGCGCGAGAAGATGAGCACCTGGCTCAAGCCGATCCTGTGAGGAGCCCCTGGACGCCTGGACCCTCGTCGTGATCGCGCTGGCCGGCGCGCTGGCGTCCCCGCTGGGCGGCGGGGCGTCGCTGATGCGCCGCCCGACCACGCTGGCACTCTCGATCGCGGTCGGCTTCGCGGGCGGCGCCCTGCTCGGCGCATTCGCATTCGAGATGCTGCCCAAGGCGGCGCAGCACGCCTCGCTGCCGGTCGCCGTCGGCGGGTTCGCGGCCGGCCTGCTGATGGTCTATGCGCTGGACCTGTTCGTGCATCGAGGCGCCAGTGCCGGCGAGAAGGCGTCGCAGCGCGACCGGGTGCTGAGGCTTCGGCGTCGGCAGCGCAGCCGGGGAGACGAAGTCACCGTGCTGGCGGGCGGCACCAGCGCGGAGGAGCTCATCGAAGGCCTCACCATCGGCGTGAGCGCCGCCACCGATGCAACCGCCGGCCTGGTCGTGGGGCTGGCCATCGTCATCGACAACTTCAGCGAGGCCCTGAGCATCGGCGACCTGGTGCTGGAAAAAGGCGGAGAGCGGCCTGCAAGGCGCATCCTGTTCTGGACGGGCCTGATCGGTGCGGCGCTGTTCACGTCGGCGATGGCCGGATGGCTGCTGCTGCGCGACCTGCCGCCGCACATGCTGGGCCTGCTGCTGGCCACCGGCGCCGGCGCGATGTTCTATCTCGTCGTCACCGAACTCGTGCCCGAGGCCGAGAGCCACCAGTACCAGCAATCGGCCGCGATCGCGATGGCCGCCGGGCTGCTGACGATCTTCTCGCTCTCGCGTTGGTCGGCCGGCTAGTCGCGCAAGCGCAGCTGCGTGGGACAATCCCGCCGCCGTGGACTCCCCGATCGACTCGCTCTTCGGCCATGCCGCCGACGAAAGCCCCGCCCGGCTCGCGGCGGCGCTGGCGCCTCCGGCGGTGTCCGGGCACTTCGACGAGCTGCGCGGCCGCGTGTCCTCCGGCGGCGGCGCACGCGATCCGCTCTCGCCGCACTGGTCCGCCTTCTTCGAGCACCTGGGCGGCGGCTTCGCCGACCTCGACGGGCGGCTGCAGGACCTGGCGCGCCAGGTGCGCGACAACGGCATCACCTACAACGTCTACGCCGACGCCGACGGGCCGCAGCGGCCCTGGTCGCTCGATCTCTTTCCGCTGATCGTGCCGCCCGGCAGCTGGCGGCGCATCGAGGCCGGCCTGCTGCAGCGCGTGCGCCTGCTGGACAGCATCCTGGCCGACGTCTACGGCCCGCAGCAGGTGCTGGCGCGCAACCTGCTGCCGCCGGCGCTGGTGCAGGGCCACCCCGGCTACCTGCGCGCGCTGCACGGCGTGCGGCCGGCCGGCGACACCTTCCTGCACATCGCGGCCTTCGACCTGGCACGCGATCCGCGCGGCGACTGGTGGGTGGTGTCGCAGCGCACGCAGGCGCCGTCGGGCCTGGGCTACCTGCTGGAGAACCGGCTGATCATTTCGCGCCTGTTCCCGCAGGCTTTCGGCGCACTCAAGGTGCAGCGGCTGGCCGCCACCTACCGCGCGCTGTTCGAGGGCCTGCGTGCCATGAGCGGCGCGGGCGACCAGGCTCGCATCGTGCTGCTCACGCCCGGCCCCTACAACGAGACCTACTTCGAGCACGCCTACCTCGCGCGCTACCTGGGCCTGACGCTCGTGGAAGGCAGCGATCTCACGGTTCGCGACCAGCGGCTGTACCTGAAGACGCTGCGTGGACTGGAGCCGGTGCACGGCCTGCTCAAGCGCATGGACGACGAGTTCCTCGACCCATTGGAGCTGCGGTCCGATTCGCGCCTGGGCGTGCCGGGATTGCTGCAGGCCATCCGCGCGGGCAACGTGCTGGTGGCCAACGCGCCGGGTTCGGGCTTCCTGGAATCGCCCGCGTTGCTCGGCTTCCTGCCGGCGTTGTCGCGCGCTCTGCTCGGCGAAGAACTGGCGCTGCCCTCGGTGCCGAGCTGGTGGTGCGGCGAGCGAGCGGCGATGGAAGCCGCCGTGCCGCAACTCGCGGCCGGCGTGGTCAAGACCACGTATGGCGGCGCGGGCTCGGCCGCGGTGCTGGGCCGGTACCTCTCGCGGCGCGAACTGGACGAATGGGCGGGCCGCATCGTGCGCGACCCCGACGAGCACACCTTGCAGGCCTACCAGCCGCTCTCGCAGATGCCGACCTGGAAGGACCGGCGGCTCACGCTGCGCTCACTGATCCTGCGCGTCTTCGCCGTGTCCGACGGACCGCAGTCCTGGCGCATCCTGCCCGGCGGGCTGACGCGCATCGCGGGCGGAACGCTGGAGATCGCCTCCATGCAGCGTGGCGGCAGCAGCGCCGACACCTGGGTGATGACCGACGGGCAGGTCGACACCACCAGCCTGCTGCGGCACCAGCATCCCGCCGGCGAGGTGCTGTCGAGCCGGCGCCGCACCGTCACCAGCCGCGCGGCCGAGAACCTGTTCTGGCTGGGCCGCTACACGGAGCGAACCGAGAACACCGCGCGCCTCGCGCGCCTGGTGCTGCAATGCCTCAGCGGCGAGGACCAGCATTCGCAGCCGCTGCTCGCGTGGCTGGGCGAGCTGGCAACGGATCACGGCCTGGTGCTGCCCAACGTGCCGGCGCCCGCCGTGTCGCGCCGGGTATTCGAGCGGTCGCTGGTCGCGACGCTGACCGACACCGTGCGCGCCACCAGCGTGGCATTCAACCTGCGCGCGCTGCGCACCGCGGCATCGGCCGTGCGCGACCGGCTCTCGCAGGAGCACTGGAACCTGATGGTGCGTGCCGAGCAGTCCTTCGTGCGCGGCTGCGAACAGGGCGCGGCCGACGGCGACTACTCGCCCGTCGAGGCGATGTTGGTGCTGGAGACGCTCTCCGGCCACACGGCCGCGATGACGGGCGCGCAGACGGACCGCATGATGCGCGACGACGGCTGGCGCCTGCTCTCCACCGGCCGCCACCTCGAGCGGCTGGGCTTCCTCGCGTCGGCCCTCGCGGCCGCTTTCGAAACCGGCGCCGTGCACAACGAAGGCGGCTACGAGGCCGTGGTCGCCCTGTTCGACAGCACCATCACCTTCCATGCGCAGTACCAGCAGCGTCACGACGTGCCGGCGCTGCTGGACCTGCTGGTGATCGATCGCGACAACCCGCGCTCGCTGGCCTGGGTGGCGCAGACGCTGCGCGGCCGGCTCGCGCGGCTGGAAGGCTCGGCGCCCGGACAGGTGCCGGGTATCGCGCTGACCGTGCCCGACCCGCAGGGCTGGTCGCTCGAGGCGCTGTGCGAACGCAACGAGCAGGGCCGCCACGCGGCGGCCATCGAGCTGCTGGACCAGTGCGCCGCCGCCGCGTACCAGCTCTCCGACGCGCTCGGCGCGCGCTACTTCACCCATTCGGTCGACGCGCGCTTCAGCGTCGGCGCCTGAGCCGCTTCCCTCTTCCATGCTGCTGCACGTCGTCCACGAGACCGTCTACGACTACTCGCCCCCGGTGCGCACGGCGCAGCACATGGCGCACCTGCGGCCTTCGGATCGCGAAGGGCAGAAGCTGCTGCGGCATCGCCTGGACATCGCGCCGCAACCGGTGCAGCACAGCGAATTCGTCGACGTGTTCGGCAACACGCGCTGCTTCTTCGGGCTGCAGGCCTGGCATGAGGAACTGCGGGTCGTGGCCGACAGCGTGGTGTCCACCGTGCCGCACGACGCGCCGGAAACCAGCCTCTCCTGGGAACAGGCGCGCGAGCGGCTGCGCTATCACCGCGGCGCGGAGTACGACCCGGCGGCCGAATTCCTGTTCGCGTCGCCTTACGTGCCGCGACACGATGACTTCGCCGCCTACGCGCGCGCGAGCTTCACACCGGGCCGGCCGCTGATCGAAGCTGCGCGCGAACTCACCACTCGCATCCACGAAGACTTCGCGTACGTTTCGCAAGCCACCGATGCCAGCACGCCGGCGCTCGAAGCCCTGGCCCTGCGCCGGGGCGTGTGCCAGGACTTTGCACACGTGATGCTGGGCTGTTTGCGAAGCCTCGGGCTGCCCGCGCGTTATGTCAGCGGCTACCTGCTCACGGAGCCGCCGCCGGGCCAGTCGCGCCTGGTGGGCAGTGATGCTTCGCATGCGTGGGTGTCGGTCTACCTGCCCGCCGAGAGCGGCCGCGGGCGCTGGGTCGATCTCGATCCGACGAACAACCGCGCGGCGGGCGAGGACTACGTGACGCTGGCTGTCGGGCGCGACTACTCCGACGTTTCGCCGATGCGCGGCGTGATCCACGGCGGTGCGCACCACACGCTTGAAGTGGCCGTGACCGTGACGCCGCTCGATGCCGGCGGCTTCCCTACAATCGCCGACCCCACATCCAAGGACTCACGATGAGCGTCTACGACAAGCTGAAGCAGCTCGGCATCACCCTGCCCCCCGTCGCCACGCCGGCCGCTGCGTATGTGCCCTTCGTCCGCACCGGCAACCTGGTGTTCATCTCCGGCCACACCGCCAAGCGCGACGGCAAGCCTTGGGTCGGGCAGCTGGGCAAGACCATGACCACGGAAGAGGGCAAGACCGCGGCGCGTTCGGTCGCGATCGACCTCATGGGCACCTTGCATGCCGCGGTCGGCGACCTGAACAACGTGCGGCGCATCGTGAAGGTGATGAGCCTGGTGAACTCGTCGCCCGACTTCACCGAGCACCACCTCGTCACCAACGGCGCCAGCGAGCTGCTCGGCCAGCTGTTCGGCGACAGGGGCGCGCACGCGCGCAGCGCGTTCGGCGTGGCGCAGATCCCGACGGGGTCGTGCGTGGAGATCGAGTTGATTGCGGAAGTGGGCTGATCCTGCCCTCACCCCAGCCCTCTCCCGGAGGGAGAGGGAGCAAGGCAGTCAGACCCGCTTGGCCTCCGGTGGCAAAGCATACGTCCCGACCGCATGCGCCACCGGCTCCTCGATGCCTTCCGAGTAGAGCCACACCTCGCCGACGACCAGCGTCTTCCCCAGCTTCATCAAACGGCAGTCCCCGATCACGTTGCGGTCGCCGGGCGGGCGGCGCATGAAGTTGAAGCTGAGGCTCGTGGTCACGGCCAGCGGCACCAGCCCGATCTCGCCGAGGATGGCGACATAGAGCGCTACGTCGGCCGTGGCCATCATCACCGGGCCCGAGACGGTGCCGCCGGGCCGAAGCTCGTTGCGGCCGACCTCGTGCAGCACGCGGGAGGAGCGGTTTCCGACTTCCAGCACCCGCACCTTCGTCTGCGGGAACTCCTTCGCGATGAAGGCGCTGATCTCCTCGCGGCTCGCCATGATCACTCCACGCGGTCGATGGACGAGGGCTCGAACGTGAAGTTGCCCGCCTTGCCCTTGCGGCCGCGCCCGCCGAGCGCGTTGTTGAGCGAGCGCACTTCCAGCGTCTCCTCTCGCTCCTTGCCGCGGAACATGCCGCGGATGATGACGCTGCGCACGTAGGCAGCGGCGCCCACCAGCGTCTCCTTCGCGTCCAGGTCCATCAGCATCAAACCCCGCCCGCCGTTGGCCTGCGGGCGCAGCTCGCCGATCGGGAA
Source organism: Ramlibacter henchirensis (assembly GCF_004682015.1). Classification (NCBI taxonomy): domain Bacteria; kingdom Pseudomonadati; phylum Pseudomonadota; class Betaproteobacteria; order Burkholderiales; family Comamonadaceae; genus Ramlibacter; species Ramlibacter henchirensis. The sequence continues at coordinate 753,034 of NZ_SMLM01000001.1, read as the reverse complement.
AGTAAGGATGCGGCGCGCCGACGAGACGCAGGCGATGTGGGTGGCAGGAGCCTGCGGCGGCACGTTGGCGGGCGAAGGCTTGCACAGCATCTCGCCCGGCGCACAGCTGATGAAGGCCTTGCCGCCGCGCTGCCGCGACATCATGTTTTCCACCGTTGCCAGGAAGCCGTAGCCGCCGCTGTTGGACAGCAGCAGCCACGCGCCCGAAGCGCCGGCGAAGTAGTGCACCAGCTGCGAGCCCGCCTCCAGGTCGATGTAGGTCGTGACGGGTTGGCCGTCGCCGCGCGCGCCGGGCAGCGTCGAGACCGGGATCGAATAGACCCGCCCATTGCTGCCGAACGCCAGCAGCGTGTCGACCGTGCGGCACTCGAAGGTGCCGTACAGCCCGTCGCCGGCCTTGAAGGCGAAGCTGGACGACTCGTGGCCATGGCCCTGGCGGGCACGCACCCAACCCTTCTGCGAGACAACGACCGTCACCGGCTCGTCGACGACGCGCACCTCCGCCACCGCGCGCTTGTCGGCCTGGATCAGCGTGCGGCGCGCATCGGCGAACTGCTTCGCATCCTGCTCGATCTCCCTGACCATCAGCCGGCGCAGCGCCGCCGGGCTGCCGAGGATCTCTTCCAGCTTCTTGCGTTCCTCGCGCAGGTTCTTCAGCTCCTGCTCGATGCGGATCGCCTCCAGCCGCGCGAGCTGCCGCAGCCGGATCTCGAGGATGTCCTCGGCCTGCCGGTCCGAGAGCTTGAAGCGGGCGACCAGCGCCTGCTTGGGCTCGTCGCTTCCGCGGATGATGGCGATCACCTCGTCGATGTTCAGCAGCACCAGCTGCCGCCCCTCGAGGATGTGGATGCGGTCCAGCACCTTGTCCAGGCGGTGCCGCGAACGGCGCTCGATGGTGCGCTGGCGGAACTCGATCCACTCGGCGAGCATCTGCCGCAGCGACTTCTGCACCGGCCGGCCGTCCAGCCCCACCATCGTGAGGTTCACCGGCACCGACGTCTCCAGGCTGGTGTGCGCCAGCAGCGTGGTGATCAGGTCGTTCTGCTCGATCCGGCTGGTCTTGGGCTCGAACACCAGGCGCACCGCCGCGTCCTTGCTCGATTCGTCGCGCACCGCGTCCAGCACGGACAGCACGGTCTGCTTGAGCTGCAGCTGCTCCTGCAGCAGCGCCTTCTTGCCGGCCTTCACCTTGGGGTTGGTGAGCTCCTCGATCTCCTCCAGCACACGCTGCGCGCTCACGCCCGGCGGCAGTTCCTGCACTACCATCTGCCACTGGCCGCGCGCCAGCTCCTCGATCTTCCAGCGCGCGCGGACCTTGAGCGAACCGCGGCCGCTGCGGTAGGCCTCCGCGATGTCGGCGGCGCTGCTGATGATCTGGCCGCCGCCGGGGTAGTCGGGGCCGGGCACCAGCGCGAACAGCTCGTCGTCCGTGAGCCTGGCGTTCTTCACCAGCGCCACGCAGGCGTCGGCGACCTCGCGCAGGTTGTGGCTGGGGATCTCGGTGGCCAGGCCGACGGCGATGCCGCTCGCGCCATTGAGCAGCGCGAAGGGCAGGCGCGCGGGCAATTGCAGCGGCTCCTGCGTGCTGCCGTCGTAGTTGGGCGCGAAGTCGACCGTGCCTTCGTCGATCTCCTCCAGCAGCAGGTTGGTGATGCGCGAAAGCCGGGCTTCGGTGTAGCGCATCGCCGCAGCGCCGTCGCCGTCGCGGCTGCCGAAGTTGCCCTGGCCGTCGATCAGCCGATAGCGCTGGCTGAAGTCCTGCGCCATCCGCACCAAAGCGTCGTACGCGGCCTGGTCGCCGTGCGGATGGAAGCGGCCGAGCACGTCGCCCACGACGCGCGCGCTCTTGACCGGCTTGGCGCCCGCGCCGCCGCCGAAGCCCAGGCCCATGCGCCACATCGAGTACAGGATGCGGCGCTGCACCGGCTTCTGGCCGTCGCACACGTCGGGCAGCGCGCGGCCCTTGACCACGCTCAGCGCATATTCCAGGTAGGCCCGCTGCGCGTAGGCGCCGAGGTCCAGGCCGGTGTCGTCCCCTCCGTCGGGGTGGATGATCAACTCTTCTTGGTCCATGTGTCAGTCGGTTGCGGGCGGCAGGTTGCCGCGGCCGATCGCGCCGCCGGGCAGCTCCATCCGAACCCGCGCCGGCGTGCGCTCGCGGCGGGCGGGCACGGGCGGTTTGAGCATCGAATACAGCTGCAGCACGGTGCGCACGTAGTTCCGGGTCTCGGGGAAATCGGGGATGCGGCGGCCGGCGCGGATCACGGCGCCTTCGCCCGCGTTGTAGGCGGCCAGCGCCAGCTCCAGCCGGCCGGGGAACAGGTCCAGCAGGTAGCGCAGGTAGCGCGTGCCGGTGCGGATGTTGGTGCGCGGGTCGGCCAGCTTTCGTTCGAGCGGAACCCTGGCATCGGCCGATACGCCGTAGCGCTGCGCGGTGGCCGGCATCACCTGCATCAGGCCGATGGCGCCCTTGGGCGACACCGCCGCGGCATCGAAGCCCGACTCGGTGGCGATCAGCGCCTGCAGCAGCTCGTAGTCGATGTTCTCGGCGCGCGAGGCCTCGCGCAGGTGGTGCTTGACCTGCTTGTAGGCGGGAGACACCTCGAAGAAGGCGATGAGGCGCGAGGCGCTGCGCGTGGGCACCGCCACTGCGCGAGGCGTGGGCTCCTGCTGCGGCAGTCCCTGCGCCGTATCGAAGCTGGTGCCGCCGCGGAAGAACAGCTCGTAGCGCTCGTCGACCTTCTCATTGGCGAAGTGCGCGATCCCTTTGGCGTCGACGTAGCCCCACACGTCGGCGTGGGCCCACGGCGCTGCGACTGCGAGCGCCGCGATCAGGAAGGCAGCGGCCTTCATGCCGCCAGCTCCAGCCCCTGCGCGCGACGCTGGGCGAATTCGGACTGCAACATGGACATCACGATCAGCGACTCGAAGCCGCGCGCGGTGCGCACCGATTCGCGCAGCGTGCCCTCGACCACGAAGCCCTCGCCGTCGTACAGCGCCTTGGCCCGCGTGTTGTGCGTCTTCACGTCCAGCCAGAAACGGTGCGCGCCGAGGTCGTCGAATGCGACCTTCTTCGCCACGCGAAGCGCGGCGCGGCCGAAGCCGGCGCCCTTGGCCTGCACCACCATGCGCTTGAGTTCCAGCGACTGGTGCGGGCTCTTGCAGCCGATCAGGATCAGGAAGCCGACGGCTGACAGGTCGGTGCCGCCCTCGACGATGAAGTGGCGGAAATCCGGGAAGCGGATGGCCGCCTCGTGCTGCGTGCGCTCCCACGGCGTGATGAACGGCAGGTTGACCGGGTCGCGCTCGATCGAGAGCACGTACTCGATGTCGCTCTGCATGGTCGGCCGCAGCCGCACGCGCAGCGGCGCACGCGCGGGGCGCTCGTCGGCCGTGGGCAGCTTCGTCATGCAGGAGGCCCGCTCAGATGTCGATCTCGACCGCGTCGCCGTGCAGTTCCATCAGCTCGCGCCGCGCCGCGGCTTCGCCCTTGCCCATGAGCTTGGTGATCAGGCCTTCGGTGCCGGTGAAATCCAGCTTGCCCAGGCGCACCGGCAGGAGCCGTCGCGTGTCGGGGTTGAGCGTGGTCTCCCACAGCTGCTCGGCGCTCATCTCGCCCAGGCCCTTGAAGCGGCTGATGCTCCACGACCCCTCCTTGACGCCTTCCTTGCGCAGCTTGTCCAGGATGTGGGTGAGCTCGCCTTCGTCCAGCGCGTATTCCTTGCCCGCCGGCTTCTTGCCGCGAGCGGGCACGTCCACGCGGAACAGCGGCGGCCGTGCGACGTAGACGTTGCCGGCCTCGATCAGCTTGGGGAAATGGCGGAAGAACAGCGTGAGCAGCAGCACCTGGATATGCGAGCCGTCGACGTCGGCGTCGGACAGGATGCAGACCTTGCCGTAGCGCAGGCCGGAGAGATCCGGCTCGTCGTTCGGCCCATGCGGGTCGACGCCGATGGCCACCGCGATGTCGTGGATCTCGGTGTTGGCGAACAGGCGGTCGCGTTCCACTTCCCAGGTGTTGAGCACCTTGCCACGCAGCGGCAGGATGGCCTGGCATTCCTTGTCGCGGCCCATCTTGGCGCTGCCGCCGGCCGAGTCGCCCTCGACCAGGAACACCTCGTTGTGCGACAGCTCGCGGCTCTCGCAATCGGTGAGCTTGCCGGGCAGCACGGCCACGCCGGAGCCCTTGCGCTTTTCCACCTTCTGGCCGGCCTTCTGCCGCGTCTGGGCCGCCTTGATGGCCAGCTCGGCCAGCTTCTTGCCGTACTCGACGTGCTGGTTGAGCCACAGCTCCAGCGCCGGCCGGACGAAGCTGGAGACCAGCCGCACCGCATCGCGCGAGTTCAGCCGCTCCTTGATCTGGCCCTGGAACTGCGGGTCCAGCACCTTGGCCGAGAGAACGTACGAGGCGCGCGCGAACACGTCCTCCGGCAGCAGCTTCACGCCCTTGGGCTGCAGCGAATGCAGCTCGATGAAGCTCTTGACCGCGTTGAACAGCCCGTCGCGCAGCCCGCTCTCGTGCGTGCCGCCGGCGCTGGTCGGGATGAGGTTGACGTAGCTCTCGCGCACCGGCGCGCCGTCCTCGGTGAAGCCCACGCACCAGGCCGCGCCCTCGCCTTCGGCGAAGGTCTCGTTGTTCTCGGCGTAGCCCTCGCCTTCGAACAGCGGGATCACCGGGTCGGCCGGCAGGGTCTGCATGAGGTAGTCGCGCAGGCCCCCCTTGTATTGCCAGCTCTGGCTTTCGCGCGTCTTCTCGTTGACCAGGTACACGGCCACGCCGGGCATGAGCACGGCCTTGCTGCGCAGCAGGTGGGCTAGCTCGGCCATCGGCAGCTGGTTCGATTCGAAGTACTTGCCGTCGGGCCACGCGCGCACGGTGGTGCCCTGCCGCCGGTCGCCCTCCGCCGCCTTGCGCAGCTTCAGCGGCTCGATCACGTCGCCACCCGAGAACACGATCGTGGCGACCTGGCCCTCGCGGTGGCTGGTGACCTCGAGGCGCTTGGCCAGCGCGTTGGTGACGGACACGCCCACGCCGTGAAGGCCGCCCGAGAAGCTGTAGGCGCCCCCCTTGCCCTTGTCGAACTTGCCGCCGGCGTGCAGGCGGGTGAACACCAGCTCGATCACCGGCGCCTTCTCTTCCGGATGCAGGCCGAACGGGATGCCGCGGCCGTCGTCCTCGACGCTGACGGAGCCGTCGGTGTGCAGCGTGACCTTGATCCGCTTGCCGTGCCCGGCCAGCGCCTCGTCGGCGGCGTTGTCCAGCACTTCCTGGACGATGTGCAGCGGGTTGTCCGTGCGGGTGTACATGCCCGGACGCTGCTTGACAGGCTCCAGCCCCTTGAGGACGCGGATGGAACCTTCGGAGTATTCGGTGGCGAGAGAGGAACGCGTGGCCATATGGGAGGCGGATTGTAGTGGTCGCTCGCGGCGAGGCTGTATGAATTTACAGGCCCGCGTGATTGATGCCCGCCCGTCATCATTCGCCGGGCCAAAGAGCATCGGGGTTGTCAGCCCCGCGTCGGGCGGGGAAGGGGCCGATTGACTACAGTCGCCCGATGCTTCCGAACGACCGACTTTCCATGCGACAGGTGCTCCTTTGCGGCGCCGCCGTCGTCACCGTGTCCATGGGCATCCGCCACGGCTTCGGGCTGTGGCTCCAGCCGATCACCCAGGCGCAGGGCTGGACCCGCGAGACCTTCGCGTTCGCCATCGCCATCCAGAACCTGGCGTGGGGCCTGTTCGGCGTCTTCGCCGGCATGGCGGCGGACCGCTTCGGCGCCTTCCGGGTGCTGATCGCCGGCAGCCTGGTGTACGCGCTCGGGCTGGCGGGCATGGCGCTGTCGCCCACGCCACTGCTGTTCGCGCTGACCGCGGGCGTGTTGATCGGCGCGGCGCAGGCCGGGACGACCTACGCGGTGATCTTCGGCGTGATCGGCCGCCAGCTCGACCCGGCCCGGCGTTCGTGGGCCATGGGCATGGCGGCCGCGGCCGGCTCGTTCGGCCAGTTCCTGATGGTGCCGGTGGAAGGCTTCCTGATCTCGGGCATCGGCTGGCAGCAGGCGCTGCTGGTGCTTTCGCTGCTGTCGCTGGTGATCGTGCCGGTGGCCTTCGGCCTGCGCGAGCCGGGCTTCAAGGCCGGTGCGCCTGCGAAGCGCGACCAGACCATCGGGCAGGCGCTGGCGGAGGCTTTCAAGTACCCGAGCTTCCAGATGCTGATGGCCGGCTATTTCGTCTGCGGCTTCCAGATCGTGTTCATCGGCGTGCACATGCCCAGCTACCTCAAGGACAAGGGGCTGTCGCCGCAAGTCGCCAGCTACGCGCTGGCCCTGATCGGCCTGTTCAACATCTTCGGCACCTACATCGCCGGCTCGCTCGGCCAGAAGCTGGCCAAGCGCAAGATCCTGGCCTTCATCTACCTCGCCCGCGCGGTGGCGATCGCCGCGTTCCTGTGGGCGCCGCTGTCGCCGATGTCCGTCTACGTGTTCTCCGCGGTGATGGGCCTGCTGTGGCTGTCCACCGTGCCGGTGACCAATGCGACGGTGGCGCAGATCTTCGGCGTGGCCCACCTCTCGATGCTGAGCGGCTTCGTGTTCTTCAGCCACCAGGTGGGCTCCTTCATGGGCGTCTGGCTGGGCGGCCTGCTGTACGACCGCACCGGCAGCTACGACATCGTCTGGTGGCTCGCCATCGCGCTGGGCGTGTTCGCCGCGCTGGTGAACCTGCCGGTGCGAGAGACCGCCATCCACCGCGTGCCCGCGGCGCAACCGGCATGAACCTGACGCCGCACGCCCGCAAGCTGGCCGCCTGGGCCGGCGCCGCCGTGGCGCTGGGGGCGGTGTTCGCGATGTACACGCACCCCGAGATCGCGGTCATGGTCGCGGAGCAGATCTGGGCCTGCTTCGGCCGCTGACGCCTGCCTGATGCGCGGGAATGACCCGACATCCACCAGCGCGTGAATGAGGGAACATCCCGGCCCATGAAGACCTACGTCATCACCGGAGCCTCCGACGGCATCGGCGCCGAGCTCGCTCTCCAGCTGGCCCAGCGCCGGCGCGGTCATGCGGCCCTGGTGCTGGCCGCCCGCAACCGCGAGAAGCTGGCGCGGGTGGCTACGCAGTGCCAGGAGGCCGGCGCCGACGCAGTGATCGTGCCCACCGACGTCACGCAGCAGTCCCAATGCCGCGCGCTGATCGAGCAGGCGGTGCGGCACTTCGGCGGCATCGACTGCCTGGTGAACAACGCCGGCATGTCGGCCCATGCGCTGTTCGAGGACATCGCGCCCGCGGACCTGGGCTGGTACCAGGACCTGATGACGGTGAACCTCTGGGGCAGCGTCTGGTGCACGCATGCGGCGCTGCCGCACCTGAAGGCCACGCGGGGCCAGATCGTGGCCGTTTCCTCTCTCGCCGGGCTGATGGGGGTTCCGGGCCGCACGGCCTACAGCGCCACCAAGTTCGCGATGACCGGCTTCTTCGAGGCGCTGCGGGCGGAACTCAAGCCGGCGGGCGTCGCGGTAACGATCGCCTATCCGGGCGTGGTCGCGACCGAGATCCGCCGCCGCGGGTTCAACGCCCAGGGCCGCCCTGCGTGCCGCAGCGGACTGAAGGAAGAGGGCGCGATGCCCGTCGACGAATGCGCGAGGCAGATCGTCGAGGGAATGGAAGACCGCCGCCGCGAGATCGTGATGACCGCCGGAGGCAAGCTCGGCCGCCTGATGAAGCTGCTCGCGCCCGGCGTGGTCGAGAAGATCGCCTTGAGGGTGCTGGCCGACGAGGTCCGGCCCGGCGCCGCACGGCCGGCAAGGGCGGGCGACTGAGATGCACGGCACCGAAGCGCCCTCGCCCTGGGTGCAGCGCTGGTCGCACCTGGTGCCGACCGGCGCCACGGTGCTCGACGTGGCGTGCGGCCGCGGCCGCCACATGCGGTGGTTCGCGGACCGCGGCCACGCCGTCACCGGCATCGATCGCGATCCGGAAGCGATCGCCGCGGTAGGCTCCGCCGGCCGCGCGATCCAGGCCGACATCGAGGGCGGTCCCTGGCCGCTGCCCGGTGAAACCTTTGGCGCGGTGGTCGTCACCAACTACCTCTGGCGGCCGCTCTGGCCCGCGATCCTCGCCAGCGTCTCGCCCGGCGGGGTGCTGATCTACGAAACCTTCGCCGAAGGCAACGGGGAAGTCGGCAAGCCCTCGCGGCCCGACTTCCTGCTGCGCAACGGCGAGCTGCTGGAAGCCTGCCGCGGCTTGCGGGTCGTCGCGTACGAGGACGGCTTCCTCGAGGACCCGCCGCGCTTCGTGCAGAGGATTGCGGCCCTGCGGCCCCAGCCCGACCGTGGGCGGGTGCGCTACCCGCTCCAGATAGAATCCCCCATCCCCGAGCGAACCCGACAATGACCCCGATTACAGGCAGCATCGTGGCCCTGGCGACCCCGATGCACGACGACGGCAGCGTGGACTACCCCGCGCTGCGCAAGCTGATCGACTGGCACATCGCCGAGGGCACCGACTGCATCGGCGTGGTCGGCACCACCGGCGAATCGCCCACGGTCAACGTGCAGGAGCACCAGGAGATCATCCGCGTCTCGGTCGAACAGGCGCGCGGCCGCGTGCCCATCATGGCCGGCTGCGGCGCCAACTCCACCGCCGAGGCGATCGAGCTCGCGAAGTTCGCCAGGAAGGTCGGAGCCGACTGCCAGCTGCAGGTCGTGCCCTACTACAACAAGCCCACGCAGGAAGGCCAGTTCCAGCACTTCAAGGCCATCGCCGAAGCGGTGGGCGACCTGCCGATGGTGCTGTACAACGTGCCCGGCCGGACGGTGGCGGACCTGCTGCACGACACGGTGCTGCGGCTGGCCGAAGTGCCTGGCATCGTCGGGATCAAGGAAGCCACCGGCAACATCGAGCGCGCCCAGTGGCTGCTGCGCGATGCGCCCAAGGGCTTCTCCATCTATTCGGGCGACGACCCCACCGCCGTGGCGCTGATGCTGTGCGGCGGAAAGGGCAACGTGAGCGTCACGGCCAACGTGGCGCCGCGCCTGATGCACCAGCTGTGCGTGGCGGCCATCCAGGGCGACGCTCGCGGCGCCATGGAAATCCAGAACCGCCTGCTGCCGCTGCACCGCCACCTGTTCGTCGAAGCGAACCCGATCCCGCTGAAATGGGCGATGGCGCGCATGGGCCTGTGCGGCCCGGCGCTGCGGCTGCCGATGACGCCGCTGGCGCCCGCCTACCACGCGCAGGTCGAGGCCGCGCTGCGCTCGGCCGGCCTGCTGCGCTGACTACACGAGGACCTGAAGAAGTGAAGCGATCTGCTGCAAAGCTCGGCGTGCTGGCGGCCTGCGCCGCCCTGGCGGCCTGCTCGGTCCTGGACAACGACCGCGTCGACTACAAGTCGGCCGGCAAGGGCCCGACGCTCGACGTGCCGCCCGACCTCACCCAGCTCTCGCGCGATTCGCGCTACCAGGTGCCCGGCGGCCCGGTGACGGCCAGCTCCTACCAGATCGGCCAGTCGGCGCCTTCGCTGCCGACGGCGGCCACCACGGTCGGCGACGTGCGCATCGAGCGCGCGGGCGACAAGCGCTGGCTGGTGATCAACCGCCCGGCCGACCAGCTGTGGGGTCCCGTGCGCGAGTTCTGGCAGGAGAACGGCTTCCTGCTGTCGCTGGACCAGTCCAACCTCGGCATCATGGAGACGGACTGGGCCGAGAACCGCGCCAAGATCCCGCAGGACTTCATCCGCAATTCGCTCGGCAGGCTGCTCGACTCGGTCTATTCCACCGGCGAGCGTGACCGCTTCCGCACGCGCTTCGAGCGATCGCCCACCGGCGCCACCGAGATCTACATCACCCACCGAGGAATGATCGAGGTGTACAGCAACACGCAGAAGGACCAGACGGTGTGGCAGCCGCGGCCTTCGGATCCGGAGCTGGAGACCGAATTCCTGCGGCGCCTGATGGTCAAGCTGGGCGTGCCGCAGGAGCAGTCGCGCGCCATCACCGCTTCGGGCGCGGCCAAGACCACTTCTCGCGTCGCCACCCTGAACAACACGCCGGTGGTGCAGATCGACGAAGGCTTCGATCGGGCCTGGCGCCGCGTGGGCCTGGCGCTGGACCGCACCGGCTTCACCGTGGAAGACCGCGACCGCAGCCAGGGCACCTACTTCGTCCGCTACGTGCCGCCCAATCCCGACAAGAAGGAACAGGGCTTCTTCGGCCGCATGTTCAACTTCATGCGCACGGAGAAGACCGAGCAGCCGCTCAAGTACCGCATCGCCGTGCGCAGCCAGGGCGAATCGACGACCGTGTCCGTGCTGGACGCGCAGGGGGCGCCGGAGGCTTCGGCCAACGCGCAGCGCATCGTGCAGGTCATCGCGGACGACCTGAAGTAAGGCGGGAACGAGGGGCAACAGACGATAACGAGGCTCGCTGCGCGAGCACTCGTCCTTCGACGCACGCGTTCTCGGCGCACCCAATGATCCGTTTCAAAAGCCTGGGCAGCGGCAGCACCGGCAATGCCACGGTTGTGCAGGCCCGATGCGGCAGCAGCGTCACGCACCTGCTGGTCGACTGCGGGCTGGGCATCCGCCAGCTGGACAAGCGCCTGGGCCAGGCCGGCATGCTGGCCGAGCAGATCGACGCCATCTTCATCACCCACGAGCACGCCGACCACATCGGCTGCGCGCAATCGCTCGCGCTGCGTGAGCGCATCCCGGTCTACATGAGCGAAGGCACCTGGCTCGGATTGGGCCAGCCGGACTTCGACGGCCTGCTGCGCATCGCGCGCGACTCGGTGGACATCGAGATCGGCGGCCTCCACGTGCGCCCCTTCACCGTGCCGCACGACGCGCGGGAGCCCTTGCAGCTGACGTGCACCGACGGGGCCGTGCGCATCGGAGTGCTTACCGATCTCGGGCACGCGACGCCTCACGTGATCGGCCATCTCTCGGGCTGCACGACGCTGCTGCTCGAATGCAACCACGACCCCGAGATGCTGCAGGCGGGGCCGTACCCCTACTTCCTCAAGCGGCGCGTCGGCGGCCAGTGGGGGCATCTCGCCAACGACGCGGCTGCGGCGATCGCACAAGCTGTGCTGCCGCACGGATTGCGGCGCGTGGTCGCTGCGCACCTGAGCGAGCAGAACAACCGGCCCGACCTCGCGCGTACCGCGCTGGTGTCGGCGCTCGGCGAATCCGTGGAGATCCACGTGGCGGACGGTCCGAGCGGCAGCGGCTGGCTCGACGCCTGACCGCGCGCGCAGCGCCAAACAAGAAAGCCGCCCGGGGGCGGCTTTTGTTTTGGACGCGGACGCTGCTTACTTGCTGGCAGCGGAAGCGGCCGGGGCGGCAGCCGGAGACGAAGCGGGAGCCGGAGCCGACGCCGGAGCGGCGGCAGCGGAAGCGGCGCCCGAGGAGGACGCAGCAGCGGCGCTCGAAGTGTCCGAAGCGGAAGCGGCGGCGGACGGAGCGGAAGCAGCCGAGGCCGCGGGAGCAGCAGCTTCGGCGGGCGCGGGCGCCGGGGCCGGGGCGGCGGCCGGAGCGGGCGCCGGAGCGGGAGCCGGAGCTTCGGACTTGCTGCAGGCGGCCAGGCCAACGGCGGCGACGAGCGACGCCAGGACGAGCGATTTCTTCATTTCGGTTTCCTTTGGGAATGTGGACTTCAAGAAGCCGCGCGGCCGAAGCGGTGCGCCGGCTGACAGCGAGGACGCCAGTGGTCTCTGCTCAGCGGGAAATTATATGTCTGGCGTAACCAACATCATGGCCAAACCTGCCACGCCCGAGAGGAAATCAGAGGCCCAGCGTGGTGGCCGGAAACGCCGGCGAACTCTTCTGCAGCCACTCGTCGAGCAGCTCCCGCAGCGCCACCCGCCGCTCAGGCTCGCTGCCGCTGACGCCGGTGCTGTGCTCGACATCCAGCCGGCGCATCACCCACTGCGGACTCCAGATCGCGCTGGGCAGTTCCAGCGGATCGGCCGAGGGGCAGCCGCGCGCTTCGACGATGTGCGACCAGGTGCGGCGCCAGGCCACGAAGCGCGCATGCTGCCGCAGGACGTCATCGTACCGGCGCGCCAGCAGCACGCACCTGCGGCCGCCCTTCGACCAGGCCTGCAGCGACTCGGCCACGGCGCGCTCGCCCAGCGGCCAGTCGGCGAAGCTCGCATCGCACAGGATGATCTCGCGCCAGCCCTCGCGCGCGGCGCAGGCGAGCGCGTCGCGCACGAGCTGGCCGAAGGCCTTGCGGCCCTCGAAGCGCCCCTGCGGCAGGTGGTCGTCGTTCATCGTTCCTCCTCGTGCGCCCAGCCTGCCTCGCACCAGGACGCGAGCAGTTCCAGGGCTTCGTCGCTGGCGCGGGCCAGGTCGGGTTCGTCCAGTCGTCGCTCGTCGGCCAGCTTGCGCATCAGGCGCGCGTCGGGTCCGGAAGCTCGCCAGCTCTCGCCGTTGACGAACAGATGGCGGCCGTCGTAGAGCATGCGCGTGCGCCGGTCCAGCACCACCGAGCGAAGCGCGCGCGGCGTCTCGCCGGCCTCGAACCAGACGTTGGGCTTGGGTTCGCTGAGGTACTCGCCGAGTGCGCGCGCCAGCGAATGCGGGTCTTTCAGCGCCGCCTTGAGCGCGTCCCGCGCGAAGCGCTCCAGCTCCGCGGGGATGGCGCCGGGCTCGCGCACCGCGCTCTGCGCCGAATCCCGGTAGAGCGTGTCGCCGGCCGCGTCCCCCGCATCCTCCGAAAGGCGCTGCAGCAGCTCTCGCGCGAGTTCGCCACGGCGGGGTGAACGAAAGCCGATCGAGTAGGTCTGGCACTCGCCCTCGGCGATACCGTCATGCGCATAACGCGGCGGCAGGTAGAGCATGTCGCCCGGCTCCAGCACGTGTTCCTCCTGCGGCTCGAAGCGCTCCAGGATCTTGAGCGGCACGCCCTCGCGCAGCGTCAGGTCCTGCTGGCGGCCGAAACGCCAGCGGCGCCGCCCTTCGGCCTGCAGCAGGAAGACGTCGTAGCTGTCGAAATGCGGACCCACGCCGGCTGTGTCGGTGGCGTAGCTGACCATCAGGTCGTCCAGCCTGGCCTCGGGCACGAAGCGGAAGCGCTGCAGCAACTCGTGCGCCGCGTCCACGTGCAGGTCCACGCCTTGCACGAGCAGGGTCCAGCGAGGACGCGCGAGCGGCGGCAACGAGCGCCGGTTGAAGGGGCCGCGGCGCATCGACCAGCGGCCGTCATCGCGCTGCTCCACGAGGCGCGACTCCACTTCATCTCGCGAGGCCAGCGCGAACAGCTCGCCGCGCTGGAGCAGCGGCTTCATCGCGGGCACGGCGCCGCGCACCAGCAGCGGCTTGCGTTGCCAGTGGCGCTTCATGAATTGCCGGGGAGTCAGGCCGCCGAGCAGGGGCGTGGGCAGGTGGACGTCCATGGATCGCGGTGAACTGCGAGAATTCTTCCATGGAAGTCACCCCGCAATGCGTCGTCGCGCTGACCTGGACGCTGAAGGACACCCTGGGCGAGGAGCTGGATGTGCTCACCGAACCCGTGGAGTTCCTGGTCGGCGGCAACGACCTGCTCGCCCGCATCGAGGAGGCGCTGCAAGGCCACGAGCCGGGCGACCGCCTCGACCTGCACCTGGAGCCGGAGGATGCGTTCGGCGACTACGACGACCAGCTGGTGTTCCTGGAGCCGCGCACGCTGTTCCCCGGGGAGCTGGAGGAAGGCATGACCTTCGAGGGCCTGCCCGCGGGCGGCAACGAGCAGGCGCCCAAGGACCTGCTCTACACGGTCACCGAAATCTATCCGGAGCACGTGGTGCTCGACGGCAACCACCCGCTGGCCGGCATCGCGCTGCGGCTGCACCTGAAGGTCGAAGGCGTGCGCGAGGCCACGGAAGAAGAGATCGGGCGCGGCACGACCGGCACCGGTTTCTTCCGCGTGCAGCAGCCGTGAAAAAGGGGCGCGCTGCGCCCCTTTTCGTTCTGGCCGCGACGACCCCTTACGACCTGTAGATCACGCCATTTTCGACGCGCACGCGGTCGCCCACGCGCAGGTCGCCCAGCGCGCCGACTTCATAGGTGCGCCAGGCGCCCTGGTCGGTCTGGACCACCACGCGGTAGGCCGGCCCGCCCGCGCCCGAAGACGCGGTGTTCGGCTCCTGGCGCTGGCCCATGCGGTTGCCCAGGGCGGCCCCGCCGGCGGCGCCGATGACGGTGGCTGCCGTGCGGTTGTCACCACTGTTGATGTGCTTGCCGGCCACGTTGCCGACCACGGCGCCGATGATGCCGCCCACCACCGCATTGCGCACGCTCGGGTTGGTGGCGCTGGTGGCGCCCATCTGCACCGTCTGAATGTCGGTCACGCGACCGACCTCGACGCCGGCGGCGGGCGTGCTCTGCACGGTGCCCGACGGCGCGCTGGCGGAAGGCGTGCTCTGCGCCGGAACGCTCGGGTAGCTGCTCGAGGTCGGAAAGACCGGCGTGCTCGGATAGCTGGCGACCGGCTGGGTCGGGTTGCTGCCGCAGGCGGCCAGCAGGGCGGCCGCCGCGGTCGCGCCCGCGATGGAAACGATTCGATTGCGCATGGGGACTCTCCTTCGGTAGTGCGAAACCACGGCGCAGCCGGCAGGCGCGCCCCGTATGTTTCATTACAGGCACTGCCGCGTGGATCGGCCCCCCGCCATTGCCGCGTAGGGGTGTAGGAACCCTCGGGACCGGCTGTAGGAACGCCCTGTCGGGCGGAACCCGGCTCAGCCTTTGCCGGTCGAGCCGTAGCCGCCTTCGCCCCGCTGAGTGGGCGGGAACTCGGCCACGACGTTGAACTGCGCCTGCGCCACCGGCACGATCACCAGTTGGGCCAGGCGTTCCATCGGTTGGAGCGTGAAGGCCGTGTCGCTGCGGTTCCAGCAGCTCACCATGAGCTGGCCCTGGTAGTCGCTGTCGATCAGCCCCACCAGGTTGCCCAGCACGATGCCGTGCTTGTGGCCCAGCCCGGACCGCGGAAGGATCAGCGCGGCATAGCCGGGGTCCTTGAGCCAGATGGCGATGCCGGTGGGCACCAGGTGCCACTGGTTGGGGCCGAGCTCGATCGGGCGATCGATGCAGGCGCGCAGGTCCAGGCCGGCGCTGCCGGGCGTGGCGTAGTGAGGCAATTGATCCGTCATGCGCGGATCGAGGATCTTGACGTCGACTTTCATGCTTTGTAGTTGGAGGGCAGGCGGCGGGCGATCTCGGCGATGAGCGTGCGCGCCAGCTGCAGCTTGGGCGCGCGCGGCAGCTCCTGGGAGCCGTGCTCGTCCACCAGCAGCAGCTGGTTGTCGTCCTGCCCGAAGGTGAGCGGGCCGATGTTGCCGGCCAGGAGCGGGATGCCCTTGCGTTCGCGCTTGGCCTTGGCGTTCGTCTGCAGGTCGTGGCTCTCGGCGGCGAAACCCACGCAGTACAGCTCGCGCCGCTTGGCGCGGTCGCTCTGCGCGACGGTCGCGAGGATGTCCGGGTTCTCGGTGAAGGAGACGGCCGGGGGCTGGCCCGAGCCGTCCTTCTTGATCTTCTGTCCGCTCTCGCTGGTGGGCCGCCAGTCGGCGACGGCGGCCGTGGCGACGAACACGTCGGCGCGAGGCACCGCGGCCAGTGTCGCTTCCAGCATCTGGCGGGCGGACTTCACGTCGATGCGGGTCACGCCGCGCGGCGTGGCCAGGTGCACCGGGCCGGCCACCAGCGTGACGTCCGCGCCGGCTTCACGCGCAGCGCGCGCGATCGTGAATCCCATCTTGCCGGACGAGTGGTTGGTGATGCCGCGGATCGGGTCCAGCGCCTCGAAGGTCGGCCCGGCCGTCACCACGACCCGCTTTCCCGCGAGCGACTTCGGCTGCAGGAAAGCGACGATGTCCTCCAGCAGTTCGGGCGGCTCCAGCATGCGGCCGTCGCCCGTCTCGCCGCAGGCCTGGAAGCCGCTGCCCACGCCCAGGATGGTGGCGCCGTCGTCGGCCAGCTGCTGCATGTTGCGCTGCGTGGCCGGGTGCGCCCACATCTCGCGGTTCATCGCCGGTGCGATCAGCAGCGGCACCCGCCCGATCGGGCGCGCCAGGCACATCAGGCTCAGCAGTTCGTCGGCGCGGCCGTGCACCAGTTTCGCCATGAAGTCGGCGCTGCACGGCGCGATGACGATGGCGTCCGCCTCGCGCGAGAGGTTGATGTGCGGCATGTTGTTCGGCTCTCGCACGTCCCACTGCGAGTTGTAGACGGGCCGCCCCGAGAGCGCCTGCATGGTCACCGGCGTGATGAAGTGCTCCGCCGCCTCGGTCATCACGACCTGCACGGTGGCGCCCTCCTTGATGAAGGCGCGGCACAACTCCGCGGCTTTGTAGCAGGCGATGCCGCCCGTGAGGCCCAGAACCAGGTGCTTGCCCTGCAGGTCGTTCATGCGCGGCAATGTAGCAAATGCGGACAGCCGTACGCAGAGGTCGCGGAAAGAACGCAGAAAGCGCAGGAGAGATTCTTCGAGTTGTTGTTCTGTGTTTTCTGCGTGATTTCTGCGTTCTCCGCGTACGGCTGTTCAGGTGCGCCCCCGTATAATCGCGCATTACCACCTCCCCGGAAGCGCCCGCTTCCGACCGACAATGACCAGATTCGTCTTCGTCACCGGCGGTGTGGTGTCTTCCCTCGGCAAGGGAATCGCCTCAGCCTCCCTCGCCGCGATCCTGGAATCGCGGGGCCTCAAAGTCACCCTCATCAAGCTCGACCCGTACATCAACGTCGACCCGGGCACGATGTCGCCGTTCCAGCACGGCGAGGTGTTCGTCACCGACGACGGGGCCGAGACGGACCTGGACCTGGGGCATTACGAGCGCTTCGTGACGACCCGGATGGGAAAGGTCAACAACTTCACCACCGGCAAGATCTACCAGGCGGTGCTCGAGAAGGAAAGACGCGGCGACTACCTGGGCAAGACCGTGCAGGTCATCCCGCACGTGACGAACGAAATCCAGGAGTTCATCAAGAAAGGCGCGCGCCTCGGCGAGCCAAATAGCGCCGACGTGGCGATCGTCGAGATCGGCGGCACCGTGGGCGACATCGAGTCCCTGCCCTTTCTCGAAGCCGCCCGACAGATGAGCCTGCGCCTGGGCGCCAACCAGACGGCCTTCGTGCACCTCACGTACGTGCCGTGGATCGCCGCGGCCGGCGAGCTCAAGACCAAGCCCACCCAGCACACCGTGCAGAAGCTGCGCGAGATCGGCATCCAGGCCGATGCGCTCCTGTGCCGGGCCGACCGCAAGATCCCCGAGGAAGAGCGCGCCAAGATCTCGCTGTTCACCAACGTGCCCGAGTGGGGCGTGATCTCCATGTGGGACGTGAACACGATCTACAAGGTGCCGCGCATGCTGCACGAGCAGGGCCTGGACGGCCTGATCTGCGACAAGCTGCGCCTGAACACGCCTCCGGCCAGCCTCAAGCGCTGGGACGACCTGGTGTACGAGACCGAGCATCCGCAGGGCGAAGTCACCATCGCCATGGTCGGCAAGTACGTCGACCTGTCGGACAGCTACAAGTCGCTGAACGAGGCGCTGCGCCACGCGGGCATGAAGAACCACGTGCGCGTGAAGATCGAGTACGTGGACTCGGAAACCCTCAACCCGGAGAGCGTGCGCCAGCTGGCCAAGTACGACGCGGTGCTGGTGCCCGGCGGCTTCGGCAAGCGCGGCATCGAGGGCAAGATCGAGGCGGCGCGCTTCGCCCGCGAGAACAAGCTGCCCTACCTGGGCATCTGCCTGGGCATGCAGGTCGCCACCATCGAATACGCGCGCCACGTTGCCGGCCTCAAGGACGCCAACAGCACCGAGTTCGAGCCCGAGACGCCCAACCCGGTGATCGCGCTGATCACCGAATGGCGGGGCGCGGACGGCATCATCAACAAGCGCGACGCCAACTCCGACCTGGGCGGCACCATGCGCCTGGGCGCGCAGAGCTCGGACGTCGCCAAGGGCACGCTGGCCCACAGCATCTACGGCGACGTGGTCAACGAGCGGCACCGCCACCGCTACGAGGCCAACGTCAACTACCTCGACCAGCTGCGCCAGGCCGGCCTGGTGATCTCCGCCCTCACCCAGCGCGAGCACCTGACCGAGATAGTGGAGCTGCCGCGCGACGTGCACCCCTGGTTCATGGGCGTGCAGTTCCACCCCGAATTCAAGTCCACCCCCTGGGACGGACACCCCCTCTTCAACGCCTTCATCAAGGCCGCGCTGGAACACCAGTCGGCGGCCGGCAAGAAGCTCAAGGCGGTTGCCTGACATGAAACTCTGCGGCTTCGACGTGGGCCTGGACAGGCCCTTTTTCTTGATCGCGGGCCCCTGCGTGGTGGAGTCCGAACAGCTCCAGATGGACGTGGCCGGCCAGCTCAAGGAGATCACCTCCTCGCTGGGCGTCCCGTTCATCTTCAAGAGCAGCTACGACAAGGCCAACCGCTCCTCGGGCACCAGCTTCCGCGGCCCCGGCATGTCGCGCGGGCTGGAGATCCTGGCCAAGGTGAAGAAGCAGCTGCGCCTGCCCATCATCACCGACGTGCACAGCGAGGCCGAGGTGCCGCAGGTCGCCGAGGTGGTCGACGTGCTGCAGACGCCCGCCTTCCTGTGCCGCCAGACCGACTTCATCCGCGCGGTGGCGCAGTCGGGAAAGCCGGTGAACATCAAGAAGGGCCAGTTCCTGGCGCCGCACGACATGAAGAACGTCATCGACAAGGCCCGCGCCGCCGCGCGCGAGAAGGGCCTGCCGGAGGACAGCTTCATGGCCTGCGAACGCGGCGCGAGCTTCGGCTACAACAACCTGGTCTCCGACATGCGGTCGCTGGCCATCATGCGCGAGACCGGCGCGCCGGTGGTGTTCGACGCCACGCATTCGGTGCAGCTGCCGGGCGGCCAGGGCACGAGTTCGGGCGGCCAGCGCGAGATGGTGCCGGTGCTCGCCCGCGCCGCTGTCGCCGTCGGCGTGGCGGGCCTGTTCATGGAAACGCACCCGGATCCCGCCAAGGCACTGTCCGACGGGCCCAACGCGGTGCCGCTCAAGCACATGAAGGCCCTGCTCGAGACGCTCGTCGCGCTCGACCGGGTGACCAAGAAGAACGGCTACCTGGAGCAGCACTTTGCCTAGCGCCTACATCCTCGCCAACGTCGACGTCACCGACCCGCAGCAGTACGAGCAGTACAAGAAGCTCTCGACCCTCGCGCAACAGAAACACGGCGCCGAAGTCCTCGTGCGCGGCGGCGCGGTGCAGGTGCTCGAGGGCGACTGGACGCCCAATCGGCTTGTCTTGCTGAAGTTTCCTGGGGCCGACAAGGCGCGCGCCTTCTACGATTCGCCCGAGTACCAGGCGGCCAAGACGGCTCGGCAGGGCGCCGCCGTGATGAGGATGGTCCTCATCGAAGGTGTTTGAATCGCCGGATGAACAACCGTACGCAGAAAGCGCGGAAATGACGCAGAAAGCGCAGAACAACTTGTTGTCTCTGCGCTTTCTGCGTTCCTCTGCGTTTTCTGCGTTCATGCTTTTTGACTTGAAGAGAAACTAACGAATGAGCGCCATCGTTGACATCGTCGGCCGCGAGATCCTCGACTCGCGCGGCAACCCCACCGTGGAATGCGACGTGCTGCTGGAGTCGGGCACCATGGGCCGCGCGGCCGTGCCCTCCGGCGCCTCCACCGGCTCGCGCGAAGCGATCGAGCTGCGCGACGGCGACAAGGGCCGCTACCTGGGCAAGGGCGTGCTCAAGGCCGTGGAGCACATCAACACCGAGATCTCCGAATCGGTGCTGGGCCTGGACGCCTCCGAGCAGGCCTTCCTGGACAAGACGCTGATCGACCTGGACGGCACCGAGAACAAGAGCAAGCTGGGCGCCAACGCCATGCTGGCCGTGTCGATGGCGGTGGCGCGTGCCGCCGCCGAGGAATCGGGCCTGCCCCTGTACCGCTACTTCGGCGGCATGAACGGCTGCCAGCTGCCGGTGCCGATGATGAACGTGGTCAACGGCGGCGCGCATGCCAACAACAACCTCGACCTGCAGGAGCTGATGATCATCCCCGTGGGGGCGCCGAGCTTCCGCGAGGCGTTGCGCTACGGCGCCGAGGTGTTTCACGCCCTCAAGAAAATCATCCACGACAAGGGCATGAGCGTGGCCGTCGGCGACGAAGGCGGCTTCGCGCCCAACGTGGAGAACCACGAGGCCGCCATCGGCATGATCCTGCAGGCCATCGAGGCCGCCGGCTACCAGCCCGGCATGCAGATCGCGCTGGGGCTGGACTGCGCCTCCAGCGAGTTCTTCCGCGACGGCCGCTACCACGTCGAGGCCGAGGGCAAGGTGCTGGAAGCGGGCGCCTGGACCGACATCCTGGCCTCCTGGTGCGACAAGTACCCGATCATCAGCATCGAGGACGGCATGGCCGAGGGCGACTGGGACGGCTGGAAACAACTCACCGAGCGGCTGGGCAAGCGCGTGCAGCTGGTGGGCGACGACCTGTTCGTCACCAACACGAGGATCCTGAAGGAAGGCATCGACAAGAAGATCGCGAACTCCATCCTGATCAAGATCAACCAGATCGGCACGCTGACCGAGACCTTCGCCGCGATCGAGATGGCCAAGCGCGCCAACTACACCGCGGTGATCAGCCACCGCTCGGGCGAGACGGAGGACAGCACCATCGCCGACATCGCGGTGGGCACCAATGCCGGCCAGATCAAGACCGGCTCTCTCTCGCGCTCGGACCGCATGGCCAAGTACAACCAGCTGCTGCGCATCGAGGAAGACCTGGGCGACATCGCCCAGTACCCCGGCCGCTCGGCGTTCTACAACCTCCGATAGGCCGCCTACCCTTGGGTGTCCGCGCCGTCCCCGTCCTGCTGGTCGCGCTGCTCATGGTGGTCCATGGGCAGCTGTGGTTCGGCCGGGGCAGCGTGGGCAACGTGGGCGAGATGCAGCGCAAGCTCCAGCAGCAGCAGCAGGCCAATGCCCAGGCGCAGCAGGCCAACGCACGCCTCGCCGCCGAGGTGCGCGACCTGAAGGAAGGCCTGGAGATGGTCGAGGAAAAGGCGCGCGCCGAGCTGGGCATGGTCAAGCCCAACGAAATCTTCGTCAACGTCGTCACGCCCAAGTGACGCGCCGCTCCACGAGCGGGTTGCGCCCATCCCCATGAAGATCGCCCTGCTCGGCGCCGAGAGCACGGGCAAGACCACCCTTGCCCACGCGTTGGCCCAAGCGCTGCGCGAGCGCGGGCGCCGAGTCGAAGTCGTCGGCGAGGTGCTGCGCGAATGGTGCGTGCGTGAAGGGCGCGAGCCGTCACCGGACGAACAGCTCCTGATCGCGCAGGAGCATGAACGGCGGGTGGATGAAGCGGCGGCGCGCGTCGACATCGTGATCGCGGACACCACGGCGCTAATGGTCGCGATCCACGGGGCGATGCTGTTCGAAGAGCATCCGGTGTACCGGTTTGCACTGGAGCGTCAGGGCGGCTACGACCTGACGCTGCTCACCGGGTTGGACGTGCCGTGGGTCGTGGACGGACTGCATCGTGAGGGGCCGCACGTCCGGGAGCGGGTTGATGCTTTGGTGCGCGAAACGTTGGCCAAGGCGGGTGTGGCGTATCGCGTCGTGTACGGCACGGGTGAGGACCGGGCAAGGAACGCGCTGGCCCCGGTGTTGGAGTTGCTCGGTGAGCGGCCGGCTTTCTCCGGCGAGACGCGTTGGAAGTGGGTGTGCGACAAGTGCAGCGACCCGGAGTGCGAGCACCGGCTGTTCACCGGCCTCGCGTAGCGGCTTACTGCACAGCCGAGGTCACGGGCGGCTGATCCCCCGGCGACTTGAACAGCTGCGCCGCATCGACGGCGTCGAACCGGTACTGCGCGCCGCAGAAATCGCAGCCCACCTCGATCTGCCCCTGCTCCTCGATGATGCTTTCCGCCTCCGGCCGACCCAGCCCGCGGATCATGCCGGCCACGCGATCGCGGCTGCAGGTGCAGGCGAAGCGCGGCGTCTGCGCCGGGAAGCGCAGCAGCTTCTCTTCCCAGAACAGGCGGCGCAGCACGGTGTCGACGTCCAGCTCCAGCAGTTCTTCGCGCGTGAGGCTGGAGGCGAGCGTGGCGATGCGGTTGTAGTGCTCGTTCAGGCCGATCTCGTCCTCGTTGGCCTTGCTGACCATCGAGCCTTCGAGGTTGCCCTCGCCCTGCACCGGCAAGCGCTGGATCAGCAAACCCGCGGCGACCTTCCCGTCGGCGGCGAGAACGAGCGTGGTGTCCAGCTGCTCGGATTGCAGCATGTAGTGCTGCAGCACGTCGCTCAGCCGCACCAGCTTTTCGCGCCGGTCGCCGTACAGCGGCACCACGCCCTGGTACGGCTGCTGCCCGGGGAATTTCTCCTTCGGGTCGAGCGTGATCGCGCAGCGGCCGTGGTTGTGCGCGTTCACCAGTTCGGGCAGGCGGTCGCCCGCCTGCACATCCCCCACCACCTTGGCCGTCGCGCGCAGCGTCAGGTCATGCTGCACCTCGGCCACGGCGACCTTGACCGGGCCATCGCCGAAGATCTGCAGCACCAGCGCGCCGTTGAACTTGATGTTGGACTGCATCAGCACGCCCGCGGCCGCCATCTCGCCCAGCAGCTCGGCCACGGGCGGCGGCCACGCGCCGGTGGCGTTGTTGTCCTGCCGCCGGGCCAGGATCTCGGTCCAGGCGTCCGTCAGGCGCACCAGGGCGCCGCGAACGGGCAGGCCGTCGAAGAGGAACTTGTGGAGTTCGGACATGGAAGGGGCGGGCCCAAAGCTGCAGCAGATGGCGCCTAGCCCACCTTCTTCAAGCCCCGCGCGAACCGGCGGGCGTTCTCGACGTAATGTGCGGCGCTTTCCGCCAGCTTCCCCGCGGCCGCGTCATCCAGCGTGCGCACGACCTTGGCCGGCGAGCCGATGATCAGCGAGTTGTCGGGAAACTCCTTGCCCTCGGTGATGACGCTGCCCGCGCCCACGATGCAGTTGCGGCCGATGCGCGCCCCATTGAGCACCACCGACTGGATGCCGATCAGCGAGTTGTCGCCGATGGTGCAGCCGTGCAGCATGACCTGGTGGCCCACCGTGACGTCGCGGCCGATGGTCAGCGGCTTGCCGATGTCGGCATGCAGCACGGAGAGGTCCTGGATGTTGCTGTTGGCGCCGATGCGGATGGTCTCGGTGTCGCCGCGGATTACGGTGCCGAACCAGACGCTGGCGTTCTCCGCGAGTTCCACTGCGCCGATCACCTGCGCGGTTTCGGCCACCCATGCGCCCTGGCCGAGCTTGGGAGAGGTGCCGTCGAGTTCGTAGAGGGCCATGGACAATACCGGTGGATGAAGACCATGGGATTTTAGGGATGGCCCTGAGGGCTGGAGCCGTGCAGGCGCTGTGCGCCGTGCAGCCGCGCGAAAAGGTGGCGCTGACGCAAGCCCTGCACCGGGATGCGGAGCGGCTGGACGTCGAGCGCGAGCGCCCGCCCGCCCCTGGGCCGGTGCCCGGCCGTCCGGAGAAGCCGCTGCTGGTCCACCCGGCCCGCGTGCCGCGTCGCTCGCCCGCCAAGCCGAAAGGGCTCGCCGCCCTGCTGCACGCCATCGCCCACATCGAGTTCAACGCCATCAACCTCGCGCTGGACGCGGCGTGGCGCTTCGAGGGCATGCCGCGCGAGTTCCACCTCGATTGGCTGCGCGTCGCGGCCGAGGAAGCCTTCCACTTCACGCTGCTGAGCGATCACCTCGCATCGCTGGGACACACGTACGGCGACTTCAGCGCGCACGACAACCTCTGGCAGATGTGCGAGAAGACCGCGGGTGACATCGTGGCCCGCATGGCCCTGGTGCCGCGCACGCTCGAAGCGCGCGGACTCGACGCCACGCCGCAGATCCAGTCCAAGCTGCGCCAGGTGGGCACGCCGGCGGCCTTGCGCGCCGTTGAAATCCTGGACGTGATCCTGCGCGACGAGGTCGGCCACGTGGCGATCGGCAACCACTGGTATCGCAGCCTCTGCAGACGTGACGGGCTGGACCCGGTGGCGCACTACGGCGTGCTGGTCGAGCGCTATTCCGCGCCTCGCCTGCAGCCACCGTTCAACGAAGACGCGCGGCGCCGGGCCGGGTTCTCCGAGGACGAACTCGCCTGGCTCAGCGGCGAGACGATCCGCCCGCCATCAGGCGGCCGATGAAACCGCCGGCGCCGGCAGCAGCCTGAATGCGATCGCCGCCAACGCCAGCAGCCCGCCCGTCGTGGCGAGCACCGCCTGGTAGGTCTCGATGCCCAGCGCCGGTGCGGCTCCGGCGGCCACGCCGGTCACCCACTGCATCAGCGCGACACCCAGGAACAGCGCCATGGTGAAGACCGCCATCGCCCGGCCGGTCATGCGCGCCGGGTAGGCCGAGCGCACGTCGGCGTACTGCAGGACGATGTAGCCGGCCACGAGGCTCATCACCGTGCTCACCACCACGTCGAACACGGCATGGCGGCTGAACGCCATCGCCAGGTACATCGCCGCCACGACCAGCGTGCCCGCAATGATCCAGCGGCGCCGCAGGCGATCGCCGGGATCGAGGCGGCCGAACAGCGGCGGGCCGAACATGCCCACCACCGAGACCAGCAGCACCACGTGCCCGGTCTGCACCAGGCCGAAGCCGTGCCGCTCCACCAGCAGCGGCCCCAGCCACAGGCCCCGCAGCGTGAGGAATGAGGCATAGGTGAAGCTGGCCAGCACCACGATGCCCCAGGTGTGCCGCAGCGCGAACAGCTCGCCGTAGCCGCGCAAGGCGGCCACTGCGTTGGCGGGCGCAGCGCGATCGGCGGCGGGCTCTTTCGATTCGTTGACCAGCAGCAGGATCGCCAGCCAGGCGGCCGCGGCCAACACTGCCAGCACCAGGAAACCCGCGCGCCACGAAGCCTGGTCGACCACCCACGCCAGCGGCGTGCCGGTGACCAGCAGGCCGACCGAACCGATGCCCAGCGCGGCCCCGTTCACCGCTGCGAACCGCTCCGGCGCGAAGCGGCGCGAGATGAATACCGTGCACGCCAGGAAAGCCGGCGCGCAGCCCACCCCGATGACGAACTGGGCGACCAGCAGTTGCGTGAAGCCATCGGCCGTGGCGGCGATCAGGGCGCCGGCAACCGTGAGCGGAAAAACCGCCAGCACCGTGCGGCGCGGGCCCCACACATCGATGCCCATCCCCATGAACAGCTGCAACCCGCCGAACGCGAGGTGGAAGGCGCCGGCGAACAGCCCCAGCTGCTGCGGCGACAGGCCCAGTTCGCGTTGCAGCGGCGGCGCGAGGATCGCGGCGACGGTGCGGAAGGCCTGGCTGAGGGCGAAGCCGCAGATCAGGGCCATCAGCATGGCCCAGGCCGAACGCGTGGCGCCGTCGGATGTGGAGGCGGTGCCCAAGGCGCGGCCGTGCTGCTTCAGTCCACGGCTTCCGCGCCGCTGAGAAGCGCCACGAAGCGATCGGTGCCGATGTTGCCGCCCGAGAGCGTGACGCCGACGCGCAGCCCGCGGAACTGGTCGCGGTGGTGCATCAGCGCCGCCAGCGCGCAGGCGCCGGAAGGCTCCAGCACGACCTTGAGCCGCTCGAAGGCGAATCGCATGGCTTCGACGACGACCGGGTCGGGCACCGTGAGCACGTCCTCGACCAGCGCCTGGATCACCTCGAACGTATGCCGGCCCACCGCTTGCGTCTGCTGGCCGTCGCAGATCGTGCGCGGCACGTCGATGCTCACGATGCGGCCCTCGCGCAGCGAGCGGCGCATGTCGTCGCCGCGTTCCGGCTCGGCGCCGAACAGGCGGATGCCGGGCAGCAGGTGCCGGGCTGCGACGGCGCAGCCCGAGAGGAAACCGCCGCCGCCGGCGCAGACGATCAGCGCATCGAGCGAACTCACGTCCTGCACCAGCTCCAGCGCCGCCGTGCCCTGCCCCGCCATCACGCGCAGGTCGTCGAATGGCGGGATCAGGTTGGCGCCCTGCTCCTGCACCAGCCGCGCGGCGATCGCGGCACGGTCTTCCTTGTAGCGGTCGTACACGACGACTTCAGCCCCATAGCCGCGCGTCGCTTCCATCTTGAGCGCGGGGGCATCGTGCGGCATGACGATGGTGGCGCGGCAGCCGTGCAGGCGCGCGGCGAGCGCCACCGCCTGCGCATGGTTGCCCGAGGAGAACGCCACCACGCCCCGCGAGCGCTCGTCGGGCGAGAGCGAGTTGACCGCGTTGTAGCCGCCGCGGAACTTGAAGGCGCCCATGCGCTGCAGGTTCTCGGCCTTGAGAAAGGCGTTCGCGCCGAGCAGGTCGTCCAGCGTGCGCGAGGTGAGCACCGGCGTGCGGTGCGCGACGCCCTCCAGGCGCCGTGCGGCGGCTTCGACGTCGACGAACTGCAGCATCTCAGTCGGCCCGGATGTTGGCCGCGCGGATGATGCGGGCGTTGTTGTCCGACTCGGTGGCGATCTGCCGTGCGAACTCGGCCGCCGTGCCGCCGGTGGGCACGTTGTCGCTGGCGACCAGCCGGGCGCGCAGGTCGGGATGGGCCAGGGCCTTGTTCACTTCGGCGTTCAGCCGCTCCAGCACGCCCGCGGGCAGGCCGGCGGGCGCGAACAGGCCGAACAGCGACGTCATGTTGGCGGCCGGGAAGCCCAGCTCCGCGAGAGTGGGCGTGTTCGGGAACGCCTCGAGCCGGGCCGGCGCGCCGATGGCCAGCACGCGCAGCTTGCCCGCCTTGACGTGCTGCGAGACGGTCGGGCCGGTGTTGACCGACAGCACCTCGAACTGGCCGCCGAGCGCATCGGTGATCTGCTGGCCGCCGCCCTTGTACGGGATGTGGGTGATGTCCACCCTGGCCGCGGCCTTGAGCTGCTCCAGCATGACGTGGCCGAGCGAAGCAGGACCTGAAGTGGCCCAGCGCACGGCGCCCGGCCTGGCACGCGCCGCCGCAAGCAGCTCCTGCATGTCCCGGACCGGCGTCGCCGGCGTGGCCAGCAGCAGCACCGGCGAGTACATCACGCTCGCCGCCGGCACCAGGTCGCGCGCAGGGTCGAAGGGCGACTTGCCCAGGTGCGGGTTGAGCGCCACCGGGCTGATCGCCGCGAAGCCGAACGTGTGGCCGTCAGTGGACTTGGCCACCGCGTCCAAGCCGATGCTGCCGCTCGCGCCGGCCTTGTTCTCGATCACCACCGACTGGCCCAGCGAAGCCGCCATGCGCTCCCCGAGCGCTCGGGCCACGACGTCGCTCACGCCCCCGGGCGGGTAGGCGACGACGATGCGAACGGGCCGCGAAGGCCACGCCGCCTGCGCATGGACGGCGGGAAGGGCAAGGCCGGCGAGCGCGGCAATGGCGCCGCGGCGGGAGAAGCAGGAAGCTGGCATGGCGGGCTGGAACGAGGGCGTGCGAAAGCGCCCGAGGTTATCAGCCCCGCGGGTGGTGCTGCGAATGCAGCTGCCGCAGCCTCTCGCGCGCTACGTGGGTGTAGATCGTGGTGGTGGAGATGTCGGCATGCCCGAGCAGCATCTGCACCGCGCGCAGGTCCGCCCCGTGGTTCAGCAGGTGGGTGGCGAAGGCGTGCCGCAGCGTGTGCGGCGACAGCGGCGCGGTGATGCCCGCGATGCGCGCGTACTTGCGCACCAGCACCCAGAACATCGCCCGTGTCATCCCCTGCCCGCGAGCGGTGACGAACAGGTCCTCGCTCTGCTGGCCGTCGAGGATGGCCGCGCGCGCCTCCTTCATGTAGCGCGCGATCCAATCGCGCGCCACCTGCCCGAAAGGCACCAACCTTTCCTTGCCGCCCTTGCCCATCACGCGCACCACGTGGTCGGCCATGCTCAGGTGGATCACCTTCAGCGTCACCAGTTCGCTCACGCGCAGGCCGCTGGCGTAGATCAGCTCCAGCATCGTGCGGTCGCGCAGGCCCAGCGGGGTGTCGACGTCGGGGGCGGCGAGCAGCGCCTCGACCTGCGCCTCGGTCAGCGTCTTGGGCATGCGCGGCGTGCGCTTGGCCGCCTCCAGCTGCAGCGTGGGGTCCTCGGTGATGCGACGCTCGCGCAGCGCCCAGCGGAAATACCGCTTGAACACCGTCAGCCGGCGATTCGCCGTGCTGGACTTGGTGGACGCATGGCGCGCGGCGAAGTAGGCCTGCAGGTCGTGCTTGGCCGTGCCATCCAGGCTGCCGCCGCGCGCGTGCAGCCAGCGCGCGTAGAGCGTGAGGTCGCGCCGGTACGCAGCGAGCGTGTTGCGCGACAGGCCCTCTTCGAGCCAGAGCGCGTCGATGAAGTCGTCGATCGAAGCGAACAAGCCGCCCGCGGGCGGCTTGTTCTTCGGGAGAGCAGACGAAGCGGCTGCCATCCTGGCCAGGCCGTCAGTCCAGTTTCAGCTTGGCGGTGTCGACCACCTTCTTGTAGACGTCGAATTCGGCCTTGATCTGCTGCGCGAACTGGTCCGGAGTGTTGGCGACGATCAGGGAGCCGGTGTCCTCGATGCGCTTGCGTACCGCGGGGTCCTGCAGCGCCTTGATCGCGGCGCCGTGGACCTTCTCGACGACGTCCTTCGGCAGGCCCTTGGGGCCGAGGATGCCGTAGTACGCCATGCGGTTCACGGGCTCCAGGCCCACCTCCTTGAACGTGGGCACGTTCGGGAGCTCCTTCAGGCGCTGCGGCGCGGCGACCACGATGGGAACCAGGCGGCCGTCCTTGATGAAGGGCAGCGCCGAAGGCAGGTTGTCGAAGATCATCGGCACCTGGCCGGCGACCGTGTCATTGAGGGCCGGGCCCGCGCCTCGGTACGGAATGTGGATGACGAAGGTTCCCGACAGGCTCTTGTAGAGCTCCATCTGCAGGTGGCCGATGCCGCCGGTGCCGGACGACGAATACGAATAGCGGCCCGGGTTCTTTTTCAGTTCCGCGACGAAGGTCTTGTAGTCCTTGGCCGGGAAGCTGGGGTGTACCGCGATGATGTTGGGCGTCGCCGCGATGTTGATGATGGGCGTGAAGTCCGTGGTGGGGTTGTACGGGATCTTCGGGTTGATCGCGGGGTTGGCCGCGGTGGTGGACACGGTGGCCATGCCGAGCGAATAGCCGTCCGGCGCGGAACGCACTGTCTCGGTGGCGCCGATCACGCCGCCCCCGCCGGCCTTGTTCTCCACGATGACGTTCTGGCCCAGGTTCTTGCCCAGGGGCTCGGAGATCACCCGCGCGATGATGTCGGTGGTGCCGCCCGGCGCGAACGGGACCTGCAGCTTCACGGGCTTGTTCGGATAACCCTGGGCCAGCACGGGGCCGGCGGCCACCGTCAGCGCGGCGGCGGCAAGAGCGATCCAGTCACGGCGTTGCATTCGAACTCTCCTTTTTTGGGTCAGCATCAACCCGCGAATCCTACAGAAGGCCGGGACCGTGGAGCCTTGTGGATTACGCATAAGGGTGAACCCGCAACGGCTATCCTCGACCGGTGGAGTTCGCCCGCCTGCTGTTCCCCGACTTCTCGCTGATCGCCACCGGCTACCTGATCTGCCGGTACACGGCCCTCGACCGGCCGGTGTGGGAGCAGGTCGAGAGCCTCGTCTACTACGTGCTGTTCCCCGTGCTGCTGTTCCAGTCCATCGTGCGGGCGCCGCTGGACCTGGACGCCGCATCCGGCCTGATCGCCGCGGGCCTGCTGCTCGGGCTCTCGGGCATCGCCATGGCGTACGCGGTGCCACACGTGCCGCTGCTCGGGTCGCAGATCGACCGGCGCGAGCATGCCGCCGCCGCGCAGGTTGCGTTCCGCTTCAACTCCTTCATCGGCCTCGCGCTGGCCGAGCGGCTGGCCGGCCCGCAGGGCCTGCAGCTGATCGCCGTGCTGATCGGCGTGTGCGTTCCGCTGTTCAACGTGGGCGCGGTGTGGCCGATGGCGCGGCATGCGCAGACCGGTTTCATCGCGGCGCTGGTGCGCAATCCGCTGATCGTCGCGACGGCCGCCGCCCTCTCGGCCAACCTGCTCGGGTTGTCGGTGCCGGCGTGGCTGGAGCCCACGGTCAATCGCATCGGCGGCAGTTCACTCCCATTGGGCCTGATGGCCGCGGGTGCGGGGATGCAGTTCGGGACTCTGATGCAATCGCGCGCGCTCACCGTGTCCGTGCTCACCATCCGCCATGCGCTGCTGCCGCTGGTGGCAGCGACGCTCGTGATGCTGCTGCGGCTCGACGCCTCGCAGGCCGCGGTGCTGCTGGCGTTCTCCGCGCTGCCGACTGCGTCCAGCTGCTACGTGCTGGCTTCGCGAATGGGCTACAACGGCTCGTATGTGGCGGGGTTGGTGACGCTGTCGACGCTGCTGGGGGTGGCGAGCTTGACGTTTGCGCTGGGGGTGTTGCGGTAGCTTCGCGAGTCCCACGTCATCCCCGCGCGTCGGCTTCCACTCGGGCCCCGGCCAGCGCCCAAGCCACGTGCTCGCGCACCAGCGAACTCGGGTGATCGACGAGCTTGCGCAACGCACCCCGCAGCGGCTCATCGTCCGCGACCCGCAACGCATTCCCCGCCGCCACCGCCACATTCCGCAACCACCGCTCATGCCCGATGCGGCGGATCGCGCTGGCCTCGGTGCGGCGCAGGAACTCCCCTTCGCTCCAGCCCAGCAGTTCCGCCAGCGCCGCCCCCGACATCCCCGGCCGCTCGTCGAAGTCCGGCAGCGCGCTGCGGCCCGCGTACTTGTTCCAGGGGCAGACGAGCTGGCAGTCGTCGCAGCCGTAGATGCGGTTGCCCATCAGCGGTCGCAGTTCGACCGGGATCGGCCCGGCGTGCTCGATCGTCAGGTACGAGATGCAGCGGCGCGCATCCAGCCGCTGTTCGCCGACGATGGCCCCGGTGGGGCAGATGTCGATGCACGCGGTGCAGCTGCCGCAATGCGCCGTCACGGGCGCGCTGGCGGGCAGCGCGATGTCGACGTAGATCTCGCCCAGGAAGTACATGGAGCCGGCCTCGCGGCTGAGGATCAGCGTGTGCTTGCCGCGCCAGCCCTGGCCGCTGCGCGCCGCCAGCTCGGCCTCCAGGACCGGTGCCGAATCGGTGAACGCGCGATGCCCGAACGGGCCGATCTCCTGCGCGATGCGATCGCTGAGCTTCTGCAGCCGGTTGCGCATCACCTTGTGGTAGTCGCGGCCGCGGGCGTAGAGCGAGACGGCGCCTTCGCGCGGCCGCTTCAGGCGGTCCCATTCGATCGCCTGCCAGCCCTCGGGTGTTGCTTGCGGGAGATAGTCCATTCGGGCCGTGATCACGGACAGCGTGCCCGGCACCAGTTCGGCCGGCCGCGCGCGCCTGAGGCCGTGCGCTTCCATGTAGGCCATCTCGCCGTGAAAGCCGTTGGATAGCCACTGCAACAGGCCCGGTTCGGCGGACGACAGGTCCACGCCGGCCACGCCGATTTGGGAGAATCCAAGCTCATGGCCCCACCGGCCGATGGACACCACCAGCGAAGGACCGTCGATCTGACTGCCAGCCCGAGTCACCCTCCGATTGTAGGAAGCGCCCCCCGGCCGGGCAGCGCCGTCCTGCTGCGGTGGGCGCGCGAGGACGACACGCGCGCCTTCGCCGAACGCATCGCAGCGCATCCCGCGCTCGGTCACGCTTTCATCGAGCTGCACGGCGACCTCGGCGCGGGCAAGACCACCCTCGTGCGGCACCTGCTGCGCGCACTAGGCGTGACGGGCCGCATCAAGAGCCCCACCTACACGCTGGTCGAACCGCACGACGCGCTGGGCTTTCCCGTCTGGCACTTCGACTTCTACCGGTTCGACGACCCGCGCGAGTGGGAAGACGCGGGGTTCCGGGACATCTTCGACCAGCGCGGGCTCAAGCTCGCCGAATGGCCGGAGAAAGCGGCCGCCCTCTTGCCGCGAGCGGACCTGGCGCTGCACATCGAAGTGCAGCCGGACGGGTCTCGCACCGTGCGAGTAGAGGCCGGCACCGATACCGGCCGGGAGCTCGCCGCATGAAGCGCCGCGGCCTGCTGCAGGGCGGCACGCTGGTGCTGCTGCTCGGCGCGGCGCAGATCGCGCGCGGCGCCACCATCGTCGCGGTGCGCATCTGGCCGGCGCCGGACTACTCGCGCGTGACCATCGAATCGGATGCGCAGCTCAGCTCCAGGCAGATCGTGGTCACCAGCCCGCCGCGGCTGGCGGTGGACATCGACGGCATCGACCTCAACCCGGCCCTGCGAGAGCTGGTGGCCAAGGTGCAGGCGGACGATCCCTACATCGCCGGCATCCGCGTCGGCCAGTTCGCGCCGGGCGTCGTCCGGCTGGTCATCGACCTCAAGCAGCAGGCCCTGCCGCAGGTGTTCACGCTTGCGCCGATCGCCGCATACCAGCACCGGCTGGTGCTGGACCTGCACCCCATGCAGCCGGCCGATCCGCTGGAGCAGCTGATCGCGCAGCGGATGCGAGAGAGCACCGGCGGCGGCCCGGGCGCGCCCGACCCATTGGGCGAGCTGATCGCGCGTCAGTACGACCCGCCACGCTCGCGTCACGACCTGCCGCCCGCGGTGGCAGGGCCCGCCGCGCCGGCGGCCAAGACCGACCGGCTGATCATCATCGCGCTCGATCCCGGCCACGGCGGCGAGGATCCCGGTGCCATCGGCCCCGGCGGCACGCGCGAAAAGGACGTGGTGCTGCAGGTGGCGCACCGCCTGCGCGACCGTATTAACGCGGCCAGCATCAACGGCAACCCGATGCGCGCCTTCCTCACGCGCGACGGCGATTTCTTCGTGCCGCTGCATGTGCGCGTGCAGAAGGCGCGGCGCGTGCAGGCCGACCTGTTCGTCAGCCTGCATGCCGATGCCTTCATCACGCCCACCGCGCGCGGCGCCAGCGTGTTCGCGTTGAGCCACAGCGGCGCGTCCAGCTCGGCGGCCCGCTGGATGGCCGACAAGGAAAACCGCGCCGACCTGGTGGGCGGCGTCAACGTCAAGTCGCAAGACCAGCACGTGGCCCATGCATTGCTGGACATGAGCACCACGGCTCAGATCAACGACAGCATGCGGCTCGGCGGTGCGCTGCTCGGCGAGATCGGCAACGTGGGCCGGCTGCACAAGAGGCAGGTCGAACAGGCGGGCTTCGCGGTGCTCAAGGCACCCGACATCCCCAGCGTCCTCGTGGAAACCGCCTTCATCAGCAACCCGGAAGAGGAAGCCAAGCTGCGCAGCGACGAGTACCAGGAACAGCTGGCTGATGCATTGATGCGCGGCATCAGCCGCTACTTCGCGGCCAACCCGCCGCTGGCGCGCAATCGTCCCGTCTGACGCCTGGCCTCCCGTTTGCGCCGTCAGGACGCGGCGGGGGGTGCCGACAGCCCCTGTCTTGCTGCTCCTACAGTCCGCTGACGGGCTGGTTTCCACAATGCAACGCACAGGCAGGCCGCGCCTTCCGCGGTCGTCAAGATTGAAGGTGAACGGTATGAAGACCAAGTTCCTGGCGGCCATCGCCGCCGTCACGATGATGACCCTGACCGGCTGCGGCACGATGGACCGCCAGACCGCCGGCACGCTGGGCGGCGCCGCCGTGGGTGGCGTGGTCGGCAACTCGGTGTTCGGCGGCACGCTGGGCACGCTGGGCGGCGCGGCCGCCGGCGGCTACATCGGCCACAAGGCCACGGAGCCGAACCGCTAAGCCGATTCAGATCGGATAGATCAGCGAGTTGAGGACCATCTCGCTGTCATAGATGCAGCGCCGGCTGCGAAGGCGCAGGCCGTCCGGGGTGCGGACGATCTCGTCGATGTAGCGGCCGACGTTGTAGACCTCGCTCGCATCGCCCGGCCGGGTGCGGAAGACCGCGTAATGCGCCTGGGCCCGAACCAGGCCCCCTTCGTCACCGTCCTGCACCGGCAGCACCCGCGCCGGGCCCACCACGTGGCGCGTGTAGTACGGCCGGTGGAAGATGGTCTGCGTCACTCCGTACACCCGGTCCTTCATCATCCCGCGGCTCTCCAGCGCGATCAGCGCGAGCGGCAGGCCGCGGTCGAAGTTCTCGCGCGCCTGCACCGTGTAGCGGCCCTCTTCCACGAAGAAGCCGGGCCAGTCGTCGAACCGTCTTTCATCCAGCGCCGCAGCGTAGTCGGCGTTGAAGCGGTCGATCTCCCGTTCGAGGAGAAGCGCTTCGACGAGCTCGGGCCGCAGGAACCCGGGAACGGCCGCCGTCATACGCCCATCACCTTGCGCCAGTAGGCGTACATGCTGCGGATCAGGGTCTCGGTGACCATGTGCTCGGTGCCGCCGGTGCCGGTGCCACCGAGTTCGCACAGCGTGCTGCCCTCCTCGCCCCACTGGCGGAAGCCGTCCTGGCTGAACTCGATCACCTCGCCGTCGTCGGCGCTCACGAAACCGGCGGGGCCGAACAGGTTGGCCTGGCGCAGGCGGCGCTGCGTCATCTCGGGCGTGTCGTCGGCGAAGCCGAAATGCGTCCAGACGAAATCGAACTCGCCTTCGCCGCGCGGCACGATGTGGCGGGTGGAGAGGGAGTTGACCTGCTGCTGGACGATCACGCTGGGGAACAGCGTCATCATCGTGACGGTGGGATTGATCTCGGTGCCGGGGTTCGCGGGATCGGGCACCTTCCACCACGGCTCCGGGACCACGTCCAGCAGCCGCGCGTCGTTCAGGACCATGTTGGCCTTGAACGAGGTGACGCCCTCGGTCACGGCCCTGTTCTCGCCGCCTTCGTTGCGGCGCGAGACCATCACCGCATGACGCCCGTGGTCGTCCATCACCATGCGGCTCTTCTGGTCGGCACGCCACAGCCCGAAGGTGACGAACCAGGTGTGCAGCAGGCCCGGGTGGTACGGGTCCTTGATGTTCTCCATCATCAGCTTCCAGTTGCCCGGAATCCGCTGGCGGTTGTAGCCCAGCAGACTCAGCTCACGCCCTTTGAAGATGCGGTCGAGCCACGGAAGGATGTTGGGCCCGAGATAGTCGGCCAGCGGCTCGGCCTCCTCGCTGAACGTTGCGAACACGAGGCCGTGCAGCACCTCCACGCGCAGCCGCGTGAGACCGTGCGCCTTGAGGTCGAAGTCGGGCGGCATGCCGCCCTGCACGCACGGCGTGCCGTCGGCCTCCGTGGCCTTGACGCCTTCCTTGAACGGCAGCCCGGCCAGTTCGCCATTGAGCTTGTAGGTCCACTGGTGATAGGGGCAGACGAAGCTGCGCGCGTTGCCCTGCGGCTGCTGGCAGAAGCGCACGCCGCGGTGGGCGCAGCGGTTCTCGACGACGCGGATGCCGTGATCGGTGCCGCGATCCTTCGGCGCGACGCGGTCGCGCACCATGACCACCTGCCGCTCGCCGACCCAGGTGAGCCGGAAATCGCCCGTGTTCGGGATCTCGACCGCGAGGCCCACGTAGCTCCAGTGCGGGCCGTAGAAGATCTTCTCCAGTTCGCGCTGGTAGAGCTGGGCGTCGGTATAGGCCCAGAAGGGAACGCGGCTGGAGGTGGCCTGGTTCCAGCGCGACAGGGTTTCGGGAGCATTCATGGCGGCGGTCTCCGGGAGCGCGTCATCCCGCGCAGGCGGGGACGACGCAGGCAAATGATAAGCGTACTTATCGTTGAGGCCGCCGCCCCGCGGGCTAGTTCTTCGCCTTGTACTCCGCGATGGCCTTGGCGAGGTCCTGGTATTCCTCGCAGCTGGTGCCGCCGCAGATCTTCTGCAGCTCGGCCAGGTGCTTCTCGGCCTCGTCCGGCCTGCGCTCCATCAGGTAGGCCTCACCGATGTACTCGTGCGCCCCCTTGTGAGCGGGGTCGAGCCGCAGTGCGGTGCGGTAGTGCTCCATGGCCTTGGGCAGGTCCGGGTTGGCGCGCTTGCGGTACGAGTAGCCCAGCAGGTTGTGCACGTCGGGATTGCGCGGCTCGTCCCGCGCGGCGGCGTTGAGCTCGCGCATCGCGCGGCTCCAATCCTTGCTGTCGATGGCCTTGCGCGCATTGGCCAGGCGCTCGGCCGCGGTGGGTGTGGCAACCGTGGGCGTATCAGCCGCGTGGGCCGAAAGAGCGGCCGCGAGGGACAGGGCGAGAGCGGAAAGCACGAGCTTCATCAGGGACTCCTCCAGAACAAGACGGTGCCTCAGATACGGCGCGAGTGTCGATTCCGGATGCAGCCGCGGCGCACCGGGTTTGCCCGGGTCAGGTCACCGGCGTCAGCTTGGCGACCGCCAGCGCCAGCCACTTCACGCCGTGGCGCGTGAACTTCACCTGGGCCCGCGCATCATCGCCCTGCCCTTCGATCGACAGCACCGTGCCCTCGCCGAACTTGGTGTGGAACACCTGCAGCCCCGCCTTGAGGCCGTGCGAGGGCTCGGCCTTCTGCGCGGGCACCGGCGGGCTCGCGAACCTGTCCGCATTCCAGCCGCCGCCACCACCGCCGCCGGACCGCGTCGACGCATAACCGGCTCCGAAGCCGAACGCCGAGCCGCCGAAGCTCTGGTTCTTCGGCGTGAGCCACTTGAGCGCATGCTCGGGCAGTTCGTCGAAAAAGCGACTTCGCACGTTGTAGCGGGTCTGGCCATGCAGCAACCGAGTCTGCGAATGGCTGAGGTACAGCCGCTTGCGTGCGCGCGTGATCGCCACGTACATCAGGCGGCGCTCTTCCTCCAGCCCGTCGAGGTCGGACATCGAGCGCTCGCTGGGGAACAGGCCTTCCTCCAGGCCGGTGACGAACACCACGTCGAATTCCAGGCCCTTGGCCGAGTGCACCGTCATCAGCTGGACGGCGTCCTGCCCGGCCGAGGCCTGGTTGTCGCCGGCTTCGAGCGCCGCATGCGTGAGGAAAGCCGCCAGTGGCGAAAGCGTCTCGCCGGTTTCGGCATCGGGCGGCACGTAATCGGGGGCCGGCTCGTTCAACAGCGGCTGGTCCGGGTCGAGTCCCTGGCTCACCGGCGACTGCGAGAGTTCGTCCACGGGCAGCGCCACCGCATCGCGGCCGAAGCCCTCCTGCATGACGAAGCTTTCGGCGGCGCTGGCAAGTTCCTCCAGGTTCTCGATGCGTTCGGCGCCATCGCGCTCGGCGCGGTACTGCTCGATGAGGCCCGAGTGCTGCAGCACCAGCTCGATGATCTCGCGCAGCGAGAGGTTCTGCGTCTGCTCGCGCAGGACGTCGATCTTCGCGACGAAGGCGCCGAGGTTGGCCCCCGCCTTGCCGGTGGTGGCGCTCACCGCGTCGTGCAACGAGCAGCCGGCGGCGCGCGCCGCGTCCTGCAGCTGCTCGATGCTGCGAGCGCCGATGCCTCGCGGCGGGAAGTTCACCACCCGCAGGAAGCTGGTGTCGTCGTTCGGGTTCTCCAGCAGCCGCAGGTAGGCCAGCGCATGCTTGATCTCCGCGCGTTCGAAGAACCGAAGGCCGCCGTAGACACGGTACGGCACGCCGGCGTTGAACAGCGCCGTCTCGATCACGCGGCTCTGCGCGTTGCTGCGATAGAGCACCGCGATCTCCCGCCGCGCGGTCCCGCCTTCCGGGCCGTCGCCGCGCACCAGGTGCCGCATCTCCTCCAGCAGCCACTGCGCCTCGGCCAGGTCCGTGGGCGCCTCGTACACCCGCACCGGCTCGCCGGGGCCCTGGTCCGTGCGCAGGTTCTTGCCGAGCCTTCCCTTGTTGTGGCTGATCAGGGCATTGGCCGAATCGAGGATGTTGCTGTAGCTGCGGTAGTTCTGCTCCAGCTTGATCTGGTGCCGCACCTGGAACTCGCGCACGAAGTCGGCCATGTTGCCCACCCGTGCGCCGCGGAAGGCGTAGATGCTCTGGTCGTCGTCGCCGACCGCGAAGATCGAGTTGCCCGCCCCGGACGAGCCGTCGGGGTTGAACGCAAAGATCTTGATCCAGGCGTACTGCAGCTTGTTCGTGTCTTGGAACTCGTCGATGAGGATGTGGCGGAAGCGCCGCTGGTAGTGGGCGCGGATCGCGTCGTTGTCGCGCAGCAGTTCGTAGCTGCGCAGCATCAGCTCGCCGAAGTCGACCACGCCCTCGCGCGCGCACTGCTCCTCGTACAGCTGATACAGCTCGACGCGGCGGCGGTCCTCCTCGGTGCGCACCTGCACGTCGCGCGGGCGCAGGCCGTCCTCCTTGCAGCCGCCGATGAACCACTGCGTTTCCTTGGCCGGGAAACGCTCCTCGTCCACGTTGAACTGCTTCATCACGCGCTTGACCGCGGACAGCTGGTCCTGCGTGTCCAGGATCTGGAAGCTCTGCGGCAGGTTGGCGAGTTTCCAGTGAGCGCGCAGGAAGCGGTTGCACAGGCCGTGGAAGGTGCCGATCCACATGCCGCGCACGTTCACTGGCAGCATCGAGGACAGGCGGGTCATCATTTCCTTGGCCGCCTTGTTGGTGAAGGTGACGGCCATCACGCCGCCGGGCGACAGCTGTCCGGTGGACAGCAGCCAGGCAATGCGGGTGGTGAGCACCCGGGTCTTGCCGGAACCGGCGCCCGCGAGGATCAGCGCGTGCTCGTTCGGCAGGGTGACGGCGGCGCGCTGCTCCGGGTTGAGGTGCTGCAGGAGCGGCGACGGCGTCTCGACATCTGGGAACATGCGACATTGTAAAAAGCCGTCCGGAAAGCAAATGTCACCGCGAGCCGTTCTTCCATCCGCCTTCGCCGTCCTGGCCGTGCTGTCGCTGCCGGGCGGCGCACATGCGTTCGGGTCCTGCTCCAGCGACGGCCAGTTCCAGCCCGCCGGGTTGCTGGAGCGCTTCATCAGCGCCGACTGCGAGGCGTGCTGGACGGCCAGGGACACGCGCCGCCCGCGACAGGGCGAACTGGCCCTGGACTGGATCGTGCCCGGCTCGCGCGGCGACGACGCGCCGCTGTCGGCCGCGGCCACCCGCGATGCGCAAACCCGGCTGCTGGCGCTGCGCCGCAAGCCGCCCGCGACCTCCGACGCGGTGCACACCGCCCGGGAAGCGGAGACCGGAGCGCTGCGCGTGGCGATCGGGCCGGCGTTCAACGGCTACGTGGGCACCTCGATCGAGTCGCAGGGCGCCGGCGAGGGGCCGTTCACCGCCTGGCTGGCGCTGGTCGAGACGCTGCCGGCCGGCGTGGAGGGCACGCCGGTGGAGCGCAACCTCGTGCGCAACCTGCTGCAGGTGTCCTGGCCCGCTCAGCCCGGCGTGCCGCGCTTCGAGTCGCGCCCGATGAGCATCCCGCAAGGCGCCCGCCCGGAGCGCCTGCGCGTGGTCGGCTGGGTGCAGGATTCACAGGGCCGGATCAGGGCCATATCGGAATCCAGATGCGACCCTGAAGAACAGAAACGATAGAATTCCGCACCGGGCCCAAGCATTTGGGACCCGGTTTTTTTTGCTCCTTCGCGGGGCACGGCCGGGCCCAGTCCAAGCGTCCACTCGTTCTTCAACGATTCCTCCTCCAGGAGCTTGGGTTTATGGAAATCTTCGACTACGACAAAGTCCTGCTGCTGCCGCGCAAGTGCCGCGTGGAAAGCCGCTCCGAGTGCGACGCCAGCGTGGAGCTGGGCGGCCGCAGCTTCCGCATTCCGGTGGTCCCCGCCAACATGAAGACGGTGGTGGACGAGAAGATCTGCCTCTGGCTCGCGCAGAACGGCTACTTCTACGTGATGCACCGCTTCGACCTGGACAACCTGAAGTTCGTCCGCTGGATCAAGGAGCACGGCGCGTACGCCTCGATTTCGCTGGGCGTCAAGAAGGCCGACTACGAGACGGTGGACCGCCTCGCGGCCGAGGGCCTGGCGCCCGAGTACGTGACGATCGACATCGCGCACGGCCATGCCGACACGGTGAAGAACATGATCACGCACCTCAGGGCGAAGCTGCCGTCGACCTTCATCATCGCGGGCAACGTCGGCACACCCGAAGCCGTGATCGACCTGGAGAACTGGGGCGCCCACGCCACCAAGGTCGGCATCGGCCCCGGGAAGGTGTGCATCACGCGCATGAAGACCGGCTTCGGCACGGGCGGCTGGCAGCTGTCGGCGCTCAAGTGGTGTGCCCGCGTGGCCACCAAGCCCATCATCGCGGACGGCGGCATCCGTGAGCACGGCGACATCGCCAAGAGCGTGCGCTTCGGCGCGACCATGGTGATGATCGGCTCCATGCTCGCCGGCCACGAGGAGTCGCCCGGCCAGACGGTGGAAGTCGACGGCCGCCTGTACAAGGAGTACTACGGCAGCGCATCCGACTTCAACAAGGGCGAGTACAAGCACGTCGAGGGCAAGCGCATCCTCGAGCCGGTGAAGGGCACGCTCGCCGCCACCCTGCGGGAGATGCAGGAGGACGTCCAGAGCTCGATCAGCTACGCGGGCGGGCGCAAGCTGCTGGATATCCGCAAGGTCAACTACGTCATCCTCGGCGGCGACAACGCAGGGGAACACCTGCTGATGTGATCAGCGCCAGACCAGCTCCAGCGCCAGCTGCTGGAGCGGGTGCCCCGGCGCAGCCAGCGCCTCCAGCACGCTGAAGTGGTTGAGGTCCGGCAGCGCCTCGCAGACCTCCACCACCTCTTCGCCCCACGCATCGCGGATCAGCCGGTTCTGCCGGATGAACTCCTCGCTCTCGTCCGCGCCGCAGACAGCGTAGAGCGTGGCGCCGCGCGGCGCGGATATCAGCGCCGGGCTGCAACGCAGCGCGTCTTCGTCGGTGAGCCGCAGCGTCTCCTGCAGGAAGGGCGTGCGCTGGATCGGATGCAGGTCGTGCAGCCCCGAGATGGACAGGCCCTTCGCGACGACGTCCGACGGGAGCTCGGAATCCAGCGCCTGCCAGTCGCACGCCAGCATCATGGCGGTGAGGTGCCCGCCGGCCGAATGGCCCATCACCGTGATCTGCCGCGGATCGCCGCCGTAGTCCGGCGCGTGCTTCCACGCCCACGCCACCGCGCGCGCGCACTGCAGCACGATCTGCGGAATGGTCACCGCGGGGCACAGGTCGTAGTTGGGGACCATCACGCAGGCGCCCGACTCCTGGAAGGGCGCGGCGACGAAGGAGTGGTCGCTCTTGTCCAGCGAGCGCCAGTAGCCGCCATGCAGGAAGACGACGGTCTGCGCGCGGGCGCGCGGCGCCGGGAACACGTCCACCTTGTCGTTCGCGCCCGGCCCGAAGGGCACGTCTAGAACGCACTCGCAGGCCTCTCGCGCGATCTTCGATGCGCGCCGCCAGCGGTCGAAATGCTCGGGATGCTCGGGCACCAGCGCCCGGTTGTTGTACATGCGGTCGTGCCACTGGCTGTCGTGCTCTTCCATGCCGTCCTTGACCTTTCGCGCCGATTCGGCGTATTCTGTATACAGAGTTCAGAACCTGCGCCACCCCATGACGCCCAAGCTCGTCCGCATCGAAGCAGCACCCGACCTGGTGGACCAGGTCTACCGCAGCCTGCTGGACGCGATCAGCGAAGGCGCCCTCGCACCGGGGCAGCGCATCACCCAGGAAGATATCGCAGAGCAACTGGCCGTGTCGCGCCAGCCCGTGCTGCAGGCGCTGCGGCTGCTCAAGAAGGACGGCTTCGTGCAGGACGCGCCCGGCCGAGGGCTGCTCGTCACGCCGCTCGATGCGCAGTGGACGATCAACGTCTACCAGGTACGCGGCGCGCTCGATGCCCTGGCCGCGCGGCTGGCCGCGGCGTCGCGCTTCCGGCTCGACCCCAGGCTGATCGAGCAGGGCCGCAAGGCCGCGCGCGGGCGCAACGTCAAGGCCATGATCGATGCGGACCTGGCCTTTCACGACGCGATCTACGCGGCTTCGGGCAATCCGCTCATCGAGCAGAGCGCGCACCAGCACTGGCGCCACCTGCGCCGCGTGATGGGCGCGGTGCTGCAGCAGTCGCGCCAGCGCGAGCCCGTTTGGGACGAACACGAAACGATCGCAAAAGCCATCGCCGCGGGCGACGGCGACACGGCCGCCCGCCTGATGCAGGACCACAGCCGGCAGGCCGCGCAGAACCTGGCGCGGCGGATGGCCGAGACCCTCACCTCCCCTACCCTTCAGACCCGATAGGAGACAAGCCATGCAATTGACGAAGGAGCAACTCGAGCATTTCGACCGGGAGGGCTACCTGTTCTTCCCCAGCCTGTTCTCGCCGCAGGAGACCCAGAAGCTGCTGGACGCCGTGCCCGAGCTGTACAGCCGGCGCGAGGCGTACAACGTGCGCGAAAAAGGCAGCGACGCGGTGCGCACCAACTTCGCGGGGCACCTGGTGAGCGAGCCTTTCGCCCGGCTGGCGCGGCATCCACGCATGGTGCAGCCGGTCGTGGACCTGTTCGGCGAGCAGGTCTACATGCACCAGTTCAAGATCAACGGGAAGATGGCCTTCGAGGGCGACGTCTGGCAGTGGCACCAGGACTACGGCACCTGGCTCAATGACGACCTGATGCCTACCGAGCGCGCGATGAACGTCGCGATCTTCCTGGACGACGTCAACGAGTACAACGGCCCGCTGATGTTCATCCCGGGCAGCCACAAGAAGGGCGTGGTCGAAGCCAGGCACGACCTCACCACCACCAGCTATCCGCTCTGGACCGTGGACAACGACCTCATCGCGCAACTGGTCGAACGCGCGGGCGGCAAGAACGGTGGCATCGTCAGCCCGAAGGGGCCGGCCGGGTCGATGATCCTGTTCCACAGCTGCCTGCTGCATGCGTCCAGCAGCAACCTGTCGCCGTGGAACCGCGTGAGCGTCTACCTGAGCCTGTGCGCCGTGTCCAACCACATCCGCCGCTTCAAGCGGCCCGAGTACATCGCGCACCGCGACTTCACGCCGATCGAGTGCCTGCCGGATGACTGCCTGCTGAAGGACTACCCGGTCGACGTCCCCTGGAAGAACGGCCTGCCGCCCAGCGCGCTGCAGACCAGCAGCGTCCCGATCGACGAGATGAGGAAGGCGGCCTGATGAATCTGCACGCCAAGCTCCAGCGGCGGCAGGCCGAGGGCCGGCCGATCCGCGTCGGCCTGATCGGCGCGGGCAAGTTCGGCTCCATGTACCTGGCGCAGGTACCGCGCACGCCCGGCGTCCACCTGGCCGGCATCGCCGACCTGTCGCCGGCCAACGCGCGCGCCAACCTCGCCCGCGTGGGTTGGGAACCGGCGCGAACGGAAGCAGCGTCGCTGGACGCCGCAGTGAAGGCGGGCACCACGCACGTCGGCGAAGACTGGCAGGCGCTGGTGCGGCATCCGGCCATCGACGTCATCGTCGAATGCACCGGACACCCGATCGCCGCGGTCGACCACTGCCTCGAAGCCTTCGCGCACGGCAAGCACGTGGTGAACGTGACGGTGGAAGCCGATGCGTTCTGCGGCCCGCTGCTGGCGCGCAAGGCAGCCGAGGCCGGCGTGGTGTATTCGCTCGCCTTCGGCGACCAGCCGGCGCTGATCTGCGACCTGGTGGACTGGGCGCGCACCTGCGGCTTCCCCGTGGTGGCGGCCGGACGCGGCCACAAATGGCTGCCGCATTTCAGCGAGTCGACGCCGGAAACGGTTTGGGGCTACTACGGTCTGACGCCCGAGCAAGCGAAACGCGGCGGCTTGAACCCGAAGATGTTCAACAGCTTCCTGGACGGATCGAAGCCTTCGATCGAGAGCACCGCCGTGTCGAACGCGACGGGCCTCGCGGTTCCGAGCAACGGCTTGCTGTACCCGCCCGCGAGCGTCGAGGACATTCCGTACGTCACGCGTCCGAAGAGCGAGGGCGGCGTGCTCGAACGCAAGGGCATGGTCGAAGTGATCTCCTCGCTGGAGGCCGACGGCCGCAAGATCCCGTACGACATCCGCATGGGCGTGTGGGTCACCGTCGAGGCGGAGACCGAGTACATCAAGAACTGCTTCGAGGAATACAACGCCCACACCGACCCGAGCGGCCGCTACTTCACGCTGTACAAGCGCTGGCACCTGATCGGCCTGGAAGTCGGCGTCTCGGTGGCGTCCGTCGCGCTGCGTGGCGAACCGACCGGCGTGGCCACGGCTTGGAACGCGGACGTGGTCGCCACCGCCAAGCGCGACCTGCAGCCCGGCGAGGTGCTCGACGGTGAGGGCGGCTACACCGTGTGGGGCAAGCTGTTGCCGGCCGAGAAGTCGGCGCGCCTCGGCGGCGTGCCGCTGGGCCTGGCCCACGACGTGAAGGTCGTGCGTCCGGTGCGCAAGGGCCAGAGCCTGAGCTGGTCGGATGTGGCGATCGACACGAGCACCCGTGCGTGGCAGGTGCGCAAGCAGATGGAAGACCTGTTCGCGCCGCCCGTGTTGAAGGCCGCGTGATTCGAAACGCGCCCCGCTTGCGCTAGAATACGTGTCGTTGTGGGGGGGTAGCTCAGCTGGGAGAGCGTCGCGTTCGCAATGCGAAGGTCGGGAGTTCGATCCTCCTCCTCTCCACCACAATCTTTCCAAGGCCTTGCTCTGCAAGGCCTTTTTTCTTTTCCGCCGGCGAGCTGTGCAGTGGGTGCTCAGCGCCAGAGGAGCACGGCCAGGATCGCCATCCAGCCGAGCGCA
Organism: Ramlibacter henchirensis; assembly: GCF_004682015.1. NCBI lineage: Bacteria > Pseudomonadati > Pseudomonadota > Betaproteobacteria > Burkholderiales > Comamonadaceae > Ramlibacter > Ramlibacter henchirensis. Next base: position 708,623 of record NZ_SMLM01000001.1, on the reverse strand, counting down.
AAGTTGATCCGCACGAGCAGCGCGATCTGCCCCATGCGGAGCGCCCCTTCGGGCCAGTCGGACGCGGCCACCGCTCGCCGTAGCCGGCGGTAGGGAGCGGCCACGATATGGGCGAACAGCAGCATCATGACTGCGCCGATGCCCGCCATCGCATGCCAGCCGCGCGGCATGCCTTGCCCCCAGGCGGAAAACATCACCGCGCCGCCGGAGAGCAGCAGCACGACGATCGAGATACCCACCACCGGGAAAAAGCGGCGCAGCACGTCGGTCAGCAGTCGAAGGCGCTCGGCCGGCTGCAGCGTTGCGGCGGCAGCCGGACGCAGGGCAAGCAGCATGAAGCCCATGCCGCCCATCCAGAAAATCGCGCCGGCCAGATGGAAGAAGAGAAGGAGGTTGCGCATGCGTGCCCGCGTTGGTGAAGCCGCGATTGTGCTGGCCCTCGAAGTCGTGGAGATGTCCCGCTCGCCGAACTCCCGTCGCATGTGCCTGGTGTCCACCTGCACCCTTCTTCGCGCTCGTTGTTGCAAGCGCAAACAGGAAACGGGCTCGCAGCATGAGAAAGTCGGCTTATGGATGAGATAGCCATTTACCTTCTGTTGGGTGCCGGTGGCGCCCTGGTCGCGACCCTTTTTCTGATGACGCTCAAGGACGCGTGGGTGCATCACGTGCTGCCACTGTTGCGCAACTGGAGGTATCGAGGGGACAGGATTGCCGGCGTGTGGACCGGCTTGGGCAGTGCACCGGTCCCGACCGCGGGGGAATGGACCGAAATCCGCCTGAGCCTCGAGCAACAAGCGCGTGATCTGCGCGGGCTCCTCTGGATCCGGCATTGTTCCGGCGACCGCAGCGCGAAACTGCAGGTGCACCTGGAAGGCAGGATATCGGACGGGTATGTCACGCTCGGACCGTCGCCGGGCGGTGACGCGCCTTTGCTGGCGGCCACCGCACTGCTGAAGATCCAGGACCGCGGTTCGTCCCTGGACGGCCAGCTCGTCTACCGCGACGTCCAGACGGACGCCATTCAGGGCATCCACGTGTCCGTGCATCGCACGGCATCCATGGCGTTGCCGTGGATGCGCCCCCTCGTGGCCGCTGCCGAAAGCGCCCAGGCGGAGTACATCTAACAGCGTCGCCGCTTGTCCGCGCGGGCAGCGAGGAAATGCGCAAGAAGCGCCACGGGCCGGCCCGTCGCACCCTTGTCCGCACCGCTCTTGGACGCCGTTCCCGCAATGTCCAGGTGCACCCACGCGTAGCCATTCGTGAACCGCGAGAGGAAGCAGGCTGCGACAGGCGCGCAGTCGGCGCGCGAGCCGATGTTCGGCAGGTCCGCGAAGCTCGACTTGAGCGCGTCCTGGTACTCGTCCCAGAGCGGCATCTGCCAGGCGCGGTCCCACGCTTCTTCGCCCGCCTCCAGGACTTCGCGCGCCAGCGCGTCGTCATTGGAGAACATGCCGCTGGCGACGTCGCCGAGCGCGCTCACGATCTCGCCCGTCAGCGTCGCGATGTCGACGACGGCAGCGGGGTTGTACTTCCCGGCGTAGGTGAGCGCGTCGCAGAGAACGACGCGCCCTTCCGCGTCCGTGTCGAGGATTTCCACGGTCTGGCCGGACATCGTGGTCACCACGTCGCCGGGCTTGATCGCGTTGCCGTCGGGCATGTTCTCCGTGGCCGGAATGATGCCGACCACGTTGAGCGGCAGCTTCATGAGCGCGGCCGCGTGCAGTGCGCCGAACACGCTCGCCGCTCCGCACATGTCGAACTTCATTTCGTCCAGCTCCGACGCGGGCTTGATGGAGATGCCGCCCGTGTCGAACGTAATCCCCTTGCCGACGAGGGCCACCGGCTGCGCGTCGCGCTCGGCGCCCCGGTACTCCATGACGATGAGCTTGGGCGGCTGGCGGCTGCCGCGCGCGACCGCGAGGAATCCGCCCATGCCGAGCTTCTCCATGTCGTCCCGCTCGAGGACCTTCACCTCGAAGCCATGGCGCTGGCCGGCTTCCCGCGCCTGGTCGGCGAGATACGCCGGGGTGCAAAGGTTCGCGGGCATGTTGCCCAGATCCTTGGCGACCACGATGCCCTCTCCGATCGCCACGGCCCGATGGATGGCAGCCTCGCCCTCTTCCGCCTCAGACCGGTGAGCGACATGGAAGACCACCTTCCCCAGTGCGCGCCTGCCTTGCGAAGGTTTGCTCTTCAGCTTGTCGAAGCGGTACATGCCCTCCATCACGGCAAGCACCGCCTGCTCGATCTTCCATCCGCCGTCGCGGCCGTTCACGGGCAGCTCGTTGAGGCAGATCGTCGCCTCCGCGGCCCCTGTGGTCCGAAGCGTGTCCATCGCGCAGGAGAGCGACTTGCGATAGCTGCCCTCCAGGAATTCGCGCTCGGGGCCCAGGCCGACGAGAAGCACGCGCTCGGAGGCGATCTTCGGCAGCGCGTGGAGCAGGAGCGTCGTGCCGAGCTCGCCTTCGAGGTCACCGCGCCGGATCACGTCATCGAGAGCGTGGGCCGATGCGGTGTCGAGCTCCACCGCAGGAGGCGAAAGCTTGCGCCCTTCGTAGACCCCGACCACGATGCAGCCTGTGCGCTGCTGCTCGGGGCTGCCGCAGTTGACGCTGAATTCCATGGGTGACGGGCGGATTGCGCGCAGGCCGGTTCATGCGGCGGAGATCCGGGCCGCGCCGCTTCGGAGCTCCGCGATGCGGCGCGCGAACACGCCAAGGACTTCGCGGTAGAGCGCCTCGCCCAGCACCTGGTCTTCGTTGCCCGCGTCGATGTTCGGATTGCAGTTGACCTCGATCAGGTAGACGCGGTCCTCGACTTGCTTCAGGTCCACTCCGTACAGCCCTCGGCCGATCAGGTTGGCCGCGCGCACCGCCGTGTCGACCACCTGCTCCGGCGCCTCGCCGACCGACATCGCCTCCGTCTTGCCCTCGATCAGCCGCTGCCCTTCGGCGACCTGGTTCACCTTCCAGTGGCCGGGCGCCATGAAGTATTTGCAGACGAACAGCGGCCGCCGGTCGTAGACGCCCACTCGCCAGTCGAAGCCGGTGGGCAGCCACTCCTGCGCGACGAAGAGCTCCGACACCTTGAAGAACCGCTCTGCCTCGCGCCGCAACTGGCCTTCCGATTCGATCTTCACCACGTCCAGGCCGAAGCCGCTGTCCGGCAGCTTGAGCACGCATGGGAGCCCCAGCGACGGCACGACCTGCTCGACGTTGGCGCGGTGCACGACGAGGGTGCGTGGCTGGGCAATGCGATGCCGGCTCATCAGCTCGTGCATGTACACCTTGTTCAGGCACCTGAGGATGGACTCGGGATCGTCGATGACCGGCATGCCCAGCGACTCCGCACGGCGCACGAACTCGTAGGTCACGCCGTCGACCTCGGGGCTCGCCCGGTTGAACAGGCCGTCGAATTCCGGGAGGCGCTCCAGTGCGTCGGGCCCGATGAGCTCGGCCTCCAGTCCCACCAGGGGAGCGGCACGCAGGAGCCGTTGCAGCGCTTCCTCGTTGGACGGCTTGTGCGGTTCATCCGGGTCCCACAGGATGGCCAGGCGCGGCCGGACCGCGCCGGTGCGCTGCGGCTTGGGCGCCGACGCCTCGGCCACGAATGCCTTGGCCGCCTCCAGCAGGAATGCGCGGTGCTGCGCCGGAATGTCGGCGATGCCGATCGCCTCGAGTCCATCGAGGCGCCAGCGGCCCTCGACGCGGCGAAACAGGGCGCGCAGCAGCGGCGCGCGCACTTTCGCGAAGAGTTGCTCGGCGAGTGCCTGGTGGCGCTGCGCCGGATCCCTCCCCATATAGACGTCGAGCTCGAAGAGGTCGCTCTCATCGTGATGCAGCGTCTCGCGCACCAGCGCTTCGAGCTGGGCCGAGAGCGCCTGCACGCGGGCCTCGGACTTCAGGTCCTCGACCGTCTTCACGTCGGGAATCGGCCGATCGCCACGGGCCTCGGCGAGCAGCGAAACGTAGTACCCCCGTCCCTGATAGCGGCCGGTGCGGCACAGGTTGAGCACCCTGACGCTGGCCCCACGGCCGCTCTCGTGCTCCGCCAGGTAGCTGCGGGCGCCCAGGACAGTAGCGTCGGGAATCTCGAACCACTCCAGCTTCTTGTCGGTCACCATGACAGTGCGCATGGGGTCATGCTGGTTGCCAGCCGCCGTTTGCGCAGTCGGCTGGGGCCGACGGGCCCTGTCGGGCAAGGATGGCACCCGGGCTGTGGCAAGGCGATGAGATGGCCTGCCTGCGGCTCGATAGGCTCGGTGTGATACACTCAACACATACGTATTCACCAAGTCCAAGGACTAGCTGAACAGAGTCAAGGCCTTGTTAGATACAATAGTGGATACATTTGTGCGGGGAGTCGATATCCACTTCTCCACCACAACACCGTTTCCCAAACGCCGCCGCAGCGCGGCGTTTGTCCGAAAAGTGGGTTCTTAGCTCAGTTGGTAGAGCAGCGGACTCTTAATCCGTAGGTCGTAGGTTCGAATCCTACAGGACCCACCACCTCCCTACACGGACTCTGCATCGGCCGCTATGTAATTCCTAGCAGCCGACACCGTTCAGCTGCCGGTGACAGATGGCGCGACAGCTTCCAGCCCTGCAGTCCGCTCGGCGCGACCAGCAGGATGCCCGAAAGCGGCTTCAGCGCCCCGGAGGCTCTCCCCCCACTCGCGACGCGATCTCGGCGGCAACCAACGGCTGCTCGCCGCTCCCCTGTATCTCGCTATGCGGCGGCCTGCAGCAGCTAGCGCGAAACCCTAGGGGTGACTGACCTGTGCCTCGGCCTCGATCTCAACGCGGTAGCCTGTGCCGATCAGGGCGCCCACCTGCAGCATTGTGTTGGACGGGCGGATGTCGCCGAACACGCGACCGTGCGCCCGCGCCACGGCCTCCCAGTCGTCCACCTCCCGCAGGTACACGCGGGTACGTACCACGTCGTCCAGGCTGCCGCCCAGGCTGCGCAGGCTGGCGGAGATCTTGTCGAGGATGAAAGTCGTCTGCGCCCCTGCGTCCTCGGGCGCCACCACGCCAGCGCTGCCGTGCGTGGCGGTGGTGCCGGACACGTCGATGCGGTCGCCGTCGCGCACCGCGCGCGCGTAGCCGGCCAGCGGCTCCCAGACGCTGCCACTGTCGACACGCAGCCGGCCAGGGCGCCCGGGCACGGGTTCGGCCCGGTACACCGGCGACAGGCTTTCCAGGTGGTGGCTCAGGTCGCCCGACGCGGTCAGGAAGGGCGGCTTGCGGTACTCGTCGCCGCAATCGCCGGGAATGGGGCGCGTCTGCGCGAAGGCCTCCTCCAGCCAGGACCGGTCCTCGTCGTCCAGCGAGAACCGGAACAGGGCTAGGTTGTCGGCGCGGTGTTCCGATTCGCCCAGGCGCGCGCCGACGATCACCGCCGCGACCGCGGGCTGCTCGAGCACCCAGCGCGTCGCCACGTTGGCGATGGAAACGCCGTGCTTGCGGGCGATGCCGTCAGCCGCCCGCAGCACCGCCTGCAGCGCCGCCCAGCCGCCCGCCGCGTCGATGAAGCGGCGGTACTTCATCTTGCTCCAGTCGTCCACGCGCGCCGGCTCGGGCACGCCCAGCCAGCGCTCCGACAGGAAGCCGCCGCCCAGCGTGCCGTACGCCAGCAGGCGCACGCCGCGCGTGAGGCACAACGCCGACATGTCGCCCAGCGCGCGCCGATCCAGCAACGAGATGCACACCTGATTGCTGGCGACCGGAATGCCCTGGGCCAGTAGCACCCGCAAGTGCGCGGTATCGAAGTTGGTCAGGCCCAGGTGCCGCACGAGGCCCTCGGCTCGCAGCGCCGCCAGCTCCGCCATGGCATCCAGGTACTGCGGGTGCTCGAACGTCCACCAGTGGAACTGCATCAGGTCGATGCACCCGGTGCGCATGCGCTCGAGCGCCCGCTGCACGCCCGCGCGCACCACGTCGCGTGGCATCGGCCCCGGCCGCGGGCACCACTTGGTGAAGGCCTGCAGGGCCACGCCCTGCGCTCGTGCCTGGCCGGTGATGACCTCGGCCGAGCCGTAGTGGTCGGCCATGTCGAACGCGGTGAAGCCTTCGGCCGCATACGCGGCCATCGCACCCGCGCCGGCCACGGGATCGAGCAGCTGGCCCCCGCGTTCCATGTCCGCCACCTGCCACAGGCCGGTGACGATGCGCGGGATGACGAGCCCGGGTGCGAGCTCGGTCGTAGGCAGCATCAGCGCGGCAGCTTCGACTGCACGCCCTGCACTTCCTCGGCGCTCATCTGGCCGGTGGTGACCACTTCGCCGTTCTGGATGCGCCACAGGCGGAACGGGCCGACGATGTCGCCGTTGCGGTCGAAGTCCACCGGGCCGATCACGCCCACGTAGCGCACCGGCTTGCGGTCGCGGATCAGCTGCAGCGCCTTGGTGAAGCCTTCCGGCCCCGCATGCACCACCTCGCCGCCCGGGCGGGTGACCTCGCGGATGGCGTCGCGGATCGCGCCGGCCTCGAACTTGCCGGCCCGGGCGATGGCCAGCCCGACGATCGCGGCCGCGTCATAGGAGCGGTCGGCGGCGGGCGCGTTGGCATCGAAGCCGCCGCTCATGGCGGGATAGGCGCGGCCGAAATACTCGGTGCTCGGGGTGCGCGTGGTGCCCGAGGAGGTGCCGTACGCGTTGTTCATGAACTGCGGTCCCACGCCCTTGATCAGGTCGGCGGAGTTCATGCCGTCGTTCAGCAGGATGCGCTGGGGCCCGCCCTGCTGGATCCAGGTGCGCAGGATGGTGGTGCCGTCGCCGGGATAGCCGATCAGGTAGAGCGCGGGCGGGTTGGACTGCAGTGCCCGCGTAACTTCCGGTGCATAGGACGACTGCGCCTGGTTGTAGGGCGTGACCGTGTGGATCTTGCCGCCCAGGGCCTCGTAGGCCTTGCGGAACTCGGCCAGCATGTTGACGCCGAAGTCGTTGTTCACGTGGATCACGGCCAGTTCGCGCAGCCCCTGGTCGAGCGCGTACTTGGCCGCCGCGGTGCCCTGCAGCGCGTCGGACGTGATGGTGCGGAAGAACCAGCCCTTGGTCTGGCCTTCCGTCGCGAGGCGCGTGAGCGTTGGCGAGGAGGACGCGGGCGACACCTGCACCACGCCGGCCGGCCCGGTGACCGAGGTGGCCATGGGAATCGAGTCGGACGAGATGATGCTGCCGATGATGACCGGCACCTTGCGCAGGTCGACCAGCTGGCGGGCCTGGTCCACCGCCACGGCGCCCTGGCTCTGGCTGTCGCGCACCTCGTGCACCAGCTGGCAGCCGGCGATGCCGGCGGCACCTGCGGCGCGGTTGAGGTCGGCGAACGCCAGCTCCACGGACTTGGATGCGGCCTGGCCGAAGCGGCCGGCCGGGCCGGTGAGCGACACCACCATGCCGACGGTATGCCGGCAGCCGACGCCCGGAGCGGCGGGCGCGGATGCAGCAGGGGCCTGCGCAACGGCGGGCAGGACGGCGGCCGACGCGAGCGCGGCCAGCAGCAGGGACCAGGTGATGCGCATGGCGATGTTCTCCTTGAAGTGATCAGTCGGCCTTGTTCAGGTTGTACTTCATGATGCGTCCGTGCCGGCCCGCGCGATCGCGCTCCAGCGCGTAAGTATCGCCCTGCGGCCCGGGGCAGCGTGCCAGCAGCCGGTCGATGCCGGCGCGGTCGGCCGCGTCCAGGCGGAAGTCGAACACCTGCAGGTGCTCGGGAAGGTGGGCGGCGTAGCGCGCGCCGACGATCGCAGCCGCCACATGGGGTTGGTCCAGCACCCAGCGCGTGGCCACCGCCGACAGCCCCACGCCGTGCTTGTCGCCGATGCGCTGCAGCAGCGCCAGCAAGTCCTGGAAGGCGGCCCAGCCGCCGAAGTCGTCGATGACCAGCTTGTACTTGATGTGCGAACGGTTGGACAGCTGGCCCGGCTCCTCCGCGCCCAACCAGCGGGCGGTCAGCAAGCCGCCGGCCAGCGTGCCGTAGCACAGCAGCCGCACGGGCGAGCGGGCGCACAGGGCGGCCATCGCGCCGGCGGGCCGGCGATCCAGCAGGGAGTACTGCACCTGCATGCTCACCAGCGGCAAGCCCGCATCGAGCATCTGCTCCGTATGCGGCGCGTCGAAGTTGGTGCCGCCCAGGTGCCGCACCAGCCCCTCCTCGCGCAGGCGCGCAAGCAGCTGCGCCACAGGCACCATGCCCGGCACGGCGTAATCCCACCAGTGGAACTGCACGAGATCGAGCGCCAGCGTGTGCAGGCGTTCGCGCGAGCGCGCATTGATGCGCCGAACGTAGACCTCGTCCACCCGCGGCAGGTCCTCCAGGTCGGGCACGAACTTGGTGTGCACCTTGAGCGAAGGGTCGCGCAGCCGGTACTGGCCGATCAGCGCCTCCACCCCGGTGTAGATGTCCGCACAGTCGAACGTGTTGATGCCCGCGCGCACGAACTGCGCCATGTCGTCGATGGCGCGGGCGGCATCGACTTCGCCGTGGTCGCCGGCCAGCTGCCAACCACCGCGCACCAGGCGCGGGATGACGTAGCCCGGTGCGAGCTCGAAGGTCTCGACCTTCATGATTTCACCAGCGGCACGGCCGTCGTGTCGGCATGGCGGAAGTGCCGCTTGCCGATACGGGTGATGCGAAAGCGCGTGGGGCAGTTCGGGTCCGGGCAGGCGACCTCCGCGTCCGTGGACATCCAGTCGTTCGGATCGGTGGCGCGCTGCTTGGCCGGCAACAGGGGCAGCAGCGCCGCGAGCGAGTAGATGGAAAAGCCCTGGCCGGGCGGCAGGTGCAGCATCTCGCCGCGCAGCTCGAAGGAATCGCCCAGCCGCGCGCCGCAGAAGATGCGCGCGTCGGGCGGGCCCACCACTTCAACGCGCAGGTCGTGCAGCTCGAATCCGTCGTCCATGGCGTGCTCCGATTCAATGCAAGAATCGACGTATGTTAGTTCTGGACGGGGTGGTCAAGTCGTTCGGCGGCAATCGCGCGGTGGACGGCGTTTCCTGCTCCCTTGCGCCGGGGCGCATCACCGGCCTGATCGGCCCGAACGGCGCCGGCAAGACCACGCTGTTCAACCTCATCGCGGGCGCCCATCGCCCGACGGCCGGGCGCATCACGCTGGACGGCCGCGACATCACCGGCCTGCCGCCGCACCGCATCTTCGCGGCGGGCTTGGCGCGCACCTTCCAGATCCCGCGCCCTTTCGCCGCCATGTCGGTGCTGGAGAACGTGATGCTCGCCCCCGGCGGGCAGGCCGGCGAGGCCTTCTGGCGCAACTGGCTGGCCGGCGGCAGCGTGGCGGCGCAGGAGCGCCAGGTGCGCGAAAGCGCCCTGCACTGGCTGGATTTCGTCGGCCTGTCGGCGCTGGCGGCCGAGCCGGCCCGCGTGCTCTCCGGCGGCCAGCGCAAGCTGCTGGAACTGGCGCGCGTGATGGTGGCGCAGCCCCGGCTGGTGCTGCTGGATGAGCCCGGCGCGGGTGTCAACCCGGCGCTGCTGGACACCATCGTGGACCGCATCGCCGCGCTGCACCGGCAGGGCACCAGCTTCCTCATCATCGAGCACAACATGGACCTGGTGGCCTCGCTGTGCGACCCGGTGCTGGTGATGGCGCAGGGCCGGCTGCTCGCTTCGGGCACGCCTGGCGACGTGCTGCGCGACCCGCAGGTGGTCGAGGCCTACCTGGGCGCGACGGCATGAGCCTTCCGCTGGTGATAGCCGACCTCGAGGCCGGGTACGAGCCGGGCCTGCCCATCGTGCGCGGCGCCAGCCTGGCCGCGCAGCCGGGCGAGATCGTCGCAATCCTCGGCCCCAACGGCGCGGGCAAGTCCACGCTGGTCAAGGCGGTGGCCGGCCTGGTGCCCGTGACGGCGGGCAGCGTGCGCCTCGGCGAGCAGGACATCACGCGCGTGCCCGCGCACCGGCTCGGCGCCCTGGGACTCGGCTTCGTGCCGCAGACCGAGAACGTGTTCACCAACCTCACGATCGCCGAGAACCTGGAACTGGCCGCGGCGCTGCAGAAGGTGCCGGCGCGCGACCGACTGCCGGCCTTGTATGAGCTGTTCCCGGACCTGGCGCGCCAGCGCACGCTGCTGGCCGGGCGCCTGTCGGGCGGCCAGCGGCAGATGCTGGCCATCGCCCGCGCCCTGGTTCGCATCCCGCACGTGCTGATGCTCGACGAGCCCTCGGCCGGGCTGTCGCCGCGCATGGTGGTGGAAGTCTTCGGCAAGCTGCGCGAAATCCGCGCCGCCGGCGTGACGCTGGTGCTGGTGGAGCAGAACGTGAAGGCGGCCCTGGGCATCGCCGACCGCGCGGCGGTGCTGGTCGAAGGGCGCGAACGCGTGGTCGCCCCCGCGGCGGAACTGGCGCGCGACGCGCGCATCGCCGAGCTGTACCTCGGCCGCCACGTGGAGGCCGCCTCCTGATGCTGCAGGTGCTGGCCGACGGCCTCATCGTGGGATCCGCGATCGCGCTGGGCGCCATCGGGCTCACGCTCACGTTCTCGATCCTGCGCTTCGCCAACTTCGGCCACGGCGAGCTGCTCTCCTGGGGTGCGTACATCGCGTTCACGGCGGGGGGAGCCTTCGCTGCCGTGCAGGCCGCGCCGTGGGCGCCCTTCTCCTTCGGCTGGCCCCTGGCCGCCGGGCTGCTGCTGGCCATGGCCGGCACCGCGCTGCTGGCGCTGGGCATCGACTGGCTGCTGTTCCGGCGACTTCGGGCCCAGGGCGCCATCACGCTCGTGATCGCCAGCTTCGGCGCGGCGCTCGCAGCGCGCAACCTGCTGTTCTTCTTCTACGGCGGCGTGCCGCAGTACTACACGCAGGAACTGCAGATCGCGATCGCGCTGCTGCCGCGCACCGTGTACGGCGGTTTGCGCTTCACGCCCGATCAGCTGCTGGTGCTTGCGCTCACGCTGGCCAGCGTGGTGGCGCTGCACCTGTTCCTGGGCCGCAGCACGCTGGGCCGCGCGATGCGGGCGACCTCGCTCAATCCACAGCTGGCCCGCGTCAGCGGCATCGACCCGGAGCGCGTGATGCGCGCCACCTGGATCCTGGGCGGCGTGCTTGCCGCCATCGCCGGCGTGTTCGTGGGCCTGACGGTGCAGCTGCGACCCACCATGGGAATGGACCTGCTGCTGCCGCTGTTCGCCGCCGTCATCCTGGGCGGCATCGGCTCCGTGTGGGGCGCGGTGCTGGGCGGCCTGATCATCGGCCTGGCGGAGAGCTTCTCCGTCACCCTCGTGGGCGCCGAATACCGGGCGGCGGCCTCGTTCGTGGTGCTGATCGCCATCCTGTGGCTGCGGCCCACCGGCCTGTTCGCGGAGAAAGGTTAGAGGCTGTGAACGTCATGCCCGGCATCGCCGACCTGCTCTCCTACGGCAGCTTCTTCCTGGTGTTCGCCAGCGTGTTCGCGGTGATGGTGCTGGGGCTGAACCTGCAGTGGGGCTCCACCGGCCTGTTCAACGTGGGCATCGCCGGATTCGTGGCCATCGGTGCCTACACCTCGGCCCTGCTCACCACGCCCGACGACCCGGGCCGAGTCGGCGGGCTCGGCTGGCCCGTGGTCGCGGGGTGGATCGGCGCGATGGCCGTGTCCGGCCTGGCGGGACTGGTGGTCGGTACGGCGGCGCTGCGCTTGCGACACGACTATCTGGCCATCGCCACCTTCGGCTTCGCGGTCGTCGTGCAGCTGGTCGCCCTCAACGCGAAGTGGCTCACCGGCGGGCCGTTCGGGGTGCAGTTCATCCCGCGCCCGCTGCAAGGCGCATTGGGCGCCGGCGCGGCCTGGAACCTGGCCTACCTGGCACTCGTCGGTCTGCTGCTGGTGCTGGCCTACTGGGGGCTGGAGCGGCTGGTCCGCAGCCCCTGGGGGCGGGTGCTGCGGGCGATTCGCGAGGACGAGGAAGCCGCCGCCTCACTGGGCAAGAGCGCCTTCAGCTTCCGGCTTCAGGCCTTCGTGATCGGCAGCATGCTGATGGGGCTGGGCGGCGCGCTCTACGCGCACTTCGTCGGCTACATCGCGCCGGAGGACTTCCTCCCGATCCTCACCTTCCAGCTGTGGGCCATGCTGATCGTCGGCGGCTCGGGCAACAACCGCGGCGCGATGCTCGGGGCGTACCTGGTTTGGGGCATCTGGGCCGCTTCCGGCGGAGTGCTGCGCAACCTGGTGCCCCAGGCCGAACAGGCCCGCGCCGCAGCCTTGCAGGTCGTGCTGATCGGAGTGCTGATCGCGCTGATGCTCCTGTGGCGGCCGCGGGGGCTGGTGGGCGAGGCAACTGCGGTTTCGCGGCACGCGCAGTGAGCAACGCCTCGCGGGCGGGATGAGCAAAGTGGCCTCACCTCGGGCCATCGTCGTCGCGGCGAGTTTCAAGTCGATGCCGTCGAGCTTCGTCGGTACGCCGCCGAGGACGACAAGGCCGCTGGAAGCGTTGTCCGCCGCTAGACGGCCGACAAGCTTAGTTCAACGACCACGATCGCCCAGACATAAGTTCGCCGGAACCGCCTCCTCCAGCCGCTTTGGAAGCGGCAGTCGAAGGCCTGCCATGAGTTGCTGGAAAGCATCCCGCGTTCGACCGCTCACGCGCGGATTGGATGTCCGCTCTGTTCCAATCGTCGTGTGGATCTTCTCGCCGTAGTCGTGGCCGGGCCAGACCAGAGTGTCGTCGGGAAAAGCGAAGAGCACGCGCGTGATGCTGTCGTACATGGCACCGGCGTCGCCCCCCTGCAGGTCCGTGCGCCCGCAGCCGCCGATCAGCAGCGTATCGCCCGTGAAGAGGTGCAGTCCCCCGTCCGGTGAGCGGAAGGAGAAGCACATGCTGCCTGCGGTATGCCCGGGGGTGTGCAGCGCTTCGACGTGGCTGCTGCCGAAGTGGATGCGATCTCCATGGACCAGCTCCCGCGTCGCGCCGCTCACGCCGCAACGGGCCGGTGTCGCAATCCTTGCCCCGGTCCGTCGACGCAGTGAGCTGGCACCGGTGATGTGGTCCGCATGGACGTGGGTTTCCAGAATCCACAGCAGTCTCAGTCGCATTGCCTCGAGCACACCGAGGTCGCGCTCGACCTGCTCCTCCACGGGATCGATCAGCACGGCGGTGGCGGACGCTTCGTCCACCAGGAGGTAGGTGCAGGTGGACGACGCCGGATCCGGCAGCCGATGGACGCAAGTGGGGGTCATTGCGCGACGCGGAGGAAATGCTGATCGAGGGCTTGATTGAAAAGCAGGGGCTGGTCCAGGTTCGGCAGGTGCCCGGCGGACGGGATAACGACCAACTGTGCAAAGGGCATGGCGGCGGCAAGCCTTGCCATCACGTCCGGAAGCACGCCGTCGCTCTCGCCCACGATCAGTGTCGACAGCGATGGCATCCGGTGGAGTTCCGCCGTGTAGTCGAAGGCCTGCAAAGCGCGCGCGGTGGCGATGAAGCCGTCCACCGAGGTGCCCGCGATGGAGTCCCGAAGGCTCGCGTGCGAGGACGCATCGAGGTCAGAGAGCCGGCTGCCGAACCAGCGCTCCAGTGTCGGTTGCACCAGGAGGGCCATGCCCTGCTCGCGTGCCTGAGCGATCCGCGCATCCCAGGGTTGCGCGAACGCCGGCGGGGAGTCGGCGCGCGCATCGCAGATGACCAGGCTGGCGAGACGAACGGAATGCTGCTGTCCGAGCGCGAAGCCCACCATGCCGCCCAGCGAGAGGCCTACGTAGTGCGCACGGTCGAGTCCGAGCGTGTCGAGAACCGTCACCACGTCTCGCGCCAGGCGGTCGATGGTCAGGCGGGTACTCCCCAGCGTGCTTCTCCCATGCCCCCTGCTCTCGAGCCGCAGGACACGGAAACCCTGCTTCACGAGGTGCGCGGCCTGCGGAGCCCACATGCGTGCATCTGCCATGATCGAATGGGCGAGCAGCACGCAGGGGAGGCTCTCTGCCCCATCGTCCAGGACGCTCAGGACGGCGTCTTCACTCGCGATGGAATGCTGGCGCGCCTCACCCATGATGCTGCGGCGAGAAGCTGGTGGGCTCCAGGCGCACGGTGCTCTGGGACGCCAGCAGAGGGCCGTCCTTCTCGCTGGCTTCCTTGGCCGCCTTCCAGTCGGGATCCGCCGCAAAGGCGGCCCATGCCTGCTTGCTGGCGGCCTCGTCCGGAAAGCGGACCAGGTAGTAGAAAACGCCCGGCTCTGCGGGTGCTGTCCAGCACTGCACCAGGTCGATGCCTACCCGGCGGAACACCGGAATGGTCTTGTCTGCAAAGCGCTGTTGCAGCGCCTCGGCCTTGCCATCGTGGGCGACATAGCGCTTCAGTTCGAAAATCATGCCGTTTGCTCCAAGCTTGTTCTCTGTGCCCATTCCGACCACGAGCCGTCGTACACGGCAACGTCGGGATGGCCAATCGACTCGAGCGCGAGGGCGAGCACGCATGCGGTCACCCCCGAGCCGCAACTGCACACCACCGGCGCCTCTTTCGTCACTCCGGCTGCCTGCAGCCGCTGCCGCAGCAGCGAGATGGGAAGCAGGGTTCCGTCGCCAGCCAGCAGCTCCTGGTAGGGAAGGTTCCGGCTGCCCGGAATGTGCCCGCTGCGAATGCCTGCGAGCGGCTCCGGTGCCTCGCCACGGTAGCGTGCGGCGGAGCGCGCATCCAGGATCAGCTGGCCCTCCTGCGCCGCCTGCTTGACCCGCGCGAAATCTGCAACCCTTTTCGGGTTGGGCGGCGAGAGCTGTTCCGGCGCTTCCCGAAGGTCGGCCACGGGCCCTTGCGCCAGCGGAAATCCCGCCCGCTCCCATGCCGCAAGACCACCATCGAGCACGTGGACCTCGCGAAAGCCGTACGTGGACAGCATCCACCACACGCGGGCAGACGGCGCCAGACCCGCCGAGTCGTACAGCACGATACGGCGGTCGCGCCGCGCACCCACCGCAGCCGCACAGGCGGCCAGATGGTTCGGGCCCGGCAGCGTGTGCGACAGCCGCGCGTCGGGATCGGCCGCCCCGGCCAGATCGAAGAAGCGTGCGCCCGGAATGTGCGCGCGTTCGAACTCGGCGCGAGCATTCCGGCCCGTTGCGGGCTGGTGCCAGCTGACGTCGAGCACACATACATCAGGGGCGTCCAGCCGCGCCGCCAGCCATCTCGCATCCACCAGGATCTGAGTCATGCCCGTACCGGCTTGCGTCATTGCGCGACCTTGATGCCCGTGCGCTTGACGAACTCTGACCACTTCTGCATATCGGCGTCGATCATGGCCCGGAACTCGGCGGGCGAATTGCCGCCGGGCTCGGCACCGATGTCCGCCCAGCGCTTGCGTACGGCCGGGTCCTCGTATCCCTTGCGCACGGCAGCGGCCACGCGGTCGACGATGGCCGGGGGAGTTCCGGCTGGCGCGAGCAGGCCGCTCCACCCGTTGACTTCGTAGCCCGGCAGGCCGGACTCGGCGATCGTCGGGACCTCGGGTGACTGCGGGAAGCGCTTGGCGCTCGTCAAGGCGATCGGCCGCAGCTTTCCGGACCGCATCCAGGTGAGTGCATCCGAGTAGTTGGCGAACGTCAGTTGCACGTCGCCGGCCGCCGCAGCGGCGACGGCGGGCGCGCCTCCCCGGTACGGCACGTGCACCATGTCGATGCCTGCCATCTGCTTGAAGATCTCGCCGCTGAACTGCGTGAATCCACCGGCGCCTGCGAAGTTGAGCTTGCCTGGGTGCTCCTTGGCGTAGGCGATCAGCTCCCTGACAGTGCGCACCGGCAAGCTCGGGTGCGCCATCAGCACCATCGGATTGGTGTTGATGAGCGTGATCGGCGCGAAGTCCTTCAGGCCGTCGTAGTTCACCTTGTAGATGAACTGGTTCAGGGTCTGGGGCGCCGCGAGTGCGAGCAGCAGCGTGTAGCCGTCGGGCGCCGCGCGCGCGACGAACTCGGTGGCCAGGCTGCCGCTGGCGCCGGGCTTGTTCTCGATGACGATCGGCTGGCCCAGTTCCTTCTGCAGGATGGGCTGGATGATGCGCGCCCCCAGGTCGGCGATCCCCCCGGGCGCGTAGGGAACGATGATGCGGATCGGCTTCTCGGGCCAGCCGGACTGCGCCTTGGCCACGCCGGGGCCGGCCACGCAAGCAGCGGCAGCCATTGCCACGAAGGCACGACGACGGATCGTTTGCATGCTTGTCTCCTGATTGTCTGGTGCTGGCTTGCCGCGTCAGAGCGGATACACCAGAAGGGTGTCGATGCACCGTGAATCGATGACCACGATGCGCTCCGCGAACAGGGCGGCACCGCTGCTGGTGTCCACCACGTCGAGGTACTTGCCGCTGGCGAACAGTTCCGCCTGGCCCGTGTACATCGTGCGGTAGACGACGAAGTTGGACCGCACGGTATGGCGGCCCTCGAACTCCTCGCGCACGTCCAGCGGCCCCGTGACATGGCAGTACGTGTGGCTCTCGAAGATGTTGGCGGTCTGCAAGGCCTTGATGCGGTCCTCCATCATCCCGCGCCCCTGGCAGTTGATGATGCCCAGGGGATAGTTCGCGGCGATGTTCTCCCGCGTCGTGATCTGGTAGACGGCGTCGTCCAGGAAGAATCCGGTCCAGCGGTCGACCTGGCCTTCGTCCAGAGCGTGGCAGTAGTCCCGCAGCAACTGCTCGATCTGCTCGCCGGGCGACTTCGATTTCATCAGCATGTCAGAACCCCATGATGTTGCGGTAGCCGTGCCAGAAGCCGCGCACGGCCGCCTCGGTCGCGCGGGAAGATTCGTTGGATTCGGCGACACGGCCCCCCATCTCGATGAAGGCGGCCCGGTCGGGGCTGGTGGCGGTGCCCCGCTGCACGAATGAGTTGATGCAGCCGTCTTCCAGGGCGACCAGCCCGGCGGCGCCAGTCAGGTTGCCCTGCATGACCCGCATGTGCTCCTGCTCCGGGGTGTCCGTCTCGTAGCCCAGGAAGACCCAGAACAGCTCCGTCTTGTCGACCCCGCGCGGAACGAAGAAACGCACGGCAAGCGAGTTCAGCGTGAGCTGCATCACCAGGGTCGGGAAGACCGTCTGGATGCTGTGCGTGATGCCGTCGTCGAAGCCTTCCCAGGCCTTGAGCAGTTCGGGCCCTTCCAGGTCGGAGTCGAACTTCGCCGAATGGACGTTGGCCTCCTTGTACTCCGCGGCGGCCTGGAGCGTGGCACGCTTGGAATAGCTGATGTGGTGCCACTTCTTGTCCGACAGCACGATGCCGCCGTCCATGTCGAGGCGGTTGACCTTGAACGTCGTATAGAACGTGTGCAGCAGCGTCGCGTGGTAGGAGTCGCGCACGTTCTCCGCGTAAAGCTTCCAGTTGTTGTGGATCATCTGGCTGTGGACGCCGAGGATCTTCAGCGGATGCTTCATGTTGCGTTCCATGAAGGCGCGGGTGCTGTCACCGAGGAAGTCGTGCAGCGGCTCGGTTTCTGCGGAGTACGTCCCGAAAACCATGCCGCAGTAGACCTCGACGCGCAGGGGTTCCAGCCGGTGCCTGGAAGGGTCGAAATCCTCCGGCATGCCGCCCTTGCCGCGAAGGCCGTTCTGGAACGCGACGGTCTTCAGCCGGCCGTCGAGCCCGTAGTTCCAGGCGTGGTACACGCAGGTGAGCGACTCCCGGTTGTCCCGGTCCTTCAGGCACACGAGTGCGCCTTTGTGCGCGCAGCGATTGATCATCGCGTGGACGATTCCGTCCGCGTCGCGGGTCACGATGATCGGGGTTTCCCCCAGCCACGTCGTCTTGATGTCGCCACGCTTTCCAACCTCCAACTCCATGCAGAGGTAGTGCCACACCGGCCCCCGGAAGATTCGTTCCTGCTCCATGGCGTAGATGGCAGGGTCGGAGAACACTTGGAACGGAACGCGTGAAACGCCGCCTTCCGGCCAGCGGAAGTCCTCCGGCGGCTGGGCTTTCGCCGATGGGATCGATGGCGCGACGGCAGGGCAGGTGTGTGCGGAGTGCATGGTGGAAGCGGGTCCAGGTGGAGGTGACACCGCATTCTTGGATCCCCGCGTGAATCGGGCAATGGGATGCGGGAGATACAGCAGATCGCGATTCGAGATACAAACGCGGGATGGACCCTCCGCGCAACCTCGACACCAAGCTGCTGCGCGTCTTTGCGTGCATCTACCAGAGTGGCAGCGTCAGCGTTGCGGCCCGCGAACTCGACATGAGCCAGCCGGGACTCAGCACTGCGCTGATGAGGCTGCGAGAGCAGCTGCAGGATCCCCTTTTCACACGAACCACGGGCGGAATGGAACCCACCCGGCGCGCGCGGGCCCTCATCGGGCCGGTCCGGCAAATCCTGCAGACGCTCGACAAGGATCTGCTTGCGCCACCGCAGTTCGACCCGGCAACCTCGACAAAGGAGTTCCGGCTGGCGCTCTCGGACATCGGCGAAGGCATCTACCTTCCACTCGCCATTCGAAGCATCCAGTACACGGCTCCCGGCATTTCCCTGCGCACGGTCGTGATGCCGCCGCGGGAACTCGAGGAAGCGATGGCCTCGGGCGAAGTGGACCTGGCGGCGGGGTTCTTTCCGGATATCCGTGGCACGCAGGTGATCCAGCGGCGGGTCGGCTTGCACTCGTTCAGCTCGATCGCGCGCGTGGGGCACCCGGCTGCCAGCGAGCCGTTGACGGTCGAGCAGTACGCGCAACTGGGCCACATCGTGGTGGAGGCGCCCGGCCGCAGCCAGGAGGTCTTCGACCAGTTCCTGCGGGAAAAGCGCATCCGCCTCAAGGTGCTGCTGCGAACGCCGCATTTCATGAGCGTGCCGATCGTCGTCGCCGAAACCGACGCCGTGGCGATCGTGCCGCAAGCGCTCGCCGATTTCGTCCGAAATTACGGCGGCATCCAGGAGCTCCCGATGCCCTTCGTGCCGCCCACGTTCCAGGTGAACCTGTTCTGGCACCGCAGCGCGCAGAACGATCCGTCCAACATGTGGCTGCGCGAATTGATGATCAGCCAGTTTCCCGCGCTTCGTGCGCGCCGCTACGCCCGCAATGGCGAACCGAGGGGCAGGCGCAGGGCGTAGCCGACCCCGTGCCCTCGCGGCCGGGCCATCGAGGAGTTCGGCGGCAAGGTCAATGGCGTGAAGGTCGAACTGGTGTCGGGCGACCACCAGAACAAGGCCGACGTGGGCGCGACCATCGCACGGACTTGGATGGACCGCGACGGCGTGGATGCGATCGCCGATTTCTCGAACTCGAGCGTCGGCCTGGCCGTGCAAGCGCTGGCGACCGAACGCAAGAAGATCACGCTCGTCACAGCCGCATCGACGCAGTTCACCGGAAAGTCGTGCACGCCCTATTCGAGCCAGTGGGTCTACAACAGCTACAGCAACGGCCACGGACTGGCCAAGCTGCTCACCGAGCGGGGTGCGGACACCTGGTTCCTGGTCACCGTCGACTACGCTTTCGGGCACGCCTTCGCCGCCGACATCCGCAAGACCGTGATGGCCGCGGGCGGCAAGGTGGTCGGCGAGGTCCGGCATCCGCTGAACGCCTCGGACATGAGCTCGTTCCTGCTCCAGGCGCAGGCTTCGAAGGCCAAGGTCGTCGCCTTCGCCAGCGCAGGTGGGGACCTGACCACGGCCATCAAGCAGGCGGGCGAATTCGGCTTGACGCGCAACCAGCTGCTCGCGGCGCCCTCGGTGTTCGTCAACGACGTGCACAGCCTGGGCTTGAAGACCTCGCAAGGGTTGCAGTTCCTCACCGCTTTCTACTGGGACCGTGACGACAACTCGCGCGCCTGGGCCCGCAAGTTCTTCGAGCGCCGCAAGGCAATGCCGACGATGACCCAGGCGGGCGTGTACTCCAGCGTCCGGCACTTCCTGAAGGCCGTCGAAGCTGCGGGCAGTGATGACGGCGACCGCGTCGCCAAGAAGATGAAGGAACTGCCAATCCGTGACGCCTACACGGCCAACGGCCGCGTGCGCGAAGACGGCCAAGTCATGCACGACATGTACCTGGTGGAAGTGAAGAAGCCTGCAGATTCCAAGGGGCCTTGGGACTACTACAAGGTCCTGGCCACCGACCCGGCTGATCAGGTCTTTCAGCCGCTCGCCACGAGCGAGTGCGCGCTGGTGCGCAAGTGACTCCACCAATCAACAAGGAGCAATCGATGGACTTAGCCCAGAAACCTGGCGACCGCACCGATCCGCCGCCCACCGTGCGCCACATCGACGACATCGAATGGGAAACCATTCGCTGGCCCGGCGAGACCGGCAAGATGCTCTTCCACCCGCGACCCGAAAACCCGACCGAGCCGAACGCCGGCCTGCTGCGTTTCGAGAAGGGTTCCTACCATCCCTGGCATCGCCACGACTTCGCGCAGGTCTGGTACGTGCTCGAGGGCGAGTTCACGGTTGGCGGCAAGACGCATGGGCCCGGCACCATGTTCTTCCACGGCGATCCCCATTGCGAGGAGGAGCTGCGGACGGAGACCGGTGGCTTGATGGTGATCGTCCAGTACCCCGGACCGACGACCGGGGGGCGGCCGATTTATGACAAGCGCTTCAACATGGAGCAGCGGCGCGAGGTCGCGAAAGAGCGAACGGACATCTGAAGCCATTTCATCGAGCGAATGCCGGGGGGCCGTTTGGCTGCCCCTCAGCGATAACTCTGCGAGTCCACGTCCGCTATTGGCCGATAGCAGACATCGGCAAGTCGGGACTAGCGCCGCACTCCCCTGCCCGCCAACCGACGGAGTCTCAGTCCGACGCTCTTGTCGCGGCCACGTGAGCGGCGCGGATAGGCAAATGATGCGTTACGTGGCCCTCAGGCCCGCCTCTTCGGAATAGGGAGGCGGTCTCTGCGCGAGACGTCCGCAGCAAATCTCCTGAGCACTCAGCGCAGCCCGTCCTTGCCCTGAATTCTCTCCGCCTGGATGCCGCCGAGTCGCGCGTGCAGCCGTCCACGCGTTGCCACCGCGAACAGGATTAGCACTTCATCCGGGTTCGGACCGTCGGGGAAGCTGACCGTCACAGTGTCGTAATGTGATCGCACATACAGCGCGTCCTTGTGGGCCAGCGGGATGTCGATGGTGGTGCCTGGCACGCCGCGCTTCCCAGTCGAGGCGATCCAAGCCTTGCCCCCGCCTAGAGCTTCGCGCAGCGGGTCCGCGAAAGTGGCCGTCAGAAACGCATTGCCGTGCTCATACTCGCCCGCCGTTCCAACGATGCAGGCCTTGCCGAAGCTTTCGGGCCTGTCGTCGCCCAGCAAGGCGTTCAGGCGCCGGCCGAACTCCACGCCTAGCGCGGCGGAGTGCTGTACAACCTCGTCCAGCGCTTGTATGGAGTTGCTGCCGGCATAGGGATTGCGAATGACGGCGCCCAGCACAATCTTGCGCACGGGCTTGCCGTCGGCAGGCACGCCCGCTTCATTGGCGAGCGTTTCCTCAGTGTACGTATGCCAGCGGCGGAAGCGGAAGTAGCTCAGGGAGGGGCTTGTCATGTCGGTCTCGCTGGGGGCTCGAGGCGCGCGGCAACGTCGTCGAAATTCATGACGTCGCCAAAAAAAAGCTGGAAGGTATTGAGAGTGGCGGCATGCTCCTCGTCGCTCGATGTGGCCGTGCAGTCCGAAAGCATTGCCACCCGGAAGTCGAGCATGTACGCGTCGCGCGCGGTAGATTCGCAGCACACGTTGGTCTTGGTACCCGCGATAAGCAGCGTGTCGATGCCGTGCTCCGCCAGGGTGTCGAGCAGATTGGAAGAGGGGCCCGGAAGCATCGCGCTGTACATCACCTTGCTGGTGAGTATGTCTGTCGGGTGCACCTCGAGCTCCGGATAAATCCTGTGCCCCTCGCCACCTTCGGCAAGGCTGGCGATGCGACGGGCCGCGTTCTCGGGCGAGAGATTGTGGATGTGGTGATTGGGCCAGAACTCCATCGCCTTCGACGAGCCCGTGAGCACCCAGATGACCTTGGCGCCTGCAGCCCGTATGGCAGAGCTCATGCGGTTGATATTGGGAACGATGCCTCGCGCCTGCGCACTCCCCGAGGGAAACCCCTCGGCAACGTAGTAGTTCTGCATGTCGATGATGACGAGCGCGGTGCGCGAGGCATCGAAGCGACCGATGGCGTGTCGCTTTCCAAGCCGGCGAAGTACCCGCTGCTCGACGTTGGCTGGTGTCACGTAATGATGCATCGTTACCGCCGGGTTTCCTGTGATCTATTGTCTAGGCTCCCGTACGAGGAGCCCTGCTAGACGCACTTGATTGCCACTGATTAGACTCGACGAATGAAAGCAATCTTCCGGTTTCTCCTGCTGCTGACGTTCGCCGTCGGCGCGGCACACGCTCAATTTCCCAACAAGCCCATCCGGTTGATCTTGAGCACCTCGCCGGGCGGCGGGGCCGACGTCACGGCCAGGCTCATTGCCCCGAAGCTGTCGGAGGGCCTCGGCCAGAACGTTGTGGTGGAGAACAGGCCCGGTGCTTCCGGCATGATCGCTGGCGAGTATGTCGCACGCCAGCCGGCAGACGGCTACACGATCCTGTTGGACATTACGACCCATGCAGTGAACCCGGCTCTGTACCCCAAGATGCCGTACGAGCCGCTCAAGGACCTTGTGCCCGTGACGCAGGTGATGCAGGCGCCTAACGTGCTGGTGGTCCATCCCTCGGTGCCCGTGAACAACGTTAGGGAGTTCATCGCCTATGCCAAGGGGCAAACGCCACCGCTGGCGGTTGCGTCTTCCGGAAACGGTTCAGCCCAGCATCTCGCGGCAGAGATGTTCAAGATGCGCACGGGCCTCGATCTCGTGCATGTCCCGTACAAGGGTGGTGGCCCTGCGCTGGCCGACGTGGTCGCCGGCCAGGTGCCCGTCTTCTTCGCGCTCCTGTCTTCTGCCACGCCGCACATCAAGGCGGGCAGGCTCAAGCCACTTGCCGTGACGGGATCGACGCGAGCGCAGTCCATGCCGGAACTGCCCACGATCGCGGAAGCGGGCTTGAGCGGCTACGAGATTTACGATTTCAATGGGCTTTTCCTCCCGGCGCGCACGCCGCCCGAGATCGTCCAACGCTGGCAACGCGAGGTGGCACGTGTGCTGGCCATGCCCGAGATTCGCGAGCGGTTCGCGGCACTCGGCACCGAACCTGTCGGCAGCACACCCCAGGCGTTCGAGGCCTTCCTTCGCTCCGAGATCACCAAGTGGACTAAGGTCGTGAAGGACGCCAACATCAAGGTGGAGTGACAGCTATTCGATGATTGCCGCGGCGCGCGCGAACGACATGATTTCCTCCACCACGCGATCCGGGATTTCTTCCGGTACGTAGTGGTCGGCGTTCGGCAATTCGAGCGCCTTCAGGTCGGGACGCGCCGACGTGGCCCGACGCCAAGCCTCGACCGTCACCAACTTGGACAGCGAACCTCGAATGAGTAAGGTGGGAACCTTGTTGGCGCGGAATGCGGGCTCCATGTCTCCCCGCAGCCCAGCGGCCGTAGCGGCCATTGCCTTCGGATCGGCGAGCGGGCGCCAACCCGCATCTGTCTTGAGGTAGCCATAACGCGCACGCCTCGCTACGGCGTCGGCAGGCATCAGCGGATAGCGGCCAGCAAGGTATTCCTCGATCTCCTCAACCGACGCAAAGATCCTGTCGCCGCCGCCCACACGCGCGGCCAAGTCGTCGAGAACCTGCTCTTCAATAAACGGGATGAATTCGATCCCGATTACGCCGCTGATCAGCTCGGGGTGCCTGGCGGCGGCTTCGATGGCGTTGCGGGATCCAAGCGAGTGGCCAATCAGCAGCGCCGGACCGTGGCCAAGATGGCGAATGATGGCAGCGATGTCTTCCGCAAAATCCGAGGCGTCATAGCCTGCCGCCGGCTTATCCGAGCGCCCATGGCCGCGCTGGTCAAACGCCAGGCAGCGAAAGTACGGCGCGAGCTGTCTGATCATGGGCTCGAACACGTGTGCGTTGGCCGTGATCCCGTGGAACATCAGGGCGAGCTGGCCCTCGCCCGCTTCGACCGCGTGCAGCTTGATGTGGGGCAGAGCCAGCGTGACTGAGTTGAGCTCCATAGCCATCGAAGACACTCCGGAAAAGCTAATCCATCCAAAATGTACCGGATGATTCGAAGATGCAAGAACAGGTCTTCCAGCTCCGCGGCACTTCTATCTTCGCCATAGCACAGGGCGCAGGCATTCCCCTCGTGTGTCTGCATGGGATTAGCGCCAATGCTTACGTCTTCGAACCCGTTATGACGATGCTTGCGCCAGACTTCCGCGCCGTGAGCATCGACCAGCGCGGCCACGGCCGAAGTGGCAGACCCGGAAGTTACCGCGCGCTGGATTTCGCGGGCGACGTCGCGGACCTCATTGAGCACCTGGACATCGGACCCGCGGTCGTCCTTGGCCATGCGCTGGGCGCACGCAACGCGTTTTTCGCCGCCAATCGGTTTCCGCAACATGTTCGAGGCATCGTCGCGGTCGACTTCTCACCCTTCATCGAACCGGCCGTGATCGATGCATTGGCCACGCGCGTGAAATCGGGGGACCGCGCCTTCGCAGACCTCTGCGAAGTCGAGTCTTACCTTGCAGCACGTTATCCCAAGCTGCCGCGGGACGCGATCGCGCGACGTGCGCGCCACGGCTATCGTGTCGCAGCGGATGGCTCGTGGCGGCCGTTCGCCGACGGGAACGCAATGGCACTCACGGTGGAGGGCATGCGGGAAGACTTCGAGGACGAAGTCCGACGACTCCGCCAGCCTTCTCTGATGGTGCATGGCGCCGACAGCATGATGCTAAGCGGCAGCGCTTGGTCGAAGACGAAGGAGCTCAGGCCCGATATAGAGGCCGTCGCAATTCCGGGCGCGGATCACTATGTTCCCGAGACAAGCCCCACCGAACTTTCAGCAGCTGTCCGAGGCATGCTGCCGAAGTGGGAATGACGCTTGTCCGGCCGCATGCAGCCGAGCTCGACCGCAACCTCCGGCTCTGCAGAGGCATCAGCAGCTTCGGAGCCGTCAATCCGCCGGTGTCCTCGTCTGTTGCGACCCGAAGCCGCATCCAATTTTCTACCCACTGGGCAGACCAGCCGACTGACAAGTCCCGCGCGAACTACCCCCCGGTCCGTTTCGCCTTGAAGCCTTGCGCCGCCAGCAGGAGCAGCAGCTTCTCGCAGTGGTCTCCCTGCACTTCCACCACCTCACCGCAGGATTGATCTCGGGAACAACCGCTACATTCCAGAAGGTTGCAGCGTTACTTGCGAAAGGACAGCCGTGCGCCATGCTCTTGCCCTTGCCGGACTCCTCCTTGCTTCCTGCGCCGCAGTGCCGCCGCCGCCGGACTACGTGCCCTCCCAGGTGCCGCCGGCAGTTGAGGCCAGCCTGCGGCAGATGGGACGCGTGGTCGACCCGCCGCGAACTGCCGCGCTCTACGCGCCACTCGCGCGCAAGGAGCCCTATGCCGGCGTGAGGGTCGCTCGCGACATCGCCTACGGGCCGGATGCGCGCCACCGTCTCGACGTCTTCGAGCCGGAGGCGAAAGGCGCGCCGCGTCCCGTGCTTGTGTTCGTGCATGGCGGTGGCTTCACGGCCGGCAACAAGCGCAGCGGCACGAGCCCCTTCTACGACAACATCATGCTGTGGGCAGTCGCCAGCGGCATGGTCGGCGTCAACATGACTCACCGACTCGCGCCGGATCACCGGTGGCCCGCCGCGCAGGAGGACATCGCCGCGGCGCTGCGGTGGGTGCATGGCAACGTCCGCGGGCACGGCGGCGATGCGGCGCGGATCTACCTCATGGGACATTCGGCCGGCGCTGCGCACGTCGCGCACTATGTCGCCCATCCGCGCTTCCACGTGCAGCCGGAAGGTGGCATCGCCGGCGCGATGATCGTCTCGGGCCTGTTTGCAGTACCTGCTGGATTGACGAACGCGCCGATCAATGCCTACTTCGGCAACGACGGTTCGCAACACGCCGGGCAATCCGCACTGCCTGGACTGGCTTCGACGCGGGTGCCCCTGATGTTCGCGTTCGCCGAGCTGGACCCGGCCGAATTCCCGGTGCAAGCGAAGCTGCTGCAGGATGCCATGTGCGCAGCGAATCGCTGCCCGCGCATTCACTGGCTGCTCGGACACAGTCACATGTCCGAGGTGTATTCGATCAACACCGCCGACCGCGCGCTGACCGACCTGATGCTCGCGTTCATGAGCCGGCAACGCTGAGACAACTGGCAGCGCCGAATCGATCCGACGCCCTCGGCTTGGCACCCTCGCGGGCCTGCAGCAGTGATGATTGGTTGAAGTCGGGAATCAATCCGTGGCGCGGATCGCATCGATCACCATCCGCAGGGCGCGGGACGAGTGCCGGCGGCTCGGGTAGTAGGCATGCAGGCCCGGGAAGCTGGGGCAGCAATCGTCCATCACTCGCACCAGCCGGCCAGCTCGAACATGGGGCTGTGTCATCTCCTCGGGCAGGAATGCCAGGCCGTAGCCGCTGAGCGCCGCGCTGAGCATCTGGTAGGCGCCATTGAAGGTGACTTGCCCGGTGACGCGCGCCTCGACCTCGCGACCGCCATCGCGCAGTTCCCAGGCGTAGATGCCGCCGCCGGCGAGCCGCAGCGTGATGCAGTTGTGCCGCACCAGATCCTGCACACGCACCGGGACGGGGTGGGTCTCGAAGTAGCGCGGCGCGGCCACGATGGTCATGGGCACATCGGGCGTGAGCCGCACCGCCACCATGTCCTTCTCGACCTGGTCGCCGTAGCGCACGCCGATGTCGTAGCGCTCGGCCGCGACGTCGATCAGCCGGTAGTCGGAGCTGATCTCCACCCGGACGTCCGGGTACTTCTCCAGCACCGGGGCAAGGCGCGGCCACAGCACCGAGTCGATCACGTGGTCGATGGCGGTGATCCGCACGGTGCCTGAAGGCCGCTCGCCCAGGTCGCTGACGGCGCTGATCTCGGCCTCGATTTCTTCAAGCCGCGGCGCCACGGTCTGCATCAGTCGTTCCCCGGCCTCGGTCGGCGAGACGCTGCGCGTGGTCCGGGTCAGCAGGCGCACGCCCAGCCGCTCCTCGAGGCTGCGGATGGTGTGGCTGAGCGCCGACTGAGACACACCGAGCCGGGCCGCCGCACGGGTGAAGCTGCGGTCCTGCGCCACGGCCAGGAAGGCAAGGAGGTCGTTGAGGTTCTCGCGCGGCATGGATGGGATGGCGGATGCCTCTTCGATTCTAGGAGCGTGCGATTCATGAATCCGACTCATGGACCCGTGCGGCCGCAGGCCGGTCGCGCGCGGCGTTTCGTTCCTAGGATCACCGACCCATGCAAACGACCTCGACCTTCGTTCTTCGCGCCACCCCGGCCGCGGGCCTGGCTCTCGGTGCCTGGAGCGCCGTCGGCTCGATGACCCTGTGCGTCGCCCTGCTCATAGCCGCCGAGTTCATGCCGGTGAGCCTGCTGACGCCGATGGCGCAGGACCTGAACGCGACCAGCGGCATGACGGGGCAGGCCATCTCCATCTCGGGACTGTTCGCTGTGCTCACCAGCCTGCTCATTGCACCGATTGCGGGGCGCTTCGACCGCCGCGTGGTGCTGATGACGCTGACGGGCTGCATGCTGGCGTCGCTGGTGCTGATCGCGCTGGCGCCGAACTTCACTGTGCTGATGGCTGCCCGGGCGCTGCTCGGCGTCACGGTCGGCGGGTTCTGGGCGCTCTCGACCGCCACGGTCATGCGGCTGGTGCCGCGCGCTTCGCTGCCGAAAGCGATGGGCGTGCTGTACATGGGCAATGCGGTCGCGACCGCCGTGGCGGCGCCGGTGGGCAGCTACCTCGGCGGCGTGATGGGCTGGCGCGGCGTGTTCTGGATCCTGGTGCCCCTGGCCGCACTCAACCTCGCGTGGCAATGGACCAGCCTGCCCGCGATGCGCCCGCCGGCGACCATCCCGTTGCGGCGCGTGCTCGGCCTCCTGGGGCGCCGCAACGTGGCGTTCGCGATGCTGGGCGTGATGCTCTCGTTCGGCGGCGCGTTCGCCACGTTCACCTACCTGCGCCCGTTCCTGGAGACCTCGGCGCAGGCCACGCTACCCCAGATCTCCCTGCTGCTGCTGGGCCTGGGCGCCGCGGGCTTCGCGGGGACCTCGGCCGCGACGGCGCTGCTGCGGCGGCACCTGTACGCGCTGCTCGGCGCGCTGCCGCTGGCCTTGGCGGCGGTGACGCTCGCGATGTTGGCCGGCGCCGGCGACCTGCGCGCCGTCGGGCTGGCGATGGTCGCGTGGGGCGCGATCAACGCCGCGATCCCGGTGTGCTGGTCGAACTGGCTCGCGAAAGGCGTGGCCGACGAACCGGAAGCGGGTGGCGGGCTGCTGGTCGCCGCCATCCAGCTGGCGATCATGCTCGGCGCCGCCCTCGGCGGCTGGCTGCTCGACCACTTCTCCATCACCGCGACATTCCTCGGCGGCGCCGCCCTCCTCGCGCTCGCCGCGCTGGCCGTGGGCCGAGGCACGCGCCTGCAACCCCGCGCGGCCTGATCCCCGAAAGGAAACCATGACGATGAAGTCGACACTGGCCACCACCTGCGCTGTCCTGATCCACCTGGCGGCGGGCACCGGCCATGCGCAGACCCCTCCCACGTCGGCTGCGCAGCAGATCACGCCCGCGGGCTCGCAGCCGTCGGCGGCCGGCCGCGCCGAGTACTTCACCGGCCGCGTGCGCGTCGACCCCCTGTGGCCGGCCGACCCCGGCATCAACGCCTCCGGCGCCTACGTCACGTTCGAGCCGGGCGCCCGCTCGGCGTGGCACACGCACCCGGCAGGCCAGCGCCTGGTCGTGATGTCCGGCGTCGGGCTGACGCAGGAGCAAGGCAAGCCGGTGCAGGTCATCCGCCCCGGCGACGTGGTGTGGTGCCCACCGAACGTGAAGCACTGGCACGGCGCGGCGCCGGGAACCGCCATGACCCATCTTGCCGTGACCGGCACGCTGGACGGCAGGAACGTGACATGGATGGAGAAGGTCGGCGATGAGCAATACAAGGCCCGCTGACGCGATGCGCCGCCGTGCCGTCTTCGCCGCCGCCGCGTCCCTCACCGTCTTCGCGCACCCACCACTGCACGCGCAACCCACGCCCGCCGCCATGGACACCACGAACGCCCTCACCCGCAAGCAGCTGGCGATCGCGCCGATCGGCGCCGCCGCCGCGCGCGGCGACCTGCCGCAGCTGTCCGCGGCGCTGGAAGAAGGCCTGGATGCGGGCCTGTCCATCAGCGACGCGAAGGAGATCCTGGTCCAGATGTATGCCTACGCCGGGTTCCCGCGCAGCCTGAACGCACTCGGGGAACTGATGAAGGTGCTGCAGGCGCGCAAGCAGCGCGGTTTGCATGACGCAGCGGGCCGCGACCCGGCCCCGCTGCCCACGGGCCAGGCATTGCGCGCACTCGGCACCGCCAACCAGACCCGGCTGTCGGGCGCGCCCGTGACAGGGCCGTTGTTCGAGTTCGCGCCCACCATCGACGAGTACCTGAAGACGCACCTGTTCGGCGACATCTTCGGCCGCGACAACCTCGATTGGCAGAGCCGCGAGCTGGCCACTGTTGGCGCGCTGTCCGCAATGGAAGGCGTGGACTTGCAGTTGCAGGCCCACATCCGCATCAGCATGAACGTCGGCCTGACCACCGCGCAGCTGCGCGCCGCCGCCGGCGCGATGGCCCAACGCGGACAGGCCGATGCCGCACGGCGCGCGCTCGTCGCGCTCGACCGGACTCCCGCACCCTCCCGCTGAACGAAAGGAACGCACCATGGCATCGCTCCAAGCACGCACCGTCGCCCACTTCGGCGTCTTCGATCCCGCCACGCTGGCCGGGCTGTGGAGCAGCCTGTCCCTGCTCGGCGCCGCCGCGTCGCTGCTGCTCGGGGGCGCGGCCCTCTCCTGCTGAGACCCCACCGCCGTGCCGCTGACGCCCGCACCTTCAGACCGCCTACAGCGCGGTCCCCATCGCTCCGCCATGCTGCGGCGCTCATGCGCGTGATGCGCGCAGAAGGAAACCCCATGAACCTCCACGACGAACCGACTCTCCGGCGCCGCGAACTGCTGCTGGCCGGCGCTGCTTCCGCCGCTGCCACCGTGCCGACGCTGGCCGAGGCGCAGGACGGCCAGCGCGCCGCCCCCGAAGTGCCGGTCACGTCCAGCGTCACCCTGGAAGTGAACGGCACGCCGCGCACGCTGAACGTGGACACCCGCACGACGCTGCTGGACGCATTGCGTGAGAACCTGCACCTCACGGGCACGAAGAAGGGCTGCGACCAGGGCCAGTGCGGCGCCTGCACCGTGCTCGTGAACGGCCGCCGCACCGTCTCCTGCCTGAGCCTCGCGGTGATGCACCCCGGCGCGAAAGTCACCACCATCGAAGGGCTGGGCACGCCCAAGCGCTTGCACCCGATGCAGGCCGCTTTCATCAAGCACGACGGCTACCAGTGCGGCTTCTGCACCCCGGGGCAGATCTGTTCCGCCGTCGCCGTGCTCGACGAGATCCGCCGTGATGTTCCCAGCCATGCCACTTCCGACCTGAATGCCCGTCCGGTGTTGTCCGCCGCCGAGCTGCGCGAGCGCATGAGCGGCAACCTCTGCCGCTGCGGCGCGTATTCCAACATCGTCGACGCGATCTCGGAAGTCGGGGGGGTCAAAGCATGAAGCCCTTCACCTTCGAGCGCGCCACCACCCCGGCGCAGGCGGCTGCGGCCGTCGCCGCCCGCCCGGGCGCGAAGTTCGTGGCCGGCGGCACCAACCTGCTGGACCTGATGAAGCTGCAGATCGAGGCGCCCACGCACCTGGTGGACGTCAACGGCTTGGGCCTCGACAAGATCGAGGGCATGCCGGAAGGCGGCCTGCGCATCGGCGCGCTGGTGCGCAACACCGAACTGGCCGCCGACCGCCGCGTGCGACGCGATTACGCCGTGCTGTCGCGCGCCTTGCTGGCCGGGGCTTCGGGCCAGTTGCGCAACATGGCGACGACCGCGGGCAACCTGCTGCAGCGCACGCGGTGCCCGTACTTCTACGACACGAACATGCCGTGCAACAAGCGCCTGCCCGGCAGCGGCTGCTCGGCGATCGGCGGCTTCAGCCGTCAGCATGCCGTGGTCGGCTGGAGCGACGCCTGCATCGCGACGCACCCGAGCGACATGGCCGTGGCGCTGCGGGTGCTGGACGCCAACGTCGAGACCGTACGGCCCGACGGGGCGCGGCGAGTGATCCCCATTGCTGACTTCCATCGCCTGCCCGGAGCGACACCCCACGTCGAGACCGAGTTGCAGCAGGGCGAGCTGATCACGGCCGTGACGCTGCCGCGGCCCGTGGGCGGCCGGCAGGTCTATCGCAAGGTGCGCGACCGCGCTTCCTATGCCTTCGCGCTGGTGTCGGTGGCCGCGATTGTGCAGCGCGACGGCAGCGGCCGGGTGGCGCTGGGCGGCGTCGCGCACAAGCCGTGGCGCGTGGAAGCATCGGAAGCCGAACTGCCGCGCGGCGCCGGCGCCGCGGCCGCGGCCTTGCTCGCCGGCGCGCGCACGACCCATGACAACGCATTCAAGGTGCCGCTGGTTCAGCGCACCCTCGCCTCCGTGCTGGCGGAAGCCAAGGGCTGATCATGAAATTCGACACTCCTGCCACCACCAATCCGATCGACCAGCTCAAGGTGGTCGGCAAACCCGTGGACCGCATCGACGGCCCGTTGAAGGTGACCGGGACGGCCGGTTACGCCAACGACCGGCACGACGTGGCGGCCCACCAGGCGCACGGCTACATCGTGGGTTCAGCGATTCCGAAGGGGCGCATCGTCTCCATGGACGTGAGCGCCGCGCGCGCCGCGCCCGGCGTGCTGGCGATCGTGACAGCCGACAACGCCAGCCAACTCGGCAAGGGCACCTTCAACACGGCACGCCTGCTCGGCGGCCCGGCCATCGAGCACTACCACCAGGCCATCGCCGTCGTCGTGGCGGAGACTTTCGAGCAGGCGCGGGCCGCGGGCCACCTGCTCAAGGTCCGGTACGAACGGGCGCCCGGAGCGTTCGAGCTCGACGCGCGCAAGGACTCGGCCAAGCCAGTGGAGAGCAACGGCGCCGCCGCCGAGACGGCGGTCGGAGACTTCGCCGGCAACTTCGCCAACGCGCCGGTGCAGGTGGATGCGACCTACACCACGGCGCACGAGTCGCATTCGATGATCGAGCCTTTCGCCAGCGTGGCCGCCTGGAACGGTGAGCAACTGACGCTGTGGACCTCGAACCAGATGATTGCCTGGACCGCCGCCGACGTCGCCAAGACGCTCGGCATCCCCAAGGAGAATGTCAGGGTCAGCTCGCCCTTCATCGGCGGCGGCTTCGGCGCCAAGCTCTGGCTGCGGGCAGACGCCCTGCTGGCTGCCCTTGGCGCTCGCGCGGCCCTCCGTCCGGTGCGAGTGGCCATGCCTCGTGCCCTGATTCCGAACAACACGGTGCATCGCTCGGCGACCATCCAGCGCATCCGCATCGGCGCCACGCGCGATGGCAGGATCACTGCGATCGCGCACGAGAGCCTGTCCGGCAACCTGCCGGAGGGCGGGCCCGAAGCGGCGGCCATCCAGACGCGCTCGCTTTATGCCGGGCCGCACCGCATGACGGCCAACCGGATCGCGTTGCTCGACCTGCCTGAAGCCAACGCGATGCGCGCACCGAACGAAGCGCCCGGCCTGGCTGCGCTCGAAATCGCGATCGACGAGGTGGCGGAAAAGCTCGGGATGGATCCGGTTGCGTTCCGCATCGCCAACGACACGCAGTTCGTTCCCGACAATCCGGCCAAGCCCGCGTCCAACGATCCGCAATCCAAGGCGGGCGAAGAAAAGCACAACCCACGTCCGCCCTTCTCGCAGCGGCAATTGGTCGAATGCCTGCGCCTGGGCGCCAGGCGCTTTGGATGGGACAAGCGCAACGCTCAACCCGGCCGCGTGCGGGACGGCCGCTGGCTGGTTGGCATGGGGGTGGCTGCAGCCATCCGCGACAACCTGGTCATGAACTCCGGCGCGCGCGTGCGCCTCGACCAACGCGGCTTCGTGACCGTCGAGACCGACATGACCGACATCGGCACCGGCAGCTACACCGTCATCGCCCAGACCGCAGCGGAAATGATGGGCGTGGGGCTGGAACGGGTGCTGGTTCGCCTCGGCGACTCGACCTATCCGGTGTCGTGCGGCTCCGGGGGGCAGTGGGGCGGAAACAGCGCCACCGCCGGCGTGTACGCGGCGTGCCTGAAACTGCGGGAAGCGGTGGCACGCAAGGCCGGCTTGGCTTCGACGGATGCCGTGTTCGCCAACGGCCAGGTGCGCGGCGGGACCCGCAGCGTGCCGCTCGGCGAGGTGGCAGGACCGGACGGACTGGTGGCGGAAGACTCCATCGAATTCGGAGACCTGAACAAGCAGATGCAGCAGGCGACGTTCGGGGCGCACTTCGTCGAAGTCGGCGTGGACGCCGCGACGGGAGAGACGCGCGTGCGGCGCATGCTGGCCGTCTGCGCGGCGGGCCGCATCCTCAACCCCAAGACCGCCCGCAGCCAGGTGATCGGCGGCATGACCATGGGCGTAGGCGCGGCGTTGATGGAGGAACTGGCCGTGGATACGCGGCTCGGCTTGTTCGTCAACCACGACCTCGCGGGCTATGAGGTGCCTGTGCACGCGGACATCCCGCACCAGGATGTGATCTTCCTGAACGAAACGGACCCGACCTCTTCGCCGATGAAGGCCAAGGGTGTGGGAGAGCTCGGCATCTGCGGCACCGCGGCGGCCGTGGCCAATGCGGTCTACAACGCGACGGGCGTGCGAGTGCGCGACTACCCGATCACGCTCGACAAGCTGTTGAAGGGTCTCTCGGCGGTTTGAGGGGGAGCGGCGCCGGCCGCCGCAGACCTCACCCCCGGCTGGTAGGTGCTGGCCTTGCGCTTGGCCACCCCAGCCATTCCGCCCCTCGGCTTCAGATGACGACGCATGCTGCTGAGGCGCCGGCTAGGCGCTGAGGGAATTCGACAGACCGTCATCACGGCGTTGCCCGAGGGGGGCGGCGTGCTCCCGCCCATCGAACAGCTCCACCACCCAATCCACGAACGCGCGCACCTTCGCGCTGAGGTGGCGGTTCGGCGGGTAGACGACGTGCAGCGGAATGGCGGGCCGGGTCCATCCGGGCAGTACCTCCACCAGGTCCCCGCTGCGCAGGTGCGGCGCGGCGCCGAATTCGGCGACCTGTGAAACGCCGAGGCCAGCCAGCACGGCAGCCAGGTGCGCGTTCGCCTCGTTGACCGACACCTTGTAGCGACCCGAGACCTCCAGCGCGTCGTCGCCCCGTTCGAACACATGGGGATAAGGCCGGCCGGTGCGCGTCGAGAAGTAATTGACTGTCGTGTGCCCATCGGACTCCAGGTCGGACGGGTGCTTCGGCTGTCCGCGCTCGCGCAGGTACGAGGGCGCCGCCACCGTCACCAGCCGCATGTTGCCGACCCGGCGCGCCACGAGCGACTGCTCCAGCAGTTCGCCACCGCGGATCACGCAGTCGACGTTGTCGCCGATCAGGTCCACCATGCGGTCGGTAACGCCCAGGTCGATGCTGATGTCGGGATACCGCCTGCAGAACTCGGGCAGGGCGGGGATGACGATGAGCCGGGCCACCGAAGTGCCGACGTCCACGCGCAAGCGCCCACTGGGGTTGGCCTGCGCGTTGCTCATGCTGGCCTCGATGTCGTCCAGGTCGTTGAGCAGCCGCGAAGTGCGCTCGTAGTACGCGGCGCCGTCGGCGGTGAGCGTCACCTGGCGCGTGGTGCGATTCAGCAGGCGAACCTTGAGCCGCGCCTCCAGCTGCTGCACGAGCTTTGTCACCGAGCCCTTCGGCAGGTTCAACGATTCGGCCGCGCGGGTGAAGCTGCCTGTTTCCACCACGCGCGCGAACACCTGCATGGCCTGGATCCTGTCCATTCTTTTTCGCTCCTTCGGGCGCCTCGTGGGCGCCGTTCGGCCGGGTCGGCCGTTTCCCTTCCGGGCGCCATTGTTCATCGCCCGGAAACACAGAACTGGCCGGCGGCTGCTTTATCCGCAGAGATTGCGTGCCTATCCTTCGCGTCATGGCTGCCCCTGCGTCCACACCTGGCTTCCGCGTCCTGCCCGTCCCCGGGCTGGGCCGCGACGTCCGCGTGTGGGGCCGCAAGGCGCGCGGCAAGGCGATGCCGCTGGTGCTGCATTTCCACGGCGGCAGCTTCACCACGGGCGACCTCGACAGCGGCGCGCAGCTGGCAACGCTGATCGCCGGCGCCGGCGCAGTGGTCGCGTCCTTCGACTACCCGCTCGCGCCGCAGCACCGCTTTCCCGAAGCGGTCGAGGCCGGGTATGCGGTCCTGCTGTGGCTGCACCGGCAGCGCACGGTCCTGGCGGGCCGCGACGCGCCGCTGCACGTGGCGGGTGAGGAGGCCGGCGCCAGCCTTGCAGCGGCGGTGGCGATGATGGCGCGCGACCGGCGCCAGCCCGCCTTGGCCGGGCAGATCCTCGTCTCACCGATGCTCGACCCCTGCACCGCCACGCCGTCGCTGCGCGACAAGCTGGGCGAACAGGTGGAATGCCGCTGGGCCGAAGGCTGGCAGAACTACCTGCGCGGTCCGATGGACGCCGAGCACCCCTATGCCGTGCCCGGCCGTGCGCGGCGCCTGGTCGACCTGCCGCGCACGCTGGTGCTCACGGGCAGCGACGATCCGATGCGCGACGAGGCCGCCGCCTATGCGCAGCGGCTGCGCGGCGCCGGCGTATCCGTGACCTGCGCGATGCTGGAGGTCCCCACCGGCTGGCCCGAGTCGCTCGAGCACGCCCTGCCGCAGGACTGTCCGTGCGCCGGCCAGGCGTCGTGCCGGCTGGCCGACTTCTTCCAGGCGCCGATACCGCCGCCCAGCTAGCGCGCTTCACGCGCGCGGATGTTCGCGCGCCCCTTGACCTTGCCCCCGTGGCAGGCCGAACGATGGCCTGCGGGGCTCGCTCGTCCCGAAAAGAATCGTCCCGAAGGAAAGATCGCCATGAAGAACCTGTTCGAACGCTCCTCGTACCGGTGGTGGGCCGCCGCCGGCACCATGGCGGTGGCCGCCGCCGCAGCCATCGTCTTCACGCCCCGGCAAGGCGCGCATGCCGGCGCGCCGCCGTCGGCGCCCGCCGCGGTGCCGGTGTCCGTGGCCACCGTCGCGGAGCACGAGGTCACCACCTGGGACGAGTTCTCCGGCCGGCTCGAGGCGGTCGAGCGCGTCGAGGTGCGATCGCGGGTGGCCGGCGCGGTGCAGGCCGTGCACTTCCGCGAGGGCGCCATCGTGGGCACGGGCGACCTGCTCGTCACCATCGATCCCGCGCCGTACGCCGCCGAGGCCGAGCGTGCCGAGGCGCAAGTGGCCGCGGCGCAGGCGCGCCTGACGCACGCCGGCAGCGAACACGCCCGCGCGCGCCGGCTCTGGGAAGAGAGCGCGATCGCGCAGCGCGAGGTCGACGAGCGCGTGAACGGCCTTCGCGAAGCCGAGGCGAACCTGCGCGCCGCCCAGGCGCAGTTGCAGGCCGCGCGCCTGAGCCTGTCGTACACGCAGGTGCGCGCGCCGGTCTCGGGCCGCATCGGCAAGCTGGAGGTGACGGTGGGCAACCTGGTGGCCGCCGGGCCGGGCGCGCCCGTGCTCACCACGCTGGTGTCGGTCAGCCCGATCTACGCGAGCTTCGAGGCCGACGAGCAGACCATCGTGCGAGCGCTGCGCGAGCTGCCCAGCGGCGCGAGCGCGCGGCAGCTGGTCGAGCGCATCCCGGTGCGCATGGAAACGGCGGCCGGCAGCGAGCGCGCGCACGAGGGGCGCCTGCAGCTGATCGACAACCAGGTCGACGCCCGCAGCGGCACGATCCGCGTGCGCGCCGCTTTCGACAACCCCGACGGCAGCCTGATCCCCGGCCAGTTCGCGCGCATCCGCATGGGACAGCCCAAGCCTTCGCGCGTGCTGCTGGTCAGCGAGCGCGCGGTCGCAACCGACCAGGACAAGAAGTTCGTGCTCGTCATCGGCGACGGCGACAAGGCCGAGTACCGCGAAGTCGCGCTCGGCGCGCCGGTGGACGGGTTGCGCGTCGTGCGCAGCGGCCTCAAGGCCGGCGAGCGCATCGTGGTCAACGGCCTGCAGCGCGTGCGCCCCGGCGCGGTGGTCCAGCCGCAGCCGGTCGAGATGGCGGCCCGCCCGGAGGCGGCGCCGCAGACGGTCGCCACCCGCTGACCGGCGCGAAAGGCCTGCCATGAACTTCTCGCGCTTCTTCATCGACCGCCCGATCTTCGCGGGCGTGCTGTCGGTGCTCATCTTCCTGGCGGGCCTGATCGCGCTGCGCGGCCTGCCGATCTCCGAATACCCCGAGGTGGTGCCGCCCACCGTGGTGGTGCGGGCCAACTATCCCGGCGCCAACCCGAAGGTGATCGCCGAGACCGTGGCCACTCCGCTGGAGGAGGCGATCAATGGCGTCGAAGGCATGCTCTACATGAGCAGCCAGGCCACCACGGACGGCCTGCTCACGCTCAACGTCACCTTCCGCCTGGGCACCGACCCGGACAAGGCGCAGCAACTGGTGCAGAACCGCGTCTCCCAGGCCGAGCCGCGGCTGCCGGAGGAAGTGCGCCGCCTGGGCCTGTCCACGGTCAAGAGCTCGCCGGACATCACGATGGTGGTGCACCTCGTCTCGCCCAACGGCCGCTACGGCATGGACTACCTGCGTAACTACGCAGTGCTCAACGTCAAGGACCGGCTGGCCCGCATCCAGGGCGTGGGCCAGGTGGGCATCTGGGGCGGCGGCGAATACGCGATGCGCATCTGGCTCGATCCGCAGAAGGTCGCGCAGCGCGGCCTGTCGGCCGGCGACGTGGTGCGGGCGGTCCGCGGCGAGAACGTTCAGGCCGCCGCGGGCGTGGTGGGCGCCTCGCCGGGGCTGCCGGGGGTGGACACGCAGCTGTCGATCAACGCCCAGGGCCGCCTCACGAACGAGGAGGAGTTCGGCGACATCATCGTCAAGACCGGCCCCGAGGGCGCGGTGACCCGGCTGCGCGACGTCTCGCGGCTCGAGCTGGGCGCGGCCGACTATTCCCTTCGCTCGCTGCTGGACAAC
Source organism: Ramlibacter henchirensis (assembly GCF_004682015.1). Taxonomy (NCBI): domain Bacteria; kingdom Pseudomonadati; phylum Pseudomonadota; class Betaproteobacteria; order Burkholderiales; family Comamonadaceae; genus Ramlibacter; species Ramlibacter henchirensis. The sequence goes on along the minus strand of NZ_SMLM01000001.1, from coordinate 670,561 downwards.
CAGCCCGCGGTGGGCATCGGCGTGTTCCAGGCGCCCGGCTCCAACGCCCTGGAGATCTCGGCCCAGGTGCGCGCCACCATGCAGGAGATCGCCCGCGCCATGCCCGAGGGCGTGGAGTACCGCATCGCCTACGACCCGACGCAGTTCGTGCGCGCCTCGATCAGCTCGGTGGTGCAGACGCTGCTGGAGGCGATCGGGCTGGTGGTGCTGGTCGTGATCCTGTTCCTGCAGACCTGGCGCGCGTCCGTCATCCCGCTGCTGGCGGTGCCGGTGTCGGTGGTGGGCACCTTCGCGGTGCTGCACCTGCTGGGCTTCTCGATCAACGCGCTCAGCCTGTTCGGCCTGGTGCTGGCGATCGGCATCGTGGTCGACGACGCCATCGTGGTGGTGGAGAACGTCGAGCGCAACATCGAAGCGGGACTGTCGCCGCTGCAGGCCACCTACCAGGCGATGCGGGAGGTATCGGGGCCGATCATCGCGATCGCGCTGGTGCTGGTGGCGGTGTTCCTGCCGCTGGCGTTCATCAGCGGCCTGACGGGCCAGTTCTACCGGCAGTTCGCCGTCACCATCGCGATCTCCACGGTCATCTCGGCGATCAATTCGCTGACGCTGTCGCCCGCCCTGGCGGCGCTCCTGCTGCGCGGCCACGACCAGCCCAAGGACGCCCTCACCCGCTTCACGGACCGCTGGTTCGGCTGGCTGTTCCGCGGCTTCAACCGCGCGTTCGGCCGCGGCGCGCACGCCTACGGGGACGGCCTGCGCGGCGTGATCGGCCGCAAGGCGCTGATGCTGGGCCTGTACCTGGTGCTGGCCGCGGCGACGTTCGGCCTGTTCAAGGCGGTGCCCGGCGGCTTCGTGCCGGCGCAGGACAAGCAGTACCTGATCGGCTTCGCGCAGCTGCCCGACGGCGCCACCCTCGACCGCACGGAGTCGGTGATCCGCCGCATGGGCGAGATCGCCCAGAAGAACCCGAATGTCGAGAACACCCTCGCCTTCCCCGGCCTGTCGATCAACGGCTTCACCAACAGCTCCAACTCGGGGATCGTGTTCGCGATGCTCAAGCCGTTCGAGGAGCGCCGCAACGCCGACCAGAGCGGCGCCGCGGTGGCGATGCAGCTCAACCAGGCGTTCTCCGGCATCCAGGACGCGTTCATCGTGATGTTCCCGCCCCCGCCGGTGCAGGGCATCGGCACCACGGGCGGCTTCAAGCTGCAGCTGGAGGACCGCGCCTCGCTCGGCTACGACGCAATGGACGCGGCGGTGAAGGCCTTCATGGCCAGGGCATCGAAGGCGCCGGAGCTCGCCGGGCTGTTCACCAGCTGGCAGGTCAACGTGCCGCAGCTGTGGGCCGACATCGACCGCACCAAGGCCCGCCAGCTGGGCGTGCCCGTGCAGGACATCTTCGACACGATGCAGATCTACCTGGGCAGCCTGTACGTCAACGACTTCAACAAGTTCGGCCGGACGTACTCGGTGCGGGTGCAGGCGGACGCCGCCTATCGCGCGCGCGCAGACGACATCGGCGCGCTGAAGGTGCGCGCGTCCTCGGGCGAGATGGTGCCGCTGTCGGCGCTGATGAAGGTGCGCGAGAGCTACGGGCCCGAACGCGCGATGCGCTACAACGGCTACCTCTCCGCCGACATCAACGGCGGGCCGGCGCCGGGCTTCTCCTCGCACCAGGCGCAGTCGGCCGTCGAGCGCATCGCCGCCGAGACGCTGCCGCCGGGCATCGCGTTCGAATGGACCGACCTGACCTACCAGGAGATCCTGGCCGGCAATTCCGCGGTTTGGGTGTTCCCGCTGGCCATCCTGCTGGTATTCCTCGTGCTGGCCGCGCAGTACGAGAGCCTCACGCTTCCGCTTTCCATCATCCTGATCGTGCCCATGGGCCTGCTGGCCGCGATGACCGGCGTGTGGCTCTCCGGTGGGGACAACAACATGTTCACGCAGATCGGGCTGATGGTGCTGGTGGGGCTGTCGGCCAAAAACGCCATCCTGATCGTGGAGTTCGCGCGCGAGCTGGAGTTCGCGGGACGCACGCCGGTACAGGCGGCGCTCGAGGCGGCGCGGCTGCGGCTGCGGCCGATCCTGATGACCTCGTTGGCCTTCGTGATGGGTGTGCTGCCCCTGGTGCTGTCCACCGGCGCCGGCTCGGAGATGCGGCAGGCCATGGGCGTGGCCGTGTTCGCGGGAATGATCGGTGTGACGGCTTTCGGCCTGTTCCTCACCCCGGTCTTCTACGTGGCGCTGCGCCGGCTGGCCGGCAACCGCCCGCTGCGGCAGCACCAGCCCTCCACCCACGTCGACCTGCCGCAGCCCGCCGGCGCCGGTGGTGCCGCGCGCGTCGTGCCCGCGGCACCCCACCAGGAATGAACACGGAGTCATCCATGAAGCAACTCGCATTCGCCCCGCTCATGGCCGCGCTGCTCCTGGCCGGCTGCGCCACCGCGCTGCCGCCGCTGCCGCAAGCCGCGCCGGTCCCCGCGCAATTCAAGGAAGGCGCACGGTGGACCGTCGCCGGCCCCGCCGAGGCGCAGGACCGCGGCGAGTGGTGGAAGGCCTTCCGCGACCCGCAGCTGGACCGCCTCGTCGAACAGGCGGGCGAGCGCAGCACGGCGTTGCAGGAAGCCGCCGCGCGGCTCGCGCAAGCGCGCGCCCTCGTGCGCAGCGCGCGGGCCGATCGCCTGCCGCAAGTCGGCGTGGGCGCCAGCGCCGTGCGCCAGGCCGGCGCCAACACGCCGCAAGGCGCGACGCCCGGCACGCTGCTGCAGGCGGGCGCCAGCCTGTCGTGGGAGCTGGACCTGTTCGGCCGCCTCTCGCGCGCGCAGCAGGCCTCGGTGCTCGATGCGCAATCGCGCGAAGCGCTGCTCCAGAGCACGCGCCTGCTGGTGCAGGCCGAGGCGGCGCAGCTGTACCTGTCGCTGCGGGCGCTGGACGCCGAGCGCGCCCTGGTGCGCGAGACCGTCGCCGCCTACGACGGCACGCTGCGCCTGACGCAGCGCCGCCACCAGGCCGGCGACGTGGCCGAGCTCGACGTCGTGCGGGTGCAGGCCGAACTCGCGGGCACCGAGGCCGACGCGCTGGCGCTCGATCGCCAGCGCGCGCAGCTGGAGCACGCGCTGGCCGTGCTGGTGGGCGAGAGCGCGTCCGCGTTTTCGCTCGAGCCGGCCCCGTGGACGAGCGCGCTTCCCGTGATCCCGGCCGGCGTGCCGGGCACGGTGCTCGCGCGCAGGCCGGACGTCGCGGCCGCGCAGTCGGCGCTGCTGGCCGCGCAGGCCCGCGTGGGCGTCGCGCAGGCGGCCTGGTTCCCCGACGTGGCCCTCACGGCGGATGGCGGCTTCGCCTCGCCCGAGCTGGGCGACCTGTTCAAGTGGTCGGCCCGTGCGTGGTCCATCGGCGCGCTGTTGTCGCTGCCGCTCTTCGACGGGGGGCGGCGCGAGGCCGCCGTGCAGTCCGCGCAGGCGCAGCTCGATGCGCAGCTGGCCCAGTACCGCGGCCAGCTGCTCGAAGCCTTCCGCGAAGTCGAGGACCAGCTCGCCGCGCTGCGGCTGCTGGACGAGCAGGCCAAAGCCCAGGGCCGCGCCGTCGGCTCCGCCCTCCGCGCGAGCGCGATCTCGGAAACGCGCTACCGCAATGGCCTGGTGAGCCAGCTGGAACTGCTCGATGCCCGCCGCAGCGAACTGCGCAACCGCCGACAGGCGCTGCAGGTGCGATCGGCGCAGTACCAGGCGACCGTCGGGCTGATCCGCGCCATCGGCGGCGGCTGGGAGGCCACTGCTCCCGCAGGGCAGGAGGGCGCGGAGCGCCGGTTCGCGACGGCTCGTTGAGCGTGCGCGGCCTGGCCGATTCGCGCATGCCCAGGCACGAACATGCGCTGATCGCCGCCTGCCGGCGCCGGCACCCCATGATTCACGGAGCTACGGGGCCGGTGGCACCGAGGTCCGAGAGCAATGCTTTCCGCAGCACGACTCGGACATCCACGAGGCTGCCGGCCGCGTGTAGGAAATCAGGATATGCCGCTAGGCCCTCACCAGAATGCGATCCAGGCGCTGCAGGTCATTGATCACGCGCCATTCGGACGCACCCGCTTCCCGCACGCGCTTCTCCCAGGCATCCAGCCGGCCGAGGTAGCGGCGCGGATCGGCGTTGTCCGTGTCGAGCTTGACCACGTTGACGGCCACGACGCGTATGTTCTTCAGGATGATCGGGAAGTCGCGCTTGGTGCCCTTTCCGAGTTCCTCCTGCATGTCGGAGAAGACGATCATGGTCCTGGTGCCCGCGCCGGTCTCGTTCAGGTACTCGGCACCCTGCAACAGCCCGCCGGTGATGTCGGTGTAGCTGCTGCCGGTGATGCCCCGGAATGCCGTCGCGATGCTGTCCTTGAACGCGCGCTTCTGGTTGTTGGCGTGCGACGGCCGGGTGTCGAACGTCGCCTTGGCCACGATGTCCTTCTCGCTGAAGCTGCGGCTCGTGACGCGCCCCACGGCCAGCGAGTCGCCGGGCTGCAGCGTGCCCAGGAGGTAATTGATGATGAGCTGCGCCTTCCCGGCCTCCTGCGCGTAAGTGCCGGAGGTGTCGACCAGCATGTAGACCGCATGCGCCTGCTCGCGCGGGTCGACGCAGCCGGTGCCAACCAACCCCAGCGCCGGCAGGGCGACGAGGAACTGTCGCTTGTTCATGGCTGTTCTCCTAGGCGTGCGTGTGTTCGAACCGGGGCGTCTTGCCGCCTTCCGTGACCGCCCGAGGGCGCTTCACCACGCGCTCGATGAGCAGCGGCACGGCAATCAGCACGTCGTACAGGTGCACCAGCAGCCGGCTCGCGTTGCGCACCAGGTTCGCGGCCGCCCGCAGCGCCAGGGCCGCCGTGCGGACGAGCGCCATCAGCAGCACGCCGCCGACCGTTCGCCCCGAGTGGATCAGCGACTCCAGCGGGATGGCGATGAAGGCCAGCGCGAACGGCAGGATGAAGCCAAGCAGCATCTGGCCGGCCGTGGGAATGCTGCCGACCCAGCCGTCGCTCGCGCCGTGCGCCTGCATCGCGGCGAGCGACTGGATCAGCGCCTGCTTGTCGGCGATCAGCAGGTCGCGCATCAGGGCCAGCGCCGCCTCCACGCCCGCCAGGATCACCAGCAGCGTCAGCGCGATCCACATCATGCGCTTGCGCGTGCGCTCATTGAGGCTGGCGATACTCGGGAACAGGTGGGTGATGTGCATCGCTTCCAGCAGGAACAGGCCCATCGAGGCTTCGACGCAGACGATCACCAGCGCCGCCACGTCGGAAGTGCGCAGCGAGCCGGTGATGTAGTCGCTGGCGCCCACCATCTCCGACATCGGCAGCGCGATCAGCTTGCAGTTGATGAAGGCACCGCCGGCCGCCACCAGCATCACCAGCAGCGCGATGGCGAATTCCGTGAAGGCCGAGACCGTGAGCGTGTGCTGCGCCTTGTCGGTGCCGGCGACGATCTGCTCGTACTTCGCCATGTGGTCGTCGACGCCCCTGACGCTGTTCTTCACGTCAGCGACGTTCTTCTCCACTTGCTGCAGGTTCTTGTCCACGGACCGCCAAAGGGGCAGGAAGCCGCCAAGGATCTTGTGGCGGGACTCGTAGGCTTTGCGGTACTCGCCCATCGCCTTCTCGTGGGCGGCGCTGACGGAACGATTGAGCTCTTCGAGCACCCCGGTGATCACTTCGCTGCCGATCGACTGGACCTTGGCCATGGCGGCCACTGCTTCGGCCCACTCCGGCGGTGTCGGCGGCACCTCGCCGCACTTCTTGTAGTCGTCCTCGAGCCGGGTGATGTCCTCCAGCAGCTTGCGTTGCATCGCGGGATACCCCTGCAGCTCGCGCGTGACCAACGCGCCCAGGCGCTCGAACTCGCGCTTGACGCGAGCGCCGGCGTCCTGGCGGCCCTTTGCCAGCAGCACCGCCTTGTTGCGCTGCTGCAGCTCCGCCACCGCGGTGGACAGCCACCGCGCGGCCATGCGCAGTGGTCCGCCCACCGCGTGGCCTATCGAACGGATCAATGCATGCATCGGCGCGCGCGCCGCGTACATGAAGGCCATCGCTACCGCGGCCAGCAACAGCATCGAGGCGCCGGCATTTCCGGGCCAGACCATCCAAGCTTGAGCACTCATTTCTGACTCCCCTTTTCGTCCTCCAACGTAGTGCAGACAGGCGCGAAAGGCTCGACCGAACTGATGAGTGGTGAACTACGCCGTACCCGCGGCGCGGAACCGCACGCTTTGTGGACAACTAGACAGGCGCGCCACGTTCGTTACGAGATGTTCGACGCAGAAGATGCCGAACTTCAACGTGCAGGTATGGCGCGGCCTTTATGCGCCCCGTGGCACTCCGCCTGCCGTTCTGGCGAAGCTGAACGCCGCATTGCGCGCAGCGCTCAAGGATCCCGAACTGGTCAAGCGCCAGGAAGCCTTGGGGCCGACCGGCAGCGACAACCCGGCTCGACCGTGCAGGCCACCGCAAGTGCGTGGAGGCGGAAACGGCGCGCTGGAGCAAGGTGATCAAGAAGCCGGCGAGTTCGCCGACTGAACTTGCTTGGCGACCCTGCACCTGCTTGAACAAGGCGCGGCATCCCGGCGCAGTGACGTCGCCGCCTGGATCAGCCGCTCAAGCTGCGCCTGCGTTGGAGCCTGCGCGTCGCCACTTCGCGCTCAGCGGAGACTACTGCCTGTTCGGCTGCCAGCCATGCCTTTGCGCGCGGTCGGGATTCCGTCGCGCGCTTCCGAACGCGGACGTAGAGGGAGGCCGTGCAGCGTGGCCGTGTCCAGCAGGGCGCCCGCCCGCTTATGCCGGCCGCAGGGCATCGCGGCCGGCATTGGCTAGAACCCCGGATCCCGCTTCACAGCCGGACCATGCCAGCCAGGCAGCGAGAACGTTGATCAGTCGCGGCAGTCGGAGTCCGGCGCGCACCGGGGCACGATCTTCATGATGATGCCGGTCTCCTCGAACGGGATGCCTGCCTTGCTCGAGAGCACGTACAGCTCACCGGCGGCGTCTTCGCCGAAGCCGTGGACGAACACGTTGATGCGGCCGTTGACCAGGTTGAGCACGCGCGGCGTTGCGTCTTTCGGATTCGGGTTGAAGTTCGGGTCGTGGTAGAGCACGGAGCCGTTGCCCGAGTTGGGCCGGTGCGAGTAGTCGCCGAACACGTAGCGGCCGCGCAGCGCCGGGATGGCCAACCCGCGGTACACGAAGCCGCCGACCACCGCCACGCCCTCGTCATGGTCGTACTCCGCCACCGGGTCGATCAGGCCGGCAGGTTGGCCGGGTGAGAGCGCGAACGGAAAACCGTCGGACGCGAATCCGAAGAGTTCGAAGCCCGCCGGATCGAACAAGTACCGGCCTTCCTTGACGCGCCAGCCATAGTTGCCGCCCTGGAGCACGGGACCATCCACCTCCTCGACGTGGTTCTGTCCGACGTCGGCCGTCCAGATGTCGCCGGTACCGCCCAGGTCGGCGCGGTCCGAGGAGCCGCGGAACGGGTTGCGGAAACCCAGCGCGTAGATGTCGCCCGGCGCGAACGAGGGCGAGGTCCGGGCTGGGTTGATGCGCAGGATCTTGCCCAGCGGGTTGCCCGGGTTCTGGGCGTTGCCCTGGGGGCCGTGGCCGATGCAAGGGCCCTCCCCGATCAGGCCGAGCTGCTTGTCCTGGTCGTCGGCACAGCCCCCGTCGCCGCTGGTGACGTAGAGCAGGTTGCGGTCGTCAGGTCGTGTGCCGAAGAAGATCGCGCCGCCGTTGTGGTTGAACTGCGGCTGGATGAAGGTATAGACCTCGCGGACCATCTGGGGCACGCAGGCGGCCGTGGCAGGCTCCTCCGAGACCGGGCCGCGCGTGAGATTGGCGGGGATGGCATTGAGGCGCCATTCGCGGATCACGCTGCGGTGGTTGGGCTGGCCGAGCGGGTTGCATCCGGCGCAGGGTTCCGACGTGTAGGTGTAGAGCAGGCCGTTCGCCTGGAACTGCGGATGGAAGGCCGCGCCCAGAAAGCCGCGCTCGTCACCCGGGATGAGCGGCACTAGCAGGTCGCGCGTGTTCAGGCACAGCGCCTTCGCGCCCGTGCGCACGTCCACCGCCCACAGGGGTCCATCCTGGTCGACCACGTACAGCGTTTGGGGCTGGCCGGGCGCAAAGGTCCCCCAGTTGGGAGCGGTCAGGCCGTTGCCCTCGGAGATCGTCTGCAGCTCGACCTGGATGGCGCCGTTGCGGATGCCGCCCGGAATGGGATCGTCGATCGGTTCGCGCCGGGTCGAGCGGTCATCACCACCGCGTCCGCTCGCCAGCACGCTCTGTTCCGCGCCCGGCGCGGAAGAACCGTTGCCACCTCCGCAAGCCACCAGCATCGCGACACCGATGCCCAGCGCCGCACGTTTGAGCAAGGACGTCCAGCCGCGCCGCTTGCCCAAAACATCCAGTGGCGTTGGGTGGAAGCCGTCGAGGGCCGCGGAAATTCCTGGAAGCTTGCTTCTCTGTGTCATGACGGTCTCCTGGGTTTGTTGATCTGCCCGGCAATGCCGCTCGGGCGAGCGGGCGCGCACCCTTGCATGTCGCGTGCCCGTCATGCAGTAAGAGACCTCATCCAGGGCCGGACGGGGCAATGAATGAGTACCTGATCGATGCGCAGGCGCCCCGGTCGGATCGGGTCCTTTTCTCCTGGGGGACCTCGCCCACCCACTGGGCCAAACCCCCCACTCGGGCGCGACCTGTCTCGGCTCCTCATTCGGAGGCGAGAGTCTTTGCCGCAGACGTACTGCTTGCACCGGTCGAGCCCGATGCGGCTCCCGAACGACGATCAATTTGAGGGATTGGGCGGGAAGGAGAGACCAGCGCTCCCCGAAAGGGGACGGATATCTGCATGACCTTTCCTCTCTCCATGAGCCGCTTCGGATCAGGGCCGCAGTTACAGAGCAGCGCGGGAACTAGACCAGTGTTCGCCCCGACATTCGCGACATGTAGCCCGCTCTAGCCGCTGGATCCGAATCAACCACTGTTCAGCAATCCGCCGGTCATGGCACTTGTGATCGAAACCGGGCCTATAGCAGGCAACCGTGCAACGTCCGACACCTCGCGCGGCCGGAGGTCAGCAGGCTGAGCTATACATCGCGAGTCATGAGGGCGGGCGGACGCCCGTACACGCGCGCCGCGAAGGGGCGCTCGTCCGGCTAGCGTTTCTGATACCGCTGTATCTCGCGGCTCTGGTCTGCGGGATGCTTCGGACTTCAGCTGCCGCGCGAATACAGGCAGGGACAGTGCGGCGCAGATACGATTCGTTCCTTGGATCCCTCTGTCCATTAGAGGGCCGAGCGCTGCAAAGGTGACAACCTGCATGCCCTCAAGGTGCATCCACGACGCTCTGCGGGAAGCGAACTGCAACGTGCTGGTCATGCCGTCGAAGTCACCGGGCACCGCGTAGCGCACCGCCAGCGGCGGTCAGATCACTGCTTGCGCGGCCTCGTCCACCCGCGCACCGGTCTCGCATGCGAAGCGATCCAAGGTCCAGCCGCGGCCAAGCAGGATCATCCGCGCGTGGAAGTCAGCCAGCAGCGCCGGTGCGATGTGCCGCCCCAGATAGGACAGCTTCCTGTCCCTCAGGTCGACGTAGCCAAGCTCGTAACGCGCAGACAGCGAATGCCACAAGGAGTGGGCTGCGACCGACTGCCTGGCACCCGTGATCAGGCACATCCCGCGCTCCAGGGCCCACCTGTACACCGCGGACCCGATGCCACGGCGCTGGTAGTGCCGGGAATACTTCGAGTGCGGCGCCCGCAGGTGCAGGTCGGCCTGGCGGCCGAGCTCGACGAGCCGGTTGAACACCGTGTATCCGGCAAGCTGCCGGCGCGCCAGGTCCTCCACGTACACGTACTGCTCGCCGTCCGCTTCCCGGTAGCGGAACGCGAATCCCGAAAGGGGCGTGCCAATGGTCGGCAGCCCGCAAAGCGGATCGCCGGCGCGGCGCATCCGCGCCTGCAGTCGCCTCAGTTCGGACTCGACGCCCCAGGGCGGAAGCAGGACGTCGATGCGAAGCTCGGCGAACGGGCGTGCCGGCGGAAAGCCGGAGGGTGCAAGACAAGCGTGCATGCTGCCCTCCTCAGGCCGGGCGAGAAGCGCCGGCGCCGCACCAGGAACCGCTGACCAGGTTGCATGGGCGCGCGCTCGCGCTGACGATCCCACCTCCGACGACGATCCAGCGTGCTCGCAGCCCGCCTTTCGCCGCCAGGTCGCGCGATGCCCGGACAGCGCCGCGCGAGCGCACTTCGTCGCCCGCGACGATGTCCGATCCGGCGACGATCCCGCCGTCGCTGAAAATCGAGCGCCCCGCGCGAAGCAGGCCACTTGCTTCGATGCCACCTCGTGCCCTGATCGTTCCCGCGAAGACCACTGCGTCGGCCTGCAGGAAGTCGACCTCCAGCAGCGTGTTGGTCGGGCCAAGCTGATCGAGCAGCCAGCAGGCATCGTCGATCCGGCCGGCTTCCACCAGCGCGTCGAGGATCTGCTGGTAGCCGCCCAGCTGGTCATGGTGGCGCAAGTACCAACGCAGGCCGTCGGCACACGGGCTCTTGGCCCGGATGAAGTTCCTCGTGAAGTCCATGAAGCAATCGCCAGCGGCGCATGCACGCACGCCCTCGACGGCCGGTCGGCCCGCATCGTCGACGGTCTGCCATGCAGCGCCCACGCCGCTCGCCTTGACGAGCGGCACGTTCGCGCGGGGTTCTTGCCCGGCGGTCGAAAGTCAGCGCTTGAGGGGTGAAGGGCCGACCGTCGGGCTCAGGGATGTGCGGCGGTTCGGTGCTGAATCCGCGCCGCCGGCGCAATGGCCGGACGCAGGCCGTCCCACGCGCGCAGCATGAAGAGTGCGCGCGCGGATGCTGCTCGATCGACGGCGATGGCGAAATTCATCACGACGTGAGTATCGGCCACTGCAAACCGGAACAGCCAAATCTGGCAAGGAACGACAGGTCTTTCCCGGCGCGTGGAACAAATCTGCCGGGCCAGCCTACACTGACCCCGTGAACACGACGCCCTCCCTCTCCTTCGCCATCCGCCCGCGTGCTTGCGCGTCGCGTCAGGCAGGCGGGCGCCATGCGGTGCTCGTGGACATGGAATCCCAGCGGACCCCGCAGCCGACAGCACTTTCCTGAGCCCGGCGATTCACTCCCAGCAACGCGCAACCTGAATCGCCGGGCCCACCCCGCGCCGGTGCGCCTGCCCGCGGCAGGCGAGACCCTCTCACCAGGAGTGCGTCGTGGGTGCCATTCCTCTTTCCGGGCAGACGCTCGAGCTCTTCCATCCCATCCGCCATGATCCCGTGGCCCCGCCTGCGCCCGACGACGCGCAGTCGCCGTTCCTCGCAGGCCGCTGCGTGGTCGTGCTGTCGGACACGACACTGGACGGCATCAACGCGGTCTGGCGCGCCGCGCTGATCGCCCGTGACCTGGGCATGCCGATGCACTTGCTGCAAGTGAATGCCGGGGAGGACCTGCCATCAGCACGGGCGCGCGCCGGCCGCCTCGCCCGCCAGGCACAGCACCGGCTGGGCGTCGCCGCTGCCGGCAATGCGGCGCAGGGGGACGTACGCGAGCTGCTGGCGGGTCTCGCCCCGCCGCCCGGTCTCGTGGTGCTGCCCTACGAGCGCGGCAACGCGTTCACCGAATGCCTGTTCGGCACGGCGGCCGAGAGGCTCTTCCGCTCGGTGTTCATGCCCACGCTCGTCGTGCGGCGCCCCGCGTCCGCCCGCTACCGGCGGGTGCTGGTTCCGGTGACGCTCGACGACGCCGCCGCCGCCCTGATCGGAGCAGCCCAACGGATCTCGCGCGACCCGCGCATCCGCGTCATGCATGTCCTGGGCACGTCCCAGGAACAGACGCTGCGGATCGCCGATGCGCCGGAACATTCGCTGCGGATGCAGCGCCAGCGCAGGTCCAGCGACGCTTATCGAGAACTCAATCGCCTGATCGCGGGGGCAGGAGCGTTGGAGCGCGCCGCGGCGCTGGTTTCCTTCGGCCACCCCGCCATGCGGGTGCTGGAGGTCGCGCGCGCCAGCCGCTCGCAACTCGTGGTCGTGGGCAAGCAAAAGGGGTCGATCCTGGGCCAGCTGCTCGCGGATGGCGTCTGCCACCGGGTGATCAGCGAGGGCAGCGCCGACGTGTTGATGCTGCCGCTGCCGGACCGTGAAGGCCCATTGCGCAAAGGATGCCTCTGATGGAAGGACTGCACCTGACAGCGGACCTGCACGGCTGCCGCTGCGATCCCGCCCTGCTCACCGACCGCGCCCGGCTGGCCGACCTGTGCGCGTCGCTCACCATCGGCGCCGGTCTGACGATCGTCGCGCAGCGCTGGCACAAGTTCCCCGACCATGCGGGTTCTCCCGGCGGAGTGACCGGCATGCTGCTGCTGGCCGAGTCGCATCTCGCCGTGCACACCTGGCCGGAAGTCGGCGGCGTCACCCTCGACGTGTACGTCTGCAACTTCACCGGGGACAACTCCGGCAAGGCACGAGAACTGATGTCGGCGCTCGAGCATGCATTCCAGCCCGGGCGCTCGCGACGGCAGCAACTGCGCCGCGGCAGGCCCGATGCGGCGGCGGGCGATCCGGATGAGGTTGTCCTTGAAGCGCTGAATGGCGAAAGCGTGTATGGCTTTCGTTTCCAGCGCCGGCTGCTCTTCACGCGCACCCCCTACCAGCGGCTCGAACTGCTGGAGTCCTCCCAGCTCGGGCGCACTCTGCGCCTCGACGGCCGCTTCATGACCTCCGAGGCCGACGAGTTCTTCTATCACGAGGCACTGGTCCACCCGGTCGCGCTGGTCCATCCGTTTCCCGAACGCGCCCTGATCCTGGGCGGAGGCGACGGTGGCGCCGCCGAGGAGCTGCTCAAACACGGCTCGGTGCGGCACGTCACACTGGTCGAGCTGGACGCCGAGGTGATCGGGGTGGCGCGACGCGAGCTCGCCAGCATCCATCGTGGCGCGCTCGACGACCCGCGCGTGCAGATCCTGTGCGAGGACGGCGATCGCTTCGTCAACGAGACCGAGGAAACGTTTGACCTGGTGTTTCTGGACCTCACCGATCCCGAGACGCCAGCCGGCCCCATGTACACGCAGAACTTCATGGGCCGGCTCAAGCACATCCTGGCCCCTGGAGGCGCGGTGGTGCTCCACCTCGGCGCGCCGTTCTTCGAGGGTGAGCAGGTTCGTTCGCTGCTTCGCTCGCTGCGTCGCACGTTCCGGATCGTGTCGCCCTACGGACTGCACATCCCGCTGTACGGGGCCTACTGGGGCATGGCCGTCGCGTCCGACGACCTGGACACGCTCTCGCTGTCGCCGTTCGAGCTGGCCGAGCGCTTGCGGCGCAGGGCGATCACCGACCTGCGCTACTACAACCCGCAGGTGCACGACGGGCTGTTCGCGCTGCCCAACTTCTACCGCGCGCTGTTCGCTGACGAACCGGCTGTCACCCGGATGAACCACTCGGAGGATTAACCTGGATACGCAACCCACGATGAACGCACCTTGACCGAGCTCGACTGCACGCGAGTGAGTGAAGTGCTGGTGATCAGCACGCGCTCGACCGGCAGCAACAAGGCCGCGCGAAGGGCGGCCCTCGTCGCGCGGGAGCAAGGTTGGGGCTTGGTGTACTGCGCCGCGTGAAGCGTCACGCCATGCACTCAGATAAGCTCTGAACGCATGGTGCCCTGCCTTGCCCGCGCAACATGCCTGATGAAGCATTCCTGATCGCCCTCCTGCTGCTGCCTTTCGTGGGCAGCGCCGCCGCGCTGGTGCTTCCGGCCCGAAGGCGCGGGGCCGCCGTGTGGATCGCGGTGGCGGCTTCGTTGGCCGCGCTCGTCGTCACTTCCGTACTGCACGAGGGCGTGAACGCCGGTGCGGTGCTGCGCCTGCAGGCACCGTGGGTGCCCGCCGCGGGACTGGACTTCACGTTGCGCATGGACGGGCTGTCCTGGATGTTCTGCATGCTGGTCACGGGCATCGGCCTGCTCGTCGTGCTGTACGCGCGCTACTACATGTCGCCGCAGGACCCCGTCGCTCGGTTCTACGCTTTCTTCCTCGCCTTCATGGGCGCCATGCTCGGCGTGGTGCTGTCGGGGAACCTGTTCCAGCTGGTGTTCTTCTGGGAGCTGACCAGCATCCTCTCGTTCCTGCTCATCGGCTACTGGCACCACAACGCGCCGGCGCGCGACGGCGCGCGCATGTCGCTCATCATCACCTCGGCCGGCGGGCTGTGCCTGTTCGCAGGCGTCCTGATCCTGGGCCGCATCGCCAGCAGCTACGACCTCGACGCGGTGCTGGCCGCGGCCGATCGGATCAGGGCCCACTCGCTGTACCTGCCTGCACTGCTGCTCGTGGCGGCGGGCGCCCTCACGAAGTCCGCGCAGTTCCCGTTCCACTTCTGGCTCCCCCAGGCGATGGCTGCGCCGACCCCGGTGTCTGCGTACCTGCATTCGGCGGCGATGGTCAAGCTTGGGATCTTCCTCCTGGTGCGGCTCTGGCCGGCATTGGCGGGCACCGACGCGTGGATGTGGGTCATCGGCACGGCGGGCCTGGCCACGCTCGTCCTCGGCGCGTATGCCGCCATCTTCCAGCACGACCTCAAGGGACTGCTCGCCTATTCCACCGTGAGCCATCTCGGCCTGATGACGGCTCTGCTCGGGCTGAACAGTCCGCTGGCGCTGGTGGCAGCCGTGTTCCACGTCATGAACCATGCGACGTTCAAGGCTTCGCTCTTCATGGCCGCCGGCATCATCGACCACGAAGCGGGAACGCGCGACATCCGGCGGCTCTCCGGCCTTTACCGCCACATGCCCATCACCGCGACGCTGGCCATGGTGGCAGCCGCTGCGATGGCCGGTGTCCCGCTCCTCAATGGCTTCCTGTCCAAGGAGATGTTCTTCGCGGAGTCGCTGCGCGCCGAAGGGCCCGTCCCGGCGCTCGACCGCGCCCTGCCCTACATCGCGACGGCGTGGGGCATCTTCAGCGTCGCCTATTCGTTGAGGTTCATCAACGGCGTGTTCTTCGGGCCACCGGCAGCCGGGCTGCCGCGGGTCCCGCACGAACCGCCTCGCTGGATGCGCCTGCCGATCGAGTTCCTGGTGCTGGCCTGCCTTGTCGTGGGAATCTTTCCGGCGTTCACCATCGGCCCGGTACTGGACCTCGCGGTGAGGTCGGTCCTCGGCCCCGAGGTGCCGCCCTACAGCCTCGCGGTGTGGCACGGCCTGACGGTGCCGCTGATGATGAGCCTGGCCGCGCTTGGCGGCGGCGCCGTCCTCTTCCTGCTGCTCCAGCGCCACCTGGCGGCCGGTCACGACCGCACGCCGCTGATGCCGCCCATCCGGGGACGCCGCGTGTTCGATGCCCTGCTCGCGGCCATCTCCTGGCGGTGGGCGCGCGCAGCCGAACGGCTGATGGGCACTCGCAGGCTGCAGCCGCAACTGGGCCTGCTGCTCCTGTTCACGCTGGTGGCGGGATTGTGGCTGGCCTGGCCGGGCGCCACCTTCGGTTCGCTGCCCGGCACCGAAGCGGACCTGGCGTTCGTGCTCGTCTGGATCGTGGGCATGGCATGCGCCGTCGGCGCGGCCTGGCAGGCCAAGTTCCACCGGTTCGTCGCGCTGGTGCTCTCCGGCGGGGCGGGCCTGGTGGTCTGCCTCACCTTCGTCTGGCTGTCGGCTCCCGACCTTGCCCTGACGCAGCTGCTCGTGGAGATCGTGACGACGATCCTGCTGCTGCTCGGGTTGCGCTGGCTCCCCATCCGCCTGCCGTACACCAGGACTCCTGCCGCGGCCCGCAAGGCGCTGCCGCGCCGCGCCCGCGATCTCGCCTTGGCGATCTGCTCCGGCACCGGCCTCGGCCTGATCGCCTACGCCGTCATGACGCGTCCGCTTCCCGAGGGCACCGTCTCGCGGTTCTTCCTCGAGAAGGCGTGGCCGCTGGGCGGCGGCACGAACGTCGTCAACGTGATCATCGTGGACTTCCGGGGCTTCGACACGCTGGGCGAGATCTCCGTGCTCGGCGTGGTGGCCATCACGGTGTATGCCTTGCTGCGGCGTTTCCGCCCGGCGCCGGAGAGCATCGAGCCGCCCCTCCAGCGCTTGGCGCAGACGCCGGCCGCCAAGCGCGAGGACCTCGCGATCCCCGCTGTCATCATGCGGTGGATGTTCCCTGCCGCCGGCGTGGTGGCGGTGTACCTGCTCTTTCGCGGGCACAACCTTCCGGGCGGCGGCTTCGCGGCGGGCGTCACCATGGCCATCGGCCTAATCCTGCAGTACATGGCGGGCGGCACCCGCCGCACGGAAGACCGACTGCCCATCCGGCCCCTGAGCTGGATGACGTTCGGGCTCGTCCTGGCCGTGGGCACGGGGGCCGCCTCGTGGCTGTTCGGCCACCCGTTCCTCACGTCCCACCTCGCCCACTTCACGCTGCCCCTGCTGGGCGAAGTGCACCTGCCCAGCGCCTTCTTCTTCGACCTCGGTGTCTTCCTCCTGGTGGTCGGAGCCTCCGCGCTGCTGCTGACTTCGCTCGGTCACCAATCGACCCGAGCGCACCGCTCCGCGGAAAGGCGCTGATGGAGATCGTGGTCGCGCTCGGCATCGCGGTCCTGACGGCGTCGGGCGTCTGGCTGGTCCTGCGGCCGCGCACGTTCCAGGTCATCGTCGGCCTGTCGCTGCTCTCCTACGCGGTGAACCTGTTCATCTTCGTGATGGGCTGGGTGCGGGGCGGCGTGGCGCCGATCGTCGCGACGATGGGCGCCACGGACCCGTCCCGGTTCGCCGATCCACTGCCCCAGGCGCTCGTCCTGACCGCGATCGTGATCGCATTCGCCACCACGGCATTGCTGCTGGTGGTGCTGCTGGCCGCTCGCGGCCTGACGGGCACCGACCACGTCGACGGACAGGAGCCCGAACGGTGAGCGGGCTGGTGCAGCACCTCGTCGTGATCCCGGTGGTGCTGCCGCTGCTCGCGGGAGCGTTCCTGCTGGTGATCGACGAGCCGCGTCATGTCCTGAAGGCCTCGATCAGCTTGGCCAGCACGCTCCTGCTGCTGCTGGCGGCGCTCGCACTGGCGGTCCGCGCCGACGCGGCCGTCACGCACGTGTACTCGCTCGGTGGCTGGCTGGCGCCGGCGGGCATCGTCCTGGTCGCGGACCGTCTGGCCGCGGTGATGGTGCTGCTGACGGCGGTGCTCGGGCTGACGGCCCTGCTGTTCTCGCTGGCCCGCTGGCACCGGGTCGGGCCGCATTTCCATGCGCTGGTGCAGTTCCTCTTTTCGGGGCTGGGCGGCGCCTTCCTCACCGGCGACCTCTTCAACCTGTTCGTGTTCTTCGAGCTGCTGCTGGCGGCCTCGTATGGCCTGGCGCTGCACGGAGGCGGGATCCTGCGCGTGCGCGCCGGGCTGCACTACATCGTCGTCAACCTGGCCGCATCGCTGCTGTTCCTGGTCGGGGCGAGCCTGCTGTACGGCATGGCGGGCACGCTGAACATGGCCGACCTCGCGGTGCGGCTGCCGCAGATCCCGGTGCACGATCGCCCGCTGCTGGAGGTCGGCGCCGCCGTGCTGGGCGTCGCCTTCCTCGTCAAGGCGGGCATGTGGCCCCTGGGCTTCTGGCTGCCGGCCACGTATTCAGCCAGCAGCGCGCCGGCGGCCGCGCTCTTCTGCATCCTCAGCAAGGTCGGCATCTATGCCGTCCTGCGTGTGTCGTACGTCGTCTTCGGCGGCCTGCCCGTCGCCGACCTGATCGCCTACGGGGGCATGATCACGCTCGCCTTCGGGATGGTGGGGATGCTCGGCTCGCAGGACCTCGGCCGTATCGCCAGCTTCAGCCTGCTGTCTTCCGCCGGAACGCTGCTGGCTGCCGTCGGGGTCGGCGGCGTGGCGACCATCGCGCCGGCGCTGCTGTACCTGCTGACGTCCACGCTGGGGACCGCCGCCCTGTTCCTCCTGGTCGAACTGATCGATCGCTCGCGCACCCCGGGCGCGAACGTGCTGGCCGTGACGGCCGACGCATTCGGGCTGCAGGATGAAGAGGAGGAGCCGGAGGAGCCAGTGGGCGTGCTGATCCCCGCCAGCATGGCGATGCTGGGGCTGGCGTTCTCGTTCACCTCGCTGCTGATCGCCGGGCTGCCGCCGCTGGCCGGGTTCGTGGCCAAGTTCTCGCTGATGGCCGCGATCCTCCACACCGATGCGATCGCTGCGCGGGCCTGGGTCCTCCTGGGCCTCGTCCTGCTCTCGGGCCTGGCCTCGGTGATCGCGCTGGCACGCGCCGGCGTCCGGGCGTTCTGGGGCGGTTCCGGCGTGGTCCCGCGGGTGCGCCTCATCGAGATCGTCCCCGTGGGAGCGCTGATCGCCGCCTGCCTGGCGCTGACGGTCTTCGCCGGGCCGGCGATGGCCTACCTCCACAACGCCGCCGATGCACTGCACCCTGCGGACGCCTACATCAGGGAGGTCCTGCGGGCGCCATGAAGCTGCCCAACCCCCTCCTCGCGCTGCTCCTTCTGCTGCTCTGGCTGGTCCTGAACGACAGCACGGACCCGGCCCATGTCGTGCTCGGCGCCGTCGTCGGCCTGGCCGCAAGCGCGGCGTACAGGCTGCTGCAGCCGGCGAAGTGGAGATCCCGCAGGCTCGTCGCGCCGGCGGCCGGCCTGCTCTGGCTCGTGCTCCTGGACATCATCCGCTCGAACATCGCCGTTGCGCGCATCGCACTGGGCCTGCCTGGGCGAGAGCGGGTGGCGGGCTTCCTGTCGATCCCGCTGGAGCTGCGGGACCCTGCCGGGCTGGCGCTGCTCGCCTGCATCGTCACCGCGACTCCGGGAACGTCGTGGGCGCGCCATGACGAAGCCGGCAGCGTGCTGACGCTCCACGTGCTGGACCTCGCCGACGAGGAAACCTGGGTACGGCAGTTCAAGGACCGCTACGAGCGGCGCCTGATGGAGATATTCGGATGAACCTCCCCTTCTTCGAAACCGCGGTGTTCGCGGCGCAGGTCCTGATCGGCCTGGCGATCGTGTGCGCCTTCGTGCGGCTGGCGCTCGGGCCGCGCGCGCAGGACCGGGTTCTCGCCCTGGATACGCTGTACGTGGAGGCGATGCTGCTGGTCCTGACGCAAGGGATGCGCACCGGCAACCCTTACGTGTTCGAGTCCGCATTCGTGATTGCCGTCCTCGGCTTCGCCTCGACGGCGGCCGCGGCCAAGTTCCTGCTGCGTGGAGAGGTGATCGAATGAGCACCCTGGCAGGCATCCTCGTCCTCGCCGGCGCCCTGCTCGCGCTGGCCGGCTCCATCGGCCTTCTCACCCTGCCCACTTTCTACGAGCGGGTGCATCCGCCGACGATGGCCGCAACGCTCGGAACCGGGTTGGTGCTGGCCGCCTGCGCCATCCACTTCAGCGGCATGGAAGGAAGGCTCATCCTTCACCACCTTCTGATCGGCGTGTTCATGGCGGTCACCACCCCCGTGACGTACCTGATGCTGGTTCGCGCAGCCCTGTACCGGGATGCGGCCGAGGGCCGCGATCTCCTGGCTTCAGGTAGGCAGGGCCCCGCCAGTGGCGCATCGCCGCAAGCGCGGGACTGAGAGGCGAGTTCCGTCAGCGATGTCGCCGCTCACAGCAGCAGCACATCTGCCCCGGCCAGGCTGGAGTCGGTGATCGCGAGGACGCGGGACCGTGACACCGCGTGGACGGGGACGCGTGAGGCGCGAGGTGCGCGGCGATCCGGAAGCGAGCTCTTCGAGGTGCATCGCCAGGCGATCCAAGCCGGATCAAAGACCCGCGATCCGTTGCCAGAATTCCTTCGCCAAGGTCCGCGGACCGCGCGGTGCGGCGACACTTCTCCTGCAATCCGCTGTTCGAGTTGTGGAGGTCAAAGATGGACTTGAAGCTGCAGTTCCTCGAGTCGTTCAAGGTGGTCGGAACCGACCGGCAGGAACACAAGGTTTGCGCGTACGACCGAATGGCGCGCAACCAAGCCCTGCCTGGCGGCGAGCACTGGGAGTCCACCGGCGTCGTCGAGTACCGGCTCGAGGATGGGCGCCTGGTCGAGGCGCTTGCCGATGGTTCGCTGCGCATCCACGGTTCCAACGTGGAGTTGCGGCACGCTTCAAATCAGACCGCCTGAAGCCGTCCTGCGTGCGGCTTTGGGTGAGCGCGGCTGCCGTCGCTGGGGATCCAGGACGGCAGCGTTGCCCAATGGACGGGGCGTCTAGCTCGCCAGTTTGCTGGCGATCGTCGCGACGTGGCGACCCTGAAACTGCGCCATGCCCAATTCCTGTTCGCTGGGCATGCGCTCGCCTTGCGCACCGGTGATGGTAGAGGCGCCGTAGGGGCTGCCGCCCTTGATCTCGTCGAGGCCGGTCTGCCTCGTCTCCGAGTACGGCAGGCCGACGACGATCATGCCGTGGTGCAGCAGCGTCGGATGAAACGTCAGGAGGGTGCTCTCCTGCCCGCCGTGCTGCGTGCCGCTGGCGGTGAACACCGAGCCGACCTTGCCGACCAGGGCTCCGCTGGCCCAGAGGCCACCGGTCTGGTCCAGGAAGTTGCGCATTTGCGCGGTCATATTGCCGAAGCGCGTGGGCGTGCCGAACACGATCGCGTCGTAGTCGGCCAGCTCCGCGGGCTGCGCCACGGCAGCGGCCTGGTTCTCCTTGCCGCCCGCCTTGCGGAACACGTCCTGAGGCATCGTCTCCGGCACGCGCTTGACCTGAACCGTGGTGCCTTCCACCTGGCGCGCACCTTCGGCGACGGCGTTGGCCATCGCTTCGATGTGGCCGTAGAAGCTGTGGTAGAGGACGAGTACTTTCGCCATTGCTGGATCTCCTTGAGTGATTGGGCATGCGCCCAGGGGCAAGCGGGCCATCGCGGCCTCGCTTGCCGAGGTCGGCGCTCAGCTGGGGTTGCGCGCGTCGCCGGCCACCGTAGTGGCCGAGACGGCGTCCGGCTGGCCGGCCAGGTAGGCGGAGCCGCTGTCCTCGCCGGTGAACGCAGCGACGCGGTCGCGTGCCTGCACGTACTCGGCCTTCACCTCCTCGCGGCTGCGTTGGCTCTCGAAGTCGGCCAGCGGGTTGTACTGGCGGGCCCAGGGGTCGCGGCCGGACGCTTCGAAGGCGGCGAGCTCGGCCTGGATCTCGGCCCGGCTCGCGGTGGAGACGAACGTGTGCGGATCGATGGTGATGTCGTCGGCGAACGCAGCCGTGGCGGAAGCGGCGAAGGCAAGGGCGATGAGGGATTTGCGGTTCATGATGGATTTCCTTTGGGATGAATCGAGTGGTTCTGGATCGACATCTCGTTGTCGATGGGAGAACTTTAAATGTTCCACCTGCGCAGATAAACCAGCTGAAACGGAACTGACTATCCCGAAAACCAAGACAATCGATTCCAAGAGATGCGTGTCTTCGCCGCCGTGTGGCTCGCAACCGCGCTGGGTCTCTGCCGGGCGGTCGATGGATAGCGCTTAGGGAAGGTGACGGTCGCCGGGCGTAGGAATCTGCGCGCGTCCGTGAGACGCCCCACCCCCGGTGTCGCTGTTCACGCGCACGAGTCTACGAACTGCGCGCAAGCATCAAGCAGCGCATGAATGCCCCGCAAACCCTTGCCAGTTCAGCGCCCGGCCGCTTCGCAAGGACTACACTGCCGACGTGAACACGCTCCTCCTCCACGTCCCGGCCCTGCACACCGCGTCTCGGTGGCTTGCGACGCCGTGGCACTCGTGGACCCGTACGGGTGGTGCCACGCAGCACCGCCGGCCGACAGCACATCTTGCTGCCCGGCGATCCAGCAGCTTGCTCTGATCGCCGGGCTCTCCCCCGCAGCATCGTGCCGTAGCCAGCCGCTTTGAAATCGCGCACGCGCGACCACTAAGCCAGCGCACGGCAGCGACTGGCACAGCCACTCAACTTTCGGCGCGCGCCGTGCTGCTCGCCGAACGGCACGAGCGCGCTTTCCCCCTCTTAGACGAACCGGAGCTGCCAGCTTGGCGCGAGATGTGAAGAGCCCGACTGCGTCGATCAAGCAGTCCGCCGAAATCTCTTGTGGTCCGGATTCTTCTTCGCCGTTCGCGTACTCAAGAAAGGAGGCGTCATGAGCCAAGTCGACCTCGCCCTGCTTCTGAGCGCATTGGGCGCGTCCTGTATCTGGGCTGCGTGCTTTGGCCATCTCAGCGGCGATCGTCGCGAGGACGTCGCGGTAGTCGCCGCGACGGGAGCCATCCTGGCCGCCGCTGCTGCGGTGACGGCATGGGTATAGGTGCCACCGTGCCCCAAGCGCTTCCACCGAAACGCCCCGCGGCGGCCCCTAATCTGGCAGAGATTGAGCGGTCATTTCTCGAATGTCTGAAGCGAATCCGCTACGTCATTAAACTTACCTCGTGAACAAGATCTTGCCCCGCTCAGCACCGATCCGCGCCACGCAGTCGCGGACGGAAGCACTTTCCTGAGCCCGGCGATTCAACCCCTCCCCCAGAGAGCGCATACCTGAATCGCCGGGCCGCCACCCGCGCGATATGTGCTGCGCGCACGCCGTGCGCAGCCTGTTCTCAGGAGTGCTCCCTTGATTCCCATCACCTCTGCGGGGCGCATGGTCGCCCGCAATTCCGTCGAAGTGCCGGTCGCCCGCCGCGCGCCGGCGCAGCAGCGCGCCACCGCCGGCACGAGGCACATCGCCGTCTTCGTCGACGGCTCGCCTGAAGCCGCAAACGCCGCCTGGCGTGGCGCACTGGTCGCGCGCGACCGCGGCCTGCCGTTGCACCTCATCGTCCTGCACCCCCTGCACGCCGACCTCGCCGAGGCCGCCTCGACTGCGGATTCACTTGCTTCGGAAGTGCGCGGCAAGCTGGATCTGCAGGTCTCCTCGCAAGCCATTGCCGGAACGCGCGAGCACGAAGGCGTGGAGGCGACGCGCGACGCATCGCTCCTCGTGCTGCCATCTGCCGCCCGCCGCGGACCCTGGCCGCCCGGTTCGCCGGTGCTGCGCATGCTGCGTCGGGCACGGCGGCCCGTGCTGCTTGCACGCACGCCCGCGCAGATGAGTTACCGGCGCGTGCTCGCGGCGGTGGAACTGGACCTCGACGCGTGTTCGTTGATCGCAGCGGCGCGCGCCCTGTCGCGCGACCCCTGCATGAAGGTGCTGCACGTGCTCGACACCTCGCACGAGGAAACCATGCGGCTGGCCGACGTGCCCGAGCGCGTCATCCACTCACAACGCGAGCGCGACGCCCTCCGCGCGCGCGGCGTGCTGGCCGACCTGATCGCCTCTGCCGGAGGCCGCGACGACGCGGAGCCGGCCATCGCGTTCGGCAACGCCGAGCAGGCGGTGGTCGAGCAGCAGCTCGCGACCGGCGCCGACCTGCTGGTCGTCGGCAAGCGGCCTCGTCATGCGCTGGTGGACGCGCTGCGCGGGGGTGTCGCGCAGCGCGTCCTGCGCTCGGCGGCCGCGGACGTGCTGGTCCTGCCCATGCAGCCGCGCGCGCCGACCGCGTCCTGGCTCTTGCCCGATTTCGCACGCCTCCCGGCGCAGTGAGCGTCGTTTGCGCCTTGTTTTCTCAAGGAGTTGATGATGGAGATCCAGACCTCCGAGCGCATGCTCACGAAACTTGACCATGTGCGGCTCACGCGCATGGCCGCTCGGCTGGAACCTGGCGCAAGCCAATCGGTCCAGTCACTGCTGGACGACAGCTATCTCGTGCCGTCGCCTGCCATACCGGCTTCAGTGATCACGATGTACACACAAGTGCTTCTGCAGGGCGAGCCGCCGAGCGCACCCTTCAAGGTCACGTTGTGCTACCCAGCTGACGCGGAGCCGGCCCGGGGCTTCATCTCGGTGCTCTCGCCATTGGGTGCGAGCCTGCTCGGCCTCGAAGTGGGTGACATTGCCCGGTGGCGAACACCAGTGGGTGAAGATCGGACCGCACGTGTCCTGCAGGTGCTGTTCCAGCCCGAGGCGAGCGGCGACTACACGACATGACGGCGGCTTCCCAATGTCGCGGTCGCTCATGAACCGCAGGCGGACACGCATGTTCGACAAATCTGCAGATCTCGCCGATGTCCGCTGACGAATCCCAAGCAGACGTCGCTGGCCTGTTGTGGGCCTGCGGATAGTGGCGACGCGGGTAGCTCAGCCGATGGACGCGGCGTATCGTTTCCCTGCCCGGAGCACCCCATGACCCGCTCATCATCGTCGGGAACGCTCCGGAAGGAACCTCCATGACCACGATCCTCGGACTCTCCGGCAGCCTGCGCTCCGGCTCGTACAACACCGCGCTGCTGCGCGCCGCGGCAGGCCTGATGCCGGCGGGCTCGACGCTGGAGATCGCCACGCTGCACGGCATCCCGCTCTACGACGGCGACGCCGAAGCGCGCGACGGCATCCCAGCGGCCGTGCAGAGGCTGAAGGAGCGGATCGTCGACTGCGATGCCTTGTTGCTGGCGACGCCCGAATACAACAACGGCGTCCCGGGCGTGCTGAAGAACGGGATCGATTGGCTGAGTCGACCCAACACGGACATTGCGCGGGTGTTCGGCAACCGGTCCGTTGCGGTCATCGGCGCGTCGCCGGGCGGCTTCGGCACCGTCCTCGCGCAGAACGCGTGGCTGCCCGTACTTCGCACACTGGGCACGCGGCCCTGGTTCGGTGGGCGCCTGCAGGTCTCGCGCGCTGGGCAGGTGTTCAATGAATCCGGCGAGATGGTGGATGAAAAGATGAAGGCGCAGCTGCAGCAGTTCCTGCAGGGTTTCGTCGCTTCGCTGCAGCCGGGCTCCTGAGCGGCCGCCCCGACTTTTGCATGCTCAATGGCAGCACGGATCGTCTTCTGACAGAGCGACTCCCACGTGCTCTGATCTGGCAGGTATCGCCGCCCAGAGGACGCATGGCGGCATAGCCAAGATGCAGCAGTTCAGGCGCTTCTTCGATACAGATGTGGAGGCTCGAGGGCCGGCCGTTGCTGGAAGCAAACTGAGGCGGACAAATAGTTCTGCATCGGGAGTCCTGGATTGCGAGCAGGGCGCATGATGCGGCAGGAATAATTCGGGACGGCGCGTCGGAAGCCTTGGAGGATCCCCGGCGCGATTTGGGCTGAGGGGGGAGTGGACAAGAGCCTCTGGCCTGCGGGTCAGGGGCTTTTTTCCATCTCACCCCAGCCAGATGCAAGCCGCAGCGACGGATGGCTTGCAAGTCAACTCGCGCCGCGTGCCCGATCTGCAGTGTGCGCGCGGCATAACGGAGTGCCGGCTCGGCACAAAGAGTTGCCAAACATCTTCCAGCATGCGCGGACCGAAGGCGCACCATGGGCCGGTGGTCTTCGTCATGGAAGTCGAGACCCGATCCGCACGACGTCGGCAACGCGGCGCACGACGTGTCACCCCGGCGAAAGCATTTGGACCGAGCAGCAGCCCCATCCCGGGCTGACCCGGACCGAGGACCACCCGCAAGGAATCCAAACATGTCCCGGCACTGCCAACGGCGGTCCCACCAACTGAGCGCCTGAAAAAGGAAGACTCACAGCCGCCTGCGGGCGGCTTTTTCATAGGTGAAGCTGCTCATTGCCCGGGCGAACCGGGAGCAAGCGGGCTAACGCGCCTGACACGGCGCCGGCGCTCTATTCGAGCTTGATCCCCGCGGCCTTTATGACCGAGCCGTAGGTTGCGAGTTCGGTGCGGATCACGTTTGCGAAGCTTTCTGCCGTGCCTGGCGCCGCACCAATGCCCGAGCCCGCCAGCTTCTCTCGAACGGCAGGATCGTTGAGGGCTGCATTCAGCTCACTGTTCAGGCGGTCCAGGATGGGCTTGGGAGTCTTCGCAGGGGCCACGATGCCCACCCAGGAATTGAGGTCGAACCGGGGAACGCCGCCTTCGACGAAGGTCGGGATGTCGGGATACTGGGGCGAGCGCTTCCCGCTCGGTACGCCGATGGGCACCAGCTTTCCCGCCTTGAGATGGCCGTGGATCGACGCCGCCGAGGCGAAAGCAAGCGGAATGTGGCCTGCCAGCACGTCCGCCACGGCCGGACCGCCGCCCTTGTACGGAACGTGGGTGAGGTTGGCGCCGGTGCGCTGCTTCAGAAGTTCGCCTGCGATGTGGGTGATGCTGCCGTTTCCCGAGGTGCCGTAGGCCAGGCCGCCCGCCTGCGACTTCGAAACAGCGATCACCTCCTGCAGTGAGCGCGCCTTCAAGCCCGGATTCGCGACGAGGATGATGGTGGAGTCGCCGATCTTGCCCACCGGTGCGAAGTCGCGCATCGGATCGAAGCCCACCTTCTCGTAGACATGCGGATTGATAACGAAGGTCCCGTCCAGCACCACCAGGAGCGTATGGCCGTCGGGCTCGGCCGTGGCTACCTGCTGGCTGCCGATGTTGCCGGACGCGCCGGGGCGGTTGTCTGGTACCACCTGCTGGCCCAACCGCTTGCTTAGGGCTTCGGCGATTGCACGGCCGCTGGTATCGGTGACGCCGCCGGGGGCAAAGGGAATCACCAGCCGAATCGGCTTGCTGGGGTAGCCGCCTTGGCCGAAAGCCGCGGGCGCGGCGATACCAGCGAGGGCCAAGGCGGGGGCCGCGGCCAGCAGCTTGCGACGGCGCAGGGATGGCTTGTCGTGGGTCACAGCGATCTCCAGTTCGGCAGTGGAAGGCGGTTCAGGTGTATGCCTGCGCGTAAGCGGCAATCAGGCGCGCCAGCGGAGCGTGGGCGTGTTCGAGCGCGTTCATGATCGAGTAGTGGTGCGCTCCAGGCATTTCGACGTAGATGGCGCTGCCGCCGCCGGCCGTGCAGATCTTCGCGAAGTCGTGCGACTGCTTCACCCAGGAACTCGGCTCGGCGCCGCCTGCTACCAGCACGAGCGGCACAGCCGGCGTAGGCGGATGGCGCATCGGGCTCAACTCGTCGACCTGCTCCGCTCGCAGCCGGATCTCCTGGTTCACGCTGACGGAGAGCACGGGCTCCAGTTCGTAGATGCCGCTCACCAGGACGGCCGCGCGTGGCGCCCAGGCGGCGGGTGCATCGCCGGCGCTGGGCAAGGCCGCGGCGATCAGGTGAGCGCCGGCCGAATGGCCCGAAGCGGTGATCGCCGCCGGGTCGCCGCCCCAGTCCCGCGCATGGGCGTGGATCCACTGCAAGCCATCGCGCACCTGGCGCACGATCGCCGGCAGTTCCACCGCCGGGCACAGGTCGTAGTTCATGACGACGGTCGTCAAGCCCAGCGGCACCAGTGCGTCCGCAACGTAGCTGTAGTCGCTCTTGTCGCGGCCGCGCCAGTAGCCGCCGTGCAGGAACACATGGACCGGCGCACCGGCCGCAGGTGCTGGAAAGACATCCAAGGTGGCGAGCTTGCCTGCCCCGTAGCGCAGATCGAGGCGGGCCTCCGGGCGACGCTGGCGAGTGCCGGCGCTTAGCGCGGCTGTGCGACGTGCGAATTCTTCAACGTCGGGAACCGCCTTGCGGGGGTTGTATTGCCACTCAAGGTCATCGGGATGCGAAATGCCAAGCATGCGCCGCCGGGGAAACTGCTCGAAGAAGTAGCATCGTAGCCAATCTGCGCAGCGATGACGCACCGTCGTCCAAGCTTGAGAAGAAGGAGCTGCCTTGCCCCATCCGGACATCACGATTCCTGCGGTCCCGGCCGATCTTGCCGCCCCACGCGGCCACTACAGCCATGCCGTACGGGCGGCCGGCCTGGTGTTCGTCGCCGGCGAGCTGCCTGTGACCGCGGATGGCCAGCTCCTGAACGATGCTTCGTTCGAGGAGCAGGCCCGCCAGGTGCTAGCCAACGTCAGGGCGGCGCTGCACGCCGCGGGCAGCTCCGTGGACAAGCTGCTGCAGGTGCGCGTGTACGTCACCGACATCGACCAATGGCCGGCATTCAACGCCCTCTACGCCGACTGGTGTGGCGACGCGCGCCCGGCGCGCATCGTAGTGCCCGTGCCCAAGCTGCACTACGGCTTTCAGCTGGAGATCGAGGCGACCGCGCTTGCCTGAGAGGAAGACTGCGCGGAGGCGGCTTTCATCGCGCGCCATCCTCAGCTGGGCTGCTCCTGGACTGAAGCATCACAATGCCGGATGCTCGTTCCTCGCCGAGTGCGACTTGACGTCGAGGTGTTGCTTCACGTGCCCGCGGTCCTGACCGGCGGACGAGATCTGCTGACACTGCTCGGCTCCGGCTCCCGTCCGCAACGCGAGCGCGCCTTTGCCGTGGAGCTGCATCCGGATGGTGAGGTGGCCGCCGCCGCAATGGAAGTCTCTGCGGCAGGTTTCTACGCACCCCTAAGCGACTATTTCGACGAACCCAATCTCGAAGCGGGCTACGTCGACGGAGTGCATGTCCACGTGTTTCAGCGCGCGAATCGCGGTCGGAGCCTCAACAGCCGGTTGACGTACGACGCCGGCAAACGCGCGCGTGGTTGCGCGGGTGCACCGCACAACTTCGACCGATTGCTGTTCAGCAGTTTTCGCTTGGCAGTCACGACCGCGTCCCGTTCGGAATAACCGACGCAGCCGGCTGGTCACGCTCTGGATGCGTGTTCACGGCGGTCGCGGAGGATACGGCGGACGCCTACCGCGATGGCGCATGCCTGGCGTCGGTCGTGGGGTGGATGGACGCGGCGGGGCAAGTCCGCGCGTGCGAACAGCTGGCGGGAGCGCCCAAGGTCGAGGGCGTCGCGCTGGCCGGTGACGGGCGCCTCTGGATGGTCACGGACGCGGATGACCCGGATCAGCCGTCCGAGCTGCTCGAAGTGAAATGGAGCCCTTGAGCCGGCGGAGTGTCAATCCGCCGGTCACATCCGCTTTCGACCAAAACGGACGTACGCGCCGCCTCCTTCGAGTCCACACCGGCCCTACGGAAGGGCTCACGCCGTCGACGAGCGGCATGCGCGATTGTCAAGAGGGCAATCTCGATGTTGCTACTGCAACGTTGGCGTATCAACATTGAGGCAGGTCCACATCGGAGGTCGCCCGTGAGCACCATCGATTCGCTGGGGCGGCTGCCCGCGGTCCCTGCAGGGGTATCGCCAACGCGTCACTTGCAGCAACCTCATCGGCCGCAACAGGCCCGCTCGCGCAGGCCCGACCGTTTGCGTGACGCGCCATCGAAGGACGTGCCGATCACGCAGAGCT
Source organism: Ramlibacter henchirensis (assembly GCF_004682015.1). NCBI lineage: Bacteria > Pseudomonadati > Pseudomonadota > Betaproteobacteria > Burkholderiales > Comamonadaceae > Ramlibacter > Ramlibacter henchirensis. The sequence goes on along the minus strand of NZ_SMLM01000001.1, from coordinate 641,447 downwards.
ACCGGAGCGTCATGCCCTTCCCCACCGGCGACGTCATCAGGACGACGTTGCTGTTCGTGCTCCCGGCGATCTCGCTGCGGCTTGACGCCCGCCTGTCCTGATCCCGATCCGTCCGACGCCCGTCCATTCAAAGGAGACTCCATGTACCAACGACGCAGCTTCCTCAAGACCGGCGCAGCCGTCGCGCTCGGCGCCCCCGTGCTGGGCAGCTTTGCCCAGCAGCCGGTGATCCTCAAGTTCCATACCTTCATGGCACCCACGTCCAACATCTGGACGATCATGCTCAAGCCCTGGATGGAGAAGGTCGAGAAGGATTCGGGCGGACTGATCAAGTTCCAGGGCTACCCGGCCATGCAGCTCGGCGGCACGCCGCCGCAGCTGTACGACCAGGTGCGGGACGGCGTCGTCGACCTGGTGTGGACGCTCCCCGGCTACACCGCCGGCCGCTTCGTCCGCTCGGAAGCATTCGAGCTGCCCTTCATGATGACGGAGGCGGTAGCCACCTCGCGCGCGTTCTGGGAGTTCATCCATACCCATGCGCCTGACGAGTTCAAGGACACGAAGGTGCTGGCGCTTCACGTGCACGGACCTGGCGTGTTCCATTCGACCAAGCAGATCAAGACCCACGCCGACCTGAGGGGCATGAAGATGCGCGCGCCGACGCGCCAGGTCACCAAGCTGCTGAGCGCTTACGGCGCCGTCCCGGTGGGCATGCCGCTCCCGGCCATCCCCGACGCACTGTCCAAGGGCACGATCGACGGTCTGGCGACGCCCTGGGACGTGGTGCCCTCGATCAGGGTGCACGAATTGACCAAGTTCTCGACGGAGTTCCCGCGCAATGCGCCCGCCCTGTACACCGGCACGTTCGTCATGGCGATGAACCAGGCCAAGTACGACTCCATGCCGCCCGACCTGAAGAAGGTGATCGATGCCAATTCAGGCATTGCCACATCGGCGTTGTTCGGCAAGACCACGCAGGACAGCGATGTCATCGGCCGCAAGGCGGCCGTGGATCGCGGCAACACCATCTACACGGTGACGGCTGCCGACGCGGCCGAATTCACGAAGCTGTCCGCGAGCGTCGAAGAAGAGTGGGTGGCCGACATGAACAAGCGCGGGCACGACGGCAAGAAGTTGCTCGACGCCGCGAAGGCCCTGATCGCCAAGCACAGCAAGGGCTCCTGATCCCACCCAGCAGTCGAAAGGAACGAATCATGTTTATTCTGAACACGTGGTACATCGCCGCCTGGGGCAGCGAAATTCGCGAAAAGCCGATGGGGCGCCGCATCTGCAACCAACCCATCGTGTTCTTCCGCGACCACGCCACGGGGAAGGTCGCCGCCCTCGAGGACAGGTGCTGCCACCGTGCAGCGCCCCTGTCGATGGGCGTTGTCGTGGAGAGCGGGCTGCAATGCGGCTACCACGGGGTGGTGCACGACTGCAGTGGCCGGTGTGTCCACATCCCCGGGCAGGAAAAGATCCCGACGCGAGCGAAGGTCCGCGCCTATCCGGTGGTCGAGAAGAACGAGTTCGTCTGGATCTGGATGGGAGCGCCCGAACTGGCCGACGAGTCGAAGATCGTCGACTACCCCTTCAACGACGACCACGCCAACTGGCCGCACGAGCAGGGCTTCTATCACATCAAGGCGAACTACCTGCTGATGGTGGACAACCTGATGGACCTGACTCACCTGGGTTACGTGCATGGTTCGACCATCGGCGGGAATCCGCGCACGCACGTGGAGGCGCTGATGGACGTCAACAAGACGGAAGACAGCCTGAGCTACGTGCGCTGGATGCTCAACTCGGTTCCTCCCCCCACGTACCTGGCGGCCGTGCCGTTCAAGGGACGCGTTGATCGCTGGCAGGAATTCGAGTTCGTCGCGCCCAGCAACGTGCTGCAGTGGAGCGGAGCCGTCGACGCCGGGACCGGTGCGCGCGAGCACGGCAACCGCTCCGGCGGCTTCTCGCTGCGCATCTTCCACGGGCTCACGCCCGAGACGGAATCGAGCTGCTTCTACTTTTACGCGCCCGCGAACGGCTATCGCCAGGACGATCCGGTCGCGACCAAGGAACTGATGGAACACATCTCCAAGGCGTTCCTGGAGGACAAGCTGATCTGCGAAGGGCAGCAGGAGCGCATCGCCGAGCTCGGCGAGAAGGGCCTCATCGACATCGTGTCGGACGTCTCGCGCATCCACCTGCGCAGGATCGTCCAGCGCATGGCCGACCGGGAGCGCGCGCAGCACGAGAGTGCCCCTTCCGAGAAGGCCGCAGGCGCCCAGGAGAAGGCTGCCATCCCCGAGGCCACGGCCGCCGCGAGCTGAGCCGGCCCGTTGCCGGCGCCGCAGGCAATCGGCGCCGGCCAACCTCTTTCCCACTATTAGCCGAAGACCGAAATGACCACCAAGCATCAAGCCAACCACCGTGTCATGCACACGATGATCCGTGTCCGGGACATGGAAGCATCCCTTGACTTCTACACCCGCTTGCTAGGCATGAAGGTGCTGCGTCGCAAGGACTATCCCGAAGGGCGCTTCTCGCTCGCCTTCGTGGGCTACGGCCCGGAGATCAACAACGCCGTCATCGAACTGACCCACAACTGGGACCAGGACAAGCCGTATGAGGTCGGCACGGGCTACGGCCACATCGCCATCGCGGTCGACGACATCTACGCCACCTGCGCGGACCTGAAGGAAAAGGGCGCGAAGATCATCCGTGATCCGGGCCCGATGAAGAACGACACGCTGCATCTGGCGTTCCTGCAGGACCCGGACGGCTACAAGATCGAGCTGATCGACTCCAAGACCGTCGCCGCCTGAGGGAGAGAGCCGGATGATCACGTTCTACACGTACCCGGGGCCGAACCACCGCAAGGCGCGGATCATGCTGGAAGAGTCGGGTGAAGCCTATGAGACTCGCACGGTGGACATCACCAAGGGCGAGCAGTTCGATCCCGCCTACCTGCGCATCTCGCCGAACAACAAGGTGCCTGCCATCGTCGACCACACGGCTTCCGGGGACGTCCCGGTGTTCGAAACGGCGGCGATCCTGATCTACCTGGCCGAGAAGAGCGGGCGGCTCCTGCCCGCTTCTGGCGCCGGCCGCATCGACGCGATCGCGTGGCTGGTCTGGGGCACGGGCGGCATCGGCGGCACGTTGCCCCAGCTGCATCACTATGCCGACCTGGCGCAACAGGTGCCGGGAACCGTGGAGCGATTCACGACCGAAGCCGTCCGGCTGTTCAACGTGCTCGAGCGCCGTCTGAAGGAGCGGGAGTACATCTGCGGCGACTACTCGATCGCGGACATCCCGTCCTTCTGCTCCACGGCCGGCTGGCTGGGGCGCGTGCGGGACCTCTCCGGAGGCAAGCTGGGCGAGACCCCCGCCATCGACCGGTGGCTCAAGGCGGTGGCCGCGCGCCCCGCGGTCAAGCGCGCGGGGTGATGACCATGAGCCCGCCCAACCAGGCTACCGGGGCCACGCCCTTCACGCCGCGCGCCGATCAGAAGGTCCTTGCGCGCATCGAACGGCGCGTCGCCGAATTCGAATGGCCCAAGGTTCCTGCCGGCGCCAGCTGGGAGTCGGGTGCCGATCCGGCGACGCTCCAGGCGATCGTCGCGCACTGGACCAGCCGCTTCGACTGGCGCGCCGAGGAGCAGAAGCTGAATGCGCATCCGAACTTCCTCGCGCGGCTCGCTGGCATCGACCTGCACTTCATCCACCACCGTGCGAGTGCTCGCAATGACTTGCCGCCTGTCGTTCTCCTGCATGGCTGGCCTGGCAGCATCTTCGAATACCTCGACGTGGCCACTCGCCTGTCCGAAGGCCCCGGCGGGCGCGACGCCGTCGTCGTCTCGCTGCCCGGCGTCGGCTGGTCCGGCGCTCCGGAGAAGCTGATGGGTCCGCGGGCCATGGCAGCCCTCGTCCACGACCTGCTGACGAAGGTGCTCGGCTATCCGCGGTACTACGCCCATGGAGCAGACTGGGGCTCGATCATTTCGGCATGGCTTGGATTCGACCATCCTGAAGCCTGCGCCGGCGTTCACATGACCATGGCGAGTCCTCGGTTCATCGCGGGCGCGGCCAGTGCCCCGGACGAACAGAAATGGCTGGCCGGTTTCCGCGAGCGGTTCGAGGACGACGGCGCGTACTTCCGTCTGCAGACCTCGCGTCCCCTGACCGCCGGCTACGCACTGTCCGACAACCCGGTGGGGCTGCTGGCGTGGATGCTCGAGAAGTTCGCTGCCTGGGGCGATCCGGCTGCGGGGGACAAGAGCAGGCTTTACCAGACACCGGAACGTGCGGATCTCCTGATCCGCAATGCGATGCTGTACCTGGTCACCGGCAGCGTGGCGACCTCGATGTGGATCTATCGCGGCCTGGCGACGGAAGGAGCCCCGGGCTATCCCGGGGGCAAGCGCGTCGAGGTGCCCGTGGCGTTCGCGGCGACTCGCGATCCGGTCTTCGTGCCGCCACCGCGCAGCCTGCTGGAAAAAGCCTACAACGTCGTGCGATGGACCGATGTTCCCGGCGCCGGGCATTTCCCGGGGTACGACGTTCCGGCGCTGCTGGCGGATGACATCGCGCAGTTCGCGGCCACGACATGAGCGATCTCGACGATCGACTGCCTGTAAAGTTACTCACTGTCCACGCGATCGACAGGGAATCAGACATGCCCAGGCCGGCGATAAGGCGCCCGGAGACCACCCCGAAGAAGAAGAAGGCGAAGAGAGAGGTACTCAATCTTTCCTACTATGTCACCTACTTCTTCACGGTGCTCGCGAACAAGCTCGCGACGGGCGCCTCGCGGCTGTACCTGAAGCGGTTCGGCATCGGGATCATCGAGTGGCGGATCATGGCCATGCTCGCGATCGAGCCGGGCATACCGCCCGCGCGGATCACGCAGGTGATCGGGCTCGACAAGGGCGCGGTCAGCCGCGAATCGCGCCGGCTCGAGGAGAAGGGCTATCTCGCCGTCGAGGATGACGAGCACAACGCACGTCGCAAGAAGCTGTCCTTGACTCCTCTGGGCTACGAACTGCACGACCAGGTCATCCAGGTGGCGCTGGAGCGGGAGCGTCGGCTGCTTTCGGACCTGTCGGAGGACGAAGTGGACGTGCTGGTGGACCTCCTCGCGAGGACGACAGCGAAGATCCCCTACGTCAACGAATACGACCCGGGCTCGACCGCCGCCGTGAAGACCTCGATCCGGCAGCGCAGGAACACGATCGTCCGCTAGCTGCGTGCGCCGAGCCGATCGGCGCCTCGAAGGAAACCCATGAAGATCATCGTGGCAGGCGCAGGCATCGGCGGCCTCAGTGCGGCGCTGGCCCTGCTTCGAAGGGGCATGGACGTCGTCGTCCTCGAGCAGGCTGCGCAGTTGCGCGAGGTCGGCGCGGGGCTGCAGCTGAGCGCCAATGCGACGCGCGCCCTGTTCCGCCTGGGCCTCGAGGACGAGCTGATGGCGATGGCCTCCGAGCCGAAGGGCAAGCGCATCCGCCTCTGGAACACCGGCCAGAGCTGGCGCCTTTTCGACTTCAGCGCGGTTTCGCGTGAACGGTGGGGGGCACCGTACATCACGATCCATCGCGCCGACCTTCACGACGTGCTCGCGAAGGCGGTCCAGGCCGCCGCCCCGCAGGCGCTGCAGCTCGGGCGGCGGGTGCAGGAATCGCACCAGACTGAAAGCGCCGTGCGGGTGCTCACGGCGTCAGGCGAAGTGTTCGAGGGCGACGTACTGATCGCGAGCGACGGCGTGCACTCCTCCATTCGTCGGCAGCATTTCGGCGCGGACGACCCGGATTACTCCGGCATCGTGGCGTGGCGCGGCGTGATCGACGCACAGCGGCTGCCCGGGCACCTTCGAGAACCGTACGGCTGCAACTGGGTCGGCCCCGGCGCGCACGTCGTGCACTACCCTCTGCGGGGCGACACCCTGATCAACTTCGTCGGATGCGTGGAGAGCAAAGGCTGGGAGGTGGAATCCTGGTCCGCGCGCGGCGACCGCGCCGAGTGCCTGCGGGATTTCGCGGGGTGGCACGGTGACGTCCAGACCCTCATCCATGCGATCGACGTACCGTACAAATGGGCGCTGATGGTGCGCGAGCCCATGAGCTCCTGGGTCCGCGGCCGCATCGCGCTGCTCGGGGATGCGTGCCACCCGACGCTCCCCTTTCTTGCGCAAGGCGCCGCGATGGCCATCGAAGATGGCTACGTGCTCGCGCGCTGCCTGGCCCAGCCGGATGCGGACATCCATAGCCGTCTCGCCCTCTACGAATCCCTGCGCATCGAGCGAACCACGCGGGTGGTGCGGGGCTCCAACGAAAACGCGCGGCGGTTCCACAATCCCGAGCTGGCCCATGCCGAGGGTGCGCAAGCGTATGTGGATCGTGAATGGAGCGAGTCCAGGGTGGCGGACCGCTACGAGTGGCTGTTCCAGTACGACGTCGATGCGCTCCCCCTGCAAAGCCGCGATGGAATCTCAGCCCTGAGTCGCCCAGCACCGTAGTCGACCATGGCGCCGGGCCCGGAGACAGCCCAACACTCCCCCCGAAGATTGCGCAGCGCCCTGTCAGCGCACCAGGCGCGTGAAGAGGTCCGGCGGCCCCATTTGCCCGCCCTTGAGCATCAGCTCCAGCCCATCGAGACGCGCGTCCTGCGCATGCGCGCGCACGAGCGGCACGCCCGGCGCGAGCTGGCCCAGGTGGCTCATGCCCCACAGGCCGAGTGCGCGCACCGCATGGCTGGAACTGTCGCCGCCGGCGATGCCGACACGCCGCACGGCCGGTGCGAGTGCCAGCACGCGCGCGAGCAGGCGTCCGCACAACTGTGCCACCTCGCGCGCCGCGGGCTGGCCCGCGCTGGTGCGCAGCGTGGCCGCGAGCACCGGGCGGCCGGCATTCAGCTGGCCAGCGCACTGCTGCGCCCAGCGCTCCAGCAGCTCGGGATCGGCGAGCAGCGCCGCGGGATCGATGCTCTCCCGGTGGTAGTGCGAAGCGCCTGCCTCGATTTGCCCTACCGTGACCGGCGACAGGCTGCCGACCAGCAACAGCACCGGCCCGCGTGCCGGCGGCGGCATTGCAGCAGCACGCGGCCGCAACAGGCCTTCCTCGTGCCAATGCGCGCAGACCGCCTGCGCGACGCTGCTCGCGCCGATCGCGAGCAAGCGGCCGGTGCCGGCACGTCGCCACAACAAGGCGCCGATGCGGCGCAGGTGATCGCCGGTAAGCACGTCGAACAGCACGCCGCCGTCTCCTGTGCCGGTGGCCGCATCAACGCGCGTCGCGAGCACGTCATCGCCTTCATCCAGCGCGCGCCAGTCCACGAGGCCGAGCCTCTCCCAGCCTTGCGCGGCCAGGTGCAAGCGCAGGTCGGCTTCGTGCATCGGTGTGACCGGATGCGCGCTCATCGTCGGGTGGCGATCGATGCGCAGCACCTCCCCGCCCTCGCCGGCCGCCGCGAACAACTGCCCGAACGCGCAGTAGCGGCCCAGCGAAGGCTGGCCGCCGACGATGGGCAACAACGGCTGGCCGGGCGTCAGCCGGCGCAGCATGGAAGCCGCCGTGTACAGGTTGCCGACGCCGGGCGCGCTGTCGAACGTGGAGCAGCACTTGTAGTGCAGCAGCGGCGCCGGCAAGGAAGCAAAGAAGTCCGCCACCGGCTGCAGTTCCGCGCGCATGTCCGCGGGGGCGAGCGAGCGGGCCACCCCGGCAATGCCGAGCGCATCGAGCGGCCCGGCTGCGGCCAGTTCGCGCTCGCCGGGCACGCCGAGGAACAGCACGCTGCGCAGCCCCGCCTGCGCGAGTGTCGCCAGCGTGTCGGTGGCGCCCGTGAAGTCGTCGCCGTAGTACGCGTAACGCAGCGGCGCGTCAGCCATGGCGGCCGCCGAAGAACTGCAGGGCGTCCCGCAGTTCCGGGTGGCGCTGCGCGGCCCGCTCGAGGCTCTCGCCGGCGCGGCAGGCGGCCCAGGCGTGCCGGATGCTCCGCACGCCCGCGGCGGGCCCGCCGGGATGCGCCAGGATCCCGCCGCCCGCCATGAACAGCAGGTCGCCACTGGGCACCGCCCGCAGCGTCGCCGGCACGGTGCCGGCCCATTGGCCGGAGGAGAACGCCGGCACCACGCGGTCGCCGGCGTCCGCGGGATCGGCCAGCGGGGTGAGGCAGTCGCGTGCGCTCGCGACCACCTCGGCGTGCGCCTGCGAGAACTTGCCCTCCAGCCCGTGGACGTGCATGTGGTCCACGCCCGCCAGCCGCCACATCAGCTGGTAGGGCTGGAAATCCATGCCGAGCGCCGGATGGCGCGAGAACATGCCGAAGCCGTTGCGATGGCCATGGATGATGAGGTCGCTGCGCCGGCGCAGCGCCTGCACCGAGGAAAAGCCGCACCAGTTGAGGCTGACCATCGCGCAGTGGCCGCCCTCGCGCGCAATCAGCTCGGCATGGCGCAGCATGGCGTCGTGTTCGTCGCTGATGTTGAAGGCCACCACCACCGCCTTGCCGCTGCCGTCCTGAAAGCGGCGCACGCGCTGCATCACCGCGCGAATGCGGTCGGCGACGGGCGCATGCTCCGGGTTGGCGCAGACCTCGTCGTCCTTGATGAAGTCGATGCCGGCCTCGCACAGCTGGCCGACCAGCTCGCCGGTCTCCTGCGCACTCAGCCCCACGTTGGGCTTGATGATGGTGCCGACCAGCGGCCCTTCAGCCACGCCGGCCGCTCGCCGCGTGCCGTCCACGCCATGGCGCGGGCGCTCGAAGCGGCCGCGGAATTCGCTGGGCACCACCAGCCGCTCCAGCCGCACGCCGGTGCTTTCGCCCAGATCGTACAGGTTGCCCGCGACGGTCGCCGCGAGTGTGGGCAGGTTGTCGCCGATGTTGGCGAGCGGGAACGAGACCGTCACGCGCGCACGCCGGTACGGTCCGCCGCCTCCTTGGCGCTGCAGCCACTCGCTCGCGAGGCTCGGGGCGGCCAGCGCTTCCAGCTCCTCGATGCGCTCCACGCGGGCGCGGCTGCGCGCGCGCAAAGCGTCGCTCTCGCCGGCCACGCGCACGAAGGTGCCGCTGCTCTGCTCGCCCGCCAGCACCTCGGCGACCTGCTCCGGCGCCAGCGGGGTCTCGATCAGGTAGGTGGCCTGCAGCGTCGTCACAGCTTGCTCAGGTCCGGGAAGGGCCGCACCGGGTCGCGGCCATCCCAGTTCTCGCTGGCCTCGCGGATCATCCTGAACATGCGGCCCTTGGGCCCGGCGACTTCGGACAGCTCGATCGTCGTGCCCGGCAGCGCGGACCCGCCCGCGGTGCGGTCCTCGAAGTAGACGAAGCGGCCCCGCTCGCCCACCTCGCCGCCCATGCAGACGGTGAAGCCCGCCGCCTGCGCGCGCGCGAGATCGGCGTCGAAGTCCTCGGTCCAGTAGGCCACGTGCTGCACGCCCTGGTGTCCGGCGCGCTGGAAGTCGCGGTACATCGAGGGCACGTCATTGCGGGTCTGCAGCAGCTCGATCTGCAGGGCCCCGGCATTGGCGAGCGCGACCGAGTTGTGCGGCTCGTAGCGCTCGCCGCGGTAGTGGTAGTTGCGGATCGGCACCTTGGGGTTGTAGAACCACGGGCCCACGCCGAGCACGCGCGACCAGTGGCCCATCGCGGCCTCGATGTCGGGGACCAGGTAGGCCACCTGGCGGATCTCTCCGAAGAATCGGCTCATGGGACAGCTCTCACTTCAACATCAGGTTGGGCAGCCAGGTCGAGGCTGCGGGCAGGAAGGTGACGGCCGCGAGCGACAGCAGCAGGCAGCCGATCCACGGCAGGGCAGCGCGGATGACTCGCTCGACCGGCATGCCGGACACGGTACTCACCATGTAGAGGCTCATGCCGACCGGCGGCGTCAGCAGCCCGATCATCAGGTTCAGCACGACGACCACGCCCAGGTGGACCGGGTCCACGCCGGCGGCGACCAGCGCCGGCACGATGATGGGCGTGAGGATCAGGATCGCGGCGATGGTCTCCAGGATCATCCCGATCACCAGCAGCAGCAGGTTGACGATCACCAGCAGCACCCACGGATCCTTGGACAGGCCGAGCAGGAGGTCGGCCGCCTTGGTGGGCACCTGGTCGATGGTCAGCACCCAGGCGAACAGCGCCGCCGCGCCCACGATCAGCATCACGCCCGCCGTGGAGCGCACCGTCTCGCGCAGCGCCTCGACGAAGCCGCGCCATGTGAGCGCACGGTAGAAGAACAGTCCTGCCGCCAAGGCGTAGACCACCGTTACAGCCGCCGCCTCCGTCTCGCCGAACCAGCCGAGCAGGATGCCGCCGATCAGCACCACCGGCGCCATCAGCGCGGGCATGGCGAACCACAGGCGGCTCGTGAACTCGCCGCGCGTGACGCTGATGTCGTCGCGCGGAAGGCCGGCGCGGCGGCCGACCCACCACACCATCCCCATCAGGAACAGGGCGATGATCAGCGCGGGGAAGATGCCCGCGATCAGCACCTTGACCGGCGAGACCTCGGCGGCCATGGCAAAGATCACCAGCGGGATCGACGGCGGGAAGATCGGCCCCAGCGTCGCCGCGGCCATGCAGATGCCGGCGGAGAAATTGTCCTTGTAGCCCTGCTCCCGCATCATGTCGATCTGGATGCGGCCCAGCGCGCCGATGTCGGCCAGTGCGGCGCCCGACACGCCCGAGAACACCAGGTGCGTCAGCACCGTCACGTAGCCCAGGCCGCCCCGGATGCGGCCGATCACCATGCGGATGAAGTCGAACAGCTGCGTGGTGAGGCCCGTCACGTTGAACAGCGCCGCCGCGAAGATGAACATGGGCACGGCCAGCAGGGTGGTCGAATCCAGCGAGTTCACGATGCGCTGCGCCATCACGGCCAGCGGCATGTCGAACCACCACAGCGCGAGCGCCGAGCCCAGGCCGAGCGCGATGGCGACCGGCGCGCCGGTGAGCAGCAGCAGGAAGAAGAGCGTGATCGCCGTGAGGCTCAGCATGGGCGGCTTTCATCCGGGCGCGCCTGGCGGCCCATGAAGATGCCGAGGACGCGGTCCAGCGCCACCAGCGTCGTCAGCGCCATGCCGGCGATCGCGGGCATGTAGTACCAGAGGTTGGGCATGGCGAGCGCCGGCGTGGAAAAGCGCGACGCGCGCTGCATGAACCACCAGCAAGACACCAGGAACAGGACGCAGAACGCCAGCGTCATCAGTTCGTTGAACACTTCCAGGAAGCGGCGCGGCCGGCCGCGTGCGAGCTGCAGGAACATGTCGACCTTGACGTGCGCGTCCTGCGCGAGCAGCAGCGGCACGGTGAGGAAGATGAGGCCCAGGCCGGCATAGCGCGCCAGTTCGCCCGCGCCGGGCAGTCCCAGATTGAAGACGCCGCGCGCGAACACCTCGAGCATGATCGCCGCGGTGCAGCCCACGAGCAGCGCCATCGCGACCCACTCGAACCATCGGCACAACGGCACGAGCAGCGCACGCAGCGGCCCGGCCGGCACCCGCGGGCCGGCCGGCGACGGGATCGCCTCCATCACTTGACCGCTTCGATGGCCTTGTACAGCTCGCCGTACTTGGCGCCGAACTTCTGGTCGACCGCCTTGCGCACGTTGGTCCGGAAGGCCGTGAGGTTGAGACCATCGCTGGGGCCGATGACCGTCATCTTGTTCTTCTTCAGCTCCTCGGTTTCGGTCGCTTCCTGCCTGGCCACCATCTCGGTGGCGCGGCGCCGCACTTCGTTGGCGGCCGCGGTGAGCTGCTCGCGCTGCGCCGCCGACAGGCCCTGCCAGGCCTTCTCGTTGATCACGATGACCTGCGCGTTCATGATGTGCCCGGTCTGCATCAGGTGCGACTGCGTCTCGTACAGCTTGGACGACAGCACCACGTTGACCGGGTTCTCCTGGCCATTCACCTTGCCCGTGGCCAGCGCAGTGGGCACCTCGGACCAGTCCACCGGAACCGGCACCGCGCCCATGGCCTCCACCGTCGCCATGTAGATCGGGAACGGGATCGCGCGGATCTTCATGCCGGCCAGGTCGGACGGCTGCTTCACCGGCTTGTTGGTGGTGAGGTGGCGGGTGCCGAAGTAGTAGGCGTAGAGCACGCGCACGCCCGCGTCCTTCACCAGACCCTCGTTGAGCTTCTTCATCACCGGCGAGTTCACGTCCATCACCTTCATCAGGTGGTCGACGTCGCGGTACAGGTACGGCGTGTCGAGCGCCGCGAAGGGCTCGTGCAGCGAGCCGATGCCCGCGGCGGTGTTGTGCGACAGCGCGATGGTGCCGGTGGACACGGCCTCGGCCAGCTCCTGCAGCTTGCCCAGCTGCGACGAGGGATAGACCGTCACCTTGACCGAGTTGCTGGTGCGCTTGGCGATCTCCTCGGCCAGCCACTGCGCCTGCATGCCCGCGGCGCTGTTGGGCGGGTTCATGTGGCCGTAGCGGAACTCGAAAGTCTTCTGCGCGTGGGCGGGCACCAGCGCGCCGAGCGCGAGGCCTGCGGCGGCCAGCATGCCGACGGCGCGGCGGGAGAGGCGGAAGTGGGTTGGCAACATGGTGTCTCCTGGGGTTTAATTGATGTGATTCGATGGATGCGTAGGCTCGCGCTTCGAATGACAATACGTGGGATGCGAGCTTGCCGCAAATCAAACCGATGATGTTTTTTGATGTGAGTTGGGGTTGTCCCCATGACTGAGCTCGCGCGCAGCCGGATCCCGGACATCGCACGCGCGGCGGGCGTGTCCACCGCGACCGTGGACCGGGTGCTGCACGGCCGCCCCAACGTGCGGCCGCAGACCGCGCAACGCGTGCTGCGCGCCGCCGCCGCGCTGGACTACCTGCCGGCCGAAGGCGCGGTGACGGCACGCGCCCCCTTGAAGCTCACGTTCCTGTTCCCCACCGGCACCAACCGCTACCTGCACATCCTGGGCGAAACCGTGGCCTCCAGCGCGGAACATCTCGCGCCCGCGCCGGTGAAATGCAAGTCGCTGCAGGTCGAAGGGTTCGATCCGCAGGTGCTGGCGGAGCAGCTGCTGCGGCACGGGCGCCGGAGCGACGGCATCGCCTTCATGGCGCTGGACCACCCGCTGGTCCGCGAGGCGGTGCAGCAGCTCGCGGAGGAAGGCGTGCCGGTGGTCACGGTGGTCTCCGACCTGTCGAACTCCCGCCGCTGTGCCTACGTGGGGCTGGACAACCGGGCCGCGGGCCGCACGGCGGCGCTGCTGCTCGGGCGCTTCCTGGCGGGCAAGCGCAATGCGCAGGTGGCGCTGATCGCCGGCAGCCGCAGCTACCGCGCGCACGAGGAGCGCGAGGCGGGGTTCCTGAGCCTGATCGAGGAGATGTTCCCGCAGCTGCACGTGGTGGGCCTGCGCGAAGGACACGACGACGCGGCCATGAACCAGCGCCAGATGCGCGCGTTGCTGGAGCAGTATCCGCAGCTCGCGGGCGTCTACAACATCGGCGGCGCGTCGGACGGCGTGGGCCGCGCGCTGCAGGAGGCGGGCCGCAGCGACAAGGTGGTCTTCATCGGCCACGGCCTCACCCCCGACACCCGCGCCATGCTGATCGACGGCACCATGGACGCGGTGATCACCCAAAGCCCGCAAACGGTGATCGGCAACGCGCTCAAGGTGTTCTGCAACGCCGCCGCCGGCCGCGATGCCCTGGCGGGCGTGGAGGCTCTGCGCCTGAACCTCGTGCTGCGCGAGAACCTGCCCTGACCCTGGAGGACCCATGCTCCCCGAATACGAAGTCTTCGCCCTGCGGTACGCGAAGCACGACCGCTTCCGCCGCGACAACTTCATGGCGGGCGGCGACCTGCATGACGCGCCCATGCCGCTGGACTACTTCGTCTGGCTGATCCGGGGCGGCGGCGGCGCCTGGCTGGTCGATGCCGGCTTCAGCGCGCAGATGGCGCGCCAGCGTGAGCGGCATTTCCTGCGCTGCCCCATCCGCTCGCTGGCCGCGCTGCAGGTGGCGCCGGAGCAGGTGCGGGACGTGATCATCACGCACCTGCACTACGACCACGCCGGCAACCTGGACCTGCTGCCGAACGCGCGCATCCACCTCCAGGAGCGCGAGCTCCAGTACGCGACGGGCTGCCACATGTGCAAGCAGGTGTTCCGCTTCGCCTTCGCCGTCGAGGACGTGGTGCAGGTGGTGCGCGCCGTCTACGCCGACCGGGTCGCGTTCTGCCACGGCGAGACCACGATCGCGCCCGGCATCGAGACGCACCTGATCGGCGGTCACACCGATGGTTTGCAGGTGGTGCGCGTCCATACACGGCGTGGCTGGGTGGTGCTCGCTTCGGACGCCAGCCACTACTACGAGAACATGGAGCGGCAGGCGCCCTACCCCATCGTCTTCCACGTCGGCGACATGGTGGCCGGCTGGGATCGCATCGCGCGGCTGGCCGATTCGCCGCGGCACATCGTGCCGGGGCACGACCCCGACGTCCTGCGCCGTTATCCGCCGCTGGTGGGGGTTCCGCGCGAATTGCAGGGCGAGATCGTCTGCCTGCACGAGGAGCCTTCGCGATAGGCTTGCAATGACAGATAGCTCATCTGCGTGCGCGTGTGCGAGTCTGTTTCTGATCCGATTCACGGCGCGCCTGAGGCTTCCTGTCGTCGCGACCGCGCGGCCGCGCGCCTTTACGTGCGTCAGCCCCAGGCGTGCGGCTGGCGCTTGCGTGTGGCTCGGCATCGACCCGGCGGCTCTCTGTCGGGGGCGGTCGGCTCCGCTGGCGGTGGCGCCTGACTCGCGAACGCCGCTGCGGGCGTACTCGCGGCGGCAAACAGCGCAGCTTGCATTCCTTCGATGATCGGTTCCGTGATGGCGCCAACGACCGGGGCGACGGCTTCACCTGGGCTGCGCGGCTGGTGCCCGTCCACGCCGCTGCGTTCCAACGGCAGTCCGCTGACCGCACGCAGGCAGTCCGTCGCGAAAGCCGTGCAATCCAGTACGAGCGCCTTCTGCAGGTTCATCTGGATCGAGAAGAGTTCCAGCGGCGAGCGTGCAGACTGAGTCTCTCCGGCCGCATGGCGAGAGAGGAGCGTCAGACGGTTCAAGAGTCGGAACTGGGCCTGGAAGACCGCCGACCATCGCTGCCAGCCAACCGTCCGGATCGTGCCTTCCCGGGCTGGGGTCGGAACGTTCGATGGCGGCGGAATGCGGGTGTTCATGTGATCTGATCCAGGCGGCCCGCGTCTTGCTGGCAGCGAATTGCCATGATGGGCGCGGGCGGGTACTCACCGGGCTAGCCGGACCAACTCCTGAGGAGGAGCGTGCCGTCCTGCGCCCATGTCATGCCGCAGCCCTCGGCGGTCAGGTGCAGCAGCGCCCCGGCATCGCCGTACCGGACCTCAGCCATCCCGCCGGCCACGAACTCCAATTGGTGCGTCGTGCACCCGGGCTCCCGGACCACCGTGTGCGACGCCAGCTCGCGGAGGTCGGCAACGCCGACCGCTCGGACGTTCTCGATCTCGACTTCGCGCGCACCCAAGCCCGCGTCCATGTGCATTGCTGTCACCTCCTTGGGCGACAAGGCTGCGCCAAGTCGTCGCTGCTGTGGGTAGGCAGATTCGCACTCACGCACTCGGAAGTTTCCGACTTCTGCCCGACCAGGCGATCTCGTCTCGTCGAGAACCGGGCAATCCGACCGCGCTGATACAAGCGGAGAGCGTCGAAACACTGCGCTGAGGCTCGCATGAAGTGCAGGCTCGGTAAAGTGAAGGCTCGTTTTGGACGACAAGGAGGCTGATATCGAGAAGCGAAAAGGCATTCATTCGTTGATACCTTGATTTCTCTGTGTCTCTCAATCGAGCCGGCCGCGCTGCGCAGTGTCAGTGCGCGCCGGCTCTCTGTCGTCAGCGGCTTTACCGCATTGAGGCGTGACGTTCCGCTGTTGGGCCGCCGGCGCAGGCGCTGATCACGATTGTTTCCCGCCGCGGCTCGCACCAGACCTTCTGTCCTTCCAGGGCGGCGGTGTACGGGGAAGCCGGGCAGTGAAGGTGGTCCGGTCTGCGTTGGAAGCGACTTCGATGCTTCCGCCGTGCGCCACCGCGATCTCGCGTGTGATGTAGAGCCCGAGCCCAAGGCCCGAAGATCCGGCCCGCCTCTCCCCTTCAGCGGTGGGCGCTTGACGCAGCGGGAGGAACAAGGTCTTCTGCGCGTGCTGGGGGATTGGCGCTCCCTTGTTGCGGACCTCCACGCTCACGTGGTTGCCGTCGCCGGTCACCCGCACGCTGACAGGCTCGGTCTTCTCTCCGTGCTGCACGGCGTTCGCGAGCAGGTTGGACAGCATCTGGCCGATTCGTGCACCATCCCAGCGGCCCGCAAGCTCTCCTTGCGTGAACAGCTCGACCTGGCACTCCGGGACAAGCGTCTTCGTCTCGACGACGATCGTCTTCGCGAGCTCTCCCATGTCGGCGGGTGCCGGCGACAGCGGCAGGGTGACGCCGAACGCCGTCTGGGTGAAATCCAGGATGTCCTTGACCATGGCCGACATCCGATCGGCGGAGGTGAGGATGCGCGCTGCGGCCTTGGTTTGCGCCCCGTCCAGGGTGTCACTGCGCAGCAGGTAGCTGGCGCTCATGTGAACGACGCCCAGCGGTGTCCGCAGGTCGTGCCCGAGGACGCCCAGCAGGAGGTTGCGCGAATCGTCGACTTTCCTGGTGTACAGGGAGGCCGACTCGGACAGAGCCTGGTCCATCGCCTCCCCGAACCGCGTCAGGTCGTCGAGGTGGTCCGGGCGCGCCTGATCGATCTGCTTCGTCCATCTGCGAATGACCGACGCGCGCAGCGCGCGGAACTCCGAGACCAGGTGATCGAAGGAGAAGCCCTGTACGAAGCGCTGCGCCGCGTGGTCGCGTGCCATGCGCGTGACCTCAGGCGCGTTTTCGGGGTCGTTCCCCTGTGCTTTGTCGTGCTTTTCCTGGGCCCCTTGCGCCTGCTCGATGTCAGCCGCAATGGCGAGCAGGAGAACCCTCGCGTGGTCCGCGAGCTCCTCGCGCGTGAAGTCGTGCTGCAGAGGCACCCTGGTGCGTGCGAACTCCACCCACTCGTCCACGATCGGTCCCAGCTGCTCCTTGATGAAGCCAGAAATGGTCATCACGCGCGCTTCCCTTCTGTGTTGCCCGGGGACGGAAATCGCTCTGTGACCGGGACGAGCATTCTGCGCCTACGCAAATTCCGCGGGTCACGACGTCTGCTTGCGACCGATAGCAGCGTCGCGTCTCCAGGCGCTTGCACGGTCATGAGCGGGAGGCCTGATCCAGCAGCGCCATGTTTTCCGCGTCCAGCTTCAGTCGCGTGGCGGCCGCGAGTTCGGACAACTGGGCAAGCGACGTTGCACTCGCGATGGGTGAGGTGATGCCAGGCTGCGCCATGTTCCAGGCAATCGCGACCCGCGCGGGCGTGGCGCCGAGCCGATCCGCGACCTGGTCCACTGCCGCCAGGATCCTGAGGCCGCGCTGGTTCACGTACTTGGCCACCGTGTTCTTCCCCCGAACGCTCTTCGACGCGTCATCGGGCACGCGGTACTTGCCGGTGAGGAATCCCGCCGCCAGCGCATAGAAGTTGATGACGCCCACGTCGCTGCGCAGGCACACGTCGCGCAGCTCACCTTCGAACTCGGCCCGGTCGTAAAGGTTGTAGAGCGGCTGCAAGCTCTCGTAGCGCGGAAAGCCCAGGCGTTTGCTTGTGTCGAGCGCCTGCGCCAGCCGCGTGGCGCTGAAATTGGACGCGCCGATGGCCTTCACCTTCCCCGCAGCGATCAAACCGGCGTAAGTTTCCAGCGTGGCCTCCAGCGGCGTGTCCGGATCGTCGCGGTGCGACTGGTACAGGTCGATCCGTTCCACTTGCAGTCGCCGCAGCGAATCCTCCACGGCCCTGCGGATGTAGTCGGGCTTGAGGGTGGCGCCCTGCCCCATGTCCAATCCGACCTTGGTGGCGATCACGACTTTGTCCCGCCGGCCGCCTTGCTTCAACCAGCGGCCGATCACCGTCTCCGATTCGCCCCCGGCATGGCCGGGGGCCCACCGCGAATACACGTCGGCCGTGTCGATGAAGTTGAAGCCCGCGTCGAGCCAAGCATCGAGCAGGGAGAACGAGGTCTTCTCGTCGGCCGTCCAGCCCAACACGTTGCCGCCGAAGCAGAGGGGCGAAACCAGGAGGCCCGAACGGCCGAGGGGGCGGTACTGCATGGACGTTTCTCCGTTTCCTGTCGACTCAGCCGGGGCACCCGGTCAAGTCTCATTTGCTCCGATCCAGCCATCCGCTCCATTGCGCTACACCAGCAGTGCGGTATCCGACGGCTTGCTGCGACTGCTTCGGATCCGATGCGGCCGCCTGCAGGTTGCGACTCGTGGAGTAACGAATGATCAAGTTCAACGTGATGTACCCATTCAAGCCCGGCATGCGCTTCGATCACGACTACTACCGGGACAAGCATATGCCGATGCTGGCGCGACGGTTGGGAGCGGCCTGCCGCTACTACACCATCGACAAGGGCTTGGCCGCAGGAGCGCCGGGAGCGCCCATGCCGTTCGCGGCCGCATGCAGCGTCTACTCCGATTCGCTCGAGACGTTGCAGGCTGCCATGAACCCGCACGCACAGGAGATCCTGGCCGACATCCCGAACTACACCGACGCACAACCGGTCATCTGGGTCAGCGATGTAGTGGTGGAGCGAAGCCAGTGAGTGGTAGCGCATGCAGAAGCTGTGCGGGGGCTGGAAGCGTACAGTGAAAGGACGGACCACATCGAAGGTCGACTACCTCTAGTGCCTCGTAGCCGACAGGAACGGGTACTTGCTTGCTCGCTCCATGGTCGCAATGCCTGCGCACCATCGACCGCCCCACCGAGCGCGGCGGCGTCGGCGGCGTGAAAGCCAGCCGGAATTTGCCCTGGGAGTCACGTCCATGAAGTTGCGCCGCACGTTCCTGCTTTCCCTCCTCGCCTCCGCGTGGGCAGGCCCGTTGTTCGCTTCGCCCGAAAGCTACCCGGCCAAACCGATCCGCATCATCGTGCCGTTCCCGCCGGGCGGTGGCACGGACACGGTGGCACGCACTGTCGCAGCCAAGCTGAACGAACGCTGGAACGTGCCGGTCACGGTGGACAACCGCCCCGGCGGCAACACGGTCATCGGCGCGGAGCTGGCCGCGCGAGCAGCGCCGGACGGCTACACGCTGTTCCTGCCGATCGACTCCACGCTCGCAATGAACCAGAGTCTCTACGCGAAGCTGCCATACGACCCGATCAACGGCTTCGCGCCGGTGTCGCTGGCGATCACCATGCCGATGGTGCTGGCAGTGCATCCCTCCGTGGAAGCGCGCAACGTGAAGGAGCTGATCGGCCTGGCGAAGGCGCGCGGCGGCAAGTTGGCTTACGCCCACGGCGCGCTGCCCGCCCAGGTGGCAGGCGAAGCTTTCAAGTCAGCGGCCAAGGTCGATATGGTCGCCGTCCCCTACAAGGGCAGCGGCCCGGCCATGACCGACGTGGTGGGAGGCCAGGTGCCGGTGATCTTCGATGCGCTCGGCCCGGCCATGGCGTTCGTGAGATCCGGGAAGGTGCGGGCGCTGGCGGTCACCAGCGCCAGGCGCTCGCCGTCGCTTCCGGACGTACCCACCTTGGCGGAATCCGGTCTGGCGGGCATGGACCTGGTCACCTGGATCGGCCTTGTGGCGCCTGCGGGCACTGACCGCGCCATCGTGGCCAAGCTCAACGCCGAGATCACGCGCATTCTCAAGCTGCCCGAGGTCACGGAGAAGCTGGGCGCGATGGGGATGGACGTGGTCGCGAGCAGCCCGGAGCAGTTCTCGCGGACGATCAAGGACGACGCGGTGAAGCTGGGCGCCGTCATCAAAGCCGCAGGCATCAAGCTCGATTGAAGCTGTGCTGCAGGGCGCGCGCGCCAATCCAGCAGGGCTCCAAGGCGAGAAGCAGTCGGGCACGGCCGCTTCTGGACGCAAGCAGCCGTCCGCACAGCTCCCGGATCCCGCGGGTACTTCCTACCGTACGTCGACCGCATTGAACTGGCAGAATCCGTTCGGCAATTGGCACGTGCCCCAGCGGCCTCAGCTTCATGACTCTCGCGTCACACGCGCCGCGAACGGCCGCTCGTCCCCTTAGAGTTCCTGATACTGCTGTATCTCGTGGCTGCGGTCCGCGGGATGCTTCGGACTTTGCAGGCGTTGCGCCTTGCGGCTCTCGGCGACCGCGGCGGCCCGGGCGTTGAACGATCGCTCCGCTTCGGGCTGGATGACTCGATTGAGGGGAACCTTCGCTCTAGCGTCCACCCTGGCCTGGGCTTCGGCTTCCGCGTGCGGGTCTCCGTGTTTCATGGCTTCCACCTGCTGCGCGAGTACAGGCAGTGACAGTGCGGCGCAGATGACAAAGGGGAACACGGATTTCATGGCAACTCCTTTGGCGAGGTACCGGGCAACGACGATTCGTTCCTTTGATCCCTCTGTCCATTAGAGGGGCCGAGCCCTCCAAGGGTGACAACCCTGCGTCCCATGAGGTGCAACTCGGGACGCGGTCCGAATGCATGATGAGCGCGCGCACGACGAGAAGGCCGCCAAGAGGCCAGCGACGCCCGGCGAGCAGTTTGCAGGCCGGGCCACAGTCGCCTTGCCAGGGGGACACCCTGCGCCAGGCGAAAGCGGACACCCAGGCACACGCCAATGTGCAGCCTAGGTTTGCCGGCGCAACACCACCCGCATCAAGCTCACGCGGGGCCGCGCCGCAGGACGGCCACGCCAAGGGCCCGCAAGGCCCGACCTGCCTGAGGCAGAGCTGGCGCTTGCCGGAGCTGTTGCCTCCCCAGCAAGCCCCGCGTGATCTACTTCAAGTGCTTTAGGAAGTTCGCGGTCGCATAGCTGCCAATCTCGCCGCCCATGCGCGCGCCAACTTCGGCCGAATTGCGGTAGTGCACTCCACTCCAGATGCGCGCATTCGATACCTCCTGGGAGTAGTCAGAGAACCTCGACCAACGGCGCGTCACCCCAGGCAGGAATGGGCTGGTCATGCTTATTGAGCTTTCGTCACCCAGTTCGGTCTGGAGAACCTTCGCTACCGCCGCGGAGCTAATGCAATGCGCGCACGGGTATTCCGGGTGCAGCGGCGCATCAACCAGCGGCAGCCACCCGGCGTCGCGCTGCACCGCGGAGTTTCCATGCTGGTCGCCGTTGCGCACGGCGGTGATGGGCCGCCAGAAGTTATAGGTGTACTTGGCGTCGAATACGGCCACCAGTGAATCGGTGGCTGCCATGTACGCCAGCGCCATCACCCGCGCGGCGTCGACAGGGTCGAGGTTCTTGTTGGATACGGCCTGCCGGATGATCGCGTTGTATGAGGGCGCGCCTGTCACGATCCAGAAGGTGGCGACCTCAGTCTGCTCCGGGCTGCGCAGCTTGCTCGCCTTGGCCCCGATCTGCCGGGTCTCATTGACGTCGCGCGCCCACACATCGCTGCTCAGCGCCGGCGGGGGGCCAGGCCGGAACTGGTCTGCTTTCGTCATCAGCCAAGGGCGCGACACTGCGAAGTCGTGTCCCGCCGGCAGCGTAGTGCCAACGTAGACGCCTGGTGCCGTGACGAATCGGTACTCCGTGGGGAGTCCCACGCGGTCCTCGGCGCACCACGCCAGGAGCGAGGCCGCGGCCGCCGCGCCGACCGCGATGCCGCTGCCACGATCTGTCCCTTCGTCCGTCTTGGCCAGGGATGCGGCCAAAGCTTCGTCGAGCGCGGCCTTCTGCTCCGGGAACTGCTTGGAAAGGACCGCGTGCGCCGCTGCGGCACTCGCGGCGTCCACTGATGCAGTCGATGGCGCGCCGGCCGTGAACTTGAACGGCTCGTAGCGAGGTTGGATCGCGTTGACCGCGTCGAACATCGCAGCATGGACCATGGCCATGGTGCGCGTGCTCATGGGAGGCGACTGCCGGGCCGTACCGGCCGCCTTGAAGGCGACCTCATTCCATTCCATCAGATTGCTCGCGGCCGCGAGGGCGGGCGCAGACAAGACGGCGATGCCCACGACCAGCGGGCGGAGGGAGAGCGGAAGGCGCATTTCGTGCTCCTTGTCGGATCGGCAAACACACCGCTGCCCACCTGCTCGCCTTCGGCGGTCCGGGCCCGCCCCTTCGACTGCAGGCTTGGTCCGGCGGTGGCCGGATGTTCAACAAGGGCCACGTAGCTGAATCGTCAATGTAGGCCTCGCCAAGCTACGCGTAAAGCGGAAGCTGCTGTCGGGCTGGGTACGAGCCATGCCTTCTGGATCGCCGCGCGCGGACCACGTCTGCGCGCCGCCCTTTTCTGTAAGCACCTGCGCAGCAGCGCCTGAGGAGCACGCACGATACGTGGTCAGTACGGCGCCGCTTCGCTCTCGGCAGCAGCAGGTGCGGGCGCGCCCGGAGCGGTGCATTGCTCACGTCTTTTTTCCGATCACGCACCAGACTCGCCCCCGGCCTTCGTCATCGACCCGACCAGCCTCATGTCCGTGGTTGACGCGGACCGCAGGATCACTTGTCGGGAGGAGTCCCTGATGACCCATGTCCAAAGCAGAATGCCGGCCTTCGCAGATGGCCGGACGCGGACATCAGGCTACGAACAAGAACGGTTTCAGTCCCACATCCAACTTGCTGTAAAGGATCTTCGCGTTGCCGGGATGCGGCGGGAAGTCGGTTGCGAGGTCGAACTGCAAGAGGTTCTTGCCAATGAAGAGCGGCTGTAGCTGCCGCAGCCGCTCGGGAAACCTGTACTTTCCTTCGTTCTTCAGTTGGCCGAAAACGAAAAGGAAATCCTGGTGCCTGCGGATCGCGCAGCGCAGGATGCGGTCCGCCTGCGGGTGCTCCACATCGCCGAACTCCTTGCGCTTGTCCACCCGCGTATAGAGGTTCAGCATCAGCATGGCGCCGTACTGCGGAAGACGCTCGTGAACGTAGCGCTCGAGATATCGGACCGTCTTGTCTGCATGCTCCTCGCCAGCATCGCTGGGGTTCTGCCCCACGAGACACAGCGTGCTGGCTGGTGGCCGATGGCGGAAGGGGATCTTCAAGAGCGCGCGATGCGTGCGGCCGCGCACGAAGACCGCTCGCACGCGCTCCAGGTCGACTTGCTCGAAGTGCGGAACAGGCTTGCCTTGCATCCGAGCGCCCATGGTATCGGACACGGCTGCTTCCGACCCAAAGCAGGCTTGCGGCTCCTGCTACCCATCAAACCCGACCAGCCGCGCAAAGTCCTGCACCGGCCGCCGTGGCATTTGCATCCGGTTCACTGCGGCGGCCATGTCGCCGTAGCCCATCGACATGCCGCAAGCCGTGACCTCCCCCTCGGGAATGCGCAGCTGCGATGCGATCACCGGATGGAAGCGCGCGAACGACACCTGCGGACAGGTGTCGAGGCCGCGCGCCTTGGCGGCGATCATCACGTTCTGCACGAACAGGCCGAGGTCCAGCCAGCTGTGGCGCGTCAAGCGGGAGTCGATGGTGAAGATCAGGCCCACCGGTGCGCCGAAGAAGCCGAAATTGCGCAATGTCTGCCGCGCGCGCGCCGCACCGTCGCTACGGTCGATGCCCAGGCAGCCGTAGTAGCGCTGTGCGAAATCGGCATGGTGACGGCCGAAGTCCTCCGGCAGCGGATCCGGGAAGTGCCGCGAGGGGGGCAGCTTGTCCTCGCGGAAGGCGGCGACCAGCGCTTCGCCCAGCGCCTGCATGGGCGGGCCGGTCACCACGTAGACCCGCCAGGGCTGGGTGTTCGAGTTGCTCGGAGCGCGGGCGGCCACCTGCAGGATGTCCAGCACGTCGCTCCGGCGGACCGGATCCGCGCGGTACGCGCGAACCGATCGGCGCGAGCGCAGCACCGCGTTCACGCACTCGCCGATCTCCTCCTGCGACCACTCACGGCTGGGCATCGGCTGCTCCTTCCTCCGGCGGCGCAGGGTGGTAGGCGATCCGCCCCGCGGGAAGGAAGAACAGTGCGATGACCGCCCCGCCCTTGGCCTCCGGGTAGTGGTGGCTGCCGGGCGCCGGGGCGGTCCAGCCCGCCCCGCACCAGCCGTTGGGCCCGTTCAGCGCGGCGCCCGGATCGAGCGGCACCACCATGTTGAACTCGCCGTAAGGATGGGCGTGGTACTGGCCGCGGTAGGCGTTGCCGGCATGCCCCTGGCGATTGCCGGTGCTGTCCATGTAGACGGCGGTGATGCTGAAGTGCCGCGTCCGCTCGGAGGGCTCCGCGATGCGGCTGCGCCGGTACACGGGGCCGTCCAGTTCGACGTTGGCGGCCCAGCCGTCGCGCACGCCGTTCTTCACCAGCCGTGCAAGGGTCTGGTAGAGCTCGCTGTCCGGCCCGTAATGCCGGTTCAACCAGCGCTCGGTCTCGCTTCCAGCGGTCATGTCCTTCACTTCGTCGAGGAAGGTGATGCTGCGCTCGATGAGCGCCTCGCGATCGGGGATCGTCGGTTCCAGGGCCATGGCTCACTCCTCCGAACGGAAGCCCGACGCGCGAACCACGGGCCCCCAGAACTCGCGCTCGCGCTGGATCTGCCGGGCATAGTCCTGCGGCTCCAGAGTGTGCACCTCCAGCCCGACCTGATCGAAGGCAGCGCGCAAGGCGGGGTCCTTGCTCGCGGCCACGATGGATTCGTACAGGGCGCGGATGGTGGCCTCGGGCGTGCCGGGGGGCGCGAAGACGCCGTACGTTTCGCCGCCGCGGATCTTTGCGAAGCCTTGCTCGGCGAAAGTAGGCACGCCGGCCATGAACTTCGAGCGCTTTTCCGCGGCGACACCGAGGATCCTGATGCGTCCCTGCTGCAGGTATGGCAGGAAGTCCGCCACGAAGCCGAAATAGGCGGGAATCTGCCCCCCGACGAGGTCCTGCATGGCTGGCGCGGAGCCGCGATAACCCACGTGCTGCAGCTTCATCGCGCCGGCCTCGGACAGCTGGTAGCCGAGGAAGTGGGCGACCGACCCGGCCGCGGGCGATGCGTAGGTCGCGCCCGAGGGCGTGCGACGCGCCCACGCGACGTAATCGTCCATGGTGCGTACCGCGGCGGGCACGGCGCTGCTGACGGCAAAGGCGCACGTGGCGGCCACAACGGGCGAGACCGGGGCGAAATCGGCGGCCGCGTCGTACTGGAGCCGCGGGTAGACGTGCGGGTAGATGGTGAGCGCGGAAGCGTGCGTGCAGAGCAGGACGCTGCCGTCGGCGCGCTCGCGCTTCAGCTGGCTGTTGGCGATGCGCCCCGCGGCGCCAGCCCGGTTGTCGACGATGCACTGCCGGCCTTGCTTGCGCCAAGCCTCCGCCAAGTGCCTCGCGGTGGTGTCCAGCGTGCCGCCGGCCGGATAGCCGACGATGAGTTTTGCGGTGCCGCCGCCGGATTGCGCCAGCACCGGCAGGAGCCAGCCGGCGGCCGGTGCGGCAAGTGCCATCCGCGCGAATGCGCGGCGGGAGAGAGCTTGCATGGTGGACCTCGTGTCGTCAGGGGAAGTGCGGCGAATGATGGTCGGCCGGCGAGTTGAATGGAACTGGCGTCTTTGCAAGAGCAAAATGCACGCAGTTCAACTCACGGGGACCCGACAGTGAGCATCGGCCGCATGGACCTGAACCTGCTGAAGGTGTTCGATGCCGTGTACGAGGATCGCAACCTGGTGCTTGCGGGGCGACGGCTGAACCTGAGCCAATCCGCGGTGAGTCATGCGCTCACGCGGCTGCGCGAACTGGTGGGGGACGACCTGTTCCTGCGCACCGGGAAGGGCCTGGCGCCGACGGCTCGCGCGACGGACATGGCACCCGCCTTGCGCGACTCGTTGCGCCGCATCGAGGCCACTCTCGGTGTCGAGCCCTTCTCACCGGAGCAGTCGGCCCGCCGCTTCGTGCTCGCGGCGAACGACCACGTGACGGCGGTAATCGTGGCGCCCCTGTCGCGCGAACTGCGCAGGACGGCTCCGCGCGTGGACCTCGTGATCCGGCCGTCCACCCGCCTGGACCTTGCCGAGCAGATCGACCTCGGCCGCATCGACCTCGCGATCGGCATCTTCTCCCAGGTGCCGCCGCGGCTGAATGCCCGCACGCTCCTGACGCAGGGAGAGGTCATCCTCATGCCCCGGGGACATCCGGCAGCGCGACGCAAGCTCATGCTCGCCGACCTGGCCCGCTACCCGCTGGTCACCATCTCCGTCGGCGGCCAGGAGGAAGGTGCCGTGGACGGCTTCATCCTGGAGCGCGGGCTCGCGCGCCAGTCGGAGATGTTCGACCGCCACGCGTTGGAGGCGGCGCTGGCGGACGTCGGGAAGGTGCCTCGGCTGCGCGTGACGGTTCCGCATTCGCTGGCCATCCCGGCGCTCCTGCGCGAGAGCGACATGCTGTCCATCGTCCCGGCTTCACTGGCCACGGCGCTCACGCGCAGCGGTGAGTTGCTCCTGCGCCAGCCGCCCTACCCGGCCGGTACCGCCATCACGCGTGCCGTCTGGCATCGCAGGAACGATCACGATCCGGCGCACGTCTGGCTGCGGGACACGATCGTCGAAGTCGCGAAGGCGGCGGGTGAAAGCGCAGGGGCGTAGGCTGTCCGCATGTGGCGGCTACCGGCCCGGCACGCTTCCTGGTAACGCGCGAGCTGCCGCCTCGGGGCGCCTCGCTCATATGTGCAGCCAGTCCCGCGCCTGATCCACATCTGTGAATGTCCGGAAGTTGAGACCTTGCTTCTGGGCTGTCTTCTCGCTCGTTCCTTTTCGCTCGCGCTCCGACACGACCGACGCCACCCGCTCGAGTTGTTTGAGGGCAGAGGCGAAATGAACGCCGAAATTCAGGTGCTCCGAGAACGTGATGTCGGGCTCGACCGCAAGCAAGTCGAACAAAGCGCGTCGATGCCCATTCATGCTTGCGACTCTGGCAACAAGGTCGGCCATGCCGCAGAGGTCGGCGAGGTTCGCTCGACCACTCGCGACCGCCTTGATGTGCGAGGAATCTTCCTGGATGGCGACACAGAACATCGTGGAAGTTCTAGGCCGGCGCCGGCCAGATCAGCCCGAAGAAGTCATCGGCGGCCCTGCGCTTCTCGGCTGCGTTTCGAGCCAGCTTCGCGAATTCGAGGGAGTTGGCCGCCTGCATCCCTTTGACGACGTCTTCGGCCCGAAGCGCATCCAACTCCAGCCCACGCCACTGGCGCAGCTGTACTGCGAATTCTTCCATCATGGCCGCACGTCGCCTCCCTCGACGAAGTGTCGGCGACTAATGTTCGCCAGCGAACATTGGCTCGAGTCCTTGGACTCTTGTCGCAAAACCTGCGGAAAAGTGCCGGCGTCTGTGCTCGACGAAGAACTGCAGCGCGCTTGACTTCCAGGTCCGCCACACCCGCGGGCGCGTGAGTCAGCACCGGGCCTTGTCACCCTCCGGGTGGGCCATTTGCCCCACTCTCGACGTGAAGGGAGGCCGCCAGTTCGAGCCCTTCTGCTGGCCCCCACAGTCGTTCCTGACCCCACGCTGCTGAGTTCGCTTGGCACGGGGCATGCGAGTGCACACGACACCTTCGTGCATTCGCACGGCGGCAAGGACGCGCTCATTCCGTCACCGACATGGAGCGAATCGATCAGGATCACATCGAAGCGCTGCGGCATTCGCGCCGCAGTGTCGCGATTTCCATCCCCGCTCCGATGCTCCCGCTGAAGGGCCTGCGCCGACCGTTCACCGACCCGGATTGGATCTACGAGAAGCAGTACGACGGGTTTCGATGCATGGCTGCCATCGACGACGGGCAGGTGCGGCTGCGCTCGAAAGGTGGCCGCACCTGTACTGCGTGGTTCCCCGAGATCACCAAGGCTCTGCAGATGCTGTCCGGCGGCCCTCACATCATCGATGGTGAAGTCTGTGTCCTTGACGAGAACGGCGTCTCGCACCTGGATCGGCTTCAGGAGCGCGCACGCAAGCGCCGACTCCATCCGGTTTCACCTGCGGTCACCTTCGCGGTCTTCGACATCCTCATGCACGACGGCCGCTCCGTGATGGATGTGCCGCTCACTGAGCGCAAGAGGATGCTGCGGAAGTTGTTGTCCAGCCTGGACGAAACGAGCCTCCTTTGCGTCAGCGACATGCCTGCCAGCACCGACTTGGATGTGCAGGTCGAAGGCGTGATCGCCAAGCACCTCGACAGCCCCTACCTCGCTGGAGTGCGCAGCGATGCGTGGCTGAAGATCGGCCGACGCAGTTGACCCGGGGCCGCTGCGACAGGCTTTGCCCATCAGCCATTTCCGGGATCGAGCCTGCTGTGACGCGGCCTGGCACCCAGCGTTCGACGTGTGCGCATCGTGCGAGCCGCAGGGCAGCGCTCACCCTTCCAGGACCCGCGCATGCAGCCGCCGAAGGCTCCACCAGACCGCGAAGGCAATCACAGGGATCGCGACGGCGGCCGAAGCCTCGCCGCTGTAGGGCCAGCCCAACCCCGCCGCACCCTTGGCGAGGTACGCCACCAGGCCCGCGATGTAGTAGGTGATGGCGGCGACCGAGAGCCCCTCCACGGTGGCCTGGAGCTTCAGCTGAAGCCCTTGCCGCCGGTTCATCGCTCCGAGCAGCCCCTGGCTGCTTTGCTGTTGCTCGATCTCCACCCGCGTGCGCAGCAGGTTGCTGATGCGCGACACGCGTTCTGACAGCGCCGACTGCCTGCGCACGGCCCAGGCGCAGGTGGCGGCCGCGGGCGACAGCCGGCGGTTCATGAACTCGCGGATGGTCTGCAGGCCCGGCAGGGGCGACTCGCCGACGTCCGCGATGCGGCGGTCGACCAGCTCGAAGTAGGCCGCGCTGGCGCTGAACCTCGCGTGCGTGGCCGCGTAATGGCTCTCCACCTTGGCCGCCAGCCGCGTCAGCCTGTCGAGGAGCTGCGGCTCCTGGTCGCGGCCGGCCGCGCGGATGGCAGCGGCGAGTTCCGCCAGCTCGCACTCGGCATCGCCCAGCACGGCCGCGGCCCCTCGCGCGGCCGGCAGGCCCAGCAACGCCGCCATCCGGTACGTTTCGATCTCGAGCAACTGCTGCACCAGCCGCCCCAGCTGCCTCGGCCGCGCGCTGCCCGCGAACAGCAGCATCCGGGAGAAGCCGTCGGCGTGGAGAGCGAAATCCGTGAACGCCTCGCAAGCGCCGTCGCCGACGCGGGCGCCGACCAGCGTCTCCTCGTTCAGCAGGGCTTTCGGATGCGGGCCGCCGTCCGCGGGCCCGCCCGGCAGCACCCACACGTGCATCGCGCAAAGCACGCGGCCCGGCAGGACCCGCAGCCACTCGCGGGGGACAGGCTCGATGGCTTCCCGGGGCTCGCGTAGCAGCGCATCGGCCATCGGTCGCGAGAACGTCCAGGTGACGAACTCGGTGTGCAGCTCCCAGCGCAGGCGGAAGCCGGGGAGCTCGGTCCGGACATGCGTGCCGTGCTCGTCCGGGGGCGGAAGGTGGTGATCGCGCAGCAGCGCGGCCAGGTGCTCGCGGCTGTGCGCACGCTCCTCGCCGTCGCAAAGCATGACGACGTGCGAGATCGCGAGCGGCGCCGCCATGGCCTCCGGCGGCCGCGCATGCACCTCGTTGTGAAGCGCTGCGCGCTGCTCGTGCGTGCGCGGCAGCGTCAGGCGCTCAGCCCGGGTGCCGTCGAAGGGCTGGTCCATCGGCCTGGCTGCCGGGGCGCGTAGCGCGCCACGGACAGATCGTCGCTGCGGATGTCTGGAGCGCGGCCGGACATCACGTCGGCGAGCACTCGCGCCGATCCGCACGCCATCGTCCAGCCCAGCGTGCCGTGGCCGGTGTTCAGGTACAGGTTGGCCACCGGCGTGCGGCCGACCAGCGGTGTGCCGTCCGGGGTCATCGGCCTCAGCCCCGTCCAGAAATTGCACGAGCCCGCATAGCCGCCTCCTGGGAACAATTCGTGCAGGCACAGCTGCAGCGTTTCGCGCCGGCGGGGATTCAGGCGCAGGTCGAAGCCCCGCAG
Source organism: Ramlibacter henchirensis (assembly GCF_004682015.1). Taxonomy (NCBI): domain Bacteria; kingdom Pseudomonadati; phylum Pseudomonadota; class Betaproteobacteria; order Burkholderiales; family Comamonadaceae; genus Ramlibacter; species Ramlibacter henchirensis. The sequence continues at coordinate 611,508 of NZ_SMLM01000001.1, read as the reverse complement.
CTCTGCCATGCCCCCCACGCGGATGCGGCGGTCGAAGCGGGTGATCGCGACCTTGTAGCTTTCGTCGAGCACGGTGGAGACCGGCGCACGGTCCTCATTCGCGATCGGCAGCGTGATCGAGTACCCCTTGACCGGATACACCGGGATGTCCAGCACGCCCGACAGCATCGGCGTGGAATAGGCCCCGAGCGCCATGACGTAGGCGTCGGCCTTGAGGAGGCGCCGGCCCTGGATCACGCCCGCCACACGGCCCGAGCTCACCTCCACGCGTTCGACCGCATCACCGAACATGAAACGCACACCGATCGACCGCGCAAGGTGACCGAGCCCCGTCGTGAACAGGTGGCAGTCGCCGGTCTCGTCGCCGGGCAGGCGCAGGCCACCCACGAGCGGCGCGGTTGCGATCGCCGGCTCGGCACGCGCCAGTTCCGCAGCCTGCAGCAGTTCGAACGGCACGCCCGCCGCGCGCAGCACCTCCACATCCTTGGACACGGCCTCGAGCTGCGCACCGGTGCGAAACACCTGCAGGGTGCCGCCTTGCCGGCCCTCGTAGCGCAGGCCCGTGTCGGCGCGCAGTTGCGCGAGGCAATCGCGGCTGTACTGCGCCAGGCGCACCATGCGCTCCTTGTTGGCGGCGTAGCGTTGCGGGCTGCAGTTGCGCAGCATGTGCCACATCCAGCGCAGCTGGTCGGTCGTGCCGTCCAGGCCGATGGCCAGCGGCGCGTGCCGCTGGAACATCCAGCGCAGCGCCTTCAGGGGCACGCCGGGCGCCGCCCACGGCGCCGCATAGCCGGGCGACACCTGGCCCGCATTCGCGTAGCTGGTTTCCTGCGCCGGCCCCGCCTGGCGATCCACCACCGTCACTTCGTGGCCCGCGCGTGCCAGGTAGTACGCGGTGGTGGTGCCGATCACGCCGGCACCGAGCACGAGGACTTTCATGCCAGGTTCCCCTGGCACAGGTACTTCGTGTGCAGGTACTCGTCCAGGCCCCAGTGCGAGCCCTCGCGACCGTAGCCGGACTCCTTCACCCCGCCGAAAGGCGCGGCCGGCGCGGCTATGGCGCCTTCGTTGATGCCCACCAGCCCCGTCTCGAGCGCGGAGGCGACGCGCCAGATGCGCCTGACGTCGTTCGAGAAGAAGTAACCCGCCAGGCCGTACGGCGTGTCGTTGGCCTCGCCGACCACTTCCTCCTCCGTGGCGAAGCGGAACACGGGCACCACCGGCCCGAATGTCTCCTCGCCGGACAGCGCCATCTCGCGCGTGGCGCCGGTGAGCACGGTGGGCGCGTAGTAGTTGGGTCCGTTCGCGACGTCGCTGCGTACGCGCTGGCCGCCAACGACCACCTTCGCGCCCCTGGCCACGGCGTCGGCCACGTGCCGTTCGATCTTCTCCACGGCACGCGCGTTGATCATCGGCCCGATCTCGGCCTGCGGCCAGGTGGCGGGACCGACACGCAGGGCGCCGACCCGGGCCGCGAGCTTGTCGACGAAGCGGTCGTGCACCGAGTCGTGGACGTACACGCGGTTGGGGCTGACGCAGGTCTGGCCGCCGTTGCGGAACTTGGCGGCCATCAGGCCTTCGACCGCCGCCGGGATGTCCGCGTCCTCGAACACGATGAAGGCGGCGTTGCCGCCGAGCTCCAGCGACAGCTTCTTGAGCGTGGCGGCCGATTCGCGCGCCAGCAGCTTGCCCACCGGCGTGCTGCCCGTGAAACTGATCTTGCGCACGCGCCCGTCGGCCAGCCACTCGCCGACGACTTCGGGCGTGCGCTCGCGCGATGCGGGGATGATGTTCAGCACGCCGGGCGGCACGCCCGCCTCCTCGGCCAGCTTCACGAGCGCGAGGGCGGTGAGCGGCGTGTCCTCGGCCGGCTTCGCGACCACCGTGCAGCCGGCGGCCAATGCGGGCGCGATCTTGCGCGCGATCATCGCCGCCGGGAAGTTCCACGGCGTGACCACCGCGACCACGCCGACGGCTTCCCGCACGACCATCAGGCGCTTGGACGCGGCCGGCGTGGGGATCACCTCGCCGTAGGCGCGAACGCCCTCTTCCGCGAACCACTCGATGTAGGCGTTGCTGTACGCGATTTCGCCGCGGGACTCGGCCAGCGGCTTGCCCTGCTCCCGCGAAATGAGCGCGGCCAGGCGCTCCACGTCGCGTTCGACCAGCGCCTGCCACTTCTTGAGGACGAGGCAGCGCTCGCGCGCCGTGCGTGCCTTCCAGGCGGGCAGGGCCTGCGCGGCAGCGTCCGCGGCAAGCCGCGCGTCGGCCGCGCCGCCGTCGGCGACTCGCGCGACGAGGCTGTCGTCGGCCGGGTTGCGGACGTCGAATTCGCGGCCGTCCCGGGCGGCCTGCCAGCGGCCGCCGATGCAGTTCTGTGTTTCCATAAGGGTCATGTGGTTGGGGGCGGGGCGCCCGGTGCCTTCATCCGTGCTCACACGGGTCTCCTCGCGCGTTCGCCGGCCCGCTGCGCCACCGCCTCGAGCACCGCGCGCGCCACGCCCTGGATCGCTTCGAAGCCCTCGGTCTTCCCGAAGGACTTCACGTCCATGAACGTGCGCTTGTTGATCTCCACCATGATGCTTTCCTGCCGGCCGTCGGCCTTGCCGTAGCGGCGGTTCAGCTCGCCGCCGGTGTAAGGCGTGTTCACCGAGCACGTGTACCCCTGCTTGCGGATCGTTTCGGCGACGAACTCGATGAATTCGGCCGTGCTCGAGGTGCCGCGCAGGTTGCCCAGGCAGAAATCCATTCGTTCCTGGCCGGCGTCCGCGTGGGTCGGCGCTCCAACGGCGGACATGCAGTGGCAGCTCAGGTTGTAGTAGAAGCCATGCGCCGTGAGCATGCGGTCGGCGATCGATGCGAGCTCGCGGTGGTAGGGGCGGTAGTAGCGGTCCAGCCGGTGCTGCACTTCGGCCACCGTGAACTTGCGCTCGTGGAAGGTTTCCCCGTAGCGCGACTTCGTCTTGAGCAGCCCCAGGCCGCTTTTCGAGACGAACTCCAGCGGCACCGGCCACTGGCCGTCGATCAGGCCGGGGTCGATGTCCAGCTCGTGCCGGTTGGCGTCGATGTAGGTGTTGGGGAACAGCGCGTACAGCATCGTCGCGCCGTACTTCGGCGAGTCCCTCCAGATCTCGTCCACGTACATCGACACGTTGTCGTGCACGGTGTTGAACGAAAGCGGCGAGCGGTAGTCCGCCGGATAGAGCCGGCCGCTGCGCGAGACGTCCACGATGACGGGCACCGGCGCAGCGGCGGGGTCGTAGCGGTAGAAGACTTCGGGTTCGACGTACATGCGGAAGTCCTTGTCGTCAGGCCGCAACTTCCTGCTGCGGCTCGGCGGATCTCTGCAGCGCCAGCAGGTCCGCGGCGCTGCGGTGGCAGAACACCTCCACGCCCCCTTCGAGCTCGCGCCGCGGCGGGGTCCGGCTGTCGCACTGGCCGGCGACCCGCAAGGGGCAGCGGTCCAGGAAACTGCACAGCCCCGCGCGATCAGCCGGCGCGGCCACCAGCGGCAGCGCGGCACGCCGCGCGGACCCCACCTGGTCCAGCCACCCCGGGCGCAACTCGGGCACCGACGTCGCCAGCAGGTGGAAATAGGGATGGCGCGCAGCGCGGCCGAACGCCGAACGGCTCATGGCCTCGACCTTCTGCCCAGCATAGAGCACCACGATGTCGTCGCACACCGCGCGAACCGTGTTCAGGTCGTGGCTGATGAACATGTAGGCCACGCCGAGTTCCTTGCGCAACTGCGCGAGCAGGTCGAGGATGGCCGCGCCCACCACCGTGTCCAGCGCCGACGTCACCTCGTCGCAGAGGATGAGGTCGGGGTCCGCGGCGAGTGCCCGCGCCAGGTTCACGCGCTGCTTCTGGCCGCCGGACAGCCCCGCCGGCTGGCGGCCCGCGCAGGTTTGCGGCAGCTGCACCAGGTCCAGGAGCTGGGCAATCCGCTTGTCGAGCGCGTCGCGTTTCAGGCCTCGATACAGCTGCAGCGGCCGCGCCAGGATGTCCGAAATGGTGTGCGAAGGGTTCAGCGCGGTGTCCGCCATCTGGAACACGATCTGGATGCGCCGCAGCTCCTCCCGCGAGCGCTGTTCGACCAGCCGCGGCAGCGGCTTGCCGTCGAACAGCACCTGCCCGCCGGCCGGCCCGATCAGGCCGGCGACCACGCGCGCGAGCGTCGTCTTGCCCGAACCCGATTCGCCGATCACGCCGATCGCCTGGCCGCGATGCAGCTTCAGGCTCACGTCGTCCAGCACCGGCGCCGCCGGCTTCCCATGCTTGTCGAGGGGCCCGTAGCCCGCGACGAGCTGGCGCACTTCGAGCAGCGGGCCCGCGCCTTCGACAATGGCCTCGCCGCTGCGCGCCTTCGGGTTCGCGGCGGCGATGAGGCTGCGCGTGTAGTCGTCCTGCGGCTGGCTGATGATCTGCGGCGTGGCGCCGATCTCGCGCTGCGCACCGTCGCGCAGCACCAGGATGCGGTCGGCCATCTGCGCGACGACCGCCAGATCGTGCGTCACGTAAACGGCGGTGGTGCGACGCTCGCGCACCACGCGCCGGAACGCGTGCAGCACTTCGATCTGCGTCGTGACGTCCAGCGCGGTGGTGGGCTCGTCGAAGACCACGAGGTCGGGGTCGCTCATGAGCGCCATCGCGGCCATCAGCCGCTGCAGCTGGCCGCCCGACACCTGGTGCGGGTAGCGCTGGCCGATGGTCTCCGGATGCGGCAGTGCCAACTCGCGGAACAGCTGCACGGCCTTCTTCTCGGCTTGCGCACGCGGCATCAGCGAGTGGATGTGCGCGGTTTCCACCACCTGGTCCATGATGCTGCGCGAGGGGTTGAACGACGCCGCGGCGCTCTGGGCGATGTACGACACGCGCCGCCCGCGCAACTGCCGCCGCTCGGCCTCGGACAGGCCCAGCACGTCGGTGTCGCCGATGCGCACGGTGCCGCCGGCGATGCGGCAGCCACGGCGGGCGTAGCCCATCAGGGCCAGGCCGATCGTGGTCTTGCCCGAGCCGGACTCGCCGATCAGGGCCAGCACTTCGCCAGGCTCGATGCGGAACGAAACGTCCTTGACGATCTGCGTTTCCGTTCCGCCGGCCGCCTGCGCGACGATGCGCAGCTCATTCACGAGGACAGTGGCACCCATCAGTGAGTCTCCCGGTCGGCGTCGGTGTGACCCGGCAAGTTGTCGATGACCAGCGTTACGGCGATCGTCAGGGTGGCGATGGCCAGCGCGGGCGCGAGGACGGCGATGCCGCCCATGGGCAAGGCCCCGAGGTTCTCGCGCACCAGCGAGCCCCAGTCCGCCATCGGCGGCTGCACGCCCAGGCCGAGGAAGCTCAGGCTCGCCAGCAGCCGCAGCGCGTAGACGAAGCGCAGGCCCATGTCGGCCAGCAGCGGGCCCAGGATGTTGGGCAGGATCTCGCGCCGCATGATGTACGGGCGCCGCTCGCCCCGGGCCCGCGCCACGACGACGTAGTCCATCGCGTTGATGTTCACCGCGAGCGATCGGATGATGCGGTAGCAGCCCGGCGTGTACACGATGGCCGCGACCGCGATCAGCAAGGGAACGGAGGAGCCGAAGCCCGCGATGATCACCAGCGACAGCATCTTGCTCGGGATCGAGATCAACGTGTCCAGCACGCGGCTGAGCGCCTGGTCGAGCCAGCCGCCGGCGACCGCCGCCAGCAGGCCCAGGACCGCGCCGAACGTGCACGCAAGCAGCGTCGCCACCAGCGCCACGCCGATCGTGTACGGCGTGCCGGCGACGATGCGCACCAGCATGTCGCGTCCCAGGTAGTCGGTGCCCAGCCAGTGCTGCGCGCTGATGCCCTGGAACACGCCTGCGTCGGACATCTCGCCCAGTGCGCCGGTGGGCAGGAAGAGTGCGACCAGCCCGACGGCGGCCCAGAAGGCGATCACGGCCAGGCCCAGCTTGCCGGCGCGCGACCAGTTCGCGATCCACCTGCGCTTGCGCAGCGCGGCGGCGGGAGGAAGGAGTGCGGCGGTGTTCATTGGTGCCTCAGCCTGGGGTTGGCGACGATGCCGCACACGTCCGCGAGCAGCACCAGGATCAGGTAGGCCGCGCAGAAGATCATGGTGCAGGCCTGCACCAGCGGCATGTCGCGCTGGGCCACGGCATCGACCATCAGCTTGGCGATGCCGGGGTAGTTGAAGATCACCTCGATGATGATCACGCCGCCCAGCAGGTACGACAGGCTGAGGGCCACGGCGTTGGCGATCGGGCCGATCGCATTCGGCAGCGCGTGGAAGAGCACCGTGCGCGCGGCGGTCGCGCCCTTGAGCCGGACCATCTCGACGTAGGCCGCCGAGAGCTGGTCGATCACGGCGGCGCGCGTCATGCGCAGCATCTGCGCCGTGATCACGCTGCCCAGCGCCAGCACCGGCAGCGCGAACGAGCGCAGCATCTCGCCGGGCGACGACAGGCTGGCCGCGGACGACAGCGCCGGCAACCACTCCAGGTGCACCGCGAACACCAGCACCGCCAGCGTCGCCACCAGGAACTCCGGCACGCACACCACGGCCACCGTCGTCATGCTCGTCACCCGGTCGAAGGTGGAGCCGCGCCACAACGCGCAAAGGATGCCCAGGCCGAGCGCCAGCGGCACGGCACAGGCGGCCGTCACCGCCGCGAGCAGGAGCGAGTTGGGCAGCCGGCTCGCGACCGCCTCGGACACCGGCATGCCGTTCACGACCGACTTGCCCGGATCCCCCGTGGCGATCCCGCCCAGCCAGCTGACGTAGCGTTCCACCGCGCTGCGGTCGAGACCCATCTCCTTGCGCAGCGCAGACACCGCCTCCGGTGTTGCGTCCTGGCCGAGCTTCTCTTCGGCCGCGTCGCCCGGCAGCACCGCCGTGATCGCGAAGACCACGACGGAAACCGCCAGCAGGGAGCCGAAGCCCGACAGGACCCGGCCCGCCACCATTCGAAGGATGGTGGAGTTCATGCTTCCAGCCAGGCGTGTTCGGAGAACATGTAGCCCATCATTCCGCCGAGCGGGATCGGCGTCATGCCCTTGAGCTTCCTGCTGTGCCCGTCGAGGTTGGACATGAAGAACGGGATGCCGATGTTGCCTTCGTTGTGGATCATCGCCTGCAGGTCGGCATACGTCTGGGCGCGCTTGGCTTCGTCGGTTTCGGCGCGCGCCGCCAGCAGCAGCTGGTCGAACTTCTCGTTCTTCCAGCCGGACTCGTTCTGCGGCGAATCGGACTTGAAGAAGAGCGAGAGCATCACGTCCACGGAGGGCCGCGGATTGATCGTGCCGAAGCCCACCGGATGCTTCATCCAGTGCTGCGCCCAGTAGCCGTCGGCCGGCATGCGGCGCACGTCCAGGTTCACCCCCGACTGCCGGGCGGCGTGCTGCAGCACGAGGGCCATCTCGACGGAATTGATCGCCGCCGGAGACACCACCACGGGGATGGCCGCGCTGCCGATGTTGGCACGCTGGAAGTGCCACTTGGCCTTCTCCGGATCGTAAGGCCGCTGCTTGAGGCCCTTGGCGTAGAAGCGCATGCTCGGATGGATCGGCTGGTCGTTGCCCACCACGCCGTGGCCGATGACGATCGACTTGACCATCTGCTCGCGGTTGAACAGGTGCTTCATGCCGAGCACGAAATCCGGGTTGGTGCCCGGCCCGTTGTCGCGCCGCATGATCAGGTTGCTGTACAAACCCGCCTTGGTCTCGAAGACGGCGTGCTTGGGGCTTGCCTTCACCCGCTCGACCGAGCGCGGGTTGACGGCCGTGATCAGGTCGAGCTCGCCGGTCAGCAGCGCATTCACGCGCGCGGGTTCGTCGCCGATCCCGACATGCTCGATCTCGTCGAGGTACGGGCGGTTCGGCTTCCAGTAGTTCTCGTTGCGCACGCCGACCGCGCGCACGCCCGGCCGGAACTCCTTGAGCTTGTAGGGGCCGGTGCCGATGCCCGCATTGAAGTCGGTGGTGCCGTCCTTGACGATGTGGAAGTGGTACGTGCCCAGCACGACCGGCAGGTCGGCGTTCGGCGCGGCGAGCCGGATGGTGACTTCGTTCGGCCCGCTGGCCACCACTTCCTCGATCTGGTCGGCCAGCGCCTTGGCGCGCGAGCCGGTCGCGGGATTCTTGTGGCGCATGAGCGAGAAGATCACGTCCTGCGGCGTCAGCGGCTTGCCGTCGTGGAAGGTCACGCCCTTGCGCAGCTTGAGCACCCAGGTCTTGGCGTCCTTCGTCGTGAACTCCTCGGCCAGCTGGGGCTGCGGCGTCAGGCTGCCGTCCAGGTAGGTGAGCGAGTTGTAGAACATGAAGCCGCGGATGTAGTCCGTGTGGTTGGACTGCCGGGCCGGGTCGAGCGTGTCGCTCACCGCCGCGGTCGCGCCGGCCACCTTGATGCGGCCGCCCTTGCGCGGGGTCTGCGCGTGCGCCGCCGTCGCGACGCCGGCGATGCTGCCGGCCAGCGCCGCCTGCATCCCGGCCCCGGTCAGCAGCGCGAGCACGTCGCGCCGGCTCGCGCCGCGCTGCAGCGCGCCAAGGATCCGCGTGCTCTCTTCCGGGCCGACCAGGCCATCGAGCTGCTTGCTGTGTTCCATGGTGTGTCTCCTATGTGGCTTTCACCTGTGGGCATTGGAGCACCGCGGGTCAAGGGATATGTCTCGATCGGACGGGGGCGGTTGGCTCAAACTGCGGTTTTGGGGAGGGGCGGCGGCATGGTCTGCGGTGATCCCTGCGGGTCGACGCCGCCAAGTTCGTCCTAGAACGAGCACCCTGCATGCCGCGACGATCGTGGCCCGATGTCCAAGTCCAACCTCTCCCTCGATATGGACGACCTCCTGCCCGGCCTGATCGCATTCCGGCGCGACCTGCACGCGCACCCGGAACTCGCCTTCGAGGAGCGGCGCACGTCCCGCCTCGTGGCGGATGCACTGCGCGAGGTCGGGATCGAGGTGCACGAAGGCATCGCCGGCACGGGCGTCGTCGGCGTTCTGCGCGCCGGGATGTCGCAGCGCATCGTCGGCCTGCGCGCCGACATGGACGCGCTGCCGATCCTCGAGCAGGGCGAGCGTCCCTACATCAGCCGGCACGCAGGCGTCCACCATGGCTGCGGGCACGACGGACACACGGCCATGCTGCTGGGCGCCGCGCGGTACCTGGCGCGCACGCGCGACTTCGACGGACAGGTGGCCTTCATCTTCCAGCCGGCCGAGGAGGGCCGCGGCGGCGCGCGCGAGATGGTGAAACAGGGCCTCTTCGAACGCTTTGCCTGCGAGTCGGTGTTCGCGCTGCACAACTGGCCCGACCTGCCCGTTGGCGTGGCCGCCACCCGCACCGGCCCGATGATGGCGGCAGCCGACCGCTTCGACATCGTCGTGCGCGGCCGCGGCGCGCACGCGGCGCAGCCGCACCAGACGCCCGACGCCGTGCTCGCGGCCGCCGACCTCGTCACGCAACTGCACACCATCGTCTCGCGGCGCGTGCCGCCCACGCAGAACGCGGTGCTCTCCGTCACGCGCATCAGCGGCGGCCAGTCGCACAACGTGCTGCCGTCGGCGGTCGAACTGACCGGCACGGTGCGGACCTTCGACGCGGCCGTTCAGGACACGATCGAGGAAGCCATCCGCGCCGTCGCGGCGGGCGTCGCGCGCGGCAGCGGCACCCGCATCGATGTGGAGTACGTGCGCTACTACCCCGCGACCGTCAACACACACGCGCAAGCACAGCTCGCCCTGGAAGCCGCACGCCAGGCGGGCCTGGAAGCGGTGACCGCGCCTGCACCTGCCTTCACGTCGGAGGATTTCGCCTTCATGCTGCAGCAGCGCCCGGGTGCCTACCTCTGGCTCGGCCAGGGGCGCAAGGCCGGCGACGTGCCGCTGCACCACCCCTCCTACGACTTCAACGACGATGCGCTCGCTGGCGGCGTGCGCTGGCTCGTCGCGGTGGCGCGGCTCGCACTCGGGAGAAAAAGCCATGCGAAGTGACGCCCCCTTGCTGCTGCTCGACAAGGGCGAACCGATCCGCGCAGCGACCTCTTCAGTGCCTGGCAAGACCTAGCGCCAGCCTGGTGCCGGCACCGACCATCAAGCCCGCGGCCCAGAAGACCCCTGCTGCCCCGACCACGGCGCCGGCCAGGCCGGAGAGGATGGGGATGCCCACGCTGGACACGTTGATCACGACCACGCGCATCGCCACCGCCTGGCCGTAGCGGTGTTCAGGGGCCAGTTGGTGCAACAGGCTCATGACCATGGGCTGCGTGCTGCCCATCGTGAGCCCCAGCAGCACGGAGCACAACCCCATGGCCAGCGGATCGTGCATCAGCGGATAGATGCCGAACAGGAAGGCGGTGGCGGCCATCGCCCCGACCAGGATCGCCCATTCGCGCAGTTGTGCGGCCACCAGCGGCGTCAGCAGCCGCACGGCAGCGGCGGCGATGCCGAAGGCGCCCAGGATGCTGCCGATCTGCGAAGCCGTGAAGCCGCGCTCGTGCCCGAGCACCGGCACCAGGAAGGCATGGACGTCCCAGCACGCCGACAGCAGGCAGGTGACGATGAGGAGCCGGCGCAAGCCCGGCTCGCGCCACAGGTTCCAGGCGTCCCGGCCGTTGGCGGCCTCCGGCGGCGTGGACCCGCGATCGTGCGCGCCTCGAACCGACAGCCAGCCCAGCAGCGGCAGCGCGGCAATCGCCAGGAACGCCGCGCGAAACCCGGCGCCGTCGATCATGACGCCGGCTGCGACCGGGCCCAGGACGTTGGACAACGCCAGGCCGATCGCGAGCCACGAAAACGCCTGGCGGAGTGCGGCGGGATCGCTCACAAGGCGCGCGACGTGGCGCTGGACCGCGATGCCCGCGACACCGGCTGCACCGCCCGTGAGCAGGGCGCCGGCGCACAGCACGGGGAACACCGGCCATGCGGCCGCGATGGCGCAACCGGCCACGGCCGTCAGGACCGACCACCCAACCGGCCTCTTCAGCCCATGGTGCTCGCAGTAGCGGCCGGCGGGCAGCGCCAGGAACACCTGGGCCAGCGCGAACAGCGCGATCAGCAGTCCCACCGCCGCCTCGCGATGGCCCAGGCGCAGCGCCTGCAGCGGCGCGGCCATCCGCATGCCGGTGAGGCACGCGTTGAGGAACAGCACGGCCAGCATCAGCCGGGCCAGCTCCCCACCTGCGCCTCGGAGCGGGATCGGCTTCAGGAGAACTTGTCCTTGAGACGGTAGTAGGCGCCGACGAGCGGCAGGAACCACGGAGGCCCGAAATGCCCCGGGATCGCGGGCCACGCGAAGTCCTTCCACGGATTGAGCTCGGTGCGCCCGTCCATCACCTCCGCCATGATCGTTCCCATCAGCGTCGCCATCTGGGTGCCGTGGCCGCTGTACCCCATGGAGTAGTAGATGCCGTTGCGCTCGCCGGCGCGCGGCAGGCGGTCCTGCGTCATGTCGACCATGCCGCCCCAGCAATAGTCGATGCGCGGGGCAGGCAGGTCGGGGAACACGTCGTGCATGGCCGCGCGCAGGATCTCGCCGCTCTTCTCGTCGGAGTGGGGGTTGGAAACGGCGAAGCGGGCGCGGCCGCCGAACAACAGCCGGTTGTCCGGCGTTGTGCGGAAGTAGTTGACCAGGTTCTTCGTGTCCGTGGCCATCCTGCGCCGCGGCAGGAGCCGGTCGAGCGTCGACGTCGGCAGGGGCTCGGTCACGATGAGGAAGGCGCCGACGGGCACGACCCTGCGCCGGATCCATCCGAGCGGGCCCGTGTGCGAGATGCCGCTCGCCAGCAGTACCTGCGAGGCGTGGAGGCGGCCCTTCGGCGTATCGACCAGGTGGCCGCCGCGGGGGGCGGGACTCAGCCCCGTCATCGGCGTGTGCTCGTGGACGGTCACGCCGCGCCGGGCTGCCGCTTCGGCCAGGCCGCGCACGAAGCGGCCCACGTGCATGCCGGCGCTCTTGCGGAAGAGGAGCCCGCCGTGATACCGGTCGGAGCCGACCTCGCCGCGCAGCTGCGCGCGGCTGACCATCTCCGTGTCGGGATCCACATCGGCGGCGAGCAGCTGCTGGCTGCGCGCCAGCTTGTCGTAGTGCTCGGGTTTGGCCGCGAGCTTGATCTTGCCCACCCGCGCGAAGCTGCAATCGATGTTCTCTTCGCGCACCAGGCGTTCGACCGTGTCGACCCCCGCGTCGAAGGCCCGGTAGAGCCGGTTGGCGGCTTCCTTGCCGAGCTTCGCGGACATCATGCCGTAGTCCTGCGCGAAGCCGTTGTTGCACATGCCGCCATTGCGGCCCGAGGCCGCATTGCCGATGGTCTCCGCTTCGAGCAGCACGACGCGCGCGCCCTTCTTCGCCAGGGCCAGCGCCGCGGAGGAGCCCGTGAGGCCGCCACCGATCACCGCCACGTCGCATCGGCCCTCCACGGGGCCTGCATCGGCGCTCCTGAAGGGTTCCGACGTGTCCAGCCAATACGATGCGAGCTTCATTGCCAGCCCCCGAATCGCGGCCACTCGGCCTCCACAGCAGATGAAGTGCCGCGCACCACGTGATAGGCCGCGTGCTGGGCGCCCGTCGCGCACGCGTGGTTCGGCAGGATGCGCACGCGGTCCCCGATGGCCAGGTCCGGAAGCACGCCAGCGGAGCCCGGCCGCACGGTGATGATCCCGTGTTCCTGGTTCGCGTCGGCCATGATGAGGTCCGCATAGGGCTTGCCGCGGACGTCGCACACCAGCCCATAGCCCTGGTCGACTTGCTGCTTGCGCGTGCCGCGGTCCTGCGACATGGCCATCCAGCCCGCATCGACCAGGATCCAGCCTTTCTCGCGCTGGTGGCCGATGACCGTCGCCAGCACCGAGAGCGCGATGTCGTCGACCCTGCACACGCCGATGCCGGCCATGACAAGGTCGAAGAACACGAACACGCCGGCGCGCACTTCGGTCACGCCGGCGAGGTCGGTCGCGTGATGCGCGGTCGGGGTGGAGCCGACGCTGACCACCGGGCACGCGAGGCCCGCTTCCCGCAGGATCGTGGCCGCGTCGACCACGCTGCGCCGCTCGGCCTCCGCGCATTGCCGCAGGGCGTCGCTGCCGCGCGCCGCATAGCTGGCGCCCGCGTGCGTCATCACGCCGCGCAGCTGCGCCCCGTCTTCGAGGGCACGGCCGATGTCGAGCAGGCGCTGCCGGTCGGAAGGCAGCACGCCGGAGCGGTGGCCGTCGCAGTCGATCTCGATGAGGGCCGGGATGCGGGTGCCCGCCCTGCGCGAGGCGCTCGCCACCGCGCGCGCCTGCTCCACGCTGTCGAGCACGACGGCAACATCGGCGCCCTTGGCACGCAACGCGAGCACCTGCGGCAGCTTGGCCGGCGCGATGCCCACGGCGTAGATGATGTCGCGCACGCCGGCCGCCACGAACTGCTCGGCTTCCCTGAGGGTGGAAACCGTGGCCGGCCCCGCCGGCGAGGTCATCACGCGCCGCGCGACATCCACCGACTTGGCCGTCTTCAGGTGGGGACGCAGTGCGACGCCCAGGCCGTCCAGCCTGGTCCTCAGGCGCGCGATGTTCCGGTCCATCCGGTCGGCGTCGAGGACGAGGCAGGGCGTCGCCAGATCCTCCAGCGTGGCGGCGATGCCTTCGACCGCGGTGTGTTCCATGGATGGGTGCCCTAGAGTCCGACCAGCGCCGGAAGCCCGTTGATGTCCCGGATCTCCGCGAAGCCGTACGCATCGTTCGGGCGCGGCTCGTGGCCGCGGTTCACGAACACCTTGTTGACGATGCCCAGGTCCTGCGCCGGGAAGATGTCGTAGCGCGGGTTGGCGGAGACGTGCAGGATGTCCTCGGGCGCGCAGCCCAGCTGGTCCAGCATGTACTCGAACGCCTGCAGGCGCGGCTTGTACGCGCCTGCGTCCTGCGCCGTGCAGATCTTGTGGAACGGCGCCTTCAGCTTCTCCACGTTGGAGTGGATCTGCTCGTTCATGGCGTTGGACAGGATCACCAGCGGGATCTTCTTGCCCACGCGCGTGAGCGCGTGCGGCACGTCGGCATGCGGCCCCCACGTGGGAACCGCGTCGTACACGCGCTTGGCGTGCTCGGCCCGGTAGGCCAGCCCGTGGCGCCTGCAGGCACGCTGCAGCGCCGAATGAAGGATCTCCTGGTAGGGCTTCCAGTCGCCCATCACCTCGTCGAATCGGTAGTCCGCGAAGTTCTTGAGGAACACGTGCATCTGCTCGGGCGGCAACTGGCCCTCGTAGATGTCGTAGGCCACCTGGTGCATCGGGAAGTACGTGAGCGTCCCGTAGCAGTCGAACGTGATGTACTTGGGGCGGAAGGTCATGCAGGCGTCTCCTTGCGGCAAACCGGTGAAGTGATTCAGGGAATGCTAGGCCGGAGCCGCCGCAGATGCTGCGGTTGCGTGGGCGGCAGCCGCAGCAAAAGATGGAAGTGCGCGCCCGGGCACTTCGTTTCTGCTGTTCGCGCCCGACGCCAGATTCGTCCTAGCGTGCTCGCATGCAGCCCGCCACGATGCGCCGCATATCGCACCCACGCAGGTCCATCGATGAACGACAACCAGGAGAAGCTGCCCGAGGGCCTTTTCGACGGCTGGGTGGGAGGCTGGTGAGCATGGCCATCCTCTACCGCTCCGATGCGGCGCGTGCGCCCGCCTGGTCGCGCTTCTTCGCCGAACACGCGCCGGACCTCGACTTCCGCGTCTGGCCCCACGCAGGCAATCCCGAGGAGATCGAATACCTGATCGCCTGGCAGGCGCCGCGCGAGTTCATCGCCGCACTGCCCCGGCTGAAAGTGCTGTTCTCCTCCGGCGCCGGCATCGACCACGTGGACTTCTCCGCCGTCCCGGGGCACGTGCCGCTGGTGCGCATGGTCGAGCCCGGCATCATCAACGGCATGGTCGAGTACGTGAGCCTCGCCGTGCTGGCGCTGCATCGCGACTTCTTCGACTAGGTGGCGCAGAAGGCGGCCCGCAGCTGGAACCCGATCGAAGTGCCGCCCGCGTCGGCGCGCACCATCGGCGTGATGGGGCTGGGCAGCCTGGGCTGCGCCGTGCTGGAGCGGCTCGCGAGCCATGGCTTCCGGCTGCGCGGCTGGAACCGCTCGCCGCGCACCATCGAAGGAGCGGAGACGTTCGCCGGGGCCGACCAGCTGCGGCCATTCCTCGGGAGCTGCAACGTGCTGGTGTGCCTGCTGCCGCTCACGCCTGCCACAAGGGGCATCCTGGACCGCGAACTCTTCTCGGCCCTCCCGGCGGGCGCATCGCTGGTCAACGTAGGCCGCGGCCAGCACGTGGTGGATGCGGACCTTCTGGCCGCGCTCGACTCGGGCCGGCTCTCGCGCGCGATCCTCGACGTGACCGAGCCTGAGCCACTGCCCCGGGAGCATCCTTTCTGGACGCATCCGCGCGTGTTCCTCACGCCTCACGTGGCCAGCATGACGCAGCCGGAAACGGCGGCACCCATCCTGCTCGAGAACATCCGGCGGCACCGGCGTGGCGAACCGCTCCTGGGTGTCGTCGATCGCGGCCGCGGCTACTAGCGGTGGCGCCACAAGCAGATTCTCCTTTCCAGGCGCGTACAACGGCATGGTCGTTCGCCTGCGACCCGTGATGCCGCATCACCGTCTGCGCCCCGGCGCCTACGATTGACCGCATGATCTCCACCGCAGAACTCTCACTGAACGAATCGATGCTGGCCCTGGACCGGGCGCACCTGGTGCACCCGGTAGCCAACTGGCGCGGCCATGAACAGCGTGGCGCGACGGTGCTGCAATCCGGCCGCGGCGCCTGGCTGCGCGACGCCGAAGGCCGCGAGCTGCTCGATGCATTCGCCGGTCTCTGGTGCGTCAACATCGGCTACGGCCACGACAGCGTGGTCGAAGCGGCTGCGCGCCAGATGCGCAAGCTCCCCTACGCGACCGGCTACTTCGGCTTCTCCAGCGAACCGGCGATCGAGCTGGCCGCCAAGCTCGTCGAGATCGCGCCCGCGGGCCTCGACCACGTGTACCTGACGCTCGGCGGCTCCGAAGCGGTCGATGCGGCGGTGCGCCTCATCGTGCAGTACTACAACAGCACGGGGCGGCCCCGAAAGAAGCAGTTCATCTCGATCGAACGCGGCTACCACGGCTCGTCCTCCACGGGCGCCGGGCTGACCGCGCTGCCCGCCTTCCACCGCGGCTTCGACCTGCCGCGGCCCGAGCAGCACTACATCGCCTCGCCCTACCCCTACCGCAACCCGGCGGGCCGCGATGCGAAGGCGGTGATCGCGTCGTCGGTGGCGGCGCTGCGCGCGAAGGTGAACGAGCTGGGTGCGGAGAACGTCGCGGCCTACTTCTGCGAGCCGATCCAGGGATCGGGCGGCGTCATCGTCCCGCCCGTCGGCTGGCTCAAGGCCATGCGCGAAGCGTGCCGCGAGCTGGACATCCTGTTCGTGGCGGACGAGGTGATCACGGGCTTCGGCCGCACCGGCCCGATGTTCGCGTGCGACGCTGAAGGCGTGTCGCCCGACCTGATGACGGTGGCGAAGGGCCTGACATCGGGCTACGCACCGATGGGCGCATTGCTGATGTCGGAGCGCGTGTACGCCGGCATCGCCGACGGCACGCCGTCCGGCGCCGTCGTCGGCCACGGGGCGACCTACTCGGCGCACCCGGTCAGCGCCGCCGTCGCGCTGGAAGTGATCCGGCTGTACGAAGAAGGCGGCATCCTGGCGAACGGCCAGCGCGTGGCGCGCCACTTCGAGTCCGGCCTGCAGGCGATGCTGCGCCATCCGCTGGTGGGCGACGCGCGCTCGCGCGGCCTGCTCGGTGCGCTGGAGCTCGTGAGCGACAAGGTCACGAAGGAGCGCTTCGACCCGGCGCTCGACCTGCCGGATCGCCTGGCTGCCGCCGGCTACCGCAACGGCCTGATCTTCCGCGCCTTCGGCGATGGCATCCTCGGCTTCGCGCCGGCGCTGTGCTACACGCCATCGGAGTTCGAGGCGATGTTCGAGCGCCTCCAGCGCACGCTCGACGAGGTGCTGGACCAGCCGGAAGTCCGGCGCGCAGTGGCTTGAGCGGCGCTTCCATGGACACTCCCATCGCTACCCGCACGACCGTCGCGCTGGTGCTGCATCGCGCCGACGGCAATCCCGTCGCAACCGAATTCCAGCGGGCCGCGTTCGGCCGGAAAGACCCGTTCGCGCGGCAGCGCGAGATCGCATGGGAAGGACCGAAAGGCATCGCTGCCGGCTGCACCAGCTTCATTGGCGAGCTCGAGGTCGCAAGTTTCCCGCACACGGAAACGCTCGTCGTCGTCGAAGGCGAGCTGATCCTGGCAGCGGAAGGCGCGAACCCGCTGGTGCTGGGCCACGATGCAGGCGCCGTGATCGCGTGCGGCACGAGCCTGCGCATCCAGGCCGCCTCCCGCGTGCGCTTCGTGTGGTGCGCCCTCGAATGCGAGCGGCCGGTCCGGGCAGGCATCACGCCGCTGCGCGCGGAGGCCGACTTCGAGCCTTCGGCCCCGCCGCCCGCTCACACGCTGCTCGGCCCCGCGCCGCAATGCCGCAGTGACAACGTCTTCACCGACGAGCAGGCGCAGTACCGCGCCGGCACCTGGGATTCGACGGGGTACCACCGCATCGTCCGCCCCCATCCGCTCAACGAGTTCATGCACCTGCTGGCCGGCAGCGTGCGATTCGCGTGCGCCGACGGCAGCGTGGTCACGGCACGCGCCGGCGATGCGCTCTTCGTGCCGCAGGGCGAGCCCGTGGGGTGGGAGAGCAGCGAGCGCGTCGCGAAGTTCTACGCCGTGCAGACCGTGCAAGACTGAAGAGGGATTCACTTCATGGCACAGCCCCTTCGCCACGTCGAGACCTCGCCCACCCTGCCCGCGCGCGCCGACGTCGTCGTGATCGGCGGCGGGATCATCGGGGTCTTCGCCGCCTACTACATGGCCCGGCGCGGCCTGTCCGTGGCCGTGGTGGAGAAGGGCCGCATCGGCGCGGAGCAATCGAGCCGCAACTGGGGCTGGTGCCGGCAGCAGAACCGCGACGCGCGCGAGCTGCCGATGGCGACCAAGAGCCTGGAACTCTGGGAGAAGTTCGCCGCCGACACGGGCGAAGACACCGGGTTCACCCGCCATGGGCTGCTCTACCTGAGCGACGACGAGGATGAAATCGCGCGCTGGGCGCGATGGCGCGACTTTGCGAAGACCGCGGGCGTGACGACGCACCTGCTGAGCGGCCGCGAGGCTGCAGAGCGCGGGCGCGCAACCGGCCGCCCCTGGAAAGGCGGCGTCTTCTCGCCTACCGACGGCACGGCCGACCCTTCCAAGGCGGCGCCCGCCGTGGCGGCTGCACTGATGAAACTCGGTGGCAGCGTCCACCAGAAGTGCGCCGCCCGCGGCCTGGAGCTGGAGGGCGGCCGCGTCAGTGGCGTGGTGACGGAAGCGGGCACGATCAAGACGCGAACCGTGGTGCTGGCCGGCGGCGCGTGGGCGTCCTCGTTCTGCCGCCAGTTGGGCATACGCTTCCCACAGGCGACGGTGCGCCAGACCATCGTGCAAGTGTCCGCCGTCGAACAGCGCCTTCCGGACGCGCTGGCCACCGCGCGTGTAGCAGTCACCCGGCGCGGCGACGGCAGCTACAACCTGGCCATCAGCGGCCGTGGGCGGGTGGATCCCACGCCGCAGTTGATGCGCTTCGCGCCGCAGTTCGTGCCGATGTTCGCCAAGCGCTGGCGCAATGTGTTCCCCGGCGGCATGGACGGCATCCGCTGGGGTCACGAAACCCTTGCCCGATGGAAGCTCGACGCGCCGACACCCATGGAGCGGGCGCGCATCCTCGACCCCAGGCCCGACCCCGCCGGCGTGCGCGAAACACACCGCCGCGCCGTCGCCATGCTCCCTGCGCTGCGTGAGGCCCGCATCGAGAACACCTGGGCAGGCTACATCGACAGCACGCCTGACGGTGTGCCCGGGATCGGTGAAGTGCCGGAAGTGCCCGGGTTCAT
The DNA here is from genome assembly GCF_004682015.1 of Ramlibacter henchirensis. NCBI lineage: Bacteria > Pseudomonadati > Pseudomonadota > Betaproteobacteria > Burkholderiales > Comamonadaceae > Ramlibacter > Ramlibacter henchirensis. The sequence goes on along the minus strand of NZ_SMLM01000001.1, from coordinate 592,540 downwards.
CCTGGCCGCGGGCTTCTCGGGGCACGGCTTCGGCATCGGTCCGGGCGCAGGCCACCTCATCGCTGACCTCGTGACGGGCGACAAGCCGATCTTCGATCCCGTCCCTTTCAACCCCGCGCGATTTCGCAAATCGGCGTGGGGCAAGGTCGCTGATTTCTAGGGCACGGCGTGCCGGAAGAACTCAGGCGAATCGGTTCTTGATCCGGAAGTACACGCCCACCGCGGGCAGGAACCACGGCGGTCCGAAGTGCCCCGGGATCGCCGGCCACGGGTTGTCGCGCCACGGGTTCGCCGTCACGTCGCCTGCCATCACGCGCGCCATGCACTCGCCCATGTGCACCGACATCTGCGTGCCGTGGCCGCTGTAGCCCATGGAATAGAACAGACCGTCCTCCTCGCCCGCGTGCGGCAAGCGATCCTGCGTCATGTCGACGATCCCGCCCCAGCAGTAGTCGATTCGCGTGTCCCTCAGCGCCGGGAACAGCGCGACCAGCTGCTCGCGCAGCACGTGGCCGCTTCTGGCGTCGGAACGCGGGCTCGAGAGCGCGAAGCGCGCGCGGCCGCCGAACACCAGGCGGTTGTCCGGCGTCACGCGGAAGTAGTTGTGCAGCGTGTCCGTGGTGGTGTAGGTGCGCCGCTGCGGCAGCAGGGCGCGCACCGCCGCCGCGTCCAGCGGCTCGGTGACGATGATGAAGCTGCCGATCGGCACGATGCGCCGGCGCCAGAAGGAGAAGCTGGAGAAGGCGCCCACGCGCGTCGCGCCGGTGGCCAGCAGCACCTGGTCGGCCTCGATGGCGCCGCGCCGCGTGTGCACGCGATACGCGCTGCCGCGCAGGCGCTGCAGGCGCTCCACGGGCGTGTGGTCGTAGATCAGCGCGCCACGCCGCGCCGCCGCCTCGGCCAGGGCGCGGCCGAAGCGGCCCATGTGCATCTGCGCGCTCTTCCTGTACAGCACCGCACCGGCGAAGCGGTCGCTGCCGATCTCGTCGCGCACCGCCGCGGCGGACAGCAACTCCACGTCGGGGTCGGCCTCGCGCCGCAGCTGCTCGAAGCTCCTGGACAACTGGTCGAAGTGGGGCGCGCGTGAAGCGAGCTTGAGCTTGCCTCGTCGTTCGAACCCGCAGTCGATGTTCTCTTCGCGTACCAGCCGCTCCACCGTGTCGACCGCGGCGTCATAGGCGCGATACCAGGCCGATGCCCGCTCGCGCCCGACACGTGCGGCAACCGTGGCGTAGTCCAGCGCCAGGCCGTTGTTCACATGCCCGCCGTTGCGCCCGGACGCTTCGGCGGCCACGGCCCCGGCTTCGAGCACCACGACCTTCGCCCCGCGCATCGCAAGCCGCCGCGCGGCGGACAGGCCGGTGAAGCCCCCGCCGACCACGACGGCATCGGCATTGGCGGGCAGTTCGTCGCTGCGCCCGTCGAAGGCGGCGGCGGTGTCGGTCCAGAAGGATTCGAGCCTCATCGTGCGCTCACTGGGCGCCGTACATGATCCAGATCTTGCGCGTGGTCTCGATGCAGCGCCATTTGCCGATGTAGTCGGGGTTCATCACGAACGCATCGCCCGCCTTGACGCGGATGGGCTGCTTGCCGTCCTCGATGAGCTCGGAAACGCCCGACAGGATGTAGCAGAACTCCCAGACGCCGCCCTTGATCGAGCGGATGGTGCCCGGCGTGGTCTGCCACACGCCGGTGCGCACCTTGCCGTCGGGCGACTGCTCCACGTCCCAATTGGTGAAGCGCGGGTCGCCGGCGAGCAGGCGCTCCGGCAGAGGCGCGCTTTCGCGGCCGGGGCCCAGGTCGTCGAACTTGAAGAAGGTCAGGTTGCTCACGAGTTCATGTCCTTTGGTGGTTGAAACGCAGCCCGAAGTTAGCTTCGCCCGCCCCCTCTCGATTGGACGCATTTGTCGTTCGGCAGGAGATGCTGCGCCGCGCCCATCTTCGACATCGAATGCGCAATTGCACGGGCTCGACGCGGCCACGTTCACGCGGCAACTTTCTAAGCTGTCGCCATGACCTCCACGACCCGCACCTCCACGACTCGCAACCACCCCGCCCCGCTTCGCAGCCACACCATCGCCGTGATCCCCGGCGACGGCATCGGCAAGGAGGTGATGCCCGAGGGCCTGCGGGTGCTCGAAGCCGCGGCGGCGCGCTTGGGCATCCAGCTCGAGTGGCGCCACATCGAATGGGCCAGCTGCGACTGGTACCAGGCGCACGGCAGCATGATGCCGGCCGACTGGAAGGCGCAGCTCGCCGGCTGCGACGCGATCTACTTCGGCGCCGCCGGATGGCCGCAGGTGGTGCCGGACCACGTCTCGCTGTGGGGCTCGCTGCTGAAGTTCCGCCGCGAGTTCGACCAGTACGTGAACCTGCGGCCGGTGCGCCTGTTCGAAGGCGTGCCCTGCCCGCTCGCCGGCCGCAAGCCGGGCGACATCGACTTCTTCGTGGTGCGCGAGAACACCGAGGGCGAGTACACCAACCTCGGCGGACGCCTCTTCGAGGGCACCGACCGCGAGGTGGTGATCCAGGAATCCGTGTTCACGCGCCACGGCGCCGACCGCGTGCTGCGCTACGCCTACGGGCTGGCCCGCTCCCGTGAACGCAAGCACCTGACGGTCGCGACCAAGAGCAACGGCATCGCCATCAGCATGCCGTGGTGGAACGAGCGCGCCGATGCCGTCGGCGCCGACTTCCCGGACGTGCGCGTCGACAAGCAGCACATCGACATCCTGACGGCCCGCTTCGTGCTGCAGCCGCAGCGCTTCGACGTCGTCGTCGCGAGCAACCTGTTCGGCGACATCCTGTCCGACCTGGGCCCGGCCTGCACCGGCACCATCGGGATCGCGCCTTCCGCCAACCTCAATCCCGGTCGCCGGTTCCCGTCGCTGTTCGAGCCCGTGCACGGCTCGGCCCCGGACATCTACGGACAGGGCATCGCCAACCCGATCGCGATGATCTGGTCGGGTGCGCTGATGCTGGAATTCCTCGGCCATCGCGACGCGCACGACGCCATCCTCGGTGCGATCGAACATGTGCTGCGCGACGGCCCGCGCACGCGTGACCTGGGCGGCACGGCTTCGACAGTGGAAGTCGGCAAGGCGATCGCGCAGCTGGTGGCCTGAGCGACCGCATGCCCTCACCCCAACCCTCTCCCCGAGGGAGAGGGAGGAAGGCCGTCAGGAATTCGCGTACCCCAGGATCGCCTTGGTCTCGAGGTACTCCTCCATGCCTTCGATGCCGTACTCGCGGCCGTTGCCCGACTGCTTGTAGCCGCCGAATGGCGCGTTCGGGTCCCAGGCGGGATGGTTCAGGTGCACCTGGCCGGAACGGATCTGCCGCGCGACGGCGCGCACCGTGTCCATGTCCGTTCCTTGCACGTGCGCGCCGAGCCCATACACGGTGTCGTTGGCGATCGCGACCGCTTCGTCGATGGTGTCATAGGGAAGGATCGCGAGCACCGGGCCGAAGATTTCCTCCTGCGCGATCGCCATGCCGGTTTTCACGTTGGAGAAGATGGTGGGCCGCGCATAGAAACCGGTGTGCAGGCCCTGGGGCCGACCCGGCCCGCCGCAGACGAGCCGCGCGTCTTCGCCCAGCCCGACACGGATCATGGATTGCACGCGCTCGAACTGCGGCCGGTTGGCGATCGGCCCGTGCGTCGTGCGTTCGTCGAGCGGATCGCCGACCACGAGTTGGGCAGCAGCCGCTGCGGCCAGCCGCTCGACGTCGCGCAGCCGCGCGCGCGGCACCAGCATGCGCGTCGGCGCGCTGCAGGATTGCCCGACGTTGCGAAAGGCCGCGGCCACGCCCAGCGGCACGACGCGGTCGAAGGCGGCATCCGGCAGCAGGATGTTGGGCGACTTGCCGCCCAGTTCCTGTGCGACCCGCTTGACCGTGACCGCCGCGGCCTGCGCGACGAGCACACCGGCGCGCGTCGACCCTGTGATGGAGATCATGTCGACCTCGGCGGACGACGCGAGTGCGGCACCGACAACGGGACCGCTGCCGTTGACGAGGTTGAACACGCCGGGCGGGCAGCCCGCATCGTGCATCACCTGCGCGAACAGCCGGGCCGAGAGGGGAGACAGTTCGCTCGGCTTGAGCACCACCGTGCAGCCGGCCGCAAGCGCCGGCGCCACCTTCGCCGTGATCTGGTAGAGGGGCCAGTTCCAGGGCGTGATGAGCGCGCAGACGCCGATCGGCTCGCGCACGATGACCGTGCTGCCGCGCCTCGTGGTGAACGGATAGGCGGCCAGGTTGTCGCGGGCGACGCGGATGTGCTCGGCAGCCACCGGCACGTGGGCGCTTCGCGCGTACGCGATCGCGGCGCCCATCTCCTTCGTGATCGCCTGCGCGAACAGCTCCAGGCGCTCGAGCACCAGCCGGTGGACCCGGCCCAGCAACTCGGCGCGTTCGGCGGGCTGAGTGCGCGACCAGCCGGCGAAAGCACGCCGAGCGGCGGCGACGGCGGCCTCCACATCCTCTTCACGGCCGAGTGCGACGTCGGCGATGGCCTGCTCGGTCGCGGGGTTGATGACCTGCGCCGTGTCATGGCCGGCCGCGTCGCGCCAGGCGCCGTCGATGTAGAACCCCGTGTCGGACCTCATCGCAAGCCGCCGCTCAGAGGCCGACCAGCGCCGGCAGGCCGGTGATGTCGCGGATTTCCGCGTGCGTGTAAGCGGCGTTGGGCTTCGGCTCATGGCCGCGGTTCACGAAGACCTTGTTCTCGATGCCCAGGTCGTGCGCCGACATCAAGTCGTAACGCGGGCTGGAGGACACGTGCAGGATGTCCCCGGGCGCGCAGCCGAGCTGGTCCAGCATGTATTCGAAAGCCTGCAGGCGCGGCTTGTACGCGCCGGCTTGCTGCGCCGTGAACACCTTGTGGAAGGGCGGTTCGAGCTTGCGCACGTTCGACATGATCTGCTCGTTCATCGCGTTGGAGAGGATCACCAGCGGGATCCTGGCGCCCACGCGCGTCAGCGCCTCCGGCACGTCGGGATGCGGGCCCCAGGTCGGCACGGCCTCGTAGCACTTCTGCCCGTCTTCGTCGCGGAAGGCGATGCCGTGGCGCTTGCAGGTGCGGCGCAGCGCGGACTTGAGCACCTGGTCGTAGGGCTTCCAGTCACCCATGGCCTCGTCCAGGCGGTAGGCGGTGAAGTCCTTGACGAACCGCTGGAGGCGCTCGCCCGAAAGCCGGTCGCCGTAGAGCGCCTGCGGCAGGTCGTTGATGCGGAAATTGGTGAGCGTGCCGTAGCAGTCGAACGTGATGTACTTGGGACGGAAGGTCATGGTCGCCTCGGGTGTGGGAGATGGAGGCAATGCTAGGCAGGCGCCGCCGCAGATGGTGCGGTTCTGCCCCCGGCGGGCGCAGCATTCGCCGGATGTGCGCGGCGGCGAAGGCGCTTTGTGCCGTACTTCCCCCGCGCGCCTTCCGCGGCAAGTTCGTACAAGCCGCCTGCCTTGCGGGCACGCATGATCGCGGGCAACCGCCACGCCATTGAGGAGAGCCCATGACCGACCCGGTCCTCGTTCCACCGGCCGCGTCCGCCGCGGTGGGGCGCGCGCTGCCCGACGGCGTGACGCTGCGCCGCCTGACCGCCGACGACATCGAGGGCGCGCAGGCCCTCTCGCACGGATTCCAATGGCCGTTCCGTGTCGAGGACTGGCGCTTCGCCTTCGCGCTCGGCGAAGGGGTGGCCGCGATCCGCGACGGCGAGCTGGTCGGCACCGCGCTGCGCTGGCTGTGGGGGCCGGATCATGCGACGGTGGGCCACGTGATGGTGGCGCCACGCATGCAGGGCCGGCGCCTCGGGCAGCACCTGATGCACGCGCTGATGGCCGGCCTGCAGGATCGCACCGTGCTGCTGCACGCGACGGCCGAAGGCCGCGGCGTGTACGAGCGGATGGGCTTCGCGATCACGGGCGAGATCCGCCAGCACCAGGGGCAGGCCCCGCCGGCGCAGGTGGTGGCGCTGCCCGAAGGCGAGCGGCTGCGTCCGCTCAACCGCAACGACGCGGACTTCCTCATCTCGCTGGACACCCGCTCGGCCGGCATGCCGCGCGAGCCGATGTTGCGACAGCTCCTGGCCGATGGCGAGACCGTCGTGCTCGCTCGCGACAGCGAGGCTGTCGGCTTCGCCACCGTGCGGCGCTTCGGCCGTGGCCATGCGATCGGGCCCGTCGTCGCACCCGACCTCCTGGGCGCCAGGGCACTCATCGCCCACTGGTGCAGCCGCCATGCAGGCAAGTTCCTGCGCATCGATGTCGATGCGGCCAGCGGCCTGCCGGAGTGGCTGGAAGAGCAAGGGCTGCCGCGCGTGGGCAGCGCCACGACGATGGTGCGCGGCGGCCCGCTGGAACGCGGGCCCGCGCACGGCGGCTGGGCCCTGGTAACGCAGGCATTGGGCTGAGCATGGCGTTCGTCTACAAGGGTGAGCCCCGCCGGGGCGCCATCTGGGCGGCGCAGTTCGCGCAGAAGATGCCGCAGCTGGCGTTCCGGACGTGGCCGGACATCGGCGACGCGAGCCAGGTGCGTTTCCTCGCCGCATGGCAGCCGCCGGAGCGCATCGCGGAGGCGCTCCCGAACCTGGAGATCCTGTTCTCGGTGGGTGCCGGGGTCGATCAGTTCGACCTGTCCGGGCTGCCGGGACAGCTGCGCGTGGTGCGCATGGTCGAGCCGGGGCTCGTCACGTGCATGACCGAATACGTCGCCTGGGCTGCGCTCTCCTTGCATCGCGAAGCGCCGCTCTATCTTCGACAGCAACGCGGCAGCGAGTGGAAGGAGCACCCGGTGCGGCCGGCGTCGACGCGGCGCGTCGGCGTGATGGGCATGGGGACGCTGGGGCGCGCCGCATTGGCGCAACTGCGCCAGCTGGGCTTCGATTGCGCCGGCTGGAACCGGTCGCGGCGCAACGAACCCGGCGTGCGCTGCTACGCGGGCAAAGCCGAGCTGAAGGAGTTCCTCGCGCGAACCGACATCCTGGTCTGCCTGCTGCCGCTGACAGCCGAGACCCGGGGCATCCTCGAGCGCCGCGTGTTCGACGCGCTGCCGGAAGGGGCGGCGCTCATCAACGCGGGGCGCGGCGGCCACCTCGTGGAAGCCGACCTGCTGGCGGCGCTCGATGGCGGGCGGCTTTCCGCGGCGATCCTCGACGTGTGCGAGCCCGAGCCGCTGCCCCGCGGGCACGCCTTCTGGGACCATCCTCGCATCTGGCTCACGCCGCACGTCGCGAGCGCCACGCAAGCCGAGAGCGCGGCCGATGCTCTGCTGGACAACCTGCGCCGCCACGAGGCCGGCTTGCCGCTGGAAGGCCTCGTGGACCGGTCGCGCGGCTACTGAAAACGTCGAGTCAACGTTCAATGCTTGACTTGGGCGCGCAAGTTACATAGAACGGGTTACCGATGAACACCAGCCCCGGCACACCGAAACTCGATCGGCTCGACCTGCGCATCCTCTGCCACATGCAGAAGAACGGCCGCGCGACGAACGTCGAGATCGCCGACGCGGTGGGCCTGTCGCCCAGCCCTTGCCTCGTGCGCATCAAGCGCCTGGAGCAAGCCGGCTACATCGCCGGGTACGGCGCGCAGATCCGGCTGGAGAAGCTGGGTGCCACGCTGCTGGTCTTCACCGAAGTCACGCTGCAGGATCACAAGCGCGAGGATTTCGTGCTGTTCGAAACCAGCATCCGGCCCGTGGACGAAATCGTCGAGTGCCATCTGGTCTCAGGCGGCTACGACTACCTGCTCAAGTTCGTGACCCGCGGCGTGAACCACTACCAGGAGATCATCGAGGGGCTCCTCGAGCGCAACATCGGCATCGAGAAGTACTTCAGCTACATCGTGATCAAGACACCGTTCGTGAAGAACTTCTACCCGATCGAACGGCTGATGCAGGACCCCCACTAGCCACGGGACCACGGCAGCTTTTGCTGCACGGCGGCGCGATTCCACATTTGCTGCTGGCGCGGCCCCGTACTGCGGGCCCATCTCCGGCGGCGCGAGCCCTAAGCTCACCGCATGTCCCAGACCACCCCGTGGGTCGCGCGTTCCGCCGCCGTGCAGCGTGTGCTGCAACATATCGACCAGAACCTTGGCCAGCCCCTCAGGCTATCGGAGCTGGCCCAGCTCGCCGGCCTGAGCATCTGGCGCTTCGCGACAGTGTTCCGCCAGCAGGTCGGCCTCTCCCCGCATCGGTACATCTGCCGGCTGCGCGTTCAGCGTGCGCAGGAATTGATGCGCCGTGGCCTGTCGCCCGCATCCGCGGCAAGCGAGGCGGGCTTCTACGACCAGAGCCACCTTTCGCGCCACTTCAAGACGATCTGCGGGGTGACGCCAGGGCAGTTCCTGTCCTCGTTCCGGGAGGCCGGGGCTGCGTGACAGGCGCGCTGATGGCGTGCACGAGTCGTACGCCATCGAGCGCGCCTTCTTCGGCGGATCGGTAGCCCGCTGCCCTACCTCCTCGCAGGCCTGGAGTACCTCACGAGCGCCGTCTCGGAATTCCCGGCGTAGCTGGTGCCACCAGTCGAATTGATCACGGACGCGGCTGCGTCGGCCGCAAGGCCTTGTGCATCAGCGAGGCTGCCGCCGGCCACCGCAACAGAGCCGCGCACGGCGGAGACTCTCCTCGAAGCGTCGAGCAGTGCGAACGGCGGCCCCGGCGGGTTCGTGGTCGCGGCGAGTACGACCGTGCCGTCGCCGGCCACGCCCACGCCGTGGCCGCTGTCGAACCCGGCGCCGCCCCAGGTCACCGCATCCAGGCCTCTGCCCTCGGCGTCCACGTGGAAGACGAACGCCTCATCGGCGCCACTTTCAAGACTCGCCGCTCCGGCGACATGGATGGACCCATCCGGCGCTAGTGCCACTGCGTGGCCGGACGTGCCGTCGCGGCCTCCCCATTGGCGATCGAACAGCAGCGCGCCGTCGGTAGTGAGCTTGACGAGCAAGGCGGAGATGCCCACGACCCGTCTTCCAGCCTGGATCGCGCCGGCAAATATGGGGCCTCCGTCGGCGCCGACCGTCATTCCGCCGCGCGCGTCCGTGGTCCCTTCGACGGCATACGTCACGTCCCAGACGAGTCCGCCGCCGTTCGTGATCTTCATTGCCAGGACATCGAACTCAAACGATCCATCCGTACGCATCTTGCTTCCTGCTGCGTAGACATGGCCGTCTGGTCCGACCGCGACTGCTGAACCGGATGCGTTGTTCCAGATCTTTTGCCAGGCCACTGTCCCGTCCGCATTGAACTTCACGACGAACAGGCCCGCCGTCTGCGCCTGGTTGTCTCGTTGGGTGCCCGAAATGTAGGCGGCCCCTTGCGCATCCGTGGCCACGGCCTCGCTCTCCTCGCGGATGATGCTGCCGCCCCAGGTTCTCTGCCACAGGAGGTTGCCGTCGGAATCGAACTTCAGCAGCACCGCATCGCCGCCGTTCGCATTCGAAAGACCGGTCACATAGACCGAACTCTGGTCGGACGTCAGCGCCACGGTTGGCGCACGTCCGCCGCCGCGCTGCGTCTCGCCGGTCCAGACTTTCTGCCAGACGACGGACCCGTTGGACGAGAACTTCACCAACGAGATGGCCGGGCGCGGCTGGCCGAACTGATCGGTCGTGAAGCTGTCGGAGAGGCCCACCATGTACGAACTGCCGTCCGTGGCGACTGCGACTCCGTGGGCAACGTCGGCGCCCTGGCCGCCCCACGTTGTCTCGGACAGGAGCGTCTGCCCCTGGGCGGCTCCTCCAAGAAGCGCTGCCGCGAGGGTTCCGCAGCGGATTGCACATGCAACGTTCATGATGTCTCCTGAGAATTACCGACAAGCCCAAGCCGCTGGGCGGCGGTGGTCCCAGGTTGACTTTCCATGCGCTCCGTCGGATGTCTGCCGCCGCAGCTACTCTGCATAGACCGTGCCGGGATGCAAACGAGGCAGCCCATCCGCCGGCAACCCTTGCGTGACCTTGCGGCAGCGTCGCTCATCACGGTGTCGTCAACGGGGGGTGGGGGATTCCGCCCTCATACACCGGGTCATTTGCCCCACGTCAGCCGCGCCGAGGAGGCAGCTCACGAGCATCACGGCATGCTGCGCGCCGAAGCGCCCTGCCTGGAGGATGGCCGACACGGTCTTCTGGTTGCGCCGCTCTTCTTTGCGCGACCCGTGCAGGCACCAGATGCCTATGTGCCCGAGGCCTGGTAGATGCTGGCGATGGATGCGTCCAGCGCACGGTTGAACTCGTGCTCGCTCTGCTGCGCGGTGAGGCCTTCGGTCAACGCCCGTGAAAAGCTCGCGATCACGCCGTGGTTGCGCGCCAGCAACCTGCACGCCTCCTCGCGCGAATAGCCTCCGGAGAGGGCGACCACGCGCAACACGTTCGGGTGCTCCACGAGATCCGCATAGAAGTCGTCGGCAGAGGGGATGGTGAGCTTCAGCATGACCTGCTGCCCCGGCCCGAGCGTCTCGAGCTGCTTGAGGATGGCCGCCTTCAGCAGCCGCTCGGCGCCCGGCTTGTCCGGAGCATGGATGTCGACTTCCGGTTCGAGGATGGGCATGAGGCCGGCTGCCAGGATCTGCTTTCCGATCGTGAACTGCTGGCTGACGACGTCATCGATGCCCCTGGCGTCGGCCTGCTTCACGACGGAGCGCATCTTGGTCCCGAAGACGCCCTTGCCTTTGGCCCGCGCAAGCAGGGAGTCGAGGTTCGGAATCGCCTTCATCACCTGCACGCCGTTCGCCTCGTCGGCCAGGCCTTTGTCGATCTTCAGGAATGGGACGACCTGCTTGACGGACCAGAGGTAGTCGGCGCTTGCGCGTGCCTCGATCTCCCGGTCCATCGTCTGTTCGAACAGGATCACGCCCAGGATGCGATCGCCGTTGAACACAGGGCTCGTCATGATCCGCGTGCGCATCGCGTGCATCAGGTCGAACATCTGCTGGTCGCCCGAATAGGTCTCGGGTCCGATGCCGTACAGGCGCAGCGCCTTCGGCGTGCTGCCCCCGCTCTGGTCGAGCGCGGCAATGAAGCCCGTGGCGGACTTGACCTTCTCGTACTGCTGCGGATTCATGGCAGTTCCCGGAGTGAGTCACGGGTCCATTTTGCGCACGAGAAGATCAATCCCGCCAATCCTGGGTCAGCCGGCGGCTCGCACACCGATCGCCTGGCGCCGGTAGGAGCACCAGGTCATCAGGAGCGTCATGCCCATGAATCCGCAGGCGATGAACGCCGGGTAGGCCATGACGATTTCGGTCAGCGAGTATTTCCAGTTCAGCGGACGGCCCACGCCCAGCGCGGCGGCATAGAGCCACGACACGCCGGAGACCGCGCCGGCGAGCACCGCGAACTGGCGCATCGAGGGAGCCAGGTGCAGCATGCAAGTGACACGCTGGAGCGCCGGCAGGACGATCCGGTGCAGGGCGAAGCCGTTGAGGGTCAGCAGCACGACGATCGCGATCTTGGCCTGCAGCTTCGGATTGAGCAGCACCGGGGCGCCTTTCGCCCAGACATCCATCCCGACGAGCATGGCGCCGGTGATCCACAGCGCCAGCAAGGCCCGGCTGACCACCGTCTGCAGCCCTTCGAGGTGGTCCTGCTCGACGGTGACCTCATCCGCGCGCAGCAGGCTTCGAACCATTCGAAGGTCGCTCATGAAGACCGTGCCGATCGCAATGCAGCAGGCCAGCAGGTGGAAATAGACGACGCCCATTCGCGCCAGATCGAAATCGAACATCATGCTTTCGCTCCTTTCACCGACGCTCGGCCGGGACATCGAGAGACGGGAACAACAGATACCAATGCGATCCCGGACCGTGGTCGGAACGGCCGATGCTCACATCGCGGAAAAAACGCTTCCACTGGCGATGCGGCCGCTCGTGCGGCCGCGCCAGCTTGGCGGCTCATAGCAGTTGCTTTATTTGGACTTCGCCGGCGCGGCCGTGTCGGCCGGGGCGATCGGCAGCGGCACCGCACGGATGCCTTCCGAACTGTGCGGTGGCCTTGAGCCAACCCAACCAGGTCCCTGTTTGTGGCCGCGACTTTAGATGAAAAAGAGCATCTAAATAGGATCGGATATGTGTCCGACCACGACCTGCGGGTATAGCGAGCCTACTCGGCCGTCAGCCTAGTTGCCCGTTCCCCCGACGACGGCACCGCTCAGCAACGACTCGAGCCGCCGTTCCAGCTCGCCGAGCACACGCTGGACGTTGTTGTCGTCGTCTTCGTCTTCGTCGTCGTCATCGTCATCGTCGTCGGGGTCCTGTGGCGGCGGGGCGGGTGGGGGCGCGGGTGCGGCTGGGGCGGGAGGTGTCAGCGCAGGGGGTGCTGCCGGCAGCGGCACCGGTGCCGGCGCGGGTGTGGGTGCAGGTGCCCCAGCACCTTGCGCCACCGGATCAGCTTGCCGTACGCCGATGGCGAAGAAGCCGATCACCCGGTCCGGCCGCAGGGCCAGGGCCACGAGTCGCGCCGGGGCGGACGCCGTGTCGAGGTAGGCCACGCCCGAGATGCTGGTCCCGTTGGCGTGGGGGCATGCGGCTCCCGAGTAGGTGAGCGACGCATCGAACACGTTCCGGCCCGATGGCCGGGGCGACAGGCGGCCGCCCAGCGTGCATTGCGCGGAAGCGGCCCAGGTGAACTGGCCGGAACTGTCGACCGTGACCTGCCCGGCGGCGCCGATGGCGTAGGTGCCCGCGAGTTCCGCGTTCGATGCCGCCCTCTCGTAGTTGACGTCATAGGAGAGCAGCAGCCGCGTTCCCGTCGAGGCCGTTGCGTCGATGGTGGATTTCTCCTGCACCGTGCCGTTGAAGACAGCGTCGGCCGCAGTGTCGTCGAGCAGCGAGTATTCCGTCAGCGTGGCGCTCAGGTTGCCGCCCGCCGTCGCCGTGCTCCCTTGCACGGCCCCGACAGGGCTGTCGCCGTCGGAATACAGGCCCCAGGTCTGGCCGTCTTCGAGGATGACCGCATCGACCCTGAAGCCGGACGAGGTCTGACCGGTCCAGCGCCCCTCCGCGGTGTTCCTGGCGGCCAGGCCCTGCGCTTCGGGCGCGCCGCCTTCGCCGCTGCCTCCTTCGCCCCCGCCTCCTCCCCCGCCGCATCCAGCCACCAGCAAGGTGACCACGGCCGGCATGAGACTGCGCGGATTCCTGAACTGCATGGCGCGCTCCGAAGGGAGCATCACGTTACGGCGGCGCGCCCACTGCGGTCGACAGGGTTTACCGGCGATTGCACCCGTAACGGCACGCCACACCTGCCCGGCGCGCGCCGCTCGAAGGTTGATGCACGGCTGAGCACCTGCCCGGGGTAATCCCGCCGGGCCGCCCGGACCCCGCGTGCTAGCCTGCCCTTCGCCCGCTCCGCAAGGACCGCATGACTGCCTTCCCCGCCAACCTTGCCGACGCGCCGGCGCATCGCCTGGCGCGCCTCTTCGCATCGGGCGAGGCCTCGCCCGTCGAAGCCTGCAGCGCGGTCCTGGCTCGCATCGAACGCTTCAATCCCGAGTACAGGGCCTTCGTGTGCGTCGACGCGGAAGGCGCGCAGGCGGCGGCGCGTGCCAGCGAGGCGCGGTGGCAGGGCAAGCGCCCGCTCGGGCCGCTGGACGGCGTGCCTGTGTCCATCAAGGACCTGATCCTCACCAAGGGCCTGCCCACGTTGCGGGGCAGCTTCACCATCGACGAGAGCCAGCCGTGGGACATCGATGCGCCCGTCGCGGCCCGCTTGCGGGAGGCCGGCGCCGTCCTGCTGGGCAAGACCGCGACGCCCGAGTTCGGGTGCAAGGGCGAGACCAATTCGCCGCGCACGGGGTTCACGCGCAATCCGTGGAATCCGGCGCGCACGCCGGGCGGCTCATCGGGCGGCGCCGCCGTCGCGGTGGCGCTCGGCATGGGGCCCATCGCGGTGGGCACGGATGGCGCCGGCTCGGTGCGCATCCCGGCGGCCTTCTGCGGCAACTTCGGCCTGAAGCCGAGCTTCGGCCGCGTTCCCGCGTATCCGCTGTCGCCTTTCGGCACGGTGGCGCACCTGGGGCCGCACACCATGGACGTGCGCGACGCGGCGCTGGCCATGAACGTGCTCAAGCGTCCCGATGCGCGCGACTGGACCTCGCTGCCGCCCGATGACGACGACTACACGGCCGCCCTCGAACAAGGCTTCGCCGGGCTGCGCATCGCCTGGTCGCCGCGCCTGGGCTACGCCCAGCAGGTGCACCCCGAGGTCGCGGCCGGCGTGCTGGCCGCGGTGCGCTCGCTCGAGGCCGCGGGTGCGCGCGTCGAAGAAGTGGACCCGGGCGTCGAGGACCCGCTGGAGATCACGACCGGGCTGTGGTTCGTCGGCGCGTGGACGGTGTGGAACACGCTCACGCCGCAGCAGCAGGCGCGCACCGACCCGGACTTTCGGGCGCAGGCGGAGCTGGGCAGCCGGTTGTCGGCGCTGCACGTGCAGCAGCTGCACATGCGCCGCGGGGCACTGGGATCGCATATGCGGCAGTTCATGGAGCGCTACGACCTCCTGGTCACGCCCTCCGTCGCGGTGCCCGCCTTCGAGATCCGCCCGCCCGGTTCCGTGCCCATGTCGTCGCAGGCGATGCTCGCCTGGACGCCGTTCAGCTATCCGTTCAACCTCACGCAGCAACCCGCCTGCACGGTCCCCTGCGGCCTGACGGCCGACGGCCTGCCGATCGGGATCCAGTTCGTCGGCCCGATGTTCCGCGACGACCTCGTGCTGCGGGCCGCGGCAGCGCAGGAGGCGATCCGGCCGATCCCGCGACCACCCGTCGCCGTGGACTCGGCACGGCCAGCTTGACCCTCGCGGCACTTACCAGTGGAGACAGCCCATGAAGATCCTGCTTGCCTGCGACGGCAGCGAATACACCCGCAAGATGATCGGATACGTGCTGAACCAGCGGGGGCTGTTCGACCAGAGCCATGAGTACACCGCGTTCAACGCCCAGATCCCACTGCCGAACCACGCAGCTTCCGTGGTCGGCAGCCATGCCACCCACGCCTACTACGAGGAAGAGGCGCGCAAGGTGATCGACCCCGTCGTGGAGCGGCTGCAGGGCCAGGGGCTGCGTGCCACCAGTGCCTGGAAGGCCGGCCCGCTGGGGGAGACCATCGCCGACTTCGCGCAGAAGCACGGCTTCGACCTGATCATCATGGGTTCGCACGGCCATGGCGCGCTCGGCCGGCTGGTCATGGGGTCGGTGGCGAACCGGGTGCTGGCGCACTGCACGGTGCCGGTGCTGCTGGTCCGCTGAGCAGATGCAGGCCGTAAGCGGACATCCGTCTCCTCAGTCCTTGCACGACCAGCGCGCTGCCGCGGCCCCGGCTTGCGCGGCGGCGCCGGCTTCTCCGCAGCCGCGCACGACGGGAACCGCGGCGAATCCGGTGGTCCAGTACCACGTCGGATCCGCGCAGCGCAGCGACCAGTCGCGGCCCACCATCGGTTCCCCATCGGCGCGCAACTCGACCGTGAGCTGGAGCTGCTCGCCGACCACTTCGAGCTGAGGCTCGCCGGCGCGAAGCGGCTGCGGGCGTCCGTCCGCGTCGGCGGAGAAAAGCCAGTTCCAGCGGGCCATCTGCATCTTCAGCGCGAAGGCGAGCCGGCCGCTGCGCTCCGGGTCGAGACTGCCGGTGTCCGGATCGCGCACCAGCGCGATTGCCTGCGCCGAATGCGCGGGGTCCATCACCAGAGTCCCGCGCAAGGACTGCAGGGCCCCGCCATCCATCTGCACCTCCGCGTGGCAGGCGAGCTGGCCATGCGGATGCGCGCGGGCGGCGGCTGCCGCCAGCAGCAGCGCCGCCGCGAGCGGGCGTTTCACCGGATCGCCACCGGATTGATGATGGCCTGCACGCCGCCCGTGATGCGGGAGTGGCCCAGCACGAACATGAACTCCCACGCGCGGTCCTTGACCAGCTGTTCGGTTTGGATGTTCTCCAGGATGTAGATGCCGTTGCGCGGGATCAGGATCTGGTGGACCTCGAAGACGCCGGCACCTTGCTCGAACGGGATGACCTCCAGGGCCCAGGTGTCCGCGCCGACCGCGATCACCTGCTTGCTCGCGAGCCACTGCGCCCCGTCTCGGCCCAGTCCGGGTTCGGCCTTCACGAACCGCGCCGGGTCGCTCGCGGCGATCTTCTGCCAACCGGTGTGGAACAGCACGACGTCGCCGCGGCGGATCTCGATGCCTTGCCGCTTGGCCTGCTCCTCGATCTCCGCGCGGTTGAACGCCTGCCCCTCGCGCATCATCTCGACGCCGAAGAACGCCGCCATGTCCAGCACGACGCCGCGCGTGACGAAGGGCGGCACCTTCTCGATCCCGAGCTTGGTGAGGCCGCTGGCCTGCACGAAGTCGCTGTTGCGCAGGCAGTTGTAGTAGACGTTGTCCACCCCGATGTGGCCGAGCCCGTCGATCTGCGTGCCGGTGCCGACCCAGCCGGTGTAGATGTCGTCGTTGTAGTTGGTCTTGGTCGACCCGAGCGAGCCACCTCCGGCCTGGCCGGGCTGAAGCACCGTGAGCGACCACGTGCGCGGTGCGAAGGCCGGCGTCTTCGCGTTCGTCTCGCCGCCGAGCGCATACGTCTTGCCCGTGCGCACCAGGCGGGTGGCCGCCAGCGCGAGCTCCGGCGTCAACAGGTTCGCCGCGCCGATCTCGTCGTTGGGTCCGAACTTGGAGCGGCACCAATCGGGCGCCGCAGGGGCCTGCTGCGGGAAGGCGCTGCCCGCGAACGCAAGTGCGAGGCCCGCGGCGGCGAGGCGGATGGTTTTCGGCATGCGCATGTTCCTCTCCTTCGACTGGTTAAGGCCGGACGGCCGCCGCCATGGTGGAACGCTGCGGCGCGCGGTGGAAGCTGAACGAACCCATGGATAGGGATACTCCTAGTGCGGCTGCGGTGGGCAGGTCCGAGAGTCCGCTTGTCCGACCCAGCGCGAAAGGATTCGCCCCCGTGTCGACGGCCGCTGCCCCCTGCCATGGACGAGCACCCGCAGCTCGACCTTTGCCTTCCACCCCCACGTGCATCACGAAGGAGACAAGCTCATGAGGATCCCGTCATCGCGTTCCCGTCGTGCCTGGCGCGGCGCCGTCGCCGCCGCCGGCCTGGCGCTCGCCGCCCTGCCCGCGCTCGCGCAGGAAACGTTCCGCCTCGGCATCGTCAGCTTCCTCTCGGGTCAGGCCGCCGAGAGCTTCGGCGTGCCGGCGGTGAACGGCGCCAAGGTGGTGCTCGATGCCTTCAACAACGGCAAGGCGCCCGCGCCCTACAACAAGGTCGGCTTCGGCGGCATGAAGATCGAGCCGGTGTACCTCGACGAGAACGGCGGCGCGACCAAGCAGGTGCAGGAACTGCGCAACCTCTACGAGCGCGAGAAGGTCGACGCCGTGGTCGGCTACGTCGGGTCGGGCGACTGCCTGGCGGTCGCGCCCGTCGCCGAGGAGATGAAGAAGTTCCTGATCCTCTACGACTGCGGCACGCCGCGCATCTTCGAGGACGGCAAGTACAACTACGTGTTCCGCACGGCCTCGCACGCCGCCATGGACAACGTGGCGCTGGCGCGCTACCTGAAGTCGCGCAACGTGAAGGTCGAGAAGTTCAACATGATCCACCAGGACTACGCCTGGGGCCAGGACAGCCGCAAGGATTTCATGCTGGCCATGGAGCACCTGTACAAGGGCGCGAAGGTCGACGCCGACCTGCTGCCCAAGTTCGGCGCCGGCCAGTACGGCACCGAGGTGTCCGCGCTGCTCGGCAAGCCCGCCGACATCCTGCACTCGAGCCTCTGGGGCGGCGACCTGCAGGCGTTCGTGCTGCAGGCCGGCGCGCGCGGCGTGTTCCAGAAGCAGACGCCGGTGCTCTCGGCCGCCGACCACGTCCTGCCGGGGCTGGGCGAGAAATTCCCCAACGGCGCGATCATCGGCGCGCGCGGCGCGTACGGCCTGATGTCGCCCAAGTCGGCGCTGAACGACTGGTGGTGGGACATCTACTCCAAGGCCTACAACGTGTACCCGGTGCAGGCTCCGTACCGCATGGTCCAGGCCCTGCTCGGCCTGAAGCTCGCGGCCGAGAAGGCGATGGCGGCCAACGGCGGCAAGAAGCCGACCCCGGAGCAGCTCGCGGCGGCGCTCAAGGGCAGCAGCTGGGAGTCGCCCGCCGGCACGATCCGCATGGCGCTGGGCGACGGCCACCAGGCGATCCAGGACACCGCCATCGGCCGCACCAGGTGGGACCCGGCGAAGAAGATGGTCGCCATCGAGGACATCCAGCGCTTCCCGGCGGAATGCGTCAACCCGCCGGCCAACATGAAGACCGAGGACTGGCTCAAGGCCGGCATGCCCGGCGCGAAGTGCTGAGCGCGGCCCGGTGAACCTGGCCCTCACGATCTTCTTCGACGGCATCACCTACGCGTCCTGGCTGTTCATCGTCGCGCTGGGGCTGACGCTGGTGTTCGGGGTGCTCAAGATCCTGAACATCGCGCACGGCAGCTTCTACGCGGTGGGCGCCTACGCGGGCGCCAGCCTCGTCGCGTGGCTGGTGTCGATGAAGGTGGCGCCGGCGCTCAGCGTGGTGGCGCTGGTGCTCGCGGCGGCGGGCGTCGCCGCGCTGCTGGCGCCGCTCACCGAACGGGGCCTGCTGCGCATGTTCTATGCGCGCGACGAGGTGCTGCTGGTGCTGGTCACCTACGCGCTGTTCCTCATCCTCGAGGACGTGACCAAGCTGCTGTGGGGCGTGCATCCGTACTACGCGGCCGACACCTACCAGGCCTTCGGCAACGTCACGCTGGGACCGCTCACCTACGTGGGCTATGACCTGATGCTGGTGTTCGTCGCCGTCGCCTGCGGCGCGCTCAGCTGGTGGGTGTTGAATCGCACGCGCCACGGCAAGATCGTCAGCGCGGTGATCCACAACGCGGAGGTCGCGGGCAGCATGGGCGTGAACGTCTCGCGCGTCTACACCTGGGCCTTCGTGGCGGGCGTGTTCCTGGCCGCTCTCGGCGGCGCGCTCACCGCACCGATGATCTCGGTGCAGCCCGGGCTGAGCGTGGGCGTGATCGTCGTCAGCTTCGCCGTGGTGATCATCGGCGGGCTGGGCAGCATCGAGGGTGCCGCGCTCGGCGCGCTGGTCGTCGGTCTCGCGCGCGCGGCGTCCGTCCACCTGTTCCCGGCCGCGGAGCTGTTCAGCATCTACGTGGTGATGGCGATCATCCTCGTCTTCCGTCCGGAAGGCGTGTTCCAGCGGGTGCAGGCCCGCAAGATCTAGGACGCGCATGGCTCCTTCCTCTTCCTCCGGCCGCACCGCCGCCGCGGCCGCCGCCGCGCTGGCATTGCTGCTCGCGCTCGGCTGGGTGCTGCCGCGCTGGCTGGTGTCGCTCGCCACCCTGGCCTTCTCCCACGGGCTCGTGTCGCTGGGCATCGCGCTGATGATGCGCAGCGGCGTGGTCCCCTTCGGCCAGGGCCTGGTGTTCGCCGCGGGCGGATACGCCGCGGCGCTGCTGTTCAACAAGGCAGGCGTCACCGACATCCTGCTGCTGTGCGCGGCAGGGGGCGTTGCGGCCTTCCTGCTCGCCGCACCGTTCGCGCCGCTGCTGGCGCGCTACCGCGGCATCTTCTTCGCCATGCTCTCGCTGGCGCTCTCGATGGTGCTCTACGGCTTCCTGATGAAGACGACGGCGCTCGGCGGCTCGGACGGCTTCAACGTCACGCGAGCGACCCTGTTCGGCTGGAGGGCGCCCGACGCGACGGTGCACTATTTCCTGTGGGCCGTGACGGCGGCGGTGACCTGCCTGCTGGCCGCCCTGGTGCGCATCTACTGGGACTCGCAGCGCGGCCTGCTGTCGCTGGGCGTGCGCGAGAACGAGCTGCGGGTCGAGTACCTCGGCACCTCGGTGTCCAACGTGGTCGCCTGGAACTACCTGCTGGCCGCCGCGCTGGGCGGCGTCGGCGGGGCGCTGACGGTCGTCACGCTCGGCCACATCGACCCGAACTTCAGCTACTGGACGACGTCGGGCGAGTTCGTGTTCGTCGCCATCCTGGCCGGTTACCACAGCGTGATCGCGGTGATGGCTGCCTCCTTCCTGCTGGAACTGGTGCGCTCCTTCTCCAGCACCTACTTCCCCAACACCTGGCAGCTCGCGCTGGGCCTTTTCCTGCTGCTGGTGATCCGCTTCCTTCCGGACGGCCTGGGCTCGCTGCTTCAGCGCCTGCCGGTGTGGCGCAGGAGCGCCGCATGAGGATGGCCCATCCCCACGTCCCCGACCCGGGCTCGCCGGTGCTCTCGGCCCGCGGCCTGACGCGAAGCTTCGGCGCCGTGCAGGCCGCCGCCGACGTCAGCATCGACGTGCAGCAGGGCGAGCGCCTGTGCCTGATCGGCAGCAACGGCGCGGGCAAGACGACGTTCGTCAACATGGTCACGGGCTACCTGAAGCCGACCTCCGGCAGGATCCACCTCGCGGGCGAGGACGTGACGCACCGCTCGCCGCGCGAGATCACGCGCCGCGGCGTGGCGCGCTCCTTCCAGATCCCGCAGCTGTGCCTGCACATGACGGTGCTGGAGAACATCCTCACGGCCCTGCACTGCAGTGGCGCCCACGCGCATTTCCTGCGGGCGGCGCGCGACGCCGGCTCGCTGGCGCGCTGCCACGAACTGCTCTCCAGTTTCGGGCTTGCCGCGCACGCGCAACGGCCGGCGCGCGAACTGCCGGGCGGCGTGCGCAAGCTGTTGGACATCGCGATCGCGCTCACCGGACACCCCCGGCTGCTGCTGCTGGACGAACCCACGAGCGGCGTGAGCGCCCAGGAGAAGTTCGGCACGATGGACACCGTGGTGCGGGCGATCGAGACGCACCAGGACCGCTCGCCCGTGACGGTGGTGTTCGTGGAGCACGACATGGACATCGTCCGGCGCTACGCCACGCGGGTGGCGGCCTTCTACAACGGCCGCGTCATCGCCGACGGCGCCTGCGACAAGGTGCTGGGCGACGCCGACGTGCGCAAGTACGTGACGGGCTCGGCCCGCTCGCGCGAGGGAGCGCAGGCATGATCGCGCTCCAGGACGTCCGCGTCGCGATCCAGAACGTCGAGGTGTTGCGCGGCTTCACGCTGCACGTTCCCTCCGGCAAGCTGGTGGGCCTGGTCGGACGCAACGGCGCCGGCAAGACCAGCGTGATGCGGACCATCATGGGTCACCTGCCGCTCCTGGGCGGCTCGGTCGCCGTGGATGGAACCAACCTCTCCGGCGCCCCGCCCCACCGGCGCGTGGCGCTGGGCATCGGCTACATGCCGGAAGACCGCGGGCTGGTGCCGGAACTCACCGTCGAGGAGAACATCTGCCTGCCGCTGTGGGTGGCGCCGCAGCTGCAGCTGCATCAACGCCTGTCGTTCGTCTACGGCATCCTGCCCGAGCTGCTCGACATGCGCGAGCGCAAGGCGCTGCTGCTGTCCGGCGGGCAGCAGAAGCTGGTCGCACTGGCGCGCGCCCTCGGCGTCGGCACGCGCGTGCTGCTGCTCGACGAGCCCTTCGAGGGCGTCGCGCCGGCCTTGTCGCAGCGCCTGTCCGAGGTGGTGGGCCAGCTGCGCGGCTCGGGGCTCACGGTGCTGATCAGCCAGTCGGACCTGAACCACTCTCGCTCGCTGCTCGACCAGGAAGTGGTGATCGAACGCGGCGCGAACGTCAGCGCGGCGGTTGCATGAACCTTCGCCATGAACTGCATTTCGGGGAGCGGATGGTGCGCTGCTTCGCCGAGCGGTGGCCGCACCTGCCCGCGATGCTGGCCGATGCGGCACGGTCGCGTGAAGTGGAAGCCCTCGTCGATGGCGAGCGGCGCTGGAGCTGGGGCCGCCTGCACGAGGACAGCGGGCGCATCGCCGCCGGGCTCGCGAAGCTCGGCCTGCGACCCGGCGACCGCGTGGTGCTGCTCGCGCCCAATCGCGCCGAGTTCGTGCTGGCGGCGTTCGGCATCCTGCGCCTCGGCGCCGTCGTCGTGCCGGTCAGCATGCGGGAGGCCGGGCCGGGCATCGCCTACATCGTGAACCAATGCGCCGCCTCGCTGGTGATCGCCGACCCTGCCGTCGCCGGCCTGGTGCCCGAAGGCGTGCGGCGCGTGCTGCTGCCGGGCGGTGCGCCACGGGACGGCTGGCTCCCGTTCGAGGACCTGCTCGAAGGACCGGCAGACTGGATCGACGCCGCACCCGGCGAAGAGGAACCGGCGGCGCTGCTCTACACCTCGGGCACCACCGGCGCGCCGAAAGGGGCCGTCCTCACACACTTCAACCTGGTCCATTCGGTGCTGCACTACAAGCACATGCTCGGGCTGCATGCGGGCGACCGGGGCCTGCTCGCGGTGCCCGCCTCGCACGTCACGGGCCTGGTCGCGCTGATCCTGGCCATGGCGGGCTGCGGCGGCGCGCTGGTGCTGCTGGCCGAGTTCAAGGCGGCCGCCAGCCTGGCGCTGCTGGCGCGGGAGCGGGTCACCTGCACCCTGATGGTTCCGGCCATGTACGCGCTGTGGCTGCGCGAACCGTCACTGGCGGACACGGACCTCTCCTCGCTGCGCGTCGCCGGTTTCGGCGGCGCGCCGATGGCGCCGGCCACCATCGAAGGCCTGCAGCGCAGCTGCCCCGGCCTGCGCCTGTTCAACGCCTACGGCGCCACCGAGACCAGCTCGCCCGCCACGATGACGCCGCGGGACGGCACACGCCTGGACGCTGTCGGGAAACCGCTGCCCTGCGCCGACATCCGCGTGATGGACGACGAGGGGCGCGAGGTGCCACGCGGCACCGCCGGCGAGGTCTGGATCGCCGGCCCGATGGTCGTGCCGCGCTACTGGGACAACCCGCAGGCAACCGCCGCCGGCTTCATGGCGGGCTACTGGAAATCCGGCGACATCGGGACGATGGACGCGGACGGCTACCTGCGCGTGCACGACCGCAAGAAGGACATGATCAACCGCGGCGGCTACAAGGTGTTCTCCGTCGAAGTGGAGAACTGCCTGCTGGCGCATCCGGCCGTCGCGGAGGCGGCCACCGTCGGCGTGCCCTGCCCGGTGCTCGGCGAGCGCATCCACGCCTTCATCTACGCGCCGGATGCAGGCGACCGTGAGGCGCTGCGTCGCGAACTGGCGGCCCGGTGCAAGGACGAACTCGCCGACTACAAGACGCCCGACTTCTGGACCTGGCTCACCGAGCCGCTGCCGCGCAATGCGAACGGCAAGGTGATGAAGAGGACGCTCCGGGAACGCACCTGACGCCGGTCGCGCTTCACGGCCCGGCGCCGCTGTAGTCCGTCGGATTGCCGTACAGCCTCTTCCAGGTTTCGAAGTCCAGATGCGGGCCAGGGCCGGTCCTGTATTGCTGGTACCTGGCCTGCAACTCTGCCTGCGGTCCACTGGGTGGCGAAGGGGTGCCGGGAGCAGGCGCCCCAGGCGAGGCACACGCCGCCAGGGCGCCTGCTGCGATCGTGAGGATCGATCTCATGAGTGCTCCTTCAAAAACGTCCCTGGCACGGTCAGCATCGGCACGAGCGCGCGGACATCCGGCAGCTTCGCAATGCCGTCGAGCGCTTGCAGGAACCGTTCGGTCTGCGCAGCCGAAGGCGCGTGCGGCGCGTAGGCCAGACAGTCGTTGAAGCGGGCCAGGTGCTGCGAATCGTCCAGTTCCGCACCAGGGAAACCCGGCGGGATGTCGAGTAGACGCAAGTGCGTGCGGCCGTCGTTGGTGGTCACGCTAAGGTCGACGGCGGCGTGACCGCGCGCGTCCAGTTTTTCGTCGGCCACGACGCGTATGCGGCCGATCATTTCGTGCACGGCGGAATCATGCACCTGCGACGGCGCGAAGTGCTGAAGACGCGAGGACTGCCGCACGAGCGCATTCGCCACGCAATAGCCGGCGTTGAACTGTGCATCGACGCGCGGGTTGGCGCCGACCTGGAACGGGTGCCCCACCAGCCGGTGCGCGTACGGCGGAAGGCGCACCTCGGCACTGCGCACATCCGACGGGCGCAGGCACAGCTCGGAAACCAGGCCCAGCGCCAGCTCGGTGACGCCTTGCGTCACGCCACAGCTGGGGTACTTCTTGAAGACGACGTTGTGGACCTTCCAGCTTTCGCCCAGGCCGGCCGTCACGGATTCCGGCTCCAGCGTTCCGCGTCCGTACAGGTGGGCGAAACCGTAGTGGCCGCCGAGGAAATTGACCGGCCCGGTGATGCCGCGCCGCGCCATCTGCGCGGACTGGACTCCTGCTTCCGCCACCCAGCCTTGCACGATCCGCACGCCCAACGAGCCATCCACGTGGCTCTGGAAGCTGCCGCCACACCGGTTGAACGCCAGCGCCAGCGCATGCAGCGTCTGCTCCTGCGTGAGCCGCAGGATGCGCGCGGCGGCCGCAGCCGCGGAGAAGACCACCACGATGCCGGTCGGGTCGAAGCCGTCGTACTGCGCCTCGTTCAGGTTCAAGCGTGAGCTGAGTTCCGCGCCGGCCACCAGGGCGGCCATGAACTCCTCGCCAGGACAGCCGCCGGCAAGTTCCGCCGCCGCCAGGGCTGCGGGGAACAGCGCGGCGCCGATGTGGGGCCCGGGAGCCATCGCATCGCAGAAGTCCAGCGCACGGCACATCGTGGCGTTGAACTGCGCCGCCGCGTGCGCCGGCAGCTTGTCGCCATAGACCAGTGTCGTCGCCTGCCCGCTGCCCCCAGCCTCCTTCAGGAGTTCGCGCAGCGCCAGCACGCCATCTTCCGCCGCTCCGGCGAATCCGGTTCCGGTCACTGCCATCACCATCCGGCGCACCACCCGCTGGGCTTCCGGCGGGACGTCTTCGATGCGCAAGCCGCAGACGAAGGCGGCCAGCTTCTGTTCCAGTTTCGCCATCACTTACCCCTGCCTGGCCGCAGCCGCGTTGCGGCGGTTGATCTCCGTTCCGTTCGAACCGGCCACCATCTCCTGCCACACCCCATCGAAGACCTCCGTGAACGCCTGCTCGACCACGGACATCGGCCGGTAGCGGTTTCGCAGGATCTTCACCGGCAGCTTCTCGCCGGACTGGAACGGCCGCACCTCCAGGCCCGCGAGCAGCCCACCGGCGATCGCCACCTGGTCCACCACGGCCACGCCGACCCCGGCCTGCGCGAACCAGCACGCCGTGGTGGAGCTCGTGCATTCGAAGTCGCGGTGCATCTTCGCCCCCGCGGCGCCGAATGCGCGTCGAAGAGTCTGACCGAAAGGCACGGACTCCGGCGACGAGATCACCCGCTGCCCGACCAGGTCGGCCGGGCGGATCAGCTTCTTCCTGGCCAGTGGCTGGTCGCTGCGCATGACGCAGGCCAGCCCGCACTGGTAGCTCTTCACCACCGACAGGTTCGGGTGATCGTGCGGGGCCAACGCGATGCCCAGGTGCGTCGACCGCTCCAGCAGGCTCTGGTTGATGATGTCGGGCGCCACCACCTGCACGCGGCATTGCAGCCGCGGCACTTGGACGTACAGCCGGGCGACGGCGCGCGAGACCAGATAGGGCGCGAGGCTGGCCGAACACACCAGCCGCAGGCTGGCGCTGGTCGGCTGGGCCAGCTCGCGGCTGGTGTCGCGCACCTTCTCCACGCCGTGCCATAGCTGGTCGATCTCCGCATAGAGCCGGTGCGCCTCGGGCGTCGGGATCAGCCGTCCCTTCACCCTCTCGAACAGGGTCAGTCCGCTTGCCCGCGCCGCCTGCGCCAGCACCTTGCTGATGGCGGGTGGCGAGACATGGAGCAGCTCGGCCGCGCTGCTGACGCCGCCGGCGAACATCACGGCACGGAAGACCTCCATCTGGCGCAGGTTCATGACGGTGGCAAGTCGTTAACCGCAGTCTAACGACCGGGTCATTCTTTTCAATTGCCCGCCCCCTCTCGCCTAAGCAGAATCGAGGCGACAAGAAGCGTTAACCCCGAAGCCCTCGGGCGAGGCGCACCATCCCCCAGGAGACAAGACATGTTGCAGCAGACCCGCAGGCGCTTCGTCGCCTCGCTCGGCGCGGCGTCCGCCGTCCTCGCCGCTCCTTCGCTGGTGCGAGCGCAGGCGAAGCCGCTCACCATCATCCTCACCGTGCCGCCGGGCACCTCTTCGGACACGCTCGCACGGATGCTGGGAGACCGGATGCGGGCCAGGCTCAACCGCACCGTCGTGGTCGAGTCCAAGTCGGGCGCCGGCGGCCTGGTGGCGATCCAGCACCTGCGCAACTTCGATGCGGACGGCTCGATGCTGATGATGGCGCCGAACTCGGCCGTGTCGCTGCTGCCGCTGTTTGCGACCAAGCCGACCTTCGACTACGAGAAGGAACTGATGGCCGTGGTCGAGTGCGCCTCCGCCCCAATGGCGTTCACCGTGCATCCGGATTCGGGCGTCAGGACGCTGGCGGAGTACTTCGAATCCGTGCGGAAGGACCCCAAGCGCGGCTCCATCGGTGTGCCCAGCCCCGTCAGCATGGGCGCGCTGGTGATCCACCAGCTGGGCAAGCAGCTCAACCTGCCGCTGCAGGCGGTTCCGTACCGCGGCGGTTCGCCGCTGCTGGCGGACCTCCTGGGCAACCAGATCCCCGCCAGCGGCTCCATCCTGCCCGACTACCTGGAGAACCACAGGGCGGGCAAGCTGCGCGTGCTGGCCCATGCCAGCGAGAAGCGCTCACCGCTCGCGCCCGACATCCCCACGATCACCGAGGCCGGTTATCCGGGCTACGTTGCGGTCACGTCCTTCGGCCTGTACGCGAAGGCAGGCACGCCGGCCAACATCGCCAGCGACTACGCCGCGATGGTTACCGAGGCGCTCGGCACCGCTCCCGTGGTCGAGGCACTGCACAAGATGGGGCTGGTTCCGGTGGGCGGAACGCCGGCCGAGTTCCACCGCAAGGTGCTGGCCGACCGGGCCCGCTGGGCGCCGGTGATCAAGGACTCCGGCATCAAGATGGACGCATGAGCCCTGCCCGGCCGCCCGAAAGGGCTCGCACCGCAGTTCGCAGGACGGAGGTTTCCCAATGAGCGAAAACCTGCAGCAGCGCGTCACGGCCATCGGCCTGACGCCCAGGACGGAAGGCAACGGCATGCAGTACCGGCACGTCGGCCGATCCGGCCTGGTCGCCTCCGCGATCGGCGTGGGCTGTTTCCCGTTCGGCGGCTACGTCCCGCAGGACGGCGTCCAGCGGGTGGTGGACCAGGCGCTCGACCTGGGCATCAACTACTTCGACACAGCCAACAGCTACGGCATCGGAAAGTCCGAGGAGGCGCTGGGGCTGGCGCTGCGCGGCAAGCGCGCGCAGGCGCTCACCGCGACCAAGTTTGGCAACCGCATGGGCGACGGGCCGAACGACACCGGCGCCTCGCGCATGGCGGTCGTGCGTGCGTGCGAGGACAGCCTGCGGCGGCTGCAGACCGACTACATCGACCTGTACCAGCTGCACTGGCCCGACCACGGCACGCCCATCGACGAGACGCTGCGCGCACTGGACGACCTGGTGCGTGCGGGCAAGGTCCGGTACATCGGCGCTTCCAACATGTTCGCCTGGGAACTCTGCGAGGCGCACCACATCGCCGAGCGGCAGGGATGGGCCCGGTTCATCTCCGCGCAGGACCACTACAACCTGCTGTACCGGGACATCGAGAAACGCTTCGAACCCTTTTGCGTGAAGTACGGCATCGGCATGACGCACTACTTCCCCCTGGCGGCCGGCATGCTCACGGGCGTCCACAAGCGCGGCGCCATCGCGCCGGGATCGCGCCAGGACAAGAACCCGAACACCGCCGCCTGGCAGTCGGAGCGGAACTGGGACGTCACCGAGAAGCTGCAGGCGTTCGCACAGGAGCGGGGCTGGACGCTGGCCCAGATGTCGCTGGCCTGGCTGCTTCAGCGCCCCGCCACTTTCACGGTCATCGCCGGCGCCGACCGGCCGGAGCACCTGGTGGACAACGTCAAGGCGCTGCAGGTCCGCTTCACGCCCGAGGACCTCGTGGAGATCGATCGCATCACGCTGGTCGACGAGGACCGCTCGGTCGCTCCGCCCTACCGCCTGCTGCGGCCCGAGAAGGTGCACGAATTCGAACCCATGCAACGCGCGCGCGCCGGCGCTCCCAGCCGGGCGGCGCACTGACACGGCCGCGGTTCGAACCGAGCCGATGATCACCCACATTTGCGAACCTGCAGAGGACACCCTGCCATGCTGACCACCGTCAAGACCGCACCGATGCTCACGGTGCACAACCCCGTGGGCTATCCGCCGAAGATCAGCCGCAAGCAGCCGGCGCCGCGCTTGTCCAGCCTGGACGGCAAGACGATCTACCTGATCGACAGCAAGTTCGACGATTCGGTGGAACTGCTCAAGCAGGTGCAGGCGTGGTTCGCAGCCAGGATGCCGGGCGTGCGCACCGAGCTGCGCCAGATGGCGAGCTACTACGGCAAGGACGACCCCGACCTCTGGAACGAGATCAGGAGCCGCGGCCATGCCGCGATCATCGGCGTCGGCCATTGCAGCACGTGCTCGCCCGCGGTTTCCACGCACGCGATCACGCTGGAGTCACAGTACGGAGTGCCCACGGTGGCCCTGCATACGGACAAGTTCGTGAAGGTCGCCCAGTCGGTCACCCGCATGGGCGGGCTGCCCCAGGCGCCCACCGTGTTCGTGCCGCAGCCGGTCATGGGCAAGAGCCCGGAGGAACTGCGCGCCTACGTTGAGGGGCTCGATCCACACAGCGGCAAGCCGGTGATGCAGGCCATCGTCGAGGGGCTGACCCAGGGGCTCGCCGCCAATGCAGCCGGCGACGAACCCTACGCGCGCAGCACGCCGCGGCTGGAGGAGCCCGACACCGAGGACAACCTGCGCGCGCTGTTCGAGCGCAACCGCTGGACCGACTTCCTTCCGATCGTGCTGCCCACCGAAGAGCGCGTGGCCGCCATGCTGAAGGGCACCAGCCGCAGGCCGGACGAGGTGGTCGGCCGCATGCAGCCGACCCCGAACCGCGGGCTCTGGGAGTACACGGTGGAGAAGGTCGCCGTCAACGCGGTGATGGCGGGAGCGAAACCCGAATACTTCCCGATCATCCTCGCGCTGGCGTCCACCGGCATCAGCGCCCGCGGCAGCACGTCGAGCTCGGCCTCCACGATGACGGTGGTGAACGGCCCGATCCGGCATGAGACCGGCATGAACTTCGGCATCGGTGCGATGGGGCCCTACAACCACGCCAATGCCACGATCGGGCGGGCGTACTCGCTGCTGTCGCAGAACCTCCAGGGGGGCTCGGTTCCGGGCGAAACCTTCATGGGTTCGATCGGCAGCAACTACACGTACAACGGCATCACCTTCGCCGAGAACGAGGAGCGTTCGCCGTGGGAGCCGCTGCACGTGCAGAAGGGCTTCTCTCGCGACGCCAGCACCGTCACCGTGTTCCATGGATGCCGCTCGACCACGTTCAACCTGGGGCTGCGCAAGGACCACTGGCGCGAGCACGTGAAGGACATGCTGCTGGGCACCGATGCGATCACCGCGCCCGTGCTGGTGCTCGATCCGATCACGGCGCGCCAGTTCGTGGAGCGCGGCGGCTTCGACACCAAGCAGAAGCTGATCCGGTGGCTGCACGAGACGGCGGAGATGCCGGCCGGCCGCTACTGGGACCTGCAGCTGGTGCAGAACTACATCTACTCGCGCGCGACTTTCGGGCCTTCCGAGTCGCCGAAGGCGAAGTACGTCGGCGTTTCGGCGGATACGCCGGTGCGCATGTTCGAGGAAAAGGACATCAACGTGGTCGTGACCGGCGGCGAAGCCAACGGCTACTGGCAGATCATGGGCGCGCACCACAAGGCGACAGTCTCGGTCGACGAGTGGCGCTGAGGCCGGGCGATGCCTGAGACCGATCTGGCCATCATCGGCGCCGGCGTGGCCGGCCTGACGGCCGCCGCCGAGGCGGCGCGCCTGGGTCTGCGGGTGCTCGTGATCGAACGCATGGGCGCCGGCGGCCAGGTGATGAACGTCGAGCGCATCGACAACATGCCGGGCTTTCCTGCGGGCATCTCGGGTTTCGAGCTCGGCCCGGACCTGCAGGAGCGCGCCGAGGCGGCCGGTGCGCAGTTCATGCTCGACACGGTGCAAGGCTATTCGAGCGGCGCTTCCGGCCACGTCCTGCACTGCGAGGGCCAGGACATCGCCGCGCGTGCCGTGCTGGTGGCGGCGGGCTCGCGGCGCCGAGCGCTGGGAGTGCCGGGCGAGGACCGGCTTGCCGGCCGCGGCGTCTCGCATTGCGCTTCCTGCGATGGGCCGCTGTTCCGCGGCCAGCCGGTGTGCGTGGTCGGCGGTGGGGATTCCGCCTTCGGCGAGGCCCTGGTGCTGGCCCAGCACGTTCGCGACGTGCTGGTGGTGTTCCGCGAGAAGCAACCGCATGCCCAGACGGCCCTGCGAGAGGCGGTGGCCGCGCAGCCGCGCATCGCGCTCCAGGCCGAGACCGAGGTCGTCGGGATCGTGGGCGAGGACACCGTCGCCGGGGTCATGCTGCGCGACCGCTCGGGCAGCGTACGCGAGGTCGAGGCCGGCGGCGTGTTCGTCTATGCAGGACTGCAAGCGGAAACGGAATTCCTCGGTGGCGCGCTCCGGCTCGACGCGGACGGCCGGATCGTCACCGACACAAGCTTCGGCACCTCGGTGGCGGGCATCTTCGCCGCCGGGGACATCCGCTCCGGCGTGCCCTACCTGCTGGCGGCCGCGGTGGAAGAAGGCCGCTCGGCGGCACAGGCGGCCTTCCGCTATCTGAGCGAAACCACACTCGACAAGGAGACAAGGCAATGATCAAGCGACAGGCACTCGCGGCGCTGCTCGGACTGGCGCTGCTTCCCTTCACGTTCGGCGCGGCGGCGGCCGATTTCCCCGTCGCCAACAAGCCGGTGAAGCTGGTGGTCGGCTTCCCGGCCGGCGGCGGCACCGACCTGCAGGCACGTCTCGTGGCGCAGTACCTTTCGCCGCTGCTGGGCGTGCCGGTGATCGTCGAGAACCGGCCCGGCGCGGGCACCATGCTGGCCGCCACCGAGGTCGCCAGGGCGCTCCCCGACGGGCACACGCTGCTGTACACGCCCGCCTCCACCCTGTCGCAACTGCCGCACACGCTGGCGAGCGTCAAGTACGACACCTTCAAGGACTTCACGCCGGTGGCGCAAGGCGCACTCGGCCCGCTGGTGCTGGTCGTGCACAAGTCGGTGCCGGCGAACAACGTGCGTGAACTGGTGGCGTACGCGAAAGCCAATCCGGGCAAGCTGAACTACGTCTCGCAAGGCGTCGGCACCCCGGCCCACATCTTCGGCCAGGTGTTCTCGAAGCACGCCGGCATCGAGATGGTCCACGTGCCCTACAAGGGCGCCAACGACGTGGCCAAGGACTTCATCGCCGGACGCGTGCACCTGCAGTTCGCCTCCTCCTCCGCCGCGGTCGCGCTGGTCAAGTCCGGCGAGATCAGGATGCTTGGCGCGGTCGCACCGAGGCGCAGCTCACTGTTTCCGGACCTGCCCACCATGGGCGAGCAGGGCATCGCGGGCATCGACATCGAAAGCTGGATCGGCTTCGTCGGCCCCGCCGGGATGGACCCGAAGGTGACCACCCGCCTCAGCGAGGCGATCGGCCAGGCGCTCGCAACACCCAAGGTTCGCGACGACTTTCGCACCGGCGGTGTGGAGGCCAAGTGGCTGGGCCCGCAGGAGTTCGCCGGGGCCATCCGCGAGTCGTACCAGCTGTGGGAGAAGGCGCTGGCCGCGATCAACTTTCAGAAGGAGTAGGCGGGGGAGGAGCTCGTCGGCCTCTTGGCAGCTGCGGAGGCCCACGTTCGTTGCACGCTCCCTTACAGCTTCGCGCGCTTGTTACGGGCATGGACGAGCAGCTTGCGAGGAGACTTCCTACATCCGGGTCGGCACAGACCTACACAGGTAGGACATGGTTGAAGACCGAGACGAGGGGCCAGCCGGTGCCTCGGCTGCGGCGGAGTACGAGGGATGAGTCAAGCCTCTGGCCTGCGGGTCAGGGGCTTTTCTCTTTGCGGAGCTCCCGCGGGGTTGGTCCGAGCGATCGAGGCACGGCAGGCCCGTGCGCACAGCTTACAAATGCGCACTGATCGAAACGTGGTTCACCGGCGGGTCTGCCAGTGTTCCGGGATGTGGCATCAACTCTCTTTCTCGAGGGGCGAGCTTCTCAAGATGGTCGCGAGACATCCCCGCGCTGCCTGGGGAGTTGCAGTCCTCGCATGTATCGCCTTCTGGGCCGTGGTGGCGACCGTCGTCGTGACCTGAGCGCGTTTCCGGACGCGCCCTGAATGGCGCAGCAACGCAGGAGGCTTAGCCGGCTATTTGGCGCCTGCCGGCCCGCCGGGAAACCGGGCCGCGTAGTACGCCAGCGTGTCCAGGTCCTCCACGGAGACCTGGCTGACTGCCGACACCATCGCCTGTGTGTAGGCGGCGCGGGTGCCCGACTTGAACCCCCGCAAGCTCTCCTGCAGGTACTCCTCCTTTTGCCCCGCGATGCGGGGCACCTGCTGGCCGCCGTCCAGGTTGGGCCCGTGGCAGAACAGGCACTTGTGCTGTTCCGCGAGCGAGCGCCCCCTGGCCATGCGCGCGGCATCGGGCGGCGTGGCCGCGGCCGGCGCGGGCACCGGCGGCAAGGTCCCGATGTAATCGGCGAAGCCGCGCATGTCGTCATCCGACAGGGTCTTGGCCACGGCTGTCATGGGCTGGTTGCTGCGGCGGCCTTCGCGGAACAGGAACAGCTGGGTGATCGAATAGAGCGAAGGCTGCCCGGCCAGGACCGGCGTTCCCGCCATGTCACTGCGGCCGTTCGCGCCATGGCAGGAGGCGCACAGGGCGGCGAAGCGCTGCCCGTAATCGACCGCCTCCGGTTTCTTTGCGGCAGGGGCGCTGCTGGCGGGCGCAGCGTCCTTCTTGCGCGGCTTGTCCTGCGCGCCGGCGTGTTGCGGCACCGCCGCCGCCAGCGCCGAGACGCAGGCCACCGCGCCGGCAGCCCAGCGCCGCATGGTCATTTGCCGCCGGTGTAGCTGATGCGGTAGATGGCGCCGGCGTGGTCGTCGCTGACCAGCAGCGAGCCGTCCTTGAGCACCAGGAAGTCCACCGGGCGGCCCAGGTAGTTGTTGTTCTCGACGAAGCCGGTCATGAACGTCTCGAGCTTCGCGCCGCCCTTCCCGTCGGGCCGCGCGACCAGGATGTCGGCGTACTTCTGGGTGCGGTTCCAGGGACCATGGCGCGCGATGAAGATCGCTCCCTGGTACTTGGCCGGGAACATCTTGCCGCGATAGAACGTCATTCCCAGCGAGCCGGCATGCGGGCCCAGCAGCGCAGCGGGCTTCACGAAGTCGTTGCACGACTTGCCCCACCCGAACTCGGGATCCGGGATGTTGCCCTGGTGGCAGAACGGATAGCCGAAGTGCTGGCCCATCTTGGTGACTCGATTGAGCTCGTCGTGGGGCAGTTCCTCGCTGAACCAGTCGCGGCCGTTGTCGGTGAACCAGAGCTCGCCCGTCTTGGGATCGAAGTCGAAGCCCACGGTGTTGCGCACGCCCGCGGCCACCGTCTCGATGTTGCTGCCGTCCAGGTTCATGCGATAGATCTTGGCGTACTCGCCGGGGTCGCAGATGTTGCAGGGCGCGCCGATGTTGTAGTACAGCTTGTCGTCCTTGATGCGGAAGTACTTCCAGCTGTGGTCGGTGCCGCCTGGCAGCTTGTCGTTGAGGACCTTGGGCTCGCCGGGCTTGTCGAGGTTGTCCTCGATGTTGTCGTATCGCAGGATCTTCGTGTTCGTTCCCACGTACAGGCTGCCCTTGTGGAAGGCGATGCCGGTGGCAAGGGGCAGGTTGTCGATCAGGACCTTGGCCTTGCGCTCGCCCTTCTCGGGGACGACGTAGACCTTGTTCGCCACGAACAGCGAACTCACGAAGATGTTGCCCTTGTCGCCCTGGCGCAGCGCGCGCGCATCGAGAATGCCCGATGCCCAGGTCTCGGCCTTGAAGCCGGGCGGAAGCTTGAACCTGGCTGTAGGCAGCTTGTCCGGAGCGGTGGGGATCGGGAATGCGGGGACGGGCGCCATCTTCATCGCGGCGTCGCTCTTCGGCCGGCCCTTCGCCCATCCCGGTTCTTCCGCCGGCGGGGGCACCGGCGACGGTGCGCCGGGCGTCGGCTGGGACAGGGCCGGAAAGCCCGCGGAGCAAAGCATCGCAAGCGCGATGCAAGTACGGAATTTCTTCATCGCCATGTTCGTCTCCTTGTCGCCCGATCAGGCGAGGTCATTTTGATAACGCGTTGGGGATCACGCAACTGCGCCATTTGCCGCTGCGTTCGTCTGAAGCGGAAGCGGCGCGGACACGGTTGAGATGCGGCGCGAAGTCCGTCCTCTCAACCGAACGTGAAGGCGTAGACCTCGACTCCCTCGTCTTCGAATTCGATTTCGAACAAGCGGTCGCCGACCGGTTGAGGCTGCCGGACCAGTTGGTGAAGCCTGTGCTCGGCGAGCACGCCGCGGCCCTGAGCATCGATGTCCGCGCCGTGCGCCGACCCGGGCGGCTTGCCGTCGAGCCTGACCCGGAACGCCACGGGCCTGCCTTGTGTGGCCGGTCCCATGACGAGGTGGAGGTCCCGGGCCCGGAAGCGATGCACGATGCGCCCCTGCTTTCCTTCGAGAAGCGCCACTTCGCGTCCGACGGTCCAGTCTCCTGCGAGCGCCCACGCCTTGGGCCTCAGCCGCTCCGGAGCCGCGTAGCGCACGGTGCGGCCCACCGTCATGCCCGATGGGGAGGCGAAGTTCTCCGCGCGGTCATGGCCGACGTACGTCTCCGGCGTCCGCAGGTTCGCCCAGTCGGCTTGCGCCTGGCTGCCGGTGCCGGTCACGCGGACCGTGTCCGCCGGAACGTCCTTCGCCCCGGCGGCCTTCAGCAGTTGCTGCAGCACCCTTTCCGAACGTTCGAAGTCCCCCTCGCCGAAGTGGTGGTGGCGGATCGTCCCCTGCGCATCGACGAAGTAGAGCGCCGGCCAGAAGTTGTTCCCGAACGCACTCCAGACCGCGCGGTGGCTGTCGACCGCGACGGGGTAGTCGACCTTGAAATGCGCCAATGCGCGACGGATCCTGTCGAGGTCCTTCTCGAAGCTGAACTCCGGCGTGTGGACCCCGATGACGACCAGGCCATGGTCCTTGTACTTCTCGGCCCAGGCCCGCACGTGCGGCAGCGTTCGCTGCCAGTTGATGCATGAGTAGGTCCAGAACTGGACAAGGACCACCTTGCCGCGCAGCGCGGCGGCGGTGAGCGGGGGCGAGTTCAGCCACTGGACCGCTCCGTCGAGCGACGGCATGGAGCCTTGCGCGCGCAGCGGCAACGTCACCGGCGCGCGCTGCGGGTCGCCCGGCTTCTCGCCGACAGCGCTCGCGTCGCCGAGGAAGGCGAACACGGCAGCAGTCACCACCACCAGCGCACGCGGCGCGCGAAGAAGCAGTGTCGATCGGCGCGGGACGACCTGCGCCAACACGGCAGGAGGGGCCAGGTCTTCGATGTCGGCGTCCACGAGCCCATTACAGCGCAGAAAGCCGCCGCCGACCCGTCGACATGCGCTGGGCCACCATCGCATCGTCTATCCTGCGAAGCCCGGAGGAACGCATGGCGGCACCTACTTCCCTCTTCGACCTGGCCGGCCGAACCGCGCTGGTGACCGGCGCGTTCAGCGGCTTCGGCCTGCACTTCGCGAAACTGCTCGCCGCGCAGGGTGCTCGCGTGGCGATGGCGGGCCGGCGCATCGAATTGGGCCGCCGGCTTGCCGCGGAAGTCGGCGCCGAAGCCGGGCGAGCCTCGGATGTCGCCGCGTTCCCGCTGGACGTCACGCAACCGGACAGCGTCGCAGCGTGCCTGCAGCAGGTGGGCGCGCGGCTGGGCACTCCGCACGTCCTGGTGAACAACGCGGGCATCGTCGCGCGTGCACCGAGCCTGGAACTCGACGACGAGGCCTGGTCAGGGGTGGTGGACGTCAACCTGTCCGGCGTATTCCGCGTGGCGCAGGCCACGGCTCGCGAGATGGTGCGCGCCGGCCACGGCGGCAGCATCGTCAACATCGCATCGATCCTCGGCCTGCGCGTGCGCACGCAGGTGGCGGCCTACGCGGCCACGAAGGCGGCCGTCGTGCAACTGACGAAGGCGCTCGCGCTGGAGTGGGCGGAACACGGCATCCGCGTGAACGCGCTTGCGCCCGGGTACTTCGAAACCGAGATCAATCGCGACCTGCTTCGCTCGGAAGCGGGCCGCGCGATCATCTCGCGCGTGCCGCAGAAGCGCACCGGTCATCCGCACGAGCTGGATGGAGCCCTGCTGCTGCTGGCCAGCGATGCGTCGTCGTACATGACCGGTGTCGTGATCCCTGTCGATGGCGGGCACCTGGTGAGCACGCTCTAGCGGCCACCCCACAACCACGTGTCCGGTTCCGGCCAGTCCGCGAAGACATGCGGCCCTATCGTGAGGCCATGGCCGCTTCCCCTCCACAGCCGGTTCGTGTCGCCGCAGGGCACGAAGATGAGCCGGCGCGCCGCCTCGCTTCGCAGGACTGGTTCCGCGTCGATGCGGAGCTCGATCGTGACGGCGTTTCCGTCCTGCCCGCGCTGCTGTCGGCGGCGGAATGCTCCGGCCTCGCCGGGCTCTACGACACAGGTGGCCCGCGCACCTTCCGCAGCAAGGTCGTGATGGCGCGCCACGGTTTCGGCCTGGGCGAGTACAAGTACTTCGACTATCCGCTGCCGGAAATGCTGTCGCGCCTGCGCACTGCGCTCTACGGCCATCTCGTCGCGACGGCGAACCGGTGGGATGCGATGCTCGGGCTCGAGCCTTCCTTTCCGCCGTCGCACGCCGAGTACCTGCAGCGCTGCCATGCGGCCGGCCAGACACGGGCCACGCCGCTGATGCTTCGCTATGCAGCGGGTGATTTCAACTGCCTCCACCAGGACCTGTACGGCGCCGTTGCCTTTCCCTTGCAAGCCGTCATCCTGCTCTCCGCGCCGGAGGACGAATTCGAAGGCGGCGAACTCGTCCTCACCGAACAGCGGCCCCGGATGCAATCGCGTCCGCAGGTCGTGCCGCTAGGACAGGGCGATGCAGCGGTGTTCGCCGTGAGCCATCGCCCCGTGAAGGGAAGTCGCGGCTTTCATCGCGTCAACATGCGGCACGGCGTCAGCCGCATCCGCAGCGGCACGCGCACCACGGTCGGCCTGATCTTTCACGACGCTGCGTGAGGGACTGACTGCGGTTCAGTGGCAGCCGATGGCTGCGGCCGCGCGGGGGCAAGGCGCCTGGCTCAGTCGATCTGGATCTTCAGGTCGCGGATCAGTCCGCCCCAGATGCGCGCCTCGTTCTCCGCGCGCTTCTGGATGTCGGCGGGCGTGCCTGGGATGGGGAAGAGGAACTGGTCGACCAGCTTCTGCTTCATCGCGGGGTCGGCCAGGAAGCGGTTGACCGAAGCGGCGAGCTTCTGCGTCGCGTTGGCATCCATCTTCGCCGGCCCCACCAGCGCGTACCAGCCCGGCAGCGCCGGCACGTTGGGCGTCAATTCCTTCAGCAGCGGCAGGTCGGACAGTTGCGGCGAGCGCGCTTCCCCCGACTGCGCGAGGCCGACCACCTTGCCGGCCTTGATCTGCGCCAGGGCCGTGGCCGTGGTCGCGGTCATCACGTCGGCCTCGCCCGCCACCACGGCCATCAGCGCCGGCCCCGAGCTCTTGTAGGGGATGTGGCGAAGCTTGAAGCCCGAACGCAGGCCGATCATCTCCGTGTACAGGTGCGTGGAGTTGCCCAGGCCCGCGCTCGCGAACGTCAGGCCTTCGGGCTGCGCCTTGGCGCGCTTGACCAGGTCGTCCCACGACTTGATGCCGCTGTTGTTGCTCGCCACCAGGACGAAGCCCGCGTCCGCCACCGGCGCGACGAAGGTGAAGTCCCTGAGCGGGTCGTACGGCACGTTCTTGTAGAGGAACTGGTTGAAGCTCACCAGCGACACGCTGGTGAGCAGCACCGTGTGGCCATCCGGCGCTTCGCGCTGCACGAGTTGCGAGGCGATGATGCCGTTCGCGCCGGGCTTGTTGTCCACCACGACCGACTGCTTCAGGTCCTTGGCCATGAAGTCGGCCAGCATGCGGCCCACCACGTCGGCGCCCGAGCCGGGCGCCTGCGGAATCACCAGCTTGATCGGGCGCGAGGGAAAATCCTGGGCCGCTGCAACCCCGCAGGTCGAAGCAAGGACGAGTGATGCAACGGAGCCGAGAAGGAGGCGACGCGTCGGGCGCATGATGGCGATTCCTGAAGGTGTGGGACGTGCGGGAGCACAATGGCCGCGGCCAGTTTAAGCGGCCCTCAACTCAAGCGAACCCATGTCCGACAGAGACGATTCCGGCCAGGCCTGGCTCATCCCTCCCTCCGAATACCTCAAGCGTCGGCCCGCGACCCATGCGGTCCGCAAGCCGAGCTCCTGCTACGTCACCATGCCGGACGGTGTGCGGCTGGCCGTCGATGTGTACCTGCCGGAAGGCGACCGCCCGGCGCGCATACCGGCCGTCGCGGTGCTCACGCCGTACTACCGGCGCTTCAAGGTCGACGGCCAGGGCGCCGAGCCTTCGCCCAACATCGCGATCTACCGCGACTTCTTCGTGCCGCGCGGCTATGCGCTGGTGACGGTCGACGTGCGCGGCTGCGGCGCCAGCTTCGGCACGCGCGACTGCTTCCGTTCGCCGCGCGAGCGCGACGACCACCGCCGCATCGCGGACTGGATCGTGGCCCAGCCCTGGTCGAGCGGCGTGATCGGCTCGACGGGCATCTCCTACCTCGGCGCGGCGGCCTGCTTCCTCGCAAGCACGGGCCATCCGGCGGTGAAGGCCGTCGCGCCACTGTTCGCGGTGCACGACACCTACAGTGACCACGTGTTCCCCGGCGGCATCAAGTGCACCACCGTCACGGAGAACTACGACGCGCTGGTGCAGGCCCTGGACCTCGACCTGCGCGAGAAGCTCGCGCCCTATCCCTACTTCAACGACCCGCGCTACGCCGGCCCGGCGCCGGTGGACGAGGACGCGGACGGGAAGCTGGTCGCCGCGGCGATCGACGAGCACCACGACAGCTTCAAGATGCGCGACCTCGCGCCGGAGTTCGCGTTCCGCGAGGAAGCGGCCTCGCACGATCCGCAGCTGCACAGCGGAGCCTTCAGCCCGTACTGGTACCTGGAACAGATCCCGGGCAAGGTCAACATCTACTCGGTCTCGGGCTGGTACGACGGCAGCGCGTTCGCCACCGGTTCCATCGCGCGCTTCCTGAGCAATCCGGGCGCGGACAACCGCCTGCTGCTGGGCCCGTGGGACCACGGCGCGCGAACCAACGGCTCGCCGTTCCGAGACAGCGCGCCGCTGCCGCAGTTCCCGGTGCTGGCCGAGGTGCTGCGCTTCTTCGACGAGCACCTGGCCGGGATGGATACGGGCCTGCGCAAGGAAGCCCCGGTGCACTTCCACACCGTGCGCGAGGAGACGTGGCAGGCGGCCGCCACCTGGCCGCCCCACGCGTCCAGCACCCGCCTCTACCTGGCCGAGGATGCACGGCTGTCAGCGCGTCCGCGCGAGCAGTCGTCGGTCGCGCGATACAAGGTGAGGTTCACGACCGGCACCGGATCCTTCAGCCGCTTCGAGCGCCTGGGCGCGCTGGCAGTGCTGGACTACTACAAGGACTGGCACGGCCGTGAAGACCGGATGCTGACATTCGCCAGCGAACCTTTCGGCAGGCGGACCGAGCTGTCCGGCCACGCCACCGTGCAGCTGCACGTGTCGACCTCCGAGCACGACGCCGGCCTCTTCGTGTACCTGTCGGAAGTGGATGCGGACGGCCGTTCCTGGTACATCACCGAAGGCCTCCTGCGGCTGCTGCACCGCGCGCAGGCCGAGCCGCCGCCAAGCTATCGCGCCACGTGGCCGTTCCGCAGCTTCCGGCGCGAACACGCCAGGCACATGACGCCCGGCGTGGCCGAGACGGTCCGCTTCGCGCTGCTGCCGGTCTCGTGGACGCTGCAGGCGGGCAGCCGCCTGCGCCTGGCGATCGCGGGAGGGGACACCGATCACTTCGCGCAGGTGCCCGCCGGCCGGCCGCCGGTGCTGGGATTCACGCTCGGGGGCGAGCACGCGTCGTTCGTCGACCTGCCGTTGCGGACATAGCGAGCCGATCAGGCCCGCGCCATGCGCGTCGGCGCGAACATGCTGCGTCCGAGCCAGCGCCAAAGCTGCCGCCCCTGGTGGCCCGCGCCCTGCACCGTGAGGGCGCCATCGCGAATCACCTGCTGCGGATCGCTGTCGCCCGTCCACACCTCGGTGAGCGCGCGGACCGTCGCGTCGACGATCACCGTCACCTCGTGCCCGGGATCGTCGCGGCACAGGTCGGCCGTGCGGTCCTGCACCACCAGCCACCAGCGCCGCTCGGCTGCCGGCGCGTCGCGGAAGCGGAAATGCACGACCGTACGCTCCCGGGCGGGGAATTCCTCCAGCCGGGCGAAGCGGCGGATGTCCCACATCAGGAATCCCGCATCGAGCTGCTCTCGTCGCAGCCGGCTGCCGATCCAGCGCGCGCCCCAGTGGCCGATGCCCACCACGATGGGCCGCAGTTCCTCGCCCGCGGCCGTAAGGTGGTACTCCCAGGCCTTGTCGACGCGGCGACGCTCGACCACACCGATCGCCTCGAGCTTGCGCAGCCGCTGGGTCAGCAGCGTGGCCGACATCCGCGGCACGCCGCGGTGGATGTCGTTGAAGCGGCGGCTGCCGCACAGCAGTTCGCGCACGACCAGCGGCGTCCAGAGCTCGCCGAGCACTTCGGCGCCGCGTGCGACCGTGCAGAACTGCATGTAGTCGATCATGGTCCCAGTCTAGGCGACGGCGCGCGTCGCCACAGCTCCAGATTCTGGACTTGAGGCCACGGCGGGCGCCGCCTACCTTGCGCTTGACCGGCGCATGTCGCGCCGCCTGCCGTCAAGGAGTGACACCATGGTTGAAGTCCTGAGCCCTTCCGCACCCGCCGTGTTCGATGCCGACAAGTTCCGGCAGACCACCCGCGCCCAATGGGAGGCGGCCGCCGACGCGTGGGACCGCTGGTCGCCGCTGCTGAACCAGTGGCTGGGCGCGGCGACCGATGCCATGCTGGACCTGGCCGGCGTGTCGCCGGGCGCGCGCGTGCTCGACATCGCGGCCGGGGCCGGCGACCAGACGCTGGCCGCGGCGCGCCGGGCCGGCCCGAACGGCTACGTGCTCGCCACCGACATCTCGCCCGCGATCCTGCAGCATGCGCGCACGGCCGCGCGCAAGGCCGGGCTGTCCAATGTAGAGACGCGCGAACTCGATGGCGAGCGCCACGACCTGCTGCCGGCGGCCTCGTTCGATGCGGCGATCTCGCGCGTCGGCCTCATCTACTTCCCCGACCAGCAGCGCGCGCTGGCCGGCATCCGCCATGCGCTGCGGCCCGGCGGGCGCTTCGCCGCGGTGGTCTATTCCACGCCGGAGCGCAATCCCTTCTTCGCATTGCCGGTGGCCATCATCCGGCGCCGTGCGCAACTGCCTGCGCCGCTGCCCGGCCAGCCCGGCCCGTTCTCGCTGGGCGGCGAGGGCGTGCTGGCCAGGACGCTGGAGACAGCGGGTTTCCGGGACATCGAAGTGCGCCGAGTCGACTCGCCCGTGCGGCTGCCGACGGCGGCCGAGTGCGTCCGCTTCGAGCGCGAGTCGTTCGGCGCGTTGCACCAGATGATGGCCGGCATGAGCGACGCGGAACGCGCGGACACCTGGCGGGAGATCGAGGAGACGCTTGCGCGCTTCGAAACCCCGCAGGGATTCACAGGCCCCTGCGAAATGCTCGTCGGCGCAGGCGCGCGCTAGCGGCGATCCGTGCCTGAGCTGCCCAAGCCGTGGGCAGGATTTTCCTGCGAACATCCGCCATGGCCGCCGCGCTCGCAGCTTCGATCATCGACAGCCTCCTTCGTTCGACCCTCGGACCCGCCGGCCAGGACGCGGGCAATCGTGTCTCGCTCGACGGCCTCTCGCTGGGAACACGGGAAGACGGGGCGCTCGAGATCGGGATACGAAGGCTCGAGGCGGCATCGCTTCGCGTCGCATCGGGACCGTTCGTGCTGGAGGTCGGCAAGCTTGCCGTGGACAGGCTTGTCGCACCGGTACGCATCGAAGGTGGCAGGCCGCGCTTTTCCACACTGGAGGCGGCCGGCGCCGAACTCTCAGGAGTGAAGGTGCATGGCCCTCTGGTTCTCCCGACGCGACCTGCGGGCGACAGCACGACGGGCCAGGGGGCCGCCACTTCCTGGTCCCTGGGCCCCCTCGCTGCCGCCGACGGCACGATCCGCGCGGAGATCGTCGACGCGCACCTGCTGTTCGATGCCGACGTGACGGTTCCGATCCGTCACGGGCGCATCGACTTCAAGGATGCCACCGTCGAGCATGTCGGACCGGATTCGCGCATGGGCGTCAGCCGCCTCGGGCTCTATGTCGATGCGCCCAACGGGCGCAGCTACCTCTATCAGTTCTCGTCCGCGCCGGTCGCCGGTGTGGAGTACGAGCAGCGCGGCGCGTTGCTGGGACCGTGGGTCACGGACCGCGGCAGTCTGCTGCTGCAGCCGTTCGGTGAGTGGCTGCTGCGCCAGCCTCTGGGTGGTGGCCAGGCCCACGGCATCACCGAGCAGGCGCGCCTGCTGTTCGACCGCACCGCGGTGTCGGGCGATGTGCAACTCGGCGACGGGAGGTTCGCGGCGCCCGCCGTGCAAGCCGAGCTCGTCGGGCGTGCCGATCGCCGCAACGTGATCCTCCTTCAGTCGCAGGCCGTCGGCCGCGGGCTCACGGCCGAAATGACATCAGTGTCCGTGCGGAACGCGGTGTTGGGCTCGGGGGGGACGCGAATCGAGTGCGACCAGGTCGAGGGCGCGCTTACGCTGCGGCTTTCCGTCGAGGAAGCGCAGCTACGCTTTTCTTTCGATCTCGCAAAAGCGAAGGTCTCGGGCGTGCGTTTCCATCTACGGCACACCTGATCCTGTGAATCCTTTGAACGGCCCTTGCCGAGGTGGCCGTCAGGCCTGCCTCACTTCTTGGGTGCCATGATCCCGAGCATCAGGTCCGTGTTGAGCTTGGCGATCTGCTGAACCAGCGCCCATTGGCTGGACATGATGCGGGCGAATTCCGGATTCGCCGGATTCGCCTGCCCCGACATCGCCAGCTGTGCGGTGGATTGGGCGATCTTCTGCTGCTCAGCGAGGATCCCTTTGACGGCCTCGTTGTATTGATCCAGGGTCATAAGTCGCTCCAGTGCGGGGACGGTCCCGGTCGCATCTTATTCCCGCCCGTACAGGGACGCTGGGCCGCTCAGATCGGATGAGCGCGCAGTTAAGCCAGCTATAACGGGAAAGACTGTCCC
Organism: Ramlibacter henchirensis; assembly: GCF_004682015.1. Classification (NCBI taxonomy): domain Bacteria; kingdom Pseudomonadati; phylum Pseudomonadota; class Betaproteobacteria; order Burkholderiales; family Comamonadaceae; genus Ramlibacter; species Ramlibacter henchirensis. The sequence continues at coordinate 549,134 of NZ_SMLM01000001.1, read as the reverse complement.
GAGAACCAAGACAATGGACCGATTCCAGGAGATGCGTGTCTTCACCGCCGTGGTCGACGCCGGCAGCTTCGTCGCCGCCGCCGACGCGCTGGAGATGTCGAAGGCCGCGGTGTCGCGCTACGTCAGCGAGCTGGAGCAGCGCCTGGGCGTGCGGCTCCTGCACCGGACCACTCGCCGCCTGTCGCTGACCGAGGAAGGCGAGGTGTTCCTCGCCCGCTGCAGGGAGTTGCTGGCGGCTCTCGATGAAGCGGAAGCGGAAGTCAACGAGCGCGGCGGCAGCGCCGTCGGCCTGCTGAAGGTGAGCGCGCCGGTCTCGTTCGGCGTGCTGAACCTCGCGCCGTTATGGGCCGACTTCATGGCCGCGCACCCGCAGCTCACGCTCGACCTCACGCTCACCGACCGCATGATCGACCTGGTCGACGAGGGGTTCGACATGGCGGTGCGCATCGCACGCCTCCCGAGTTCTTCGCTCGTGAGCCGGCGGCTCGCGTCCACCCGCATGGTGCTGTGCGCGTCGCCGCGCTACCTGCGCAAGCACGGCACGCCCAAGCATCCGCAGGAGCTCGCCGCGCACACCGTGCTCGCCTACAACCTCCTGTCGACCGGCGACACCTGGGAATTCGAAGGTCCGCAGGGTCCGGCCACCGTGAAGGTGCGGCCTCGCCTGCACACGAACAGCGGCGACACCTGCCGGGCCGTGGCGCTGGGTCACGGCGGGATCGTGCTGCAGCCCTCGTTCCTGGTGGACCGCGACCTGCAACGCGGCGACCTCGTGGAGGTGATGCCGAAATACCGGTCCGCCGAGCTCGGCATCCATGCCGTCTACCCCACCCGCAAGCACGTGCCGCCCAAGGTGCGGCTGCTCATCGACTTCCTCGCCACGCGCCCGCGGCAGCGTTGAGAGCCGATCCCCAGGCGATCAATTCGCCATGGCAATCTGCTCCATGTGCCTCACCGTCACGTCGCGTCCGACGGCGAAGACTCCGAGCAATGCGCCGCCTTCGTCCTTGAGGAGTCCGAACGAGAAGTCCACGTAGAGCCGGCAACCGTACTTGTGGTTGGCTCGCGTCGTCATGACTTCGCCATGGGTTTTCAGGTGACCGCTTCGTACCGCGTTGCGAAAGCCGATCGAGTGCGCCAGCTTCAGCCGCTGCGGAACGATCATGTCCAGGGGCGCACCGATCGCTTCGGCAGACGAATATCCGAAGATCACCTCGGCGCCGCGGTTCCACAGGCGTATGACGCCGTCGGGGTCGGCCAGGATGACGGCATCGAGCATCTCATCCAGGATCATCGCGCCAAGGTTCGCCGTGTCCAGATCCGCACATCCGGTGGAGTTCATGCGTTGTGCTCCTGGCCCCGCGGGCGGGAAAGCTTTCCAGCAACGTGCTTCTGCGACTTCGGCATCATGGAACAGCGCTCCAGCGTTCAGACCATCGCATAGGCATCCACGCCCAGCACGCGGTCGTCCTGGACGCCTCTCACGCCCGGCATGTTCTCGGCCGCGACGCGGCTCGCGAGGCGGTACGCATCGCTCTCGACGACGCCCTTGAAGATCACCCAGCCGCCGCAGACATAGACGTTCTGCCAGCTTCCGTTCCACCACTTTTGCGCGGACAGCTCCTGGACGAGGCGCCGACGGATCGTGTCGTCGTCCAGCTCCTGGAGGGAGCCGGGCGCCGGCTGGCGAGCGAGCGCCTTCACGAGATCGGCGCGGGTGACGATTCCGATGACTTCGTCACCCGCGAGGATGGGCACTCTGCCGATGCGGTGCGCATCCAGCAGGCTGGCGACGTCGCCCAGGGATGCATCCTGTTCTGCACATCGCACCGGCGACGTCATCACGTGCCGGACGGCTCGCCCATGGGACTTGACGTACCTGCGGGCGACTGTGTCTCTCCCCTGGAAGCGGCGCCACCAGGGGCGGAGCTCGCGCTCCCGGTCGGTGCCGATCTCGTACCTGTGGACCAGGTCGGCTTCAGTGACCATCCCCACGAGTTTCTTCCGGCAGTCGAGGACCGGCACGCCGCCGATGCGGTGGTCACGCAGGGTCGCGGCCACCTCCGCTACCGATGAGGCGAGGCCGACCGTGATCGCCGGGGAACTCATGATGTCTCTTGCGAGCATTGCGGATCCTTTTCGTTGGGATCGGCGGTTCCAGAGCGTCGTCGCTGCGGCCGGACCACCGGCCGTCTGCAGCCGCCTCGTGTTCGTCGCCCGCCGCATGTATATCACGGCATGACATAAATACAAGCTCAGCTTCGCCCCGCCGGGCTTGCGGTCCCGCGGTCAGCGCAGCGAAGCGAAGTGCGCGGCGAGCGACTCGATCTCCTCGTTGCCGAGGTCGGCCAGGAGCGGATCCTTCGAGGCGGTTCCGTGCGGCCGCGTGCCGCTGCGCATCATCTGCAACGCCCAGGCGGTGTAGCGCGCCTTCTGACCGGCGAGCCGTGCCGCGCCGGCGTTCGTCCCCTGCAACGCCGGACCGTGGCAGCCGGCACATCGCAAGCGATCGGCCAATGCGCGTCCGGCCTCGTTGCCGGACGACTGCGCGGCGGGAGGGGGCACCAGCGCCGCATAGTGTTCGGCGAGGTCGTTGACATCCTTCTCGCTCAACTCCGCGGCGAGGTTCACCATCAGCGGGGCCGTGCGTTTGCGCTCGCGGAATGCCCGCCACTGCGAAATGAAGTACGCCTTCGGCTGCCCTTCGAGCAGCGGCACCGTGGAGTGGATCGTTTCGGTGGACGAGTGGCAGGATGCGCAGCGCGCCGCGGCGAGCCGTGCCCCGGCTGCCGCGGCGGCGGCCGCCGTGCCGTGCGCGACCAGCAGGCAGCCCGACAGCGCAGCGGCTGCAGCCGCGTGCCGGGCACGACCGGCGATCACGTCGGGACCTCCCAGTCGAGAAGCTCCGCCAGGCGTTTCACGACCCACTCGGCCTCGAAGGGACGCACCTGGGCGCCGGCCTCGGACAGTCCCAGCTGCATCGTCCGCAGCAGCTCGCCCTCGGGTCTGCCGGTCCTGGACCGCATGTCGCAGGCGTGTTCGGTCAGAAGCTGCGCCAAATCTTCGCAGAGCTCGTAGCGCTCGCGCACGATCGAGACAGGCTCCGTCAGACGGCCGGAGGGGGATGTGAACAGCGCCGTGAACGAAGGCGGCACGTAGATCTGGTTGGCATCGTCCATTGCTTCGAGGATAGCGCGCGCTCTCGAATCAGCCCCCTGCCCCGACCGGGGGCGGCGGGCACCGCGAAAAGTTCTTACACATCGAGTCCGATCCTTTGCTGCGCCGCAGCATAATGTGCAAAGGGGATCACTATGGTTGATGAGGTTGGACCTCCCGGGAGGCTGTACTTCACTGTCGTCGACGAGTCGGGCAAGGAGTTGCCCGCGGTCGAGTACTGGGCGGGCAGCCCCGACGAAGACGAACCAGCCTTCCAGGTCATCCCGTTGCGCAGGTTCGTCAAGCTGCTGGGCATCGGCGAATCCCTGGAGGAGATCGGAAACGGAGTCTTCAGCGGCATCCGGTCCGGACGCCGCTTCGTCCGTGTTCAGCTGCCGAGCTCGCTGCTGCGCCGCGCGGAGGAAAGGGCGGCGTTCTCGCGTCGCGCCTAGTCCTTGGCCGGTGTCCGGCGCCGCGCCTTCTGGACCTCGCGAGAGATCGACGAAGCCACGGAGGACCATTCATCCGATGTGAGCAGTTGCGCCGTGTACGAGCGCAAGGCCGTGTCTTCCCGGTCCAGCTGCCCCAGCATCAGTTCGCGGTGTTGGTTCAAGAGCGATGCGACCTCGCCCGCTTCGCCACCACCGCCCTGCTCGATCTTGTCGAGCAGCTCGAGCACCTGGGCCAGGAGTTGCTCGCACAGCTGGCTCTCATGGTCGAGCACATCGAGAAGCTGATCGGCCTCCGCCGACCGGCCACGCACGGAGCCCAGAAGGACCACGCCTTTGGGCCGGTGCGTCCCGACCTCGAAGTCCTGGAAGGCCCGGATCCTGTGCCGGAGCAGGTTCAACTGCGGACCGCCGTGCTTCCACGCGTCGCCGCCGCTGAGCACCCGGTCGATCGCAGCCAGCAACTGGCGCAATTGAACGTGCTCAGCTTCGAGAATCCGCCAGGCTGATCCGGCCGCCAGCACATCGACTCCTTGGACAAAACGGCTTGGACCATTGTGCTCCTGCGCGGCATTCACGTGGGGCGGGAAGAACCGCAAGGTAGCGCTGGGGCTCCGCGATCCGGCCCCCGCTGTGTCTGCATCGGATGACGCCGCCGTCGGCATGCCTCACTGCCCGTTTTGCGTCGGCTCCTAGCCAGCTTGCACGCCGCATTGCCTACCGTGGCGGTTTCCGCAATTCAATGGAGATCGACATGGACAAGGACAATCCCGACACCAAGAAGAAGGCCGCCGGCACGGGTGCAGGCGCAGTGGCAGGCGCAGCCGTCGGTGGCGTGGCCGCCGGCGCCACGACCGGCGCTCTCGCGGGCGGTGTGACCGGTCCGGTAGGTGCTGCGATAGGCGCCGCGGTCGGTGCCGCCGCGGGCGCGCTCATGGGCAAGAAGGCGGCGGACCCCGTCGCCGAGGACAAGTACTGGCGCGAGAACCATGCGAACCGTCCGTACGCCCGCAAGGACGTGGGCTTCGACCACTACCAACCCGCGTACCGCGCCGGCGTGGAGTCGTACAACCGCAACCCGGACCGTTCGTTCGACGACGTCGAACCCGAGCTCGGGCGCGACTGGGGCCGTGCCCGCGGCAATTCTTCGCTGGAATGGGAGCATGCCCGCCCGGCGGCGCGCGATGCATGGGAGCGGGTGAGCAACGCCACCGAGCGCGCCATTCCCGGCGACTCGGACAAGGACGGGCGTTGATCCCGACTTCATGACATAGGCGGCGGGATCCGCGCGCAGAGCGATGTGCTCTGCGCGCGGACCTCAGTGATTCAGGCGTAGCTCAAGCGGCCATCTCCGCCTGCAGCGCTTCCTGCCTCTGCCGCAGCTGACGCGCGACTTCCTCCAGGTTCAGTCCTTGCGCGGACCTGGCCTTCGGGAAGAGTTCGTCGCGCTCTTCCTTGACGTGGTGCTCGATCGCCCAATTGAGCTCGGCCACCAGCGCATCCATCGCGGCGTCCGCTTCCTCCATGCCGCGCAGCCGCGCGATCATGTCCTTGGCTTGCCGGTGTTCATCGCGCGCTTCCTCCAGGATGTCGGAGGCGTCGGGCACGGCCCGCTGCAGCGCCGGGTAGAAGATCTCTTCCTCGATCTGCGCGTGCACGGTGAGTTCGTCGCAGATCTTGCTGGCGATCGCATGGCGGGCATCGGCTCCCGGCGCGCTGGGCAGCATGGCAAGGCGGGCGTACTCCACGAACAGGTGCTTCACGGCAAGGTGGTCGGCATCGAGGAGCTCGCAGGCGTCCTGGTCGGCGGGGCTGGGCATTCTGGGTCCTCTGTAAAAAGGCAGGTTCTTCACAGCAGCGGCGGGTCCATCTCGCGACCGAAGTGACGGTGACGGGACATCGCAGCCATGAAGTGCTGCAAGGCCGAGTCGACGCCGGACGAGTCGGCGAACACCAGCCCCGTGGTGCCCAGCGAATGGCTCTTGGCCATGCTGACCGGCAAGCCCGCCCTCATCATCAGCGCGCTCGACGCGCCGATCGTCAGGATGGTCTTGCAGTGCCGGAACTGGTCCTTGATGAATTCCAGCGTGTGGCCGTCCTGCGCCAGGGCCGCCACGCCCTCGGCGCCGTCGGGCAGCACCAGCGCGTCGAACAGGAAGCCGGGCTCGTTCTCGAGCGAACAGTCGGCGTCCAGGACGTCGCCGTCGGCGGTGGGCATGCGGCCGATGCGGGTGCCCACCAGCCGCGCCACGGCGCCCTGGCGAACCAGCGCCCCCTGCGCGGCGGCGATGGAACTGCCCTCCACGCCGGGCGCCACCAGGATGGCCACCTTGCGGCCCTTGAGCGATCCGTCACCGGGACGGGCCAGCAGCGACAGCGCGGGCGACTTCAACACCTCGGGCTGCACCGGGTTGGGCAATGCGGGCGGCAGCGGACCGGGCAGCGGGTCGATGCCCAGCCCCGTGCCTACTTTCCTGGCAAGCTTTTCCGATGCGTTGCGCAGCGAGGCCACCATGCGCTCGCGGATGGCGGGCACCGTCACCTTCGACAGCTCGAAGCGGAAGGCGTTGGCGATGTGGTCCTGCTCGACCGGACTCTGGCTCTCGAAGAACAGCCGCGCCTGGGTGTAGTGGTCGGCGAATTTCTCGGGCTTGGCGCGCACCTTTCCCTGCTCCTCGTCGGCGAGGATGCGCGCCGGCACCGAGACGAAGCCCTGCGCGGCGCCGGCCTGGAAGGGGCAACCTCCGGCCAGCGAGTTGGGCTCGTAGTTCACCCGCCCGCGGTGGATGGCCTGGCGGTGCAGGCCGTCGCGCTGGTTGTTGTGCACCGGGGCGATCGGCGCGTTGATCGGGATCTCGTGGAAGTTGGGACCGCCCAGCCGCGAGATCTGCGTGTCCACGTACGAGTGGATGCGCCCGGCCAGCAAGGGGTCGTTGGAGAAATCGATGCCGGGAACCACGTGCGCGGCGCAGAAGGCCACCTGCTCCGTCTCGGCGAAGAAGTTGTCCGGGTTGCGATTGAGCACCATCCGGCCCACGGGGCGCAGCGGCACCAGCTCTTCCGGGATGATCTTGGTGGCGTCCAGGATGTCAAAGCTGAACTGCTCGGCCTGCTCCTCGGTGAAGACCTGCAGGCCCAGTTCGTACTCCGGGTAGGCGCCGGCTTCGATGCGCTCCCAGAGGTCGCGGCGGTGGTAGTCGGGGTCGGCGCCCGAGATCTTCACCGCCTCGTCCCACACCAGCGAATGGGTGCCCGCGATGGGCGTCCAGTGGAACTTCACGAAGACCGACTCGCCTTGCGCATTGACCATCCGGAAGGTGTGCACGCCGAAGCCCTGCATCGTGGCGAAGCTGCGCGGGATGGCGCGGTCGCTCATCACCCACATCAGCATGTGGGTGGACTCGGGCATCAGGGAGACCAAATCCCAGAAGGTGTCGTGCGCGCTGGCCGCCTGCGGCATCTGGTGGTGGGCTTCGGGCTTGACCGCGTGCACCAGGTCCGGGAACTTCATCGCGTCCTGGATGAAGAACACCGGGATGTTGTTGCCCACCAGGTCCCAGTTGCCTTCGTCGGTGTAGAACTTCACCGCGAAGCCGCGCACGTCGCGCGCCGTGTCCTTCGAGCCGCGCTCGCCTTGCACGGTGGAGAAACGCACGAAGACGGGCGTCACCTTGCCCTTCTCCTGGAACGGGGCGGCGCGGGTGATGTCGGTCAGCGCGTCGTAGCACTCGAAGAAGCCGTGCGCGCCGGAGCCCCGCGCGTGCACGATGCGCTCGGGAATGCGCTCGTGGTCGAAGTGCGTGATCTTCTCGCGCAGGATGAAGTCTTCCAGCAGCGCGGGACCGCGCACGCCGTACTTCAGCGAGTTCTGGTTGTCGCCGACCGCCACGCCCTGGTTGGTGGTGAGCATCTGGCCCGACGAATCGACCCGCACCCGGTCCAGCGGCGCGATGGTGGCGTTCACGCCTTCGGGCGCCTGGGTGCCGGCCTTGTCGTTGCTGTTCGCCTCCGAGAGCGTGCTGCCGGTGGGCAGTCGCGATGCCGGTTCGGCGGTGGCGCCGGCCTGCGGAGCCACGCCGTTGGCAAACCCGTGCTCGGCGGGTTTCGTGGGGTTGTGCGGCATGGCCGCCGCCAGTGCCTCCACCTCGGCCATCTTGCGCGAGGGCGCGTCGCCGGCGGCGCCGCTCACGCGGCTGGGTCCGCTGTCGGTGTTGCGGGCGGAGGATTTGGCGGCGGGCCGCTTGGGTGGCTTGGGAGGTGTCTGGGTGGACTTGGGCATGGGAGGCGGGTGTTCCTGCGGCGCGGAAGTGGCCGGGCGACACGGTAAGTGCCGGGCTGGCACAGCCGCTGTAGGAAAACAGGCCGAGCCCGATGTGACGCGGCTGTTCTAACTTTCGGGACAAAGCTCACTGGCGCGCGAGTCAAAATACGCCGGCCCGTCCAGGCAGCGCTCGTTCACAGGCCGCGGCAGGACCTCGACAGCCTCCCATGCTCACGATCCGCCAGTTCCGCCGGCTGCATGTCGTGGGCATGGTGCTGAACGGCGCCCAGCTGTTCGCGATCTGCGCCGGCCTTCCGATCGTCCTCTGAGCGGCCCCAGGCACGCTGGCCCCGCGATTCGATTCAGTCAGTCATGGCTGCGGCGTGAACCTCACGAGCGCCGTATCGAAACCACCGGCGAACGTGGTGCTGCCATTTGGGGTGATCACGGTCGCATTTGGATCGGCCACAGCGCCCGCCGGGTCGGCGAGGGCGCCGCCGGCAGCGGCGACATCGCCCCTGACGGCCGAGACCCTTCTCGACGCTTCGAGAAGTGAATAAGGCGGTCCAGCGCTCGTCGTGGCCGCAAGCACCACCGTTCCGTCCGCCTGGAGGCCCACGCCGTGGCCGCTTTCGAATTCCGTTCCTCCCCACGTCGCGGCGCTGATGCCCCGCCCACGGGTGTCGACGCTGAACACGAACGCGCCCTCGGTGCGGTCTCCCTGGCTCACCTGACCGGCGACGTAGACGGATCCATTCGCCCCAACCGCGACGCCGAGGGCCTCGCTGCCCTCCCGGCCGCCCCACTCGCCATCGAACACCAGCGCGCCGTTGTTCGCCGCGAGCTTGACCACCAGTGCAGCGATCCCCACGATGCCGCCTTTTTCAGCCTGCACGGCGCCCGCGATGATGGGGCTTCCGTCGGAGGCGACCGTCATTCCGCCGCGCGGATCCGCCTGCACGCCGGCTGAATACGTGACGTCCCAGAGGAGTGCGCCGGCGCTCGTCATCTTCAGCACCAGCATGTCGAAGTTGCCGCCGAACGGGTCACGCGACTTGCTTCCTGCCGCGTACACGTTGCCGTCCGGTGCGACGCCCACGGCGAAACCGGAAGCTCCGTCATAGATCTTCTGCCAGACGAGCGTTCCGGCCGCGCTGAACTTCAGGACGAAGACGCCGGCGGAACTTGGGCCGAAGCTGGTCGTCGTCCCTGCGACGTAAACCGAACCCTCCGAATCCGTCGCGACGCCGTTGGCCTCCTCGGCCGAGCTGCCTCCCCACGTCCTCTGCCACAGGAGCGTGCCGTCCGTGGCGAACTTCAACAGGACGGCATCGTTGCCGTTGGTGGACGTCAGGCCGGACACATACACCGCATCCTGCCCGGGACTGAGCGCCACCGCAGGTCCGCCCAGTCCGGTCAGCCCGCCATGGAACGTGGTCCCGGTCCAGAGCCGCTGCCACGCGAGCGATCCGTCGGCAGCAAACTTGACGAGCGAGATGGCCGCGCGGTTCTGGTTGAACTCATCGACCGTGAAGCTGTCGGACAGGCCGACGACGTACGAGCTGCCGTCGCCGGCAACGGCCACGCCGTGGGCGATGTCGGACCCCGTGCCGCCCCACGTTGTCGTCGAGCGGAGCACCTGGCCGATGGCGGCTCCGGAGAGCAGCGCGAGCACCAGGATTGCAGAACTTGCTAGCCGCAGCATCGGGATGAGGGACCGACTTGCGTCACGAGCCACACATGCAAGAGTCATGGGATTGCCTCCTTGGCAGATACCCGGCGAGAAAGGCTGCCTTGCCAGGCAGGTTCGCCGGATTCGATCGCCCGCCGGGGCGTCGCATGTCGCGTGCCCGGCTGCGGACCCACTTCACGCGCAAGGAGCCAGGCCGTTTCCCGGCCCATGGGCTGCCGCTCGCCCCGTCCTGCGTGGGTGGGCTCGGGTGATCTCCCCCACTCGACTGGGTCGTGTGCCCAACGGATAGGGGCCGTGCGACGTTCTTGCGGCACAGCCACGTCCTACAACGGCCGGCCTGCAGCGGCCCCACCATCCGGCGCATGGCCGCGAACCGTCCTCGCTCCCACGTTGCACCCCTGCGCACCCGCGCGAAAGGCTCGCATCAGTGATGGCCGCCGCGCGGCGACGCTGGGAGATCGACCTGCTGCGCGGGCTGATGCTCGTGCTGATGACGGTCACGCACCTGCCGACGCGCCTGACGGATCCGCTGGGGCAGCCCTTCGGCTACGTGTCGGCGGCCGAAGGCTTCGTGCTGCTGTCCGGGTACATGGCGGGGCTGGTCTACGGGCGGCTCGCATTCGACAAAGGCATCGCGGCCACGCGCCGCGCGTTCCGGCGCCGCGCCCTGGTCGTCTACGCCTGTCATGCAGCGATGCTGGTCTTCCTGTTCACGGTCATCGCCGTCATCGGCATCCGCGTGGACGAGCCCGCGGTCAAGAACCTGATGAGCTTCTACCTGCAGCATCCGGTGCAGGCGCTCGCCGGCGGGCTGCTGCTGATCTACCAGCCGCCGCTGCTGGACATCCTGCCGATGTACGTGCTGTTCATGCTGGCGAGCCCGTCGGCGTTCTGGCTCGGGCTGCGATATGGCTGGCACTGGGTGCTGGCCGGCAGCGCGACGCTGTGGCTGCTGGCGCAGTTCGGCCTGGCCGAATGGTTGTACGACCTGGCCACGATCGTTACGAAACTGCCCGTGCCTTATGAGGAAACGGGCGCCTTCAACGGCTTCGCGTGGCAGTTGCTGTGGGTGGTGGGGCTGTGGCTGGGCGCGTCTCGCCACATGGACGACCCGCCTTCGCTGCGCTTTCCGCCCGCGGTCGTCGCCATCGCGGTCATCCTCGCGGTGATCGGCTTCGCGTGGCGCCATTCGGTGGGCCAGGCGCCGTTCGAGGCGGACGCGCAAATGAACCTCTGGTTCGACAAGTGGCGCCTGGGGCCGCTGCGCCTTCTCAATCTCGCCGCCCTGCTGGTGGTCACGCTTCGCTTCGGCCCGCGCCTCGCGCGCGCCCTGCCCCGCTTGCGGCCGCTGGAGCAGATGGGTTCAGCGTCCCTCGCGGTGTTCTGCGCACACCTGGTCGTCGTGCTGCTCGTGTTGAGCCTCTTCGGCTCCGTGATGACGCGGCCCTGGCATGTGGACCTGCCGCTGCTGGCCGTCGCGCTGACGACGCTCTGGGCCGCCGGGCGGCTGACGCTGTGGTGGGAGCAGCGGCCCGCGACCGTCACCGCGCCGGCGGGGTGACGCCCGTCGAAGGCGCGTCGGAGGGCGACTGGGCCGCGAGGATGTGGGTGGTGATGAGCCGCTTCCACAGCGCGTAGCCCGAGGCGTTCATGTGCAGGCGGTCGGGGCCGTACAGGTCCGTGCGGGGCCGGCCGGAGCCGTCGAGCATGGCCGTGAACACGTCGATGAAGCTGGCGTTGGGCAAGGCCTGGATGTAGTCGGCGACGAGCGTGTTCACCTCGCGCGCCTTGTCCAGCAGAGGCTCGCGCAGCGGACTGGGCTTGACCGAGATGTAGCTGATGCGTGCATCCGGCAGTTCCGAGCGGACGATGCGCACGAACTCCTGGAAGCTCTCCAGCACCTGCCGCGGCGTGCGGCCCTCGGCCAGGTCGTTGTCGCCTGCGTACACGATCACGTGGCGCGGCCGGTACTGCACCACCAGCTGCCGCGCCAGCTGGCTGCAATCGGCCATCGTGGAGCCGCCGAAGCCGCGGTTGATCACCGTCACCTGCCGGAAGTCGTCGGGCATGCGTGGCCACAGGCGGATGGACGAGCTGCCGACGAACAGCACGCCGCCGGCCTCCGGCCGCTGTGCGCGGTCGGCACGCTCGAAAGCCGCGAGGCTGTCGCCCCAGCGGGCGACGACGGCGGGCTGCGCGCCGCCCGCGAATGTGGGAACGGCCAGGGCGGCGAGCCAGAGGAGCGGGAGAAGGCGGAGCTTGTGCGGCATACGACGCTTGAATGATGCGGGAAGCGGCGCCCGAGTTCCACGGCTGGTGGAGACCGGAGCGCTGGGTACGATCCGGGACAGGAGCCGTCACCATGTTCAAGATCGACGCGGCAGACAGCCGCACCGTCGCCCTCTACTGGGATTTCGAAAACATCCACGCAGGGCTCTGCGAGGAGAGGGAACCAGGTTCATACGCCCGGGGCGACTTCCGCTTCAAGCCGCAGGAGCCGCTGGTGAACGTGCAGGCGGTCGTCGACCTTGCTGCATCCTTCGGCCCGATCGCGATCAACCGGGCGTACTGCAACTGGCAGTTCTTCGGGCGGTATCGCGATGCGCTCCTGCAGAACGCGGTCGAGCTGGTGCAGCTGTTCCCTCCGGGCGGCGCAGCCAAGAACGGCGCCGACATCAAGCTGTGCCTGGACGCCACCGAGGACATCGGAAGATTCGGCCACATCGGCACCGTCATCATCGTCGGCGGCGACAGCGACTTCATGCCCGTGTCGCAAAAGATCAAGGCCGCCGGCCGGACGCTGATCGGAGTGGGCACCCGCAGGGCCACGAACCGCCACTGGGCCAAGAGCTGCCACGAATTCCGCTACTACGAGAACCTGCTGGAAGTGAGGGAAGAGGCGACGTCCCTCGCAAGCGCAGTTCTGCCGGCATCGCCGAGCGCACCGGCCGCGAGCGAGGCGCCGGCCCTCCCCGTCGCACCCACTGACTTGCTTCGGCGAGCCCTACGGCTGCTCGCCGAGAAGCGCGGCGACGTCTGGGTCAACACCGCGGACATCTGGCCGATGGTGAAACGGCTGGACCCCACGTTCGAGCTTGCCGAGCACGGGTTCACGACCTTCTCCGGCATGTTGAAGGCGCTCGACACCATGATCGAGGTCCGCAAGGGCGAAAACGACCAGCAGGTGCGACTGCGCTGAAAGGCGAGAGGCGGGCCAGTCGCTGCGAAGCGCTAGCCCACGAGCCACCGGTCTGCGGCGCGCTCGGCGACGAACAGCAGCACGCCGATCACGAAGCCCATCGCGGTGCCGTTGAAGCGGATCTTCTGCAGGCGCGCTCCGAGCACCAGCTCCACCTGCCGTGACATCTCGCGCGCGTCCCATGCATGCACCGTGTCGCGGATGTGGCGGGTGAGGAACTGCGCGAACTCCGGCGCCGACGTGCGGGCGGCCGCTTCGAGCTGCGCGTTGAGCGTGCGACGCAGCTCCGGGTCCGACGCGAGCCGCCGGCCGAGCCAGCCTGCCGAGGCGACCAGGTTGCGGTGGAGCACCGAATCGCGGCTCTCGATGTCGTTGCGGATCCACTCCGACAGCCTCGCCCAGAGTCCGCCGGCGTAGCGCGCCAGGTGCTCGTCGTTCAGGAGGTACTGCTTGATCTCCTCGCCCTTGAGCCGCATCACGGGATCCGTCTGCAGCCGGGAGACCAGGTGCCCGACCTGCCGATCGAAACCGGCCCGCAAGGGGTGCCCACGGTCGGCCTGCACCTCCTGCAGGAAGGAGCCCAGGTTGCCGGCGATGATCTCGCTGCCCTTGGCGCCGATCCACTCGGTCGGCAGGACCAGCTGCTTGAACCTGTGCTCGGTGCGAAGCCAATGGACGATCTTTCCGGCGATGGCATCTCGCGTCTCGCGCTGGTTGCACGCATCGAGGATCTTCACGATCAGCTGGTCCAGCAGCTCCTGGTGGCGTCCGTCCGCCGTGAGCGACTCCAGCACCTGGCCGGCCGAGCGCGACAGGTCCACCTGGCCCATCAGGCTGCGCGTGGCGTCCTTGAGGAGATCCTGGACCCGATCCTCCTCGATCACGTGCAGGAAGCCCGTGACCGACTTGAGCAGGAAGCCGGCCAGGCGACGAGTGTTCGCCTCCTGGGTGAGCCAACCCGCGACCGCCGCACCGAGGTCGTGCCTGCGGATCAATTCCGCCAGCGAGCCCGCGTCCAGGAACTTGTCGTGCACGAAGCGCGCCAGCTCGTCGCCGATGGAGTCCTTCTGCCGCGCGATCACGTCGCTCTCGCTGACCAGCCAGATGCGGCGAAACAGGGCCGAGACGGCGATCCAGTCGGCAATGGCGCCCACCATCGCCGCCCCGAAGCCGGAGCGCAGCAGGATCGCCCCCGTGGCCTGAGGCGCTGCGAAGGTTGCGAGGAAGCACGCCGCCACGGCAACCAGCCACAGGACCGCCCGCCGCTTGGCATCCGCGAGCTGCTCTTCGTGCCCCTTCAGTCCGTGTGCGGGGTAGAAATGGAACGCGCAGCCTGCCCCCAGAACTGCGACCAAGCCTCCGGCGACGATCGGCAACACCGACATGGAGCCCCTCTCCTCATCTTGGGGAGATTCTGGCTCACTCGCGCATCGCCAAGCGGGCCTGCGCACGCGCGCAACCTCTGCGGACAGCACTTGCTGCGCGCAGCGCCTGGCGCCGGCGAACCCGTCACGCTCACGGCGCCACGAGCTCCTGTGCAGCCACAGGCCGCGGCGCGGGCGCGGCAGCGCGCTGGATGCGGTGCCGCATGAATGGACAGCGCAGTTTCGGGTTCCGCGCGGATGCGCGCAGCGCCGCACACCCTCCGGCATCTCGCCGCTCGCGATCACTCGCATTCCAGGTCTTCCATCCCCAGCCGACGCCGACGACGATGCATGCCGGCAGGAAGGCGCCGCCCGAGAGGACAGACACCGCGGCGCACGCGTTTCCGGCCGCACTACCGTGCCAGCCCGCTGCGGCCAACGCATAGGCGCGAGGACGCTCTGTCTCCGGCAGGCTCTCGGCATGCTGGAAGGTCGCTGCCTTGAACGCAGCGCCGAGGACGGGCAGCATCGGGTTCAGCGGAGCGCCGGCGGCGATGCCCACGACCGACGACACGCCGTCGGCGACGGCCCCTGCACGGGCTTGCGCCTTCGCCTCTTGCGCCTGGGCCGCACCGAGCGCGGCAGACAGGACCGCGGCCACGATCACTTTGCGGTACTCCGCAAACATGGTCATCCAGCTCCCTTCGAGGTGAAGTAGAGCAGCCCGAACGCGGCGCAGCGCGGACGCTGGTCAGCGCGGAGAGACCGGCCGTCGCGCTCCTGTGTTCGGATGTCAAGGGTAAGCGCCCGCTCCTCGCAAGCCCGCCAATCCACAGTCGACCTTCCTTGTAGTCTTCCGTACGCATTCGGTCGATGCGCCCCCGGAAAAGCGAGCACCCCGAACGCCGCGAGCCTCTGACATTCTTCAGCGTCGCAAGAGGAGAAGAGTGCAATGGCCAAGTCCTACGAGGAGATGGAGGACAGCAATCCGTCCTCGCAGCCCCACATCCGCGAGCTGCGCGACCCTGCGCGGCGCATCGTGCTCAAGGCATCCGCGGGCGTGGCGGCCGCGACCCTGTTCGCCCCCTGGCTCGCCGGCTGCGCCAGCACCCCGGCGGCGCGCCTGAAACCCGCCTTCGCTGCGATCCCCGTTGGCACCGGCGACCGCCTGGCGGTTCCCAACGGGTACATCGCGTCGGCGCTGGCGCCCTGGGGCGAGCCGGTGGGCCTGCCCGGCAACCTGCCGGCCTGGCGTCCCGACGCCGGCAACACTGCGGATGAGCAGGCTGCGCAGATGGGCATGCACCACGACGGCATCCACTACTTTCCGCTGGACGGCTCGCGCCGCGGCCTCCTCGTGATGAACCACGAGTACGTGGATGACGGCCTGCTGCACACGGATGGACTGAAGACCTGGACGGCGGAGAAGGTTCGCAAGTCGCAGGCCGCGCACGGGATCGCGGTCATCGAGGTCGAGCAAACGGCAGGCGGCGAGTGGCGCATGGTGCGGCCGTCGCGATTCGCGCGCCGGATCACCGCGAACACGCCCTTCAGCATCGGCGGCCCGGCAGCCGGGCATCCGCTGATGCGCACGGCGGCGGACCCGCAGGGCCGCACCGTGCTGGGCACGTTCAACAACTGCGCTGCCGGCATGACACCGTGGGGCACGTACCTGAGCGGCGAGGAGAACTTTCGCAATTACTTCGCCGCCGGCGAGAAGCTCGACGCCCACCAGCGGCGCTGGGGCCTGACGCGCACGGCGTCCTTCCGCTGGCCCGAGCACGACGCCCGCTTCGACGCCGTGCAGAACCCGAACGAGCCCAACCGGTTCGGCTGGGTGGTCGAGGTCGATCCCATGGACCCGGCTTCCACGCCGGTGAAGCGCACCGCGCTCGGCCGCGCAGCGCACGAGGGCGCGTGGGTGGCGGTGACGCGCGACGGCCGCGCGGTGGTGTACAGCGGAGAGGACGCGCGCAATGAATACATCTACAAGTTCGTCAGCCGCGATCGCATCCGTCCGGCCGGCAACGGACTGACCGCCGCGCAGGCCAACCGCGAGCTGCTGGACCACGGCACTCTCTACGTCGCACGCTTCGATGCGGAGGGCGTCGGCCAGTGGATTGCGCTGGTGCACGGCCAGGGTCCGCTGACCGCCGGCAGCGGTTTCGCCGACCAGGGCGAGGTCGTCATCAAGTCCCGGCAGGCGAGCGACGCGCTGGGCGCGACGAAGATGGACCGGCCCGAGTGGCTGGCCATCGATCCCATGAGCGGCACGGTCTACTGCACGCTCACCAACAATGCCGATCGCGGCGCGGCCGGCTTGCCGGGGCCGGACCCCGCCAATCCCCGGGCCAACAACACGCATGGCCACATCATCCGCTGGCGCGAGGGCGGCGACGGTGGCGGCGACTTCGACGCGACCCGGTTCCGCTGGGACCACCTCGTGCTCGCGGGCGACCCGGCCCAGGCCCGGTCGGAGGCCAAGGGCAACATCCGCGGCGACCTGTTCGCCTGCCCCGACGGCATCACTTTCGACGCGCGCGGCGTGCTGTGGGTGCAGACGGACGCGCATGCGACCCAGATGTACAAGGGCGAGTTCGCCAACATCGGCAACAACCAGATGCTGGCCTGCGACCTGGCCACCGGCGAGATGCGGCGCTTCCTCACCGGACCGACCAACTGCGAGGTGACCGGCATGACCATGACACCGGACGGCCGCACGATGTTCATCAACATCCAGCATCCCGGCGAGACGCCCAGCGACCGCAGCGACCCGGCCGACCCGGCCCGCTTCTCGAACTGGCCGGACTACCGGCCAGGGGGAAGGCCGCGGTCGGCCACCGTGGTGATCCGAAGGGCGGACGGCGGCGTCATCGGGACCTGAAGCGCGTCGCCGGCGGACGTTTCGCGAATCCCCTGTGCGCCCCCTCGCCGCGCGCGCCCGAGAGAAGAGTTCCACCGTGATGACAGACCCATTCGTTCCCGCGGCCGACGCCGCCGCCCAGGGCCCCGCCCTGCACGCCTTCTGCCGGGCGCTGCCCAAGGTGGAACTGCACTGCCACTTGCTGGGCGCGATCCGCCAGGCGACCTTCCATGAACTCGCGCAGCGCGAGGGCGGCATCGCGCCCGAGCAGATCGATGGGCTGTTCGCCCACGGCGAGAAGCGCCAGGGGGCGATCCCGGGCCTGCGGGCGCTGGAGAGGCATGTCCTGCGCCGCCCCGACGACCTCTACCGGCTCACCCGTGAATACCTGGAGGACGCGCGCGCGCACAACGTCCTCTACAGCGAGTTCTTCTGGAACCCCACGGGCGTCGTCAGGCACTCGGGCTTGTCGTACCGAGTGTTGCAGGACGCGATCGTGCAGGCCGCGAACGACGCCGAGCGCGACCTCGGCATCGTCGGTCGCCTCGTGCCCGCCATCGACCGCGAGGCGCCGCCGGCCGAGGCCGATGAGATGGTCGCGTGGATGGTGGCCGCGCGCCGCGACGAGGTGCCCGGCATCGGCATCGACTATCGCGAGGCGCTGGGCGCACCCGAACTCTTCGCGTCGGCCTATGCGGCCGCGCGCCGCGCCGGACTTCGCACGACGGCACATGCCGGCGAATACGGGATGCCATGGACGAATGTGCAGACGGCCCTCGACACGCTGGGCGTGGACCGAATCGACCACGGCTACACGGTGGTCGACCGGCCCGAGCTCGTGCAGCGGTGCCTGGAGCGCGGGATCGTGTTCACCATCGTGCCGGCCAATTCCTACTACCTGCGCACGCTGGCACCCGAGCGCTGGGCGCTGGACCACCCGATCCGCCGCATGCTTTCGCTGGGCCTGAAGGTCCACCCCAACAGCGACGACCCGACCTTGCACAACATCTCGCCCACGCAGGCCTGGAGCATGATGGTCGAACAGTTCGGCTGCAGCATCGAAGACCTGCGCGGCCTCATGCACAACGGCCTGGACGGCGCCTGGATCGACGCCGCACGGCGCGAGCGCTGGCGTGCCGACTGGAGCGCGCGCTTCGATGCGCTGGTGCAGCAGCATTTCCCGACCGCCTGAGAGAGTCCCCTCCACTCGCCGCTTCCCTGGAGTCCCCATGTCCCGGATCCTTCGTCGCTCCATCGTCCTGGGGGCGCTCGGGCTGATCGCCGCAGCGTCCGCCCTCGCGCAACCCGCCTGGCCCGCGGCCAGGCCCATCACGCTGATCGTGCCCTTCACGGCCGGTGGCGGCACCGACGGCATCGCGCGCCTCTTCGCGCAGAAGCTGGGCCAGCAGATCGGCCAGTCCGTCGTCGTCGACAACGTGGGCGGCGGTGGCGGCACCATCGGCACGCAGAAGGCCGCACAGGCCGCGCCCGACGGCTACACCATCCTGATGGCGGTGGACAGCCCCGCGGCCATCGCGCAGTACGTCAATCCGCAGGCCGTGAAGTACGACACCCAGCGCGACTTCGCGCCGGTGGGCATGCTCTCGACGCTGCCGCTGGTCATCATGGGCCGCCCGGGCCTGGCCGCCTCCTCGTTCCAGGACGTCATCGCGCTCGCGAAAGCCAATCCCGGGAAGCTCACCTATGCCACCTCGGGCATCGGCACCGTCCTGCACCTCGCGATGGAGCGCTTCCAGCAGCAGGCCGGCTTCCGCCTGGTGCATGTGCCTTACCGCGGCGGCGCACAGGCGATCACGGACCTGATCGGCAACCAGGTGGACCTGGCCATCCTGCCCACGGGTTCCGCGGTCCCGCTGGTCGGCAGCAAGAAGGTCAAGGGCCTCGCCGTCACGGACGCGCGCCGTCTGCCGGCGCTGCCGGAGGTGCCGTCGATCACGGAGTTGCCGGGCTTCAAGGACCTCGCGATGACCGCGTGGATCGGCATCTTCGCGCCCGCGGGCACGCCGGCGCCGGTGATCGAGCGGCTCAACACCGAGATGAACAGAGTGCTGCAGATGCCCGACGTGCGCGCCAGGTTCGCCGAACAGGCCATCATCCCGGGGGGAGGCAGTGCCGCGGACTTCGGCTCCTTCGTGAAGAGCGAGCAGAGCCGCTACGAGCGCATCGTGCGCACGGCCAATATCCGTGAGTAAGCTGCAGCTGCTTCAATCGAGAGGATTGCCGGGCGTTGCGCGTTCCGACCCAGGCTATTTCCTGGCCGCCATCTTCTGCGGGTCGTCCTCGGGGTTGACGTACGTTAAGCCGAACGGACCCGTCCCCTGGACCTGCAGCTCCGCCCCCTCCTTGACGATCCAGTAGTGGGAGGTCTTGGCGGGCAGGTAGTGGAAGGCACCGGCCTTCAGTGCGTGCGTCTTCTTGGCATCAGCCTTGTCGCCCATGCCCACCGACGGCGTCCCGGAGATCACCGTGACCGTGTAGCTCGACGGATGCGTATGCGGCGGGACCTTGAAGTTCGCCGGCATCTTCAGCCGGAAGATGAACGGGCCCTCCTTGCCGGGATCGCCGTGGAGGACGGCGATCTTGGCGCCTTTGGGAATCGCCGGCGGGGCATCGCCCCATTTGAACTGGTTGGGTGTCATCACCTTGGCCTCGCCGTCCGGGGCCGGAGCCGCCGCGAATGCGCCCGCTGAAACGGCGCACAAGGCCGCCGCGAGCATGATCGGTGGACTCGGGATGAGGTGCTTCATCTTGCACTCCTTGTTCAACGCGGCTCGGTTCAGGCCGGTGGACGCCGCGCAAACCCGCTGGCCGCCGGCTGCCGCCGGCGCGATCTCGTCGCTCAATCGGCGGCGAGCATACGCCCCGACCACAGCGTTGTCATGCCGGCGGTGCGAAAGCAGCACCGGCGCGGAACAGGACAGGATGGCCCGTCCATGGCGTCATCCGGCAGGCCTCGGCCACCAGTGTTTCTGCGGCTGAGTCTCTCCGGTGCACTTCATGCGGGAAACTCAAGGCGCGGTTCAAAATCCGGTTTGCCTTTCACCGGGGCTGTCCGAAGGATGGTTCGACAGGAGCTGCAAGCGATGCTGAGATTCGACCCCAACCTGCGCTGGCTGTTCACCGAACTGCCGATGCTCGACCGCTACCAGGCAGCGGCCGAGGCGGGGTTCCAGGGCGTGGAAGTGGCCTTTCCGTACGAGTACCCCGCCAGGGAAGTCGCCGCCCGTCTCGAGGCGAATGGCCTGCAACTGGTGCAGATCCTCTCTCCTTTCGACTGGGACGGCGGTGAGCGGGGCATGGCGGCGCTGCCGGGTCGCGAGGAAGCTTTCAAGGACAGCATCCGGACGGCCGTCGATTACGCGGTGCAGGTCGGCAAGCCCATGATCCACGTGATGCCGGGCAACATGCGGCCGGGGCTCGACCGGGTCGAGTGCATGCAGCGGTTCATGGAGAACATCGCCTGGGCCGCCGACCACGCAGGACCGGCGGGGCTCACGCTCATCCTCGAGCCGTGCTGCCGCGCCCGCTTCCCCGATTTCCTGTACCACCGCCTGGACGAAGGCGTGAAGGTGCTCGAGACGATCCGGCGCGAGAACGTGAAGCTGTGCTTCGACACTTTCCACATCCAGATGGAAGAGGGCGCGATCACCGACCGCCTCCGCGCAGCCTGGCCGCACATCGGCCACATCCAGATCGGCAACGTCCCGGGGCGGCATGAACCCGGGACGGGCGAGATCCACTTCCCGTTCCTGTTCGCGCAGATCGAGTCCCTCGGCTGGGACCGTTGGGTGGGCTGCGAATACACGCCTTCGGGGCCGACGCTCGACACACTGGGCTGGGGCGCCCCCTATGGCATTCGCGATCCGCGCAAGGGCGCGTCCAGAACGTCGAAGCGAGCCGCATGCTGAGCGCAAGGTCGGCGACTCGGCCTGAACATCACCACGACACCATGGAGACAAGCATCGTGAAGTCCATCCTTTCCCCTGGACGCCGGCGCGCGGCGCTGGCAATGCTGCTGGCTTGCGGCACCGCGCTGGGCACGTTCGGCAGTGCCGCGCACGCGCAGTCGTACCCCACGCGCGCGATCAAGCTCGTGATTCCGTACGCGGTCGGCGGATCCACCGACCAGACGGGCCGGCTCATCGCACTGCACCTGTCCCAGAAGCTGGGGCAGCCGGTCGTGGTGGAGAACCGCGCCGGCGCGGGAGGCTCCATCGGCCATGAGCTGGTCGCGAAGTCGCCCGCCGATGGCCACACGCTGCTCTTCAGCGCGGCAGGACCCTTGACGGTGACGCCGCACACCTATGCGAAGCTGGCATACGACCCGCTCAAGGCGTTCGAAACGATCACGCTGGTCGCCACGCAGCCGCTGCTGCTGGTCGTCAACCCGTCGCTGAAGGTGAGCTCGGTCGCGGAGCTGGTCCGCGAAGCGAACGCCCGGTCGAAGAAGCTCAGTTACGGCTCCTTCGGCAATGGAAGCGCCGCGCACCTGGCCGGCGAGCTGTTCAAGACGCTCACGAAGGTGGACATGATCCACGTGCCCTACAAGGGCAGCGGGCCCGCGCTCGTCGACCTGGTGAGCGGCCAGATCGACCTCATGTTCGACGTGTTCAGCACCGCCGCACCGCTCGCAAAGGATGGAAAGCTGCGCCCGATCGCCATCACGTCCGCCGAGCGTTCGCCGCAGTTCCCTAACGTGCCCACGATGGAGCAGGCGGGTGTCGCCGGCTTCGATGCCGGCACCTGGTTCGGTGTGCTCGCGCCCGCGGGCACGCCCCGGGCGATCGTCGAGCAGCTGTCGAAGGCGATGAATTCGGTGCTCGAGGAGAAGTCCGTTCGGGAGACGCTCTCCACACAGGGCGCGATCGTGCGCGGCGGAACGCCGGAGCAGTTCCAGACGTTTTTCCTGTCCGAGTACGACCGCTGGGGAAGGCTCGTGAAGGCTGCCGGCGTGACGGCGGACTGAGGGCTGCCGCCGGCGGCGCGCAAGGTCCCTGTCGCGTCTCCCATGCCCGCTGCGACAGCCCGGCCAAGCGGCGAGCCGCTCAGGCCGGTGTCGGCGAAGCCATCAGCATGAAACCCTTGCGCGGCAACTGCAGCGAAATCAGGCCCGCGGCGACCAGCAGCAAGCCCGCCGCGCCGAACGCGACCCAGTGCGTGCCGTAGTGCTCGTAGCCCCAGCCGCCCAGCCAGGAGCTGAGCATTCCGCCGATCTGGTGGCCAAGGTAGGCCGTTCCATACAGCACGCCCACCAGCCGCACGCCGTAGACGTCGGCGAGGATGGCCGATGACAGGGCGATGCTGCCGGCCCACACCAGCCCGCCGATGGTGGAGGTGAGGTACAGCTCCCAGTGCGTTCCCACCACGACCAGGGCGAAGAACCCGAGTCCCCGCACGAAGTAGATGGTGGCCAGGATGTGCCGTCGGGGCAGGCGGTCGGCCAGGCGGCCCAGGACCAGCGTGCCGCCGATCGCCACGAAGCCGATCAGGCCGATGCCCATCGAGCTGGTGAACGCGTCGAAGCCATGGTCCATCAGCATGGGCATGCCGTGGGTGCCCAGCAGGTTCATGCTGAAGCCGCAGGCGAACAGGCCGAAGAAGATCTTCCAGAAGGGCGCCGTGCGCATGGCGTCGCGCAGCTTCAAGCTTTGCGGCGGCACGCCGCGGGCTGCTCGCTGCGCGGCGAACTCCTCCGGGCCCAGGTCCGTGTGCTCCGGGGCGCCGTCGCGGATCACGAACATGGCCGTGGGCAGCGTGAACAGCGTGAAGGCCGCCGAAAAGCCTGCCAGCGTCGCACGCCAGCCGAAATGCGCGATGCAGAAGCTGAGGACCGGCGTCATCACCGCCATGCCCGCCATCGAGCCCGTCGAGAGGAAGAACAGCGCCATCCCCCGGCGCCGCGTGAACCAGTTGCTGATCACCGGCGTCACCGCGACCGGACTGGTGAAGGCCAGTCCGACCGAGAGCAGGAGGCCGAAGGCAAGCAGGAAGGACAAAGCATTCGCCGTCACCACGGTCCAGAACGTGGCAGCGATGACGAGCGCGTTGCCCACGAGCAGTACCGGGGGCGTGCCGAAGCGCGCGATCAGCATGCCGGCCAGCGGCATCGCCAGACCGTAGGCCAGCATCCCGGCCGCCACGATGGACGACAAAAGGCTGCGGCTGAAGCCCAGGTCTTGCGCCATGGGCAGGAAGAAGGGGCCGAAGCTCAGGCGCATGCCGGACGACAGCAGGGTCAGGAAAGCCGCCGCGGCGACGATGTTCCAGCCGAAGTACCAGCGTGCCGTCATGGGTCGATCATATGCAAGCCGGGGCGGCAGCTCATTGGCGAAAAGCATTCGCCCTGCGCTTCCCCCGCCCCTTCGACTTGGGTCGACGAGGGATGTCCACTCAGCACCAGCACCGCTTTTTTTTTCCCAGCGCGTTGCAGTTTGGTACGGCCGGAGCGATACACGCTCGATACACACCAGGCGTTCGCTGAAAGACGCCCGTTACGGCGTTCGCCCACATTCGAGCCCCTCCGATCCGACCCTAGCCGTACGAGAGCAGAGGAACCCATGGCCTACTTCAATGAGGATCGCGCCTCTTCGGTCCGCAGCACCATGCGACAGGATCCGCGCGGCTGCCCGACAAGTACGGTGTCGGCCGCCGCGATCGAGCAGATGGAGCAGGCGCTGGAAAGCATGTTGTCCTATTTCGGGGACGCCCTCGCCGCGCTCGATCGCGCGCAGGCGGCGGACCCTGGATGGGCGCATGCACCAATGGTGAAGGCGGGGCTGCTGCTGACCGTCGGCGAGTACGAGACCACCCGGCAAGCCCGCGTGGCGCTGGCGACTGCGGCGCGGCTCGCCGCGAACGCCCACGAACGCGAGAAGGCGCACATCATTGCAGCCCAGGCCGCGGCGGATGGCAACTGGGACCGCGCATGCGAGCTCTGGGACGCCATCCTGGTGCAGTGGCCGCGCGACGTCGCCGCCCTGCTGTTCGCGCACCTTTTCGACTTTTACCGGGGCGACGCCTTGAACCTGAAGCGACGGCCCCAGCGCGTGCTGCCGCGGTGGAGCCCGGACTCGCCCTTCTACGGTTACGTGCTGGGAATGGCCGCCTTCGGCCTCGAGGAATCCGGCCACTATTGCGAAGCCGAGGACGCGGGCCGCGCCGCCGTCGCGATGAATCCGCGCGATCCGTGGGCCATCCACGCGGTGACGCACGTCTTCGAGATGCAAGGTCGCCACCGGGCCGGCGCCGAGTGGCTCGACAGCCACGTGGAGGACTGGGCCGTGGACAACGGATTCTCGTTCCACAACTGGTTCCACGCGGCTCTGTTCCAGCTCGAGAAGATGGACACCCAGGCGGCACTGGAGGTCTACGACGCGCAGCTCGCGCCTGTGGCAGACATGGCCTTGCAGCGCGTGGACAGGACCGCAATCCTGTGGCGGCTCAAACTCCTGGGTGTGGACGTTGCGTCGCGCTTCGCGGCGCTGCGCGGAACCTGGAGCACCGATGCGCCGACGGCGGGCTTCTATGCCTTCAACGACCTGCACGCGCTGATCGCGTGCATTGGGGCGGACGGAAGCGGTGCGGATGCCCTGCTCGCGGCAATGGCGAATGCTGCCTCCGGCGGCAGCAGCAACGAACGCATGACGCGAAAAGTCGGGCTGCCGCTCGCCCGCGCCTTCAGGGCCTACGGTGCCGGCAGGTGGTCCGAGGCGACCGAAGGCCTCCTGCGCGTGCGCGACAGCGCCCACCTGTTTGGGGGCAGCCACGCGCAACGTGACATCGTGACGCTGACGCTGCTGGACGCGGCGGTGCGCGCCGGTGAGCGGCGGCTTGCCGCCCACATCCTGGCAGAGCGCCATCCGGCGAAGCAGCACACCCCATTGACAGCGTTCTGGCATCGCCGCATATCAGGCGCGAAAACGCAACGCCTCGACTACCAGTGAAAAGGCGGGTGAAGGCTGTCGCCGGCTCGGGTAGTAGAGGTGGTACCCCGCGAACTCCGGGCACCAGTCTTCCAGCACGCGAAGCAGGCGTCCGGCGACGACGTGCGGCATCAACTCGTCCTCCGGCAGCAAGGCCACCCCCAGCCCCGCGAGCGCGGCGTCCACCTGCGGCGGCGACGTGTTGAAGATGAGGGGACCGTCGACGCGCACGTTCACCTTGCGGCCGCGCCTCTCGAAGTCCCAGACGTACAGCCCGCCCGATGTCAGCATGCGCTGGTTGATGCAGCGATGCGCCGTGAGGTCCTTGGGCACTTTAGGGGGCGGATGCTCGGCGAAGTACTCCGGAGAAGCGGCCACCGCCATGCGCAGCGGCGGCCCGATCGGGACCGCGATCATGTCCTTGTGGATCGTGTTGCCCATGCGCACGCCGGCGTCGAAGCGGTCCGCCACGATGTCGCGAAAGCCGTAGTTCATGTCGAACTCCAGCGTGATCTCCGGGTACTCGCGCAACAGTGGCGACAACCTGGGCAGCAGGATGTTTTGCAGCGCGTGATCGCCGCACGTGATGCGCACCGTGCCTGCGGGCTTGTCCCGTAGCGCCGTCAACGCATCGAGCTCGGTTTCGATCTCGTCGAAGCGGTGTCCGATGGCGCGCATGAGGCGCTCGCCGGCGGCCGTCGTGGACACGCTGCGAGTGGTGCGCGTCAGCAGCCGGATCTGCAGCCGCTCCTCCAGTCCGCGGACGGACTGGCTCAGCGCGGATTGCGTCACGCCCAGGCTCGCCGCGGCGCGCGTGAAACTGCCTTCGCGCGCGACGGTCACGAAGCCCAACAGGTCGTTGAGGTTCTTGCGGGCCATTCGGCCTCTCCCTGGATTGATTAGCAGGTCTACTAAGTGCGTTCAGCATTCATTATCTAGTCGCGCACGCGTGCGGCGGGCAAACTTCCAGCCATCACTGAAGACGGCGCTCCCGGATTCGCCTCGGTGGAAAGGAAACACATGGCCCTCTCGAATGTCTCGCGTCGCACGACGCTGCAAGCCGGCTTGACCCTGGCAACGGCTCCTTTGGCGGCGGCGCACGCTGCCGCCGGAACGTCCCAGAACCGCTCCAACGCCAAAATGGCCTTGACCACCCGATGGGACAAGACCTTCCCGCAGAGCAGCCAGGTGGCGCACCGCAAGGTCACGTTCAGGAACCGCTTCGGCATCACCGTTGCCGCCGACCTTTATCAACCGAAGGCCCGCGGCGCGGACAAGCTGCCCGGCCTGGTTCTCAGCGGCCCGTTCGGGGCGGTCAAGGAACAGGTGTCCGGCCTTTACGCCCAGACGCTGGCCGAGCGGGGCTTCGTCACCTTGGCCTTCGACCCGTCGTTCACGGGCGAGAGCGGCGGCACGGTACGCAACGTGGCATCGCCGGAGTTCTTCACCGAGGACTTCAGCGCCTCCGTCGACTACCTGGGCCTGCTTCCGAACGCCGCGCGCGCCCGCATCGGTGCCATCGGGATCTGCGGCCTGAGCGGCATGGCGCTGACGGCAGCCACGGGCGACTCGCGCATCAAGGCCGTGGTCACGGCGTCGATGTACGACATGTCGCGCAGCATGAGCCGCAGCTACAAGGACAGCTACACCCGCGATCAGCGCCACAAGGTCATCGACTATCTGAGCCAGCAACGCTGGGCTGATGCGGAGAAAGGAACGTACGCGCTGGGCTACCACGAGGTCCCATTCGATGCGAACGGCCAGATCGTGAAGGGCACCCGCGTTCTGCCGGAGCGGCTGCCGGCGGAAGCGGACCCGGTGCTGACCGAGTTTTTCAACTACTACCGCACGCCCCGCGGGTACCACGCCCGGTCCGTCAACTCCGCCTCCGCGTGGACGGCCACGACGCCGATGTCGTTCTTCGAATTCCCGATGGCCGCCAACCTCGACATGATCGCGCCCCGGCCGATCATGCTCGTGCACGGTGCGAACGCCCACTCGCGCTACTACTCGGAGGACGTGTACAAGGCGGCGCCCGGCCCGAAGGAGCTGGTGATCGTTCCGGA
This sequence comes from Ramlibacter henchirensis, assembly GCF_004682015.1. Lineage (NCBI taxonomy): Bacteria > Pseudomonadati > Pseudomonadota > Betaproteobacteria > Burkholderiales > Comamonadaceae > Ramlibacter > Ramlibacter henchirensis. Next base: position 522,140 of record NZ_SMLM01000001.1, on the reverse strand, counting down.
TGCCAATCACGTGGACCTGTACGACAACCTGCGGAAGATCCCGTTCGACCGGCTGGAGGCGTTCTTCAAGAAGAACCTGGCCTAGCCTCGCGCCGATGCATCGGCACGGCCGAGCCCCGCCGGTACCCCATTCACCCCGTCCCAACCGCGGAGAATCACGTACATGAAAGTCCGACCCCTTTCCGTGTGGTCCCTGTGTTTCGGCGTCCTGCAGGCGTTCGCCGTCCCGCAGATGTCTGCCATTGCAGCGAACGCGAACACGCCGGCCGAGCGACAGATCTGGATGTCGGTGGGTGAACGCCGCTTTGCGGTCACCCTGGCCGACAACGAAGCCGCGCGGGCCTTCGCCGCCCAGCTGCCTCTGACCCTCGACATGCCGGACCTGAACGGAAACGAGAAGCATGTGAAGCTGCCGAAGGCCCTGCCCGCCAACGCCAGCCGGCCGGGAACGATCCGCAACGGCGACTTGATGCTGTGGGGCACCGACACCCTGGTCGTCTTCTATCTCACGTTCGAGTCGCCGTATTCGTACACCCGGCTGGGTCGCATTGAGGATCCGGCGGCGCTGCCGCAGGTGCTGGGGCGGGGGCAGGTGCGGGTGACGTTTGCGAAGGAGTAGATGGCAGGTGACCACCACGCGCTGCGGCGGTGTGACGAACCCCAGGGTGATCCCCCTTCAATATGAAGGTCATCATATTGCCCGCATACTCCTGCCCACGAGAACGAGGCAAAGCCCATGGACATGGCCCCGAGCAACCGCAAGCAGCTGACCCACGACCGCATCCTCGACACCGCCGCCGGCGTGCTTCGAGAATCCGGTTTCGGGGGCGTGGGCGTGGCCGACATCATGAAACGGGCGGGCCTCACCCATGGAGGCTTCTACGCGCACTTTCCCTCGCGCGACGCGCTGCTGGTGGAGGCGCTTGACCGCGCCGGCCAGGACAGCCACGCGCGCCTGCAGCGCTCGGTCGCCAGCCTCGAGTCCAAGTCCGCAAGCCGCTTCCGCGCCCTGGTCGACAGCTATCTTTCCGAGCGCCACCTCAAGTCGGCCGAGAGCGGCTGTCCCGTGGCGGCGCTGGCTTCCGAACTGCCCCGCCAGTCGGAGGCGGTCCGCACGGCCGGGGCCGCGCGCGTGACGTCGCTCATCTCGGCCGTCCAGGCCGCGCTGTCGCCCGATCATCCGGCCGAGGCCGCGGGCATCGCCGCGTCCCAGCTCGTCGGCGCGCTGCAGATCGCCCGCGCCCTGGGCGACAACGCCCGCGGGCGCCGCCACCTCGCCGCGTCGAGGCGCTTCCTGCTGGAGCAATTCGAGAATGCTCCGCGGCGCGACAAGAGCCGCTGAACGCCCGCGCGACCGGTCGCGCTTCGCTTTTCGGCCGCTTATATGACGGCCATCATATCGACAGGAGTCCCCATGCAACTCGCCAATGCCGTCGTCCTGGTCACCGGTGCCAACCGCGGGATCGGGCTGGCCTTCGCCCGCGAGGCCCTCGCCCGCGGCGCCCGCCGCGTCTATGCCGCGGCGCGGGCGACGGCATGAGCGCCAGCCTCGCCGCCCCATCCGCCGCGACGCAGAGGATGCTGCGCGGCGCCGTGCTGCCCACGCTCCTGCGCCTGGCCACGCCCAACGTGCTGGGCCTGCTCGCCAACACCATCGTGATCGGCTTCGACGGCTACATCGTCGGGCGCCTGGGCGCCGACGCGCTCGCCGGCGTGGCGGTGGTGCTGCCGCCGGCCATGCTGATGCTGCAGATGTCCGCCGGCGGCCTCGGGGGCAGCACCACGGCGATCGTGGCACGCGCGCTCGGCGCGGGCGACGCGCCCCTGGCCAGCCGGCTTGCGCAGCACGCGCTGCTGGTCGGGCTCGCGGCGTCGCTGCTGTTCACGTTGCTGGCAACGAGCCCCGCGCTGTACGCCGCCATGGGTGCGCGCGACCAGGCGCTGGCGCAGGCGTCCAGCTATGCCGCCGTCCTGTTCTCCGGCGCCGCGGCGATCTGGTCGGTCAACGTGCTCGCCGGCGTGGCGCGCGGCGCCGGCCAGATGGCCACGGCCGCGCTCGCGCTGGTCGGCACCACGGCCATGCACCTGCTCCTGTGCCCGCTGCTGGTGTTCGGGGCCGGGCCCTTGCCTCCGCTCGGTGTCGCGGGCGCGGCCGCGAGCACGGTCGCGTGCAACGCACTGTCGGCCCTGGGCTTGCTGGCCTGGCTGTCGCGCCCGGACCAGCCCGTCCGGCTCCTCGGGGCGAAGTGGCAACTGCAGCGCAGCGCCTTCCGCCGCATCCTCGGGCTGGCGCTGCCGTCCTCGGGCAGCGCGATCCTGAGCAATGCGTCCATCGGCATGGCGACCCTCTACGTCGGCAGCTTCGGCGGCGTGGCACTGGCGGCGTATGGCATCGCGGCGCGGCTGGAATACATCCTGGTGCCCATCGCGTTCGGCATCGGCAGCGCGCTCACGGCCATGGTGGCGACCAACCTGGGCGCGCGCGAAGCCGCCCGCGCCAAGCGCGTGGCCTGGACCGGCGCGGGCCTCGTATGGGCGCTCACCGGCTTGATCGGCCTCGCAGCGGCGGTCTGGCCGCAGGCGTGGATGACCCTGTTCACCGTCGACCCGGCAGTGCAGGCCGCGGGCAGCGCGTACCTGCGCATCGTCGGCGGCTGCTACGGCTTCTTCGGGCTGGGGCTCGCCCTCTTCTTCGCGTCGCAGGGCGCAGGGCGGCTGGCGTGGCCCCTGCTGGCGAGCACGGCGCGACTGCTCGTCATCGCGGTCGGCGGCGGGATCGCGGTGCACGTCGCGGGCGGCTCACCACAGAGCTTGTACGGCGTCGTCGCACTCAGCCTGGCGGTCATGGGCATCGGCTTGGCACTCGCCACCTATCTGTCGGATTGGGCAGCTCCCGACGGTGCCAGAGCGAAGGCGTGAGCGTGGCAGCGTCATGAAGGCTTTCATCGTGGACCGCTACGGCAAGGACAGCGGGCGGCTCGGCGACATGCCGGAGCCCCAACTGCGAGACGACGACGTGCTGGTCCAGGTCCACGCTGCCGGCGTCAACCCGCTGGATTCAAAGATCAGGGACGGCGAGTTCAAGCTCCTGCTGCCCTATCGATTGCCTCTCATCCTGGGCAATGAAGTGGCCGGCGTGGTGCTTCGCGTCGGTTCCAGGGTGCAGCGATTGAAGCCGGGCGACCAGGTCTATGCACGGCCGCGCAAGGACCGGATCGGCACCTTTGCCGAACTCGTGGCCATCGACGAAGCCGATGTTGCCCTGAAGCCGAAAACGCTCGGCATGGAAGAAGCGGCCGCTGTCCCCCTGGTTGCGCTGACCGCCTGGCAGGCGCTGGTCGACAAGGCCGGCCTGAAGAGCGGGCAGAAGGTCCTGATCCACGCCGGCTCAGGAGGCGTGGGAACGATTGCCATCCAACTCGCAAAGCACATGGGCGCGCTCGTCGCGACGACCACGAGCACGGAGAACATGGCGCTGGTGAAAGGCCTCGGCGCGGATGTCGTGATCGACTACAGGAAAGACGACTTCGAGAAGATCCTGCGGGACTATGACGTCGTCCTGAACAGTCTCGACGCGCGGACGCTGCACAAGTCAGTGACCGTGCTGAAGCGCGGCGGCAGGCTCGTCTCGATTTCGGGCCCGCCGGATCCCGGCTTCGCGCAGGAGATCGGATCGAACTGGGGCATGAAGCAGGTCATGCGTCTCTTGAGCCATCGGATCAGGAAGAAAGCAGATCGTCATGGTGTCAGCTACTCGTTCCTTTTCATGAAGGCCAGCGCAGACCAGTTGCGCGAGATCGGGGCCCTCATCGATGCCGGGGCCCTACGGCCCGTGATCGATCGCGTCTATCCATTCGAATCGATCCGGGAGGCTCTGGCCCATGTCGAAACCGGGCGAGCCAAGGGGAAGGTGGTCGTCAAGCTGATATGAGTATTGGCGTCGGGGGCGACATCCAGCCGAGCCCACTCACGGCGTCCACTCCAGCAAAGCTCAGAGGAGCCGGCCGACGCGCGGCCATGCTGCCACGTGCCAGAGGCGCTCCACGGCCGAACGCATCTCCTCGTCGCTCGCGCCGCCGCTGAAGGAGGCCAGCTGCAGCGCCTTGGCGGTGAGCTCGTCGCGGTTGAGCGTGTTGCCCGGGTCGCCCTTGGGTTCATCCACGCGGCCCTGCAGCGTGCCGCCGTCGACGGTGTGCACGGTCACCTTGCCGATCCAGCGGCGCGGGTAGGCGGCGTCTACCTCGCGGTCCAGCGCCATCTGCACCTTGTCGCGCAAAGTGACGGTGTCCGGGTCGCGGAAGTGGCGCTCGAACTCGGGCAGGCCGGCGTGGCCGAAGCGGGCGACCAGCGCCAGCACCGTTCCCATGGAGAACTTGCTCTGGTGCACCGTGACCGGATCCGTCACCGGCCCGAGCACGTCGATCGCGCCCTGGTGCACGTGCGTCACCACCCGCGCGATGTCCTGCGGCTGCAGCCTGTACTCGCGCAGCACGTGGGCCAGCGCGTCGGCGGCCGGATGGGTGTGGCGGCAGGAGGCGTGGTACTTGAACGAGGTTTCGGCCGTGGCCCAGCGCGCACCGAGACCGTCGGTGAGCCTGGCCGGGTCGGCATCGCTGGACATCCCGGCCGCCATGCCCTGCGGCCCGTCCAGGATGCGGTCGGCCCCGGTGAAGCCGTCCTTCGCCAGCCACGCCGACATCAGCCCGGCCGCCGCCGCGTGCGCGGTGTGCAGCTGCTTGGAATCGGCCGCCGTGCGCAGGAATTCCCACAGGCCGGCCGACTGCGTGCCGGCCGAACCGAAGGCATGGCGCATCTGCTGCGCATCCAGTCCCAGCAGGTTGCCGACCGCGGCCGCGGCGGCCAGCGTGCCGGCGGTGCCGGTGGTGTGGAACACCTTGTAGTGCGAGCGCCCCAGGAACTCGCCGACCCGGATGCCCACCTCGTAGCCGGCGACGCCGGCGGCCAGCAGCTGCGCGCCGCTCGCGCCCAGCGCCTGGGCCGCGGCCACCGCGGCGGGGAACACCACGGTCGCGGGGTGGAACACCGAGCCGTTGTGCACGTCGTCCTGCTCGGCGAAATGGGAGGCGGCGGCATTGGCCATGGCCGCGAGGTAGGGACTGCTGCGCCCGCGGGTGACGATCACCTCGCTGGCACCCTCGCCCGCGCCCATGGCGGCGGCGAAGCGGACGATGCTTTCCACGGGCCGGGCGCCCTTGCCGGCCACGGCCGAGGCGAACCAGTCGACCAGCAGGTCCTCGGTCTTGCGCACCACCGCGGCGGGGATGTGCTCGAAGCGCAGGCCGGCGGCGAAGGCGGCGAGTTCGGCGGACGGGTTCATCCGGCTTCCTTCACGGGCGCGAGGCCCAGTTCGCGCAGGATGGCTTCGGTGTGCTCGCCGACGGCAGGCACCGGGCCCATGCGGTAGTCGAAGCTGCTGTTGCGCCCGGGCGGCAGCAGCGCGGGGATCGGGCCGGCGGGGGTGGCCACGCTGCGCCAGCGGTCGCGCGCCTTCAGCTGCGGGTGCGCCCACAGCCCCGCCATGTCGTTCATGCGGCCGTTGGCGATCTGCGCGTCGTCCAGCCGCTGCTCCACCTCGCCGGTCGAAAGCGTGCCGAACACGGCGTGGATCGCCGCGTCGAGCGCTGCGCGGTTGGCGGTGCGCCGGGCGTTGGCATCGAAGCGCGGGTCGCCGGCGAGCTGCGGCTGGCGCAGCACCTTGTCGCAGAAGGCGGCCCACTCGCGCTCGTTCTGCAGCCCCAGGATCACCGTGCCGTCGGCCGTGCGGAAGGGCCCGTAGGGATAGATGCTGGCGTGCGATGCGCCGGTGCGCGGCGGCGGCGCCGCGCCCTCGTAGGCGTAGTACATCGGGTAGCTCATCCACTCGGCCAGCGACTCCAGCATCGAGACGTCGATGTGGCCGCCCTCCCCCGTGCGCTGCCGCTGCAGCAGCGCCGCCAGGATGCCGGAGTAGGCATACATGCCGGCGGCGATGTCGGCCATCGAGTTGCCGGCCTTGCTCGGGGCCTCGGGAGTGCCGGTCACGGACAGGAGCCCGGCCTCGGCCTGGATCAGCAGGTCATAGGCCTTCCTGTCGCGGTAGGGCCCGTCCTCGCCATAGCCGGAGATGTCGCACACGATCAGGCGCGGGTGCCTGGCGTGCAACTCGCCCCACGACAACCCCATGCGGGCCGCCGCGCCCGGCGCCAGGTTCTGCACCAGCACGTCGGCCTTGGCGACCAGGGCCTGCAGCGCCTGCAGGGCCGCGGGGTCCTTGAGGTCCAGCGCCAGGCTTTCCTTGGAGCGGTTGGTCCACACGAAATGCGAGGACTGGCCGCGCACGCGCGTGTCGTAGGCGCGCGCGAAGTCGCCGGCGCCGGGCCGCTCCACCTTGATCACGCGCGCGCCCAGGTCGGCCAGCTGGCGCGTGCAGAACGGCGCGGCGATCGCGTGTTCCAGCGACACCACGGTGATGCCGTCGAGCGGGCGGCATGGCCCCCAGGGCGCTGCGCGCCGGCCCCCCGAGGGGGCGCGGCCGTCTTGAGGCGGCTCGGCGACGTCCATCAGAAGGACCTCGGCAGCCCGAGCACGTGCTCGGCCACGTAGGACAGGATCAGGTTGGTGGAGATCGGCGCCACCTGGTAGAGGCGGGTCTCGCGGAACTTGCGCTCGACGTCGTATTCGCACGCGAAGCCGAAGCCGCCGTGGAACTGCAGGCAGGCGTTGGCCGCCTCCCAGCTCGCCTTGGCCGCGAGGTACTTGGCCATGTTGGCCTCGCTGCCGCAGGGCAGCCGGGCGTCGAAGCGGCGGCAGGCCTCCCAGCGCATCAGGTTGGCCGCCTCCAGCTCGATGTACGTTTCGGCGATCGGGAACTGCACGCCCTGGTTCTGGCCGATGGGGCGGCCGAACACGACGCGGTCCTTCACGTAGCGGGTGACGCGGTCGATGAACCAGTAGCCGTCACCGATGCACTCCGCGGCGATCAGCGTGCGCTCGGCGTTGAGGCCGTCCAGGATGTACCTGAAGCCCTGCCCTTCTTCGCCGATCAGGTTCTCCGCCGGGATCTCCAGGTTCTCGAAGAACAGCTCGTTGGTCTCGTGGTTGACCATGTTGGGGATGGGCCGCACCGTCAGGCCGGCGCCGGCCGCCTCGCGCAGGTCCACCATGAAGATGGACATGCCCTCGGACTTCTTCTTCACCTCGGCCAGCGGCGTGGTGCGCGCCAGCAGGATCATGAAGTCGGAGTGCTGCACGCGCGAGATCCAGACCTTCTGGCCGTTGACGACGTAGCGGTCGCCCTTGCGCACCGCGGTGGTCTTGATCCTGGTGGTGTCGGTGCCGGTGGTGGGCTCGGTCACGCCCATGGACTGCAGGCGCCACTCGCCGCTGGCGATCCGGGGCAGGTACTTGCGCTTCTGCTCCTGCGATCCGTGGCGCAGCAGGGTGCCCATGTTGTACATCTGGCCGTGGCAGGCGCCGGAGTTGCCGCCCGCGCGGTTGATCTCCTCCATGATGACCGAGGCCTCGGCCAGCCCGAGGCCCGAGCCACCGTACTCCTGCGGGATCAGGGCGGCCAGCCAGCCGGCCTTGGTGAGCGCGTTGACGAAGGCCTCGGGATAGGCGCGCTGCTCGTCCACCTTGCGGTGGTACTCGTCGGGGAACTCGGCGCACAGCGCGCGCACCGCGTCGCGGATGTCCTGGTATTGGTCGGGTTCGTGTTTCATGGTTCGATGTCGGCGCCGGCCTTCATGCACAGCCACCAGTACAGGATAGCCTTCGACGTCGACAGCATAGGGCCGGTCGTATGGATGCGGTGGCCGTTGGAACGTCCCGGAATCGCGCCGCACGGCATCACCGATGCGGGCGAAGCAGCCCGCCCCAGATCCGCGCGTCAGTCCACAATGCATTCGTGCATGGAAAGTCGAGCAACCGCCGGAGCGCGCCCTACTGGCTCTATCTCCTTGAATGCGAGGGTGGCGTGTACTACGCCGGGATCGCGCTCGACGTGGAGCAGCGGTTCCTGCAGCATGCCTGCGGACTGGGCGCAAGGTTCACGCGCGCGCGGCCGCCGATGCGTGTCCTGGCCGCCCGCGAATTCCCGAGCAAGGGGGACGCACTCAGGGCCGAACTGCAGCTCAAGGCGCTGCCTCGCTCGCGAAAGCTCGCCTTCTTCGAGGGTGCGGAGCGTGCCTGACGAACCGAAACGCCTGTCGAAGGTCGTTGCAGCCCTGGTGCCCTGCTCGCGGCGCGAGGCGGAGCAGTACATCGCCGAAGGCTGGGTGCGCGTGGACGGCAACGTCGTGGAAGAGCCGCAGTTCCGGGTTGCGGGAGAGAGGGTCGAAATCGATCCTCGCGCGAACCTGCAGCCGGCGGCGCCGGCGACGTTCCTGATGCACAAGCCGGCGGGCATGAGCACCGCCGCGGCGCTGGCGTCGCTCGGCGCGGCGACGCATTGGCCGCAAGACGCTTCGGGCATCCGCCCGGTCAAGAGCCACCGCGCGGGGCTGGTCCCCCTGCTCGCGCTGCCCGTGCAGGCCGAGGGGCTCTCCGTCTTCAGCCAGGACGGAAGGATCGTGCGCAAGCTGCGCGAGGACGCCCACCTGATCGAGCAGGAACTGCTCGCGGAGGTGGCCGGCGCCATCGTCGCGGGCGGCTTGCCGCGCCTGCGTGAAGGCCTGGTGTTCGAGGGGCGCGCCCTGCCGCCGGCGCACGTGAGCTGGCAGAGCGAGGCCCGCTTGCGCTTCGCGGTCAAGGCCATCCCACCGGAGATGCTGCCCTGGATGTGCGCGCAGGTCGGCCTGACGCTCACGGCCCTCAAGCGGATCCGCATCGGCCGCGTCCCCATGGCGGGCCTGCCGCCCGGCCAGTGGCGGTATCTCGCGCACGGCGAGCGCTTCTAGCGCAGCACGACATGGGAGCACCTCGGCAGCACAACTCAGCTGTCCTGGCTCCAACGGGCCATGCCGTGCAGCCATGCCGGAGCTGAACAGCGCCTACGCTCGACCAGGACGCGCTTCGCCGTGCCTGGGCTGGAGCCGCCGAAGCTGATCGAGGAGCGTTTACCCGCAGTTCGCCTCTCAGGCGCGAGGCTGATGGATACGATGACTTCGTGGGCTCCGCTAGCGACGACATCACCAGGCGCAAAGGCGCGACAGATTTGCGCCGTCGCTATCGACCGCGTGGCAGCGCCGAGGCGGTCCGGCCGGACGGCCTTGTCGTTTCCTCCGGACCGGACACCGCCACGCCCCTCCGCCCGCGGACACCTTCGAGCGCCTCCACCATGCAAGACCGCCGGCAGTTCCAGTTCGCCGAGCTGGACAATTGGCTCAACGAGCACCGCGTCACGGAGATCGAATGCCTCGTGCCGGACCTCACCGGCGTGGCGCGGGGGAAGATCCTTCCGCGCGAGAAGTTCACCGAGGACCGCGGCATGCGGCTTCCCGAAGTCGTGGTCGCCATGAGCGTCACGGGTGAATATCCGAATGACGGGCCCTATTTCGACGTCGTGAGCCGCAACGATGCCGACATGCACCTGGTCGCCGACCCGACGACCGTCCGGATCGTGCCCTGGGCGGTGGACCCGACGGCGCAGGTGATCCACGACTGCTACGACCGCCACGGCCGGCTGGTGCCGTTCGCGCCGCGGGCGGTGCTGCGCCGCGTCTGCGAGCTGTTCGACCGCAGGGGGTGGACTCCCGTGGTCGCGCCGGAACTGGAGTTCTACCTCGTGGCGCGCAACACCGACCCCGACCTGCCACTGAGGGCGCCCGTCGGCCGCAGCGGCCGCGCCGAGACTTCGCGCCAGGCGTACTCGATCGACGCCGTCAACGAGTTCGACCCGCTGTTCGAGGACGTCTACGACTACTGCGAGAAGATGGAACTGAACGTGGACACGCTGATCCACGAGGTGGGTGCCGGCCAGATGGAGATCAACTTCTTCCATTCGGCGCCGATGGCACTGGCCGACGAGGTCTTCCTGTTCAAGCGCACCGTCCGCGAAGCGGCGCTGCGGCACGACATGTACGCCACCTTCATGGCCAAGCCGATCGCCGGGGAGCCGGGCAGCGCCATGCACGTGCACCAGAGCCTGGTCAGCCAGGACGGGGAACGCAACCTGTTCAGCAACGAGGACGGCACGCCCAGCCGGGAGTTCTACTGGTACATCGGCGGCCTGCAGAAATACATCCCGGCCGCCATGGCGCTCTTCGCGCCGTACGTCAACAGCTACCGGCGCCTCGAGCGGTTCACCGCCGCGCCGATCAACATCCAGTGGGGCGTCGACAACCGGACGGTCGGGATCCGCTCCCCGGTTTCCACGCCGCGGGCCCGCCGCGTCGAGAACAGGGTCATCGGCGCGGACGCGAACCCCTACGTCGCCCTGGCCGCCACGCTGGCCTGCGGCTTGCTGGGCATCGAGCAGCGCATCAACCCCACCGAGGAGTGCAAGGGGAGCGCCTACCAGAGCGCGTTCGAGCTCCCCCGCAGCCTCAGCGAGGCGGTGTCGCTGCTGCGCGCCGAACACGACCTGGCCGAGGTTCTCGGCAAGGAGTTCCTGACCGTGTACGCGGAGATCAAGGACCTCGAGCACGAGGAATTCATGAGGGTGATCTCGCCCTGGGAGCGCGAGCACTTGCTGCTCCATGTCTGACAGGGGGACCCCATGACCGCCAACACGCCTGCCTTCAACATGGACCTGCCGCCGTTCGCAAGGCGCAGCACCCGGGAGTGGCAAGCCGCGGACGCAGCCCATTTCCTGCACCCGTTCACGGACCACCAGGCGCTCGCCACCAAGGGAGTGCGCGTGATCACGCACGGGGACGGCGTGTACGTGTGGGACAGCGATGGCCGGCGGATCTTCGACGCCATGTCGGGCCTGTGGTGCGTGAACGTCGGCTATGGCCAGGGCGCCCTCATCGAGGCTGCCGCGCAGCAGATGCGGACCCTGCCCTACTACAACGCCTTCTTCCAGACCACGACGCCGCCGGCCACCGCCCTCGCCGAGCGGCTGGCCGCGGTGACGCCGGCGCAGTTCCGGCACGTGTTCTTCAGCAGCTCCGGCTCGGAAGCCAACGACACGGTCATCCGGTTGGTGCGCCGCTACTGGGACCTGATGGGGCAGCCCGAGCGCAAGGTGATCGTCTCGCGGCTCAACGCCTACCACGGCTCCACGATGGCGGCGGCGTCGCTCGGCGGCATGGCGGCCATGCACACGCAGGGAGGACTGCCCATCCCGGGCATCGCCCACATCGACCAGCCGCATTTCTGGGCACACCGCCACGGCGCGGCGAAGGGCCTCTCGCGCGAGGAGTTCGGTGTCGTCGCCGCCCGCTGGCTGGAGGAGAAGATCGCGGAGATCGGCCCCGACAAGGTCGCGGCCTTCATCGGTGAGCCGGTGCAGGGCGCCGGCGGCGTGGTCGTGCCGCCGTCCACCTACTGGCCCGAGATCCAGCGCATCTGCGACCGCCACGGCATCCTGCTGGTGAGCGACGAGGTCGTGTGCGGCTTCGGACGCACGGGCCGGTGGTGGGGCTGCGAGACCTTCGGGACCCGGCCGGACCTGATGACATTCGCGAAAGGCGTGACCAGCGGGTATGTCCCGCTGGGCGGCGTGATGGTCGGGGAGCGTGTCGCGCGGGTGCTGATCGAGCGCGGCGGAGAGTTCGAACACGGCTACACGTACTCGGGCCACCCGGTGGCCTGCGCAGTGGCCCTGGCGAACCTGGACGTGATCGAGCAGCAGCAGCTGGTGCAGCGGGTGCGCGAAGACACCGGCCCCTACCTGGCGCAGCAGCTCGCGAACCTGCTGGATCACCCGATGGTCGGGGAGGTCCAGAGCTGCGGGCTGATGGCCGCGATCCAGTTGTGCCGCGATATCCCCCTGCGCGAATCGTTCGCTCCGGAGATCGCCATCGGGATGGCGTGCCGCGGGCACTGTTTCGACAACGGCCTGGTGATGCGCGCGGTGGGCGACCGGATGATCGTCGCGCCTCCGCTGATCATGACGCGCGCGCAGGTGGACGAGATGTGCGGGCTGATCCGGCAAGCCCTGGATCGCACTTACGCGCAGGCCCGAACGGCGGGGTGGGTGGCGCAGGCCGCCGGTTGACGGCACATCGCGAGGGGCGGACGTAGCCCCTGGGTCAGGCTGCACCGAGGCGCCAGAGGGAGGTGATTTCGCGGCTCCGGGCCGTGGCCAGCGGATCACTGGTGTCGCCGGCCTTCGGATGCCGGGGCCGGACGTCCAGCCGCTCGCGAACGGCGAGCCCGCCGGCGTCGAAGAGCGCGAGCAATTCGTCCCGGGTACGCAGACCCAGGTGCTCGGCCAGGTCGGACAGCACCAGCCAGCCCTCGCCTCCTGGCGCGAGCCGCTCGCGCAGCCTGCCCAGGAACCCGCGCAGCATGCGGCTGTCGGGGTCGTAGACGGCGTGCTCCAGCATGGAGCTGGGCTTGCCCGGCAGCCACGGTGGGTTGCAGACGATGAGCGGTGCCTCTCCGGCCGGAAACAGGTCGGCTTCGACGAGCTCGATCCGGTCCTGCAGATGCAGCCGCTGGATGTTGTCGCGAGCGCAGGCGACTGCACGGGGACTCAGGTCTGTTGCCACGACGCGCGCGATCCCGCGGCGCGCCAGCACCGCTGCGATCACGCCGGTGCCGGTGCCGATGTCCCAGGCCAGCGAGACGCCGGCAGGCAGGGCCGCCCGCGCGATCAGGTCGAGGTACTCCCCGCGTACCGGCGAGAACACGCCGTAGTGCGGGTGGATGCGGTTGCGCGGCGGCGGTCCTAGCGCCGGCACCTCCACGCCCTCCTTGCGCCATTCATGCGCCCCCACCAGACCGATCAGTTCGCGCAGCGCCACGACGCAAGCCTGTCCGTCCGGCGGCCCCCAGGCCTCGCCGCACGCCGCGCGCAGGTCGGGCGCGCGGCGAAGACCGATGCCATGGTCGCCGCCGACTTCGATGACCAGCATGCCGAGCACCCGTGCCCGGCGCCCCTGCGCCTGCCGGTACCGGTAGAAAACCTCGGAAGGTTTCGCGGGTGCGGCTACGGGCTTGCGGGCCGCGCGGTCGAGCCTGCGGGCGAGCGCCTGGAGGAGCTGTCGCGCGTTCTGGAAGTCGCCCCGCCAGAGCAGCGCCGTCCCTTCGCAGGCGAGGCGATAGGCCAGGTCGGCAGGCATCTGGTCGTCGGCAAGCTGCACGCGCTTGGGTACCGGCCAGCCCGATTCCGAACGCCACCGCGCCTGACGCTGCTCGCCACCTTCCTGCCACTGGAGGACCGCTACGTCCGAAGGGTTCATCGTGACCGATTGTGCGCGGGTGGATTGGCGTGAGACGGGTGTGCACGCTGCCGAGTCGGCGGGGGGCAAGACAATCTCGCGGTGACTTCTTTTCCCTTGCGCGCCGCCGTGATCGGCGGCGGACCGGCCGGCCTGATGGCGGCCGAGGTGCTGGCCGAGCATGGCGTGCCGGTCGATTTGTTCGATGCCATGCCGTCCGTGGGCCGCAAATTCCTGCTCGCCGGGCGCGGCGGCCTGAATCTCACCCACTCGGAACGTCCCGAATCCTTTCTTGCCCGCTACGGGGAGCGCAGCAGTGCGCTGCGGGAGGCGATCTCGGCCTTCGGAGCCGAGGAGGTCCGGCGCTGGGCTGCCGGCCTGGGCGTCGAGACCTTCGTGGGGACTTCCGGGCGCGTCTTCCCGACCGACATGAAGGCCGCGCCGTTGTTGCGCGCGTGGCTGCACCGGCTGCGCGCCGCCGGCGTGCGGCTGCACACGCGGCACCGCTGGAAGGGATGGGATCCCTCGACGGGTGACCTCCTCTTCGATGCACCTGCGGGACGCATCGCCCACGCGGCGCAGGCAGTTGTTCTCGCGTTGGGAGGCGCAAGCTGGCCGCGCCTGGGCTCCGATGGGACGTGGGTGCCGCTCCTGGCCGCGCGCGGCGTTCCCATCGAGCCGCTGCAGCCCGCCAACTGTGGATTCGACGTGGCGCCCACGCGCGCGGGTGGCGCGGGGTGGAGCGACCACGTGCGCCAGCGGTATGCGGGCCAGCCGGTCAAGCCAGTGGCCGCCCGCATGGACACCCAGCCGCCGGAGGACAGCCGGCAAGGCGAGTTCGTGTTGACGGAGACCGGCATCGAAGGCAGCCTGGTGTACGCCTTTTCGGCGCGGCTGCGCAATGAGATCGCCAGGCATGGCCGTGCCACCTGGATCATCGACCTGCTGCCGCAACACAGCCCGGCCCAGGTGCTGGCGGAAACCCGCCGCCCGCGCGGCTCGCGCAGCCTGTCCACCCACCTCAAGAGCCGGCTGGGCATTGCCGCTCTCAAGATGGCCTTGCTGCACGAGGTGCTCTCGCCGCAGCAGCTCGATGATCCCGAGCGCCTGGCCACCGCCCTGAAGGCGCTGCCGCTGACACTGGCCCGGCCCCGCCCGGTCGAAGAGGCGATCAGCACGGCGGGTGGCGTCCGCCTGGAAGCGCTGGATGCCGATGGCATGCTGCGCGACCTGCCCGGCGTGTTCTGCGCCGGCGAGATGCTCGACTGGGACGCGCCGACCGGCGGCTACCTGCTCACCGCCTGTTTCGCCACGGGCCGGCTCGCGGGGCAAGGTGCGGCGCGGTGGTTACGCCAGCGGCCGCCCGCGATCGCTGGCTGATGTCCGCTCAGGCTTCGTAGGCGCCGTCGCGTTCCTGGTGCCCCTATGGGAACGCCTCTAACCTCATCAAAACGGTAACTGTTCGGTTCATCAGCGGTTGGCAGCCGCTGATCTACCGCCGAGCTTGCCGCCCCCATCGGCTGGGCTTACTGCGTACTTCCGCGTCGGCTCCGTGCGCGCGTGCCGGGCGAACGCGCCGCCGTCGTGATGTCCTCCACGAAATCCTCAAGCTCATGTTTGCTCACGTTTGTAGTCGGGCGCCTACAGCTTGTCAGACGGGACCTACTAGATTCGCGTCCATCGCTGAGCCGCAGCTTTCAAGCGCCGCTGTCCGTAGCCACCCGGACAGGACCTGAAACGCAAAGCTCATCCTCCGACCGGGCAACAGGCGCGCTCGAGCGCCGCACGCAATGCCCCCGACCTGGACGTGTAACTCATGACGAGACAGATTTTGTTCCGCGCCGGCCCCGTTGCCGCCTTGGCGATCCTCGCCGCCTGTGGCGGCGGCGGAGGTGGCGCCCTGGACAGCGGCAGCACCACGACGGGCGTGCAGGTCGCGCAATCGGAAACCGTCCTCGCCGGCTCCACCAGGACTGAGCCCCCCGAGATCCCTGTGGCGGCCAGCTCCAACGCCTGGCTGCAGGTCGGCAATCCGGATGATGCGTACTGGATGGAAGACAACCGCTGGGGGCAGAGCGGCATCACGGAAGGCCCGAACGCCCACCAGTTCGAACAGCAGATCGGCGTGAGCCCCAACGTCGGCCCGAACGGCGAGGTCGCTTTCCGCATGAAGTGGCGCTGGCCGAATCCCCCCGGCTCGGCCGAAGTGAAGGGCTTTCCCTCGGTCCTGAACGGCCGCCGCCCCGGGTACTACAGCACCGGCACCACCGTGGACGGCGACCCCGTGCGCCTGCCGAACGGCTCGACCCTGCAGCAGGCGCCCACCGGCCACACACCGGGGACGCTGTTCCCGATGCAGCTGCCGGTGAAGTCGCTGAAGGCCAAGTTCAACTTCGCGCACCTGTCGGCGCCGACGGGCCAGGGGCAGCTCACGTTCGATATCTGGCTGCAGTCCGGCGCGAAGCAGGACACGGGCTTCCTGAACTCGTCGATCACGCACGAGATCATGGTTCCGCTGTCCCACTGGGGCAACTATGGCGCGCACAACGTGCCCGACGGACGCAAACCCCACTGGTTCGACCACACCGCGACCATCGGCGGCAAGGAGTACCACGTTTACGCCACCAAGAGCGCCGCTGACGGCTGCCTGCGCTACGACTTCATGAACCTCAACGGCAGTTACGGAAGGACCGGGTGGAAGATGATTGCCTTCGTGCCTGCTGTCCTGCCGGCCGACCCCGGCGAGATCGACCTGGCTGCCATCATCAACTACGTCGCCACCCGCGCCGACTCTTGCGGCGAGAAGTGGGCTGTGGGCAACGAGCACGTGGCCAGCGTCGAGTTGGGCGTCGAGCCAGTTGCGGGCGCCGGTGACATCACCGTGTACGACTACAAAGTTTGGGGCGCCAAGTAGTTGTTTCGGGGGCATGCAGTCAGCCCCGCGACAGCGCCAGCCCCGGCTAAAGTCCACCGGTGCCGACCCCACCCCTCCTGGCCATCGCCGTGCAAGCCATGCAGACGCATGGCCTGGAGCCCGACTTCCCTGCAGCAGCGCTGCTCGAGGCCAATGCCGCCCGCCCGCCTGCGCCGCACGCCGACATCCGCGACCTGCGCGCCCTCGCCTGGTTCTCCATCGACAACGACGACACGCAGGACCTGGACCAGCTGAGCGTTGCGGAGTCCCTTCCCGGCGGCGCGACGCGCCTGCTCGTGGCCATCGCCGACGTCGACGCCCTGGCGCGCCGCGGCAGTGCCGTGGATGCGCACGCGGCCCTCAACACCACTTCGGTCTACACGGCGGCCGGCACGTTCCCCATGCTCCCGCCCGTGTTGTCGACGGACCGCACCTCCCTGCACGAGGGGCAGGAGCGGCTGGCCGTGGTGGTCGAGATGCAGGTCGAGGACGACGGCGCCGTCACGCAGCACCAGCTCTACCGCGCGGCGGTGACGAACCAGGCGAAGCTCACCTACGACGGCGTCTCGCGCTGGCTCGATGGCGACGGGCCGCTCCCCGCGTCGGCCTCCTCGGCTCGCATCCAGGAGCAGGTGCGCCTGCACGACCACCTCGCAACGCGCTTGCGTCGATGGCGCCAGCGCCGCGGCGCGCTGGACGTGCGGACCCCGGCCGCCCGGCCCGTGCTGGAGCAAGGCCGGCTCATCGACCTGCGTGCGGACGACCGCAACCGCGCGAAGGACCTCATCGCCGACGTCATGATCGCGACCAATGCGGCGACGGCTCGCTTCCTGGCGCAGGCTGGCTTTCCGTCGTTGCGGCGCTTCCTGCAGTCGCCGCGCCGGTGGGACCGCATCGAGGCCCTCGCGGCGGCGCTCGGCACGGTGCTGCCGCCGGAGCCGGACGCGGTGGCGCTCGAGCGTTTCCTGACCGACCAGCGCACGCGCGACCCCGAGGGGTTCGGCGACCTGTCGCTGCGCGTGGTCAAGATGCTGGGTTCGGGCTCGTACGTGGCCGCGGCGCCGGGCGCCCCCGAGCTGAGGCACTTCGGCCTGGCCGTGAGCGACTATGCGCACTCCACCGCGCCGAATCGCCGCTACCCCGATCTGGTGACGCAGCGCCTGGTGAAAGCGTGCCTCGCCGGCGAAGCGCCGCCTTATTCGCACGCCGCCCTGGCCGAACTTGCCCGCCACTGCACCTTGCAGGAAGACAACGCGAACAAGGTGGAGCGGACGGTTCTCAAGGCGGCGGGCGCCGCGCTTCTCCAGGGTCGGATCGGCGATGCGTTCGACGCGATCGTCACCGGCGCGGCGCCCAAGGGCACCTACGTGCGCATCGCGCAGCCCCTGCTGGAAGGCCGCTTGGTGCGCGGCGTCGAAGGCCTGGATGTGGGCGATGCACTGCGGGTGCGGCTGGTCGGGGTGGACGCGGCCCGAGGGTATATCGATCTCGAACGCGCCTGAGGCTTGCCGGCGTTACGCGCCGTCGATCACCTCGGCCGCGCTGCGGAAGGCGTCCACCGCCGCCGGGAAGCCGCAGTACACGCTGGCGTGCAGGAAGATCTCCTGCAACTCCTCTTTCGTCACGCCGTTGTTCAGCGCGCCGCGCACGTGGACCTTCAGCTCGTGCATGCGGCCGAGCGCCACCAGCATCGAGACCGTGACGATGCTGCGCGTGCGCAGGTCGATGCCCTTGCGCTGCCACGTATTGCCCCAGGCGTGGCGCGTGACCAGCTCCTGCAGCGGCGCCGTGAACTGCGTCGCCTTGCCGAGGGCGGTGTCGACATAGGCGTCGCCGAGCACTGCGCGGCGGGTCGCGAGACCATTCTTGTCGAGATCCATGAACGCTCCTTGAATGAGGCCCCGCAGCTTAGCGGTCCGCGCGACCGCGCCACAATGATTTCATGAATCCCACCACCCTCGAACCCTGTTCCATGCTGTTCGTGCCGGCCGACACGGACCGCTTTCTCGCCAAGGCCGGGCAGCGCGGCGCCGACGCGCTGATCCTGGACCTCGAGGACGCCGTGGCCCGTCCGGCCAAGCCGGCGGCTCGCGCGAATCTCGCGGCGTTCGTGCCTCGCCTACAGGAAAGCGCGGGCGTGCCGATCTACGTCCGCGTGAACAACGAGCCCGACTTGCTTGCGGCCGACCTGGAGGCGTCCATCGCCGCGGGCGCCGACGGGCTGCTCGTGCCCAAGGTCGAGTCGCCCCGGCAGGTGGTCCAGCTCGACGCGGAGATGCGGGCGCTCGAGGAACGCTTCGGACGGCCCAGCGGCGGCATCCGCGTGGTCGCGCTGCTCGAATCTCCGCTGGCCATCTGCAATGCGCCAGCGATCGCGCAATCCTCGCCCCGGCTGGCCGCCCTGCTCTTCGGCACCGAGGACTTCGGCGCCGCGACGGGCATCGCCTCGGCACCGGAAGGCATGGCCATGCCTGCGCAAATGCTCGCGCTGGCGGCGGCAGCCGCAGGACTGCAACCCATGGGCTTGCCCGGCACGGTCGCCGAGTTCACCGACATGCAGGCCTACCGCGCGGTGGCGCTGAAGGCGAAGGCGATCGGCATGCGCGGCGCCATCTGCATCCATCCGGCGCAGGTGCCGGTCATCAACGAGGTCTTCGGGGGCACCTCCGAGGAAGCCGACAACGCGCGGCGCCTGCTCGAGGTGTTCGACGCGTCGGTGGCAGCGGGCCGTGGCGCGGTCGCGCACGAGGGCCGCATGATCGACGAACCGATCGCCATCAAGGCGCGCAAGTTCCTCGCGCGCTACGATGCGCTGCAGGCGCGCCGCTCGCGCGCCCGCAAGGAGGCAGCATGAAAGACAGCGCCGCCAGCCGGCTGCCCCTGGCGGGGATCCGCGTGCTGGATCTCTCGCGCCTCATGGCGGGCAACATGCTCACGCTGCAGCTGGCCGATTTCGGCGCCGAGGTCGTCAAGGTCGAAAGCGCGCAGGGCGACACGCTGCGCGACTGGAAGAACGACGGCAAGGCCCTGTGGTGGAAGGTCTACGGCCGCAACAAGAAGAGCATCCGCCTCGACCTGAAGGACGAAGGCGATCGCAACGCGCTGCTCGGCCTGGTGCCGCAGGCGCACGTCGTGATCGAGAGCTTCCGCCACCACGGAATGGAGGATTTCGGGCTGGGCCCCGACGACCTGCACGCGGCCAACCCGAAGCTCGTGATCGTCCGCATCTCCGGCTGGGGACAGACGGGCCCTTATGCGGAGCGGCCGGGGTTCGGGACGCTGGTGGAGGCGTTCAGCGGCTTCGCCGAACGCAACGGCTTTCCGGACAAGCCGCCGGCCCTGCCGAACCTGGGCCTGGCCGACATGATCGCCGGCCTCTCGGGCGCGTTCGCCACGCTCGCCGCGGTGCGTGAAGTGGAAGTGAATGGAGGACTGGGCCAGGTGGTGGACCTGTCGCTGCTGGAGCCGATGATCGGCGTGCTCGGCCCCGACGCGGCGATCTACCAGCACACCGGCAAGCGCCCGCGCAGGCTCGGCAACCGCGCGGAAAACGCCGCGCCGCGCAATGCTTACCTGTGCAGCGACGGGCACTGGATGGTGATGTCCGGCTCCACGCAGCGCATGGCCGAACGCGTGCTGGCCGCCATCGGCAGGCCCGAGCTCGCGCGCGATCCGCGCTTCATCGACAACGCCGCGCGCATCGCCCACGTGGATGCGCTGGACGAGCTGATCGGCGGCTTCGTCGCGCAACGCACGCTGCAGGAGAACCTCGCGCATTTCGGCAGGCACGAGGTGACGGTCGGGCCGGTGCTCAACGTCGACGAACTGATGGAGCATCCGCACGTGAAGGAGCGCGAAGTCCTGGTCGAGGTGCCCGACCCCGAGCTCGGAAGCGTCGTGATGCACAACGTCTTTCCGCGCCTGTCGCGCACGCCGGGACGCATCCGCACCCCCGCGCCCCGCATCGGGCAGGACCAGGACCTGATCGAGCCGCGAACCCGCAAACAGGAGACAGGATCATGACCCCCATCGACTCCCTGCGCCGGCGCATCGCCGGCGGCCTCGCGCTGGCGCCGCTCGCTTCCAGCGTGCCCGCGCTGGCGCAGGCGCAGCTTCCCAAGTCCATCGT
The DNA here is from genome assembly GCF_004682015.1 of Ramlibacter henchirensis. Classification (NCBI taxonomy): domain Bacteria; kingdom Pseudomonadati; phylum Pseudomonadota; class Betaproteobacteria; order Burkholderiales; family Comamonadaceae; genus Ramlibacter; species Ramlibacter henchirensis. The sequence goes on along the minus strand of NZ_SMLM01000001.1, from coordinate 501,826 downwards.
CCTGCTGGTGCCGCAGGCGGCCGGCGGCTCCAACGACGTCATGGCGCGCAACGTCGCGGCGCGCCTGCCGCAGTTCCTGCCGGGATCGAACGTCGTCGTGGAGAACAGGCCGGGCGCCGGCGGCAACGTCGGGTCGGCGTGGGTGGCGAAGTCCGCGCCGAAGGACGGCAGCGTGTGGCTCGTCACGGTCAACAGCGCCCAGGCGGTGAACCCCAGCCTGTACAAGTCCACCGGGTTCGACCCGATCAACGACTTCGAACCGGTGGCGGGCATCGCCGTCGTGCAGCACGCCATCGTCGTCAAGCCGAATTTCCCCGCCAACACGCTGGCGGAACTGATCGCGCTGGCCCGCAAGGAGCCGGGCAAGCTGAGCTACGGCTCCTCCGGCAACGGCACCTTTTCGCACCTGCTGATGGAGATGGCGAAGAAGTCGCAGGGCGTGCAGATCACGCACGTGCCCTACAAGGGCGTCGCGCCGGCGCTCACCGACGTGATCGGCGGCAACCTCGACATCATGGTCAGCACCATCCCGGCCTGCCTGCAGTTCGTGAAATCGGGTCAGCTCAAGGCGCTGGCGGTGCCCTCACTGCAGCGTGCGCCCGCGCTGCCGAACGTTCCGCTCGCGAACGAAGCCGTGCCGGGCCTCGTGGGCGAGCTCTGGGTGGCGATGTATGCACCCAAGGGCGTGCCGAAGGAACACATCGACCAGATGCGCAAGGCCGTCGCGTCCGTGCAGGCCATGCCCGAGATGGAAGCCTTCTTCGCTGCGCAGGGTGCGACCGCCATGAAGGCCGGGCCCGCGGAGCTGGCCGCGATCACCCGCGACGAGATCACCCGCTGGGCGCCGGTCATCCGCGACGCGGGGATGAAGGTGGATTGAAGGCGCGCGTCACGCCTGCCCGGCAAGCGGCCCGGCGTGCGGGGACCGCTCCTCCGTGAGCGTCATCAGGATGTCCGCGTACCAGGCGCAGTTGAGCCCCAGGAAATCGTCCTGCTCCGAGTCGCGCCCGCCCATGTCCATGCGCGACGAATGCACGCCCAGCAGCTTCCAGGGCATATCGGAAGGGTCATCCGCGATCTTCATCAGCACGGGGCTGCCGCTGGAACCCCGGTGGGCACGCGCGTCCGTGAGGAAATAGCCCTGGCGCTGGAACCGCACGCCGAATGCCGAAGCGATGATCGCGTGCCTGGCGACCGGGAGATGGTGGACGGTGTCGTGGAAACCGAGCGGATAGCCCAGGAGCACCAGCGGCGCGCCGATCTGGGCTGAATGAAACGTTTGCAGCAGGTGCTCCGGGGTGAACCAGCGCAGGTGCGGCGATGGCGGCAATGCCGACTCGTCGATCTCCAGCGCGGCAACGTCGATCGCCCCCGCTGCATCGCGGCCCTGGTGCCAGACCGCCTGGCGGTCCCTGAACAGGTCGCAGGACAACACCGCCCATTTCGACAGGTCGCGGGCGTCCGTGTGCACCGCGACTTCGACGCGATCGGGTGAGTGGCCCGTGGGTTCGTCGGAGAGCACGTGCCGGCTCGTCACGACGTAAAGGCGCCCGTCACGCTTGAAGAAGAAGCCGCTCGCGCGGGTGAGCAGCACCTGCCCGGCAAAGGTGGAGACCTGGGTGGCGGTGAGAAGCACCGGCTCGATCAGCGTGGGATCCAGCCCGTGCGGCGGCTGCTGCGGCGATGCAGGAGGCGGGGCGTTCATTGCAGGGGAGGCTTCCCCGCCGATGGTGCCCTGTCCAGGCGCCGGCCGTGCAGCATGTTTCGAAACTTTTTGTCGACCCACACCGATTGTTTCTTCCGCCGCCCTTGCGCGCTCCGCCGCCGGGCCCCACCTGCAGTGATCGCCGCCTGCTCCGGGCGTCCTTGTTCCTGCCGAAAGCCCATGCACCAAGATTTCCAGCACCTCCTCCAGGAAGCGACCCTCCTCACCCGGCGCGGTGACCTGATGGCCGCCACCCGCGCGATCCAGCAAGCCCTGCACCAGGGCGGCCTCGATACCGGCGGGGACGTGATCGACGTGCAGGCACGCGAAGTGCCGGATGCCGAACTCCCTGCCCTGCCCGCCCCCCACCTGTCCGAGTGGTCCCGCGTGCGTGATCGGCAAGCCCGGCCCGACCCCGTCGTCCCGCCCCCGGCACCCCAGGCGCCGCCCGAGCCGGGGAAAGGAGCCTTCATCCACGGCCGGCACGGCGGCGCCAACCTCGCAGGCCGCGACTACAAGCTGTTCATCCCGCCCGGCGCCGGCAGCCGGCCGATGCCGCTGGTGCTGATGCTGCACGGCTGCACGCAGGACCCGGACGACTTCGCCGCGGGCACGCGCATGAACGAGCTGGCCCAGGCCCAGGGGTTCTTCGTGCTCTACCCCGCGCAGTCGCAGCGCGCGAATCCGCAGCGCTGCTGGAACTGGTTCAAGTCCAACCACCAGGGGCGTGGGCGCGGGGAGCCGGAGCTGCTCGCGGGCATGGTGCGAGACGTCATGGCACGCCATCCGATCGACCCGGCCCGCGTGTACGTGGCGGGCCTGTCGGCCGGCGGCGCGATGGCCGCGATCGTGGCGGCCGCCTATCCGGAGCTCTTTGCCGCCGTGGGCGTCCATTCGGGCCTGGCGCCCGGGGCTGCGCAGGATGTCCCCTCCGCTTTCGAGGCGATGAAAAGCGGCGCGGCGCGCAAGCCTCGCCCGCTTCCCGTGCCGACGATCGTCTTCCACGGGGATGCCGACACCACGGTGCATCCCACCAATGGCCGGCAGGTCATCGCGGCGGCGGCCGGCGCAGGAGGCACCAGCACGGCCTCGGAGGAACTGCGCGCGAACGGCCGGCGAACGGCCACGCGGCAGGTCCACCGGGATGCAGCGGGAGCGGTGGCGATGGAGCACTGGACCGTCCACGGGTCGCCGCATGCGTGGTCGGGTGGCAGCGCGCGCGGCAGCTACACGGATCCGCAGGGGCCGGATGCGAGTGCCGAGATGCTCCGCTTCTTCTTCGAACACCCGCGCGGGACGCGACCCGCCGCGAATTGAAGCGCGCGGCGGCACTCACGAGCTGCGGCGGCACTCACGAGTTGCGCCGGCTCTCCTCCCTGGCCGCGTTCGCCTCGACCAGCGACAGCGCCTGGTCGAGTGACTGCTGTGTCAACGGCTTGACGAGGTGGAGGTCGAACCCCGCCTCGCGGGTGCGCTCCCGGTCCGCCGGCTGGCCCCATCCGGTCAGCGCGACCAGCCGGATTCGCGCACCGGCCGCGCGGATCCTCCGCGCCGCATCGAGCCCGTCCATCACGGGCATTCCAAGGTCCAGCAGCGCGAGCTGCGGGCCCTTCGCGATCGCATGCTCGACCGCTTCCAGGCCGTTGGCGGCGGTGACCACCTCGTGGCCGTCCGCTTGCAGCAGGAAGGCCAGCGACTCGGCCGCGTCGAGGTTGTCGTCCGCGACCAGGATGCGCAACGGCCCGCGCCGCGGGCGCTCGGCATCGTGCCGACCCGACCCGGCGCGCGCGCCATCCACCCGGGGCAGCCGCACGCAGAAGCGGCTGCCCTGTCCCGAGCCCGGGCTCTCCACCCACACCGCGCCGCCGTGCATGTGCACCAGGCTCTCGACCAGCGACAGCCCGATGCCGAGCCCGCCCTCGAAGTGGCTCTGGTGATCGCGCACCTGGGTGAACAGGCGGAACACGCGTTCCTGCTGCCCGGCCGGGATGCCGATGCCGTTGTCGGTGACGCTGACCACCACTTCCGCCGGCTGCGGGGCTAGGTGCAGCCGGATCTGCCCGCCGGCGGGCGTGTACTTCGCCGCATTCGACAGCAGGTTGGAGAACACCTGCGCGAGCCGGTCGAGGTCGCCCTCGACGTGCACTTCCTCGCCCGGAACATCGACCTGCAGCCGGTGCTGCTTGGCTTCCATCGCGGCATGCGTGGCTTCGATGCTGCGGGCCAGCACCTCGCGCAGCGCGATCACCTGCCGCTCGACCCGCACCTTGCCCGACGTGATGCGCGCCACGTCCAGCAGGTCGTCGACGAGGCGGACCAGGTGGCCGAGCTGCCGCTCCATCATCTGCACCGTCCTTTGCACCGGTGCCTCCGCCGGGGAGGACAGCCGCATGATCTGCAGGCCGTTGCGCAGCGGCGCCAGCGGATTGCGCAGCTCGTGCGCGAGCGTCGCCAGGAACTCGTCCTTGCGGCGGTCGGCGTCGCGCAGCGCGGCTTCGGCCTTGCGGCGCTGGGTGACGTCGAGCACGAACTCCACCACCTCGTCGCCCACCTTGCGCGCGGCGAACAGGCCCCAGAAGCGCGACCCGTCCTTGCGGATGTATTCCTTCTCGTAAGGCGTGGCCTCGCCCAGGTTCGAGACCTCCCAGACCGCGACCTGCGAGGCCGCGTGGAATTCCGGCGGCGTGAATTCCTGCCAGGTCTTTCCGATCGCCTCCTCGCGCGTGTAGCCGGACATCTTCAGGAACCCGTCGTTCGTCTCCAGCAACGCGAACCCGGAGCCCCAGAACAGGACCCCGACCGTGTCGAGCCCGTACAGGCTGGCCAGCCGCTCCTGCACCTGCCGCTGCTCCGTGATGTCGCGCAGGCGGACCGCGACCACCGCCTGCGCGGGATCACCCACGCGGAAAGCGTGCAGGTCGAACCAGCGGCCGAGCGCCGCCGAGAAGTCGCTCACCTGCACCGACTCGCCGCTGGTGGCGACGTTGCCCAGGGCACGCATCCAGCGGTCCGACTGCCCCGGGGGCAGCTCGCTCCTGCGTTTGCCGCAGACGTCCTTCAGCCCGGTGTGTTGCTCGAAGCTCGCGTTGGTCTGCAGGAAGAGGAAGTCGACCGCGCGGCCGTCCTCGTCGAAGATCATCCGGACGATGCAGGCGCCTTCGTCGGTGGACTCGAAGAAAGCCCTGTAGGTCTCTTCGGCCAGCGCGCCCGGAAGCCCGTCTTCGTTGCGGTTCAAGGGCGAAGGGGAACTGGCTTGCATGGACTGCGGACACGGCCGGGACGCCATGCATCAGCAGGGCCCGGCGTCGTACGTTACCCAGCCTGCGCCCGCCGTCTGTAGTCCCGGTTCGATGGACGCCCGCCGTCGATTCCGGGTTTCTCGCGATCGCGCTGCTGGGCAGTTGCCGCCCGCCGATCGATCGCTGTCACTTTTTCATGCGAGATGCATCCAACGCTGTATCGACATGGAGGTGCGACATGCGAAGCTCAAGCAAGACCCTGCCGCTGCTGGCTGCGGCAGCGCTGACGGCGCTTTTCGTTCCCGCCTGCGGAGGTGGCTCCGGCGGCGACCCGGCCGCGGGGCCGTCGCCGTCACCCGCACCCTCGGCCTCGGCCGGGCCCCAGGACACCTCCGCCGCGCAGGCGGAGCTGGTGGCCCAGGGCCGCCAGATCTTCCGCTTCGACACCTTCGGCGACGAGACCCGATGGACCGATACGCTGCGCATGCATGAGGTGATCGAGCAGGCCGTGTCGCCGAAGACCGCGCTCGCGGTCGGGCTCAAGGTCGACGCCGAAGCGATTCCTGCCGACGTCGCGGCTGCCATCCAGGCGGGCCAGGTCGACCTCGACAGCCCGGCCACCACGGTGGCGCTGATCAAGCTGAATGCAGTGGTCGGCATCAAGGGCGAAGTGGAAACCGTCAACGGCGTCGACCGGCTCAAGCGCGTCGGCATCACCTGCGCCTTGTGCCACTCGACGGTGGACGACTCGTTCGCCAAGGGCATCGGCAAGCGCCTGGACGGCTGGGCGAACCGTGACCTCGACCCGGGCGCGATCATCGCGCTGTCGCCGTCGCTCGATGCGGCCAGGAAGGCCGTCTACAACTCCTGGGGCAAGGGGAAGTACGACCCGCGCTTCAACGTCGACGGCGTTAGCAATCCTGTCGTGATCCCGCCGGCCTACGGCCTGCAGGGCATCAACAAGGTGACGTTCACGGGCGACGGCGACGAGCCCGCCTACTGGAACCGCTACGTCGGCGTGGTGCAGATGGGGGGCCACGGAAGCTTCAGCGAGCCGCGCCTGGGCGTGAACATCACGAACGGAACCGACGACCTGATCTCGAGCAAGCTCCCGGCGCTGCAGGCCTACCAGCTGTCGCTGGCCCCGCCCGCGGCCCCGGTCGGATCGTTCGACGTGTCGGCCGCCGCCCGAGGGCAGACGCTGTTCGCGGGCGCGGCGCAATGCGCCACCTGCCACAGCGGCGCGCTGTTCACCGACGCGAATTCGCGCCTGCATCCGCCTTCCGCTTCGATGGCCGAACCCGAGACCCCGAGCTACGCCAGCCGCTCGGCAACCAAGCAGTACCGCACCACGCCCCTGCGCGGCCTGTGGCAGCACGCGCCCTACTTCCACGACGGTTCCGCGGCCACGCCGGAGGATGTCGTCGACCGCTACAACCAGCGGCTGAACCTGGGCCTGACGCCCCAGGACATCCAGGACGTGGCCCAGTACCTCAAGTCGCTGTAAGGCGGAACCCACCCATGAACGAGCAGATTCGACACCTGCCGGCGCCCGAGGCTGCGCCCCCGCATGTCCGCGATGAGCAACTGCTGTCGGACCTGCGATCGGGCCGGGCGGACGCCTTCGCGCAGCTCATGCGCCGCTACAACCGCATGCTGTTCCGCGCCGCGCGAGGCATCGTCGCCGACGACGCCGAGGCCCAGGACGCGGTACAGGAAGGCTACCTGCGCGCCTTCCTTGCGCTGGACAGCTACCGCGGCGAGTCGAGCCTGCGCACCTGGCTGACCCGCATCGTCATCAACCAGGCGCTGGGCCAGCAACGCAGACTGGGGAGAGTCGTTTTCCTGGACGAGACCTTCCCCGAGGACGAGGAGGGCGCGATGTCCGAACAGACTCCCGGCCGCCTGGGCGGCATCGATCCTTCGACGCCCGAGGATGCGGCCTCCAACAGCGAACTGCGGCGACAGCTCGAAGCCGCCATCGACCTGCTGCCGCCGATCTACCGCTGCGTGTTCATCCTGCGCGCGGTCGAGGGCCTCAGCGTCGAGGACACGGCATCGAGCCTGCGCGTGTCGGCCGACGTGGTGAAGACGCGCTACCTGCGCGCCCGCGGGATGCTGCGCCTGCAGCTGGACACCGGCGCGGCCGAGCCGCTGTCGAACCTGCATGACTTCCGCGGCGCGCGCTGCGACGAGATGGTCCGGCAGGTGCTCGCGAAGCTGCGTGCCTGCGGCGTCGTCCGCGATCAATAGACCCCCCGATTTCCAACGTCCCACTTCCACAGCCCCCACAGGAGCGACCATGAACCACGGCAAGGAACCTTCTTTCTTCAACTCGTCGCGCAGGGAGTCCCTGTTCGGCGCCGCGGCGGTCCTGTCCGCGGGCGCGGTCGCCATCCTGGCCGGACGCGATGTGCTGGCCCAGGGCATGAAGGCCGGCGCACCGGCCGAGGCCGACGTGCGCATCCTCAACACCGCGCGGGCCGCCGAGCTCGAAGCGATCGCCGCCTACCAGCTGGGCGCCGAAAGCGGCCTGCTGGGCGCGCAGGCCAAGGCCCTCGCGCTCGAGTTCCAGGGCCACCACAAGGAGCATGCCGACGTGCTGGCGAGCACGGTGCGCAAACTCGGTGGCCAGCCGGCCGAGCCGAAGGCGCGCTACGCGTTCGCGACCGACAAGCTGAAGGCCGAGGTCGACGTGCTGCGCTTCGCGGCGGGCCTGGAGCGCGGCGCCGTCTCCGCCTACCTCAATGCCGTGCCGCTGTTCCAGGACCGCGCGCTGTCGCAGGCCGCCGCCAGCATCCTGGGCGACGAAGCCATGCACTGGGCGATCTTCCGGCAGGTGCTGGGCGAGAAACCCGTCGTGCCCGGCGCTTTCATGTCCTGAGGCCGGCAGGAGGTGCGCACGCTCGCCCGCCCGATCTGCCTGGCCGGCGCACTCGCCCTCTGCGGGCCGCTGTTCGCCGCCGACCCGGGCCTGCTGGCCCGCGGCGAACAGGTCTATGGCCGCTGCGCCGCCTGCCATTCGATCGAGCAGCACAGGACCGGCCCGGCGCACTGCGGCCTCTTCGGCCGCAAGGCGGGCACGGCGCCGGGATTCGGCGACTACTCCGCCGCGATGAAGAAGTCGGGCATCGTGTGGGATCCGTCGTCGCTGGCGCGCTTCCTCGCCGACCCGATGGCGACGGTGCCGGGCACCACGATGACCTACCTCGGCGTGCCCGATCCCAAGGACCGCGAGGCGCTGCTCGCGTGGCTGCGCCAGGCCGCGCAGCCGAACAAGACCTGCTCGCTGCCGCGCTGAGGAGAGCGTCAGGGCGAAAGGTCAGGCGGCCGGGAGGACTACTCCAGCCTCGGCCCGACGTAGCGGCCCGGGTACTTCTGGTCGAGCTGCTGGATCAGCGCGTCGGCGCCTTGCGGATCCAGGCGCTTGAGGATCGCATCGAGCTTGTCCTCGAAGCGGTCGTCCTCTTCCTTGGACTGCGGGGAGCCGAGGTAGAGGAAGTACGTCAGTCCCATCACCTGCCACAACAGCTGCAGGAACTCGGACTGCCAGTTCTCCAGCGTGTCGCGCGACATTTGCACGAAGTACTGCATGAACTCCGGCGGCTGGTTGTGGGCCTGCTGCTCCTGGACGAACTCGACCCAGCCGAACAGCCAATGGCCGACCAGGCTGAACAGGAACAGCGCGACGGTGATCCAGCCGAAGCCGTATTTCTTCCACACGCTCATCTTCATGGCATCTCCTTCGGACGCGACTTCGAGGGTTACCCGTCCCTCGTTGGCGACGACGCTATCCGAAAGGATGAACGGCTGACGTAGGCGTTGCTCAGTAACGCGCGCAGGAATACGCCTGAGATTCGAGCGCGGCCGTGGCGGCCGCTGCCGCGCTCACACGCCCGAAGGGAAGGTCTCGGGGGCTTCGATGCCGGTCCAGGCCCCTTCCGGGTCGAGCGGCTCCAGCGCATGGGTCTCGTCGATGTGGATCATCGCGTCGAACTGGTCCGCGAGGCGCGTGTCGAAGTAGTGGCTCTGGCGCTCCGTCTCCGGACGGTAGATCACGCCGATGGCGCGCTGCAGCCGCCGCTTGTTGGCGACCGGCCTCAACGCCTCGTTGCCCCGCAGCGGCAGCATGAATCCATCCATGCCGACGCAGTGGAACGCGTCTTCCCAGCTGCCGGGCAGACCGTCGCGAACGCGCTTGCGCTGCGCCGGCTCGTCCCAGTCGTTTGCCGCCGTGACCCAGCCCCTGTGCGTGCTGAAGCCCACCAGCACGGCGTCGGCCGCATAGCGGTCGCGCATCAGCTGGCCGACGTTCCACTCGCCCAGCTCGCCCATCTGCGTCGCACTGGCGTCGCCCAGGTGCGAGTTGTGCGCCCACAGGGCCATGCGCGAGGGCGCACCGGTCGCGCCCAGGTGCCGGTCGAGGGCCTGCACCGTCTCCAGCATGTGGCTGTCCCGCAGATTCCAGGACGACACGCGGCCGCGGAACATGGTCCGGTAGTACTCCTCCGCGTTGCGCACCAGCCGGGCGTTCTGCTGGGCGAAGAACAGCTCGTCGTTGTCGGCGCCGCCTGCGCCGGGCGGCGTGGTCGCCACCAGCCGGTTCATGTCGCGCAGCTGCTGGACGGCCTCGTCCTCGCAGCTGGGGCTCAGGCCATGGCTGGCGCCGTAGCCGTAGGACTGGCTGTCCTGGTCCGCATGGTCGAAGCATGCATAGCGCGCCCGTGCCTTGCGCGCCTGGTCGGGGTCGACGCGGTCGAGGTACTGCAGCACCACCTGGATCGACCCGTACAGGCTGTAGAGGTCCATGCCGTAGAAGCCCACCTGCCGCGCGAGAGGGCGGCCGCGGTTGAACTCGCGCAGCCACTCGATGAAGTCACGCACTTCGGTGTTGCGCCACATCCAGGCGGGGAATCGCTGGAAGCCCGAGAGCGCCGACACGGCATCGGGATCGTCGGAGCGCCCCCGCACATAGCGGTTGACTCGCCACGCGTCCGGCCAGTCGGCCTCCACCACCACGGCGGTGAAGCCCCGTTCGGTGATCAGCCGCCGCGTGATTCGGATCCGCTCGCGATAGAACTCGGCCGTGCCGTGCGACGCCTCGCCCAGGAGAGCGAAGCGTGCGTTGCCGATCATCCCGAGCAGCGCGTCATGGTCGCTCGCGCCGCCGGACAGCGGCAGCAGGTGCGGGCGCAGCGCGTCGATCAGCGTGCCCTCGGACCGCAGGCCTTGCATCACCGTGGGTTCCTCCATGGGACGGTCGCCGTCGGCGCCGAACGAGCGCTCGCGGCCCGATCCACCATAGCCCGCGCGCATGCCGCGTCTGTCTTCCGAGGGGCTGCGGGCTTGTAGGAGATCGCCACCCGGCGCCGCTTTGATGAGGCGAAGGTGCGTCGCCTAGCGCCAGCCGGCCTGAACGAGCGCGCGGCTCACCGTTGCGGCGAGCAGCTCATGGCCGCGCGGCGAAGGATGGAACTCGTCGGAGTAGTACCAGGTCTTCCACCAGCCCGGCGCGAGCCCGGCGACGCGCGGCGAGCCGTCGAGGGCGGCATCCGTGCAGGCGGGGAAGTCGCCGGGCGGGCAGGATTCGTCGCTGGCGTTGGTGAGTCCGAACGCGGCGGGATTGGCCGCATGCGCAGTGAAGTCCTCGAAGTACGGCACCACCACGACGCGCGGCTCGCCGGCCGCGAGCCTCGCGAGCTCGGCGTTGAAGCCGGCGATCCATTGCCGCAGCGCCGTCTGGAAGGCCGTGGCCGCCGGCGCGCCTTCGACGGCCGCGAGCTCGGCCACGATGCTCCTGAAGCGAGGGGTGAGCGTGATGTCGGGCACGTTGACCACAGCGACGCGAGCAGCGCCCTTGTCCAGCGTGTTGGCCTTCACGGTGGTCCAGTAGGTCTGCGCCAGCCGCTGCATGTACAGGCCCGCGGCGACCGCCTCGCCGTCCGATTGCGCGAGCGCCTGCGCAATGGTGGAGGCGTCGAGTTGTTGCGACAGCAGGGCCAGGTACGTCGTCCGCCCCGCGCCGCCGGCGCGAGCGCCGAGGTAGGCATCCGCCAGGCCGGCTGCGTCATTGCCGCCGGCGTCCACCACGAACAGGTCGCCCGCTCCCCAACCGCCGCCATTGGATTCCACCGCCTTTTCGAGCTGGTGCTCCAGCGACAGCGGCACTGCGCCGCCGCCCCTCGTGACCGGGTTGACGATGCTCGCGCCGCCCACCGCGAAATTGGTGCAGCCTTCGTTGGTCCTGAACGCCAGGCCATTGCTGCTGGAAAAGAAGTTGCACTGGGGGCCGGCGCCCAGTTCGCCGGCAAGGATCTCCGGGTAGACCGGATAACCCTGGCCCGGGTTGGCCGCGTTCTGCACCGTCGCCTTCAGGCCGAAAGTGCCGACATCGGCGAGGCTGTCGCCCGCCACGAACAGGCGCGAGACAGGGGCGCCCGATGCCGCCAGCGGCGCCGGCGAGGGCGCCGGACTGCCGCCATCGCCACCGCCGCCTCCGCAGCCCACACCGGCCGTCACCGCGATCGCCGCCAGCGCCGCGGCGAACGTCCGTCGCATGAAGCCCGGCGCCGTGGCGTTCATCGACTCAGTAGCTCGCCAGCGGAACCTGCCGCATGCCGGGCGCCGCGTTCGGGAAGTCACGCAGCGCCGCTTCCAGCAGCGACGCCGCGCTCGCGCCGCCGCTGGCCTGCGACTGGAAAACCACCTGGCCGGTCGCCACGTCGCGCATCTGCACGTCGACGCGTTGCGATGACTGCGCGCCGAATCCGCCGATCGGGAAACCGAGCCCGATGCCGACGCCGCTGTGGCGGCCGCTGCTGCCGAGGCCGATGCCCACGGACGACCCGCCCCAGCCGGAGCCGGCTGCGTAGGTTTCCTGGCTGACCGCGAGCTGAACGGCCAGGCGCGGCGAGGCGTCGTCGCGCCGCAGCCCCGCGCGTGCGAGCAGCGCGTCCGCGGCCGCCTCCAGTTCGCCTTGCCGGGCCGCCTGCGACGGCAGGCGCTCGTAGCGGTACGTCGAGCCGGGCGCCACTTGCGGCTGGCTGGTGAAGACCTGCACGGTGGCCGGGGGTGGCGTGCTGGCGCAGCCGGCCAGCACGCCGGCCAGCGGCAGTGCAAGCAGATGGCGGCGTCGCAACGCGTTCATGTCGGCAATACTCGCGCCGCGCCGACGAGCGCCTTGTAGGACCGCAGCCGCTTCGTCGAGCAGGACGCTCGCGAAATCGCGGAGGGTATTGAAGAGAGAACAGAACACAGAGTGCCTCTGTGTTCTGTCCGCTGCCGCCTCAGCGCTTCGGGATCCCGGCCGCGAACCAGACCGGCGCGGCCGCGGTCGTGGGCACGTTCACGATCAGCAGCACGGGGGTGTTGCAGGGGTTCGGCGGACGCGGCGTGAGGAAACCGCCAAGGCGGAAATCGCCTTCCGCATCCAGCGCATCGGTTTCGTCCGAATCGTGCGGCACGCCCGCGCAGAACAGGCGGGCGCGCACCGTCTGTCCGCCCGGCGTGCCGATGCCGTTGCCGCCGGCCAGCAGCAGGCCACGGCCGTCCACGCGGATGCGGCCGTCCACCTGCACGTCCGCGCTGAGCCGCTCGATCACCCACGGACGGCCTCCGGGGTTCACGTCGAACACATTGTTCGGCGCGCCTGCGGCCGCGAGCGGCTGCGAGCCGATGCCGCCCCGGAACCGCGCGAGCGGATCGTCGGCCAGCGCGACGCTCGCATGGAAGAGGGAAATGCCGACGACGGCCGCCAGCCGGGCCAGGGGAGCGAAGCGAGCCATACAGTCTCCTTGACGTCGTGCGAAACGCACTCACCGGATGAACGCCGGGGCAGGCCCGGGCATTTCATGCGGATACAAGTCGCCGACGTCGTTACGAGACCGCGCTGGACCGTCCGCTTACTGCTGCACGTACTTCAGGTCGTCCCGCGGCACGCAGGTGAAGCTCGACGCCTGCTGCGGATCGCCGCTGCCGTTGTAGCGCGGCCAGGCCGGGAAGCGGCAGGCGGGCATGGAACGGATGAAGCGCATGTCCGCGATCGCCAGGTCGTAGCCCACCGGCGCGTCCGGCGGCGTGACGCCGCGCAGCACCCAGTCCTCCATCATGGCCAGCGCATTCACCTGGCTGGTGTTGCCCGCGTTGTGGCTGCCACCCGGCGGCACGTACAGACGCATGAAGGAGTCGGTGCGAGCCTGCCCGAGCCTGGCGACGACGCTGCCGTAGTACTCGGCGGCCATGGTGAGCGGCGCCGCGTTGTCGGCCGAGGGATGCACCACGATCATCTTCCCGCCGCGCGACGCGAAGCGAGAAAGGTCGGGATCGGTCGCATCGAACATCTGCGACAGCTGCATGATTCGCGCGGCATGCGGACGCGGGTCGAAGTTGTAGGGATCGAAGTCGTCGCGCTGCACGATGGTGTGCCGGATGAGGAAGGCGCCGAAGTTGAGGATGGCGCCGCGCCGCGGCTCGAAGCCCATGCCCGGCGGCAGCGGGCGCGTCGGCGCCTCGGTGCCGATCGCATAGAACGACCACTGCCAGGGCGCGCCGTCCTCGTCGCCCGTCACGCCGAAGCCGGGAACGCGCGTGATGCCGTTGGCGAACGGCACGCCGATCGCGCGGGGTTCGCGCAGCGCGTTCACGGCGCCCACTTGCGCCGGTGTGAGGCAGCTGCCGGCGGCCTGGCCGGCTGCGCATTGCAGCTGCGCCGCGTCGTTGGGGCATTCCAGGTACTTCGCGACGATACCGTCGCGCAACCCGTCCGCCGCATCGCAGCTCGCGCGCGTGCGGTCGGCCACCAGCTTGATCGCGCGCGCATCGAGCATGCCGCCGTCGATCAGCTTGTCGCGCACGTTGTTGTCGAACAGGTGGATCGCGTACCAGCTCAGCACGGGCGAAGTGGCGATGACGCCGTCGTAGTCGTCCGGGAACTTCTGGGCCGCGCGCATCGCCTCGCGACCACCGGCGGACTCGCCGCTGAAGAACACGTGCGTCGGCGCGCGGCCGTACGCGGCCTGGATCACGGCCATGGCGGCGTCGCGTGTCTTCTTGATCTCCTCGTAGGCCCAGTTGCGCATCGCCTCTTCGTTGCGCGTGAAGCGGAAGTCGCCGCGCACGTGGCCCTGGTCGCTGCCAAAGGTGGCGTAGCCCTGGGTGATCGGGTACGGCACGTTGAGCGGGTTGGGGTCGAAGCGGCCCGAAGCCTTGTTGCCCGGCGCCGTGATGACCACGCCGCCCAGGCCGCCGCCGCCCGACTGCAGCGCGCGGCCGTTCCAGTTGGTCAACGGCAGGTTGACGGCGAACTGCACCGGCGGTGCGGCGGGATCGACCGGCAGCACGCGGCCCTGCACCACGCAGCGCGGCGGGGTGGGCAGCAGGTGCTCGCCCTCCGCATCCTTGTACGGCGCGACTTCGGGGGCGCGCTGGGCCGTGGCGATCACCGCGCCGCCGGTGGGCAGCCCGATGCGCGAGGCGGGGATCGTCATGCCGGCGAGGGCTTCGCATTGCTGCAAGGGCACGGGCGTGGCGAGAGGCGCCTTGCTGGTGGGAAGCTGCGCACAGCCGGCGAGCGCGGTCAGCGCAGCGACGGTCAGGCCGTGTCGCGGATTCAAGTTCTTCATGCGCTTTTCCTGCGGTCGGCTTTGTTGGGCCGATCAGGATAGCGCCCCGTCGAAGAAGAAGGCCTCCTGCTCTCGAGAGCGGAGACCTGCTTTCTCACTGTTGTGCCAGCGTCGAGGTCGTCGAAGTGCCTGAAGGCGTCGAGCTCGTCGGAGTGATCAACGTCGTCGTGGTCGTTGTGGGCGTCGAGCTCGTCGGGGTCGTCGTAGTCGGCGGAGGAGGCGCAGTACCCGTCGAGAGGTAGATCTGCCCCGTGCCATTCGTCAGGAAGCGCCCGGCCGCCACCGCCATGCGAGTTGCGTCCGCATTCATCGTGATCGCGCGCCAGTCAGTGTCCGCAGCGGGCGTGCCGCCCACGTTGACCGGCAGAGGCGCGAAGCTCGTGCCGCCGTTGGTCGACAGCAGCACTTGGCCCGTCCCGGTGCCGCTCGGGTTGGAAAGGGTGGCACCAATCACGCCGCCGTCGGCGGACATGGCGATGGCCGTGTAGTCGCCCACCAGGTCGATCGCGCGCTCGAAGGTGATCCCGCTGTCCTTCGAAACGTAGATGCCGTTCCCTTCATTGCCGCCGAACAGGTTGCCCGCCATGGCAATGGTCAGCCCGTCGGCGGACACCTTCACGCGGTACCAGTTCTGGTCGAGGATGGGGTCGGCGCCGACGATCACGGCCAACGGGTTCCAGTTCAGGCCACCGTCGCGCGAGACGAAGACCACCGGGTCCTCTGCCACCGCCACGATCACATCGCCGCTGGCCGAGCTGTCGACCGAGCGCCAGCCCGCGCTGGTCGGCAGACCCGTGGGCGTGAGCCAGGTGACGGCGCCGGTCGCGCCCACGTCACCCACGATGACGGGACCATTGCGGATGGCAGCGACAACGCGGCTGCCGTCCTGCGTCAGCGTCACCGATTCGAATGACGGTCCCGGCGGCGCGGTCGAAACGGTCGCGGGCAACGCCACCGGAGTGAACGTCGTGCCGTTGTCCACGGACATGAACAGGCCGCCGCCCTGGAACTGCACTGCCGCAATGCGAGTGCCATCACCCGATACATCGGCGCCGATCCAGATGCCCGCGGTTGCCCCTGGGTTCTCGACCCAGGACTGCCCGCCGTCACGGGAGATGCTGAGGAAGCTCTGGGCGGCGAGTGGAGAGAGGTTCGCTTGGCCAGCCACCATGACCTGGCCGTCGTCACTCGAAGACAACCAATGCCAGACGTCCGACGGACCCGTGGCCGTGAAGCTTGTCCCGAGCGCCGCTGTGGGCGCCGGCGCCGGCACGGGTGCCGGTCCGGGTGCCGGTGCCGGACCAGGCGCGCCTGCAACAGGCCCAGGCGCGGCGACGGGCCCTTGCCCGGCCGCAGGCGCAGGCGCCGGCGGCGTGACGATCGTGGTATCCGAGTCGCCTCCGCCCCCGCAAGCACTCAGCCACAAAGCCGTGAACGCAAGCGACAGGCGCAGCCTGCTCTTCGTTGTCTCCTTCATTGATTGCTCCAGATGGTGGGTGCTGCCTTCTCATCGCCGGAATGGCCTGCTGCGCGAACGCAGCAACGCGCAGCCGGGCCACCATCCACCGCGAAGTCCGCGGAGCGAGCACCAATTTGCAAGCGCTGTGAACTGGCCGTGGCAGTCCCTGCGCTGCGTCAGTTCGAATGCGATGTGCCGAAGACGAGAACGACTCGAGCCTGCACCATCGATCGCGGCACATGAGCAGGCGCGGTAAACGCCGTCGGACGAGAAGCGACAAGGCCACATTTCGTGACCTCTTCAAGCTGCGGCCCGCGTGCGGCGTGGCCTGAGAGCACCACGCGCCGGAGCGCCCTACTCTTCCCTCGGCTTGTACTGCGCAGCCAGCTGCGCCTGCACGTTCGGCGGCACCGGCTCGTAGTGGCTGAACGCGAGCGTGAAGCTGCCCTGCCCGGCCGTGAGCGAGTTCAGCCGCGTCTGGTAGCTCGACAGCTCGGACAGCGGCGCCTGCGCGAGCACAGTCACCTGCCCGTCGGCGCCGGACTGCGTGCCGCTCACCTGCGCGCGGCGCGAGGCCAGGTCGCCGGTGATGTCGCCCAGGTCCTTGGAGGGAGCGCTGATCTCCACGTCGACGATGGGCTCCAGCACGCAGGGCTTCGCGGCCTGCACCGCGGCGATCAAGGCCTTGCGGCCGGCGGTGACGAACGCGATCTCCTTGCTGTCCACCGTGTGGTGCTTGCCGTCGTACACCGTCACCTTCAGGTCGACCACCTGGTGGCCCGTCAGCACGCCCTGCTCCATGGCCTGCCGCACGCCCTTCTCCACCGCGGGCATGAAGTTGCCCGGGATGGCGCCGCCCTTGACCTCGTCGTGGAATTCGAAGCCCGCGCCGCGCGGCAGCGGCTCGACACGCAGGAACACTTCGCCGAACTGGCCCGCGCCGCCGGTCTGCTTCTTGTGGCGGTGGTGCCCTTCGGCGTGCGCCCGGATGGTCTCGCGGTACGCGATGCGCGGCGGCCGGGTGTCGACCTGGCAGCCGTGCACTTCGGTCAGCCTCGCCAGCAGCGCGCGCAGGTGCAGCTCGCCCAGTCCGTACACCACCGTTTCCTTCGAACCGGGTGTCTGCTCGATCCGCAGGCACGGGTCCTCGCTCACGACTTTCTGCAGGATTTCATAGAGGCGCTGCTCGTCGCCGCGCCGCTTCGGCTCGATCGCCAGACCGTGCACCGGCACCGGGAACGGCAGCGGCTTCAGGTGCATGCGCGCGTCTTCGGCGGCGTCATGCAGCACCGCGTCGAAGTGCAGTTCCTCCACCTTCGCGATGGCGCAGATGTCGCCCGGCACCGCCTCCTGCACCCCCACCAGCTTGCCGCCCTGCAGCCGGAAGAGGTGCCCCACCTTGAAAGGGCGCCGGCCGTCTCCCACATAGAGCTGGCTGTCGCGCGTGATGGTGCCCTGGTGCACGCGCACCACGCCCAGCTTGCCGGCATAAGGGTCCTGCGTGATCTTGAAGACGTGCGCGAGCACGTGCTTGTCGGCGTCCGCCACCGAATGGACCGGCCGCGCCGCATCGCCCTCGCCTTCCAGGAACTCCGGCGGGTTGCTCTCCGTCGGGTCGGGCAGCAGCCGTTCGATGATGTCCAGCAGCTCGGGCACGCCCGCGCCGGTGCGCGACGAGACGAAGCAGATCGGCACCAGGTGGCCTTCTCGCAGCGCCTGCTCCAGCGTCGCGTGCAGCTCGGCAGGATCGACGTCGCCTTCCTCGAGGTAGCGCTCCACGAACGCCGGGTCGACTTCCACCACCTGCTCCATCAGGGCGCGGTGCGCATCCTCGATCGAGGAGAACACCGGCGGCGGCCCCTCGTGCCTGCCGGTCCAGAAGCAATCGAGAACGGTCTCGCCCGACTTCGAAGGCAGGTTGACGGGCAGGCACTCCTTGCCGAAGGCGGCCTGGATCTGCTCCACCAGCGCCTGGAAGTTGACGCCCGCGGAATCGATCTTGTTCACCACCACGATGCGGTCGCGCTCGCGCTGCCGCGCCCATTCCATCATGCGCGTCGCGGCGGGTTCGATGCCCGTCGACGCGTTGATGACGACGGCCGCGGTCTCCACCGCCTCCAGCGCCGGCAGCGACTGCCCCAGGAAGTCCGGCGCCCCGGGTGTGTCGACCAGGTGGGTGGTGATGCCGTTGTGCTCGAAGTGCACCAGGCTGCTGTTGAGCGAGCGCAGCCATCGCTTCTCCAGCGCGTCCCAGTCGCAGACGGTGCTGCCTTTTTCAATGCTGCCGGGCGCGCCGATGGCGCCGGCCTTCCACATCAAGGCTTCGACCAGGCTGGTCTTGCCTGAGCCGCTGGGACCGACGAGGGCCACGGTCCGCCGGGCGGCGATGTCACGATGAGCGGCCACGAGACACTCCTTTCGCAACGCAGGAGTCCATCGTACGGCAGGGGCTGGCTCAGGCGCAGCGCATCAGCGGCGCCCGCGAAAACTGTTTCTTGTCGAGCAGCCCATCAGGAGGCCTCGAAGCTCGCCGTGGCCTGCTTCAGCCACTCACCCAGCGTCCGGATCGATTCGGCCTGCGCCGAAACGCGCGGCGAGAGCAGCGCATAGGCCGTGGAGACCTGTCCTTCGGGATCGGCCAGCGCCTTCAGGCGCCCCGCGCGGATCTCCGTCTCGACCAACGCGATCGGGACCAGTGCGACGCCCAGCGAATCGAGTGCCGCCTGCAGCGCGAAGTACAGCTGCTCGAACTCGATCGTGGCCGCACCTTCCCGGCGCGGCACGCGGCGATTGCGCAGCCACTGCGGCCAC
Source organism: Ramlibacter henchirensis (assembly GCF_004682015.1). Lineage (NCBI taxonomy): Bacteria > Pseudomonadati > Pseudomonadota > Betaproteobacteria > Burkholderiales > Comamonadaceae > Ramlibacter > Ramlibacter henchirensis. The sequence goes on along the minus strand of NZ_SMLM01000001.1, from coordinate 482,992 downwards.
GCCTCCGGCTCCGAGCGGGTGACGATCAAGGTGGCCCGCTCCAGGTCGGCGGGCGAACGCATCCGGTGCTGCTGCTGGTAGGCCGGGCTGCACACCGGCACCGAGCGTCCGTCGAGGAAGCGTTCGGCGATCACGCCCTTCGGGGTGCGCGCGATGCGCCGGATCGCGGCGTCGACCGGGTCGCGATCGAAATCGACCGGCTCGGTCGACGTGCTCAGCTCGATCCGAAGCCTGGGGTGCGCGTGGTGCAGCGCCGTCATGCGCGGGATCAGCCAGCGCATCGCCAGCGTGGGCGGCACGCTCACCCGCAGCGCGGACGTCGGCCCGGCCTGCCGCACCTGCGCGACCGCCGAACGCATCATCGCGAATGCGCTGCCCACGGCGCCCGCGAGCTGGGCACCTTCCTGCGTGAGTTTCAGGCCCCGCGATCCCCGGATGAAAAGGGCCGCGTGAAGCTCCTCCTCCAGGGCCGCGATCTGTCGGCTGACGGCGCCGTGCGTCACGTGCAGTTCCGCCGCGGCCGCGGTGAAACTCAGGTGGCGCGCCGCGGCGTCGAAGGCCTTCAGGCTGTTGAGCGGCGGCAGTCTCTGCATTGACATCGAGCGTGGGTGCAGCTGTGAGTTTTCCTCACATTGTCCGCCGAAAAGTCGATTGCCCGACTGCGGGCGCCGGCCGCAGCATTCGGCGATTACCAGGAGACAAGCCCCATGGAAGAGAGACGAGCCCCGGCCGTTTGCGGGCTGCGCAGGCGGGACCTGATGGCCGCCGCGCTCGGCGCCGCCGCGACCTCGGCCTTCGCGCAAGCGGACCGCATCGAAGGACCGCTGAAGATCGTGCTGCCCTTCGGCCCCGGCAGCGGCACCGACGTGTACGCGCGCATGGTGGCGCAGCATCTCTCCACGGCGCTCGGTGTGTCGGCGGTGATCGAGAACAGGCCCGGCGCCAACGGCATCCTCGCGGCGGAGTCGGTCGCTCGCGCCAAGCCGGACGGCAACACCCTGCTCTTCACGACCAACACCACGCACGCGGCCAACCCGCACCTGGTGAAGGACCTGCGCTACGACCCGGTGAAGGACTTCGCTCCCATCAGCCGGATGGGCAACCTTACGTTCTTCCTGCTGGTGCCGGCCAACAGCCCGTTCAGGACGCTGAAAGAGCTGGTGGAGGCTGCGCGCAAGGCGCCGAACACCATCAGCTACGGCGCGGCCAACAGCTTCGGCATCGTCTCGGGCAGCAAGCTGGGCAAGAACGCCGGCGTGCAGTTCCTGCGCGTGCCGTACAAGAGCTCGCCCAACATCACGACCGACATGCTCGGTGGGCAGATCCACTTCGCGTTCGTCGACCTCGCCGCGGCCTCGCCGCTGGTCAAGGGCGGCAAGATGCGGGCGCTGGCCGTGCTCTCGGACAAGCGCTTCCCCGCGCTCCCGGACGTGCCGACCATGTCCGAAGCCGGCTACCCCGGCTTCGACGTGGTCGCCTGGTTCGGCATGTTCGCGCCCGCCGGCACGCCGCAGCCCATCGTCGCCCGCCTCAATCGCGAACTGGTCGCGGTTCTCAACCGCCCGGACCTGCGCCAGAAGGGTGCCGAGCTCGGCATCGACATCTTCGGCAGCTCCCCGCGCGAACTGGAGGACTACGTCAAGTCGCAGATCGCGTTGTGGGGGCAGTTCACCGCTGACGCCGGCCTGAAGCCCGAGTGACGGCCCGCATGAAATCCTCTTCCAAGGTCATCATCACCTGCGCGGTCACCGGGTCCATCCACACCCCGAGCATGTCGCCGCACCTGCCGGTGACGCCGCAGGAAATCGCGGACGGGGCGCTCGGCGCCGCCGAGGCCGGCGCGGCCATCGTCCACCTGCATGCCCGCAACCCGCAGGACGGGCGGCCCGAGCAGACGACGGAAGCCTTCATGCGCTTCCTGCCGCAGATCAAGCGCGCCAGCGATGTCGTGGTGAACCTCACCACCGGCGGCGCGCCCACGATGAGCGTGGAAGAGCGGATGAAGCCCGCGGTGGAACTGCGGCCGGAAGTGGCTTCGCTGAACCTCGGCTCGATGAACTTCGGCCTTTACGAGATGCTGGACCGCTACAAGGAGTTCAGGCACGACTGGGAGCGCCCTTATCTCGAAGGCAGCGAGGACCGCATCTTCCGCAACACCTTCCGCGACATCGCCAATGTGCTGCAGGCGTGCAGCCAGAACGACACCCGCTTCGAGCTGGAGTGCTACGACATCGGGCACCTCTACACCGCGCAGCACTTCCTGCAGCGCGGGCTGCTGAAGCCGCCGCTGTTCGTGCAATCGGTGTTCGGGCTGCGCGGTGGGATCGGTTCGCATCCGGAGGACGTGATGCACATGAGCCGCACGGCCGACCGGCTGTTCGGCGACCAGTACTACTGGTCGGTGCTAGGCGCGGGCAGCGCGCAGATGCGCGTGGCCGTGCAATCGGCCGTGTTCGGCGGCCACGTTCGAGTGGGGCTGGAGGACAGCCTCTGGATCGGCCGCGGCAAGCTGGCCCGCAGCAACGCGGAACAGGTGATGAAGGTGCGGCGCATCCTGGAGGAGCTCGGGCTCGAAGTGGCGACACCGGCAGAGGCGCGCGCGCTGCTGCAGCTCAAGGGCCGCGACCAGGTGGGTTTCTAGACGCCGCTGAAGGGAAGCAAAGATGTTGAGCCGTGAAGACAACGAGGCGCTGACGCGCACCAACGCCGGCACGCCGATGGGCGAGCTGTTTCGCAGCTACTGGATCCCGGTGCTGCTGTCCGAGCAACTGCCCGAGCCCGACGGCGCGCCGGTGCGCATCAAGGTGCTCGGCGAGGAACTGATCGCCTTCCGCGACAGCGAAGGCCAGGTCGCCCTGGTCGAACCGCGCTGCCCGCACCGCGGCGCCAACCTGTTCTTCGGCCGCAACGAGGACGGCGGCATCCGCTGCGCCTTCCACGGCTGGAAGTTCAACGCGCGCGGCGAATGCCTGGACATGCCCACCATCCCGCCGGAGGTGGCGCCGCGCATGTGCGAGAAGGCGCGCATCAAGGCCTATCCGACGCGCGAGTGGGGCGACTTCGTCTGGGCCTACATGGGCAGCCGCCAGCCGGCGCCCGAGCTGCCGCAGATGGAGTTCGCGCTGGTGCCGCCTTCGCATCGCCACGTGTCCAAGAAGTTCCAGGAATGCAACTGGGCGCAGGCCGCGGAGGGCGGCGTGGACACCGCGCACTTCTCGTTCCTGCACCAGCCCGTGCTCACGTCCGACGAACAGCTGGCGGAGAAGGCGGCGCGCGCGACGCGCGGCTACTCGCAGAAGACCATGAGCCAGGACCACGTGAAGTGGATGCGCGACGACGCGCGCCCGCGCTACGAGGTGAAGAAGCATGGCAGCGGCCTGGTGCTGGGTGCTTCACGCCGCGCGTCGCCCGGCCAGCTCTACTGGCGCATCGCGCAGTACCTGATGCCCTGCCACGGCTACACGCCCAGCGCCACCGAAGGCCAGACCTACCACGGCCAGACCTGGGTGCCGATCGACGACGAGAACTGCTGGGTGTACGTGTACTCGTGGAACCCGACGCGGCCGCTCACCGACGAGGAGCGCCAGAGCTATCGCACCGGCGGCGCGGTGTATCCGGAGATGGACGGCAACTGGATGCCGACGCGCAACCGTTCCAACGACTACCTGATCGATCGCCGCATGCAGAAGTCCGAGAACTTCACCGGCATCGTCGGCGTGTCCGAACAGGACGCGGCCATCCAGGACAGCCAAGGGCGCATCGCGGACCGCACGCGCGAGCTGCTGGGCCCCACCGACATCGGCGTGGTGCAGTTCCGGCGCCTGATGCTGGATGCCGCCAAGACGCTCGCGGTCGGGGGCGTTCCCCTAGGCCTCGATGATGCCGCGGCCTACCGCGTGCGCGCCGGCGGCATCGTCGCGCCGGAGGAAGCGGATTTCGACCAGGTGATGGCCTTGCGGTTCGGCGACGAGCTTGGGCGGATCGACGCCGCTGTGCAGTCCTGAACTCCCGTACGCAGAGATCGCAGAAAGAACGCAGAAAGCGCAGAGAAGAATTTCGAAGGACATTTTTTCTGCGTTCTTTCTGCGTTTTCTGCGTACTGAGTTCTGTCTCGGACAAAGCGCTGCTGCACACCGTTAGAGTGCGGCCCATTCGGTCGCAAAGGAGTTCGGATGGATCTGCAACTGAAAGGCCTCCACGTCCTCGTGACCGGCGGCAGCCGGGGCATCGGTCTCGCCTGCGCGGAGTTGTTCCTGCAGGAAGGCGCGCGCGTCTCGCTCGTCGGCCGCTCGCAAGCCAACTTGGACAAGGCGCGCGCGGCGCTGGAGGCCAATGCGCCGGGCCGCGTCGCCTGCTTCGCAGCCGACTTGCAGAACGCGCAATCCGCACGCGAGGCGGTCGACGCGGCCGAGGCGCAGGTCGGGCCGGTCGACGTGCTGGTCAACTCCGCGGGCGCCGCACGCCGCACGCCTTTCAACGAGCTGACGCCCGAGGCCTGGCACGGCGCGATGGATGCGAAGTTCTTCAGCTACATCCATGTGATCGATCCCCTGGTCAAGCGCATGGGCGAGCGCGGCAAAGGCGTGATCGTCAACGTGATCGGCATGGGCGGCAAGGTGGCCACGCCGACGCACCTGGCCGGTGGTGCGGCGAATGCTGCGTTGATGCTGGCGACGGCGGGACTCGCAGCGGCGTGGGGACCCAACGGCGTGCGCGTGAACGCGGTGAATCCGGCCCTGACGCTGACCGAACGCATGGCCGAGGGCATCGCCGCCGATGCGCGATTGCGCGGCATGACGCCGGAAGAAGTCCTGAAGCAGGCGACCGCGCGGGCGCCGCTCGGCCGCCTGGCGACGCCGCAGGACATCGCGAACATGGTGGTGTTCCTCGCCTCGCCGAAGTCCGGCTATGTCTCGGGCGCGATCGTGTCGATGGACGGCGCGGCGACGCCGCTGGTCGTGTAGGAGCCAGCTCCTAGCCGCGCGGCGAAGGGCGGCGGCCCTCGAACGCATCCTGAAGCAGCTGCCGGATCGCGTCCCGCTCGAGCGGCCGCGGATTCGGGTACTGGTTCTGCAACGCGATCTCGCACGCACGGTCCACGTCGCCTGCGGCCATGCCGATGTCGCGCAGCGCCGTCGGGGCCCCGTTCCTTTGCGCAAGGTCGAACGCACCCTGCGCCGCATCGGCGACCCCCAGCGCCCGCGCGATCCGCTGCATCGCCTCGGGCGCGGCGGGGGCGTTGTAGGCGAGCGCATGCGGAAGCACCACGGTGTGCGTTTCCGCGTGCGGCAGGTTGAAGCTGCCGCCCAGCGTGTGGCACAGCTTGTGGTGCAGCGCCATGCCGACGTTGCCCAGCACGGTACCGCACAGCCACGCGCCGTACAGAGCGTTCGAACGCGCCTCGATGTCGGCTGGATCGGCCTCGATGGCCGGCAGGCTGCGCGCGAACGCCGCGATCCCCTCCTGCGCCATCAGGTCCATGATGGGATTGCCATCGACCGAATAGAGCCCCTCGGCCGCGTGCGCGATCGCGTTGATGCCGCTGGTGACGCTCAGGGTGTTGGGCAGGCCCAGCGTGAGTTGCGGGTCGTAGATCACCGTGCGGGGCAGCACCTTGGCATCGCGGCCGGTCTTCTTCAGGCCGCCTTCCGTGATGCCGTAGATCGGCGTCATCTCGCTGCCGGCATAGGTGGTCGGGATGGCGACGATCGGCAGCCCTGAGTCCAGGGCGATCGCCTTGCCGAGGCCCGTCGTCGACCCGCCGCCGATGGCCACGGCGCAATCCGCGTTGAGCGAGCGTGCGACCTCGCGCGCTTCCCTCGCGGTCTCGACCGGCACGTGCATCACGGCGCGCGCGAAGATGCCCGCAGCCGCAGGACCCAGCATGTCGGCCACCCGCTCCGCCGACGCGCGCTGCCCGGCCGTGGAGAGCACGAGGGCGCGGCGCGCGCCCACCCGCTCGATCTCCTCGCGCAGCCGGGCCAGCGATCCCGCACCGAAGACCACGCGCGCGGCCTGCGCGGTGTAGACGAACGGCTTCATGCCGCGGGCCGCTCCAGCGGCAGGCCGACCATGCGCTGCAGCTCGGCGAGGTCCAGGCCCTCGACAGTGTCGATGACGCGCAGCCCTCGCGGCGTGCACTCGAACGTGGCGAGATCGGTGTAGACGCGCTTGACGCAGCCGATGCCGGTGAGCGGATACGTGCAGCGCTCGACCAGCTTGCTCTCGCCCGACTTCGTCAGCAGGTCCATCATCACCCAGGTCTGCCTGGCGCCGATGGCCAAGTCCATCGCGCCGCCCACGGCGGGGATGGCGTCCTTCTCGCCCGTGTGCCAGTTCGCCAGGTCGCCGGTGGCGGACACCTGGAAGGCGCCGAGCACGCAGATGTCCAGGTGGCCGCCGCGCATCATCCCGAAGCTGTCGGCGTGGTGGAAGTACGCGCCGCCGGGCAGCAGCGTCACCGGCTGCTTGCCGGCGTTGATCAGGTCGTAGTCCTCCTGGCCCCCGGGCGGCGCGGGGCCCATACCGAGGATGCCGTTCTCGCTGTGGAGGATGACCTCGGTGCCGGGCCGAAGATGATTGGCCACCAGCGTCGGCATGCCGATGCCGAGGTTGACGTACGCGCCATCGTGGATGTCCTGCGCCACGCGGCGTGCGAGCTGGTCCTTGGTCCTGCGTTGGTAGGCCATCTCACGCCGCCTTCCGGAAGCCGCCGGCTTCCGTGGTGGTGCGCGGCACCTGCACGAGCTGGGTGACGAAGATGCCGGGCGTGACGACCGACTCGGGATCGAGCGCCCCGAGCGGCACCACTTCGTGGACGCTGGCCACCGTCTTGCGCGCGGCGGTCGCCATCACCGGACCGAAGTTGCGGGCAGCCTTGCGGTACACGAGGTTGCCCCAGCGGTCGCCGCGCTCGGCCTTGATGAGGGCCAGGTCGCCGTGGATCGGGTACTCCAGCACGTAGGGGCGGCCGCCGATCTCGCGCGTCTCCTTGCCCTTGGCCAATTCGGTGCCGTAGCCCGTGGGCGTGAAGAACGCGCCGATGCCGGCACCGGCGGCGCGCAGGCGTTCGGCCAGGTTGCCCTGCGGCACCAGCTCCAGCTCGATCCGGCCGGAGCGGTAGAGCGCGTCGAACACATGGCTGTCCGCCTGGCGCGGAAAGCTGCAGATGATCTTGCGCACGCGGCCGGCCTTCAGCAGCGCGGCCAGGCCCGTGTCGCCGTTGCCCGCGTTGTTGTTGACCACGGTGAGTTCGCGCGCGCCCTGCGCGATCAGCCCGTCGATCAATTCGTTCGGGATGCCGGCCGTGCCGAAGCCGCCGATGAGGACCGTGCTGCCGTCCGCGAGGCCTTCCAGCGCGGCGGCGACGGAGGATGCGACCTTGTCGATCATTCTTTCCTTGCCAATTAGGTGACGGGTGACGCCGCCGCCGGTGCGGGCAGCAGGCGCCGCCGGGTCGGGAACAGCGTCCAGCCCCAGCGCTCCTGAGCGTAACCCCAAAGGCCCTGCTTGAAGTACAGCGTGACCAGCACGGCCAGCAGGCCCAGCCCCAGGAGGTACCAGGTGCCCCATTCGCTGAAGAACCTGTTGAGCGCCCAGAAGATCAGCGCGCCGACGATCGGCCCTTCGATCCGCCCGATGCCGCCGATCACGACCATGAAGATCGCGAAGGCCGTCCAGTTCACGCTGAAGGCGGCATCGGGACTGATGCGCAGGTTGCCGACGAAGTACAGCGCCCCGGCCAGTCCGGCCCCGAAGGCGGCCACCACATACACCGCCAGCTTCATGCGGCCCACCGCGATGCCCTGCGATTGCGCCGCCATCTCGTTGTCGCGGATCGCCAGCAGCGCCAGGCCATGGCGGCTGCGCAGGAAGAGGTACACGCCCGCGATGCAGGCGACCACGCTGGCCAGCGCGATCCAGTAGGTCAGGCCTTCGCGCGTCGCCTTGTCGATCCCGCGCAGCGCCGTCAGCGACGTTCCCGAGCCGCCGCCGATCGCCGGGATGTTGGCGATGGAGAGCCGGAACACCTCCGCGATCACCCAGGTGCCGATCGCGAAATAGCCGCCCTGCAGCCGGAAGGCCACGAGCGAAACCGGAACCGCGATCAAGGCCGCGGCGAGCGCGCCGATGGGAACGGCCAGGAACGGATTGACGCCGGCGAAGTTGCCCAGCACCAGCATCGCGTAGCCGCCCAGGCCGAAGAAGGCCTGCTGCCCGATGCTGACGAGCCCGCCGTAGCCGGCCAGCAGGTTCCACATCATCGCGAAGACGAAGTAGCAGGCGATCTCAACGAATTCGCGCATCCAGCTCGACTCTCCCCACCACGGCAGCGTGGCGGCGAACACGACGATCCCGCAGCCGGTCCAGGCGGCGATGCGCCCAGCGCGCGTGGCGATCTCCACCTGCGGCGCGACAGCGGGCACGCTTGCCATTTCGGGATTGAGCACGGCCGACATGGCGATTCGATCCCCCTTCAGCGCGTCTTCGGGAACAGCCCCTGCGGCCGCAGCACCAGCACGGCGAGGAACACGAGGTGGCCGAACCAGATGCCCCAGCCCGGATCGAAGCGGAAGCCGACCTGCTGGGCCACGCCGAGCAGCATCGCGCCGGCCAGCGTGCCCCAGAACGAGCCCATGCCGCCGATGATCACGGCCTCGAACGAGAAGAGCAGCAGCAGCGGACCGTCGGACGGCGCGACCGTGGTGCGCATGGCCTGCAGCACTCCGGCGATCGCCACCACGAGGAAAGCGATGCCGGTTGCCAGCGCATACACCCGGCCCGCGTGCAGCCCCATCAGCTCGGCGACTTCGGGGTCGTCCGACACGGCGCGGAACGAACGGCCGATGCTGGTGCCCGAGAACAGCCATTGCAGCGCCGCCGTCGCCGCGACGGCGATGAGGAGGATGAGCAGCGGGAGCGCACCGACGGTCATCGCGCCGAAGAACTCGACGCTGCGCGTGTTGAAGCCCGCCGTTTCGATGGAGCGCGGGTCCGCCGAGAACAGCTCGAGCAGCAGGTTCTGGATGACGATGGCCAGGCCGAAGGTGACGACCAGCGAAGGCATCGGGTCGCGCCCTACCGTTCCGTTGAGCACGAAGCGCTGCAACGCCCAGCCGACGGCGAACGAGACGGGAAGCAGCACAAGCGCGATGCCGGCAGTCGCACTTGGCGACGCGCCCACCAGCATCAGGCCCGCAATCGCACCGAAGGCTGCGAGCATGATGAAGTCACCATGCGCCGTATTCGTCAGGCGCATGACGCCGAACATCAGCGACTGCCCGAGCGCGAACAGGCCGTAGAGCCCGCCGAGCAGCACGCCTTGCACGAGGACGTCGGCCACCATGCTCAGGTCCCGAAATACGCCCGCGCGATCTGCTCGCGCGTGAGGCCGCCGGATGCGCCCGTGAGCGCGACGCGTCCTTCCTGGAAGCAGTACAGGCGGCGCGACACCTGCCGCGCCATGTCCACGTCCTGCTCCACGATCACCACCGTCATCCCTTCGCCGGTGATCTCGGGCATCGCCCGGTAGATCTCGCGGATGACGACGGGCGCGAGGCCGAGCGACAACTCGTCGCACAGCAGCAGGTCGGGGTTGCTCATGAGCGCGCGGCCGATCGCCACCATCTGCTGCTGGCCGCCGGACAGCGAAGTGGCGGGTTGGCGTCGCTTCTCCAGAAGGATGGGGAACAGCTTGTAGAGCCGCGCCAGGTGCCAGGGCCCGCGGCGCCCGGCGGCGGCGCCCATCAGGAGGTTCTCCTCGACGGAGAGGCTCGGAAAGAGACGCCGGCCTTCGGGCACGAGCGCGACACCGCGCCGCACGATCTCGCCGGGCGCCCGGCCGCCGATCGGCTCGCCCTGGTAGCGCACCATCTCCGCGGGCACCTTCACCAGCCCGGTCAGCGCCTTCAGGAAGGTCGACTTCCCCGCCCCGTTGGCGCCGATGATGGCCACCAGCTCGCCGCGGTCGATGTGGAAGTCGATGCCGAACAGCGCCTGCGCATCGCCGTAGAAGGCTTTCAGCCCGTGGGTGGACAGCACGGTGCTCATGCGGCCTCCAGGCCCATGTAGACACGGCGCACCTGCGGATCGGCCATCACCGCCTGCGGAGGGCCCTCGGCCAGCTTGCGGCCGAAGTCGATGACGAACAGGCGATCGGCGATCGAGAGCAGCGCATGCACCACGTGCTCGATCCACACCATCGTCAGCCCGCGCGCCTTGATGCGCCGCAGTTCCGCCACGAGTTCCTGCGCTTCGGGTTCGGTCAGGCCGCCGGCGATCTCGTCCAGCAGCAGCAGCTTCGGCCGCGTGGCCAGCGCCCGCGCGAGTTCGAGCCGCTTGCGGTTGAGCAGCGTCAGGCCGCCGGCCGGCTTGTTGGCGTGCGGCAGCAGCCCCGTCTCCTGCAGCACCTCGTGCGCGGTGAGCCAGGCCTGCCGCTCCGGCAACTGGCCGCCGAAGCAGGCGGCGGTGACCAGGTTCTCGAATACCGTCATCGCGCCGAAAGGCTGCGGCACCTGGTAGCTGCGGCCGATGCCGGCGCGGCAGCGGTGGTGGGGCTTGAGACGTGTGATGTCGCGGCCCTGGTACTCGATGCGGCCGGCATCGACCGGCACGTCGCCCGAGACCAGGTTGAACAGCGTGGTCTTGCCCGCCCCGTTCGGCCCCAGGATGCCCAGCGTCTCGCCTTCGGCGACCGACAGCGTGATGCCGTCGGTCACCTTCAGCGCGCCGTAGGACTTGCCGACGTCGTGGAGCGCGAGCAGGGGCATGGCCGTGGCGTCAGCTCGCCGCCGCGATCGGCTTGAGCGAGCCGCCGGTGGGGATCTGCTTGTAGGCCTCGTTGTTGACGATCACCAGGTCGTACTTGTACTTGCCACCTTTCACCCACTGGCCGAGCACGAGCGGCGTCTTGCTCACGTTCTTGAACGGCCCCTGGCCGCCCCACTTCACCGGGCCGACCACCGTCTGCAGGTCGGTGGCGGCGAGGGCATCGCGCACGTCGCCGGCCTTGAGCGACTTGCTGCGCGACAGCGTATTGGCCGCGACCTCGAACAGCGCGTGCGCGAAGCCGACCGGCTGCGTCCACTGCTTCTTCGCGCCGGCCTCGTACGCCTCGGCCAGTTGCTTCGCGGATTGCTTCGTCAGCGACGACGCGAACGGGTGCGAGGGGCTCCACCACACTTCCGTGGACAGGCCCTCGCCGAGGTCGCCCAGCGCCTCGATCGCTCCGGGGAAGAGCAGCGCCTTGCCCAGCGTGATCACCTTGGGCCGGAAGCCCTGCTGGCGCGCCTGCGTCAGGAAGGTCTTGGCATCCGGCGGGATGACGACGCCGGTGACGATCTCCACGCCATCGGACTTGAACCGCGCGATCTGCGCGCTGAAGTCCTGCGTGCCGTTCTGGAAGCGGCCGGGGTCGGTGAGCGTGAACCCCATCTCCGACAGCGGCTTCGGGAAGCCGCGCTCCTTGTCGCCCCAGGCGTTGCCGTCGCCGTCGTTGGGGAACAGCCCGCCGACCTTCTTGTTGGTCTGCACGGTCTTCCAGCCGTTGGTGAAGTTGGCGATGACGTCTTCCAGGCCCCAGAAGAAGTGGTAGGTCCAGTTGAAGCCCTTGGCCGGATCGCCCTTGCGGCCGAAGAACCAGGGCTGCCAGGGCACCACGCTGGAGATGCAGGGCACCTCGTTGAGCTCGCACGCGTCGCTTACCGGGTTGGACGTCTCCGGGGTTCCGGCCGTCAGCACCAGCGCCACCTTGTCCTTCAGGATCAGGTCGTTGGCGACTTCGCCCGCGCGGTTGGGATTGGACTGGCTGTCCTTGAGCACCACCTGCACGCCACCGAATTTCCTGCCGCCGACCGTGAGGCCGCCCTTCATCGCGTTCTTCATCTGCTCGATGACCCACTTGTCCGCTTCGCCGAAGGGCGCGAGCGGGCCGGTCTGCGGCGAGACGTAGCCGATCTTGAGCGTGTCGGCCTGGGCGAACGCCCGCGGCACGGCGCCCGCGGCGACGAGCGCGGCGGCGCCCTGGGTGAACTGTCTGCGATTCAGTTGCATGGCTGTCTCCTTTGGGGGTGGCGGTTGGGAAAGAGGCGGTCCTTGTCGCGGGCACGTCCTCAGCGGCGGTAATGCGGCGGTATCTGCGCGTCCACGTTGACCCAGACGCTCTTGACCTGCGTGTACTCGCGCATGGCGTCGAAGCCCATCTCGCGGCCATAGCCGCTCTGGCCGACGCCGCCGAACGGCGAGCCCGGGTTCACGCGCTTGTAGCTGTTGATCCAGACCATGCCCGCGTGCAGGTCGCGGGCGAAGCGGTGGGCTCGCTGCAGGTTCGACGTCCACAGCCCGCTGCCCAGCCCGTACTGCGTGCCGTTGGCGATCTCCAGCGCCTGGGCATCGTCCTTGAACGTCAGCACCGTGACGAACGGGCCGAACACTTCCTCCTGCGCGACGCGGTCGCGCCAGCTCGCCGCGCGCACGATGGTGGGCTCGACGTAGCAGCCGCGCGAGAGGTCGGCCACGTCGGGCGTCCTGCCGCCGGCCAGCACTTCGCCGCCCTCCTCGCGCGCGACGTCCACATAGGACAGCACACGTTGCTGGTGCTGCGAGCTGGTGAGCGGCCCCATCTCGGTCGCCTCGTCGAGCGGATTGCCCAGCCGGATCGAGCGAGCCAGCGGGACGAACTTCTCGAGGAAGGCGTCGGCGATCTTTTCGTGCAGCAGCAGCCGCGACCCGGCGATGCAGGCCTGGCCCTGGTTGTGGAAGATCGCCCAGGCGCTGCCGTTCACGGCGGCGACCAGGTTGGCATCCTCGAACACGATGTTCGGACCCTTGCCGCCCAGCTCCAGCTGCACCTTCTTCAGGTTGCCGGCGGACGCTTGCACGATGCGGCGGCCGGTGGCCGTGCTGCCGGTGAACGCGATCTTGGCGATGCCCACGTGCTCGGCGATGTACTGGCCGGCCACGTTGCCCAGGCCCGGGAGGATGTTCACGACGCCGTTCGGCAGGCCCGCCTGCGCCATCAGCTCGCCGATTTTGAGCGAGGTCAGCGGCGTGATCTCCGCGGGCTTGAGCACGATGCAGTTGCCCGCCGCCAGCGCCGGCGCCATCTTCCAGCTGGTGAACATCAGAGGGAAGTTCCAAGGCACCACCTGCCCGACCACGCCGACCGGCTCGCGCAGCGTGTAGTTGAGGAAGCCGGCTTCGACGGGGATCGTCTCGCCCTGGAACTTGTCGGCCATGCCGCCGAAGTAGCGGAAGCAGGCCGCCGTGCGCGGCACGTCCAGCATGCGCGAGTCGCGCAGCGGATGGCCCGTGTCCATCGATTCGAGGCGCGCCAGGTCGTCCGTGTTGGCTTCGATCAGGTCCGCCAGCTTGAGCAGGATGCGCCCGCGCTCGGCTGCGGGCATTCTGCTCCACGCCGGAAAGGCCCGCTGCGCGGCGGCCACCGCACGATCGACGTCGGCCTGCGCGGCCAGCGCCACGTTGGCGATGACGCTGTTGTCGTGCGGGTTGAGCGTCGGAAGCGTCTCGCCGGACAGCGCGTCGGTGAACTCGCCGTCGATGAAGAGCTGGTGGCGGATGGGCGTCTTCAGGGCCTGGGGGGCCGCCGTGGTTTCCATGAATAGTCTCTTCAGGTCTTTGATGCACGAATCCGTCATCCCCGCGGAGGCGGGGATCCAGGGAGCGCGCGCAGCGCGCAAAAAATCGGAAGCCTGGGTCCCCGCCTCCGCGGGGACGACGAGTACTAGAACTTCACGGGTACCTCGGGCGCCTCGCCCTTCTGGATCTCGTACACGAGCGTCGGCGAGCCGTTCTCCCACACCAGCAGCATCGAGCGCTTGGGGCTGTAGCCCTGGTGGCGGCAGTAGGCCGGCATGGCGGCCATGTCGCCGGCCTTCATGATCACGCGCGCGAGCGGCTTGCCGGTGTTCTTGTCGGCGCAGTCCCAGTGGATCTCGTCGCACATCTGGAAGAACCACTCCACGCGGTCGTTGCCGTGGATGATGGGCAGGATGTGCTCCTCGGTCGTCGGGCACATGTAGCTGTGCTTCACGACGCTGGTGAACGAGGGGTTCCAGGTCACCTGGCTGCGCGAGAGGAAGGCGAACAGGTTGAACGCGTGCACCTCGTTCTCGAAGCCCGGCTCGGGATGCAGCTCCGGATGGTCCTGCGGCACGTCGGCGAAGGCGCGGTTGACGGGTGCGCCGCGTTCGTCGGTGCGCAGCGGCAGGTCGCCCTTCAGGCCCACGCAGCGCGTGGCCAGCTCGCGGGCACGCGTGATGGCCGGCCGGTTGTGGCCGCGCTTGCGGCCGTAGGGCGTGCCGGTTTCCTGCGGCGCGGCGAAGGGGTCGAAGCCTTCGTTGGTCCAGTCGTCGAGCATCTGCTCGAAGGTGGCGCGGATCTGGTCGGTCGGGAAGTTCTCCAGCAGGTCCACCCCCGCTTCCTTCATCGTGCCGTTGAAGCTGCCGGCATACAGGTCGACCGACTTGTAGTGGTTGACGGTGCCGATCACGTGGTCGAAGTTGACCCAGCCGTAGAAGAAGCCCCAGGCCACGTCGCGCATCAGGGCGCGCATGAAGTTGCCGATGTCCATCGTGTGCGACAGCGGTCGGCCGTCGCGCGTGGTCCAGCGGATGTGCGCGAAGTACTCGTCGCGCGCGAACTTGAAGCTGCCCAGCGAGAAGCTCTTGTAGCCCATGGTCGCGTCGGGCTGCGAGGCGATGACCTTGGCGAGTTCGGTCGGTGCGTTCATGGCGTGTTCTCCTTCCCGCTACTTCGTCTGGCAGATCTCGGTCCACTTCTCGACGGAGAGGCGGCCCTTGCAGGTCTGCACGATGAGGACGGCCGGCCTGGCCGAGCGGAACTGGTACGCGCAGTTCTTCGGCAGCATCCCCTGGTGGCCGCGGCGAAGCTTCATCCAGCCCATGCGTGCGCCCTTCGGCTCGCCCTCGACCAGGACGGCGCCGTTGTGCTCGGCGTCGGGCACCTGCTGCTGCGCATCGAGCTTGACCAGGTGCACCTCGACTTCGCCGTCCATGCACAGCGCGAACTCGTCGTGCGCGCAGGTGAACCAGGGGGACGTGCCTTCGGCGCGCACGACCTCCATCACGTAGACCTGGTTCTGCCCGAACACCACGCGCTCGTACGGGCGGCTCTTCGATGCGATCTCGAAGCAGTTGGAGAACGCGTAGTTGCGCACGTCATCCGTGATCGGTTCGACGCGTCCCTTGTCGTAGCTCGCAAGCGAGCCGAATTTCGTCTGGTAGGCCACGGCCATCGTCGTCTCCTCGTTGCAGGCGCAGCGTGCTGCTGCGAGGCCCGAACTGTAGGAAGCGGGTTGGCGCAGCGGTAGGCGTCGGATGAAGACTGTGTCGTTCGCGGTTCGCGAACAATGCTGCGGGTAATCCCTAGCCAGCCGGTCGGCAGGACCTTGAGCCTTCCTCCCTCGCCACCCTGAAGTCAAGCATTCCCTGCTGACCTTCAGGAGGGGTGGGACATGGACCAGTGGAGAGCGTTCGCGCGGCGATGCATGGAAATGGCCGCGTTCTTCGTGCTGTTGGGTAGCACTGCAGGCAGTGCCGTTGCGGCCGAGAAGTACCGCGTCACCGTGCCGGCGTATGGCAATAACGAGACGACCAATCCGGCCATGTGCAACGACGAGGCCCAGCCGTGGTACTCCACACCGCAGGAAGCCTGCCAGGGCGCCGCGGCCGTCCATCCGAATTGCGACCGCTACTCGGCCGTCTATGCCGGGCACGTGGCCACGCTCGTCACCCCGACCACATGTTTCGTCAGCTGGAACTATCGCAACGCCGGCAGCCCGATCTGGAGCAGCTTCAGCGCCACCTGGGGCCTGAGCCTGTGCTCGCAGAACGGCCTGTGCGCATCCGGCAACACGCCCGAACCGGAGGCGGGCGGCCCTTCACAGGCCGGCATGTGCGCAGGCAACCCGATCGTGCCCGCCACCGGCGAGAAGCTGCAGCACGAGCACGACTACAGCGACTCGGGCGCCGATCCGCTGCATCTGGTGCGGACCTTCAAGAGCAGCCGCGGCCTGGGACCGGCCGCCGCACAGGATGCGGGGCTGGGGCGGACCTGGTCGCACAACCACGCGGTGTTCGTCCGACAGAGCCCGCCCGCCGTGGACTGCGCCACACGCTATTTCGTGCCGCCGCAGGCGCGCGGATTCAAGGCCGCCGCGCGCCTGCAGGCGTGCCAGCTGTATGCCGGTTCGCTCGATCCCGCGTGGGTGGCCCAGATGCACGACGGAAGCGAGCCGAACGCAGGCGCTTATCTCCCGACGGGCGACTACTGCAAGATCCACAAGTACCTGAACGGCGCCCACGTGGGGACGATCTTCGGCGTTCGCACCATCGATGCGGGCGCATGCGGGCCGGTGGGCTATTCAGGCATCACGGCTGAAGTCGTGTTCGGGGACGGAACCGCGCGCAGCTTCCAGAAGGACCCCGTCACGGGCAACTGGCTCTCGCTCGACGCGGCCGACACGCTGACGCTCACCGACTCGGGCCTGCTGTACCGCCGGCATGACGACGACAGCACCTTCCAATTCGACGCAAAGGGGCGCCTGCTATCGGTAACGCAGCGCAATGGCTGGGTGAGGACCTACACGTACAGCACGAGCAGCACGCCGCCCAACGTTGCACCTGCGCCGGGCTTGCTGATCGCCGTCACCAACCAGTTCGGACGATCGCTCCTCTTCGCGTACAACGCGGCCGGCCAGCTCTCCGGCATCACCGCCCCCGATGAACAGGCCATCCTGTACCACTACGAAAGCACGTCGCCGGGCGCTCGCCTGACGGCCGTGATCGGCGGCGCTGCGGGTGCCGATGCCCGAACCTATCGCTACGACAACGCGGCCTATCCACAGTTGCTCACGGGCATCGACGAATCGGGCGTGCGGCTGGCGAGCTTTGCCTACGACGGCCTGGGTCGCGCGATCAGCACCCAGCATGCACAGGGAGCGGACCTGCACTCCGTCGCTTATGGCAATGGCTTCGCGACTGTCACGGATCCGCTGGGGACCCAGCGGACCTTCAGCTACGGCACGGCGCACGGCAAGCTCGTGGTCACGGGCGCTACGCAGCCCACCGGGCGCAGTGACGATGCCGCGAGCCGCGTGCAGGACGCGAATGGCTTCCTTGCCTCCGAAACGGACTACCTGGGGATTCAAACCTTCTACACCTGGGAAGCCAGCCGGCGCCTGCCGGTCTCGGTGACTCGCGCATCGGGCCGGCCCGAGGCCCGGACCACCGAGACCCAGTGGCATCCGAACTACCGGTTGCCTCTGCAAATCCGGGGGCCGGGCCGCAGCACCACCTTCACGTACGACCAGGCCGGCAACAAGCTCACCGAAACCGTGGCCGACACCGGCACGGGCGCGGCGCGAACCTGGTCCTGGACGTGGAATGCCCAGGGGCTCGTCACGAGCGCGACCGACCCCAACAACAGGACATGGCAATACGCGTACGACGGCGTTGGCAACCTCGAGGTCGAGACCAATCCGCTGGGGCAACTGACACGCTACACGCACGACGCGGGCGGCCGAGTTCTCAGCCGCACGGCGCCGAATGGTCTGTTCACGAGCTACGCCTATGACTCGCGCGGGCGATTGCTGAGCGCCGATCGCGCCGGCGAGCGCACCACCTACGCCTATGCGTCGACCGGGCTGCTCGAGTCCGTGCGTTTGCCGAACGGTCACCAGATCGCATTTCGCCATGACACCGCGCGCCGTCTGGTGGGCTGGTCGGACAACCGGGGGGCGAACGGTGTCTACGTGCTCGACGCGATGGGCAACCGCACGAGCGAGCAGCTTCGCGACGCCGCCGGCAACCTCGTGTGGCAGCTGGCCCGCACCATCAATGCGGTCAACCGCGTCGCCAACGAAACGCTCGGCGGCAACCAGAGCCTTGGGTTCGGCTACGACGCCAATGCGGACCTGAGCCGCCAGACGAACGGACTGGGTCAGAGCACCAGCTATTCGATCGACGGCCTGCGCAGAGTCATCGCCGTCACCGATGCAGCGAATGCTCGCGCGACCCTGGCGTACGACGCCCTGGACGGCATCACGGCTGCCGCCGATTTCAAGGGCGCGACCACGACCTACGCGCGCAACGCATTCGGCGAGGCCACGGGCGAGAGCAGCGCCGACATCGGATCGCGCGCGACCCGCCACGACGCCGCGGGCCTGCCGACGGAAATCACGGACGCGCTGGGCCAGGTCACCACCATTCAGCGAGATGGGCTGGGACGGCCGACCCAACTGACCTTTGCAGATGGCGCCGCCACCCTGCTGCGGTACGACCTGACCGGTCCCGACTTCGACGCCCCCGGCACGGTGAACGCGAGCCGCGGCCATCTGAGCGAGGTGCAGGATCGCAGCGGCACCACGAAGTGGCAGCGCGACATCTTCGGGCGCGTCACCCGGAAGGTGCAAACCATGCCGAACGTCGGCACCTTTACCGCTGGCTATTCGTACAACGCCCAAGGCCTGCCGGACTCGCTCACGTATCCGACGGGCGGGCAACTGAAGTACCGTTACTCGCCAGCGGGGCAGCTCATCGGCCTGGACTGGAACGGCTCGCCACTGGTGAACGGGATCACCTGGAACGCCCTGGGCCTGCCCACCGGCTGGACCTGGGCCTTTGCCGCTCCCCTGGCTGCCAGCCGCAGCTACGACACGGCCGGACGCGTGACCGCGACCGAGATCTCCAGCTATGGCTACGACGCGGCCGGCCGCATCACCAGCCTTGCTCAGCAACTCGGCCAGCCCGCCGGCAGCGACCCGCTCGGCACCGGCATCAGCTTCGTGACTATTCCCTTCTCCGTGGCTTACGACGCGGTGGGTCGCATCACGAGTTTCGGAAATGCCTCCGCGAACACGACCTTCAGCTACGACGCCAACGGTAACCGCCTGCGCTCCGTCATGACCGAAGGCGCCGACATCCAGAAGCGCGAGTACACCGTCGATGGCGACGGCAACCGCCTTCTGGGGTTCGCTCATACGGCGAGCGGAACTGCGGGCACCGTGTCCGCGGTGGTCACGTATGGCTACAACGCCAACGGTGACCTCACCAGCGACGGGCTGCGCCACTACGCCTACGACGCCGAGGGGCGGCTGTCCTCGATGGCCGCCGGCAGCGGCGATACAGCGCCGGTGACGCGCTATGCCCACAACGCGCTGGGGCAGCGCGTCTTCAAGACCGACCCGGCCTATGTCATCCCGGTAGAACAGGACGAGGGGCTGCTGAAATCGATCGTGACGTTCTTCTCGCGCATGTTCAGCCCGAAGACCCAGGAGGCCGACCAGCTCGGTTTCGCCTACGTCTACGACGAGGACGGCTCATTGCTGTCCGAGATCGGCACCGGCGGGGCGCACAGCACCGGCTCCACCAACTACGTCTGGCTGCCCACTCCACGCGGCCCCATGCCGGTGGCGGCCATCATCAACGGCTCGATCTTCGCGGTGCATGCCGACCACCTGAACACGCCCAGGCGCCTGACCGACAGCAGCGGCCGGCCGGTCTGGCAATGGAAGTTCAGCGCGTTCGGCGACGAGGAGCCGAGGAGGGCGGCGCACAGGTTCGCGCATCCGTCGGAGGGGTTCACGACCAACGTGCCGGATGTCGTCTTCAATCTCAGGTACCCGGGCCAGTATGCGGATCGGGAGTCGGGGCTGCACTACAACTACTTCCGGTCCTACAGCCCGAGAGATGGCGCGCGATACACGCAGCCGGATCCGATTGGCTTGCGAGGGGGATGGAACAGATTCAGCTATGTCCGGAACTCGCCTCTGATGGCAACTGACCCCACTGGATTGCTTGAGTTTAATAAGCCACCTCCCGCAACGGTGCCACCAGAGGGAGAAACGTTTGCGGCGCTGGTTTGCCTCGAAACCTGCCTCAAGGGAACTACAGGCAATTTGAATCTGAATCTGCTCGCGACTGGAGGCGCGGAAAAAGGAGGTCACTCCTCCAAATCGCACCACTACAAGGGCGAGGCCTGCGATATCGCTGGTCCAAAATCAAACAAAGGGGTCACCGACGCAGATGCGAAAATGTGTGCCAAGGCGTGCGGATTCGGAGCGGGCCATTTTGAAACGTTCCCGAACAATCCAAACCGAGATCATTGGCACTTCCAACTCACACCAGGAAATGGCGTCCCTGCGTTGTGACATCGAGGCCCACGATGATTAGGATTCTTCGGACTCTCATCCTGGTATGGTTGTCCTGGACGCAGATTGGCGTATTCGCGTCGGGTGAGTCGGCATATGAGGACGAGTTACGTGCCATACCTGAGGGTCCTGCCAAGCTAGGTCACGCTAAAGGGCTGAACTGGGCTGAGTACTGCCTAGATGAGACATGCGACGTGATCCGTACGAGGCATCGCATTGATCGCAATAAATTGTCTGGGCTAGCGCTTGCATACTTCTTCTACGTCTCAGATTACAGCTATTTGCGCTCTTGGAAAGAAAGCGAAGCAGTGAGGAGAAAGGTCGACTTCTTTCTTGAGCTTCAAGGTGCGGATGAATGCCGGGACAAAGTCGGGCGGGACCGCGCGATCTGTGTTGTGCGCGCTCTTGCAGAAAGATATCAACTAGAAATCCTCTTCATCCGACACGATGAGGGTAGAGCATCAGTGCAGCGACTGCGGCGCGATCAGGCTATCAAATGAGTTCTCCTATGTCGGTGGGAACCCCCTGAGTCGCATTGATCCCACGGGCCTTGACTTCGTTGTGGTCACCGGAGGTTCGCGTGAGAGGTCGAATCCGTTTGGCCACACGGGCGTAGGCGTCACAGGCTCGGGAATGTTTAGCTACGGCAACAACGCTGGGCTAGGAAGCGGACCGCTGTCGTACATCACAGACCAAGCGCAGTACCGCGATCAGACGATCCACTTTCATTCCGCGCACGCCCGCGCAGGACCAGGCTGCGCTCGACAACCTGTCTGGCAACGGCTGCAAAAAACTGTGTTGGCATCCCCGACAACTGCGCTGTGCGCACCGACTCGGCGCTGCGTGCTGGTGGCGTGAACACTGGTATGTGGCCCTTCCCCGGAGGGGCGGCGCGTGATGCGATGCGCGCGCCAGGTGCGACGACGTACTACGTTCCGCAAGGGGGTTCGCTGCCTCAAGGCCTGGTGGATGCTCTGAGGCCATTCAACCCGCCGAACGTGCCATGAAAGAGGACAACATGAAGCGGCCGCAGCGCATTTACTGGTGGACGCTCATCGCTTGGCTGGTGGGCGTACTCATTCACTTGGTTTGGTACGTGCTCCAGATGCGTGATCAGCCGCCGACCGACGAGGTCTACACGCGGCTGCTGTCCTGCCAAGTGGCGGCCTTTGCTTTAACCGAATTGCCGTATTGGCTGGGCGGTGCTGGTCGAAACAATCCGGCAGCACAGCACCTACCGAACCTTGGTCCGATCCCAACCGGAAAGTGGGAGTGGGGGACTACCTACAACAGCCGCAACACTGGTATGAACACAATCAACCTCGTCCCGTTACCTGGAAATTCATGCCATGGCACGGGTCGTGATTGCGACTCTTTCCGCGCCCACGGGAACAATCGCGCAAATGATGCATCGAGAGGCTGCATCATCTTGCCGCCGAATCGCACGCAAATACCGCAAGGAGAGATCGTGGAGGTCATGCCGTGAAATCCAACGAGTTGCTTCCGCCTTTTATTGGAGCCTGCCTGTGGTGGACTACGATTGCAGCGACGGGTCAATCCGCGGTGTCAATCAAAGTATTGGAGGCTTCGTTACCTGAGAGCAATGTGACCGCGCGCGTCACTGTGCTGAAGGACCCGCCGTGTCTGTTCGACCGCACTGCCTATGGATGGGGCGTAGAAAATACCTGTTCGAAGGAGAGCATTGGCGGCATCATGGTGGAGCAAGGGGGTAAGCGGCAGATCGTCCCGCTCTCGGCATTTGCGGACCTGGCGGAGCCGAGAACCATTCGACTTATTGGGAAGACGCCCCGCTCATTCATATTGCAAATCAGCGGGGGGGATGCAGCTACTTCGTACAGAGCGAACTTACGTTTTGAGAATGGTGCTCTGAAAACCCGGCGTGTGGAGAGCGGCGAGTTTCCAGCTGACGCGAACGAAACGACCAAGTACCGGTTCAATATCGATCAGAGGTGAGTTGGTCTCCAGGTCGTTCACGGGCCGATGTCAAAGTGCCATGTCGCACAGGCGAGTTCGTGCAGACTGCCTCACCCGGACGACCCGCCAGGTGATGAACGTCGATGCGGCCAGCAACGGTCTGCTCGGCCTTGAGGCAGACGACCGAAATCACCAACACCGGCCACGATGTCGACGGCTGGCGTCACGGTCACGTACACGCTGGACGCCAACGGCTCGCTCACCAGTGCCGGCCTGCACGAGTTCGAGTACGACGTGGCCAATCGGCTTTCCAAGGTGCGCAGCGCGCAGAACAACGAACCGGTGACGGCGCGGTACTTGCACAACGCGCGGGGCAGCGTGTTTTCAGGAGCGAGCCGAGCGCCGACTTCATCCGCCTACGGCATTAAGTGCACCACCATGGGCAAGGTGAAGCGAACGATGCTGGCAGTGCCGGCTGTGGTCATTGCTCTGATTGGCGCCTACCTCGTGATTCGAATAGTGGCCAGCTTGCTGCAGGGCTATCCGTGGAAGGACATGGACTGGGCCCAACATGGTGGCACCTCCATCGGGGATTTCCTCGCAGCCAGCGACATTGGCAAGCGACAAATCAATCGGGATGGCAAGGATTGCGTTGAGTACTTCTCTTACAAGGACGGACTGCCGGTCAAGGTGGTCTGCTCAAAGTAAAACACAGCGGGACAACTCCGTACATCGGACGCACGACGCGACGAAACGCGGCAGCAGGACGCCGTCAGGCGCCACTGCCCCTCTCTTTCCGGGCGATGGACGCTGCGACAGGCCCCGTGTCCGGTCGAACGCAAGCAATGCAGGATGTGCCGCCACCTACGCCTCAATGAGCTTCTCCGGCAGCAACCCCGCATCGATCAACCCCGCGTCCCAAGGCGGCACGCGCGTGAACGCCGAGCGGATGTGCTCGATGAACAGCTCGAGCTTGAAGGCATTGCGCAGCGTGCCCGCATACACCGCGCTCAACCGGAAGGACGACAGCTGGTACTCCGGCAGAACGATCTGCAGGCGCCCTTCGCGGATCGCCTCGCCCGCCACCAGCGTCGGCAGGCAGACAATGCCCGCGTGTTCCAGCGCGTACTCGCGCAGCAGGTGGACGCTGTTCGTGAGCAGTGCGGCCTGCAGGTAGGTGGTGAGTTCGGCGCCGTTGCCGTCGTAGAACGTCCAGCGGTCGCGCGTCGGATACCCCGAGTACAGGCCCAGCCGGTGCTCGTGCAGGTCGCGCGGGTTGTCGGGCATGCCGCTCTGCGCCAGGTATTCGGGCGTCGCGCAGAACACGCGCCGCACCGCGAACAGCGGGCGCGAGACGAGCTCGGTGGACGCGGCGGGAAAGATCTGCAGCGCGCAATCGACGCCGGCCTTCACCGGGTCGACCACCGCATCGCTCACCACCAGCTCGAGCCGGATGTCCGGGTACGCGGTCTGGAATTCGCGCAGCAGCGCGCCGAAGTGGCCCACCACGAAGCCGGTGAGCGCATGCACGCGCAGCGTGCCCGCGGGCTTGCCGCGCGCATCGCGCATGTGGTCGACGACGTCGTTGGCGCGGCCGACCAGCTCCATGCAATCGCCCAGGAACGCCTGTCCCAGTTCGGACAACCGCACGACGCGCGTGCTGCGGTGGAACAGCGGCGCGCCGAGGTATTCCTCCAGTTGCTTGATGCGCGTCGTGACGACCGACTTGGCCACGCGCAGCTGCCGCGCGGCCTCCGCGAAGCTTTGCGTCTGCGCGACCCGCACGAAGGTCTCGATGTTCTGGAGTCGGTCCATGGCAGCGGCCGCCTGCAACGGGCGAAGGGCCCGGGAAAATTATGCAGCGGCAAATCGACGCCCTGGCTCAGGCGGCCGGACGCAGCGATCGCACCCGTCGCCGCGTCGGCTCGGTCAACCCCTGGCTCTCGGCCCAATACGAGTCGAACTCGGACGGGGTGATCCCCAGGTCCCGGTAGGTTTGTGCATCGAGGCGGGTGAATTCGCGCCTGGCTCGCGCGAACCGCAAGGCGTCACGGGCCTTGGTGAAGATCTGGCTCAGCATGATTTCCCCTTTGTGGAATCAGGATCCGAGCAGGCAGTTTCGAAGGCGTCCGTATCCCCGCGACGTCGATCGCGGCGCCGTTCGCCGCGTCCTTGTAGCGCGCGGGGGCCGTTTGTAATTGCTCCGTATCGGGCGTCGTGATGTACTGGCGGCGCCGCACGCCACCATGACCGTCGACCCGCCCATCCGCCTTGCCGACCCCGCCGACGCCGATGAGATCGCGGCGATGTCGCGCGAGTTCATCGAGCATGGGCTGCCCTGGACGTGGCGTCCGGGCCGCGTGCTGAAAGCGATCCTCAACCCGGAGACCAACGTCGCCGTCATCAGGGCGGAGCGCGGACTCGTCGCGTTCGGGATCATGGAGTACCTGGAGTCGGACGCGTACCTGGTGCTCCTGGCGGTCCGCGCGGAAAGCCGTCGCAGGGGATTTGGCAGCGCGCTGCTCGAATGGCTGGAGGCTTCAGCCTCCGTCGCCGGGGCGCAGCGGATCCGGCTGGATGCACGACGCGACAACGCAGCCGCACGCACGTTCTACAACGAGCATGGCTACCACGAGGTCGCGATCAACCGGGGACGGTACAGCGATGGCGTCGACGGGATCCGGCTGGAGAAGTGGCTTCGGCCGGCCAACGCGCGCTGAGGCGCGGCTTCACGGCACAGCTTAGCTACTGGCGGGCTCGCGACCAGGGGAGGCGACTGGGTCCTGGCGCCTGCATCAGCGCCCGAGCCTTGCCCACTGCCCATCCGAAGTTCCATATCCAGTCCGCGAGCGATCGCTTGGCCTCGACGCGGCCCGTGGTGGCGGCCAGCGCGACGCCCAGCCCGAGGGGCATCATGCGCAGCATGTAGGCGCCGTGGCGCAGCAGCGCGAAACGCGGCGGCTCTACTCCGTAGTGCCTCTCCAGCCGAGTGTCGTCGATGGCCCAGTTGCAGCCTTGCAGGAAGCGGGCCTTCAGCCGCGTCTTCTCGCGGTAGTGCACGACCGCGCGCGGCTCCAGGTACAGGGAATAACCGGCGGCCTGGGCCCGCCAGCAGTACTCCATGTCGTGCGACATCGGGAACTCGACGCTCAATGGCCCGAGCGCCATGTACAGCGACCGCTGCAGACCGAACGCAGCGCCGCTGCCCCACTCCAGGTAGGGCGGCGTGCTCGCGCGTGAAAGGCCGGAGTAGCGCTCGCCCTCGGTGGAGGGCGGAAGCACCCACGGCGGATTGAGCTTGCGGTGCTCCAGGCGGGCCACGACGAAGGGATGGTCGGCCAGCGCTTCGCCCATGGCCTGGAGCCAGCCTGGGGCCACTTCATCGTCCGCCTCGCAGAACACGAAGGCGTCGCCCGTGGCCGCCTTGATTCCGGTGTTGTACGAGTGGGCCACCCCCAGCCGCTTGGTGCCGGGCGTGTAGGCCTGGACGATCTTCAGGCCGGGGAGCCGGTCCTGGTACCGCCTGACGATCTCCAGGGAGTTGTCCGTGGATCCGTTGTCGACCGCGATGACTTCCCAGCCACCGGGCCAGTCCTGGCGGGTCAGCGCCTCCAGCTGGACCGCGAGCGTGGCGGAGCCATTGAAACAGGGCAGGATGACACTCAGCTTCACCGGCAGCCTCCCTCTTGCTGCGCCCGCCGCGATGCAGGCCGATCCATCATGCCAGCAAGCCCTGCCGCGCGGGCCCGCTGGTGATCGGGACTACCCCTGATGCCGCTGCCTGGCAACGCGGCGGTGCATCACCGCCGTGCTGCGCCGGGCGTCAGAGCCGCGCCTTCATCGTGCGGCCCCAGGTGTTGCCGCCGCTGAGGTTGAGCTGCGCGTTCCAGCAGAACATGCCGCGCACATTGGGATGGCGCGCCTTGACCGCATCCCACTCGCGGATGCACTCCTGCAGCGAAGGACCGTTCGAGTAGTTCGCCGCCAGGCCCAGCATCACCTTGTGGGCGCCCAGGTCGTTCACCCAGTCGTTGGTGCGGTTGCTGATGAAGCCGGGCGCGTTGAAGCCGGACCAGTCGTAGTACTGCGGCGCGGCCCAGTCCAGCATGCCGGCGTCGCTCATCGCCTTGATCATCGCCCGGTCCTCGAAGGAGTTCGGTTGCGGCGGCGCGGTGATCGCGAAGTTGGCGCCGTACAGCGACTTGAGCTGCTGGGAGATCCAGATCATCTCGGCCGGCGACGAGCCGATGTTGGCCTCGAAGTTGTTGAAGTCGCAGCCGTCCAGGCCACCGAAGGTGTCGTACATGTCCCGGAAGGACGCGACGAAGTTGCTGCTCTTGGTGCGCGTGTTGAAGTTAAAGCCGGCGCTCGCGCCGCCCACGGTGAGGATCACCTTCTGTCCACGGCCGCGGCACTGCTGCACCTGCGAGGGCGGAACGCCCCCCCAATGCTCGAACATGAACGAGCCGTTGCCCACGTTGTTCCAGCTGCCGCCGACCGTCGCCCCATTGGGCTTCGAGTGGAACAGGTAGATCACATTGAATTCCGCCGGGACGGCCGTGATCCTGTAGACGCCGGTGTCCCACGACGTGTAGTAGCAGGCCAGCACCTTGGCCGGCAGGCCCGAGCCCGATCCGGGCTGCGGTTCGGGCGCCGGGGCAGGGGCAGGCGCCGGTGCGGGTGCTGCTCCCGGTGCGGGAGCCGGCGCGGCGCCAGGCGCCGGAGCCGTGGGCGCGAGCGCGTCGGCCGACACGCCGGTCACGACCCCGGGTTCCGCGCCCGCCGTGGAGGCTTCGGCTCCACCACCACCGCCGCCGCAGCCTGTGAGTGCAGTCAGCGTCGCCGCACCGGAACCAGAGAGAAAGAGCCGTCGTTTCATTTCAGCGCCTTGCAAAGGGGGCCTGCGAAGGCGCGTGAACGCCGCTGCAAGCTCGACCAAAGGGAGCTGGGTACCGCTCGGAAGAGCTGGCGAACCTCAGCAGGAGGCGCGAATGTAGTAGGACGGTTCCGACATCCCGGTAGGAAAGCGGCTACAGCCGTAACCAAAGATGAGCTTGGCTGGCGTGACCCAGTTCACGAAAGAAACGCCGGAGACTGGATCGGAAGGCCTCGCTGCACCGAGGCGGCAATGGCTCAGCCACGGTGAGTCGGACGGCGACGGTTGCCGCTGGCTCAGCCGTTGTATCGAGCAGACGAGACGGGCCGCGCGGCGCGGCGGACCGAGTTCAGAAAGTTACGGTGTGGACCGCGGCGGAGACCCCGGCGCGCGCTCCGGCGGTTACGGAGCGGATTTCTTTTTCAGGACGCGCGTGCGGGGCCGCTCGCCGATCGCGCCGATGCTTGCCGGCGCCTGCAGCCCGCCGACGACGAATGCGGTGATCTGGTCGAGGATCGCCTCGGTGTCGTCCAGGTCCACGAGCCCCGGAGCGGTCACCTCCATGCGGTGCGTGTCCGAGAACGCGTACATGTAGGCGCCGACCATGAGCGTCATGCGCCAGAAGACATCCTGCTCGGGCAGATCCGGCAGCGCCAGCCTCAGGGCCTGGACGTACTTGCGCGTCGAGAAGTCGTAGACGCGCGTGCGCAGGTCGTACGAGATGCTCGGCGGCTCGGTGTGCAGGCGGGCCTGCAAGCGAAGGAACGCCCGGCCTTCGGGCGTGGCGCGCAGGGCGAGCACGGGCGCCAGGAATGCCTGCACCAGGTCGCGCAGCCGGATGCGCTTGCCGCTGGCCTGCAACTCCTCCAGGTTGACAAGCCGCTGGTCCGAGATGGGCATGCCGCGCCGCAGGAACGCCGCCTCGAACAGTCCGTGCTTGGATCCGAAGTAGTAGCTGATCAGCGCCTGCGTCACGTCGGCCGCGTCGGCCACCACGCGCAGCGTGGTTCCGGCGTAGCCCAGCTCCGCGAAAGCGACTTCCGCGGCATCCAGGATCTTCTCGCGCAGGTTCGATTCGCCTTCGGGGCGCCCCGGCCCGGTGCGCACGGGCTTGCGCTTGCGCCCGGGCGCGGCGACCCCGCTGCGGCCGACGGGCGGCGGGACGACGGGAGCGGGAGCGGACTTCAGGCGCGCGGTGGTCATGGCTGATGCGTTGTTCTGCGCCCCAGTCTAGCGAACCGGTGCACCTGTCGGGGGGTCCATCAACCCTTTTATTTGGTCGGTCATTTAATTTTATTTGGCCGGTTGATTAATTTCCGCTTCAATGGCGTCCGCGCGGCGCCTTCGGCGCGCCGCATCGGCAACACAGGAGAACTGGATGAGCAAAGTCTTGCGCGTCGCCATCGTGGGCGGCGGCATCGGTGGTGTGACGCTCGCGCGGGCCCTGCACGCGCGCGGCATCGAGTTCCGGATGTTCGAGCGCGCCCCCGCCTTCGGCGAGATCGGGGCCGGCGTGCAGATCACGCCCAACGCCGTGAAGGTGCTGAAGGCCATGGGCCTGGGCAGCGAACTGGCGCGCGTGGGCTTCCTGCCCGAGGCGATGGTGGGACGCAACTGGGAGTCCGCGGCCGAGCTGTTCCGCACGCCGCTGAAGGCGACCGCCCCGACCTTGTACGGCGCGGAGTTCTACCACGTGCACCGCGCGGACCTGCACGCCATCCTGAGCGCGGGGCTGCCTTCGGAGTCGGTGCGCTTCGGCGTGCGCTGCGTCGGCGTCGAAACCGGCGCGGGCGGCGCGACCGTGGTGCTGGACGACGGCACGCGCTACACGGCGGACGTGGTGGTCGGCGCCGACGGCATCCACTCGGTGGTTCGCGACGCGCTGTGGGGCGCCGACAAGCCGCAGTACACCGGCCACATGTGCTGGCGCGCCCTGGTGCCCGTCGACAAGTACCCCCTGCCCTACGTCAGCCCGGATGCTTCGTTCTGGATGGGGCCGAAGGCGCACGTCGTGACCTACTACGTCAAGGGCGGCGCCGCCGTGAACATCGTCGCGGTGGGCGAGTCGCCGGCCTGGGTCAAGGAGGGCTGGATGGAGCCGAGCTCGACCGACGACCTGCTGGCGTTCTACGCGGGCTGGCACGAGAACCTCATCCGCCTGTTCGAGAACACCGACCGCACGCAGACCTTCAAGTGGGGCCTGTTCGACCGCGATCCGATGGACCGCTGGTCGGTCGGCCATGCCACGCTGCTGGGCGACGCGGCGCATCCGATGCTGCCCTTCCTGTCGCAGGGCGCGGCGATGGCCGTCGAGGACGGCTACGTGCTCGCCTGCGCGCTCGACCACTTCCGCGGCGACGTGCCGGCCGCGCTGGCCGCCTACGAAGCCGAGCGCCGCCCGCGCACCAGCCGCGTGCAGCTGCAGGCGCGCGAACGCGGCCGCACCTACCACCTGTCCTCGCCCGAGGAGCAGCGCGAGCGCGATCTGGCGTTTCAGCGCGAGCAGGCCCGCAATCCCAACGCCGTGGGCATCCGCGCCGAGTGGATCTACGAGTACGACGCGGTGTCCTGCACCGCCCGCTTCGACACCCCGCTGGCCGCCTGAGGAGCACCGCGATGAAGACCTTCCGCATCGGGCAGATCGTGCCCAGCTCCAACACCACCATGGAGACGGAGATCCCGACCATGCTGCGCGCCCGCGAGGCGGTGGAAGCCGAGCGCTTCACCTTCCATTCCTCGCGCATGCGCATGAAGCACGTGACGAAGGAGGAGCTGGCCAGGATGGACGGCGACTCCGGCCGCTGCGCGCTCGAGCTGTCCGACGCGCGCGTGGACGTCCTGGGCTACGCCTGCCTGGTGGCGATCATGAGCATGGGCCGGGGCTACCACCGCCAGTCCGAGCAGCGCCTGCACGCCCTCACGCTGGAGAACGGCGCCCCGGCTCCGGTGGTCACCAGCGCCGGCGCGCTGATCGACGGCCTGAAGACGCTGGGCGCGCGCAAGATCGCCGTCCTCACGCCGTACATGAAGCCGCTGACCGCGCTGGTCGTCGACTACATCGAGCATGAGGGGTTCGAGGTGCAGGACGCGGTGTCGCTGGAGATCCAGGACAACCTGGCGGTCGGCGCCCGCGACCCGCGCGCGCCGATCGAGCTGTCGAAGAAGCTGAACACCGCCAACTGCGACGCCGTGGTGCTGTCGGCCTGCGTGCAGATGCCTTCGCTGGCCTCGATCCAGCCGGTGCAGGACCGCATCGGCCTGCCGGTCGTCTCGGCCGCGGTGTGCACGGTGCACAGCATGCTCACTTCGCTCGGCCTGAAGCCCCTGGTGCCGAACGCCGGTGCGCTGCTCTCCGGCGCCTACGCCCGCACGGAGGCGCTCGCGTCATGAGCCGCTACTGCCACGGCTACAACGTGCGCGCCAACGGCGTGCGCCTGCACCTGCTGCGCTACGGCGGCGAGGGCAAGCGGCTGCTGGTACTGCCCGGCATCACCAGCCCGGCGATCACCTGGGGCTTCGTGGCGGAGCGCCTGGCGCAGCACTACGACGTGCACGTGCTCGACTTCCGCGGCCGCGGCCTTTCCGAAAGCCGCGCCGGCCTCGATGCCGGCCTGGACAGCATGGCCGCCGACGTGACCGCCCTGCTCGAAGTGCTGCAGTGGCGCGAAGCCATCGTGCTGGGTCATTCCATGGGCGCCCGCGTCGCGATCCGCGCGGCGGCTCGCAACCCCGAGCGGTTCGGCCACCTGCTGCTGGTGGACCCGCCCGTGACCGGACCGGGACGCCGCGCCTATCCGGCGCCGCTGTCCTGGTACGTCGATTCCATCCGCCTGGCCTGCCAGGGCACCGATGCCGAAGGGCTGCGCCGCTTCTCGCCCACCTGGAGCGAGGAGCAACTGCGCCTGCGCGCCGAGTGGCTGCACACCTGCGACGAGGCCGCGGTGGTGCAGGCGTACCACGGCTTCCACGAGGACGACATCCACGCCGACCTGCCCCGGCTGCGGGTGCCGGGCCTGCTGATGGCCGCCGGCCGCGGCGGAGTGATCCTGCCGGACGACCTGGCGGAGATCGCCAGGCTCGCGCCGGGGCTGGAGCAATCCACCGCCGCGAACGCGGGCCACATGATCCCCTGGGACGACGAGGAAGGTTTCTTCCGCCTGCTCGGCGAGCACCTGGGCTGCATCTTCGAAGGAGCCGGCCATGGCCGTCAGTGATTCCGACCTGATCCGCGCCTGGGAGCAGGTGCTGTCGCTGTCCGGCCTCAAGGAAGGCCAGATGGTGACGGTGCTCACCAGCGACGCCACGCACCCGCAGACGCTGCGTTGTGCCGTTGCGGCCGCGAGCGCGCGCGGCGCCTGCGTGAGCCGCCTGGACCTGTCCGCGGTCAACGCGGAGAAATCCCTCAGCCGCGACCCGCTCGCCTACCTGGGCACGACGCCCCTGACCGGCAACCGCCCTGCGATCGCGGCGTTGAAGGCGAGCGACTACGTGCTGGACCTGATGACGCTGCTGTTCTCGCCCGAGCAGCACGACATCCTGTCGTCCGGCACCCGCATCCTGCTGGCCGTCGAACCTCCCGAGGTGCTGGTGCGCATGGTGCCCACGCGCGCCGACAAGGAGCGCGTCGCGGCCGCGGCGCGGCTGTTCGAGGGCAAGCGGACGATGCGCATCCGGTCGGCCGCCGGAACCGACCTCACCTGCGCGGTGGGCCAGTACCCGGTCGTCCAGGAGTACGGCCTGGTCGACCAGCCGGGCCGCTGGGACCACTGGCCGAGCGGGTTCATCCTGACCTGGCCGGACGAGGGCGGCAGCCACGGGACGGTGGTGCTCGATCGCGGCGACATCCTGCTGCCGCAGAAGTGCTACGTCCAGGAGCCGGTGAAGCTGCGCGTCGAAGCCGGCTACGTGCGCTCGATCGAGGGCGGGCTGGATGCCGAACTGCTGCGCGACTACGTCGAGTCCTTCGGCGACCCGGAGGCCTATGCGCTCTCGCATATCGGATGGGGCCTGCAGAAGCGCGCCCGCTGGAGCACGCTGGGCCTTTACGACCGCGAGGCGAGCATCGGCATGGATGCGCGCGCTTTCGACGGCAATTTCCTCTGGTCCATGGGGCCGAACAACGAGGTGGGCGGCAGCCGCACGACGGCCTGCCACATCGACATTCCGATGCGCAAGTGCACGGTGATGCTGGACGACCTGGTCGTGGTCCGCGAAGGCCGGGTCTGCGACGAACTGCTGGTGCAGGGAGCAGCCGCATGAGCGCGCGCGACAAGGACGTGGAGGTCTACGCGCGCCAGGGCCTCGGCGGCTCGATCGGACGGCAGCCGCCCTACGGGCTGCTCCTGGTCGATTTCGTCCAGGGCTTCGCGGATCCGGCGCAACTGGGCGGCGGCAACATCCCGCAGGCGATCGAAGCCAGCGTTGCGCTGCTGGCCGCCGCGCGATCGCAGGGCTGGCCGGTGGCTCACAGCCGCATCGTGTACGCGGACGACGCGAGCGACCACAACGTGTTCAGCGAAAAGATCCCCGGCATGCGCGTGCTGCACGAGGATGCCGCGGCCAGCCAGTTCGTGCCGCAGCTCGCGCCGCGCGCCGGCGAACTCGTCGTGCGCAAGACCGCGCCGTCGGCGTTCTTCGGCACGCAGCTGGCGCCCTGGCTCACCGCACGCGGCGTTCGCACCCTCCTCGTGGCCGGGTGCACCACCAGCGGGTGCGTGCGCGCCAGCGTGGTGGACGCGATGTCGTGGGGGTTCCGCCCCGTGGTCGTCGAAGACTGCGTCGGCGACCGCGCCATCGGTCCGCACGAAGCCAACCTGTTCGACATGCGCAGCAAGTACGCCGACGTCGCGCCATGGAAATCCGTGGCGGCGAGCATCGGCATCGCTTCGTAGGCGAACGGGGTCTTGCGGCATTCCGCCAAATGTTCTTGCGCCGCTCTCACCGGCGGCTTCTCTTCGTCCAACCATTCCATGAGGAGCAGTTCCATGTCTTTCGAAACCACTCCGCGGCAGGCTGGGTCCCGCCGCCGCTTCACGCTGCAGGCGGCCGCGCTGGCCTGCGCCGCTTCGTTCGCAGCCCTCGCGCCCGCGACCGCGATGGCGCAAGCGTGGCCAGCCAAGCCGATCCGCCTGATCGTCAACTTCCCGCCGGGCAGCTCGCCCGACGTGGTGGCGCGCGCGATCGGCACGCCGCTGTCGCAGGCCCTCGGCCAGCCCGTGGTGATCGACAACCGCGCGGGCGCCAGCGGCCTGATCGGCGCCGAGGCGGTGGCCAAGTCGGCGCCGGACGGCTACACGCTGCTGGTCTCGGCGGGCAGCTCGTTCACGATGGTGCCGCACATGATGCCGAAGATGAACTTCGATCCCTTCAAGGACTTCGTGCCGGTCGCGGGCATCGGGCGCATCGACATCTTCCTCGTGACGCGCAATGACCAGCCGTACGCCAGCTTCCCCGAGTTCGTGAAGTACGCGAAGGCCAACCCCGGCAAGCTGAGCTATTCGAGCGCGGGCAACGGCACCTCGCCCCACATCGCGGGCGAGATGATGAAGGCGATGGCGGGCCTGCACACCGTGCACATCCCCTACCGCGGCACCACGCCGGCGCTGCAGGACCTGCTGGCCGGCAACGTGAACTACTCGTTCGATTCCGGAGCCTCGGTCACGCACATCAAGAGCGGCAAGCTGCGCCTGCTGGCGACGGCGGGGAAGAAGCGCTCCAGCCAGTTCCCCGAGACGCCCACGATGGACGAACTGGGCCTGAAGGGCTTCGACGCCGGCACCACGCATGGCCTCTTCGCCCCCGCCGGCACGCCGCCGGAGATCGTCGACCGGCTCAATGCCGAGGTCAACAAGATCCTGGCCACCCCGCAGGTCGCGCAGCAGATCCGCGCCATCGGCGCCGAACCCGCGTCCGGCACGCCGGCGGAGTTCCGCGCTTCGATGACCGCCGACAGCGACCGCTACGGCGCCGTGATCAAGGCGCGCGCGATCCGGCCGGACTGATCTCCGCCGGGAATGGACACGGCCATCACGGCCTGGCTCCTGCTGGCGCAGGAGCCAGTCTCCGGGCCGCCGGCCATCCTGGCCGCGCCACCGGAGAAAGGACCTGGCGCCGGCGACGACGGGCCTGCCGCGCCGGCAAGCGGCGAGCAGGTCATCCATTCGCGCCCCGGCTACAGTAGTCGGCCGCGGCCCATCGCCGAAGGAGGGATGCCTTGAACATCGAAACGCGACCCCTGTTCGACCTGCGCCTTTCGGTCCCCGAGATCGTGGACCTGGGCGACACGCCCGCCGGGCGCCGCCGGGTCTCCACGGTCGCAGGCGGCGTGTTCGAGGGCGAGCGCCTCAAGGGCGAAGTGCTCGGCTCGGCAGGGGGCGACTGGATCCTGCTGCGCTCCGACGGCGTGCTCGCGCTCGACGCGCGCCTGCAGCTGCGCACCGACCAGGGCGAACTGGTCCACATGGCCTATCGCGGCCTGCGACACGGTCCCGCGGAAGTGATGGCCCGGCTCGCCGCGGGCGAATCGGTGGATCCGCGCAGCTACTACTTCCGCATCGTGCCGAGCTTCGAGACGAGTGCGCCGCGGCTGCAGTGGCTCAATCGAGTGATCGCGGTGGGCACGGGCCGGCGCGAGGCGGCCGGCCCGATCTACTCGGTCCACGAGGTCCTCTAGGCCGGGACCACGCCCTCGCGAACTTCGCTCGGCGCCGGCGCGGGCACCGCCGCACCGCCGATGCGGAAATCGAAGCTGTTCACCGCATCGAAGGGCGTGCCCTCCGCGCGGTCGAAGCGCACGTTCACCGCCCACCCGGCCCCCTCGGTCGCCACGGTCAGCACCGCGAACCCGTCCCCGACGGACGGGAACGAGGTCTCGACACTGCAGCGGTAGGCCGCTCCCTCGTGCGAGAACTCGAACACCTCGTTGCCGGCGAAGTGCTCTTCGATCCCGTTCGCGAACGGATACGGCGCATACAGCGCCGAGCTGTGGATCGAATGCGCGACCACCACGCCCGGCGCGCCCACCTTGCTGATCTCGATGCGGGCGACGTTCGAGACATGCGCATCCCCCGACAGGAACACGACGTCGCCGGTGCCGCGCTCGTACACCCTGGCCAGCAGCCGGTGCAGCGAGGCCGGGAAACCATCCCACGCGTCCGAACGGATGGCCGACGCAGTGGCGGCCCCGCGGGTCTGCAGATGGCGCGGAAGCACCATCGGCGCGGAGACGAAGAAGCGCGGGCCCTCGACGCTCCTGTCGGCCAGCCACTTGTCGAGCGCGGCGGTCTGCTCCTCGCCCAGCATGCTCGCGCTGCCCACCGTCGCCGCGGTGCGCGGAGTGCGCGCCGTCCTCGCATCCGACCAGAAGAATTCGAATCCGCCGGCGGGCGCCTGGCGCCACAGCTTGACGGTCGCACCGCCGTCGCAATCCTCGTCCCACTGGTTGCGAAGGAACTCGCGGATGCCCTTCTGTCTCAGGCGCTCCGTTTCCTGCCGTTCGAACGCGCCGTCCGGGTCGGGCTCCCAGTTGTCGCCGATCTCGTGGTCATCGGGCTGCATCACCGCCGGAAGGCGCGACAGCACCGCCCTCGGACCGCGCGCCCCGAAGAACGCCTCGTAGGAGATGCGGTAGCGATCGTCGAGGCGCCGTGCGTCGAAGAGACCCGCCGTCGCATCGGCGTAGATCTGGTCACCGGTCAGCACGAGGAATTCGGGGATCGGCAGCGGCGCCTTTCCTGCCCGCCTGCCTTCGAGCAAGGCCAGCAGCCGCAGATACGAAGCGTCGCTGGGGCCTGCCGGTGCATCCTCCGGCGTACGGGGAGGTGTTCGATCCAGGATGTCGCCGGGATACTGGCAGCTGGCCAGCGCGAAGCATCTCGTGGAGGACGGCGCCTGCAGCGCTTCGCGCCGTTGCAGGTTCAGGATGCCCAGCCCGAGCTCGACGCTCGCGGCGCCCTCGAGCGTGCGCCGCACGGACTTCGCCATCTCCCGCGCGATCCTGCCGGCCAGGTCCGCCGAGGCCTCGATGCCGGGCAGGGTCACGCCCTTGGGATCGGCGGCCATCGCCGCGAGGCTCGCGAGTCCGTGGCCGCCCTTGCCCTTCGCCTTCTCGGCGACCCGGCCGGCCAGGTCGGAGTTGAAGCGATCGACGCCGGGCTGCAGCGCCGCCGACATGTTGTAGAGCACGAGCACGAGGACCCCGCATGCGCCCTGCGGCAGCGCGTAGCCATCGAGCTCGAAGGTGTAGCGCGTCGCCAGTTCCTCCGGCGACACCGGCTTGAGCGCCCTCCAAGCCACGAGCCGGACCAGTTCATCTTCCGCCGCCTTCACCGGCCGCCCGTTGTCGTCGAGCGGCAGATAGCCGCCCTCATGCTGCGCGACGGGGATCAGCAGAGCGGCCACCGGAGCGCCACTCGCCCCCTCGTCACCGAGCGAGCAACGATCGCTGCCTGCAAGCGGTTGCGGCGCACGCACCCCGAAGGCCGGGATGCAGGCCGAAAAGGTGATCCTGATGCCCGTCTGCTCCGGGACGACGGGAGCGAAGGGCGCCTCGAGGTACGCGTTCATGTCCCTGAACATCGCCTCGGCGGGCGCGCCGATCAGCAGGTCCTGGTGCCCTGCGTCGTAGAGCTTCGGCAGGAAGGCGCGGTCGCTCTCGAAACGCGCGTCGCTGTCCGTCAGCACCTTGCGGAAATGCGCCGGCGTGCGGTTCGACGCCAGGCCGTTCTGGCGGCCGTGCACATGCATGATGGGGAAGCGCAGCTTCTCGCGCAGGCGGTCCGGCCGGACGAAGTCGTTGAAGCCCTTCCTCGTGGTGATCGCACGCAGGCGCGCGAAGTGCACCGCCTGCGACACGGTTTCGATGCTCAGCGGGCCGAAGTGATCGTCGATGTACTCCAGCATCCGCGACGACAGGTTGTTGACGTTGAAATCGCGGCCGTAGAGCGCGTCCATGCGGTGTCGCGTGCCGACCCACGGCGTGCGGCGCCAGGGCGGCCAGAACGGGTTCTCGCGGTCGAACTCCTCTTCCGGGTAGGGCAAGGTGGCCAGGAAGCGATCGATCAGCCGGTCCTTGTGCGAATGCCTGCCGGCGGGCCGGAACTCGTAGTCGTGCAGCGGCAGGAAATGCCGCAGGTACTGCATGGCATACGCCCGGAACGTATTGGCCGGCGTGAACACCACCGCGGGCGCCACCTGCGACATCACCAGGCGCCGGATCCGGTTCGGCAGGTCGCGCCGCAGCGGCAGGAAGCGCTCTCGATCGGACTCGGTCCCCAGGAGCGCCATGCCCAGCATCGCCGAGCCCATGCAGTGCGCGAACACGTCGATCTTCGGGACGCCGGTCATCGCGCAGACCTTGTGCACCGCGACCGGAATGTCCGCGTACCCGACCTGCTCGAAAGCCCACGGCTCCCTCGCATGCGGCATGCCCGCGCTGGTGCGCAGGTCGGCGATCCAGACGTCGCGGCCGCGGTCCCAGAGCGACGAGGCCACGTTGGGCCGCACCGAGTGGTGCGCGAATGTCGTGCCGCTCGCGCTGTAGCCGTGGATGAGCAGGATCGGCGTCAGGATCGCCTCCTGCGCGGCGGGGTTGGCCCGCATCGCGCGTGCCCGCCTCGATTGCGAGTACGGGTAGTGCGTCAGCCGCACCATCACGGGCTTGCCGTTGCGCGGTCGGCTGACCGGGAACTCGTGGACCTGCGGCGGCGGAAGACCCGGCACGTAGCCCGGGAGCCGCTGGATGTCGCGCGGCTGCGGTTCGTCCGGCAACCTGAAGCTCCACGCGTGGATCTGGATCAGCATCCGGGTGAGATAAAGGCCGAGCGCCGCGACATCGACCAGCGCCTTCACGTGGTCCTGCTGCTGCACGATCCTGAACAGAGGGGTTTTCTGGCGCGCCAGGTAGCCGGTGTCCAGCTCGAGGACGGCGCCCGCCTTGCGAGCACGCGGGAACGCCGTCAGCGACACCTGCGACAACTGCCGCCAGGGATTCGCGCGCCGCGAGTAGGTCAGTTCCTTGCGTCCCTGGATGGCCGCGCCCTCGATCGATCGCTGGATATAGGCCGGCAGCTTCGAAGCCAGGACGCTCTCGACCACGAGGTCGTATTCGAGCAGGCGGGTGCCACCGGCGCGCGAGCTCAGCGCCCACAGGCTCCTGCCGCGCTCCATCGCCTCCTGCAGGAACCCCTTGTCGTTCTCCGGGGCCTTGCCCTTCCATCGATCGATGACCCACAGCACGGAGTCGCGAAGACCGCGGTTGCGGAACCAGGCCCACAGCCCTTGCCAGCGCCTCGCCGCGGGCGAGGTCTGCTTGTGGCTGAACGCCCGCAGGGAGCCCTTCACCGTCGCGACCAGGAGCGCGGCCTCGTCCGCCGGCTCCGTGTCCTCCGGCGGCGGCTCCGCGAAGATGCGCAGGCGGCCGTGGGCCGGCTGCAGTCGCAGCGTGGCGGCCGCAGTTCCTGACGCCAGGTCCCGGGTGGCGATCGGGTCGAAGCGCATTGTCAGTTCGACGTGCGCGGCCGCGCTGCCGGGGCCATCGATCCCCCGGATCGGCACGGGGCCCGACAGGCGTTCGAGCACTTCGATCAGGGTGTCCTTCGACGGCTCCACCATTCCAGGCGTCTTGAACCACGGCCGGCTGCCGATCTCGAGTCGGGGGGCGCCCTCCGTGTAACCCCACTGCGTTCGCAGTTGCCCGACCGCTCGCAGCGCCACGCCGGCGATGGTCAATGCCGGGTTGATGCCCAGCGACGCGGGAATGATGGAGCCGTCGAGGACCACCAGCCCCTCGTGCAGGGCGGCCTCCTCCATTTGCTCCTTCTGCTCCTTCAGATCCTTCCGCGGCGCCGCGTCGAAGACGCGGCCCCATTCGTCGACGACGCCGGAAGCAGCGTCGTCCCCCATCGGACAACCACCGAGCGGATGCACCGTCAGCAGCGGGCCGGTCTCGCCGCCCAGCAGTTCGGTCAGCTTCTCGGGCATCAGCTGCCACATCGGGTTGGGCAGCGCGCGGGCGCCGGATGCGCGCAACAGCTCTTCGAAACGGCGATGCCGCGCCTGCAGCGGCGGGTAGTCCCTGAGCGTCGGCCACTGGATCGTCGCGGCGCCGTCGCCGTCGTCCCACGCACCGCTGGCATTGAGCTTCATCACGCCGTCCGCGCTGTCGTGGCCGATGATGGCCACCATCAGCGTGTTGCGGATCGCCGCATCGTCGACCGCGCAGACATCCTGCGTTTCGGCACCGTGCGGCCGCTCGTCCGCTTCGCCCAGCATGTGGATCGCGGAAGCCGTGGTCACGCTCTGCTCGAGCAAGGAGCGCAGCGGGCCGGGCACCGCGAGGTCCTGGATCAGCATGCCGTCGGTGGCGCGCAGGTCGAGCATGCCGGTGATGGTCGGGCCGACGCGCTTCGCGTCCGCGACCCCCCTCGGGTCCACGTCTTCGTCGGCGGCGCAGTTGGCTTCCTCTTTGCCGGCGTAGGCGGCCGCGATCAGGTCGCCGTTGGCCGACACCTGGTGCCCGAGCTTGTGCGAGAGCCGCAGCCCCGCGCCTTGCGAGCGAAGCAGGATCTCGGTCGAGCCGAAGGTGCCGGCCGCGAGCACGACGCGGCGCGCCCGAATGACCGTCGGTGTGCCATGCCTGCGCCGCAGCGGCTCGTCGGTGTGGACCACATGCAGGTGCCACACGGTTTTGCCTCCCGCGTCGAGGGCCTTCTCGATCTTGAGGACCGTCGCGCCGGTGAACAGCTCGGCGCCGTGCTGCCTGGCTTCCGCCAGCAGCGTCACGTCCAGCGAGACCTTGGCGTTGTAGTTGCAGCCGGTCGCACAGTTGCCGCAGCGCACGCACGCATCGACCCGCACCCCCGCGCGGGTCTTGAAATCCTTTTCGTTCGCCCCGGTCAGCGCCACCGTGATCGGCAGCGGCTCCACCTTCACGCCGCCGTGGAAGCTGCCCAGCGCCTGGAACTTGCGCGGCTCGGGGAAGTCGACCGACTGCACCGTGCGCGTCGCGCCGAGGCGATCCTTGAGTGCGCCTGCGAGCTCGAACAGCGCCTCGACGGTCTGCTCCCGGTGGAACGCCGCGGGCCAGTGCGCGGAGCCGAAGACACCCTTGTCCGGCAGCGCCATCACACCGGCATTGATCAAGGAACCGCCGCCCAGGCCGTTGCCGACCACGGCGCAGAGGTCCTCGCCGATGCGCACGTCGAAGAGGCCGTCGCGCCGGCCGCGCGCGTGCCGCGTGTCCTTCTTCGAGAAGCGCACGTGTCCCGGCAGATCGGCCATGCGGGAAGGGAACGAGCCGGGCAGGTGCTCGTTGCCGCGCTCCAGCACGCAGATGCGCCTGCTCCCGCGCGTCTTCGCAAGCTCCGCGGCGGCCACCGCGCCGCCATAACCGGTGCCCACGACCACGACATCGAAGTCGATGCCCTGCGCCGTGCGCTGCGGATCGCCCTCCAGCGAAGCGACCAGCGTCTCGAAACCTTGCGCCAGCCAGCGCGTCGCCCGCTCTTCAGGCGTGCCCTTCCTGGCGGGCGATGATGGGTCGCTCATCGGGTCTGCTCCTTGGTTTGACTTCGCGCGTGATCGCCTGGTGCAGCGCCTGCGGCGACACGGGTTTGTGCAGCAGCGCGATGCCCTCCTCGTGCGCATCCTTGATGCGGTCGGGAGCGGTATCCCCGCTGATCAGGATGGCCGGCACCCCGGGGTGCAACGAGCGCAGCTGCTCGATGGCCGTGATCCCGCTCTCCTCCCCCCTGAGCCTCAGGTCGACCAGCAGGATGTCGGGCCGCATGGACCGGCACTGGGTGACGGCTTCCTCGATGCATCCGGCCAGCCGCACGTCGCAGCCATAGGCCTGCAGCAAGGTTTCCATGCCCTGCCGCACGGCCTCTTCGTCGTCCAGCACCAGCACCTGCGTGCCGGCCAGCGACGAGTCGGGATGCGATGCGTCCGCCGGGCCCGGATCCGGTGAGACTGCGACCGCGGGCCGTCCCCTGGGGACCTCGATGTCGAACCGCGTCCCGATCCCGGGAGACGAGCGCAGGTCGATGGTGAGGTCCAGCAGCTCCGCCAGGCGGCGGACGATCGAAAGCCCCAGCCCGAGCCCGCGGGAGCGATCCCGCTCCGGGTTGTGCAGCTGGTAGAACTCCTCGAACACGCGTTGATGCTCGGCCTCGGGGATGCCGATGCCCGTGTCCTCCACGGTGATCACCAGGTGCTCGGCGTCCCCGCCCGAGACGCGAACCCCCACTTCGCCTGCCGGCGTGTACTTGATCGCGTTCTCCACGAGGTTGCGCACGATGCGGGCGAACAGGACTTCGTCGGTGCAGCACGTGGCATCGGGCGGACAGTGCATCTTGAGGGCCAGCCGTTTCGCGCCGGCCATCTCCACGTATTCGGTGTGCAGGTGCGCCAGGAACGTGGA
The DNA here is from genome assembly GCF_004682015.1 of Ramlibacter henchirensis. Lineage (NCBI taxonomy): Bacteria > Pseudomonadati > Pseudomonadota > Betaproteobacteria > Burkholderiales > Comamonadaceae > Ramlibacter > Ramlibacter henchirensis. The sequence goes on along the minus strand of NZ_SMLM01000001.1, from coordinate 441,574 downwards.
GAGCGAGAAGGTCGTGCGGTTGACCGGCACCACGCCCGCATCCAGCTTGGACACGTCGAGCAGCGCGTCGATCTGCGCGCTGAGCGCCTGCAGCGCGGTGTCCATGTGGATCGCGATCTGCCGCGTCGCTTCGTCCAGCGGCCGCATCGTCAATGCCGCGCCGAACAGCGACAGCGTATGCATCGGCTGCCGCAGGTCATGGCTGGCGGAGGCGAGGAAGCGCGTCTTCGCGCGATTGGCCGCTTCGGCGTCGTCGAGCGCCGCGCGAAGCTGGCGGTTGAGCACCACCTGCTCCTGGCGGATGTGGAACGATTCCTTCAGCAGGCGGAACGTGTCGTTGGCCAGCTGGAGCATCAGCATGCCGTACACGAGCACCAGCGAGGCGATGAAGTATTCGACCCACGGGTGCGAGGCGCCCGGCGCGCCGACGGCCCACATGACGCTCAGCAGCAGGAGGGTCGGCGCGACGAACGCCACGAACACCGGCCGGTATCCGCCCGTGGTCGCGACCGAACCGGCGCACAGGGTCAGCAGGAGAATCGACTGCACCGCACGCTCGGGCGTGTCGAGCGCCACGCCGAAACCGATCGATGTGCCCTGCACCACTCCGTTGAGCGCGCTCATCAGGACCGCGATGCGCAGCTTGTCGTGCAGTCCCAGCGAAGACGAGGGCAGGCCGCCCAGTACCTTCCAGCGCAGGGCCAGCACGATCGCCACCGCCGCGAGCCAGACCCACGGAAGCGAGCCGCCGAGCTGGTTCCAGGCGATGGAAGCGAGCAGCAGGGAGGACAGGAACACCGGTACGGGAACGCGCCGCGCCTCGCGCGCGAACAGCTCGATCAGCTCCTGGGCGAGCTCGGGACCGATGCGTTCGGTGGCGGGGCGGGGTTCCATGGCAGGCTCAGGCCGGCACGCCGTCGAAGATGTGCAGCTCATGCACGCGGTACATGGCCTGTGCCCGCGAGTTGACGCCCAGCGCCTGGTAGATCGACCACAGGTGGGCCTTCACCGTGCCCTCCGCGATGCTGAGCTCGCGCGCGATCACCTTGTTCGCCTTGCCCTGCAAGAGGCACTTCAGCACGGCGAGCTGGCGGCCGCTGAACTCGGGGGCGCCTCCAGTCTTCGACGGCTGCGCGGGAGCAGCGGCGGGACCTGCCGCCGTCAATGCGGCACGCGGGAGATAGATGCCGTTCGCGAGCACCAGTCGCAGCGCCTGGATGGTCAGCGAAGCATCGGTGGTCTTCGGGATGTAGCCGGCCGCACCCGCATCGACGGCGCTGCGAATCAGCAGCGGATCCTCGTCGCCGGAGACCACCACCACCGATGCGCCCTCGTGCGCGGCCTTGACCTGCCGCAATGCTTCCAGCCGGCTCGTCCCCGGGAGGTTCATGTCGAGCAGGATCAGCTCGGGCGAATCCTCGGGCGGCACCGCGACCGCTTCGGCCACGCTGCCCGCGTCCGAGATGCGGACACCCGGCTCCAGTGCCGTGAGGAGCGTCTTCAGCCCTTCACGAAAGAGCGGATGGTCGTCGACGATCAGGATGTGCATCGCGAGCCTCGGGCCCGTCAGGGGCCACGACCACTATAGGCATCGCGCACCGGATGACAACTAAACGTTCGGCCCGATCAGCTGAACCGGTTTAGTCGCCGCACTAAACCGCCGGCCGATCGCGGGCGCAGCTTGCAAGATTTCCCGCCCGCTAAACCTTCGACGATGCAGGCCTGCCATCTGGTTGGACATCGGTGGCATTGCGGATCGGAAGGGGACTTCCATACTTCGCCGCCCTCGGTGATGCACACCAAGGCAGGACAGGCGGGCATTGAGCGGCCCGCCACCGTCCGGGATACAGCCCGCCGCTCGAAGGAGAACTTCATGAACCGCAATGTCCAATCCAGCCTGATCTTCACCGGCACCGCCGCCGCCGCACTCGCGCTCGCCGCAATGAGCAGCGTCGCGTATGCCGACGACATCACGATCGACCCGACGCCCTTCGTCAGCACCAAGAGCCGCGCGGAAGTGCGGGCCGAGGTCCTGGGCAAGGCCGAGCAGATCCGGATGGCCCATGGCGAAGGGGGCCCGATGGAGATGAACCGCGCACCGTTCAAGAGCAGCCTCACCCGCGCGCAGGTCCGGGACGAGTACCTCGCCTCCCGCGGCGAAGTGAAGGCGTTCACCGGTGAAGACAGCGGGTCGTCCTACATCGCGGCCATGCAGCCGCGCAGGAGCGGCATGATCCTTGCCGAATCGGATCGCTGAACGCCCCGCCGGCGTCGGCCGCACCGTTGCACCGCGGCCTGGCCATGCACGCGCAGTCGTGCATGGCCATCTCGCGCAGCGGTGCAGGCTCGGCCGCACGAAGCAGGAAAACGAGTTAGCCCGAAACGACTACCCATTTCAGGGGAGCCTTCCCAGGAATCCGGATGTGACAGATCACAAATGCCCTTTCCACACCCACGCCCGCCCGCAAACTGGTGAAGACTTGAGCGCTTGGAAGCGTCATTGACATGGTTCATCGAAAGCCAGTGGGGCACCCGTCGTTCGTGATGGGCTTGGGTGGCTTCCTCGGAGGCGTGGCCGCCGGCGTCATCCACGCCGATTTCCTGGGCTTCCTCTTCCTCACGCTGGGCGCCACCTACGGCCTCCTCGCCGCACTGGGCCACATCCACAATGCGTATGCCGGTTCGCAGCTGGGGCAGGTGATCGGCCTGTCGACCGTGCTGTCGATGCCGGCGGGATTCGCCGGCATGCTGCTGGCCAGGTCGCTCTGGGGGTAAGGTGACGGTGCCGGCCGGATGCATTCTTCCGCGCCCGGGTGCCCCCGATAAATGACCTCTCCCCTCGCCGAATCCTGGTTGGTCCGCAGCGCGCCTGTCGCTGCCGCACAGGCCGAGGGCCGGCCGCTCGTGGCGCTGGAATCGACCATCATCGCGCACGGCATGCCGTACCCGGAGAACGTACGCACCGCGCGCGAGGTGGAGGCGCTGATCCGCGGGATGGGCGCGGAGCCGGCCACCATCGCCGTCATCGGCGGGCGCATCCGCATCGGCCTGTCCGACGAGGAGCTGGAGCTGCTGGGCCGCTCGGGCCGGGCAGCGAAGGTCAGCCGGCGCGACCTGCCGGCCGTGCTCGCCAGCGGCGCACTTGGCGCCACCACAGTCGCCGGCACGATGATCTGCGCAGCGCTTGCCGGCATCGAGGTCTTCGTCACCGGCGGGATCGGCGGAGTGCACCGCGGCGCGCAGCAGACCTTCGACATCTCGGCGGACCTGCAGGAGCTGGCCAGGACGTCGGTGGCGGTCGTCTGCGCGGGCGCCAAGTCGATCCTGGACATCGGCCTGACGCTCGAATATCTCGAAACGCACGGCGTGCCGGTCCTCGGTTGCGGGCAGGACAACTTCGCGGCGTTCTACACGCGCGACAGCGGCCACCCTGCGGACTACCGGATCGATGACGCAGCGGAGCAGGCGCGCTTCATCCGCAGCAAATGGGACCTGGGCCTGGCGGGCGGCGTGGTGATCAGCGTGCCGGTTCCCGAAGAAGCGGCCATGCCCGCGCAAGAGATCGATGCGTTGACGCAGCAAGCGCTGGATGAAGCCAGCGCGCAGGGCATCACGGGAAAGGCTGTGACGCCGTTCGTGCTGTCGCGCATCAAGTCGCTGACGGGAGGGCGCAGCCTCGCCACGAACATCGCGCTGGTGAAGCACAACGCCGAGGTGGGGGCGAGGCTGGCCTTCGCGTTGTCGGCCCTCAGCGTGCCGCGGGTGCCACGGCCGCGCCCGTGATCCCGTGCCGTTGCAAGGCGGCTGCGACTTCGCCGCCGGCCTTGGCCTCTTCCACATAGGCGGCGAGCACCGCGGCGGCGGCCTCGCCGCGGCTGCGGGGGCAGCCCATCGCCTGCTGGATCACCATGAAGCGGCCGGGCAGCAGGCGCATGCCGCCCAGACGGAGCGCGTCCGCCTCGAGCTGCTGCTTCACGCCCGCTGCGACATCCGCGCCCTGCTGCAGGAACTGCTCGACCACCGCAGGCGAACTGGGTGCGTGCAGGATCGTCGCCTGCTTCAACTCGCGCGAGAGGAACAGGTCGTACGCACTGCCCTTGCCGACAACCACGGTGGTGCCGGGCCGGTCCACCTCCTCGTTCGATGTCAGTGGCGAGTCCTCGCGCACCGCATAGCAGCCCTCGATCAGCACATAGGGCGCAGTGAAGCGGATGCCTTCGCCGCGCTTCGGGTCGATGGCGAAGAAGCCGATGTCCGCCTGCTCCTGCGTCACGGCATCCACCGACTTGCCGGCTGTCTCGAACACGACCAGTTCCAGCTCGACACCGAGCATCGTGGCGAAGCCGCGGGCCAGGTCCACCGACACACCCCTGGCTCCATTTGCGGCATCTGCCGCGGCGAGGATGGGGTTGCCGGTATTGATGGAAGCGCGCAGGCGGCCGGTGGGCGCGAACGCGCGAACGATGTCGGGGGAAAGGCTCATGTGGTGAGCATACGTAGCCCGGGCCGGGGGGCCTGGAAACAGTTGATTGCCCAGCTAGCCCGCGCAGGCGCGCGGCCTAGCATCGATCGCTTTCCAACCGACAAGGATCCCTCGCATGAGCAAACGCACGCGCTACGGCGACAACAGCAAACGGCAGCAGCCGGTCCAGCAGCAACGCGCCGAGGCAGCGCGCCAGGCCATCAACCAGAGCAAGCAGGCCAAGAGCGGCGAGCAGCAGCCGCAGGAGCGCTCCGCAGCGAAGAAGAGCGGCTGATCTCAGCCGATCGTGCTGGACCTCACGCCAGCATGAACCGCACCCGCTGCGCCCGCGCGCATTCCCCGAGCGTGCGCAGCGCGCGGTCGACGGCCTCGGGCCCGCGCACATAGGGATTGCGGCCGCTCGGGTCCTTCCGGATCGCGGCGAGGTTCTCGACCGTTCCATCCCAGCCCGGGTGGTTGCTCAGGAAGGTGTCGACCGGCTCGCGCTTCACGACACCGCGCATGCGTTCGGTCTGGGCGATGTACGAGTCGAGCCGGCCGAAGTCCTTGCCGAAGTTGAACGACGTGCCGCCCCACATCAAGGCCTTGTGGGTGCGGCCTCCCGCCTTCGCCTCGATCATGGGAGACAGCGTTCCGAGCGTATGCCCCGGCGTGACGTAGAACGTGATGGTGGTGTCTCCCAGCGTGAGCTTGTCGCCGTCGTTGACCGCCATGTCGCGCTTGGGGGGTCGTCCCCACTGCGGCGAATCGAATTCCAGCTGGGTTTCCATCATCTGCCAGTCGAGCGCGCTGGCGACGACGCGCATCTTGTATTTCTCCACCAGCATGTTCGCGCCGCCGTAGTGGTCGCCGTGTCCGTGGGTGACCACCAGGTACTTGATCTGCGCCGGGTCCAGCCCGAGCTTGCGCATCCCGTTCTCGATCAGGCCGCCGGCTTCGAGCGCGTTGTTCAAGGCGTCGATCAGGATCAGCCCCTGGCTGGTCTTGATCACCCACGCACTGACCCAGGCCGATCCCACGTAGTAGAGGTTGTCGAACACCTGGGCCGGCTCCGGCGCGGGCCGGGCGATCTGGCGCTGCAGCATCTGCTCGATGGCCGGGTCGCCCGGTGCGGCGCGCTGCGCGGGCTGCGGCTGGCACACGGGCATCAGGAACTGCAGGTCGGTGCCCGCCAGCTCGCGGGCTCGTGCGACATGCGCGTCGACGGTCGCCTGCGTCGGCGGCGCAGGCGGGGTGCCGCAGGCGGCGAGCACCACGGCGCTGGAGATCAGGGCGCGACGGAACATGGTTCCACTCCTTTCTGGGGCGGTCCAGCGCCCGCAGGCAGCTGGACAAGTCCATCGCCGGAGCGCGCAGCGATTCTGCTACCGGCGACGCCGGCGCGGGGTCGCGCCCGGCGGCCGATGACCGACGGTCAAGGCTGCGCCGTCGCGCCGCCGATCCTGGCCCGCCAGCTCGTCAATCGACGCTTCCAGGCGGCCATGCGATCGCCCGCTTCCGTGCCGGCCGCCCCGGTGTTGCCGGCCACCAGGCGGTCGATGGCGGCCTCCTGCTGCGGACTGAACTCCTGCGGGAACAGCGGGACGACGGTGACGATGCAATCCCCACATTCCGCCGCGTCCTGCCAGGGCAGCCCGGCCCCTTTGATGCGGTAGTTCAGGGTTCCCCGCCGCAGCCGCATCTGCTGCAGCCCTCGCGGCGTCGGCACGTCGATCCAGCGGCCGGCGATCCAGGCGAAGCCATCGACGGGCAGCTCGCACGTCAGCGTCCCGTCGGGCTGGACGTGGAAGAACTCGTGCGCCTTCAACTGCACGTGCACGCGCAGCGGCAGAGGCCGCCCCTGCTGTCCCCTGCCCTGCACCCGGGCCGACACGTTGAGCACGCTGCCGCCCCGCAGGCCCGGCGGCAGCTCGACGCGGCAGCGGTACTTCCTCGCGGGCGCCTTGCCGCTCGCGTCGCAGGCCCTGCAGCCCTGGCGCGTGCTCCCGAGCCCGCGGCAGGCGCCGCATTCGGTGGTCGGCGACATCCAGGCGAACCAGAGAGCCTGCCGCACGCGCCCCGTTCCATCGCATTCGGGGCAGGCCGTGGGATGGGGTTGCAGGCCCGTGCCTGCGCAGTCGGCGCACTCGTCGACCACCTCGCCCCGCAGCTCACGCACGCAGCCGCCGGCCACCTCCTCCAGCGACAGGTCGACCGTGTGCTCCACGGGCGCCTCGTGCTGCGGGGCGGGCTGCTCGTCTTCTTCCTCCGTGGCCGCCTGCTTGGACCGGCGGATCTCCTCCAGCGCCCGGTTGATGCGCTGGATCTTGCGGAGCGCATCGGGGCTGTCGTTGCGGTCAGGGTGCCAGCGCGCGGCCAGGCGGCGCCAGGCGGCCTTCACCTCGGCGTCGCTCGACCCCGGCGCGACGCCGAGTTCCCGGTAGCAGTCGTCCACGTCCAATGCGCGCTCCGTCCCCTGATGTGCCTGAGCGCGGGATCGTACGGTGCGGAAGGCTCAGTTACGCGCGACGCGCTGGAGCAAGCGCCGTTCTCCCGCAATCCGTGCAGTGATCACGGTCGGAGTTGTTCCGGTGCATGGGGGCCGCAGGCGAAGCAGCTCGCCGCGGTCCCGGTCAGCGCCCGTCAGGCACGAAGACGTAGCCCGCGTTGCGCACCGTGCGGATGAAACGCGGCTCGCCGGCCGGATCCGGCTCGATCTTGCGGCGCAGCCGCGCGATGCGGATGTCGATCGAGCGGTCGAACGGCTCCCATTCGCGGTTGCGCGTGTTCAGCAGCAGCTGGTCGCGCGAGAGCACCCGGTTGGCATTGGCCAGGAACACCTTGAGCAGGTCGAACTCCATCCCCGTCAGCGGCAGCTCGCCCCCGTCCTGGTCGAACAGGCGGCGCGCGTCCAGGTCGAGCATGCAGCGGCCGACGGCCTGCCGCGCGGGCTCGGCCGCCGGCGCATTCGGCGCAGGCGCCGCCGCCGTGTCGGGCTTGGCCTGGATCCGCCGCAGCACGCTCTTGACGCGCGCGAGCAGTTCGCGCGGATCGAAGGGCTTGGGGACGTAGTCGTCGGCGCCGACTTCCAGCCCGACCACGCGGTCAACGACGTCGCTGGACGCCGTCACCATGATGATGCCGACGTCGTAGCGCTCGCGCAGGAAGCGCGCGAGCGACAGGCCGTCCTCGCCCGGCATCTTCACGTCCAGCAGCACGATGTCCGGCAGCTCGCGGTCGAGTGCCTCGCGCATCTCGGTTCCCGACGCGGCCTCGCTCACCGCGAAGCCGTGCCGGTCCATGTACTCGCGCAGCATCCCGCGCACCGAGACATCGTCGTCCACGACCAGCAAACGGGTGAGCTGCGTCATGCGGACGATTTTAGGGAGGCGCCCCTCGCCGCCGCTTCCTGTTACACGGCGGGAACACGCCGCGTGCACCAGCACAAAGCAGCAACACGAAGGCGGGCGAGCGCAGCGTTGGCGTTACCGGGGTTTCCGAGACTGGCTCCAACGCCGCACAGCGCGGCTTCGAAGGAGCCCTCATGGACCACGCCCGCGCCTCCGTCCGCTACCAGCAACTGATCGAAGCCTCGCCGCGCGTGCGCCGTGAGATGGAACCACGCTTGCGCCAGGTGCTGTTCGGCCTGCCCACGCCGGAACAGGCCGCTCGAACCGGGGCCGCGCTCGCGCCGCTGACGTATGCGAAAGCCGCGTCGTCCGGCTCCGATGCGCGGTGGGCGCCATGAGCGCCGCCGCCTGGCGTGTCGCGCTCGTGGCGGCCGCGCTGACCGCACTCGCGCAGGGCGGCCGGCAGGTGTTCGGGCTGTTCCTGTCGCCGCTCAACACCGCATCCGGGCTCGGCCTCGCATGGATCAGCCTCGCGATGGCGGTGGGACAACTGGGGCTCGGCCTCTCCCAGGCGATGATCGGCGCGTGGGCCGACCGCAGCGGACCGATGCGGGTCATCCTGCTGGGCAGCCTCGTGCTGGCCGCCAGCACCGCGATGCCCACCGCGTCGCTGGCCGGTCCCGTGCTGTTCGCTTCGCTGGTCACTTCGGTGATCGCCGGCAGCGCAGTGGGCAGCAACGGATTGCTACTGGGGCCGGTCAGCCGCGCCGCGACGCCGGCGCATGCAGGGCTCGCGATCGGCATCGTCGGCGCCGGGGCGTCGCTCGGCCAGCTGCTGCTCGGGCCGCTGCTGCAGTGGCTGATCGACGGCGCGGGCTGGCGCACGGCGCTGCTGGCGCTCGCCGCCCTGAGCCTGCTCGGCCTGCCCCTTGCGACTGGCCTGCGCGAGCGTGGGGACCGGGCAGTCCCCGCGCAAGCACGCGGTTCCATCTCCGACGCGCTGCGCGACCGCGACTTCTGGAAGGCCGCGTTGAGCTTCGCCGTCTGCGGGCTGCACGTCGCCTTCCTCGGGGCGCACATGCCCGGCGCCATCGAACGCTGCGGATTCCCCGCGGCCCTCGCCGGTCCCTGGATGGCGCTGGCGGGCGCGGGCAACATCGCGGGCAGCGTCGGCGTCGGGCTGCTGATGCGCCGGGCCGATCCCGGGCACCTGCTGGCCGGCATCTATGCGATTCGCGCGCTCGGCATCGTCGGCTTCGTGCTGTCGCCATCGTCGGTCGCAGGGCTGATGCTGTTCGGCCTCGTGATGGGCGCAAGCCACATGGCCACTCTGCCGCCCACCACTGCGCTCATCTCGCGCCGCTTCGGGACGGATCGCCTGGGCGCCCTGTTCGGCGGCGTGATGCTGGTGCACCAGGCCGGAGCCTTCATGGGGGTGTGGCTCGGAGGGTGGCTGGCCGGACGCAGCGGCGGCGACGGCCTCTTTTGGATGATCGACATCGGCTTCGCCTTCGCGGCCGCGGCGCTGGTCTGGCCGCGCGGCCGCCTCACTGCGGATGCAGCAGCGAGATCAGCGAATCCCTGAGGACGCCGGGATCGACGGGCTTGCGCAGCGCGCAGGAGATGCCGCTTGCCGCCAGCTCGTCTTCCGCCACCAGGCCGGCATTCCCCGTCACCAGCAGCACGGGAAGGTCCGGCCGCAGGCGGTGCGCTTCCCGCGCCAGCTGCAGGCCGGTCATGCCCGGCATGGTGAGGTCGGTCAGCAGGAGCTGCGGATCGACCGGCGGCGAGGCCAGCCAGCGCAACGCGGCGACCGGATCCCGCACCAGCGTGACATTCAGGCCCCAGCTGCTCAGGTGTTCGTTGAGGTAGTCGCCGACCACCGGATCGTCCTCGACGAGGAGCACCTGCGCGCCCGGCAGGTCGCCGCGCACGAGCGACGGCGCGCGACGCTCCCTTGGCGGAGCATCGCCGGGAGGGTCGGCGGCCGGCAGCAGGACGCTGAAGGTCGATCCCTTGCCGGCGGCGGTGTCCACCAGGATGTGCCCGCCGTGGTCGTGCACGATGCCGTGCACCATCGCGAGCCCCATGCCGGAGCCCTGGCCCGGCGCCTTGGTCGAGAAGAACGGGTCGAAGATGCGGTCGAGCAGCTCGGGCTCGATGCCCGTCCCGGTATCGGAGACGCTCAGCTCGACCCAGCGCGCGCCATCGACCGGAGCGTGGCAGGACGCGCATTTCAGGTCGGGCGCGTCGCGGCGCCCGAGGCGCACCGCGATGCCCCCGACGCCCTGCATCGCGTCGCGAGCGTTGATGCAGAGGTTGAAGAGGATCTGTTCCAGCTGGACCGGATCGGCCACCACCCAGGGCTCGTCGGCCGGGAGCTCCGCTTCGACGTAGCGCGTGTCCAGCGTGATCGTGGTGGGCAAGGTGCTGCGCAGCAGGCGCAGCGTCTGGCGGGTGAGCGGCGTCAGCGCCAGGGGCCGCGGATCGCCCTTCTGGCGCCGGGCGAACGCCAGCATCTGCGAGATCAGGTCGCGCGCACGCTGCGCGGCCAGGTGCGCCTGCCCGAGCTGGCGCATCAGGGTCGCATCCTCCAGCTGTTCGGCGCGCTCCTGCCCGAGCACCACGTAGCCGATCACGCTGGTGAGGATGTTGTTGAAATCGTGCGCGATGCCGCCGGTGAGCTGCCCCACGGCCTCCATCTTCTGGGCCTGGCGCAGCTGCGCCTCGAGGGCGCGGCGCTCCGCTTCGGCGGCGCGCCGCGCGGTGATGTCGCGCACCGCCAGCAAGGCATGCGGCCGGCCGCGGTGGCTGAAGGGCATGGCGCGCAATTCCGCTTCGAAGCGGGTGCCGTCATGGCGGATGGAGAACGTCTCGACCGCGACGCTTTCGCCCGCGAGCGCGCGCCGGACGATGGCGCGCCGCTCGCGAACGTAGTCCTCGGGCAGTTGCGGCGCATATCCCTGGCCGACGATGTCGTCGCGCGAAAAGCGGTACATCGCCAGGCCCGCCGGGTTCACGTCGACCACGTGCATGGTGTCGTCCCACAGGAAGAGCGCATCCGAGGAGGCCTCGAAGATCTGGCGGTACTGTTCCTCGCGCAGCTGGAGCTGCTCGACGGCGTTCTTGCGATCGGTGATGTCGCGCGCGAAGGTCAGCAGGACCCGCCGGTCGCCCAGCACCGCCGGCCGCACGTTCACCTCGTCCCAGTACAGGCGGCCGTCCTTGCTGCGGCGCCGCCACTCGAACGTGGGACAGCGGCCCTCGCGCGCGAGCTCGACATAGCGCCGCGCCTGCTCGCGGGTGAAGGGCTCGCCACCGCTGAGGTCGCCCGCGCGGAAGCCGCGCATCTCTTGCGCCGTGTAGCCGTAGGACTCGCACGCCTGGCGGTTCACGTCGAGGATGGCGGCGGTGTCCCAGTCCAGGATGAGGATGGCGTTGTCGGACGCATCGAAGATCGCGCGGTAACTGGAGCGCGACTGGTCGATGGCCTCTTCGATGCGCAGGCGGTCCACCTCGGCGGCAGCGCGGCCGGCGAACACCGACAGCGTCGCTTCGAGTTGCACCGGATCCCGCAGCGGCCGCCGCGACATCACCGCCACGACGCCCAGCGGGCTGCCGTCGCGGCTCATCATGCGCAGGCCGGAATAGCTTTCGACGCACAACGCGCGGGCGCCGTCGTCCTCGGGATAGCGCTCCTGCAGGCGCTCGGCCACCGTCCGCTGGCCTTCGTGGAGCACCCACTCGCAGGGGCCGCCGCGCAGCGGGTACCTGCGGCCCCGCACGTGCCCGCCGTCCCGGTGCATCGACAGCACCTGCAGCATGCCCGGCTCCTGGGGGTCCACCTTGGCGACGAGCGCGATCTCGACGCCCAGCAACGCGGTGAGCAGGCCAGTCAACTCGTCGAACAGGGTGTCGCCGGCGGCAACGGGGGCGGGCGTCATCGGGCCAGTCTACGGCGCGCTGCCTGCGCCGCAAGGGCGCGCACCCTCGCGGTAACCAGGCGGAAACAAATCAGCAACGGGGCGCCGCGTGCACGGGGCGCCGCCGTTACCTGCCCCGGGGATGCTGCGGATCCCGACCACGAGAGGAACCCCATGTACACCGCCTCCCCGATCCGCCCGTTCTTCCGCCCCACGCCCATCGTCGCGATCCACAGCAGCGCCAGCAGTCCGCGCCAGTGGAACGGCTACGCGGAGTGGCTAGATCCTGCCGCGCCCCTGCACACGCCCTGCCTACTCGGCTACGAGTCGGACCAGCAGTGGACCAACGGCTCGCCCGTGACGCTCGAAGCCGAGGCCGAACACGTGCTGCCCGAAGTTCGCGCGCAGCACGGCGTGCACCTGGTGGCGCATTCCTACGGGGGCGCCGTGGCGATCCAGGCCGCGCTGCTGCGGCCGGGCCTGGTGCGCTCGCTGACGCTCTACGAGCCGAGCGCCTTCCACCTGCTGGAGCAGGACGAAGGCAGCGCCGCGCACGCCGGGGAGATCCGCGCCGTCGCCGGCCGCGTGGCGTTGTTCACCCTCTCGGGCCGGCACTTCGAAGCCGCGCAGCTGTTCGTCGACTACTGGTCCGCGCCGGGCGCCTGGGCCGGCATGGCGCCGACGCGCCGCGCCGATGTGGCGCGCCGCATGACCAAGGTGCGCGCCGAATTCGGTGCGCTCTTCCATTCGCGCATGGACGTGTCGCAGCTGCACCAGGCGGGCATTCCGGTGCGGATCGTGCGTGGAGAAGATTCACCGGCGCCCGCCCGGCGAGTGGCCGAACTGCTGCACCGGAAGCTGCCGCAATCGGAGTTGCTGTCGATGCCGGGCCTGCGCCACATGGCGCCCCTGGTGAACCGGGCGGAGCTGGCGCCGCTGCTCTTTCCGCATTCGCTGCGCGTGGAGGAGCGTCTGGCCGCCTGACCGCAGCGACGACAGGCTCGCTCCGCAGCGCGCCTGTCAGGCGGTCAGCCAATCGATCGCGGGGGCCAGGCTTTCGAAATTGCACAACTTCAACCCGGACTCGCGCGCGAAGCGTTCCCCCACTCCCGTGTTCTGGGCAGCGGACAGCACCACGGCGACGCGATCGACCCGGCCCAAGAGGCTGGCGGCCACCAGGCCGATCTCTTCTCGATCCCCGTCGGTCCCTTCGAAGTCGACGGCCAGCAGGTCGAAGAGGAACTGGGGGCGCTTGGCGCGACGGGCGATCTCGCCACCGAACCAGAGTGCGCTACAGATCTCCGTGGCCGTCGCGGGACCGGAGCAGGCGATGAGCACCATCGACGGCCCGTATTCGACCGAGACGGTGAACATGCCCCTGGAATTCGGCTTGACCATGTGTCCTCCGTTGACGACGGTTCTTCAGGACGCGGGGGTGTGCCCGATGCTGTCCAGGATGCGTCCGGTGCGCTCGTGCTCCCGCCGCATCGCGCGCCGGAGATCGTCGGTGGTCTGCTGCTGCGCCGCCACCTCCAGGCCTGCCGTGGTGAAGGCGGCCAGCAGCTCGGGTGAGCGGAGCGCGTCGAGCACCTGGCGGCGCAGTTGCGCCGCGGCGGCTGCGGGGACCTCGGGCGTTGCGAACAGTGTCATCGCGACGGTCTGCGTCAGGTCGCCGTAGCCGAGCTCCGCAAAGGTCGGGACGTCCGGCAGCAGAGGCGAGCGCCGGGGCGACGTCACGGCGAGTGCCCTCAGGCGTTGGGCCCTGACATGCGGCGCGGAGGTGGTGATGCCGTCGAACATGAACGGCACCCGGCCGCCGACGACGTCTAGCAGCGCCGGTGGCGATCCCTTGTACCCCACGTGCTGCATGTCGAGACCCGCTGCCCGGCAGAACTGCAGCCCTTTCACGTGCGAGATCGTGCCGGGCCCGAAGGATGCGTAGGTGACCTGCCCGGGCCGGGCCTTCACGTAGTCCAGCATCTCCTGCAGGGTCCGCACGGACAGGTCCGCATCGGCCACCAGCACGATCCCGATCGATGCCAGTTCCACCAGCGGCACCAGGTCCTTGAACGGGTCGTACCGCGGCTTGATGGTGTACGGCACCTCCGTCACCAGTGAATTGGGGGACAGCAGGAGGGTGGAACCGTCGCGCGGCGCGGACAGCAGGACTTCCGTGGCCACCGCGCCGGCGACACCGGGCCGGTTGTCGATCACCGCGGTGAGACCGGCGGTCGTGTGCAACGCTTGCGTCAGGGCGCGGGCCACGAAGTCCGCGGTCCCGCCCGCAGGAGCCGGCACGATCAGCCGAAGCGGCCGGCGCAGGCCGGGCTGCGCCGGCGCCGGCGACGCTGCGCAGGCAGCCAGCAAGGCCAATACACAGCGGCGCGAAGGATGAATGTTCATGGGGGCCTGGCGATCCGGGCATTATGGCGTTCAGCCTGTTTTGGTGAGCGCGGGCATGATGGGGCGGCAACGGAGGCTGCCCCTGAAGATCGCCACCTTCAACGTCAACGGCATCAACGGCCGCCTTCCGCGGCTGCTCGAGTGGCTTGAGGAGTCGCGGCCCGACGTCGCGTGCCTGCAGGAGATCAAGACGAGCGGCAGCCGCTTCCCCATCGCGGCGCTCGAGGCCGCGGGTTACCACGTGCTCTGGCATGGGCAGCCCTCGCACCATGGCGTGGCCATCCTCGCGCGCGGCGACATCCCCCGTGAACGCCGCCGCCAGCTGCCAGGGGATGACCTGGACCTTCAGGCCCGCTACCTGGAGGCCGACGTGCACGGCATCACGGTGGCATCCGTCTACCTGCCCAACGGCAACCCGCAGCCCGGCCCGAAGTTCGACTACAAGCTCGCCTGGTTCGAACGGCTGATCGCCCACGCCGCGCAGCTGCTGGAGACCGGCATGCCTGCCGTGCTGGCGGGCGACTTCAATGTCGTGCCGACCAATGCCGACATCTACAACTGGTGGCCCTGGCAGTTCGATGCCGTGCTGCAGCCTGAAACGCGAGCGGCCTACGCGAGGCTTCTTGCCCAAGGCTGGGTCGATGCCACGCGGCATCTCCATCCGGATGACCGGATCTACACCTTCTGGGTCAACGAGCAGGCGTTCCTGCGCGACAAGGGCTTCCGCATGGACTTCCTGCTGCTCAGCGCCTCGCTCGCGCCGCGGCTGATGGCCACCGGCGTCGATCGCGAGCATCGCGGGCGCGACAAGCCAAGCGATCACGCTCCGGTGTGGATCGAATGTGCGTGATGGGCCTTTGAGCGCGGTTCGCTCGAAAATCGAAGGCATGGCCGATACCAAGCTGCTGACCGAAATCCACGGCGGCGTCATGACGCTGTCGCTCAACCGCCCGGCAAAGCTCAACGCGATCGACAACGATCTCGCGCGCGAGCTCCTGGCCGCGATCGCGGCGGCTGAAGGTCGCGAGGATGTCCGCGTGCTGCTCCTTCGCGGCGAGGGTCGGGCATTCTGCGCGGGCAGGGACATCACGAACGCACCGACGCAAGAGGATCTCGTGCTGGTGCAAGCCGTGGCGCGGTCGCTGGTGGAACTGCCCAAGCCGGTGGTGGCTGCCGTGCACGGATGGACCGTCGGTGCTGGATTGGAATGGATGCTCGACGCCGACATCGTCATCGCCGCGCAGAACACCCGCTTCAGGCTGCCGGAAGCTTCGCTCGGCGTTTTCGTCACGGGCGGGCTGGCGGCAACGCTGCAGGCCCATGCCGGGCTCGGGCGCGCCAAGGCACTCATGCTCCTCGGCCGCGAGTTCTCGGCCGCGCAGGCCCAGGCATGGGGCCTCGTCTGGGACGTCGTGCCGGATGACGAACTTCCAAGCGCCTCCAACCGTTTGTGCTCGCAACTGGCGTCACTGCAGCCGGAGGTCGCCGCGCGGTTCAAGCGCGTGCTCAATGAGCTCGGCCTCCCGCAGTTCGATCGCGCGATCGAACTTGAGAACGAGGCACAGAGGGCATTGGGTCGCAGCGCAAACCAAGGACGAGCGGTGTAGCGCGGAGTGAACGGGTAGGCAACAACCTACCCGCACCGGCAGGAGGAGCCGACAGACCTCGCACGCCCCTTCGCAAGAATGGGCCCCTTGTCAACGCAGCCCCCCAGAACCAGCGCGGCTCCATCGCCGACGCCCGGCACGACCATTCCCGTGACGGAGGAACAGGTGGAGATCGGACGGCGCACCGTCGATTCCGGCCGGCCCGTGCGCGTGCGCAAGCACGTGGACGAAGAGCAGGTCCGGGCCGAGGTGGCCGTGGCCCGCGAGGCGGTCGACGTCGAACGCGTTCCCATCGGGCGCGTGGTCGATGCGCCGCCGTCCGTTCGCCGGGAGGGCGACGTGACAGTCGTGCCCGTGATCGAGGAGCGCCTGGTCACGCGCAAGGAGCTCGTGCTCGTCGAGGAGATCCGGCTGACCCGCCGCCGCGAGGTGGCGCAGGCGCAGGAGGACCTCACGCTGCGGCGCGAGCGGGTCGTGGTCGAACGGTTCGATCCGGACACCGGCCAGTGGCTTCCCGAAGGAAGTTGAACAGCCTTATTCACCGGAAACATTCAAGGAGAACTTCCATGGAACAGAGCAACGACAAGAAAAAAGGTACCGGGGCCGGTGCGGTCGCCGGTGCTGCGGCAGGCGGCGTCGCAGGTGGTGCGGCGGCAGGCGCCGCGGTGGGTGGCATGACCGGCCCGGCAGGGGCAGCGGTGGGAGCCGCCGTGGGCGCAGGGCTCGGCGCGGTGTCCGGCCGGAAGGCTGCGGATGATGGCACCGCCGGCGGGCCGTACACGGTGATCGGCGCGTTCGATGATTCCATGACCGCGCAGCGCGCCGTCGAACGGCTGACCCAGGCCGGCTTCGACCGCGACGACGTCCATCTCCAGTACGAGCAGGGCAGCGAGGCAGTCCGCCAGCAGCCCGAGCGGACGGAGAAAAAGAGCGGCGGCTTCTTCGCCAGCCTGTTCGGCATGGACGATGCGGAGGAGCGGCGCGAGCAGCAGAGCCCGTACGCCCAGCACGCCTACACCTATGACGAAGCGGTCCGCCGCGGCAGCGCCGTGGTGGTGGTCGACGCGAACGATGAGCGCCAGGCCGACCAGGCTTGCTCGCTGCTGCACGAGCTGGGAGCGGTGGACGTGGACGAGCGCTCCAGGCAGTGGCGCGCCGAGGGCTGGCAGCCGCCGGTGACCGATACGCAGCAGAACCTGACCGGTCGCCAGGGTGACGTCCGCACGGACCAGGGCAAGGTGCTGGACGTCGTGGAAGAAGAGCTCCAGGTCGGCAAGCGGACCCTGGACCGCGGCGGCGTCCGCGTCGTGCAGCGCGTCTCGTCCAAGCCCGTGCGCGAGCTCGTCCGGCTGCGCGAAGAGCACGCCGTGGTGGAACGCCGCGCCGTCAACCGCCCTGCGACCGGTGAGGACCTTTCCAACTTCAAGGAAGGCACGCTGGAAGTGCGCGAGTCGGTGGAAGAGCCCGTGGTCGCCAAGACCGCCCGCGTGGTGGAAGAAGTCCGCGTCGGCAAGGAAGTGCGCGAGCGCGAGGAGACCATCGAAGACAACGTGCGCCGCAAGGACGTCGACGTCGAGCGACTGGCGGGCCAGGCCGGCCGCACCGAGCGTGAGCGCGCCGTCGCGAAGGACGAATCGCTGGCCGGCACGCGCAAGGTCGGCGACAAGGACAAGCCGCTCTAAGCGCGGGGAGCACACCGGCCGGCCATCAGCGACGATGGCCGGCCGGCGTCGTTCTGGAGCTCAGGTCTTGCGGGCGCCGCTGATCATGAACTGCTCCGCGGCGCCGTCGTTCACCGAGGCCCACAGCACCTGGTCGCCCAGGAACTTGCTCCAGTGGTCGTGCACCTTGCGGAAGGTCTCGTTCGCGGCCGACTGCTCCTTCAGCACCTCGTCGCTGGCCTTCTTCATCGCGTCCATGATGGGGCGCGACCAGTAGCCCAGCTTGGCGCCGCTGCCGATCAGGCGGCGCAGCGCCGGCACGTTGGTGGCGTCGTACTTGGCCAGCATGTCGGCGCTCGCCTGGGCGCAAGCCGCTTCCAGCGCCGCCTTGTACAAGGCGGGCAGGCCGTCCCAGGCCTGCTTGCCGGCGATGAAGCACAGGGAGGCGCCGCGCTCCAGCACACCCGGGGCGTAGTAGAACTTCGCCACCTTGGACAGGCCCAGCTTCTCGTCGTCCGCGGGGCCCACCCATTCCACCGCATCGATGGTGCCCTTCTCCAGCGCCTGATAGATGTCGGAGGCCGGGATCTGCTGCGGCGTGGCGCCGAGCTTGGTGTACACGTGGCCGAGGAACCCGGCGGCGCGGATGCGCAGCCCCTTGAAGTCCGCGGGCGCCTTGATCTCCTTGCGGAACCAGCCACCCATCTGCGCGCCGGTGTTGCCGCAGGGGATCTGCACGACGTTGAACTTGGCGTAGACCTCGCGCATCAGGTCGAGGCCGCCGCCGTGCATCATCCAGGCGGCATGCTGGCGCGGGCTCATTCCGAACGGCACGCCGGTGTCGAACACCAGCGCCGGTTCCTTGCCGATGTAGTAGAAGCCCGCGGTGTGTCCGCACTCGACCGTGCCGGTCTGCACGGCGTCCAGGATGCCCAGCGGCGGCACCAGTTCGCCGGCCGCGTGGGCCGAGATCGTGAACTTGCCATCGGTGAGCTTGCTGACAATGGCGGAGATCGCCTCCGCGCCGCCGAAGACGGTAGGCAGCGCCTTCGGGAAGCTGGAAGGCATGCGCCAGCGGATCGTGGGAAGGGTCTGCGCATGCGCGGTGCTCGCGACGGCGGCAGCGGCGCCGGCCACGCCGGTGGTGAGGAGGTTGCGTCTTTTCATTCGGGGTCCCGGAAAATGGATCAGGCTCGTGCAGCGGACTGCGCGGGCGACAGGCAGCCGGGGGACTCGCGCAGCACCTTGCGGGCGAAGTACTGGAACGTCAGGCCGGTGATCTGCGGCTTGAGCAGGAAGTCGCGCGCTTCGAGGGCAAGCTCCGGCCGCACCTCGCGGATCGTGCCGACGGCGGCGGCCTGCACTTGCGCCTGCGCGGCCTGCTCCAGCCAGATCGCCAGCACGGCGGCTTCCTCGATGGTGGAGCCGGCGGTCAGCAGGCCATGGTGCGCGAGCAGCAGCGCCTTGCGCTTGCCCAGTCCGCCCGCGATGACCTCGCCTTCGTTGTCGCCGATCGGCAGCCCGGGCCAGTCGCCCACGTATCCGCAGTTGTCGTAGAAGGGCGTCGAGTCCATGTGCGCGACCGCCAGCCGCTGACCCGTCATGGAGAGCGCGGTCACGCCCGGCGGGTGGGTGTGGACGATGCTCTGCACATCGGGACGCACGCGGTATACCCAGAGGTGGAAACGCACCGCCGGGTTGGCCAGGGACACGCCGTCCAGCGGCCGCAGGTCTTCGTCCACGAGGATGAGGTCGGCGGGTGTCGCCTCGTCCGCGCCGATGCCGAACTTCAGCGTCCAGTAGGTGCCCTTCTCCTGGCCGCGCGCGGTGATCTGCCCGGCCAGCCCGCCGTGCCAGTGGCCGCGGGCGCCGAGCATGCGGCAGGCGAGCACCAGTTTTTCGGCGGGCGTGCGAGTGTCCAGCTGGATCTTGCTGGCGAGTTCCTGGTCGACGCGGTCACGCGTCTGCGATTTGGCTTCCATGGGGGGTTCTCCGGTCAACAGGTTGACCTTATCTTGACCTCGCTCATAAGTCAACATGTTGACCTATGGCAGCATGGCACGGTCGAACTCTTCCGCCCACGATGGCCCGCGACGCATCCGAACAGCAGACCCCCGCCTCGCCCACGCTCATGGGAGCGCGCGTGCGCCAGTTGCGCCGCCGCCGCGGCCTGACGCTGGAGGAGCTCGCCCGCGCGGTCGACGTCGACAAGGCGCACATCTCGCGCATCGAGAACAACCACAAGTCGCCCTCGGTGGCCATGCTGGCCCAGCTGGCCAAGACCCTGAACACCTCGATCGGGCACCTGCTCGGCGAGACGCTGGACAAGGCGGAGATCAAGGTCACGCGCGCGGCCGAGCTGCAGTCGAGCCCGCGCCTGCAGCAGTCACGCGAGCCGGGGGAGCACCAGTTCAGGCCCCTGCTCCACGGCAAGGCGGTCGGCTCCTTCGAGGCCTTCCTGGTGCATCCGGGCCCGGACCCCGGGACCACCGAGGCGCGCCACTCCGGGCAGGAGATGCTCTACGTCGTCGCCGGCACGGTCGAAGTCATGTTCCACGACCATGTCGTGACGCTCAAGCAGGGCGACTGCATCCATTTCCCGGGCTACCTCCACCATCGGCTTCGACGAGTGGGGCGGGCGAAAGCGGCTGCGTTGCTGGTGCTGTCGAACGCGTAAGCGCAGCGGCAGCGCGCCTGGCGCCCTACCCGCCCGTGCACGCCGTCAGCACTGCGCCGGCGCTGCGGTCATCCTGGCCGCGCCACGCGACGATGTGGTCGGGGCGGATCAGCACCAGCGCAGCTTCATAGAGCGCCAGCAGTCCGGGATTCGCATGGTGCACCACCTGCAGGTCCAGCGCCGCTGCCTTCGCGGCCGACTGGAAGCCACCTGCATCGGGCGCGTCCGGCCCCAGCGCCAGCAGCGTCCAGCCCACGTGGAAGGTGTCGTACAGCGATCGTCCGTCTTCCAGCCACGCGTGGGGCGGGCGGCCTCCCGGGCATGCGGTCGGAACGTACTCGTTCGGTGTGTCCGGCGGCGGTGACGTGCCGTCGGGCACCACGATGGGCGAGCCGTCGTAGCGCCCGCCGAAGGTGACGCCCGGGATGTTGAACTCCAGCCGGACGTGCGCGTTCAGGTGTGCCGATGCGGCCTGCCGCGCTTGCGCGCCTGCCGGCGTGTCGGCCTCGAGCTCCGGCGTGGCGGGAAACAGGCCGACCGAATCGGCGAAGTGCTTCGCATACGCGGTGTTGCGCTGGGCGAGCGGCTTGCGCTCGAGCTCGTACGTGCGCAGCAGGCTCTCGGGCGCGCGGCCCTGCACGACGTGCGCGAGCTTCCATCCGAGGTTCACCGCATCCTCGACCGCGGTGTTGTAGCCCAGGCCTCCCGTCGGCGTGAACAGGTGGACCGCATCGCCGCCCAGGAACACACGCCCCTGCTGGAACCGCTCGGCCACCAGCGCATGGCCCGCCGTCCAGGTGAGCATCGACAGCACCTCGATCGGGATCTCGCAGCCCATCGCCTCCGAGAAGATGCGCCTTGCGTCGGCCTCGGTCCACGCGTCGGCGTCTTCGCCCTCGTGGATGGCGGCGTGGAAGGCGAACTCGCTCCTGCCGTCCACCGACGCCATGAACGCGCGCCGCTGCGCATTGACCGAGACATACATCCATGCGCGGTCGTGCGGGAACAGGTCGTAGAAGCCCGGCGCGCGGCAGTAGACCGCTAACATCCTGCCGCCCATGAAGTGGCGACGGAAACCCGTGGCGCCCGCGTAGTCGATGCGCAGTTGCTGCCGCACCAGGCTGCGTGCGCCGTCGGCGCCGACCAGGTAGCGTGCCCTGACGTGCTGCAGGTTCGCGCCATCGCTCGAAGCCACGCGGGCCCGCACCTCCTGCCCCGTGTCCTCGAAATCCACCAGCCGCCAGCCGTGGCGTATCTCGTTGGTGGCGTACTTGCGCGCGTGGCGCAGCAGGACGGCTTCCACGAACTTCTGCGAGACCCGGTGCGGCAGTTCGGCAGCGCTCCACGATCCGCCCATGCCCTTGATCGCGGCTTCAGCCTGCCGCGCCGTCGGCAGCCTCAAGCGTGCGAGTTCATGGCGGCAGAAGCGGGTGAAGTAGGCGATGTCGGTCAGGTGGTCCGGCGGAAGTCCCGCCTCGCGGATCTCCTGCGCGAACCCGTGCCGCCGGAAGTGCTCCATCGTCCGCGCCTGCGTCGCATTGGCCTGCGGGTTGAACGCCGTTCCCGCCTTGGGTTCGACCAGCAATGCGCGCACGCCGAAGCGGCCGAGCTCATTGGCCAGCATGAGCCCGCAAGGCCCTCCGCCCGCGATCAGGACGTCGGTGTGGATCTGGAGCGGCTGCGACATCCATGAGATTGTCGCCCCGTGCCCGGCGGGGCGGCGACCTTCATGGCGGCCATCAGGATTGCATCGGACGTGCCCAGCTGGCGCCCGCTGCGCGGCTGACGGGGTCCACGCCCATGAACGCTTCCAGGATCAGGTGCGGCTCGCTCAAGATGAACGTCATGCACCAGCGGTCCAGCGCGTCGTTGCCGATGCGCACCATGCCCGTGTGCTGGCCCAGGTCCGCGTCGATCTCGGGATCCGGGTCGTAGAAGCCCAGCGCGTACCGCACCTGCTCCACGTCCTTCTTCGCCCCGGTGAGGAACGTCCAGCCCGGCCCGACGCGGTGCAGCTCGCGGTAGGCCTGGAGGTCCGCCGGGCGGTCGTACTCGGGCAGCAGCGAGATCGAGTACATGAACACGTCGCGGCCGACGCGGTCGCCCAGCGCCTCCTGCACGCCCCTGAGGGCTTGCGTCATCGGCGGGCAGCGCTCGCTGCACTGCGTGTACATCATGCTGATGAACACGAGGCGGCCGCGGACGAGGTCGGAATAGAACCGCACCTGCCTGCCGTCGTGGGTGAGCAGTGGCACGTCGGGCAGGCGCGAGCCCGTGCGGCGGGCCGGCTGCGCGCGGCGTTGCGCGTGGACGCGCGGTGATATCCAGGGCAGGTAGGCGGCGCCGGCGCCGGCGGCTGCCACCAGTCCGCCCGCGCAGGCCGTGAGCCAGTCGCGGCGGCGTTCGGAGGAGAACAGGGGCCTGCGGGGTGCGCCGGCTTCGTCCCGGGTTTGAGCAGAGGCTGTCATGGCGGTCCTCGTCAGGGTCAGGCGACGATGTCCCAGCGGCCCATCATCGCGTGGTCTTCATGGATGGTGTTGTGGCAGTGGATGACGTACTTGCCCACGAAGTCCCGGAAGCGGAGGAAGACCTGCACGCGCTCGTTCGGGCCGATCAGGTACACGTCCTTGCGTCCGCGCTCGTGCGCCGGCGGATCGCCGCCGTTGCGCTTGAGGATGCGTCCTTCCTCGAAGTGGATGTGGACCGGATGCGCCCAGCCGCCGCTCGGGTTGACCAGGTTCCAGATCTCCGCGGTGCCCTTCTTCGGCGAGGCGAGCGGCCGGTTGGCGAACTGCCGGTCGTTGATCGTCCAGCCGCCGCCGCTGCGGGCGAAGACGAAATTTCGCGTGTTCACCACCTCCGACATCGTGATCGGCGGCTGGTCGCGCAGGTGGCTCAGGACCCGGCTGTTGTCGGGCCCCGGAAGCGGCCGGTCGACGATGAACTTGAGCACCTGGTCGGGCGTGGCCAGGAAGTCGTTCTCGGGCTTGCGGCCGTCCAGGTGCTTCAGGCGGTTGGTCAGGAACAGCTCGGAGCCGACCGGGAACCTGGAGAAGTCCACCACGATGTCCGCGCGTTCGGCGTTCCCGAGCATCACGTTGCTGCGCAGCAGCGGGGCCTCGAACAGGTTGCCGTCGTTGGCGATCTGCGCGAAGCTCTGCGCGCGGTTCTGGAAGCGCAGTTGCAGGTCCCACACCCGCGCGGTGGCGGCGGCCAGCAGCCGGAAGCGGTACTTGCGCGGCGCGACATGGAAGTACGGCTGGATCTTGCCGTTGACCAGCCACTTGTCGCCGATGAAGCCGTCCTGGTTGAACTGGTCGAACGACAGGTGGCCGCCGCTGTCGAAGTACTTGTCCGACAGCATCAGCGGCACGTCGAACTCGCCGCTGGGCAGGCGCAGGGCGTTGGGGTTGGGGTCGTTCTCATTGCCCGAGTCGATCTCGTCGAAGGCCAGGAAGAAGCCGGCCATGCCGCGGTAGACATTCGCCGCCGTGAAGTCGACCCGGTGGTCGTGGTACCACAGCGTGCCCAGCGCCTCGCGCGGGTCGCCGATCCCGCCGAACGCATCGACCCCGGCGTACACCATCGGGTAGTGGTGGTCCTTGTACTCGCCTGGGCGCGTGAGCGTCGCCCCGCAGGTGCCGGCGCTGAACCAGTCGATCGGGAAGCCGTCGCTCTCCGAGGGCGTGTGCAGGTTGTGCAGGTGCACCGAGATGTCGGGCGAACCGAAGCCCTGGACGGAATTGGGCAGCTGGTTGCGGAAGCGCACGAGGATCGGCTGCCCGTAGCGCGCGTGGAAGAGCGGTCCGGGCACCTTCCCCTCGTAGCCCCAGACTTCCGCCGTCGGCAGCTCCGGATGGAAGCTGTGCGAGCCGATCTTGACGTCGACCTTGTAGAACAGCTGCGGCGCGAAGCGGCTCCAGGCCTGGTGGTCGGCACGGCCGCATTCCTTCTCGCCCGCGATGCCCGTGCCCGCGGGGCTGAGGTTGGATTCCGGCTCGATCGGCCTTTGCACCGGCAGCTCTTGCGCCCACGGCGTCGTGGGCGGACTCGGCGGACGCGCGGCCGTCGTCAGGGCCGTCTGCCCGGTCGCCAGCTGGGGCGCAAAAATGCCCGCGGCCGATGCGCCGGCGGTCTTGAACAGCAGCCGTCGCGAGCTGCTCTTCGGTGAATCCAGGACGGCCACGGACGTGGTGCCGGGATCATGTGGATCGGTCATGGCGGATCCCCTGCGGGTTTCTGTGCCTGATTGCGCCGGCTCGCGCTTGCGGGCTGCGCGGAGCGGCGCGGTCGATCCAATTTAGGTGCCGGGTCGGCTCACGGCCCTGGGCCAGAACTGCATGTTTTGAGGAGGGTCCTCACGCGGGAAGCACCATGCCGGGTGCGTGTGCCGGGCGCGCGAATGGCGCAGAACCATGGCCGGGGCGCGTCCGGCGGGGCTTTGTTCTTTTCTCCCAGACGCGGCAGGGCCGGCGTGCGAACCGCGGTCAGGTGACAGTCAGTTGCACGGCGTCACGTCTGACCGGATTCGGTGCAAAAAATAGGTCACGCCTCGTGCGCGCACGCACGCACCGCTCCCTATCCTGACGTGATGAAGAGCGTGAGGTCTTCCGCGCTGCTGAACACCGGGGACCGCTACGGCTCGGTCGCGATCGTCCTGCACTGGGCCATGGCCGTCGTGCTGGTCCTGCTGCTGGTGATGGGCACCCTGATGGTCGGGATGCCCGACGTGGGTTATGACCGCGCGAAGATCACCTGGATCCTGGTGCACAAGGCCGTGGGCGTCGCGGCGCTGCTGGCGGTCGCGCTGCGCCTCGCCTGGCGCGCGGCCAATCCGCTGCCGCAACTCGCCGGCGGCCTGCCCGAGTGGCAACGGTTCCTCGCGCGGTTCGTCCACCTCTGCTTCTACGGGCTGATGGTCGCGATCCCGGTCAGCGGCTGGCTGATGTCGTCCGCCGGCGGCTATCCCGTGACGTTCCTCGGCCTGTTCGACCTGCCGGACCTGGTGCCGGTGAACCCGAAGCATTTCCGCACCTGGATCGACGTGCACCGCTGGCTGGCCTACGCGCTTGCGCTGCTGGCGCTGGTGCACGCCGCGGCCGCGCTGCGGCACCACCTCCTCCTTCGCGACGACTCGCTGCGGCGGATGCTGCCGGGTTACGGAGCGGCGGCGGCCTCCAGCACCAGCCCCGCCACTTCCGCCAGCGCGGCCGAGACCGCCTGATTGGCGGCGGCCACGCCCGCGGCGGGCGTGCCCTGCTCCATCGCCTGGGTCCGGCGGATCTCGCGCGCGGCCAGCACCTTCGAGCTGCTCTCGTCCATCAGCCGAACGCCAAGCGCGAAGCGCAGCACCGGCGGGGTGACGGTGAAGTCCTGGACCAGCTCCACGATCTCGGTCCGCAGCGAGAAGCGTGGCCTGCCGCCCGGCGGCGGGACGAGAACCGCGGCGAATCGGCCGGTGCGCTCGAGCGTGCGCACCAGCAGCGGGTGAAGCATGTCCGCAGGCGGCTCGGCCCAGCGGTTCAGCGCGAAATGGCCGACCTCATGCGGACGCGGTCGGTAGAGCATCTGCGTCGTGTCGAGCAGCGGCCGCGCGCGCGGGCGGTGCACCAGCAGCGCATCCGGCGTGGCAGCCCCCCTGGGCAGCTGCGCGGGCTCGGCGTCGAGTACCGCCAGGTGGACCTGCGGCGGCGCGTTCGGCGGCTGCAGGCAGCCCGCCAGGGCCAGCACGCCGGATGCGATCGCCCACCGGACCGCGAAGCCGCGACGCGCAGGCAGGCTCACCGGGCCTCGCCCGGTCCGGGGGTGGGAGGCGGCGCGCCCCGCAACAACATCGAAGGATCGCGCCGCAGGTGGGTGGCGGTGTCGTCCAGCGTGGCGGCCAGCCGCTCCAGCCGCTGCAACGTGCGCTCCGCCTGCGGCAGCAAGTCGCTTTGCAGGGAGCCCGCCACCTCGCTGCCGGCAAGCAGGAGCGGCTCCATGCGGCTGCCGGCCTGCTGCATGCTGCCCAGCAGATGCTCCATGCGGCCGCTGATGGAACCGGAGGCGCGGTCCACCGCCTCCAGCGTCACCAGCGTCCGCGGCAACGCTTGCGTCTCGAGCCGCGATGCCAGCGAGGTGGCGCGATCGAGCAGCGGCGGCAAACGGCGCGTGGTGGCTTCCGCGCCGGCCAGGACTGCTTCGAGCCGGGCGCGATCGGCGGCCAAGGTGTCCGTCAGCTGGCGGACGGAGCGCGCCGTCTGCTGGAGGCTGGCCACCGTTTCGGGATCGAAGCTCGCGCGCAGCAGCGCATACGTCGATTGCACGGCCCGGTTCATGTCCATGACGATGGTGTCCAGGCTGGCCGACTGCGAGGGCGCGGCAGCGATGACCGGGGGACCTTCCGCCGTCCGCGCCAGCGGTGCGCCCGGCGGCCCCTTGTCGTCGAGGCTCACGTACACGTAGCCGGTGAAGCCCCTCGCGGAGAGCCCGCGCGTGTCCACCGTGGCGACGGTGGACGAACTGACCGGTGTCTTCGGATCGACCTCGATGCGGATGCGCACCGACGCCGGGCCGAGAAGATCGATCCGCGAGACGTGGCCCACTTCGACGCCGTGGAACTCGACCGGCGCGCCACGGATGAGGCCCGAGACCGCATCGCCGGTGCGGATCTCATACGTGGAGGCGCGCGCCGACGACCACACGAACCAGGCCCAAGCGCCCGCGCCGAGGAGGAGAAGGAGACAGGCAAAGGCGAGCGCGGCGCGCCGCTCCGTGGTGAAGACCATGGCGTTCTCCCGACACTGCGGTGACAGGGAGGATACGCCGCGGCGCGCTGCCGCCGAAGCCGCAGCGCGCCGTCGCCTCGAGTCCGTCAGGGAATCGCGATGGACGCGTTTCCGCTCGCCGGGCAGCCGCCCATGCCCGGGCCGCCCACCTCACCGAACTCGGAGATCGTCAGGCCGAAGCGGTCGCCGTCGGCGTTGGTGGACAGCCAGGCCATCGCGCGGTTCTGTCCTGCCAGCACGAGCTGCTGCTCCGTCGCGTTCAACCCGGTGTAGACGGCTCGCCATTCGCTGCTTCCACTGCCGCCCGTGCGCAGCAGGTTGCCGGTGGCGCCGGGGATGTTCTCCACGCGCCCGCCGGCCGTATCCGCACGGACGTCGCGGCGGCCGATGCGCGTGTTGACCAGGTCCGGATTGATGATGCGCTGCTCGACGAACCTCAGTGGCAACGGCTGCCCCGTCCTCGGATCCAGGGCGATGCCGTTGACCCGGACGTTGCCGTCGGCGTTGATGAACGCGCTCCTGGTGACCCGCGTGTCGATCACCTGCTGCTTCTGTCCCACGGAGAAGGACAGGTCGACGACCCGGAACACGTCGATCCAGTCACCCGCCTGGATGTCGGGCGTCTGGCCGCTCCAGCACACACCGCCGGGATGGTTGACCTCGAACACGCCGCCCCGGGGAACGATCCCGCGGGCCGTGCCGATCACAGGCGCGCTGGACGTGCCCCGCCGCACCACGATCTGCAGGTCGGCGCCTTCCGGGAAGCCTTCGACCGAGAGGAAGTCGCGCTCCGGGAACACGGTCACGAAGGCCGGCTGCGGCTGCTCGGCGCCGAGCAGTTGCGCCGGGTCGTAGTGGACGGGCGGATCCGGTGGCGCGGGAGGGATCGCACCGCCGGGTCCCGGCGGGCAGCCGCCGATGCCGGGACCGCCGACCTCGCCCACCTCGTGGATGGTGATGCCCAGCCGGTCGCCCGCCGCCGTGGTCTGCTGCCACGCCAGGACGCGCGTCTGGCCGGCGACGGCAAGCGCGCGCTCGGCGTCGTTCAGTCCGGTGAACACGGCCGTGAAGCTGGTCGACGTGGCGGTGTCATAGGCGAGCGTTCCCGTCGCTCCGGCGATGCCCTCCACCCGTCCGCCGGCGTTGTCGGCGCGGATGTCGCGCCGGTTGATCCGGCTCGTCGGCGGGTCGATGAAGTCGGGATTGATGATCCGGACTTCGAGCCGGTTGAGCGGGATGCGGCTGCCGTTGGCCTGCTGGGCCGTGCCCTTGATCACGACGGTGGTGCCGGTGTCGCTGGCCTGGGTGGCGGTGACGTTCTGCGTGTTGGTGGCCGCGCCGGAGCCGGCGACCGGAGGCGGCACGAGTGCCCGGTTGTTGCTGGTGTCGCGGTACGTCACGCGCACCACGTCGCCCGCGGCGATGTCGGGCGTGACGTCCCTCCAGCACACCCCGCCCGGATGGTTCACTTCGAGGAAGCCGGTCGCGTCGGTGCGCCCCCGGGCATCGCTGACCACGTCGCCGCCGCGCCGGACCTGCACGACCACGTCCGCATTCGGCGCGAAGCCTTCGACCGACGTGAAGTCGCGCTGCGGGAACACGGTGATCCCCTGCGGCAGCAGGGGCGGGTTGTTGATCTGCGCCGAAGCCGGGGCGGACGCCAGCATCAGCGCTGCGGCCACCGCCGCCAACCCAGGGAACGCTCCCCATCGACCGGGTTGGAACAGACTTCTCGGTTGCATGCTTCACCTCCTGTGGATTGGGCGGACCAATCTAGGAGCGGCGGGCCAAACGGCAAAACACCGGGCAATCCTGCGTGTGGGGGAGGAGGTCAGGCAGCGATCAGCAATGTTGCGTGCGCCCGCGAACGCTGATTTCCTCGCCGGAGCGCTGGTGATCCGTTGCCGGGCCCGGCGCGGCGCGGTGAAGCGATTCGATCCGGGTGTGCGCGGCCGAGATGAATTTCGAGTGACGATTCAACGCGCCTGTTCGCGTTTGTCACCACGCCGCGGGAACCCGATCTCGCAACGCCAGCCGCGGCCATCGTCACCGGCCCCCAGATTCATGCGCGCATCCATCAGCCGCGCGTACTGCGCCACCAGCGCGAGGCCCAGGCCTGCTCCTTCGCCGAGCAGCTGGCCGGTCTCGCCCTGCGCTCCGCGCTGCACGAGCTGGGCCTGCATCTCGCCGGGCAGTCCGTGTCCGTTGTCCTGCACCGAGAGAACGACCTCGCTGGGCGTGTCCTGCAAGGCCACCGTGACGGCCGGCAGCTCGGCGTCGCTGCGCCCGCCGTAGCGAAGCGCGTTGTCCAGCAGGTTGTTGAGGATGCCCTCGACCAGCGAAGCGTTGGCGCGGACGACGGCGGCCGCTTCGATGCCGCGTGCGCCAAGGTCCACGCCGGCCGCATCGGCGCGCGGCAGGAAGCGCAGCACGGCATCGCGCACCAGCTCGTCCAGCGCGACGTCGTCGGTCTGCAGCCCGGCCTCGGCTTCGAGCGCCAGCGCAAGGTCCAGCAGCTGGTCGACCATGCGGCTGGCGCGCGCTTCGCTCGCGGCGATCTTGCGCAACTGCTCGCGCCAGGCGGCGGGATCGTCCTGCGCCAGGCCGTAGTCGGCCAGCGCGCGGATCGCGGCGAGCGGCGTGCGAAGCTCGTGGGCCACATTGCCCGCGAATTCCCGCTGTGCACGCAGGCTGCGATCGAGCCGGGCCAGCAGGTCGTTCAGCGCGGCCGAGAGCGCCTCCACTTCCCGGCTGGAATGCTCGACCTGCACCGGCGCCATGTCGGCGGCGCCGCGGCGTCCCAGCGCCGCCTCCAGGTGCGCCAGCGGGCGCACCTCGCCGCGGATCGCGCGCCGCAACCACGCCGCCAGCACCATGAGCAGCAGAGCCTGCGGCAGGAGCGACCACCACACGAGGCGCTGCAAGGCCTTGCTGCGCCCGCGCGTCGTCTCCGCGACCACGACGTCGAAGGGCCGCGGAGACTCGCGGTGCAGGCTGATGGTGCGCAGCGCGAGCCCGTCGCGCTCGAGGTCGCCGAACTCGAAGGCACCCGGATTGACACGGAGCGCCGGAAGGTCGCGCACGCCCGCGACCAGGCTGCCGTCCGCCGCCCGCACGCTGAACAGCATGCGCTCGGTCTGGTCGAACAGGACGCGATTCACTTCGTCCAGGGTCAGCGTCAGTTCCAGCCTGTCGCCGCGCAGGTGCACGTTGGAGGCGATCAGCACCGCATCGTCCAGCAGCGAGCGATCGAAGGCGCGCTGCGTGAAGTGGTAGGCGATGCCGGCCGCCACCAGGCTGCCCGCCAGCCAGGTCAGCGCCAGCGGCAGCAGCACCTGCCGCAGCAGCCGCGCGGACAGCGGCAGGCCGTCGCGCATCAAGCCTGCGCCTCCAGCAGATAACCCAGGCCTCGCAGCGTGCGGATGCCCACGCCGTGGCCCCCGAGCTTCTTGCGCAGCCGCGACACGAAAGCCTCCAGCGCGTTGTCGCCCAGGTACTCCTGGGAGTCCGACAGCCTGGAAGACAGCTCGCGCTTGCTGACCACGCGGCCCGGCGGCGTCATCAGCTCCCAGAGCACCTCGAACTCGCGCGCCGGCAGCTCCAGCGCATGGCCGTCGAGCGTGAAGCGGCGGGTGAGGCGATCGAGCGCGAGTGCGCCGACCTGCACCTGCTCCTGCGCGCCTTGCGTGCGCCGCACGACCGCGCGCAGCCGGGCCTCCACTTCGCCCAGGTCGAAGGGTTTGCCGAGGTAATCGTCCGCACCGGCGTTCAGGCCCGCGATGCGCTCATCGGTCCGGTTGCGCGCGGTCAGTACCAGCACCGGCGTGCGATCCCCGCGGGCGCGCGCGGCCTTCAGCACGGTGAGGCCGCTGCCGATGCCGCCAAGCGGCTGCGGGCCGTTGGGAAGGGTCAGGTCCAGCAACACCGCGTCGAAGGCCTGCATCTGCCAGAGGTGGTCGGCCTCCGCCACGCTCGCGGCCACGTCGACGCGATGGCCGGCATCGTGCAGGCTGCGCAGCATCACGTCGCGCAGCACCAGGTCGTCCTCGATGAGCAGGATGCGCATGGTGGATGTGTACAGGCTGGGCGCCCGTCCATGCTACGCAGTTTCCGCAATCTGGCTCGTCGGCAGCGCGGCGGCCGGAAGAAGCCCGCCTGCAGAGCAGGAAGCGGCCTGCCCCGGTGAAGGACTTTGCATCCGCTGCACGCGCGCTTCGCCCGGGGTTTGCAATGCGCCGCGAGCATGGAGGCTCCCAACCACGGAGCAACAGGACATGACCTCCAAGACCATCGTCTGCAGCATCGCGCTCGCGTCCCTGGGCTTTACCAGCCTGGCCTTCGCGCAGCCTTCGCGCCATGAGGTACGCCAGGACGCGCGCGAAGCCCGCGAGGACATCCGGGACGCGCGGCGCGACCTGCGCCACGCGGACACCCGCCGTGAAGAGCGCGAGGCGCGGCGGGATCTCCGGGAAGCACAGCGCGACCTGCGCGCGGCGCGCGAGGAACGGCGCTACGGGCGCCGCTACTACAACGCGCGCGGCCCGGAGTTCCAACGCGGCGGCCGGCTTCCGGCGGAGCTGCGCCAGCGTCACCACGTCGTGTCGGACTGGCATCAGCATCACCTGGCGGCGCCGCCTCGCGGCCACCAGTGGGTGCAGGTGGGGTCGGACTATGTCCTCGCCGCGATCGCGACGGGCCTCATCGCGCACCTGATCTTCGGCCAGTAAGCCGGAGCCGGCGGGATGGTGCGGCCTGCGGCGACAACCTCGCCGCAGTGCCTCACCCGCAGTAATGCTCGAGGAAATCCAGCTGCGCCGCGCGCCAGGCGCGGCCCGGCGCGATGGTGTCGCCAAACGCCAGGTGGTTGTCGGCGGCCGGGTCGTACGGCTCCCATCGCGGCGCGCCGCCGCCGTTCGGGTCGCCGGTCGCGGCGAAGCGAACCCAGGTGCGGCGCAGCACCGAGGAGAGCTGCTCGTCCAGCGCATCGACGGGATTGGTCCCGAAGTTGCCGAACACGTGAGCCACCTCCTCGCCGTGCTGCGGCCCGTCGGCCCTGCCCGGCCGGCGCCGCAGGAACAGGTAGCGGAACGTGGGTTGGCCACGCCCCGCCATCGATTGCGCGATCAGCCGCGTGCCGTAGTTGAACTGCGTGTCCGCGAAGAGCTCGGCCACCCGGCCGCGAACGTCGGCATCGGTGCGGGCCGGGTAGAGCGCCATCACCTGCGAGGCCGCTTCACCGAAGTTCCTTCGCACGAGATCGCCGTACGAAGCCAGGTCTCGAACGGGCCAGTCCCGCGTCAGCATCGAGCCCTCGTCCAGGTTGCTCCCGACGATGATCGGCAGCCTCGTGAAGGCGCCGATCCTGAACGCCTCGCGATCCTGCAGCGGCAGCAGCCAGCCGTCGACGATCGGGCGCAGCACGCGCGGCGTGGTCAGGCCGCGCACCTTCGGCGTCAGCATGCCCGTCTTCTCCAGCAGCGCCGCCGCATCCAGCGCACGCAGCGCCTCGATGTCGTCGCCCAGCTCGCGGCCGGCACGCTCGGCATCTTCCAGCGTCGCCAGGGGCCGGCCGGCGCCGGGGCTGTGCAGGATGGCCCGATCGAACAGTCCGCGCGCCTGCGGGCTGGTGAGGAACAGCGAGATCGATGCGGAGCCGGCCGACACGCCGGCCAGCGTCACCCGCGCCGCGTCGCCGCCGAAGGCCGCGATGTTGTCCCGCACCCAGCGCAGCGCCGCGAGCTGGTCCAGCAGGCCGTAGTTGCCCGAGGTGCGCTGCGGCGATTCGCCCGACAGCGCGGGGTGCGCGAGGAAGCCGAACAGGCCGGTGCGATAGCTCACGTTCACCACCACCGCGCCTTCGGCGCAGAGGCGAGCGCCGTCCGCGCGCGGGTCGGTGCCGCTGCCGGAAACGAAGCCGCCGCCATGAAGCCACACGATGACCGGCAGCGGCTGCCGAGGCTGCAGGTCCGGCGTCCACACGTTCAGGTGCAGCGCGTCCTCGCTCTGCCCGTTGCCGCGGATCAACGGCCCCGGAACCTGCGGCAGGTCGGGGCCGAACTGCGTCGCGTCCCGCACCCCGATCCACGCGGGCGCCGGCTGGGGCGGCCGCCAGCGCAGCGGACCGGCGGGCGCGGCCGCGTAGGGAATCGCAGTGAAGCGCAGCACCTGTGCGCCGCCGGGAACCGGGACGCGCGCGCCGCGCAGGAGGCCGCAGGGAAGCTGGACGGTGGAGTCTTCTCGCATCGGCTCCATTGTTCACCGGAGGGCGCGCCCCTTCGTCGGCCCGAGACCCTAGAACGTGTCGTCGGCGGCGATCCTTCGAAGCTCCAGCTGGAGCTGCAGCCTCGCCACCTGGGCGTGCCGGGCATGGAATTCCGTGATGGCGCCTTCCACTTCGCGTTTCGGCCGGCCAGTCTTGCGCAGCTGGTGCGCCTGGAGCAGCGCGCGCGCCTCGTCGGCCAGTGCGAGCGCCAGCTGTTCGGACAACGTCAGGAGCGGGGAATCGAGCTGCATGCGAGTCACCGGGGATGCCCCGCACCGGGGCGCGGCACGATCAGCAGCCGTTCGTAGCCCGCCCTGACCAGCATCACGCCGGTGACGCCATCGAAGGACCTGAGGGTCACCTCGCAGCGCGCATCGGGCTCGTCGGACGTGCGCTCCACCCCCACCACGTTGAAGAATTGGGGATCGTTGCCCAGCTGGACGATGTCCGCGTTCGTCAGCGTGTGCACTGCACGCAGCTCGGCGGCCCTCATCTTCTTCTTTCGCTGCGGGGGTGCGCCGCCGGCCCGCGCTCATCGGGCGGCCAAATGGTGTCGGGATCCGGCTTCATGTTCGAAGGCCTCCTCGACCCATGGTGCGCCGCGGATCGAACGCGTGCCGGACTACTTTGGCAACACTTTGTGCGCACTGCTCAATCAGCCGCCCATGCCATGTCGTTGTGGATGCGAGGAACCGAGAACAGCAGCTTGGTGAGATCCGCCTGCCGCCGGACACCGGCTTTCCCGAAGATGCCCCTGACCTGCGTGCGGATGGTGTGGAGCGAGACATCACGCTCGTAGGCGATCTCCTTCGGGCTCAGTCCATCGGCGAGCATGCAGGCGACATCCGCTTCCGCCTGCGTGAATCTGAGGAGACTCGTGAGCATCCGTGAAGGCACGGGCCCCGCATCCGGGGTGTTCGCGTAGACCAGCGCCGCCGCGGAATGCTCCTGCAGCGGCACGACCCGCAGCAGCCAGATGGTCCCGCGCACATTCGCCGAGAAAGCGCTGCCGCGGCGCGAAGCGGCGGCCCGCAATGCGCCGGCCAGGCGCCCGGCGATGTCGCCCTCGGGCGAGTGCAGGCGGCCCTGGCGCATCGCCAGCGGCGAACCCTCGCGCAGCGAACGGTCCCCCGCGGTATTGGCCATCAGGAGCTTGCCGGCGGCGTCGATGGCGAACACCGGGAACTGCAGGGCGTCCAGGGCCGCGCCGGCCAGTCCGCGCGACAACTCGGCGCGGCGCAGGTCCGCCGAGAGGGCGACGGCCCTTCCCACGTGCTTGTGCAATCTCCGGAAAACGATGGCGTCCGATTCGTCGAAGGGCACGTGGTCCCTCGGGCGCTGCAGTCCCAGGAACGTGGCCGTGTCGGCGCCTTCGTGCACCTTGCCGCCCGCCACGAAGCGGATGCCGCCGCGAACGGCGAAGTCCATGTACTCGGGCTGCGGGGTCGTGACCGGATCGAAAAGCTGCGGGGCATTCAACCACTCGCCCAGCCGCGCGGTCCTGGTCAGCAGCTGGGCGGGGTCGTAGGCCCAGTAGTACTGCTCGTACAGGCGCTTGACGCCGGGGTCGTGGTTCACCTCCCGGATGTCCAGCACGGCATCCATGGCGGCGGAGGTGCGCATGATGGACGCCCGCGGTGAATCGAATGCCCTGCCGACGGCGAGAAGCGCTTCGCCCCACTCCTCGTCGTTGGATACAGCCCGGTATAGACATTCGATGGCGGAATCGATGGCCGCCTCCCTCGTTTCGATCATGGGGCACCTCATCTGCTTCCCAGGGAGCTGACTGGCAACTGACTTGCAATCTAGAGGCCAGTCGCCGGTCAGCGAAGAGCAACCCATCTATAACTTTTGAGGAGGAGCGCTCGCACACACCGAGCGGCGCTCTGCCCTCGCCCACAGGAGAACGGACGGTCATCCATGTGAGCGCCGCTCGCGGCGCGGACCGGCTTCGGCTCAACGGGAGCCGGACCGAAGGCAGGCGCGTCACGTTTGATCGCGCATTTGGCCGCTTGTCACTTGATGGGCCAGCCGTGCTCCGCGGCTTCACCAATTCTGGTGATTGCGAACGCCAGGGCGTCCGGGGAAATTGCCCGTGCGATCCCCGCAAGAACAAAAGTGGAGACACCTATGCAAGATCGACCCGGGTCGAGCCTGGCCTTGCCTGCCAGCCGCCGCACTGCGCTGAAGACCGGCGGCGCCGCGGCCGCCGCCCTCCTGACGCCGCAACTGGCCAGGAGCCAGCTGGTGATCGCACCTGGACGCGTGCCGAGCCCGGTGACCCGGGAATGGGCCATGCCGCTGGAGATCCCACCCGTGCTTCAGGCTTCGCCGGTCGACCCTTCGCTCACGGGCAACGTCGCCGCGGGCGAGGCCCGGAAGGTCGCCCACCAGGCCTGGGCGGACGCGCCTCCGGTCGCCTTGTACGAGCTCACGGCCGGGCCCGTGACGCACAGTTTCCATCCCGACCTTCCCGACCAGGAGGTGTGGGGCTTCAACGGCAGCACGCCCGGCCCGACCATCCATGCGCGCTATGGCGAGGCCGTCCTGGTGCGCTACCGCAACGCCCTGCCGCGCGGCGCCCGCGGCCCCGGTTCGCCGGAGATCTCCATCCACCTGCACAACTTCCACTCGCCTTCGGAGAGCGACGGCCATCCCGACGATTTCTATCCGTCCATGCACCTGCCCGGCACGTTCAGGGTCTGCCACTACCCGATGCGGTATGCCGGGTACAGGACCAACCCCGGTCCGGACGGCATCGGCGACGACCGCGAGGCGCTGGGCACCATGTGGTACCACGACCACCGGCACCACTACACCGCCTCCAACGTCTACAAGGGCCTGGCCGGCTTCTTCCTCGCCTTCGACAAGTACGACTCCGGCGACAGGAGGACCGAGGCGTCGCTGAACCTGCCGAGCGGCCCCTTCGACGTCCCGCTGATGGTGCAGGACAAGCAGTTCGACAGCAGCGGCTACGTGGTCTTCGACGCGATGGACCCGGACGGGTTCGTGGGCGACAAGTTCATGGTCAACGGCAAGATCCAGCCGTACTTCCATGTGCAGCCCCGCAAGTACCGCTTCCGCATCCTGGACGGTTCGACGGCACGGGTGTACGACCTGCAGATCCGCCACAACAACCAGGCGCAGAAGTTCTGGTACATCGCCAACGACGGCAACCTGCTGCCGTCGCGGCTGGAGATGAGCAGCGTGCTGCTCGCGCCCGCCGAGCGCGCGGACATCGTCGTGGACTTCTCCGCGTACCCGCCGGGAACGGAGTTGTTCCTCACCAATCGCCTGCAGATGCTGGACGGCCGCAAGCCCGAGAAGGACTTCCTTCGCACGCCGATCCAGCTGCTCAAGTTCATCGTCGGCGCCGGGCCCGTTGCGGACGACAGCCAAGTGCCGGCCAACCTGCGTGCGCTGCCGCTGTCGGATGCCGAGATCGAGCAAGCCAGGCGCGATGCCGTGCGCCGCGAAGCCCGCCTGGGCCGCAGCAACGGCGGCTGGACGATCAACGACCGCATCTACACCTCCAAGCCCAGATTCAGCTCGAAGCAAGGCCAGTGGGAGGTCTGGAGCGTGCGAAACGACAGCGGCGGCTGGGTGCACCCGGTGCACATCCACCTGGAGGAAGGCCGCCTCCTGAGCCGCAACGGAAGGCCTCCACCGCCGCACGAGCGCGGCCGCAAGAACGTGTTCTACGCCAACCCGAACGAGCGGCTCGAGATCCTGATCCGTTTCCGCGACTTCACGGGCCACTACGTGACCCACTGCCACAACACCCTGCACGAAGACCACGGGATGATGGAGAACTTCGAGGTCAAGCCCTGACCCGATGCGAAGGAGAGCCACCATGGACTCGCAATCGTCAATCCTGGGCCGGCGCGCCTGCACTGCGGCGGGTGTGGCAGCGGTGGCCGGGCTCGCCGGCCTGCTGGCACGGCCTGCATCCAACGCGCCGCCGAAGCAGCGCGCGGCGCAGGGATCGCGCTTCCCCGACGTGCCGCTGCTCACGCACGAGGGACGCAGCGTGCGCTTCTACAGCGACCTGGTGCGCGGCCGCACGGTCCTGGTCAACATGATGTACGCGCAGTGCAACGAGCGTTGCCCGCCGATGACGCAGAACCTGAAGCTCGTGCAGCAGGCGCTGGCGCCGCGCCTCGGGCGCGACGTGTCCATGTATTCGATCAGCCTGCTGCCCGAGCACGACCGGCCGGCCGACCTGGCCGCGTACATGCAGCTGCACGGAGTGGGGCCCGGCTGGACGTTCCTCACCGGCGCCCGCGCCGATGTGGAGGCCGTCCGCTACGCGCTGGGCTTCTACAGCCGCGACCCGCAGCTCGATGGCGATGTCGGCCAGCACACGGGCATGGTGCGGATCGGCAACGAGCCACTCGACCGCTGGTGCATGGTGCACGCGCTGCAGGAAACCGAAACCATCCTGCAGGCGATGGAGGGCCTGGTGCCGCTGGCGCGCGTCGACGGGCGCACCCGCGTGGCGTGAACGCCGGTCAGCGCGGGACGATCCAGGTCGGATCGAACGAATCCAGGCCGGGCAGCAGGATGATCTGATCGACCGCGGACGGCGTGGTCGCGAAGGCCGCCGGATTGCGGGTGAAGATCAAGCGCTGGTTCGCCGCGTCGAACTGCAGGTTCCCGCTGGCGAACAGTGCGGCGGGGTCGGAGCCGCTTCCGAGGAATCCTCCATCGATCCGGTCGCCGTCTTGGGGGTTGAAATCGAGCACGGTCATGGGCACGTCGGGGGCCGTGTGGGCCAGGCGCCCGGCGGCCACGAACAGGTCCGCACCCGGGCCGCCGCGCGACTCGCCGATGGTGTTGATCAAGGTGTCGTTGCCGTTGCCGCCATCGAGGTTTCCCCCGAAGCGACCGGTCCCTTCGAGAACGTCGTCGCCGTCCAGGCCGAGGATGTCGGCCTTCGTGAAAGCCGCCCCGGTGATCCTGTTGTCCAGCGAATTGCCGATCAGCGCATTGCCTTGGCCCGGCTGAAGGTCGGCGGTATGGACGCTCAGGTTCTCCACGTTCTCGGGCAAGGTGTAGCCCACGTTCGTGCGGACCTCGTCGATCCCTCCGCTGGCTTGCTCGATCACCCGGTCGGCGGGATTGGAAATGATGTAGATGTCGTCGCCTCCGCCGCCGGCCATCACGGCCGGCTCGCCCGAACCTTGCAGCGTTTCAGCCTGGTCGGTGCCCTGGATCGTGGGCGTGGCGGGAGCCGGTGAGGCCGGCGCGGGCGGGGGCGCGGGAGTTGCAGGCGCAGGTGCCGCTGCCGGAGCACCTGCCGTCGCCGTTGCCGGTGCCGAGGCTGGAGCGGTAGAAGAAGACGAGGCAGAGGGGGGCGCAGCCGCCGTCACCACCTGCTCTGCGCCGCCGCCACCTCCTCCACATGCCGTCAAGGTGACCAGGGACGACAACACGCAGACGCTCGACAGGCTTCGCTTCATTTTCCAGCACGGCTTTTCACGACCGGACTGATTTGGCCGGACCGGCCAGCGTTAGTGCGCTACCACACGTAAGACCGGAAGCGTCGAGCAAGCCGCAGCGAGCACCACGTCATATCCCTCACTGGCTGAGGGTGATTCCGGTGACGCAGCCTCATCCACTGCGTTGAAGGCGGGCCTGCGCGCCGGCTGCTGTTGAACAAAAAGACTGCTCTGCTAGAGCTTGCGCCGTCCTATTCTGGCCGCGAGGCTCAGCATTTCGCGGTGGGCCTTCGCGCCCTGGCTCTCCAGGAGAACGGCCCAGGTGCGTGCCTCGTGTTCTCCGGGACTTCGAATCAGGGAGACAAGCGATGGCGACCATCAACGGCACCACCGGCAACGACCACCTCATCGGCACCGAAGTTGCCGACACCATCAACGGACTGGAAGGCGACGACATCATCGAGGGGCTGGGAGGCCCCGACGTTCTCAACGGCGGTGATGGGGACGACCACATCCGCGGCGGCAACGGCGCCCTGGCGTCCTCGATCGACGACGTCATCAACGGCGGCGCCGGGAACGACACGCTGCTCGGCGAAGGGAGCCGCGACCGCATCTTCGGCGGAACCGGTGACGACTTCATCGACGGCGGCGCCGGCAACGACATCTTCCTGAACGGGGATGCGGGCAACGACACCATCCTCGGTGGCGACGGCAATGACGGCAACATGAACGGCGGCGACGGCGACGACCTGATGTTCGGCGGCGCCGGCAACGACACGCTGTGGGGCGACGACGGCAACGACACGCAGCATGGCGACGCCGGCAACGACTTCCTCAACGGCCTGGACGGCGACGACAACCTGTTCGGCGGCGACGGCAACGACGAACTCGAAGGCGGCGGCACCGGCAAGGACTATCTCTCCGGCGGAGCGGGCGATGACGAGCTGAGCGGTTACAACGATGCCGACATCCTGGAAGGCGGCAGCGGCAACGACGAGTTCAGGTTCAACATCAGCTCCTTCAACACATGGTCCACGATGGCGACCACGGATGTCGTGGTCGATTTCGAAGGCGGCGGCGCCGAAGGGGGCGACCTGCTGGAGCTCAGCGGCGGCGGCTTCCTCTCCTTCCGCGGCCAGGTCAGCGTGAACCCGGTCGTCGGCGCCTCGCTGGGCGCCGATGCGGACCAGTCCGGCGCGGCGAACGGCCTCACGGATGTCTTCTACACCCACAGCGGCGGCAACACCTGGCTGCTGGCGGACACCAACGACAACGGCGTCCTGGACGAGACCGACACCGCCGTGCGGCTCAATGGCCTGCACACCCTGACCGAAGACGACTTCACCTCCCGCACCGACTTCGTCATCGCCGGAACGTCCAAGAGCGACGAGATCACCGGCACCGAGGACGGCGACGTCATCTTCGGTCTTGGCAAGAACGACAGGATCAACGGGGCCGGCGGCGACGACGAGATCTACGGTGGCGAGGGCAATGACGAACTGGATGGCGGCACCGGGTTCGACACGCTGCATGGCGAGGCGGGCAACGACCAGCTGAGCCTCCGGACGAGCGAGTTCGGCGGCAACGCTCTCGGAGGCGCCGGCAACGATTTCCTGGTCGGCAGCGACGTGGAGTTCTCCTTCAGCATGCTCGACGGCGGCGCAGGCGATGACACCCTGCAGGCAGGCGCCGGCAACACGTTCCTGCTCGGCGACAGCGGCAACGACCGCCTGATCGGCGGGCGGGGCGACGACTTCTTCGTCGGCGGCAGCGGTGCCGACCAGTTCGCCCTCGGTCCGGTGTGGACGTCCGGGTTCGGCTTCACGGACGTGATCGCCGACTTCGAGGACGGCGTGGACAAGATCGACCTGCGCGGGAGCGGCCTGACCTTCGATGACCTGGCGATCGACGATTCCGGGTTTTCCGCGGTGATCACGTCCAGCGCGGGCCGGGTGGAAGTGAGCCTCGGGCAACCGGCGACCGGTCTGTTGACCGAGTCCGACTTCCTGTTCGGCTGAAAGCCTAGAGCTGCGTATCGGGCGCCACCCGGTGGTACTCGATCTCGTTGCCGTGGATGTGGTCGACGCCGCGGAACTGCCGCGGCGAGTCGAACGTGATCTGGAAGGTGGCGAACGGCAGGTTCAGCCGGGACGGGGGCCGCCCGTTCATCGAGGTGTACTTGCGTTTGAGATTCGTGCCGTCGTAGAGCCAGGTGCCCTCGTGCACGTACTCCGCGGAGCGGCCGGCGGCGTCGATCACGCGCACCGCCTCGCGGAAGCGGTGGTCCGCACCCAGCGTCAGGATGCGCCGGGTGGTCACGCCTTCGGCCTTGGCCTCGCGCAGCCAGGTGCCCGG
This sequence comes from Ramlibacter henchirensis, assembly GCF_004682015.1. Taxonomy (NCBI): domain Bacteria; kingdom Pseudomonadati; phylum Pseudomonadota; class Betaproteobacteria; order Burkholderiales; family Comamonadaceae; genus Ramlibacter; species Ramlibacter henchirensis. The sequence continues at coordinate 400,666 of NZ_SMLM01000001.1, read as the reverse complement.
CAGCAGCTTCACGGGATCGCCGACGAAGCCCGACGCGCTCACCACCTCCTCGACGCCGCTTGCGGGACCCTCGCAGGTCGAGAGAATCGCGCCGGCGGCCAGCACGGCCGCAAGCCAGACCGACAAGCCCGGGCGGCCCCGGAAGGTAGATCGTTCGCTCGTCACGGCTTGCGCTCCAGTGCGTCCCGGTCCCAATGGCCGCGGGTCGCCGCCGCCTCATAGGTGCTCTGGAGGAACTGCAGCAGGGCACCGTCCGGATCCGGCGAGGTGCGCACGGCTTCATAAGGCAGGATGAACTCGCGTGCCTGCGAGTCGTAGCGGGCGGCTGCCGGCCTCACCTCGCACGCGCCGTAACCCTCCGGCTCGGGATAGGCATAGGCGTAGAAGGCGGCTTCGTCCACGGGTCCGCCGCCGGGCCAGAAGCCGGCGCTGCTGCACTCGTGCGAGTACGCCTCCACCATGACGTAATCCGGGCAGTTGGGTGCGCCCCCCGGATGGCGCGGAGCGGCTCGGCCGGAAAAGCGCGTCACGGCCAGGTCGAAGCTGCCCCAGAAGAAGTGGACCGGGCTCTGCTTGCCTCGGAAGCCGCCGCGGAAGCGCTTGAAGACGCGGTCGGACTGGACCAGGGCTCGCCACCAGCGATGGACCGCATCGCGGTCGTAGGCCGCGTGCTTCTCGTCTTGCGCAAAAGGAATCGCCTCCTGCACCTCCACGGGCCGCGCGAGCATCTGCGGCGCGAAGCCAAGCTCGCGCAGCGCCTCGAGATATTGGGCGTGGAAGCGGGCCACGGTCTGGGGGACGAGCGGCAAGCGGCGCGTGTCGCCTGCATCGGTGCGCAGCACCAGCAGGTGATCGATGAAATCGAAGTCGACGGTGAGCAGGCGCGCGCCGGCGGGCATCGGCGTCGTCGTCAGCCCGCGCTCCGAGACGTACATCGTGCACTGCCACCAATGGTTTTCCATCGGCGCCAGCGCGAGCCGGGTCTTGCCCACCACCTGCGTCCACATGTGCAGGGTGGCATAGGTGTCGCGCCAGCCCGCCAGCGGGAGCGGCGGCCAGGCAGCTTCATGCGGCGGGGATTCGGCGGCCGGCATCGGGGCTCCTGCGGGCTCTTTCGTGTTCAACGGAAGAGGTACACCCGGTCCGCTGCGGGATCGGGTTCGGGGACGATAGCACCGACAACTGCGTCCGGCGCGCGCCTAGACTCGCGGGCATGAAAGCTGCCTTCTACGAAAGTCTGGGCGCCGCGCGCGACGTCTTGCAGGTTGCCGAGTTGCCGGACCCGCAACCGGCTGCCGGCGAGGTCCGCGTGCGGCTCGCCTGGTCCGGCGTCAATCCCTCGGACGTGAAATCGCGGATGGGATTGCGCAGCAAGCAGATGCCGTTTCCGCGCGTGATCCCGCACAGCGATGGTTCCGGCGTGATCGATGCCGTCGGCGCCGGTGTTCCGAAGGAGCGGCTGGGCCAGAGGGTGTGGCTGTGGAATGCCGCCTGGGGACGGCCGCATGGCACGGCATGCGAGCTCGTCTGCTTGCCGCACGAGCAGGCCGTTGAGCTGCCCGAACAGGTCGAAGGCGAAGCGGGGGCCTGCCTGGGCATCCCGGCGCTCACGGCATTGCACGCCGTCCTGATGGACGGCGGGGTGGCCGGCAAGACGGTGCTGGTCGCCGGTGGCGCCGGGGCCGTGGGCCACTACGCTGTCCAGATGGCCGGCCAGCTGGGCGCCGCGCGCGTGCTGGCCAGCATCAGCACGCCCGAGAAGGCGGCCCTGGCACGCGAAGCCGGCGCGGACGAGGTCGTGTTCTACAAGTCGGAGCCCCTCGCCGAGCGTGTCCTGGACCTTACGAAGGGCATGGGCGTGGACCGCGTCATCGAGCTGGATTTCGCGGCCAATTCGGCGGCGGACCTGCAGATGGTCCGCACCGGTGGCGAGTGCGTGGTCTATGGCAGCGGGAGCAGCACGCTTGAACTGCCGTTCTTCCCGCTCATCTCGCGCAACATCCAGCTCAAGTTCTTCATCGTCTACAACCTGGCCCGGCACGACCGGGAAAGAGCTGTCGCAACGCTCACGCGGATGCTCCAGCGAGGCGTGCTGAAGCACAACGTTGCGGCCAGGCTGCCCCTGGCAGACATTGCCACCGCGCATGAAATGGTCGAGGGCGGGCGCGCCGTCGGCAATGTCGTCCTGAAGGTCGGCTGAGAGCCGGCTAGCCGAATGACTCGTGGAACCGGCTGATGCCGCACGACGCGGACAGCGCCGGCAGCGGGAACGCGCGCCACGGCGCATGCATGGTCGTGGCATCCAGGTTGCCGAGCACGCGGTCCCGCAGGCGCCCCTTCACCTCCTGGCGATGGTTCAGCACCTGGCCCCACGTGGAACTCCCGTTCAAGTGGACGGCAAACGCCGGGAGCGCGATGGAAGCGACGTACTCCGGTGGAAACAGCCGCTTGTAGCCAGCCAGGTTGTAGAGCCATGAGAGGCCTCGTACCCGGCGCGCGTGCGGGTGCCGGCGGCGCACATCGGCGAACAGCGCGCGCAACTCGGACAGCCGCTGCGGCAAGCGCGCATCACCGAGAGGGCTGTCGGCCCAGTGCCGCTCGCCGGGCATGAAATGGATGCGCAATGTCCCCTGTGCATCGGGTGCGTCATAGCTGAAGCAACCGAACGGCGATTCCGCAGGACGGGCATGAAGCTCGTGAAAGGACATCGTCCGCTCCAGCACTTCCTCGTGCGCCGCCCCGTCCGGCAGGGTGTCGAGAAATCGGCTCCACGTCTGCGCGCCGGAGGCATCCGCCAGGCCGAACCTCCTGCGCAGGTTCGTGCAGCGCGAGATGGCCTCGCGCCGGGGAATCGCGGCCAGGCCTGCGTATCTCGCGGCGAAACGCAGCTGCAGGTCGAAGTAGTCTTCGTACAACCGGCCGGGCATCCCGGCATTCTCCGTCGGACGCCGACGAGCTCACACGCGCAGCGCGCCGCGAAAGCCCCTCGCCGCGTAGTACGACTGCGCGCCGTTGTGGTAGACGAAGACCTTGCCATAGCGGCGGTCGCAGAAGAGGGCTCCGCCGAGTGAACGGACATCGGACGGTGTGCTGATCCAGCTGGAAGTCCTGGCGTCGAACTCGCCCAGCGTCTGCAGCGCCCGGTACTGTTCTTCCGTCAACAGCTCGATGCCCATTTCGGCCGCCATCTCGACAGCACTGCCCTGCGGCTTGTTCTCCTTGCGGGAGTCCAGCGCTTCCCGGTCGTAGCAGAGGCTCCTGCGGCCTGCCGGGCTCTCCGCGGAGCAATCGCAGAACGTCAGCTGCCCGGCTTCGTTGCGACCGATCACGTCCGGCTCGCCGCCGGTTTCCTCCATCGCAAGAACCGGCCTCAGGCCATCGGGATTGCTTTCGAGCCTGGCCTGCACCTCGGACCATGCGACGCCGGGGTGGCGATGCATGTTCTTCTCGAAGCGGGCCTTCAATGCGCGAAGCAGTTGGTCGCGTTCTGTTGCCTTCATGCTTGCTGGTGTTTGCTCGAGGGCATTCTCGGCGAAGCTGCGCCGGCCGTTGTCGCCACCGGGCATTCCCCAAACGGGGTATGGAACACGCCAGGCCCCGCCGCTAGCCTTGGCCGATGGAGCGCATCGAGGGACCCGTTCATGGCCACTACCTGGCCGCGTACACAGTGGCCAGCAATGAAGGGCACTACGGGTACGCCAAGATCTGCGTCCGCAAACCCGAATGCGTCTGGGAAACGGCTTCGGCCGTCTTCAAGGTGGCCGCAGGCCCGTTCAACAACGAAGCATCGGCCCTGACCAGGGTGATCGACAAGGCGGCGCAGGAGCTCAGGGAAGCATCGGAGTGGCAGGTGCTCTGGGACTTCGCATGTCCCTAGAGCCCGGACGCGGAACCGCGCGAGGGGATTGACGGGGGCGCCCTCGCGCGGCGCGGGCGTCCGAAGGCGCCGCAATCCCGTGTACGACAGGTCCTGCACGAGCTCAGCATCTCCGCTGATGTTGAGACGGACCGGCACGTCCCAATGTTCCGGACATGCCCGCAACTCCCGCCCAACAGGACCCGCTCCAGGATTCCTGGCGCCTGGAGGAGCTCACCCCGGACACTCGCCGGCGCCTTTTCGAGACCGCGCGGAGATTGCCGCCGGCCAGGCGATTCATGCGAGAAGGCCCCGGACGTCCCCCGCCCCCGCACTCGGAGCGTCCGCTGAGCCGGGCCGAGCGAAGAACGCATTGATCTCCCCCGGCCACGTCCAGTGTCTGGACCATGGCCACATCCCTCAATCCGGCGCCTTGGCCACGTAGATCTCGCTGTGCTTCGGGAAGATGGTTCCGTGGTAGCGGAATTCCTGGACCTGCAACCCGTGCTGCTGGAGTGTCGAGAAGAGCCATTGCCTGCTGAACCGGACGCAGACAAGAGGTTCATCGCATGTGTAGGGCACGTAGTTCGTCGGATTGAGCGTGACGTCCGGGACATCGTCTTCGACAAAAGCAGTCAGGAAGCAGCGGCCCTGGGGACGGAGGATCCTTCCGATCTCCCCGATATAGGCCTCGACGTCCTCGGGCACCATGTTCGTGAAGACGCCCCAGAGGTAGACGATGTCAGCCGAGGCGTCGTCCACCGGCAGCCGCAACTCTTTTCCAACCACCGTGCCCCCCGGGTTGTAGAGCGCGTTGGCCATGTCGAGATGGACGAACCGGAAGGTCGGGTGATACTTCTCGATGTTTTCCTTGCACCAACGCACGAAACCCTCATTGGCGTCGATCCCGAGGTAGTGCACGTCCCCGAACTCCTTGAGCAGCCCGGTGGCGAGGCGGCCCAGTCCGCACCCGATGTCGACGACACGAGCGCCCTTCGCGTAGCCGAGCCTCGCCGAGAACTTCGTCGCCTCCAGGACGGCTGACAGGAAGAAGAAGCTGTCGATCGGGAACGCGTCTCCGCACATCCTGCGCCGCAGGCTCTTGGGCGGCAGTCGGTACCCGCGGTGAAGCACGAAGCCCCTGCTGTCAGCCGTCCTGTCCTCACGCGGCCGGCGCAGCCTCTGCACGCGCAGGCCCGCCTTTCTCAGGACCCTGACGACGATCTCCAGCCGTCGCATCCGCCACGTCGCAGGCTTCTTCGCACCGTTCTTCATGGCTGACCAGTCTATGCCTGTGCAGCGCGTTTGCGTCGGCTCCCACAGGGGCGATCGCATCAGGATGACTTGAAAAAGCGGACGAGCTGCTGCTCAACGTTCGAAATCACCGAGCTCTTCGAACTCTCCGGCGTTACCGGCCGGCCACAGGACGGAAACACGCCCAAACAACACCGCAACGCGGGCGCGACGCGTTGCGCAACGGGCGATACCGGGGTCGCCAACACTTGCTTGCAACGAGGAGTTGCGCTCATGGACCCGAAAGCCGAAACCCGCTCAAGCATCACAGCCGATCTCTCGGTGGACGCAATCCGCCGGGCCGTCAACATCGCCCAGTCCGAGTGCGTCTGCCAGCTTCACCTGAGCGTCTGCCTCCTGACAGCCGCGGGCGAGCGTGCCGGCATCCAGCCTTTCCTGTACGAATCCGGCAGCCCGGGGTGGAACTGAAGCCGATCAGGCGTCGTGGTTTCGCAGAAGCACCCGGCCCGCTTCGGTGATCTCCACCATCCGATCCGGCGTGCACCGGATCAGGCCGCGGCCGAGGGCTTCCTCCCACACGGGCAGCCTGGGGCAGTGGGTCCCCCAGGCTTCGATGACATCTTCGTAGGGACGCGGCGCGTGGGCGATGGACTCCACCAGATCGGTGACGAGGGATTCGACTGGGTCGGCCATCAGGGTCCTCCTTGGAGCGGCAAAGCGGTTCGATGGTATGCGCGCCGGCGACGGCCGGGTGCTCACGCGATGTGCAGCTTGCTCGTGTTCTTGACCTCTTCCATCACCGCATAGGTTCTGGTCTCGCGCACGCCGGGCAATTGCCAGAGCACCTTGCCGGCGAACTCGCGGTAGGCGTTCATGTCCGCGACCCGCGTCTTGATCAGGTAATCGAAGCCGCCCGCCACCATGAAGCACTCCAGGATCTCGGGCTGCACCTGCACCGCGGCCCGGAACTGCTCGAACACGCCCGGCGTGGTGCGGTCCAGCAGCACCTCGACGAACACGAGCATGCCGACGCCGAGCAGGCGGGGATTGAGGCGCGCCTCGTAGCCTTCGATGTAGCCGTCGCGGGTCAATCGCTGCACCCGCGCGAGCACCGCGGTGGGCGACAGCGACACGGCCTCTGCCAGCTTCAGGTTGGAGATTCGGCCGTCGTCCTGCAGCTGCTGCAGGATGCGGCGGTCGATGCGGTCGAGGTCCTCGATGCCCGGCATGCGTAGTGGATCCTTCGGCTGGAAACGTTGAAATCGAAGCAAGATGCTAGCGATAAACCGGATCATCGAGGATGTCACGTTGAAGCCCGAATGCAATGAACCCGCCTTCCGCCCGCGTCTTCCAGCAGTTCTTCGAGCCCGCTGAGCTCGCCTCACCGCGGCTGCGCCAGGCCATCACGGCCGCCTCCCGAATCCCCGAACAGCAGGCCGTCCGCAACGTCATCGAAGGCGCCCGGCTGCCCGTCGAAACCGCCACCCGGGCGCAAGCCTTGGCGATGCGCGTCGCCGGCACGCTGCGAAGCCGCAGGAACGGATCGGGCCGGGCCGGCATCGTCCAGAACCTGCTGCAGGAGTACGCGCTGTCCTCGCAGGAAGGCATCGCCCTGATGTGCCTGGCCGAAGCATTGCTGCGCATCCCCGATGCCGACACCCGCGACGCCCTGATCCGCGACAAGATTTCGCAAGGCCAATGGCAGACCCACCTCGGCAAGAGCCCGTCCCTCTTCGTGAACGCGGCCACGTGGGGGCTGCTGATCACGGGCAAGCTCGTGTCCACGCACAGCGAGTCGGGGCTGTCCGCGGCGATCGGCCGCCTGGTCAACCTTGGCGGCGAGCCGCTCATCCGCAAGGGCGTGGACATGGCCATGCGCATGATGGGCGAGCAGTTCGTCACCGGCGAGACCATCGAGGAGGCCTTGCGCAACGCGGCGGAACGCGAGAAGCAGGGCTTCCGCTACTCATTCGACATGCTCGGCGAAGCGGCCCTGACGGCGCACGACGCGCAGCGCTACCTGCGCGACTACGAGACGGCCATCCACGCGATCGGCAAGGCTTCGGCAGGCCGGGGCATCTACGAAGGACCGGGCATCTCGATCAAGCTCTCCGCGCTCCATCCGCGTTACTCGCGCGCGCAGTACGACCGCGTCATGGGCGAGCTGTACCCCGTGCTCGTGCGACTCTGTGCGCTCGCGAAGCGCCATGACATCGGCCTGAACATCGACGCCGAAGAGGCCGATCGCCTGGAGCTTTCGCTGGACCTGCTGGAACGCCTGTCCTTCGAGCCTCAGTTGCAAGGCTGGCACGGGCTGGGCTTCGTGGTGCAGGCCTACCAGAAGCGATGCCCGTTTGTGGTCGACTGGCTCGTCGACCTCGCCAGGCGCAGCAAGCGCCGCCTGATGGTGCGCCTGGTCAAGGGCGCGTACTGGGATTCGGAGATCAAGCGCGCGCAGCTGGATGGACAGGACGGCTACCCGATCTACACGCGCAAGCCCTACACCGATGCGTCGTACCTGGCCTGCGCCCGCAAGCTGCTGGCCGCGCCCGAAGCGGTGTACCCGCAGTTCGCTACGCACAACGCCCACACCCTGGCCGCCATCTACGAGATGGCGGACCCGCGCAGCTACACGCCGGGCCAGTACGAGTTCCAGTGCCTTCACGGCATGGGCGAGCCCCTGTACGAGCAGGTGGTGGGCGCGCCGTCGGAAGGCAAGCTGGGGCGGCCGTGCCGCATCTATGCGCCGGTCGGAACGCACGAAACCCTGCTGGCCTACCTGGTGCGCAGGCTGCTGGAAAACGGCGCGAACACGAGCTTCGTGAACCAGATCGCGGACCAGACGCTGTCGATCGAGAAGCTCGTGCGTGACCCGGTGAGCGTCATCCACGAGTTCGCGGACAAGGAAGGCGCGCTCGGACTGCCGCATCCGGCGATCCCGCTGCCGCGCGATCTCTATGGCGATTTGCGCCGCAACTCGCGCGGCGTCGACCTGGCCAGCGAGGCGCAGCTGCGCGAGCTGGCAGCGACCTTCAACGCCGCGGCCTCGGAGCGCTGGATCGCGCAGCCGATGCTGGCCGAGGACACGCCGCAGATGGCGCTCGACCCGGTGCTGAATCCCGCCGAACGCGCGGACGAGGTGGGCTACGTCCGGGAAGCGACGCCGGACCAGGTCGACCGCGCCCTGGCGCGAGCGGTGGAAGGCGCAGCGTCATGGGCGGCGACACCTCCGGCGCAGCGCGCGCGGCTGCTCGAAACGGCGGCGGACCGCCTCGAAGGCGACATGCAGCGCCTGATGAGCCTGCTCATCCGCGAGGCCGGCAAGACCGCGTCCAATGCAGTGGCCGAGGTCCGCGAAGCCGTGGACTTCCTGCGCTACTACGCACGTGAGGTACGAGAGCACTTCCAGAACGAGACGCACGTTCCCTTGGGTCCGGTCGTCTGCATCTCCCCGTGGAACTTCCCGCTGGCCATCTTCGTGGGACAGATCTCCGCCGCACTCGCAGCCGGCAACGTGGTGCTCGCCAAGCCGGCGGAACAGACACCGCTGGTCGCGGCGCAAGCGGTTCGAGCGCTGTGGGACGCGGGTGTCCCCTGCCATGCGATCCAGCTCCTTCCCGGACAGGGCTCGGTGGTGGGCGCCCAGCTGGTGTCGGATCCGCGCGTCCAGGGTGTCCTGTTCACCGGCTCCACGGAGGTCGCACGCATCCTGCAGCGCAGCGTCGCGGGCCGGCTGAACTCGAGTGGACGGGCGATCCCGCTGATTGCGGAGACCGGGGGCCAGAACGCGATGATCGTGGACTCGTCGGCGCTGGCCGAGCAGGTCGTCGCGGACGTGCTCACATCGGCCTTCGACAGCGCCGGCCAGCGCTGCTCGGCGCTGCGCGTGCTCTGCGTGCAGGAGGATGCGGCGGACCGGATCCAGGACATGCTGCTGGGTGCGATGGCGCAACTGCGTGTCGGGAACCCCGCCCGCCTTGCCACCGACGTCGGGCCGGTCATCGACGAAGAAGCGCGGACCAACATCGAGCGGCACATCGAGGAGATGCGCGCCAGGGGCCGCCGCGTGCACCAGGTGGCCGGCCACAGCGAGCACCCGCTGTACACGGGAACGTACGTGCTTCCCACGCTGGTCGAGATCGACAGCATCTCCGAGCTGAAGCGGGAAGTCTTCGGGCCGGTCCTGCACTTCGTGCGCTACCCGCGCGAGGAACTCGACGGGCTGCTCGCGCAGATCAATGGAACCGGCTACGGGCTCACCATGGGCCTCCACACCCGCATTGACGAAACCATCGGGAGAGTGGTGGACGCGGCCCACGCGGGCAACGTGTACGTCAACCGGAACATGGTGGGCGCGGTCGTGGGCGTGCAGCCGTTCGGGGGCGAAGGCCTGTCGGGCACCGGGCCCAAGCCGGGCGGTCCGCTTTACCTGTACCGCCTGCTTGCGAAGCGTCCCGATGACGTGCTCGCGCGAGCTCTCGACCCCTGCCTTGCCGCAAAGGACAGGAACGCACGGACTGCGTCCCCTGCCCTGCGTTCACTGACGGAATGGGCCGGCCCACGCCACCCCGACCTTGCCGCGGCCTGCCGGCGCTTTGCCGCACTCGCGCGCACGAATGAATCCATCGAGCTTCCCGGACCCACCGGCGAGCGGAACGTCTACACCGTCGCACCGCGCTCGAGCGTGCTCTGCCTCGCCGGCATGGATGCCGACCGGCTGGTCCAATTGGCCGCGGTGCTCGCCGTCGGCGCCCGCGCCATCTGGCCATCGACGTCGCAGGAACTCCTGCAGCGACTGCCGGCAGAAGTCCAGGGCCAGGTCGTCCTCGCACGCGACTGGACGGCGCCGGGCATCGCGTTCGACAGCGTGCTGCTGCACGGAACGCCAGAAGAACTGGCGTCGGTGCAGCAGCAGCTTGCGAAACGCGAGGGCCCGGTCGTCAGCGTCGAGCGCCTGGAGCCGGGCGAGGTTTCCGTTCCGCTGGAGCGGCTCGTGATCGAGCGCGCGCTCAGCATCAACACGGCAGCAGCGGGCGGGAACGCGTCGCTGATGACGATCGGTTGAGCGCGCGGGCGCTTCAGCGCGCAGCTCAGGCTGCGATCGACGCCTTCGCCTCGTTGGCGGCCTGGCCCAGCTGCGCGCGGATCTCCACGTCAGCGGCGGCGAGCGCGTTCGACTTGGCCTGGTCGCCCATGGCCACGCCCTCGGCTCGCACGAAGCGGATGTCGGTGATGCCCAGGAAGCCGAACACGGTCTTGAGGTAGCTCTCCTGGTGGTCCATGACCTCGCCGGGCAGGCCGGCGTACAGGCCGCCGCGCGTGGACACGACGATCACCGTCTTCCCCTTGGCCAGCCCTTCTGGTCCGCTGGCCGTGTAGCGGAACGTGCGGCCGGCCTGGGCGATGCGGTCGATCCAGGCCTTGAGCTGGCTCGGGACACTGAAGTTGTACATGGGCGCGCCGATCACCACGACGTCGGCCGCCAGGAACTGGCTCACCAGCTTCTCGGAAACGGCGTTCTCCTGCTTCTGGGCGGTCGTGAGCTGGGGCGCCTCGATGCCGAGGCGGAAGCCCAGCGAGTCCATGTCCAGGTGCGACGGCGCGTCCACGGCCAGGTCCAGGTACTCCACCCTGGTGGCCGGTTGGGTGGCGGTCCACTGCGCGACCACCTTGCGGCTGAGTTCGCGCGAAATAGAGGCGGAGCCCAGCGGGCTCGAGTCGATGTGCAGCAGCTTCATGGTTTTCTCCTGTTGGGCGGGACACGTTCGCCGCCCGTGAGATAGATTGTGCGGACGATCCAATCCGGCGATAAGACGCCAAATCAGGATCGGACTGTTCTACGGGTGGAACGATGCAGGACCTGAACGACATGCTTTTCTTTGCCGAGGTGGTCGACAGCGGCGGCTTCGCGGCGGCGGGCCGCGGGCTGGGCGTCCCCAAGTCCAAGCTGTCGCGGCGCATCAGCGAACTCGAGGCACGGCTGGGTGTGCGCCTCTTGCAGCGGACGACACGGAAGCTGTCGCTCACCGAAGCGGGCGAGATCTACCACCGGCACTGCGTGGCCATGCGCGAGCAGGCCGAAGCTGCCGATGAGGCAGTCGCGCGGGTCCAGAGCGAACCGCGCGGAACGGTGCGGGTCACCTGCCCCGTCACGCTCGCGCAGACGACTCTCGGTCCGATCCTGCCGCGCTTCCTCGCGGCGCATCCGCAGGTGCGGATCGAGATGCAGGTCACGAATCGCGTGGTCGACCTGGTGCAGGAGGGCGTGGACGTGGCCCTGCGCGTTCGCTCCAACCCCGACGACAGCGGCAGCCTCGTGGTGAAGAACCTGGGCCCGACACTGGGTGTGCTGGTGGCGAGCCCGCAGCTGCTGCAACGCTTCGGCGCGCCTGCGTCGCCGGAGGACCTGCGCGACCTGCCCACCGTCGCGATGTCGGCGGCGGATGGGCGAGCCAGCTGGCGGCTGGTCGGGCCTCGTGGCGAGGAGTTCGAACTGCAGCACCGGCCGGCCTACACCGCCGACGACCTGCACGTGCTGAAGCTCGCCGCCGTGCAAGGCGCCGGCATGAGCGTGCTGCCCGACTACCTGTGCATCGACGAAGTGCGCCGCGGCCTGCTCGTGCCCGTGCTCCCCGGCTGGGCGCCGCCCGCGGCCAAGGTGCTGGCGGTGTTTCCCTCGCGCCGCGGCATGGTGCCGGCGGTGCGGCGGTTCCTGGACTTCCTGGCCGAGAGCGTGAAGGGCGAGCGCATCGTGCCGCAGGCGGCGTGAGTAGCATCGCGCCCGAGGATTCGCAATTGGCTGCCCCCGGCTACAACCTCGCCCGCTTCGATTTCGTCTCGATCCGGCTCGCCGTCGCGTGCGCGCAGACGGGCAGCCTCACTTCGGCCGCGCGGGACTGCAACCTGGTCCTGCCGGCCGCGAGCCGCCGCATCCGCGAACTGGAAAACGCGCTCGGCGACACGCTGTTCGAGCGGCATTCGCGCGGCCTGGTGCCCACCGAAGCGGGCCGCGCTTTCGTGCGCCATGGGCTGGCCCTGCTGCAGGAGATGGACAACCTGGTGGCGGAGCTGGCCGACATCCGGCAGGGCATCGTGCGCCACATCCAGCTCTGCGCCAGCACGGCGTCGATCAACCAGTTCCTGCCTCCGCTGCTGGCGGAATACGCCGAAGCCCACCCGGATGTGCGGGTGGAGGTCGAGGAGCAGGTGTCGGAGGTGGTCGTCACCTCGCTGCGCGAAGGACGCGCGGACATCGGAGCGTTCGTCGAAGGCCCGCACACCGAGGGGCTGGAGATCCGCGATTTCCGCAAGGACCAGCTCGTGCTGATCCTCCCGGCGCGCCACCGCCTCGCCGGACGCACGCCGATCCCGTTCGTGGACACGCTCGACGAGCAGTGGATCAGCCTGAACGCCGGCGCGGCCATGCTCCAGAAGCAGCAGCAGGCCGCACTCGCCGCCGGGCGCAACTTCAAGCTGCGCATGCAGGTTCGCAGCTTCGACGCGGTCGGCCACATGGTCGCGTCGGGGCTCGGCATCGCCGCGCTTCCCAAGGCGGCGGGACTGCCGATCGTGAAGGCGATGAAGCTCACCTGGCGTCCCCTGGCAGACCCGTGGTCCCACCGGCAGCTGAAGATCGGCATCCGGCCGGATTCCGACCCCGCGATCGTCGGGCTTCGGGATTTCCTGTGCAGGCCTTCGCAGAAAGCGAAGGCAGCCTGAATGAAGCAGGAATAGACCTCGCGCCGCGTCCGCCGGAGACTTCCCGGATGGACAGCAAAACACCCAACGCGGCGGCCTCGCCGAAGGCGGCCCTGGCCGGCCTCAAGGTGCTGGAACTCGGCCAGCTCATCGCGGGGCCCTTCGCCGCGAAGACCCTGGCCGACTTCGGCGCCGACGTCATCAAGATCGAGCCGCCCGCCGCCGGCGATCCCTTGCGCAAATGGCGGATGCTCAAGGACGGCACCTCGGTGTGGTGGCAGGTCCAGTCCCGCAACAAGCGATCGCTCGCGCTGGACCTGAAGGACCCGGAAGGTCAGGCGATCGTGCGCAAGCTCGCGGCCGAGGTGGACGTCCTCATCGAGAACTTCCGGCCCGGCGCGATGGAAGGCTGGGGGCTCGCTCCCGAGGACCTCCTGAAGCTGAATCCGCGCCTCATCGTTCTGCGCATCAGCGGCTACGGCCAGACCGGCCCGTACCGGAACCGGCCGGGGTTCGGCGTCATCGGCGAAGCGATGGGCGGCCTGCGCCATCTCACCGCCGAGCCAGGACGCGTGCCGGTCCGGGTCGGCGTCAGCCTGGGCGACACGCTGGCGGCGCTGCACGGTGTGATCGGCATCCTGCTGGCCCTGCAGCACCGCCATGCCACCGGCGAGGGCCAGGTCATCGACATCGCCCTGTACGAAGCGGTCTTCAACTGCATGGAAAGCCTGCTGCCGGAATACAGCGCCTTCGGTGCGGTCCGCGGCCCCGCCGGCAGCGCGCTGCCCGGCATCGCGCCGACCAACGCCTATCGCTGCAAGGACGGCGGCTATGCGCTGATCGCCGGCAATGGCGACAGCATCTTCCGCCGCCTGATGGCCCTCATCCGGCGCGACGACCTCGCGAACGACCCGGCCCTTGCCGACAACGCCGGCCGAGTCGCCCGCGTGCACGAACTCGACGAGGTGATCGGCGCATGGACGGCCCAGCGCACCGTCGACGAAGTGCTGGCCGCGCTGGACGAAGCTTCCGTTCCGGGCGGACGCATCTACACCATCGCCGACATCGCCGCCGACCCCCACTACCGGGCGCGCGACATGCTGCAGGAAGTCCGCATGGACGACGGCAGCACGCTGGCCGTTCCCGGCGTCGTGCCCAAGCTCTCGCGCACGCCCGGCGGCCACCGCCGCAACGCGCCCGTGCTCGGCCAGGACTCCGAAGCAGTCCTGCGCGAGGTGGGGCTCACCGCACAGCAGATCCAGGCCCTGCGCGACCGGGGCGTGATCCAGGGAGCACCCGCGTGAACCGCATCCTTTTCAACGAAGTCGTCACGCGCGACGGGTTCCAGAACGAGCCGGACTTCATCCCCACCGATGCGAAGGTGGCGCTGATCGACGAACTGAGCCGGTGCGGCTACGCGAAGGTGGAGGTCACCTCCTTCACCTCGCCCAAGGCGATTCCCATGCTGCGCGATGCCGAGGAGGTGATGGGCCGCATCCGGCGCGTTCCCGGTGTCGAGTACACGGTGCTCGTGCCCAACGTGCGGGGTGCGGAACGGGCAATGGAGTCTCACGCGGACGAGCTCAACCTCGTGATGTCCACGTCGGAGACCCACAACCTGGCGAACCTGCGCATGCCGCGCGAGAAGAGCTTCGAGGGCTTGAAGGCGGTGATCGACCTCGTCGCGGGCAAGGCGCCGGTCAATGTCTCGCTGTCCACCTGCTTCGGCTGCCCGATGGAAGGCGAAGTGCCGCAGGAGGAAGTGTTGCGCTGGGCCGCGCGCTTCGCGGACCTCGGCGTTCGCGGGCTGACGATCTGCGACACCACGGGCATGGCGCATCCCGCGCAGGTCGCGCGCATGTGCGAAGCACTGCAACGCCGGTTCGGGCACCTGCAGCTCACCCTGCACTTCCACAACACGCGGGGCATGGGCCTGGCCAACGTGCTCGCGGCCGTGCAGCAGGGCATCACACGCCTCGACGGCTCGCTGGGCGGGCTCGGCGGCTGCCCCTATGCGCCGGGCGCCACCGGCAACATCTGCAGCGAGGACGCCCTCCACATGCTGCAGGCGATGGGCTACGAGACCGGCGTCGACCTGGACCGGCTGCTCGCGGTCGCACGGCGCCTTCCCGAAATCGTCGGCCACGAGGTCCCCGGGCAAGTCGCCAAGGCCGGCCCCATTTCCGACCTGCACCCTGCCCCCGCTTCGGTGGCCGAGCTCCGCAGGGCGTTCGCATGATCAGCCACCTGGATCACCTGGTCCTCACCACGGCGCGAGAAGCCGCGTGCGTGGACTTCTACACGCGTGTGCTCGGGATGGAGCTGGAGACCTTCATCGGCGGCACCCCGCCGGTCCAACGCCGGGCGTTCAGGTTCGGCCACCAGAAGATCAACCTGCATGTGCAGGGCGCCGAGTTCGAGCCGAAGGCGCACCTGCCCGTGCCGGGCGCGCTCGACTTGTGCTTCATCGTCACCGTTCCACTGGAGACCGTCATCGAACGGCTGCGCGCGCAGGAGTGGCCGATCGAACAGGGGCCGGTGCTGCGAACCGGCGCCCGGGGCCAGATCCGTTCCGTCTACGTGCGCGACCCGGACTTCAACCTGATCGAACTCTCGCAGCCCGTCTGAATTTCAAGGAGACAAAGATGCAACGACGTCAATTGATCAAAGGCGGCAGCGCCGCGGTGCTCGCCGGCGCAGCCGGCCGCCTGTTCGCGCAAGCCAAGTATCCCGAGCGTCCGATCACCATCGTCGTGCCGACGGCTCCCGGCGGCACCACGGACTTCACCGCACGCCTGATCTCGGAACCGCTGTCGCGCGCCCTGGGCCAGCCCGTGGTCGTGGACAACAAGCCCGGCGCCTCCGGCAACATCGGCAACCAGATCGTCGCGCGCGCCAAGCCGGACGGCTACACGCTGCTGCTGGCCTACAGCGGGTACCAGGTGGGCAACCCGCACCTGTTCAAGAAGGCCGGATGGGACCCGATCAAGGACTTCGCGCCCGTGGCGATGCTCACGCGCGCGCCGCAGGTGCTGGCGGCCAAGGCCAGCCTGCCCGCCAACAACCTGCGCGAGCTGATCGCGTACGCCAAGGCGAATCCGGGCAAGCTGAACTACGCCTCGTCCGGCAACGGCTCGATCCAGCACATCGCGGGCGAACTGTTCAAGCAGCTCACGGGCACGTCCCTCACGCATGTTCCGTACAAGGGATCGGGCCCGGCCGTGCAGGACCTGCTGGGCGGGCAAGTCGATCTTTTCATCACGACGCCGGCCGCGGTGGTCAGCCAGGTCAAGGCGGACAAGCTGAAGGCCCTGGCGGTCACCAGCCAGACCCGGCTCATCTCGCTGCCGCAGGTTCCCACCGCGGCGGAGTCGGGCCTGCAGAACTTCAACCTCGACTCGTGGTTCGCGCTGTACGCGCCGGCCGGCACGCCGGCCGACATCGTGCAGCGCCTGAATGCCGAGATCGGAAAGATCCTCTCCGCGCCGGAGGTCCGCAAGAAGGCCGAGGAGTCCGGCACGCGCGTGGAGCAGATGAGTCCTGCGCAACTCGGGGAGTTCACGCGCAAGGAGCTCGACTACTGGGGGCGGGTGATCCAGTCGGCCAGCATCAGCGCGGACTGATTGACCGTGCAACGCGGAGATCACCCGCGGACACAGCGCGAGGTCAGCCGCCCGCAGCCTTGCTGTTCACCGCGCCTTTCAGCGCGGCACCGGGGACGAACTTCACTGAGGTGGACGCAGCGATCGTCAGGGCCTCACCCGTCTGCGGATTGCGGCCCGAACGTTCCGCGCGCTCCGCCCTCTTGAAGCTGCCGAACCCCGGGATCACCACCTCACCGCCTTTCGCGAGTTCGTCGGTGACGATCCTGATCAACGCTTCGAGGGACCTCGACGCGGCGGCTTGCGGTTGCTCGGTAGCGGAAGCGAGGGATTGCACCAGCTCGGTCTTGTTCATGAGAGTCCTGTGGGGGAAAAAGGCGCCAGTGTAGGCAACTCGTATGGTGGCGGTTGGCCGCGACACAGCCCGTGGCGGCTGGCTCCGCCATTCGACCTAGTGCTTGTGCGTGCTGTGGTCGTGGTTCGCGGATTTCCTGGCCTTCGCGGTCGGCGGCGCGGCCGCAGGCTGCGGGTCGGCAAGCTGCGCCACGACTTCGAACTCACCTCGCATGCCGGCCTCGAAATGACCAGGCACCAGGCAGGCGATCTGCAGCTGCTCGGGCCGGCGGTAGGTCACCACCAGTTCTCCAACCTTGCCAGGTGCAACGGTGACGGCGGCGCCCGCGTGGTGTGCGTGACCACTGCCCTGCCGCATCTGGTTCGCGTGTTCGCGCAACTCGCTTTCCGTCCCGATGACGAGTTCATGCGGCAGCTGGCCATCGTTGCGCGCCACGATCCGCACGGTCTCACCCGCCTGCACCTTGATGGCCCCCGGCAGGAACCGCATGGCGTCGACCATGTTCACCTCGATCGTCCGGTTCACGACCTGGGCCACCGGCGTGTTGGCCGCCGGCTCTTCGCCATGGTGATGGGCCAGGGACCCGGCCGGGTCCTGGACAAGCCACTGCCACGCGCCTGCGCTGCCGATGCAGACGAGCAGGCCGGCAACGGCCACATACGACGCGACGGGGCGCGTGATGCGGGTGCGCTGCTGGATCAACATGGCCAGCACCGAGACGGCGAAGCCGAGAGGCACGACCCAGGCGCTGCGCTCGGGCGAGTCCGGGAAGTGCTGGAGTCCGCCGGTGAAGAACCCCAATCCGACCGAGAGCAGCGTGCCCCACAGGACGGTGGTCCACACGCTCTCCCGTCCTCCGCCGACGTCCGCGTTCCGATGCTCCGCCCAGAGGCCAAGCACGAAGAGCAGCACCCCGGTTGCGGCCGTCCAGAGCGAACGCTCGCCCGAAAAGAATCCGTGGTTCACAGCCCCCGAGATGAAGCTGATGCCGGAATACTTGAGCAGCATGACGACGTGCTGCCGGCGGAAGTTGTAGTGCATGGCTGAAGGATTCGAATGCATCGCAGGCCGGATTGTCGTGCTGCTTGCGCAAGCCTCAGTGACCATGGTGCGAGTGAACCAGCGCATGACCGCGCCCGCGTGAAATCAGCCACCGGTTTGCCGGGTATGCGGCGACAGCGGCGATGGCGAGCGAAGACGCGAGGGCGATCCAGAAGACCGGTGACGCAAGGTCCGCATCCATCGCTCCGGGCCACGCCAGCATGATGCCGTTGTCGACCACCTCCATGATGGCGATGGAAAGCGTGTCCGACGCCAACGCGAGGCCCGCCGCCGTTCGCAGGGGCATCCCGGAGCGGACGAGCGGGAACATGGTGAACGCATATCCGAACGCGAAGGCGAGCGTGACGGCCAGAGCTATGGTTCCGGCGTTCGACAGGTGAAGCGAGGTGCCGATCACCATGCCAAGCACCTCGCCGACGGCGCACCCCGTCAGGCAGTGCAGCGTGGCCCAGGCGGCCACCGTGTTGAGGTTGGGCACGGTCGTGTGCCGGTTCAGCGGTTGAGCGTGGCTGTGGCCGTGGTGCGAGCTGTGCAGGTTCATCGAAGGCTCCTTTTGGGGTGGAGCCTTGATCGTCAACCTTCACATCGTGGCAAGGTCAAGCCCCTCGCGTGCGGTGGACGCGAGGCCGCCCGGCTGAACGCCCGTGGCGTCCTCACTTCGACGGCGAGCCCATCTTTCCCTGAAGCACTGCCACCAGATGCTGCTTGGCTTCGGCAAGCTGGGCCTTGTCGGCGTCGTGCACCTTGCGGAAGAAGGCGGCGCACTCCGGCGACTTCGCTGCTTCCGCGTCCTTGATGTACTGGTCGTAGGCGATCAGCGCCTGCGCCTTGTTCTGGATGAGCGTGATCCAGTCGTAGGCCAAGTCGCTGAGCGGGTGCGGATCGGATGACTTTTCCTGCATGGCTTTCCTTTCCGGATACATGGAGGGCGAAAAGCAGGATACGGCAAAGCGAATGCTCGCTGTGACCCAGCCACGCGACCCGCCGCAGGCCGTCGCACCTAAACTGAGCGCGAGAACCTCTCCCGTGCTCGGCATGACACTGAAAGCCGTCCTCTTCGACATCGAGGGCACGTTGGCCATCGGCGGCCGGCCGCTGCCGGGCGCCGTCGAGGCGGTCGCCTTGGGCAGGAAGGCCGGGCTGGACGTTCGCTTCCTGACGAACATCAGCGGGCGCACCCCGGCCATGCTCTGCGCCGAACTCCGGGGCATGGGCTTCGCGCTCTCGGAACACGAGATCCACACGGCCACGAGCGCGTGCGTGGAGTACCTGCGCGAGCGCACCGGAACCCGCTGCCGCCTGGTGGTGCCGGACGCGGTCCTGCCGATGTTCGACGGCATCGCGCGTGACGATGAACATCCGGACGTCGTCGTGGTCGGCGACGTCGGCAGCGAGTTCAACTACGCACTGCTCAACGGCGTGTTCCGGCAGCTGCGTGACGGCGCCGAGCTGATCGCCCTGCACAAGGGCGTGTTCTGGATCGCCGCCGACGGCCCGCGGCTCGATGCGGGTGCCTTCATCGTCGGGCTGGAGGCAGCCACTCGCAAGCAGGCGCTGGTGATGGGCAAGCCTTCGCCCGTCTTCTTCACCAAGGCCTTCGATGCGCTGGGCGTGGCGCCCGGCCAGGCGCTGGTCGTCGGCGACGACGTCATGACGGACGTGCAAGGCGCGCACGGCGTGCAGGCCCCCTGCGCCCTGGTGGGGACCGGCAAGTACCGGCCCGGCGATGAAGAGCGGGAGCCGCGGCCGGACCACTTCCTCGCCACCCTGGACGGGTTTGCGGCGCTGCTCGACGGTTCGCGCTGAGCGCGGCGTACGGCTCGGCGCGCGCTTCTGCAAACCGCCGGCGAGGTCTACGATGGCCCGATGGAAGCAGGGTACGTCACCCGGACGATGAGCCGTGACGAGGTCGCGCTCGCGATCGACTGGGCGGCGCGCGAAGGATGGAATCCGGGCCTGCACGATGCGGAGACCTTTCCCGCCGCGGATCCGCAAGGCTTCTTCGTCGCCACGCTGGATGGCGAGCCGGTGGCCTCGATCTCCGTCGTCAAATACGGACCCGGTTTCGCCTTCCTGGGCCTGTACATCGTGCGACCGGAATGCCGCGGCCGCGGCCTGGGCCGGCGGGTGTGGCAGCACGGGATGGCCTCCGCCCATGGGCGGCAGGTCGGACTGGACGGCGTGGTCGCGCAGCAGCCCAACTACCGCAAGTCGGGCTTCGAACTGGCCTGGCGCAACGTGCGCCACGAGGGCCACGGCGGGACGCAGGCGCCCGAGGATGCGCGGCTGGTCGACCTCGCCGGCATTCCCTTCGACGTCGTATGCGCGTACGACAAGTCGTACTTCCCCGCCGCGCGCACCGCCTTCCTGCGCGCCTGGTTCACCCAGCCGGACGCCGCGGCGCGCGGCTGGATCGAGGACGGCCGGCTGCAAGGCTACGGCGTCGTCCGCCGCTGCCGCAGCGGCTGGAAGATCGGCCCCTTGTTCGCAGAACGCGAGCGCATCGCCGAGTGCCTGTTCCTCGCGCTGTGCTCCCAGGCGGGCGCGGACGAACCCGTCTACCTCGACCTGCCCGAGGCGAATGCGGCCGCGGTGGCGCTGGCGCAGCGCCACCACATGCGGATCGTGTTCGAGACCGCGCGCATGTACACGGGCCGGCCTCCCGCGGTGAACATGCACGGGCTGTATGGGGTCACCACATTCGAGTTGGGTTGAAGCGGACGTCGGCCCGGGCCGGATCACGTTGGCGCATCGACCAGGGCGCGCAAGGGCTGCCAATGCTCTCCCTCCCAGAACACACGCCCGCAAGCCTCGCACGCGCTGAAACGGTCGAACTGCTCGCGCACGCGCGGCGGCAGCCGCTGCTCCACCCGTGACTTCTCGACGGCGTGCAGCGCCCCATTGCAGGCCGGGCACACCGTCACGGGCCGCGCGCTGCGGGCGAGCTGAAGCCGCTCGAAGACCTCGCGCAACTGCTGCTGCGGCCGCAGCGCATGCACGTAGCAGCCATGCGTGATGCTTCGCCGTTTGAGCAGGTCACGGTCTCGCGTCAGCACGATGCGGGCCTGCTCCGCGGCGATGCGCTCGATCTCGTCGTCGGCGAAGCCGCTGTCGTACAGCGTGTCGAACCCCATCATCCGCAGCAGGCGCGCGAGCGAGCCGAGGTGGGTGTCGGCCACGAAGCGCGTGTCGCGCAGCGGCTGTTCGCGCACGCGCAGCAGCGGCGTGATGTCGAACGCCTCGAACTTCGGGTACACGGCCACGCGGTCGCCTTCGCGCAGGAGCGTGTCGAAGCCGACCGACGCACCATTGAGCAGGATCAGCTCGACCTCGGTGTGCGGAACGCCCAGCGCCTCGATCATGTGCTTGGTGGTGGCGGCGCGGGCGCAGGGCACGGTGAACTCTCTCCGCCGCCGCCCGGGCGCGAGGAAGTCGTTCAGCTCCTCGTAGAAGCGGAAAGTCGCCGTCACCATGCGCGGCATCAGGGTTCGCCGCCCGCGGCCAGCCGCACGGGGATGCGCCGCCGCCCGAACGCGTGCGTCATCGCGCCGAAGTGACCGCCGACGCGCGTGCCGCAATACGGGCAGCTCGCGCGCGCATCGAGCGCGCACTCCAGCACCTCGTACCAGTCGCGCCGGATCAGCGGCTCGCCGCAGCCGGGGCAATAGGTCGTGCCGCCCTCCACGTCATGCACGTTGCCGGTGTAGACGTGGTGCAGGCCGTTGGCGAGCGCGATCGCCCGTGCGCGCTTGAGCGTCGCGGGCGGCGTGGCAGGCCTGTCCAGCATCTTGTAGTCCGGATGGAAGGCCGTGAAATGCAGGGGCACGTCCGGCCCCAGCTCGCTCGCGACCCAGCGCGACAGCGCCTCGATCTCGCCGGCGTCATCGTTCAGGCCGGGGATCAGCAGCGTCGTGATCTCCAGCCAGCACGCCGTCTCGCGCCTGACGTACTGCAGCGTGTCGAGCACCGGCGCGAGATGGGCGCCGGTCTGCTGGAAGTAGAAGCTTTCGGTGAAGCCCTTGAGGTCGACGTTGGCCGCGTCCATCTTCGCGTAGAACTCGCGGCGCGGCTGAGCGTGCATGTAGCCGGCCGTCACCGCCACGCTGTGGAGGCCGAGCGCATGGCAGGCATCGGCGGTGTCCATCGCGTACTCGGCGAAGATCACCGGGTCGTTGTAGGTGAAGGCCACGCTGGCGGCGCCGCCGGCTCGCGCGGCTTGCGCGATGCGCTGCGGCGAGGCGGCGTCCATCAGCCGGTCCATCTCGCGGCTCTTGGAGATGTCCCAGTTCTGGCAGAACTTGCAGGCGAGGTTGCAGCCCGCGGTCCCGAACGACAGCACGCTGGAGCCGGGGCAGAAATGGTTGAGCGGCTTCTTCTCGATCGGGTCGAGGCAGAAACCGGAACTGCGGCCGTAGGTGGTGAGCACCATTTCGTCGCCCGCGCGCTGGCGAACGAAGCACATGCCGCGCTGGCCTTCGTGCAGCCGGCAGTCGCGCGGGCACAGATCGCACTGGATGCGGCCGTCGTCCAGGTGGTGCCACCAGCGGGCAGGATGCATGGCAGGACTCCTGCGCCGAATGTGTATCGGCGGCCGTCGAAGATCAACCGCGTGATCTCAGCAGGCCCGTGTCTGCCTACCCCGGCTGCCTGCGTGGTCCGACAAGGCCGCACTTTCCGCGAGTCCAGCATGGCTGGAACCCTGAAAGGCAGCCCCCCATGAGCATCCTGTCCAACCTGTTCGATCGCTTGCGCAACCGCGGAAAGCCTTCCGCGAGCGCGGGTGCCGCCTCATCCAGCGCCTCTGCCGGGCAGACGGCGCCAACCCAAGGCGGAGCGACGCAGACCACGCCTGCTCCTTCCGCGCAAGCCATGCCGCAGGGGCAGCAACCCGCAACCGCCGCACAGGCCGCGACGGCCCAGCAGCCGGGGCAACCCCAGCCGGCGGCGCAGCCGCGCCCGGCCGTGGTCGCACTCAACGAGGTCGACATGGAGGAAGTGCTCGAGGACCTGGCAGCGAAGAATTCGCAGAAGCTGAACTGGCGCACCTCCATCGTCGACCTGATGAAGCTGCTGGGCATGGACAGCAGCCTGCAGGAACGCAAGGCGCTGGCGGACGAACTCGGCTACACCGGCGACAAGAGCGACTCGGCCGCCATGAACATCTGGCTGCACAAGCAGGTCATGAAGAAGGTCGCCGAGAACGGCGGCAAGGTGCCTGCGAGCCTCATGGACTGAACTCCGGCGGCGCGTTACAGCGGCGAGCCGGCCTGGAACGTCTCTCGCGTCCAGGCGCGGGCTTGATCGCTGAGCGTCAGGCCCAGGCCGGGGCGCGTGGGCACCCGCATGCGGCCGGCATCGATCTCGATGCGTTCGTCGAAGAGCGGCTCCAGCCACTCGAAGTGCTCGACCCAGGGCTCGCGCGCGTACGCGGCGGCCAGGTGCACGTGCAGTTCCATCGCGAAATGCGGCGCCAGCATCAGGCCGGCATGCTCGGCGAGCGCCGCGACCTTCAGGAACGGCGTGACGCCGCCCACGCGCGGGGCATCGGGCATCAGGTAGTCGGCGGCGCGATGGCGGATCAGGTCCCAGTGCTCGCCGACGCTGGTGAGCATCTCGCCCGTGGCGATCGGCGTGTCGAACTGCGCCGCCAGCGCCGCGTGCCCTTCATGGTCGTAGGCGTCCAGCGGTTCCTCGATCCACACCAGGTTGAACTGCTCGAAGGTGCGGCACATGCGCTGCGCCGTGGGCCGGTCCCACTGCTGGTTGGCATCCACCATGATCGAAGCGGCATCGCCGAGGTGCTCGCGCACGGCTTGCAGGCGGCGGATGTCGAGCGCGCCGTCGGGCTGGCCGACCTTGAGCTTGATGCCGCCGATGCCGCGTTCGAGCGACCTGCTTGCGTTGACCAGCAGCTGGTCGGTCGGCGTGTGGAGGAAGCCGCCCGAGGTGTTGTAGCAGCGGACCGAGTCGCGGTGAGCGCCGAGCAGCTTGGCCAGCGAGAGTCCGGCGCGTTTGGCCTTGAGGTCCCAGAGGGCCACGTCGAAGGCGCCGATCGCCTGCACGGCCATGCCGCTGCGGCCTACCGAAGCGCCGGCCCAGCAGAGCTTGTCCCAGAGCCGCGCGATGTCGCTCGGGTCTTCGCCGATCAGCGCCGGCGCGACCTCGCGCGCGTGGGCGAACTGCCCGGGGCCGCCGGCACGTTTCGAATAGCTGAACCCCAGGCCGGTGTGGCCGCTCTCGGTCCGGATCTCGGCGAACAGCATCGCGATCTCGGTCATCGGCTTCTGACGGCCGGTGAGCACCTTGGCATCGCTGATGGGCGTGGCGAGCGGCAGGTAGCAGGACGAGACCCGCAGGCCCTCGATCCGGTCGCTGGGCTTGGAAGACAACGTTGTCATTGGAGCGAAAGTAAATGGCCGATTTGGGCCCGCTTGCTCTGCTGCACGGCGGCTGGTCGATCACCGCACGCTGGTCTGGATTTCGAAGCCATGGTAACGTTGCCATTCTGAACCCGTCAACACATTCCACCGCGATGACACGCGCTGCCGCGCTGAAGCGCCCGACCTTGCACGACGTTGCGCGCGAGGCCGGTGTGTCGCTCATCACCGCATCGCGGGCCCTGAGCAATCCGGGCGTCCTGTCGGAGAAGACGCTCGAGCGGGTCCTGCAGGCCGTGCAGGACACGGGCTACATCCCCAACCTGCTCGCCGGCGGGCTGAAGTCCCAGCGCAGCATGACCATCGCGGGCCTGGTGCCGATCATCTCGGTGCCGCAGTTCCTGCCGACCATCCGCACGCTGACCGAAACGCTGGACGCCGCGGGCTACCAGCTCTTCCTCGGGCAGAGCGGCTACGACTACTCGCGCGAGGAACGGCTGATCGACACGATGCTCGCGCGGCGGCCGGACGGCATCGTCGTCGCGGGGCTGGTGCGATCCGAGCAGGCCCGCGATCGCCTGCGGCGGCTGGGCGTGCCCGTGGTGGAGACCTGGGACCTCAGCGACCGGCCCATCGACGTGGTCGTCGGCTTCTCGCACCTGAAGGTGGGCAGCGCCGTCGCCGGCTACTTCCTCTCGAAGGGCTGGGACCGCGTGGGCATCGCCACCGGCGACGACCAGCGCGCCATGCAACGCCTGGAAGGCTTCCTGGCCGCCTTCGGCCGCGACGTGCCCACCGTGAAAGTGCCCGCGCCGAGCAACCTGGCCGTCGGCCGCCGCGCCTTGGCCGAACTGCTGCAGAAGGACCCGGACATCCAGGCGATCTACTGCAGCTCGGACGGCTTCGCGCAAGGCGTGCTCGTCGAGGCCGCCCACCGCGGCCTGCGCGTGCCCGAAGACCTGGCCGTCTGCGGCTTCGGCGACGCCGATTTCGCCGCGCACCTGCTGCCCTCGCTGACCACCGTCCACGTCGATGGCGCGGAGATCGGCCGACGGGCGGCGCAGCTGATGCTGGACCGCTGCAAGGGCATCGCCATCGAACACCCCATCGTCGACCTCGGCTTTCGCATCGTCGAGCGCGAATCCACCGGCAAGCGGACCTTGCCCACGAACTGATCCACCATGCAAACCGATCACAGACCTCCCCTGCACATCGTCATGCACCCCGCCGACAACGTCGCCATCGTGGCCAACGACGGCGGGCTGCCGGAAGGCGCGACTCTCAGCAACGGCTTGACGCTCAAGGAGCGCGTGCCCCAGGGCCACAAGGTGGCGCTGGTGGACATCCCGGCCGGCGGCGCGGTGAGGCGCTACGACGTCACCATCGGAACCGCGGTGCACGACATCGCCGCGGGCCGCTGGGTGCACGAGCGGCTGCTGAAGATGCCCGATGCGCGCGAACTCGATGGCCTGCCGATGGCCACGGTGAAGCGGGAGTTGCCGCCGCTGGAGGGCTACTCGTTCGAGGGCTACCGCAACCCGGACGGCTCGGTGGGCACGCGCAACATCCTCGCGATCACGCAGACCGTGCAGTGCGTCGCCGGCGTCACGGACTTCGCGGTGCAGCGGATCAAGTCCGAGCTGCTGCCCCGGTTCCCGAACGTGGACGACGTGGTGGCGCTGGAGCACGGCTACGGCTGCGGCGTGGCCATCGACGCGCCGGATGCGGTGATCCCGATCCGCACGCTGCGCAACATCAGCCTCAACCCGAACTTCGGCGGCGAAGTGATGGTGGTCAGCCTGGGCTGCGAAAAGCTGCAGCCCGAGCGGCTGCTGCCGCCGGGCACCATCCCGCTGGTCGACGAGCGCGTGGCGGACGTGGGCGCGATCGCCGGCAACGGGCTGGATGTGGTCTGCCTTCAGGACGAAGCCCACGTGGGCTTCATGTCCATGGTCGAGTCGATCATGCGGCAGGCCGAGGAGCACCTGGAGCGGCTCAACGCGCGGCGCCGCGAGACGGTGCCGGCCAGCGAACTGGTCGTGGGCGTGCAATGCGGCGGCAGCGATGCGTTCTCCGGCGTCACCGCCAATCCGGCCGTGGGCTTCTGCGCCGACCTGCTGGTGCGGGCGGGCGCGAGCGTGATGTTCTCGGAGACGACCGAGGTGCGCGATGCCGTGGCCCAGCTCACCTCGCGCGCCGCGACGCCGGAGATCGCGGAAAGCGTCGTGCGCGAGATGGCCTGGTACGACGCTTACCTGCAGCGCGGCTCGGTCGACCGCGGCGCGAACACCACGCCCGGCAACAAGAAGGGCGGGCTGGCCAACATCGTCGAGAAGGCGATGGGCTCGGTGATCAAGTCGGGCACGGCCCCGATCGCCGGCGTGCTGTCGCCGGGCGAGAAGCTGCGCAACCGCGGCCTCACCTACGCCGCGACGCCGGCCAGCGATTTCATCTGCGGCACCCTGCAATTGGCCGCGGGCATGAACCTGCACGTGTTCACCACCGGCCGTGGAACGCCGTACGGACTGGCGCAAGTGCCGGTGATCAAGGTGGCGACCCGCAGCGACCTCGCCCGCCGCTGGCACGACCTGATGGACATCAATGCCGGCAAGATCGCCGACGGCGAGGCCACGATCGAGGACGTGGGCTGGGAGCTGTTCCGCTGCATGCTCGACGTCGCGAGCGGGCGCAGGAAGACCTGGGCGGAGCAGTGGAAGCTGGCCAACCAGCTGGTGCTGTTCAACCCGGCGCCGGTCACCTGAAGGACACGGGAAGCCCGCCCTGTCTGGTCGCTACCCTGCCGCGGCCTGATGCGGCAGCCGCGGTGCGGAAATCGAGGCCGCGGCGGTACGCAACAGCTGCGCATAGCGGACCTCCGAAACTTCGGGATCCCACCGCGCCCGCGACACCGCGATGTTCAGGGCGCCGATCGCCCGCCCCTGCGCATCGAGCACCGGCGCCGCCGTGGAGATGTCATCCGGATAGAGCTCTTCTTCCGTCAGGGCATATCCCGCCGCGCGGATCCGCGCCAGCCGTGCCTTGATGCGGCGAGGATCGGTGATCGTCCTGGACGTGTGCTTGAGCAGCTGGCTCCGTGCGAGCGTGTCCTCCACCATTTCGGGGCTCCATGTGGAAAGGATCGCCAGCCCCGGCGCGGTGCAGTACGCGGGCAGGCGCGTGCCGACGATCACGTTCGGGTTGAGAGCGTGCCGGCTGATGATGCGCAGGACGAACACGATGTCCGCGCCGTCGGCCACCGTCAGGTTGCAGGCTTCCTCGGTCTCGCGCGCAAGGGCCTGCAGGACCGGAGTGGCGCGCTGCACCAACTCGCTGGAGGCCAGGTAGTGGTAGGTGAAGTCGAGCAGCCGCACCGAGAGCTCGTACTTGCGTCCATCCTTCACCAGGTAGCCCAGCGCGGTGAGCGTGTGGGTGAAGCGCTGCGCAGCGCTGGTGTCGAGGTCGGTGAGCGCCGCGATCTCGGTCAGCGTGAGCTGCCGCTTGCTGCCGTCGAACGCCATCAGCACCTTCATGGCCTTGTCGACCGATTGGACGAACAACGGCGACTCCTCCTCGGAGCCGCCGCGCGTCGCTGCTTTCGTGCTGATCCGGCGCCTTTCGACCATGGGCTGCAGGCGCCGATTATGCGTGTCAGCGTCCCTGGAACCGGGGCGGGCGCTTCTCCCGGAAGGCCCGCATCGCCTCCCGGAAATCGTCGCTCTCGTCGGCGCGCCGCACCATCGCGTCCAGTTCGGCCCGGCGCTGCTCCACCTGACCCGCCAGCACGGCATTGAGCTGCGCCTTGGCGCCGGCAATCGACAGCGGAGCGGCCAGCGCCATCTCGCGCCCGAACTCCAGCGCCGCGGCCACGACGTTGCCGTCGGTGCGCCGGTCGATGAAGCCGACGCGCTCGCATTCGTCGCTGTCGTAGATGCCCGCCTCGTACAGCCAGCGCCGCGCGTTGGAGGCGCCGATGAGCCACGCGAGCCGCTGCAGCTGGATGGTGGGATAGACCAAGCCCAGTTTGGCCACGGGCACACCGACGCGCGCGCTGCCGTCCGCCACCCGGAAGTCGCAGCACATCGCGAGGCTGCAGCCGCCGCCCACGCAGACGCCCTGCAGCGCAGCGATCACGGGCTTGGGCATGGATTGCACTGCGGCGTAGCACTCCTGGATGCGGGCGCGCCAGACGTCCGCTTGCGCCGTGTTGTCGCGCACCGGTGCGAACGCGACGATGTCGTCACCGGCGCAGAAGTGCCCGCCGGCGCCGGTCAGCACCACCAGCTTCACCGCCGGGTCGGCGCCGAGTTGCTCGAACGCGGTCTTGAGGTCCGTCCATGCCGCGAAGTCGCAGGCGTTGCGCCGATGGGGGCGGTTGATCGTGACGACGGCGGTGGCGCCGTCGCCGCGTTCCACCAGGATCTCGGAGGCCATCAGTCCGCCTTGATGTTGGCCGCCTTGATGACCTGGCCCCATTTGGACAGTTCGGCGGTAACGCGCGCGCCCGCCTCTTCCGGCGTCGAGGTCATGGTCTCGATGCCCAGCGTCTGGAACCGCTGGCGCACTTCCTGCACCTGCATGATCTTCGAGATCTCCTGGTTCAGGCGGCGCACGACCGCAGGCGGCGTACCGGCCGGGGCCAGCACGGCATACGTGGACGCCACCTCGAAACCGGCGAAGCCGGCCTCACGCGCCGTGGGCACGTCCGGCAGTGCGGAGATGCGCTGCGGCGTCGCCACCATCAGCGGCTTGATGCGACCGGTCTTCATGTTCGCCATCGCGGTGGCCGAGGTCGCGAACATGACCTGCACCTGCCCGGCGAGCAGGTCGGTCATGGCGGGCGCGGCGCCGCGGTACGGGATGTGCAGCAGGCTCACGCTGGCCTGCCGCTTGAACATCTCCCCCGCGACGTGCTCGATGGAGCCGTTGCCGGACGACGCGTAGTTCAGCGAGGCCGGCTTGGCCTTGGCGATGGCGACGAGTTGCGCGGGCGTGCTGGCGGGCACTGCTTCGTTCGCCATCAGCACCAGCGGCAGGTAGCCGACCAGCGAAACGGGCGCAAAGTCCTTGTCGAGCTGGTAGCCCGTCGTCGCCGGCAGCAGCAGCGAATTCATCGCGTAGCTGGTGAGCGGCGCGACCAGCAGCGTGTGGCCGTCCGGCGGCGCCTTGGCGACGAACTGCGCGCCGATGTTCCCGGACGCGCCCGACTTGTTGTCCACCACCACCGGTTTGCCGAGGCTTTCGCCCAGGCGTTGTGCGATCAATCGCCCCACGGCATCGACGGCCCCGCCGGGTGGGTAGCCCACCACCATGGTGACCTGGCGGCTGGGGTAGTCCTGCGCGAACGCAGCACCGGTACAGGCGAGCGCCGCGAAGGCGGCAACAACGAACTTTCCGAATTTCATGATGCACTCCTCTTGATGGTTTCGGACCGGGCGCCCTCCGCATCCCACACACCCTGCACGCTGCGGGAGAGCTCGTTCTTGCGGATGCGCTGGGTGGGCGTCTTGGGGAACTCGGAAATGAACTCGATGAAGCGCGGCACCTGGAACGCCGGCATGCGCGGCCGGCACCATTCCACGAGCTGCTCTGGCTCGAGCTGCCGGCCATCGGCGACGCGCACGAACAGCTTCAGCTCGTCGTCGCCGAGTTCGCTGGGCACGCCGACCAGCGCGCATTCCGCGATGGCCGGGTGCTCGCCGATGACGCGTTCCACTTCCCAGGCGGAGATGTTGATGCCGCGCCGGCGGACCGTGTCCTTCTTGCGCCCGGCGAAGTAGAGGAAGCCCTGGTCGTCGCGGCGCGCCAGGTCGCCGGTGCAGAACCATTCGCCGCGCATCGCGGTGCGGCTGGCTTCCTCGTTGCGGAAGTAGCCCAGGAACTGCAGGCCAGGCTCGTGCGACCGCACCAGGATCTCGCCGGGCTGGCCCGCCGGCACTTCGCGTCCTTCATCGTCCGCCAGCTTCACGTCGAAGTACGACAGCGGGCGGCCGATCGAGAACTTCGGCCCGCTGGGATTCACCGTGACGAAGGTGATCATCTCGGAGAGGCCGTAGCCCTCGCGCATCTCGACGCCGAAGCGATCGGCGAAGGCGTCCCACACCTCGGGCGGGCAGCCGCCGCCCCATGCGATGCGCACCTTGTGCTCGCGATCGTTCGCGCGCGGAGGCTGCTTCAGCAGCATGGGCAGCACGCCGCCGAGATAGTGGATGTGCGTCACGCCGGCCTCGCGGCACTGGTCCCAGAACTGCGAGGCGCTGAATTTCTCCACCATCGCCAGCGTGATCTTCTGCAGGATGGCGGCGATCACCACCGCGACGCCGGCGCCGTGGTGCAGCGATTCCCACAGCAGGAACACGTCGCCGGGCTGGGCGCCAGTGAGGCGCTGCGTGCCCATGGGGCCGGCCCGCAGGGTGCGGTCGGACTTGTTCACGCCCTTGGGCGCGCCGGTGGTGCCGGAGCTGGGCGTGAGCGCGATGATGTCGTCGGCGGCGGGCGCCACGCGCGGCGGGGACGCATCGGGATGCTGCAGCATCGCCGCGAAGGCATCGTCGTCGGCGCCGCGCCAGAACAGCTTCTCCACGCCCGCAGTTGCAAGGACGGGCTCGAGCACGTCGGCGAACGAGCGATCGGCGATCAGCGCGCGGGGCTCGAAGGCCTGGAAGGGATGCTGCAGCGAAGGTCCCTTGAAGGCCGTGTTGATCGGCACGCGCACGAGCCCGACCTTGGCCAGCGCGAGGATCGCGACGATGTGCTCCGGATGGCTGGGCAGCATCAGCGCGACGCGATCGCCGGGACGAAGGCCCTCGCTCAGCAGCGCGTTCGCAAGCCGGTTCACCTGGGCATCGATCTCGCCGAAGCTGTAATCGCGGCCCTTGAACTTCAGGAAGACGAAGCCCGGGTCCTCGGCGGCGCGCCTGTCCATCCGGTCGCGCAGCGTCTCGTCGCCCACCGGCGGCATCTGAATCTGGTCCGCGTTCATGTCACGACCCCAGCGTGTGGCCGCGGTCGGCCATGAACGCTTCCATCTTGCGCGCCGGCTCGCCCGAGCCGTAGGAGACGCGGTGCGATCGGATCGCGGCGTCGATGGTGTGGCGGAAGCCTGCTTCGGTCATGTCGGCGAACCAGGCGCGGTCCAGCCGCATGGCGAGCGGCGCCTTCGCCGCGAGTTCGGCCGCGATCTCGAGCGCCTTGTTCATCACTTCGCCCCGCGGGACGAGGTGATGCACGATGCCGATGCGATGGCACTCCTCGGCCGGCATCATGCGGCCGGTGAGCGTCAGCTCCACGGTGCGCGACATGCCCAGGATCTCCTTCATGATCCACGGCCCGGTGATGCTGGCGATGCCCGAATTGATCTCCGGCTGGCCCATGGTGATCTCCGGGTGGCCGACACGGATGTCGCCCAGCAAGGCGACCTGGAAGGCCGAGCCCGCGGCAGTGCCGTTGAGGGCCATCACGACCGGCTTCGTGAGGCGGCGCAGGAGCCCGTAGAAGGTTTCCCATTCACGGATCCAGGCCTCGGCGCGGTCCTCGTCGAAAGCATGGGCTTCGGCGAAGTCCTGTCCCGCGGAGAAGGCCCGGTCGCCCGCGCCTGTCATGACGACTGCGCCGATCGCCTCGTCTGCATCGAAGTCGCGCAGCGCCTGCACGATGGTGTCGCGCATCGGGCGGTCCCACGCATTCAGCTTGTGCGGCTTGTTCAGCGTGATCACGCCGACCCGGCCGCGCCGTTCCAGGAGGATGTCTGTCATTATTGCAATGCGATAGTAGTTGTCGGATAGCGCTAATCTAGCCGAGGCCCCCGGGAGGTTCAAGCGTTGTGGGCCGCCTTGCCGAAATTCCGAGCCTTCTGCGGAAATCAGCCTCCCAAACCGACGAAGATCCGGCGCGGAGTCCAGCCGCACTCTGTTACGGACGGCTGGCCTTGGCGAACCGCACCCGGGATCTACATTCCAGCCCGCATCGGAACGCAGGGCCTGCACGGCCCTGTTGTCGAGAAGGAGGCAGTCCATGGGCACAGCTTCTTCCCCACTTGAGGTGGTCCAGGCCGTGTACGCCGCATTCGGGAGCGGCAACATCCCGGGGATCCTGGACCTCCTGGCCGAAGACGTCGACTGGACGTTCCGCGGCGCCAGGGGCCTGGCCTACACCGGCACTTTCCGCGGCAGGAGCGCCGTGGAGAAATGGTTCGGAAGCGTCGTCCAGGCCGACGACATCCAGGCGTTCGAACCCCGCGAGTTCCTCGCGGGCGGTGAGCACGTCACCGTCCTCGGATGGGAACGGACACGAGCCCTTCCCGATGGCAAGGTCTTCGAGACCGACTGGGTCCACGTCTTCACCGTTCGCGGCGGACGAGTGGCGCGCTTCTGGGGCATGTACGACACGCAGGCCGCGGCCGCCGCGCGATCCTGAGCAACCCGTTCGCTTGTCGCCAGGCTGAACAGGCGCCCCCTTTTTTCCGGCGCGCGCCTCCCCTCGCCGACGCCGGGACGTAAACTGGGATCAGCCTTGAGGAGCCGCGCGATGCAGGA
Source organism: Ramlibacter henchirensis (assembly GCF_004682015.1). Taxonomy (NCBI): domain Bacteria; kingdom Pseudomonadati; phylum Pseudomonadota; class Betaproteobacteria; order Burkholderiales; family Comamonadaceae; genus Ramlibacter; species Ramlibacter henchirensis. Next base: position 367,931 of record NZ_SMLM01000001.1, on the reverse strand, counting down.
CATTGATCGTGATCAGGTCGTCGGCGTGCTGAACCGCTTGCTGGAAGCCGAGCTGGCAGGCGTCGTGCGCTACACCCACTACTCGTTCCTGGTGTTCGGCTTCGGCCGCATCCCGATCGTGTCCTGGCTGCGGGAGCAGGCCGACGAATCCCTGCTGCACGCCCAGCAGGTCGGCGAGTGGATCACCACCCTGGGCGCCTACCCGTCGCTCGCCATCGGTCCCCTCCTCGACTCGCACAAGCACGACATCGCCGCCATCCTGCGGGAATCGCTCGAAACGGAAAGCGCCGCGCTGAAGCTGTACCGCGAGCTCCTGGGGCAGGTGGAAGGGCGTTCCGTGGCGCTGGAGGAATTCGCCCGGCAGATGATCCATGCCGAGGAACTGCATGCGGCCGACGTCGACAAGATGTTGCGCAAGCCCGGCGACGTCGCCGCCTTCGCGAAGGGGCCGGGCTGATCCGCCTCGCGGCAGCGCTCCCGTAGCGGGAGCACCGAGGACGCTACTTCTTCTTCTCGGCCGGACGGCCGTACTTGGCCGTGAACGTCGCCGACGCGATCTTGTTCGCGTTGGTCATGAAGCCGGCGACGGCGGCCGTGGCGTCCGGCGGCAGTTCGAGCTTGTCGGTCTTCAGCGCATACACCGTGAACACGTAGCGATGCGGCTTGTCGCCCCGCGGCGGGCAGGCGCCGCCCCACGCAGCGACGCCGTAGTCGATACGGTTCATCGCAGCGCCCTTGGGCAGGTTGGCGCCGCCCTGCGCGCCGGCGTTGGCGGGCAACTCGGTGACGTTCGCCGGGATGTTGTAGACGAACCAGTGCCAGAAGCCAGAGCCCGTCGGCGCATCGGGGTCGTACACCGTCACGACGAAGCTCTTGGTCTCCTTGGGCGCGCCGCTCCACCTGAGCGCCGGCGACTTGTTCTCGCCGCTGCAGCCGAAGACGTTGGCCTCGAACTTCTTGTCCATCGTCGAATTGGCCTTCACGTCGGGGCTTTCGAGCTTGAACTCGGCGGCGTGCGCGCCCGCGACGCCCAACGCCGCGAGGATCATGAGCATGGTTCGCATGTGCATCTCCTGGTCAGGGACGGCGGATGATGCGACCGCGGCACGGGGCGGTCAAGAACGTCGCCTGGCCAGCAGCGTTTTCGGGGATGTGGGCCTTCAGCCGGCTCACGAGTCCTTGTCGCCGGGCCGGGGCAGTTCGATCCCGGGGAAGACCTTGATCACCGCGCTGTCGTCCTCGCGGCCGTGACCCGCGCTGGAGGCCTGCATGAACATCTGGTGCGCGGTGGACGACAGCGGAAGCGGAAACTTCGTCGCGCGCGCCACATCGAGCACCAGCCCGAGGTCTTTGACGAAGATGTCGACCGCCGACAAGGGCGTGTAGTCGCCCTTCAGGACGTGCGGCATGCGGTTCTCGAACATCCAGCTGTTGCCCGCGCTGTGCGTGATCACCTCGTACAACGCCTGCGCATCCACGCCCTCGCGCAGGCCGAGCGCCATCGCTTCGGCCGCCGCCGCGATGTGCACGCCTGCGAGCAGCTGGTTGATGATCTTCACCTTGCTGCCTGCGCCCGCGCGGTCTCCGAGCCGGTACACCTTGGCGGCCATGGCATCCAGCACGCCGCCCGCGGCCGCGTAGGCTTCAGGGCGGCCCGCCGTCATCATCGTGATCTGCCCGGCAGCCGCCTTCGCCGCGCCCCCGGAGATCGGCGCATCGAGATACAGGAGTCCCAGGGCGTCCAGGCGCTGCTCGAGCGAGGCCGACCAGTTCGGGTCGACCGTCGAGCACATCAGGAAGACGCTGCCCTTCTTCATCGCCGCGGCGCAACCGTTCGCGCCGAACAGCACGTCCTCGGTCTGGGCGGCATTGACGACCACGGAGACGATGACGTCGCAGTTCGCCGCGAGCTCCGCAGGGGAGCCGCAGCCGGTCGCACCGTCGTTCGCGAGTGCCTGGACCGCCTCCCGCCTGAGGTCGTGAACCCTGAGAGGATGACCCGCCCGCAAAAGGGAGCGCGCCATGCCCTGTCCCATGGCTCCAAGGCCAATCAGTCCGACCTTCATCCATCAGCCTCCGTCGACTCGACTTCCCACTGTACCCCTGCGGTGAAGCCTGCTCGCGGACTCACGTCACCGCAGCGGTTCTGCTGTCCAGCGGGGCGATGAAGGAGTTGGGCTGCTGCCAAGAGCCCGAATTGCCGCTTTCAGCAAACTGGTCGGCCGTGCCTGGGGAGGGGAGCTCGCCTGGAGAGAGTTGCCGGTGGCCCTCGCGCCGCCGGCGCTCGCGACTGACGACCGCCCTCAAGGTCTGCCGCGCGTGGACTGCCGACGCTGGAGTGAAGTCGCCGGGTGCGAAGATCAGATCGCGCGACCCCAGGAATTCCTTGAGCAGGTCTGCGACTTGCGGCAGTTCGTTCGGGTTGATCACCCGGTAGGTGATGCCGCACTGGAACAGCAGGCCGAGCTTGAGCAGCCGATTGCCCTTGGGGATGCCCTGGGGGCCGTTCACGTCGATGCAGCCGATCACGCGACCATCAGGGCCGCACACCGTGAAAGTGCAGTACACATCGGCGAGCAGTCCGTACAAGCGGGCGGGATCCTGGCCTGCCCTGGGCACCGTGAAGCGGGTGATCGGCAGCTTGATCATCACGTGGTGGCCGCGGAAAGCCTGGAGCAGGTGGCGCCAGACTTTCTGCTCCCCTGAGTTCATGATCGGGCGCTCGTCCAGAGGCCAGATTTTCGGGATGCGGCGCCGTTTCTTTGCCTGGTGACGCGTCCACCAGATCGTTCCAAGTGAGCCGGCCGCAACGCCGAGCACAGATACGAGAGTAGTGATCAACAACACGACAGGCCTCTGCTCAGGCCTTCAATATCGTGCAGAAGCTTGAACCGACGTGGAGCCGAGCTGCTGGACGATTCGGAACCCGCGAGTAGTTGGCAGTTGGTGGCGCCGGGTGTTGCTTGAGGGCATCGACTCACAACTGCCGCTGTTGTCGGCTTCCAGCCGATAGCGGACTCTCGCTCCCCCTACACTGCTCACCCGATTGGACGGAGGGGACATGGACTGGAATGGCCCTTGGCTCGCGCCTGCATTGGACTACGTGCAGGACTGGCTCGCGTTTCAGGTGGAGCGCTTCCAGCAGCCCGGTTGCGTCGTGGCCATTGCCCGCGGCAATTCCTTGATCGGGGAATACGCCTTCGGCCACGCGGATCTGCGTACGGGAAAGCGCATGAGCCGGCGGCACCGCTTCCGGATCGCCTCGCACAGCAAGACCTTCACCGCCGCCGCGGTGCTGCTGCTGCGCGAGGAGGGCAGGCTCGGCCTGGACGACCCCATCGGCCGGTATGTGGATAGCCTGCACCCCGACGTGGCCCGGGCGCGCGTGGCTGAACTGCTGTCGCACGGAGCCGGCATCACGCGGGACGGCGACGATGCGGGCCAGTTCGCGGATCGCAGGCCCTATCTCACCCGCGATGAGGTGCTGGAGGACCTGAGGCGTCCCCAGCCACTCGAGCCGGGTGTGCAGCTCAAGTACTCCAACCACGGCTACGCGCTGCTCGGAATGATGATCGAGCAGGTGACCGGCACGCCCTACGCGGACTGGATGACGCACAACGTGATCCGCCCTGCGGGTCTGCGTGAGACGGTGCCGGACATGCCCTTGTTGCCGAGGGGCGCGCAGCTCGCCAGCGGCCACACGGCGGAGTTTCCCTTCGGCCAGCGGCGAATCGTGCCCGGCGACAATGCCACCCACGCGATCGCGCCCGCCGGCGGGTTCGTCTCCACCGCAGCGGACACGGCGCGTTTCTTCGCGCAGCTCGATCCGGAATGCGAAGAGAGCATCCTCTCGCCCGCCAGCCGCCGCGCGATGGTGCAGCGACGCTGGCGCGACGAGGTCTCGACCCTCGAGCAGTGGTACGGCCTCGGCACCATGATGACTGCGCCGGGTCCCAAGGAGTGGTTCGGCCACACCGGCGGCCTGCAGGGGTTTACCTCGCGGACTTCGCGTTTCACGGCCAATGGGCTGACGGTCACCGTCCTCACCAATGCGCAGGACGGCCTTGCATGGGTCTGGGCTGATGGCATCCAGAGCATCCTGGCCGCCTTCCAGCAACATGGCGCACCCGCCAGGCGCGTCGCTTCCTGGCGCGGCGACTGGTGGAGCGTGTACGGGTGCTCGCACCTGGTTCCGGTCGGCGACAAGGTTTTCCAGGTGGCGCCCGCGATGCACCCTCCGTTCGACGCACTCACCGTTGAGATTGAAGTCACGGGCAAGGATCGCGGCATCATCCGCCGGGCCTCCGCTTACAACAGCCCGGGCCAGGCGGTGCGGCTCGTGCGGGACGGCCGCGGCAAGGCCAGGGAATTCTGGGCGGGTGGAACGAAGTTGCTGACCCGGGGCGCGATCGTCAAGGAGGTGACCGGGCGCTATCGCGCCACAGTGCCAGGCCGGGCACGTTCCACGTCCTAGTACATCGCCGCCAAACGCAGCGCTGCCTATCCGGGTGCGGCCAGGAGCCGCGCGATGGCGGTGAGATGCGCCTCTTTCAGGACCTGCGGCTTGACCTCGTCTTCCGCGGCCGTCTCGTTCTCGTGGTCCTGCAGCGCAGCGCGCATCTCCTCCTCGTTGGCCCAGACGATGGTTTCCGTCCGCGGGCACAGGTGCCGCATCGTGTGGTACCAGTAGTAGCCGTCCGCTCCTCCGAACAGCCTGTCGATGCCCGCCAGATCATTGGGTTTGACCCGGTGTTTCTGCAGGACCTCGTCGAGCACTTTGTGGGACAGGGTGAACGGCATGGCGGCTGGAGCGGAGCGGATGCGTGCAAGGCAGTCGTGGTGGCTTGCGATTCTAGGAGCTCATGAGGATTCGACGCGCGGTGCGCGGCGGCAGCTTTCGACCGCAAGCAGGCATCAGCCCGGCCGATCACTTGTGGCAACCTGCCGGCCATGAACTCCCTGCAGCCCTTGCGGACCCTCGAAGCCGGCGTGCTCGCCGTCGCGTACCACGAGTCGGGTCCGGCCGGCGGCCCGCCGGTGTTCCTCATGCACGGCTTCCCGTACGACATCCATGCGTACGCCGGGGTTGTTCCTGCTCTCGTTGAGGCCGGCTGCCGCGTCATCGTTCCGTACCTGCGCGGCCATGGGGCGACACGGTTCCTGCATGAGGCGACGCAGCGCTCCGGCGAGCAGGCCGCACTGGGGGCGGACCTGCTGGCGCTGATGGACGCGCTGGCGATCCCGCGCGCCGTGCTGGCCGGATACGACTGGGGCGGGCGCGCCTGCTGCGTCGTGGCGGCCGTGTGGCCGCAGCGTTGCGCCGGCCTGGTTTCGTACAACAGCTACAACATCTTCGACCACGCGCGGGCACTGGAACCCGACACGCCCGAGAACGAACGCAGACTCTGGTACCAGTACTACTTCCATTCCGAGCGCGGCCGCGAGGGCCTGCGGCGAAACCGGCGAGGCCTCGCGCGCCTGCTGTGGCAGACCTGGTCCCCCTCGTGGCGATTCGACGACGCGACCTTCGAGCGCACGGCGGCCGCCTTCGACAACCCGGACTTCGTCGACGTGGTGGTCCATTCGTACCGGCACCGCTACAACCTGGTGCCCGGCGACCCGGCCTACGCCGCCATCGAGCGGCAACTCGCGAAGCAGCCACCGATCACCGTGCCGGCGATCACCTTCGACGGCGCCGACGACGGCGTGCGGCCGCCGTCGCCCGCGTCCGCGCATGCGCGACTCTTCACGGCAGCGCGCGAGCACCATCTGGTGCCCGGCGCGGGCCACAACCTGCCGCAGGAGAAGCCGGCCGTGTTCGCGCAGGCGGTGCTGCAGCTCGTGCGTGCCTGAGGACTGCCGGGCTGCCGGCCGCATCAGTCGTCCCGGTTGCGGCGCCACCACGCCAGCATCGCATCGAAGTCGCCGCCGAAGCTGCGCCTCATCAGGATGTCGGCCGCTGTTGAACAGTGGAAAGCCTCGTCGAAAGACAGCAGCCGCCGGTTCGACTCGCGCGCACAGCGCAGGTACAAGGTCTTCAGGGTCGCCTCCGGCAGGTTCTCCAGCTGCACCCGTTCGCGTGAGGCCGCCGGCGCCAGGGCGGGTTGCGAAGCTTCCGCTGCCGCCAGCAGAACGCCGATGCCGATGCAACAGCACGCGCGAAGGTTCGAGGCCATGCATTCCTCCTTCAGTCGATGCGGAGTAATCTAGTTCGCGGGATACGACTTCGCGGCGAAGCATCCCGGCAGCTTGGTCGATGCTTCGTCGAAGCATTTGCGCAAGGCGCCTTCTCCCGCCAGGGGAACCCCATGGGAACGGCTACGCTTGAAGAGGAGGGATCGCGCCCGGTCTCGCGCTTCGGGCCATTCACGCTCGACGCGCGCCGTGCCGAACTGCACCGTAACGGCGCAACCGTCGCGTTGCGCCCCAAGACCTTTGCCCTGCTTTGCTACCTTGCCGAGCATCCCGGCCGCGTGATCCCGAAGAAGGAACTGCTCGCTGCCGTATGGCCGGGCGTGGTCGTCAACGACGAATCGCTGTCGCAGTGCGTGCGCGAGCTGCGCGGCGCACTCGGCGACGACGAGCAGGTCCTGATCAGGACGGTGGCAAGGCGCGGCTACCTGTTCGACGCGTCGATGGAATCCGGGGCGACGGCCGCGACGGACCGCTTGCGCTCCCCACGCCCGCAAAGGCACTGGAAGGTCACCGCCGGCACGCTCCTCCTGGCCGCAGTCGCCGCATTGGCTGGGCTGGCCGTCGTCACGCGGGATGATCCGGTTCCTGTCAACGTGGACGACAGGCTCAAGGAGCGGCGCTCTGTTGCGGTGATGCCGTTTACCGATGCGCCGGCGGCTGGGCAGGGGCGTGTGGCCGACGCGATCACGGCCGGGCTCGTCAGCGCGCTCGCGAAGATGCCCGACACGCTCGTGATCGGACACGTGCCCGGTGTCGATGCCGCGCCGAATGGAGACATGCGCCGCACCGCCCGCCAGCTCAGGGTTCGCCACCTGCTCACCGGCAGTACGCAGCAGGACGGCGACAAGGTCCGGGTCCACGCGCAGCTCGAGTCGAGCGAGGACGGCGCGGTCTTCTGGTCGGAGTTCTTCGAGTACGCGGCCACGGCGGATGCGCAGTGGCAGCGCGACGTTGCTTCGCGCATCGCCCGTGTCGTGGACTGGCGCATGAGCACGGCCGCGGTGAAGCGGCCGATCCCGGGCCAAGGCGAACGGCTCGACCCGGTCGAGGAGCTCATGCGAGGCCAGCACCTGCTGGCCCATGCGGCGAGCTATGACGACCTGCTGCGCGCCCGTGCGCATTTCGAAGCCGTGGCGGCGGCCGACCCGGGCTCGGCGGCGGCCTGGACGGGCGTTGCGCAGTCGTACGTCAGCGAACTCGAGGCGGCATGGAACCTGGGCCACGGAGCCGTCACCCTCGCCGGGCGGGCGCTCGCCCGGGCGCGAGCCGCGAATCCGCAGTACCTGCCCGCCCAGTACGTCGCCGGCAGGCTGCTGGCAATGCGCGGTGACCTCGAAGGCGCGTTGCGCATCTACCAGGCCGTCGCCGTCGCGAACCCGAGCGACGCCTGGGCGCATGCGCGCATCGGCGCGATGAAGCTTCGGCTGGGGCAGCTTGCGGATGCCGAGACCCACACGAGGGCCGCGCTGCGGCTGGGTTCGTCGGAGGCGCCGCTGGTCGCCTTCAGCCATCTGCAGGCAGGCCTGGCCGAGTACTACCTGGGCCATGACGCCATCGCGTCCGAGCACCTGCGCCAGTCCGTCGCTGCCGGACCGTGCCTCACCCAGCTCGAAGCGCTACTGCTGCTCACCTCGATCGACGCGTCGAACGGGCGCGGGCAGGAGGCACGCGAACGTGCCGCCGAAGTGCTCCGGCTGCGCCCGCGCTTCACGGTGGGTGCCTGGCGGGTCTGGACCGCCCCCGTGCATCCGCAGCTCCAGCCGCTGCGGGATCGCTTTCTCGACGGACTGGCGAAGGCCGGATTGCCCGAATGATTCCACCCGGCCGCGGGTCCGTCAGCCGGCCTGCGTCCGCTTCAGTTCGTCGATGAAGCGCACCGCTTCGCGGCGCACGTGCGATGCCAGCGGCGGCGAGATGATGGACTTGATCTTGCCCTCGTAGATGCCCTTCTCGCCCACGGTCTTGAAGTCGAGCACCTCGTTGGCCGCCTTCATCACGTCGTCGCCGCGCACGTCCCGCAGTCCGGTCTGCAGGAAAGCGCGCTCCAGGCGGGTGGCCTGTTCGATGAGGAGCCTCTCGTCCGGATCGAGCAGGTGCGCGATGAACGCGGAATGCTCGCCCATGGTGGTGCCCCAGAACTGCACGACTTCGCTGCGGTCGAATTCGACCTGGCGGCGGTTGTACTGGTCCAGGCGGGTCGCGAAGCGATCGGCCTCCCGCGCCGTGTGGGTGAAGAACAGCGGCCACACCAGGCTGCGCATGCGTCCGGACGCCTGCTGCTCCCGCATGGTTTTCTTGTACTCGGAGAACCGCTTGGCCAGGTCGATGGACGTGCGGTTGAAGGCCATGAAGTTGTCCGGCCGGATGCCGCGCGACGCCTCCAGCTGCCGGGTGAAGAGGCGCTGGAACTCCTCGGCCTGGCGCCGCGCCGCGTCCAGCTCGGCCCCGGGCATGAGCTGCACGAAGAACATCGCGTGCTCCATCATGATGTCGTTCCAGAACAGGTTGTCGGCGACGGAATGGCCGAACGGATCGTGGGTCTGGGCGACGTAGGTGGGCTTTTCGCGGGCGCTGAACTGCGTGCCGGGCGCAGCGCCCATCACGGCGGCAGTGGTGGCCACCTGTTTGGAGTCCTGCAGGACCTTGGCCGCCGGCGGGATGATGGGGTTGAGTCCGGTGGCGGTCGCGCACCCCGCCAATCCCGTGACGGCCCCGAGGCCACCTGCCTTCAGAACTGCGCGGCGAGTCGTCGGCATCTGCGTCTCCAACCAGCCGCTGCGGGCGGCTGCCGGGATCAGCGTGGGATGCCTGCGACGAGCTGCGTTGTAAGTGCGCCGCGCATTGAACTGTCTGCTGCGGCCGAACTGCGTGACGGCGATTTCTGCTGCCGAGCAAGCGCCGCCGAAGCCGCCACGGGTCGGCCATGATGGCGACTTACCAGGAGACAGCCATGGATGAGGAAGAGCTGAACATCAGTGTTCGCAAGTTCCTGAAGATGGTGGGGGTGAGCTCCCAACGCGAGATCGAGCATGCCGTCGCGCGGGCGGTGCAGGAAGGCGCGATCGCGGGCACGGAGACTTTTCCTGCCCGGATGAAGCTGGAGATCCCGGGGCTGCGGCTGGAGGCCGCCTTCGACGGAGAGATCCGGCTGGAGGCGACCGGCGGCGCGCCCTGAATCAGCCGGCCGGATCGCGGCCGGTGCCCCTCACTCGAGGGTGAACCCGACTTTCAGCGTCACCTGCCAGTGGGCGACCTTGCCGTCCTGGATGTGGCCACGCGTTTCCACGACCTCGAACCAATGGATGTTGCGGATCGTCTCGCTGGCCTTCGCGATAGCCGTGCTGACGGCATCTTCGATGCCCGAGGGCGAGGACCCGGTGAGTTCCAGCATCTTGTACACGTGGTTGGACATGGCACCTCCTGACAGTCGGCTGATCGACGCAGCCCGGCCTTGAGACAGTCCGCGAACGAGGGGCCAGTATGTCCGCTTCCGCCCCAGGGCGGACATCCTTGCGCGCGAGCGTGTCGCGGCGATCAAGACTGATCCTTGTCTTCCTCTCGTGCAGGAGGCACCGGCACCCAGGCCCGCCCCGTGATGGGATTGGCGTAGTGGAACGGCGGGATGTACACGCCGGGCCAGGGATCGTAGTTCTCGGTGGGCGGCCGGTCGGGCGGGTAGTTCTGCAGCATGCCGCCCTTCGGCGACACGGCCGTGGCCCAGCTTTCCTCGTAGGGTGTGTGGAAGGTGCGGTAGAAGTGCATCCGCGAGATCCGCCACTGGCCGGCCTCGTTCTTCCCGTACTCGAAGGTCTCGACGCCCTCGCCCCAGCGGCCGTACTTGCGGAACTCGGCCAGTTGCATGAACGACCGCCAGCGGCCGCGTGCGTGCCGGCCGTCGTCGTCGACGTGCACGATCCCCTGCACCATCATGTGGTTGTACATCTGCCCCCAAAGCAGCCCGTCCGGTCCGCTGCGCGCGGGCCCCTGGCCCAGGAACTTCCTGAACAGCGTTTCGAGCTGCGCACGCCCCACGTAGACGCCGAGCGCGGAGATTTCCACCTCGCAGTCTTCCGTGAAGAGCGGCAGCAACTCGTCCCAGAGCGCCTTGTCGAGGTAGTAGCCGTACATGCGGGTGAGCTTGTTGATCTGCTCGGTGTCTTCCAGCGTCGTCACCCGGCGCTGCAGCTTCGCCATTCCCGCCTCGAGTTCCGCGATGCGCTGCAGCAGGCCGTCTTGCGTGTCAGTGGTCATGTCGTGGTCAATCGAGTCGAAGGCCGATGCGCCGGATCACCTGCCCCCAGGCATGGTGGTCCGCGCGAATGAGTTCGGCGAAGGCATCGGGCGTTGCAGCTTCGAGTTCCACCCCCATCGCCGCGAATTGCTCGCGCAGCTGCGATCCCTTCAGCGCCTGCGCGATCTCGCGGTTCAGGCGCGCCACGATGGCGCCCGGAAGGCGGGCGGGCCCGAACACGCCGAGCCAGGTCCCGCGTTCCAGCCCGGCGTAGCCCTGTTCGCGCGCAGTGGGCACGTCGGGAATCGCCGCCAGGCGTGCGGGCCCGGTGGTCGCCAGCGCCTTCAGCCGGCCGGCGCGCACGTGCGGCAGCGCGGTGGCCGGCGAGTCGAACAGCAATCCGATATGCCCGGCCAGCAGGTCCTGCTGCGCGGGGCTCGACCCCTTGTAGGGCACGTGCACGAAGCGCGCGCCATGGTCGGCGTTCAGGATTTCGATGTAGAGATGCCCCGTCGTGCCCGGGCTCGGCGAGCCGAACGCCACGGACTGCGAGCGGCTGCGGGCGATCGCCTCGGCAAGGTTCGCAGCCGGGAACGAAGGATGCGCGACCAGGACGGAGTGGCCGCGATACACCGGAGCGATCGGCGTGAAGTCGTTGAAAGGATCGAAAGGCACTCGCGCGTACAGGTGCGGCACCTGCGTGTGCGTGGTGTTGAGCGTCAGGAGCAGCGTGTGTCCGTCGGCGGCCGCGCGCGAGACTTCGAGGGCGCCGGGGATGCTCGCCCCGCCTGGCTTGTTTTCGACCACCACCGTGCTCGCGAGACTCTCGCCCAGTTCCCGCGCGAGGGCGCGCGCCACGACGTCGCCCGGCCCGCCGGGCGGCGCAGGAACGACCATCCGGATCGGCCGCCCCGGCACGGGCCACGTCCCCTGGGCGCGCAACGGCAGCAGGCCCAGGCCAAGACCGGTGCAGAGCAATCCTCGTCGCAACGTGTTCATGCGGGCGAGTCTAAGAGGGGCACTCGACCGGCGGAACGAATTTCCGGCAGACCGCGTCAGCCCGCTTCGCGCTTGAGCTTCGCGCGCCTGTCGATCTCCTTCGCGCTCGGCTCCGTCTGCACAAACGATCCGAGCGGGACGTCACCGGCCGGCGCGTAGGTGCTCATCACGACGCCGGTGGCCGAGGTTCGCGACGCGACGAGCCGCAGCGCGCCCGCCTTGGTCCCGGCTTCAAACAGCCGCTTGCCGCGCCCGAGCACGACAGGGAAGGTCCACACGTTGTACTCGTCGATCAGCGATGCGGCCCACAGCGTCTGGATCAGGTTGCCGCTGCCGATGATCTGCAGGTCCTGCCCCGACTTCGACTTGAGCCCGCCCACCGCTGCCACGACGTCGCGGTCCAACAGCGTCGAGTTGTTCCAGGCCACCTTCTTCAGCGTGCGCGAGGCCACGTGCTTCCTGGCGGCGTTGAGCGTCTGCGCGATCGGGCTGTCGGCCGGCTGGTACGGCCAGTACGCCTCGAAGATCTCGTAGGTCCTGCGGCCGAGCAGGAGTTCGCGGCCCTTGCCGTCGAAGCCGTCCATGGAGCGGCCCATCGCCTCGTCCCAGTGGTTGAACGTCCAGCCGCCGAAGGCGAACCCGCCGGTGGGATCTTCCTCGGGGCCGCCCGGCGCCTGCATGACGCCGTCGAGCGAGACGAAGGTGGATGCGATGAGCTTTCTCATGGGAGGACTCCGAGGGTTGAGGTTCGCGTGGGCGATGGTGTCATCTCCACGACGGCCAACGGCGGCCGATTTCGACACAAGTACCCGGGGCGGACGCGCCTGTACCATCACGCGATGGACCGCTCGCTGCCACCTTCGAGTCCGTGTCCCTGCGGCCGCACCGACGACAGCGGCCGGTCGGTGTCCCTCGCCGATTGCTGCGGCCGCTGGCTCGGCGGTGGACCGGCGCCGGATGCCGAATCGCTGATGCGCTCGCGCTATACGGCGCACGTGCTGCTCGACGATGCCTACCTGCTGGCCACCTGGCATCCGAGCACCCGGCCGCCCGACGCCCGGCCCGACCCCGCAACCAAATGGCTGGGGCTGGAAGTGCATGACCACCAGATGGTCGATGGCTCGCACGCGGAAGTCGAGTTCGTCGCGCGCTACCGCATGCAGGGGCGCGGTGGACGCCTGCGGGAGCGCAGCCGCTTCGTGCGCGAGGACGATGGACGCTGGTACTACGTGGATGGCGAGATACGCTGAGCACAAGCGGCCGCCCTCCTTCAACCCAGGCTCCTCCATTCCGGCAGGCAGTGCCGCGCCAGCGCCGTCACCCAGAACGGCTCCGAAGGATCGAAGGCCAGACCGAACTGGGGACTGATCAGGAAGCCTGCGCGCTCGAATGCCTCCGGGTCATGGGCGCGGATGAATGCAGCGAGGTTCGCGAAGGGCACGGCGACGTTGCCGATGTTCACGACCTCCGCCTCCTGCGTCACCTCCTCGAGGCGGCCGCTGTCCTGAAAGCGGTACACCACGTCGCCGTAGTCCATCTCGTTGAGGCCGAGGCCGTTGCGCACAGCGCGCCACGGTTCGCCGCGCGCGCACAGCAGGTCGTCTCTCGACACCGTGAACGGCGTGTCGCCGATCTGCACGTAAGGATCGAGCTTCATCGGCGCCGATGCTAACCAGCTGCAGCCGCAGTCTCCGGCTGCGTACCATGGAGGCTGCTGCAGATCGGGGAGCAGAGCCATGTGCCGGAACATCAAGACCCTCTTCAACTTCGAGCCGCCGGCGACGGAGCTCGAGATCCGGGATGCATCGCTGCAGTTCGTGCGCAAGCTCAGTGGCTTCAATGTCCCGTCGAAGGCCAATGAAGAGGCGTTCGAGCGCGCGGTGGAAGAAGTCGCGGCTTCGGCGAGGAAGTTGATCCGCTCGCTGGTCACCAGCGCCGAGCCGCGTACTCGTGAGGCGGAGGCAGCCAAGGCCCGGGAGCGCGCAGTCGCGCGATTCGGCGAGCGGCGTTGACGCTTCACATGGGATCGAGCACCGCCCTGCAGCGTGTCGAAGCGCTCAACACGCCGCCCGCGCCGGACACGCGCGAGTTGTGGCAGCACCTCTCGGGAACGTACTTCTCGCTGCGGCTGGCGCTCGCGGTCACCGCCTTCCTGCTGCCGATCCTGCTGTACGGGTGGGGCCGCTTCTATCACGGCCTCGACCTGCAGCCCTCGATGAGCGCGTATTTCTGGGCGGCCGGCAAGGCGCACTGCGCGAGCTTTCCGACGCGCACGCTTTTCATCGGCGGCCTGGTCGCCATCGCGCTCGCCCTGTATGCCTACAAGGGCCTCACGCCATTGGAGAACCTGCTCCTGAACGCCGCGGCGGCGTTCGGCGCTGTCGTCGCGTCGGTTCCCGAGCGACTGCCGGTTCCCGTGAAAGCTGAGGACCTCTCCGCGCACTACCGGCGGCTGTACGACACCTGCCCGGCCATTCGCGAATGGGCCTACACGCAGCAGTGGCCGATTCCCGTCCACTACATCGCCGCGGTGCTGCTGTTCGCCTGCCTGTTCTTCGTCGCGCTCAAGTGCGCCTGCAAGTCGCTGCAATACCTCCCGCCGGATTCGCCCATCGGCGCGGTGACGTTCCGCCGGCTCTATCAGGGCATCGCGTGGGCGATGCCCGCAGTGGGCGGTCTCTTCTTCGTGCTCATCAAGTTCGCAGGCGAGGAGCCCCACACTTATGCGTTCTGGCTGGAAGCCACCGAGATCTGGCTGTTCAGCGCCTACTGGTGGCTCAAGACTTACGAGCTGAGGCTGTCGCAAGTCGAGAAGGACCCGGAAGCGGCGGTGCTTCAGCATCACGGTGCCGAGCCGTAACCAGCGGGTGCAGCACACTGCATACGTGGGTAAGCTGCTGAAAAGAGGTCCGAAAAGAGGTCCGAATGAAGATCACACAGGCCGAGAGCGTGCACGCCGACGGCGGCTACCGCACCTGTTCCTTCCTCAAGCTCAGCACCGACGAGGGCCTGGCCGGCTGGTCCGAGTACTACGACAGCTTCTCCGGCGCGCGCATCGACCCGCTGATCCAGGACTTCGCGCGCCACGCGATCGGCATGGACCCGCGCCAGTTCGGCCGAGTGAGCGAGACCCTGCTGGCCACCACGCGGCTCGCGGCGGGCGGGCTCGCGCAGCAGGCGGTCGCCGCCATCGAGAACGCCTGCCTGGACATCGCCGGCAAGGCCGCGGGGCTGCCCGTGCACACGCTGCTCGGCGGGCCGCTGCGCGATCGCGTGCCGGTGTACTGGACGCACTGCGGCAGCTACCGAGTGGGCCCGCGCGAGCCCTTCTACACCGGCGAGCTCGGCTATCCGCCGATCCGGAAGATGGACGACCTGACCGCGGTGGCGCGGGAGGCGGTCACGCGGGGCTTTCGCGCCGTCAAGACCAATCCCGTGTTCTTCGATCGCGACAAGCCCTACTTCTTCAGCGGCGGCTTCCGCATCGCGCCCGGCTTCCTGGACCGCTCCATCACGGAGCGGCAGCTGGCCCAGATCGAGGAGCAGATGGCCGCGTACCGCGAAGCCGTCGGGCCTGACATCGGCCTCATGCTGGACGTGAGCTTCAGCCAGCGCACCGAGGGCTACCTGCGCATGGCCCACCGGCTCGAGCACCTGGATCTGGCCTGGCTCGAGGTGGACATCAATGACCCCGACGCGCTGGGCTTCATCCGGCGCAACTGCCGCACGCCGATCGCCTCGCTCGAGTCGCTGCACGGCATCGCCGAATACCGGCCGTTCCTGCAGGGGCAGACGGTGGACACCTGCATCGTCGACCCGATGTGGAACGGCGTGTGGCAATCGGCCCGCATCGCCGCGTTCGCCGACGCGCACGAGACCACGTTCGCGCCGCACAACCCGGTGGGCGAGCTGGGCACGCTGATGAGCCTGCACCTGAGCGCGGCCGTGCCCAACCTGCGCATCATGGAACTGCGCGTGGACGAGGCGCCCTGGACCCGCGATTACCTGACGCACCCACCGGAGATCGAGGACGGCCACATGCGCGTGCCCGAGCGGCCCGGCTGGGGCACCGAGATGAACGAAGAAGAGCTGCGCGCGCGGCCGCCGCGCACGCGTTGAAAGGAACTCCCTTGCGCATCGTCTACTGGGCCAAGCTGCAGCTGGCAAAGAAGGAAATCATCGCCGCGCTGGACGCCGTGCCCGGCGTCGAACTGCAGGTGACCACCACGCTGGAAGAGACGCTGGCCGCGCTGCCCGGCGCCCACGCCCTGGCCCTGGTCCACGGACCGCAGCACGAGGCCCGGCAGGTCTTCGCGGCGCTCACCGCGCCCGGCAGCACGGTGAAGTGGATGCACTTCATCTCCGCCGGCCGGGAGGGCTATGAGGAACTGGGCTGGCCGCCCGGAATCATCGTCAGCTACGCCGGCGGCGGAGTCTCGCCCGCCGTGGCGGAGCACGCGATGGCGTTGATGCTGGCGCTGGTGCGGCGCGTGCCTGACATGGTCCAGGTCGTGATGGCGCGACGCGCCTGGGACCGCACGCTCATCGCGCCGAAGGCGCGCGCGCTCGAAGGCGGCACGCTGGCCATCGTGGGCTTCGGCCACATCGGCCGCGAACTCGCCAAACGAGCCCGAGCCTTCGACATGCGGGTGGTGACGGTCGCGCGCACGCCGCAGTCCGACCCGAACGTGGATGAAGCGCTGCCGCTGTCGTCGCTGCACGCGGCGCTGGGACAGGCCGACGTGGTGGCGGTGGCCATCGCGCTCACGCCGGAAACCACGCACCTGCTGGACGACGCGGCCTTCGCGGCGTGCAAGCCGGGCGCGCTGGTCATCAACGTCGCGCGCGGCCCGGTGCTCGACCAGAAGGCGCTGGTGCGGGCGCTGCAAAGCGGGCAGCTGGGCGGCGCCGGCATCGACGTGAGCGACCCGGAACCGCTGCCGCCCGACGACCCGCTATGGACCTGCCCCAACCTGATCGTGTCGCCGCACTTCGCCGGCTCCGGCAGCGCGCGCAGCATCGAGCGGCTGGCACAAGGCGTGGCCGACAACCTGCGGCGCCTCATGGCCGGCCAGCCGCTGCAGCACGTGGTGTCGAACGGCTGAATCGAAAAGGAGACGAGATGACCACGCGACGTTCCACCCTGAAGCTGCTCGCGGCCGGCTCGCTGCCCGCAATGCTGGCGATGCCGGCCGCGCGCGCGCAGCAGCCGCTGCTGCGCCAGCTCGCGATCGTGGTGGCCTTTCCCGCCGGCGGCGCCACCGACGCCGTCGCCCGCCTCGTGGCCGACGGCCTGCGCGGCAAGTACGCCGAGACCGTGATCGTGGAGAACCGCGTGGGCGGTGGCGGCCGCATCGGCGCCGTGCACGTGAAGAACGCGCCGGCCGACGGCAGCGTGATGCTGTTCGGCCCCGCGTTCCCGATGGCGATCTTCCCGCACATCTACAAGACGCTGCCCTACGACCCGCTCACCGACTTCGTTCCGGTGGCCACCACGTCCAAGGGCGCCTTCGCGCTGTCGGTCGGTCCGGCGGTGCCGGCCAGCGTGCGCAGCATGGCCGACTTCGTGGCCTGGACCAAGGCGAATCCCGACAAGGCCACATTCGGCGCGCCGCCCGGCGGCGGCCAGCACTTCGCCGGCGCGCTGTTCGCGAAGCAGGCCGGCATCCCGCTGCAGATGGTGCCGTACAAGGGCGGCGCGCCATCGGTGGTGGATGTTCTGGGCGGGCATATCGCTTCCGTGGTGACGCCGTTGCCCGAGGTGCTGCAGCACGTGAAGGACGGCAAGCTGCGCATGCTGGCCACCACCACCGAGCGGCGCTCGCCCTTCACGCCGGAGGTGCCGACCATGAAGGAGCTCGGCTGGGACGTCGTGTTCCAGGACTGGTCGGGCTTCCTGGCGCCGGCGCGCACGCCGGCCGACGTGGTGGCGCGCGCCAATGCCGCCATCAAGGAAGCGGTGGCTTCACCCAAGGTGGCGGCGGCGCTGCAGGCGCAGGGCACGGACGTGGACATCAACTCGCCGGCCGATTTCGCGAGGCTCCATCGGCAGACCTGGGAGCGCTACCGGGACGTGGTGAGGTCCACGGGGTTCAAGGCCGAGGACTGACGGCCCGCGCCATCTGCGGGCTCAGACGCGCGCCGCGGACGAGTTGCGTCGTGGGCGCTGCGCGCTTGGCATGGACATGCGAATCCGCAGCCGTCCTACAACGGCAGAGCATGGGAAAACAGACCATGCACAACGGATGAAGGACGCCATGACACCAGGCCGGCTCGGGCCTTACCGACTGCTCAGGTTCGTTGGCCGCGACGACGGTGGCACCGTCTACGAGGCGGACGAGCCGGGCCTCCCGGGCCGCTGGGCGCTCACGGTCCTGCATGCGAGCGCCGCGCCATCGACCGAAACCGCGCAATCGCGCGTGCGTAGCGCCGTGCTCGCAGCCGCGAAAGTGCGGCACCCGAACATCGTCCCGGCACACGACTTCGGATGCGAGGGCCACAGCGCGTTCGTCACCACGGCCTTCGTGGAAGGCGAGACGCTGGAGCACTACCTGGCGCGCGTCGGCAGGCTGCCCGCGCTGCAGGCGCTCGCGCTTGTCGCGCAGTTGCTCTCCGCGCTGGAGTACGCGCATCGCAACGGCCTGGTGCACTCGGCGATCCATCCGAAGCACCTGCTGATCGCCCGCAACGGACAACTCAAGGTGACGGGCTACGGCTGGGTGGCGGCGGTGGCGCAGGCCGCCGCCCGACCCGGCGTTCTCGATTCGGCGCCTCACATGGCCCCGGAACTGGCGCTCGGCGGACCCGCGGACCATCGCAGCGACCTGTACTCGGCCGCGGTGGTCGGCTACCAGTTGCTGACCGGCGCATTGCCGTTCCAGCGGGGGGAAGTACCGCAAGGGACGCCGGCTTCCGCCCGGAACGCGCGGCCGGCGTTGCCGTTCGAACTCGACGCCGTGTTCGAACGCGCCCTGGCCCGCAGTCCGGAGGCCCGGTACCGGAGCGCCGCCGAGCTTGGCGAGGCGTTGCGGTCCGCGTTGGGCACGCCGGTGTGGGTGCGCCAGAAAGACCCGGCCCTTCCCGCGGCGACGGCGAGCGTGCAGCGCCACGAGTTTCCCAAGTGGGCGCCGGACGTGGCCGCGATTGCAACACCGGACAGCACCTCCCCGAACTGGCTCGTCCGTCGGGCGGGCCTCACGCTGGCGATCGGATGCGCGGCCTTCGTCGTCTGGATCGGCGGCCTCTCGGGGAATGAGCGTTCACTCAGCGACGCCGCGACAGCGATTGCCAGCCAGGCCGACCGCGAGCGTGTCTCGGATCCTCCGAAGCCGGTGATCGAATCCCAGGCGACGACCCTTGCGCCCACGACGCTGCCCATCCCACCCCTTGCGAGCACCGCGGTCGCAACGCCGGCCCGGATCAACAGGCAGGAGCTGGAGACGACGGAAAGAACGAACCGGACTCCCGCGCGCGAAGAGGTGATCGATGAAACACCCGAACCCGCACGCGCGCACCCGGCGGCCCGCAAGCGCACATCAGCCGCGGGCGTGCATGCCGCGCACCGGCCGGCGCAGCGCGCGGCACGGCAGCCTCGATCCGCGCGCCTGGATCACAAGTGCCGCCACGACAGCGATCTCGTACGCGAGATGTGCACCGTGATCAGCTGCGCGACGGCCGAGTTCCGCCACCACCCGGTGTGCATCAAGTTGCACGCGGACGCGCAGGCTCGCCACCAGCTCGCGGAGTCACGCGGCGCGCCCTGAACGGGGCGCCGATGCCTGCGCCAGCTTCGCCTGCAGCTCCAGGCTGCGCTGGAGCAGCTTGGGAGCGCCGATCCGCTCGGTCCACGCCGCAAACGCGGGCGTCGGCCCGCGCCATCGCAGCGCCTCGACATCGCTGAACAGGTTCGCTTCGGTGTGGAGCGTCGCGAGCCGCTTGAACAACAAGGCCATGTCGGCCTGGTCGCCCAGGACCCTTGCCGGGAACGACTCGATGGGCCCGTAGCTGTTCAGCAGCCGTGCAGCCCCGACCGCGCCGATGCCAGCGATGCCCGGATAACCATCGGCGGCATCGCCCACCAGCGCAAGGAAGTCCGGGATCAGCGCCGGCTCGACGCCGAACTTCTCGCGGATGGCGCTGGCGTCGCGGATCGCCTTGGCCTTGCGATCCGCCTGCACCACGCGGTCGCCCCGCACGCATTGCGCGAGGTCCTTGTCGGGGGTCCAGATCAGCACCTTGTCGACGCGATCGTCCTCGGCGGCGATCCGGGCGGCGGACGCGAGCGCGTCATCGGCTTCGAGGTCGGTCATCGGCCAGACCACGACGCCCATCGCGGCCAGTCCCTCTTCGAGCGGATGGAACTGCGAGAGCAGCGCGCGCTCGATGCCCGCGCCGGTCTTGTAGCCCGGCCACAGGCGATTGCGGAACGATTCGATGACGTGATCGGTCGCGACGCCCACATGCGTCGCCCGGTTCTCGATGAGCTGCAGCACGCCATTGAGCACGCCGGCCACCGCGCCGAACGGGCGGTCCTCGCCCTTCGTGAAGCGGCGCAGGCCGTGGAAGTGGCGGAACAGCTCGTAGGTGCCGTCGATGAGGTCGATGACCATGCGGGTGCGGGTTAAGCTTTCCCACGATTGTCGCCACCAAGCCCGAGATGCCGAGCCTCCTGAAGATCACCGACCTCGCGCCGGCCGCGGCGCCCGGCTTCGACCAGCCGTTCGAGATGCTGGAGGCCTGCCACGGGAAGATCCGCGCCATGCTGGACCTGGTCGACCGCCTGTGCGATCACATCGCCCGGCACGGCAACGATGGGCAGGCGCGCACGGCGGCGCAGGACGTCATCCGCTATTTCGATGTCGCCGGGCCGCAGCACCACCTGGACGAGGAGCGCCACGTCGTGCCGCGGCTGGAGGCGAGCGATGACGAAAAGCTCGTGCAGCTGGCGCAACGGCTGCGCCGGGAGCACCGGCAGATGGAACTCGAATGGGCCGCTGCCCGGCCCATCCTGTCGGCGATCGCGCAAGGCCAGCTCGCGTCGCTGCGCAAGGAGCAACTGCAGACGCTGTCATCGTTCGCCGCGCTGTACGCGGACCACATCGCGGCGGAAGAAGGACAGGCCTTCCCCGCCGCGGTGGCTCGCCTGGGCGCCGGCGACCTGTCCGCGATGTCGCAGGACATGATGTCCCGCCGCGCAGTGAGGTAGCAGGCGCGCCGGCTCGCTTCAGCCCTGGCCCTTGCGCCAGGGGCCTTCGATGACGAGCGTCAGGCCCGGGGTCTGGATGTTGACGAACATGAATCGGCCGTCGTGCGAGAAGCAGCCGCCGCAGAACTCGCTGTCGTTGATCGCGTTCTCCGCCACGCGGAACAATTCGCCGGAGCGGTTGACGCCCACGATGTTGTTTCCGCCACCGCCGTCTTCGAACATGTACAGGCGGCCGTCCGGGCCGAGCGTGATGTTGTCGGGCGCTTCGAGCACCGCGCGATCGGTCGACTCGACCACCAGGGTGAGCGTCTCGCGCATCGGGTCGTAGGCCCACACCTGGCCGGCGTCGATGTCGCCGCCGCTGGTGCAGCAGAAGTAGACCAACCCGTCGCCGTACCACGCGCCTTCGCCGCGGACGAACCGCGCCGCGCCCTGCGCCTGGCCCTGGCCGCGCGTGCTGTTCGCGAGCGCGTTGTCGCGCGGATCGGGATTGGGGATGTCGACCCATTCGACCTCCAGCGGCTGGTTCAGCTTGCCCAGGAAGCCCTTGCCCGTGTTGACGCCGCCGGCGAAGTCCCGCAGCTTGAGCGCCTGCAGCCTGCCGCCTTGCAGCAGCGCGCCACGGGTGTGCGGGATGTAGCGGTAGAACAGGCTGTCGCCGGTGTCCTCGGTCTGGTAGACGATGCCCGTGCGCGGATCCGTCGCGGTGGCCTCGTGGCTGAAGCGGCCCATGTCGAGGATGGGCATCGCCTGCGTCGGCCCTTCGGCCAGCGCGGGCACTTCGAACACGTAGCCGTGGCGCTGCTGGTAGGTGGAGAACGTGGCATTGGGCAGCGAAGTGTTTTCCTCGCACGTCAGCCAGCTGCCCCACGGCGTGGGTCCGCCGGCGCAGTTGTTGTTGGTGCCGCCCAGCGAAGCGAAATCGCGCAGCAGCCGGCCTTGCGAATCCAGCACCAGCGTCGTGGTGCCGCCGTTGGCATAGGTGTCGAACTTCAGGCCCGCGGGCACGTTGACGCCCTTGTCGTTGCCGAACTTCACCTCGCGGTTGCTCAACTCGTGGTTGCGCACCAGGATGGTCGTGGCGCGCGGCCCCTGGAAGCACGCCATGCCGTCATGGTCGCCCGGCACCAGCGTGCCGTCGCTCATGGCCTGGCCGGTGCAGGAGATCGCCCAGTAGCGGAAGCCGGGCGGCAGCGTCACGAGCGGCTGGTTGCGGTAGTCGAACACGCCCGGCACGACGAGGTCGGCGGTGTTCAGCGGCAAGACGGGCGCCAGTTCGCCGAAGCCCGGCCCGAAGGACGGCGCGGCATGCGCGGTGCGCGAATACAGGGTGGCCAGCGGCGCGATCATCGCGCTGGTGCCCACGAACTTCATGAAGTTGCGGCGGGAAGAGGTCATCTGCTCTCCAGGAGGGGTTTGTTGGATCGATGCCTGGCCGCCGGCGCTCGCCATTCGCGTCAAGAGTTTTTTTGCAGCGCCGGGACAGGCGACGCGAAGTTAGGGGGCTTGTGTGTCATCGCCGTGACGCCACGCGGGAAAGTTGCGCGCGCGGACCCGGCGACGGTGCGATGCGGATCGCAGTGAATTGAAACGGCGTGCAGCAGCGGGCCGCAATGGCTTGCTTCGAAGGCAGAATGCGTCCCCTCGAGCCAACCTCATCCGCCCGCCCCCGCATGCCGCTTTTCAAGAACATCGTCGTCTACCGCATCGGTCCCGACTGGACGCCCCCGGCGTTCGAGCGGCTCGAGGCGGAACTCCAGCGCCTTGCGTTCCAGCCCTGCGAACCCACGCAGGAACGGGCGGCCGGCTGGGTGCCGCCGCGCGGCAAGGACAACGGCGCGATGGTGGAAAGCGTGGCGGCCCAGTGGATCCTGAAGCTCGCCGTCGAACGCAAGAGCGTGCCGGGCGGCGCGGTGCGCGCGGAGCTCGAGGCGCGCTGCAAGGCGATCGAGGCCGAACAGGGACGCAAGCCGGGTCGCAAGGAGAAGTCGGAGCTGAAGGACGAGATCATCCTGACGTTCCTGCCCCGCGCTTTCAGCAAGCGTTCCTCGCACGTGATCTGGCTCGACGCGGAACAACGCTCGCTCGTGATCGCCGCCGGCAGCATGAAGGCCGCCGAGCCGGTGGTGAAGCAGCTGGTGGACGTGATGGCCGACCTGGGCCATGTGCTGCCGCTGTCGCCGATCTCGACGTCGCTGGCGCCTGCGACCGCGATGGCGGAGTGGCTCACCACCAAGCAGCCGCCGGAAGGCTTCTCGATCGACCGCGACCTGGAGTTGAAGAACACCGGCGAGGAAAAATCCGTGGTGCGTTATGCGCGCCACAACCTGGAGCTGGACGAGATCGGCCAGCACATCCAGGAAGGCAAGCTGCCGGCGCAGCTCGCTCTCACCTGGAACGACAAGGTGTCGTTCGTTCTCACCGAGCAACTCGCGATCCGCAAGATCGACATCCGCGGCATCGAGGACGCTCCCAAGGGCGAGGACGGATTCGATGCCGATGCCTCGATCGCGACGTCTGAGCTCTCTGCGCTGCTGCCGCAGCTGCTCACGTCGCTCGGCGGCGAGCTACACAATGTTTAGGTTTTGCTGCTGAGGCACTGCTAATATCCGCCCGCCCTTGCAGTACCCCCCATGACAGTTGCGCTCGCAGGCCGCGCCCCTGCCACCTTCGAGATCAAGAGCGCGAACCTCCCGCTGGTCTCGCTGCTCCTCAAGTCCGCGGACCTGCGCGCGCTCGCCGGTGAGTTGCAGGCCCGCTTCGGCGATTTCCCCGACTTCTTCGAGCAGGACCCGATGGTGATCGACCTCGGTTTGCTGCCGGAGGATGCGGAGGTGAACTTCGCCGTGCTGGTGCAACTGCTGCGCCGCTACCACATCGTGCCGGTGGCGGCCCGCGGCGGCAGCATCCCGCAGCAGCGGGCCGCGCGTGCCGCGGGACTGGCCAAGGCGGATCCGGAGGTGGTGCCGCCGCCGCGACTGGTGCAGGCCAGGCAGCCCGAAGAACCCGCGCAGGCGAGCGCCGCGCCGGCCCGCCCCGAGCCTGTCGAAAACCACGCGCCGGCCGCTGCAGGCGCGCTCGTCCTGGACAAGCCGCTGCGCTCCGGCCAGCAGGTCTATGCCCGCGGCCGCGACCTGGTGGTGATGTCGATGGTGAACCCGGGCGCCGAGGTCATCGCCGACGGCAGCATCCATGTGTACGCGCCGTTGCGCGGCAAGGCCATCGCCGGCGCGCGCGGCAACTCGGATGCGCGCATCGTCACGCTCTGCCTCGAGCCCGAGCTGATCTCCATCGCCGGCGTCTACCGCACCAGCGACACCGCCCTGCCCCCCGAAGTGCTCGGCAAGCCGACGCAGGTGCGGCTGGACGGCGGCATGGAAGGCCGGCTCGTGATGGAAGCACTTGAATTCGCGCCCTCCCCCGCCGGCGGAGGGTCGGGGCGGCAGCGCTCGCCCGACGCCGCCCGCCCCCAACCCACCTTCTCCCGCAAGGGAAAGGCTTAAGTCCACGGAGCCCCAATGGCAAAGATCATCGTCGTCACTTCCGGCAAGGGTGGGGTCGGCAAGACCACCACCAGCGCCAGCTTCGCTTCCGGCCTGGCCCTGGCCGGCCACCGCACCGCGGTCATCGACTTCGACGTCGGCCTGCGCAACCTCGACCTGATCATGGGCTGCGAGCGGCGCGTGGTGTACGACTTCGTCAACGTGATCCAGGGCGAGGCCACGCTGAACCAGGCCCTGATCAAGGACAAGAACTGCGACAACCTCTCGGTGCTGGCCGCCTCCCAGACGCGCGACAAGGAAGCCCTGAACAAGGAAGGAGTCGAGCGCGTGCTCAACGACCTGGCCGGCATGGGCTTCGAGTACATCGTGTGCGACTCGCCCGCGGGCATCGAGACCGGCGCGCTGATGGCCATGCACTTCGCCGACGAGGCGCTGGTGGTCACCAATCCCGAGGTGTCCTCGGTGCGCGACTCCGACCGCATCCTGGGCATGCTGTCGTCCAAGACGAAGCGCGCCATCGAGGGCAAGGAGCCGGTCAAGGAGCACCTGCTCATCACCCGCTACAACCCCAACCGGGTCGACCAGGGCCAGATGCTGTCGCTGGAGGACATCCAGGACATCCTGCGCATCCCGCTGATCGGCGTGATCCCCGAGAGCGAGACGGTGCTGCAGGCCAGCAACCAGGGGATGCCGGCGGTGCACCTCAAGGGCACCGACGTGAGCGAGGCCTACAAGGACGTGGTGGACCGCTTCCGCGGCCACGACAAGCCGATGCGCTTCGTCGACGCACAGAAGCAGGGCCTGCTCAAGCGCCTGTTCGGAGGTCGCTGAAGATGGCGTCGCTACTCTCCTTCCTGCTGGGTGAAAAGAAGAAGACGGCCACGGTCGCCAAGGAGCGGCTGCAGATCATCCTGGCCCACGAGCGCTCCGGCCGCAACGCCAGCGAGCCCGATTACCTCCCGGCGCTGCAGCGCGACCTGGTGGCGGTGATCGGCAAGTACGTCCGGATCAACCCGGCCGACATCAAGGTCCACCTCGAGCGCCAGGACAACCTGGAGGTGCTGGAGGTGAAGATTGAGCTGCCCGAGCTGGCGAGCAAGTAGGCGTTTCGACGGCGGCCTGCCGCCGTCATGGCGGCTGCCTCGACGCGCAGGACGGGCGCTGGTACAGTGCGTCTGCTTGTCAGTCGTCATACAAGGACCGTCGATGAACGCTGGCGCCCTTCGGCGGCCGCGCAGCCTCACGCATGACGTCGTGGAGGCGCTCAGCCGTCGCATCCGCGAGGGCTCGCTGGTGCCCGGCGAGAAGCTGCCCACCGAGGCGGAAATCATGGAGGAGTTCGGCGTCAGCCGGACCGTGGTGCGGGAGGCCAACTCCCGCCTGCAGGCCGCCGGCCTGGTGGCCACGCGCCACGGCGTGGGCACCTTCGTCGTCGGCACGGGCGACTCGGCGGCCTTCCGCGTCTCGCCCGACCAGCTGGCCACCCTGCAGGACGTGGTCGCGGTGCTGGAGCTGCGCATCGGCGTGGAGACGGAGAGCGCGGCCCTGGCCGCGGCCCGCCGCTCGCCCGAGCAGCTCCAGTCGATGCGGCAGGCTTTGCAGGCGTTCACTTCCGCGGTCCAGGAAGGCCGCGATGCCGTCGGGCCGGACTTCCAGTTCCACCTGGAGATCGCCCGCGCCACCCAGAACCAGCGGTTCGTCGACCTCATGACCACGCTCGGCGGGATGATGATTCCGCGCGCGCGGCTGGAGCCGCCCGGGCCACTGACGCCCGAGCGCGAGGCCTACCTGCGCCGCGTCAATGCGGAACACGAGAGCATCGTGGAGGCCATCGCCCGCCAGGATCCGGAAGCGGCGCGCGCCGCCATGCGCACGCACCTGGTGAACAGCCGCGAACGGCGACGCGTGGCTGCCGGAGGCGAATAGCCCCGCGGTTCAGGCAGGAATGACGCCGTCCGTCGCCGCAAGATGTACGATGTCGTATCTCTTAGCTGCGGAACACGATGTCTCCCAACGAACTCAAGCAGGCGCTCTCCAGCGGCCTCCTCTCCTTCCCCCTGACCGACTTCGACGCTGAGCTGCGCTTCGACGCCCGCGGCTACACCGGCCGCCTGGAGTGGCTGATGCCCTACGGCGCCACGGTGCTGTTCGCCGCCGGCGGCACGGGCGAGTTCTTCTCGCTCGAGCCGCAGGAGTACTCGCAGGTGATCAGGACGGCGGCCGACACCTGCCGCGGCCGCGTGCCCATCGTGGGCGGCGCCGGCGGCGGCACCACGCTGGCGATCAGGTACGCGCAGGAAGCCGAGCGCAATGGCGCCCAGGGCGTGCTGCTGCTGCCGCACTACCTCACCGAAGCGACGCAGGGAGGCCTGGTGGCGCACGTCGAGGCGGTGTGCAGGAGCGTGAAGGTCGGCGTCATCGTCTACAACCGCGGCGCGTGCAAGCTCAGCCCCGAGTCGCTCGCGCGGCTGGCCGAGCGCTGCCCGAACCTGATCGGCTTCAAGGACGGCCTGGGCGACATCGAGCGCATCGTCGCCATCCGCCAGAAGCTGGGCGACCGCTTCGTCTACATCGGCGGCATGCCGACGCACGAGGTCTACGCCAACGCTTACAAGGCGCTGGGCGTGCCCACCTATTCTTCGGCGATCTTCAACTTCATCCCGCGCACCGCGATGGAGTTCTACAACGCCTACTGGGCCGGCGACACCGTCACCACCGGCCGCCTGATCGACCAGTTCTTCCTGCCCTACCTCGCCATCCGCAACAAGGGCGAGGGCTATGCCGTGTCCATCGTCAAGGCCGGCGCCACCATCGTCGGCAAGAGCGCCGGCCCGGTGCGCCCGCCGCTGTCGGACCTGAAGCCGCAGGAGACGGAAGAACTGGCCGCGCTGATCCGCAAGCTCGGCCCGCAATAGACCTCACCCAAGGAGACCCCTGATGCTGAAGAAGACTCTGATGGGCCTGGCGCTGGCCGTGGCCGCGACCACGACCGCGTTCGCCGCCTACCCCGAAAAGCCCGTCACCCTGGTCGTGCCGTTCCCGCCCGGCGGATCCACCGACAACATCGCCCGCGTGCTGGCGCAGAAGCTCCAGGAATCGCTGGGCGGCACCTTCGTCGTGGACAACAAGGCCGGCGCCACGGGCACCATCGGCGCCGCGTTCGTCAAGCGCGCGCCGGCGGACGGCTACACGCTGTTCGTGTCGTCGCTGGGGCCGTTCGTGATCGCGCCGCACCTGATCAAGGGCGTGCAGTACGACGCGCTGAAGGACTTCGACCCGATCACGGTGGCCGTGCAGGCACCCAACGTGCTGGTGGTGCCCGCCAACTCGCCCTACAGGAACGTGGCCGACCTGCTGGCCGGCATGAAGAAGACGCCCGGCAAGCTGAGCTTCGCCTCTTCCGGCAACGGCTCGTCGGACCACCTGTCGGCCGAGCTGCTGTGGCAGCAGTCCGGCACGCAGGGCCTGCACATCCCGTACAAGGGCGGCGGCCCGGCCATCAACGACCTGCTCGGCGCCCAGGTGGACGCGGCGTTCGTCAACATCAACAGCATCATCCAGCACATCAAGACCGGCAAGGTCCGCGCGCTGGCCATCTCCTCCGAGAAGCGCTCGCCGCTGCTGCCGGAACTGGCGACGCTGCAGGAGCAAGGCGTCAAGGGCGCGGAAGTGCAGTCCTGGCAGGCCGTCGCGGCGCCCAGGGGCCTGCCCGCGGACGTGAAGGCCAGGCTGCACGGCGCGATCGTCGCGGCGCTCAACGACCCGGGCGTCAAGGACAAGCTGCTGGCCCAGGGCTTCGAGATCGTGGCCAACACGCCCGAGCAGTTCGGCCGCTTCCAGGCCACCGAGTTCGCGCGCTGGAAGCAGCTGATCGAAACCCGCAAGATCACGGCCGACTGATGCCTTCCCCCGTCGTCAGCAGCATGCGCGTCGTGCCGGTCGCCGGCCGCGACGGCATGCTGCTCAACCTGTCGGGCGCGCATGCGCCCTTCTTCACCCGAAACATCGTCATCGTCACCGACAACGCCGGCCACACCGGGCTGGGCGAGGTGCCAGGCGGCGAGAAGATCCGGCAGACGCTGGAAGACGCGCGGCCGCTGGTCGAAGGCCAGCCGGTCGGCAACCTGCAGGCGATCCTGAACGCGATGCGCACGAAGTTCGCGGACCGCGACTCCGGCGGCCGCGGGCAGCAGACGTTCGACCTGCGCACGACGATCCATGCGGTCACCGCCGTCGAATCCGCGCTGCTCGATCTGCAGGGCCAGCACCTCGGCGTGCCCGTGGCGGCCCTGCTCGGCGAAGGCCAGCAGCGTGACGCCGTGCAGATGCTCGGCTACCTGTTCTTCGTGGGCGACCGCAGGAAGACCAACCTGCCCTACGCGAGCGAACCGCAGGCGGCCGACGACTGGCTGCGGCTGCGCCACGAAGAGGCGATGACGCCCGAAGCCGTAGTGCGGCTGGCGGAAGCGGCGCAGAAGCGCTATGGCTTCCAGGACTTCAAGCTCAAGGGCGGCGTGCTGCGCGGCGACGAGGAGGTGGAGGCGGTGCGTGCGCTGCACGAGCGTTTCCCCGAGGCGCGCGTGACGCTCGACCCGAACGGCGGCTGGCTGCTGAAGGACGCGATCCGTCTCGGCGAGAAGATGCGCGGCATCGTCGCCTATGCCGAAGACCCGTGCGGCGCCGAGGAAGGCTTCTCCGGCCGCGAAGTGATGGCGGAGTTCCGCCGCGCCACGGGCCTGCCCACCGCGACCAACATGATCGCGACGGACTGGCGGCAGATGGCCCATGCCCTGTCGCTGCAGGCCGTCGACATCCCGCTGGCCGACCCGCACTTCTGGACCATGGCCGGGTCCGTGCGCGTGGCCCAGACCTGCCGCGACTGGGGGCTGACCTGGGGCTCGCATTCGAACAACCACTTCGACATCTCGCTGGCGATGTTCACCCACGTCGGCGCCGCCGCGCCGGGCAAGGTGACGGCCATCGACACGCACTGGATCTGGCAGGACGGCCAGCGCCTGACGAAGGAGCCGCTGCAGATCCGCGAAGGCTACGTGCAGGTGCCGAAGAAGCCGGGCCTGGGCATCGAGCTGGACATGGCGGAAGTCGAGAAGGCCCACGCGCTGTACCAGCAGCACGGGCTGGGAGCGCGGGACGATGCGATCGCGATGCAGTTCCTGGTGCCGAACTGGAAGTTCGACCCGAAGCGGCCCTGCCTGGTGAGATAGCAAACGAAACTCCCTCTCCCGCTTGCGGGAGAGGGAGCAACTCAAAGGACTCCCCATGAACATCGGTTTCATCGGCCTCGGCATCATGGGCGCGCCCATGGCCCGCCACCTCATCGACGCCGGGCACAGCCTCTTCGTGCACACACGCAGCAAGCTGGCGCCCGTCATCGCGGAAACCAAGGCCGTGCGTTGCGCGACCGCCGCCGACGTGGCGCGGCAGTCGGAGGTGGTCTTCACCATGGTGCCGGACACGCCCGACGTGGAAGCGGTGCTGTTCGGCCCGGACGGCATCGCGTCGGGGCTGCAAGCCGGCGCGAGCGGCGCGCGCAAGGTGGTGGTGGACATGAGCTCCATCTCGCCGATGGCCACCAAGGAGTTCGCGCGCAAGATCAACGCGCTGGGCGCCGACTACATCGACGCGCCCGTCTCCGGGGGCGAGGTCGGCGCGAAAGCGGGATCGCTCACCATCATGTGCGGCGGCGAACCTGCCGTGTTCGAGCGTGTGCGGCCGCTGCTCGAGAAGATGGGCAAGAACATCACGCTGGTCGGCGGCAACGGCGACGGGCAGACGACCAAGGTGGCCAACCAGATCATCGTGGCGCTGAACATTGCGGCCGTCGGCGAGGCGCTGGTGTTCGCGAGCAAGGCCGGTGCGGATCCGGCGAAAGTGCGGCAGGCGCTGATGGGCGGCTTCGCGGCGAGCCGGGTGCTCGAGGTGCACGGCGAACGCATGGTCAAGCGCACGTTCCAGCCGGGATTCCGCATCGCCCTGCACCAGAAGGACCTGGGTCTCGCCTTGCAGGGTGCGCGCGAACTCGGCATGTCGCTGCCGCAGACCGCCAGCGCCGCGCAGCTGATGCAGGCCTGTGCCGCCAACGGCATGGATGGCCTGGACCATTCGGCGCTGGTGCGGGCGCTGGAACTGATGGCCGCGCATTCGATCGGCCAGGACTGACGCTTGCGGCGACCCGCCGAGGGTCGTCTTCGAATCAGATGTTCGTCTGCTCCGGCGGCACCTCGCCGGGCGGCGGCATCGACGCGCTGCCCTCCCCTCGCGCGGGCGGCACGGCGCAGCCGAGCGCATAGCTCGTCATCGTGAGGCTGCCCATCGTTCCGCCTTCGGCGAACGGCGCCGCGGGCTGCCCCGCCGCGGCACACAGGCCGCACAAGTACGCGAGCGGCAGGAAGTGCTCGGCTGTCGGCACCGCCAGCGGGAAGTCGGGGTGCCGCTCGACGGAGGCGATGTCGCCGGGCCGTGTCGTCATGATCCCTCGCACTTCCGCGTCGAAGCGCTCGCCCCAGTCGTACGCCGAATCCTGCCGGTTCCAGTCGATGCGCCGCAGGTTGTGCACGACGTTGCCGCTGCGCACGACGAGCACGCCGCGCTCTCGCAGCGGCGCCAGCTTCGCACCTAGGTCCACGTGGTACTGGATGGATTCATCCGCATGGATGGACAGCTGCACCACCGGCACGTCCGCATCCGGGAAGACATGGGCCAGCACGGACCAGGTGCCGTGGTCCAGGCCCCAGCTGTCCTCGTCCAGCCCCACATAGGCCGGCTTGACGACCTCGGCCACCTCCTGCGCCACATCGGGCGCGCCCGGCGCGGGGTAGTCGAACTCGAAGAGCTCGCGCGGGAAACCGAAGAAGTCGTGGATGACGCGCGGCTGGCGCATGGCCGTGACGGCGCTGCCATGGATGAACCAGTGCGCCGACACCGCCAGGATGGCGCGCGGGCGCGGCAGGCTGCGTCCGAAGTCGCGCCAGGCCTGCGTGAACCGGTTGACCTGCAGCGTGTTCATCGGACTGCCGTGGCCGATGAAGGCGGCGGGCATCAACGTGCTGTCGGGCATGGCATCTCCGGGTCTAGATGCAGTCTAGACGCGCAGACGCATCCCGTGCTGCGCGCGCCAGGGAGAGATCAGCAGCGCGGCGTCACGCGGGCACGCCTTGCGGCGCAGCGGCGGCCGCCTCGACCGTTGTCGGCGCCGTCCGGCCCAGGGTGGACAGGCTGTCGCGCAGCCCCGCGGGAAGGCGCGCGTGCTCCGCGCCCGCGGGGTCGTCCGCCGCGCCGGCCTCCACCTCGCCCAGCCAGCGCTGCAGGCGCTCGACTTCGAACAGGATGTCTTCGTTGGCATCCCGCGAGGCCGGCGAGGCGGACTCCAGGCCCAGCTCGGCCCGCGAGCGGATCGCGGCCAGCGGACCCTGCGCGATGGCCGAAGCCATCGCGGCCAGCGCCGCCGACGTGGTGCATTCGAGCTGCCGCGAATGGAGCGCCGTGCTGATGCGCTGCGCCCTGCGCACCAGCCCGTACAGCATCGCGAACAGGACGGCGCCGCCGGCCAGGCTGCACAACCAGACCCACCGCAGCCGCTCGTTGATGGACTCCAGCAGCGCGCGCTGGTCCTTGTAGACCTCCACCACCCCCACGACCTTGCCCTTGATCCAGACGGGCAGGTAGTGCTCCACGAAGCCCTCCTCCTGCACGCCCAGCAGCATGTGTTCGGGCTTCCAGCGGACCTCGTGCGACGTTTCGAGTTTTCCGCGCAGGGCGGCCTCGAGTTCCGGGTTGTGCGCGAACGTCATTCCGATCAGCTTGGCATCGCTGGACCAGATGACGCGACCCTGGGCCGAGAAGACATTGGCGCGAAGCACGTGCGGCATCGTGGCGATGTGGTTGAAGAAGCCGGCCAGCCTCGTGTCCACGGCGTTCTCGCTGGTGAAGTAGCCCTCGGGGTGTTCGACCGCGGTGATGCTCTGGACGAACTCCATGCTGACCACGGCATCCCGCTGCACCATGTCGGCGACGAGAAGGCGCGAAAGCAGCAGCGCAGTGGCGACGCTCACGACAGCGGTCGCACCGAGGGCGAATGGCAGGAACCATCGCATCAGGTCGAAGGCTTTTCGCATATGCGCCCTTTCAGCGCCGCGGCACCGCCATCGCGGACCGGTCGGTCGCGCGCCACGCAGGCTCTAATGCCTCAGCTGTCGGCAGTTTGGCAGCACCGCGCCGCTTCGTGTTACCACGGAAACAAAGCGATACGTCTGCCCGGATGAGCAACCGCAGCAACGAGCTCTGCAGGGTCAGTTCGAAGAGCGCAGGATGGGCCGCTCGGGGACCCGCCGCAGCAGCGAGACCCGCACGTCGGATGCGGGCGAACCCTTCAGCACGGCGGCGACGTCGGCGCGCTCGTTCACCACCTCGACACGCGTGATCACGTTGAAGTCGTTGCGGTGGTAGCGCAGCGTTCCCACGTAGACGGCGGGCGCGCCTTCGGGGACTTCGAAATAGAAGCCGCCGGGAAACCAGATCCTCTCCTGCTGCATCACGTCGAGGTGCAGCACGCCGCCGTTGAGGTAGGTGCGCTGGCGCGGCACCTTCACCATGAAGGGGACGCCCCACTTCGCCTCCAGGCTGCGGCCGAATTGGGAAGCGTCCAGCTTCGTCGTGTCGATGGGCCGATGCTCCGCGCCCGTCGCGAGCCACACGCGCTCGAGGAAGCGCTTCTCGCCGATGGCGTTCCAGTGCGACCGCTGCTCGCGCGCATCGAGCGGCGGGACCAGTTCGACCTTGCCGATGACCACCACTTCGCCGGCGCCTGCCTGCAGGTCGGTGGCTTCGGGCAGCGCTTGCGGGATCGCGCAGGCTTGCAGCGTCAGCGCGGCGAAGGCGATCGCGAGGCGGCGGTTCATCGCAGCGTCGCCAGCTCGCGCCGGATGCGTTCGGCGATCACCGGCTCGTCCTGCGCGTCCTTGAGGATCTCCTCGAGCAGTTCGCGGCGCGACGGCGCCTTCACCGCGGGCACCGCCTCGAACTTGCCGGCCTCGAAGAAGCCGGTCTTGACATCCTTCAGGTCGTAGGAGCCCAGGTGGTAGACACCCGGCGCGCGGATGGTGACCGCGCCGACGTCGTCGCCCTGCTTGCCGAACGAATAGCGGTAGGTCGTGTTGCTGCACAGGATGCCCAGGCATCGCTGGCCCGATGCGGAGATCGTCTTGTGCGCGCCCTGCGGCAGTGCCATCGTCCAGTACAGGTAGCCGCCCTTGAACTCCTTGAGCGCGGCCGGGTAGTACGGCTCCGGCGTGTGCGGGCGGAACTGGTAGATGGAGACGTCATGCAGCCGGTTGGCTTCCACGTCCTTGATGTTCAACCAGCCGTAGCCCACGGACCGGTCCGTGAAGTCCTTGACCTGGGTGGTGGTGCCGCAGCCGGCCAGCACGCCGGCGGCCAGCAGCAACAGCAAACGTCTGCGCATCGTCTTCTCCTCCATTGTTCAGTTTCGGTTGAGGATAGCGCGGCGGTCCGAGGACGATCGTCACGTCCGGCGGGCGGGAAGCGCCGTTCGGCGGCCTTCGCTGGATATGGTCGGGCTGCAAGGAGCCCTGCCATCGCAAGCGCGCCCCAAACGAACCTCGATGCGCATAGTCCTAACGGGCCAGTGAACGTCCGCCGCAGGGTTGGCGCCGCTATCCTCATTGCTCGCCTTGCCGAGGTTTCGGAGCTTGAATCGCAGGGCGCTCCGCATGCAAGCTCGGGGAGGCCGCCGGTGAAGCTGAGTGTGATCCTGCCTTGTTTCAACGGGTCCGCGACGCTGACCGTCCAGCTGGAGGCGCTCACCCGCCAGGAATGGGCGGGTGGCTGGGAAGTCATCGCCGTCGACAACGGCTCCACCGACAACTCCGTCGAGATCGTCAAACGCTACGAGCACCGGCTGCCGGACCTGAAGATCGTGCAGGCCTACACGCCCGGAACGAAGCGTCTGGGCGTGCCCCACTCCTACAACACCGGCATCAAGGCGGCGAGCGGCGACGCGTTCGTGTTCTGCGAAGCGGACGACGAAGTGGCGGCGGGCTGGCTGCAGGCCATGGGCGAGGCGCTGGCCGAGCACCCGTTCGTCGTGGGCCGGCTCGAGCACCGCAAGCTGAATCCGGAATGGCTGCACCCGCCCTACGGTGACGGGTACCAGTACGCGGGTCTGTCCCGCGCCCGCACGCCGCCTTACCTCGAGTCGGCCAGCGCCGCTTCCTTCGGCCTGCGGCGTTCGCTCTACACGCAGCTCGGCCCGCTCAGCCTGGACTTTCCGATGGGCCACGACCAGGAGTACAGCTGGCGGGCGCAGGTCGCGGGCCATGCGCTGCACTTCGAACCCCGGGCGGTGGTGCACTACCGCGAGAAGACCCGGTGGCGGGACCGCTTCCGCCAGGGCCGCAACTGGGGCTGGGACTCGCACCGCATCGAGCAGCACTACGGCGCACCCACGCCCCGGTTCGCGTTGCCGCGCCAGGGGTTGCACATGGTGCGCCTGCTGCCGGCCGGGATCGCCGTCGCGCTCTGGGCGGCCACCGGCCGCACGGGCGGGCGCCGGCAACTGGCGGAATGGATCTTCAACTTCGGCTGGGCGGTGGGGAAGGCGCGCGCGCTGCTCGCCAGGCCCGCCCAGGCCAATCCGATCACCGCCCCTCGCGCGGCGGACGAACTGAACGGGCCGGCGACGGCCTCACATCCTGGAGGGAGATGACGATGAACCAGGCGCCCATGCGGTCCGCCTGCCGGCTCTGCGGAGCGGCACTCAAGCACACTTTCACCGATCTGGGCATGTCGCCGCCGTGCGAAGCCTATGTGCCGGCGGAGCGGCTCGCCTCGGCGGAGGCCTTCTATCCGCTGCACGTGTTCGTGTGCGAGGAGTGCCTGCTGGTCCAGCTGCCGGAGCACGTCAGCCCGCAGGAGATCTTCACCGAATACGCCTACTTCTCCTCGTACTCGGACAGCTGGCTCGCGCACGCCAAGGCCTACGCCGCGCGCATGGTCGACCGCTTCGAGCTCGGCCCTGACAAGCTCGTCGTCGAGCTGGCCAGCAACGACGGCTACCTGCTGCAGTACTTCCAGGGCATGGGCGTGCCGGTGCTGGGCGTCGAGCCGGCGGCCAACGTCGCGAAGGTGGCCGTGGGCAAGGGCATCCCGACGCGGGTGGAGTTCTTCGGCCAGGAATGCGCGGCGCGGATGGTGGACGAGGGCATCCGCGCCGACCTCATCGCGGCCAACAACGTGTTCGCGCACATCCCGGACGTGCGCAGCTTCACTGCGGGCATGAAGACGCTGCTCAAGCCAGGCGGCGTGATCACCATCGAGATCCCGCACCTGATGCGGCTGATGGAAGGCAACCAGTTCGACACCATCTACCACGAGCACTTCCAGTACTGGTCGTTCATCGCGGCGACCCGGATGCTTTCGGATTTCGGCCTCACGGTGTTCGACGTCGAGGAGCTTTCCACCCACGGCGGCTCCATGCGCATCTATGCCCGTCATGCCGAGGACACGGCCCGCCTCGTGGGCGAGCGCGTGCGCGAGCTCACCCGGCGCGAAGAGGAAGCGGGCTTCACCCGCCTGGAGACCTACTTCTCCTTCGACGAGAAGGTCAAGCGGACCAAGCAGAACATCCTGTCGTTCCTCATCGACGCAAAACGCGCCGGCAAGTCCATCGCGGGCTACGGCGCGCCGGGCAAGGGCAACACGCTGCTGAACTACTGCGGCATCCGCACCGACTTCCTCGACTACACGGTGGACCGCAACCCGTACAAGCACGGCAGGTTCCTGCCCGGCACGCGCATCCCGATCCACCCGCCGGAGAAGCTGCGCGAGACGCGGCCCGACTACGTCTTCATCCTGCCGTGGAACCTGAAGGAAGAGATCCGGCAGCAGCTGGCCTACGTGCGCGAATGGGGCGGGCAGCTGGTGGTGCCCATTCCCGACATCGAGGTGCTGAAGTGACCGATGCGCCGGCGCCCGGCGCCGCGATGCATGCGCTGGTGCGGGAGCTGTACCCGATCTGCCGCAGCATCACGGGCGACGGGCTCCGGCAGACGCTGGCCCGGCTGGGCGGCGACATCCCGCTGGTGCGGCACGAGGTGCCCACCGGCACGCGCGTGTTCGACTGGACAGTGCCGCGCGAGTGGAACATCCGCGACGCGTACGTGAAGAACCCGGCCGGCGAGCGCGTCATCGATTTCCGCCGCCACAACCTGCACGTGGTGAACTACAGCGTGCCGGTGCACCGCACGATGACGCTGGCCGAGCTGCGGCCGCACCTGCATTCGCTGCCCGACCGCCCCGAGCTGATCCCCTACCGCACCTCCTACTACAAGGAGAGCTGGGGCTTTTGCCTGCCGCACCGCCAGCTGGAGCAGCTGCCCGACACCGGGTACGAGGTCTGCATCGATTCCACGCTGGAAGACGGCCACCTCACCTACGGCGAATGCCTGGTCGAGGGCCGCACGCAGGAAGAGGTGCTGATCTCCTGCCACGCCTGCCATCCCTCGCTGGCCGACGACAACCTGTCGGGCCTGGCGGTCGCCACCTTCCTCGCGCAGCACCTGGCGAAGCAGCCGCGGCGCTATTCCTATCGCTTCGTCTTCGTTCCGGGCACGATCGGCGCGATCACCTGGTTGAGCCGCAACGAGGAGCTCACGCGCAACATCCGGCACGGGCTGGTGCTCACCTGCATCGGCGACCGCGCGAGCTTCACCTACAAGCGCAGCCGCCGGGGCAACGCGGCGATCGACCGCGCGGTGGAGCATGTCCTCTCGCACGCGGATCCCGGCCACAAGGTGGTTCCGTTCTCGCCCTACGGCTATGACGAGCGCCAGTACTGCTCGCCCGGATTCAACCTGCCGGTCGGCTGCCTGATGCGCAGCCATCATGGGCAGTTCCCGCAGTACCACACCTCGGCGGACAACCTGGACTTCGTCACGCCGCAAGCGCTGGCCGGAGCGTTCGACACGCTGCTGTCGGTCTTCGACGTGCTGGAACACGACGGGCACTACCTCAACCTGAAGCCGCGCTGTGAGCCGCAGCTCGGTCAGCGAGGGCTGTACGGCGCAACCGGCGGCAGCGGTCCGAAGCAGGTCGAGATGGCGATGCTGTGGGTGCTGAACTTCTCCGACGGCGAGGCCAGCCTGCTGGACATCGCCCAGCGTTCGGGCATGCCCTTCGCCGTCGTGCGCGAAGCCGCCGCGCTGCTGGAGCGCCACGACCTGCTGGCGCGCGCTACATGAATGCACTTGAAGGACAGATCGCGGTCGTGACCGGAGCGAGCCGCGGCATCGGCGAGGCCATCGCCCTGGCGCTGGCCGAACGCGGCGCAACCCTGTGCCTGGTCGGGCGCAACCGCGACAGCCTGCAGGCCGTCTTAGCGGCGACGCGAACGCCGCAGCGGCAACACCGCTGCTACGCGAGCGACCTGGCCATCGACGACCAGGTCGACGAGCTGGCCGCCGTCCTAGAGCGCGACCTTCCCGCGGTCCACATCCTGGTCCACGCCGCGGGCGCTCTCGAATGGGGACCGTTCGAGAACTCGCCGGCCCATGAGTTCGACAGCCAGTACCGGACCAACGTGCGCGCGCCTTACGTGCTCACGCAGCGGCTGCTGCCGCGGCTGAAGGCCGCGCAGGGCCAGGTCGTGTTCGTGAACTCGAGCGCCGGCCTCTCGGCCCGCGCGAACGTCGCCCAGTACGCCGCGACCAAGCACGCACTCAAGGCGGTGGCCGACAGCTTGCGCGAAGAGGTCAATGCCGACGGCGTCCGGGTGATGAGCCTGTTCGTCGGCCGCACCGCCACCCGCATGCAGGCGCAGCTGCATGCGGTCGAGGGCAAGGCCTACGACCCGGCGTCCTTGATCCAGCCCGAGGACGTGGCGGCCCTGGCCGTCCACGCGCTCTCGCTGCCGCGCACGGTGGAAGTCACCGAGATCGCCTTGCGGCCGCTGCGCAAGCCGGCGTGATCCTGCTGCCGCTGGGCGGAAACCGGCCACGGCTCCACCTGCACCAGCTCACGCAGCACCTGCAGCCGCACGGGCGCCGCGGGGTCATCGGGAAACTTGCGGGCGAAGAACGCCGGCGTGCTGCGCAGCCGCTCGACATCCTCCGGCGTGAAGTCATTGACGTGCGCCTCGTCGTAGCGCTGCACGAGGTGGTTCATCGGCCCCTTGCGCTCGACCAGCTGCATCAGCAGCGTGGCCATCAGGAACTCGTCGGCGATGCGCAGCCGGCTGAAGTACTCCTGGATGCCCGGGTCGTCGAACCGCGCCAGCAGGGCCCGCACGATGTCGCGCTTCGCGCCGAACCAGGACGAGCCGTAATAGGGGCGCAACGACGGGCCGAACGGATGGCCGCCGATCCAGGAATGCGAGAACGCGCCCACCGCCGCACGCGCGATCCACGGCATGACACCGGGGCCCGCACCGCTGCGCAGCCAGATGCCCGCCTCGTCGCGGCGGCCCGGCGTCTCGCCGAAATAGTGGCGCGACAGCCGCCTGAGCGCCCGGTGCCGCAACGTGCCTTCCGGCGTGAACGCCCGGTAGCCGACGGACATCAGCGCATCGCGGTCGGCCAGCAGGTCGATGCAGTCGAAGTGCGCCTGCGCCTCACCGGCCACATGCCGCTCGAACTCGCACATCGGCTTGACCGGCAGGCAGGTGGGGCTGAGCGTCTGCAGGTAGTCGAATTCGAAGTGCTCCAGCGCATGCCGCACCGAGTGGAAGACGGCCTCGGTGAAACCCCACACCGCCCAGCCGGTGCGCCGAGGCTCAGGAACGAACTGCGCGTTGGGAGCCGCCAGCGGGAAGTGCGGCGTCTGCGAGAAGTCGTGGTGGACCAGCACCTGGTGCGGCGCGAGCGACCGCGCGAGCTGCGTCACGGTCTCCGGCCGGCTGACCGCCGACATGACGATGAAGAGGATCTTCGGTCCGTCGCTACCCATGGCTCACGCACCCGTGCCCAGCACGAGCTTGCGGCAGTGGAAAGCCTCGGCACGTTTTTCCGGGGCGGCGCATTCCACCCCGCGCAGGCGCAGCAGCGCCTCGAACGTATCCTCGGTCAGCCACGCCTTGTGCGACTCGCTGCGGAACACCTCGCAGATCAGGCCGGCCTTGCGCGAGCAGATCGCGCGCGGCAGCGGCACGAAACAGTTGGGCGCGCCCAGGTCGCCGTCGTACTTGGGAATCTCGTATTCGAGGATCATGTGCCGCCGCCAGGTGTTCCACGTCAGGTCGCTGACGGTGCGATGGTCCTGGTGCCGGTCTTCGCGATAGTGGGTGAAGATGAGGTCGGGGTCGACCTCGGCCTTGAGCCCTTCGAGGAACTCCTTGATCTCGGCGCCCTGCCAGGGGAAGTAGCCGTCGCGGAACTTGCGCACCACCACGCGGCGCCCGGCGGCCTTCTCGAGGAAGTGCGACGCGCCGGCCTCAGCCTCGCGCTCCCGCTCTCCCGCGCCGCTGAACACCACCCACGTCACGTGGACGTTGGGCCGCGTCGAGAGAAGCTGGAGGATGGTGCCGCCGCAGCCGATCTCGATGTCGTCGGCATGCGCCCCAAGGCACAGCACGTTGAGCGGGGCGTCCGGGTCCTTCGGCAGGATCAACGGGAGCACGTAGCCTCCGGCGAGCGTTTCCACATCTCCCAGGGCGCGGCGCCGCCGGCCTGCAGCCGCTCGAGCTGCTGCTTGTCCTTGAACGTGTCCATGCACGCCCAGAAGCCGTCGTAGCGGTAGCCGATCAGCTGCTGCTCCTTCGCCAGGCGATGGAACGGCTGCTCGACGAGTTCCTCGCCGTCGCCGATGTACTCGAAGATCTCCTTGCGGAAGACGAAGTAGCCGCCGTTGACGCGAATGTCGCCGTCATTGATCGGATGGATGTCCGACACGAGGCTGCTGCCCGGTTGCGTGGAGACGACGTGGTAACTCAGGTTGGGCTTCACGCACAGGAAGCTGGCGACCCTGCCCTGGCGCCGGAAGTCGTCGATCTGCTGCGGCAGCGGCAGGTCCGACAGGCCGTCGCTGTAATTGGCGAGGAATTCCTCCTCACCCTCGACGTACTTGCGCACGGCGCGCAGGCGCTGCCCGATGTTCGAATTGATGCCGGTGTCGGCGAAGGTGATGCGCCAATCCTGGATGTCGCTGTGCAGGAGCTCCAGGTTCTTGCCGCCGTTGGACAGGACGAAGTCGTTCGACAGCGACTCCTGATACTGCAGGAAATAGTTCTTGATGACGTCGGCGCGGTGCCCGAGGCACAGGATGAAGTCCTTGTGCCCGAAGTGTGCGTAGTACTTCATCACGTGCCAGAGCAACGGCCGCGACCCGATGTGCACCATCGGTTTGGGCAAATTTTCCGCGTCGCGCATCCGCAGGCCCTGGCCCCCGCAAAACAGAACGACCTTCATTACTGCATGCCTCCCCGCATTCGTGAACTGCTGCCACCTGGCACGCGATCAACGAGTTCATTTTGCGTCGGAGTGCGCCGCTTTGGGGCTCAGGTCCGGATTTGCGATGTGGGGAGCGCGCGGGCCCGGAAGGCAGCCTCAACAGTCGGCGAGCCCGCGCGAGTCAAGGCGGGGCGCGGGCTTGCCGCCGTTGAGGAGCCTCATCGCCGTGCGCGGCCCTTCGAGCCGGTAGCCCGAAAGAGCCGGTTGCTCAGCGGTTGGCGGCCTGCGGCACTGCCGAGTCGGACGGCGGTCGAGCCACCCGCGTCGCGGCCAGTGCGCCGATGCTGCGCCCCATCGACAGGCCCACCTCGGTGGACGTGCGGTAGTGGATGCCTTCCCACACGCGGGCGTTCGCTACTTCCTGCATGAACGCATCCACCGTGGACCAGCGCCGCGTCGCAAAGTTGGCGGTCGGACTGTTCGTCGCGAGTTCCGGCATGCGCCCCGTGCCGACCTCCGCTTTCAGCAGCTCACCCAACGCGCCCGCCAGGATGCTGTGCGCACTGGGGTATTCCGGGTGCCCCGGGTTATCGATCAGCGGCGCCCAGCCCGCGTCGATCTCGGTCGCGGGGTTGTCGTCGCGGTCGCCGTTGCGGATGGCCGTGACCGGACGCCAGAAGCCGTAGTGGTACTTGGCATCCATCACCGAGATCAATGCATCGTCCATCGCCTGGCTCGCGGCAGCGAAGAGCCGCGCGTTCTGCTCGATGCTCCGGCCCGGTGACAGCGCGACGGAGCGCACGACGGCGTGATAGATCGGCGGCAGCGAAAACTCCCAGAAGCGTGCCGCTTCGGTCTGCTCGGCGGTGCGCTGCTGGCTCGCCTTCGCGCCGACCGCCTTGACCTCGTTGTAGTCGCGAGCCCATTGCGAGCTGTTCAGGGCGGGCGGCGGGCCGGGGCGAAACTGCGCCGCATCGGCCAGCACCCAGGGCTTGCGCTGCGGCCAGTGCGGCGCAGCCACGGCCGTCGTCGGCACGAACGCACCCGGCGCGGCATGCGGCCGGTAGCGATCAGCCGCTGCCGCGCCATCGTTCGCGCGCCAGGCCAGCACGCGTGCCGCGGCTTGTTCCCCGGCCGCGATGCCGGCGGTGGTGGCGGGGCTGTCGCCCAGCTTCGCGATCGCAGCCTGGTAGGCCGTGGTGATCGCCGCCTCCTGCTGCGGCAGCAGCTTGGCCAGGGTCGCGCGGTTGGCCGCGGCGACGGCGGCCGCGCCTGCGACGGCCGCGCTCTCGCCGCGCTGCTGCTGTGCGTCCGCGACCGCTTCGTGCACGGCGGTCTGCACGATCGCCATCAGCCGGTTCGCGGGCGGCGTGCCCATCTTCGCCTGCACGACCAGGTCGCCGGCCACGGTGTTCCAGTCGGTGACCGCGTCGGCGCGCACCTGGGCTGCCATGGCCGCCAGGCAGGCCGCCGCGATCCACGGAAGTTGAGTCGGGTTCTTCATGGCTCCTCCTTGCTTACCGGCGGGTGATGACGATCTCGAGGTAGTCGCTCGGGATCACGAGCGTGCCGTTGCGCGCGCGGTTGAACTGGTTCATGAGCGCCGCCAGGTCCTCGGCCAGCGCGTGCTGGCGGTCGGCGTCGAGCGCGGCGAAAGCCTTCAGGACCGGACCGTAGTAGCCGCGGAAGACCTCGAGCTTGTGCTCGGGCGAGCGATAGCGGAACATGAACTGGCGCTTCTCGATCGCGATGTGCGATGCCTGCGTCTCGAACAGCTCGGCGATGAGGCCGCGCGTTCCCCACAACGCCGGCGAGCTGACGCCGGCCGGCGGCGGCACATGCCTGCCGACCGTCTTGAACAGCTGGCCGATGTAGCCGTCCGGCGTCCAGTTCGCCATCGCGATGCGGCCGCCGGGCTTGCACACGCGCATCATCTCTGCGGCGACACGCGCCGGGTTGGGCGCGAACATGCACCCGAACGTCGACACCACGGCATCGAAGCTCGCGTCGTCGAACGGCAGCGCTTCCACGTCGGCCTCCTGGAAGTCGATGCCGTGCAGGCGCTCGGCCGCGGCGCGCTCGCGGCCGCGCTCGAGCAGCGCGGGCACGTAATCGGTCGAGGTCACCTCGCACCAGCGGCGCGCGGCGGCCAGCGTCGCGTTGCCGTTGCCGGCGGCGACGTCCAGCACGCGCTCGCCGGCGCACAGGTCGGCCGCCTCGCAGAGCGTCTCGCCGACGATTTGCAAGGTAGTGCCGACCACGGCATAGTCCCCCGAGGCCCAGGCAGCCTTCTGCCGGCCCTTGATGGCGGCGAAGTCGGGCCCGGCGGCGGCTTGCGGACGGACGGCGGTGGCGGACAGTGCGTTCATGAGCGTTGCTCCAGTGAGTGGTTGAGGAGGCCCCGCGCCGCGGGGGACGGCTCCTGCGGCCGTCGACGAAGACTGTCTGCCGGTGAAGTGGAAACCAGCGTGGTGGGCGGCGTGGAAATTCGCGTGGAAGCACGAACGCAGATGCCAACGGACCAGCCTGCCGATGCCGGGCTGGTGCTGCGCCTGCTCGGCCCATTGACGTTGAGCCGCGCGGGCGCCCCGGTGCCGCTGCCGCCTTCGCGCAAGGTGCGCGCGCTGCTGGCTTACCTCGCACTGGCCGGTCACTCCACGACGCGCAGCCACCTGTGCGAACTGCTGTGGGATTTGCCGAGCGATCCTCGCGGCGAACTGAGGTGGTGCCTGAGCAAGCTGCGCACGGTGTTGGACGGGCCGGGCCGGCCGCGCGTGCTCGCCGATGGGGACGGCGTCGCACTCGACCTATCCGGTTGCCGTGTGGACGCGCTGGAAGTCCGCGCCGCTTTGCAGCAGGGTGTCGGGGCGCTGCCGGCAAGCCGGCTGGAGGGGCTGGCCGCGTTGTTCGGGGACAGCGAATTCCTGGAAGGCCTGGACCTGCCGCGCAGCCCCGCGTTCGAGGGCTGGCTGCTCGCCGAACGCCGGCGCTTTCGCGCCGCGCACGCGGCGGTGCTGGAGCACTGGCTGAGCGCGCTGCCGCCCGACAGTGAAGAGACCTTGCCGGCGCTGGAGCGCTGGCTGGCGATCGCGCCGTTCGATCGCCGTGCGCACGAGAAGCTGCTGGAGGCGCTGGCCTCGCGAGGCCGTCTGCGCGAAGGCGAGGAACACCTGGCCGCGACCGCGCGGCAGTACGAGGCCGAGGGCCAGGACTGGGCGCCGATCGGCCGCGCCTGGCGGGCCGCCAAGTCGCGCCATGCGGGTGGATCGGGCTCGACGGTCATCGTCACCAGCGGCGCCGCACTGCAGCCGGTGATGCCGCAGCCCAACCCTGCCGTGGCCCGGCGCGCGTCGCTCGCCGTCATGCCGTTCACGGACCGCACACCGGGCGTGGCCCTGCGCGGCGGTCTGGGCGACGGAATGGCGCACGACGTGATCACGCGGCTTGCCAAGCTGCGCAGCATGTTCGTGATCGCCGAGGGCACGATGTTCGCGCTGGCCGAGCGGCGGGTCGACTCGCACGACGCGGCGCGCCGCCTCGACGTCGACTACGTGGCCAGCGGCTCGCTGCGGCGCGAGCCCGGCGGCCGGCTGTCCGTGTCGGTGCAGCTGGTCGGGACGCGCAGCGCGCAGGTGGTCTGGGCCGAGGAGTTCTCGGCGCCGCTGGACGACACCTTCGGCGTGCTCGACGAGATCGGCAACCGGATCGTCACGTCCATCGCCCACCACATCGAAGTCGCCGAACGCAACCGCGCCGTGCTCAAGAACCCGAATTCGCTCGACGCCTGGGAAGCGCACCACCGCGGCCTGTGGCACATGTTCCGCTTCGACCGCGAGGACAACGAACAGGCGCGGCACTTCTTCCAGACCGCCGTGCGCCTGGACCCCACCTTCGCGCGGCCGCATGCCGGGCTGTCGTTCACGCATTTCCAGGACGCCTTCCTGGGCTGGCGCGAACGCGGCCCCGCCATCGAACAGGCATATCGCGCCGCGGCGGACGGGCTGATGGCGGACGAGCACGATCCCGCGTCGCACTGGGCGCTGGGCCGTGCGATGTGGTTGAAGGACCGGCAGGACGACGCGCTGCGCGAGCTGCGCGAAGCCATCGAGCTGAGCCC
This sequence comes from Ramlibacter henchirensis, assembly GCF_004682015.1. NCBI lineage: Bacteria > Pseudomonadati > Pseudomonadota > Betaproteobacteria > Burkholderiales > Comamonadaceae > Ramlibacter > Ramlibacter henchirensis. The sequence continues at coordinate 323,263 of NZ_SMLM01000001.1, read as the reverse complement.
GAATTTCGCGCTGGGCCATTACACGCTCGCGTTCGTGCACATGCAGTCGGGCGACGCGCAGGCCGCGATCGACGAGGCGGATCACGCGCGCGCACTGAGTCCGCTGGACCCCCTGCTCTTCGGCATGCTGGCCTCGCGCGCGATCGCGCTGCTGCGGCTGGGCCGGTATGACGAGGCGGCGGAGTGGGGCGCGAGGTCCGCCGCGCGGCCCAATGCGCACGTGCACATCCGCGCGATCGCGATGTTCTGCCTGGCCCTGGCGGGACGAACGCGCGAGGCGGGCGAATACGCGGCGGCGATCCAGCGGGCGCAGCCCGGTTACGGCGTCGAGGACTTCCTGACGGCGTTCAAGATGAGCGCCGACGGCGAAGGCCTGGTGCGCAAGGCGGCGAAGATCGTCCAGGCGTGAGGTGATCCAACGCAGGAGGAGAAGAAGTGCAGATCAACATCCGGATTGGCGCCGGCGCGGTGCTGGCCGCGGCGGTCCTGTGGTGGGCCTGGCCGGCCATGAAGACGCATTTCGCGCCCGGCAGGCAGGTCACCACGGAGGCGGCTTCCAGCCGCGAGCCCGTGGTCATTCCCACGCACGGCGGCATCCTGGTGATCGCGCGCATCAAGGGCTACGAGACCTTCACCCGCAGCGACGCCGAGCCGGTGAAGCTTTTCAGCCTGATCCCGATCCCGCTGGGAACCACGGTTTCCGAAGTGCGAACCGCGGCGCTGTACCAGTACCAGATCAAGCTGGCCGAGAAGTGGCCGATCGACTGCACGCCGGCAAGGTGCATCGTGCGAACCGGCCCGGTGGAGCTGGCGACGCCGGTCGCGATCTATCCGGAAGAGACGAGCCGCAAGACGCAGAGCGGCTGGGGCCGCTTCGACAAGGCGGACAACCTCAAGGCCCTGGAGAAGGAACTCGGAACGCTGCTGGAGCGGCGCGGCAACGATCCCCGCAACCGCGACGTGGGCCTGCGCGACGGGCGCGAGACGGTGCGCGAGTTCGTCGCCACCTGGCTGAAGAAGGAAACCGGCCGCTCGCGGGACATCCTGGTGCTCTTTCCCGGCGAAGCGCAGTCGGCGGGCGCTGCTGCCGCGGGGACGTGAGAGGCGGAACGCGATGGAGATCGAACCGTGCGGGAGCAGGCCCTGACGTCAGCTGTTGGCTGCCTTGATCATCAGCCGCGAGAGGCGGGCGAAATGCGCCATCGCCCGCTGCGTGAGTTCGACCTGCTTTCGCCTTGCATCGTCGGTGTCGGCGAGATCGATCCAGCCCTTGGAACGCATCGACTTCAAACGGGCGTGGATGGTGGCGGGCGCGCCGAATTCGGACTTGGCCAGCATGTCGCGCACCGACAGGCGCTCGCCCTCGCTTCCGGCCCGCGCGATCCACACCAGGATGCGCTCCTCCAGCGGATCCAGGGGCGGCAGCGAGGGCAGGCCGCGGATCGCTTCCGAGAGCTGCAGGAATCTCAGGTAGACGTCCGCGCCGCGAGAAGACTTGGTCAATCAGGTTCTCCGGTGCTCAGCGCAATATCCTAGCGCGGACACCATGGCGTCGCTGAACCTTCGTGCCCGGTTTTTGCAGGTGCTTGCCACGATGGCGCTGTTCCTGGCGATGCTCTGGATCAATGAATGGCTGTTCCGCTGGCTCGAGTTCGCGCCGGGCATCAACTGGGTGTACCTGCCGGCCGGCGTGCGGCTGCTGTGCACGCTGCTGTTCGCGGAGGCCGGCGCCATCGGGCTGCTGCTGGTGTCGTGGTACGCCAGCTTCGCCTACTTCTTCCCGGACGACCCCGAGCGCGCCTTCATGGGCGGCATCCTCGCGGCCGTGGCGCCGTACGCCGTCTACCGCGGCGCGCACCGGTTCTACGGCTTCGAGGGCTCGCTGCGGAACCTGACGCCGCGCAGGTTGCTGGTGCTCGCCGTGGCCTGTTCGATCGCCAGCCCCCTGCTCCACCACGTCTGGTTCGCCTGGCGCGGCCAGACCGACCTGGTGCGCGGCTTCGTCGCCATGTTCATCGGCGACCTGGCCGGGACGCTGATCGTCCTCTACGGCGTGAAAGGCCTGCTGGCCCTGGCGCCGCGCTCGGCCCGCTAGGCGCGGCAAGCTCAGCGTTGACAGCGCCGCGGCGCCCGCGCTACGCTCATACCGTTATGCTTTTCAGAACGAACGAGCGTTCGGCGATCCCGGTGCGGCGCTACGGCCGCGTGCCGCCGCGGCCCGGCGAGGCGCCGAAGGAGGAGCGCAACCTCCCGGCCATGATCTTCCTGCTGACCTGCACGGCGTCGGTGGCCGGGTTCCTGTACGCCGTGTGGTGACGCGCCGCGCGCACGCGCCCGCCAACTACTTCTGGTCCGCCAGTCCGCCCAGCGCGAACACCGAGTTCGGGATGCGGCTGGCCAGGCCCGCCGCGGAGTCGCGCATCCAGGCGAGCTTGGAAGGGTCGGGCTGGAGAAGGTCCTCGCCCGGTTCGGCGGAATGATCCTTGGAGTGGGCCGAGCCCGCCTGCGGCGGGTTCATCAGCCATTGGCGAAGGGACGCTTGCGAACTGCTATTGCTCATCGGCGCAAGTGTCCCTTGCCGCGGGCCCGATCGCTGTAATGACCCGTAGAGCAGTCGAGCACTGTTGACGGCAGCCCCGGCACCTGCGTAAGGCCGGCCGGCGCGCCGCCGCCGTTCAACCGGCCACGTACGGTGTCTCGGGCACCGGCGTGTGGAAGCTGGCGTTGAGGATGTTCCATGCGCGGATCGCCCCGGCCGAGAAGGTCAGCTCGGCGATGTCGGCGTCGCTGAAGTGGCGCCGCACGGCTTCGAAGTCGGCGTCGCTCGGCGTCCGGTGCGGTATCGCATTCACGGCTTCCGCCCAGTTGAGGGCGGCGCGTTCGCTCTCGCTGAAGAAGCGCGGCGCCTCGCGCCAGCCGGCGAGCGCATTGACGTGCCGCGGGTCCATGCCGCGCTTGACCAGGTCGGCCCAGTGCATGTCGATGCAGAACGCGCAGCCGTTGATCTGGCTGATGCGCAGGTTGACCATTTCCTTCAGGCGCTTGTCCAGCGCGCCGGCGGCGACGAACGAGAGCTGGGCCAGCGCCCGGGCGGACTTGGGCGCGAGGGCGTGGTAATCGAGACGGGGTTCGGACATCGAAGGCTCCTTGTGTGATGACGTGGGAATTCGCGCTTCCCACCTGCAAGACGGAGTCCCTCGTCTGCCTGTGACAGGCCGCCGCCTAGACGCGGATGTTCGCGAGCTTGTCCGGGTTGCGCACCACGAAGATCGACACGATGCGCGAGCCGTCGGTCACCAGCGCCTGCGCCGACTCGAGCCGCCCATCCATGTAGCGCAGCAGGCCCGGTTCGCCGTTGATGGTGGCGATGCGGTAGTGCAGGCGGTCACCGTACTTCAGCGCGTGCGCCCAATACAGATTCGTGACGCGCTCGGCGCCCTGGAAGCCGTGCAGGACCGAGGGGACCTTGCCGCCGCCGTCGCCGATGGCCTGCGCGTTCTCGTCCAGCAGGGCCCGGATCGCGGCGCGGTCGCCGGTCTGCGCCGCGCGCACGAACTTTTCCAGCAGGCGCAGGTGCGCCTCGGCCGGGACGCGAAACCTCGGACGCTCGGCGCGCACGCGCTCCGTCGCGCGATGCACGGACTGCCTCACGGCGGCTTCGCTCTTGTCCAGGATGCGGGCGATCTCGACGTAGTCGTAGTCGAAGACCTGCCGCAGCAGGAAGGCGGCGCGCTCCTCGGGCGCGAGGCGCTCGAGCATGTGCAGGAAAGCGACGGACAGGTCGCTGGCGAGCTCGGCGGCCGTCTCCGGCGTGCGCTCCTCCACCTCGACCAGCGGCTCGGGCAACCACCAGCCGACGTACGCCTCGCGCTCGGCCTTGGCCGCCCGCAGGCGGTCGATCGCCAGGCGGGTCGCCACCGTGACTAGCCAGGCTTCGGCGGATTGCAGGCCGTCGTGGTCGGCGCCCCGCCAGCGCAGCCACGCCTCCTGCACCACGTCTTCCGCGTCCGCGCGCACGCCCAGCATCCGGTAGGCGATGCCGAAGAGGCGCGGGCGGAGCGTTTCGAAAGTGGTGAGCGGGGCGGTGTCGGCTTGCATTTGTGGGTTCCTGCGCGGGAGTTCCCTGCTAGACGCCGCGCGCATGAGGCCTGTGACAGCTTGGCCGAATTCTGCTTCGCGCCTCCTCGCCAACTGCTACATTGCTCATCAGGAGGCAAATGGGATGTTCGAAGCTCGGAAGAGTGCGGCGTGCGCGCTCGCCGCAGGCGTGGCACTGGCGGGCTTCGCAACGGCCGCGGGAGCCCAGGATTCGGGGACGCTGGCGCCCGAGCAGTTGTTCGAGCGCCTCGCGCCCAGCGTCTGGACCGTCGAGACGTTCGACGCGCGCAACAACAGGGTGGCCGGCGGAAGCGCCGTGGTGATCGGCGCCGGCAGCCTGGTCACCAACTGCCATGTGCTGGTGAAGGCCTCCCGCTTCTCGGTGACGCGCGAGAACATCAGCTATGGCGCCACGCTGGAGCATCGCGATCCGGAACGCGACCTGTGCCTGCTCAACGTGAAGAACTTCAGCGCGCCCGCGGTGACGATCGCGGGAGTCGACGGGATGAAGGTCGGCGCCCGTGTCTACGCCATCGGCAGCCCGCGAGGCCTGGAACAGACGATCAGCGACGGGCTGCTGTCCGGCATCCGGCGCAGCGACAGCGGCGACTTCACCGCCCTGCAGATCACGGTGCCGATTTCCCCCGGCTCCAGCGGCGGCGGGCTCTTCGATGGCCAGGGCCGGCTGATCGGCATCACGACATTCGGGCTGCGCGAGTCGCAGAACCTCAACTTCGCGCTGCCGGCGACCTGGATCGCCGAGGTCGCCAGGCGCGCACAGGCGGCATCGGCTGCGTCGTTGCCCGGAGCGCCGTCGCCAACCGCCGCTGCCCCGGCACGCGGCGGACTCTCCGTCGGCCGCACCTTCGAATACCGCCTCACGGATCGCCTCACGAAGACCAGCCGGACCGTCAGCTACCGCATCGACCGCGTCGACGGCGAGCGGGTGATCTTCAACCAGGGCGCCCTGGTGCACAACATCCGGGGCGAGGTGATGGAGATCCAGTCGGCGGTCGGCGGCGAGGCCGACGCGTCCATGCCGCCCGGCGGCTGGGTGCCCCCCGCAACCGAGGTCGGCGCCACCTGGAAGGTCAGGTACCGCAACCAGCTGACCACTCCTGCCATCGGCATGGAATTGAGCGCGAATGCTGCAGGCAATGACGAGCTTGAGGTGGCCGGACGACGCCTGCGGACGCTTCGGGTGGACTTCAAGGGATACACCACCCGGCACTTCGACAACCCCTGTGGCGGGCCGTATCAGGCCACCGCCTGGTACGCCCCGGAACTGGGCCGCGTGGTGCGATTCCACGCCCGGACGCAGGGATGCACGATGGCCTCGAGGTTCGTGGTCGACGAAATCCTGGAGCTGGTGTCGATCTACTGAAGCCCGGCGCGCACCTTCTTGGGGCTGATGGGCTAAGGGCAGGCCCCTAGTACTCTTGGCTTGAATTCCTAGCACGGCTGTTTATATTGGACAGCCGAGCCAGCGTTGGAGGAGGGCCACGCGATGTTCACCCGCTTCAGGACCTATGCGGTCTTCAAGACCAAGCTTGAGCCCCAGCCTGCGCGGCCCCATGGCGGACATGGCGCCGCCAGCGTCATTCCGTACATGCGCGCCGACGAAGATTCCCGCATCTCGGGCGCGGACGACACCGAACCCTGGTCGGTGTTCGGCCCGGTGGAAGAACTGAAGGCGCCGGATATCCCGACCTGAACAGCGGGCGCGCCAGGCGCCCGCATCCGGCCGCCGCGAGCGGCCTTCTTCATTGCACGAACACTGTCGGGTTCAGTCAGAGACCCGTCAGGGAACTCCCTCGTGCCACCCGCGTTTTCGATGCTGCGTAATGGTTGGTCCCACCACCTAAAGAAGGGTCTTCCCATGCGCAAAGCCTCCACCCTCACCGCTCTCGGCAGCCTGGCGCTGCTGGCCGCCTGCACGACGCCGTCGTCTTCTGGACCGTCAGCCTCCGCAGGCTCCGGCACGGGCCCCATGAGTTTCTTCATCACCAGTGTGGGGACAGGCAGGGGCGGCGACCTCGGCGGCTTGGCCGGCGCGGATGCGCACTGCCAGAAGCTGGCTGCCGCGGCGGGTGCCGGCAGTCGCACGTGGCGGGCCTACCTGAGCACGCCGCCGACGATGCCTTCCGGCACGACCCCGGGGGTCGCGACCGTGAACGCGCGCGACCGGATCGGCAAAGGCCCCTGGCACAACGCAAAGGGCGTGCTGATCGCCCGCGACGTGAACCACCTGCACAGCGGCGCCAACCTCACCAAGGAAACGGCATTGGACGAACGCGGTGGTCCCGTGCCCGGCCGCACCGAGAAGCCGAACGAGCACGACATCCTCACCGGCTCGCGCGACGACGGCACCGCGTTCGCACCGCAGACCGACACCACCTGCAAGGCCTGGACGCACAGCGGCGCGGACGGCTCCGCGATCGTCGGCCACCACGACCGGGCCGGTCCGACGCAGGACGTCTGGGCGCGGTCCTGGAACTTCTCGCACCAGTCGGCCGGCTGCAGCCAGGAAGCGCTGGTGCGCACCGGCGGGGCCGGGCGCTTCTACTGCTTCGCGGCCAATTGACGCGGCGCTAACGGCCGTACACCGCGGTCGTCTTCGCTTCGCCGATCTTGGCGAAGTGGATCAGGAAGCCGATGTAGGCGGCCGATGCGTCCGCGGGCGCATCGAGCTTGTCCACGTTCAGGGCGTACAGCGTGAACACATAGCGGTGGTTGCCGTGTCCCGGCGGCGGCGCGGCGCCGCCGTACTCGCGGCTGCCGAAGTCGGTGCGGCCCTGCTTCGCGCCGGGAGGCAGCTGGTCGCCCGCGGCGCTGCCCGCACCGCGCTTCAGTTCGGTCGCGGACGCCGGGATGTCGTAGACGACCCAGTGCCACCAGCCCGAGCCGGTCGGCGCGTCCGGGTCATAGCACGTCAGCGCAAAGCTCTTCGTGCCGGCGGGCGCGCCTTCCCACGTGAGCGCGGGCGAGACGTTGTCCCCGCCTGCGCCCATGACGCTGTGCACGTGCGCGCGCGGCAGCGTGGCGTTGTCGGCGAAGTCGGGACTGCGAAGCTTCAAGTTCGAGGTCATGGGGCATCTCCTGCCAGAGGTGCGGGACGCCGGCGTCGCGCTCAGCGCCCCTGGAAACGCGGCCGCCTTTTTTCCTGCTGCGCCGCCATGCCTTCAGCATAGTCCCGCGTCGACTCGAGCGGGCGGCGTTGAGCTTTGATCCGCCTCGACGGTTTGCGCGAGTGCTGCGGGTGCCATCCGGCGCCTAGCCTGGACCCGGACGAGCCCGTCATCAGGGATTCCACTCCCCCACGGCAGCCTCCCGGCTGGGGTACTATTTCGAAACGGTGTTCTGTCGCACAGAACACCGTCACCCCACCCGGCCGTTGTTTCTCCCAACCCGCAACCACAAGGAGTCATGCATGAAATGGTGCAAGCCTGAATTCGAGGATTTCCGCTTCGGCTTCGAGATCACGATGTACATCTCGGCTCGCTGAACGCGGGCTCCCGCGGCACCGGTTCGCCGGTGCCGCTTTTCTTTTTTTCTTCTCCCGCATGAAAGTACTGGTGCTCGGCTCCGGAGCCGGCGGCGGGTTCCCGCAGTGGAACTGCAATTGCCGCATGTGCGCGGGCCAGCGCTCGGGGCGCATTCGGGCGCAGGCCCGCACCCAGAGCTCCATCGCCGTCTCGCGCGATGGCGAGGACTGGATCCTCCTGAACGCCTCCCCCGACCTCGGTGCGCAGCTGCGTGCCGCCCCGGCGCTGCATCCGCGCAGCGGCCTGCGCCACACGCCGATCCGCGCGGTCGTGCTGATGGATTCCCAGGTCGACCACGCCGTCGGCCTGCTCAGCCTGCGCGAGGGTCCGCGCCTGCAATTGCATTGCGCGCCCGCGGTGTACGAAGACCTCAGCAGCGGTCTGCCGCTGCTGAAGGTGCTGGAAAGCTATTGCGGCGTGAGCTGGCATCCGATGCCGCTGACGCCGGAAGGCGGCGGATGGCGGGAGGTCGCCGGCCTGCGCCTGCAGCCGGTGTCCGTGCCCGGCAAGGCGCCGCCCTATTCCCCGCGCCGGAAGTCGGAGACCCTCGGCAACAACGCGGCCCTGGTGATCGAGGACCCCACCACCGGCGGCCGTCTGTTCTACGCGCCGGGACTGGCACAGGTGGGCGCGGCCGAGCGGCGCTGGCTGGATGAAAGCGACTGCGTGATGGTCGATGGCACCTTCTGGACCGAGGACGAGATGGTCGCCGCGGGCCTGGGCAGCAAGTACGCCGCCGACATGGGCCACCTGCCCCAGTGCGACGGCCCGCGCGGGCCCGGCATGCTGCGCGTACTGCAGGCCAGCCGCGCGCGCCGCAGGATCCTCATCCACATCAACAACAGCAACCCGATCCTGGACGATGACGGCCCCGAGCGCGCGCAGCTCGCTCGCCTGGGCATCGAAGTCGCCTTCGACGGGATGCAACTGGACCTCTGAAGTGACGCAAGACTTGAGCCCGTGGTCGCCGCAGGAGTTCGAGGCGCGCCTGCGCAGCCTGGAATCGCGCTACCACATCCACCATCCATTCAACCGCAGGCTCAATGCCGGCGCGCTGCAGCCGTTCCAGGTGCGCGGCTGGGTGGCCAACCGCTTCTACTACCAGTGCCGCATCCCGGTGAAGGACGCGGCCATCATGTCCAACTGCGACGATCGCGCCACGCGCCGCCGCTGGATCGACCGCATGCTGGACCACGACGGCCGCGCGCCCTACCAGGGCGCGGACGCCGGCGGCATCGAGATCTGGGCGCGCCTGGGCATCGCCACCGGCCTGCGCCGCGAAGACCTGGAGATGCACCGGCACGTGCTGCCCGGCGTGCGCTTCGCCGTGGATGCCTACGTCAACTTCGCGCGGCATGCGCCGTGGCAGGAGGCGGTGATCTCATCGCTGACCGAGATGTTCGCGCCGCGCATCCACAAGGACCGGCTCGCGGGCTGGCCGAGCCACTATCCCTGGATCGAGGCGGGCGGGCTCGACTACTTCCGCAGCCGCATCCCGCTGGCCAGCCGCGACGTGGAACACGGCCTGGAGGTGGCGATGCAGTGGTGCACCACGCGCGAACGCCAGGAGCGGGCCGTGCAGATCCTCGGCTTCAAGCTGGACATCCTGTGGGCGATGCTCGATGCGATCGAGAAGGCCTATCCCGACAACCTGCCGCAGGCGCAGCAGCCATGAACGCGTGGACCGACGACGCCCATCCGGCGCTGAACCCGATGTACCGCATGCAGTTCGAGGAGGCGCAGCAGTCCTGGGTGCTGCTCTATCCCGAAGGCATGGTCCGGCTCAACGGGCCGGCCGCCGAGATCCTGAAGCGCTGCGACGGCAGGACCCCGGTGCAGGCGCTGGTCGCCGATCTCCAATCGACGTTCGGCGAATCCGACCTCCGGGCCGACGTGCTCGCCTTCCTGGAGCAGGCCGGTGGCCGCGGCTGGATCCGTTAAGCCGCCGCTGTGGCTGCTGGCGGAGCTGACCTACCGCTGCCCGCTGCACTGCGCGTTCTGCTCCAACCCGGTGGACTACGCGAGCCACCGCGATGAACTCGGAACCGACGAGTGGATGCGGGTGTTCCGCGAAGCGCGCGCCATGGGCGCCGTGCAGCTCGGATTCTCGGGCGGCGAACCGCTGCTGCGGGACGACCTGGAGGACCTCGTGGGCGAGGCTCGCAGGCTGGGCTTCTACACCAACCTGATCACCTCCGGCGTCGGCCTCACGCCGCAGCGCGCGAAGGCGCTCAAGGACGCCGGGCTGGACCACATCCAGCTCTCGTTCCAGGACTCCACCCGCGAGCTGAACGACTTCCTCAGCTCCACCCGCACCTTCGAGCTCAAGTCGCGCGTCGCACGCACGATCAAGGACCTGAGCTATCCCATGGTGCTGAACTGCGTGATGCACCGCTACAACCTGCCGCACGTGGGCCGCATCGTCGAGATGGCCGAAGAGATGGGCGCGGAGTTCCTGGAGCTGGCCAACGTGCAGTACTACGGCTGGGCGTGGGTGAACCGGCAAGCGCTCATGCCTTCGCGCGAAGCGCTTGCGCAGGCGGAAGCCCTGGTCGACGAACACCGCGCGCGACTGCAGGGCCGCATGAAGATCCTCTGGGTCGCGCCCGACTACGCGGAGGCCAGGCCGAAGCCCTGCATGGCGGGCTGGGGCAGCGTGTTCCTGGTCGTCGCTCCCGACGGGCTCGCGCTCCCTTGCCACAGCGCGCGCATGCTTCCGATGGAGTTTCCGAACGTGCGCGCGCAATCGGTTGCGCAGATCTGGCGCGACAGCCCCGGCTTCAACGCGTACCGCGGCGAGCACTGGATGAACGACACCTGCCGCAGCTGCCCCGAGCATGGGAAGGACCACGGCGGCTGCCGCTGCCAGTCGTTCCTGCTCACCGGTGATGCCGCGGCCACCGATCCCGTCTGCGGCAAGAGCCCGGCGCATGGGAAGGTGCAGTCCCTCGTCGACGCGGCAGCGCTCCCCGGTGGAGACGCTGTCCCGATCCGTTTCGTGCCGGGCGCACGGCGCGCGGGCCAGCTCGTGTTCCGCACCGACGAAAACTCCCGGGTGCTGGCGGCCGAGTCGTGATCGTGCACCGGCTGCCTGTCGGCGGCGGCCACGTGATGCATGTGGAGGAGCACGGAAATCCGGCCGGCCGGCCCGCCCTCGTGCTGCACGGCGGACCGGGCTCGGGCAGCTCGCCGCTGCTGCACAGCCTGCTCGACCCGGCGCACTACCGCATCCTCTGCCCCGACCAGCGCGGCGCCGGCCGCAGCACGCCGGCCGGCGAGATCGCGTCCAACACGCTCGAACACCTGCTGGCCGACCTGCGCCTGCTGCGCGAACCGCTGCGGGTGGATCGCTGGCTGGTCGTCGGCGGATCGTGGGGCGCCACGCTCGCGCTGGTGCATGCGATCGACCAGCCCGGCGCCGTCGCCGGACTGCTTCTGCGCAATGTGTTCCTGGCCCGGCCGGAGGACATCACCAGCTTTTTCGACGCGGCAGTGCGCACGAACGCGGAAGCCTGGCGCGGCTTGCAGCAGCAGGCCGAGGTGGCCGGCCGTCCGCTGGTGGACCACCTCGCGGAGGTGTTCGCGTCAGGGACATGGGAAGCGCAGTGCGCAGCCGCGCTGTGCTGGTCGATCTCGGAGCAGCAGCTGGCGGGCGCTCGCGCCGCGCAGCCTCCCGATGCCGCCACGTACCAGCGGCTCGTGCAGCGCTACCGCGTGCAGAGCCACTACCTGCGACACGGATGCTGGCTCACCGATCCGCCGCTGCTGGAGCGGTGCGCGCGACTGCCGGCGGCCCCGACGCTGCTGCTTCACGGCACGCAGGACGCGATCTGCCCGCCGGAAGGCGCGGCCGCCTTGCACCAGGTCCTCGGCGGACGCGCGACGCTGCGCTGGGTGCCGGGTGCCGGGCACGACCCGACGCATCCCGCGATGGCCGCGGCCATGAAGCAGGCCCTGCACGAGTTCGCGGAGACCGGAATGTTCCAGCGCGTCTGAGTGCGCCCTTCAGCGCAGACGCGCAGCCAGCCGGTCGCCGACCAGCGTGGGCTCGCCCTTCGCGGGCAGCCGCCACAGCCGCTCGTTGCCCGCCGCATCCTCGGCGACGAAGAAGGTGCCCGCGCCATGGCGCATGAAACGCAGCGGGTTCGAGTCGCGGCTGCCGGCCACGATGTCGGCGGCCATGCGCGTGCCGGCACGGCTGCCGTCCGTGCGCCAGGGTTCCACGCCATGGCTCCCGTCGTTCGCCGAGAACCACAGCTGCTTGTCCAGCACCGCGAACCGCGCGGGCGAGGAACTCGCGGCGCCGGGCGCGAGGTCGGCGACCAGGGTCGTGCCCGCGGCGGTGCCGTCGCTCTTCCAGAGCTCCACCCCAGCCACGCCATCGGTGGCCGCGAAGTACAGCTGCCCGCCGAGTTCCGTCAGGTAGCTGGGAAACGAGCCAGTACGCCCGCCACGGATGTCGCGGACCATCGACGTGCCCTTGGCGGTCCCGTCCGTCTTCCACAGCTCGACGCCGTGGCGGCCATCCTCCGCCGCAAAGAAGACGTGGCGGCCAAGGCGCGCCAGATACGCAGGACGCGATGCGGCTTCGCCCGGCGCCAGGTCCGCCACCAGCCGCGTGCCCTGCGGCGTGCCGTCGCTCTTCCACAGCTCGATGCCGTGCACGCCATCGCTCGCCGTGAAGTACACGTCCGGGCCGACGGCGAGCAGGTTCTGGATGCCCGAATCTTCCGGGCCCGGCCGGATGTCGCGCACGAGGCGCGTGCTCGCGGGGGTGCCTTCGGTAACCCAGAGTTCGTGGCCGTGCTCCGGCGTCGTGGCCGTGAAGAACATGCGCCCGCCGGCGACGGTGAGTTGACGGACCACGGCGCCGGGGCCGGCGTTGATCGAGCTCACGCGGCTGGTGCTCTCCGCGTCGCCGCCGGTGCGCCACAGCTGGAAGCCGGACGCTCCGTCGTGGGCGACGAACCAGAGTGAATCCTTGAACACCGTGAATGCATTCGGCGTGGAACCCTCTTCTCCGGCACGGATGTCGATGACCTTCGAGGTGCCGTCAGGCGTCCCGTCTGTCCTCCATAGCTCGAGCCCCGCCAGGCCGTCATTGGCCGTGAAGTAGACCTGGCCGCGCCAGCGGAGCTGGCCGACCGGGAACGAGCCCTGGAACCCGGGGCGCAGGTCCTTGAGCAGGGTCGCGCCCTCGCCCGGGCCGCCCGTCACCCAGAGCTCCTGCCCGTGGCGCACGTGGAAGGCGGTGAACAGCAGTCGCGAGTCCAGCGTCGTCAGGTTCGAAGGCGCGATGAATGCGCCGGCCTGCAGCTGCTCGGGGACGACCTCGCGCGATGGATCCTGCGCGGTGGCCTGCGGGACGAACGCAGCGGCGGCCAGGGCGAGCGAAAAAAACGAGAACGCGCGGCGAAGGCGGGAGAAATCTTTCATGGGGGCGAGGCTGGATTCGCGGAAGAAGAAACGAAAAAGCAGGCCGTGCTTTCGCGCGGCCTGCTTGGGTGGCGGGAACTTACTGCTCGGTGCAGAAGGGCGTCAGGCCCATGGCCGATTTGATGCCCTGCACGATGAACTTCTTGAACTCGGCGGCGCCCACACCGGTGCCGTCGAACGAATGGGCGTTATGGCCCAGCGTGGTGGCGAGCACGCGTCCGCCGTCGAAGTACTGGCACCAGGCCACCGGGTGGAAGTCGCGCACCGTGGCGGCTCCGGTTCCGCCCGGATTGACCGTGGCCGACAGCAGGAACTTCACGTTCGTGGGGAACGGCGTGAGGTTGTACCACTCGTCCTGGAATGCCCAAGTAGCCGGCAGGCCGGCGGTCGAAGGATCGGCGGCCAACGTGTTCACCGTGCCGGCGCGGTTCGGGCCATGGTCGAAGAAGTTGGCGTTGCCCAGCAGCCCTTCGTAGTACGGCCAGTTGTAGTTGGCGCCGAAGGCGTTGTGGATCGCCACCACTCCGCCGCCGCGCCGCATGTACTGGCGCAGGTTGGTCATGGGGGTGGTCGGCGACGTCTGGGCGATGTCGAACAGGTTGTCGCGGTTGCCGCTGGCCAGGATCACGGCGGCGTAGTTGTTCGGGCTGAAGCGGGCGGGGTCCTCGGTCCAGTCGGCGGTGATGCCTTCCTCGGCCAGCCACTCCCTCAGCTTGGCCTGCATCACGTTGTTGGGCGCCATCGGCGGGTTCAGCCCGGCGCCGGGGGCAGCCGCGGTGCCGAGGTTGGCGTGGCGCGGACCGGCGGTGCGCGAGTAGATCAGCACGCGGGTCTTGGCGGTTGCGGAAACCTCGGGCCAGCCGTTGTTCTGCGCCAGGCAGGCGGGATCGGTGCCGCGGCAGACGTTGTAGTACACGTCGTGGCTGCTCTTCTTGACGCTTCCGGGTGCGTCGGCCCGGGCGGGCTGCGCGTGCGCGAAGCCGACCGACATGCAGGCGGCCAGTGCCGCGAAGCCGAGACGAAGGCTGGCTTGGATCATGTGATTCCTTTCGGTGAAGTTCTTTCGTGGCGGAGACGACTGCTTTCCTGGAGCCGCAAGCTGCCGTTCTGCTGTACGAAACGGCGTTTTGTTTTTAGCTCGAGGGGCAGTATAGGAAGGCGCTCCGCGCCAAAACGTAGGGACAAACCCCCAACGAAGCTGCGGATGAGTTATTCGGTCACGGTGCGCGGGAAGCGCCCGCCAAGCTTCGCGGTCAGGTCGGCGGCGGAACGCACCACATGGGGGCCATGCGAGGGCGACAGGCGCTCCTTCGGCATGGTCAGCGTCACCGCGCCGACCAGCATTCCCGCGGCATCGAACACCGGCGAGGACACGCCCGCCAGTTCCGGCACGCGATCGCCGCACAGCACTGCGAGATGGTCGCGGCGGATCCGCTCGTACATCGCGCCCGGGGTGCCCGCGAATGCCATGAGTACCCGGCCGCCGGCGCCCTGCGTGAGCGGCATCAGGTCGCCCACCTTGATGTGGTCCCGCACCGGCTGCGTCGAATCGACGCGGTACAGGCAGAGGCGGTGCTCGCCCTGCCTCACGTGGAAGGCCGCGCTCTCGGTCGTCCGCTCCACCAGTTGCCGCAGTACCGGCATCACCACCGATTCCAGCGAGAACGAGGCCGCATACGAGGCATACAGCCGGGCGATCATCGGCCCCAACGCGTAGCGCCCGTCGGCCTGCCGCAGCACCAGCCCGGAATGCTCCAGCGAGGCCAGCAGGCGCAGCACCGTGCTCTTGTAGAGCTTGGTCTGCTCCGCCAGCGCGCTGAGCGTGTACGGGCCGCTGCCGCCCGCGAACAGGGACAGCAGCGTCACGGCGCGATCGACCGCGGCAGCGCCGCCGGGCGCGGCATGTTCGTCGGCGATGGAGGGAAACGCGGCGCGTCGGGGCATGGCTCTATCCGATCGTCGGCAGCAGGCTCATTTCGGGCGGTACGGCTCGATCGCCGCGAGCTCCAGCGCGTAGCCGCTGACGCCCATGCCGGTGTCCTTGCGCACCACCTGCATGGTTCCGGACACCCACACAGCACTCATGCTCTGGAAGCCCTTCACCGGCTGCCTGGACACGACGTGGACGATCTGGTTGGCCGGAGGCGGGGGCGTGTGGATGCAGGCGCCGTGGTAGGGCACGAGCAGGAACTCGCTGAACCCGTCGCGCGACGTGTCGAGCGGCACGACGAAGCCGGGCATGCGCACGCGCGTGCCGTTCAGCGATGGGACGGTCGGCGCGGAGTCGAGCACCTCGCGCAGCTCCTTCATCATTTCCTGCGCCAGCGCGTCGCCGTCCTTGAGCGACTCGGCCTTCTTGCGATCCAGCTTCTCCTGCGGCTTCCAGTCCCTGGGCACCAGCGCGAGCCACCCGATTTCCTGGAAGGCGGGCGCCGCCGCGAACAGCGGCGTCGCGAACCACGCGAACGCGAACAGCAACCCTGCGATGACCCGTGATCTCATGTTCAAACCCGCGGTGAAAGACCGTCGACCAGCGAGATCCTGTAGGCGCGCAAGCCGGGAAGCAGGCTGGCGAGGACCCCGCACGCCAGGATGGAACCGATCAGGGTGAGTTCGTGCGCGCCCGGTGCGGTGAGCGCGACCTGCACGCCCCAGCTGACCCGAAGCCAGTCGTCGAGCAGGCCGATGGCGAGCCAGTGCGCGGCAAGGCCGAGGAACGCCCCGGCGGCCGTGATCAGCACGCCCTCGACGCAAAGCAGCAGCATCACGTGGCCCGGCCCTGCGCCCACGGCCCGCAGGATGGCGAGTTCGCGTCGGCGCTGTTCGAGCCCCGTGAGCACCACCGCCACCAGGCCTGCGAGGCTCACTGCGGCCACGAAGGCGGTCATCCAGCGCAGGACCTGCTCGGTGCTTCCCACCGCCTGCCAGAGTTCGTCGAGCACCACGCCGGGCAGCACGGCCATCAAGGGTTCGCCGCGGAAATCCTGGATGTCCCGCTGGACCGAGAACACCGCGGCGCGGTTCTTCAGGCCCACGAGCACGGCCGTGATGGTGCGGTCCTCGTCGTCGGCATGCGCGGCGTTGTGCGAGGCCGGAAGCGCCACCCCTCCCGCGAAGTGCTCGTGGACGGCGTCCATGCCGTCCAGCCCGATGTGGATGGTGCGGTCCACCGGCGTTCCGGTCCGGCGCAGGACGCCCACGACGGTGAACGGCTTGTCAGCGTGGTCGTTGAAATCGGCCTCTCCCGTGCCGTGGCTGAGCACGATGCGCTCACCGGGTTCATAGCCCAGGGCCTGCGCCACGTCGGCGCCGAGCACCGCGTCGAAGTCCGACCCGAACCCGCCGCCCTGCTCGAACTGCAGCCGCTCGCGCCGGCCGAAGCGGAAATGCTCGAAGTACGAAGGCGTGGTGGCCAGCACGGGAAAGCCGCGGTGCGAGTCGCCCAGGGACAGCGGCACCCACCACGCCACGCTGCGATGAGCGCCGATCTTCGTGGCGCTGCTCCACTGCATCGTGCCGGGGGCGGAGCCCCAGCGGAACACGGAGTACAGCAGCAGTTCGAGCCGGCCGCCGCGCGGCCCGACGATCAGGTCCGTCCCGGACACCGATTGCGAGAAGGACTCCCGCACATCCGCCCGCACGCGCTCCAGCGTCATCACGAGGAAGGTGGAGAACGCGATCGACAGCACGACGAGCAGCAGCACGAAGCGCCGGTTCCAGGCACTGCGCCACGCAATGGAGAGGATGCCCCTCACGCCACGTGCTCCTGCGCCGCATCCTCTCGCGCCAGCGACACGGATCGGGCGAAGTGCGTCGCCAGTCGCTCGTCATGGCTGACGAACACCAGCGCGCTGCCCGCGCGGCCGCAGGCGGCCAGCAGCAGGTGCATGAACCCCTCGCGCCGCTGCGCGTCCAGCGCGGACGTGGGCTCGTCGGCGATGACGAGTTCGGGTTGCCCGATCAGGGCGCGCGCCGCCGCCACGCGCTGCTGCTGGCCGACCGAGAGTTGCGCGGCGGGCCGATCCCAGAGCTCCGGCCCGATGCCCAGCGAGCGCAGCAGCAGCTGCCCGGTGACCAGCACGCCGCCGGCGGCCTCGGCCCGCGCAGCGCGCCGGCGCGACAGCTTGCAAGGCAGCGTCACATTGCCCACCACCGGCAGGTACGGCAGCAGGTTGAACTGCTGGAAGATGTAGCCGATGTGGTCGGCGCGGAAACGGTCGCGCGCGGGGCGGCGCAATCCGGTCCAGGATTGGCCGAGCACCGAAACACTGCCGGCCTGCGGCGTGAGCACGCCGGCCAGGAGGGACAGCAGCGTGCTCTTGCCGCTGCCGCTCGGGCCGTGCACGAAGAGATGGCTCCCGGCGTCGAGGTCCAGGGCCGGAAGGCTCAAGCACTCCGGCTGCCCCGGCCAGGAGAAGCGGAGGTCCCGCGCTTCGATCGCTTTCACCGGTTGCATCCTGCGGATCGCCGTGGGTCCGGAAGCCCGTTGCGTACTGCAGAACGGCATTCCAAAAGTATAGGCTCGCGCACTCCGCTCCTCATCAGGGTGATCCCCATGGCCGTCTCAGTTCTTCTCCTGCGCCGGGCCGCCGGGGCTCGAGTAGACGAAGCGCCATTGCTGGTAACCCGGCGCATCGTCGAAGCCCTCGTAGTCCTCCGGAAAGCGGGCGCGCTTGACCGGCGCCGCTTCGGAACGGCTGTAGACGCCCACGATGCCGCCGCCGGGCGCGGTGACCAGGCCCCAGTCGCGCGAGCCCGTCATCGGGTCGACGTAGACCTGCCGCAGGTGCCGCCGCGTCGTGGGCCAGCGGCGATCGTCGACGAGCTCCTCCAGCCGCTGCGGAAAGCGCGGCGCCTGCCCCGCGGGCGTGCGCTCGCGGAACGACGCGATCGCCTGCCTGAACTCGGCGCCGATGAAGAGCAGGTCGGCTTCCTTCTCGCGCCGGCTTTCCAGGCTCCAGAGCGAGGCCGCGACGGCCAGCGCACTCGTGGTCATCGCCACCAGCAGCAGCAGCCCGATGTAGGTGAAGCCCTTCTGCCGCATCCCTCAGAACTCCGAGAAGGCGCGGCCTTCGGTGGACTGGCCGGGTGCACCGCTGCGCAGGTCGTACAGGGAACCGCCGCCGATCGTCCCCGCCGGCGGAGGCACGACCACCCACGCATCGGCGTTGCCCGTGACGGGGTCCACCGGAAGCGCGCGCAGGTACCGGGCCTGCACGAGATCGGACAGGCTGTCGGGGTAGCGCCCGCGGTCCGAGTAGTACTTGTCGATGGCATCGCGCACCACCATCAGCGATTGCGCGAGGGCGACCTCGCGCGAACGGTCGACCGACTGGAAGTAGCGCGGCAGCGCGATGGTCAACAGCACGGCCATGATCGACAGGACGATCAGCAGTTCGATCAACGTGAAACCGCGGCGGCGCACGTCACCACTCCCGGTAGGGCACGCCGCCGATGCCGACGGCGGCGGAGCGCGAATGGACGTCGAACACGTCCTTGCCCGGGCGCGGGTTGTCCGGCGGAGAGTCGTAGCTGCGCAATCCCCACGTCTCGGAGGCGCGCGACGCCTCGCCTTCGTGGAAGGGGTCGCGCGGCAGGCGGCGCAGGAAGTAGATCGGGCGCTTGGCGGGATCCTTCGCGTTCGGCACGCCATCCACCAGCACGTCCAGGGAAGGCGGATAGCCGGAGGCATCCGCCGCGCGGGCCACGCGCCCCTGGTCGGCGGCGCGCTTGTACTCGTCGATCGCCGTGCGGATCTCGCGCAGTGCGCGCCGCAGCTCGTGTTCCCTGGCGCGCTGAACCGTGAGCTGACCGAGCGGCAGCGCGATCGAGGCCAGCACGCCGATGATGGCCACGGTGATGACCATCTCGATCAGCGAGAAACCCCCGAGGCCGGTGCGCGAACGCCGCATGCCTACCGCCCCACGATGCTCACGGGCTGCGACGACGGCGGCGCCTGCACCGGCCGGCTCGCCGAGACCACCTCGATCCCGATCTCGGTGTTGGTCGGCTCCTTCCCGACCACGCGGAACCGCAGCTGCGTCGGCGTGGTCGGCGTGCCCGGGATGCCGGCGGATGCCACCTCCACCGCCACGGTGCCGCGGTCCGGCGCGGGCGGGCTGCCCGGAGAAGCGGGGCTGATGCCCACCAGGTTCAGCACGGCCGGGTCGAACGTGAGTTGCACGCTGGCCGTGACCGGCGCATTGCCCGTGGGCAGCGACAGCGTGACGCTGAACTCCGACCCGACGGGCGCCTGCGCAGGCGCCACGAGGTTGAGGGGCACGGCGGGCTGCGCCGGCGCCTGCGCTGCGGCGGCTGGGGCGGGACCCGCCGTGCCGGCCGCAGAGGCGTCGGGCGTGAGTCCCACGCGACCGCCGCTGGCCAGACGCAGCGGCGCGGCGCCCGGAGCAGCCTCCGTCCCAGAGGAGAACATCGGCGCGACCGTGTCGGGCCGGGCCAGGTTTCGCACCACGCGCGGCGTGAGCAGCAGGACGATCTCGGTCTTGCTGCCGCGCTCGTCGTCGTTGCGGAACAGCCGGCCCAGGACCGGCAGGTCGCCCGCGTAAGGAACCTTGGTGAAAGACTTGCGGTCCTCGCTGTTGATCAGGCCCGCCAGCACCTGCGTCTCGCCATCGCGCAGGCGCAAGGTGGTCGCGGCGTTGCGCGTGCCGAGCCGGTACGCGACGGTGCCGGACACGTTCAGCTGTTCGAGGATGTTGGACACCTCCAGCTGCACCTTGATGGCGACCTCGTCCTCCAGGAAGATGTTCGGCTCCACGTCCAGCTTGAGGCCGGTCTCGAGGTAGTTCACCGACGACGAGACGCCGACGTTGGCGGTCGACGTGGTCGTGATGACGGGCACGCGTTCGCCGATGTGAACCTTGGCCTTCTCGCGGTTCTTCACGCGGATGCGCGGGTTGGCCAGCAGGTTGGTCGTCCCGTCCTGCTGCCGCAGCGTGAGCAGCAGCACCGGGTTCGGCACCAGCGCCCGCAGCCCGCTGGAGCGCCGCAGCTCCACGAGCGCCGGGAACGCACCGCTCGCATCCGGCGAGAAGAAGCTCACCTGCTCCGGATAACGCACGCCGAGTTCCTGGACCAGGCTGGACGCCACCTCGAGCACCTCCAGCTCCAGCATCACCTCGGGCTCGCCCAGGTCCTGCGTCGCGACCAGCTGCTCTGCCAGCCGCACCGCGTCCGGCGTGTCGCGCATGATGATCAGGTTGAGCTTCTCGTCGACGAACAGGTCGCGCGTCTTCACCAGCGCGCGGATCATCGCGGCGGTCTGCTTCGGGTCGGAATTCGCCAGATAGAAGCTGCGGGTGACCAGCTCCTGGTATTCGCGCTGCTTGGCCTGCGTCGCGGGGTAGACCAGGATCGAGTTCTCGTTGAGCACCTTGCGTTCGAGCTGGTTGGTCAGCAGCAGGATGCGCAGGATGTCGTCCAGGCTCATGTCGCGCACGAAGATGCTGGCGCGCTGGTCGGTCTTGACGTCGCGGTCGAAGACGAAATTGAGCTCGCCGTTGCTGGCGATGATGTTCAGGATCGAACGCAGGGGAGCATCGCGCAGGTCCAGCGAGATCTGCCGTTGCAGTGCCGATCGCAGCCTGGGCGGCACTGTCTCCGCGGCCGCCCGCCGTTCCGCCACGGCCTTCATCATGGCGCGGGCGCGAGGATGGTTGGACTCCGCGGAAAGCACCGAGCGCGTGAGCCGCTCCGCCTTGGCCACGTCGCCTGCGCGCAGCGCCTGCTCCGCCTCGATCATGCTCGCGTCGCTTCGCGCAGCCCGGGCGGTCGCTTCCAGGCCGGCTTGCGCCAGGGCCGACGTCGGGTCCAGCTGCAGCGCCGCCCGGTACTGCGCCTCGGCCCCGCGCAGGTCGCCTGCGACCCTGAGCGCGTCGCCGTCCCGCACCTGCGCGTTCACGATCGCGGCACGCTGCGTGATGTAGGTGGTGTACGCCTGCGGATCGCGCGGCTGCGCCTTGGCGGCCGCTTCGAGCCGGGCCAGTCCTTCCTGGAAGCGGCCGGCAGCGATCAGCTGCTGGCCTTCGCGCAGGTCAGGCTGCTGGGTGGCGCAGGCGGCCAGCAGCAGCCAGGGCGCCAGCAGGGCCAGGCGGCCTCGGCGCCGTGCTTCCGGGGTCGGTTGTTGCGCGGTCAATTGGTCTCCTCGGATGGCTCGGATTCGTTGGGGCGCGGTGCGGCGGCGGAGGGCGCGGGCGCGGCGCCCGCTGCCAGCGGCAGCACCTGCCGCACGCCCAGCGGCTGGTAGGTCAAGACGATCTGCCGTTCGTCCACGGACTCCACCGAATAGCTGTCGTCCAGCCGCCCCGGTCCCTTGACGGCGACATGGCTCTCGCCGCGCGCCAGGTACACGATGGTCTTGCCGTTCTCGGTCCACTTGCCGAGGTACGTGAAGGGCAGCGCCGGCGCCTGCGGCTTCGGGGGCGGCGGCGCGGCTTGAATGGTGGGCTGGACAGGTGCCGGGGGCGCGGGCAACGCGAATGGATCGGCGCGCGGCAACTCCGAGCCGGGCGCCCTGCGCAGCAGGTCGAGGCGCACGCGCACTTCGCCCTCGGCCTGCGCTATCGGCGTGGCGGTCCGAGTCTCGCGCCGCACGGGTTCGACGACTGCCACGGTTTGCTCCTGCGACGACGGCTCACTGAGCACGATTGCTGCCAGCGTCCCGGCGGCCGCGAGGCTGTAGGCGATCCAGCGCATGCGGGGCGTGTTCAGTCCCATCTCACTGCCCCGCGAAATGGATGGAGAACCGCAGGCGCGCCTCGAGGCGATCCGCCGCGCCGGCCTCGCGCCGCAGCTGCACGTCGTCGAGCGACGCGGCCGGCACGTCTTGGAGCACGGCGTTCACGAACTGCCGCAGCTGCGTGTAGTTGCCGGTTACCGGCAGCGTCACGTGATAGCGCAGGAGGCCGCCTTCCTGCCGCTCCAGGCGGTACTCGCCCGAACGGATCGCGACACCCGTGCCCCGCGCCGAGGCATGCAGCGCATCGAGCCAGCGCGGAAGCGACTCGCTGCGCGGAAGGAACTCGCGGAACGCCCTTAGCTGCTCGGGCACGCTCTTGGCAATCGGCTCGCCGAAGCGGTGGCCTCCGGCACCGAGTTGCTCGCGCAACGTGGCGAGCTTCAGGCGCGAAGCCTCGACCTCCGAAAGCACGGGTCGCGCGCCGCCGAAATGCAGGAGGACCGCGGCGAGCAGCATGGCGAGGCCGGCCGCGGCAAACCAGCCGAGGCGGCGCACGAGGCGGCGCAACTCACGGGCGTGCTGCTTCATCGCTCCGGATCCAATCGGCGGTCAAGGTGAAGGTCAGGCCGCGGTCGCGCGCCTCGTGACCGGTGAGAAAGACGTTCTGCAGGGATGGCGCGTTCTCCAGCCGACCCAGGTAGCGCGTGAGGTCCTCGAAGCGCCGCGCCTCGCCCTGGATGCGCAGGCGCCGCAGCCCGGCTTCGGGCTCGAAGCCGGTGAGCGCGATGCCCTCCCCTGCCGCGGACTCGATGTCCATGAACAGCGAATCCCAAGGCACGGAAAGCCGCGCCACGACGGCGTTGGCGCGCTGCACCTCCGCAGTGGAAGCCTTGTCCAGCCCGCGCGTTTCCAGTGCCGGCCCCTGGCGTTTCGTAAACCGATCCGCTTCGGCCAATGAGCGTTGCAGCGAGGCGCGTTCGTTCACCGCATTTCCGTACTGCACGAAGGCGAACGACAGGGCGGCGACACCTGCCGCGAGGATGACGAGTTCGGCCGGCCGCAGTTCGCGCCTGTGCGTGCCGAAATCGATGCGGACGCTATTCGCGCGCCAGGACGGTGCCTTGGACGTGGCCGTGAAATCCAGCGGAACCATGCGCCAGCCGCTCTCTTCGCGCATTTCAGGAAGGCCCGCCGGCTCCGCGCACACGATCACGTCGCCTGCGTCTTCCATTCCGTCGAGCAGGCGGCTCTGGTTCAGCAGGACCTGGAGTTCCGCCATCGCATCGGAACGGATGCGATGGGAGCGCATCGCCACCAGCGATCCGCGCACGACTGACGCGACGAGGATGCGCCCGGGCTCGAGCACAGCGAGCCAGCCATGGAACGCGCGGGGCAGCGAAGCAGCATTGATGGCGAGCTCGAGCGCAGGCCGGACCTTCACCGAGCGGGCGCCTGCTTCCTTCAGCACGGACTCGAGCCCTGCGAGCAGCGCGGCATCGACGCCGGCCGCCACCATGGACAGGAACCCGTCCGCCATGTCGTGGGCCACGCGCCAGCCCGCGGCGGCCTCGCCGTACAGGTGGGCCAGGGAATGCATCGCGGCCGCCTGTCGCTCGGCGGCATCGCGCAGCAGGTCGGCGTCGGGGACCAGCGCGTAGCGCACCAGCTGGTTGGACAGCACCACCTCGACTCGCGCGCGGCCCACGTCGTTGCGCGCGAGCAGCGAGCGCAATGCGGTGACGCAGCCCTCCGCCGCGGGAACGCCCAGCGCACAAGGCTGCGCATCCGCCGCGCTGCTGCGGCCGCCAAGCCTGATGCGAACTTCGTCCCCGGAGACGAAGACGCGGACCGGATCACGCCACGAAAGTGACACGGTTGATCTCCTCCAAGCTCGTCCTGCCGGTGCGCACCAGTTCCAGCGCCGCCTCGCGCAGGAAGCGGGTGCCGCCGCGGCGCGCCACTTCCTTGAGCGCGCGGATCGGTTCGCGCGCCACGATCATTTCGCGCAGTTCGTCGTTCATCACCATGATCTCGGCGATCGCGGTCCGTCCGAGGTGGCCGGTGCTGCGGCACTGGCCGCAGCCGCTGCCCGCCATGAAGCGGAAGCCGGACGTATCGCCCGTCAGCAGCGATGACTGCAGCTGCTCCTCGGTCGGGGTGACCGGCTCGCTGCAGTGCGGGCAGTTCAGACGCACCAGCCGCTGCGCCACGATGCCGGTCAGCGCCGCCGCGAAGCTGTACGGGTCCACCTCCATGTGCGTGAAACGGCCGAGCACGTCGAAGACGTTGTTGGCGTGCACGGTGGTGAACACGAGGTGACCCGTCAGCGCGGCCTGCACCGCGATCTGCGCAGTCTCCGGGTCGCGGATCTCGCCGACCATCACGCGGTCGGGGTCGTGGCGCAGGATGGACCGCAACCCGCGCGCGAAGGTGAGCCCCTTGCGCTCGTTCACGGGGATCTGCAGCACGCCCGGCAGCTGGTACTCCACCGGGTCCTCGATGGTGATGACCTTGTCGTGCCCCGTGCTGGTCTCGGACAACGCGGCATACAGCGTGGTCGTCTTGCCGCTGCCGGTGGGTCCCGTCACCAGCAGCATGCCGTAGGGCTCACTCGCGAAGCGCCGGATGAGGACGCGATCGCGCTCCTCGAAGCCCAGCGAGTCCAGCGTGAGCCCTCGAACGGCGTCCGCCAGCCGCTGCTTGTCCAGGATGCGCAGCACCGCGTCCTCGCCGAAGATGGAGGGCATGATGGACACGCGGAAGTCGATCTCGCGGCCCTGCACGGACACCGTGAAGCGGCCGTCCTGCGGCACGCGCCGCTCGGAGATGTCCAGCTCGGCCATCACCTTCAGCCGCGAGATGGCCTGCTCCGCCACCTCCTGCCCGTGGGCCTGGCCGATCGACACCAGCACGCCGTCGAGCCGATAGCGGATCGAGAGCCCCGCCGGCGTTGTCTCCAGGTGGATGTCCGACGCATGCGCCTTGAGCGCGTCGTAGAGCGTGGAGCGCACCAGCCGCACCACCTGGCTCGTGTCCTGCGTAATGCTCTGGAACGAGAGGTCCTCGACATCGATGTCCTGCGAGCCGCGCGAAGGAGCGTCGGGGACGAGGCTCGCCATCGCGGACAGGCCCTCCTCGTGGCGGGCCAGGTACGCGGCCACGTCGCCGTGGTGGGCGAGCGTCCAGGTGAACGGCGCGCCGATCCGCTCCTCGGCCCATGCGATGCGCCCGAAGGAGAACGGATCGCCCAGCACCAGCCGCAGCGACCCCGCGTCCCACATGGGCAGCACCTGCGCCTTGAGCGCCTCGGTGAAGGGCAGCACGTCGAACGCGGGGTGCCAGCGGTGCAGGTCATGGATGCCCGCCACCGGGTACTGCAGCGAGGCCCCGAGCCGCGCGACGAACGCGGCTGGCGCGCCCTGCGCTATCTCTTCGAGCGTGGCCACCACGCTCAGCCCGCGGCTGGGCGCCATGCGGCGCGCCTGCGCGATGTCGTCGGCGCTGAACGGCACGACGTCGCCGATCGGCTCGCGGTTCACTGCAGGCTCCCGGCCAGCTCGAAGATCGGCAGGTACATCAGGATCACGATGCCGCCGATGACCACGCCGATGAAGGCCATCAGCAGCGGCTCGAACAGCTTGGTGAACCAGTCCACCCAGCGCGAGAGCTCCTCCTCGTGGAAGACGGCAGCGCGTTCCATCATGGCCGCCATGTCGCCCGTGTTCTCGCCGACGCGCAGCATCCGCGCGGCCACGGCCGTGGTGAGGCCCGCCGAGGTCATCGCTTCCGACAGGCTCACGCCTTCACGCACGCGGGCGGTGGCCAGCAGGAGCTTCTCGCGCAGGTCTGGCGAGAGCAGCCCGCTCACCATCCCGAGCGCCGGCACGAGCGGCACGCCGCCGCGCAGCAGCATGCCCAGCGACCGGTAGAAGCGCGCCAGGTGGAAGACCAGCAGCTTGCCGCGCAGGACGTTCGAACGCTGCGCGAGCGCCAGCAGGCCGGCGGCCGCACGGCGGCGCAGTGCCAACGCGAGCGCGAACACCGCGACGAACAGGCCGAGCACGATTTCGCCATGGCCGCTGACGAACTGGCCCCAGTCGAGCAGCAGCCGCGACAGCAGCGGCAGGTCGCGTCCGGACTCCGCGTAGATGGAGGAAAAGCGCGGGACCACGTAGCCGAGCAGGAACAGCGTGACCAGCAAGCCGACGCCCAGCAGCACGGCCGGATAGATGGAGGCCGAGACGATCTTCTTGCGCAGCGTGTCGAGCTTTTCCTGGTATTCGATGAACCGGGCGAGCGCCTCGGGAAGGTCGCCGGTCCGCTCCGACGCTCGCACCGTGGCCACGTACAGCGGCGAGAAGATGGCCGGACTGGCTTCCAGCGCCTGCGAGAACGAGCGCCCCTCGAACAACCGGTCGAGAACGAGCTGCAGCGTGGCGCGCACATCCATGCGGCTCTCCTTCTCGACCATCGTCTCCAGCGTCTCGGGCAGCGAGAGCCCGGCGCGCAGCAGCGCCACCAGTTCCTGCGTGAACTGCAGCAGCGGGAACGGTTTCTGGCGCGCGGCCAGCCGCTCGCCGAAGTTGCGCAGCGGCCGGGCCGACAAAGCGGAGAGTCCCTGGGCGCGGGCCTGCTCGAGGGCAGCCGCGCCATCGGCGGCCTCCACCATCAGCGTCACCACGCCTTCGGCGGGCTTGAGTGCACGAACCTGGAAGCGCACGCTACTGCCAGCTGGTGATGTCGGCGGCCTCCGCCGAGCCCCCGGGCTGGCCGTCCTTGCCCAGCGAGAGCAGGTCGAAGTCGCCGTGCTCGCCGGGCGAGCGGTACTGGTAGGGACGGCCCCACGGGTCCGGCGGCGCCGACCGCTGCAGGTAAGGCCCGTTCCAGCGCGCCGAGTTCGACGGCCGCGTGGTCAGTGCCGCGAGGCCCTGCTCCGTGGTCGGATAGCTGCCGACGTCGAGCCGGTAGGCGTCGAGCGCGCTGCGCAGCGCGGCGATCTGCGCCTGCGCGCTGCGCACCTCGGACCGGCCCACCTGAGAGAAGTAGCGCGGCGCCACGTACGCGGCCAGCAGGCCGATGATCACCATCACGACCAGCAGCTCCAGCAGCGTGAAGCCCCGGCGGCGCATGCCGTTACGCGACGGCCACGTGCGAGACCTTGCGGCCGGGCGAATAGATGTCATTGATGTTCCAGTGGCCGGCGGTGGGCACCGGCTCGTTCATCATGGCCACGTCGATCACGCAGGCCTTGCGCGACGCGATGGCTTTTTCCAGAGCGGGCTTGAAGTCCGCGGCCGAGCCGATCTTCACGCCGTCGACGCCGTAGGCGCGGGCGATCGCGGCGAAGTCGACGTGATAGGGCTCGCCGCCGCGGCGGAAGACCGTGCCGAACGCCGTGCCGTAGTGCGCCATCTCCAGGCCGGCGATGGTTCCGTAGGCGTTGTTGTTCATCACGATCCAGATCACCGCGACGTCCTGCTCGGCGGCGGTGGCGAGCACCGCGGGGTTCTGGCCGAAGCCGCCGTCGCCCACCAAAGCCACGACGACGCGGTCGGGGCAGGCCAGCTTGGCGCCGATGGCGGCCGGCGCGCCGAAGCCCATGGTGGCGAAGCCGCCGGGCGTGAGGATGCTGCCGGGCGTGTAGATCGGGAACTGCTGGCCCACCCCGTTCTTGTTCCAGCCCACGTCGGTGGTGATGATCGCGTCGCGCGGCAGCACCTCGCGCACGGTCGACAGGATGCGCTCGGGGCGCATCGGATACGCCTCGTTCGCGATGTGCGCGGCGTTGCCCTTCTGGAAATCGCGGCGGTACGCGCCGATCTGATCACGCAGGGCATCGTTCGTGCGGCCGTTCGGGAACAGGCGGCGCGCGACGCGATTCAGGACGATCAGCGCCTGCTTCAGGTCGCTGACCACGCCGATCTCCACCGGGAAGTTGCGTCCGATCTCGGCCGGGTCGATGTCGATGTGGATCAGCTTGCTCGGCGGCATGCTGAACGTGTACTCGGCCTCCCAGGAGCTGCAGTCGGCCTCGGCGAAGCGCGTGCCCACGCCGAAGATCCAGTCGGCGGTGCGGCACTTCTCGTTCACGAACTTCGTGCCCCAGAAGCCGGTCATGCCCAGGGTCAGCTGGTGGTCGTCGGGCAGCACGCCCTTGCCCATCAGGCTGTGCGCCACCGGCAGTGAGAGGTGGTCGACCAGCTGGCGCAGTTCGTCGGCGGCATCGGCCAGGATCACGCCGCCGCCGGCGTACACGACGGGGTTGCGCGCTTCCACCAGCTTGCGCACGATCTTCTCGGCCGTCTCGTCGTCGATCGAGGGCTTCTGCAGCTGCGTGGTGTGGTGCGAGAGGCGGTCGAACAGCGCGGTGTCGATCTCCATCGAGAAGATGTCCATGGGCACCGAGACCAGCACCGGGCCGGGCCGGCCGCTCTCGGCCAGCTGGAAGGCCTTCTGCAGGATCTCGGGGAACAGGTCCGGCCGCTCGACGCGCCACACGCGCTTGACGAACGGGCGGTAGATCTCCGACTGCGCCGCGTCGGAATGCAGGTTCACCTCCTGGTGAGGGTGCTTGCCGTAGTAGTGGCTGGGCACGTCGCCGGCGATCACGACCACGGGAATGGAATCCAGCGCCGCGTTGGCCACACCGGTGGAAGCATTGGTCAGCCCGGGGCCCAGGTGCGACAGGATCACCGCGGTCTTCTTCTTCGCGCGCGCGTAGCCGTCGGCGATGTGCGCCGCGATCTGCTCGTGCCGCGTGTTGACGAAGTTGAGCTTGCTCTGCGACATGGCCGCTAGCACGGCGATGTTGGTGTGGCCGCACAGGCCGAACACGTGCTCGACGCCGCGACGCTCCAGGTACCTGACGAGCTGCTTGGAGATCAGTTCTTTCATGAGAGATCCTGTCTGGAAGGTTGGGGATGCGGGCCTTCGCGCTAGCGCAGGTCGCGCGCTTGCGGCCCCGTGTAGGTGTAGGGGACGCTGGGCGGCATCGGCCCCTTGATGCGCCCGCCCTGCTGCTTCTGCTCCCAGGCGTGGGCCAGGATGCCGACGGAGCGGGAGAGGATGAAGAGGCCCCGGCCCAGGCCGGCCGGGAAACCGAGTTCGAGGTAGATGACGGCCGTGGCGCCGTCGATGTTCATCGGGATGCGCGTGCCCTTGCGGCGGCCGAGCGCTTCCTCGACCAGGGTGCCGATCGTCGCGAATCGGCCGTCCACGACGCCACGCGCCTGGGCGTCGCGCACCAGCTGCAGCAGCCGCACGGCGCGCGGGTCGGTGCCGTGCCAGCGATGGCCGAAGCCGGGAACGATCTTGCCGTGGGCCGCGGTGTACTCGTCCAGCACGCGCTCGACGAGTTCGAGCGTCGGTTCGCGGCCCTCGACGGCCGCAGCCACCTGCTGCATCAGCTCCATGCACTGCTCGCCCGCGCCGCCATGAATGTCGTCCAGCGCGTTGATGGCGGACGCCATCGCGCCGTTGATCGGCAGCCCGCAGGTGACGGCCATGCGCGAGATCGCGATCGAGGGCGCATGCGGCCCATGGTCCACGGCGGCGACCAGCGCTGCTTCGAGCAGGTCGGCCTGCTCCCGCTGCGGGGTCTCGCCGCGCAGCATGAGCCAGATCATTTCCGGAAAGCGGAGGCGGCCGATCAGCTGCTCGATCGGGTAGCCGCGGATGCCGATGCGGCCCGGCTGGATGTCCACGATCTCCGTGGTCCACCAGGCCGAGGCCTCGCGGGCGATCTGCTCGGGCGTCTTGCTCATAGCGCGCCCTGCTCCTTGAGCGAGCGGATATCCGCCGCGGTGTAGCCCAGGCCCGCCAGCACTTCGTCGGTGTGCTCGCCCAGGCGCGGTGGCGGAACATGCGCATCCGGATCGCCGTTGGACAGCTTGAACCCGGTGCGCGCGACCTTGATGGAGCGCTCCGCGCCGGGCACCTGTTCGAACTCCTGCAGCAGTCCGCGCAGCGCCACCTGCTCCAGGCCGAGCGCCTGCGGCAGGCTGAGCACGGCGCCGGCGGGAACGCCGTGGAACACCAGCAGCTTTTCCCAGTGCGAAGCCGGGTGGTCCGCGAGCGCCGATTCCAGTTCCGCGTTCAGCGCGGCGCGGTTCTGCTTGCGGCTCTCGCGCTTGGCGAAACGCGGGTCCTCGATCAGCTCCGGGCGCCCGACCAGCCGCGCGAGCTTCTCGAACTGCTCCTGCTTGTTGGCGGCGATGTTCAGCAGGCCTTCGCCGGTGCGGAACGTCCCGGAAGGCGCGGCGGTGAAGTTGTCGTTGCCGTGCGGCTTCGGCGTCGTGCCCGCGATCAGGTAGTTGGAGATCACCCAGCCCATCGAAACCAGTGCCGAGTCGAGCATGGAGACGTCGATGAAGGCGCCCTCCTCCGTGCGCTGGCGGCGCACCAGCGCGGCCGTGATCGCGAAGGCGCCCATGATCCCGCTGATCGTGTCCGCGACCGGATAGCCGGCGCGCAGTGGTGCGCATTTCTCGTCGCCGGTGACGCTCATCATTCCGGACAGGCCCTGGATGATCTGGTCGTAGGCCGGGGCGTCGCGCAGCGGGCCTTCCTGGCCGAAGCCGGTGATCGCGCAGTAGACGAGCGAAGGGTTCTCCTTGCGCAGCTCCTCGTATGACAGGCCCAGGCGTTCCATGACGCCCGGCCGGAAGTTCTCGACCAGCACGTCGGCCGAAGCGACCAGCCGCCGCAGCACGGTCTGCCCCGCTTCGAGCTTCAGGTTCAGCGTGATGGACCGCTTGCCGCCGTTCTGCGCCAGGAACGACGCGCCCATCCGTGCTGCGTTCAGAGCCGGGTCGCTGCCCAGCTGGCGGGCGAGGTCGCCGGAGTCCGGAACCTCCACCTTGATCACGTCCGCACCGAGCAGCGCCAGCTGGTACGCGCAGAGCGGACCTGCCAGCACGTTGGTGAGATCGAGGACGCGGATCCCCTCGAGCGCCTTGTTGTTCATTGTTGGCGACCCTTCCCTTGTTTATCGATCAGCGGCGGATGAACGGATTGGGCACGTCCAGGTCCGACGACATCCACACGCACTTGGTGTCCAGGTATTCCTTGATCGTCTCGGTGCCGGACTCGCGGCCGATGCCCGATTGCTTGTAGCCGCCGAATGGCGACGTGAAGCTGGTGGCGCGGTAGTTGTTGACCCAGACCGTGCCGGCCTTGAGCTTGTCCGTCATCAGCATCGCGCGGCGCAGGTCGCGCGTCCACACCGCGGCAGCCAGGCCGAACAGCGTGTCGTTGCCGATGCGGATGGCGTCGGCCTCGTCCTTGAACGGAATGACGGCCAGCACCGGCCCGAACACCTCCTCCTGGGCTATGCGCATGTCGTTGCGCACGCCGGTGAGGATGGTCGGCTCGACGAACTGGCCGGCGCCGAGATCAGGGCGGCTGCGGCCACCGAGCACGCACCGTGCGCCTTCGCGCTGCGCGATCTCGATGTAGCCCATGATCTTCTCGAACTGCGGCCGCGTGGCGATGGGGCCGACCTGCGTGTCGGCCTGCCTGGGATCGCCCAGCTTCACGCCGCGCATGAACTCCAGCAGCCTGGCGATGAACTTGTCGTGGATGCTCTCCTGCACCAGCAGGCGCGAGCCGGCCTGGCAGCTCTGGCCCGACGCCGCGAAGATGCCGGAGACCACGCCCTTGACGGCCTGGTCGAGGTCGGCGTCGTCGAAGACGATGTTGGGCGACTTGCCGCCCAGCTCCAGCGTGACGGTCTTGAGGTTGCGCGCCGCCATCTCGTAGATCTTCTTGCCCGCGGCGGTGCCCCCGGTGAAGCCGATGTGGGGCACCTTGGGATGCAGCACGAGCGCCTCGCCGACTTCCGGGCCGAGGCCGGTCACCACGTTGACCACGCCTTTCGGAAAGCCCGCCTGCTCGAACAGCCTGGCGAACTCCACCATCGAGCCCGAGGTGAACTCGGACGGCTTGACGACGGCGGTGCAGCCGGCCGCAAGGGCAGGTGCGAGCTTCCAGCTGGTGAGCGTGAGCGGCGAGTTCCAGGGCGTGATGATGGCCACCACGCCCTTGGCCTCGTACCTGGTGTACGCGAACACGCCCTTCTTGTCGGTCGGGATCACCGAGCTCTGCACCTTGTCGGCCAGGCCGGCGTAGTAGCGGAAGTAGTCCGCCATGTAGCGAACCTGCGCGACGACTTCGGCCGCCAGCTTGCCGTTGTCACGCTGTTCGACAGCGGCCAGCCGGTCGGCGTTCGCGGTGATCACATCGCCCAGCTTCCACAGCAGGCGGCCCCGCTCGGAGGGCGTGAGGGCGGGCCACGGCCCCGACTCGAAGGCGCGGGACGCCGCTTCGACGGCGCGCTCCGCGTCGGCGGCGTTTCCGCGCGCCACTTCGGCCCAGACCTCGCCGGTGAACGGGTCCTCGCTCGGGAGGTACTCGCCCGAGGCGGGCGGCACGCCGGCGCCGTCGATGAAATGGTCGAAACGTGTGAGGCTGGCCATGGCTGGAGCGAGAGGAATGGGGCTGGGCGGGACCGCGGAACCGCGGCGTACCTGCGGCCCTTTCGTTCCGTACAGCATAACAGTGTTCTAAAAAACGTAGATTCG
This sequence comes from Ramlibacter henchirensis, assembly GCF_004682015.1. Taxonomy (NCBI): domain Bacteria; kingdom Pseudomonadati; phylum Pseudomonadota; class Betaproteobacteria; order Burkholderiales; family Comamonadaceae; genus Ramlibacter; species Ramlibacter henchirensis. The sequence goes on along the minus strand of NZ_SMLM01000001.1, from coordinate 290,906 downwards.
GGTTAGCCCGGATCGGGGCCTGCGGATGGCGCCTGCGTAAGGTCCTTTCCGCCGCGGAAAAGCGCCCGGAAGAGCGCTGATAAACTCGCTGATGGAGGTGAACTTATGAGCGATGAAGGCGGTGTCGCCGCGGTGGATCGGGCCCTGTCGATCCTGGACGCGCTGACCGACGAGAAGATCACGCTCGCGGAGCTCTCCAAGCGCACCGGGCTGTACAAGAGCACGGTGTTGCGCCTTGCGAAATCGCTGGAACGCTTCGGCTACGTCCTGCGCACCGAGGACGGCAGCTACCGGCTCGGCTCCAAGGTCCTGTACCTCGGCTCGCTGTACCAGCGGCACTTCCGCACCTCCGAGATCGTGCCGCCCGTGCTGCGCAGCATCGTCGAGGAACTGCAGGAAGGCGCTTCCTTCTACATCGTCGACGGCGAGCACCGGATCGTGCTGCACCGGGTGGACGCCGCGCGCACCGTTCGCGACTCCGTCCACGAAGGCGACCGACTGCCGCTGACGCACGGGGCCGCCGGCCACCTGCTGCGCGCCTTCAGCGGCGTGCGCGGCGAGCGCTATGAGCGGATCCGCGATGCGATGTTCGCGTCGTCCTTCGGCGAGCGCGATCCGGAGATCGCGGCTTTCGCCGCGCCTGTGTTCGGCCACGACAACCGCCTGGTCGGCGCGTTGAACGTTTCGGGCCCGCTGTACCGGATCGAGGCGCTGGGGGAAAAAAGGATCGTGCCGGCGCTGTTCAAGCATGCGCAGGCGCTCACCCGCACCTTCGGCGGCAATCCCGACGCGCCCGAATTCGCCGGCTGGAACAAGCCTGCCGGCAAGGGCAAGGCCCCGCCAAGGGGCGCTTCGACGGGAAATCATTCCAGGTCGAGGTTGAACGCCGGCTGAGCGCCGCGGCGCGCATGCGCCGCGGGCTGCCCGGTCATCAGAGCTTTTGCACGCGCTCCAGCTCGGAGCGGAAGGTCTTCACGAGCGCGGGGTCGTACTCGTTCGCGAACTTGTCGTGGATGGGCTTGACCATCTGACGCATCTTCGCGACTTCCGCCGGCGCCAGCTCGTTGATCTCCATGCCCTTGGCCTTCAGTTCCGACAGCGCCTTGCCGGCCATCTCGCGGCTGACCTTGCGCTGGTAGTCGCGCGCTTCGATCGCGGAGTCCTGCAGGATCTTCTGTTCGGCGGGCGAGAGGCGGTCCCAGAACTTCTTGCTCACCAGGATGATGTTGGCGGCGTAGACGTGATTCGTCGCGCTCAGGTACTTCTGCACTTCGAAGAACTTGTTCGACAGGATCACGGAGAAGGGGTTCTCCTGGCCGTCGACGGCCTTGCTCTCCAGCGCGCCATAGAGCTCGGCGAAGGGCATCGGGACCGGGTTCGCGCCGAACGTCCTGAACGTGTCCAGGAACACCGGGTTCGGGATCACGCGCAGCTTCACGCCCTGCAGGTCCTCGGCCTTGGTGATCGGGCGGCGGCTGTTGGTGACGTTGCGGAAACCCAGGTCGAAGAAGGTCAGGCCGACCAGGCCCTTCTCGGGCAGCTTGGCCAGCAGGGCCTTGCCCAGCGGGCCATCCAGCAGTTCATCGGCCTGCTTGAAGCTGGTCACCGTGAACGGGAAGTCGAGCAGGCCGAATTCCTTGACGATGCCGGCCAGCGAGGTGGGCGCGGGAGCGGTCATCTCCTGCACGCCGCCCTGCAGCGCGGACTGCTGCTGCATCTCGTTGCCCAGCTGGTTGGACGGGAACTCCTGGACCTTCAGCTTGCCGCCGCTCTTGGCCCCCACCAGCTCGGCGAACTTGCGCGCCCCCATGCTCATCGGGTGGTCGGTGTTGTTGAGGTGGCCGAAGCGGATGGTGCGCTCCTGGATTTCCTGCGCGGCCGCCGGCAGCGCGAACACGGTAGCGGCCAGCGTCACGGCCAGCGCAGTTTTCAAGATCTTCAAGTCAAGACTCCTTCGTTTCGAGCCGCGCGCGGCTCCTGGTCCCAGAAAAAACCGACGGCCGCGGGCGCGGCGTCCTCCACCCCCTGCGCGTGCACCGGGAAGAACCCCGGAGGGGCGTTTCGCACTACAGAACGGCGTTCTAAGTCTCGCACCATCGGACCGATCCCGTCATCAGGGATTCCACCCACCCTCGCGCCACTCCGGGCTGAGGTACGATTTTGAAACGCCGTTCTGTGTCATAGAACGATGCGTCGTCCACCATCAACAGGAGCCGAGACACCCATGAAACTCAGATCCATCGCAGCGCTGCTGCTCTCCGCCGGCGTGCTGACGTCGCCCGGCCTTTTCGCGCAGACGGCCAAGCCGCCGGCCGCGGTCGACCTCCAGAGCTGCTGCACCGCGGGCGACCAGGACTTCCCCAAGGTGGGCGGCAACCTCGGCAACCAGAACTACTCGTCGCTGCGCCAGATCAACAAGGGCCTGGTGAAGCAGCTGGGCGGCGCCTGGGTGAACCGGATCGAAGGCGGCCTGAACAGCGGCACCAACCAGAGCACCACCGTCGTCGTCGACGGCGTGCTGTACATCGAGTCGGCGCTGGGCAACCTGGTCGCGGTGGACGGCCGGACCGGCCTGACCAAGTGGAAGTGGACCACCCCGTTCGGCGGCATCACCCGCCGCGGCGCCGCGGTGGCGAAGGACCTGGGCCTGGTCTACACGCTTGCCAACGACAACCGGCTGGTGGCGCTGGACATCCACACCGGTGCGGTGCAGTGGATCAAGCAGTACCCGACGTCGAGCACCGATCCCAGCTACGTCGGCAACGTGGAGAAGGTCGCGCTGGTCTATCACGACAAGCGCCTCTATGTCGGCACGAACGACGGCAGCCGCGGCGCCGCCCTTTCGATCGACGCCACCACCGGCGAGGTGCTGACAAAGTTCTGGGGCGTTCCGCGCCCGGGCGAGTACGGCTACGACACCTGGGGCGGCGCCGCGGAAGCCAACCGCACCGGCGCCACGCCCTGGATCCACCCCGCGGTCGATCCCGAGCTGGGCATGGTGTACTGGACGTTCGGCAACGCGCGCGGCGGCTCGTCGCAGAACGGCTCCACCCGGCCGGGCCTGAACCTGTTCGCCAACTCCATCGTCGCCCTCGACCTGAAGACCGGCGAGTACAAGTGGCACTTCCAGTCCATCCACCACGACATCTGGGACATGGACAACGTGATGGCGCCGGTGCTGGCGGACGTGAAGATCCACGGCCGCGACCGCAAGGTGGTGGTCTACGGTTCGAAGTCCGGCATGTACTACATCCTGGACCGCAAGGACGGCAGCGCGCCGCTGGGCATCGACGAAGTGCCGGTCAAGCAGGACGCCCGCCAGGCCAGCTGGCCGACGCAGCCCCTCCCGCGCCAGGGCGCGTGGACGGAGACCTGCGTGGTGGACCAGCCGCTGGGCACCGAAGTGCCCGGCGACCCGAACCGCGCGGTGCCCAACTACGTCAAGGGCTGCCTCTATGACGCGCACTGGGACGTGCCGATCCTCTCGATCCCGGGCCACGGCGGCGGCGCCGACTGGAATCACCAGTCGTTCAGCCAGCGCACCGGCCTGATGTACACCGGCATGGGCTACGTCGCCGCGGCGCACTCGCTCACCGAGTCCAGCAACGGCCTGCGTCCGCCGGGCGAGTACCAGACGGGCGCCGTCGTGGCGGTCGACCCCAGCACCAACCTGGTCAAGTGGAAGAAGCGCATGCCGTATTCGCTGGCGCACGGCAACGGCATCCTGACCACCGCGTCCGACCTGCTGTTCATCGGCCAGCCCGACGGCAACCTGCTCGCGATGGACGCGCACAACGGCGAAGAGCTGTGGCGCTTCCAGACGGGGGCGGCGATCAGCGCCAGCCCGGTGAGCTACGAGATCGACGGCGAGCAGTACGTTGCGGTGTACGCCGGCGGCACGGGCATCCCGTACGGCAACTCGGCGCCGCGCGGCGACTACCTGTGGGCGTTCAAGGTCGGCGGCACCGTCGCGCCGGCTCCCACGCCCACGCCTCCCGAGGTGCGCCGGCCCGTGTCCGGCAACCCCGTGGAAGGCGCCGCCCTGCCGACGCCGAACACCGTGTTCCTGGCGCGTGTCCAGACCGCCGCAGGTGCGCCGGGCGCGACGGAGTCCACCGCGGTGAACGGGATGACGCCCACCTGGATGCGGGTGCCGGCGGGTACGACCGTGACCTTCACGAACCCGGCGAACAACGTGAACACGCACTGCGCCACGCAATTCTTCGAAGGCCTGTTCAACTTCAAGCTGGCCCCCGGACAGTCGGGTCAGTACACGTTCGACAAGCCGGGCGAGTACTTCTACAACGACTGCCACAGCCCGCGTCCCACCGGGAAGATCGTCGTCTACTAAGAGCACCCCGAGGGCAAGGGACGCCGCGCAAAGCGGCGTCCTTTTTTTCTGCACATGAAGTTCCATCGCGCGCGGGCGACGCTGCGCCGCCACTCCCCTCGCCCAGTTCCAGCGGCGGCATCTTGCCACCTATACTGCGGCAATGAACCAGCTGGTACAAAAAAGAACGCAACGCCGTGTGGTGGGGAAGGAGCCTGCCCGCACGAACGATCCGGACCGCACCAAGGCCAACATCCTGGAGGTGGCGGCCGCCGAGTTCGGCGAGAAGGGGCTGGCTGGTGCGCGGATCGACGAGATCGCCGCCGCGACGCAGACCAGCAAGCGGATGATCTACTACTACTTCGGCAGCAAGGAGGGCCTGTACCTCGCGGTGCTGGAGGAGTCGTACCGGCGCGTGCGCGAGATCGAGGCAGAACTGCACCTGCAGGACCTCGAGCCCGAGCAGGCGCTGCGCCGGCTGGTGGCGTTCACCTTCGACCACCACCTGAACCACGAGAACTACATCCGGCTCGTCATGTCGGAGAACATGAACCGCGGCCAGTACATCGCGCAGAGCCGGCGCATCCAGGAACTGAACGTGCCCGCGATCTCCGCCATCCGCCAGCTGTACCAGCGCGGCGTGAAGGCGGGCGTGTTCCGGCCGGGGCTCGACCCGGTCGACATCCATGCCTCCATCTCGGCGCTCAGCTTCTTCAACGTGTCCAACCGGCACACGTTCGGCCTGATCTTCAAGCTCGACACACGCTCGGCCGCATACATCGCGCACCGCCGCGACAGCGTGATCGAGATGGTGGTGCGCTACATGCGCGCGCCCTAGACGACCCGGGCGGCCCGCTACGGGTTTTCCCTCAGTTTCGGACTAACCAGTTCGTACAAAATCGCGCCAAGGAGACAAATCCGTGCAAAAGCTGATCGACCTCGCGTGTCGACTGTTCTCGTTCGTCATGGTCGTGTGCCTGGCGCTCATGGTGGTCATGGTTTTCGGGAACGTCGTGCTGCGGTACGGCTTCAACACGGGCATCACGATCTCCGAGGAACTCTCGCGCTGGCTGTTCGTGTGGATGACGTTCCTCGGCGCCGTGGTCGCGCTGCGCGGCCACGCCCACCTGGGCACCGACATGCTCGTGTCGCGGCTGCCGGTCGCGGGCAAGAAGCTGTGCCTGGGCGCCACCCACCTGCTGATGCTCTACCTGTGCTGGATGATGGCCAAGGGCGGCTGGCAGCAGACGGTGATCAACCTCGGGAGCACCAGCGCCGTGATGCAGGCCTCGATGGCCTGGTTCTACGTCAGCGGCGTCGTGTTCGCGGCCGCCGCCGCGCTGGTCATCGCGCACGATTTCTTCAAGCTGGTCACCGGGAAACTCGGCGATCGTGAACTGGTGGCGGTGATCGAGTCCGAGGAGGACGTGGCCGCCGCGCAAGCCGGTACCGTGGGAGGGGCCGCACGATGACCATCGCCGTCTTCCTGGGCGCCCTGCTCGGCACGATGGCGCTGGGCCTGCCGATCGCGTTCGCGCTGCTCGCGAGCGGCGCCGCGCTGATGTGGCACATGAACATGTTCGACGCCCAGATCCTGGCGCAGAACACGCTCGAAGGCGCCAACAGCTTTCCGCTGCTCGCCGTGCCCTTCTTCATGCTGGCCGGCGAGATCATGAACACCGGCAGCCTGTCGCGCCGCATCGTCCACCTGGCGATGACGCTGGTGGGCCACGTGCGCGGCGGGCTGGGGTACGTCGCCATCATTGCCGCCGCGCTGATGTCGGCGCTGTCCGGTTCGGCCGTGGCCGATGCGGCGGCCCTCGCCGCGCTGCTGCTGCCGATGATGAACAAGGCGGGCTACGACAAGGCCCGTTCGGCCGGACTGCTGTCGGCCGCCGCGGTCATGGGGCCGATCATCCCGCCGAGCATCGGCTTCGTCGTGTTCGGCGTCGCCGCCAACGTGTCCATCTCCAAGCTGTTCCTGGCGGGCATCTTCCCCGGCATCCTGCTGGGCGCCGCCTTGTGGGTGACGTGGTTCTTCATGGTGCGCCGGCAGAAGATCGAACCGCCGCCGCGCGCCACCAGGCAGGACCTGCTGGTCGCACTGAAGGACGCCACCCTGGCGCTCGGCCTGCCCGTCATCGTCATCGTCGGCCTGAAGTTCGGCGTGTTCACGCCAACGGAAGCGGCAGTGGTCGCGGCCGTCTACGCGCTGTTCGTCTCCATGGTGGTCTACCGCGAGCTGCACGTGAAGCAGCTGTACGGCATCTTCGTGGCCGCGGCGCAGACCACGGCGGTCATCATGTTCCTGGTGGCGGCCTCCTTGGTCTCGGCCTGGATGATCACGGTGGCCAACGTGCCCGCCGAAGTCGTCAAGCTGCTCAAGCCGCTGCTGGACCAGCCGACGATGCTGCTGATCGCGATCATGGTCCTGACCATCCTGGTCGGCACGGCGATGGACATGACGCCCACCATCCTGATCCTGACGCCGGTGCTGATGCCGCTGATCAAGGCGGCCGGCATCGACCCGGTCTATTTCGGCGTGCTGTTCATGATCAACAACTCCATCGGCCTGATCACCCCGCCGGTCGGCACCATCCTCAGCACGACGGCCGGCGTCGGAAAGATGAGCATGGACGAGGTCACGCGCGGCGTGTGGCCCTTCATGCTGGCCCAGTTCGCGGTGATGTTCCTGATGGTGCTGTTCCCCAGCCTCGTGATGGTTCCGGCGCGCTGGCTCTACAACTGATCCTTCAACAGGAGACCTCCATGAGAAGACAACTGCTCAAGACCGTCCTCGCGGTCGCGGCCCTCGCGGCCACCGGCGCCGCCGTGGCGCAGACCAAGACCATCAAGTTCGCCAACCAGAACGCCAAGGGCCATCCCATCGTGATGGGCATGGAGAAGTTCGCCGAGCTGGTCGAGTCCAAGTCGGGAGGCAAGCTCAAGGTGAACGTGTTCCCCGGCGGCGCGCTCGGAAGCGACCAGGCCAACGTGTCGGCGCTGCAGGGCGGCACGCTGGAGATGGCTTCGATGAACTCCGGCATCTTCGCCAGCGTGGTCAAGGAGTTCGCGATCTACGACTTCCCGTTCCTGTTCGGCAACGCGAAGGAGGCCGATGCGGTGGTGGACGGGCCATTCGGCCGCTCGCTGCACGCCAAGCTGGAAGAGAAGGGCCTGGTCGGCCTGGGCTACTACGAGCTGGGCTTTCGCAACATCACCAACAGCCGCCGTCCGATCCAGAAGGTGGAAGACATCGCCGGCCTGAAGCTGCGCGTGATCCCCAACCCGATCAACGTCGACTGGGTCAGCGCGCTCGGCGCCAATCCCACGCCCCTGCCCTTCCCCGAGCTGTACGCCGCGCTGGAGCAGAAGGCGGTCGACGGCCAGGAGAACCCGGTGGCCACGATCCAGGGCGCCAAGCTGTACGAAGTGCAGAAGCATCTTGCGCTCACCAACCACCAGTACAACCCGCAGTCGGTCGTCGTCAGCAAGAAGTTCTGGGACGGCCTCTCGGGGGACGAGAAGAAGGTCCTGCAGGACGCCGCCACCGAGTCGGCCCGTTACCAGCGCGAGCAGTCGCGTTCGCAGGCCGCGGGCATCCTGGAGAACCTGAAGAAGAACGGCATGCAGGTCACCGAGCTGGCGCCGGCGGAGATCGCCAAGCTGCGCGAGAAGATGAAGCCGGTGATCGCCAAGCACTCGGGGTCGGTGGGCGAGAACACCGTCAGCGCCGTGATGGCCGAGCTGGACAAGATCCGCAAGTGAAGGGCCGCATGAAGAAGATCCTGGTCCTCAACGGGCCCAACCTGAACCTCCTGGGCACGCGGGAGCCGTCGCAGTACGGCACCCGCACGCTCGCCGACGTGGAGGCCCTGTGCCGCGACACGGCTCAGCGGCTCGGCTACGCCGTCGACTTCTTCCAGAGCAACTGGGAAGGCGCGCTGATCGACAAGATCCACGAGTACGGCCGGCTCCACCAGGAGGGCGAGGTTGTCGGCTGCGTGTTCAACCCAGGCGCGCTGACGCACACCTCGGTCGCGCTGCACGACGCGATCAAGGGTGTCGCGGGCCTGCCGGTGATCGAGTGCCACATCTCGAACATCCACGCGCGCGAGCCGTTCCGGCACCAGTCGTGGGTCTCGCCCGTGGCGGCGGGGATCGTCATGGGCTTCGGCGTGGATGGTTATGCCGTCGCCATCGAGGCCCTGGCGCGCCGCGCGGGCCATCCCGACAAGGCGTTCCCCGGATGACCGCGCGGCTTCCGGCCCCCATGCTCATCGACGGCCGAACCGAGGTCATCGCCCACCTGGGCTGGCCCACGCACGCCTTCAAGGCGCCGATGATCTACAACCCGTACTTCGAGAGCGCCGGGATCAATGCCGTGGTCGTTCCGATGGGTTGCAAGCCGGAGAACTTCGCCGCGCTGCTCAAAAGCCTGTTCACGGCGGAGAACGTGCGCGGCGCGCTCGTCACCATGCCGCACAAGGTCAGCGTCGTCGGACTGATGGACAAGGTCTCGCCCGCGGTGAAGGTCGCCGGATCGTGCAATGCGGTGCGCCGCGATGGCGATGGCCGCCTGGTCGGCGACATGTTCGACGGCGAAGGCTTCGTGCGCGGCCTGAGCCGCAAGGGTTTCCGCGTTCAAGGTGCGCGCGCGCTGGTGATCGGCTGCGGCGGCGTGGGCTCGGCCATCGCGGCCTCGCTGGCGCAGGCCGGCGTGGGCGAGCTGGCGCTGCACGACACGCAGGAGCGCTCCGCCGAATCGCTGGCGCAGCGATTGAAGATGACCTACCCCGCCACGTCGGTCGTGCCCGGCAGCACGGACCCGGCGGGCTTCAGCCTGGTGGTGAACGCCACGCCGCTTGGCATGAACCCGGGCGATCCGCTCCCGCTGGACGTGAACCGGCTCGACCCCGACGCCTTCGTCGGCGAGGTCGTGATGAAGTCGGAACTGACGCCGCTGCTGGCCGCGGCGCGGCAGCGCGGATGCGCGGTGCAGGTCGGCGCGGACATGCTGTTCGAGATGATCCCGGCCTACCTGGAGTTCTTCGGCCTGCCCGGCACCACGGCCGAGCACCTGCGTTCGGTGGCGCGTCTGCAGTACTGAGGAGAAGGCGCATGAGCGACCTCCTGGTCCATCCCGAGCACGCGCGCGAGCCGATGCTCGATGCGTTCAGCGACGAGGCCAATCCGATCGGCCTGGATGGCATCGAGTTCATCGAATACGCGACTTCGCGGCCGCAGGCGCTCGGACAGGTGCTGGAGTGCATGGGCTTCCGCCCGGTCGCGCGGCACCGCTCGCGCGAGGTGCTGCTCTACCGGCAGGGGCCGATGAACATCGTCGTCAACGCGCATCCGCCTTCGCCCGAGAGCGATCTCGCCCTGGCCGAGACGCCCACCATCGCCGCAGTGTCGGTGCGAGTTCGCGATGCGCGCGCGGCCTACCGGCTGGTGCTCGATCGCGGCGGATGGGAAGTGCCCACGCACCCGGAAGCCATGGAGCTGAACATCCCGGCGATCCACGGCGTGGGCGGAACCCGCATCTACTTCGTGGACCGCTACAAGGAGTTCTCGATCTACGACGTGGACTTCCTGCCGGTGCCCGCGGCCGACCCGCGCCCGCCTTCGATCCACGGCATGCATTTCTTCGGCATCGTGCAGTACATCGGCGCCGGACGAACCTACGACTGGATCGAGTTCTACACGACGCTGTTCGGCGCCGAGCTGATCCCCGACGAGCAGCGCTTCGGCATCATGCCGGCGGGCAAGCTGCTGCGCCTTCCCGCGCTGGACCCGGCCAACCGCTTCATGCTGCAGCTGGTCGAACCGCCCGAGGACTCGTTCGACACGTCGGAGCGCCTGCAGCGCATCGGCGTGGGCGTGACCGACGTGCTCGAAGCCGTGCGCAGCCTGCGCGAGCGAGGCGTGGAGTTCGTAGAGAGTTCGGCCGCCCACACCGAGAGGCGCGGCGCCATCAGCAAGACCTACCTGGGCAGCGTGGCCTTCGAGCTCGTGCACACGCAGCCATGAACCACCTGCGCAGCATCCACGAGGTCCTGCGCGCGTTCGGCATGGACACGATCAGCCTGGCCGGGCCGCTCGAAGCCAAGCTGGAGGCGATGGCGGAGGCCGGCTTCAGCCAGGTCATGCTCAAGGCCAACGACCTGGTGGGACATCCCGGCGGCTGGAAAGCAGCAGTGAACGCGGTGCGGTCCAGTGGCCTGCGCGGCACCGGCTTCCAGGTGCTGCGCGACTTCGAGGGGCTCTCGGGGCACCTGCACCAGTACAAGGTCGACATCGCCAAGGCGATGCTCGAGATGTGCGCGGCCCTGGGCTGCAAGGTGCTGCTGGCCTGCTCCTCGACCTCGGCGCATGCCAGCCAGGACCTGGACGAGATCGCGCGCGACCTGCGCAAGCTGGCGATGCTGGCGCTGCCGCACGGCATCCGAATCGCTTACGAAGGGCTGTCCTGGGGCCGCACGGTCAACGAGTTCACCACCGCCTGGGACGTCGTGTGCCGCGCGGACTGCCCGAACCTCGGCGTCGGGCTGGACTCCTTCCATATCCTGGCCGCCAAGACGGACCTGCAGGCCCTGAAGGAGCTGGATCCGGCGAAGATCTTCCTGGTGCAGCTGTCCGACTTCATGTGGCAGGAAACGCGCACGTTCGAAGAGCGCATGGCGACGGCGCGGACGTACCGGGTCTTCCCCGGCGAAGGCGTGCACAACGCACAGATCGTCGAGATGGTCCTGCAGCTCGATGCGCTCGGCTACCGCGGCGATTACAGCTTCGAGGTCTTCAACGACGACTACGTGCAGATGCCCCTGCCGTTCGTCGCCGGCCGCGCACGCAAGTCGGCCTTGTGGCTGGCCGAGGACGTGCTGCGGCGTTCCTTGCCGTTGCCCAACCAGCTGCGCCTGCGGGCGTAGCCCCGTTGAAAAGTGTTGCGCCCGCAGAGGGTCAGCTCATCCGTTCGCGCCTCGGCAACCCCGTCCGCTTCTCCTCCCATCTGCCTGCTTCCCGGCGTATCACTTAAGCAGCACAAACCGGCAAGAGACTAGGATCGGCTGATTTGCGGAAGAGACAGGCAGGAGCGAAGAACATGCCCCCCGTGATCACCAACATCGAAGACCTGCGCGTGCTGGCGCGCCGGCGCGTGCCCCGCATGTTCTACGACTACGCGGACTCCGGCTCCTGGACCGAGAGCACCTACCGCGCCAACGAGGACGACTTCAACCGCATCCTGTTGCGCCAGCGCGTGGCGGTGAACATTGAAGGCCGAAGCACGCGCACCACCATGATCGGCCAGCCGGTTGCCATGCCGGTCGCGATCGCTCCAACAGGCCTCACCGGCATGCAGCATGCCGATGGCGAGATCCTGGCGGCGCGCGCGGCCAAGAAGTTCGGCATCCCGTTCACGCTGTCGACCATGAGCATCTGCTCCATCGAGGACGTCGCCCGCGGCACCGACAACCATCCGTTCTGGTTCCAGCTGTACGTGATGCGCGACCGCGACTTCATCGAGCGGCTGATCGACCGCGCCAAGGCCGCCAACTGCTCCGCGCTGGTCCTCACGCTGGACCTGCAGATCATCGGACAGCGCCACAAGGACCTGAAGAACGGCCTGTCGGCGCCGCCGAAACTCACCCTGCCCAACCTGATCAACATGGCGACCAAGCCGCGCTGGTGCATGGGCATGCTGGGCACGCAGCGGCGGCAGTTCGGCAACATCGTCGGCCACGTCAAGGGCGTGGAGAACATGGGCTCGCTGTCGGAATGGACGGCCAAGCAGTTCGACCCGCGCCTGTCCTGGGCCGACGTCGAATGGATCAGGAAGCGCTGGGGCGGCAAGCTGATCCTCAAGGGCATCCAGGACATCGAGGACGCGCGGCTGGGGGTCGACTCGGGCGCGGATGCGCTGATCGTGTCCAATCACGGCGGCCGCCAGCTCGATGGCGCGCCTTCCTCCATCTCCGCGCTGCCCGAGATCGCACAGGCAGTGGGCAATCGCATCGAGGTGCACATGGACGGCGGCATCCGCTCCGGCCAGCACGTGCTCAAGGCGGTGGCGCTCGGCGCCAAAGGCACCTACATCGGCCGGGCCATGCTGTACGGGCTGGGCGCGATGGGCGAAGCGGGCGTCACCCGTGCGCTGGAGATCATCCACAAGGAGCTGGACCTCTCGATGGCGTTCTGCGGCCGCACGGACATCAACACGGTCGACAAGAGCATCCTGCTGCCCGGGAGCTATCCCACCGGCACGCCGGCCGGGCACTGAGCATGGACGACTCGCACCGGCTCGATGCCCTCGCGGACGAGATCCGCGCGGCCCACGACCAGGCGCGCCAGCTCGCGCCGATCACGTCGCGGCAAGCGGGTTTCGGCATCGAGGACGGTTACGCGGTGGCCGCGCGTCTGCACCAGGCGCGATTGGCGGCAGGGGCGGTACCGCGCGGCCGCAAGATCGGCTTCACCAACGCCAACATCTGGCCCGAGTACGACGTGCACCAGCCGATCTGGGGCTGGGTCTACGAACACACGCTGCTGTCGAGTGGCGGCGCGCCGGCCCGCGTCAGCCCTGCGGGACTGGCGGAGCCGAAGATCGAGCCGGAGATCGCGTTTCGCCTGCACTCGTCGCCGCCCGCCGGCGCGGATGTGCAGCAGCTGCTCGCGTGCATCGAGTGGGTCGCGCCGGCGTTCGAGGTCGTGCAGTCGCACTTCCCCGGCTGGAAGTTCCAGGCGGCCGACACCATCGCCGACGGTGGCCTGCACGGGCGGCTGGTGCTCGGCGAGCCGCAGCCCTTGTCTGCACTCGGCGACGATCCTGCGGCGTCGCTGGCCGGCCTGACGGTGGTGCTGCGCCGGGACGGCGTGCAGCTGGAAGTGGGGCGCGGCAGCAACGTTCTGGGCAGCCCGCTCGCCGCGCTGTCGCACCTGGTCGCGTTGCTGGCGCAGCAAGGCCCGGACGTCGCGTTGCAGCCCGGCGAGGTGGTCACGACGGGCACCGTGACGGCGGCGTATCCCGTGCAGGCGGGCCAGCGCTGGCGGGCCGAGCCGGGCGGTGTACCGCTGGCGCCACTCGAACTCGAATTCGACACCTGAACGTCGCACCGCCGCCGGAAGGCGGCGCCGCGCCTGAAGGAAAATCGGGGCGTGCCCCTGCTGCGCCGCATCGCCCACCTGGACATGGACGCCTTCTTCGCGTCCGTGGAGCTGCTTCGGTATCCGCAGCTCAAGGGACTGCCGGTCGTGATCGGTGGCGGCCGCCGCAAGGTCGACGAGATGCTGCGCGACCGCTTCGCCGACCGGCCGCTGTCGGAGATCCCGCCGGAGGCCTTTCCGCTGCTGAAGGACTACGTCGGCCGCGGGGTGATCACCACGGCGACCTATCCCGCGCGCCAGTTCGGCGTGGGTTCGGCGATGGGGATGATGAAGGCGGCGCGCCTGTGCCCGCAGGCCATCGTGCTGCCGGTGGACTTCGACGAGGTGCGCCGCTACTCGCGCACCTTCAAGTCCGTCATCCGCGAGATCGCGCCGCTGGTGGAGGACCGGGGCGTCGACGAGGTCTACATCGACTTCACCGAGGTGCCGGGCGGCCAGCGTGAAGGAGGCCGCGTGCTGGCGCGCCTGATCCAGAAGTCGATCTTCGAGGCCACCGGCCTGACCTGCTCGATCGGCGTGGCGCCCAACAAGCTGATCGCCAAGATGGCGAGCGAATTCAACAAGCCCAACGGCATCTCGGTGATCTTCGAGGACGACGTCCAGACGCGCATCTGGCCGCTGCCCGTGCGCAAGATCAACGGCATCGGTCCCAAGGCGGAAGCCAAGCTGCACCGCCTGCACCTGCGCACCATCGGCGACATCGCCGCCCAGGACGTGGACTGGCTCATTGGCAATTTCGGCCGCGCCACCGGCGCCTGGATGCACGACGCCGCGTGGGGTCGCGACGATCGGCCCGTGGTCACCGAGAGCGAGCCCGTGTCCATGAGCCGCGAGACGACGTTCGAGCGCGACCTGCATGCGGTGCGCGACCGAGCCGAGCTGGGCGCCATCTTCACCGACCTCTGCGAGCGTGTCGCGGACGACCTGCAGCGCAAGGGCTACGTGGGCAAGACCATCGGCATCAAGCTGCGCTACGACGACTTCCGCATCGCCACGCGCGACCAGACCATCGAGCAGTTCACGGCCGATCCGAGGACGATCCGCAAGGTGGCCGGCCAGTGCCTCAAGCGCGTGCCGCTGAAGCAGCCGCTGCGACTGCTGGGCGTGCGCGTGGGCAAGCTCGCCCGTGAAGATGAAGCCAATGCGGCTCCGGCGCCGGCGCCCACCGTGGCGCTCGCGGCAGAGCCGATCCCGGACCTCTTCGGGCAGCCCTGAAGACCTGGGCGCAGTCGCGCCTCAAAGCTCTCCTACCGCAATCGCCGAGCAGGGCCTACAGGCCGGCCTCCGGCCGCGCCCTAGCTTGAAGCTCCCATGCTCAAGAGCGCGATGCCATGAAGTACGCAACGCCCCCCAGCCGCCTGCCGGCCACCCTGCTCCTCGCCTTCTCCGCCACGCTCGTGCCGATCGGCGCTGCGTTTGTCCCGCCCGCCCAGGCGCAGACACGCCAGGCCGCAGCACCGGTGATCGAAGGCCTGGAAGTCAATGCCGATGCCGGCCTTTCGCCCGGTTCGACGCTGGAATTCACCGTGCGCGGGACGCCCAAGTCGACGGCGCGCGTGCAGGTGACCGGCAGCACGGTCTCGCTGCCGCTCACGGAACGCGAGCCCGGCCTCTATACCGGCAGCCACGTGGTGCGCAAGAGCGACCGCGGCCTTCAGCCCAAGGCGCTGATCCGCGCGAACCTCACGCGCAATGGCCACACCGCGAGCTCCAACTTCAGCTTTCCGTCCTCGTTCGCGCTGCTGCATGCGAACACGCCGCAGGCCTCGGCGCAGGCTGCGGGTCCGGGTGGGGCTCCCGCGGGGGCCGCGGGGCCGAAGATCGAGCGGTTCGTGCTCGCGCCTCTGGATCGGATCGAGCCGGGCGCCGAACTGAAGTTCGCGCTCGACGGAACGCCGCGCGCGAACGTTTCGGTCGAAGTGCCGGGATTGCCCAAGCCGCTGGTCATGCAGGAGGAGCAGCCGGGACGCTACGTCGCGAACTACACCGTTCGCAGGACCGACACCGTGCGGCCCGGCCCCATCGTCGCCACGCTGCGCGCTGGGGACAAGTCGGTGAGGGCTTCCATGGGGCAGCCATCGGCGATGTCCGCCCAGGCGCCCGCTCGGGGAGTGGGGCCCGCGGCCGCCCCGATGGGAATGCCCGCTAGCGGTCCGTTGACGCTGCAGGTCACCAACCCGGGACCCAACAGCGCCATCGATTCGAACCAGTTCGTCCTGCAGGGCCGCACGGCGCCGGGGGCGAACGTGCGGGTCAAGGTCAATGCCGTGCCGCCAACAGCCCCGGGGCGCGCGGCCGTCGCGCAGCAGGTCACCGAGCAGACCGTGCAGGCCGACGCGAACGGCAACTTCAGCCTGAACTTCGGGCCGCAGCGCTATGCGCCCGGCACGCGCTTCGAAGTGCAGCTGAGCGCGAAGCACGGTGCGCAGACCACGGCCGAACAGCGCCTGACGCTGTTCCAGCGCCAGGGCTGACGGAGCGCTTTCCTTGACCGGGGCCCTCGTGGGGCCTAGATTGACTTGGCCGATCAACGCGAGAGGCCGCCATGCAACTCGCCGAAATGCAGCGCATCAAGCGCTGGCAAGTCGATCACCGCCGCACGCAGCCGCTGGAGTACCACCTGTGGGACGCCGTGCTCACGGCGTGGCTGATGGGCTGGATCGGCTGGCTGCCGGCTTTTCTCCTGGACGCGCTGTGGGCCCTGCCGCTGTGCCTGGCGGGGATGGCCGCGCCTCAGCTTTATGTGACCTGGCGATCGCGCCTGCACCGAAAACGCAGGCTGCGCTGCGACTGGCTGCAGCAGCGCTAGCGCTCACTGGCGCGCCGTGCGGATGTTGGCGGGCAGCGCCAGCGGATGGCTGGTGCGGAAGGGATTGATGTCCAGCCCGCCGCGGCGCGTGTAGCGCGCATAGACGGCCAGCTTGGCCGGCCGGCAGCGCCGGCGGATGTCCATGAAGATGCGCTCCACGCACTGCTCGTGGAATTCGTTGTGGTTGCGAAAGCTCACCAGGTAGCGCAGCAAGCCGCCCTGGTCGATCTGCGGCCCCGAGTAGCGGATCTGCACCGCGCCCCAGTCGGGCTGGCCCGTCACCAGGCAGTTGCTCTTGAGGAGGTTGCTGACCAGCACTTCCTCGACCGGCTGCTCGTCGAATGCGGCGGTCAGCAGCGAGGGCTCGGGTTCGTAGTGGGTGCACTCGATGTCGAGGCGGTCCAGGTTGAAGCCGTCGAGCTCATGCACCTGTTCCTGGTCGAACACGTCGGGCGCGAGCAGGCGCACGCCCACCGAGCCGGACGAGCCGCTGTTGCGCCACACCGCCTCCGAGAGATCGCCGCGCAGCCGCGCGAGCACTTCGCCGGCCGAACCGAAGCGCGTGTTGGAGAAGCTGTTGAGGTAGAGCTTGAACGACTTGCTCTCGACGATGTTGGGCGTCTCGCAGGGTACGGTGACGTGCGCGATGGCGACGACCGGCTTGCCGCGCGGCGTGAGCCAGCTCAATTCGTAGGCCGTCCACAGGTCGGCGCCGAAGAACGGAGGCTGGCCGTCGATGCCCAGTTCCTGGCGCTTGTCCAGGCGCGGAATCGGGTAGAGCAACTCGGGCGCGTACTGGTCGCGGTAGGCGGCGGGCTTGCCCAGCAGCGACCCGCCCGGGGTGTTGTCTTGCATCAGGCGGCAGTCTGCCGCAGGTGCGGCACGATGGAATGCAGCAGGCGATCGACCACGCCGGGCGGCAGGTCATGCCCCATGCCGGGGATGCCCACCAGCCGCGCGCCGCGGATGCGCCGGGCCGTGTCGTGGCCGCAGGCGAAAGGCACGAGCGGGTCGTCCTGGCCGTGCACCACCAGCGTCGGCGCCTTGATGCGCGGCAGTTCGTCGGCCCGGCGGTTGTCGGCCGCGACGGCCGTCATCTGGCGCATCGTGCCGGTGGGATTGAAGGCGCGGCGGGTCGCCAGGCGCACGCGTTCGCGCGTGGCCTCCTCGTCGCTCGGGAACGCCGGGCTGGCGATCACCCGCAGGAATTTCATCGAGTGCTCCACGATCGCTTCCTCGCCGCGGCCGGGAACGCGGCTCATGAGGATGCGCAGGACGTGCGGCTTGGGACCGGGCAGGTAGCGCGCGCCGCTGGAACTCATGATGCTGGTGAGCGACAGCACGCGCTGCGGCGCGGCCAGCGCAACGCGCTGCGCGATCATGCCGCCCATGCTGACGCCGACCAGGTGCGCGGCCTCGATGCCGAGCGCGTCGAGCACGCCCAGCGTGTCGTGCGCCATGTCCTCGAGCGTGTACGGCGCCTGCACGCTCAAGCCCATGCGGTGCCGCATCGAAGCCAGCATGAGGTTGGGCACGCCCAGGTGGTGGAAGTGGCGCGAGAGCCCCGAGTCACGGTTGTCGAAGCGCACGACGCGATAACCCGCTTCCTGCAGCCCCGCCACGAAGGCGGCGGGCCAGGCCACGAGCTGCATGCCCAGGCCCATGACGAGCACCACGGCGGGCCGGCCGGCCTCGCCCGTGTCCTCGACCTCGATCGGGATGCCGTTGGCCTGCACCCTCATGCGGGCGATCCCTGCACTTGCGCGAGCCTCACTCGAAGCGCCGTTCCCGCAGCCACTTGGTGGCGATCCATTTCTCGCCCGCCAGCACCGGCGCGCCGCCGTGCAGCGTGCGGGTGGACGGGTGCGGCCGCTCGTAGCTGAAGAACACGCCGTGACCGCGCTTGGGGAAGACTTCCAGGTGCACGTCGGGGAAGGTGGTGCCGCCACCCTTTTCCGGTTCGCCGAGGTACATCACGAGCGTGGCCACGCGCTGCCCGCCGCGCTTGAGGATGGTGGGCGTGCCCGGTTCCTTGGGATCGAAGTAGTCGTAGTGCGGCTTGTATTCGGCGCCGGGGCGGTAGTGCAGCACCTGCAGGCCCTCGCCGTTCTCCTCGGGCCAGTTCACCAGCCTGGCGATGCGCGCCTCGATGCGGCGGACGATGTCGTTCTCGCCTCGCTGGAAGAACATGCCGCTGCTGGTGCGGTCGTCGTTGATCTCCTCGCCGCCGGTCTTGGTGGCCACGGTGAGCGAGCGGGCCAGGCGCGGCTTGGCCAGCGCGATCAGCTCGTCGCACTCCTGGTCGGAGAGCAGGTTGCCGAACACCACGACGCGCGGGTTGTACATGTTCTGCAGGATGTGCACGCGCCGGTCGCCGCCATCGACGTACAGCGGCGAGTCGTCCAGCCTCGGGTCGGGCACCGGCACCGACGGCGGCAGGCCTTCGGCCACCGCCTTGGCCTCCAGGTGGCTTCGCAGCGAGGTTTCCATCGCCTCGATGGCGACTTCCTCCTGCCAGCCGGACGCGAGCATCGACTGCAGCACGGATTCGGCGCTGTGGCCCGCCTGCGCCTGCTCCACGATCCAGCGGCGCAGCTCGGGCGTGATCTGCTGTTGCGTCTTGGTCGTCATGGCTGCATTTTCCTCCGGAACACCAGCCGGTCGGGCTGCGACGCCTGCGCGTCGAAGCGGTAACCCTCGAAGTCGAAACCCTCCAGCCGCCGCGGGGTGCGCACGCGCTGCTGGATGGCGTAGCGCGCCATGAGGCCGCGGGCCTTCTTGGCGAAGAAGCTGATGACCTTGTAGCCGCCGCCCTTCCAGTCCTCGAACACGCATTCGATGACGCGGGCCTTGAGCCGGTCGAGGTCGACGGAGCGAAAGTACTCCTGCGAGGCCAGGTTCACGATGACCGGGGTCGCGTCGGCCGCCAGTTCACGGTTGAGGTGCTCGGCGATGTCCTCGCCCCAGAACTGGTACAGGTTGCGTGCCGCGCCCACGGGCAGCGCGGTGCCCATTTCCAGGCGGTACGGCTGCATCAGGTCCAGCGGGCGCAGAACGCCGTAGAGCCCGCTGAGGATGCGCAGGTGGCGCTGGGCCCAGTCGAGGTCGGCTCGCGAGAGCGTGCGGGCCGCGAGCCCGTCGTAGACGTCGCCGTTGAAGGCCAGCACGGCCTGGCGCGAGTTGCGCTCGTCGAAGCGATCCGACCAGGCGCGATAGCGGGCCACGTTCAGCTCGGCAAGAGCCGGGCTGATGTCCATCATTTCGCCGATCTGCCGCGGCGACTGGCGGCGCAGCACGTCGATGAGGCGGGACGACTGGCGCAGGAACTGCGGCAGCGTGTGCGGCAGGTCGCCGACCGGGGTCTCGTAATCGAGCGTCTTGGCCGGCGAGAGCAGGAAGAGCATGACGGTGCCGTCTACTTCCAGGCCCGCGCGGCCAGCCACTGCGCCGTGGCCGCGGCCAGCGCCAGGGCCGCGTACGTGGCCATCTTGCCGTCGCGTCCGAACCACCACAGCCCGCCCGCCAGCACGGCGGCGGCCGCGATGAACACCAGCGCGGCCTGCAGCCAATAGCCGCCTGCTCCGCGGCGCAGCAGGAGGCGCGAGGCGGCGGGCAGGACGAGGGCGAGGAAGGCGGCCGGCGCCAGGAAACCCGCCAGGTGCGTGAGGGAGTCGAGCGGGCCCATCCGGTGAAAGTCCTTGGGTTGCAGCTAAGTGCTTGTGAACTCGACGGATTTTATAATTTCACCCATGGCAGTCTGGGCCTTGGGCATCAACCACACGACAGCCCCGCTCGACTTGCGGGGCAAGTTCGCGTTCGCCCTCGACCAGATCCAGCCCACGCTGCAGCAATTGCGGCAGAGCCTGCACGGCCGGCTCGAACGGCAGCCCGAAGCGGCCATCCTGTCCACCTGCAACCGCACCGAGATCTACTGCGCCGGGCCCGACCACGGGCTGGAGCCCACGATCGAATGGCTGGCGCAGCAAGGCGGCGTCTCGCCCGCCCTGCTGCGCTCGCACGCGTACACGCTGCGCGACGGCATGGCCGCCCGCCATGCCTTCCGCGTGGCCAGCGGGCTGGACTCGATGGTGCTCGGCGAGGCGCAGATCCTCGGCCAGCTCAAGGACGCGGTGCGCCTGGCCGACGAGGCGGGCGCGCTGGGCACCACGCTGAACCAGCTGTTCCAGCGCTCCTTCGCGGTGGCGAAGGAAGTGCGCAGCGCCACCGAGATCGGCGTGCATTCCATCAGCATGGCCGCGGCCGCGGTGCGGCTCGCGGGCCAGCTGTTCGAGGACCTGGGCAAGATCTGCGTGCTGTTCGTCGGCGCGGGCGAAATGATCGAGCTGGCGGCGACCCATTTCGCCGCGAAGAATCCGCGCCACATCGCCGTCGCCAACCGCACCCTCGAGCGCGGCGAGAAGCTGGCCACGCGCTTCGGCGGCGAAGTGATGCGGCTGGCCGACCTGCCCGAGCGGCTGCATGAATTCGACGCGGTCGTCAGTTCCACCGCGAGCCAGCTGCCGATCATTGGCCTGGGCGCCGTGGAGCGGGCGGTCAAGCGGCGCAAGCACCGGCCGATGTTCATGGTCGACCTCGCCGTTCCGCGCGACATCGAACCGGAGGTGAAGGCGCTGGAAGACGTGTACCTCTACACCGTCGACGACCTGGCGCACGTGGTGCAGACGGGACAGGCGCAGCGGCAGGCCGCCGTCGCGCAGGCCGAAGCGATCATCGATGCCGGCGTCCAGAGCTTCCTGCACTGGATGGACCAGCGCGGCGCGGTGCCCCTGATCCGGCAGCTGAACGCGCAGGCCGACGAGTGGCGCGCAGTGGAGATCGCCCGCGCGCGCAAGCTGCTGGCCAAGGGCGAGGACGTCGATGCCGTGCTGGAGGCGCTCTCGCGCGGGCTGACGCAGAAGATGCTGCACGGCGCGATGGCCGAGCTGCATTCCGGCGACGCCGAAGCGCGCCACCGCGCCGGCAGCGCGATCGAACACTTCTTCCTGCGCAAGGAGCGTTAGCGCCGTTCGCGCTCCCCCGCCCTTGTGAAGCTCGGGGCGGACGGAGTCGCCGCTGCCGGCCCGCTTCTCCGTTCGGGCTGAGCCTGTCGAAGCCCCTTTCCCCGCACATGAAACCCTTCCTCCGCCAGCAACTCGAGCGCTACCCGGTCCGCCTGCAGGAACTCGACTTCTTCCTGCAGCAGCCGGACGTCGCCAACGACATGGAGCGCTTTCGCGCGCTCACGCGCGAGCACGCCGAGGTCAGCGACGTCGCCGGCCGCTACGAGCTGTTCCGCCGGCGCGAGAGCGACCTGGCGCAGGCGCGCGAGATGCTGGACGACGCCGACATGGCCGACATGGCGCGCGAGGAGGTCGCGGCCATCGAAGCCGAGTTGCCGGCGATGGAGGACGAGCTGCAGAAGCTGCTGCTGCCCAAGGACCCGGACGACGTGCGCAACACCTTCCTCGAGATCCGCGCCGGCACGGGCGGCGACGAGTCTGCGCTCTTCGCTGGAGACCTGCTGCGCATGTACACGCGGTATGCGGAGCGCCAGGGCTGGCGCTGCGAGGTGGTGAGCGAAAGCGCGGGCGAAGTCGGCGGCTTCAAGGAAGTGGTGGTGCGCGTGGTCGGCGACGGCGTCTACGGCAAGCTGAAGTTCGAATCGGGCGGCCATCGCGTGCAGCGCGTGCCCGCCACCGAGACACAGGGACGCATCCACACCAGCGCGTGCACCGTCGCCGCGCTGCCCGAGCCGGACGAGGCACAGGCGGTCCAGCTCAATCCGGCCGACCTGCGCATCGATACCTTCCGCGCCAGCGGTGCGGGCGGACAGCACATCAACAAGACGGATTCGGCGGTGCGCATCACGCACATCCCCACCGGCATCGTGGCCGAGTGCCAGGACGACCGCTCGCAGCACCGCAACAAGGCCAAGGCGCTGCAGGTGCTGGCCGCGCGCATCCGCGAGAAGGAGCGCAGCGAGCGCGCCGCGAAAGAGGCGGCCACTCGCAAGGGCCTGATCGGCAGCGGCGACCGCAGCGACCGCATCCGCACCTACAACTTCCCCCAGGGCCGGGTGACGGACCACCGCATCAACCTCACGCTGTACAAGCTGCCCTTCGTCATGGAAGGCGAGCTGGACGAGCTGATCGAAGGCCTGCTCCTGGCCCGCAAGGCCGAACAGCTGGAGGAACTGGAGATCGGCCTGGGCGTGGGCGCGGCATGAACATCGCGCAGGCGCTGCGGCAGGCGGCCGCGGGCGGCATCGAGCGGCTCGATGCGCAGTTGCTGATGCTGCATGCATTGCGGCGGCCCGCGGGTGGTCGGGCTTGGCTGCTGGCGCACGACGACGAATCGCTGGCGCCTCACGTCGCGCGAGCTTTCGAGGCGCTGTGCGCTCGGCGCGCCGCGGGCGAACCGGTCGCGTACCTGGTGGGCCGCAAGGAGTTTTTCGGGCTCGACCTCCTGGTGGACGAGCGCGTGCTGGTGCCGCGGCCCGAAACCGAGACGCTGGTCGAATGGTCGCTGGAGGTGCTGGCCGGTCGCAGCGCGCCGCTCGTGATCGACCTCGGCACGGGCAGCGGCGCGATCGCGCTGGCGATCGCCGATCGAAGGCGCGATGCGATCATGGAAGCAGTCGACGCGAGCGCCGATGCTTTGTCCGTCGCCTCGCAGAATGCGGCGCGACTGAACCTTCCCCTGCGCTTCAAGCATGGCCGCTGGCTCGCCGGCTGCGATGGTCCCTACGACCTGATCGTGTCCAATCCGCCCTACGTCGCTGAAGGCGACGAGCACCTCCGCGCCTTGCAACACGAGCCGCGGCAGGCGCTGGTGGCCGGGGCCGACGGCCTCGATGACCTGCGGGCCATCGTGCAGCAGGCGCTCCGCTGCCTGGCGCCGGGCGGCTGGCTGCTGCTGGAGCACGGGTGGGATCAAGCGGCCGCGGTGCGTGGGCTGCTGGAGGCGGCGGGCTTTGCCGACGTCAGCTCCCGCCGCGACCTGGCCGGCATCGAGCGCTGCTCCGGCGGCCGGCTTGAACGGGGATAATCCGACCCAAAGTGCCGCACTGCGGCCCCACCCCATTCCAGGAGATTGCCCATGAGCGACGCCCAGCAACGCATCGACCAGCTGGTCAAGACCAACGACGTGCTGCTGTTCATGAAGGGAAGCGCGAGCTTCCCGATGTGCGGCTTCTCCGGCCGCGCGATCCAGATCCTGAAGGCCTGCGGCGTCGACCCGAAGGCGCTGACCACCGTGAACGTGCTGGAGGACGACGAGATCCGCCAGGGCATCAAGGAATACAGCAACTGGCCGACGATTCCTCAGCTGTACGTGCGCGGCGAATTCATCGGCGGCTCGGACATCATGATGGAGATGTACCAGAGCGGCGAGTTGCAGCAGGTGCTGGGCGCCACCACGCCGCGCGCCTGAGGGCGCACCTCAGCAGCCCGCCTCTTTCGGCTGCCAAACACATCGGCAAAAACCTGACAGTGGTCGCGGCAGCGGCCCGACTCGATTGCGCTCTGGCACGGCTTATGCTGGAATGAACACAGCAGTCGTGAAGGAGCAGCGAGCATGGACAGCCGCAGTCTGGTGCCCCACCAATCGTCTTCGTTCAAGCTTCCCATCGCCAACCTGCGGAACGTCTTCCGTCCGCATGACGTCGAGCGCAAGCTCGCCAAGCTGCCCAACAAGGAACATGAGAACCTGCGCACGACGTACGAGCGCATGCTCGAGCGCGGGCCGGAGCGCTTCCAGGTCAAGCCCAGCGGCGTCCCCGACATGGCGGCGCTTTACGAGCAGCTGCCCAACTTCACCGATGCGCTCGACGACGTGAAGCGCCACGTGGCGCTGTCGCAGGACAGCCGGGACGGCCTGGAAGTCACGCCGATGCTGCTGTTGGGTCCGCCGGGCATCGGCAAGACCCATTTCGCGCGCAAGCTGGCCGACCTGCTGGGCACCGGAATGAGCCTGGTGCCCATGAGTTCCATGACCGCGGGCTGGCTGCTGTCAGGTGCTTCGTCGCAGTGGAAAGGCGCCAAGCCGGGCAAGGTGTTCGAGGCGATCGTCGACGGCCAGTACGCCAACCCGGTGATCGTGGTCGACGAGATCGACAAGGCGGCCGCCGATGCGCAGTACGACCCCCTCGGCGCGCTCTACGGCCTGCTGGAGCACGACACCGCGCAGACCTTCATGGACGAGTTCGCCGAGGTGGCGATCGATGCGAGCCAGGTCATCTGGATCATGACCGCCAACGACGAGCGCTGCATTCCGGAGCCCATCCTCAACCGGATGAACGTGTTCGAGATCGAAGCGCCCTCTTTCGAAGCAGCCCGGCAGATCGCGCGCAACCTCTACGTCTCGATCCGGTGCGAGCATGGCTGGGGCGCGCGCTTCGAGCCCGAGCCGTCGGACGACCTGCTCGACCAGCTGGCCGAACTGGCGCCGCGCGACATGCGCCGCGCGCTCATGACCGGCTTCGGCAATGCCCGCCTGGACCAGCGCAGCGAGATCGCGGTGGAAGACCTGCCCAAGCCCGCGTCGGGCAAGGGCAAGATCGGCTTCGTGCAGTAAGGGTTCAGGTCGGGCCGCCGCCGGCTCGCAGTGCCGGGTCCTCGCCCCTGGGCGGCGTGGTGTCGATGAAGCGCCACTGCTTCGCGGCCGCGAACACCGCGTTCGGGTACTGCGGCTTGCCGCGGCTGCCGTTGTAACGACCCAAGGCCATGAACAAGTCGCCGCGCTCGCGGTCGATGTAGTGGCGCAGGATCACGCAGCCGAAACGCAGGTTGGTCTGCATGTGGAACAGCCTGCCCGCATCGCCGTCGCCGATCAGGCGGCTCCAGAACGGCATCACCTGCATGTAGCCGCGCGCTCCTACGCTGCTGACCGCGAACTTGCGAAAGGCGCTTTCCACCTGGATCAATCCCAGCACCAGGCCCGGATCGAGGCCCGCGCGCTTGCTCTCGTACCAGACGGTCTGCAGGAATTCCTTGCGCTCCTGCCAGTCCACCTTGCGTCGCAACAGGCGGGGACTCATCGCGCCGAGCCAGCGCAGGTAGGCGAGACGCGATTCGGTGTCGGTGAAATCGGGAACCGGCGGCGCCGAGTTGGCGATGGCCGAACTCAGAGCGGTGCGCACCGAGTCGGCCAGCGGTTCCTCGATCTGCCCGCCGGCGCGCGCACTCGTCGCCGCGAACGGCCCCGCCGCGAGCAGCGCGAGCGCGGCGCGCCGCGCGATCACGCCTGCAGGCGGCCGCGCAGGAAGGCCATGACTTCGCCCGCGGGCACCTTGGTGGCGGCCGCATCGCGCCGGTGCTGGTATTCGAGCTGCCCTTCCTTGAGGCCGCGATCGGAAATGACGACGCGGTGCGGCACGCCGATCAGTTCCCAGTCCGCGAACATGGCACCGGGGCGCTCGCCGCGGTCGTCCAGCATCACGTCCACGCCGGCGGCGGCGAGTTCGTCGTGCAGTTTTTCGGCGGCCGCGCGCACTTCGGCGCTGCGGTCCATGCCGATCGGGCAGACCACCACCGTGAAGGGCGCGATCGCGTCGGGCCAGATGATCCCTCTGGCGTCGTTGTTCTGCTCGATGGCGGCGGCCGGCAGCCGCGTGATGCCGATGCCATAGCAGCCCATCTCCATCAGCTGGGGCTTGCCGTTTTCGTCCAGGAAGCTGGCCTCCATCGGCGCGCTGTACTTGGTGCCGAGGTAGAACACGTGGCCCACCTCGATGCCGCGCTCGATGACCAGGCGACCCTCGCCGTCGGGTGATGGGTCGCCTTCGACCACGTTGCGCAGGTCCGCGACCGCATCGGGCTCGGGCAGGTCGCGGCCCCAGTTCACGCCGGTGAGGTGGTACCCCTCGGCGTTGGCGCCGCAGACCCAGTCGGCCATCACGGCGACCTCGCGGTCGGCGACCACGCGCACGGGCTTCCTCGTGCCGATGGGGCCAAGGTAGCCCGGGGGCGTGCCGAAGCGATCCACGATCTCGGCGTTGGTGGCGAAGCGGAAGCCCGCGTCCAAGCCGGGCACCTTGCCGACCTTGATCTCGTTCATGTCGTGGTCGCCGCGCAGCAGCAGCAGCCAGACCTGCGTGCCGGGCGGACGGCCGTTGTCGTCGACGCCGTCGGTGGCCAGCACCAGCGACTTGACCGTGCGCTGCAACGGGATGCCGAGGAACTGGGCCACGTCCGGGCAGGTGCTCTTGCCGGGCGTCGGCGTCTTCTCCATGCGCTGCGCCGGTGCGGGACGCGGGCCCGCGGGCGCGCGGGCCTCGGCCTTCTCCATGTTGGCGGCGTATTCGCTCTCGGGGCAATACACCACGGCGTCCTCGCCCGTCGCGGCGATGACCTGGAACTCCTCGGAGAGGTCGCCGCCGATGGCGCCGCTGTCGGCCGCGACGGCGCGGTAGCGCAGGCCGAAGCGGTCGAAGATCGCGCGGTAGGCCCGGGCCATCGCCTGGTAGCTCGCCTTGGAGCTGGCGGCGTCGCGGTCGAAGCTGTACGCGTCCTTCATGATGAACTCGCGGCTGCGCATCACGCCGAAACGCGGCCGCCGCTCGTCGCGGAACTTCGTCTGGATGTGATACAGGTTTTTCGGCAGCTGCTTGTAGCTGCGGAGTTCCTGCCGCGCGACGTCGGTGACGACTTCTTCACTCGTGGGCTGGATGATGAAGTCGCGCTCGTGGCGGTCCTTCACCCGCATCAGCTCCGGGCCCATCTTGGACCAGCGGCCCGTCTCCTGCCAGAACTCCGCGGGCTGCACCACGGGCATGAGCAGTTCCACCGCGCCGGCGCGGTTCATCTCCTCGCGCACGATGGCTTCGATCTTGCGCACGACGCGAAGCCCCATGGGCATCCACGTGTAGATGCCCGCCCCCAGCTTCTTGACCATGCCCGCCCGCATCATCAGCTGGTGGCTCACCACCTCGGCATCGGCGGGCGCTTCCTTGAGCGTGGAAATCAGGAACTGGGAGGCTTTCATTCGGGGGAGAACGGGCGGGCGCGGGACGGCTGAGTTCTTGGCGCACGCGCAGGGCGGCGTGCATAATGGACTCAGTTCAAAAGTTTGGGGTTTGATTATGCTTGACCGGGACGGCTTCAGGCCCAACGTCGGCATCATCCTGCTCAACCAGAAAAACCAGGTGTTCTGGGGCAAGCGAATCCGCACCCACAGCTGGCAGTTTCCGCAAGGCGGGATCGATCGCGGAGAGACGCCCGAACAGGCGATGTACCGCGAGTTGCACGAAGAGATCGGGCTCAAGCCCGAACACGTGCGCATCATCGCCCGCACGCGCGACTGGTTGCGCTACGAAGTGCCGGACCGCTACATCCGTCGCGATGCACGCGGACACTACAAGGGCCAGAAACAGATCTGGTACCTGCTGCAGCTCACGGGCCAGGACTGGAACCTGAACCTGCGCGCCACCAACCATCCCGAATTCGACGCCTGGCGCTGGAACGACTACTGGGTCCCGCTGGACGTCGTGGTCGAATTCAAGCGCGGCGTGTACGAGATGGCGCTGACTGAACTGGCGCGCTTCGTGCCGCGGCACGACCATCGCAATCGCTACCTGCGCGGCGGCATGCGTTCGCGCGATCCCGCGGGGCCGCATGAACAGCACGGCGAGCCCCTGCCCGGTCCGAGCTTCGAGCTGCCGCCGGGCGCCACCTTCGAGCCCGATCCGCAAGCCGCACTGAAGAACGCCCACGAAGGCAACCGTGCGCCTTGAGGCGGCGCGACGAAACGTCGCGCTGCTTGTCCTGGGCATCGGGTGCGTGGCCGCGCACGCGCAGATCACCGATGTCGATCCGGACTGGAAGGAGGCCGAGGCTCCTCCCCCGCCCGCGCTCAAGACCGAGCAACTGGTGCCGCTCGAGATCAGCAGCTCGGTGCTGCGCTGGGGCGTCGACCCGGCCTCCATCCGCATCGGCAACGACGGCGTGGTGCGCTATGTGGTCGTGGCCCGTGGTGAAGGCGGCGCCGTCAACGCCCTGTACGAAGGCGTGAGGTGCAACACCGCGGAAGTGAAGCTGTACGCCCGCAACTCAGGCGACAAGTGGGTGCCCGTGCGAGACGCGGACTGGAAACCGCTGCACGGCAGCGCCTCTACGCTCCACAGTCTCGCGATCGCCCGCAATGGCGCGTGCGTGGGCCGAGGAACCAACCGCTCGCCCGATCAGATCGCGCGCGACCTGGGCAGCTCCGGCAACTACCGTTTCCGCAACGAGGTGCGCTGACGCGGGCCTCGGTCCTCAGCGGGTGAGGACCAAGTTGGTGCGGTGGATCATCTCCGGCTCGGCCATGTACCCGAGCAGCTTCTCGATCTCGCTCGAAGGCTTGCGGCACAACAACCGCGCCTCGGCGCTGGCGTAGTTGGCCAGGCCGCGCGCGACCTCCCCACCTGCGGGATCGCGCACCGCGATGACATCGCCGCGCGAGAACTCGCCTTCCACCGCGGTCATGCCGATCGGCAGCAGGCTCTTGCCTTCGCGCACCAGCTTCGCCACCGCGCCGTCGTCCACCATGACCGCGCCGCGCAGCTGCAGGTGGTCGGCCATCCAGCGCTTGCGCGCCTGGCTTTTCTGCGTGGGCGCCACCAGCAGCGTGCCGATCGGCTCGCCGGCGGCAAGGCGCAGCAGCGCGTCCTGCTCGCGGCCCCACGCGATCACCGTCGACGCGCCGGAGCGCGCCGCGCGCCTGGCGGCGAGGATCTTGGTGATCATTCCGCCCTTGCCGATGCTGGAGCCTGCGCCGCCCGCCATGGCTTCGAGCGCCGGATCTCCCGCGCGGCCGACGTGGACGAAGCGGGCCTGCGGATCCTTGCGCGGGTCCGCGCTGTACAGACCCCGCTGGTCCGTGAGGATCACCAGCACGTCGGCTTCGACGAGGTTGGCGACGAGCGCGCCCAACGTGTCGTTGTCGCCGAACTTGATCTCGTCGTTGACGACCGTGTCGTTCTCGTTGATGACCGGCAGCACGCGCAGCCCCAGCAGCGTGAGCAGCGTCGAGCGCGCGTTGAGATAGCGCTCGCGGTCGGCCAGGTCGGCATGCGTGAGCAGCACCTGCGCCGACCCGAGGCCGTTCTCGCGCAGCTTGGTTTCGTACATCTGGGCGAGGCCCATCTGGCCGACGGCGGCGGCGGCTTGGAGTTCATTGAGCTCGTGAGGACGCGAATTCCAACCGAGGCGCTTCATGCCTTCGGCAATCGCGCCGCTGGACACCATGATCACTTCGCGACCCTCGCGAGCCAACGTTGCGAGCTGGCGGCACCACTCGCCGATCGCCTGCTCGTCGAGGCCGCGGCCTTCGTTGGTGACGAGGCTGGAGCCGACCTTGACGACGATGCGGCGGGCGCCGCGCAGCAGGTCCTGATGCTCGAGCCCAGGAGTCTCGATCGCGGCACTCATGCCCCGCCCTTTCCCTGCTCCTGGTCTGCCGCCGCGAACCGCGGATCGACTTCGGCCGGTTCGTTCTCGCGCGTCTGCTGCGCCTTCACGTGCTGGTAAACGCCCTTGACCAGCTCTTCGCAGCCTTCGCGCGTCAGGGCCGAGATGCGGAACACCGGGCCCTTGTAGCGCATGCGCTTGACGAAGTCCTTGACGCGCGCGTCGCGCTCGTCCGCGGGGATCATGTCGATCTTGTTCAGCACCAGCCAGCGCGGCTTCTCGTACAAGGCCTGGTCGTATTTCTTCAATTCCGCGACAATGGCCTTGGCTTGCGCCACCGGGTCGACGGCCTCGTCGAAAGGTGCCAGATCCACGAGGTGCAGCAGCAGACGCGTGCGCTGCAAATGCCGCAGAAACTGGTGGCCCAGGCCGGCGCCCTCGGCGGCACCCTCGATCAGGCCGGGGACGTCCGCGACCACGAAGCTCTGCTCCGGGCCCACCCGCACGACACCCAGGTTGGGATGCAGCGTGGTGAAGGGATAGTCGGCGATCTTGGGCCGTGCGTTGGAGATGGCCGAGATCAGCGTCGACTTGCCTGCGTTGGGCATGCCGAGCAGGCCGACATCCGCGAGCACCTTCAGTTCGAGCTTCAGGTTCTTCTTCTCGCCGGGCCAGCCGGGCGTCTTCTGCCTCGGGGCGCGGTTGATCGAGCTCTTGAACCGCATGTTGCCGAAGCCGCCGTCGCCACCCTTGGCCAGCACGATGGTCTCGCCGGGGGTGAGCAGCTCGTGCAACACCTCGCCGGTTTCGGCGTCGCTGATGATGGTGCCCACCGGCATCTTCAGCGTGATGTCTGCTCCGGCGGCGCCGAACATGTCCGAGCCCATCCCGTGCTCGCCGCGCTTGGCCTCGTGGCGGCGCGAGAAGCGGTAGTCCACCAGCGTGTTGAGGTTCGGGTCGGCCACCGCGTAGACATGGCCGCCGCGGCCGCCGTCGCCACCGTTCGGGCCGCCGAACTCCTTGTACTTCTCGTGGCGGAACGAGACGCAGCCGTTCCCCCCGTCGCCGGCGGCGACGTCGATGAAGGCTTCGTCGACGAATTTCATGATTGCAAGCCTGGAAAAACAAAGCCCCGACAAGTCGGGGCTTTGTCCTTGCCGGATGGCCCGAGGTTAACTCAGGCCGCCGGGATGACGCTGACCGTTTGCTTGTTCAGCGAGCCCTTGGTGGCGAACTGGACGTGGCCGTCGACCAGCGCGAAGAGCGTGTGGTCCTTGCCCAGGCCGACGTTGGTGCCGGGATGGAATTTGGTGCCGCGCTGGCGCACGATGATGGAGCCGGCGCTGATCAGCTCTCCGCCGAACGCCTTGACGCCGAGCATCTTGGGCTGGGAATCCCGCCCGTTGCGCGTAGAGCCGCCGCCTTTTTTCTGTGCCATGTCTGCTGCTCCTGGTTAGAGGGCGATGGCGCCGATCTGCAGCTCGGTGAACTGCTGGCGATGGCCCTGGCGCTTCTGGTAGTGCTTGCGGCGGCGCATCTTGAAGATGCGCACCTTGTCGTGCTTGCCGTGGGCCACGATCGTGGCCTTGACGGTGGCGCCGGACACCAGGGGACTGCCGATCTTCAGGTCGCCGCCGTTACCGACAGCCAGCACCTGATCGAGCACGATTTCCTGGCCTACGTCCGCAGCAATCTGTTCTACTTTGATCTTTTCGCCGGAAGCAACGCGATACTGCTTGCCGCCGGTTTTTATGACCGCGTACATGTGAGACCTCTCGAATGGGAAGTACCCCGGGACGGATTTCCCGGAGAGCCCTCGACTATAGCATAGTTTGCGGTTACTCACCAATGGGCCGGGCCGGGCGGCCGAGGTTGCCAAGGGGCGCTTCCTATAATCGCCACGCAACCGCCGTACCGCCTTGACCTCTCCCCCTACCAGCACCGGCCCGGTGCTTTCCCTGATCGCCGATGACATGCTCGAGGTGGACGCGGTCATCGCGCGCCGACTCGATTCCGGGGTGCCGCTGGTCGGCCAGGTCTCGCGCTACATCATCTCCGCCGGCGGCAAGCGGCTGCGGCCCGCGCTGTTGCTGCTGGTGAGCGCCGCGCTCGGCTTTCGCGGCGAACAGCGCTTCAATCTCGCTGCCGTCGTGGAGTTCATCCACACCGCCACGCTGCTGCACGACGACGTCGTGGATGAATCCACGCTTCGCCGGGGGCGCGCCACGGCCAACGAGAGCTTCGGCAACCCCGCCAGTGTGCTGGTGGGCGACTTCCTCTATTCGCGGGCGTTCCAGATGATGCTGGAAGCGAACGACATGCGCATCATGGCCATCCTGGCCGACGCCACGAACGTGATCGCCGAAGGCGAGGTCCTGCAGCTGATGAACATGCACGACGCCTCACTCGACGAGGCGGGCTACCTTCGCGTGATCCGCTCCAAGACCGCCAAGCTGTTCGAGGCCAGCGCGCGGCTCGGCGCCGTGCTGGCACGCGCGCCGAAGGAACTGGAGGAAGCCTGCGCGTCCTATGGCCAGGCGCTGGGCACGGCGTTCCAGGTGATCGACGACGTTCTCGATTACGACGGCGACGCGCAGGAGATGGGGAAGAACCTGGGTGACGATTTGCGCGAGGGGAAGGCCACGCTGCCCCTGATCGCCGCGATGGAGCGCGGCACCGCGGAACAACGAGATCTGATCAAGCACGCCATCGAGCACGGCGCGGTGGAGGAACTCGATGCGATCGTGGCCGTCGTGCGCCAGACCGGCGCGCTGGACGTGACCCGCGCGGCCGCCGCCGCGGAAGCGCAGCGCGCGATCGGATGCGCGCAACAGCTGCCGCGCAACGAGTACTCCGATGGTTTGGTACAATTGGCGGCTCAGCTGCTTGGGCGTCGCAACTGATTCGCAAGATCAGCCGGCGCTTCTCGCAAGCGGCAATCGGGGTGTAGCTTAGCCTGGTAGAGCGCTACGTTCGGGACGTAGAGGCCGGAGGTTCGAATCCTCTCACCCCGACCAGTTTCCCTTCCCCACCCGTGAACTCCTGCCCAGCGGGCTGGCGCGACATTCGCGCGCCTACCACAGCAAGATTTACACCGGTTGGGCTTTAGGAGATGATCAGCTGGCCTTTGTCCGGCTTGCCGGCGAGGGCGTGATTTACCAACCACGCATGGCCGCCGCCGATCCCGGACTGTCCGAACCAGCCTCGCTTGCCCTCCCCGGCCTGGCACGGGCCTTGGTGTCCGCCGGCAAGCTCGGACAGAAGTCGGCCGAGGAGCTGTATCGCAAGGCGCAGGCCAACCGCAGCAGCTTCATCGCCGAACTGACAGGCTCGGGGGCTGTATCCGCGGCTGACCTGGCGCACACGATGTCCTCGGCGTTCGGCGCTCCGCTGCTGGACCTCGACGCGGTCGACGTGCAGCGCCTGCCCAAGAACCTGCTGGACGTCAAGCTGTGCCAGCAATACCGCGTGGTGGTGCTTTCCAAGCGCAATAACCGCCTGATCGTCGCCACCGCCGACCCGTCCGACCAGCAGACCGCCGACAAGATCAAGTTCGCCACGCAGATGGGCGTGGACTGGGTCATCGCCGAGTACGACAAGCTGACCCGGATGGTCGAAGCGACCTCCGCCAGCGCCAGCCAGGCGATGGAGAGCATCGTCGGCGAGGACTTCGAGTTCGACGAGTCCACCATGGACGAGTCGGTCATCGACGAGGACGACAAGAGCTCCGCGAGCTCCGACGTCGATGACGCACCGGTCGTCAAGTTCCTGCACAAGATGCTGCTCGACGCCTTCAGCATGCGGGCGTCGGACCTGCACTTCGAGCCGTACGAGCACAATTACCGGGTTCGTTTCCGCATCGACGGCGAACTGCGGGAGATCGCCTCGCCGCCCGTTGCCATCAAGGACAAGCTCGCCTCGCGCATCAAGGTCATCTCGCGGATGGACATCTCCGAGAAGCGGGTGCCGCAGGACGGGCGCATGAAGCTCAAGGTCGGTCCGGACCGTGTGATCGACTTCCGCGTCAGCACGCTGCCCACGCTGTTCGGCGAGAAGATCGTGATCCGTATCCTGGATCCGAGCAGTGCCAAGCTGGGCATCGATGCGCTCGGCTACGAGGTCGAGGAAAAGGAACGGCTGCTCAACGCGGTGAGCCGCCCGTACGGCATGGTGCTGGTCACCGGCCCGACCGGCTCGGGCAAGACGGTGTCGCTCTACACCTGCCTGAACATCTTGAACAAGCCCGGGGTGAACATCTCCACCGCGGAAGACCCGTCCGAAATCAACCTGCCCGGCGTCAACCAGGTCAACGTGAACGAGAAGGCGGGGCTGACGTTCGCCGCAGCGCTCAAGTCGTTCCTGCGCCAGGACCCGGACGTCATCATGGTCGGCGAAATCCGCGACCTGGAAACCGCCGACATCGCCATCAAGGCGGCCCAGACGGGCCACCTGGTGCTCTCCACGCTGCACACGAACGACGCGCCGACCACGCTCACGCGGATGCGCAACATGGGCATCGCGCCGTTCAACATCGCGTCCAGCGTCATCCTGATCACCGCCCAGCGCCTGGCCCGCAGGCTGTGCGTCAACTGCAAGCAGCCGGCGGACATCCCGCACGAGACGCTGCTCGACGCGGGCTTTTCCGAAGAGGAAGTCGACGGCACCTGGACGCCGTACCGCCCGGTCGGCTGCAACGCCTGCAACAACGGCTACAAGGGCCGGGTCGGCATCTACCAGGTCATGCCGATCAGCGACGAGATCCAGCGCATCATCCTGCGCGACGGCAGCTCGATGGAGATTGCCGAGCAGGCGGAGCGCGAGGGCGTCAAGAGCCTGCGCAAGTCCGGGCTCCACAAGGTAAGGCTGGGCGTCACCTCGCTCGAGGAAGTGCTCGGCTGCACGAACGAATAGCCATCGGCAAGGGAACCAGAGGAGTAGCGCATGGCGACGGCAACAGCAGGCAAGGTCACCGAATTCGTATTCGAGTGGGAGGGGCGCGACCGCAACGGCAAGTCCGTCCGCGGCGAAACCCGCGCCAGCGGCGAAAACCAGGTCCTGTCCGCCCTTCGGCGGCAGGGTGTCACGCCGATCAAGGTCCGCAAGCGCCGCATGCGGTCCGGACAGAAGATCAAGCCGAAGGACATCGCCATCTTCACGCGCCAGCTGGCCACCATGATGAAGGCCGGCGTGCCGCTCCTGCAGTCGTTCGACATCGTCGGCCGTGGCAATGCGAATGCCAGCGTGTCCAAGCTGCTGAACGACATCCGCGCGGACGTGGAGACGGGCACGTCCCTGTCGGCCGCGTTTCGCAAGTACCCGCTGTACTTCGACAACCTCTACTGCAACCTCGTCGAGGCCGGCGAGGCCGCCGGTATCCTGGAATCGCTGCTCGACCGGCTTGCGATCTACATGGAGAAGACCGAAGCCATCAAGTCGAAGATCAAGTCGGCCCTGATGTACCCGATCTCCGTCGTGGTGGTGGCCTTCGTGGTGGTTTCGGTCATCATGATCTTCGTCATTCCGGCGTTCAAGGAGGTGTTCAAGTCGTTCGGTGCCGACCTGCCCGCGCCGACCTTGTTCGTGATCGGAATGAGCGAACTCTTCATCAAGTACTGGTACGTCATCTTCGGTGGGATCGGTGGCGGCTTCTACTTCTTCATGCAGGCGTGGAAGCGCAACGAGAAGGTCCAGCAGTTCATGGACCGGCTCATGCTCAAGCTGCCCGTGTTCGGCGACCTGGTCTACAAGTCGGTCATCGCCCGCTGGACGCGCACCCTGGCCACCATGTTCGCCGCGGGCGTGCCTCTGGTTGAAGCGCTCGACTCCGTGGGCGGCGCCTCCGGCAACTCCCTCTACGTGACGGCGACCGAGAAGATCCAGCAGGAGGTCTCCACCGGCACCAGCCTGACGGCCGCGATGACCAACGCCAACTGCTTCCCGACCATGGTCCTGCAGATGTGCGCGATCGGCGAGGAGTCCGGCTCCATCGACCACATGCTGGGCAAGGCGGCCGACTTCTATGAGGCCGAGGTCGACGACATGGTCGCCGGCCTGTCGAGCCTGATGGAGCCGATCATCATCGTGTTCCTCGGCGGCCTCATCGGCGGCATCGTCGTCTCGATGTACCTGCCCATCTTCAAGCTCGGCCAAGTCGTCTGATGTTGCTTTCCCCGGGGATGGACGCCGCGTTGGCCGGCGTCCTCGGGCTGCTGGTTGGCAGCTTCCTCAACGTCGTCATCTACCGCCTCCCGAAGATGCTGGAGCGGCAGTGGGCCGCGGATTGCGCCGAACTGGTAGGCAAGTCGCCGGAACCCGCGGAGCCATTCAACCTGATGCATCCGCGCTCGCGCTGCCGCCAGTGCGGGCACCTGATCCGGTGGTACGAGAACATCCCGGTGCTGAGCTACCTCGCGCTGCGCGGGAAGTGTTCGGAGTGCGGCACGCGGATCGGGGCGCGCTATCCCCTGGTCGAGATCGCCACCGCCGGACTGTTTACCTTCTGCGGCTGGAAGTGGGGCGTCAGCTGGACCGGTCTGGCCTGGTGCGGCTTCGCGGCGGCTCTGGTGGCGCTCGCGATGATCGATTGGGACACCACGCTGCTGCCGGACGACATCACGCTGCCGCTGGTCTGGGCCGGGCTGATCGCATCGGCGCTGCGCTGGACGGGCGTGCCGCTGCAGCAAGCGGTCTGGGGCGCGGCGGCGGGCTACGTGTCACTCTGGCTGGTGTACCAAGGTTTCAAGCTGCTCACCGGCAAGGAAGGGATGGGCTACGGCGATTTCAAGCTGTTCGCGGCCCTGGGCGCCTGGTTCGGCTGGCAGGCGCTGGTGCCCATCATCCTCATGGCCTCCGTGATCGGTGCCATCATCGGCATCGCCATGAAGTTCAGCGACAACCTGCGTGAAGGCGGCGCGATTCCCTTCGGTCCCTTCCTCGCCGGGGCGGGCCTCACTGCACTCCTGTTCGGGCCTTCCTCGATCCTGGAAGTCATCGGGCTCTGACGTGGCCGCCGTGCGCATCGGCCTGACCGGAGGCATCGGCAGCGGCAAGAGCACGGTGCTGCAGATGCTCCAGGCGCGGGGCGCTTCCGTGATCGATGCCGATGCGATCTCTCGTGCGACGACGGCGGCCGGCGGCAGTGCGATCCCCGCGATCAGCCGGCGCTTCGGCCCCGAATTCATCTCGACCGACGGCGCGCTCGATCGCGAGCGCATGCGCGCTGCCGCCTATGCCGACCCGCAGGCGCGGCGCGACCTGGAAGCCATCATCCATCCGCTGGTGGGCGCGGACGTCGAGCGACAGGTGCAGGCCGCATTGCAGGGCGGCACACGCTGCATCGTGTTCGACATCCCGCTGCTGGTCGAGTCGGGCCGCTGGCGCAACCAGGTCGACAAGGTGCTGGTGGTGGACTGTCACGCGGCCACGCAGGTGGCGCGCGTGGTGGCCCGCAGCGGGCTCAAGCCGGCGCAGGTGGAAACCATCATCGCGGCCCAGGCGCCGCGCGCGCTCCGCCTGGCCGCCGCCGACATCGTGATCTTCAACGAGGGACTTTCGCTCGAGCAGCTGGAGGCTCGAGTGGAGCAGGTCGCCAGGGGCTTCGGGCTATGATGGCGCGGACGCGCAATCCCGATCCAGCCGCCCAGTGTGATCCTTTACGAATACCCGTTCAACGAACGCATCCGTACGTACCTGCGCCTCGAGCACCTGTTCCGGCGCCTCGGTGAGCTGGTTCCCCGCGAGCACCCGCTCGACCACCACTACGCACTTGCGACCATCTTCGAAGTGATGGACGTGGCGGCGCGCGCCGACCTCAAGTCCGACGTGATGAAGGACCTGGAGAAGCAGAAGGGCGTCCTGAACAGCTATCGCGGCAACCCCGCCATCGCCGAAGCCGTGCTGGACGAAGTGGTGGGCAGTCTCGACGGCTGCTTCAACTCCTTGAACAACGTCCCCGGCAAGGCTGGGCAGTCGCTGACCGACAACGAGTGGCTGATGAGCATCCGCAGCCGCATCGGCATTCCCGGCGGCACCTGCGAGTTCGACCTGCCGGCCTACTACGCGTGGCAGAAGCTCGATGCGGACACCCGCCGCGCGGACCTCGCGCGCTGGACACGGCCGCTCGGCACGCTTGCAGAATCGGTGCACCTGCTGCTGAAGCTGCTGCGCGACTCGGGCACGCCTCAGAAGGTGATGGCCGTGGACGGCCATTTCCAGCAGACGCTGCCCCAAGGCCGCACGTTCCAGCTGCTGCGTCTGCGCATCGATCCGACGCGGCGGCTGGTCCCGGAGATCAGCGGCAATCGCCTGATGGTCTCGGTGCGCCTGATGCGCCAGGAAGGCAGCGACCGGCTGCACGCCAGCAACGAAAGCGCCGAGCTCGAACTCACTCTCTGCTCCTGAGCCAGGCCATGCAGGAAGGTGGAAAGAGGAAGGCCCGCGTGGTCACCTGCCCGCAGTGCGGAGGCGAAAGCCTCTACGCGCCCGAGAACCGCTGGCGTCCGTTCTGCAGCGAGCGTTGCAAGAACCTGGACCTCGGCGCCTGGGCGAGCGAAAGTTTTCGCGTGCCGGATGACTCGCCGCCGGACGACCAGCCGTTCGGAGACCCGAAGGTTCAGTAGCGTCAGCCCGTCGAGTGCGTTTGGCCGGTGAAGCCCCGCTCCTGCGCAAACCACGCCAGCACCGGCACCGTGCCCGGCAGCACGGGACGGACCTGAACGGGCAATACCTCCCACGCGCAACTCTGACCCTCGTGCATGTGGAGCTCGCCTTCCCACTCGAACACCTTGCAGAAGTTCAGGCGCACGAGAGCGTGCGGGTAGTCGACCACCTCGACGCGCCAGGGATGGACCTGGCCGATGACCACGCCGATCTCTTCAATCAGCTCTCGCCGCAGCGCCGCCTCGACCGTCTCGCCCGTCTCCACCTTGCCGCCGGGGAACTCCCAGTAACCTGCGTAAACCTTGCCGGCGGGCCGACTGGTGAGCAGGAAGCGGCCGTCGGCACGCACCAGCACGCCGACCGCGACCTCCACGTGCTGGCGATCGGGCCCGCCTTCGCGGGGCCGCTCGCGGTCGGCGACGAGCACGCCCATCAGGCCGGGTGCCGGCCCGCCCAGTCTCGGGCGAACTGGTAGGCCACGCGCCCGCTGCGCGATCCGCGCTCCAGCGCCCAGACCAGTGCCTCGGGACGCGCTGCTTCGATCGCGGCGGGCGGCACGCCGAAGGACGAGAGCCACTGCGCCGCGATGGCCAGGTACTCGTCCTGCGTGAACGGATAGAAGCTCACCCACAGGCCGAACCGCTCGGACAGCGAGATCTTCTCCTCCACCACTTCGCCGGGATGAACTTCGCCGTCTTCCGTATGCGTGTAGGTGAGGTTCTCCTTCATGTACTCGGGCAGGAGATGTCGCCTGTTGCTCGTGGCGTAGATCAGGACGTTGGGCGTGGCCGCGGCAACGGAGCCGTCCAGGATGGACTTGAGCGCCTTGTAGCCCGGCTCGCCCTCCTCGAAGCTCAGGTCGTCGCAGAACACGATGAACTTCTCCGGCCGGCCCGCCACCACTTCCACGATGTCCGGCAGGTCCACGAGGTCCGCCTTGTCGACCTCGATCAGCCGCAAGCCGTGGGGCGCGTACTCGTTGAGGCAGGCCTTGATCAGCGAGGACTTGCCGGTGCCGCGCGCACCGGTGAGCAGCACGTTGTTGGCCGGCTTGCCGGCCACGAACTGCTGGGTGTTGCGCTCGATCTTTTCCTTCTGCGGTTCGATCTCCTTCAGGTCGCCCAGGCGAATGCCGGCGACGTGCCGAACCGGGTCGAGCGTGCCGTGTCCGGTGGACCTCTTGCGGTAGCGCCACGCGATCGATGCATCCCATTCGGGCGACGACAAGGGCTTGGGCAGCACCGCCTCCAGCCGGTCGAGCACCTGCATCGCGCGCTCGAGCAGTCGCTCCAGCGAGCCGCTCATGACCGGTAGTCCGCGTTGATGCTCACGTACTCGTGGCTGAAATCGCAGGTCCACACCGTGTCGGACGCCGAGCCGCGACCCAGCCCGACGCGAACCGTGATCTCGGCCTGCTTCATCACGCGCTGGCCATCTTCCTCACGGTACTTCGGGTGCCGCCCGCCGTGCGTGGCCACGTGCACGTCATCGAGCCAGAGATCGATGCCGGCCTGGTCAAGGTCATCGATGCCTGCATAACCGACGGCCGCCAGGATGCGGCCCAGGTTCGGATCGCTCGCAAAGAAAGCCGTCTTCACCAGCGGCGAGTGCGCGATCGCGTACGCCACCTGCCGGCATTCCTGCGCCGTGCGGCCGCCTTCGACGCGCACCGCAATGAACTTGGTGGCGCCCTCGCCGTCGCGCACGATCGCCTGGGCCAGCTGCCGCGACACTTCCGTCATCGCCTGCACCAGCGCGCGGCCCTCGACGCTGTCCAATGAAGTGATCGGGGCATGCCCGGCCTTGTTGGTGGCGATGACGATGAAGGAGTCGTTCGTCGACGTGTCGCCATCGACGGTCACGCGGTTGAAGGAGCCTTCGGCCAGTTGCAGCGCCAGCTGCTGCATGAGCGGCTGCGCGATGCAGGCGTCCGTCGCGAGGAAGCCGAGCATCGTCGCCATGTTCGGCCGGATCATGCCGGCCCCCTTGCTGATGCCGGTCACGGCCACGTCCTTGCCGCCGATGCGAACCGAGGCGCTGAAGGCCTTCGCCACCGTATCGGTGGTCATGATGCCCTCCGCCGCCCGCAGCCAGTTGTCCGGTTTGGCGTCGGCCAAGGCCGCGGGCAAGCCCGCCTCGATGCGATCGAGCGGCAGCGGCTCCATGATGACGCCGGTGGAGAACGGCAGCACCTGCTGCGGCGCCACCTCCAGCTTGCGCGCCAGCGCGATGCAGGTGGCGCGGGCACGGACCAGTCCGTCCTCGCCGGTGCCGGCGTTCGCATTGCCGGTGTTCACCACCAGCGCGCGGATGTCGCCGCCTGCCAGGTGTTCACGGCAGACCTGCACCGGCGCTGCGCAGAACCGGTTCTGCGTGAAGACGCCGCCGACGCTCGCGCCGGGCTCGAGCAGGAAGACCGTCAGGTCCTTCCGGTTCGCCTTGCGTACGCCGGCTTCGGCCACGCCGATGGACAGGCCGCGCACGGGCCGCAGGTCGCCCGCTTTCGGGGCGGAAAGGTTCACTGCCATGGTGTCTTGGGAAAGAGATCAGTTCTGCCGCCACGGCAGGCCGCGCAGGCGCCAGCCGCCCTTGCTGCCGCGATGGCCGCTCTCGTCGCGATCGCCCTCGAAACCTTCGAGGATGTTCCAGGCCTCGAAGCCCAGTTCGGTGGCGCGCCTGGCGGTCGCCTGCGAGCGCACGCCGCTGCGGCACAGCATGACCACCTTCTTGCCTGGCGGCACAGCGGCCCGCAACTGCTCGTCGAATGAGGTATTCACGGCCATGCCGGGCCATTGCTTCCAGGCAATGCCGACCGCTCCGGGGATGAAGCCGACCCATTCGCGCTCGGCGTCGCTGCGCACGTCCACCAGCACCGCATCGCCGGCTCGCCACCAGTCATAGGCCAGCTGCGGCGTGACGTCACCCGCGTAACCCTCCGCCGGACGCGTGCCCTCGCTTTCGCGAGGCGCTTGCGCGTCCTGCCGCTGGGACAGTTTCGGATCGTGGGTCATTGAACCGATTTTGCCAGTCCCCCGGGTGCGCGCCTCGCTCGTGCGCGCCAGGTCGGAAAGGCTGGCAATAGCCTGACAGCACGCACCCCGCCCGCCACCCGGCTTCGGCAGAGATACCCCCGAAGTACGAAAGCCCCTGCGAGCGCCGCAGAAAGGTTGGTGTAAACCCTCTTACCGCGCCGCGAAGCAGGCTCCAAAGATAGTGTGCTAACCACAGCCGATCCCGCTTTCCTACAGGAGACGAAGCGATGAACACATCCACGACCCCTCGCCGCCGCAGCCTGCTCAAGGGCGCCGCGGTCGCCGCCGGCGCCTCGCTGAGCGCTCCGATGGTGATGGCGCAGGCCGCACCTACCTCGTTCCGGTTCCAGAGCACCTGGCCGGCGAAGGACATCTTCCACGAGTACGCCCTCGACTTCGCCAAGAAGGTGAACGACATGGCCGGCGGCCGCCTGAAGATCGAGGTGCTGCCCTCGGGCGCGGTCGTGCCGGCGTTCCAGCTCCTCGAGGCGGTCAACAAGGGCACGCTCGACGGCGGCCATGGCGTGGTGGCCTACCACTACGGCAAGCAGTCAGCGCTCGCGCTGTGGGGCTCCGGCCCGGCATTCGGCATGGATCCCAACATGGTGCTGTCCTGGCATTACTACGGCGGCGGCAAGGCGCTGCTGGAAGAGATCTACAAGTCCATCAACATGGACGTGGTGTCCTACCTGTATGGCCCGCAGCCCTGCCAGCCCCTCGGCTGGTTCAAGAAGCCGATCTCCAACGTCGCCCAGATCAAGGGACTGAAGTTCCGCACCGTCGGGCTGTCCGTGGACATCTTCAACGAGCTGGGCGCGGCGGTGAACCCGCTGCCCGGCGGCGAGATCGTTCCCGCGCTGGACCGCGGCCTGCTGGACGCGGCCGAATTCAACAACGCCACCTCCGACCGCATCCTGGGCTTCCCGGACGTGGCCAAGAACTGCATGCTGCAAAGCTTCCACCAGAGCGGCGAGCAGTTCGAGATCCTGTTCAACAAGAGCAAGTTCAACGCCCTGCCGCAGGACCTCAAGGCCATCATCGACTACGCCGTGCAGGCGGCCAGCGCCGACATGAGCTGGAAGGCGATCGACCGGAATTCGAAGGACTACATCGAGCTCAAGACCAAGGACAAGGTCAACTTCTACAAGACGCCCGACGCGGTCCTGCGCGCGCAGCTGGACGCCTGGGACAAGGTGGTCGCCAAGAAGCAGTCGGACAACGCGCTGTTCAAGAAGGTGCTGGATTCCCAGCGCGAGTTCGCCCAGCGTGCCGGCCAGTGGCAGAACGACTACCTGGTCGACTACAAGATGGCCTACAACCGCTACTTCGCCAAGGCAGGCAACGGTGGCGGCGGTGCGGGCGGCGCCGGCACCAAGAAGTCCTGATCCACCCCAAGGTGGTGCGGAGGGCGGCTGCGGGTGCAGCCGCCCTTTCGCACATCTGGAGGCCTCATCCATTGAAGAATTCGTAAGGACAAGATGCAGAAAATCCTGCTGGCCGTCGACCGGCTCTCGACCTGGCTCGGGCAGCTGTTCGCCTGGGCCATCATCCTCCTGACCTTCGGGGTCTCCTGGGAGGTGTTCTCGCGCTACGTGCTCGGCAATCCGCACGGGTGGATGCTCGACGTGCAGATCATGCTGTACGGCATCCTGTTCATGATGGCCGGCGCGTACACGCTTTCCAAGAACGGCCATGTGCGCGGCGACGTGCTGTACGGCTTCTTCCGCCCGCGCACGCAGGCCACGCTGGACCTGATCCTCTACATCCTGTTCTTCCTGCCGGGCGTCGTGGCGCTCACGTATGCCGGCTGGACCTTCTTCACCGACTCGGTGGCCATCCGCGAACAGACATTCAACGCGGACCCGATTCCGGTCTACCCCTTCAAGTTCTTCATCTCGTTCGCCGGGGCCGTGCTCCTGCTGCAAGGACTGGTCGAGATCGCGCGCTGCGTCATTTGCATCCGTGACGGCGAGTGGCCCTCGCGCGAGCAGGACGTCGAGGAGGTCGACGTCGACAAGCTCAAGGCGATGGTCCACGCCGATGACAGCAAGGGGCTGGCCGCCGCGCCCGCCGAGCGTGGGGGTGGCCCGCTGTGAAGATCAGGAAGGAACTCTGGTTCGGCTTCGCGCTGATGGCCATGATCGTGCTGGCCGCCCTTTCCATGCTGGTCAGCGTGGAGCGCATCGAACGCGGGCATATCGGCCTGCTGATGCTGTCGCTGGTGGTCGTGGCCATCATGCTGGGCTTTCCCACCGCCTTCACGCTGATGGGCATGGGGATGATCTTCACCTGGCTGGCCTACAACAGGAACATCACGCACACGCTCGACCTGATGGTCCAGGCCGCGTTCAAGACCATGGCCAACGACGTGCTCATCTCGATCCCGTTGTTCGTCTTCATGGGCTACCTGGTCGAACGCGCCAACCTGATCGAGAGGCTGTTCCGCAGCATCCATCTCTCGCTGGCACGACTGCCCGGCGCGCTGGCGGTCGCCACGCTCGTGACCTGCGCGGTGTTCGCCACCGCCACTGGGATCGTCGGCGCCGTCGTCACGCTGATGGGGCTGCTGGCGCTGCCCGCCATGCTGCGCGCGGGCTACAGCACGCAGGTGTCCGCGGGCGCGATCACCGCCGGCGGCTGCCTGGGCATCCTCATCCCGCCTTCGGTGCTGCTGATCGTGTATGGCGCTACGGCAGGCGTGTCCGTCGTCCAGCTCTACGCAGGCGCCTTCTTCCCGGGTCTGATGCTCGCGGGCCTGTACATCGTCTACGTGGTCGCGCTGGCCAAGATCAAGCCGTCGCTGGCGCCGCCGTTGTCGGCGGAGGACCGTTACGTGCCGCTGCCGCCCCTGACGCAGCGCATCGCCCCGTCGGGTACCGCGCATGCGCTCGGTGGCCTCCTGGCCGCGCTGAAGGGTCCCCGCAACCGCGAGGTCCCCACCGGTTACCTGTTGCGCCAGCTCGGCATCGCGTTGT
Organism: Ramlibacter henchirensis; assembly: GCF_004682015.1. Classification (NCBI taxonomy): domain Bacteria; kingdom Pseudomonadati; phylum Pseudomonadota; class Betaproteobacteria; order Burkholderiales; family Comamonadaceae; genus Ramlibacter; species Ramlibacter henchirensis. The sequence continues at coordinate 246,549 of NZ_SMLM01000001.1, read as the reverse complement.
CCCCTGCGATCGTGTTCGCGGCCGTGGCGATCTGGGGCTACGGCGTGGCCACGGCGCCGAACGCGCAGGAAGATTCGGCGGCAGGACTCGTCCGCATGGGCGACGCGCCGGCCGCTTCCAGCGCCTCCGGCGGCCTGGCCGAACCTCCCTCGGCCGAAGGCGGGTTGCGCGAGCCCCCGTCCGGGAGCGGCCTGCAGGAACCTCCTGCGGAAGGCGCAGGACTGAGGGAGCCCCCGGCCGAAGGCGACGCCCAGACCCCGCAGACAGCGCAGGGCGTGCAGGAGCCGCCCGGCGCGGAAGGCGTGAAGGAGCCGCCTGGGAGCGAAGGCTCGAAGGCACCGGTTGCTGCCGGAAATGGAGAAAATGGCGACGCAGCCGGGCAGGCCACGGAGGCTTCACGCGGCTACTGGATCACCACGGCCATCGCGGCCGCGTTGCTGGTGCTGTTCTACGCGCTGCTGAGCTTCGCGCGCCTGGAAATCTTCAAGATGCTGCTGACCAGCTTCTTCCCGCTGGTCATCCTGATCCTGGCCGTACTCGGCTCCATCGTGATGGGACTCGCCACGCCGACCGAGGCCGCTGCGGTGGGTGCGCTGGGCGGCTTCCTGCTGGCCATCGCGTACCGGCAGCTCACGTTCGAGGTGGTCAAGGAAAGCGTCTTCCTGACCGCGAAGACCTCGGCCATGGTGTGCTGGCTCTTCGTGGGATCCGCCATCTTCTCGGCGGCCTTCGCCCTGCTGGGCGGCCAGGAGCTGGTCGAGCGCTGGGTGCTCTCGATGAACCTCACCCAGGTGCAATTCCTGCTGCTGTCCCAGGTGATCATCTTCGTCCTGGGCTGGCCGCTGGAGTGGACCGAGATCATCGTGATCTTCATGCCGATCTTCGTGCCGCTGCTCGACAATTTCGGCGTCGACCCGCTGTTCTTCGGCCTGCTGGTGGCACTGAATCTGCAGACGGCGTTCCTGTCGCCGCCGGTGGCGATGGCGGCCTTCTACCTCAAGGGCGTGAGCCCGCCGCACGTGTCGCTCAACCAGATCTTCCTGGGCATGCTGCCGTTCATGGGCATCCAGGTGATCGCGATCTTCCTGCTCTACATGTTCCCGCAGATCGGCCTGTGGCTGCCGCAACTGCTGTACGCCAGGTAGAAGCCCCCCACGAACCGGCTTGCAAGGCGTTCAATGGACGCCTTGCTTTTTGCGCGCAACTTGACGTTTACGTAAACGTCAAGTACCGTCTCGACGTTCGCCCGGAGTCCGCATGACCGACCTTTCCGCCGAGTTCAAGGCGCTCGCCAGCTACCGCCCCACCCACAAGGTCCGCTTCGTCACCGCCGCCAGCCTCTTCGACGGGCACGACGCGGCCATCAACATCATGCGGCGCATCCTGCAGGGCATGGGCGCGGAGGTGATCCACCTCGGCCACAACCGCAGCGTCGACGAAGTGGTCACCGCCGCGCTGCAGGAGGACGTGCAGGGCATCGCCGTCAGTTCCTACCAGGGCGGCCACGTCGAGTACTTCAAGTACATGGTGGACCTGCTGCGCCAGCGCGGCGGCGCGCAGATCCAGGTGTTCGGCGGCGGTGGCGGCGTCATCGTGCCGGCCGAGATCCGCGAACTGCAGGACTACGGCGTGACGCGCATCTACAGCCCGGAAGACGGCCAGCGCATGGGTCTGCAGGGCATGATCGGCGAGATGGTCATGCGTTGCGACCAGGACCTGTCGCCGCATGCGCCCAAGGACGCGAAGGCGATCCAGGGCCACCAGGACGCGAACTGGCGCGCACTCGCGCAACTGATCACCGCGCTGGAGAACGGCTCCGCGGACGCGTCTCTCCTGGCCTCCATCCGCCAACAAGCCGACCTGGCCAAGGCGCCGGTCGTCGGCATCACGGGCACCGGCGGCGCCGGCAAGTCGTCTCTCACGGACGAGCTCATCCGCCGGCTGCGCCTGGACCAGGACGACCGCCTGCGCGTCGCGGTCATCTCGATCGACCCCTCGCGCCGCAAGAGCGGCGGCGCGCTCCTTGGCGACCGGATCCGCATGAACGCCATCGGTTCCTGGCGCCAGGGCCCGCGCGTGTTCATGCGTTCACTGGCCACGCGCGACTTCGGCAGCGAGATCTCCGCGGCGCTGCCCGACGTGGTGGCCGCGTGCAAGGCCGCCGGCTTCGACCTGGTGATCGTCGAGACCTCCGGCATCGGCCAGGGCGACGCCGCCATCGTGCCGCTGGTGGACGTGCCCATGTACGTGATGACGCCGGAATTCGGTGCCGCCAGCCAGCTCGAGAAGATCGACATGCTGGACTTCGCCGAGTTCGTGGCCATCAACAAGTTCGACCGCAAGGGCGCGCAGGACGCGCTGCGCGATGTCGCCAAGCAGGTCCAGCGCAACCGCGAAGCCTTCGGCAAGCGGCCGGAAGAGATGCCGGTGTTCGGCACCATGGCGGCTCGCTTCAACGACGACGGCGTGACCTCTCTGTACCAGGCGCTCAAGCCGCGCCTGCAGGAGCTCGGCCTCCAACTGCAGGACGGCCGGTTGCCTGCCGTCGCGGTGCGCCACAGCACCAACCAGACACCGATCGTGCCCTCCTCCCGCACGCGCTACCTGGCCGAGATCAGCGACACGGTGCGCGGCTACAAGAAGCACGCCCGCGAGCAGGCCACGATCGCCCGCGAAATCCAGCAGCTGCAGGCAGCCGCCCGCATGCTCAAGGTCGACAAGCCCGACCGTGCACCGGCCGCCGAGGCCGCGCTCGACCTCGCCGGCAAGCGCAAGGCCAGGATGGATCGCGACGCGCTGCACCTGCTGCAGCAATGGCCCGACATGGTCAAGGCGTACTCGGGCGAAGAGTACGTGGTGAAGATCCGGGACAAGGAGATCCGCACCGCGCTCACCAGCAAATCGCTGTCCGGCACCACGATCCGCAAGGTCGCGCTGCCGGCTTTCGAGGACCACGGCGAAATCCTGAAATGGCTCATGCTCGACAACGTGCCGGGCAGCTTTCCCTACACCGCGGGCACCTTCGCCTTCAAGCGCGAGAACGAAGATCCGACGCGGATGTTCGCCGGCGAAGGCGACGCCTTCCGCACCAACCGCCGCTTCAAGTTGCTGTCCGAGGGCATGCCGGCCAAGCGCCTGTCGACGGCCTTCGACTCCGTCACGCTGTACGGCAACGACCCCGATCCCCGCCCCGACATCTACGGCAAGGTGGGCAACTCCGGCGTGTCCATCGCGACGCTGGAAGACATGAAGGTGCTGTACTCGGGCTTCGACCTCTGCAGCCCCAGCACTTCGGTGTCGATGACGATCAACGGGCCGGCGCCCACGATCCTGGCGATGTTCATGAACACCGCCATCGACCAGCAACTCGAGAAATTCAAGGCTGACAACGGCCGCGGCCCGACGCCCACCGAGGCGGCCAAGATCCGCGAATGGGTGCTGGCCAACGTGCGCGGCACGGTGCAGGCCGACATCCTCAAGGAAGACCAGGGCCAGAACACCTGCATCTTTTCCACCGAGTTCAGCCTGAAGGTGATGGGCGATATCGCCGAATATTTCGTGCACCACAACGTGCGCAACTTCTATTCGGTGTCGATCTCGGGCTATCACATCGCCGAAGCCGGGGCCAACCCGATCAGCCAGCTCGCGTTCACGCTGTCCAACGGCTTCACGCTGGTGGAGGCGTACCTCGCGCGCGGCATGCACATCGACGACTTCGCGCCCAACCTGTCGTTCTTCTTCTCCAACGGCATGGACCCGGAGTACACGGTCATGGGGCGCGTGGCGCGCCGCATCTGGGCGGTGGCGATGAAGGAGAAGTACGGCGCCAACGAGCGCAGCCAGAAGCTCAAGTACCACATCCAGACTTCGGGCCGCAGCCTGCACGCGCAGGAAATCAACTTCAACGACATCCGCACCACGCTGCAGGCGCTGATCGCGATCTACGACAACTGCAACTCGCTGCACACCAACGCGTTCGACGAGGCGATCACGACGCCCACCGAGGACAGCGTGCGCCGTGCCATGGCGATCCAGCTGATCATCAACCGCGAGTGGGGGCTGGCGAAGAACGAGAACCCCAACCAGGGCAGCTTCATCATCGAGGAGCTGACCGAGCTGGTGGAGGAAGCCGTGCTGGCCGAGTTCGAGCGCATCGCCGAACGCGGTGGCGTGCTGGGTGCGATGGAGACCGGCTACCAGCGCGGCCGCATCCAGGATGAGAGCATGCACTACGAGATGCTCAAGCACACCGGCGAGCTGCCCATCATCGGCGTCAACACCTTTCGCAACCCGCACGGCGACCCGACCCCGGAAAAGCTCGAGCTGGCCCGCTCCACCGAGGACGAGAAGCAAAGCCAGCTCAAGCGGCTGCGGGAGTTCCACGCGCGCAACGCGGACCAGGCTGCGGCGATGCTCCGCCGGCTGCAGCAGGCCGTGATCGACAACCGCAACGTGTTCGAGGTGCTGATGGACGCCGTGCGCGTGTGCTCGCTGGGCCAGATCACGAGCGCGCTGTTCGAGGTTGGCGGCCAGTACCGGCGCAACATGTGAGCAGCCGTCGCCTGTGGGCTGTCAGACTTTCGACAGCCTGCACGTGGCGCGCTGTAACGCAAAACTACTTAAGGGCTTCCCCGCTGTCGCGGTGCAACACGCCTGCCTAGCATTCGCCTTTTGCCACCGGCCCCACGCCGGCCGGCGCCGGAGGACAGCGATTTGCCAGGTGAGATCATTCTCGAGACGAAGGGGCTGACCAAGGAGTTCAAGGGCTTCGTCGCGGTCAACAACGTCGATCTCCAGGTCCGCCGCGGCGACATCCACGCGCTCATCGGCCCCAACGGCGCCGGCAAGACCACCTTCTTCAACCTGCTGACGAAGTTCCTGGCGCCCACGCGCGGCACCATCACCTACCTCGGCACCGACATCACGCACGAAAGGCCCGCGCAGACGGCGCGGCGCGGCATCGTGCGCTCCTTCCAGATCTCGGCCGTGTTCCCGCACATGACCGTGCTGGAGAACGTGCGCGCAGCGCTGCAGCGCAACCTGGGCACCTCGTTCCACTTCTGGAAGCCCGAGCGCTCGCTCTACCACCTGCACGACCGCGCGATGCAATTGCTGGCCGAGGTCGACCTGCAGAACTTCGTCGACGAGCTCACCGTCAACCTGCCCTACGGCCGCAAGCGCGCGCTGGAGCTCGCCACCACGATGGCACTGGAGCCCGACCTGATGCTGCTGGACGAGCCCACCCAGGGCATGGGCCACGAGGACGTGCACCGCGTCACCCAGCTGATCAAGAAGGTCTCGGCCGGCCGCACCATCCTCATGGTGGAGCACAACATGAACGTGGTGTCCTCCATCGCCGACCGCATCACCGTCCTGCAGCGCGGCGCGGTGATCGCGGACGGTCCTTACGCCGAGGTGTCGCGCAACCCGCAGGTGATCGAGGCCTACATGGGCTCGGCCGACACCGAGCTGCAGGGAGCGCATTGATGGCGAACGAGCTCCTTCGCATCGAGAACCTGAACGCCTGGTACGGCGAGTCGCACGTCCTGCACGGCGTCAACCTGAACGTGGCCGAGGGCGAAGTTGTCTCGCTTCTGGGCCGCAACGGCGCCGGCCGCACGACCACGCTGCGCGCCATCGTCGGCCTGACGGGCCGACGCACCGGCTCGATCCGCATCCGCGGCCAGGAGGCCATCGCCATGGCGCCGCACAAGATCGCGCGGCTGGGCATCGGCTACTGCCCCGAGGAACGCGGCATCTTCGCCAGCCTCTCGGCCGAGGAGAACCTGATGCTGCCGCCCAGCGTAGGCTCCGGCGGGATGAGCGTGGCCGAGATCTACGGCATGTTCCCCAACCTCAAGGAGCGCGCTTCCAGCCCGGGCACGCGCCTGTCCGGCGGCGAGCAGCAGATGCTGGCCGTCGCGCGCATCCTGCGCACCGGCGCTCGCCTGCTGCTGCTGGACGAGATCTCCGAGGGCCTGGCGCCCGTCATCGTGCAGAAGCTCGCCGAGACCATCCGCACGCTCAAGGCCAAGGGCTACACCATCGTCCTGGTCGAACAGAACTTCCGTTTCGCCGCGCCGCTCGCCGACCGCTTCTACGTCATGGAGCACGGCAAGATCGTCCGCGAATTTGCTCAGCGCGAGCTGCAGGCCAACACGGCGATGCTGCAGGAATTCCTCGGCGTCTGATTCCCTTCTTCCAACCGGCTCAACAACAGGAGACCCGCATGAAACTCAAGAAGCTCTTCGCCGCCGGCGCGCTCGCCGCAGCGGGCGTGTTCGGCGCCGCAACGCCGGCCATCGCCCAGTACTCGGGCGACGTCATCCGCATCGGCATCATCACCGACATGTCCAGCGTCTACGCCGACATCGACGGCCAGGGCGGCGTCGAAGCCATCCGCATGGCGATCGCCGACATGGGCGGCGCGATCAACGGCAAGAAGATCGAGGTGCTCTCGGCCGACCACCAGAACAAGCCCGACGTCGCCGCCACCAAGGCGCGCGAGTGGTTCGACACCCAAGGCCTGGACATGCTGATCGGCGGCACCAACTCCGGCACCAACCTGGCCATGGCCAAGGTCGCGGCCGAGAAGAAGAAGCCCTTCATCGCCGTCGGCGCCGCCACCTCCGCGTTGACCAACGACCAGTGCACGCCCTATACCCTGCACTGGGCCTACGACACCACCGCGCTGGCCAAGGGCACGGGCGCGGCCGTGGTCAAGCAGGGCGGCAAGAGCTGGTTCTTCCTGACCGCCGATTACGCCTTCGGCCACCAGCTGCAGGCCGACACCACCAAGGTGGTCGAAGCCAACGGCGGCAAGGTGGTGGGCTCGGTGCGCGCGCCGCTCAACGCCAGCGACTTCTCGTCGTTCCTGCTGCAGGCGCAGGGCAGCAAGGCCCAGATCCTCGGCCTGGCCAACGCCGGAGGCGACACGATCAACACGATCAAGGCCGCCAACGAGTTCGGCATCACCAAGACGATGAAGCTGGCCGGCCTGCTGGTGTTCATCAACGACATCCACTCGCTGGGCCTGAAGACCACCCAGAACATGTACCTGACCGACAGCTGGTACTGGAACCAGAACCAGGAAACCCGCGCCTGGTCGCGCAAGTTCTTCGACAAGGTCAAGCGCATGCCGTCCTCGCTGCAGGCCGCCGACTACTCGGCAACCACGCAGTACCTGAATGCCGTCAAGACGGCCGGCACGGACGACGCCGAGAAGGTGCTCGACGTCCTGAAGAAGGCCAAGTTCAACGACGTGTTCATGAAGAACGGCTGGGTGCGTGGCGACGGCCGCGTGATCCACGACATGTACCTGATGCAGGTCAAGACGCCGGAGAAGTCCACCGAGCCCTGGGACTACTACAACGTGGTCCAGGTGTTCAAGGGCGAGGAGGCCTGGACCACCAAGGCCGAGAGCAAGTGCTCTCTCTGGAAGTAAGCGGCTAGCGCAAGTGATCGAACCGGCCCCTCGAGGGCCGGTTCCCCAAGAAGAGACCCATGACTGAGATCTTCGGTATCCCGATCCAGGCCTTCCTCGGCCAGCTGATGCTGGGGCTGGTCAACGGCGCGTTCTACGCCATGCTCAGCCTGGGCCTGGCGGTGATCTTCGGGCTGCTGGACATCGTCAACTTCGCCCACGGCGCCCTCTACATGGTTGGCGCTTTCGCCGCATGGATCATGCTGGAGAAGTGGGGCATCAATTACTGGATCGCTCTCATCGTCGCCCCGCTCATCGTGGGCGCACTCGGCGTAGTCATCGAGAGGTTGTTCCTCAAACGGCTGTACGGGCTCGATCCGCTCTACGGTCTCCTGCTCACCTTCGGGCTGTCGCTGATCCTGGAAGGGATCTTCCGCGACCAGTACGGCGTTTCGGGCCAGTCGTATCCGGTCCCCGATGCGCTGGCGGGTGCCACCAACCTCGGCTTCATGGTCCTGCCCAACTACCGCGCATGGGTGGTGCTGGCCTCCATCGTCATCTGCCTGGGCACCTGGTTCCTGATCGAGCGCACCCGGCTGGGCGCGTACCTGCGCGCCGGGACGGAGAACGCCAAGCTGGTGCAGGCCTTCGGCGTCAACGTGCCGCTGATGGTGATGCTCACCTATGGCGCCGGCGCCGCCTTGGCCGCGATGGCCGGCGTGCTGGCCGCACCCGTGATCCAGGTCACGCCGCTGATGGGCTCCAACCTGATCATCGTGGTGTTCGCCGTGGTGGTGATCGGCGGCATGGGCTCCATCCTCGGCTCGGTCGTCACCGGCCTGGGGCTGGGCGTCATCGAAGGCTTCACCCGCGTGTTCTATCCTGAGGCGTCGAACGTCGTGGTCTTCGTCATCATGGCGATCGTGCTGATGCTGCGGCCCGCCGGCCTGTTCGGCAAGGAGGCATGAGATGAACACGACCACCCAGACCGCCACCGTCGCCCCGGCCGACACCGCCCCGCCCTCGTCCACGCCCAGGGCCGCCACCGGCATCAGCCCGCTGACGCGCTACGCCTACGTCGCGTTGCTGGCGCTGGCGATCGTCGCGCCCATGGCCGGCCTGTATCCGGTGTTCGGGATGAAGCTGCTGTGCTTCGCTCTCTTCGCCTGCGCCTTCAACCTGCTGCTGGGCTTCACCGGCCTTCTCTCGTTCGGCCACGCCGCGTTCTTCGGCATGGCCGCGTACATCGCGGGATGGCTGGTCAAAGCGCAGGGCTGGTCGCCGGAACTCGGATTGCTGGCGGGCATCGTCACGGGCGCGGTGCTGGGCCTCGTCTTCGGCCTCGTCGCCATTCGCCGCCAAGGTATCTACTTCGCCATGATCACGCTGGCGCTCGCGCAGATGATCTTCTTCGTCTGCCTGCAGGCGCCTTTCACCGGCGGCGAAGACGGCCTGCAAGGCGTGCCGCGCGGGACGCTGTTCGGCGTGCTGCCGCTCACGTCGGACCTGACGCTCTACTACGTGGTGCTGGCGATCTTCGTCGCCTGCTTCCTCGGCATCATCCGCGTCGTCACCTCGCCGTTCGGCCAGGTGCTCAAGATGATCCGGGAGAACGAGCCGCGCGCCATTTCGCTGGGCTATGCGGTCGACAAGTACAAGCTGCTGGCCTTCGTGCTGTCGGCCAGCCTGGCCGGCCTGGCGGGTTCGCTCAAGACGATCGTCATGGGCTTCGCCTCGCTCACCGACGTGCACTGGTCCATGTCGGGCGAGGTGATCCTGATGTCTCTGCTGGGCGGAGTGGGCACCTTCTTCGGCCCGGTGTTTGGCGCCGGCATCGTGATCGCGCTGCAGAACATGCTGGCGGACAGGGTCGGCGCGTGGGTGACGGTGATCATCGGCGCGATCTTCGTCGTCTGCGTGCTGGCGTTCCGCAAGGGCGCCGTGGGCGAACTGCACGCGTGGCTCGAGAGGCGCAGGTCGCGCGGCTGAGTTCCGCTGAACGCAAGAGGCCGGCGCAAGCCGGCCTTTCCGTTTGTGCCCGGGCTGTCATTCAGGCGATTGCTTCCGCCGCTTCGTCGGCTTAGCCTGCGACGCGCACCACTTCATACGGATAGCCATGAACGACCTCTTCTCCCTGCAAGGCCGCGTCGCCCTGGTCACCGGCGGCTCGCGCGGCATCGGCCGCATGATCGCCACCGGCTTCCTGCGCCAGGGCGCGCGCGTCTACATCACGGCGCGCAAGGCCGCGGCCTGCGACCAGACGGCATCGGAGCTGTCGAGCCTGGGCACCTGCGTTTCGCTTCCGCTGGACGTTTCCAGCCTCGAGGGCTGCCGCGCCCTGGCCGAAGAGATGGCTCGCCGCGAGCCCGCCTTGGACATCCTCGTCAACAACGCCGGCGCGGCCTGGGGCGAATCGTTCGAGACCTTCCCCGAGAGCGGTTGGGACAAGGTGATGGACCTGAACGTGAAGACGCCCTTCTTCCTGACGCAGGCGCTGCATGAACGGCTCAAGGCCGCCGCGCGCCAGCGGCCCGCCAAGGTGATCAATATCGCGTCGATCGACGGGTTATCGGTCAATCCCTGGGAGACGTACTCCTATGCCGCAAGCAAGGCAGGCCTGATCCACCTCACAAAGCGGATGGCCCTGCGGCTCGCGCAGGACAACATCGTGGTCAACGGCATCGCGCCGGGCCCGTTCGCTTCCGACATGAACAAGCAGGCGCGCGACCATGCGGACGATGTGGCGAAGCGGGTGCCTGTCGGCCGAATTGGCACCGAGGAGGACATGGCCGGCGCCGCGATCTTCCTGGCGTCCCGCGCGGGCGACTACGTTGTGGGGGAAACCATCGTGGTGGACGGCGGCGTCATGCACACACGCGGCTGACGCCGCCCCGCCCGCTTACCCAAGCGACCAGTTCTGCGGGCCCTTGCTGGCGATCTTGGCCGCGCCCACCTTGTTGCCCAGTTCGGCGCAACGCGCGAGCGGCCAGCCCTGCTCCAGGCCGTAGAGCAGCGCGCCGCGCCACGCGTCGCCGCACCCGGTGGGGTCGACCACGGCAGGCGCCTTCACGGGCGCCACGCGCGTCTTTTCGCCCCCGATCCACACTTCGCAGCCCTCGCCGCCCAGCGTCACGACCAGCCCCTGCACCTTGCGCGAGATCGCGGCGGAGTCCCAACCGGTGCGCTCGCTGAGCATCTTGCCTTCGTAGTCGTTGACGGTGACCCACGTCGACTTCTCGATGAATGCGGCCAGCTCCTTGCCGTCGAACATCGGCAGGCCCTGGCCCGGATCGAACACGAACGGGATGCCCGCATCATGGAACTGCTGTGCGTGCTGCAGCATCGCGTCGCGCCCGTCGGGCGAGATGATCCCGAGCTTGATGTCGCCCCGCGACTGGATACGCGTCAGGTGCGCCTGCGTCATCGCTCCGGGATGGAAGGCGGTGATCTGGTTGTTGTCCAGGTCGGTCATGATCATCGCCTGCGCGGTGTAGGCGTCGTCCAGCTGCCGCACGAACTCGGTGCTGATGCCAAGCGAGCGCAGCCGCTCCAGGTAGCTGGCGCCATCGGTGCCGAGCGTCGCCATCGGTAGCGGCGTCCCTCCCAGTAGCTTGAGGCTGTACGCGATGTTGCCGGCGCAGCCGCCGAAGTCGCGCCGCAGCTGCGGAACCAGGAACGAGACGTTCAGGATGTGCAGCTGGTCCGGCAGGATCTGCTGGGCGAAGCGGCCCTCGAAATTCATGATGGTGTCGAAGGCGAGGGATCCGCAGATGACGGCTGCCATGGTTTTCTTTTCGTGGTGGGAAGGTTCAGGGATAGAAGGCCAGCACGCGATAGCCCGCGACGCGCGCCGCGTTGTTGGCCGCACTCACGGTGACCACCACGCTGCCGGCGAACTCGGAAGCGGGCGCGATGGTGTCCGAAGTGGCGCCCAGCTCGCGCGGCGTGAGCACCCGCTGCAGCACCGCCTGCTCCTGCAAGTCGGTGAGCGTGAGCTGCAGCGCGGGCACCGCCACCGGCTCGGCGGACTGGTTGCGCACGGAGAAGCTCAGGCGGAAGGCGTCGGCGCGCAAACGCGTGAAGCCGCTGCTCTCGATCACGACCGACTCGATGCGCTGGGGCGGCCCGATCGTGCAGCCCAGCGGCTGGCACAGCAGCGCCAACCAGGGCCTCATTCCCGGGTTCACCGCAGCAAGGCGATTGCGCTCCTGCACGGCGTACTGGGCGGCCAGCAAGAGCCCCAACACCAAGGCCGCGATCAAGAGCGCGACGCGCACGGCCGGCCTGCGCCAGAACGCCCGGCGGCGCGCCTGCCGGACGAAGGAAACGTCTTCGAGCTCGGTCTCGTCAAGCGGCTCACCCGGGATCGGCCGTGCGCGAGCTTGCGGCGGCGCAACGCTGGGACTGAACGCGGCACCGGTGGGCTCGTGGGCTTCGACATCGATGACGAAATCGGCCGACTTCGCCGCGTCGCCGCTGTCCTGCCGGCGGAAAAGGGTTGCGGTGGGTTCGGACCCGTCCTCGGGAAGGACGTCCGCGCGCACAGGTTCGGCGTCCACCGGCTCGGCCGGGATCGGCTCCACCTCGACCGGCTCCGTGTCGGGCGCTGTCTCCGAAGAAGGCCGCGGGGCCTCTGCGGCGGGCGCGGTCATCTCCGGCGGCACGGCAGGCTCCGGCTTCAGGTGCGCGGCGGCATCGAACACCTCGCCGCAGTGGCCGCAGCGCACCCAGCCTTCGGAGATCTTCAGCTGGTCGGGCACGACCCTGAACATCGTCCCGCAAGCCGGACACCCGGTGATCATGCTCATGAGCCGGGCATTGTAGAAGCCGCGCTCAGAGCCGGGCCGTCATGAGGATCCAGCCGTCCTCCCGGTCCGACACTTCGAGCCGCGCGTGCGGCGCATAGGCCTGCCTGAGTTCATCCTCCTGGCGCTCGAGGATGCCGGCGAGCACCAGCGCGCCGCCGGGCGCCACGTGCCCGCACAGCAGCGGGGCCAGCACTTTCAGCGGCGTGGCCAGGATGTTGGCCAGCACCGTCTGGTACCGGCCCTTCGCCATGTCGGGCAGGCCGGTGCGCAGCGTCACGTCGTTGGCCTGCGCGTTGTCCTGTGTCGCGCGAACCGCTGCCTCGTCGATGTCCACCGCATCGACTTCGCTCGCGCCGAACTTCGCGGCGCCGATCGCCAGGATGCCCGAGCCGCAGCCGTAGTCGAGCACGCGCTGCGCGCGTGGCGGATTCCGCGCGATCCACCGCAGGCACATTCGCGTCGTCGGATGCGTGCCCGTTCCGAAGGCGAGGCCGGGGTCCAGCCGGATCACCTGCTTCGCCTGCGCCGGCGGTTCATGCCAGCTGGGCACGATCCAGAAATGCGGCGTGATGTCCACGGGTGCGAACTGCGACTGCGTCAGGCGCACCCAGTCCTGCTCCTGCACTTCTTCGAGGCCCAGCACCTTGCAGCCGGCGAAGAAGTCCTGCGCCTGCAGCAGCCGGACCGCGTCTTCGGCCTGCTCGCGCCGCTGAAACAGCGCCAGCACACGGGAGCGTTGCCAGCCTTCTCGCGGCGGCGGCAATCCGGGCTCGCCGAACAGCGCCTGCTCGGCATCGGTCTGCGCGTCGGCGTCTTCCACCGAGACGCTCAGGGCGTCGAGCGCCTCCAGCGCATCGCCCAGGCTCTCGACCTGGGCTTCAGCGCAGAGCAGGCGAAGCTCGAACACGCCGCCTCCGGGTCATCGCTTGTGCTGCGACAGCCACTGCTCGAGGTAGTGGATGTTGGTGCCGCCGGTCATGAACTTGGCATCCACCATCAGCTCGCGGTGCAGCGGGATGTTGGTGTTGATGCCTTCGACGACCGTCTCCAGCAGCGCGGTGCGCATGCGCGCGAGCGCCTGCTCCCGCGTGTCGCCGTGCACGATGATCTTGCCGATCATCGAGTCGTAGTTGGGCGGCACGAAGTAGTTGTTGTAGACGTGCGAGTCGACCCGCACGCCGGGGCCGCCGGGGGCGTGCCACAGCGTGATGCGGCCGGGCGAAGGAATGAACTTGTAGGGATCCTCCGCGTTCACCCTGCATTCGATGGCGTGGCCGCGCAGCTGGACGTCGCGCTGCGTGAACGGCAGCTTCTCGCCGGCCGCCACCATGATCTGCGTCTTGACGATGTCCACGCCGGTCACGAGCTCGGTCACCGGATGCTCGACCTGCACGCGCGTGTTCATCTCGATGAAATAGAACTCGCCGTTCTCGTACAGGAACTCGAACGTGCCCGCGCCGCGGTAACCAATCTTCTTGCAGGCGGCGGCGCAGCGGTCGCCGATCTTCTCGATCAGCTTGCGCGGGATGCCCGGCGCCGGCGCTTCCTCGATGATCTTCTGGTGGCGCCGCTGCATGGAGCAGTCGCGCTCGCCCAGGTAGACGGCATTGCGGTGCTTGTCGGCCAGCACCTGGATCTCGATGTGCCGCGGGTCCTGGAGGAACTTCTCCATGTAGACCGCCGGATTGCCGAAGGCCGCGCCGGCCTCGGCCTTGGTCATCTGCACCGCGTTGATCAGGGCCGCCTCGGTGTGGACCACGCGCATGCCGCGCCCGCCGCCACCGCCGGCGGCCTTGATGATCACCGGGTAGCCGATCGCGCGAGCGGTCTTGCGGATCACGGCGGGGTCGTCCGGCAATTCGCCTTCGGAGCCCGGCACGCAGGGCACGCCCGCCTTGATCATGGCCTGCTTGGCCGAAACCTTGTCGCCCATCATGCGGATCGATTCCGGCGTCGGGCCGATGAACTGGAAGCCGCTCTTCTCCACCCGCTCGGCGAAGTCGGCGTTCTCGGAGAGGAAGCCGTAGCCCGGATGGATGGCCTCCGCGTCGGTGACCTCGGCCGCCGAGATGATGGCGGGCATGTTGAGGTAGCTTTGCGGCGAAGGCGCGGGCCCGATGCAGACGGCCTCCTCTGCCAGCTTGACGTACTTGGCGTCGCGGTCGGCTTCGGAATAGACCATCACGGCCTTGATTCCGAGTTCGCGACAGGCTCGTTGGACCCGCAGGGCAATCTCGCCGCGGTTCGCGACCAGGATCTTCTTGAACATGAGGGGGCGCTTACCGGATCACTCGATGACGAACAGCGGCTGGCCGTATTCGACCGCCTGCCCGTTCTCGCAAAGGATCTGGGTGACCGTCCCGGACTTGTCGGCTTCGATCTCGTTGAGGATCTTCATCGCCTCGATGATGCAGATGGTCTCGCCTTCCTTGACCTGGCTGCCCACCTCCACGAACGGCTTGGCGCCGGGACTGGAGGCGCGGTAGAAGGTGCCGACCATGGGCGACTTGACGGAGTGGCCTGCGGGAGCCGCGGGAGCGGGCGCCGGGACAGGGGCGGACTGCGCTGCGCCCTGGCCTGCAATGGCGGGAGCCGCCATGGTTTGGGCGACCGGCGCCGGCATCTGCTGCACCATCGGGACACCGCCCTTGACGATGCGGACCTTGCCTTCCGCTTCGGTGATCTCGAGTTCGGAGACGTTCGACTCGGAGACCAGGTCGATCAGCGTCTTGAGTTTTCGCAGGTCCATTGCTTGGCGCTTGTTATGTGGAAAGCCCGCGAATTTACAGCAAAACGCTGCTATTTTTACGTTTCTTCGCCGAATTCTTAAGCGCCGGGGGCGCTGGCGGGAAGTGGCAAGGCGCGGTGCTTCAGGCCGCGGCGGCCCACCGGTCGAGGTCGGCGCGCGACACCTTGCCCATTCTACGCTGCCGTATCGAGCCGTCCGGACCGAACACGACCGTGAACGGCAGCCCGCCGCTCAGGTTACCCAGCTGCTTGCCCAGCTCGGTGCCGCCCAGCGCAGCCAGGCCGATGGGGAACCGCACCGGCCGCTTGGCCAGGAATTGCCGGACCGCGCTGGGCTGGTCGATCGCGAGGCCGACGACCTGCCAGCCGCGGCCTGCCTGTTGCTGCTGGAAGGTATCCAGCAGCGGCATCTCCTCGATGCAGGGCGGACACCAGGTCGCCCAGAAATTCAGCAGCAAGGGCCTGCCGCGAAAGCTGGCCATGGAAATCGACGTGCCCGTCGGCGTGTCGAAGCTCGCGCGCCAGAACTCGTCCGGCGCGGGCATGGAGGTCTCGGCCGGCCGCAGCCGCCACCAGGCGAAGCCGCCGCCCGCCACGGCGGCGGCGCCGCCCACCGCGATGGTCAGCCAGCGCCGCCGTTTCACATCGGTCGCGTTCACGACGCCTTGGGCCGTCATGCCGCCTCCAGCAGCGCGCGCACGGCGCTCGAATCGCCCCGAGACACGCGCCGGCGCGCGTCGGGCTTGAGCGCGCCGCGCAGGTCGTCGTGGTCGTGGATCAAAAGATGCACGCCGACCGGCTCGCCCAGCCCCGGGCACACGCTCGAGAGGCTCAACGCCTCGACCGGCGTGCCCTGGAAGCCGGTGACCGTGCGCGCCTCGTAGTCGACGCCGTGGTCGATCAACGCGATCTCGGCGGACTTCGGGTCGTCGCAGAACAGCTGCAGGTAGATGTCGGACAGGCGCGTCGCGGTGCCGTTCCAGACCGCGCCGGTGAGATGCGGGCGGAACTCCGACAGGCGCTCCATCCAGGTCAGCGCGTGACGGCGCAGCGCCTGCAGCTCGGCAGGCTGCGTGTCGCCGCAGAACACCGAGATGTACTCGCGCACGGCCTCCTCGACCGTGTCGTTGTCGGGCAGTGCCGCGCGTTGCGGCAGCCCGAGCTGCTTGACGGCCCGCCGCTTGGCCGGGCCGTATTCGAGTCCTTCTTCCACCACCATGCGGGCAGCGGTGGCCGCGATTTCCGATTGCAGGCTGTCCATCACGACGGAATTGTGCCCCCGGTGGCTGCGGCGCGACGATCAGCGCCGCTCATGCATGGAAGGGACAAGGGCCATCGCGATAATCGGACGATGCACATCCATATCCTGGGCATCTGCGGCACCTTCATGGGCGGTGTCGCGGCCCTCGCCCGTGAAGCCGGGCACCGGGTGACGGGCTGCGACGCCGGCGTCTACCCGCCGATGAGCGACCAGCTGCGCGCCCTGGGCATCGACCTTATCGAAGGATTCTCCGCCGACCAGCTCGCAATCAAGCCCGACGTGTGGGTCATCGGCAACGTGGTCTCGCGCGCCCGCCAGAGCGACGGGACGCCGCGCTACCCGCTCATGGAAGCGATCCTCGAACAGGGCTCGCGCTACACCAGTGGGCCCCAATGGCTGGCCGAGAACGTGCTGCACGGCCGCCACGTGCTGGCGGTCGCGGGCACGCATGGCAAGACCACCACGACGTCGATGCTCGCGTGGATCCTCGAGCACGCAGGCCAGTCGCCGGGTTTCCTGGTGGGCGGCGTGCCGGTGAACTTCGGCGTGTCGGCGCGCCTGGGCACCGAAGGAAGCTTCGTGATCGAGGCGGACGAGTACGACACGGCCTTCTTCGACAAGCGCAGCAAGTTCGTGCACTACCGGCCACGCACGGCGGTCCTGAACAACCTCGAGTTCGACCACGCGGACATCTTCGACGACCTCGCCGCCATCGAGCGGCAGTTCCACCATCTCGTGCGCACCGTGCCGCCTTCAGGCCGCGTCGTGGTCAACGGGCTGGAAGAAAGCCTGGCCCGCGTGCTGCACCAGGGCTGCTGGAGCGAGGTTCGCAGCTTCGGCGCGACGGTGAGCGACTACACGGCCGAAGGCGACCCGGGCGCGTTCGACGTGATGTTGCGCGGCGAGCGCGTGGGCCGCGTCGAATGGGACCTGAGCGGCGTCCACAACCAGCTCAATGCGCTGGCCGCCATCGCGGCGGCCGAGCATGTGGGCGTGCCGCCCGCCGCCGCGGCCCGCGCGCTGCGCGAGTTCCGCAACGTGAAGCGCCGGATGGAACTGCGCGGCGAGGTGCGCGGCATCAAGGTCTATGACGACTTCGCGCACCACCCGACCGCGATCCGCACGACCGTCGAAGGACTTCGCCGCAAGCTCGGTCCGCAGGGCGGCCGCATCCTGGCCGTGTTCGAGCCGCGCAGCAACACGATGAAGCTGGGGACCATGAAGGCCCAGCTCCCCTGGAGCCTGGAGCAGGCCGACCTGGCGTTCTGCCACGGCGGCGGGCTGGGCTGGGATGCCCGCGAGGCCCTCGCGCCCATGGGCAGGCGCGCCGCAGTGGGCGACACGATCGATCAGCTGGTGGAGATGACGATTGCGGCGGCCCGCCCTGGGGATCATCTCGTGTGCATGAGCAACGGGGGCTTCGGCGGCATCCATGGCCGCCTGCTGGAAGCGCTGGCGCGCTGATCAGTCTTCGAGGGAAAGCGGCGCCGGGGCGGTGAAGTCGCCCGCCCGCAGCCCCTGCCCGCCCGAATTCCGTACGCCGGGGAACTGGCTGGGCTGATGGCTGTAGAGCGAAGAGTCCGCGCCCTCGGCCCGGCGCAGCGAAGCTTGCGAAGCCCGCTTCGAATTCGCGGTGATCGCGCCCACCAGGTACAGCGCAGCCAGATCCTGCGCGAGGGGTGCGGCGACAAGGCCGGTGCGCTGCTGCAGCTCCGCGAAGGTGCCGGGCGACAGCGCGAGTTCGCGCAGCAGCAGCAGGTGCGAATCGCGCAGCAGGCGCTGCGGCAACCGCGGTGGACGCCGGAAGTACACGGTCCCCGTGCGGTAGCGGGACGGCAGCACGTCGCGGGCGGTGCGCAGCGCGTAATGCCACATCAGCTGCGAAATGCTGGTGCGCGAAAAATCTCCCGGCACGACGATGTCGCGGGTCTGCTGCGTCCACATCGCGCCGTCGAAATCCAGCGGCGTGGCCGTGGGCAGCACGGCGACGTCGCCGCGCAGGTCCACCACGGCCAGCAGGGTCCCTTGCGCCGACTTCACGCAGTAGACGCCCGAGGAGAGCGCACTTTCCTGCTCGAGGATCTGCGAAGCCAGGCAGAACTGGGCGATCAGCGGGCGCAGCCAGGCTTCGAGCCGGCCGAGCACGTCGCCGACGCTCTGCACGTCATCGATGTCATAGCTGAGTTCGGGCTGCAGGTTGCGGGGCAGCGGCCGGGCGAAGACCACCGGGCGGTCGACGTCGGGCATGTTGATCTGCACCGAGCGCCCGCCGGGCACGCCGGACGCCACGCGAAGCGTCGTGCTCGACAGCACCTGCGTGCGCGCCCCGTTGAGCCAGAGGGCGTCAGCCTCGCCGAACTTGGCGAACTCCCAGGTCAGGCCCCCGGGCGAGGCCTGCAACAGGGTTCGGCCCAGCTTTTCCTGCTGCTCCAGGGAAAAGCCGGCAATGCCGATGCGAAGGAGCGGAAGTTCGAACGACATGGGGACCACCAGTGCCCGCCCCGCGTACGCGAAGCTGATCGGGCCAATGTAGTGGTCGGGTTACCGGGTGTAAAGCGAAGGATGCACGTTTTTCGTCAGCGCTTGCGCCGCGCGTCGACGGCTTGCGACAGCACGCCGAGAAGCTCCACGGAATCGCTCCATCCGAGGCAAGCATCCGTAATGCTTTTGCCGTACTCGAGCTGCGCGGCTTGGTCCTGCCCCGGGGTGAACTTCTGCGCGCCCGCGTTCAGGTGGCTTTCCACCATCACCCCGAAGACACTGCGCGAACCGGCCGCGATCTGCCCCGCGATGTCGCGGGCCACCGCCAGTTGCTTCTCATGCTGCTTGCTGCTGTTGGCGTGGCTGCAATCGACCATCAGGCGCGGCGGCAGCTTGGCCGCTTCGAGGTCGCGGCAGGCGGTGGCGACGCTGTCCGCGTCGTAGTTGGGCGACTTGCCGCCACGCAGGATGACGTGGCAGTCGCGGTTGCCGTTCGTCTGCACGATCGCCACTTGGCCGTTCTTGTGCACCGAGAGGAAGTGGTGCCCGCGGGCCGCGGCCTGGATCGCGTCGGTGGCGATGCGGATGTTGCCGTCCGTGCCGTTCTTGAAGCCGATCGGCGCGGAAAGCCCGGAGGCCAGCTCGCGGTGCACCTGGCTCTCGGTCGTGCGCGCGCCGATCGCGCCCCAGGAGATCAGGTCGCCGATGTATTGCGGCGAGATCACGTCGAGGAACTCGCTGCCCGCGGGCAGCCCGAGGCGGTTGATCTCGATGAGCAGTTGCCGCGCGATGCGCAGGCCCTCGTCGATGCGGTACGTCTCGTCGAGGTACGGGTCGTTGATCAAGCCCTTCCAGCCCACCGTGGTGCGCGGCTTCTCGAAGTACACGCGCATCACGATCTCCAGCGTGTCGGCGAACTTGCCGCGCACTTCCTTCAGGCGCCGCGCGTAGTCGAGGGCCGCATTCGGGTCGTGGATCGAGCACGGGCCGATCACCACCAGCAGCCGGTCGTCGGTGCCGGCCATGATGTCGTGGATGCGCCGGCGCGTATCGGTGATCAGGCCTTCCACCGCCGTCCCGCGGATCGGGAAGAAGCGGATCAGGTGCTCGGGAGGAGGCAGCACGGTGATGTCCTTGATGCGTTCATCGTCGGTTTCGCTGGTCTTGTCGACGGGGTGCGCATACCAGGGCTCGCTGGCGGCGGGGTGGGCATTCATCGTGGGCTCCTGTTCGAGAGGGGGATGGGCGAAAAAAAAACCGCCGGGGGGTCCCGGCGGTTTTCTGGAGTTCTTGCGCTTCTGTCGGATACGCCTAGATCTCTCGACCGCCGGGGCCTGAGAACCAGAAATAGCCAAAAAAGAAGACGCTCTGCTTGCGCATGGGGCGGGACTCTATCACAGCTCCTGTCCCGGGCAAGCTCAGGCCGTGCCGCCGACGGTCAGGCCGTCGATGCGCAGCGTGGGCTGGCCGACGCCGACCGGCACGCTCTGGCCTTCCTTGCCGCAGGTGCCGACGCCGCTGTCCAGCCGCATGTCGTTGCCGATCATGGTCACGCGCGTCAGCGCGTCCGGGCCGTTGCCCACGATGGTGGCGCCCTTCACGGGGTACTGGATCCTGCCGTTCTCGACCCAGAACGCCTCGCTCGCGGAGAACACGAACTTGCCCGAGGTGATGTCGACCTGGCCGCCGCCGAAATTGGTGGCGTACAGGCCCTTCTTGATGCTGGCGACGATCTCTTCCGGCGCCTTGTCGCCGCCCAGCATGTAGGTATTGGTCATCCGCGGCATCGGGATGTGCGCGTAGCTCTCGCGCCGCCCGTTGCCCGTGGGCGCCACCCCCATCAGGCGGGCGTTGAGCGAATCCTGGATGTAGCCGCGCAGGATGCCGTCCTCGATCAGCACATTGCGCTGGCTCGGGTTGCCCTCGTCGTCGACGTTGAGCGAGCCGCGCCGGTCGGAGATCGTGCCGTCGTCCAGCACCGTCACGCCCCGGGCCGCGACGCGCTGGCCCACGCGTCCGGAGAACGCGCTCGAGCCCTTGCGGTTGAAGTCGCCCTCCAGCCCGTGGCCGATGGCCTCGTGCAGCAGGATGCCGGGCCAGCCCGGGCCGAGCACCACCGTCATCTCGCCGGCCGGCGCGGGGCGCGATTCGAGGTTGGTCAGCGCCGCGGTGACCGCGTCGTCCACGTATTCCTGCACATGCTGGTCGTCGAAGTACGCCAGGCCGAAGCGGCCGCCGCCGCCGCTGGAGCCCACTTCCCGGCGGCCGTTCTGCTCGGCGATGACGGTGATCGAGAGGCGCACCAGCGGACGCACGTCGGCGGCCAGCGTGCCGTCGGCGCGCGCCACCATCACCACATCCCATTCGCTGGCCAGGCCCGCCATGACCTGGACGATGCGCGGGTCCTTGGCACGGGCGAGCTTCTCGGCTCTTTCCAGCAGCTGCACCTTGGCCGTGCTGTCGAGCGTGGCGATCGGGTCGACGGCGGGATAGAGCGAGCGGCTGGCGGCGACCTTCTTGTCCGCGACGTTCGCGCGGCCCGAACTCGAGGAGGACGAGATCGAGCGCACGGTGCGCGCGGCGTCCAGCAGCGACGCTTCGGAGATGTCGTCGGAATAGGCGAAGGCGGTCTTCTCGCCGCTGACGGCGCGCACGCCGACGCCCTGGTCGATGCTGAAGCTGCCGGTCTTGACGATGCCCTCCTCCAGGCTCCAGCCCTCGCTGCGGGTGTACTGGAAGTAGAGGTCGGCGTCGTCGACCTGGTGGGCCGTGATCTCGGCCAGGGCGCGTGACAGATGGGATTCGTTGAGCCCGAACGGCTCGAGCAGGAGGCGCTGCGCGGTGGCCAGGCGCTCCAGGGTGGGTTCGCGGGAGATCATCGGGGGATTCTAGGCATCCCGCATGGCCCCTGTCGCGGCCCGGTCAGCGCGGCGGCGCCGGCGTGCGCGGCAGTGGCAGCGCCTGCAGCTCAGCGAGGAACGCATCCGCGTCGGCAAACCGGTCCTGCGGCGCCTTGGCCATCAGGCGCTCGAGGATCGGCTGCAGCCGTGCGTGCGTTGCGGGCAATTGCGGCGTCGGCGCGCTCAGGTGATGCGCGAGCAGCAGGTCCAGCGTCCCGGCCTGGAAAGGCCGCTGCCCGGCCAGCATCTCGAACATCATCACGCCCAGGCTGTACAGGTCCGACAGTGGCGTGACCGCGCGGCCCGCCGCCTGCTCGGGACTGAGGTAGTACGGCGTGCCCACCACGTCGCCATGCTTCGTGTGGCTCAGCGCGAGGTTGTCGGCGTTCAGCAGCGACTTGGCGATGCCGAAATCGGCCAGGGCCACGGTGTCGTCCGCGCGCCGCATGATGTTCTCGGGCTTCAGGTCGCGGTGGATCACGCCCCGCGCATGGATCGCCGACAGCGCCCGCGCGACCTGCGCCAGCACGTCGAGCACGCGCTGCAGCGACATGCCCGCGCCGAGTTCCGCGCGCAGGTCACCCTGGGGAAAATATTCCATCGCGATGTACGCGTGGTCGTCGGTGAAGCCCTGGTCGTAGATGCGCACCACGTTCGGATGGTCGATGCGCGACAGCAGCGTGTACTCCTGGATGAAGCGCGACAGGTGCTCGGCGGCGCGGCGGCCGCGGGCGTCCAGCACCTTCAGCACCACGGCCAGGGCATCCTTCTCCCGCTCCGCAAGGTAAACGTCCGTCATGCCGCCGGCGCCGATCTTGCGCGTGAGCCGGTAGCCGCGCAGGCGCAGCGGCTCCTGGGCGGGCGCGAGCTCGTGGCTCCTGAGCCCGTTCGACCGCGACTCCTTGCGGCGCATCAGCGCCTGCAAGGCCTCGAGAAGCTCGACGCGGGTGAAGGGCTTGGCCAGGTAGTCGTCGGCGCCGGCCGTCATGCCGCGGCGCATGCTCGCGCGGTCGTCCAGCGCCGTCAGCAGCATCACGGGCGTGGAGGCCAGGCGGGCGTCGGCGCGGATGGCCTCCAGCAAGGCGAAACCGTCCATCTCGGGCATGCCGATGTCCGAGATCACGATGTCGGGCCGTGCTTCGCGGGCGCTCTGCAGGCCCAAGGCACCATTCGGGGCCGCGACGATGTCGAAGCCCTCGAGCTTGAGCAGCCGCACGATGTTGGAGCGGATGGCATCGTCGTCCTCGACGACGAGGATGGTGGTCATGGCCGCGAGAGCCAGCGGAAGATGGCCGCGTCGTCCAGGTCCGCGAGCCCCGCCTTCGCGGCCTGGTCGAACACGTCCCGCGCGGTTGCGCCCAGCGGGCCATCGAAGCCGGCCCGGCGCGCGGCCTCGATGGCCAGGGCCGTGTCCTTGCGCAGCAGCGTGACGTGAGCGCGCGGCTCGTAATCCCCGGCGATGGCGCGGCGCATGCGGTCCGACCCGATCCAGCTCTGGCCGCTGGACTGCTCGATGATGCCCAGCGTTCGCGACAGGTCCAGCCCGAGCCGCTGGGCAAGCGCCAGCGCCTCCGCCGCGCCGACCAGGTTGATGCCCGCGAGCAGGTTGTTCACGAGCTTGGTCTTCGCGCCGTCGCCGGCACGCGTGCCGACGCGGAACACCTTGCCACTGAGCACGGCGAGCAGCGGCGCCGCGGCGTCGAACGCCTCGTCGGAACAGGCGACCATCAGGCTCATGCTCCCTTCACGCGCCCGAGCCGGGCCCCCGGACATGGGCGCGTCGATCGGCAGCGCGCCCGCGGCCGCGAGCCGGGCCGCGAGGCTTTCCGCGTCTTCGGGCGCGATCGTCGGGCACAGCAGCACCGGCGTGCCGCGGGCAAGCGCTCCTGCCGCCCCGCGATCGCCGAACAGCACCTGCTCGCACTCGAGTGCATCGACCACGCAGACGATCAGCGCTCGCGCGCCGGTGGCGGCGTCAGCGGAGGAGGCGGCCGATGTGGCGCCCAGCCGGCGCAAGGCCTCGACTTTCTCCGGCACCAGATCGCAGGCCCGGACCGGCCAGCCCTGCTCCAGCAGGCGGGCGGCCATGCCGCCGCCCATGTTGCCGACGCCGACGATCCCAACGGAGCCGGCGCCTGGGCTCATGTCTGCACCAGCCGCTTGGCCTTCGCGATGGACATCAGGATGCCCAGCCCCAGGCCGAGCGTCACCATGGCGGTGCCGCCATAGCTGATGAAGGGCAGCGGGACGCCCACGACGGGCAGGATGCCGCTGACCATGCCCATGTTCACGAATGCGTAGGTGAAAAAGATCATGGTGATCGCGCCGGCCAGCAGGCGCGAGAACAGCGTCGAGGCCTCCAGTGCGATGGCCAGACCGCGCAAGATGAGGAAGACAAAGGCGCCGATCAGGCACAGGTTGCCGACCAGGCCGAATTCCTCCGAGAACGCCGCGAAGATGAAGTCGGTGGTGCGCTCCGGGATGAACTCCAGGTGCGTCTGCGTGCCCTGCATGAAGCC
The DNA here is from genome assembly GCF_004682015.1 of Ramlibacter henchirensis. NCBI lineage: Bacteria > Pseudomonadati > Pseudomonadota > Betaproteobacteria > Burkholderiales > Comamonadaceae > Ramlibacter > Ramlibacter henchirensis. The sequence continues at coordinate 222,409 of NZ_SMLM01000001.1, read as the reverse complement.
CTTGCCCAGCAGGCCCCCGGAGCCGATGGCGATCATTCCCTGGATGATGTGGAAGCCCTTGCCCAGCGGGTCCTTGGTCGGATCGAGCAGCGTGCACACGCGCTGCTGCTGGTAATCGTGCAGGATGCCCCAGCTCACGCCGGGCGCGCACAGCTGGCTCTCGAACACCACCAGCAGCACCAGCGCCACGAGGCCCACCGCCAGCGGCGGCAGGATCAGCTTCCAGGACAGGCCGGCGAAGAAGATCACCGACAGCCCCGCCGCCAGCACCAGCAGCGAGGTGCCCAAGTCCGGCTGCTTCATGATCAGGCCGACCGGCGCGACGAGGAGGAGGACGGCCATGACGTAGTCCAGCGGCCGCAGGTGCCCTTCGCGCTTCTGGAACCACCAGGCCAGCATCAGCGGCATGGCGATCTTCATGATCTCGCTGGGCTGGATGACGACGCCCACGTTCACCCAGCGCCGCGCACCCTTCTTGGCGATGCCGAAGACGGCGACGGCCACCAGCAGCGCCACGCCCACGGTGTAGAGCGGCACGGCCAGGCTCATGAGCCGCTGGGGCGAGATCTGCGCCACCACGAACATGATCGCGCCGGCGATGAGCATGTTGCGGCCGTGGTCGCGAAAGCGCGTCCCGTGGTCGAAGCCGGACGAGTACATCACCAGCAGCCCGGCGCAGGCGAGCAGGAAGACCGCGAAAGCCAGCGGGCCGTCGAAGCCCTGGAACATCGGCGCGGCGCGTTGCCAGATCGGGGGCTTTTCGAGGACGGCGGACATGGCCGCGATTATCGGGGCGGCGGCGCCCGTTTCCCCAGTGTCCGCGCCTGGAGCGGAATGGGTGCGATGTTCGTCACGCCCGCGTGTCCGGCGCTGCGAAGCCGCCGCTACGATGGCGCATGCCCCTCACCCACCTGCTGTACCTGCACGGCTTCCGCTCCTCGCCGCAGTCCGCCAAGGCGCGGCAGGTCGCGGCCCGGGTCGCCGAGCGCCACCCGGAGGTCCACTGGTGGTGCCCGCAGCTGCCGCCCTCGCCGCGCGCGGCGATGGACACGGTGATGCGGGGCATCGAAACCTGGCCGCGGGACCGCATGGGCGTGATCGGCTCGTCGCTCGGCGGCTTTTACGCCACCCATGTGGCCATCGAGACCGGCTGCCGCGCGGTGGTGCTCAATCCCGCCGTGCACGCGGCCCGGGACCTGGCCCGCCACATCGGCGAGCAGACGTCCTGGCACGACCCGCAGCAGCATTTCTACTTCGAGCCGCGCTATGTGGACGAACTGCGCGAGCTGGAACACGGGCCGCTGCCGCATCCGGAGCGCCTGTTCGCCGTCATCGCCAAGGGCGACGAGGTGCTCGACTGGCGCGAGATGACCGGCCGCTACCCGGGTTCCCGCATCAAGCTGCTCGAAGGCGGCGACCACGCGCTATCGGATTTCGGCGAGCACATCGACGACGTGCTGGCCTTCCTCGGCCTGCCGCCGCGCTGAACCCCGGGATGTGACAATCCCGGCGATGTATGCATTGTTCGAAGAGGCCGGCAAGTTCCAGGCGGGCCGCGTGCTCTCGCAGGCCGATGCCTCGGCGCAGGTCGAGCTCGACAGCGGCAAGCGGGTCAAGGTCAAGGCCGCCAACCTCCTGCTGACATTCGAAAAGCCGCAGCCGGCCGAACTGGTGTCGGCCGCGCAGGCGCTCTCGCAGAGCATCGAACTGGAACTCGCCTGGGAGTTCGCGCCCGACGAGGAATTCGGCTTCGCCGACCTGGCGCGCGACTACTTCAGCGACAAGGCCACGCTCGAACAGCAGGCGGCCGCCCTGTTCCGCCTGCACGAGGCGCCGCACTACTTCCGCCGCGCCGGCAAGGGGCGCTTTCGCAAGGCGCCGGCCGAGATCGTGCAGCAGGCGCTGGCCGCGCTGGAGAAGAAGAAGCAGGTGCAGCAGCAGATCACCGCCTGGGCGGCCGAACTCGCCGCCGGCCGCTGCCCGCCGCCCGTGCGCGACCAGCTCTTTCGCATCCTGTTCAAGCCGGACAAGAACGCACCCGAATACAAGGCGGTGGTCGAGGCCGCGCGCAGCACGCAGCTGGCGCCGCTGGCGCTGCTGCAGAAGGCCGGCGCGATCGACTCGCCCTACCAGTTCCACTGGAAGCGTTTCCTGTTCGACTTCTTCCCCAAGGGCACGGGCTTTCCGCCGCTGGCCGCCCCCGCGATCGCGGACGACCTGCCGCTGGCGCCGGTGAAGGCCTTCTCTGTGGACGACTCCAGCACCACCGAGATCGACGACGCGCTCTCGGTCGAGGGGCTGGGCACCGGCACGGTGACGGTCGGCATCCACATCGCGGCGCCGGGGCTGGCGCTGCAGCCCGGCACGCCGCTGGACCAGGTCGCGCGCCAGCGGCTGTCCACCGTCTACATGCCGGGCCACAAGATCACCATGCTGCCCGACGAGGTGGTGCAGGCCTACACGCTGCTGGAAGGGCGCGACTGCCCCGCGGTGTCGCTGTACGTTTCCTTCGACGAGGAAAGCCTGGTGGTGAAGGAGACGCAGACGCGCCTGGAGCGCGTGCCGATCGGGGCCAACCTGCGGCACGACCAGCTCGACGAGCACATCACCGAGGACTGGCTGCAAGGCGCCGCCACCGCGCATGCGGTGCCCGAACCCGCCGCCCACCTGCGCGAGCCGCTCTCGTTCCTGTGGCGCCTCGCGCGTCACCTGAAGGCGCTGCGGGAACTGGTGCGCGGCAAGCCCGAGACGTTCAACCGGCCCGACTACAACTTCCACCTGGTGGGCCACGACGGCAGCGAGCCGCGCGGCAACGAGCAGGTCGAGATCACCGTGCGCCGGCGTGGCGCGCCGCTGGACATGATCGTCGCCGAGGCCATGATCCTGGCCAACAGCAGCTGGGGCCAGTGGCTGGCCGAGCTGGGCGTGCCGGCCATCTACCGCAGCCAGGCCAGCCTCGCCCCGGGCATCAAGGTGCGCATGGGGACCAAGGCGGCGCCGCACGCGGGCATCGGCGTCAAGTGCTACGCCTGGAGCACCTCGCCGCTGCGCCGCTACACCGACCTGGTGAACCAGTGGCAGATCATCGCGGCCGCCCGCCACGGGCGCACCGCCGCGCTGGCCGCGCCCTTCAAGCCGAAGGACGCCGACCTGTTCTCCATCATCTCCAGCTTCGACGCGGCCTACACCGCATACAACGGCTACCAGGCCGGCATGGAGCGGTTCTGGACGCTGCAGTACCTGCGCCAGCACGGCGTCAAGGAGCTGGCGGGCACGGTCTTCCGCGAGGGCCTCGTGCGGGCCGACGAGCTGCCGCTGGTGCTGCCCGTGCTCGGCACCGAGCAGTTGCAGCGCGGCGCCCGCGTGCGGGTGCGGCTGGGCGACATCGACGACATCACCCTGGACGTGTCCGGCACGCTGCTGGAGCGGCTGGACACCGCGCCCCAGCCGCTGTCGGCGGAAGACGACACCGGGGAGGAGGAAGAACCCGTGGCCGGACCCATCGCCATCGCGGTGGACGTCGCGGAAGGTGGCGAACTCGACAATGCGGCGGATAATCCGCCTTCGTGAACCTCAAGTCCCTCAGCACCCTGCAGATCGCGCTGGGCGTCTCGTTCGCGGCCCATGCCGCGATGCTGACCGTGCGCATCGTGGACCCGGAAGGATTCAACCGGGTGTTCCAGGACACGCCGCTCGAGGTGGTGCTGGTCAACGCCCGCAGCACCGAGAAGCCCGAGAAGGCGCAGGCGATCGCCCAGGCCGCGCTGGCCGGCGGCGGTGAGGCCGCCAGCGGGCGGGCCACGTCTCCCCTGCCGCCGTCGGCATTGACCGCAACCGGCGATGCGGACGAGGACGCGCAGCGCCGCGTCGAGGCGATGCAGGAACAGCAGATGCTGATGCTCGCGCAGGTCAAGCGCATGCTGGCCGCGATGCCGCCGCCCGACCCGAAGCAGCCCACCCGCACCGCCGAGGCGAAAGCGCGCGAGGAAAAGCGCCGCCAGCTGGTCAAGCTGCTGGCCGAGATCGAGCGGCGCATCAACGAGGAGAACGCGCGCCCCAAGAAGCGCTACGTCAGCCCTTCCACGCGCGAGGAGGTGTACGCGGTCTACTACGACCAGCTGCGCCGGCGAATCGAGGAGCGCGGCACGCACAATTTCCCCGAACTCGCCGGCCGCAAGCTGTACGGCGAGCTCACCATGATCGTCACCGTCAACTTCGACGGCCGCGTGCTCGAGACCGAAGTCGTCGAGACGTCCGGCAACAAGACCCTCGACCGGCGCGCGCAGAGCATCGCGCGCGCGGCCGGTCCGTTCGGGCGCTTTTCGTCCGCGATGCGCCAGCGCGCCGACCAGATCGTGGTGGTCTCGCGCTTCAAGTTCACGCGCGACGAGACGCTCGAGACCAAGCTCACCGCCCGATAGAAGATGGACCGGTATTGCGTCGTCGGCCACCCGGTCGAGCACAGCCGCTCGCCGTGGATCCACGCGCGCTTCGCCCAGCTCACCGGCGAGCCGGTGCAGTACGGCAAACTCCCCGCGCCGCGGGACGGCTTCGCGGCCACCGTGCGGCGCTTCCGCGATGAAGGCGGCCGCGGCTGCAACGTCACCGTGCCGTTCAAGTTCGAGGCGGCCTCGCTCGCGGACACGCGCAGCGAGAGGGCGCGTCTGGCCGGCGCCTGCAACACCTTGCGCTTCGATCCGGACGGCGTGTTCGGCGACAACACCGACGGCGCCGGGCTGGTTCGCGACATCCAGGCGCAGGCGGGCGTCGATCTCGCCCGGCGTGACGTGCTGCTGGTGGGTGCGGGCGGGGCCGCCGCCGGCGTGCTCGGCCCCTTGCTGCACACCGGGCCGGCGCGGGTAGTGATCGCCAACCGCACGGTCGACAAGGCCAGGGCGCTGGCGGACTCGCACGCGGCGCTCGCGAGGTCGGCCTCCGTTCAACTCTCGGCCACCGGGCTCGACGCAGCGCCCGGCGCTTTCCACATCGTCGTCAATGCAACGGCCAGCAGCCTCGCGGGCGGCGCCGTCCCGGTGCCGGGGTCCGTGCTGCGGCCCGGCGCGCTGGCGTACGACATGATGTACGGCCCGGCCGCCGAAGGCTTCCTCGCCTGGGCGCGCGAGCACGGCGCGGTGCCCCGCGACGGGCTCGGCATGCTGGTGGAGCAGGCGGCCGAAGCCTTCCTGGTCTGGCGCGGCGTCCGGCCCGATACCGCGCCGGTGCTGGCCGAACTGCGGGCCCTGCTCGCGGCGGAGTGATGCCTTGAAGGCGGTGTTGCGCTGGTTGCTGCTGGTGGTCGTGGCCGCCATCGGGCTGCAGCTGTTCTTCCTCCTGAGCATCGCCGCCGCGGTGGTGATGGACCCGGTGTCTACGACTTTCCAGCGTTCCGAAGCGTGGCGCATCGCCACCGAACGCGATCGCCTGCGCTGGCGCCAGCAGTGGGTGCCGTACGAGCGGATTTCCGATCACCTGAAGCGCGCCGTCATCGCGGCGGAGGACGACGGCTTCGCCACGCACGAGGGCGTCGACTGGGAAGCGCTCGAAAAGGCCTGGGAGAAGAATGCAAAAGCGGAGGAGCAGGCGGCGAGGCTCGCGCTGCGGCTGCGCTCTTCTTCGTCGCAGTCCCGCCTGAGGCCGGTGCGTCCGCCCAAGGTGGTCGGCGGCTCCACCATCACCCAGCAGCTCGCCAAGAACCTGCTGTTGTCCGGCGAGCGGACCCTGCTGCGCAAGGGGCAGGAATTCGTGCTGACCTTCGCGCTGGAGGCGATGCTGTCGAAGCAGCGCATCCTCGAGATCTATCTCAACAGCGTCGAATGGGGCGAGGGCATCTTCGGCGCGGAGGCTGCCGCGCACCACTACTGGCGAAAGCCGGCCAGCCAGCTCTCGGCGTACGAAGCCGCGCGTCTCGCCGTGATGCTGCCGCGGCCGAAGTTCTTCGAGAAGGTGCCGAACTCGGGGTACCTGGCCCACCGCGCCGGCCTGATCGCCGGACGCATGCGGCACGCCGAGCTGCCTTGATCCGCAAGCGGCCTCACCTGCGCCCGAACGTCTGGGCCCAGTAGATGCCGCCCTCGCTGGCGGTGTTCACGGCGAAGGCCACGCCCATCTCGGTGAAGCGCGCCTCCATGATGTTGGAGCAGTGCTCCGGGCTTTTCAGCCACTCCTGCACCACGCGCTCGGGCGTGGTCTGGCCCATGGCCACGTTCTCGCCGACGCTGCGCCAGTTGTAGCCGGCCCGGCCGATCCGGTCGGCCGGCGAACTGCCGTCGCGGCCGTGGTGCTCGAGGTAGCCGAAGCGCGCCATCGACTGTGCGTGGACGGCGGCGGCCTGCGTGAGCTGGGCATTGAGCGCCAACGGCCCCGCCGGCGAGAACGACTCGCTGCCGCAGCGGCGCGGCTGCGAGCGGGCCTGGTTCACCAGGGCCAGCACCCGCTCGGCCACGCCGTTGGCCTCGGCCACGGCCGGCGGGTCGAACGGGACGGCCGCGATGATCCAGTACGAGTTCCCCGAGCGCTGCACGCCCACTTCGCGCAGCGCCGCGTCGCCCAGCGCGCGGCATTGCGAAGGCGCGAGCGCCTGCGCCACGGCCTGGGGCGAGCGGTAGCCGCTGAAGTTCCACTGGAAGCTGCGCTGGGCGCGGTAGCCGCTGCCCTGCAGCGCGCGCTCGAGCGATGCGCCCTGCGACAGCCGGCGCGCGGCATCGTCGAGCCGCGCGTTCGGCTTCAGCGGTGCAGGCGCGCCGCACTGCTGCCGCGCCCGACCCAGCGCCGCCAGCAGGTCGTCCTGCTGCGCGGTGGCCGCGCAGGCAGCCAGGCCCAGCGGCACGCACGCGAACAAGGCATGCCAACTCATTGGGCCAGCATAGGGTGGGCCGCAAGCCGGCTTTTGTCGGCCGCGTGCGCGTCCGCTTGAAGGCAGCTGGCGACGCACGGGACGAAGCCCGGCACGAAAGCCTGCGCGACTTCCGCAAGCTACTCCCCAAGTCTTGTGGTGGTGGTCGTGTTCTGGATCGCGTGGATCGCCGGGACCACCGTGGCCGCGCTACTGTTCGCGCTGATCGCGCCGCGCTGCGCGATCACGGTGTCCCCGCCTGGGGACACGCGCTTCGGTCACGGGCGCCAATGGGCTGTTGGACCGGGTGGATGCGCTGTGCTTCGGCGCACCGGTGTTCTTCCACTCGGTGCGCTGGTACTTCGGCGCCTGACGTCAGCCGGCGGTCAGCCGGTGATCACCAGCTGGTTGTCGACCGACTTCACGCCTTCGACCTTGCGGGCCACGTCGCCGGCCTTGCGCCACAGCTGCATGTTCTTCACTTCGCCGCGCAGGCGCACGTTGCCTTGCGTGGTGTCGACGTTGATCTTCAGCGCGCTCAGCTCGGGGTCGGCGGCCAGGGCGGCCTTCAGCTTGGTGCCGATCGTCGCGTCGTCGACCGCCTGGCCCGCGGTGCGCGTGCCGGTCGTGGTGTTGCCGCTGCCCATGCCGGCGCAACCGGCGAGGCCCAGGGCGATGAAGCAGGCGATGAGGATTTTGTTCATGAGTTCTCCTTCTTGGATGAAAGCGCAGGCCGTACTTTGCAGCCCTGCAACACGAGGGCCTGTAGGACACCGCCGTTAGAGCATACACGCGGCTGAGCCACCCCCTGCGCAGGTAGACTCGCCTCGCACATGCGCATCCTCGGCATCGACCCCGGCCTGCAGACCACCGGTTTCGGCGTGGTCGACGTGCAGGGATCATCGCTGCAGTACGTCGCCAGCGGCACCATCACCACGACCCATCTGGCGCGCGGCGACCTGCCGGCGCGGCTGAAGGTGCTGTTCGACGGCATCCGGCAGGTGCGTGACAGCTACCGGCCGGACGCCGCCGCGGTCGAGATCGTTTTCGTCAACACCAATCCGCAATCCACGCTGCTGTTGGGACAGGCGCGCGGCGCATGCGTCACCGCGCTGGTCGCCTGCGAACTCGCGGTCGCCGAATACACGGCCGTGCAGATGAAGCAGGCGATCGCCGGCCATGGCCGGGCCGCCAAGGCCCAGGTGCAGGAGATGGTCAAGCGGCTGCTGAAGCTGCCCGGCGTTCCGGGCGAGGACGCCGCCGATGCGCTGGGCCTGGCCATCACCCATGCCCATGCGGGGCAGTCGATGGCCCGCATCGCGCAGGCCACCCCGACCGCGCGCCGCACCAGCGGCATGTACCGGGCCGGGCGAACCTACTGATCGATCAGCCGTTCGGCGATCAGCACGGCGAAGAAGCCGAACGCGGCCACGAGGGTCCACTTGAGGGTAGCCAAGCCCATCCGCTTGTAGCGCGGCTGGCCCGTGTACGCGTACATGCCGAACAGGACGGCGGCGGCCAGCAGGAGCAGGAAGACCGCTGTGCGGACGACGGCCATCGCCGCCGCTACCAGGCGCGGGCGAGTTGCCCGAAGCCGGCGGGCGCCTGGCGCTCGTCCTCGAAGCTCACCACCTCCCACGCGTCCCGCTGGGCCAGGAGCGCGCGAAGCAGCTTGTTGTTCAGCGCGTGGCCGGAGCGGAAGGCGCTGTACGCGGCCAGCAGCGGCTTGCCCAGCAGGTACAGGTCGCCCATGGCGTCGAGGATCTTGTGCTTGACGAACTCGTCCTCGTAGCGCAGGCCTTCCGTGTTCAGGACGCGGTAGTCGTCCATCACGATCGCGTTGTCCATGCCGCCGCCCAGCGCCAGGCCGTTGGCCCGCATCATCTCCACGTCCTTGGTGAAGCCGAAGGTGCGGGCGCGGGCGATGTCGCGCTGGTAGTTGCCCTTGCCCAGGTCGAACTCGACGCGCTGGCCGGTGGAATCGACCACGCGGTGGTCGAAGTCGATCTCGAAACTGAGCTTGTAGCCGTGATAGGGCGACAGGCGCGCCCACTTGACCGCATCGCCCTCGCCTTCCCGCACTTCGACGGGCTTGAGCACGCGGATGAAGCGGCGCGGCGCGTTCTGTACCTCGATGCCCGCGCTTTGCAGCAGGAACACGAAGGACGATGACGAGCCGTCGAGGATGGGCACTTCCTCGGCCGTGATGTCGATGTAGAGGTTGTCCAGGCCCAGGCCGGCGCAGGCGGACATCAGGTGTTCGACCGTGTGCACCTTGACCGCGCCGTTGGAGATCGTGGAGGCGAGCCGGGTGTCCGTCACCGCTTCGGCCGACACCGGGATGTCCACGGGCTGCGGCAGGTCGGTGCGGCGGAACACGATGCCGCTGTCGGGCCGCGCAGGGCGCAGCGTGAGTTCCACCCGCTGGCCGCCGTGCAGGCCCACGCCCACCGCGCGGGTGAGGGTCTTGAGCGTGCGCTGGGCGAGCATGGAACGAATTTTAGAGGCGAGGGACGAGGGACGAGGGATGAGGGAGAAGTTCATTTAGCTATGCCACCCATTGATTGCAAAGGTCAACCGCGAGCGCATCCTCATCCCTCGCCCTCAATTGGCCAACACGAACTGCATCTGCGTTCCCGCCAGTTCCAGCACGTCGTGGTGGGCCAGCAGCACCGGGTCCTGTCGCAGCGGACGGCCATTGAGCTGGGGAACCTCCTCGCCGTCGAGGTGGGCCGCGTAGTAGCCGCTGGGCCGGTGCGCCACCACGATCACCGCCACGCCCGGCTTGCCGAAGGTGGACACGGCCTTGTTCACCGGCACCTCGAGGCCGGCGGAACTGCCCGTGAGCACGCGGAAGCTGGCATGCGCCGCGGCGGCCGGCTGCGACGGCGAGAACGCCATCGCCGCCGTCGCGCGGAAGCCCGAGTCGGCGCTGGCGGTCAGGAAGCGGATGCGGAAGCTCGAGATCGCGACCACGTCCTCGTCACGCAGCCTCTGCCGCTTGACGCGCTTGTTGTTGACGAAGGTGCCGTTGGTGCTGCCCAGGTCCTCGACGAACACGTCCGACAGGCGCTTGAGGTCGAAAGCGCAGTGCTGGCTGCTGATCGCGGGGTTCTGCAGCACGATGTCGTTCTCGGGCGCGCGGCCCAGCGTCGTGCGGTCCCTGGAGAGGTAGACCTGGCGAACCTCGACGCCTTCCACCGTGATGATCAACTGCGGCACGAATCCTCCTCGCAAACTCCATGCGGCGCTGACGCCGCACCCTCTCCGCAGGGGCACCGTCCGCGCGGAATAACATGCAGCGCGGACACCCCTTGAGCGAGGATCCGGCTTTGCCGGTCCTCGCTCAACCGTTCAGAACACGGCGAAAACGCGCAGCGTTTTCGTCGTGATCAATCGGCCTGCTTGCGCAGGAACGCGGGGATCTCGAAGTCGTCCATGCCGCCCGAAGACAGCGCGTCGACCTTCGCCGCGGCCTGCGTGCGGTTGGTGCGCCACACGCTGGGCACCGTCATGCCGCCGTAGTCCGGCTGCTGCGGGGCGCCCATGCCGCCCGTCTCGCGCGTGGCGATGGCGCCGGGGCCGGCGACGGCATGGTTCACCGTGGGCACGTTGAACGGCACGTTGTCGGTGCCGGTGCGCAGCACCTGCAGCGGAGGCGCCGTGCGGCGCTGCTGGCCCTGGCGCGACAGGCCGGTGGCCACCACCGTCACGCGCACCTCGTCGTCCAGGCTGTCGTCGTAGGCCGTGCCGTAGATGACGTGAGCGTCCGGCGAGGCGTAGGCGCGGATGGTGTTCATCGCCAGCTTGGACTCGGCCAGCTTCAGGCTGCCCTTGGCCGCGGTGATCAGCACCAGCACGCCCTTGGCGCCCGACAGGTCGATGCCGTCCAGCAGCGGGCAGGCCACGGCCTGTTCCGCCGCGATGCGCGCGCGGTCCGGGCCCGACGCGACCGCCGTGCCCATCATCGCCTTGCCCGGCTCGCCCATCACGGTGCGCACGTCCTCGAAGTCCACGTTGACGTGGCCCGGCACGTTGATGATTTCCGCGATGCCGCCCACCGCGTTCTTCAGCACATCGTTGGCGTGCGCGAACGCCTCGTCCTGCGTGATCTCGTCGCCCAGCACGTCGAGCAGCTTCTCGTTGAGCACCACGATCAGCGAGTCGACGTTGGCTTCCAGCTCCATCAGGCCCTGGTCGGCGTTCGTCATGCGGCGGCCGCCTTCCCAGTCGAACGGCTTGGTCACGACGCCCACGGTGAGGATGCCCATCTCCTTGGCGATGCGCGCGATCACCGGCGCCGCGCCCGTGCCGGTGCCGCCGCCCATGCCGGCGGTGATGAACAGCATGTGCGCGCCATCGATCGCGTCGCGGATGCTTTCAGCCGCGGCTTCGGCCGCGTCGCGCCCGCGGTCGGGCTTGCCGCCCGCGCCCAGCCCGTTGTTCCCCAGCTGGATCACCTTGTGCGCCGCGCTGCGCACCAGCGCCTGCGCGTCGGTGTTGGCGCAGATGAACTCCACGCCCTGGACCGCGCGCGAAATCATGTGCTCCACCGCGTTGCCGCCGCCGCCACCGACACCGATCACCTTGATCTGGGTGCCCAGGTGGAACTCCTCGACTTCGATCATTTCGATGCTCATTTGAATCTCCTGTACTTCGTTGCAGTTGCCACTTGCTGATTTGTTGGATGAGGGGTGAACGCTCATGAGGGCGGATCGGTGCACCGCCATCGCTCCCTTCGTCGCAAAGGCGGGCTGCCCCGCGCGAGCCAGCGTTTCATGGTGAACATCAGAAGTTCCCCACGATGAAATCCTTGAACCGCGAGAAAGCGGTCTTCATCGACCCGTTCTTCTGCGCGACCTTGTGCCCGCGCACGCGTGCCAGCCGCGCTTCCTCGAGCAGGCCCATGACGGTGGCCGCACGGGGCTGCGCCACCATGTCGGCCAGCGCGCCGGTGTACTGGGGCACGCCCCGGCGCACCGGCTTGAGGAAGATGTCTTCGCCGAGTTCGACCATGCCCGGCATCACGGCGCTGCCGCCGGTGATCACCACGCCGGAGGACAGCACCTCCTCGTAGCCGGACTCGCGCACCACCTGCTGCACCAGGGAGAAGATCTCCTCGACGCGCGGCTCGATCACGCCGGCCAGCGCCTGGCGCGACAGCATGCGCGGGCCACGGTCGCCCAGGCCCGGCACCTCGACCTGCTGCTCCGGGTCGGCCAGCAGCTGCTTGGCGTAGCCGCTCTCGACCTTGATGTCCTCGGCGTCCTTGGTGGGCGTGCGCAGCGCCATCGCGATGTCGCTGGTGATCAGGTCCCCGGCGATCGGGATCACCGACGTGTGGCGGATCGCACCGCCCGTGAAGATGGCGACGTCGGTGGTGCCGGCGCCGATGTCCACCAGCGCCACGCCCAGTTCCTTCTCGTCCTGCGTCAGGACGGCCTGGCTGGAGGCCAGCGGGTTGAGCATCAGCTGCTCGACCTCCAGCCCGCAGCGGCGCACGCACTTGATGATGTTCTCGGCCGCGCTCTGCGCGCCGGTGACGATGTGGACCTTGGCTTCGAGCCGGATGCCGCTCATGCCGATCGGCTCGCGCACGTCCTGCCCGTCGATCACGAACTCCTGCGGTTCGACCAGCAGCAGGCGCTGGTCGGTCGAGATGTTGATCGCGCGCGCCGTCTCCACCACGCGGGCCACGTCGGCCGGGGTCACCTCGCGGTCCTTCACCGCCACCATGCCGCTGGAGTTGATGCCGCGGATGTGGCTGCCCGTGATGCCGGTGTAGACGCGCGTGATCTTGCAGTCGGCCATCAGCTCGGCTTCCTTCAGCGCCTGCTGGATGCTCTGCACCGTGGCGTCGATGTTCACCACCACGCCGCGCTTCAGGCCGTTGGAGGGCGCCACGCCCAGCCCCGCCAGCTTGAGCTCGCCGCCCGGCAGGACCTCGGCCACCACCGCCATCACCTTGGCGGTGCCGATGTCCAGGCCGACGACGAGGTCCTTGTATTCCTTCGCCATGTTCCCGTTCCCCTATCCCTTCCTCGACTCGGCCGTCACCGTGCCGACGCCCCTCAACCGGATCGCAAAGCCGTCGCCGTAGCGCAGGTCGGCCGAGACCAGCGCCTCCGGCCGGCGCCCGTAGCGCGACGTCACCTGGGTCAGCGTCTGCGCGAAGCGCTGCACGCGCGGCAGCACTTCGGCGATGTCGCCGCGGCCCAGTTCGACGGTGGCGCCGGTGTCCAGCGACAGCTGCCAGCTGCCGCGCCCGGTCAGCACCAGCTCCTCGGCCGCCAGCTCCAGCGGCTCGAACAGCGGCGCGATCGCCCGGTACATCGCCAGCACCTGGGCCGCGTGGCCGTCCGGCCCCGCCAGCCGCGGCAAGCCATCGGCCTCCACATCGCCCGCGTTCGCTTCGAACAGTTCGCCGTGGCTGTTGACCATGCGCGAGCTGCCCTCGTCGCCCCAGAAAGCCACGGCCTCGTGCTCCTGCAGCACCACGCGCAGCCGGTTCGGGAACTCGCGCCGCACGATGGCCTGCCGCACCCAGGGCACGTCCTCGAATGCACGGCGCGCGGCGTCGAGATCGACGGTGAAGAAGTTGCCGCGCAGCCGGGGGGCCACGTTGGCGCGCACCGTCGCCACGTTGTTGTGCGTGACGTCGCCCTGCAGGCTGATGCCGCCCAGCGCGAACGCCGGGTGCCGCACCGCCCACCAGCACAGCGCCGCCAGCAGCAGCACGCCGAACGCCGCGAACAGCACCATGGCGGTGTTGTTCATCAGGCGCACGTCCAGCGGCGGCGGGGCGGCTTTTTTCTTCTTCATGCGCTCGCGCCCTCCCCGTTCGCCGTGCCGCGGGGCGTCTTGCGGCGCTCGACGCGCTCGTGGTCGAGCGCCGCCGACGCCAGCAGCTGCAGGCACAGCTCTTCGTAGCTGATGCCCGCCGCGCGCGCCGACATCGGCACCAGCGAGTGCCCGGTCATGCCGGGCGAGGTGTTGATCTCCAGCAGGTAGGGCTTGCGGGTGGCGCCGTCGATCATCACGTCGATGCGGCCCCAGCCGCGGCAGCCGAGCACCCGGTACGCCTTGACCACGAGTTCCTGGATCGCGGCCTCCTCGCCTTCGGGCAGGCCGCAGGGGACCAGGTACTTGGTGTCGTCGGTGAAGTACTTGTTCTGGTAGTCGTAGTTGCCCTCGGGCGCCACGATGCGGATGACCGGCAGCGCGCGCGCCGAATCGCCCGTGCCCAGCACCGGGCAGGTGACTTCGTCGCCGGCCACGAACTGCTCGCACAGGATGTCGCTGTCCAGCGCGGCGGCCGCTTCCACCGCGGCCTGGATCTCGGAGTAACCCTGCACCTTGGCCACGCCGATGGACGACCCCTCGCGGGCCGGTTTCACGATGAGCGGCAGGCCGAGTTCGTCGGGGATCGCGCGCACCTTCTCGCGGTCGAAAGCGCCGCGGCGCAGCAGTTGGTAGCGCGGGGTCGGGACGCCTTCGGCGATCCAGATCCGCTTGGTCATCACCTTGTCGATGGACACGCTGGAGGCCATGACGCCCGAGCCGGTGTAGGGGATGCCCAGCAGTTCCAGCGCGCCCTGCACCGTGCCGTCCTCGCCGAAGCGGCCGTGCAGCGCGATGAAGCAGCGCTTGAAGCCCTTGCGCTTGAGCTCGCCGATGTCGCGCTGGGCCGGGTCGAACGCATGCGCGTTCACGCCCCTGGACTGCAGCGCCTTGAGCACGCCGGCGCCCGACATGAGCGACACCTCGCGCTCGGCCGACTTGCCGCCCATCAGGACGGCGACCTTGCCGACGGACTTGGGGTCGATGGTGCTCATGCGATGTCCCTTGCATGCGGACTGCCGTACGCAGAAAACGCAGAAAGGACGCAGAAAAGAAGCGAGGAAGAATCCATGAAGATTTCCGCGCTTTCTGCGTTCTTTCCGAGCTTTCTGCGTACCGGATTTCCTGCGGCCTTCATGCAGCCCCCCCTGCTTCCACCAGCCGCGCCGGCACGCCGCCGATCGAGCCGGCGCCCATGCACATCACGACGTCGCCGTCGCGAACCATGTCCAGGATGGCCTGCGGCATCGCGCCGATCTCGTCGACGAACAGGGGCTCCACCTTGCCGGCCACGCGAACGGCGCGGGCCAGCGAGCGGCCGTCGGCCGCGACGATGGGCGCCTCGCCCGCGGCGTAGACCTCGGCCAGCAGCACGGCGTCGGCCTGGCCCATCACCTTGACGAAATCCTCGAAGCAGTCGCGCGTGCGCGTGTAGCGGTGCGGCTGGAAGGCCAGCACGAGGCGGCGGCCCGGGAAAGCGCCGCGCGCTGCGGACAGCGTGGCGGCGATCTCCACCGGGTGGTGGCCGTAGTCCTCGATGACCGTGAAGCGCCCGCCGCCGTTGGCCGCCGGCACCTTCACGTCGCCGTAGCCCTGGAAGCGCCGGCCGACGCCGCGGAATTCGGCGAACGCCTTCTGGACTGCGGCATCCGGCACGTTCAGCTCCACCGCTACTGCGATGGCGGACAGTGCATTGAGCACGTTGTGGTGGCCCGGGAGGTTCAGCTTCACCGGCAGGTCGGGCAAGGTGATGCCGTTGCGGCGCTGGGCCGTGAAATGCATCTGGGCGCCGACCGCGCGGATGTTCACCGCGCGAACCTGCGCGTCCTCGCTCACGCCGTAGCTGGTGATCGGGCACTGCACGTCCGGCACGATGGCGCGCACCGCGGGATCGTCGACGCAGAGGATCGCCGTGCCGTAGAACGGCATGCGGTGCAGGAAGTCGAGGAAGGCGCCCTGCAGCCGGCCGAAGTCCTGGCCGTAGGTCTCCATGTGGTCGGCGTCGATGTTGGTGACGACCGCCATCACCGGCATCAGGTTCAGGAAGGAGGCGTCGGATTCGTCGGCCTCGACCACGATGTAGTCGCCCGCCCCCAGCTTGGCGTTGGCGCCCGCGCTGTTCAGGCGGCCGCCGATGACGAACGTGGGATCCAGGCCCCCTTCGGCGAGCACGCTGGCCACGAGGCTGGTCGTCGTCGTCTTGCCGTGCGTGCCGGCGATGGCGATGCCCTGCTTCAGGCGCATCAGCTCGGCCAGCATCATGGCGCGCGGCACCACCGGGATCTTCTTCTCGCGCGCGGCGACCACCTCGGGGTTGTCGGCCTGCACGGCGGTGGACGTGACCACCGCGTCGGCGCCCGCGATGTGCGAAGCCTGGTGGCCGATGCAGGTCTTGATGCCCAGGCCCTGCAGGCGGCGCAGCGTGGCGCTGTCCGACAGGTCGGAGCCGGAGATCGTGTAGCCCAGGTTGCGCAGCACTTCGGCGATGCCGGACATGCCGGCGCCCCCGAGGCCCACGAAGTGGATGTGTTTGACGGCGTGTTTCATGCCTTCGCGAGCTCCTCGCAGGCTTGCACCATGTCGGCCGTGGCGCTGGTGCGCGCCACTTTCTGCGCGGCTTGCGCCTTGCGCAGCAGTTCGGTCCGGTCGATGCCTTGGATCAGTCGGGCCAGGCCCTCGGGCGTGAGGTCGCGCTGCTGGATCAGCCAGCCGCCTCCCGCGTCGACGATGAACCTGGCGTTGGTGGTCTGGTGGTCGTCCACCGCATGCGGAAACGGCACGTACACCGCCGCGGCGCCGACGGCCGCGATCTCGGTGACGGTGCTCGCGCCGGCACGGCAGATCACCAGGTCGGCTTCAGCGAAGCCTTCGGCCGTGTCTTCGATGAAGGGCGTGAGTTCGGCGTGCACGCCGGCGGCGGCGTAGTTGGCGTGCAGTTCGTCGATCTGTTTTGCGCCGCTCTGGTGCAGCACGTAGGGGCGCTGCTCGGGCGGCATGAGCGCGAGCGCCTTGGGCACGATCTCGTTCAGCGCCTTGGCGCCGAGGCTGCCGCCCACCACCAGCACCTTCAGCGGACCGGTGCGGCCGGCAAAGCGCTCTTCGGGCGAGGGCTGCTGCAGGAAACCTGTGCGCAGCGGGTTGCCGATCCAGCGGCCCTTGGACATCACCTTCGGGAAGGCGGTGAACACGCGGTCGGCCACTTCGGCCAGCACGCGGTTGGACATGCCGGCGATCGAGTTCTGTTCGTGCAGCACCAGCGGCTTGCCCAGCAGCACGGACATCATTCCCGCGGGGAAGGTGATGTAGCCGCCCAGGCCGATCACCACGTCGGGACGCACGCGCCGCACCACGCGGATGCTTTGCCAGAAGGCGCGCAGCAGCCGCAGCGGCAGCAGCGCCAGCGTGACCGGCCCTTTGCCGCGCACGCCGCCGAAGTCGATGGTCTCCAGCGTGAATCCGCGCGGCGGCACCAGCCGGCTTTCCATGCTGCCGGGTGCGCCCAGCCAGTGCACGCGCCAGCCGCGCTCGCGCAGCGCTTCGGCCACGGCGAGTCCCGGGAAGATGTGGCCGCCCGTTCCGCCAGCCATCACGAGCGCCACGCGCCCTTCACGCTGCGAGGCGGCGGGGGCGGGCTCGCCATGGCTCGGCTCCGCGCCGCCCTGCGGCGGCACGGCGTCCTTGGCCAGCATGAGTCCGGTGATCATCTGGAGCGCCCTCCCCGCATGAGGACGCGGTTCTCGTAGTCGATGCGCAGGACGACCGCGATCGCGACCAGGTTCATCAGGATCGCGGAACCGCCATAGCTCATGAGCGGCAGCGTCAGGCCCTTGGTCGGCAGCGCGCCGAGGTTCACGCCCATGTTGATGAAGGCCTGGAACCCGATCCACAGGCCGATGCCCTGCGCCACCAGCCCGGCGAACACGCGGTCCAGCGCCACGGCCTGCCGTCCGATATGCATGATGCGGCGCGTCATCCAGAGGAAGCAGAGGATGACGGCCAGCACGCCGACGAGGCCGAACTCCTCCCCGATCACGGCCAGCAGGAAATCGGTGTGGGCCTCGGGCAGCCAGTGCAGCTTCTCCACGCTGCCGCCGAGGCCCACACCGAAGATCTCGCCGCGGCCGATGGCGATCAGCGAATGTGACAGCTGGTAGCCCTTGCCGAGCGCGTGCGCTTCGCTGAACGGGTCGAGGTACGCGAAGATGCGCTCGCGGCGCCACTCCGACAGCGCGATCATGAGCACGAACGCCACCACGATCACGGCCGCGATCAGGAAGAACATGCGGGCGTTGACGCCGCCCAGGAACAGGATGCCCATGGCGATGACGGCGATCACCATGAAGGCGCCCATGTCGGGTTCGGCCAGCAGCAGCACGCCGACAACCGCGACCGCGCCGGCCATCGGCAGCACCGCGCGGAAGAACCGCTCCTTCACGTCCATCTTGCGGACCATGTAGTCGGCGGCGTACAGCAGCACGGCGAACTTGGCCAGCTCCGAGGGCTGGAAACTCATCGCACCCAGGCTGATCCAGCGGCGCGCGCCGTTCACGCCCTTGCCGACGTGCGGGATGAGCACCACGATCAGCAGGGCGAGGGAGGCGACGAACAGCCACGGGGCCGCCTTCTCCCACGTGCCCACCGGCACCTGGAACGCGATCAGCGCGATGACGAAACCCAGAACCAGCGACAGCAGGTGGCGCACGAGGAAATGCGTGTGCGCGTAGCGCGCGAACTTCGGGTTGTCCGGCAGCGCGATCGAGGCCGAATACACCATCACCAGCCCGAACGCGAGGAGGGCCACCGTGACCCAGAACAGCGGCTGGTCGAAGGCCTGCACGCGCGATGGCGCCGCACGGCCCGGATACCTTTCGCGGCTACCGCCGCCGAACCAGCCGCCCACGCGCGACACCAGCGCGTTCATGCCTCACCTCCCAGCTGCACGCCGGCTTCGTCGGCCAGCGCCTGCACGGCGGCGCGGAACACCTCGGCCCGGTGCGGGTAGTTGCGGAACATGTCGAAGCTGGCGCAGGCGGGCGACATCAGCACCGCGTCGCCGGCATGGGCGCGCTCGGCGCACAGGCGCACAGCGTCTTCCATCGAGCCGGCGTCCAGCAGCGGCACGCCGGTGTTTTCCAGCGCCGCGCGGATGCGCGGGCCATCGCGCCCGATCAACACCGCGGCGCGGGCGAAGCGCGCCACGGGCTCGGCCAGGGGCGAGAAGTCCTGGCCCTTGCCGTCGCCGCCGAGGATCACGACCAGCTTGCGGTCCGCGCCGAGGCCCGACAACGCGGCCACCGTGGCGCCGACGTTGGTGCCCTTGCTGTCGTCGAAGTACTCGACATCGTTCAGCACGCCGACCGATTCGACCCGGTGCGGCTCGCCCCGGTATTCCCGCAGGCCGTAGAGCATGGGCGCGAGCTGAGCGCCGGCGGCCGTGGCCAGGGCCAGCGCCGCGAGCGCGTTCACTGCGTTGTGGCGGCCGCGGATGCGCAGCGCGTCGGCGGGCATCAGGCGCTGGATGTGCAGTTCCTCTTGCTCGCCGCGGCGCTTCTTCTGCGTCTCGTCCGCTTCCAGCGCGCGCACCAGCCACGCCATGCCGTTGACCACCTCGATGCCGAAGTCGCCCGGGCGCTGCGGCATGTCGGCGCCGAACGTGACGTGGTCGCGCTGTTCCATCCGCCCGCCCTTGAGCCGCACGGGCGCGGGCAGCATGCGCATCACCAGCGGATCTTCGCGGTTGAGCACCATCAGCGATCGCGCGCCGAAGATGCGCGCCTTGGCGGCGCCATACGCGTCCATGCTGCCGTGCCAGTCCAGGTGGTCCTGGGTGACGTTGAGCACCGCGGCGGCCGTGGGTTCGAAGCCTTCGACGCCTTCGAGCTGGAAGCTGGAGAGCTCCAGCACCCAGGCCTGCGACAGCGACTGCGCCTGCGTCTTCGCGGCGAGCGTGTCGAGCAATGTCGGGCCGATGTTGCCGGCGACGGCCACCGTGCGGCCGGAGCGCTCGACCAGTTGCCCGGTGAGCGAGGTCACGGTCGTCTTGCCGTTGGTGCCGGTGACGGCCAGCACCGCGGGCGCATAGCCTTGCTCGTGGCGCAGCCTGGCGAGGCCGCGCATGAAGAGCGTCAGCTCGCCGGACATCGCCATGCCGCGCGCGGCGAGGGCGCCGGCCAGCGGCTCCACCTGCGCGGGCGAAAGGCCGGGGCTGCGGTACACGGCCTCGACGCCGTCGAGCAGCGATTCGGAAAAGGCGCCGGACACGAACCGGGCTTCGGGAAATTCCTGGCGCAGCGCCTCCAGCCCCGGCGGCTGCTCGCGCGTGTCGGCCACCGTGACCTGCGCGCCCTCGCGCGCGCACCAGCGGGCCATCGCCAGGCCCGACTCGCCGAGGCCCAGCACCAACACCGAGTCCGGAAACGCCGGAAAGGGCTGCGGGGCCGCGGGCGGCCCGGCCTGAGGCACGACAGGCTCCTGCTCGCCCGAACCTTGCACGGGCGCGAAATCCTCCATCGGCTCGTCCGCCGACGGCGCGCCGTTCGGCTCGTCGGGGGGTTGGAGGTCGTCGTATCCGGTCGCCACGATCACCTCAGCTTCAGCGTCGTCAGGCCCGCCAGGCACAGCAGCATGGTGATGATCCAGAAGCGCACCACGACCTGGGTCTCGGTCCAGCCGCTCTTCTCGAAGTGGTGGTGCAGCGGCGCCATCTTCAGGATGCGCCGGCCCTCGCCGAAGCGCCTGCGCGTGTACTTGAAGTACGCGACCTGCGCCATCACCGACAGGGCCTCGACCACGAACACGCCGCCCATGATGGCCAGCACGATCTCCTGCCGCACGATCACGGCGATCGTGCCCAGCGCGCCGCCGAGCGCCAGCGCGCCGACGTCGCCCATGAACACCTGCGCGGGATGGGTGTTGAACCACAGGAACGCCAGACCGGCGCCCGCCATCGCGGCGCAGAAGATCAGCAGCTCGCCGGAGCCGGGGATGTGCGGGAAGAACAGGTAGCGCGAATACATTGCGCTGCCCGTGACGTAGGCGAAGACGCCCAGCGCGGAACCCACCATCACCACCGGCATGATGGCCAGCCCGTCGAGGCCGTCGGTGAGGTTGACCGCGTTGCTGGACCCCACGATCACCACGTAGGTGAGGAACACGAAGCCGAACACGCCCAGCGGATAGCTCACTTCCTTGAAGAAGGGCACCAGCAGGCCGGCCTTGGGGGGCAGGTTCACGTCGAAGCCGGAGCGCACCCACTGGAAGAACAGTTCCACCACGCGGACGTTGTTGCTCTCCGAGATGCTGAACACCAGGTACAGCGCGGCGATCAGGCCGATGACCGACTGCCAGAAGTACTTCTCTCGCGAGCGCATGCCTTCCGGGTCCTTGTTGACCACCTTTCGCCAGTCGTCGGCCCAGCCGATCATCCCGAAGCCCAGCGTGACCACCAGCACGATCCAGACGAACCGGTTCGACAGGTCGAACCACAGGAGCGTGGCGATCGCGATCGACATCAGCACCAGCACGCCGCCCATGGTGGGCGTGCCCTTCTTGGACAGGTGCGTCTGCATCGCGTAGTCGCGCACCGGCTGGCCGATCTTCAGCTCGGTCAGGCGGCGGATCACCCACGGGCCGGCGACGAGGCCGATCAGCAGCGCCGTCATGGCCGCCATCACGGCGCGGAAGGTGATGTACTGGAACACGCGCAGGAAGCCGAACTCCGGACTGAGCCCCTGCAGCCACACGGCCAGGCTAAGCAGCATCGCCGTTGTCTCCTCGTTGTCGTTGTTGTGCCTGCTGCTGGATGGCCTCGACCACCCGCTCCATCTTCATGAAGCGCGAGCCCTTGACCAGCACGCTGGCGCTGGCCGGCAGCGCTTCGATCACGGCAGCATTGAGGGCGCCGATGTCGTCGAAGTGCTTGCCGCTCATCGCAGTCGATTGCTCGCCCAGCGTGTAGAGCCGCTCGATGCCGCGTTCGCGCGCGTAGCGGCCCACCTCGGTATGGAACTGCGGCCCCTGGTCGCCGACCTCGCCCATGTCGCCCAGCACCAGCAGGCGCGGCCCGGGCAGTTCGGCCAGCACGTCGATCGCGGCGCGCACCGAATCGGGATTGGCGTTGTAGGTGTCGTCCACCAGCGTGAGCGTGCGGCTCCCCACCTGGACGGCCTGCGCGCGCGAGCGGCCCTTCACCGGCTCGAAGGCAGCCAGGCCGGCCTGGATGGAAGGCAGCGGAACGCCCGCGGCCAGGGCGCACGCGGCCGCTGCCAGCGCATTGCGCACGTTATGGCGGCCGGCGATATGGAGTCGGAAGTCCAGCGGGCCGGCGGGCGTCTTTGCCCGTACCGTCCACCGGCCCTCAAGCCATTCAGACCCGGCCAGAACGAGGTCGGCGCCGCTGCCCGCGTCGCCGAAAGTGAGGCAGGCGCGGCCGCCTGCGAGTCGTGTCCACAGCGCGCTGTACTCGTCGCTCGCCGGGAACACGGCGGTGCCGGTGCGATCGAGCGAATCGAACACCGCGGCGTTCTCGCGCGCCACGGCTTCCACCGTGGCCATGAACTCCTGGTGCTCGCGCTGGGCGTTGTTGACCAGCGCGACGGTCGGTTGCGCGACATCGGCCAGGTACGCGATCTCGCCCGGGTGGTTCATCCCGAGCTCCACCACCGCGACGCGGTGCTCCGCGCGCAGGCGCAGCAGCGTGAGCGGAAGGCCGATGTCGTTGTTGAAGTTGCCCTGCGTGGCCAGGTGGTTCTGCGGCTGCCAGGCGCGCAGGATGGAGGCGACCATCTGCGTGACGGTCGTCTTGCCGTTGCTGCCCGTGACGGCCACGAGCGGCAGCCGGAACTGCTGGCGCCATGCGCGCGCGAGCTTGCCGAGCGCCGCCTTGCTGTCGTCGACCTCGACGCCCGGCAGCCCGCCCGGCAGTCGGCCGGGCTGCGCGATGGCGGCCACGGCGCCCTGGGCGCGCGCCTCGGAGAGGAAGTCGTTGGCGTCGAAACGCTCGCCCCGGATGGCGACGAACAGGTCGCCGGGCTGCAGGGTGCGGCTGTCGGAGTGCACCCGCTCGAACTGCACGTCGCCGTCACCGATCAGGCGGCCGCCGGTCCATTGGGCCACTTGGGACAGGGTCGTCATGCTCATGCCCTCGCCTCCAGCGCCTTGCGCGCATGCACGCGGTCGTCGAACGGGTGCTTGACGCCCGCGACCTCCTGGTACGTCTCGTGGCCCTTGCCGGCGAGCAGGACCACGTCCTGGGGTGCGGCAGCGGCCACCGTCTCGGCGATGGCCTGCGCGCGGTCGGCCTGCACTTCGACGCTGGCGTGGTGCGTGAGGCCGAGAAGGATCTGGCTGATGATGACCTCGGGTTTCTCGCTGCGCGGGTTGTCGCTGGTGACCACGACGCGGTCGGCATTCTTCTCGGCGACCGCCGCCATCACCGGACGCTTGGTCGGATCGCGGTCGCCGCCGCAGCCGAACACGCACCACAGGCGCCCCTGGCGCTGCTCGGCGAGCGGCCGCAGGGCCAGCAGCGCCTTGTCCAGCGCGTCCGGCGTGTGCGCGTAGTCCACCGCCACCAGGGGCTGGCCCGGGTGCTGCAGGCACTCCATGCGCCCCGGCACCGGCATCAGTCCACAGCAGGCGCGCGCCGCGTCCGCGAGGGAGACGCCGAGGGTGCGCATCGTCGCGATCACGCCCAGCAGGTTGGCGACATTGAACTGGCCGATCAGGCCCGTCGTGACGCCGTGACGCTCCTCGCCTTCCGCGACGGTGAAGCGCAGCCCCTGGGGGCCGTAACCGATGTCGACCGCTTGCAAGCGGGCCTCGCGCTCGCAGGAGACGGACCACAGGTCCAGGCCGCTGCCCTGCATGTCGGCCAGCAGTTCGGCGCCCTTGAGGTCTTCGATGTTCACCACCGCGGCGCGCAGGCCCGGCCAACGGAACAGCTCCGACTTGGCCGCCCAGTACGAGTCCATCGTGCCGTGGTAGTCCAGGTGGTCCTGCGTGAAATTGGTGAACACCGCCACGGCGATGCGCGTGCCGTCCAGACGGCGCTCGACCAGGCCGATGGAGGAGGCCTCGATCGCGCAGGCCTTCAGGCCCTGGTCGGCGAAGCGGCGGAGCTCGGACTGCAGCAGCACCGGGTCGGGCGTGGTGAGGCCGCTCGATTCGAGGTGCGGCGGACGGCCCGTGCCCAGCGTGCCGATCACCGCGCACGGCCAGGCATCGCCTTCGAGCTGCGACAGCGCCTGCGCCAGCCACCACGCGGTGGACGTCTTGCCGTTGGTGCCGGTCACGGCCAGCACCTGCAGTTGCCCGCTGGGATGGCTGAAATACTCGGCGGCGATCGGGCCGGTGGCCGCCTTCAGCTGCGCATAGGTGGCGACGGACTCGTCCCGGAAAGCGAACGCTTCGACGCCCTCGTGCTCGACCAGGCATGCGGCCGCGCCGTTCGCGAGCGCGGAGCCCACGTGCTTGCGGCCGTCGGTCGCGGCGCCCGGCCAGGCTATGAAGCCGTCGCCGGCGCGCACGCGGCGGCTGTCGCAGCTGAGCGAGCCGCGCACGCGGCCGCGCAGCCAGCGAGCGGCTTCCTCGGGCGTGCGCAGCTGCTGCATCAGAACGACTCCTCCACGGCGTCGACCACGACCTGCGGCTTGACGTTCATGTCGGGCTGCACGCCCAGCATGCGCAGCGTCTGCTGCACGGTGGCGCTGAACACCGGCGCGGCGACGTCGCCGCCGAAGTACTTGCCCCCGCTGGGCTCGTCGATCATCACGGCCACCACGATGCGAGGCTGCTCGATCGGCGCCATGCCGACGAAGAAGCCGCGGTACTTCTTGTCGGCGTAGCCGCGGCCTTCCTGCTTGTGCGCGGTGCCGGTCTTGCCGCCCACCGAGTAGCCCATGGCCTGCGCCTTGGGCGCCGTGCCGCCGGGGCCGGTGGCCATGTGCAGCATCTTGCGCACCGCCTGCGCGTGGCCGGGGTCGAGCACGCGCAAACCTGCGGCCGGGCCCTGCGCCTTGAGCATCGTCACGGGCACCAGCTCGCCGTCGCGAGCGAACACGCTGTAGGCACGCGCCAGCTGGAACAGGCTGGCGGACAGGCCGTAGCCGTAGCTCATGGTCGCCTGCTCGATCGGCTTCCACGTCTTGGCGGGACGCAGCCGGCCGCTCACGGAACCGGGGAAAGGCACCTGCGGCTTCTGGCCGAAGCCGACCTGCGTGTACAGCTCCCACATGTCGCGCGGCGCCATCTGCATGGCCATCTTCACCGTGCCGACGTTGCTCGACTTCTGGATCACCTGGCTGACGGTGAGCACGCCATGCGGGTGCGCGTCGGTGATCGTGGATCCGCCGATGGAGATGCGGCCCGGCGCGGTCTGGATCGGCGTGTCGGGGCGCACCAGGCCTTTTTCCAGCGCCAGCGCCGCGACGAAGGGCTTCATCGTCGAGCCCGGCTCGAAGGTGTCGGTGAGCGCGCGGTTGCGAAGCTGGGCGCCGGTGAGGTTCTGGCGCCTGGCGGGCGAGTAGCTCGGGTAGTTGGCCAGCGCCAGCACCTCGCCGGTCTGCACGTCCAGCACCACCACGCTGCCCGCCTTGGCCTTGTGCTCGGCCACCGCGTCGCGCAGCTTCTGCCAGGCGAAGAACTGCACCTTGCTGTCGATCGACAGCTGCAGGTCGCGGCCGTCCACCGGCGGCACCTGCTGGCCCACGTCCTCGACGATGCGGCCGAGGCGGTCCTTGATCACGCGCCGCGAGCCGGGCCGGCCGGCCAGGTCGTCGTGGAACGCGAGTTCCATCCCTTCCTGTCCCCGGTCCTCCACGTTGGTGAAGCCGACCACGTGCGCGGCGGACTCGCCCTCGGGGTACTGGCGCTTGTATTCCTTGCGCTGGTAGATGCCCTTGAGGCCGAGCGCCGAAACCTGCTGCGCCACGGATTCCTCGACCTGGCGCTTGAGCCAGACGAACGTCTTGTCCTCGTCTTCCAGCTTCTTCCCGAGTTCGGCCGGCGTCATCTCCAGCAGGCGCGCCAGTTGCGCGAGCTTGACCTTGTCCCGCTCGATGTCCTCGGGGATCGCCCAGATGCTGGGCGTCGGCACGCTGGTGGCCAGCAGCA
This sequence comes from Ramlibacter henchirensis, assembly GCF_004682015.1. NCBI lineage: Bacteria > Pseudomonadati > Pseudomonadota > Betaproteobacteria > Burkholderiales > Comamonadaceae > Ramlibacter > Ramlibacter henchirensis. The sequence goes on along the minus strand of NZ_SMLM01000001.1, from coordinate 196,626 downwards.
GGCCGTTGCGATCCAGGATGCGGCCGCGATTTGCCGGCAGTTCGAGGGTGCGAGCGAACCGCACTTCACCTTGGCGACGGAAGAAGTCGTTGCCCAGCACCTGCACCCACGCGGCGCGGCCGGCCAGCACCGCGAAGCCGAGCGCGAGCCCGGCCACGATGAACTTGCTGCGCCAGACCGGCGTCTTGCTCGCCAGCAGCGGGCTGGAGGTGTAGAGCACGCTCCGGGTCATGGCTGCACCCTCCCGTCCGGCGAGACGTACTGGGTGATGGCCGGCGTGGCCGGCCGCATCTGCAGCTGGTCCTTGGCCAGGCGCTCGACACGCAGCGGCGTGGCCTGGGCGCGCTTTTCCACCTGCAGGCGTTCGTGCTCGATCTCCAGCCGCCGGGCGTCGCCCTGCGCGCGCTCGATCTCCGTGTAGAGCCGGCGCGACTCGTACTGCACCTGCACCAGGTGCATGGCGCTGAGGAGGACGGCGAGCAGGAGGACGAGGTTGAGGCGGGTCACGCTTGCGTCCTCTCGGCAACCCGCAGGATCGCGCTGCGCGCGCGAGGATTCGCGGCCACTTCTTGCGCCGACGGCTTGATGCGATCCAGCGCGCGCAGCTTCATCGCACGCGGCGCGGCGAAAGGCACGCGGCGGTCGACCACCTCGCGCGAATGCTTCGCGATGAACTGCTTGACGATGCGGTCTTCCAGCGAATGGAAGCTGATCACCACGAGCCGTCCCTGTGGTTGCAGGATGTCCAAGGCGGCCCCTAGCGCTTCCTGCAGCTCTTCAAGCTCGGCGTTGATGAAAATCCGAAGAGCCTGAAATGTGCGCGTTGCAGGATCCTGGCCCGGCTCGCGGGTTTTGACCGCGCCAGCCACGAGGTGGGCCAGCTCGGCGGTGGTTGAAACAGGGCCCCGTTCCTGTCGGCGAGCGACAAGCGCCTTTGCAATCTGAACAGCAAACCGTTCTTCGCCGTAGTCACGAATCACCTCCGCGATCTGGCCCTGCTCGGCCGTTGCCAACCACTGCGCCACGCTCTGCCCCCGCGTGGGATCCATGCGCATGTCCAGCGGCCCGTCGGCGCGGAACGAGAAACCGCGCGCCGGGTTGTCGATCTGCGGCGAACTCACGCCCAGGTCCAGCAGCACGCCCGCGACGCTCGCCGGCGGCAGCGCGGCGATCGACGTGAAGGCTTCGTGCCGGATGGAAAAGCGCGGGTCCGCGATGCGTGACGCTTCGGCCACGGCTTCCGGGTCCTTGTCGAAGGCGATGAGGCGCCCCTGCGGCGCCAGCTTCGAGAGCAGCAGGCGCGAATGCCCGCCGCGGCCGAACGTGGCGTCGACGTAGGTTGCATCCGGCCTGGTGATCAGCGCTTCGATCGCTTCGGTCAACAGGACGGTGGTGTGTTGCCATTGGGTGTCCACCGCCTGCGATCAGAAAGAGAAGTCCTTGAAGACGTCGGGCATCTGGCCGCGCATTGCCTCGGCCTCCTTGGCCTCGTACGTGGCCTTGTCCCAAAGTTCGAAGTGGTTGCCCATGCCCAGCAGCATGGTTTCGCGCTCGATGCCGGCGGCGGCGCGCAGCTCAGGAGAGACGAGAACGCGTCCGGTGCCATCGAGCTCGACGTCCATCGCGTTGCCCAGGAAGATTCTCTTCCACCACTGCGCGTCCATCGGTAACGCTGCGATACGGGCGCGAAATTGTTCCCACTCGGGTCGCGGGAAGATCATCAGGCACCCATGCGGATGCTTCGTGATCGTCAGCTGGTTGCCGGCAGTCGCGGACAGCACGTCGCGGTGCCGGGTCGGCACGGAGAGCCGACCCTTGGCATCGAGACTGACCGACGAAGCGCCCTGGAACACGGCTGAGCCTGCTTTGGTGGAAACCGGTGCGACGTGGGCTGCGAAGGCAGCTTTCACCACTTAATTGCACTTTTTTCCACTGTAGCAGGAAAACTCGGCTGTGCAAGACTTCTCGCGTGCGAAATTTCCAATGAAATCAAGGACTTAGAGGCGATTCTGGCAGCTCTTCGGCAGCCAAAAGTGCTCTAAATCAACGACTTAGCGGTGCGACTGAAAGTGGAACATGAAGCCCAGCGGGCTTTGTCAAAGGATGTACCGCGAGAGATCTTCGTTGCGGCTGAGCTCGCCCAGCCGTGCATCGACATACGCAGCGTCGATGTTCACGGTTTGCCCGCCCAGGCGCGCTGCCTCGAAGCTCACCTCATCCAGCAGGCGCTCCATCACCGTCGCGAGCCGCCGCGCGCCGATGTTCTCGGTGCGCTCGTTGACGTCGTAGGCGATGTTCGCCAGCCGCGTGATGCCTTCGGGCGTGAAGGCGAGCTGCACGCCTTCGGTGGCGAGCAGCGCCTGGTACTGCTTGACGAGCGAAGCGTGCGTGCTGGTGAGGATGGCTTCGAAGTCCTGCACCGAGAGCGACTGCAGCTCGACGCGGATCGGCAGCCGGCCTTGCAGCTCGGGGATCAGGTCGCTGGGCTTGGAGAGATGAAACGCGCCGCTCGCGATGAACAGGATGTGGTCGGTGCGCACGGGCCCGTATTTGGTGGAGACGGTCGTGCCCTCCACCAGCGGCAGCAGGTCGCGCTGCACGCCTTGGCGGGAGACATCGGCGCCGGCGTGCTCACTGCGTGAAGCCACCTTGTCGATCTCGTCGATGAACACGATGCCGTTCTGCTCGGCGTTGTGGATCGCCTGGGCCTTGATCTCGTCCTCGTTGACCAACCGCGCGGACTCCTCTTCCACCAGCAGCTTCATCGCTTCGGCGATCTTCAGCTTGCGCGTCTTGCGCCGCTGCCCGCCGAATTGCGAGAACAGGCCGCGCAGCTGCTCGGTCATCTCCTCCATGCCGGCAGGGCCCATCACTTCGAGCTGCGGCCGCGCCTCGGCGACGTCGATCTCGATCTCCTTGTCGTCCAGCTGGTTCTCGCGCAGCTTCTTGCGGAACGACTGGCGCGCCGCGCTGTCGGCGGAGACACCGGGGATCAGCACGTCCAGCACCCGGTCCTCGGCCGCGTCCTCCGCGCGGGTGCGCACCTTTCGCATCTCGGCCACGCGCGTCTGCTTGACGGCGATCTCGGCCAGGTCGCGCACGATCGAGTCCACGTCCTTGCCGACGTAGCCGACCTCGGTGAACTTCGTCGCTTCGACTTTGATGAAGGGCGCATCGGCCAGCCTGGCCAGGCGCCGCGCGATCTCGGTCTTGCCCACGCCGGTGGGGCCAATCATGAGGATGTTCTTGGGCGTGATCTCCGGGCGGAGCTTCTCGTCGACCTGCTGGCGGCGCCAGCGGTTGCGCAACGCGATGGCCACGGCCCGCTTCGCCTCGGCCTGCCCGACGATGTGGCGGTCCAGCTCGGACACGATCTCCTGGGGCGTCATGCTGCTCACTCGAGCACCTCGATCGTGTGGTTCATGTTCGTGTAGATGCACAGCTCGCCCGCGATTTCGAGCGACTTCTTGACGATGTCGCGAGCGCCAAAGTCGGTGTTCTCCAGCAGAGCGCGCGCCGCGGCCTGCGCATACGAGCCGCCCGAGCCGATGGCGATGATCCCCTGCTCCGGCTCGAGCACGTCGCCGTTGCCGGTGATGATCAGGGACGACTCTCGGTCGGCCACCGCCAGCATCGCTTCCAGCCGGCGCAGCACGCGGTCGGTGCGCCAGTCCTTGGTGAGTTCGATCGCCGAGCGCACCAGGTGGCCCTGGTGCTTTTCCAGCTTGCCTTCGAAACGCTCGAACAGCGTGAAGGCGTCGGCCGTGGCGCCGGCGAATCCGGCGAGCACCTTGTCGTGGTAGAGCCTGCGCACCTTGCGGGCCGAGCCCTTGACGACGACGTTGCCCAGGGTCACCTGGCCATCGCCCCCGATCGCCACCTGCCAGCGGCCGTCCGGCATCTTGCGCCGCACGCTGACGATGGTCGTGCCGTGAAATTGTTCCATCGGCGGCAAATGGGGCCGCTGCACCCGAATGCAAGCGGGACGTTCAGTCGCGCCGGGCGATGACGCGCGAGTGCTCGCTGATGCCGATGACGTTGTAGAACGCGGCGACGAGGCGGTGCACTTCGACGAACTGGACCTGCCGGCCCTCGTGCTGCCGCGCGCTCACCCAGTTGAGCAGCGTGCCGGCCGCGGTGAAGTCGATGCGGATGAGGCGCGCACACGAGATCACCATGATGTCGGCGCCGACCAGCTTGCTGTCGAGCATGTCGATGGCGTCCTTGGCATCGCCGAGGATCTGCCCAGCGAGTTCCACCGTCGCCACCTGCGCCATCTGCGACGAGAGCCCGGCCGCCTGCGTGTCGCCGAAGCCGATGTTGGAGCTCAGCGAGTCGCGGAACGCCTCGCCGATGATGGTGTGGCCCGCCACCGCGCTGCCATCGGCCTGCAGCGGCTTGTAGTCGCATCGCGCGCTCTCCCACGAGGGCGGAGAGACCTCGTAGGTCACGCAGTAGTCCAGCGCGACCAGCTCGAACTCGTCGGGCCGGTGCATGACGCGCAGCACCTCCATGCGCAGGCGCCACCAGGCGGGATTCACGCCCTTGTCGCCCGACGGCGTGGCGGCGCGCAGCAGGTTCTCGAGATTTTCCGCGCCGATGAAGCGCAGCTGCACCGGTTGCGTCGCCCACTGCGTGAACAGGCGCGTGAGGCCTTCGAGCGCCGGCTCTTCGATCGTCACCAGCTTGGTCCACGACAGCCGCCACGGCTGCGGGAAGCGGGCCAGCGCGGCGTTGAGCGCGGCCAAGGTCTGCGTGCCCAGGCTCGAGGGGCAGGTCCAGTCCGCCGAGAAGGCGCCGCCACTGGCGGGCGACGCGGCGGCGCCCATCCTGCCCACCGCCTCGGGCAGCGAGATCCACTGCGGCGCCGAGCGGCCGAAGCGGCCGGCGAATTCGATGGCCACGCTCTCGAAGCGATCCTGCTGCCCGGTGGCGCGGTACAGGTCGAACAGCGTCAGCCACGTCTCGTCGTGGTCGATGCGCGAGCCGCCCGGGCGCAGCACTTCCATCAGGCCGGCTTCGGCTCCGGCGTCATCGCCGTTGGCGAAGCGGATGGCGGCTTCTTCCAGTTCGGGGTCGTGCGCGAATTCCTCGACGTCGACCGCGGCCAGCTTGGAGGACGAGAAGCCGCCACTGGGTGGGACGGATTCGGCGGGCGCGCCGGTTCCCGGAGCCGCGACGGGCCGAGCGGCCGCCGGCGCGGGTGGCTTGACGGGCGCACGCACCGCAGCGGCGGGGACCACTGAAGGTGCACGCGCGGCGGGGGGCGCGGCAGCCGGAACATCCCACTCGAGCGCGTCGAGGACCGGCGGCGCGGCCTTCGGCTGCGCGGGGGCCGGCGTCGCCAGTGGCATCGGTTCGGTGCGCTGCTGGAAGTGGTTGAGCGCTGCAGGTGCCGCCGCCGGCCGCACGGGCGCAGGTTGCGGGCGCGGCACGCCGCCGTGCTCCGTTGCGACCGGGGCGCGACTGGACTCGGGCGGCACGCTGGAGGTGGGAAAGGCGCTGCTGCCGGTGCGCACGGCCTCGGCGCCATGCTTGGTCTTCCACCACTGCATGGACATCTGCGCCTCGATCTCGTCGATCTTCTTGAGCGTGCTGGCGCGGTCGTCCGGCTTGGACGGCATAGAGCTCTGGAAGAACGAGGGGCGCGCCGCCGGGTCCTGGCCCGCCATCACCTCGCTGCGGCGCATCTTGCGGAGCATGTCGAACTCGCGCTTGCGGACGAAGTCGTTGCGCCGCTTGCGCTCGATCATCTCCTTGAGCATCTGCTTGGAGTAGTTGCTCTCCTGCTCGGAATCGGGCGCGCCCTCCGACCAGCTCGATGCCGGGTTGCGGACGAACTTGACGACCTTGGAAAGGATTCCGGAGCTCTCGTCCTTGGGCATGGTCTGCGGGGCTCGGTACTGCAGCGGCGCGAAGGAGCGGCGTCAGTCGCCGAACATCTTCTGTTTCAGCTCGCGCCGCTGCTGCGCCTCCAGCGACAGCGTGGCGGTCGGGCGCGCCAGCAGGCGGCCGACGCCGATCGGCTCGCCGGTCTCGTCGCAGTAGCCGTAGTCGCCGGCATCGATGCGCGCGATGGACTGCTCGATCTTCTTGAGCAGCTTGCGTTCGCGGTCGCGCGTGCGCAGCTCCAGGGCGTGTTCTTCCTCGATGGTGGCGCGGTCCGCCGGGTCGGGGACGATGACCGTGTCCTCGCGCAGGTGTTCGGTGGTCTCACCCGCGTTGTTCAGGATGTCCTGCTTGAGCTGGACAAGCTTGCGGCGGAAGAACGCCATCTGCTTGTCGTTCATGTACTCCGAATCGGGCATCGCCATCACCTCGGCGTCGGTCAGTTCCTCGGCCGGCTTGGTTTTCCAGTTGTTGGCGAGCTTCGGGTCTTTCTTGACGTTGACGAGGGGAGGAGGTGTCAGCACGGATGGAGCAGTCGTCTGGATGTAGCTCGCCTTGGCGGCGGTGGACGCGACCGATTGCGCCATCGAGGGCACGGTGATCTGCGCCAGGCGCGCGGACGGCTTGGCCGCACGCGGCGGCGTGGCCTGGGCCGGGGGCCGCGGCGGCATCGCCGAGACGGGCGCCGGCGCGGGAGCTACGGGGGTTGGTCGGGCGTTCGCCCCGTGGGCAGCGGCAGGGGCGGCGGCCTTGGGGACGGCGGTCGTGGTTTTCTTTGCGGGCGCCTTGGCGGGCGCCGCCGCTTTCTTTGCGGGAGCCGCCGTCTTGGGCGCGGCTTTCGCGGGCGCCGCCTTCTTGGCGGCTACCGTCTTGATCGGGGCCTTGGCGGGGGTCTTGGCCTTCGCGGCCGGTGCAACCTTCTTGGCGGGGGCCTTCTTCGCGGGGGCCTTGGCGGCCGGCTTGGCGGTCTTGGCCGGGCTCTTGGCCTTGGCCTTCGGGGCCGTCTTTGCGGTCTTCGCCGGCGCCTTGGGCTGGGGCTTCACGTCCTGTCTCCTCGCAGCGCCGGCTCGGGGATGCGGACTCCCGGCAAGCGTCGTTTCTCTGGGGTGGCCTTCATCGGTGCGAGTTATACCCTGATTGTCGGGCACGCCTCTGCGGGAATTCGGCTTTTGCGCGCCTGCGTGGCCGGGGTGTTCCCCCGAGGACACAGGCCCTCCAAGGGGAAACCCCATCATTTGCAAAAGCGAGACAATCATGTGGCCGGCTCCTCCCTTCGTGGACGCGCGAGCCTAACTCAAGCGCAGCCCCTTTCCGCGGGAAATCAGCGCCGAAGCATCGAATCCGCCGCGGGCCGAGAACTTCCGAACAGGCCTCACGCCAGACATTGCTCCAGTCCCTGCAGGAAGATGTCGCGCGGCAGGTCGATGCCGATGAACACCATCTTGCTCATACGCTGCTCGCCCTCGGCCCAGTTCGGCCCCAGGTCGCTGCCCATCAACTGGTGCACGCCCTGGAAGATCACCTTGCGGTCGGTGCCGCTCATGTTCAGCACGCCCTTGTAGCGCAGCATGCGCGGGCCGTAGATGTTCACGATCGCGCCGAGGAAGTCCTCCAGCCTGGCCGGGTCGAACGGCCGCTCCGACTTGAACACGAAGCTCTTGACGTCGTCGTCCACGTGGTGGTGATGCCCGTGGCCCTCGTGCGCGTGCGAGGGGTGGTCGCAGTGCTCGCCATGCTCGTGGTCATGGTCGTGGTCGTCGTGGTCGTGCGCGTCGTCCTTCAGGAAGTCCGGGTCGATGTCCAGTTTCGCGTTCAGGTTGAAGCCGCGCAGGTCGAACACCTCCTTGATCGTCACGTCGCCGAAGTGCACCGGCTTCTGCGGCGCGCGCGGGTTCATGTGCTTGAGGCGGTGCATCAGCGCCTCGGTCTCGTCCTTGGCCACCAGGTCGGTCTTGCTGATGAAGATCTGGTCGGCGAACCCGACCTGGCGCCGCGCCTCCTGCCGGTCGTTGAGCTGCTGGGCCGCATGCTTGGCGTCCACCAGCGTCAGGATGGAGTCCAGCAGGTAGGTCTCGGCGATCTCGTCGTCCATGAAGAAGGTCTGGGCGACCGGGCCGGGATCGGCCAGGCCGGTGGTCTCGATCACCACCCGGTCGAAGTCCAGCAGGCCCTTGCGCTTCTTGGCCGCCAGCAGCTGCAGCGTGGAGCGCAGGTCCTCGCGGATGGTGCAGCAGATGCAGCCGTTGCTCATCTGGATGATCTGCTCCTTGGTCTCGGTGACGAGGATGTCGCCGTCGATGTTCTCCTCGCCGAATTCGTTCTCGATCACGGCGATCTTCTGGCCGTGCGCCTCGTTGAGAACGCGCTTGAGCAACGTGGTTTTTCCGGACCCGAGGAAGCCGGTGAGGATGGTGGCGGGGATGAGGCTCATGGCATGGCTCTTTCGCGGGGAGGCGGGAGTTTAGCGGGCATCGGCCCGCCGTGCCGAGCGTCGGGGACGCTGGCTCATCTGCGCACGATCACCAGCCCCTTGAGGTATTCGCCCTCGGGGAAGACCAGCGTCATCGGATGATCGGGCGCGCCGCCCAGTCGCTGCGTGACATAGCCGTCGACCCCGGCGTCGATGGCCGCGGAGGCCACGATCTTGTGGAACAGGTCGGCGCTGATGCCCCCCGAGCACGAGTAGGTGAAGAGCACGCCGCCCGGCTCCAGCAGCTTCAACGCCAGCCGGTTGATGTCCTTGTAGGCCCGCGCGGCTCGCTCGGCATGCGCCACCGTCGGCGCCAGCTTGGGCGGGTCCAGCACGATGGCGTCGAACCGGCGCCCTTGCTCGCCGAGGCGGCGCAGGCTCGCGTTGGCGTCGGCATCGAGGAACTCCGCTTGCGCGGTGTCAAAGCCGTTCAGCGCCAGGTTGGCGCGGGCGCGCTCCAGGGCGGGCCCCGACGAATCGATCGACGTCACCTGCGCCGCGCCGCCGGCCAGGGCGGCAACCGTGAAGCCGCCGGTGTAACAGTAGCAGTTGAGCACGCTTTGCAGCCCCAAGCGGCGGGTGTGCTCACTGAACAGCCGGCGGCTGTCCCGCTGGTCCAGGTAGTAGCCGGTCTTGTGTCCGGTGGCGATGTCCAGGCCCAGGCGCCAGCCGTGCTCACGCAGCACCAGATCGGTCGGCCCCTCGCCACGCAGCCAGCCCGCCTCCATGGGCAGCCCTTCGAGCGCGCGCGAGCTGGTGTCCGAACGTTCGTAAAGGCGCGACAGGCCGGTCGCGCGCAGCAGCGCGTCGGCCAGGACTCCTTTCCAGCGCTGTGCGCCGGCCGAGAGGAATTGCGCCACCAGCGTGTCGCCGTACCGGTCGACGATCAGGCCCGGCAGGCCGTCGGATTCCCCATGCACCAGGCGCACGCCGTCGCTGTCGACGAAGAAGCGCTCGCGCGCCTTCACCGCCGCCGTGATGGAGGCCTCGAAGAACGACGGATCGATGCGCTGGCCTGCCTCGAAGCTCCAGCAGCGCGCGCGGATGCGGGAAGCGGGGCTGAACGCCGCCCAGGCCAGGAAGCTGCCGTCGTGGGCCTCGATGCGCACGGTCTCGCCGGCGTCGGCGCTGCCCTTGCCGATGGCCGATTCGAAGACCCAGGGATGGCGCCGCAACAACGAACGCTCCTTGCCGGGCCGAAGTCGGATGGATTTCACGGGGCCGATTGTCCAACCGGCGCAAAATCAGCCGAATGGATGACCTAGGAACTTGCCGGACGGCGTTTTCCAGGTGGCTGGGTGTCGCCGCCCTCGCGGCGTTTGCGCTGGCGCTGCTGCTGGCGGGCGTGCCGCGGCCGGCCTGGGCGGAAGGCGCGGTCGTCACGCTCGATGGGGCCGCCGGCCAGCAGTCGCTCGACGCGGCCGGCCACGCCTGGCTCGATGTGACGGGCAGGTCCGGGGTCGACGCCGTTGCGCGCGATGCGGGGATCGCCTGGTCGTCCACCCAAGCCGGAACCATCTACCCGCTGCGCAGCGGCCAGTCGCTCTGGATCCGCTTCACGCTCGCGGAGCTGGACGACAGCGAACGGTGGTACCTGGAGATCCCCTATCCGGCGGTGAACCGGGTCACGCTGTACACGCAGGATCGCCTCGGCCAGTGGTCGTCGCTGTCGGCCGGTGACGCGCTGCCCGTGGCGGAGTGGCCGCTGCCGCACCGGCATCCGATGCTGCCCCTGATGCTCTCACCCGGCCAGCCGCAGCAGTTCTACCTTCACGTCCAGAACGGCCAGAGCTTCAGCGCGCCGCTGCACTTCACCAGCGAGCGCCAGTTGATCCGGCAGGAGCAGCGCACGGCGCTGGTGCTGGGCCTGTATTTCGGGCTCGCCGGACTCTCGGTGCTGGTGGGCGGGGTGGTGGCCGTGGCGCTGCGCGACGCGGCCTTCGGCCTGTATGCGCTGGCGGTGGTGATGCTGGCGCTCACGCAGGCGTCCATCACCGGGATCGCGGGGCTGCACCTCTGGCCGCGGCTGCCGTGGTGGAACGACGTCTCGGTGATGGTGCTGCCCATGCTGGGCATGGCCGCCCTGCTCTGTTTCTTTGCGGCGGCGGTGTCCGTCGCGCAGCGCTCGCCGCGACTGAATCGCGCGCTGCTGGCCCAGGCCGGAACCACCGTGCTGGCCGCCCTCGTGCTCATGGCGGTCGAACCCTCCTGGCGCTTCCAGATCATGGTCATGGCCGTGGTGATGGGCACGGTGGTCGGGATCGGAGTCCTGTTGTGGGCGGCGCGGCTGGGGGATCGCCACGCAGTCTGGCTGCTGGTCGGCCTGGCGCCGGTGGCCATCGGCTCCATGTTCCCGATGGCCCGTTCGGCCGGCCTGCTGCCGGTGGGCTTCTGGACCACGCATGCGATGCAGATCGCCATCGCGATGGAGCTGCCGCTGCTGCTGGCCGTGCTGATCGTGCGCAGCCAGGACCGTCGCGAGAACTGGCGCCGCCTGCACGCACTCGAGCGCACGGATCCGGCGACCGGCCTGATCAACGGGCAGGTGTTCCGCGAACGCTTGTCGCGGCTGGTCGACCGCTGCGAACGCCTGAAGCAGCAGGGCGTGGTGCTGCTGGTCGACATCGCCAACATCGAGCAGCTCCGGCGCGACTTCGACCGCCGCTCGGCCGAGGAGATGCCGCTGCAGGTCGCAGGGCGGCTGCTCTCGGTGGCACGCGACATCGACAGCGTCGCGCGGCTCTCCGAACACCGCTTCGGCATGATCGTGGAAGGACCGCTCAGCCCCGAGCAGGCGACCGGCACCGGCCCCAAAGTGGTGGCGCGTTGCCTGATGCCATTCAAGGGCAAGCCGCTCGAATGGGTGGCGCAGGTGCGGGTCGCCCAGAGCATCGTGCCCTCCGAAGGGGACGCGAAGAGCCTGGTGGACCGGCTGGAAGCGGTGCTGGCCGGCGTGCCGGCGCAGAGCCGCCGGGCGGTGTTCACGCTGCGCTGAAGCCGGCCTTGGCCCGGAGGAAGCGCCGCAGCGCCTGCGGGTCGGCCTGCGGATCGGCCAGGGCTACGTAGCCATCGGGTCTGACCAGGTAAGCGGCCCCGCGCCGCAGCCCTACGCGCCCCATGACGGGCTGCCACGCGAAGATGTGGGTTGCCAGGCCGAGGTCCGTGCAGGCCTGCTCCAACTCCCGCCGCGCCTCTCCGTAAACGTGCACCTGCCAGCGCAGCGAACGCAGCGCGGCGAAGTTGTCCTCCGCTGCCGCGACCTGCACCCACGGCAGCCGATCGCCGCCGTGCACCCTGCCCGCCACGCCCTCGCTCAAGGCGCTGCCGCGGTACTCGATCGCGGTCTGCGACACGGTCGCGAACAGCAACCGGCGCGTCACCGCCAGGCGCGGCATCAAAGGCACCACCAGCGGGAAGAGCCGCGTGCGGACGATGCGCGCCACCGGACCGCGCGCACTCACCGCCGTGAAAGCCCGGTCCGTGGTCGCGACCAGCCGGCGCGCGAAGGCGATCCGCTCCGGCTCGAAGGTGTCGAGCAGCGCGGGCGAAGCCTCGCCCTTGACGACGGCGGCGAGCTTCCAGGCCAGGTTGATCGCGTCCCCGATGCCCGTGTTCATCCCCTGGCCGCCCACCGGGCTGTGGATGTGCGCGGCGTCGCCGAGCAGGAACGCGCGCCGGTCACGCAAACGCTGCGCGACGCGGTGGTGGACGCGGTAGGTGGAAAACCAGTTCACTTGCTCGACCTGGAGCCGCATCTGCTCCAGCGCCTTGCCCCGCACGTCTTCGAAGGTGAGCGGACCACGGTCCGGTCCCGGGACCTCGTGCACCATGCCCACCAGCCGCGCGTGGCCCCTTGCCTTCAAGGGGAAGACCAGCAGGAATTCGGCGTCCTCCAGGTCGACGTGGATTTCATCGTTGACCGGCGGCCCGGCCGCCTGCACGTCGGCGACGTAGAACAGGCCGGTGTACGTGCCGCCGGGAAAGTCGATGCCCAGCACCTGCCGCACCGTCGACGACGCGCCGTCGCAGCCCGCCAGGTAGGACGCTTCGCAAGTCTCGCGCGAGCCGTCCGGACGCCCCAGCGTCGCGCGCACGCCGCGCTCGTGCTGCTCGAAGTGCAGCAGCGACACGCGCCGCTCGACCCGCACGCCGTGCGCCTCCAGCTGCGCGATCAGCAGCCGCTCGTGCGCGTCCTGCGGGAAGATGAGCGCGAACGGATGCGGGCTGCGCCCTTCGCCGATGCGCCGCAGCGGCATGCGGGCGGCGCGCCGGCCATGGGCCCAGATGTTGACGTTGCCGACCTGCACGCCGCCGTCGATCACCTCGCCCGCGATGCCGATCTGGTCGTAGAACTCCAGTGTGCGCGCCTGCACCGCCAGGGCGCGCGAGGTGGTGCCCGGCTCCGCCAGCTGTTCGACGATGCGCACGCGGATGCCCAGGTGCGTGAGCCAAAGCGCCAGCACCAGTCCGGTGGGCCCGGCGCCGACGATCAGGACGGGCAGGTCGCCCGCCGGCCGAGGGTCGTTGTCCATTTTTCTTGGCGTTCGTTCGGCCCGAATCCTAGGGCCGGCCGGCGCCGAAGTGGCTCAGCGCTTGCGGTGCGCCCGCGGATGAGCCGCGTCGTAGGCGTTGGCCAGGTGCTGGAAGTCCAGCCGCGTATAGACCTGCGTGGTTGCGATGTTCGCGTGGCCCAGCAGTTCCTGCACCGCGCGCAGGTCGCCGCTGGACTGCAGCACATGGCTCGCGAAGGAATGCCGCAGCATGTGCGGATGCACGGGTACGGGGAGCCCTGCCCGCAGGCTGCGCTGCTTGAGCCGCAGCCAGATGGATTGCGAGCTCAGGCGCTTGCCGCGCTGGCCGACGAACAGGGCCGGGTCATCGGCGGCCACCTGACCGCGAAAGTCCATCCAACGCTGCAGGGCCTCCACGGCCTTGCGGCCCACAGGCACGGTGCGACGCTTGCTGCCCTTGCCCAGGACGTGCGCCTCGCCGGCTTCCAGGTCGATCCAGCCGCGCGCCGCGTTGCTGGCCACGGCGTCCAGGCCCACCAGTTCGCCGACGCGCAGCCCGCAGCCATAGAGCAGCTCGATCATGGCAACGTCGCGCGCTTCCAGCACCGGGTCGGCCTCGCCGTCCTGGTGGTCGGCCAGCTGCATCGCGTCGTCCACGCCCAGGGCCTTGGGCAGCGGCCGCGGGGAGCGCGGCGCGCGCACGTCCTGCACCGGGTTGCTGGTCACTTGGCCATTTCGGCCGAGCCAGGCGTAGAAGCCACGCCAGCCCGAGAGGATGAGAGCGATGCCGCGGCCGCTGCGTCCCGCGCCGTGCATCTGCGCGACCCAGCGGCGGATGTTGGCGTTCTGCACCTTCAGGAGGGGAATGCCCGCCGCGGCAGCGCATTGCCGCAGCTTCTCGAGGTCGAGCGCGTAGAGCTCGACGGTTCGTTGCGCCAGGCGTTTCTCGACCCGGACGTGCTCCAGGTACTTCTCGACCAACGCCTGGTCGCCCGACTCCATCGCTATTCGTCGCGCAACCGCGAAAGCGCCGCCGACGCCAGTTCGGCGATGCGCTCGAGGAAGTCCGTGCCCATGCCGGCGGAAAAGCGCTGCGGGTCGGGCGAGGCCAGCACCAGCATGCCGAACGCCTTGGACGCGTTGTTCAGCGCGCCGTCGCGAAGCGGGAGCAGCGCGACGGACATCGCCATCGCGGTGTCGTCCAGCCAGTTCACCGCCTCGAAGCCGGAGTTGACGCCGCAGTAGGGCTGCGTCAGTGACGAGGCGAAGCTCTTCGCGTCGTCGCTGACGCCGGTGGCGAACGGCTCGTCGGAGAAGCGCGGCGCCACGTCCCAGACCTTGATGCCGACCTGCGGCACCATGAACTGCGTCATGAGCTCCGACGCGATGCTGGCCGGCAGCGCATGCCGGGAGCGCACCAGCATGATGTTGCGGGCCCAGCGGTGCAGCCGGTCCGCGATGATCACGTTGTCGTTGCCGTGCCGCACCATGTCCATGATGCGGTGCTCCAGCGCCTTGATCTTCTCGCGCAGCATCTCCGCCTGCCGCTCCTGCAGGCTCACCGCGCGGTGGCCGTGCGGGCTGCTCAGCTGCACGCTTGCCAGAAGCTGCGCGTGGCGCACGAAGAAGTCGGGCGTGTTCGCCAGGTAGTCGGCGATGTCGTCCTCGGTGATGGGAGGGATGCCGGAGGTGGGTGTGGTCAAGCTCATTCTGGAATCTCGATCTCGCCTTCGAAAACGGTGACGGCCGGGCCCGTCATGAAAACGGAGGCGTTGCCCCCAGCCCATTCGATGGTCAACAAACCGCCGCGGGTGTGCACGTCCACGCGCGAGTCCAGGCGGCCGAGCCGGATGCCGGCCACCACCGCCGCGCACGCGCCGGTGCCGCAGGCCAGCGTCTCGCCGGCGCCGCGCTCCCACACGCGCAGGCGCACCTGGCCGCGGTCGATCACCTGCAGGAAGCCGGCGTTGACGCGCCGCGGGAAGCGCGGGTGGTTCTCGATCAGCGGGCCCTGCACATGCACCGGCGCGGCATCGACGTCGTCGACCTCCTGCACCGCGTGCGGGTTGCCCATGGACAGCACCGCCACCGCCACGATCGGCGCATCCGCGCGCGTGCCCAGGGCCAGCTTCCATTTCTGCCAGCCGCCTTCGCGGTGCGGCTCGATGCCGGCCGCATCGAACGGGACTTCGCCCGGATCGAACACGGGCGGCCCCATGTCGACCGTGACGCGTCCGTCCGCGTTGAGCCGAGGCTCGATGACGCCCGAGAGCGTGCGAACCCGCACCGTGTCGCGAGTGGTCAGGCCCTTGTCGCGCACGTACCGCACGAAGCAGCGCGCGCCATTGCCGCACTGCTCGACTTCGCCGCCGTCGGCGTTGTGGATCACGTATTCGAAGTCGATGCCCGGCGCCGGCGAAGGCCGCACCGAGAGGATCTGGTCGGCGCCCACGCCGAAATGGCGGTCGGCCAGCCGGCGGTACTGGGCGGGCGCGAGGTTCAGCCGCTGGAGGGTTTCGTCGAGCACCACGAAGTCGTTGCCCGCGCCCTGCATCTTGGTGAACCGGATCCGCATGCCCGGATTATCGGCGCTGCGGACGCCTTGTCACCCGAACGTGTGCGTCGGCCGCACACCGGCACGCCTTTGTGCGCGGCCCTGTGCGGCCGTGGCGATCCCCCGCGCCCGCGTGCGGCCCGCGCGAAGTGCTGTAATCCCGCGATGGTCAGAGCTTCCCAACTGCTGCATGCCCAGCGCGAGCCGGTGCCCACCCGGCCGGCGGCCACGGTGATCCTGATGCGCGACACGCCTGAAGGCCCCGAGCTGTTGATGACGCGCCGTTCGCCCACCGCCAGCTTCGCGCCCGGCGCCTACGTCTTTCCCGGCGGGGGAATCGACGCCGCCGATGCAGCGGCGCATGAGATCGCGTCCCGCCGTCCGGGCCAGGCGGACGCCCATCTCACCCAGGCCATCGCCGCCATCCGCGAGAGCTTCGAGGAACTGGGCGTGCTGCTGGCGCGGCATGCCGACGGCCGCTTCGCCGACGGCGCCGACGTCGAGGCGCTCGACCGCCACAGGCCTCTCTCGCCGCAGTGCCGCGACCGCGGACTCACGCTCGCCGCCGACTGCGTGTTCCTGCTGGCCCACTGGATCACCGACCGCGACCTGCCGCGCCGTTTCGACGTGCCCTTCCTCGTGGCCCGCATGCCAGAAGGCCAGGAGCCGGTGGCCGACGAGGCCGAGCAGTTCGAGCCCGTGTGGGTGCGCCCCGCCGACGCGCTGACGCGCCACCACGCGGGCCAGTTCTTCATGATCTATCCGACCCTCCGCACGCTGGAGCGCCTGCAGCCGTTCGCGAGCGTGCAGGCCGTGCTCGACGCCTGCGCCGGCGAGAAGCCGCTGTGGACGAGCTGCCCTCGCGCCGGATTCCTCGCCGGCAAAGAAGCGCGCTACATGGAGCACGACCTGCCCTACGGCGAGCTGGAACTGGTCTCGCCCGACGGGCAGATCGTCCACCACCTCGACTGGCAGTGCGAGCGGCCGGTGCAGCTGCTCAAGAACGTCAGGCGGCTGACGGCCGGCAATCCGGGCGTGATGACCGGGCCGGGTACCAACAGCTACATCGTGGGCGATGCCGGCACCGGTTACCTGGTGATCGATCCCGGCCCGAACGATCCGCCGCACCTGCAGCGCCTGTTCGATGCGACCGGCGGCGACATCCGCATGATCGTCTGCACGCATTCGCACTCCGACCATTCGCCGGGCGCCCGCCCGCTGCAGGCGATGTGCGCGCGCAAGCCGCCGATCCTCGGCCTTCGGTCGCAGCCCACGGCGCGCCCGGGCAGCGTTTTCACGCCGGACCGCGAACTGGCCGACGCAGAAGTGCTGGGCCTGTCGGGCGGCGGGCAGGAGCACCACCTGAAAGTGATCCACACGCCGGGGCATGCGGCCAACCACCTGTGCCTGGTGCTGGTGGAGGACGGGCTGCTGTTCTCGGGCGACCACATCCTGAACGGCAGCACCACGGTGGTCGATCCGCCGGACGGCGACATGACGGCCTATCTCGATTCGCTGGACCGCCTGAGCGCGGCGTGCGCGGAACATGGCATCGGCTTCATCTTCCCGGCCCACGGCCATGTGATCGGGTCGGCGATGGATGCGATCGCGCGGCTGAAAGCGCACCGCCTGCAACGCGAAGCCAAGGTGATCGCGGCGATGCGCGCCCGGCCGGGTGCAACGCCCGAAGACTGGGTGCCGCTCGCGTATGACGACGTGCCCCAGCGAATGTGGCCGGTCGCGCAGCGGTCGCTGATCGCGCACGTCGAGCGCATCCAGGCGCTCGGCCTGGTGCGCTGAAAAAGTTGTGAAGCGCGCCGATAGGCCGGATTCTGTGCGGCTCGGTTTCCCTCGCCGTGACCGCCATTCCTCTGGGCCGGGGGTCGCCCCCACGGCTCGGTGCTACCTACCCGCCGGCTCCGCGGAGCCACATCATCGCCGGCCTATTTGGTATTGCTGCGCGTAGAGATTGCCCGTTTCACCCCGCCCAAGCGAGTGGGCTACGTACCTCCGGCTGCGCCTTCGGTGCGAGCCCGCCTGCGCGGACTACGTCTCTGTTGCTCTGATCCTCACCTCGCGGTGGACAGGTGTTGCCTGCTACGCTGCCCTGTGCAGTCCGGACCTTCCTCCAGTGCCGCCTTCCGGCGATCGCACCAGCGGCGGTCTGGCGTGCTTCACGTTGCGTATTATCCCGGACCGGCCCGCGCTTCGCAGGCCGCTGCTTGATCGACACAAGCCTTGATCCGTCTTTCCGAACTCAAGCTCCCGCTCTCGCACGCGGAGCAGCCCGAAGCACCGCTGCGCGCCGCCGCCGCGGGGGTGCTGGGCGTCCCCGAATCGGCCATCGCGCGCCTGGAGGTCTTCAAGCGCAGCTTCGACGCGCGCAAGGCCGAGCTGCTGGCGGTCTACATCGTCGACGTGGCGCTGGCCGATCCGTCGAATGAGTCCGCGCTGCTCAAGCGCCTGGCTTCGCATCCGCACGTCGCACCCACGCCCGACATGGCCTGGCGCCCGCCGGTCACCGCGGCCGCCGCGCCGGATCCGCGCCCGGTGGTGATCGGCTTCGGCCCGTGCGGCATCTTCGCGGCGCTGGTGCTGGCGCAGATGGGCCTGAAGCCGATCGTGATCGAGCGCGGCAAGAAGGTCCGCGAGCGCACCCAGGACACCTGGGGCCTGTGGCGCAAGCGCGTGCTGCATCCGGAGAGCAACGTGCAGTTCGGCGAGGGCGGCGCCGGCACCTTCTCCGACGGCAAGCTCTACAGCCAGATCAAGGATCCGCGCCACCTCGGCCGCAAGGTGATGACGGAGTTCGTCCAGGCGGGCGCGCCCGAGGACATCCTCTACGTCGCCCATCCGCACATCGGCACCTTCAAGCTGGTGAAGGTGGTGGAGCGCCTGCGCGAGCAGATCCAGGAACTGGGCGGCGAGATCCGCTTCCAGCAGCGCGTGACCGACTTCGTGATCGAGGACGGCCGCCTGCGCGGGCTGGTGGTGCTGCACCAGGACAGCGGCGCCACTTCAGAGCTGCGGGCCGACCACGTGGTGCTGGCCCTCGGCCACAGCTCGCGCGACACCTTCGAGGCGCTGCACCGGCGCGGCGTGCACCTGGAGGCCAAGCCGTTCTCGATCGGCTTTCGCATCGAGCATCCGCAGGGGATGATCGACCGGGCCCGCTGGGGCAAGCATGCCGGCCACCCGCTGCTGGGCGCGGCCGACTACAAGCTGGTGCATCACGCAAGCAACGGCCGCGCGGTCTACAGCTTCTGCATGTGCCCGGGCGGCACGGTGGTCGCCGCCACGTCCGAGCCGCAGCGCGTGGTGACCAACGGAATGAGCCAGTACTCGCGCAACGAGCGCAACGCCAACGCCGGCCTGGTGGTGTCGATCGAGCCGAAGGACTACCCGGGCGGCCCGCTGGCCGGCGTCGTGCTGCAGCGGGAACTGGAGTCGCGCGCTTTCGTGCTGGGCGGCGGCACCTACGAAGCGCCGGGCCAGCTGGTCGGTGATTTCGTCGCGGGCCGCCCCTCGACAGAGTTCGGCGACGTGCTGCCCTCGTACAAGCCCGGCGTGCGCCTGGGCGACCTGCATCCCTCACTGCCGCCATACGCCATCGAGGCGCTGCGCGAAGCGCTGCCGGCGTTCGGCCGCAAGATCCAGGGCTTCGACCGGCATGACGCCGTGCTCACCGGCGTGGAGACGCGCACTTCCTCGCCGGTGCGGATCACGCGCGGGGACGATTTGCAGAGCCTCAACGTGCGCGGCCTCTACCCGGCCGGCGAAGGCGCCGGCTACGCGGGCGGCATCCTGTCCGCCGGCGTCGACGGCATCAAGGTCGGCGAAGCCGTTGCGCGCAGCATCGCCGGCAGCACCCGGATCGCAGAACTCACGACATGAACGAACCCACCTCCCCCGCCGCGGCGCCCGCCGAAGGCACGGCCGCCCGGCCGCCGAAAAAAGAACGGCGCGCCGCGCGCCCGCTGCATCCGACGCTGCACACGCTGTTCGAGCTGTACCCGCGCCTGTTCGGCGCGCGGTTCGTGCCGCTCAAGCTCGGCGTGTTCGAGGAACTGACCGCGGCCCATCCCGACCGGCTCAAGCCGGAGGACCTCAAGGTGGCGCTCGGGCTGCACACGCGCTCGACGCGCTACCTGGAAGCGGTCGCAGCCGGCTTGCCGCGACACGACCTGGAGGGCCGACCGGTGGATGCGGTGGCGCCGGAGCACGTGCATCACGCCATCCTGGAGCTCTACCGGCGCAAGAGCTCGACGCCGCAGGAGCCGCAAGCGCGCCGGCGCGCCGTGTCGCAGCTGGCCGAGGCCATCGGCCGATCGGGCCTCGGCCGCGACGGCTACCGGGAGCGCTTCGGCGGGGGGCCGGACTACGCGGTCGCGCTGCTCGATGAGGCGCTGATGGTTCTTGGCCAGAAGTCGGCCCGGCAGGAGGCGCTGCGGCGCGCTTTCCAGGCGAGCGGGAAGAGCGCGGAGGAGTTCGCCGAGATGTACGGGCTGGGCGTGGCGGAGGTGAGGGCGCTGACCGCCTGACGCGCCGGCGCACGCCCTGCGCGACACAGAGTTATACTGCAGATGTGATATTCAGCAGTATAACGCGTTATACTGCACACCGACCTCGCCGCAGGATAACCATGGCAGAGCCTCCACGACTCTTCACGGACCTTTCGCCCGCCGCGCAGACCAACTTCGCCGAGTTGTTCGAGCAGGCGCGGGCGGCGGCGTTCGACCGCTCCGTGCGGAACCTGCCGGGCTCCTTCAACCGGAAGACGGTCAAGGGCCGCGACTACTGGTACTGGCAGGTCCGGGACCTGCAAGGGGTGAACCGGCAGGTCTACCTGGGCCCCGACGATGAGAGGCTCGCGCGCCTCATCGAGCTGCATGAACAAGGCAAGACGCAATCCTCCGGCGACCTGGCCGCCCTGGTGACCGCGTGCGTCTCGCTGGGCTGCATGACGGTGATCGCGCAGCACTTCGCGATCGTCAACAGGATGGCGGAGCACGGGTTCTTCCGCGCCGGCGGTGTCCTGATCGGCACGCATGCGTTCATCGCCATGGCCAACATGCTCGGCGTGCGCTGGTCCAGCGGCTGGCGCACCAATGATGTCGACGTCGCGCATCCCGGCCGCAATGTCTCGCTGGCCCTGGCGGACAACGCCAAGGCCGACATCCATGACGCGATCACCTCGCTGGAGATGGGCCTGCTGCCCCAGCACACGCTGGCCGCCGAACCGTCGTCCACGTACCTGACGGCGAAGAAGGACATCCGCGTCGATCTCCTCACCGCGGCGGGCCGCAAGGCGGAAGCCTATCGGTACGAGCCGCTGAACGTCAGCCTGCAGCCGCTGAAGTTCATGGAGTTCTCCCTAGAGCACACCACGCAGACCGCGCTCCTCGCCGGCGAACAGGTCGTGGTCGTGAACGTCCCTTCGCCCATGCGCTACGCGCTGCACAAGTTGGTGATCATGGGCGAGCGGGAAGAGGCGTTCCGCACCAAGATCGTGAAGGACGCGGGCCAGGTGGCCGCCCTGGCGGAGTACGGGTTGGCGCGCTCTCCTGCTGCGCTCAAGAATGCCGCCGAAGACCTGATGGGCCGCGGCCCGGGCTGGCGAAACCGGGCTGCCGAAGGGTTGGCGCACGTGGCGGCGCACCACCCTCGGATCGCGGAAAGCCTCGGGGCCGTCCTGAAGGCCGCCAGCCCGCGAGCCACGCGCAAGGCGGCCTGACGCCGCCTGCCTCGCCCGCAACGAAAAAGCCGCCCTGAGGCGGCTTTTCCTTCATGCGCGACGGCTCAGGCCTGGGCCGCCTGCAGCGCGGCGATACGCTCCTCGATCGGCGGGTGCGTCGAGAACAGCTTGCCCACGCCGGACGTGATGCCCATGGACTGCAGGCCCTTGGGCAATTCGCCCGGCACCATGCCGCCCAGGCGCGCCAGCGCATTGATCATCGGCTGGCGCCGCCCCATCAGCTGGGCCGAACCGCGGTCGGCGCGGAACTCGCGCTGCCGCGAGAACCAGGCCACGATGATGGCGGCCAGGAAGCCCAGCAGGATGTCCAGCACGATGGTGGTGACCATGTAGCCGATGCCCGGGCCCGAGCGCTCGCCACGGCTGAGCCAGCTGTCCACCAGGTAGCCGATCACGCGCGACAGGAACACGACGAACGTGTTCATCACGCCCTGGATCAGCGTCATCGTCACCATGTCGCCGTTGGCGATGTGCGCCACTTCGTGGCCGATGACCGCCTCGACCTCCTCGCGCGTCATGCCCTGCAGCAGGCCGGTGGAGACCGCGACCAGCGCGTTGTTCTTGAACGCACCGGTGGCGAACGCGTTGGGCTCGCCCTGGAACACGCCGACCTCCGGCATGCCGATGCCGGCCTTGTCGGCGAAGCGGCGCACCGTCTCGACGATCCAGCGCTCGTCCGGGCCCTCGCTGCCGGTGATCAGGTGGACGCCCGAGCTCCACTTGGCGATCGTCTTGGACAGCAGCAGCGAGATGATCGCGCCGCCGAAGCCCATGACGAAGGCGAAGCCCAGCAGTGCGCCCAGGTTCAGGCCGTTGGCCGTGAGATACCGGTTGACGCCCAGCAGGCTGGCGACGATCCCGAGCACCACCACGACCGCGAGGTTGGTGGCCAGGAACAGGACGATGCGTTTCATAAGGCTCCGAAAAGTGAAGTCCGGGATTTTCCCAGCGCTCAGGTGAGGTGCCGGCGTCCGGATTCAAGGGCCGGCCCACCCGTCGCGCGCCGCATTCTGCCCTGCCTTCACCGCCTGCGCGGCCGGAACACCACAGAGTCCTCGTAGAACGAAAAGTTCTGGTTGGCCGCATCCCAGCCCGGGATGCCCGACAGCGGCAACGGGGTGAACGGCTTGCCGGCCAGCCGCTCCGGCGTGCAGCGCCCGGCCAGCCAGGCGTCGGCCGCTTCTACGCTGTCCAGCGCGCAGGGCTCGCACCAGACATGGGCGGTGAGGTCCTTGCGCGGCGCGGCCAGCTTCTCCAGCAGCGCGTGGCCGAAGACGAGCACGCGCGCGTGCTGCCACTGCGGCCGCAGCTCGATGAAGAGCCGGTTCCAGTCGCGTTCGATCAGCGCGTACCACAGGGGCTGCGGCGCCTCCAGCAGGGCGCCGTTCTCGTCGAACAGCGTGATCGCATCGCGTACCGGCCCGCGTCTGTCGCCGATGCCGTGCGCGGCGATCTCGCTCGCCTGCAACTCGTTCAGCCGCGCCTTGGCACGCGGCATGCGATGCCAGACCAGGCCGTTGAAGAAGTCGTGCAGGTTGTCGCGCGTGGGGCATTGACGGCGTTCGAAGATGAACTGCTCGTAGGGCGTTCCTTCGGGGAGCGCGTCCTGCGGCACGAAACGGACCGGAGCCGGAGCCCCTGCGTTGAGTGCGTCCTGCAACAACGCGGATCCGGCGAGGAGTTGCTCGACCGCCCTCCCCGGCTCGCGCCAGGCCGCGTACCAGGGCGCCTGCCAGTCGAGGCGGTCAGGCAACGGCGTCCAGGCGCCGCAGCTTGTTGGGCGCGCGCGCCGGCATCAGTTCGACGGGCAGGCCGAGCTTCTTGAAGAAGCTGGGCGCGGTGGCGCTGCGCGTCATGGCTTTCGCGTCGCGCAGCTTCTTGACCACGGCGTTGAGTTCCACCGCCTCGCCGTCCGCGAAGCCCGGTATCTCCTCCAGCAACGACCAGACAGATGACGCGATGTCAGGCGCCTCGGCGGGTGCGGCCGCCGCCTTCCGGCCCGCCGCGCTGGTGGTTTTCCTGCCTGACTTGCGAGCAGCGCTGGTCGCAGCCGGCGCTGCGGCCGGTGCGGGCGCCGGGGCGGGAGCAGCGCGCGCCGCCTTGCCGGGGGCCAGCGGGATCACTTCGGCATAGACGCGCTGCAGCACGCCGAGGTCGGCCTTGTGTCCCTGGGCGTAGCACAGGACGTGGCGGCCGGACTCGCGCAGCCGGACGGCCAGGGGAGCGAAATCACCATCGCTCGAACCGATGGCGACGATGTCGGGCAGCCCGTTGGAATGCAGGAGATCCATCGCGTCCACGACCAGCGCCGCATCGGTGGTTCCCTTGCCCTGGTTCACCACCACGCGCGCGGCATGCTTCTGCAATACCTCGCGCGCCGCCGCGAGCGTTTCAGGGCTGCCGTAGGCACGCAGCACAGAGACCATCAGCCCGCGCTTGGCGAGATCGGCGATCGCCTTCTCGGCCACTTCGGGCGACAGGTTGTCGGCGTCGATCAGGAGTGCCGCTGCGGGCCGGGCGTTCGGGCTCACGGCGTCAGGCCGCTTTCCACCGCAGCATTTCGCCGGCGCGCAGCGGCTTGAGCTGCGCTTCGCCGAACCCATAGGTGTCGGGCACCGTCCATTCCTGGCGTTTCAGCGTCAGCTTGCCGGTGTTGCGCGGCAGGCCGTAGAAGTCGGCGCCGTAGAAGCTGGCGAAACCCTCCAGCCGGTCGAGGGCGCCGGCGGCTTCGAAGGCTTCGGCATACAGCTCCATCGCCGCATGCCCCGTGTAGCAACCGGCGCAACCGAGCGCATGCTCCTTCAGGTGCGAGGCATGCGGCGCGCTGTCGGTGCCCAGGAAGAACTTCGGGCTGCCGGAGGTCGCCGCCTCCACCAGCGCGACGCGGTGCACCTCGCGCTTGAGCACCGGCAGGCAGTAGTAGTGCGGCCGGATGCCGCCGGTGAAGATGGCATTGCGGTTGTAGAGCAGGTGGTGCGCGGTGATGGTCGCGGCGGTCAGGCGGTCGGCATCGCGGATGTACTGCGCGGCCTCGCGGGTGGTGATGTGCTCCATCACGATCTTGAGGCCGGGGAAGTCGCGCCGCAGCGGGATCAGCTGCTCGTCGATGAACACCGCCTCGCGGTCGAACAGGTCCACGTCCGGTGAGGTGACCTCGCCGTGCACCAGCAGCGGCAGGCCCTCGCGTTGCATCGCTTCGAGCGTGCGCGCCGTCTTGCGGATGTCGGTCACGCCGAAGTCGCTGTTGGTCGTGGCGCCGGCCGGATAGAGCTTGACCGCGGCGACGCCCGCTTCGCGCGCCCGGCGGATCTCCTCCGGCGGCAGGTTGTCCGTGAGGTAGAGCGTCATCAGCGGTTCGAACGCGATGCCCCTGGGGACCGCTGCGCGGACCCGCTCCCGGTACGCGGCCGCCTGCTGCGCGGTGGTGACGGGCGGCTTGAGGTTGGGCATGACGATCGCGCGCGCGAACTGTGCCGCCGAATGCGGCACCACCGCCGCGAGGGCGGCGCCGTCGCGCACGTGCAGGTGCCAGTCGTCGGGGCGGGTGATCGTGAAGGAGTCGGCCATGGGCCGATTGTCCCAGAGCGAGCCGGGACTCAGCGGACCGGCGCGTGGCGGAACGCGGAAGGCGTCATGCCGGTGTGGTCGCGGAACACGCGGCTGAAATGCGAAGGGTTGCCGAAGCCCCAGGACAGCGCGATGTCCGTGATCGGCCGCGCGTTCGCACCGGAGTGCTGCAGCTCGCGGATGCAAGCCTCCAGCCGCAGTCTCTGGATGAACGCCGCGATCGACTCGCCCTCGCCGGAAAAAGCGTTGTACAGGTGCCGCCGGCTGCAGTTCAGCGCACGCGCGACCGTGTCCACCGAGAGCTCCGGGTCGCGCAGGTGCTGCTGCACGTGCGCGCGGATGCGGTCGCGCAAGGCCTCGCGTTGCGTGACGGCCGTTTCCAGGCCGGCGAGTTCCATCAGGGAGAGCTGCACCAGCTGCTTGATCATCTCGCCGGCACCGCGCGCGGCCGCCTCGCTCATGTGCGGCAGCTCCTGGTAGGTGTTGCGCATCGTCTCCAGCGCCACGCGCGAGATTCCGCTGGCGCCCAGGCGGCGAGCCATCACGCCGTCGACGCGCAATGCGCGCTCGATCACCGCGTCCTTGGGCACCATCACGATCAGGTGGTCGACGCGCTCCGGGTTCGCGATCTCGTAGGCGGCCGTGGTGTCGTAGATCACCCAGGCGCCAGCGCGGGCGCAGGCCTCGCGGCCCTGTTGCTGGACGGTGGCGCTGCCCTGCCACGGCGCGACGATCTTCAGGTAGGCCGTGTCGCTGGTTCGCGCCATGCCCGGCGTGCGCAGCACCCGGTGGCGGTTGGCTTCCAGCCGCGTGAGGATGACGTCGCCCGCGTGCGAAGCGACCAGTTGCCCGTCGAATTGGGTATCGCCATACAGGTCCGAGCCGAGGCCGCCGAAGTGCTGCCACACCCACTCGCACCACTGCGGCGCGCGGTCGCGCGGCGCGACGGCATCGGTGGTGAAGCTCAGGGACTCGGCCATGCGCGGGATTATCCGCGCCGCCTCTCAGGCCCGTCCGCAGGCCCTTGAGGGAAAACCCGACCCCCGGTGCACGGGCAGTACAGCGCAAAGTGCCCGGGCAGCAAAGCGCGCGCCGCGCCCGCTGCATACGATCCCGCACCACCTCTCGAGGAGACCTGCGATGTCCCAGCGCACGAGCTTCAATCCCAGCAACCGCCGCCAGTTCATCCGCGGCGCCGCCGCGGCGGTCGGCGCGATGTCGGTCGCGCCCCACCTGATCGCCCAGTCGGGCCCGGTGCGGGTGGGCTACGCGATCGCCCGCACGGGCCCGTGGACGGGCGGCGCGCAGGTCAGCCAGGAACCCAACTACCTGCTGTGGGCCGAGCAGCAGAACGCCGCCGGCGGCCTGGACGTGAAGGGCGTCAAGCGCCAGATCGAGCTGATCAGCAGCGACGACCGCAGCGAGGTCGAGACCGTCGTGCGCACCTACGAGAAGCTGATGGGCAGCGACAAGGTCGACCTGGTGCTGCCGCCGTGGGGCAGCAACGCCAACTTCGCTGTCGCGCCGCTGGCCAACCGCTTCGGCTATCCGTTCCTCGCTCCCACGGCGCTGTCACGGCGGCTGGTCGAGATGAAGCTGCCCTACTTCTTCCTGCTGCTGCAGCAACCCAAGCCGATGTGCGATGCGCTGGTCGACATGCTCAAGGCCAACGGCGCGAAGACGGCGGCCTGCATCTACGTGGACGACCTGTTCGGGCTGGAGAACTACGCGGCGCTGAAGGTGGCGCTGGCCGGCAGCGGCATCCAGCTGGTGCAGGACACCAGCTACCCGGGCGGCGTGAAGGACCTGTCGCCCACGCTGCGATCGATCAAGGACAAGAACCCCGACGCGTTCATCGGCTTCACCTACCCGCCCGACACCATCCTCGCCAGCCGCCAGGCCAAGGAAGTCGGCTTCAACCCGAAGTTCTTCTACGCCTCGGTCGGCACTGCGTTCCAGCTTTACAAGAACGTCATGACGCCCGCGGGCGCCGAAGGCGTGCTGGGCATGGGTTCCTGGAACGCGAAGACCAGCCCCGGCGCGAAGGCGTACTTCGAGGCGCACACCAGGAAGTTCGGCGGCAAGGAGCCGGACCGCTGGGCGAGCGGCCACTGCTGGGCCGGGCTGGAGATCCTGACCAGCGCCGTCAAGCAGGTGGGCCTGGACCGCAAGGCGATGCGCGACTACATCGCGAACACCACGCACAAGACCATCATCGGCGACGTCAAGTTCACCGGCAGCGAGAACACCGCCACGCCGGGCACGGTGGGGCAGTGGCAGAACGGCGAGATGGAGGTCGTGTGGCCGCCGAAGGTGGCGACGGCGAAGCTCAATCCGGCCAAGCCGGCCTGGAAGTAGCCCCTTCATCCATGTGCAAGGACACGCCCCGGCACGGGGCGTGTTTTCCTCTGTGATCTCCCTCGGCGCCTGGCTCGAACTCCTCACCTCCGGCCTGATCACGGGCGGCATCTACGCGCTCGTCGCCCTCGGGCTGAACCTGCAGTACGGGCTGATGCGCATCCTGAACATCGCCCATGGCGAGTTCCTGATGGTGGGCGCGTACCTGACCTGGATGGTCCAGACCTCCTTCGGCATCCACCCGCTGGTGATGGTGCCGGTGTCGTTCGCGCTGCTCATGGCGCTCGGGCTCGCCGTCCATTTCCTGTGCTTTCGCCGCCTCACGGCCACCTCCCCGAACCTGGATGTCTTCGAGGCCCGCGGCCTGATGGTCGCCTTCGGCCTGATGTTCCTGGTGCAGAACTTCGTCAACTGGATCTGGGGCGGCGACCTGCGCGGCTACGAGTTCCTCACCGAGCCGGTTCGGTTCGGCGGCGCGCAGTTCGCGGCCAACAAACTGCTGGTGTTCGCCCTTTCCTTGCTGTTCGCGGGCGCGATGATCGTGCTGCTGCGGATGACGCTGCTGGGCAAGGGCGTGCGGGCGCTGATGCAGTCGCCGGTCGGCGCGCAGCTGGTCGGCATCAACACGCGGATGCTGCATCCGCTGATGTTCGGCATCGGCCTGGGGCTGTCGGGCGTCGCGGGCTGCCTGCTGTCCATGGCCTACACGATCTCGCCCTCGATGGGCGAGCCCTACACCGTCACCGCGCTGATCGTCATCACGCTCGGCGGCTTCGGCAGCATGTCGGGCGCGCTCGCGGGCGGACTGCTGCTCGGCGTGGTGGAAGCGCTCGGCATGCACTTCACCAATCCCTCGCTCAAGGCGCTGCTGTCGTACGCGGTCTTCATCGCCGTGCTGCTGCTGCGGCCCGAAGGGCTGTTCACGCGAAAGAGCCGCAAGGCATGACGAGTCGCCAACTCCTCGTGCGCGACATTCTCGTGCTGTTCGGCCTGACCGGCTGGGCGCTGGCCCTGCCCTACTGGGGAAGCGATTTCATCGTCTCGCTGGCGCTCACCTGCCTGATGTACATCGCCCTGTCCTCCAGCTGGGCCCTGTTCTGCGGCTTCACGCGCTACCTGTCGCTGGCGACGTCGGCCTTCTTCGGCATCGGCGCGTATGCGTGCGCGCTGTCGCTGGAGACAATGCCTTGGGGCCAGGCCATTGCGCTCGGCGCCGGGCTTGCCGCGCTGGTCGCGGTGCTGATGGGCGCGGCGGTGCTTCACCTGCGCGGCACCTACTTCGCCGTGCTGACGTTCGGGATGACGGAGCTGATCCGCCACGGCGTCACCTATTTCGAGAAAAGCGTCACCGGCACCGTCGGGCGCGTGCTCACCGTCGTGCCCGAGCGCGACACGGTCTACCTCACCGTGCTGGCGCTCGCGATGTCCGTCGTTGCGGTCTCGATCTGGGTGCGCCGCACTCGATTCGGGCTGGCGCTGGCCGGCATCGGCGCGGACGAGCAGCGCGCGCAGACGCTGGGCGTGAACACGCGCTGGGTCAAGCTGGCCGGATTCGCGATGACCGCGGCTTTCGCGGGCGCGATCGGCGCCGCCATGTCGGTGCGCTGGACCTACATCGACCCGGTCACGGTGTTCAATCCCTTCATCGGGTTCCAGACCGTGCTGATCGCGCTGATCGGCGGCGCGCTGACGCTGTGGGGCCCGCTGATCGCCGCCATCGTCTTCAGCCTGCTGGCCGAGACGCTGCGGCTGCAGGCGCCACAGGTCTACATGATGACGCTGGGCCTGCTGCTGATCCTGTCGGTGCTGTACCTGCCCGGCGGCCTGGCTTCGCTGCGGTGGGACACGCTGCGCGGCTGGTGGCGCGACGCCGGGGCGTGGTGGAAGGAGCGCCGCTACGAGTGGAGCGGCGACAAGGCGCGCGACAAGCAGCGGGCCCGGGAGCGCCGCCTTGTCTAGTCTCAGCGCCCCCACGCTTGGCGCTTCGCGCACTGCGCCGCCCCCCGAGGGGGCTGCGGACGGCTTGGGGCGGCCCGGCGCGGCCGCCCGCATCGTCCTGGACGCGCGCGACGTCACGGTGCGCTTCGGCGGCCTGGTGGCGGTCGACGCGGTGAGCGCCACGTTCCGCGCCGGCGAGCTGGTGGGCATCATCGGCCCCAACGGCGCCGGCAAGACCACCTTCTTCAACGCCATCTCCGGCGTGCAGGCGCCCACCTCGGGCCGGATGGTCGTGCTGGGCGATGACCTCACCGGCAAAGGTCCGCACCGCTACGCCGCGCACGGCCTCGCGCGCACGTTCCAGACCCCGCGCGTCTTCGCCGACATGCCGGTGGCCGCCAACATCGCCTTCGGCCTGAAGTTCGCGGGACGCCGTCAGCGCAAGTACTGGTTGTGGGGCGAGGAGAGCACCGTGCCCTGGACCCTGCGCGACGCCGGGCGCATCCTGCAGCTGATCGGCCTGTCGCAGCAGGCGGACCTTCCGGCCGGTGCGATCACGCCGTCGCAGCAGCGGCTGCTCGAGATCGGCATGGCGCTGGCGACACGGCCGAAGCTGCTGCTGCTCGATGAAGTGGCGGCGGGCCTGACCGAGGCGGAGATCGACAACATGGCGCACCTGATCCGCCGGCTGCGGGACGAACTGGACCTGACGGTCGTGTGGATCGAGCACGCCGTGCGGGTGCTGCTGCGGCACGTCGAGCGCGTGATCGTGCTGCACCAGGGCCGCAAGATCGCCGACGGCACGCCGCACGAAGTGGTGCACGACCCCGAGGTGGTCGAAGCGTACCTGGGCGACGAGATGACCGAGGAGCAGCCCGCATGATGTGGTGGCGCGAGATGGCTTTCGAGCACGGCGCCGCCGCGCGCCGTGCCCACCTGAAGGTGCGCGGCCTGTCCGCCGGGTACGGCGCGTTCCCCGTGTTGCGGGACCTCGCCTTCGAAGCCCGGCCGGGGCTGACGGTGATCCTGGGCCCGAACGGCGCGGGCAAGACGACGCTGCTGCGCGCGCTCAACGGCCTGATCCCGCGCAAGGGCGAAGTGCTGCTGGACGGCGACGACCTGCCGGAGAAGACGCACGAGATCGTGCGCGGCGGCGTGGTCCTGGTGCCGGAAGGGCGCCAGCTGTTTCCGCAGCTCACCGTGCTGGAGAACCTGGAGCTCGGTGGCTGGCTGGTCCCGAAGTCCGAGCGGTCCGCGCGCATCGAGCAGGTGCTGGCCGACTTCCCGAAGCTGCGCGAACGCTCGGGCCAGCTGGCCGGCACCATGAGCGGCGGCGAACAGCAGATGGTCGCCGTGGCGCGCGCAATGGTCAGCTCGCCGCGGTTGCTGATGCTCGATGAACCGTCGCTCGGGCTGGCGCCGCGCATGGTCGACGAACTGCTGGCGATCGCGCGGCGCATCGCCGACAGCGGCACGACGGTGCTGATGGTCGAGCAGAACGTCAAGAAAGCCCTCGCCGTCGCCGACCGCGGCTACGTGCTGGAGCGCGGTACGCTGGTCGCCAGCGGGCCGGCGAAGCTGCTCGCCCGCTCCACGGTGATCCGCGAAACCTACCTCGGCGCGCAGAGCAGCGAGACCACCACCGCGGCACGGGCCGCTCGAGACGCGGTTCGAGATCCCAACGCCGCTCGCCCGGAGCCTGTCGAAGCGCCTCGACAAGCCCGGCCCGAACGCATTTCCTGAACCTTGCCCCAAGGAGCACCGCCATGTCCGACCTCTCCATGCTGATCAACGGCTTGAAAGTCACCGCCGAGAAGAATGCGACGTTCGAGCGCCGCAATCCGCTCGACGGCACCGTCGCCACGCGCGCGCCCGCCGCGTCCGCCGCCGACGCGAAGATGGCGGCGGATGCCGCGGCCGAAGCCTTCCGCACCTGGAGCGAGACCGGCCCGAGCGAACGGCGCGGCCTGCTGCTCAAGGCGGCGGAGAAGCTGGAAGCCAAGCTGCCGCAGTTCGTGGAAGCCGTGGCCGCCGAGACCGGCGCCACGGGCATGTGGGCGGGCTTCAACGTGATGCTGGCCGCCGGCATGATCCGCGAGGCGGCTTCGCTGACCACGCAGATCTCCGGCGAGGTGATCCCCTCGGACGTGCCCGGTTCGCTGGCGATGGGCGTGCGGCAGCCGGCCGGGGTGGTGCTGGGGATCGCGCCCTGGAACGCGCCCATCATCCTGGGTGTGCGCGCCATCGCGACGCCGCTGGCCTGCGGCAACACGGTCATCCTCAAGGGCAGCGAGAACTGCCCGCGCACGCACCAGCTGATCGTCGAATCGTTCATCGAGGCCGGGTTTCCCGCGGGGGTCGTCAACTACATCACCAACGCGCCGCACGAGGCCGGCATGGTGGTCGAAGCCATGGTGTCGCACCCGGCGGTGCGCCGCGTCAACTTCACAGGGTCGACCCGCGTCGGCAGGCTGATCGCGCAGACCTGTGCCAAGTACCTCAAGCCCGCGGTGCTGGAGCTGGGCGGCAAGGCGCCGCTGGTGATCCTGGACGACGCCGACCTGGACGACGCGGTCAACGCGGCCGCCTTCGGCTGCTTCGCCAACAGTGGCCAGATCTGCATGAGCACGGAACGCATCATCGTCGACGAGAAAGTGGCCGACGATTTCGTCCGCAAGTTCGCGGCCAAGGCCAGGTCGCTGCCGGTCGGCGATCCGCGCAAGCCCGAGCCGGTGGTGCTGGGCAGCGTCATCGGCATGAGCACTGTGGAGCACTGCAACGCGCTGCTGGACGACGCCTTGTCCAAGGGCGCCAAGCTCCTGTGCGGCGGCAAGGCCGACAGCACCCTGATGCCCGCCACGGTGCTGGACCACGTGACGCCGCAGATGCGCATCTATCACGAGGAAAGCTTCGGACCGGTCAAGCCGATCGTGCGCGTGCGCGGCGTGGAGGAAGCGATCGCCTGCGCGAACGACAACGAGTACGGCTTGTCGGCGGCGGTGTTCGGGCGCGACCTGGCGCGCGCGTTCAACGTCGCGCGACGCATCGACTCGGGGATTTGCCACGTCAATGCACCCACGGTGCACGACGAGGCGCAGATGCCGTTCGGTGGCGTGAAGGGCAGCGGGATGGGAAGGTTCGGCGGGCGAGCGGGAGTCGCGGAGTTCACCGAGCTGCGCTGGATCACGATGCAGACGCAGCCGCGGCACTATCCGTTTTGATGGACCGGCAAAGCCGGCTCCATCGTCAAAGGGTGTCTGCGCTGCATGTTATTGCGCGCAGGCGGCTCGACCTGCGGTCGTGAACTAGTGGCTGAGGATCTTGTTCAGGAAGTCTTTGGTCCGCGCCTGCCGCGCCTCCGGATTCCCGAAGAAATCGTCCTTGCTGCAGTCCTCCAGGATGCGGCCGCCGACGTCGATGAAGATCACGCGGTTGGCAACCTTGCGCGCGAAGCCCATCTCGTGCGTGACCACCATCATGGTCATGCCTTCCTTGGCGAGCGTGACCATGACGTCCAGCACCTCGCCCACCATCTCCGGGTCGAGCGCGGAGGTGGGCTCGTCGAACAGCATCACGATGGGGTCCATCGACAGCGCACGCGCGATCGCCACGCGCTGCTGCTGGCCGCCCGACAGCTGGCCGGGGAACTTGTCCTTGTGCGCCATCAGGCCCACGCGGTCGAGCATCTTCAGGCCGCGCTTGCGGGCCTCCTCGGTGTTTCGGCCGAGCACCTTCATCTGCGCCAGCGTGAGGTTCTCCGTCACCGACAGGTGCGGGAACAGCTCGAAGTGCTGGAACACCATGCCCACCCGGCTGCGCAGCTTGGGCAGGTCGGTCCTGGGTTCGTTGACCTGGATGCCGTCGACGAAGATGCGGCCCTTCTGCACCGGCTCCAGCCCGTTGACCGCCTTGATCAGCGTGGACTTGCCCGAGCCCGAAGGGCCGCAGACCACCACCACGTCGCCCTTGTTGATGCGGACCGAGCAGTCCTGCAGCACCTGCACGGGGCCGTACCACTTGGAGATGTTGTCGATCTCGATCATCGGTCTGTCGTTCTTCGCTGTGTCCATGGGTCCCTCGTTGTTCGTTCAGCGGATGATCTGCACCCTGTTCTGGACCGCTCGAACGACCTTCGAGAGAGCCAGGCACATGAAGAAGTACAGCACGGCGGCCAGCAGGTAGGCCTCGATGGGGCGGCCCAGGTTCTTGCCCGCGGTCTCGAAGCCCTTGAGCATGTCGTAGGCGCCGATGGCGTAGACGAGCGAGGTGTCCTGGAACAGGATGATGGTCTGCGTCAGGAACACCGGCAGCATGTTGCGGAAGGCCTGCGGCAGGATGATCAGCTTCATGTTCTGCCCGTATGTCATGCCCAGCGCGTAGCCGGCGTTGACCTGCCCGCGCGGGATCGACTGGATGCCGGCGCGCACGATCTCCGAGAAGTACGCCGCCTCGAACGCGATGAAGGTGATCACGGCCGACATCTCGGCGCCTATGGGCCGCCCGATCGCAAACGGAATCAGCAGGAAGAACCACAGCAGCACCATCACCAGCGGGATGGAGCGCATCGTGTTGACGTAGGCGGCCGACGGGATCTCCAGCAGCTTGACGCCCGACAGGCGCATCAGCGCCAGGATGGTTCCGAAGACGATGCCGCCGACGGTGGCCACCACAGTCAGCCAGATGCTGAAGATGAAGCCCTTGATGACGAAGGGCGCCAGCAGGTCCCAGCTGAAGAAGGACAGGTCGAGGCTGCCGAGCATTTCAGTGCCCTCCCATGCCGCCGGCGGCGACGAAGCCGGGCACGCGGGTCCTCTTCTCGATCACGCCCATCACCCGGTTGATGGCGAACGCCGAGATCGCGTAGAGCACCGTCGCGGCCAGGTACATCTCGACGGGCGCGGACGTCTCCTCGCCCGACTGGCGCGCGAAGAACGTCAGTTCCGCGATGGACACCGCGAAGGCCACCGACGAGTTCTTGACGATGTTCATCGACTCGCTGGTGAGCGGCGGGATGACGATGCGCAGGGCCATCGGCAGCAGCACGAAGCGGTACGTCTGCCCCGTCGTGAGCCCCAGCGCCATGCCGGCATAGCGCTGCCCCCGGGGCAGTGACTGGATGCCCGCGCGCACCTGCTCGGCGACCCGGGCCGACGTGAACAGGCCCAGCGCCATGATCACCAGCACCACCGAGGGCACGCCTTTCATCGCCGGGAAGATGCCCGGGATGACGAAGTACCAGAGGAAGATCTGCACCAGCAGCGGGATGTTGCGGAACAGCTCCACCCATGCATTGCCCAGCCGCACCAGCCACGGACTGTTGGGCAGCGTGCGGATGGTGCCGATGATCAGCCCGCTGACCAGCGCCACCACCAGCGCGCAAAGCGCCACGAACAGGGTCCAGCCCCAGGCCGTGACGATCCAGTTCAGGTACGTCTCGTCGCCGCCCCTGCCGAAGCAACCGACCACCGTCTCACCGGAGGTGGTTTCCCTGCAGAAGACCTGCCAGTTCCAGGCCATGCGCTTCTCCTCTCCGTCTTGCTCTTCTTTGCATCTTCACGGTCGCCCCCTTCAAAAGCAAGACCCCTGCCCAACGCGCTCGGACAGGGGTCCTTCGGGGGGCAGCCGCGAATTACTTCTTCGCGTACTCTTCCATCGGCTTGTCGTTCGGGCTGGCCCACGCCTGTTTCGTGTTCTCGGACAGAGCCAGGCCGATCTTGATGTTCTTCGGCGGGATCGGCTGCAGGAACCACTTGTCCCACAGCTTGTTCATCTCGCCGGACTTCACCAGGCCGGCGATGACGTCGTTGCCCAGCTTCTTCAGGGCCGCGTCGTCCTTGCGGACCATGATGGCGATGGGCTCGACGTTGAGCACTTCGCCGAGCAGCTTGAAGTCGCCCGGATTGCGCGAGTTGGCGATGTTGCCCGCCAGGATGGAGCCGTCCATCACGAAGGCGTCGGCACGGCCGGACTCGAGCAGCAGGAAGCTGTCGGCGTGGTCCTTGCCGAAGACTTCCTTGAAGTCCAGGCTGGCGGCGCGCTCGTGCTTGCGCAGGTGCTGCACCGAGGTGGTGCCGGTGGTGGTGGCCACCGTCTTGCCATTGAGCTTGGCGATGGTGTCGATGCCGGAGTTGGCCTTGACCGCGACCTTGACCTCCTCGACGTAGGTGGTGTTCAGGAACGAGACGTCCTTCTGGCGCGCGGCATTGTTGGTGGTGGAGCCGCACTCGATGTCCACCGTGCCGTTCTGCACCAGCGGGATACGGTTCTGCGAGGTGACGGCCTGGTACTTCACCTCCAGCTTCTTGCCGGCCTGCTTCTCCAGCTCGGCCAGGATGCGCTGGCAGATCTCCACATGGAAGCCGGCGAACTTGCCGTCGCCCAGCGTGTACGACAGGGCGCCGGAGGACTCGCGCACGCCCATGGTGACCACGCCGGAGGACTTGGCCTTGGCGATGGTGTCGTTCGCCTGCGCGAACGCGGCGCCGGAAGCGGCGGCGGCGATGGCGGCGGCCAAGAGGACCTTCTTCATGCAAATCTCCTGAAAGGGGAACGAGGGTGAAGTGAAAACGAAATTCTAGAGACTCGGCGTTCGGGGATTACCCTGTATGTCCTTCGAAGCCACCGTCGGGTCGTTCTCAAAAGCAGGCTTCATGCCGCTTTCCCACCGATGGCTTCGAGCCGCAAGGGCTGCGTCAGCTTTTCCGGCACCAGCAGCGCCTGCATCTGCTCGCGCGTCATGATGCCCAGCGTGTGCGCGACGTCGACGATGGGCGCGCCGCTCGCGATCGCCGTCTTGGCGATCAGAGCCGCCTTCTCGTAGCCGATGATCGGATTCAGCGCCGTGACCAGCGTGACCGACTCCCGCACGCGGCGCGCCAGCAGCTCGTGGTTGGCCTCGATGCCCGACACGCAGTGGGCCTGCAGCGTGAGGCAGGCGTTCGCCAGGTGCAGGATGCTCTTGTGCAGGCTCCAGCCCATGATCGGCTCGAAGGCATTGAGCTGCAGCTGGCCCGCTTCCGAGGCCATGGTCACCGTCATGTCGTTGCCGATCACCTCGAAGGCCACCTGGTTCATCACCTCCGGGATCACCGGATTGACCTTGCCCGGCATGATGGATGAGCCGGCCTGCCGCGGCGGCAGCTTGATGTCGCCGAAGCCCGCCTGCGGCCCGCTGGACAGCAGGCGCAGGTCGTTGCAGGTCTTGGACAGCTTGGTGGCCACGCGCTTGAGCACGCCCGAGAGCTGCACGAAGGCGCCCGTGTCCTGCGTCGCCTCGACCAGGTTGGGCGACTTGATGACGGGCACGCCGCTCACTTCGGCCAGGTGCCGGCAGGCCAGCTCGGCATAGCCGTGCGGCGCGTTGATGCCGGTGCCGATGGCGGTGGCGCCGAGGTTGATCTCCTGGATCAGGGCGCGCGCCTCGCGCAGGCGCTGCTCGTCCTCGCCGATCATCACCGCGTAAGTGGAGAACTCCTGCCCGAGCGTCATCGGCACCGCGTCCTGCAACTGCGTGCGGCCGATCTTGAGCACGTCCTTGAACTCCTCGGCCTTCGCCTCGAAGCCGGCACGCAGGATGGCCATCGCGTCCAGCAGCCGGTCGATGCCGAACCACAGCGCAAGGCGCACCGCGGTGGGATAGACGTCGTTGGTGCTCTGCGAGGCGTTGACGTGGTCGTTGGGATGCAGCACGTCGTAGCGGCCCTTCTCGAACCCGAGGCGCTCGAGCGCCAGGTTGGCGATCACCTCGTTGGCGTTCATGTTGGTCGAGGTGCCGGCGCCGCCCTGGATCACGTCCACCACGAACTGCTCGTGGTACTGGCCGTCGATCAGCTTCTCGCACGCGCTCATGATCGCGAAAGCGCGCTTGGACTCCAGCACGCCCAGTTCGAGGTTGGCTTTCGCCGTGGCCTTCTTGACGAAGCCGAAGGCGCGAATCAGCTCCGGCATCGCGGAAACGGGCGTCCCCGAGATCGGGAAGTTCTCCACCGCTCTCGCTGTGTGCACCCCCCAGTACGCTTCGGCAGGGATCTGCTTGTGTCCCAGGAAGTCTTGCTCGATGCGGTGTTCGGACGGCATGTGGTGGAGGTGGTTGGTTCAGTGGCGCGAACTTTAGTCAGCGCTTCCGGCCGCCGCCAATGCTGTTTGGGAGCCGGGTTATGCAAATTGCTCATGACCACCGCCCGATGCGGCCCGCCAGCCCATCAGGACGCAGTCGCTTGCCCGACGAGGTAGGCCCACAAGGCCTGGGCCGTGCTCTTGGGAGCATCGCGACCGGATGGCTTCTCGCGGTACGCGCGGATGTCCATCGCGAGCTCCATGCCGGCCATGCCCGGCGGCGCCGCAGGCACCAGCCGCCGCGAGCGCAGTTCCTTCTTCACCGCGCTGTGCGGAAGGAAGGCGACGCCGTGGCCTTCGAGCGCCATCACCTTCAGGCCCTCGGCCATGTCCGTCTCGTAGACGCGGTCGAGGTGGATGGCCATGGCCGACTGCTTGAGGATGAGGTCGGTCACCCGCCCCAGGTACGCCCCCGGCGCGTAGCCGAGATAGGGCAAGGGCTGGTTCGCGCGGCCGGGCAGCTTGAAGAGCGGCTCGCCGTCGGCATCCGCCTTGCAGTACGGGGCCAGCACTTCCTGCCCGAGCGTGACCATCTCGTAGCGCTCGGCGTCCAGCTGCAAGGGCTGCGAGGCGTGGTGGTAGGCGATCAGCACGTCGCAGCCGCCTTCGACCAGGCGCATCACCGCGTCATGGACGTTCAGTGCGATCAGGCGGCTCTTGATCGGCCCGAACTTCTCGCGCAACGAGGACACCCAAGCCGGGAAGAAGGTGAAGGCCAGCGTGTGCGGTACGGCGAACTCGATGACGTCCTGCCCCGCGGCCGAGTGGCCGCGCAGCATGGCGCGCGTGCTTTGCAGCGCCTGCAGCATCTCGAGCGATTGCGTGTAGAGCGTTTCGCCGGCGGGCGTGAGCCGCGTGGGATAGGAGCTGCGGTCCACCAGGTCGGTGCCGGCCCAGGCCTCCAGCGCCTGGATGCGGCGGGAGAAAGCCGGCTGGGTGACATGGCGCAGCTGCGCGGAGCGGCTGAAGCTGCGCGTCTCGGCCAGGCTCACGAAATCTTCCAGCCACTTGGTTTCCATGGGACCTCACTGCCATCCGCTGATGCTGATGGCCCGGGATTGTCGCCCGCCCCGTCAGGCCGGGAACTCGGTGATGCGCGCGCTCACATGGTCGCCGTCGACGTGCAGCTCGCCGGCCGCGATCGGCAGCTTGAAGCGGCGCGGCCCCGCGCTGCCCGGATTGACGAACAGCACACCCTCGCGCTCCTGCACCACCGGCTTGTGCGAATGCCCGGACACGACCACCCGCGCGGCGCGTGCGCGCGCATGCCGCGGCAGGTCGGCCAGGTCGTGCAAGACGAAGATGCCGACGCCCTCGACGGTGACGAGCTCCGCTTCCTCGAGCCGGTCGGCCCACGGTCCCCAGTCGTTGTTGCCCCGCACCGCCTTCACCGGTGCGATCTGGCCAAGCTCCTGCAGCACCTTCGCATCGCAGATGTCGCCGGCGTGCAGGATCAGGTCGCTGCCGCGCAGGAACTCCAGCACGGGCGGCCGCAGCAGGCTGTGCGTGTCGGAAATGAGGCCGATGCGGGTCATGGCGCGTTCAGTCCTGGTTCCAGCGCACGGTGAGGATCGTGGAGCGCCGCTCGCAACGCCAGCGGTGGTACACGCCCGCGCCCCAGGCCGCGTAGTCGCCCGCGCGCGTCATCACCAGCGTGCGCGTGTGGTCCGGATGGAAGTCCGGCTCGTCGCTGAAATCCAGCTCGAAATGCGAGCCCGTGGTCACCAGCATCGACATCGTGCGGCCCGCGCTCACCTGCTTGTCGCTGCGGCTCACGTGCCCGTCCGGGTGGTCGTACCACTTCACGCACAGGCCCGACAGGGGCGCGTCCTGCGGCACGTGCAGCAGGTCCGAGCCGGGCAAGCGCGTCCAGTCGGAAAAGCCGATCACCCAGCCGGTGCCGCTCGTGTCGGCGTCGTAGAAATTGCCGGTGATCAGATCCATGCGTCAGGCGAGCGTCGCCGGGTCCAGGTTGGCGCCGCAGACGATGAGCGCCACGACCTCGTTCTTCGCCGGACGGTAGATCCCGGTGTGCAGGGCCGCCAAAGGCAGCGCGGCCGCCGGTTCCAGCGCCAGCTTCATTTCCTTCCACAGCCACAGCTGCGCACTGCGGATGGCCTCGTCCGGCAGCAGCAACGACTGCGGCACGAAACGCTGCGTGATGTCCCACGCGAGCGAGCCGATGCGCTTGGCGCCGAGCGAGTCGGCGGCGATGCCGCTCACGCTGACGTCGACCGGCTCGCCGGCCTGGCGCGCGCGATGCAGCGTCGGCGCGAGTTCCGGCTCCAGCGCCACGACCCGGCTGCGCTGCTCGAACCAGGCCGCGACGCCCGCGATCAGCCCGCCGCCGCCGACGCTCACCAGCACCGAATCCGGCACGGCGCCGCCCTGCTCCTCGATCTCGCAGGCCAGCGTGCCGGCGCCCGTCACCACCTCGGGCTGGTCATAGGCATGCGTGAGCAGAGCGCCGGTTTCCTTCTGGCGCTGCAGGCAGGCTTCGAGCGCTTCGGCGTAGACGGAGCCGGTGACCACCACCTGCGCGCCGAGCTGGCGCAGCTTGGCCTGCTTGGCGGAACTGCTCACGGTGGGCACGAACACTTCGCAGCGGACGCCCAGCTCGCGCGCCGCGGCCGCGGTGGCGATGCCGGCGTTGCCGCCGGAAGCGACGATCACGCCGCTGGCCGGGATCTCGTTCGACAGCAGGCGATACAGCATGCCGCGCGCCTTGAAGCTGCCGCCGGCCTGCAGGTGCTCGAGCTTGAGCCAGACCTCGCGGCAGTCCACGCCCAGCGCGCTGCCGGGCAGCTTCCACAGGGGCGTGCGGCGGATGAAATGCGGGAAGCGCTCGCGGAAGGCCTGAGCGGCCTGGCCGATCTGCGCGCGGTTCAAAGCTTCAGCCCCTTGGGCAGCGGGAACTTCATCGTCTCCTGCACGCCATCCATCTTCTGCACGGCGACGGCGCCCAGCGACTTGACGCGGTCGATCACCTGGTCGACCAGCAGCTCGGGCGCCGATGCGCCCGCCGTGAGGCCGACGCGCGACTTGCCCTCGAGCCACTCCGGCTTGAGTTCACCCGCGTTGTCGACCATGTAGGCCGGCACGCCCAGCTTGCGCGCCAGTTCCGCGAGCCGGTTGCTGTTGCTGCTGGTGGGGCTGCCGACCACGATGACCACGTCGACCTGGCGCGAGAGCAGTTTCACCGCATCCTGGCGGTTCTGCGTGGCATAGCAGATGTCCTGCTGCTTGGGCTCGCGGATGCTGGGAAAGCGCGCGCGCACGGCGGCGGTGATCTCGGCCGCGTCGTCCACCGACAGCGTGGTCTGCGTCACCACGGCCAGCTTCTCGGTCTGCGAAGGCTGCACCTGCGCCACGTCGGCCACGTCTTCGACCAGGTGGATGCCGCTCTCCAGCTGGCCCATCGTGCCTTCGACCTCGGGATGGCCCTTGTGGCCGATCATGATGAATTCGTAGCCCTCGCGGGCGAGCTTGGCCACTTCCACGTGCACCTTCGTCACCAGCGGGCAGGTGGCATCGAATACCTCGAAGCCGCGCTGCCGCGCCTCCTCCTGCACCGCCTTGCTCACGCCGTGCGCCGAAAACACCAGCGTGGACCCGGGCGGCACTTCGGCGAGGTCCTCGATGAAGATCGCGCCCTTGGACTTGAGGTCGTTGACGACGTAGGTGTTGTGCACGATCTCGTGCCGCACGTAGATGGGCGCGCCGAACTTCGCGAGCGCACGCTCCACGATCTCGATGGCGCGGTCCACCCCGGCGCAAAACCCGCGCGGCTCGGCCAGGACGATCTGCTTGGGGTCGTTCACAGCACTCCGATCACATGGACTTCGAACGTGACGGGCTGGCCGGCCAGCGGATGGTTGAAGTCGAACAGCACGGCGTCGGCCACGCCGTCGCCATCGCCGTCGCGGCCGACCTGCTGCACCGCGCCCGCGTAGCTGCCCATGCCGTCGGGCGTGGGGAACTGCACCACGTCGCCGACGTGGTACTCCTCATCCGGGTCGCCCAGTTCGCGCAGCAGCTTGCGCGCGACCCACTGGACCATCTCCGCGTTGCGCTCGCCGAAGGCTTCGCCGGCGGGGATCTGGAAGGTCGCACGGGCGCCCTCCTCCAACCCGAGGAGACGCTGCTCGACGGCCGGCGAAAGTTCGCCGGTGCCCAGTGTCAAAGTCGCGGGCTTGTCCTGGAAGGTGTTGATGATGTCGCCGCCGGGCCCGGCCAGGCGGTAATGCAAGGTCAGGAAGGAGCCCGGCTGCACGCGGGGCGGAGAGGAAGCCATGGAGTGGGAAGCCAAGAGACGTGATTTTAGGGCGCGAGCCCCGGCCGGGCCGGACCTGCGGGCTCTCCAAGGCTGATCCGTGACACTGCTGGAACTGCCGCTGGACGCCCGCCCGCGCGAGAAGCTGCTCACGCGCGGCCCCGCGGCGCTGTCCGACACGGAGCTGCTCGCGCTGCTGCTTCGCACCGGCATGGCGGGCAAAGGCGTGTTCGCGCTGGCGCAGGAACTGGTCGACGGCTTCGGCGGCGTCGCGGGCCTGCTGCACGCCGGGGCCGACGAACTCAAGCGCATCAAGGGCCTGGGTGGCCCGGCCAAGCGCGCCGAACTGCTGGCCGTGCTGGAACTGGCGCGCCGCGCGATGGCCCAGCAGTTGCGCGCGAGGGAGGTGTTCAGCTCGCCCGACGCCGTCAAGCATTACCTTCAATTGCACCTGGCGCGGCAGGTGCACGAACTGTTCGCCGTGATGTTCCTGGATGCGCAGAACCGGTTGATCCAGATGGAGGTGATGTTCCGCGGCACGCTCACGCAGACATCGGTGTATCCGCGCGAGGTGGTGGTGCGGGCTCTCAAGCTGGACGCCGCCGCGGTGGTCCTCGCCCACAACCACCCGAGCGGCACGGTGCTGCCTTCTCGCGCCGACGAGGCGCTCACCCAGACACTGAAATCGGCGCTGGCGCTGGTGGACGTGCGTGTCCTGGACCACGTCATCGTCGCGCCGGGCGAGGCGCTGTCGATGGCGCAGCGCGGGCTGCTTTGACCCGCGGCTGCGAGGCGCGGGCTCCTCCCCGACGTCATCCCCGCGAAGGCGGGAATCCAGTGCTCCCCATTTTCGGTCCGGGGAATTGGAAGCACTGGGTCCCCGCCTCCGCGGGGATGACGGCTGATTCGCGATCGGCCGTGGTGTCTAATCGGAGTGAATCCCCATCCCACGGTCCCGTTCGGGGCCGCGCGTGCCGTGAAAGCCAGATCCCTCCAGGACCTCCAGCAGATCCAGCGCAAGCTGGCGGAGCAGCAGAAGCTCGCCGCGCAGCAGGAGGCCGCGCGCAAGGAGGCGCAGCAGAAGGCCGACGCGGAACGCAGCCTGTTCGTTCGGGCGGCCGGCGAGGTGCAGCCGCTGCGGCACGCGCCGCGGGTGCACCTGGCGGGCGAACCGCCGGCGCCCATCGCCGTGCAGCAGCAGCTGGACGAACAGCGCGTGCTGCTCGAATCCATCAGCGACGAATTCGACGCCAGCACCCTGCTGGACGTGGACGACGCTCTCAGCTTCCGCCGCCCCGGCGTCGGCCTGGACGTCACCCGCAAGCTGCGCAAGGGCCACTGGAGCATCCAGCGCGAGATCGA
Organism: Ramlibacter henchirensis; assembly: GCF_004682015.1. Classification (NCBI taxonomy): domain Bacteria; kingdom Pseudomonadati; phylum Pseudomonadota; class Betaproteobacteria; order Burkholderiales; family Comamonadaceae; genus Ramlibacter; species Ramlibacter henchirensis. The sequence goes on along the minus strand of NZ_SMLM01000001.1, from coordinate 153,834 downwards.
CCTGCACGGCCTGCGGCGCGAGGACGCACGCGAGGCGCTGGCCGCGTTCATCCGCGAAGCGCACCGGCAGGGCGTGCGCTGCGTGCGCGTGGTCCACGGCAAGGGCCTGGGCTCGCCCGGCCGCACGCCGGTGCTCAAGGCGCGGGTGCAGGGCTGGCTGGTGCAGAAGAAGGAAGTGCTGGCCTTCGTGCAGGCTCGTGGTGACGAAGGCGGCGCCGGCGCGCTGGTGGTGCTGCTCAAGCCGCTCGGGCCGGGCGCCTGAGCGGCCCCCCACCGCTCAGGCCGCGAGAGGCGGCGCGGGCTCCTGCGCCAGCGGCAGGCCGGGCATCGGGCGGCCGTACAGCCGGCGGATCCTTTCCTGCAGCGGCGGGTGCGAGTCCAGCCAGCGGCCACGGGCTGCCGCGTCCCCCACCAGCAGCAGGTGCTGCGCCGCCCCCGGCCAGGCCGGCCCGCGCACGTTCTGCGCCTGTTGCGTGAGCGCCTTGCGCAGCACGCCCCCCAGGCCATCGCGGCTGCGCGTCCACTGCACCGCGCGGGCATCCGCCAGGAACTCGCGCTGGCGTGACACGGCCGCCTGCAGCCAGCGTCCGGCCCACCAGCCGAACGAACCCATCGCCATCACGGCGCCGCCGACCACCAAAAGCGGGCCACCGCGCTCACGCACCGCGTCACCGAAACGCCAGACCAGCTCCAGGCCCGTGACCATGCCGGCCAGCTTCATGTTCAGCCGGGTGTCGCCTTCGTGGATGTGGCTGCACTCGTGCGCCACCAGGCCCTGCAGTTCGTCGCGGGTGAGCGCGTCCAGCGCGCCTTCGGTGACGGCCAGCACGGAATCCTCCTCGTCCCAGCCCGCCGCGAAGGCGTTGATCGTCATCGCGCGCGGCACCACCATCACCTGCGGCCTGGGCATGTGGGCGGCGATGCAGACCTCATCGACGATGTTGCACAGGCGCTGCTCCTGCTGCGACGCCGAAGGCCGCGCCTCGCGCGCCCCGATGCGCCGCGCCAGCCGCTCGGCCCCGCCGCGCGCGCGCAGGTTGGACGTCTCGATCCACCAGCCGCCCAGCACCAGCAGCAGCGTGACGCCGACGTTGATGGCCGCGAAGCCGGGCGGCCGGGCCAGCGAGAAAAGCGCGATCCAGTCCAGCGCCCGGAAGATCGCAGCGAGCGCGGCATGGACACCCACCACCGTGCCCGCCACCGCGAGCATGAACAGCAGCACCAGCCGCAGCGACCCGGCCCGCGCGCTGTCCTGCAGCTCGAAGAAGCGCACGGTGCGCTAGAACGCGACGCGCGGCGCCTGCCGCTCCTGCTCGCTCTGGGTGGACTGCAACATGCCGGCTTCGTCGAAACCGAACAGCCGGGCCACGACCACGTCCGGGAAGCGGATGGCGGCGTCGTTGTACTCGAGCACTTCGTCGTTGTAGGCCTGGCGCGCGAAGCCGATGCGGTTTTCCGTGCTCACCAGCTCTTCGCTCAGGGAGAGCATGGTCTTGTTGGCCTTCAGCTCGGGATAGGCCTCGGCGACCGCCAGCAGCCGCCCGAGGCTGCCGCCCAGCGCCTGCTCCGCGTGGGCGAGCGCCGCCACGACGGCGGGGTTCGCGGGCCGCGCCCGCGCGTCCGCGGCGGCGCCAAGCGCCGTGCCCCGCGCGCGGACCACCGCCTCCAGCGTGGCGGCTTCATGCGCCATGTACTTGCGCGCCACCTCCACCAGGTTGGGCACGAGGTCGTAGCGCCGCTTGAGCTGGACGTCGATCTGCCCGAAGGCGTTCCTGATGCGGTTGCGCCGCTCCACCAGGCCGTTGTAGGCCGCCACGGCCCACATGACGATGCCCGCGGCGATCGCCACCATGATCCAGCCCGCCGTCGTCATGCGTCCCTCCCGAAGCCAGCGACGCGGACATTATTTGAGTGGATGAGCCAGGCGCACAAGCGAGGCCTGCGCCGGGCGTCGCTCCCGCGCGTCAGCCGCCGACGTTGCGCATCCAGTCGGCGGTCTGGAAGAAAGACGTGCGCAGTCGCGCGCGCAGCGCCTCGTCGACGCCGACTTCACCCATGGCCTGGTCCATGCAGGCCAGCCACTGGTCGCGCTCCCTGATGCCAATGGAAAACGGCAGGTGCCGCGCGCGCAGGCGCGGATGGCCGAAGCGGTCGGTGTAGTACTGCGGTCCGCCGAGCCAGCCGCACAGGAACCAGAACAGCCGCTGCCGCGCGTTGTCCAGCGTGCTGCCGTGCGTGCCGCGCAGGGCGTCGTAGCCCGGCTCGAGGTCCATCAGGTCATAGAACCGGTCCACCAGCGCGCGGACCTTCTCCTCCCCGCCGATCCACTCGAAAGGGGTGGCGTGCGGTGCTTTTTCCTGGATCTGCATGAGCTGGATTGTCGCCCGCGGCCCACTTGCAATCGCGCCGTAGGGCCATAGCTACCAGGGCATGAACACCCCGATGACCACCCGCCGCAACCTGGTCACGCTGGTGCAGATCCTCGCGAGGATGGAGCGCAGCAGCGTGCCTGTCGATGCCGACCAGTACCGGTCCGTCATCGAGCACCTGAAGGACGAACTGCTGGGCCACCCGCACGACGCGGGGCTCGAGGCGCTGCTGGCCGCGGTGCCGGAATTCGCCGAGCTCTACGAGAACCTGCAGTACGAGTACGCCGGCCTGTGCCGCTCGCCGCTGGAAGCGGGGGTGCGCGCCGAACAGGCGGCGCGCGCGGCCATCGCGGCCGCCGCGCGCAAGGACACGCCGACGGCCTGATCGCCAGGCGCAGCGATCAGCTGCGCTGCTTGCCGCCCGGGCTCTTTTCGGACGTTCCGCCGGCCGACGCCCGCACGTCGCTGGCCTTGTTCGCGGCAGCCTTTTCCGACTGCCGGCGGGCCGGCTTGGCGCTGCTCGCCGTCTTGCTGCCGCTGGCCGCGCGGCCGCGATCGCCGCTGCTGGCGGAAGATTCCTTGGCGGCTTTCCTGGCGGATTTCATCTTCATGGCGCGCTCCGGTGATGCGATCGCTCGCGGAGCGGCCATGATGCGCCGGTCGCGCCATCAGGCGGGCGCCGTCGTTTCGAACGGCGTGTAACAGAAGTCGGCGGGCGTTTTCCGGCGCGGCCGTCTAGGCCGCGTCTTCGCCGCTCTGCTGCTGAAGTTGCCACATCTGCGCATACCGGCCGCCGCGCGCCAGCAGCTGCTGGTGCGTGCCGCGCTCGATGATCCGGCCGGCGTCCATCACCAGGATCTCGTGCGCGTCGATCACGGTGGAGAGCCGGTGCGCGATCAGCAGCGTGGTCTTGTTCTGCGCGGCGCTCTTGAGCTCAGCCTGGATAGCGCGCTCGTTGGCCGAGTCCAGCGCCGAAGTGGCCTCGTCGAAAATCAGGATCGGCGGGTCCTTCAGCAGGGTGCGCGCGATCGCCACGCGCTGCTTCTCGCCGCCCGAGAGCTTCAGCCCGCGCTCGCCCACCATGGTCTGGTACCCCCGGGGCGTGCTCTCGATGAAGGAGTGGATGCGGGCGGCGCGCGCGGCCTCCTCCACCTCGGCCCGGCTCGCGCCCGGGCGGCCGTAGGCGATGTTGTATTCGACGGTGTCGTTGAACAGCACCGTGTCCTGCGGAACGATGCCGATGGCGCGGCGCACGCTGGCCTGCGTGACCTCGCGGATGTCCTGGCCCGCGATGCTGATTCGGCCCTGCTGGACGTCGTAGAAGCGATAGAGCAATCGCGCCAGCGTCGACTTGCCCGAGCCCGAAGGACCCACCACCGCGACCGTCTTGCCGGCCGGGATCTCCAGGCTCACGTCATGCAGGATCACGCGGGCCGGTTCGTAGGCGAAGGTGACGTGCTCGAAGCGCACCGTGGCGTCGCCCGGCCCGAGCGCCAGCGCCAGCGCGCCGGGCTTGTCGGCCACCTCGCGCTCCCGCTCCATCAGCGCGAACATCTTGTCCAGGTCCGTGAGGCTCTGCTTGATCTCGCGGTACAGCACGCCCAAGAAATTGAGCGGGATGTACAGCTGGATCATGAAGGCGTTGATCATGACCAGGTCGCCCAGCGTCATCCGGCCTTCCACCACGCCCTGCGTGGCGCGCCACAGCATGGCCACCAGGCCGATGGCGATGATCAGCTGCTGCCCCGTGTTGAGCATGGACAGCGTGGTCTGCGATTTCAGGCGGGCGCGGCGCAGGCGCTCCAGGCTCTCGTCGTAGCGGCGCGCCTCGAACCCTTCGTTGTTGAAGTACTTGACCGTCTCGTAGTTGAGCAGCGAGTCGATGGCCTTGGTGTGCGCGGCCGAATCGAACTCGTTGGCTTCCTTGCGGAACTTGGTGCGCCACTCGGTCACGCTCACCGTGTAGACGATGTAGATCGCGAGCGCAGTCAACGTGATCCACGCGAACCAGGCGTCGAAGCGCACCGCCAGGATGCCCAGCACCAGCGTCACCTCGATCAGCGTGGGCACGATGCTGTAGAGCGAATAGGAGATCAGCGATTCGATGCCGCGCACGCCGCGCTCGATGTCGCGCGTCATGCCGCCGGTCTGGCGTTCCAGGTGGAAACGCAGCGACAGCGAGTGCAGGTGCTCGAAGGTCTGCAGCGCGATGCTGCGCGCAGCGCCCTGCGTGGCCTTGGCGAACACCAGCTCGCGCAGTTCGGTGAAGAGCGACGTCGACAGCCGCAGCAGCCCGTAGGCCACCAGCAGCCCCATGGGCACGACCAGCACCGCGGCCGCGTCGCCCGGCTTGAAACTCATGGCGTCCACCAGGTGCTTGAGCAGCACCGGCACCCCCACGTTGGCCAGCTTGGCGCCCACCATGAAGGCCAGCGCCGCGACGACACGCCACTTGTACTCCCACAGGTAGGGCAGCAGGCGCTTCAGCGTGGCCCAGTCGGCGCCCTGCTTCGGGGGGGCCGGCTGCGCGGCGGAGGGAACGTAGGAGGATGAGGTGGCTTCGCCAAAGCGGCGCATCGGGGACAATCCAGGCGGTTTGCGAGGAGAGATTGTGCCCACGTCCCCGAATCCCAGCGCCGAGCAGGCCGCTTCCGCGCTCGGCCGCGCCACCCCGCCGAGCGACAAGGAACTGGTCCTCAAGGTGATCCCGATGCCCGCCGACACCAACGGCAACGGCGACATCTTCGGCGGCTGGGTCATGGCCCAGGTCGACCTGGCCGGCTCGGTGATCCCGGCGCGCCACGTGCAGGGTCGCATGGCCACGGTCGCGGTCAACCAGTTCATCTTCAAGCAGCCGGTGCGCGTGGGCGACATCCTGTCCTTCTATGCCAGCGTGACGCGCATCGGCCGCACGTCGATCACGGTGCAGGTCGAGGTCTATGCCGAGCGCTTCCGCGCGCAGGGCCAGTTCGTCAAGGTGACAGAGGCTTCGCTCACCTACGTCGCGATCGACGACCAGGGCAAGCCGCGGCCCGTTCCGAAGCAGGCCTGAACCTCGCAGACGCGCGGACGCGCCGCCCGCCGACAACCCGCCGGCACATCGGGTGCTAATCTCAGCCGCATGACCGACCCGCGCCAGCCGCCCGATCCGCTCCGCTCGCCTTCGCTGGAGCACAAGACGCTGATCTGGCTGGTGGTGGGCTTTTCCGCCGCCTTCCTGCTGGTGCTGTGGCCGCTGACCGGTGCGGTGCTCTGGGCGCTGTTCCTGGCCATCGTGTTCTGGCCGATGCACCAGCGCGTGCGCCGGCGGGTGACCAGGCGGCAGTCGCTCGCGGCCTTCCTCACGCTTCTGACGATCGTGCTGATCGTGATCCTGCCGATGTCCCTGGTCAGCGCGTCGGTGGTGGAGCAGGCTTCCGTCGTCTACCAGAAGATCAAGACCGGCGAGCTGCAACCCGGCCAGTCGCTGCAGCGGGTGATGGACTCGCTGCCCGTGTGGGCCCAGGGGGTGCTGCAGCGGTTTGGCCTGGAGGACATGCCCGCCATCCTGCGGCGAGCCGGCGAGCTCCTGCAGCGCAGCAGCCAGGCGATCACCAGCGGCCTGGTCGGCATCGGCCAGGTGACGCTGGACTTCTTCGTGTCCTTCTTCATCATGCTCTACGTGTTGTTCTTCCTGCTGCGGGACGGCACCGCGTTGACCAACAGGATCGAGCGATCGGTGCCGCTGCAGCCGGAGCAGACGCGCAAGATGCTGACGCAGTTCGTCGCCGTCGTGCGCGCCACCGTCAAGGGCAACGTGGTCGTCGCGCTGGTGCAAGGCGCGCTCGGCGCCATCGCGTTCTGGTACCTGGAGATTCCCGGCCCGATGCTGTGGGGCGCGCTGATGGCGCTGCTGTCCCTGCTGCCGGCGGTGGGCGCGGCGCTGGTCTGGGGGCCGGTGGCGCTCTACCTGATGTTCACCGGCGAACTAGTGGGCGGCGTGGGGCTCACGTTGTGGGGCGTGCTGGTGATCGGCCTGGTGGACAACGTGCTGCGGCCCATCCTGGTGGGCCGCGACACGCGCATGCCGGACTACCTGGTGCTCGTGGCCACGGTCGGCGGCATCAGCCTCTTCGGCCTGAACGGCTTCGTCATCGGCCCGGTGATCGCCGCCATGTTCCTGGTCAGCTGGAACCTGCTGACCGAGGTGCGCCAGCAGACGCCGGATTCACCGGGCTGATCCGCTCAGGAGACGATGTAGGCCGCGGAGCCGGTGCACAGCAGCTTGCCCTGCGCGTCGAAGAATTCCATGCGGGTGGACGCGACACGCGAACCCAACCGCAGCACTTCGCCGCGCAGATCGAAGTGCTCGCCGATCGCCGGACGCAGGTAATCGATGCGCAGGTCGATGGTGCCCAGCTTCGCGAAGCGGTGCAGCCGCGCGAGCGGGGGCTCGTCCATGTGGCGCGAGCCGATCGCCGCCATGCAGGCCAGCCCACCCATCGCGTCCAGCCCCGCCGCCACCGCGCCGCCGTGCAGGCGGTTGTGCAGGAAGTGGCCGACCAGGTCCTTCTTCATGGCGATGCGGCCTTCCACGTGATCGGGCTCCAAGCGCGTGATCTTCAACCCGAGCACGCGGTTGAAGGCGATGCGCTCCTCGAAGATGGCCTTCAGGCCTTCCACGAACTCGGGTTCGAACCCGGCGAAGGCGGACAGGGAGTTGCGCGTCATGCCGCCATTGTCCCGCACGGACTCGACCGTGGAAGCTGTCCGACGCGGGCGCCCGCGTTGCCGGGCCATACTGCCGCAGCAGCGGCCCGGCGGCGCCGGCGGAAAGGATGGACCCGTGAAGAAGACCTACAGCCAGATGCTGGAGGAGATCGAACAGCTCAAGCAGCAGGCCGAAGAGGTGCGCCGCAGGGAGGTCGAGGTCGTCATCGCGCGGATCAAGGACGCCATCGCGTTCTACGGCCTGACGGAGGAGGACCTCGGATTCCGCAAGAAGGTCGAGAAGGCCGCCACGCCTCCGCCGCCCCCTGCTCCCGCGCCGGCCAAGAAGAAGAAGCGCAAGTCGCGGTATACGGAGCGGCCGCTGGCCGGGCCAAAGATCTGAGGCCTTGTTTGACTTACATCAATCCCGCCGCCCGCGCCATCAGCAGCGTCTTCTCCCTCGCATTCCCCGCCAGGTCGGCCGCGCGCAGGAACGCCTCGCGCGCCTCTTCGCGCCGCCCCAGCTTCTCCAGCAAGTCGCCCTGCACGCTCGGCAGCCAGTGGTACTGGCGCAGTGACTTGTCCTCCAGCAGCCGCTCGACGATCGCCAACCCCTGAGCCGGGCCATCCGCCATGCCCACAGCCACCGCGCGGTTGAGCTCCACCACGGGCGAGGGCGCGACCTGCGCCAGCTCACCGTACAGCGCCGCGATGCGCTTCCAGTCGGTGGCGTCGGCGGTGGCCGCGCGCGCATGGCACGCGGCGATGGCGGCCTGCAGCGTGTAGGGCCCGCGCTGCGGCGCAAGGGCTTCGGCCCGCGCCAACGCGGCCAGCCCGCGGCGGATCAGCAGCCGGTCCCAGCGCGAGCGGTCCTGGTCGGCCAGCAGGATCGGGCGCCCTTGCGAATCGGTGCGCGACTTCATGCGCGACGCCTGCAGTTCCATCAGCGCGGCCAGGCCGTGCACCTCCGGCTCCTGCGGCGCCAGCTCCGCCAGCATGCGGCCCAGGCGCAGCGCTTCATCGGTCAGCGCGGGCCGCATCCAGTCTTCCCCCGCGGTGGCGGTGTAGCCCTCGTTGAACACCAGGTAGACCACTTCCAGCACCGACGCCAGGCGCTGCTGCAGTTCCTCGCCGCGCGGCGCCTCGAAAGGCACCTTCGCGTCGCGCAGCTTCTGCTTGGCGCGCACGATGCGCTGGGCGATGGTGGGCTCGGGCACGAGGAAGGCGCGCGCGATCTCGTGCGTGGTCAGCCCGCCCAGCAGCTTGAGGGTGAGGGCCACCCGTGCCTCCGTCGGCAGCACCGGATGGCAGGCGGTGAACATCAGGCGCAGCAGGTCGTCGCCGATCTCGTCCTGCCGGGCCGCGTCGAGCGCTTCGGTGAAGTCCGGCACGATCAGCGCTTCCTGCGCCTCGAGGTCGCGGCCGAGCTCCTCGTGCTTGCGCTGCTGCATCTGCACGTGGCGCAGGTGGTCCAGCGCCCGGTTCTTGGCCGCGGCCATGAGCCAGGCGCCGGGCTTGTCCGGCAGGCCGTCGAGGGGCCAGCGCTCGAGTGCGGAGACCAGCGCTTCCTGCGCCAGTTCCTCCGCGATGGCGACGTCGCGCACCATGCGCGCGACTGTGGCCACCACCTTGGCCGACTCGATGCGCCAGACGGCGGCGATGGTCTGGTGGACCTGCGAGTGCATCGGCGCGCGGTCAGCCCTGCTGCGCCGGCGTTGCCGACGGATTCATCCACACCAGCTCCCACACGTGGCCGTCCGGATCCTCGAAGCCGTGCGCGTACATGAAGCCGTGGTCCTGTGGCGCGTTGGGCGCCGCGCCGCCCCCGGCCAGCGCCTTGCGAACGAGATCGTCCACCTCCTCGCGGCTGTCGCAGCTCAGGCACACCAGCACCTCGGTGGTTTCGCGCGCATTCGCCACGGGCTTCTTGGTGAAGGTCTGGAAGAACGGCTCCACCAGCAGCATGGCGTAGATGTCCTCGCTCACCACCATGCACGCCCCCTTGTCGTTGGTGAACTGCGGGTTGAACGAGAAGCCCAGCGCGGCGAAGAAGGCCTTGGAGCGCTCCAGGTCGCGCACGGGCAGGTTGACGAAGATCTTGCGTGCCATCGGGTGCTCTCCTTTTCTCTCATTCGAACGTGCCGAGCTTGCGGAACCGCTCGGCGCCGTGGATGCCCTTCTGCTCGAAGTGCTCCATCTCGTACAGCGGCCGCACCTCGATCTCGGCGGGACGGCCCTCGCCCATCGGGTTGGGGAAGCGGCGCGCCCATTCCAGCGCCTCCTCGCGGTTGCGCACCTGGATCAGCGTGTAGCCGGCAATCAGCTCCTTGCTTTCGGCATACGGGCCGTCGATCACCTTCTGGCGCGCGCCGTCCCAGCGGACGCGAAAGCCTTCGCTGGAAGGCTGCAGGCCGCTGCCGTCCAGCAGCACGCCGGCCTGGGCCAGCTCCTCGTGATATGCCGCCATGTCCGCCATCAGCTTGTCGACGTCGGGCGGGAAGCGGCCGGCTTCCGTGTCGGCGTTCGCGCGGACCATGATCATGAATCGCATCGCCCTGCCCTCCTTCAGCGGCCCATCGGCAGCGGTTGCAGCATGCTGGAGCGGTTTCCCTCGGTGTCCAGGAAGGCCACATAGGCGCCCACGCCCGGAATGTCCATCGGCTCGCCGAGCACCTGCCCGCCCGCCTCGCCGACCTTGCGCATCGAGTCGCGGATGTCGCGCACGGCGATGACGATGCCGGGGAACTGCGCCGGCATCTCCGCGGTGCGCGTGAAGAAGCCGCCGTTGATCGCGCCTCGCGGCGCATCGGGCCGCGCGTCCTGCTCGGCCGTGGTCACGACCACGTAGTTGCCCATCTCGGGGCCGAACATCTGCGCCTTCCAGCCGAATGCGCGCTCGAAGAAGCGGGCCAGCCGCTCGCGGTCGTCGCAGGGGAGTTCGAAGTGCACGACGGGGTCCATGGCGATCTCCTTTCAGTGCGGGTGATCAGGCATTGACGCGCTCGCACAGCTCCTTCAGCCGCGCCAGCGCCTTCGGGAAGGTGTCCTGCATGAACTGTTCGTAGTCGGGCAGGACGTCGACATCCACCCGCAGCTGCGTGCCGCCGCCCGCGGCCGCTTCGTAGGTGTAGTTCTCGTAGGCCGGCGCCCAGGCCCGGACCTTCTCGCTCGTCGTGTCCTCGACGCCGTCCTTGATCTCGCCCAGGTGGCGGATCGAGACGAACTCATACGGACGGCTCTCGACGATCTCGGACACCATGCCTTCGCCGCTGGGCGTGAGGAACCGGATGCGGTCGCCCTTGTTCCAGCCACCCTCGTAGTACGAGCCCTCGCAGAACGGCTCGGTCCACTGGTTGAAGGTGTCGGGGTCCAGCATCACGGACCAGACCCGCTCGCGCGGGGCGTCGATGCGGATGGGGAAGTGCAGCGTCTTCTTCATCACGTACTCCTTTCCGGTGTTCAACCGAACGCAGCTTTCTCGCGGGGGCGCTGATTGCGCCCTCGATAGCACGACGAAGGAGCGGACCGGAAATCGACAGCCGTCCGGCCCGGGACTAACCCTGAATCGGGCTCAGGTGTAGCAGGGGCCGAGCTTGCGGACCTCGACGGTGGCCCATTCGGCGGCCGGGCATTCGCGTGCGAGGGCGAGCGCCTCTTCGCGCGTCTTGCAGTTGAGCAGGAAGAAGCCGCCGACCATTTCCTTGGCCTCGGCGAACGGCCCGTCGACCAGGCGCGTCTGTCCCGATCGCACCTGGATGCGGGCTGAGTCCTGGTCGGGCGAGCTCAGCGACTCCATGGCCTTGAGCAGCCCGCGCTGCTTGAGCCCGTTGCCCCAGCTCAGCATGCGGTCGAACACCTCGCGCCCCTGCGCTTCGGTGCGCGAGGCGCGCTGTCCGGGTTCTTCCACGATCAGCAGCATGTAGGCCATGGCGGCGCATCCTAGCGCAAGCCCGAGCCCCTGTCCGTCATCGAGGATTCTTCAAGCCCGCTGTCTCGTCAGCATCCGACCGAGCAGGCCCAGCGCGGCGATGACGTAGGCCAGGCCGGCCGGCACCCACATCACCAGGCCGCCGAGTTGCTGGTCTTCCAGCGGGTCCATGCCGAGCGCGGCGGTGGTCGTCAGGTAAGGCGGATACCAAGGCGTTGGCGCCAGGCTCAGAAGCGCGCCGAGCGCCGCCGTGTGTAGCATCGTGGTGAACAGCGACGCGACCGCGACGCCCGTGCCGCGGCCGATGCGCGGGTCCCCGCCGAGCGCCGTCCACCAGAAGAACAGCCCGCTCACCAGGAAAGTCGTGTGCTGCAGCGTGTGCACGCCCTCATGCAGCAGGGCGGCGGTGAACAGTGCGGGCACGTGCCACAGCCACAGCACGGTCGCATGGAGGCACCACGCCATGACCGGTTCCGTCAGCGTCGACCAGGTCGACACCAGCCAGCGCGCCTGCACCGCGCGGCCGATCCGGCGGCGGTTCTTCGAGCCGAACGCCCACGTCCAGGCCGCCAGCGGCCGTCCCAGCACCAGCAGCGGCGCGGCGAGCACCATCAGCAGTTCGTGCTGCAGCATGTGGGCCGAGAAGAGGCGGCCGCCCAGCGAATCCACCGGCGAGACCAGCGCGATGACCAGCGTCAGCCACCCGGTCGTGAAGGCGATGACCGGCGCCTTGCCGATGCCGCGGCCCCAGCCCGCGACGGCCCAGAGCCGCCAGACGCCGCGCGCGTACAGCAGGGCGGAAATCGCCAGCAGCCCGATCACCCACGGGTCGGTGCTCCACTGCCAAAGGGGCGCGGCCGGGGGCAGTCCTTCCCGCGTGTGCGCCCGCGCCGCGATGGGCAGCAGCGCCATTCCGAGCAGGGCACACCTCATCAACGTCTCCCGCGTCGTGCCCCTGCGCTCCGCGCCTCGCGCGCTCCCTTTTCCGAGTGCGGCGGGCGTGTGATTCCCGCTCTTGTGTGTTCAACAGTTTACGGTGGCAGCGCACCTGATTGCGGCATCGCGGCTACCCGGATGGACTACCGCACGGCGCTCTTGGAGCCCATCCGCGCGAACTCAGACCTTGCTGAAATCCGGCTTGCGCTTCTCCATGAACGCGGTGAACGCCTCCCGTGCGGCGGGCTCGCGCAGCATGCGGCTGAAGCTGGCGCCCTCTTCCTGCATCTGCTGCAGCACGGCGGGCAGGTACGGCTTCTTCATCAGCCGCTTGGTTTCCACCAGGCTGGAGAGCGGTTTGGCCGCGAGCTTGCGGGCCTGGGCGTTGGCGTAGGCGTTGGCCTCGGTGGGCGGCAGCACGCGGTTGACGAAGCCGGCCTCCAGCGCCGCTTCGGCCATGAAGGGCTCGCCCATCAGCAGCGCTTCGGCCGCGCGGTGGTAGCCGAACATCTGCGGCACCAGCAGGCTGGAGGCGGCTTCGGGACACAGCCCGAGGTTCACGAACGGCATGGAGAACGCGGCGTTGTCGCCGGCGAAGACCAGGTCGGAATGGAACAGCATCGTCGTGCCCACGCCCACTGCAGGACCGCACACGGCCGCGATCAGCGGCTTCGGAAACTGCGCGATGCCGCCCAGGAACCGGAACACCGGCGAGCCCTCGCCCGAGGGCGGCTGGTTGAGGAAGTCGCCGATGTCATTGCCGGCCGAGAAGATCGTCTCGTGCCCTTGCAGCACCACGACCCGCGTTGCGCTGTCCGACGCCGCGGATTGCAGCGCGTCGGCCATCGCGCCGTACATCGCCGACGTGATGGAGTTCTTGCGCTCCAGCCGGTTGAGCGTGATGGTGAGCACGCCGCCTTCGGCGTGGGTGAGGATGTCCTGTGTCATTGCAAAGCCTCTTTCACGAAGTCGAGCCGGTCCTGCCCCCAGAACATCTGGTCGCCGACGAAGAAGGTGGGCGCGCCGAACACGCCGCGCGCCACCGCCACCTGCGTCACCGTCTTGAGGTTTTCCTTGACCTCGGCGTCCTGGGCCAGCGCCAGCAGGGCCTGCGGATCGAACCCGGCCCGCTGCAGCACCGCGCCGACCTCGGCCGGACCGTTCATGTTGCGGCCCTCGACCCAGATGGCGCGGTACACCGCGTCGCCGTAGGGCAGCAGCTTCGCGGGCTCACGCATCTGCAGGCCGAGCGCGCCGCGCATCAGCGTCAGCGTGTTGATCGGGAAATGCGGGTTGTGGCGGAACTCGACGCCGTAACGGCGGGCGAAGCGGCCGAGGTCCTCGTTCATCCACCGGCTCTTGGCCGGCACTTCCATGGGGGAGCGGTTGCCGGTGGCCTGGAACACGCCGCCCAGCAGCATGGGCTTGTAGTGGACGGCCGCGCCGGTCTCGCGCGCCAGCCGCGGCATCTGCGTCCACGCCAGGTAGGCGGCGGGACTGCCGACGTCGAAATAGAAATCCAGGTCCTTGGCCATCAGAATTTCTCCATCCAGGGTCGAAGGTCGAGCTCGTGGGTCCAGGCGTCGCGCGGCTGGCAGTGGAGCATCCAGTACTGGTCGGCGATGTGCTCGGGATTCAGGATGCCTTCCTGCGACTTGAGCGCGTAGCGTTCGGGGAAGTTGTCGCGGATGAACGCCGTGTCGATGGCGCCGTCGATCACCACATGGGCGACGTGCACGCCGCGCGGGCCGAGTTCGCGCGCCATGCTCTGCGCCAGCGCGCGCAGGGCGTGCTTGGCGCCGGAGAAAGCGGCGAAGTGGGCGCCGCCGCGCATCGAAGCCGTGGCGCCGGTGAAGAGGATCGTGCCGCGGCCGCGCGGCACCATGCGCCTGGCGACTTCCCGCGCGCTCAGGAAGCCGGAGAAGCAGGCCATCTCCCAGACCTTGAAGTAGCGGCGCGCGGTTTCCTCCAGGATGCTGCTGGGCACGTTGGCGCCGATGTTGAACACCAGCACCTCGATCGGGCCGACCTGCGTCTCGATCTGCTCCACCAGCGCGACAACTTCTTCCTCCTTGCGCGCGTCGGTGCCGAAACCGTGGGCCACGCCGCCCGCCGCGCGGATCTCGTCGAGCAGCGGCTGCAGCTTGTCGGCGCTGCGCCGCACGGCGCAGGTGGCGAAGCCCTCGCGGGCGAAGCGGCGCGCGATGGCGCCGCCGGTGGCGTCGCCGGCCCCGATGACGAGCGCGACCTTCTGCATGGCCTACTCCTTGTAGTACATCAGCTGGTGGGTCGTGGCCAGCAGGTCGCCCTGCCGGTTCCACAGCTGCCCCGCCTGGTCGAGGTAGCCGTTGCGGAACCCCTGGCCCTGCGCCTGCGCGAGCACGTAGTCCGTGCCGGTCGCCTGCAGCAGCGTGGAGTCGGCATGGTAGTAGACGGTCATGCTGACGGTGCCGATGGGCACCTGGGTCGCGCGCCGCAGCCACAGGCGTGGAAAGAAGTTGTCCGCCATCGCGGTCAGGGACGCGAAGTCGAGCGGACGATCCGGCGCGTCGCGCAGCCACAGGCGCGTGCGGCTGGAGGGACCGCCCTGGCCCTTCCATTCCGTCGGTACGTTGCCTTCGGCGTAGCGGCGCTCGTAGTGCCGCACCCAGGCCACGCCCCGCGCCGCCTCGCGCGGAAGGTCCTGCGGCGGGGGCACCTGCGGCATCTCGGCCTCGGTGGCGCCCCAGGTCCGGCGCCGCACGGCCGTCATCGCCGTGCCGGTGGCGACGGGCTGGTCGTCCTGGAGCATCTCGACGACCCAGTGCTGCGTGGACCGGTTGGTGCGCGCGGGCCGCGCCCGCACGTGGAACTCGCCGTCCGCGACGGCCGCGGCGAAATTAATGGTGAAGGCCACCAGCTCGCCGAGCCGCTGCGGGTGCAGGAGCACCGCCTGCAGGAGCTGGGCCGCCGTCACGCCGCCGTAGGGGCCGATGAAGTTGGCGTACTCCGCGTGGGTGCGGCCGCGCCACAGGTCGTCGCCGGCCGGCTCCAGCGCGATCGCCTGGTCGAGGACGTGCGGGCTCATGCGGTGCGCTCTCAGACGCGCTCGAAGATGCCGGCGGCCCCCTGGCCCATGCCCACGCACATCGTCACCATGCCGTACTTCAGGTTCTTGCGGCGGAGCGCGTGCACCACGGTTGCGGAGCGGATGGCGCCCGTCGCGCCGAGCGGATGGCCCAAAGCGATGGCGCCGCCCATCGGGTTGACCTTGGCGGGGTCGAGCTTGAGCGTGTCGATGACGGCGAGCGACTGCGCGGCGAACGCCTCGTTGAGTTCGATCCAGTCCAGCTGGTCCTGCTGGAGTCCCGCCGCCTTGAGCGCGGCCGGGATGGCCTCGACCGGGCCGATGCCCATGATGTGCGGCGGCACTCCGCGGCTTGCGTAGCTGACGAAGCGGGCCAGCGGCTGCAGGTTGAAGCGCTTGAGCGCGGCTTCGCTCACCAGGATCAGCGCGCCGGCGCCGTCGGACGTCTGCGAGCTGTTGCCTGCCGTCACCGATCCGCGTGCGGCGAACACCGTCTTGAGCTTGGCCAGGCCTTCCGGCGTGGTGTCCGGCCGCGCGCCTTCATCGAGGTTCACGGTGCGCTTGTCGACGCTGACTTCGGCGGATTCGAGGTCCACCGAACGCTCGGCCACTTCCACCGGCGTGATCTCGTCGGCGAACTCGCCGGCCTGCATCGCCGCGACCGCCTTCATGTGCGACTGGTACGCGAACTGGTCCTGCGCCTCGCGCCCGACCTTCCACTGCTGAGCGACCTTCTCCGCCGTGAGGCCCATGCCGTAGGCAATGCCGTAGCTTTCGATGTCGTCCGGGTTGGAGAAGATGGTGGGCGACAGCGACGGCGAATTGCCCATCATCGGCACCATGCTCATGCTCTCCGTGCCCGCGGCGACCATCACGTCGGCCTCGCCCACGCGGATGCGATCCGCCGCCATCTGCACTGCGGACAGGCCCGAGGCGCAGAAGCGATTGACCGTGATGCCGCCCACGCTCTTGGGCAGGCCGGCGAGCACCGCGCCGATGCGGGCGACGTTCAGGCCCTGCTGCGCTTCGGGGATCGCGCAGCCGCAGACGATGTCTTCGATGGCCTTCGGGTCGAGGTTCGGCACTTGGGCGAGCGCGGAGCGCAACGCCGTGGCGAGGAGGTCGTCGGGGCGCGTGTTGCGGAAATAGCCGCGGTGCGAGCGCCCGATGGGGGTGCGGGTGGCGGCGACGATGTAGGCGTCTTGGATTTGTTTCATGGAAGCCAGCTCCTTTGTGTTCAGCTCCCTCCCCCTCCGGGGGAGGGTTGGGGTGGGGGCGCTCCGGCGCCAATGTGCTGCAGGATGTCCAGCAGCACCCCGTCCAGGTTCGTCATGGGCGCGTTGCAGGGGTAGCGAAGCACCTTGAATCCATTTCCGCGGAAGAACGCATCGCGGCGAGCGTCATACGCGGTCTGCTCCGCGTGCTGCGAGCCATCAAGTTCGATGACGACTTTCGGATCTAAGCAGGCAAAGTCAGCGATGTAAGGTCCGAAAGGATGCTGTCGCCGGAATTTCACGCCAAGCTGCTCCATGCGAAGCCGGGACCACAGCAGCCGCTCCGCGTCTGTCATCTCCCTTCGGAGCGACTGCGCGCGGACATGTGTGAGTGAAGTTGCTTGTTGTCGCATCGGAGCGCCCCCATCCCGGCCTTCCCCCGGAGGGGGAAGGAGAAGGGCGATCAGTTCCGAACAGGATTCCCTGTGCCCAGCATCCCCAAAATCCTCTCCTGCGTCTTCGGATGCTGCACCAGCTCGCAGAACGCCTGCCGCTCCAGCGTCATCAGGTACTCCTCGCTGACCGGCGTGCCCGCATCCACGTCCCCGCCCGTGACCACGTTGGCGATCAGCGAAGCGATGTGGAAGTCGTGGCGGCTGATGAAGCCGCCGTCGCGCATGTTCACCAGCTGGCCCTGGATCGTCGCCTTCCCGCTGCGTCCCGCGACCGGGAACAGCCGCTTGAGCGGCGCGCGCCAGCCGGCGTCGTGCAGGGCCTTGGCCTGCGCGATGGCCACGTACAGCAGCTCGTCCTTGTTCGGCACCATCACGTCGCTGTCCAGCAGGTAGCCGAGCTTGCGCGACTCGATCGCGCTCGTGCCCACCTTCGCCATCGCGGCGGCGGTGAAGCCCTCCGTGAGGAAAGGCAGCAGGTCCTTGTGCGTGCTCTGCGCCATCGCTTCGGCCGCGCGGCGCGCGATGTACGTCAGGCCGCCCGCGCCGGGTACAAGGCCCACACCCACTTCCACCAGGCCGATGTAGCTTTCCATCGCCGCAACGCGGTGCGAGGAGTGGATCGCGAGCTCGCAGCCGCCGCCCAGCGCCATGCCGCGGATCGCCGAGACCACCGGCACCGCCGCATAGCGAAGCCGCAGCATCGTCTGCTGCATGAAGCCTTCTGCGTCCTCGATCGCGGCCACGCCCACGGCCATGAAGGCCGGCAGCATCGACTGAAGGTCGGCGCCGACCGAGAACGGCTCGTCGCCGGACCAGATCACCAGCCCCTGGAAGTCCTTCTCCGCGGTCTCGATCGCCTGCTGCAGGCCTTCGCACACCTCGGGGCTGATGGCGTGCATCTTGGTCTTGAGGCTGGCGACCAGCACTTCGTCGTCCAGCGTCCAGAGGCGGATGTTGGCGTCCTCGTGCAGCGTGCGGCCGGCGGTCTCCCACTTCGGGGCGCCGCTGCCGAGCACGTTTTCGGGGAAGTACTGGCGACGGTGCACGGGCAGCAGCCGGCGTGGCTCGAACTTCTTCGTGGTCGGGTTCCAGGAACCCTCAGGCGTGTGCACGCCACCCGCCTCGGCCACCGGCCCCTTGAACACCCACTCCGGCAGCGGCGCCTTCGACAGTGCACGGCCGGCCTCGATGTCCTCCTGGATCCACTTGGCCACCTGCAGCCAGCCGGCTTCCTGCCAGAGCTCGAAGGGGCCCTGCTTCATGCCGAAGCCCCAGCGCATCGCGAGGTCCACGTCGCGGGCCGTGTCGGCGATCGACGCCAGGTGCACGGCGGCGTAGTGGAAGCTGTTGCGAAGGATGGACCAGAGGAACTGGCCCTGCGGCCCTTCGCTGTGGCGCAGCAGCTTCAGGCGCTCGGCGGCGGGCTTCTTGAGCATGCGGCCGTACACCTCGTCGGCCTTTTCGCCGGCGGGGACGTAGTCCTTGCGGGCCGGGTCGAACCGCAGCACTTCGCGGCCCACCTTCTTGTAGAAGCCGGCCTTGCTCTTCTGGCCCAGGTGGCCCATCTCGAGCAGCGTCTTCAGGACATCGGGTGTCGCGAAGCTGGCGTAGAACGGATCGGTGTCAGCGTTCAGGTTGTCCTGCAGTGTCTTGATCACATGCGCCATCGTGTCCAGGCCCACGACGTCCGCGGTGCGGAAGGTGCCGCTGGACGCGCGCCCCAGCTTCTTGCCGGTGAGGTCGTCCACCACGTCCCAGGTGAGGCCGAACTTCTCCACCTCGCGCATCGTGGCCAGCATGCCGGCGATGCCGACGCGGTTCGCGATGAAGTTGGGCGTGTCCTTGGCGCGCACCACGCCCTTGCCCAACCCGCTGGTGACGAATGTTTCCAGGTCGTCCAGGATCTCGGGCCGCGTCGCCGGCGTGGCGATCAGCTCCACCAGGTACATGTAACGCGGCGGATTGAAGAAGTGGATGCCGCAGAAGCGCGGCTTGATCGCCTCGGGCAGCGCTTGCGAAAGTTTCGTGATCGACAGGCCCGAGGTGTTGGACGCGACGATCGCATGCGGCGCCACGTGCGGCGCGATCTTCCTGTACAGGTCCAGCTTCCAGTCCATGCGCTCGGCGATCGCTTCGATCACCAGGTCGCATTCGCCGAGCAGGGAAAGGTGCTCCTCGTAGTTGGCCTGCTGGATGAGCACCGCGTCTTCGGGCACGCCCAGTGGCGAGGGCTTGAGCTTCTTCAGGCCTTCGACCGCCTTGGTGACGACGCCATTCTTCGGGCCTCCCTTCGCGGGGAGGTCGAAAAGAACGACGGGCACCTTGACGTTGACGAGGTGCGCGGCGATCTGCGCGCCCATCACGCCGGCGCCGAGCACGGCGACTTTCTTCACCTGGAAGCGCCGCGTGGTTTTCTCGTTGTCCTGCCCCGCCGGTGCGGCGGTGCGATCGTCCTGATCCTTGTACATGGAACTCTCCTGTTTCCTACTTCACCCGCACCGGACGGGCCGATCGAGCCGCGCAACTGGAGGCGCTTGCCGCAGTCCTGCGAGCAGGACGGCTCCCCTCACGCGAGCGCCTCTTCCGTGTCCAGCAGGGAGCGCACGCCGGCGCGCGCCGTGCGCATCAGCGTCGCCGTCTCGGGGAACAGGCGGGCGAAGTAGAAGCGCGCCGTCTGCAGCTTGGCCTTGTAGAACGGATCGGTGTTTCCGGCCGCGATCTCGCGCAGCGCCACTTGCGCCATGCGTGCGAAGAAGTAGCCGAACACCAGGTGCCCCAGCACGCGCAGGTAGTCCACCGCTGCGCCGCCGACTTCATCCGGGTTCTGGAACGCCTTGAAGCCGATCTCGGTGGTGAAGCGCGTGAGCTGCTCGCCGAGCATCGCGATCGGGTTGATGAACTCGGCCATCTTCTCGTTGACGCCCTCCTCCTCGACCAGCTGCGCGACCAGCTTGCCGAACTTCCTGAGCGTCGCGCCCTGGTTGCCCAGCACCTTGCGGCCGAGCAGGTCCAGCGACTGCACGGTGTTCGTTCCCTCGTAGATCATGTTGATGCGGTTATCCCGCACGAACTGCTCCATGCCCCACTCGGCGATGAAGCCGTGGCCGCCGAACACCTGCAGGCAGGCGTTGGTGGCGATGTGGCCGTTGTCGGTGAGGAAGGCCTTCACGATCGGCGTGAGCAGCGCCACCATCTCGGCGGCTTCCTTGCGCACCTTCTCGTCGGGGTGGTTCAGCTCGCGGTCGATCAGCAGAGCGCTGTACAGCGAAAGCGCCCGGCCGCCTTCGGCGTACGCCTTGGCCGTGAGCAGCATCTTGCGCACGTCGGGGTGCACGATGATCGGATCGGCCGGCTTGTCCTTGGCCTTGGGGCCGGACAGAGAGCGCATCTGGATCCGGTCCTTCGCGTAGGCCAGCGCGTTCTGAAAGGCCACTTCGGTCAGCCCCAGCGACTGCATGCCGACGCCCAGGCGCGCGGCGTTCATCATCACGAACATCGCCTGCAGGCCCTTGTTCGGCTCGCCCACCAGCGTGCCGACGGCGCCATCCAGCACGATCTGCGCCGTGGCATTGCCGTGGATGCCCATCTTGTGCTCGAGGCCACCGCACCAGATGCCGTTGCGCTGGCCGAGGGAGCCGTCCGGGTTGACCAGGAACTTGGGCACGATGAACAGGCTGATGCCCTTGCTGCCCTGCGGCGCGTCGGGCAGGCGGGCCAGCACCAGGTGCACGATGTTGGAGACCAAGTCGTGCTCGCCGGCCGAGATGAAGATCTTGTTGCCGGTGATCTTGTAGGTGCCATCCGACTGGGGCTCGGCCTTGGTGCGCAGCAGGCCCAGGTCGGTGCCGCAGTGCGGCTCGGTCAGGCACATGGTGCCCGTCCACTCGCCGCTGGTGAGCTTGGGCAGGTACATCTTCTTCTGCTCGGGCGTGCCGTGCTCATGCAGCGCCTCATAGGCGCCGTGCGTCAGGCCCGGGTACATGGTCCAGGCCTGGTTGGCCGAGTTGAGCATCTCGTAGATGGCCTGGTTGACCACGATGGGCAGGCCCTGGCCGCCGTACTCCGGGTCGGCCGAGAGCGCGGGCCAGCCGCCTTCGACGTACTTGGCGTAGGCCTCCTTGAAACCCTTGGGCGTCGCGACCTCGTGCGTCTTCGGGTCGAGCTTGCAGCCTTCCGTGTCGCCGGTCTGGTTGAGCGGGAAGGTCACCTCGCTGGCGAACTTGCCGCCCTCTTCCAGGATGGCATTGATGGTCTCCTCGTCCACCTCGGCGTGGGCGGGCATGGCCTTGTACTCGTCGGCGACCTTGAGCACTTCGTGCATGACGAACTGCAGGTCGCGCAGGGGCGGGGTGTAGGTGGGCATCTGCGGATCACTCCTTGGTGGCAGGTTTGGGCGTGCGTTGCGCGCGGGCGGCGGCTTTCGCGCCCGGCTCGGCGCCATAGCGGCGCAGGATGTTGTCGAAGCCCGCGTTGGCGCGGGCTATCGAGCCGGGATTCTTCAGGAAGCGCGCTTCGTAGTGCAGCGCGAGGATCAGGCCGTGGATCTCGAAGAGCATCTGCTCTTCATCCACGTCGGCACGCAGGTGGCCCTCTTCCTTGGCGCCGGTGATCGCCCGCTTCATCGCGGAATGCCAAGCCATCACGGAGCTGGCCAGCGCGTCGCGCACCGGGCCGGGCCGGTCGTCGAACTCCACGGCGCCGCTGATGTAGATGCAGCCCGAATCGATCTCGACCGAGGTGCGCTTCATCCAGTTGGCGAACATTGCGCGCAGGCGCGGCAGCCCGCGAGGGGCCTGGAGCGCCGGGTAGAACACTTCTTCCTCGAAGCGCGTGTGGTACTCGCGGACGACCGAGATCTGCAGCTCCTCGCGCGAGCCGAAGTGGGCGAACACGCCCGATTTGCTCATCTGCGTGACCTCGGCCAGCGCGCCGATGGACAGGCCCTCCAGCCCGATCTGGGTGGCCAAGCCGAGGGCGGCGTCGATGATGGCGGCCTTGGTCTGCTGGCCCTTCTGCATGGCGCGGCCCTCGCGGGCGAGGCGCGACTTGAGGGGCAGTTCGGTGACGGACATGGCGGGCAAAAAAATACGAACGGTCGTTCTATTTTGCAGGATTTCTGGGCGGCGGCAATGGGGTCGGCGCAAATTTCCTGGCTTGTCCTGCGACGCGCGAGCTGCGGCGGAGCTGCGAATGCGCCGCAGCAGCGGCCTTGCAGCTATCGTGCGGCATGCAGGTCGCGGGTCCGCGCGGCCCTGCAGCGCAGCCGCCGCCAAGGTCGTCCATGAGCCGCTTCGTCCAGGAAATCCGCTTCGCCCCGTCCACAGGCGGCGCCTCGATCGCCTATGCGACGAGCGGGCGCGGCTGGCCGCTGGTGCGCGCGGGCCACTGGATGACGCATCTGGAATGGGACTGGCAGATGCCGGTCTGGGGGCCCTGGATCGAAGCGCTGAGCACCCGCTACCGGCTCATCCGCTACGACAACCGGGGCTGCGGCCTGTCTTCCGCCGCCACGGAGCCGGTGCTGCTCGAGACGCTGGTGACGGACCTCGCCGCGGTGATCGATGCCGCCGGGCATGAGCGGGTCGCGCTGCTCGGCGCCTCGCAGGGCGGCGCGGCCGCGATCGCGTACGCGGCGGCGAACCCGCATCGCGTCAGCCACCTCGTGCTGTGCGACGCGTTCGCGCGCGGGGCGCTCGTGCGCCAGCCGGGGCAGCGCCCGATGATCGACGCGCTTGCCAGGCTGGTGGAGGACGGCTGGGGCCAGGACAACGCGGCTTTCCGGCAGGTCTTCACCACCCAGTTCTTTCCGGGCGCCAGCCAGGAGCAGGCAAAAGCATTCAACGACATGCAGCGGCTGTCCTGCTCGCCGGCGCAGGCGGCACGCATCGTGAGTGGGTTCGCGGAGATCGATGCCTCGCCCCACCTTGCGGCGCTGCGCTGCCCGACGCTGGTGATGCATTGCCGCGGCGATGCCCGCATCCCGTTCGAGGAGGGGCGATTCCTCGCCGCGAACATCGCCGGCGCGCGCTTCGAAATCCTCGACTCGATCAACCACGTCCCGCTCGCGGGCGAGCCGGCGTTCGACCGCATGATGGCCCTGATCGACGGCTTCCTTCCCGGTTCCGCGGGCGGCGCAGGCGAGCCGGCCTTCGCCGGCCTGAGCGCGCGGGAGCGCGACCTGCTGGAGCTGCTCGCGCAAGGTCTGGACAACGCGCAGATCGCCGCGCGCTTGGGCCTGGCCGAGAAGACCGTGCGCAACAACGTCTCGGCGCTGTTCACCCGGCTCGAGGTGGAGAACCGCGCGCAGGCGATCGTGCGTGCGCGTCAGGCCGGTTTCGGCATCGGCTGAGCAAGCCGCGGGACGGCGGTCCCGGGTCCGCGACCGAGTGCTGCCCGACCGTAGGACTCGCGTCCCGCGACGGCGCGCGCTGCGGCGTCTTCAATGAGCCCATGGTTCAAAGGAGATCGCCATGAGCACACAAGCCCAGTCCCGCGCCGCCCGCAAGCTGTCCGTCCACGTCGACGAGCACGGAGGCTTTCACGTCATCCAGCTGGGAGAGGCGTTGCCGAAGCCCGCCGCGATCAGCCTGCGCGAGCAGACGGAACGCCAGGCGGCCCGGCTGCGGCAGCAGGCCGTCGACGAGGCCGCGGTCCAGGTCGGCCGCTGGACGTTGAGCATGGCGGCGCTGTGCGCCGCGGCCCTTCGCAGGGGAGAGGCGGAAGGGCGCGGCGCACCCCGCGAAACGTACGTCAGCTCTTGAAGGCGACGACTTCCTGCCGCTGTTCGCCCCTGATGCGGCAACCCAAGGCCGGGCCGTTCCCCTCGCGGGACCTTATGCACTGACCGGGCTGCTTCCCGGCCCCAATGATCGCGCGTCGCCTTGCTGTCGAGGTGGCACTTTCATTGGAGCCATGGAATGCAAAGAACTTCCCGATCTAGATTGGCAGCGCTGGGTGCTGTCTTCCTGTGCGTAGCGATTGCAGCCTGCGGAGGTGGAGGCGGGGGCCAAGATCCTGTCTCTCCGCCTGTGGCCGGGCCGCCGCCCGCACCACCTGCACCGCCAGCACCTCCGCTTGCAAGTACAGCCTACCTTCTCTACCGAAACAAAGTCGAGGTATGCAAGATCGCAAGCAGCGGCGCGCTGGTCGACTGTGCCGACGCGGGAGTTTCGGGATTCGAGTTCATGACCGCGATGGCGGTTTCGGGGGGCCACGCCTACATCATCAACCACAGTCAGCTCGGTGTTGCGCTCATTCGCTGCAGCATTGCGGCCGAGGGGACACTTTCCGGCTGCGCCGACACTGGTGTGACAGGTCTTGTGGACAACTATGGGATGACGGCCCATGGGTCGAATCTGTACATCGCGAGCTATCGCGCACCTCATGTCCGCAAGTGCGAAATCGGCGACGACGGATCAGTGGCCGCTTGCGGCGATGCCGGATTTCCGCAGGCGATGGCGGTCATGGTGGAAGACATCCGGCTCGTGGATTCGACCGCGTACATATTGGACTATGACCTCCAGCAGGTCTCCACGTGTGCGGTGCTGCCCAACGGCTCTCTGTCTGCTTGTAAAGACGCAGGCGCCACGGGGCTTGTGGAGCCTTCGGGTTTCGCCATCAGCGGAAACCACATGTACCTTACGAATGGGGCTGACGACGTCGTCCGCTGCATCATCGACGGAGACGGCTCCCTCACGGATTGCAGGGGCGCCGGCACTGATGGGTTCGCGTACGCCACCCAAGTCGCAGTCCGGGGCTCCACTGTCTATATCACCGATGGCGATGAAGCTGACGTCACTATTTGCCCCGCCGGGAGCGACGGGCTTCTGACTGGCTGCTCAGTGATTCAGGGTGGGACAGATGCCGCCCTCAACAGCATCGTGCTCAGGTAAGTGCGTCCTGGCTGAGCGCGCCGCGCCCGGCCAGGAGCAGCACCAAGGCGATGGGCTCAGGCCTTGAATCCCACCACTTCCTGCCGCTGCTCGCCCAGCCCTTGGATGCCCAGGGTCATCACATCACCCTTCTTCAGGTACATCGGCGGCTTCATCCCGAGCCCGACGCCGGGCGGCGTGCCGGTGGTGACCACGTCGCCGGGCAGCAGCGTCATGAACTGGCTCACGTAGCTCACCAGCGTGGCGCAATTGAAGATCATGGTCTTCGTGTTGCCCGTCTGCATGCGCTTCCCGTTCAGGTCGAGCCACATGTCCAGCCGCTGGACGTTCTCGATCTCATCGGGCGTCACCAGCCAGGGGCCGATCGGGCCGAAAGTGTCGCAGCCCTTGCCCTTGTCCCATTGCGGCCCGCGCTCGAGCTGGTACTCGCGCTCGCTCACGTCGTTGACGAGCGTGTAGCCGGCCACGAACGACAGCGCGTCCTTCTTGGACACGTAGCGCGCGCGCGTGCCGATGACCACGCCCAGCTCCACTTCCCAGTCGCTCTTGACCGAGCCCTTGGGCAGCATGACCGGGTCGTTCGGCCCCTGGATGCAGCTCGTGGCCTTCATGAAGACGATCGGCTCCTTGGGGATCGGCGCGTTCGACTCGGCGGCGTGGTCGGCGTAGTTCAGGCCGATGGCGATGAACTTGCCGATGCCGTTGACCGGGCAGCCCATGCGCGGCTTGCCTCGCACCAGCAGCAGCTTGGCGGGATTGGCCTTGCGGATGCGAGCCAAGCCCGCCTGGCCGAGTTGCTCGGGGCCGATGTCCGGCACCACGCCGCTCAGGTCGCGCAGCTTGCCTTCGTCGTCGATCAGGCCCGGCTTCTCGCGGCCCGGGTTGCCATAGCGCACCAGCTTCATGTTCGTTCTTCCTTTCGTGTGTTGTTCGTTCGTGGAATCAGTCCGTGCGCGTGAACGCCCGGAGCCGGAAATCGAGGAGGTTCAAATCGTGATGCCGCCGTCCACGGCGTATGCCTGGCCCGTGACGAACACCGACTCGTCGCTGGCGAGGAAGACGACCAGCGGGGCGATCTCCGGCGCCTGCGCGAGGCGCCCCACCGGCTGGCGCGCGATGAAGGCCTTGCGCGCGGCCACCGGGTCGGGCTGCGCGTTGATGCGGTCCTGCAGCGAAGGCGTGTCGACCGTGCCGGGGCAGATCGCATTGCAGCGGATGCCGTCGGCCACGTAGTCGGCGGCCACGCTCTTGGTCAGGCCGATCACCGCGGCCTTGGTGGTGCCGTAGATGAAGCGGTTGGGCAGGCCCTTGATGCTGCTGCACACGCTGGCCATGTTGATGATGCTGCCGCCGCGGCCCTGCGCCAGCATCTTCGGCAGCGCGGCCTGGATGGCCCAGAACTGCGACCGCACGTTCAGGTTGAGCGCGAAGTTCCACTCCTCGTCCGTCGCCTGCTGGATGCTGCCGCTGTGCACGTAGCCGGCGCAGTTGAAGAGCACGTCGATCGCCGGCATCTCGCCGATCACGCGCTGGATGGCCGCCTTGTCCAGCACGTCCAGTGTGACGGCACGGATGCGCTCGTGCCCCTCGTACGCCGACAGCAGGGAAGCGTTCACGTCGGTCGCCCACACCTGGGCGCCCTCGGCCGCGAGCGCCAGCGCGCTGGCGCGGCCGATGCCCTGGCCCGCGGCGGTGACGAGGGCGGTCTTGTTCTTCAATCGCACGGAAGGCTCCTGGCGCGGGTCGGGTTTTGCCGGATGCCGCGCATCCGGATTGGCCCGATCCTAATTGGCCTGACCACTTGGCCAATCAGCACAAGTCCCTAGCCATGCCTCTGCAAGCCGTCGAATCCCAGCGCCTGTACCGGCAGATCGCCGAGCAGCTGCGCGGACTCATCGCGCAGGGCGAGTTCGGCGCGGGCAGCAGGCTGCCTGCGGAGCGCGACCTGGCGCGCCAGCTCGGCGTGAGCCGACCCTCGGTGCGCGAAGCGCTGATCGCGCTCGAGGTCGAGGGCTGGGTCGAGGTGCGCGTCGGTTCCGGCATCTACGCCCGGCCGCAGCACGTCAACGGCAACGGGCGCGTCAACGGCCACGGAGCCCATGCCGCCGCCGGCGAATGGGGCCCGCTGGAACTGATGAAGGCGCGCGAACTGGTCGAAGGCGAAGTGGCCGCGCTGGCCGCCCGCCACGCCCGCAAGGCGCAGGTGGCCGCGATGGCGGCTGCACTCGAGCAGATGCGCGAAGACGCGGAGGCCGGGGTGATCCCGCGCCGCGGCGACGAGGCTTTCCACATCGCGATCGCCGACGCCTGCGCCAACGAGGTGCTGCGCGACACCGTGCTGGGCTACTGGCACGCCCGCGGCGGCGCGCTGTTCGAGCGCATGAGCGGCTACTTCGAGAACCCGGCGTCGTGGAGCGCCGCGCTGGAAGAACACGAGGGCGTGCTGGAGGCGGTCCGCGACCGCGATGCGGCCGCCGCGCGCGACGCGATGCACCACCACCTGCAGCGAGCCTACAAACGTTACAGCGCGAGCT
Source organism: Ramlibacter henchirensis (assembly GCF_004682015.1). Lineage (NCBI taxonomy): Bacteria > Pseudomonadati > Pseudomonadota > Betaproteobacteria > Burkholderiales > Comamonadaceae > Ramlibacter > Ramlibacter henchirensis. The sequence continues at coordinate 126,750 of NZ_SMLM01000001.1, read as the reverse complement.
GGCGCCGCGCCAACAACAGTTCCTGACGCCAGAACCACCACCCTAGGAGACAAGCGAATGAGCAAGCGCCTCACCCTGAAACTGATCGCGGCCTGCGCCCTGGCCGCCGCCGCCGCGGCACCCGCCATGGCGCAGACCAAGCTCAAGTGGGCCCACGTCTACGAGACGTCCGAGCCGTACCACAAGTGGTCGGTGTGGGCCGGCGAGGAATTCAAGAAGCGCACCAACGGCAAGTACGAGATCCAGGTGTTCCCCGCTTCCAGCCTGGGCAAGGAAAGCGACATCAACCAGGGTCTGCAGCTGGGCACGGTGGACATCATCCTGACCGGCGCTTCCTTCGCCGCCACCTCGTTCCCGCGGCTGGCCGTGAGCTACTACCCGTTCACCTTCCGCGACGCCGACCACGTCGTGAAGTACAGCAAGAGCGACGTGTTCAAGGAGCTGACCGAGGGCTACAAGAAAGCTACCGGCAACACCGTCACCGCCCTCACCTACTACGGCGCGCGCCACGCCACCAGCAACAAGCTGTTCAAGAGTTGCGACGAGATGAAGGGCCTCAAGATCCGCGTGCCGGACGCGCCCGCCTACACCGCGCTGCCGCGCGCGTGCGGCGCCAACCCGACGCCGATCGCGTTCGCCGAGGTGTACCTCGCGCTTCAGAACGGCACCGTCGACGCGCAGGAGAACCCGCTGCCCACCATCGAGGCCAAGAAGTTCTACGAGGTGCAGAAGAACATCATCCTGACCGGCCACATCGCCGACTCGCTGCTCACCGTGGTCTCGCCCACCCTCATGGGCAAGCTCACGCCGGCGGAGCAGAAGATCCTGGCCGAGGTGACGCAGGAAGCGGCGGAGAAGGCCACCAACGACATCCGCAAGCGCGAAGGCGAGCTGGTGGACGAGTTCAAGAAGAAGGGCATCAACGTCGTGACCGTCGACCGCAACGACTTCCAGCAGCGCGTGCTCAAGGCCATCACGTTCGAGTCCATGAAGCTGGACAAGAAGGACTGGGACCGCGTGGTCGGGCTCAAGTGAGCCAGACACCGCTGCAAGGGGTCGGCCCCGGTTCCCTGGGCGGGCAGCCTGTCGTCGCGGGTGGCAGCACCATCGACGACATGCCGCCCGTGATGGGCGCGGACGGCGAGTTCCATGCGCAGGACGAGGCGGTGGTGCTTTCCGGCACCGCCCCCGAGGCCTGGGTGGCGCTCGCCTTCTTCTGGGTCCTGGGAGGGGTGGTCCTGTACCAGTTCGTCACCCGCTACGTTTTCAACGACTCGGCGGCCTGGACCGAGGAAATCGCGCGCTACCTGCTCATTGCGACGGTCTTCACCGGCGCGACGATCGGCGTGATCAAGAACAACCACATCCAGGTGGACTTCTTCTACCGCTACATGCCGCGCCGGTTCGCGCGCGGCCTGGCCACAGCCGTCGACATCGCCCGGATCGTCTTCTTCGCGGCCGCCTCCGTGCTCACCGTGCTGATGATGCTCAAGCTGGGCAGCAATTCGCGCATGACGATGGTGGACCTGCCGATGAACTGGGTGTACGGCGTGTGCCTGGTGGGCTTCATGGCCATGGCGTTCCGGTCCGTGCTCGTGATGCGCAACCACCTGCGGCGCGGCTACTCGGTGCTGGAGCGGCCCGAGAGCGCTTTCGAGGACCACCGCTGACGCGGCACCGAAGGAACCCATGCTCAAGCTCATCTTCCTCGGCCTGATGGGCACCGGCCTGCCGGTGGCCATCGCCATGGCCGGCTCGGCGCTGCTGTTCATCATGCTGTCGGACAGCACGCTGCCGCCCTTCGTCGTCATCCACCGCATGGTGAGCGGCATCGACAGCTTCCCGCTGCTCGCGGTGCCGTTCTTCATCCTGGCCGGCAACCTGATGAACAACGCGGGCATCACCAACCGCATCTACAACTACGCGCTCGCGCTCGTGGGCTGGCTCAAGGGCGGCCTCGGCCACGTCAACGTGGTGGGCTCCGTGGTGTTCGCCGGCATGAGCGGCACCGCCATCGCCGACGCCGCGGGCCTGGGCACGATCGAGATCAAGGCCATGAAGGACCATGGCTACGAGACCGAGTTCGCCGTGGGCGTGACCGCGGCGTCGGCCACGCTCGGGCCGATCATCCCGCCGTCGCTGCCCTTCGTCATCTACGGGATGATGGCCAACGTCAGCGTGGGCGCGCTGTTCCTGGCCGGCATCCTTCCCGGCGTGCTGATGGCGATCCTGATGATGCTGACGGTGGCCTGGTTCGCGCACCGCAACGGCTGGGGCGGCGACATCCGCTTCGAATGGCCGCGCGTGCTCAAGGCGTTGGCCGAGACGCTGGTGGTGATCGCCTGGCCCACCGCGCTCTGGCTGCTGGTCGCCAAGGCCGGCCTGCCGCCCCAGGCCACCGTGGTCGCGGGCATCGTCGTGCTGTTCGCGATGGACCGCATCTTCCGCTTCCAGGCCGTGCTGCCGATCATGACGCCCGTGCTGCTGATCGGCGGCATGACGACCGGGCTGTTCACGCCCACCGAAGGCGCCATCGCCGCCTGCATCTGGGCCATGGCGCTGGGCTTCGCCTGGTACGGCACGCTGTCGTGGAAGATGTTCGTCAAGGTCTGCCTCGATACCGTCGAGACGACGTCCACGGTCCTCTTCATCGTCGCCGCCGCCAGCATCTTCGGCTGGATGCTCACGGCCACCGGCGTGACGGCCGCCATCTCGCAGTGGGTGCTGGGCTTCACGCGCGATCCCTGGGTGTTCCTGCTGCTGGCCAACCTGCTGATGCTGTTCGTGGGCTGCTTCCTGGAGCCCACGGCGGCCATCACCATCCTCGTTCCGATCCTGGTGCCGATCTGCCAGCAGCTGGGTATCGACCTGGTCCACTTCGGGCTGGTGATGGTGCTGAACCTGATGATCGGGCTGCTGCACCCGCCCATGGGGATGGTGCTGTTCGTGCTGGCGCGCGTCGCGCGGCTGTCGGTGGAGCGCACGACCATGGCCATACTGCCGTGGCTGGTGCCGCTGCTAGGCTCGCTCGTGGTCATCACCTACTTCCCCAAGCTGGTGCTGTGGCTGCCCAAGATGTTCTATTGATCCCATGACTCCCTTCATCCGACTCCATCCGCAGGACGACGTCCTGATCGCCCGCGCGCAACTCGTGGGCGGCACCAGCGTCGAGAACGTGCAGGTCAAGGGCCTGATCCCGCCCGGCCACAAGGTGGCGATGCGCGACATCTCGCCCGGCGAGCCGGTGCGCCGCTACAACCAGATCATCGGGTTCGCAAGCAAACCCATCGCAGCAGGCGAGCACGTGCACACGCACAACATTGCCATGGGCGATTTCGAACGCGACTACGCCTTCGGAGCCGACGTGAAGCCGGAACCGGCGCGCAGGCAGGCGACGTTCATGGGCATCCGGCGTGCCGACGGCCGGGTGGCCACGCGCAACTACATCGGCGTGTTGTCCAGCGTCAACTGCTCGGCCACCGCGGCGCGCGCCATCGCAGACCATTTCTCGCGGCAGACGAACCCGGGCGCGCTGGCCGACTTTCCCAACATCGATGGCGTGGTCGCCCTGACCCACGGCACCGGCTGCGGCATGGACACGCAGGGCCTGGGCATGCAGATCCTCGAGCGCACGCTGGCCGGTTATGCGACGCACGCCAACTTCTGGGGCGTGATCGTGGTCGGCCTGGGTTGCGAGGCCAACCAGATCAACGCGTGGCTCGCACACAGCAGCCTGCGCGAGGGCGAGTCGCTGCGCGTGTTCAACATCCAGGACACGGGCGGCACTCGCAAGACGGTCGAGAAGGGCATCGCGCTGGTCAAGGAGATGCTGCCCCAGGCCAACCGCGTCAAGCGCGAGCCTTGCGGCGCCGAGCACATCACCATCGGCTTGCAATGCGGCGGCTCCGACGGCTATTCGGGCATCAGCGCCAACCCGGCGCTCGGCGCGGCAGTGGACCTGCTGGTCGCGCACGGCGGCACGGCCATCCTCTCGGAGACGCCGGAGATCTACGGCGCCGAGCACCTGCTGACGCGCCGCGCGGTACGGCGCGAGGTGGGCGAGAAGCTGATCTCGCGCATCCGCTGGTGGGAGCAGTACACCCGCGTCAACGAGGGCGAGATGAACAACAACCCCTCGCCCGGCAACAAGGCGGGCGGGCTGACCACCATCCTGGAGAAGTCGCTGGGCGCGGTCGCCAAGGGCGGCACCACCAACCTGCAGGCGGTGTACGAATACGCAGAGCCGGTGACGGCGCACGGCTTCGTCTACATGGACACGCCGGGCTACGACCCGGTCAGCGCCACCGGCCAGGTCGCGGGCGGCGCCAACATGATCTGCTTCACCACCGGGCGCGGCTCGGCCTACGGCTGCGCGCCCTCGCCTTCGCTCAAGCTGGCCACCAACACGGCGCTGTGGCAGCGCCAGGAGGAGGACATGGACATCAACTGCGGCGAGATCATCGACGGCGCCTCGTCCATCCAGGCGATGGGCGAACGCATCTTCCGGCTGGTGCTGGCCACCGCGTCCGGCGAGGCGACCAAGAGCGAGAAGCACGGCTACGGGCAGAACGAGTTCGTGCCGTGGCAGGTCGGGGCGGTGATGTAGCCATGGCCGTCACCCTGCAATCCAACGAACTCGAAGCGCGCGTCGCTTCCATCCTGCAGGCAGCGGGCAGCTCGGCGCAGGAAGCGCGCCAGGTCGCGGCCAACCTGGTGCTCGCCAACCTCAGTGGCCACGACTCGCACGGCGTCGGCATGGTGCCGCGCTACGTCGACGCGGTGCTCGAAGGCGGGCTCAAGCCCAATACCTCGGTGACGACCACGCTGGACGGCGGCGCGCTGCTCACGCTGGACGGCGGCCAGGGCTACGGCCAGGTCGTCGGCGTGCAAGCGATGGAACTGGCGATGGAACGCGCGCGACAGCACGGCACCTGCGTCATGGCGCTGGCCCGCTCGCACCACCTCGGGCGCATCGGGCACTTTGCCGAGATGGCGGTGGCGCGCGGCCTGGTGTCGATCCACTTCGTCAACGTGCTCTCGCGGCCCATCGTGGCGCCCTGGGGCGGCGGCGACGGACGCTTCGGGACCAACCCCTGCTGCATCGGCATTCCGCTCGCCGGCGCGCAGCCCTTCGTGTTGGACTTCGCCACCAGCCGGGTGGCGCAAGGCAAGATGCGCGTGGCGCACAACGAGCGCCGGCGCGCCGATCCCGGCCTGCTGATCGACGAGTCCGGCCATCCGACCACGGATCCCGGCGTCGTCGTGGTGCAGCAGCCCAAGGGCGGCTTCGGCGCGCTGCTGCCTTTCGGCGAGCACAAGGGCTACGGCCTCGCGCTGGCCTGCGAGCTGCTCGGCGGTGCGCTCACCGGCAGCGGCACTTGGCATCGCGCGCCGGACTCCGCGCGCTCGGTCTACAACGGAATGCTCGCCGTGGTCATCGATCCGGCGAAGCTCGGCACTGCGGCGGCGTTCGAGCAGGAAGCTGCAGCCTTCATGGAGTGGCTGCGCCGCAGCCCGCCGGCGCCCGGCAGCGAAGGTGTGCTGATCGCCGGCGAGCCGGAACGCGCCGCCCGTGAGGCTCGGCGCCGCGACGGAATCGTGATCGACGGCGCGACCTGGGGCGAGATCCTGGCCGCCGGCGAGAAGGTCGGCGTGCGCGACTGACCGCGGCCTCAGGCCACCGGCAGCTGCGGCAACGCCCGCACCACGCCTTCGGCGACCGGGAAGATGCGGTCGCCCGCTCCGGGATCGATCCGGTGCATCCCGGTGAAGCTGCCGAAGGCCGGCAGCACGCCCACCGCCCTTTCCGGCAGCGCTCCGCTGTCGTCTCCCAGCCAGAAGCACGGAAGCCGCAGCCGTTCGAACGCGCGGCCGCTGACGCTGATGCAGGGATGCCAGTGGCCCGCCAGCACGTAGGCGCCGGGCACGGGTTCGGGGTGGTGGCAGAAGGCGAACGGGCCCGCTGCGAACGGCTCGTCCACGACCCGGATCAGCAAGGAGGCCGGCGGATCGCCGGCACGAGCGTCGTGGTTGCCGCGCACCAGCGTCAGGCGCACGCCGGCATGGCGCTCGCGCCAACCGTGCAGCGCATCGAGCGTCTCGCGCGCGTGCGAGCGGGCCGAATGCAGGAAGTCGCCGAGGAACACCACTTCGCGCGCGCCGGCCTGCTCGATCGCGTCGGTGAGCGCACCGAGGGTTTCAAGAGTCGTGTCCTCCGGCACCGGAACGCCGAGCTTGCGGAAGCTCACCGCCTTGCCGAAGTGCGCATCGGCGACCAGCAGCGTGTGGCGGGACGACAGGAACAAGGCGCCGCTCGGATGCAGGACCGCATCCTCGCCCGCCAATCGGATTCTCAGCACCTCACAACATCAGGGCGAGGCTGGCCTCCAGGTGCTCCGAGGGGCTGCGGCGGAAGCCGGATCGCGCGAATCGCTGCAGCCGGCCGACCACGAAGGCAGTGAGCATGGAGGCTCGCACCTGGGCATCGACCGTCGGCGTAGCCGAGCCGTCGTCGGCGCCACGCAGGCACTGCTTGAGGGTGGATTCGATCTTGTCGAAGAACTGGTTCATCCGCTGCTGCAGGCGGTCGTTCTCGAACACCAGCGCGTCACCCACCATCACCCGTGTCATCCCCGGGTTCTTCTCGGCGAACTGCACCAGCATCGTGACGATGCGGGCGGCCTGGCGGGCGCCGTCGCCCTGCCCGTTGGCGGCGCCCTCGCGTTCCTGGATCTGGTTGACCAGGGTGAAGACGCTCTGCTCGATGAACTCGATCAGGCCCTCGAACATCTGCGCCTTGCTGGCGAAATGACGGTACAGCGCCGCTTCGCTGACCTCGAGCTTTCCCGCCAGGGCGGCGGTGGTGATGCGCTCGGCGCCGGGCTGCTCGAGCATCATGGCCAGCGCTTCCAGGATCTGGACACGCCTCTCGCCGGGCTTGGGCCGCTTGCGCGCGGGCGCCGCGGCGTCGGCGGCGGCGTCGGCTCCGGCGGGAGTGGCGGGCGTGCTCAGGTCGGCTTCAGGCATGGCTTGGCAATGGATGGGTTGCGGGCCATTCTCGCACACGGCCGCTTGGGGCCCCCACAGGCCTCGGCACCGCAACAAGCGGCTTGCGGGCCAAGTGCGCACTTACAACATCAGATTGCGAGAGGCAGCGCGACCCGCAGGCCGCGGCCGCCGGCGCCCGTGTGCAGTTCGAGTTGCGTGCGGTGCACACGCGCGATCTCCTGCGCGATCGCCAGGCCCAGGCCGTTGCCCTCGCCGGCCGTCCCTTGCACGCGATAGAAGCGCTCCAGCACCCGGCCCCGCTCGGCTTCGGGCACGCCGGGACCGTCGTCCTCGACTTCGAGGAAAGCGTGGCCGTCGCGCGTTCCGCATCGCAAGGTGACGGTGCCGCCCTCGGGCGTGTACTTCACGGCGTTGTCGACCAGGTTGCCCAGCAGTTCGCGCAGCAGCCACTCGTGACCCTTCACCTCGACCGGCTCCGCGTCCAGGCCGAGGTCGATGCGGCGGGCGGTGGCCGCGTCCAGGTGGACCTGGAGCTGGTCCTCGCACAGCGCCTTGAGATCGATCCGCTCGCGCGGCTGCGCCTCCATCGTGCGGGCATCGGCTCGCGAAAGCGCCAGCAGCTGGTGGGCCAGTTGCGACGTCCGCCGGGTCGCGCCACGCAATTTGTCGACCTGGTCGGCCTTGAGCTCCAGCCGGCCCTGCCGGCCGGCGCCGTGCGCCAGCTGCGCCCAGGCTTCGACCTGCGCCTGCAGCCCGGCCAGTGGCGTGCGCAACTGGTGTGCGGCGTCGGCGACGAAGCGGCGCTGGCTCTCGGCCTGCGCGTTCACCAGCCCGAACAGGCGGTTGAGCGATTGGACGAGAGGCCGCACCTCCTCGGGCGAGCCGGTCTCGTCCAGCGCGCTCAGGTCGCGCGGCGACCGGCGCTCCACCGCGTCCTTCAGTTCGAGCAGCGGCTTGAGCGCGCGCTCGACGGCCCAGCCGACGGCGAAGGCGGCCGCCGCGATCAGCACCAGGTTGGGCAGCAGCACCTTGAACAGGACGGAGCGGGCCCACTGCTGGCGCGGATCGGAGCCGTCGGCCACCGCGACGACCACCGGCCCGATCACCGTCTGCTGGCGCTGGCGCGCGATGCGCCAGGTGGTGCCGCCGTTCTCCTCACTGTGGAACTCCAGCAGGTCGTCGGGCGGCGGCAGGCCCGCGAGCCACTCTTCGCCGAGCAGCAGCTTGCCGTCCGGATCGGTGAGCGCGAAGGCGCGGCTGCCGACGAAGAACTCCGCCGCGGCAGGCGGCATCAGCACCAGCGGCGGATCGGTCTTGCGCACGCCCTCGCCGATCACCGAGTCGGCCAGCAGCGGCACGACGGATGCGAGCCGCTTGTCCTGCTGCAGCGCGACGTTGTCTGCCGAGCGGTAATCGAACCAGGCATTGAGCAGCGCCAGGCCGACCAGCGGGACCAGCAGCATCACCAGCAGGCGGCGCCGCAGGCCCGAAAGCATGCGCTCGCCGGCGGCGGCCCGGCGCGCCGCAGAGCCTTCGCGGAAGTACATCACGACGCGGCCGCGTCCTGCTGCAGTTCCAGCCGATAGCCGAAGCCGCGGATCGAGCGCAGCGCGACGCCGTGCGGCTCCAGCTTGCCGCGCAGGCGCGAGATGTAGACCTCCACCGCATTGGGCGTGATCTCCTTGTCCCAGCCGGTCAGGGCCTGAAGCAACTTCTCCTTGCTCGCGGGCTTGGGCGCGTGGATCAGCAGGTACTCCATGACCGTCCACTCGCGCGGGCCCAGCTCCAGCGTCACCTTCTGCGAGCCGCGTTGCGCGCTGGCGCGGCGGTTGGCCGTGTCCAGCTCGATCGGCCCGAAGCTGAGCACGGCGCTGGTCGCGGCCTGCGAGCGCCGCAGCAGCGCGCGAAGGCGCGCCAGCAGTTCGGGCAGCTCGAAAGGCTTGATCATGTAGTCGTCCGCGCCGAGGTCGAGGCCCTGCACCCGGTCCTGCAGCGCGTCGCGCGCGGTCAGGATCAGCGCCGGCAGCTTCTGGCTGGCCATCTCGGGCCTGCGGAGGCGCCGCGTGAGCTCCAGGCCGTCCATGTGCGGCAGGCCGATGTCGATGATGGCGGCGTCGAAGACTTCGGTGCGCAGCACTTCCTCCGCCCGCTCGCCGCTGCCGACCCAGTCGACCGCGTAGCCGGCATCGGCGAGGCCCAGCTTGATGCCGCTGGCCACCATCACATCGTCTTCGACGAGGAGCAGGCGCATGGAACTTCCGGCGCAAGCCCCGCTATTTGGACCGGATCATCGTCCCGTACGCCTGCTCGGTCAGGATCTCCAGCAGCATCGAATGCGGCACGCGGCCGTCGATGATGTGGACCGAGTTCACGCCGCTGCGGGCGGCTTCGAGGGCGCCGCTGATCTTGGGCAGCATGCCGCCGGAGATGGTGCCGTCGGCGAACAGGTTGTCGATCTCGCGCGCGGTCAGGTCCGTGAGCAGCTTGCCCAACTTGTCCAGCACGCCCGGCGTGTTGGTCAGCAGCACCAGCTTCTCGGCTTTCAGCACCGTGGCCAGCTTGCTGGCCACCACGTCGGCGTTGATGTTGTAGCTCTCGTTCTCGTCGCCGAATCCGATCGGGCTGACGACGGGGATGAAGTGGTCCTCCAGCAGCGCGCGCACAACGCCGGGATCGATCTCCACGATGTCGCCGACCTGGCCCACGTCGTGTTCCTTCGACGGGTCCTTGTTGTCGACCATCTTCAATTTGCGCGCGCGGATCAGGCCGCCGTCGCGGCCGGTCAGGCCCACGGCGCGGCCGCCCGCCTTGTGGATGAAGCCGACGATGTCCTGCTGCACCTCTCCGGCGAGCACCCACTCGACGACTTCCATCGTCTCGGCATCGGTGACGCGCATGCCCTGGACGAACTCGCCCTTCTTGCCCAGGCGGTTGAGGGCCTGCTCGATCTGCGGCCCGCCGCCGTGCACCACCACGGGGTTCATGCCCACCAGCTTGAGCAGCACGATGTCCTCGGCGAAGTCCGCCTGCAGTTCCGGGTCGGTCATCGCGTTGCCGCCGTACTTGATCACCATGGTCTTGCCATGGAACTTGCGGATGTAGGGCAGTGCCTGGGCGAGGATCTCGGCCTTGTCGCGCGCGGCGATGTGGGAGGTGTCGGTCATGGCGGCAGCGGATGGGGACCGCAAATTGTAGAAGGACCCTCGCCGGCCTCAGCCGCTGCGCAGGCCGTGGTCCACGGTGGGATAGCGCAGCCGCAGCCGCAGTTCGCGCTTGAGCCGCGTGTTGTCCAGGCGGCGCGACTCGCCCATGAAGCTCAGCACGGCGATCGGGAGCGCCCCTTGCGCCTGCTCGCGCGCGACGCGAGGCGGCCGCGCCAGCCCATACACGTCGGCCGCCAGGTCGAACCAGTCGCCCATCTTCATTTCGGTGTCGTCGACCGTGTTCACCACCCGTTGCGGGCGGCCGCGCCAGAGCGCGGCCACCACCGCGCGCGCCAGGTCGTCGGCGTGGATGTGGTTGGTGTAGACGTCGTCCTGCGGCCGCAGCACGGGCGTGCGTTTGAGCAGGCGTTCGCGCGGCGTGCCGCCTTCGCGGTCGGGCGCGTAGATGCCGGGGATGCGCAGGATGCTGGCGCGCACCGCCGCCGAGCGGCCGAAGAAGCGCAGCGCCTGTTCGGCGTCGACGCGGCGCGAGGCGCGCGACGTACGCGGCGACACCATGCGGCACTCGGAAACTTTCTCGCCGCCGCAGTCGCCGTACACGCCGGTGGTGGAGCCGTAGACGATCGATGCCGGCGGCGTGCGCAGCCGCAATGCACGCAGCAAGGTCGTCGTGCGCGGGTCGGTCGCCACCCGGGCTTCACCCGGCGGCGGCGCGAGATGCACGAGGCGTGTGGCCAACCCCGCCAAGCGCGCGATCGAGTGACGGTCGTCGAGGTTGCCTTGCAACGGCAACAGGCCCCGCTGCCGCAGCACGGGCACGCGCTCCGGCGATGAGGTCAGCGCCAGCAGGCGAACACGGCCGTGGAGTTCGCGTGCAACCCGCAGGCCGACGTCGCCGCAGCCGACCACCAGCACCCGCTCGCGCCGGAAGCGGGTGGGCAGCGCGCCGAGGGGCATCTGGTTCGAGGGCAAAATACGGAGTTCGTCGTGTGAAGACCAGCTCCCGAGGATACCCAACCCATGACCACCGCCGAGGCCGCCGCAGGCCCCTTCCAGGTGACGGTGCAGCCCAGCGGGCGGACCTTCAGCACCAATGCCGATGAGGCCCTGCTCGCCGCGGCGATCCGCCAGGGCATCGGCCTGCCCTACGGCTGCAAGGACGGTGCTTGCGGCTCGTGCAAGTGCAGGAAGCTCGAGGGCCAGGTCGTGCACCGCATGCACCAGAGCAAGGCCCTGAGCGCCGAGGAGGAGGCCAACGGCTACATCCTCACCTGCAGCGCGACGCCGCTCACCGACGTGGTGCTCGAGTCGAGGCAGGTCACCGACGAATCGGCGTTCCCGGTCAAGAAGATGCCCTCGCGCGTGATCTCGCTGGAGAAGAAGTCTCACGACGTGATGGTCATCAGGCTGCAGCTGCCGGCCAACGACACGATGCGCTACCACGCGGGGCAGTACGTCGAGTTCATCCTGCGCGACGGCGCGCGCCGCAGCTACTCGATGGCCAACGCGCCGCACAACGGCCCCGGCCTGGAGCTGCATGTCCGGCACATGCCGGGCGGCAAGTTCACCGAACACGTGTTCGGCGCGATGAAGGAAAAGGAGATCCTGCGCGTGGAAGGCCCGTACGGCAGCTTCTTCCTGCGCGAGGACTCGGACAAGCCGATGATCCTGCTGGCTTCGGGCACCGGCTTCGCGCCGATCAAGGCGCTCATCGAGCACATGCAATACAAGGGCATCTCGCGCCCGGCCACGCTCTACTGGGGCGGGCGCCGCCCCGCGGACCTGTACATGGACGACTGGGTGCAGGCGCGCTGCGCGGAGATGGGCAACCTCAAGTACGTGCCCGTGATCTCCAATGCGCTGCCCGAGGACAACTGGACCGGCCGCACGGGCTTCGTGCACAAGGCCGTGATGGAGGACCTCCCGGACCTTTCAGGCCACCAGGTCTACGCCTGCGGCGCACCCATCGTGGTGGACTCGGCGCGCGACGAATACAGCGCCAACTGCAAGCTGCCGCCGGAGGAGTTCTACGCGGACGCGTTCACGACCGAGGCGGACAAGCACAAGGATGCGGGGACCTGAAAACGCGCGCGGCGTTTTGCAGGCGAACTATCTGACGATGAACGCCGGCTCGCTGCGCCGGGCGCCGCCTTCCAGGTCCATCATGCCGGTGGGCATTTCGGACACCGGACCATCCTTGGGCGCGGACAGCGTCTCGTGGATGCGATGCGCCACGTACCAGCTGGCGCGCAATCTCGCCTCCCTGGTCTGCGAACCAAGGCGAGGCGTGAGGAAGAGGTTGGTGCACTCGTGCAACGGCGAACCCTTGCTCGCGAAGCCGGCATCGGCCCCGTCGAGCAGCGCCGCTTCGATGCGGCCGTCGCCCAGGGCGCGGGCGAAAGCCTCGGGCTCGAACAGCTGCGAACGGCTGATGCCCACCCAGACCTGGCCGGGCTTGCAGTGCGCGAGCAGCTTCTCGTTGATGAAGTTGTGATAGCGGGACGCGTACATCACCTGCACGGTGACCGCGTCGGAATGCACCATCAGGTCCTGCAGGCCCACGGGCTGGATGTTCAGCCGCTGCCAGATGGGAGCGGTGTGGTGCACGGCCGGGTCGTAGCCGATCAGCTTGGCGCCCAGCGAATGCAGCATCAGCGCGAGCGTGTGCGCGGTGGGCGCGAGGCCCAGCACGCCGACCACGCTGCCATTGAGTTCGCGGCCGAGCCGGATCTCGGCATTTCGGTCCGCACTGAGTGCAGCGCCGATGCCGCGGCGGTAGAGCAGCAGCAGGCTGGCCAGCAGGTACTCGGCGTTGGAACGCACGTTGGCCGTGGTGGCCTGGATGACGCGCACGCCACGCTCGCGGCAGGCTTCGAGATCAGTGTTGTCGGTGCCGCCATGCATGCGCGCGATGGCTTTCAGGCGCGGCGCGAAGTCGAGGAATTCCTGCGTGACGACGACCTTGCGCGGCAGCACCACGGCCTCGGCCTTGTAGAGGGCCTTGCGCAGCGCGCTGGGATCGGCCGCGAGTTCGGGGCGGGATTCGAGGCCGTGGCGTTCCTGCAGCCAGGCAAGCGCTTCGGGGACCAGACGATCGACCAGTAAGATGTCCACTCGAATTGCGCCCTTGTCCGACAGAGTAATCAGCCGTTGAGAAAGCTCGACACGGCCTGCTCGTGAAACACTTCACGGACTCTAACCAAGATCGTCTTTCCAGTCGATGAAAAATGTCACGAGGATCAACAAGGCCGTTTTTCCTGTAGCCGGCCTCGGCACTCGATTCCTTCCGGCCACCAAGGCCATCCCCAAGGAAATGCTCCCGGTCGTCGACCGGCCCTTGATCCAGTACGCGGTCGAGGAGGCCTATGAGGCCGGCATCCGCCACATGGTGTTCGTCACCGGCCGCAGCAAGCGCGCGATCGAGGACCACTTCGACTCCTCGCCTGAACTCGAGATGGAACTCGAGGCAGGGAAGAAGAAAGAACTACTCGACGTCGTGCGTTCGTTGGCTCCACCCGACATGTCCTGCTCCTTCGTGCGCCAGGCGCGTGCGCTGGGTCTTGGCCACGCCGTGCTGTGCGCAGCGCCGATCGTGGGCGATGAGCCGTTCGCGGTGCTGCTGCCGGACGACCTGATGACCGGCCTCGAGGGCGGGCCTTCCGTGCTCGCGCAGATGGTCCAGCAGTTCGAGCGCACGCCGACGTGCATCCTCGCGGTGCAGGAAGTGCCGCGTGAGCACGTCAAGCGTTACGGCATCGTCGCGGGCGACACGGCCGGCGAGCGGCTCACCCGTGTGAAGCGCATGGTCGAGAAGCCCGATCCGGACAGCGCGCCTTCGCGCATGGGCATCGCGGGCCGCTATGTGCTGACGCCGGCCGTGTTCGACATGATCCGCACCAACCCGCGCGGCGCGGGCGGCGAGATCCAGCTGACCGATGGCATCGCTCGGCTGATGGAAACCGAAGGCGTCCACGCCTACCTGTACCAGGGCCGCCGCTACGACTGCGGCAGCAAGGACGGCTTCCTCGAAGCCACCGTGGATTTCGCGCTGAAGAACCCGCAGCTCGGGCCCGGCTTCCGCGAGTACCTCAAGGGGCTCAAGCTCTGACGAGCCTTTCGGGTCCCGAATGAAAAAAGGCGCCGGTCCGGCGCCTTTTTCTTTGCGTAAGCCGTGCCTCAGCGCCGGCGCAGCACGTGGATGATCTCCTCGCCCTGCTGCTGCTGCTCGACCAGCTCGTTGCCGGTCTGCCGCGCGAACGCCTGGAAGTCCCGCAGCGAGCCGGGGTCCGTGGCCACCACCTTCAGCAGCTGGCCGGACTGCATGTCCGTCAGCGCCTTCTTGGCGCGCAGGATGGGCAGCGGGCAGTTCAGGCCGCGGGTGTCGATTTGCTTGTCGATGTTCATGGTGCGCCGTCGAGGGTGTCTGATTCTAGGCACGTTGCCGGCAGGCGCGCTGCGGGCATTTGCTATCGTCGCGGTGTTCTGGGCAGACCACTTCATGATCCTTGTCACCGGCGGCTGCGGATTCATCGGTTCCGCGTTCATCCTCGACTGGCTGCACCAGGGGCGAGAGCCCGTGGTCAACCTGGACCTTCTCACGTACGCCGGCCACCTGGGCAACCTGCGGGAAGTCGACAGCCAGCCCGCCTACCGTTTCGTCCGCGGCGACATCGGCGACGCCGACCTGGTGGCGCGATTGCTCGGCCAGCATCGGCCGCGCGCGATCGTTCATTTCGCCGCCGAGAGCCATGTGGACCGCTCCATCGCCGGTCCGGAAGCCTTCATCCAGACGAATGTCGTCGGCACGACGCGGCTGCTCCAGGCGGCCTGCGAGTTCTGGAAGGCCTTGCCGGAATCCGAAGCAGAGGCATTCCGCTTCATCAACGTGTCCACCGACGAAGTGTTCGGCTCGCTCCAACCCGGGGAGCCGGCGTTCAGCGAGCGCCACCAGTACCAGCCCAACAGCCCCTACTCGGCGTCCAAGGCGGCGGCCGATCATTTCGCCCGGGCCTGGCACCACACTTTCAAGCTGCCGGTCATCACCACGAACTGCTCCAACAACTACGGTCCGCGGCAGTTCCCGGAGAAGCTCATCCCGCTGATGATCCACAACGCGCTGGCAGGCAAGCCGCTGCCCGTGTACGGCGATGGGCGACAGGTGCGCGACTGGCTGCATGTCAGCGACCACTGCTCCGCGCTGCGCGCCGTGCTCGAACACGGCAAGCCCGGCGAGACCTACAACATCGGCGGGCGTTCGGAGCGCACCAACCTGGAGGTGGTCCACACGGTGTGCAAGGTGCTGGACGAGGCGCGGCCTGGCTGTCGTCACGCCGACCTGATCCAGCACGTGCCCGATCGTCGCGGGCACGACCGGCGCTACGGCATCGACGACACGAAGATCGCCGGCGAGCTGGGCTGGAAGCCGTCGACCGGTTTCGAGCAGGGCATCCGCGACACCGTGCACTGGTATCTCACCAATCCGGAATGGGTCGAGTCGGTCACCAGCGGCGCGTACCGGCGCTGGGTCGAGCAGCAGTACCCGACCATCCAGGCGGCATGAAGATCCTGCTGTTCGGCGCCAACGGCCAGGTCGGCTGGCAGCTGCGCCGCAGCCTTGCGGTGGTCGGCGAGGTGATTCCGCTGGATCGCAGCAGCACGCCACTGTGCGGCGACCTTCGCGATGCGCAAGGCGTCGCCGCATCCGTCGCCGACGTGGCGCCGGACGTGGTGGTCAATGCTGCGGCCTACACGGCGGTCGACCGGGCCGAAGACGAGCCGGACGCCGCGTTCGCGGTGAACGCATCCGCCTGCGACGCCTTGGCGAAGGCAGCGACACGGCAAGGCGCGTGGCTGGTGCACTACTCCTCCGACTACGTGTACGACGGCAGCGGCGAGAAGCCCTGGCGCGAGACCGATGCCACCCGCCCATCGAGCATCTACGGCCGCAGCAAGCTCGCCGGCGACCAGGCCATCGCGCACGGAACACGGCGCCATCTCGTGTTGCGCACGAGCTGGGTCTTCGACAGCTGGGGACAGAACTTCGCCAGCAGCATCCTCAAGGCTGCGGCTGTTCGCGATGAACTGACCGTGGTGGCGGACCAGTGGGGTGCCCCCACGCGCGCCGCCCTCATCGCCGACGTGACGGCGCACGCGCTGCGCGTGCTTGCGGCCGAACGCAATCCCGAGCGCCTGGCCGGCATCTATCACGTCGCGGCCGGTGGCTCGACCAACTGGCACGAGTACGCGCAGCTGATCGTGCAAGAAGCAAACGCGCGCGGCTGGCCTTTGCGGGCCAGCGCGGATCGGGTCAGGGCCATCGCCTCCGCCGACTACCCCGCGCGCGCCACGCGCCCGAAGAACTCCCGGCTGGACACCACCCGCCTGCGCGAAACGTTCGGCCTCGCCCTCCCGCCGTGGCAGGACGGCGTGCGCGCCGTCATCGCAGAACTGGCGCAGCATCGCGCCGCCGCAAGCACCTGATATGCCGACCACCGCTCCCGCCCGAAAGGGCATCATCCTCGCCGGCGGCGCCGGCACGCGCCTGCACCCGGCCACGCTGGCGATCTCCAAGCAGCTGCTGCCGGTGTTCGACAAGCCCATGGTGTATTACCCGCTGGCCACGCTGATGCTGGCCGGCATCCGCGAAGTGCTGGTGATCAGCACGCCGCAGGACACACCGCGCTTCGAGCAGCTGTTGGGCGACGGCAGCCAGTGGGGCATGCGCATCGCGTACGCGGTGCAGCCGCGCCCTGAAGGCCTGGCCCAGGCCTTCATCATCGGCCGCGCCTTCCTGGGTGGTGCGCCGAGCGCCCTGGTGCTGGGCGACAACATCTTCTACGGCCACGATCTCGTGAAGCTTCTCAGGGAAGCCAACGACACCGTAGACGGCGCGACCGTGTTCGCGTACCACGTGCGCGACCCGCAGCGCTATGGCGTGGTCGCCTTCGGGCAGGGCGGCAAAGCGACCTCGATCGAGGAGAAGCCGCTGCATCCCAAGAGCAACAGCGCAGTCACCGGCCTGTATTTCTACGACGCCGAGGTCTGCGACATCGCAGCCGCGGTCAAGCCTTCGGCGCGCGGCGAACTGGAGATCACCACGGTCAACCAGCATTACCTCGAGCGGGGTCGCCTGCGTGTGCAGATCATGGGCCGCGGATTCGCCTGGCTGGACACGGGTACGCACGAGAGCCTGCTGGAAGCGACACAGTTCATCCACACGCTCGAGCAAAGGCAGGGCTTGAAGGTGGCGTGTCCGGAAGAAGTCGCCTGGCGCAACGGGTGGATCGACGATGCGCAGCTCGTGGCGCTCGCCGAGCCGCTGGGCAAGAGCAGTTATGGCAGCTACCTGACGGGGCTGCTCAAGGGATGATCGGGAATGAAGGCCACGCCCACCCGGCTGCCGGAAGTGCTGCTCATCGAGCCGCGCGTGTTCGGCGATTCGCGCGGCTTCTTCATGGAGAGCTGGAACGAGCGTGCGTTCGACCAGGCGACCGGCGCAGCCGTGCGTTTCGTGCAGGACAACCATTCACGGTCGGCACGCGGCGTGCTGCGGGGCCTGCACTACCAGCTCACGCGGCCGCAAGGCAAGCTGGTGCGCGTGGTGAGCGGCCGCGTCTTCGACGTCGCGGTCGACCTGCGCAAGGCCTCTCCGCGCCTGGGCCAATGGGTCGGCGTGGAGCTCAGCGCGGACAACCAGCGCCAGCTGTGGGTGCCGCCGGGCTTCGCGCATGGCTTCCTGGTTCTCTCCGGGCAGGCGGACTTCCTGTACAAGACCACTGATTACTATGAGCCGAGCGACGAGCGCGCCCTGGCCTGGAACGACCCGCACGTGGGCGTGCAATGGCCACTGGACGAGGCCGGCAACCTTCCCACGCTGTCGGCCAAGGACCAGGCCGCCCCGCGCTGGGCATCGGCGGAGCTTTACCCATGGTGAACAACACTTGCGCCAACTGCCGCTTCAAGGGACCGGCCGTCGTGCATCTCGACTCCGAGCCGCCCCAGCCTTCGCTGGTGGCCACCGCCACCGGTCTCTTCGTCTGCCTGGCAATGCGCCAGCTCGGCGCCGTGCGGGTGGGCGCCGGTGAAGCCACGATGGGTGGCTCGGCCCGATCGTTCGACCTGCGCACGGGCGCGGGCGTGGCCGACCGCAGCGGCCACGGGGCCTCCCTGTGCGTCACCGACGATTTCGGCTGCAACCGCTGGCAGCCGGCCTGAGCGCCCCTACTGCGAGCGGCGCTGCCACTCGACGAACTGCGGCTCGTAGCCCTTGCCGCGCAGCCAGTCCGCGAGCGCGTAGCCCGTGCCCGCCGGCCAGCACTTGACCTGGTCATAGGCGTAGAGCCGCCAGTCCACCAGCTCCGGCGACAGCTTCACCTCGCCTTCGGCGCGCACGTGGTAGGCGATGATCACCTGGTTCATGCGCTGGAAGTCGTAGACGCCGATCAGGCTGACCTCCTGCGCGTCGAGGTTGGTTTCTTCCTTCAGCTCGCGCCGGATCCCGTCCTGCGGCGACTCGCCTGCCTCCATGAAGCCGGTGATCAGCGCATAGACCTTGGGCGGCCAGGCCGCGTTGCGCGCGAGCAGGATCTGGTCCTGGTACTGCACCACCGCCGCCAGGACCGGGGTGGGATTGTTCCAGTGCGTCCACTGGCAGGCCGGGCAGCGCATCCGCTCCCGGGGGCCGCTGTCCTCGACCTGCGTGATCGGCTGCAGCGCAGTGGCGCACTGCGGGCAGAACTTCCAGTCCGCGTTCACGCGGGAAAGACGCCGGTGGAGAGGTAGCGATCGCCGCGATCGCACACCACGAACACGATGGTGGCGTTCTCCACCTGCGCCGCAACCTGCTGCGCGACCCAGCACGCGCCCGCGGCCGAGATGCCGCCGAAGATGCCTTCCTCGCGCGCGAGACGCCGGCACATTTCCTCCGCGTCCTCCTGGCTCACGTAGACGAGCTCGTCCACATGCGACGGGTCGTAGATCTTCGGCAGGTATTCCTGCGGCCACTTGCGGATGCCGGGGATGCGCGAACCTTCGCTCGGCTGCGCGCCGATGATGCGCACGTTCGGGTTCTTCTCCTTCAGGTAGCGCGAGACGCCGGTGATCGTGCCGGTGGTGCCCATCGCGCTGACGAAGTGCGTGATGCGGCCGCCGGTCTGCTCCCACAGCTCCGGCCCGGTGGTCTCGTAGTGGATGCGCGGGTTGTCGGCGTTGGCGAACTGGTCGAGCACCTTGCCCTTGCCGTCGCGCTGCATGTTCTCGGCCAGGTCGCGCGCGTACTCCATGCCGCCGCTCTTGGGCGTGAGCAGCAGCTCCGCGCCGAAGGCCTTCATCGTCTGCGCGCGTTCGATGGACAGGTCCTCCGGCATGATCAGCACCATGCGGTAGCCCCTGATCGCCGCCGCCATCGCGAGCGCGATGCCGGTGTTGCCGGATGTCGCCTCGATGAGCGTGTCGCCCGGCTTGATCTCGCCGCGCTCCTCAGCGCGCTTGATCATCGACAGCGCGGGCCGGTCCTTCACCGAGCCGGCCGGGTTGTTGCCCTCGAGCTTGCCCAGCACCACGTTGCCGCGGCGCTTGTTGGCTTCGACCCCGATGCGCTGCAGCGCGGCCAGGGGCGTATTGCCGATGGCGTCTTCGATGGTGGGATAGGTGCGCGGGTCCATTCGCCCACTGTGCCATAATTTTTTTCTGCGCTCTCAACGCTGCCGGAGTGGCGAAATCGGTAGACGCAGCAGACTCAAAATCTGCCGGTGGCAACACCGTCCCGGTTCGATTCCGGGCTCCGGCACCAATCCAAGCCCATCGCTGGAGCACCTCTCCCCGAAGACGCGGAGCTCAGCGCGAAACTGGAGCGGCTGGCTCAGGTTCGACGGCTGCGATGCGCAGCAGATTGGTGGTGCCGGCGCGCCCAAACGGCATGCCGGCCACCACAGCCACGAGCTGCCCGGGCCGCGCGAAGCCCTCATCGCGTGCGCATGCCACGGCGCGCAGCGTCATCTCGTCAACGTCGCGCACGTCCTGGATCTGCAGGGCGTGCACGCCCCAGGCCAGCGCGAGCCGGCGGGCGACCTCGCGACGCGGCGTGAGGCTCAGGATGGGCGCCTCCGGCCGCTCGCGCGCCGCCCGCAGGCAGGTCTTGCCCGAGCTGGTATAGCAGACCACCGCGGCGACGCGCAGCAGCGAGACGGCACGTCGGGTGGCGCAGCACACCACGTCGGCGACGCTGCTGCCCGGCGCAGATCCGCTGTGGCTGGCGTCGATCGCTTGCCGGTAGAAGGGATCCTGCTCCACCTGCTGGATGATCCGGTCCATCATCGACACCGCCTCGGCCGGATAGAGGCCCGCAGCCGACTCGGCCGAGAGCATCACTGCATCGGCGCCGTCATACACCGCCGTGGCCACATCGGAGGCTTCGGCCCGAGTCGGCACCGGCGCTGCGATCATGGACTCCAGCATCTGGGTCGCGACGATAACGGGCTTGCCGAGCTGGCGGCACGTGCGAACGATCCGCTTCTGGATGGCAGGGACGCGCTCGGCCGGCAGTTCGACCCCCAGATCGCCGCGCGCCACCATCGCGGCATCGGCGAGCGCGACGATGGCCTCCAGCTGGTCCAACGCGGAGGGCTTCTCCAGCTTGACCACGATGCCGGCGCGCTCGCCGATCAGCGCGCGCGCTTCGGCCACGTCCTCGGGTCGCTGCACGAACGACAAGGCGACCCAGTCCGCCCCCAGTTCGAGCGCCAGTTCCAGGTCGCCGCGATCCTTGGCCGTCAGGGCGCTGATCGGCAGCAGCGCGCCCGGAACGTTCACGCCCTTGCGGTCGGAGAGCACGCCGCCCACCAGCACGCGCGTGGCGGCGAATCCGCTGCCGCAGTCTTCCACCGCGAGGCGCAGCTTGCCGTCGTCGAGCAGCAGCTCGTCGCCCGGCTTGAGCGCCTGGAAGACTTCCGGGTGCGGCAGGCTCGCCCGGCGGATGTCGCCCGGCGCGGCGTCCAGGTCGAGGCGGAAAGCGGCGCCGGCCTGCAGGCTCACCGGCCCGCCGGCAAAGGTTCCCACCCGCAGCTTGGGACCCTGCAGGTCGGCCATGATGCCGATCGGACGCCCCGTTTCCTGCTCGAGCCGCCGCAGCAAGTCGAACCTGCGCCTGTGGTCCTGCGCCAGGCCGTGGCTGAAATTCAATCGAAACACGTCGGCCCCGGCCAGGAACAGCCGCCGGATCACCTCCGGCTCCGAGCTGGCGGGTCCCAGCGTGGCCACGATCTTCGCGTTACGGCTGCGTCGCATCCCGTTTCCCTGTCACGGTGTCGATCAGGATCGCGTAGTCGTTCACGTTGGCGCGGCCTGGCCGAGCTCGAAATTCGACAGCCTCTCGAGCGCGCGCACCAGCGCCGAATGGTCCCAGGCCTGCCCGCCCTGGGCCACGCAGGCATTGAACATTTCCTGCGCCGTGGCCGTGTTGGGCATCGCCAGCCCGAGCTGCCGCGCGCTGGACAGGGCGAGTTTGAGGTCCTTCTGGTGCAGCCCGATGCGAAAGCCCGGCTCGAACGCCCGCCTGATCATCCGCTCGCCGTGCACCTCCAGCACCTTGGAAGACGCGAAGCCGCCCATCAGGGCTGCGCGCACGCGCGCGGGATCGGCGCCGGCGCGGGCCGCGAACAGCAACGCCTCGGCGACGGCCTGGATGTTCAGGGCCACGATGACCTGGTTGGCGACCTTGGCGGTCTGGCCGTCGCCGTTTCCTCCGACCAGGTTGATGTTCTTGCCCATCAGCTCGAAGAGCGGGCGCACCTGCTCGAACACGCTTTCGGCGCCGCCGAC
The DNA here is from genome assembly GCF_004682015.1 of Ramlibacter henchirensis. Classification (NCBI taxonomy): domain Bacteria; kingdom Pseudomonadati; phylum Pseudomonadota; class Betaproteobacteria; order Burkholderiales; family Comamonadaceae; genus Ramlibacter; species Ramlibacter henchirensis. Next base: position 104,761 of record NZ_SMLM01000001.1, on the reverse strand, counting down.
CATGATCGAGAGCGTCGCGTTCCGCGCCCCCACCTCGCCGCCCGACACCGGCGCATCCAGGTACTCGCAGCCGAGCTCATTGATGCGGCGTGCGAAGTCCTTGGTCGCGACGGGCGAGATGGAGCTCATGTCCACCACGATCTTGCCCTTGGACAGCCCGGCGGCGACTCCACGCTCGGAGAACAGCACGTTCTCGACGTCCGCGGTGTCGGGCACCATGATGAAGACGATGTCCGCGCGTTCGGCGACGCCCCGCTGGCTGGTGCACACGGTGGCGTCGCTCTTGGCGATCGCCTCCGGGACGCGGCCCCGGGTGTGCACGAACAGCTTGTGCGCAGCCTTGATCAGGTGCTCGCACATCGGCGCGCCCATGATGCCGAGGCCCACGAAACCCAGTTTCATCCGATCCGTATTCATTGCGCGACTCCTTCAGCCTGTTGTCGGCACAGCGCCCCTCGCCAATCGAGACCGGCTTCGGTGGATGCCGCCGGCTTGTATTCGCACCCGACCCAGCCGGCGTAGCCGATCCGGTCCAGGTGCCGGAACAGGAATCGATAGTCGATCTCCCCGGTGCCGGGCTCGTTGCGGCCCGGGTTGTCGGCGACCTGGACGTGGCCGATCTTCGGTAGTGCCCTCGCCAGCGTGGCCGCCAGCTCGCCCTCCATCCGCTGGGCGTGGTAGACGTCGTACTGCAGCAGGAGGTTGGGTGCCCCGACCTCGTCGATCAGGTCCAGTGCCTGGCTCGTGCGGCACAGGTGGAACTGCGGGATGTCGAAGGTGTTGATCGGCTCCACGAGCAGGTTGATGCCGGCTTTGTGCAGGCGCCCGGCTGCATGGCGCAGATTGGCCACCAGGGTGTCATGGAGCACCGAGGCGGGTACGCCGGCGGGCGCCTTGCCCGCCAGGCAATTGAGCTGGCGCACGCCCAGTTCCTGCGCGTAGCGGATCGCCTGGCCGACGCCGATGCGGAACTCCTCGATCCGGTCGGGATGGCTGGCGATGCCCCGCTCGCCCGCGGCCCAGTCGCCCGCCGGCAGGTTGTGCAGCACGAGCGAAAGCCGGTTGGCTTCGAGGCGGCGCCGGATCTCGCCGGCGGGGTAGTCGTAAGGAAAGAGGAACTCGACGGCCGTGAACCCGGCCTGCGCGGCACGCTCGAACCGGTCCAGGAAGGGGACTTCCGTGAACAGCATCGTCAGGTTGGCGGCGAATTTGGGCATGTCGAGGTTCCTCAGTCGAGCAGTGCGAGCGCGGTCGGCGCGTCGGCCGCGGTGGCGGCGAGCTCTTCGAACTCGACGACGTTGTCGATCTCGGTCCCCATCGCGATGTTCGTCACCCGCTCCAGCAGGACTTCGATGACGACGGGCACCTGGTACTCGGACATCCAGGCTTCGGCCTGCCGGAGGGCGGCCGCGAGTTCCCCGGGCGCATGCACCCGGATCGCCTTGCATCCCAGGCCTTCGACCACCTTCACGTGATCGATCCCGTAGCCGGCGGCGACTTCCCCTTTGGGAACGTTGATGTTGTCGAAGGCCAGCTGGACGCAGTAATCCATGGAGAAGCCGCGCTGCGCCTGCCGGATCAGGCCGAGGTAGCTGTTGTTCACCACCACGTGGACGTAGGGCAGCTTGAACTGCGCCCCCACGGCCAGCTCTTCCAGCATGAACTGGAAGTCGTAGTCACCGGAGAGCGCGACGAGCCTGACCTGCGGATCGGCCGCACGCACGCCCAGCGCCGCCGGCACGGTCCACCCGAGCGGACCTGCCTGGCCGCAATTGATCCAGCGACGGGGACCATAGACGTGCAGGAACTGGGCGCCGGCGATCTGCGACAGGCCGATCGTCGACACATACGTGACGTCGCGTCCGAAGACCTCGTTCATCGCCTGGTACACGCGCTGCGGCTTGATCGGCACGTTGTCGAAGTTGGTCTTGCGCTGGTGCCCCAGGTCGGCCTTGCGCCGCCGGCAGTCGCCGGCCCATTCGCTCCACTTGCGGAACCTGCCGGCCGCGATCCGCTCCGAGGCGACTTCCAGCAGCATGCGCAGCGCCGCCCCGGCGTCGGACACGATGCCGAGGTCCGGCGCGAATACGCGGCCGATCTGCGTGGGCTCGATGTCGATGTGGACGAAGCGCCGGCCCTTGCAGTAGACCTCGGGGGAGCCCGTGTGCCGGTTCGCCCAGCGGTTGCCGATGCCCAGCACGAAGTCGGAAGCCAGCATCGTCGCATTGCCGTAGCGGTGGCTGGTCTGCAGGCCGCACATGCCGGCCATCAGCGGGTGGTCGTCGGGGATGGCGCCCCAGGCCATGAGCGTCGGAATGACGGGGATGCCGGTCAGCTCGGCGAACCGCACCAGTTCGTCGGCCGCGTCGGCATTGATGATGCCGCCGCCGGCCACGATCAGCGGCCGCTCCGCGGTTTCCAGCATGTCGAGAACTTTCTCGATCTGCTTGCGGCTCGCCGCCGGCTTGTAGACCGGCAGCGGCTCGTAGGCCTCGATGTCGAACTCGATCTCGGCCATCTGGACGTCGACGGGAAGATCGATCAGCACCGGACCCGGCCGGCCGGAGCGCATCAGGTGGAAGGCCTGCTGGAACACCTGCGGCACCTGCGCGGGCTCCAGCACGGTGGTGGCCATCTTGGTCACGGGCCGGGCGATCGAGGCGATGTCGACGGCCTGGAAATCCTCCTTGTGCAGGCGCGCGCGCGGCGCCTGCCCCGTGATGCAAAGGATGGGAATGGAGTCCGCGGTGGCCGAGTACAGGCCGGTGATCATGTCCGTTCCCGCCGGGCCGGACGTTCCGATGCACACGCCGATGTTGCCCGCCTTGGCGCGGGTGTAGCCCTCGGCCATGTGGGAGGCGCCTTCGACATGCCTGGCCAGCACGTGCGAGATGGTCTGCCGCTCCTTCAGTTGCGCGTAGAGGGGGTTGATCGCGGCACCGGGCACGCCGAAGGCCTGCGTCACCCCTTCCTTCTCCATCACGAGAACAGCGGCCATCGCGGCCTTCATCTTGGACATCGAGTCGCTCCTATCAGGTGCGCTCGATTGTTCCGAGGCCGCTTCAGCCTGTGAACGGCAGTCCCGGCGATATCACATATTCCGGGACGGAATCCGTCGCATCACGCGCGCGGCAGTTGCTCCCACCAGCGGCCAGCGAAGTGGCCCTCGAGGAAGCCGATGAACGCCTGGACCTTCGCGGGCACCAGCTTGGGCGACGGATAGACGGCGTGGATCTCCTGTTCGGGCAGTTCATAGCCATCCAGCACCTGCTGCAGGTCTCCCCGGCGCAGGGATCGTTCGGCCACGTACCAGGGCAGCGCGGCGATGCCCAGATGGCCCCGCGCCGCGGCGAGCACGGCCGACAGGTTGTTCGAGCGCAGGCTCCCGGTAACCGGGATCGCGACGGTCTCCCGGCCCGGCGACTTGAGCAGCCAGACATCGTTGCCTTGCACGCTGCTGTAGATGAGCGCCGTGTGCTCCTGCAGGTCTCCCGGACTTGCCGGCACGCCTGCCTTGCGCAGGTACTCGGGCGAAGCGACGAGCAGCCACGGATTGACGCCGAGGAACCGTGCGCCGAGCGTGGAATCGGCCAGCTTTCCGAGGCGCAGGGCCACGTCGATGCCCTGTCCGACGAGGTCCGTGTAGCGGTCCTCGAAGCTCAGGTCCACCCTGACCTGCGGGTGGCGCGAGATGAACTCGAGCGCCAGCGGCACGACCACCCTGCGCCCGAAAGCCACCGAACTGCCGATGCGAAGGAGCCCCTGCGCATGCTCCTGCCGCGAGCGGACCGCGCTGTCGGCCTCCTCGGCGTCGCGCAGCAGCACCTTGCACTTGTCGTAGTAGATCGCGCCGGCTTCGGTCGCGCTCACGCCGCGCGTGTTGCGGTTGAGCAGTCGGACTTTCAGCCGCGACTCCAGGGCGGCGATGTGCTTCGTGATCGTCGGCTGCGTCGTCCTGAACTCGCTCGCGGCCTTGGAGAAGCTCCCCAGCTCCACCAGCCGGACGAACATCTCCATGACTTGCAGGCGATCCATGGCCGGCCGCCGGCCTCAGGCCCTGAAGATCGCCTCGAGGTCCGCTTCGCCGTTGCCGTCGTCCAGGCTCAGGCTGCTCTCGATGTGGTCCAGGTGCTCGAGCATCAGTTTTTCCGCCCGGCCGCGGTCCCGCTTGGCGACCGCGTCGATGATCATCTGGTGCTCGTCGTCCCGGCAGCTCTGGGCCGTGGGCGCGTCGTACAGGAAGATGATCAGGCAGGTGAGCATGCACAGCTCGCGCATGGTGCGCGCGAGCGACGAGTTGCCCGCCAGTTCGGCCGCCAGCGTATGGAACTCACCGGACATGCGGATCACGGCGCGCTTGTCGCCGCGCCGCCGCGCATCCGCCTCGAGTTCCACGTGCTGGCGCAAACGGGTGACCTTTTCCGGGGTCAGCGTGTCCACCAGGCGCCGCAGCACCGCCGGCTCGATCAGGCGCCGCGCCTCGAAGACGTCGCGCGCCTGCTCGATGGTGGGCTTGGCGACGTACGCGCCTCGCTGCGGGACGAGTTCGACGATCTGCTCGTGCGCCAGGCGCGCGAGCACTTCCCGCACGCGCGCGCGGCTCACGCCGAAGATGTCGGCCAGGCGTTCCTCGCCCAGCTTCGTGCCGGGGTGCAGGCGGTGCTCCAGGATCGCGACGTAGATCCGCTCGTAGATCTCGTCAACCGACTTCTCTCGCTCGGCGCGGCTGCCGGGCGCCTTGCGCTCGTTGCCGGACATCAAGGTCGCAGTGCCGTGGGAGTGGTCCTGCCGGCCGCCTGCGTTCCGGTCGGCGGCCTTCGCGTGCCGGGGCTTCAGTTCCATTGGAACAACTCCCCCCAGCCGGTGATCGCGGCTGGCGAGCCGCCGGCGGCGCGAACCATGCCCCAGACCGTGGTGCTCACCGTGTCCAGCAACGGGATGCCGTGAGCGCGCTCGATGTCCGGGGCGAGCTGCGCCGCCCGCAGGTTGGTGCAGAACGTGGTGATGGCCTGGGGCCGCTCGAGCGCCACCTGCGCCATCAGCTCGCGCAGCTTGCGCGGGTCCACGCCGGCGAAGTCGTGGTTCACGCGGATGCCGAGGTGCCTTTCCGCCACCGCGTCGACGCCGAGGGCGCGGTAGTTGGCGACGATGCGCTGCTGCACGTCGTCCGTGTAGGGCGTGACGAAGCCCAGCCGCGTGATCTTTCGCAGGCCGAGCAGCTCGTTGAGCGCCAGCACTGCCGTGGTCGCCGGGATGCCGGTCCGCTCCCGGATGCGCTGCACCAGCTGCCGGTCGCGATCGAAGCCGAGCCAGCCCGAGGAAGTGCCGCTCCAGCCGATCGCGTCCACCTTCGCATCGGCCAGCAACTCCGCGGCGGCCAGGATGTTGCTGTCGTCGAACTGCCCGAGCGCGCCGGCGTCCAGCGCGATCTCCGTCACCTTGAACCGCGAGAAATGGACGCTGGCGCCCGGAAGCATGCCCACGATGGCCGTGGTCAGCGGCTCCAGGGCCGTATTGGAGGACGGGGTCAACACCCCCAGGCGGAGGGCACGGCTCATGGGTTCCTTCGAAAGTTTCCGGGCCTGAGTATGCGCGATGGGCCTGCGGCGATTCCATCAATTCAGGTCAGTTTTGTCGACACTAGTGTAAACACCAGTGCCGCCATGCTCGCCCTGGACGATAGTGCGGCTACCTGAACTCGCTCTCATCGCGCCGGGGCGAAGGCCTGAATCTTGCCTCAACCCTGGAACCTTCCGTATGCACTCTCCCCTCGCACTCTTTTCGATCGGCGTCGTTTTGTCGACAACCGTGTCTGCACTTTCTTGGCGTCTTTGCAGCACCAAGCCGGTGCAACAAAGGGGCCGGCATGGCTGAGCGCAGCAAGCTGGACCTCGTGATCCGCAATGCCCGCGTCGCAACTGCGAGCGACACGTTCGACTGCGACGTCGGCATCCGCGACGGCCGGATCGCCCTGCTGGGCCAGGAGCTGCCCGCGGGTGCGCGGGAGATCGACGCGGCCGGCCGCACGGTGACGCCCGGGGGCGTCGACGCCCATTGCCACCTGGACCAGCCGATGGAAGGGCCGGCCAGGATGGCCGACGACTTCGCCACGGGCAGCCGCTCGGCCGCCTGCGGCGGCACCACGACCATCATCCCGTTCGCGGCCCAGATGAAGGGCCAGTCGCTGCGCGCCGCCGTGGCCGACTACCACGGCCGCGCCGAAGGCAAGGCCTGCATCGACTACGCCTTCCACCTGATCGTGAGCGACCCCACGCCTGAGGTGGTGTCGAACGAATTGCCGGGGCTGATCGGGGAGGGCTACACCTCGTTCAAGGTCTACATGACCTACGACGACCTGAAGCTGGACGATGCGCAGATCCTGGACGTGCTGGACGTCGCGCGCACCCACGGTGCGCTCGCCATGGTCCATGCGGAGAACGCCGACTGCATCGAGTGGCTGACCAAGCGGCTGGAAGCGGCCGGCCGCACGGCGCCGCGCTGGCACGCGCACGCGCGGCCGATGCTGGTGGAGCGCGAGGCCACGCATCGCGCGATCGCGCTGTCCGAGCTGGTGGACGTCCCGATCCTCATCGTGCACGTGTCGGGTCGCGAGGCGATCGAGCAGATCCGGTGGGCGCGCAGCCACGGCCTGTCGATCTTCGCGGAGACCTGCCCGCAGTACCTGTTCCTCACCGCGGAGGATCTCGGTATCGACGACAGCTATCTTGGTGCGCGCTGCGTCTGCAGCCCGCCGCCGCGCGACAGGGCCAATCAGCAGCGCATCTGGGAAGGGCTCACGGACGGGCTGTTCACGGTGTTCTCCTCCGACCACGCGCCGTTCCGCTACGAAGATGCCCAAGGCAAGAAGATCGGCGGCCAGGAAGTGCCGTTCCGCCACATCCCCAACGGCATCCCGGGACTGGAGACGCGCCTGCCGCTGCTCTATTCCGAGGGCGTGCTGGGTGGCCGGATCACGCTGCAGAAGTTCGTGGAGCTCACCGCCACCAATCCCGCCAAGGCGTACGGCCTGCATCCGCGGAAGGGAACCATCGCCGTGGGCAGCGATGCAGACCTGGTGATCTGGGACGAGCGCGAGGTCACGGTGGACAACGGGAAGCTGCACCACGCGGTCGACTACACGCCCTATGAGGGCATGAAGCTGAGGGCCTGGCCCGGGCTCACGTTGTCGCGCGGCGAAGTCGTGTGGGACGGCACGAGCTTCACCGGCAAGGCCGGCCGCGGCAAGTTCCTGCCTTGCGGCAGGCCTTCGCTGCTCCCGAGGCGCGGCTGAGGAGACGGCCATGCGCGTGTTGCTGATCAACCCGAACATCTCCGACAGCGTGTCGGACCTGATCCGCGCCGAGGCGCAGCGCAGCGCGTCGCCCGGAACGCAGGTCGAGGTGCTGACCGCGCGCTTCGGCGTCGCCTACATCGAGACCCGCTTCGAGGCGCTGATCGGGGCGTACGCCGCCGCGCAGCTGGCGGCGGAGCACTGCGCGCGGGCCGACGCCATCGTGGTCGCCGCCTTCGGCGACCCGGGGCTCGGCGGTCTGCGCGAGGTCATGCCGGTCCCCGTGACGGGCATGACGGAAGCGGCGCTCGCCAGCGCCCACCTGCTGGGCCACCGCATCTCCATCATCGCGATCTCGCAGCGCATCCAGGCCTGGTACCGCGAAGTGGTCGAGGCCTGCGGCTTCGGTCCGCGGCTGGCCAGCATCCGTGCGCTGGACCGCCCGATCTCCGCCATCGGCGGCGTGCAGCAGGAACATGCGCAGGCGCTGAAGGCGCTGGCCGAACGCGCCGTCGCCGAGGACGGCGCCGAAGTGATCATCCTGGCCGGCGCGCCGCTCGCGGGACTGGCCCGCTCCCTGCACGGCCAGTTGCCCGTCCCCGTCGTCGACGGCGTCTCCAGCGCCGTGCGCCACGCCGAAACCCTCGCGGCGCTCAAGCCAGGCCGCGCGCTGCGCGGCAGCTTCGCCATGCCACCCGCCAAACCCCATGCCGGCCTGCCCGATGCCATCGCGCGGCTGCTCGATTCCTCTCGCTGAACCTTCCTCGCCACCAAAGGAGCCACCCGTGACCTTCCGTCCTTCCCTCAAAACCGTCGTCGCGGCCGCCATGGCCGCAGGCCTGATGCTGCCGGCGCTCGCGCAGGACCGCATCAAGTTCAAGGCCATCGGCCAGCCGCTGGCCACCGGCCTGATCCAGAAGAACAAGGAACAGCCCTTCTTCGAAAACTTCGCCCAGCGCACCGGGCTGCCGGTCGACGTGGACTACAAGCCGATCGACACGCTCGGCGTGAAGGACACCGAGCAGCTGCGCGTCATGAAGGCCGGCCTGTTCGACATCGTCTCGCTGCGCGTCTCGCAGAACTCGCGTGACGAGCCGACCATCCTGGGCCTGGACCTGGTGGGAGCCGCCCCCGACTACGCCACCGGCCGGAAGGTGGCCGACGCGTACTTCAGCACCATCGACGAGCGCCTGCAGAAGCAGTTCAACGTGAAGCTCCTCGGCGTCTGGCCCTTCGGTCCGCAGATCCTCTTCTGCAAGAAGCCGATCACCAAGCTGGCCGACGTCAAGGGCATGAAGGTCCGCGTCTACGACCAGAACCTGGCCAAGTTCATCGAGATGGTGGGCGGCACCCCGGTTCCCGTCTCCTTTGCCGACACCCACCAGTCGCTGTCGCTCGGTGTCGTGGACTGCGCCATCACCGGACCCAGCTCCGCCAACTCCGCCGGCTGGCCCGAAGTCACCACGCACCAGCTGCCCGTCGGCTTCCAGATGGCCCTGAACGGCTACGCGATCTCGCTCAAGGCCTGGAACCAGCTCAAGCCCGACCAGCAGGCCAAGCTGAAGACCGCCTTCGACGGACTGACCAACGAGATCTGGAAGTATTCCGAGGAACTGTTCCAGGATGCGCTGAACTGCAATGCGGGCAAGGACCCGTGCACCACCGGCAAGAAGTTCAAGCTCACCAACGTGGCCGTCACCCCCGGCGACCTGGAGCTGGTGCGCGGCGCGGTGACGAAGGTGTCGCTGCCGGTCTGGGCCGAGGTGTGCGACAAGTCCAACCCGGGCTGCTCGCAGAAGTGGAACGCCACCGTCGCACCGGTGCTGGGGCTGAAGTGAAAGCGGCTGCGAACATGAGCGAAATGCTGGTGCCCCCGGCACCGGAGGCCGCGGCCTCCGGCGGGTTGGCCCGCCTGAGGGACCGGACCGAGACGGTGCTCGCCACCGTCTTCGGGACGATCTTCATCGGGCTGGCGGTGGTGGTCACCGTCGAGACCCTTGCACGCAAGCTGTTCAACATCTCGCTGCAGGGCGCCGACGAACTGGGCGGCTATGCGCTGGCGGTGGGCTCCACCATCGCCTTCAGCCTCGCCCTGATGGGCCGCGCGCACATCCGCGTGGACGTGTTCCACGACAAGTTCCCGCCGCGCGTGCAGGCGGTGCTGAACTGGGTGTCGATCGTCTCGCTTGCCGTCTTCGGGCTGTTCATCAGCTGGGTGGCGTTCAAGGTCATCGGCGACACGCTGCAATACCGCAGCACGGCGCAGACGCCCTGGGCCACTCCGCTGATCATTCCGCAGGGCGTGTGGTATGGAGGCTTGCTGATCTTCGGTTTGCTGGCCCTCGTCTATGCCTTGCGCGCGACCGCCCTGCTGTTCGGCGGCCGCATCGACCTCCTCAACCGCGACTTCCATCCGAAGAGCGCGAAGGAGGAGCTGAAGGAAGAACTGGATGACCTGGTGCAGCGCCAGGGGGCCGAAGGAGACAAGCCGTGAACGTGATGGTGATCGGATTCGCCTTCCTCGCCATGCTGGGCATGATGCTGGTGGGCATGCCCATCGCGGTGTCCATGGCGGTGATCGGCATCGTCGGCGGCATCGCCGCGTATGGCGCCCCCTTCATGGACTCGATCGCCCCGGTGGTCTGGGGCGTTCAGAACGAGAACCTGCTGACGTCCATCCCGCTGTTCGTGCTGCTGGGCGAGCTGCTGCTGCGGTCGGGGATCGCCGATCGCATGTACATCGCGTTGTCGGCGTGGCTCGGGCGTCTGCCCGGTGGCCTGCTGCACACGAACATCGGCAGCTGCGCCCTGTTCGCCGCGACCTCGGGGTCTTCGGTGGCCACGGCGGCGACGGTGGGCACCGTCGCGCTGCCCTCGCTGCAAAAGCGCGGCTACTCGATGCGTTCTTCGCTGGGTTCGCTGGCGGCGGGCGGCACGCTGGGCATCCTGATCCCGCCTTCGGTCAACATGATCGTCTACGGGTCGCTCACGAACAACTCGATCGGCCAGCTGTTCATCGCGGGCATCATCCCCGGCCTGCTGCTCACCGGCTTGTTCATGGTGTGGATCTACATCCAGGCCGTGATGAGCGGAGACGTCAAGCGCGAGGCGCACGTGCCGCTGGGCGAGCGACTGCGCGCGCTCGTCCACCTGGTGCCCCCGATGGTGGTGTTCGGCATCGTGATGGGAAGCCTGTACTTCGGCATCGCCACCGCGGCCGAGAGCGCGGCCCTGGGCGTGATGGCGGCCCTGGCGTTCACCTGGCACTCCGGCCGGCTGAACCTGGAGCTGCTGCGCACCTGCTTCATCTCCACCGCGCGCATCAGCGGCATGATCCTGCTGATCATCACCGCGGCGTTCATCCTGAACCTGGCGATCAGCCTGACGGGCGTGGCCGAGGCGATGACGAAGTGGGTGGCCGGCCTGGGGCTGTCGAAGACGGGCCTGATCCTGGCGCTGATCCTGTTCTACCTGGTCCTGGGCATGTTCATGGACGTGCTCTCGATGCAGGTCGCGACCATCCCGATCACCTACCCGATCGCGGTGGCGCTGGGCATCGACCCGATCTGGTTCGGCATCTTCATCGTGCTCATGTGCGAGCTCGGGCTGATCACGCCGCCGGTGGGCATGAACCTGTTCGTGGTGCACGGGATCCGGCCGGACAAGGGCGACATCAAGGACGCGATCTGGGGTGCGCTGCCGTACGCCGTGATCATGATCCTGTTCACCCTGCTGCTGACCGCGTTCCCGCAGATCGTGACCTGGCTGCCTTCGCGGATGTGAGATGGAAGACCGCAATCTCTGGCGCCTGTCCGCCGCCGACATGCAAACGGGCTTTCGCGACGGGAGCCTGACGCCCCTGGCCGTGGCACGGGCCTGCCTGGCACGGCTGGAGGCGGTGAACCCGCGCATCAACGCGGTCGTGGCACGGCGCGACCAGGACTTCCTGCGGGAAGCGGAGGTCTCCACGGCTCGGCATGCGCGTCGCCGGCCGTTGTCCGCCCTCGACGGCATCCCGCTGTCGGTGAAGGACAGCCTGTACACGCAGGACCTGCCGACGACCTGGGGTTGCCCAGCCCTGCGCTCGCACGCCACCGGGCAGGACGAACTCTCGGTCGCCCGTGCCCGCGCGGCCGGGGCCCTCGTGATCGGCAAGACCAACGTGCCGGAGTTCGCGCTGGAGGGTTACACCGCCAACCCGGTGTTCGGCGTCACGCGAAATCCCTGGAACCTGGACCTCACGCCTGGCGGTTCCAGCGGTGGCGCGGTCGCCTCGGTGGCGGCCGGCATCACGCCGCTGGCCATCGGCCAGGACGGCGGCGGCTCGATCCGCCGACCGGCGTCGCACACTGGCCTGGTGGGCCTGAAGCCTTCGCTGTCCGCGGTGCCGCGTGAGCACGTGCTGCCCAGCCTGCTGCTGGACTTCGAGGTGATCGGGCCGCTCACCCGCACGGTCGCCGACGCGCGCATGCTGTTCGACGTGATGCGCGGTCCGGCGGCGGTGGACCGTTCCTCGCTGGCCGCCGAACAGGCGCGTTCGCCGGCGCGGCCCTCGGCACAGCTGCGCATCCTGTACGTGGAGCGCTTCGGTTCCGCGCCGCTCGATCCGCAGATCGCCGACAGCGTGGGCCAGGCGGTGAGCCGGCTCGCCGCGCTCGGCCACCGGGTCGAGACCGGCGCGCTCCCGCTGGACCTGGACTTCTACGCGCAGGCCTGGCCGCAGATCGGGCAGGTCGGCCTTGCGCAGCTGTTCGAGCGCCATCCCGACTGGGCGGCGCAGGCCTCGCCCAAGTACCTCGACATGGCGGAACAGGGCAGGCAGCTGCCGGCCACCCGCCTCTGGCAGATCCTGGAACAGGTGAAGAAGCTGCGGCGCGACAGCCTGGCCCTGTTCGACAACATCGACGTGATCGTGCTTCCCTCGGCGGCTGCGCTGCCCTGGAAGGCGGAAGACGCCTATCCGACGCACATCGCCGGCCAGGAAGTCGGTCCGCGCGGCCACGCCGTCTACACCGGCTGGGTCAACGCCGCCGGCCTGCCCGGCTTGGCCGTGCCGTGCGAGCCCTCGCGCGAGGGCCTTCCGATCGGCATGCAGCTGGTGGGCCGCTACGGTAGCGACGACACCCTGCTGGACCTGGGCGCCGCCTACGAGGCGGCGCATCCCTGGGCGGACCGCTGGCCCGCCCTCTGACATTCAAGCATCCATCCAAAAGGAGACAAACATGCAAAGACGCCTTCTGCTGCAGGCGGGAACAGCCGCCGCCGTTCTTGCCGCAACTCCTGCGCTGCGAGCGCAGGCCTGGCCGAGCGGGCCGATCAGGATCGTGGTGGGCTTCCCGCCCGGCGGCGGCGCCGACGCGCTGGCCCGCGTGGTGGGCCAGAAGCTGGGCGAGATCTGGAAGCAACCGGTGGTGATCGAGAACAAGGCGGGTGCGTCGGGAACGCTGGCCGCCGAATACGTCGCGCAGCAGGCGAGCGACGGCACCACCCTGCTGCTCACCACGATCAACAGCCACGCGCTCGCACCGGCGGTGCTGCCCAAGCTGCGCTACCACCCCGAGCGCGACTTCGTGCCGGTGGCGCTGCTGGGCCTCACGCCCAACCTGTTGATCGCCGGCACGCAGCAGCGTGCGAAGACGGTGAAGGACATCGTGGAGCTGTGCAAGGCGCAGCCCGGCAGGGTCACCTTCGGCTCCGCCGGCCCGGGCACGGCGCAGCACTTCGCGCTGGAGCTGTTCAAGCTGCGTGCCAAGGTCGACGCCCTGCACGTGCCGTACAAGGGCAGCGGCCCGCTGCTGACGGACCTGATCGGCGGCCAGATCAACTACAGCTTCGAGACCATGACGGCCGCCACGCCGCACGTGAAGTCGGGCCGCGCGATCGCCATCGCGCAGACCCGCGCCAAGCGCGTCAAGGCCTATCCGGACGTCCCGACGATGCAGGAGCAGGGCTTCGCCGATTTCGAGACCTTCAACTGGTACGGCATCTCCGGGCCCGGCAAGCTGCCGGCGGCCATCGCGCAGAAGATGAACCAGGACATCCAGACCGTGCTGGCGATGCCCGACGTGCGCGAGCGGTTCGACGGCTTCGGCGTGGAGGACGGCGGCGGCTCGACGCAGCGGTTCGCCGAACTCATGCGCTCCGAGATCGCCAAATGGGCGAAGGTCGCGAAGGAAGCCAATGTCCGGGCGGATGGTTGAGACGCACGTGCGCTCCAAGACCGCGGTCGTCGCGAGCGCCCTGCTGGACGCAAGGCGCGGCGGCCCGCCGGCGGACGCCGTGGCCCTGGCGCCGCTGCTGGAGTCGCCGGAGGACGCCTACGAGGTGCAGCGCCTGGTCGCAGGGCAGCTCGGCGCCGCGAACGCGAGTTCGCCGTTCTGGAAGTCGGGCGGTCCCTCGCGCACTGCTGCAATGACGCATGCGCAGCTGCTGCCGCCGGCGGTGTGGCCCAGCCCGGCCGACGCACGCAGCCACCCTTTTCGCCTCCGCCTCATCGAGGCCGAGGTCGCGCTGAGCCTGCGCGCCGATGTCACTGCGGAAGCGGCTGCCAGCCTCTCGCATGCGCAAGCCGTTTCGCTGATCGATGCCGTGGCGGTTTCGATCGAAATCGTGGATTCGCGGTGGGCGCAGGCGCTGGATGCACCGGCGCTGCTGAAGCTTGCGGACCTGCAATCGCACGGCGCGCTTGTCCTCGGCGAATGGCGACCCTGGCAGCCGCGTGACTGGAACGAGCAGGTCTGCCGGGTGAGCATCGGCAGCGCTGAACCTCGCATCTTCCGCGGCACGCACTCGCTGCAGGACCCCACGTGGCTGCTGTCGGCCTGGCTGCGCCACGCGACGAGCGACGGCCGGCCGCTGCGGCGTGGCAGCGTCGTGACCACCGGGACCTGGTGCGGCATGTTGCCGGCCGGTGCCGGCGATGCCGTGCAGGTGCGCTTCGATGGCATCGGCGAAGCCTTCGTTCAACTCTAGGTATTTTCGACAATGGATTTTTCGTCCCAGGAGAACGCGCTGCGCGATGCCGCGCGCGAATACCACCTCAGCCCCCAACGCGGGAAGATTTCCGTCACGCCGACCAAGCCGCTGGAGAACCAGCGCGACCTGTCGCTCGCTTACTCGCCGGGCGTCGCGTATCCCTGCCTGGACATCCAGGCCAATCCGGAACTGGCGGCCGAATACACCTCGCGGGCCAACCTGGTGGGCGTGATCACCAACGGCACGGCGGTGCTGGGCCTGGGCGACATCGGGCCGCTGGCCGCCAAGCCCGTGATGGAGGGCAAGGCCTGCCTGTTCAAGAAGTTCGCGGGCATCGACGTGTTCGACATCGAGCTGGCGGAGAAGGACCCGGACAGGCTCGTCGACATCATCGCCGCCCTGGAGCCGACGCTTGGCGGCGTGAACCTGGAGGACATCAAGGCGCCCGAGTGCTTCTACATCGAGCGCGAACTGCGCAAGCGGCTCAAGATCCCGGTGTTCCATGACGACCAGCACGGCACCGCCATCACCACGGCGGCGGCGCTTCTCAACGCGCTGGAGCTGACGGGAAAGGGCATCCGTGAAGTGAAGCTCGCCGTCTCGGGCGCCGGTGCAGCCGCCATCGCCTGCCTGGACATGATGGTGGAACTGGGCTTGCGTCGCGAGAACGTCCTGGCCTGCGACTCCACCGGCGTGATCTACCGCGGCCGCGCGGGGAGGATGGACGAATCCAAGCAGGGGTATGCCCGCGAGACGACGCTGCGCACCCTGGCGGAAGCCGTGCGCGGGGCCGACGTGTTCCTGGGCTGTTCGGCGGCGGGCGTGCTGACGGCCGCCATGCTGGACACGATGGCGCAGCGGCCCGTCCTCCTTGCGGTGGCCAACCCGGAGCCGGAGATCCGGCCCGAGGTCGCGAAGTCGGTTCGCCCCGATTGCATCATCGCCACCGGCCGCTCGGACTACCCGAACCAGGTGAACAACGTGCTGTGCTTCCCGTACATCTTCCGCGGCGCACTGGATTGCGGCGCCACCCGCATCACCGACAGGATGAAGCTGGCGTGCGTGCGGCAGATCGCGGCCCTCGCCAGGGAAGAAACCACGCCGGAGGTCCGTGCGGCCTACGGGGCGAGGACGCTTTCGTTCGGCCCCGATTACCTGATCCCCACCCCGTTCGATCCGAGGCTGATCGCCCGAATCGCGCCGGCCGTGGCCGAAGCGGCCGCGCAGGACCGCGTCGCCACCCGGCCCATCCGGGACCTGGAAGCGTACCGGCAGCGCCTCGCGGCGCTCCCCGCCACCCCGACGAGGAGTGCGCCGTTTGCCGCCCGCGAGCGCGCCAATGACCTGCCGACGTAAGCTGAAGGACCGGAGATGAACATGACCCCCACCCGCAGGAGCCTGCTGCAGGCGCTGCTCGGAGCCGCGGCGTGCGGCCTCTTGCCGGGCGCCGTGGCGCCGGTTGCGGCCCAGGTCGCGCCCGATGCGGCGGAAGTGGCCGGCTACGCCGGGCTGCATGCCGCAGCCCATGCCGGCAACCTGCCGGAGATCCGCAAGCTCGCAACGGACAAGGCCCTCCTGGACAGCCGCGACGGGCGCGGCCGCACGCCCGTGCACGTGGCCACCTTCGCGCGCCAACGCGAGGCGATCCGGCTGCTGGCGGCGGCCGGCGCCAACCTGGATGCGCTGGAACGCGATCGCTACGACGCCGTCACGATCGCGTCCGTGGCCGACGACGAGGAAACGCTGCGCCTGCTGCTGTCACTCGGCGCCAGCGCCAGGCAGGTCACCAGCCGCTACGACGGCACGGCGCTCATTGCCGCGGCGCACCTGGGGCACGCAGGCGTCGTGCGGCAGTTGATCGCCGCCGGCGCGCCCCTGGACCACGTCAACAACCTGCACTGGACCGCGGTGATCGAGGCCATCGTGCTGGGCGACGGCGGCCCGCGGCACCAGCAGACGCTGCAGGCGCTGATCGATGCCGGCGCCAACCTCGGGCTGCGTGACCGGCAGGGCAACACGCCCCTGCAGCTCGCCCGCGCCCGGGGCTTCACGCGCATGGTGCAGATGCTGGAACAGGCGGGCGCGCGCTAGCGGCTAGCGGCTCGAGCGGCTGCGCCCGCCGGCCGCGATGCCAGGCGGGCGCGCTCGCGCGATCGCCCCGCGCGCTACGAGGCGCGATCCTGGCGGGTCGCGGTGGAGCCAAGATATTCCAGGGCCGCGAGCGTGCCGCTCTCGCGCACGCGCACGCCCGCCAGCTTCAGCCCCATCTCGCAGCCACCGAGTGCCGCCACCAGCGCCAGGTCATTGCATTCGCCGAGGTGCCCGATGCGGAACATGCGCCCTTTCACCTTGCCCAGGCCGGCACCGAGCGACATGTTGAAGCTCTGGTAGACGACCTGGCGCACCTTGTCGGCGTCCACGCCTTGCGGCAGCAGCACGCCGGTGAGCACCGGCGAGTAGACGGCCGGGTCCGCGCACTGGATTTCCAGGCCCCAGGCCTGGACCGCGGCGCGGCAGGCAGCAGCGAGTCGTTGGTGCCTGGCAAAGACCTGCTCCAGACCTTCCGCCTCGATCATCTCGATGGATTCGGCCAGCGCGTACAGCAGGTTGGTGTTGGGCGTGTACGGCCAGTAGCCGGTCTGGTTCATGTCGATGATCTCGTCCCAGGCCCAGAAGGACTTCGGCAGCGTCGCGGTCCGGCTGGCGGCGATCGCCTTGGGCGAGACTGCGTTGAAGCTGATGCCCGGGGGCAGCATCAGGCCTTTCTGCGAGCCGCTCACGGTCACGTCCACGCCCCACTCGTCGTGCCGGTAGTCGGCGGACGCCAGGCCGGAGATGGTGTCCACCAACAGCAGTGCGGGGTGCCCGGCCGCATCGATGGCGCGCCGCACCGCGGCGATATCGGAAGTGACGCCGGTGGAGGTCTCGTTGTGCACCACGCAGACCGCCTTGATCGCGTGCCGGGCATCGCGACGCAGCCGCTCCTCGATCAGGCTCGCTTGCACGCCATGGCGCCAGCCCGGCGCTTCGGGCAGGTGCGGGTCCGCCCCCGGGTAGCGCAGGAACTCCGGCTTCAGCCCGAGACGCAGCGCCATCTTGTTCCACAGCGTGGCGAAGTGGCCGGTCTCGTACATGAGGACCTGGTCGCCCGGGCTGAGGGTGTTGGAAAGTGCCGCTTCCCACGCGCCCGTGCCGGAGGCCGGGTAGATCACCACGGGATGCTGCGTCTTGAAGATGCGCTTGATGCCGGCCAGCACGAGGCGGCCGAGAGCGCCGAACTCCGGCCCGCGGTGATCGATGGTTGGATAGCTCATTGCCCGCAGCAGCCGGTCGGGCACCGGTGATGGCCCGGGGATCTGCAGGAAGTGGCGCCCGGCGGGATGGAAGTTCAGGTTCAGCATTGCTCGTTGGCTCAGTTGCGGTGTGCGTGGTCGCTTTGCCGCGCCAATGTATGCGGCGGGGGGAGGCCCGCGGAAGCCTCAGCTCCGCGATAAGACATATTCCGCTTCAGAATAGGCCGGCGTGGCGCTGGCGCTCATAGCAAGCCTTTCAGCTCTGCAGGACGGGCGCGCCAGCTCCCGCACGCCTGCGAATCGTGCTGTTAGGATGGGATAAACCTGAAGGGCCGCACGTTGATGGCCCAAGCATGCGTGCGCGGGGTTATTGAAAGGCTCCACATGAACCCAGCAGGCGCACCCGACCTTCTTTCCACGGGTATAGCGGGACTGGACGTGATTCTTGGCGGCGGGCTCACGCCGCACCGCATCTACCTGGTCGAGGGTGAGCCCGGAACCGGCAAGACCACTACCGGCCTCCAGTTCCTCAACGAAGGCGTCCGCTCCGGCGAAAGGGTTCTGTACATCACCCTGGCCGAGAGCCGCGAAGAGCTGGCCGCTGTCGCGCGGTCGCACGGCATCGACGTGGCCGGCATCCACATCCACGAGGTCCTTCCGACCGAAGACCTGCTGGCCGCCGAGCAGCAGTACACCACCTTCCATCCCTCGGAGGTGGAGATGGCGAGCACCCTCAAGCTGATCCTGGCAGCAGTGGATGAGCTCAAGCCCAGCCGCATCGTGCTGGATTCGCTGTCGGAATTGCAGTTGCTCGCCGACTCCCCGCTGCGATACAGGCGACAGGTGCTGGCCCTCAAGCAGTTCTTCTCCAACCGGCAGTGCACCGTGCTGCTGCTGGACGACCGCACTTCGTCGGCTTCCGGCGACCTGCAGGTGCGCAGCATCGCCCACGGCGTCATCCAGCTCGATCACCTGGTGAAGGACTACGGCGCCGAGCGAAGGCGCATCCGCGTCGTGAAGTTCCGCGGCCGCAGCTTCCTGGGCGGGATGCACGACTACAACCTGGTGCGCGGTGGCCTGGCCGTGCATCCCCGCCTGGTCGCGGCCCAGTCGCGCGGCATCACGGATCGCAAACAGATGAGCACGGGCCTGCCCAAGCTCGACCAGCTGCTCGGCGGCGGCATCGAGCAAGGGACCAGCACCCTGGTCGTCGGCCCTCCCGGCACGGGCAAGTCTTCGCTCGCTTCGCAATTCGTGGCCGCCGCGATCGCCAAGGGCGAACGCGCGGCCATATTCCTCTTCGAGGAATCCGCCAGCAACATGCTTCACCGCAGCGACGGCCTGAACCTGGGCATACGCGAGGCGATGGAGTCGGGCGCCCTCACCGTGCAGCAGGTGGATCCCGCCGAACTCTCGCCCGGGCAGTTCTCCGCCGCCGTGTGCAAGGCCGTCGAAGCGGGTGCGAAGGTCGTGGTGATCGACAGCCTCAACGGCTTCCTCAATGCCGTCCCCGACGAGCGCTTCCTGACAACGCACCTGCACGAGCTGCTGACGTACCTCGGCCAGCACCAGGTGATGACGGTGCTGGTGGCGGTGCAGCAGGGGATGCTGGGCGGACAGATGTCCTCGGCGATGGACGCGAGCTACATCGCCGACAACGTGCTGATGCTTCGTTACTTCGAGGACAACGGCGAGATCCGGCAGGCCGTGTCCGTCTTCAAGAAGCGAGGCAGCGTTCATGAACGCACCATCAGGGCCTTCTCGATGTCTTCGAAGGGCATCGAGGTGGGTGAGATCCTGCGCGGCTACCGCGGGGTGCTGACGGGCGTACCCCTGCCAGTGGCGGGCCTCGCGGTCCCCGACGCGAAAAGCTGATGGAACGGCGAATCGTGGTGTATGGCCCGCCCGGCCGCGATGCGATGCTGGTCGAGAAGGTCTTCCGGGCGGCGGCCCTCGAAGTGGCCCACTGCGACACTCCGGCCAAGCTCACGGCGCAACTGCGGCTCGGGGCCGGTGCCCTCATGCTGGGAGAGGAAGTCCTCAGTCCCGCGACGATGGGCGTCCTCTCGGAGCACCTCGGGCAGCAGCCGGCGTGGTCGGACCTCCCGATCCTGCTGCTGGCCAAGCATGGCGCCGACTCGCTGGAGGCGCAGCGCGCGATCGAGAAGCTGGGCAACGTGACGCTGCTCGAGCGGCCGGTGCGCACCATGGCCATCATCAGCGCCGCCCGTTCGGCCCTGCGCGCTCGCGATCGTCAGTACGAGATGCGTGCGCTCAGCCAGCGCAAGGATGAATTCCTCGCCGCGCTGGCGCACGAGCTGCGAAATCCCCTCGCGCCGATCAACAACGCGATGGCCATCCTGCTGCGCCTGCACCCTTCGGCGCAGACCGAAAAGCTCACGGGGATCGTGGATCGCCAGGTGAGCCACCTGAAGCGGCTGGTGGACGACCTGCTCGACATCGCACGGATCACGAACGGCAAGCTGGAGCTGCAGCGCTCGGTGACGACCGTCGAGCAAGTGATCCGGCACGCCGTGGAGCTCGCACAGGAAGGCATCACGGCGAAGGCGCACCGGCTGACGATCCATCGCCCGGACCCCCGGGTGGACTTGTACGCCGATCACGTCCGGCTGGTACAGAGCGTCGCCAACCTGCTGGTCAACGCCGCGAAGTTCACGCCGCCATCGGGCGAGATCACCTTGTCGGTGAACCTGAATCCGCCGGTGGCGGAGTTCCTGGTGCGCGACAACGGCAAGGGCCTGGAGCCGGAATTCCTGGGCCGCATCTTCAACATGTTCTCCCAGTCGCGCACCGTGGGCGAGCCGACCAGCGGACTGGGATTGGGGCTTCACCTCACGCGCGCCTTCGCGGAACTGCACGGCGGGACGCTCACGGCGCGCAGCGACGGACCCGGCCGCGGCAGCGAATTCGTGCTCAGCGTTCCCGTCATGGTGAACGCGCCGGGAGTGCAGGCCTTGCAGCAGCGTTCGAGACCGGCCAGCCTGAAACGCAGCATCCTGGTGGTGGACGACAACTGGACGCGGCCAGTACGCTCGGAGCCTTGCTCACCTTGCAAGGCGCGTCGGTCGAGGTCGCCCACGACGGCGCGCAGGCCGTTGCAGCGGTCCAGCAGCAGCGTCCCGAGGCGGTGGTGATGGACATCGGCATGCCGGTCATGAACGGCTACGAAGCCGCGCGCGCCATCCGTGCCGCGATGCCGAAAGGCGCGCCGACGCTGATCGCGCTGACTGGCTGGGGCCAGTACGCGGACAAGGCGCGGGCGCTCGAGGCCGGGTTCGATTTCCATTTCGTCAAGCCGCTGGACATCGACGACTTGATTGGGTGTCTCGACAGTATCCAGTCGGCGGCTGCGGCGGCCACTAATGGATAAGCGCAGCCAATATCGCACGGGGAAGGGGTGACCGTGCACTCCCGTCACCCATAGCACAAGGAGCTATGCCCGCTGCATGATGCAGGCCATGAACTCGCCATCGCGCACCCACTCCTCGATCTTCATCCCGGCCCGCTCCGCCAGCACCTGCGGAGACCTGCCCGTAAAGAAGAAGACGTGAAAGCGCGTGTACTCGTACAGGTACTCAAAGCACGGAGTGGTGTGAACTAAGCGCGCGCCGGGTTCAAGTAGCTGGCCGAGCCGGCGAGTTGTACCGGCCGGATCGAACAGGTGTTCGAGGACGTTGTGCGTCAGGATGCCGGCGAATCTGCGGGACTCAATCTCTTCCCACTTGGTGAACACGAATTCGGACGAGACGGGCACGCTCGGCTCGAAGCCGAAGATGTTCCAGCCCTCTTGCCTCAAACGCTGGATCGCCGCCGACCAGGCACCGCCGGAACCGAAGTCCAGATAGACCCCTTCCTTGCGAGGCCTGAGCAGGTGGAACGTCCGGATGATGGATTCCGTGGAGTCGCCCTCCGAGTAGGTCCGGTACAGCATGCGGTAGTCGAGGTCCAGCATCGACTCGTCCAAAGCCAGCACCTTCTGAGGGCCGAAGATGACGTCGCACCTTGGGCAGACATGGCGCAGCAGCCGCCCGCCGGAGAAGATGCACTCGCTGACCACTTCCTGGAACCCGCCGTCCGCGTACCCGCACAGGGCGCACGCCTTCGGCTCGTCGTCGCCCGAGACGCGGTCGATCAGGTCCACCGTGCGCCAGTGGGCCTTCATGGCGTAGCGGATGATGTTCTGAACCGTGGCTTCGTCCTGCTGCCGCTGTTCGTCCGCACGGGCCAGCCGGCGCTCCAGTTCGGCGATGCGCCTTTCGAGTTCGACGTGCGCGTGAAGCGTTGAGGTTCTGACTACTTGAAGCCCGGAGGGCCGCAACAGGCCGTTCACGGCCCGAGGAAGGAAGCGGGAGACCATTGAAGGAATGGTAGCGGATGCGAGCCGCCGCGCGCACTCGCGTAGGCCGTGCCGGGCACTGACCGAGTGAATCGTGCTGCAGGAAATGCTGGGCGACCACGCTCGTCCCATGGATGCGAGTTACATGGCCGCTGATGTTCTGATCTGCGTGACCTGAAGCGGATGGGGGAGAACCACCGCCCGTCTGTGTCTTCGAGAAGCGCCGGGGCAGCCAATATCATCCCGTCAGGAAAACCCAAAACAGTCAAGATGAAACCGCGCCAGTGGTATTCCCGCTTCGGATTCTCACTTCCCGCGTCTCCGGGTAAATCCGTTGTGGCACTGTTCCGCGCCCTCCTCGGCCGGGACCCCGAGCCCAGCGCGATTCGCGCCTACGGCGGGTTAGGCAGCGTCGAGGCGATCGCACGGTCCATCGCCTCCTCGGTGGAATTCAGGCAGCGTCACAGCAGCCCGTTCTGGCACTACCGCGCACGCTTCGACCCGGTCGCGCTCATGCACAAGTACGCGGCCCCGCAGCCGAAGCCGCGGGCGGACCTTATCGTGAACTTCCTCGATGTCGCGATCGCCCCGAAGTTCCTGCCGGCGATCCTGGGCAGCATGCCTCGCGAAGTGCAGCCCATGCCGTTGCCGGCGAACTGGCACGCGGACATCGCGGAGTTCGGGGCGGTGCTGCGCGCGATCGACCTCTCGAAAGGCAGCTTCACGATGGCGGAACTGGGCTGCGGCTGGGGATGCTGGATGGTCAACTCCTGCGTCCCCGCGAAGCGGCACGGACGCAGCGTGCATGCCATCGGCGTCGAAGGCGATCCGGGGCACGTCGCATTCGCCAGGGAGGCCGCCCAGTTGAACGGCCTCACGCCAGATGAAGTGACTTTGCATCATGCGATCGCGTCCGGCACCGACGGCTACGCCCTGTTTCCCTTGCAGGACAAGGCTGGACACTCGTGGGGACTGCAGGCGGTCTTCGACGCCACCGCTGAGCAGCGCGAGCGTGCCGCGCGCGAGAAGACCCATACGGAATTGCGCTCCATGTCGCTGGCCTCCGTGGCCGGCGACAGGCGCCTGGACCTGCTGCACATCGACATCCAGGGGGCGGAGGTCGATGTCGTGCGCAGCGGGCTGGACTTCATCTCGAGCAAGGTGGCCTACATGGTGATCGGCACCCACTCGAGGCAGATCGAAGGCCGGCTCATGGACCTGCTGCAAGGCCGCGGATGGTCCCTGGACATCGAGCGGCCCGCGATCCTGGCATTGGACCGTGAGCAGCCCTACGTGGAGGTGGATGGCGTGCAGGGCTGGCGCAACCTGGCCCTGACCTGAAGCCCGGGTTGATGCATTGCGCCAGTGCCTCAAAAAAAGACGCCCGGCGCGCGGCCGGGCGAAGAACCTCCATGGCTGGGACCGTAACCAAGGACCGATCCCGCTGTCATAGTGGTCGAACAGCCGAGCCAGCGCAGTAAGGCTGAGTCTCGTCGTGTGGCTCGGCAGTTTCCCACGGCCGTGTAGGCCGACACGCCGTCCCGGTAGCCCTTCGCCGAAGCTTCAGCGGATCGCGAAGTCCTCGAGCTTCTTGCCCCTGGCCAGCGCGTCCACCACCCACTGCGGCTTGCGCCCGCGACCGCCCGACCAGGTCTCGCCGTTGGGCCCGCGGTACTTGGCGGGCGAGGCGCTCTTGGCAGTCGAACGGCGCGTCGCACGCTGGCCTGCGGAAGAGCTCGCGGTCGTCAGCCCGAGGTCTTGCGCCGTCAGGCCATAGGCCTTGATCTTGGCCTTGATGTCGGCGATGGCCTCCTCGGTCTCCTGCCGGCGCATCTGCTCCGCCTGCGCGAGCAGCTTCTCGGCCTGCTCCTTGAGTTCCAGGTAAGTGGGCATGGACGAATCGCTCCTGAAGACGTGATCGGGGCCGGATTCTAGGCTGCGGTTGGGGTGAGGCCTGCCGATGCGGTTGCAGGGACACCACCGTTGGCGCATCCTTGCAGACCCCCTTCGCAAGGAGCTGCCATGTCGTCCGCTCGCCTGGTGATGCTGGCCCGAATCGGGTTCCGGTGCTGCGTCGCCGCAGCGCTCGTGCTGGGCGCGCTGCCGCTCGCGGACGCCGCCACGCCGGGCTCGCAGCAGCAGGCCGCGATCGACGCGCTGACGCGTGCGCATGCAGCAGTGGTCGGGGTGGAAGTCAGCGCAACGCCGGGGGCGCGATCGGCCGAAACGCTCGGACGGCAGCGCAGCGGCTCCGGCGTGGTGATCGGTCCCGATGGCCTGGTCCTCACCATCGGCTACCTGATGCTGGAGGCCGAGAACATCCAGATCGTCACGCTCGACAAGCGCACCGTGCCCGCCCGCGCTGTCGCCTACGACCTGGCCACGGGCTTCGGCCTGATCCGGCCGCTGCTGCCCTTGCGCGGCATCGCGCCGGTGCCGCTGGGCTCGATCGCAGACATGAAGACCGGCGACGCCGTGATGGCGGCGATCGGCGGCGAGGACGGGGGCGTCGGCCTTACGCAGGTGGTCGACAAGCGACCCTTCTCCGGCTACTGGGAGTACCACATCGAGTCGGCCCTGTTCACCAGCCCGCCGATCGGCAACCACAGTGGAGCGCCCGTGTTCAACCAGCGTGGCGAGCTGCTCGGTGTCGGCAGTCTGTTCGTGGGCGATGCGTCGGGCCAAGGACGTCCCCTCCCGGGCAACATGTTCGTGCCCGTCGACCTGCTCAAACCCATCCTGGCCGAGCTGCAGCAGAACGGCATCAGCCGCCAGAGCCGGCGTCCCTGGCTCGGGCTCACTTCCAGCGAACAGAGCGGTCGGGTGAGGGTGGTTCGCGTCAACCGGGAAAGCCCCGCGGAAGCCGGCGGCATGCGCGCGGGCGACGTGGTGCTCGAGGTCGACGGCGCCAAGGTCGCCACGCTGGAAGAGTTCTACAAGAAGCTCTGGGACCGCGCGGCGCCCGATGCGGAAGTGCGCCTCACGGTCCTGCAAGGCGCCGACGTCCGCACCCTCACGCTCAAACCCGTGGACCGGATGAGCACGATGGCGCGCCCCGCGGGCATCTAGACTTGCAAAGCCGGCGCCGATCGACTCCCCGCGGCGACGGCGCCCGCACCGACACGGCCAAGCCAGCCGTGCATAGTCTTGATTTCGAGGCCGCCGCAGGCCGGAGGGAACCACGTTGCAACCACCAACACCGCCCGATCGGCCGCACGGCCGCATCCGCCGGTTCGCCGCGCGCTGGGCAGGCGTGCTGGTCGCCGCGCTGGTCCTGCTGGCGCTTTCGCAGGCGTTGTGGTGGTGGGAGACCTGGCCGGTGCGCAGACTGCTGGATGCCCCGGCTGCCGGCGGAGGCCAGGGATGAGCGGTTGGCGGCGGGTGGTCGCGCGGTTGCGCGCGGTACGCATCGATGCGCGGCAGGTCGCCATCGCGTTGCTGGTCGCGTGGTTCCTGGGCCTCGTCGGCGCGACCGTGCAGCTCGAAAACTGGCAGGCGCAGCTGACGCGCACGCTGATGCAGCTGGAGGCCGACAAGGAGTTCCGCGCGCGCGTGTCGCAGCGCGACCAGATCGATCCGCAGTGGTACCGGCGCAAGGCGCTGGGGCTGCTCGCCGCGCTGGAAAAAGTCCGCCGCGACACCTGGTGGACGCTGTCCGTTCCCGGCTCCTGGAACTACTTCGACGACCTCGAGGAACGCCTGGCCGAGCGCATGGAACGCGAGTTCGCCGACATCGTGCTGGACACCCTTCGCCGCGAACTGCTCGCCCGCGCCGCACGCCTGACGGGCGCACCCCTCGCGCCCGGCGGCGCGGCCTTGCGCGAGCCGATCGAATGCGGCGCGCCGGCGCCCTCGCGCGCGTCCACCGCGCCCGGCAACACCGCCGAGAACCAGCCCGAATTCGCGGCGCTGCGCGACTGGATCGGATCGCTGGGCGAGCTGGAGTCGGCCGTGCAGGCCTGGCAGGCGCTGCACCAGGATCCGGGCGCGCAAGGCATCGTCCACCTGCGGCGGCTGGTGCGCTACACGCTCGATGCCGACCTGCCCGGGCCGCTCACGCGCAGCGTCGAACTCTTCAACGCCATCAGCCGCGCCGGCGGTGCGCCGCCTTCGCAGCTGGTTACCGCGATGCAGGCCGCGGCGCGTTGCACGCTGCTGCAGGGCTCGGCGGCCCTGGACGCGCGGCTGCTCGCGCAGAACGAACTGCTGGCGCTGGAGCAGTCATTGCTCGACCGCAGCGCGGGCATGTTCGAGCTGCGACGGCAGGAGCCCTTTGTCGTGGGCCTGCAGCGCCTCTCGTCCGTGCTCACGCTGATGCAGCAGCAGGAAGCGCTGCTGGCGCGCGGCGGCACCGCCTGGATGCGTGAAGGCCGTCTGGCCACGGGGCCCGCGCACCAGGCGTTGATGGACCAGGCCGCTGGCATGGCGCTGCTCGGGCCCGAGGTCGTGCAGCAGGCGCGCGCGCAATCCGAGGCGGCCTTCACTCGGTTCCGCCGGCAGTTCGACGCGCTGTTCGGCCGCCAAGGCGAGCCCGGCCTGGTGTGGAACGAGGCCCAGGGCCGTTACCAGCTCTCGCCGCAGCGCGCCGCCCTGCGCAACGGGCTGGCCTTGTTGCTGCAGGAGCCCGTCATGCGGTTGCGCGGTGACGGCACCCTGGCACCGGCGCCGGCCTCCTTCGAAGAAGCGCTCGGGGTGATGGACGCGCGCAGGCGGCTGCGCCGCGACGTGCTGCCCGCGCTGCCCGATTTCGCCCGGCCGTCTGTCGCGCGCCTCATCGACGCGCGCCTCGCCTTGCTGGCGCACGATGCGGCCGCCAATGCGATCCGTGCGTCGCTCCCGCAGGACGTGCGCGCGCCATTCGATGCCACCGCGTTCCGGGCGCAACGAGAGAAGCTGGCCCAGGTGCGCGGCATGCTGGTGACGCTGGGCGCCGCCGACCTCGCGCAGCGGCTGGGCACGCAGCAAGCCGCGGAACTCGGCTCGCGGCTGGCGCGGGCCCGGGAGGAAGTGCGGATGCTGCCGCTGTTCTCCGCCCGTGTCGGCGATTTCAGCTGGTGGCGCGGCGAGCCCGCGCCCCTGCTGCGCGCGCTGGGCGTGGCCGACACCGCCGGCTTGCCGAATTTCGTGGGCGGCCAGTTCCGGCAGATCGAGGCGCTCTCACGCAACGCCGAGCGCTATATCGCCGTGGCCGATGGCGCGCTGGCCGCCGACCCGGCTGCGCGTGGCTGGGAGCGCATGGCGCGCGAAGTGGACCGTTACCGCTCCCACCTGCCGGACAGCAGCATGCTGGCCATGGAGCGCTACCTGACGACCGTCGGGCCGCAACTGCGGCGCGAGAACTGCGCGGAGCTGCTCATGTCGCAGAGCCCGCCGCGGCACGATGACGAAGTGGCGCTGACGCTGACGCAGTGGCACAACGCGCTGGTGCAGCGGTGTGTGCAGTTGCGCAGTGCTGCAGGGGCGCTTGGGCAGCCAGGGAATTAGCGGAGGCGGCGCTCAGGTCGTCGGACTATGCGCGAAGAGCGCGCACGAACACGTTCTTGCCGAAAAGCGGATGCGCGACCTTGTCGAGCAGCCGGCTGACGGGAAAGACGAGACGGTCGTAGGTACGCAGCATGGTCGGGTTGATGTCACCTTCACCGCGGTCGGTAAGCTTGTAGACGAGGGAGGCCGCGTATCCGACGCTGTCCGCGTAGCCCGCATCCCGGATCTGAAAGCCGGTCGAGCGCAGCCGGCTGCACAGTTCCCCTTTCGTGTACCTGCGGAAGTGGCCCACCTTCCTGTCCATGCTCGTGAACAGGGACTGGAAGGCAGGCACGTAAACCAGCAACTTCCCGCCCTTGCGCAGTTTTCTGTGCCATAGCCGAAGAATGGCCTCGTCGTCCTCGATGTGCTCGAGCACATTGAGCGAGTAGAGGTAGTCGACGCTCTCCTCGCCGACTTCGTCCAGTCCGGGAAGGACCTGAAGCCCTTTTCCTCGCAACATCTCGCCCAGGGTCGGATCCGTCTCGACGCACGTCACGTCAAATCCCATCGACGAGAGCGGGGCCGCGAACGTACCGGCGCCCGCTCCAAAGTCCACGATGCGCCTGCCCGGCTGCGCATCTTCCTTGACCAGGCGCAGCAGGAACTCGTTGTAGTTCGTGGCCCCTTCCATGACGGTCAGGTTATCTTTCCCTGAGTATTCAGCCATGCTTCTCCCGGAAAATGAGGTACTTGGTGACCAAGTAGTTGAACATCAGCGAAACAGCAGCACCAAAGGCCAGAGGCACCAGCGGCACGGACTTCAGATGCGGGATCAGCAGTACCAGCACGAAGAAGATGGACAGATTCAGCGCCGCGCCGGCAAGTTGAACCCCGAAGTAGCGCATGTACGCATTCCTGGGCACGGCCGCGGCCGCGGAGATGAACGTCCATCGCCTGTTCAGGAACCACGTGGAGGACACGGCGGCAGAGAACGACAGCGCGCGAGCCGCGAACAGGTTCCACTCGTTGGAAAGAAGCACCGTCAGCAAGCCGCCGTCCACCACGAATCCGAAGGCCCCCACCACGGCGAACCGCAGGAGTTGATCGAGCTTTACTGTCGCCATGAGATCACGGCTGCCGTTCCAGTATCGAAGCACGCTCACGGCCGACTCGGCGCCGACTTCCTGTATCGGAGCAGCCCCAGTTCGTAATTGAATGCCTGCTGATGCGAAACGGCATCCAGGATCAAGCCGATTGCAAGACTGATCACCGCGACCAGTTGCAAGCCCGTCGCCAGAACGGCCAGCGGCAGCCTGCTCACGAACTGCGTCTGGATGTATTCGTCGATCACGGGGTAGCCCGCAATCAGCCCCAGGCCGGAGAAACACACCGCGAGGAGCACGAAAAAGAAGAGCGGCCGGTAATAACGCAGGATCTGGGCGATCGTGAACAGCACCTTCGCTCCGTCGCGGACGGTATTCAGCTTGGAAACGCTGCCCGCCGGGCGGTCCCGATACTCAATGGGCACTTCCATTACGCGGTATCGCCGGTGCAGGGCATGCAGCGTCAGATCCGTCTCGACTTCGAAACCTTCGACAAGGATGGGATAGTTCTTCACGAACTCGCGGCTGAAGGCGCGGTACCCGCTCATGATGTCGACGAGCTTCGCGTTGAAAAGCGAGTTCACCAGCTGCTGGACCAGCCGATTCCCAAAACCGTGCAACGAACGCTTGTTCTCTCGCGCGTACTCGCCGCCCGAATGTCGATCGCCGACCACCATATCCGCACGGTTTTCAATGATGGGACGCAGCAGGTCGATGGCTCTCTCGGGCGGATACGTCAGGTCTGCATCGGAGAGGATGTAGATATCCGCGTCCACCTCCAGAAAAGCCCGGCGCACGGCGTTGCCTTTGCCCTGCCGCACCTCGCTGATCACCAGGCCATCCGCCCCCAGCTGCAGCAGAGTTTCCCTTGCAACCGCCGCAGTCGCGTCCCTGGAATTGTTGTCGATCACAACGATGCGGGCCTTCGGCAACGCCGCGGAGAAGCCCTGGATGGTGTCTCGGATCGTTGCCTCTTCGTTGTAGGCCGGGAGCACCACCGCCACTGCGGGTTCCCGATGCATCAACGCACTGTTCATCTCATCCCTCTACTGCAGCTGTTGTGCTGGTCTTGATCTTCTGGACATAGCGTCCGATCCAGGCCGGCCGGCCCAAACCAAACCTGTAATGGAACACACGAATCCGAAGCGGCTCAGCAGCGAACGCAAGCTCCTTCGGTTCGATCAGAACTTCTTTCGCGAACACCGGCCTCACGAACATCAGTCGTACGCCGGAAGGCGCCGGAAGAAATCTGAAATCGAACAAATAGCGCAATTCGACTCCGTCGACCACGACCCTGTTCTTGAAGCCGAAGTACGACTGGTGGAAGGAGCCGTGCAACGACTCCAGGTACACGAGATCCAGCCATCCACCAGTACCCGGGGCAATCAAGTGAACGCCCTGTCGCTGCGAACTGGTGAAGCTCGCTTTCCACACGCGCGTTTCGTCGATCAGGACGATGCGTGCCGAAAGAAGCGCCCACGCAACGGCACAGAATCCCAGGTACGCGACACGACGCCTCCGCGGCGTACTGCTGCGTACGACGTCGAACAGCGCAGCCAGCGCAATGAGACCGATGAAAGGAATCATCCATTTGAAATAGTGGATGTTGTGGTACATCCACACGCCCGTCGGAAGGAGATCGACGAAGCAGGCATAGATGGCGAGCTGCAACAGGATGGTGACCACCAGGATGCGCAAGGTGGACGGCCCGTACCACAGCACATAGAAGAATGCAGGAACACCCAAGGCAAGCCACGGCAAGCGGCGAAGGATGGCATCTTCCCCGGAAAGGTAGAGCGCGCCCGCGTCCAGGAACAACGACACAAGCTTCTCGGCCAGGTCCATCGCATTGAAGCCGTTGCTGGTGGTCGGTTGCTGCACGTAGTAGCCGAGGACGTTCCCGTGCATCACCAGGTTGGAACCCAGGAAGAACGCCACTCCAAGCAGACCTGCAATGACCAGCAGCACGCAATTGCGCACTGCTGCAGGCAGATTGCCTGTTCGGCTGCCGGTTACGAGTTGCAGCGCGAGAAATGCGACGAAATACGGGACCAGGATGACGGCCTCCGGTGGACGCGTGCACAGGACGGCGCCGCCCACCAACCCCATGGCAACCACTCGTCCGCGTCCCGCCGGGCCGCCGTCCTTGCGGCTGCGCTCCCATTGCAAAAACAGCCATGCGTAAAGAGGAGCGACGAGGGACGTCGTCCACGGCTCCACCCACAACTGCATGAGCTCTGGAACCCAGAACAGCGAAGCCCCTACGACGAGCAGCGAGGGCAGCCAACC
This sequence comes from Ramlibacter henchirensis, assembly GCF_004682015.1. Taxonomy (NCBI): domain Bacteria; kingdom Pseudomonadati; phylum Pseudomonadota; class Betaproteobacteria; order Burkholderiales; family Comamonadaceae; genus Ramlibacter; species Ramlibacter henchirensis. The sequence goes on along the minus strand of NZ_SMLM01000001.1, from coordinate 73,987 downwards.
GACGTAGCTCTTGCCGAACTCGAGGAAGAACCAGAAGAACAGGAGAAAACAGGCGACATTGACGAGCGCGAACGGGTCTTCCAGGCCGGCCCACACGAATGGCACTGCCGTCAGGGAGTAGCCCGGGAGATAGACCTGCGGGCCGAACTCCATCCGCGCGAAGGCTTTCGCCGCCTTCAGGTACTCGCCTTGGTCGGCCCAGCCGAACCAGCCCTCGGGATGCGGACGGTCGGCTCCAGGGGCCGCAGCGTGGCCCGAATAAGCCAGATAGAAGGCGATCGCCAGCGCCAGCAGGATCAGCCAGTTGACTGCACGTGGCGCGTCCGCGTCGAAAAGGCTGAATTTCTTGAAGGGATTCTTTGGCGCCATTTGCATGGTTGCCCATCTGCGGAAAGAACTGCTATCGGCGCAGCCAGCGCGGCACCTTGAACCGCACGATGCTGACATACGCGTAGATGTAGCTGACGACGAACAGCAGGCAAAACGCGATCAGCACGTACGTGTTCCGCCAGAAGAGGACGGCCGGCACGACCGTCAGCAGTGTGAATCCCCACAGGTAAGGCGAGGTGCGGTTGTTGCGCATCAGCATGCGGCGCGCCTCGTTGTGGTCGTCGAACACGCCGCGGACGATGCGGCGGTAGATCAGCTGGTGGAAGTGGAGCGCATCGGCGACGCCGGGCGATTGACCGCGTACCGCCTTGCGGTAGATCGAGAAGACCGTCTCCCAGACGGGATAGATCAGCAGCAGCATGGGGAACCAGGGCGAGACCTGCGGATGCCGCTGCACCAGCTGGATGGCCGCCACTGCGATCACCACGCCCCACAGATACGCACCGCCGTCGCCGGCGAAGATCAGTCCACGCGGGTAGTTCCACAGCAGGAAGCCCGCCGTGGCCCCTGCAAGGACCAGCATGATCGCGGCAAGCTGCCGGTCGCCCAGCTGCAAGGCCACGTGCGCGACCGCCAGGCAGCAGATGGTGGCCACGATACCGGCCAGGCCGTTGTAGCCGTCGATCAGGTTGAACGCGTGCGGCAGGCCCGCCACCGCGAAGGCCGCCAGCAGGAAGGAGGGCCATGGATACTGGGTCCACAGGGCGTCGAGGGCCGGCAGCCCGAGACTCGGGACCTGCACGCCCAGCAGCCAAACGGCCGCCACGCCCGCGGCCGCGGAAAGCGCGAGCCGCCAGCGTGCTCCCAGCCGATGCGTGATGTCCTCGGCCACGCCGCCGAGAACCGGGATGAGCACGACGATCCACCACGCCAGCGCCAACTCCGGCGCGAAATCGATGCCGATCGGGATTGAAAGGTAACGCTCTGCAACGCCCATCCAGATCCAGCCCGCGGTGCAGGCCAGCATCATGGCGACGCCACCCAGCCGCGGAACATGGCCGGTGTGGAATCGCTGGGGCATGTCGATGGCGTAGCGGCGCGCGCTGCGGCGGCCATAGCGCACGAGCGAAGCGCACGCGACAGCCGACACGAAGGCGCAGAGAATCAGGAGAGCCAGCATGTCAGCTGCTGCGCCCTTCCGCCCGCCAGCAAGAGGGGCCGCGACACGGCTGCCCAGATCGCCTCATATCACACGCCGTCTGTTGCTTCTGTTGAGGTCGCGCATTCTAAGCGCCCACTCCGGGAGTGGCCCATGCGCTGGCTAGAATCGGCAGCGCAACAACAAGCCTGTTTTCAGGTCATCACCAAGCATGAAACTCGTTTCAGTGGTTCTCTCGGGAGGAGCCGGCACGCGCCTGTGGCCGGCATCCCGGCAGGCATTTCCCAAGCCTTTCATGAAGCTGGGGGGATCCACCCTGCTCGCGCAGGCGATCTGCCGTGGCCAGGCCTGCGGCACCGACGAGCTGCTGGTGATCACCAACCAGGACCACCTGTTCCTGACGAAGGGCGTCATCGAGAATTTGGCCGACCCGCCCAGGACGCACTTCCTGCTGGAGCCGAACGGCCGCAACACGGGTCCCGCGATCGCATTGGCCGCGCTGCATTGCGCCGCGGTGCACGGGCCGGACTCCGTGCTGGTCGTGCTGCCGGCCGACCACCTCATTCCCGACACCGAAGCCTTCGTCGCGTGTGCGAACGAAGCGGCGGAGATCGCGCAGCGCGGGCAGCTGGTCGTCTTCGGCATCCTTCCCACCGGTCCGGACACCGGCTTCGGCTACATCGAGGTCGAGCACGTGGTGCGCGAAAGTCAGGCGGTGCTGCGCTTCGTGGAAAAGCCCGATCTGCCGACCGCGCAAAGCTACCTTGCGACCGGCCGCTACTACTGGAACAGCGGCATGTTCTGCTTCACGGCGCAGACGATGCTCGACGCGCTGGCGGAACACGCGCCGCGGGCACTGCACGCGGCCAAGGCGGCGCTGAAGTCCAGCAAGGCCGCGGGCGAGGTCACCCGCTTCGATGCGCACGAATTCGGACTGCAGCCCGACATCAGCATCGACTATGCGGTGATGGAAAAGGCCAGGAACGTGACCGTCGTGCCGGCGCGGTTCGGCTGGAGCGATGTCGGCTCGTGGCCGGCCGTAGCGCAGGCGCATCCCGAGGACGCCAGCGGCAACACTTTCATCGCCGACGTCGTGTCGGTCGAAACGCAAGGCACGCACGTGCAGGTCGAGAGCCACGGGCCCAAGGTCGTGGCGACGGTCGGCGTCAAGGACCTGGTGGTCGTCGACACCCCTGATGCACTGCTGGTGGCCCACAAGTCCGCCGCACAGAAGATCAAGTCGGTCGTCGACACCCTGAAGGCGCGCGGGCACGAGAGCACCCAACTCCCCGCCGCCGTGCACCGGCCCTGGGGCACGTACGCAACCCTCAAGGAAGAGGCCGGCTACAAGATCAAGCGCATCACGGTGAAGCCGGGAGAGTCGCTCTCGCTGCAGTACCACCACCAGCGCGCGGAACACTGGGTCGTGGTCCAGGGCCTCGCCCTGGTGCAGATCGGCGAGAACGAGTTCCGCACCGAGCCCGGGCAGTACCGCTACATCCCCGTCAAGGAAAAGCATCGGCTGTCGAATATCGGCAGCGATGAGCTGGTGCTCGTGGAAGTGCAGTGCGGCGCGTATCTCGGGGAGGACGACATCGTCCGGCTTGCGGACACGTACGGCAGGGCTTGATGGGGATTGTCCGGGCCCTGTGGGCCTACCGCGGCTTCGTCGCGGGCAGCGTCAGGCGCGAGTTCCAGGCCAAGTACCGCAACTCGCTCCTCGGAGCGGCGTGGACGGTTCTGAACCCGCTGTCGATGATCGTCGTCTACACAGTGATCTTCGCGCAGGTGATGCGCGCCCGGGTGCCCGGCCTCGATTCGACGTTTGCGTACAGCATCTATCTCTGCTCCGGCATCCTCACGTGGGGCTTGTTCGCGGAGATCACGAGCAGGTCGCAGAACATGTTCCTCGAGCATGCCAACCTGATCAAGAAGCTCAGTTTTCCGCGGTTGTGCCTGCCCGTGGTCGTCCTGCTCAACGCACTGATCAACTTCGGCATCGTGTTCGGGCTGTTCTGCCTCTTTCTGCTGATCACTGGCAACTTTCCGGGGCCGGCCTTCTTGGCCGTCGTGCCCCTGTTGCTTCTGCAGGTGGCCTTCGGCATTGGGTTGGGCGTCACCTTGGGCGTGCTGAACGTCTTCTTCCGCGACGTGGGCCAGTTCTTCGGCATCCTGCTGCAGTTCTGGTTCTGGTTGACGCCTATCGTGTACCCGGTGGAAGCCCTGCCCGAGGGCGCGAAGTGGTTGATCAGCCTGAACCCCCTCACGAGCGTGATCACCGGCTACCAACGGATCTTCACGCAGGGCCTGTGGCCGCATTGGGGCCAGCTCCTACCGACAGCAGTGCTGGCGGTGCTCCTGTGCATGCTCGGCTTGCGCCTCTTCCGCAGGAACTCCGGCGAAATGGTGGATGAACTCTGATGGGCAGCGTGACCGTCGAGGGACTCGGGAAGGCGTACAAGCAATACGCCTCGCGCTGGGCAAGGCTGGCCGAATGGGTCACGCCGGGCCATAAGCCTCGCCACTCGCTCAAATGGGTGCTGCGGGACATGAACTTCTCCGTCTCCCCCGGCGAGGCGGTCGGCATCCTGGGGGTGAATGGCGCGGGCAAGAGCACGCTGCTGAAGATCATCACCGGCACGGTGCAGCCGACGGCGGGATCGGTGCGAACCACCGGGCGCGTGGCAGCGCTCCTGGAGCTCGGCATGGGCTTCCACCCGGACTTCACCGGGAGACAGAACGCCGTCATGGCGGCGCAGCTGCTCGGGATGAGCGTCGAAGAGATCGCCGGCCTCATGCCGGATATCGAGGCGTTCGCGGAGATCGGCGACTACATCGACCAGCCGGTTCGGGTGTACTCCAGCGGCATGCAGGTGCGCCTGGCGTTCGCGGTCGCGGTCGCGCGCCGGCCGGACATCCTGATCGTGGACGAAGCGCTGGCCGTCGGCGACGTCTATTTCCAGCAGAAGTGCTATCAGCGCATTCAGCAGTACATCGCCGCGGGCACGACGCTGCTGTTCGTGACCCACGGGATGTCGACCATCCTGGAGGTCTGCACGCGTGCGATCTACCTGCGGTCGGGCGCAATCGCCTATGACGGCTCGCCCAAGCAGGCCGTGAACCTGTATCAGGCGGACATGCTGGTTGCACAAGATCAGGGCAGCAGCAGGCCCGAGATCAAGCCGGCGCAAGTTGCCCCGGAGCCCGCTGCGGCGGAACAGTCGCAGGCGCAGCTGGAGGGAAGCACCGGGAGCCTCCTGACGGAGGCTGTCACTTGCGTGGACGCACGGCTGCTCGACGAGCACGGGCAGCGGGTTACGGTCGTTCTCAGTGAGTCCAGGCTTGAGCTCCGGCTGCGTTATCGGATTCACCGGGCCCTGGATGACCCGCATGTCGGATTCAAGATCCGCAGCAGGACCGGGGCCGTGATCTTCGAATCGAACACATACTGTATGCGCAAGGTTGTCGGCGGAGCGGGTCCCGGCGCGCTCCTGGAAGTCGCGTTTGCTTTCCCGGTCGACCTCAGTCCAGGTGATTACACGATCACGACCGGCCTGGCCAACGGCGGCTCGGCCGGCGGCATCTTCCGGGAGTCGCTGAGTTATCTCCACGATGTCCTTTCGTTCAATGTCCTCCCCAATCCGTCCAGCATCGTTTGGGAGGGCATCGTCAACATCCGTCCCGCAGTGCAGTGGCAACTGACGCGATAGCCGCTTCCAGCATGCAACTCATCTCCTATTCGCAGAACCACGAGGACATCGTCCTCTGGCGCGCCCTGCGCAACGTTCAAAACGGCTTCTACGTGGACGTCGGCGCGAATGACCCGACCGAAGACTCCGTCACCCGGCTTTTCTACGACCGCGGGTGGCATGGCATCAACATCGAGCCGTCCGACGAATACCACGACCGCCTGGCCCATGAGCGCTCACGCGACATCAATCTGAAGTGCGCCGTCGGCGACTGCAACGGGACGATCACCTTCTATGAAACTGCGACACGCGGCTGGTCGACTTCGGATCCAGGCGTTGGCCTGCAGTACGTCGCCCAAGGAGAGGCCCGCACGCATGAAGTCGAGCAGCTCACGCTCGATACCCTGTTGGGGCGGCACGCTCCCGACACCGAAATTCACTTCCTGAAGATCGACGTCGAAGGGGCCGAGGCGCAGGTGCTTCGCGGTCTCAGCCTGGGCAAGTTCCGCCCGTGGGTCCTGGTGGTGGAAGCCTTGGACCCGATTTCGCAAGAGCCGCGCTTCGCCGAGTGGGAGGGCGGCATCCTTGGGCAGGGGTATTCCTTCGTCTATTTCGACGGGCTCAATCGCTTCTACCTGGCGGCCGAGCGTCAGGCGATCGTGGACGCGTTCAACCATCCCCCAGGCGTGCTGGACCACTTCATGTCCAACACCGAAGTCCAGCTTCTGCGGGCCATCGACGAGCTGAACACGAAAATCGCTCACGGACCTGCCGAGCAGGCGTCGCAGCACCGAATCAGGCAGCTGGAAGCTGCGCAGGCCGATCTGCTGGACAGGCTTTCTGCAGCGCAGGAACAGGCCGCCATCGCACAAGGCGACTTGGCCGCAGTGCTTGCGAGCCGCTCCTGGCGCGTCACCAGGCCGCTGCGTGACTTGGCAGACCTGATGCGAGGCCGCCCGCGCGAGGTGGCCGCCCGCTTGCGACCGGGGCTCGTCCGTCGCATCCGCGGCCTGGCGCGTCGGGCGCAGGCCGTGGCCAACCGGCATCCGAAAGCGCGGGCTGCCGTGGTCACGGCGGTCACTCGTACGGGCCTGATCCACCCCTTCCGGCGCCTTCAAACCCGCTTGCTGAGGGAGCCGAGTGCGCAGACCTCAGCCCTCGACCAAGCCTGGAACAGCCCCTCCCCCGCGAGCCTCGCTTACCTGGAGCAGTTGCAGTCCAGGGTCGGGCGCGGCAATAGTCCGGCACGATGAGAGTTGTCGTCGACCTCCAGGGTGCGCAATCCGAAAGCCGGTACAGGGGCATCGGACGGTACTCCCTGGGCCTGCTTACGGCGATCGCGGAGATCGCGCGCGGTCATGAGGTCATCCTGGTCCTGAATGCGCGCCTGCCCCATGCGTCGAGGCAGCTCGTTCGCCATTTCGAGCGCCGGATCCCGCGCGAGCGCATCAGGTTCCTGTCATTGCCGGCGCCTACGCGGGCGAACTCGAGCGCGAACGAATGGCGCCGGAAAGCGGCGGAGATCCTCCGTGACGCCTTCATCGAAGACCTGCAGCCGGACGTGGTGCTGGTGACCAGCCTGTTCGAAGGCTATCTCGACGACGCGGTCGTCTCGAAGGGGTTGAGCGACCGCACGGCGATCATCCTCTACGACCTCATTCCCCACCTGAGCCCGGCGCACTACCTCACTGCTCCCGGGCAACGCGCGCACTACCAGGAGAAACTGGACACGCTCCGCGACGCAGGCCTGCTGCTTGCGATCTCGGACCACAGCCGGTCCGAGGCGATCCGCTCCCTCGGCCTTCCTTCCGCGAAGGTCAAGACCATCTACGCGGGCGTGGACGCCCGGTTCGTTGCACCCCGGAACCGAACGCCGCAGACGGCTGCGCGCCTTGGAATCACGGGCCGGTTCATCCTGTACGCCCCGGGAGGCTTCGACGCCAGGAAGAACTTCGAGCGGCTGATCAGGGCGTATTCGCTGCTACCGAAGCCGCTCCGAGAGGATTACCAGCTCGTCATCGTGAGCAAGATCGCTGACGCGCCCGCGCAGGAACTCCAGCGCCTCGCGTGGCGCCTCGGCTTGCTGTCGAGCAACCTCGTGTTGACGGGCTATGTCGACGACGATGCCCTGATCGACCTGTACAGCACGACAGACCTCTTCGTCTTCCCCTCGCTGCACGAAGGCTTCGGCCTGCCGGCACTGGAAGCCATGGCTTGCGGTGCCCCCGTCATCGGCTCCAATACGTCCAGCGTTCCCGAAGTCATCGGCCGTGACGACGCCGTATTCGATCCAGCGAACCCGGAGTCCATCGCCGCTGTGATGAGCCGTGTCCTGACCGACGAGGCCCTGCGGCAATCGCTTCGGGAGCACGGGCTGCGGCAGGCGCAGCGCTTTTCGTGGGACTCCGCCGCCCGGCTTTGCCTGGCTGGCCTCGAAGAATTGGCACAGCGGACCGGCCAAGCGACCAACCCGGCGCCCGCGCCGGAAGCCGATCTCGTCCAACGGATTGCCGCCATCCCGAGCAGCGTCAAGCCGACGCCGGCGGACTTGGTCCAGGTCGCGAACTGCATCGCGTTCAATGCGAGACCCGCCGCCGAGCCCAAGCTGTTCCTGGACGTGTCCGTGATCGTGCACGAGGACGCGAGGTCCGGCATCCAGCGGGTCGTCAGGAGCTTGCTGCTGGAACTGCTGGCGAATCCGCCTTTCGGCTTCGCGGTGCAGCCAATCTACTTCGATGGCGCCAGGTACGTCGCAGCCAACAGGTTCAGGGCAAGGGTCCGCCCCGAAGACGGCATTGCGCAAGACGACGAACCCGTCGACTTCCATCAGGAAGACGTTTACCTGGCGCTGGACCTGAACGCACACCTCACCGAGAACCTGCGCCCTGTCCACGAGCACCTCGCCGACCGCGGCGTCCGGCTGTACTTCGTCGTCTACGACATCCTGCTGGCCGAGCACCCGGAGTGGTGGCCAAGCGGCACCGGCGATGTCTTCAAGCGCTGGCTGGCCGATATCTCGCAGACTGCGGCAGGGCTCGCCTGCATCTCCGAGGCTGTCGCCGAGGAAGTGCGGGCATGGATCCCGAGGCACGTTGACGGGACCATGCTTCCCCCGATCGTCAGGAGCTTCCATCTCGGGTCGGATCTCGCGAACAGCGCGCCGTCGCGCGGTCTCCCGCACGACGCGGAATCCGTGATCCGGCGGCTCGGCTCCGGCACCACGTTCCTGATGGTCGGCACGCTCGAACCGAGAAAGGGGCATGCGCAGACGCTCGCGGCATTCGAGTCCCTCTGGAACCAGGGAGCACCTTTCAACCTCGTCATCGTCGGGAAGCAAGGCTGGCTGGTCGACGAGCTTGCCGCACGCCTGCTGGCGCATCCTGAACTGGGCAAGCGTCTGTTCTGGTTGCGGGGCATCAGCGACGAGTATCTCGAGCTGATCTATCGCAATTCGGACTGCCTGATTGCCGCATCGGAAGGCGAAGGGTTCGGACTGCCGCTGATCGAAGCGGCCGATCACAACATCCCGATCCTTGCAAGGGACCTGCCGGTCTTCCGGGAGGTCGCGGGCGAGCATGCCACGTACTTCAGCGGCAAGGACCCGGACGTCCTGGCCGATGCGATCCGGAAGTGGCTCGTCGCGCTGGAATCCGGCAGTGCGCCAGGATCGTCGGGACTGCCGCGATTGACCTGGCGCGAGAGCGCACTTCAACTGCTTGGTGCCATCGGCATGCAGGCGCGGGCTGAGTGAGGCAGCGCGAACAGTTGAACAGCTGAGCAGGGCCTGTGCGCCCTACCAAGATAATCTTGAAAAGGATCACCAATGCAATCACAAGGAACCAACTCGAAAAGGGCCCTGATCACCGGGATCACAGGCCAGGACGGTGCTTACCTCACCGAGCTGCTGCTCGACAAGGGCTATGAAGTCTTCGGGACCTACCGCCGCACGAGCTCTGTCAATTTCTGGCGCCTCGAGGAACTTGGCCTGTCGGCGCATCCGCGCCTGCACCTTGTCGAGTACGACCTGACGGATCTGGGGAACAGCCTCTCGCTCGTCCAGAAGATCCGCCCGAACGAGATCTACAACCTCGCCGCCCAGAGCTTCGTCGGCGTCAGCTTCGAGCAGCCCACCACCACCGCCCAGATCACCGGCATCGGCGCACTCAACCTGCTCGAGGCCATCCGGCTGGTGAATCCGAAGATCCGGTTCTACCAAGCCTCCACGTCCGAGATGTTCGGCAAGGTGCAGGCGGTGCCGCAGAAGGAGGACACGCCCTTCTACCCGCGCAGCCCGTACGGCGTGGCCAAGCTCTATGCGCACTGGATGACGGTCAACTACCGCGAGAGCTACGGCATTTTCGGCACCAGCGGTATCCTCTTCAACCACGAATCGCCGCTGCGGGCGCGTGAGTTCGTGACGCGCAAGATCACCGACAGCGTCGCCAAGATCAAGCTGGGCAAGCTCGACGTGCTCGAGCTGGGCAACCTCGACGCCAAGCGCGACTGGGGCTTTGCGAAGGAGTATGTGGAAGGCATGTGGCGCATGCTGCAGGCGGACCAGCCCGACACCTTCGTGCTGGCCACCAACCGGACCGAGACGGTGCGCGATTTCGTCATCATGGCCTTCAAGGCCGCCGGCTACCAGCTGGAGTTCAAGGGCAAGGGCGAGTCCGAAGCCGCGGTGGACGTCAAGACCGGCAAGACGCTGGTTCGCATCAACCCGCGCTACTACCGCCCCGCGGAAGTGGACCTGCTGATCGGCGATCCGTCGCATGCGAAGAAGGTGCTCGGCTGGGCGCCCAGGACCACGCTCGAAGAACTCTGCGACATGATGGTCAAGGCGGACCTGCGCCGCAACGAGCAAGGCTTCTCGTTCTGATGAAGATCCTGGTGACGGGCGCCCGCGGGTTCACGGGGCGGCATTTCATCCGTGCCGCGCAAGCAGCCGGGCACTCCGCGGTGCCGCTGGATTGCGACCTGACGCAAGCCGAAGCCGTGGCCGCGCAGGTCGACGCACTGGACTTCGATTCGGTGGTGCACCTCGCCGGCATCGCCTTCGTCGGCCATGCGGACGACCGGGCCTTCTACGACGTGAACCTGTTCGGCACGCTCAACCTGCTGGACGCTGTGCACAAGCGGGGCAAGCCGCTTCGAAAAGTGCTGGTGGCCAGCAGCGCCAACGTCTACGGCAACTGCGAGCAGTCCCCGATCCCCGAATCACAGCCGCCCTCGCCGGTGAACCACTACGCGATGAGCAAGCTGGCCATGGAGTGCATGGCACGCGCCCGGTTCGGCAGTCTCCCGCTGGTGATGACGCGGCCTTTCAACTACACGGGTCCGGGCCAGTCCCCCGATTTCCTGGTTCCCAAGCTCGTGGACCATTTCGTCCGCCGCGCCCCGGTGGTGAAGCTGGGGAACCTGGACGTCCGGCGCGAGTACAACGACGTGCGCTTCCTGTGCGACGCGTACTTCCGGCTCCTGGATTCATCCGCCTTCGGCACTTTCAACGTGTGCTCCTCCCGCACCTACAGCATCCGGGAGCTGGTCGCCGAGCTCTCCAGGCTGTCGAACCACACCATCGAGATCGAGGTCGATCCGGCCCTCGTGCGCCGCAACGAGATCCACGAGCTCAGCGGCGACCCATCGCGCCTGGTCGAGGCCGTCGGGCAGCCGGCCACGCACCCGATCGAGGACACCCTCTCGTGGATGCTCGGCGAGGCGCGCGCGCAGAGTGACTCCAAACGTGCGCACTGACCAGCCCGGCGGCGGCGAAGCCGAAGGACGCGGCGTAGAGCCAGTTCCCCACCGTGGCCGTCCCCAGGTTCTCTGGGTGAATGCCTCCACCATCCTGGAATGGACCCGCCCGCCCGTGGGCATCGTGCGCGTCGAGCAGGAGTTCTGCCGCTGGATCCTGTCGAACGCGGCGGACGCGGGGGTGAAGGTCCGCTTCTGCCGGTATCAACGCTCCACCGGACTGTTCACGGAGGCCGATGCCCAGGAGGTCAGGGCCCGGCTGGATCGCAGCGGCACCGGGGGCGGCAAGGTGGGCCTGGTCGCGCGGTGCAAGGCGCAATTCGGCCGGCTTCGGCCTTATCTGCCCGCGCGGCTTGGCGCGTGGTTGAACTCGCTGGCCCGCCGGACCGTGGAAGCCTCGCGGTGGGCCGCCGCTGCCGGCAATCGCGCATTCGCCGGCCGCCAATCGCAGGCACCCGAGCCGTTCTCCCCCGGCGATCACTGGCTGTCGCTCGGCACCGACTGGCTGATGGCCAGGGCCCTGCTGCGGTTGAAGCAGCAGCATGGGCTGGTCATGACGTCGATCTGCTACGACCTCATCCCGTATCTGTTTCCCAAGCTGGTGTCCACGAGCGCGAAGCGTTTCGAGCGCTACATGCTGGACATGGCGGCGTATTCGGCTCAGGTCCTGTGCATCTCACGGCAGACCGAGTCCGACTTCCGCTCGCTGCTGCGCAAGCATGGGGTCGCGAGTCCCGAGACGCATGTGATCCGTCTCGGGTCCGTGGTTCATCGAAGCCCTGCGGCCTCGTCGCCGGTGCTGCCGTTCGAGAACGACCGGCCCTTCGTGCTGTTCGTCTCGACCATCGAGCCGCGCAAGAACCACATGCTGCTGTACCGGGTGTGGCGCGAGTTGAGCCGCGCGGGCAAGACGCCCTACCGGCTGGTGGTGGTCGGCATGCCCACCTGGGGAGGCTCGGCCTTCGTGCGGAACATCGGGCGCGACCCGCTGGTGCGTGACCACGTCACCCTCCTCGACTCGGTGTCCGATGCGGCGTTGGCGGCCTTGTATTCGGCGTGCGCTTTCACGGTCTATCCCTCGCTGTACGAAGGCTGGGGATTGCCCGTCGCCGAGAGCCTGGCGCACGGCAGATTCTGCGTCTGCTCGTCGACTTCGTCGCTGCCGGAAGTGGGCGGCGCGTGGGTGGATTACCTGGACCCGCACGATGAGCAGGCGTGGGTGAAGACGCTCGACCATTACTTCTGTCGGCCGGACCTGATCCGGCAGCGGAACGACGCGGTCGCGGCCGGCTACCGGCCCACTTCCTGGAGCGAGACCGCAGCGCAGATCCACTCGCTGGTGCTCGGCCCGCCTCAGCGCGCCAGCAGCCCGGCGTAGATCTCCTCGTAGGCGCTCGCCATCCGCGAAGCGCTGAAGTGCGCGAGAAAGCGTTCACGCGCCTGCGCCCCCAGCTTTCGCGCGAGAGCGGGATCGTCCAGCAAGGTCTGCATGGCGACGCGCAGTGCGGCCGGATCGGCCGGGGGAATCGCGAGACCGGTCGTGCCGTTTTCATTGATGAAGGTCGTGCCGGTGCCGATCTCGCAGCTCACCATGGGCTTGCCGGCCATCGCCGCTTCCACCAGCGACATGCCATAGGCCTCCGAACGCAAGTGCGAGGGGAAGACGAAGGCGCGGCACAACTGCAGCAGCGCCATCTTGTCCTCGTCGGAAACCCGGCCCAGCAAATGAACGTTGCCAGCCCCCGTTGCCGCCCCGACCTGCCGCTCCAGCGCGCTCCGCTCGGGCCCGTCACCCGCGATCACCACCTGGCCCGCGAAGCCGCGCGCCGCCTGCACCAGGGTGTGCAGGCCCTTGTAGTAGCGCAGCACGCCCACGAACAGGAAGAACCCTTCTCCCAGGCGCGCGCGCCAACGCTCCAGGACTTCGGCGCGCGGTTGCGGATAGCTGGACTCCTCCACCCCGTTCGGCACGACTTTCACCGGCACCGGCAGGTTGCGCAGCACCTCGCTGCTCGCGTGGTACTGCGGCGAGGTCGTCACCACCGCGCCGACGGACAGCAGGAACCTGTCGCGCAGGGGCCGATAGGCCTTGAGCAGCCACTTCTGCCGGACGATGTCGGACTGGTAGGAGACGACGCTGGGCTTGCGCCTGGCCACCGCGACATGCAGCAGGTCGCCGAAAGGCCAGGGGAACTGGTAATGGACCACGTCGGCCCATTCGAGCTGCCGGCGGAAATCGCGGAAGGCCGAGAGCGACACGTTGTTGGAGGCGACCTCCAGCGTCTGCCGGCTGCGATGCACCTCGCCTTCGGGATAGCGCAATACGGCGGGCACCGGGTTCGGGCTCAGGGTGAAGATGCGGTTCTCGTGGCCCAGGGCCGCCAGGCCGCGACCCAGTTGCGAGATGACCTGTTCGATGCCGCCTACGGTGTCTGGGTAATAGCTCTTGTAGACGTGCAGGACTCTCATGCGGCGCGGCATTGTATTGTGGCGACCGTGACGGCCTGCCGCAGACCCGAACTCAGGCGGTGCGTCTGTCCTAGAGGCCAGGCGGTACGCGCCGCAAGGCCCGCCCCGCGTAAAGCTTCACCCGGTGGAGCGCCTCATGGAAGCGGCCTTGCGATATCAGCACCAGCAGACGCAAGGGCGCGGTGATGCGCCAGGATCGGCTCGCCCGCATGCCGGCGATTTCCCGCCGGCTGCGGTCAAGCTCCTGCGCCAGGCGTGCGTTCTCCTCGTGCAACGAGGGCACGCGACGGGGCACCTTCGATTGCGGCCCCCACTCCCGCAGCATTTCGATCGGCAGGCCGCTTATGTGCGCCTGCACCTCGGCCTCCTGTTCCGCATACGCGTCGAGCTGCTCGCGGGGGACCGCGAGACCCAGCGCAGCGTAAGTCTGCAGGAAGAATGCGGCCTTCGAAGGCGGGAAGCTGGTCGAGACGCCGAACCGGGTGACCGAATTCACGAGCGCGGACAGGACGCGAAAGACCAGCCAGCCAACAGTGAACTCTCGGTTGAAAATCCACTCCTGGTCGATCACCACCGGTTGCCCACCGTCGCCGAAGTGGATGTTCTGCGGCAGCAGGTCGAAGGCGCTCCCGGGGAGCACGGTCGCCGGACTCAGCGCCGTATCGGCCGGCTGCTTGCACAACGCCAGGACCATGCGGAGGTACTGCTGCATGAAGCTGGCGACGTCCTGCGGCGTCCACCCATCCTGGGTGACGATGCGCATCAATTCCAGCGACAGGGCCCGGCCTCCCGCATAGGCGGAGCGTGCCTGCGGCTGGAACCGGATCAGCGCCTGCGTTGGCGCCGGCGGGCCCAGCAGATCGACGACGACGTCGATCCGGCCGTCGCCGCCGAGCTCGAATCGAGTCTCCTTGCAGAAGTGCGGGACCCGGTTCGTGCTGTAGTAATGGGCCAGGACATTCGAACGGGCGGGCTCACCTTCCGCGAAAGCGACGACGAGGTGCGAGTTCGACAAACCCTGTCCGAGCCCGTTCACGCACAGCGGCGGCCATGCCAGTTCCGGGGCGAAGGCGAGACCGTCGGGCAGCTGCGGGTCATGGCGAGCCGTCTGTGCTGCGAGGATGCCGGCATCGAATTCCCTGCAGTCCCATCCCTCCTGCCCGATGACGGCCACGGGCAGCTTGTAGTCCGGCAAGGGGGAGAACAACGACGATGCGTTGAACCCCGCCCGGGTGAGAAGCTGCTTCAGTTCCACATGGCCGAACGTCCGCGGGCCATCGTCGGTGTACCGGTCTTCGATGCCGTACCCGACGATCCCGACGTGGTCTTCCCTGGCGCCGGCGAAGTACTTCAGGCCGACCTTGTTCTCGATCGCGAGCAAAAGGCGGCCGTCCGGCTTTAGCAGGCTGCGGGCGCGCCGGAGCATGGCCAGGAACGGATCCGCGCCGCCCACGTAGAGGTTGGCGTACTCGAGCACGCCGATGAGCGTGACGACGTCGAACCGATGCTCGAGGCGGAAGTCGTCGAACGTCTCGGCCAGGACCTCGACGTTGGCCAGGCCACGCGTGCGCGACCGCGCGATGCCGGCACGTCGAAGGCTGCCTTCCAGCGCCAGGACGCCGGCGCCCGCCTCGCCGAGGTATCGCGTGATGGCGCCGCAGCCCGCACCGATCTCCAGCACTTCCTTGCCCGCCAGGCTGGACTGGAACGGCCGCAGGAGATTCGACCGCGCGCTGCTCAGGTGGTAGCGGGACGGCCAGTCGTGGATCCTGCGCCGCAACTCCGGCGACAGGACGCTGACATCCTGCGCCTCGCGGATGGCCGCCGCCAGGCTGTTCTCGACTTCGTCACCGTCGCTGTAAGGGATCCCGGCGTAGCCGGGAGCCGACCAGACGAGGCTCCCCGCGTCCTGGCGGTAGCCGGCACGCTCAAGCAATGCTTTCATGCATCACTTTCCTGGCTTGCAGCTTGAGGCCGAGATCCGCCAGTCCGGTGAATCGCGCCTCGGGGCCGACGATGAGATGGATGCAGTCGTACCGGCGGTCATGCGGAACCACCTCCTCGCCGTGACGGGTTGCGATGCCGAGCGAGATGAAGTAGTCCCCGCCGGCAAGCGCGCAGGAGAACTCGATCTCCACGACGGCGACCGAGTCCTCCTCGCCCATTTCACGGAACGCGTCGACGTGGAGCGTCTCCGAGTTGGCGCCGTACACCGTGACACCTTCCTTGGTCTTCAGGGTCACGCCGAGAATCGGGCGGATCAGCCGCCGCATGAACAGCACCGAGACCGTGAGCCGGATCTTCGCCCCGCTGCGCACCACGACGGGATACTCCTCGCCATCGGCGACCATGTGGAAATCGAGGATCTGCGCCGTTCCGTCTCCCCAACGGTACTCGTGCGGGTTGTGGTTGGGGTGGGTTGCAAAAACGTCTTCCGCGCAACTGACCGGGAGCTCCGGGTCATCGCCGGCCGATGACTCCCGCCGCGGCTCGGGCAGCGTGTCCAGGCTGATGAGCCGCTCCCGGCCGAACAGGACGTCAAGGTACCTGTTGACCACCTTGCGCGGCTCGCCGATCTCGAGCACCTCGCCCCCGTCCAGCAGCAGCGCCTTGCTGCAATGCGTGACGATCTGCTCCGACGAATGGGTGACCAGGATGATGCTGGTGCCCGCCTCCTTCAGGGCACGCAGGCGGTCGAAGCATTTCGCCTGGAATTTCGCATCGCCGACCGCCAGCGCCTCGTCGACGACCAGGATGTCGGGGTCGATCTGCGCCTGCACTGCGAAGCCCAGGCGAACGACCATGCCGCTGGAATAGTTCTTCACCGGCTGGTCGATGAAGTCTCCGATGCCCGCGAAGTCCACGATCGCGTCGTACCGGGCCTCGGTCTCCTCCTGGGTCAGGCCGAGGAGCGCTGCGTTCAGGTAGATGTTGTCCCGGCCGGTGAACGCGGGATTGAAGCCGGAGCCGAGTTCCAGCAGCGCAGCGACGCGCCCGTACGTTTCCACCTGGCCGGTCGTGGGAAACAAGGTCCCGCAGATGATCTGCAGCAGGGTGGATTTGCCCGAACCGTTGCGGCCCACGATGCCGATCGTCTCGCCGCGCGCCAGTTCGAACGACACGTTCCGCAATGCCCAGAACTCCGAGTAGTAGTTCCCGGCTTGCGCCCCGAGCAACCGCCGCAAGGGCGGCACGATGGCCTGCTTGAGCCGGTCCTTGGGGTGCGCGTAGAGGTGGAAACACTTGCTCAGCTGATCCACGCGCAGCGCGATGCTTCCCGGGTCGTGCGGCCTAGAGGACATCTGCGAATTTCCTTCGTGCCAACTGGAAGCAGGCGAATCCCAGCCAGGCCACCAGGCAGGCGAGCAGGGAGTAGAGCGCAAGCGCCGGCCAGTGCGGTTGCCCGCCCAGAAGCAGCACGGTACGCGTCTGCTCGATGACGAACGTCAGCGGGTTCGCCATCATCCAGGGCTGCAGGTTCGCCGGCAGTGCGCTGAGGGGGAAGAACACGGGCGACATGAACATCGCGAGCATCGCGATGATCCCCGTCAGCTGCGCGAGATCACGGACGAAGACGCCGATGGAGCAGAGGATCCACGCCGCGCCCGTCGTCAGCACGACGAAGGGCAGGAGGACGGGGATCACGTAGACCGCCGAGGGTTGGAGGCGCCCCGTGAAAATGAGCTGCGCGGCGAGCAGGATCACCAGGCTCACGACAGCCTGGAAGACGGCCGCGAGGACGCAGACGATGGGCAGCGTTTCCAGCGGGAACACCACCTTCTTGACGAAATTGGGATTCGACGGGATCAGCTGCGGCGCCCTGCTGATCACCTCCGCGAAAAGGCCGTGGACGATCAATCCGGCGAACAGCATGAACGCGTGGGCGGTGCGGTCGTCCGCTGCGGAGGCTCCTTGGTCCCAACGAGCCTTGAACACGACCGAGAACACGAACGTGTAGATGGCCAGCATCAGCAGCGGGACCGCCACCGACCACAACATGCCACCCATCGAACCCTGGTACCTGCCTCGGATCTCGCGCACGGCGAGCGTGCGGACCAGGGCGCGGTGCTTCCAGACCGCATGCACCAGGGCGGCGGGCGATCGCCCCTGTCGTGCATGCGGGTTCAAGCCCGCACCTGCGCGACGGCGAGAGTCCCACGAGCCGCAAGCTGCGTCGGCAAGGTGATGCCCCTCCTGTTTTTCATGCTGTTCGACTGGCCCGCAATGTCGAAAATGCTGCCATGCAGGCCGTTGCTGATTATCCCATCGTTGAGTCAGTGCCCCGGGGATCGTCAGGGGCCGGCGGCCAACGGGTGTGGCGCACTTCCGTCAGAGGTGAGCCTCCTGCGGCATCTGCTGCGCCCCTCATTTAGGAGCAGCCACCTAACGCGCGTGGCCGCCCAGCCGTACATTCGAGCCGTCACCACCCACCGGAGCCGCACCATGGTCACGAAAAAGCAGTCCACCGGCGCTGACAACGAGAGCAAGGGCGTGCCGCCCTTCTCCAGCACCGTCAAGGAATCGGCCAGCCAGATCTGGCTGGCGGGGCTCGGCGCCTTTGCCAAGGCGCAGGAGGAAGGCGGCAAGGTGTTCGAGACGCTGGTCAAGGAAGGCCTGTCGATCCAGCGCAAGACGCAGGCGGCGGCGGAAGAGAAGCTCTCGGAAGCCGGCAGCCGCATGGCGGGGATGGCCACCGACATTTCGTCCAAGGCCTCCGGAGGGTGGGACAAGCTGGAAACCATCTTCGAGGAACGCGTCTCTCGCGCCCTCAACAAGCTGGGCGTTCCTTCGTCCCGTGACATCGACGCGCTCGCCGCGCGCATCGACGAGCTCAATCGCACCCTAAGCAAGCTCAGCGCGCAGGCCGGCACCAAGGTGCGGGCGGCCCGTCCCGCGGCCCGCGCCACGGGCGCCGCCAAGCCGGCGCGCAAGAGCCCGCGGGCTGCCCGGAAGACGGCGGCGGACTGACGCGGCCCGCGCATGGCCAGGAAAGCCCCGCGCCGCACCGCCGAACGCATCCTCGAAACCACGCTGGACCTGTTCAATCGCTTCGGCGAGCCGAACGTGTCCACCACCCTGATCTCGGCCGAACTGGGCATCAGCCCCGGCAACCTGTACTACCACTACCCGGCCAAGGACGAGCTCGTCAACTCGCTGTTCGACCGCTACGAGCGCGCGTTGACGGAGCTGCTCAACGCGGCCGACGGCGTGCGCGACGTGGAGGACGCCTGGTTCTTCATGCACACGCTGTTCGAGCGGATCTGGGACTACCGCTTCCTCTACCGCGACCTCAACGACCTGCTCTCCCGGAACCGCCGGCTGGAGACGCACTTCCAGCAGGTGCTGGAGAATAAGGTGCGCGCCATCCGCGCGATGCTGGACGGCATGAACCGCGCGGGATCCGTGCGCATCGATCCGCTCGAGGCCGCGCCCACGGCCGACAGCATGGTGGTGGTGCTCACGTACTGGCTGAGCTTCGAATACGTGCGCGATCCGCGCCGCGCGCTCGAGCCCGAGAGTGCGCAAGCCGCGCTGCTGCGGGGCGCCCACCACGTTCTCCATCTGCTGGTACCCTATCTCGAACATGGCCAGCGCATGCACCTGCTGGGCCTGGCGGGCGCCTACACCGACGCCGGGCGGCCGCAGAAGCAGAACTAGCACGACAGGAGACAACGTGGGCAAGTGGGCGCCGTTCCCGCACCCCGGCGAATTCGATCTCAGCCCCGAGGACGTGCGGGCGCGCTGGGGCCGGCTGCACGCGGGCGACGCCGAGCCGCTGCCGGCCGACGAAGCGGTGCTGAACGCCTGGACGCTGTTCCACCGGGGCGAATTCCACAAGGCCGTCGAGGCAGGCCTGAAAGCGCGCGGCGACGGGATCACCGTCGCCAACAAGGCCACGTGCATCTACGCCACCTACCTCGAGAAGAAGGAGAAGGCCCGGCTCGAGCTGTTCCAGGAAGTGGCGCAGCGCGCCGAAGCACAGGCCCAGCGCGAGCCGCGCAATGCCGCGGCCTGGTACATGCAGGGCTACTCCCTGGGCCGCTACAGCCAGGGGATCAGCGTCGCGAAGGCGCTCGCGCAGGGCTTGGGCGGCAAGGTCAAGGACTCGCTGGAGCA
Source organism: Ramlibacter henchirensis (assembly GCF_004682015.1). Lineage (NCBI taxonomy): Bacteria > Pseudomonadati > Pseudomonadota > Betaproteobacteria > Burkholderiales > Comamonadaceae > Ramlibacter > Ramlibacter henchirensis. Next base: position 54,469 of record NZ_SMLM01000001.1, on the reverse strand, counting down.
GGCCATCAAGCTCAACCCGCGGCATGCGGAAGCGCACCTCGCGTTGGGCGCGTTCCATGCCGAGGTGATCGACAAGGTCGGCGCGCTGATCGGGGGCATGACGTACGGGGCCAAGCGCGAGACCGGGCTCAAGCTGTTCCAGGAAGCGCTGCGTCTGCATCCGCAGTCGGCCATCGGCCTGATCGAATACGCCAACGGCCTCGTGATGCTGGAAGGCGAATCGAAGATGGCCGAAGCCACGGCGCTCTACGAGCGGGCCGCTTCGATGGACCCCGCCGACGCGGCGGAACGGCTGAACGTCGCCCTGGCGCAGGCCGAACTGCAGGAGTAGGCAAGGCTCGGCCGGCGTCAGCGGCCTCGGCCTACACCCCATCCGGGCGAGCAGCCCCAGACTGCCCGCCCATGGACATCTTCCAAGCACTACTTCAAAGCCATGAGCGCCAGCGCTCGATCTGCCAGCGCCTGCTGTCGGGCATCGGCGACCACGGCGAGCGCAAGCAGGCGTTCGATGAACTCAAGGCCGAGATGGCCGCCCACGAAACCGCCGAGGAGCGCGCGTTCTACGTGCCGCTGATCGAGCACGACGAAACGGTGGACGAGGCCCGCCACGCGATCGCCGAGCACCACGAGATGGACGAGATGGTCGAGGACCTCGACAAGTTCAAGGAAGGTTCGGCCGAGTGGCTGGAATCCATGGGCAAGCTCGTGCACAAGGTGCAGCACCACCTGAAGGAGGAGGAGCAGAAGTTCTTCCCCGAGGCGAAGAAGGTGCTGCAGCCCCAGCAGCAGCAGGAGCTGGGCGCGCTCTACATGCAGGAGCATGGGCGCCTGCACGAGAAGGAAACCCAGGAGCAGTGAGCTTCTCCCGGCTGAGCGCGGCGAATTAACATCGCGGACTTTCCGAAAGAGGAGCCCGCAGATGACCGACCTGAAAGCGCAGTTCGACGCCGCCGTCGCCAATTCGAAGAATCTCACCGCGCGTCCGGACAACGCGACGCTGCTGAAGATCTACGGCCTCTACAAGCAGGCCACGATCGGCGACAACACGGAGAAGAAGCCCGGTTTCGGCGACATGGTCGGCCGCGCCAAGTGGGACGCCTGGAACGCGAACAAGGGCACTTCGAGCGAAGAGGCGATGCGCAGATACGTGGACCTGATCGAGTCCCTGCGCTGATCCTCGGTGCCTTCGCTACGCCTTCCGGGTCTTCGGCGCGGGCTTGGCCTTCTTCGCCGCGACCTTGGCCAGGCCTTCCTCGAAGGCCCGCACGGGGTCGTCCTGGCGCAGCAACTCGTCGAGGTTGCGCGTGATCTCGGTCTCGATGCGGTGCCTGAACGCACCCAGCAGGAAACCCAGGCGCGCATGCAGCTCGAACCGGTCCTTCGTCACGCGCAGTTCGCCGTTGGCGCCGGAACGGGTGAAGCTGACCAGGTCGGAGCTCTTGCCCTCCTCGTAGGTGCACTGCATGTCCAGCCGCCCCTCGGCGGCTTCGGCCCACTTGAACGCGAGTTCGCGTGCGCGTGCCAGGCCCAGGCTGTGCTCGCGTTCGATGTGGATGTCAGGCACGGGGGCTCTCCTTGCTCTTGAGGTATTCGTGGCGCTGCGCCCGGGTCAGCGTGGCCAGCCGCCTGGCTTCGTCGTAGAACCGGGTCCAGTCGCGTCCGAGCGACTCGAACAGGCCTTCGAAGCCGGGCACCAGCTCGTCGTACGCGGCCTGCGCCCCGAACGATGCGTTGTTCGCGTTGGCGACCCATTCGTCGGTGGTGCGAAGCCGCGTGGGGTCCAGGTTCCAGCCGTCGCGGATGCGCGCGTACTCGGCGCGGAAACCGGCCAGCACCTGCGCCTTGCGCTCGCGCCGCTCGTCGTCGGTCAGCCCGTTGTTGCGCTCGTAGATCGCGTCCAGCTTCGCGCGCGTGGCGCGCGTGAGCGCGCGGAACTGGTTGCGGCGCGCGTTGTAGCGCTCGTAATCGGCGCGGGCCTGCGGGGTCGCCTGCGTCTGCAGCCAGCGCTCCACGCCCAGGCGCTCCACGGCCGTCGCGAACGACTCGTTGAACATGGTGTCGTCCTTGGCGTAGACCACCTGGTGCGCCAGCTCATGGAAGATCAGCCGCGCCAGTTCGCCTTCGGGGTAGTGGATGAAGGTGTTCAGCAGCGGATCGCCCCCGGCCCAGTTCATCCAGCCGAGCGTGGAATACGCGGGCACCGGGTAGCTGGTGGCCTCATACCCCTGCTGCCGCTGGCGCTCGGCCTCGGCGCGCGCCTCCGCTTCGTCGAAGTAGCCGCGGTAGCCCACGCATCCCGTGACGGGAAAGCACCACTGCTTGAGCTTGAGCGACAGCTCCGGTGCCGCCACCACGTTCCACACGACCGCGTTGCGCTGCAGGTCGGCATAGCGCCGGTAGCTGGGGTTGTCGGGCAGGTGCAGCTCGCCCGAGGCGAAGGCGCGGATGCGCTGGCTGAGCGCGAGGCGCTCCTTCAGCCGCTGCGGCGCGTGCTCGTCGCCCAGCCAGTCCTGCACCGGCCGCGCCGCCTGCAGCACGCGAAGGTGCCCGGTGGCCGACTGCCAGTAATAGCCCATGTTGGAGCAGCCCGTGAGGCAGGTCAGCGCGATCGCCGCCGCCACAGCACCCAGACCCGAAGCCACCACCCACCTGCCCTTCACGCCGGCTGCACGTCCACCAGGCAGTCGTAGAACACCGGCCCGCCGCCCAGGTCGGTGAGCCGCTGGCTGGTGAGCTGGTTGACGTTGGTGCCGGCCAGGCCGAACTTGCGCCACCAGATGCCCAGGCCGTTGACGACGCCGGGCCGTGCGCGCTCGCTGATCTCCGCCTTGCAGTGGTACTCGCCGCGCTCGTTGAACACGCGCACCACGGCGCCGTCCGCGATGCCGCGCGGCTGCGCATCGGCGGGATGGATCTCGAGCACCGGCTCGCGCTCGATGTCCCGCAGGCTGCGCAGGTTGACGAAGGTGGAGTTGAGGAAGTTGCGCGCGGGCGGCGAGATCATCGCGAGCGGGAAGCGTTCCGATGCGCCGGCGGGCTCGTAGTTCGGCAGGTGGTCCGGCAGGCCATCCAGCCCTTGTCGTGCGAGCGTGGCGCTGAAGAACTCGCAGCGGCCCGACGCAGTGGGAAAGCGCCCTTCCGCGAACGGCGCATCGGGCACCGGCAGCGTGGCGAAGCCCTTGTCCAGCAGTTCGTCGAAGTCGATGCGGCTGCCGCAGCCCTGCCGGCACATCTGCTCGTCGCTGTCCGCGAAGCACGGGTCGTCGAAACCCATGCGCGCGGCGAGTTCGCGGAACACCTGCGTGTTCGGCTTGGCTTCGCCCAGCGGCGCGATGGCCGGCCGGTTCAGCAGCACGTCGGTGTGGCCGTACGCGGTATGAAGATCCCAATGCTCCAGCTGCGTGGTGGCCGGCAGGACGTAGTCGGCGTAGTCGGCGGTGTCGGTCTGGAACTGCTCCAGCACCACGGTGAACAGGTCCTCGCGCGCGAAGCCCTGCACCACGCGAGCCGACTCCGGCGCCACTGCCACCGGGTTGCTGTTGTAGACCACGAGGGCTTCGATGCGCGGGCCGAAAGCGGGGGATGCGGACCGCAGCAGGTCGTCGCCGATCGTGACCATGTTGATCACCCGCGGCGAGCGGCCGGCCAGCAGGTCGATCCGCTGCAGGGCCGCCCTGTCGGCGGGCGACCAGCCGGAGCTGGAAAGCAGCACCCCGCCCGCCCGGTGACGCCACGCACCGGTGAGCGCGGGCAGGCAGGCGACCGCGCGGGCCGCGTTGCCGCCGCCGCGCACGCGCTGCATGCCGTAGTTCAGGCGGATCGCGGCCGGCTTCGTCGTGCCGTAGTCGCGCGCCAGGTCGCGGATCTGCTGCGCCGGGATGCCGCACACCGCCGCGGCGCGCTCGGGCGTCCAGCGCAGGGCGCGCTCGCGCAACGCCTCCCAGCCGAGCGTGTGCCGCTCGATGTAGTCGTGGTCCAGCCAGTCGTTTCGGATGAGCTCGTGCATCAGCGCGAGCGCCAGGGCCGCATCGGTGCCGGGCAGGATCGCCAGGTGCTCGTGGCACTTCTCCGCCGTCTCGGTGCGGCGCGGATCGATGCACACCAGCTTCGCGCCGCGGCGCTTGGCTTCCTGCGCCAGCCGCCAGAAATGCAGGTTGCTGGTGATCGAGTTGCTGCCCCAGATCACGATCAGCCGCGCTTCGGCGAAGAACTCCACCTTCATGCCCACCTTGCCGCCCAGCGTGTGCGTGAGCCCCGCGCCGCCGGCGGTGGAACAGATGGTGCGATCGAGCAGCGAGGCACCCAGCCGATGGAAGAAGCGCGCCGCCATGCCCTCGCCCTGCACCAGTCCCATCGTGCCGGCGTAGCTGTAGGGCAGGATGGCCTGCGGGTCGCGTGCGGCGATGGCCTTCAGGCGCCGCGCGATGTCATCCAGCGCTTCGTCCCAGCCCACCGGCTCGAACCGGCCGGAACCCTTGGGGCCGATGCGACGCATGGGTCGCAGCAGCCGGTCGGGGTGGTAGGTGCGCTCGGTGTAGCGCGAGACCTTGGCGCACAGCACGCCGTCGGTGGGGAGGTGCCCGGGATTGCCCTGCACCTTCACCGCCACGCCGTCGACGACGGTGGTCACGAGCGCGCAGGTGTCGGGGCAGTCGTGCGGGCAGGCGCCGCGCACATGCTGCGGCTCGCCGACGCTAGGGGGAATGCCGATTGAGGATGTCAAGACTGAATCCTATAGTTCCTGTCGAGCTGGCGGATCGTGAACCGTCGACTTGAGGAGAAACCCCCGAATGCACAACTTCCGCCACTGGGTGCAAGCCGCCATCGTAGCCGTCCTCATCGCCGCGGGTGGCGGCGCGGGCGCCCAGCAGGACGGCATCAGCAAGTCCAGCATCGTCGTCGGCCAGTCGGTGGCGCTCACCGGACCCGGCTCGGCGCTCGCGGCGCCGTTCGCCCAGGGCGCAAAGCTGTACTTCGACCGCGTCAACGCCGCCGGCGGGATCAACGGCCGCAAGGTCGAACTGGTGACGCTGGACGACCGCGGCAGCCCCGCCCTGACCGCGGAGAACACGAAGAAGCTGCTGGGCCAGGGCGTGTTCTCGCTGTTCGGCTACTACGGCTCGCCGCAGGTGGCCGCGGCGTACCCGCTGATCAAGGACAGCGACCTGCTGCTGTTCGCGCCGATGGCGGCTGCCGACGAACTGCGCGGCGCGCTCTATCCCAACGTGTACTCGATCCGGCCCGGCTACTCCGAAGAGGCCGCGGCCATCACCCGGCATGCCGAGACGCTGGGCGCGCGCAAGCTGGCCATCCTGCACGGCAGCGACGGCGAATCGTTAGCGGCGCTCGATTCGGCCGTGCGCACCATGGGCGGCATGGGCGCGAACCTGGTCGCGAAGAACGCTCTGAGCAGCGGCAGCGTGGCCACGAGCGTGGACAAGACCCTGGCCGGCAAGCCGGAATCGGTGCTGGTCGTCGCCGATGCCGCGGCCGCGGCCGGTGCCGTGCGCGACCTGCGCGCCAAGGGCTTCCGCGGGCCGATCTACGGCTTCTCCAGCACGGGTGAGAGCCTGCTGGCCGAAGAGCTCGGAGCGGCGGGCGCCGGCGTGGTGGTCGTGCGCGTGGTCCCCAAGAGTGACAGCGCCAAGGTCGCCGTGGTCCGCGACCTGCTGGCCGACGCCGCGGCGGCCAAGACGGGAAAGCCGAACGTCTACATGCTCGAGGGCTACATCGCGGCGGGCGTGTACACCGAGGCCCTGCGCCGCATGGCGCGCGATCCCTCGCGTGCGCGGCTGCGCAAGGCGGTGGACGGCCTCGACGACCTGAGCGTCGGCGGCTTTCGCGTGCACTTCGTCAACGAGAGGGTGGGTTCCAAGCTCGTCGAGCTCAGCCTGATCGACTCGCAGGGCCGGGTGCGCGAGTAGCGCATCAGCGGCGTCTGTCGGCGTGGCGCGACTGTTGTTGTAGGAAGCTCGGCCGTGGCCTCCTGCCACGGGCGGCGCCTTGCCACAATGCGCCTCATCTTTTTCTCATCAAAAGCGAGTGAACATGAAAGCTTCGATCCTCTGCGCCGCGATCGCTATCGCCTTCGCCGCCGCCCTGCCCGCCCAGGCCCAGGGCACCAACCCCACCGGCCCGGACAACAAGTCCACCCAGAAGGCCGGAGAGGCCTACCCGAACGACAAGACCGCGGGCACGGACAAGGGCAAGCCCGAGGCCGTGAAGAAGGCCGAGAACAGCCGTCCCGCCCAGGCGACCAAGAGGGTGGCCAAGAAGACCGGCAACGCGGTCAGCAACACCGCCAAGCGCGCGGCCGACGCCACGCGCAACGCCGGCGACAACATCGCGAAGAAGCTGCCGGGGAACAAGGAAGCGGCGCCGCAGCGCTGACGCGCTGCCCTCACCCCAACCCTCTCCCAGCGGGAGAGGGAGCAAGCCAGTTCAGCCGATCTCGCGAGCGGCCGCCAGGCCGCGCATGAAAGCCTCGCAGCGCGCCAGCTGCTCCAGGCTGACGTACTCGTCGGGCTGGTGCGCCTGCACGATGCTGCCGGGGCCGCACACCACCGTCGGGATGCCGGCCCGCTTGAACAGGCCCGCTTCCGTGCCGAAGGCCACCAGCGTCGTGCGCTGCTCGCCCGCCAGGCGTTTCGCCAGCCGCGTGACCGGGTCCTGCTCGGACCCGAGGAAGCTGGGGATCTCGCAGATCGTCTCGAAGCGGAAGCCCGAGTCGGCGGAAACCTTCTTCATCGCCGGCTCCAGCGCGCGCGCATGCGCCACCACCTGCTGCTGCATGGCCGCGGCGTCGGCCGTGGGCAGGTCGCGGAACTCGTAGCGGAACTCCGCGTCGCGCGGCACCACGTTGTCGGCGATGCCGCCGTGGAACTGGCCCACGCTGGCCGTGGAGAAGGGCACGTCGAAACCGTCGTAGCGCGGCCCACGCTCGAAGCCTTCGGCCATGTCGCGCAGCTTTCCGATCACGCGCGCGGCCATCTCGATGGCGTTGACCGATTGCGGCGTGAGCGAGGAATGCGCCTCCTTGCCGCGCACGCAGCACTTGTAGCGGTACACGCCCTTGTGCGCGATGGCGGGCACCATCGAGGTGGGCTCGCCGATGATGCAGGCCAGCGGCTTGATGTCCGCGTCGCGAAGGTCGGCGATGAGCTCGCGCACGCCGAAGCAGCCCACCTCCTCGTCGTAGCTGAAGGCGAAGTGGATCGCGAACGGCGCCTTGCTGGCCAGGAAGGTCTCGGCGTTGGCCACCGCCAGCGCGATGAAGCTCTTCATGTCGGCCGAGCCGCGCCCGAACAAGCGGCCCTCGCGCACCTCCCCCGACAGCGGGTCGGCCGACCACTCCTGACCATCCCAGGGCACGGTGTCGGTGTGGCCCGAGAGGATCACGCCCGCGGGCTTGCCTTCGCCCAGCGTCGCGAACAGGTTGGCCTTGGTGCGCTCCGCGTTGAACGTCAGGCGCGAGGTCACCCCCAGTTTGGCGAGTTCGTCGCGGATGAAATGGATGAGTTCGAGGTTGCTGTTGGCGCTGACGGTGTTCAGTCGGACGAAGGCCCGGGCGAGCTCGAGCGCGCGGGCCGAAGGCGTGGCGGAAGCGGCGGACATCGCCCGATTCTCGCGGATATCCCCTCATGCCCTGAGGGGTCCGCCGCGGCTAGACTGACCGGCTCGATCCCTTCGAAGCTGCAACCATGAACGTCCTCGATTCCATCGTCACGCAGGCGGCTGCCATCACGGCCGTGCGGCGCGACCTGCACGCCCATCCCGAACTCAGCTTCCAGGAAGTGCGCACCGCCGACGTGGTGGCGGCCAAGCTCACGGAATGGGGCATCCCGATCCACCGCGGCATGGGGACCACCGGCGTCGTGGGCATCGTGAAGAACGGCACCAGCGACCGCGCGATCGGCCTGCGCGCCGACATGGACGCGCTGCCGATGCAGGAGTTCAACACCTTCCCGCACGCGAGCAGGCACGCCGGCCGCATGCACGCGTGCGGCCATGACGGCCACACGGCCATGCTGCTGGCGGCGGCGCAGCACTTCGCGAAGAACCGCAATTTCGACGGCACCGTCTACCTGATCTTCCAGCCCGCCGAGGAAGGCGGCGGCGGCGCGCGCGAGATGATGAAGGACGGCCTGTTCGACAAGTTCCCGATGGAGGCCGTGTTCGGCATGCACAACTGGCCGGGCAACGAGTTCGGCAAATTCGCCGTCAGTCCCGGCCCGGTGATGGCGTCGACCAACGAATTCAGGATCACCATCCGCGGCAAGGGCGGCCATGCCGCGCTGCCGCACAACGGCATCGACCCGGTGCCGATCGCCTGCCAGATGGTGCAGGCCTTCCAGACCATCATCAGCCGCAACAAGAAGCCGATCGACGCCGGCGTGATCTCGGTCACCATGATCCACGCGGGCGAAGCCACCAACGTGGTGCCCGACAGCTGCGAGTTGCAGGGCACGGTTCGCACCTTCACGCTGGAGGTGCTGGACCTGATCGAGCAGCGCATGAAGCAGATCGCCGAGCACACCTGCGCGGCCCACGACGCGCAGTGCGAATTCGAGTTCGTGCGCAACTACCCGCCCACCATCAACTCCGCGGCCGAGGCGGAGTTCTGCCGCAAGGTGATGGCCTCCATCGTCGGTGACCCCAACGTGCTGGTGCAGGAGCCCACCATGGGCGGCGAGGACTTCGCGTACATGCTGCAGGCCAAGCCCGGCGCGTACTGCTTCATCGCCAACGGCGACGGCGCCCACCGCGAGATGGGCCACGGCGGCGGGCCCTGCATGCTGCACAACCCGAGCTACGACTTCAACGACGACCTGATCCCGCTGGGCGCCACCTACTGGGTGCGCCTCGCCGAGGCGTGGTTCGCCCAGGGGCGGGCATGACGCTGGACGACTGCTTCTCGCACAGCTACGGCGAGGCGCGCCGCAAGTTCATCGATGCGGCCGGTGGCGCCGGGCTGCTGGTGGAATCCAAGCGGCATCCGGAGCGCGGGCGCGAAGGCGAGGATCTGGCCATGGACGTGGCGCGCGAAGGCGACCCGAGCGCGTCGAAGGTCCTGATCCTGTCCAGCGCCTGCCATGGCGTGGAGGGCTTCTGCGGCAGCGGCGTGCAGGTGGCCGCGCTGCAGGACCGGGAGTGGCGCGAGCACGCCCGCCGCAAGGGCGTCGCCGTTCTGTACATCCACGCGCTCAATCCGTACGGCTTCTCGCACATCCGCCGCACGACGCAGGAGAACGTGGACCTCAACCGCAACTTCCACGACTTCAGCAAGCCGCTGCCGCAGAACGCCGGCTACCGCGAGTTGCACGACCTGCTGTTCCCCAGGGAGTGGCCGCCTTCGAAAGAGAACGACGAGGCGCTCGCGGCCTGGGTGGCGAAGAACGGCCAGATGGCCTACCAGGCGGCCATCAGCAGCGGCCAGCACGAGTACCCGCGCGGCATGTACTACGGCGGCGACAGCCCGACCTGGAGCAACCGCACGCTGCGCGAAGTGCTGCGCACGCACGGCCGCCGCGCCGGCCGCATCGCGTGGATCGATTTCCACACCGGCCTGGGCCCGAGCGGCCTGGGTGAGCGCATCTTCGCGGGACCGGACGACCCGGTGCAGGTGGCGCGTGCCCGCAGCTGGTGGGACGGCGGCGGCAAGACGCCGGTGACCTCGATCTACGACGGCTCTTCCACTTCGGCCAAGCTCACCGGGATGATGTGGGCCAGCGCCATCGAGGAATGCCCGCAGGCGCAGTACACCGGCATCGCGCTGGAGTACGGCACCCAGCCGCTGCTGCAAGTGCTGCATGCGCTGCGCGCCGAGCACTGGCTGGAGCAGCATCCCGAAGCGCCGCCGCAGCTCGCGGCGCAGATCAAGCAGCAGATGCTGGACGCCTTCTACACGGACACGCCGGAGTGGAAGCGCAGGATCGTGGAGCAGGCGCGCGAGGCGATGGTTCAGGCGGTGGATGGGTTGGCGGGCTGATTGGCCCTCAGGCGCCGAACTCCGCGAACACCTCGTCCAGCTTCTCCCGGTACTTCCGTTTCTCCTGCGCCGGGATGAAGCTCGCCTCGAAGCTGTTGTTCGCCAGCTGCCATGCCTGCTGCGCCGACAACCCGGTCGCCTCGAACGTCTGCAGGAAGTTGTCGTTGACGTAGCCGCCGAAGTACGCCGGATCGTCCGAGTTCACCGTCGCCATCAAGCCCGCATCGAGCAGCTGCCGCAGGTTGTGGTCCTGCAATTTCGGGAACACGCACAGCTTCAGGTTGGACAGCGGGCACACGGTCAGCGGGATGCGGTCCTGCGCCAGGCGGCGCATCAGCTGCGGGTCCTTGCTCGATTGCACGCCGTGGTCGACACGCTCGACCTTGAGCAGGTCCAGCGCGGTCCACACGTAAGCCGGCGGGCCTTCTTCGCCGGCGTGGGCCACCAGGTGCAGGCCCAGCTCGCGGCAACGCGCGAACACGCGCGCGAACTTCTCGGGCGGATGGCCGACCTCGCTGGAATCCAGGCCGACGCCGATGAACTTGTCGCGCCAAGGCAGTGCCTGCTCCAGCGTCTCGAAGGCTTCCTCCTCGCTCAGGTGCCGCAGGAAGCACAGGATCAGCGAAGCGCTGACACCGAGGTCCGTTTGCGCCTTTTCGCAGGCGCGGTGCAGGCCGTTGATCACCGTCTCCATCTCCACGCCCCGCGCCGTGTGGGTCTGGGGGTCGAAGAAGATCTCCGCGCGCACCACGTTGTCGCCCCGCGCCTTTTCCAGGTAGGCCCACGCCATGTCGAAGAAGTCGCGCTCGGTGATCAGCACGCTGGCCCCGGCGTAGTAGATGTCCAGGAAGCTTTGCAGGTTGGTGAAGGCGTAGGCGCGGCGCAGTTCCTCCACGCTGGCGTAGGGGATCGCGACGCCGTTGCGCCGCGCCATCTCGAAGATCAGCTCCGGCTCGAGCGAGCCTTCGATGTGGATGTGGAGTTCGGCCTTGGGCATGCGGCGCAGCAGCTCGGGCAGCCTCTGCGTGGGGATGGCGGGCTTGTTCATGGCGGACCATCGTAACAACCGGCCGAACCGCGCATTCCTGTGTCCTATCCGAGACGGGCCGCTTGCCAAGAACACAATTTGACACGATGCTCAAGAGCCATTGGTCAGGGCTTCGGGGCAGTGAGTAACAAGGTTTACCCGGCAGGACGGCAAACGGCCGCGCGCACCGCGCGCTTCGGCCTGCGCGCAGTCGCCTGCTGCGCGGCGGCCCTGCTCGGGGCTCCAGACGCCCTCGCCCTGTCGCTCGGCCGCATGCAAGGCGCCCCGCTGATCGGCCGCCCCCTGCAGCTCTCCTTGCCGGTGACGCTGCAATCCGACGAAGAACTGGCCTGCCTGCGCGCGGAGCTGCAGCAGCCCGATGTCCTGTCGGTGCCGCTCACCTGGCGCCTCGACCGCAACGCGGCGGGCGCAACCGTGCTGCGTCTGTCGTCCACGCAGGTCGTGCAGGAGCCGGTGATCACCGTGAAGGTGGTCGTCGGCTGCAACGACCAGCTCACCCAGGGTTACGTGTTGCTGGCCGATCCTCCGCCTGCGCGGGAGAGCGTTCCGCTCGTCGCCGAAGCGCAGGCCCCCGCCCCCACGGCCGCCCCCGCACCGCCCGCGGCCAAGCCGTCCCGCCGCGCTGAACCCGCGCCTGCCGCCCGCCAGGACGGCACGGGGCGGGAGACGGCGATCGCCGCGCCTGCGCAGCCGCCTGCAGTCCGCAAGCAGGCCAATGACGCGCCGTCGGGCGAGAAGTCCGCGCCGCCCCAGCGCCTCGCCCGCGCGCCGGCGCCGAAGGCGCCCGCCTCGCCCGCCGCCGCCCCGGCGAGCGAAGGCCGGCCGCGCCTGCAGGTGGACCTGCTCGACATCGCCATCGACCAGGCGCCGGCGCTGAAGGTCTCGACGTCCATTGCCCCGCCGGCGGCCAACGCGCTGACGCGAACCGAAGCCGTGGCGGCCTGGCAGCAGATCAACTCGCCGCCCGAGGACCCACTCGCCGCCGAACGCGCGCAGGCGAAGGCCCAGGCCGACGCGGTGCAGGCCGAACTCCGCGCACTGCGCGAGCAGACCCGCCGCCAGTCCGAACAGCTGCAGAAGCTGGTCGAGGAACGCAACTTCGCGCGCGACATCCTCTCCGGCATCGCCGGCGCCGTCGCGCTCGGCTTCGCCTTGCTGCTGTGGCGCCGTTCCCGCGAAACCGCCGGCGGCCCCTGGTGGCAGAAGTCGGCTGCGCCCGCGCCCGTGGCGGCCAAGGAAGACAGCAGCTTCGTGGACAGCAGCTTCCCCGAGGAGCCCGACCACCCGGTGCGCCTGGCGCCCGAGCCGGACAGCGGCTGGGCGCCCGCGAAGGCCGGCCCGGCGAGCGTGCTCGGCACTGCCCGCATCGCGGAGAGCGCATTCGGCCGCAGCCGCCTGCCCAGCGCCGAGGAACTGCTCGACGTGCAGGACAAGGCCAACTTCTTCATCGCGGTCGGCCAGCCGGAGAAGGCCATCGAGCTGCTCGAGTCGCGGCTGATGGAGCACTTGGGCGCCAGCCCCTTCCTCTGGCTGGACCTGCTGGACCTGTGCCGCAAGCTCAATCGCCGCGACGACTACGAGCGGGTGCGCTCGGCCTTCCAGAAGGCCTTCGCCGCGCGCATGCCGCGCTTCGAGGACGCCAGCACCAGCACCGAGGGCATCGAGCGCTACCCGAAGGCGCTGTCCCGCATCGCGTTGCTGTGGCCCACCTCGCGCGTGCTGCAGGAGATCGAACATTCGCTCTTCGAGGAGCCGGCGCCCGGCTCCATCCAGTTCGACCTGGAAGCCTCGCGCGACCTGCTGCTCCTCTACAGCATCGCGCTGGACGTAGTCACCTCGCAGCCGGACGGCCGCCCCTACGACAAGACCGAGGTGGTCAGCCTCCTGGACCATGAGGCCCAGAACAGCACGATGCCGATGCCGCTGATGGCGCTGGACACGCACGATGCCGTCGCGGAGCTTCCGCCCAGCCTGGACCTGGATCTGGGAATGGATTTCGGCGTGCCCGCAGCGGCCGTCGCGCCGCAGTCGAGGCCGCAGGAACCGACAGTGCCGGCCCTCGACCCCGGAAGGCTCGAGTACCTCGAGACGATGCCGCTGCGCCTGCAGGACCTGGGGCCCGCGGCCAGCGACTACGTCTCCACGCTGCCGCCCGAGTTGCAGGACTTCGCGCCGGTGGCCGGCCACGGTCCGGACGTCGGCCTGGATGTCGACCTCGACCTGACCAGCCTCGCCCTGGGACGCACTCCCGACGTCGACCTCGGCCTGGACGTCGATTTCGATCTCGGCCAGCCGCAACGCAGGCTGGCCAAGTGAAGGCCGCAAACCCCGCCGTGAACCTGCGCTCCGCCCTCCTGCCCCGCGCCGCCGCCGTGGCGGTGCTCGCCCTCGCCGCGCAGGCCCAGGCCGCCGAGTGGGTGAGCTACGGGCAGAGCGAGAACGGCGCCTACTACTTCGATCGCGGGAGCGTGCGCACCGAAGGCGACCGCAAGCGCGTGTGGCGGCTGTTCGCGCTGCGCGAGCCGCAGGGCGGCGTGCAGTCCGGCAAGGCGCTGGTCGAGATCCAGTGCAACGCCGGGACCTTCCGCTACCTGCGCACCATGTACTACTCGGGCCCAATGGGACAGGGCAAGTACGTCGGCGGCGCGAAGGAGCAATCAGTCGAACCGATCGGGCCCGGCACGATGATCGGCGAGCTGGCGCAGAAGGTGTGCTAGCTCGCGCGCTGCGCGCGGCTTCGCAGGGGCGAGGGAAAGAAAAAGGGGCTGGGGCCGGGTTTCACCCCCGCCCCTCGCCCCTCGTCCCTGGCCTGCTACGCAGGCCTTACTTCTTCTCTCCCCCCGGCACCTTCCCTTCCACGCCCTGCACGTAGAAGTTGATGCCGCCGAGGAACTTGTCGTCGGCCGTCGCGTCCTTGGCCAGCACTTCCTTGCCGGCGTTGTCCTTGAGCGGGCCCTTCCAGATCACGAAGCTGCCGTCCTTCAGGCCGGCCTTGATCTCATCGATGCGCTTCTTGGTTTCGGCCGGCACGTCGGCGGCGATGGACACCATGTCGATGGCGCCTTCCTTCACGCCCCACCAGGCCTGCTGCTTGCCCTGCCACTTGCCTTCCAGCGCGTCGCGCACGGCCTTCGTGTAGTACGGCGCCCAGTTGATGATGGCCGAGCCCAGGTGCGCCTTGGGGCCATAGGACGTCATGTCGCTGTCCCAGCCGAATGCGCGCTTGCCCATCTTCTCGGCGGTCTGCAGCACGGCCGACGAGTCGGTGTTCTGCATCAGCACGTCGGCGCCGCCGTTGATCAGCGACGTCGCGGCCTCGGTCTCCTTCGGCGGGTTGAACCACTCGCCCACCCAGACCACGCGCGTCTTGACCTGCGGGTTCACCGACTGCGCGCCCAGCGTGAAGCTGTTGATGTTGCGCACGACCTCGGGGATCGGGATCGAGCCCACCACGCCCAGCGTGTTGGTCTTGGTCATCTTGCCCGCGATCACGCCCGCCATGTACGCGCCCTCGTAGGTGCGGCTGTCGTAGGTGCGCAGGTTGTCGGCCGTCTTGTAGCCCGTGGCGTGCTCGAACTTCACGTCCTTGCTGTCCGCAGCGACCTTCATCATCGGCTCCATGTAGCCGAACGTGGTGCCGAAGATCAGCTTGTTGCCCTGGCCCACCATGTCGCGGATCACGCGCTCGGCGTCGGCCGACTCGGGGACCTTCTCGACGAAGCTGGTGACGATCTTGTCGCCGAATTCCTTCTCGATCGCCTTGCGGCCGTTGTCGTGCGCGAAGGTCCAGCCGCCATCGCCCACCGGCCCGACGTAGGCGAACGCGATCTTCAGCTTCTCGGCTGCGGGCGCGGGTGCGGCGGCCGAAGGTGCCGGGGCCGACGCCGTGGTTGCGGGTGCCGCTGCGCTGGGCGCCGGAGCCGGGGCTTCCGACTTGCCGCAGCCCACCAGGGCCGTGGCGGCCAGCGCCGACAGCGCGGCAGCCTGCAGCAGGGAGCGTTTTCTGAGATCGGTCATGGGGTCCTCTGGAGGTTGGAATGTGGCGGGGAAAGCGCAAATTATGTGCCCGGATGGAAGGGCTTCCCAAGCGACGCCGGCATGTTGATGCGGATCCAGGCCGGGTTGCGCGAGATCAGCGCCAGCACCGCGATGGTCGCCAGGTAGGGCAGCATGGTGAGGAACTGGCTGGGCACTTCGACTCCGCTGCCCTGCAGGTGGAACTGCAGCATCGTCACGCCGCCGAAGAGGTACGCGCCCAGCAGCACGCGCGCCGGACGCCAGGTGGCGAAGGTGGTCAGCGCCAGCGCGATCCAGCCCCGGCCGGCCACCATGCCCTCCACCCACAGCGGCGTGTAGATCACCGCCAGGTACGAACCGGCCAGCCCGCACAGCGCCCCGCCCGCCACGACGGCGGCCAGCCGGATGCGCCGCACCGGATAGCCCAGCGAGTGCGCCGAGTCCGGCGACTCGCCCACCGAACGCAGCACCAGGCCGGCGCGCGACCGGTAGAGGAACCACACGAGGAACAGCACCAGCGCGATGGCCACGTACACCATCGGGTGCTGGCGGAACAGCGCGGGGCCGACCAGGGGGATGTCGCCCAGCACGGGAATGGAGAACCGCGGCCGCTCCGGCAGCTTCTCCTGCACGTAGCGGATGCCGGCGAACGCCGAGAAGCCGGCGCCGAACAGGCTGAGCGCCAGGCCGGTCGCGTACTGGTTGGTGTTGAGCCAGATCACGAGCCAACCGAAGGCGGCTGCCAGCACGGCCCCGGCGGCGGCGCCCGCGACAAAGCCGAGCACGTCGCTGCCGGTGTGCACCACCGCCACGAAGCCCGCCAGCGCGGCGCACAGCATCATTCCCTCGGCGCCCAGGTTCACGACACCGGCCTTCTCGTTGACGAGCAGGCCGAGCGCGGCGAGCGCGAGCACGGTGCCGGCGTTGAGCGTGGCGGCGAAGAGGAGTGCGTAGCTTTCCATCAAGCGGTCCCCCTGCTCTCACCGTCATCCCCGCGGAGGCGGGGATCCAGGGCTTCCGTCTTTGCGGCTGTCGCCGGCGCGCTGCGCTGGGTCCCCGCCTTCGCGGGGACGACGGGTTCTCTGGCCCACCGCAACCGGTACGCGATCAACGTATCGCAAGCCAGCAGCGTGAACAGCAGCAGCCCCTGGAACACGCCCGTCAGCGACTTCGGCAAGCCCAGCCGCGACTGCGCCAGTTCACCCCCGATGTAGAACATGCTCATGAGCACGGCCGAGAACACCATGCCCACCGGATGCAGCCGGCCGACGAAGGCCACGATGATGGCGGCGAAGCCATAGCCCGCCGGCACGTACGGCGTGAGCTGCCCGATCGGCCCGGCCACTTCCAGCGCGCCCGCCAGCCCGGCGCAGCCGCCGCTCACCAGCAGCGCCACCCACAGGGCCCGCCGCGAGGAGAACCCGGCGTAGCGCGCCGCCGCCGGCGCCAGCCCGCCGACCTGCTGCGCGAAGCCGGCGCGGGTGCGGAACAGGAAGACCCACAGCACCGCCACGCCCGCCAGCGCGATCAGCAGCCCGATGCTCACCCGCGAGCCCTGCATCAACCGCGGGATCTGCGCCACCGATTCGAAGGTGCGCGTCTGCGGGAAGTTGTAGCCGGCCGGGTCCTTCCACGGCCCGAACACCAGGTAGAACAGCAGCTGCTCGGCCACGTACACCAGCATCAGGCTGACCAGGATCTCGTTGGCGTTGAAGCGGTCGCGCAGCAGCGCGGTGAGCGAAGCCCACAGCATGCCGCCCGCGACGCCCGCCAGCAGGATCGCCGGCACGATCCAGCGGCCGGTCGTCTTGTCGGCCATCAGCGCGACGCCGCCGGCGACGATGGCGCCGAGCACGAACTGCCCCTCCGCGCCGATGTTCCAGACGTTGGAACGGAAGCACACCGCCAGCCCCAGCGCGATCAGCAGCAGCGGCGTGGCCTTGACCGTCAGCTCGCCGAGCGCATAGGCCGACTTGACCGGTTCCCAGAAGAACACCTGCAGCCCGCGCACCGGGTCCTTGCCCAGGGCCAGGAACAGCAGCACGCCGATGACCACCGTGAGCGCCAGCGCGAGCACGGGCGAGGCGATGCTCCACACCCGTGACGCTTCGGGGCGCGCTTCCAGCCTAAGCATTGGCGGCCACCTGCGCGGCGACTTCGGTGGGCGCGTCCCACAGCCCGCTCATCCAGGCGCCGATCTTCTCGACCGTCGCCTCGCTCCTGCGCAGCGAGGGCGACAGCCGCCCCTTGGCGATGACGTGCAGCCGGTCGCTCACTTCGAACAGCTCCTCCAGTTCCTCGCTGACCACCAGCACGGCGCAGCCCGCGTCGCGCAGCCCCAGGATCTCGCCGCGGATCTGCGCCGCCGCGCCCACGTCCACGCCCCAGGTCGGCTGCGAGATCACCAGCAGCTTCGGGCGCGCGTCGATCTCGCGGCCGACGATGAACTTCTGCAGGTTGCCGCCCGACAGCGAGCGCGCGGCGGCGTCGGGCCCGCCCGCCTTGACGTTGAAGCGGCGGATCACCTCCTGCGCCTGCGAACGCAGCGCCTTGACGTCGATCCAGCCGGAGCGGCCCACGGATTCGGTGCGGGTGAGCATCAGGTTGTGCGCCAGCCCCAGCGAGGGCACGGCGCCGCGGCCCAGCCGCTCCTCGGGAACGAAATGCAGGCCGAGGCGGCGCCGCTGCGAAGGTCCCATGCGGCCAGCCGGTTGCCCTGCAACGCGCACCGCTTTGGGATCGGCCCGCGTGTCCTCGCCCGAGAGCGCATACAGCAGCTCGCGCTGGCCGTTGCCCGACACGCCGGCGATGCCCACCACCTCGCCCGCGCGCACCTGCAGCGCGATCCCTTCCAGGTCCACGCCGAACGGCGAGTCGCGCTCCAGCGTGAGACCGTCGACCTGCAGCACGACTTCCCCGGGCGTGTGGTCGCGGTGTTCGAGATGCGGCGGCTCGGCGCCGATCATCATGCGGCTGAGCGATGCGTTGCTCTCGCGGCGCGGATCGCATTCGCCGGTCACGCGGCCGCCGCGCAGCACGGTGCAGGCGTCGCACAGCTCGCGGATCTCGTGCAGCTTGTGGCTGATGTAGAGGATGCTGCAGCCCTGCTCGGCGAGCCGGCGCAGCACGACGAACAGTTTCTCCACCGCCTGCGGCGTGAGCACCGAGGTGGGCTCGTCCAGGATCAGCAGCTGCGGGTCGGTGAGCAGCGCGCGGATGATCTCGACGCGCTGCATCTCGCCGACGGACAGCGTGTGCACGGGGCGCGAGGGATCCACGTGCAGGCCGTACTCGGAGGCCTTGGCCTCGATGCGCCGCGCGACCTCGGCCAGCCTGAGGCTCTTCTCCAGGCCCAGCCAGACGTTCTCCGCCACGGTCAGCGTGTCGAACAGGCTGAAGTGCTGGAAGACCATGCTGATGCCCAGCGCGCGCGCCTCCTGCGGGTTGCGCACCTGCACCGGCTGGCCGTTCCACAGCACCTGTCCCGCGTCGGGCTTGACCGAGCCGTAGATGATCTTCATCAGCGTGGACTTGCCCGCACCGTTCTCGCCCAGCACGGCATGGGTCTGGCCCGGCAGCACTTCGAGCGACACGCCGTCGTTGGCCACCACCGACGGATAGCGCTTGGTGATGCCCTGCAGCTGCAGGCGGGGAGTGGCGCTCATGCTCCGGTGCTCCGCAGGCGGCCGGCCACGGCCTTGATGCGCCCTCGCAGCCAGCGCGCGGCGGCCGATGCGTGGCTGCGCTCGTGCCAGAGCTGGTAGTAGGTCAGGGGCGGGAAGTCGATCGGAGGCGGCAGCATCGTCACGGGCAGCCGGCCCGCGTAGCGCTCGCAGAACAGCCGGCCCGTGGTCATCACCAGCAGGCTGGACGCCACCATCGCCGGGATCAGGCCGAAATGCGCGCAGCGCGCGGTGATGTTGCGCGCCAGGCCCAGGCTTTCCAGGTGTTCGTCGATCACGCCGCGCGCGCCGGGATGCGTGGGCGTCGGCGCGACGTGCTCGGACGCGAGCCAATCCTCGACGGACCAGCCGCGCCGCACCGCGGGATGGTCGCGCGCCACCAGGCACACGACTTCATCGGTGAACAGCTCGCCGCGGTGCAGGTCGCCGGGCGGCTGCAGCCAGTTGCCGATCACCACGTCGGTGTCGCCCTGGGCCAGCCGCTCGTGGTAGTGGCCGTCGGGCGAGAGCGGATGGATCTCGATGCGCGTGCGCGGCGCGGCCTGCTTCACGTCGGCCACCAGGCCGGGCAGGAACTGCGGATCGAGGTAGTCGCTGGCGGCGACGCGGAACGTGTGGCTCGCGGTAGCGGGGTCGAAGCCGCGCGCATCGCTGAACAGGGATTCGGCCGCCTGCAGGATGCTGGCGCTGGGTTCGATCATGCGCAGGCCCGCATCGGTGGGCACCATCGTGGCGCCCGAACGCACCAGGAGCGGATCGCCCGCCAGCTCGCGCAGGCGCTTGAGGGCGGCGGAGACCTGCGGCTGGTACATGCCCAGGCGCAAGGCGGCGCGGGAGACGCTGCGTTCTGTCAACACGGTGTGCAGGACCCGGATGAGATGGAGGTCGATCTTGTCGAATGGCGCCTGGTCTCTCATACCCCCACCGGCATGGTTTACATACGGCACGGCTTATGCCGGTGGCATGCTGGCGTTCTACGCTCGACCCCGGGGCTCCCTCTTCCTGCCTGCATGCATTCCAAGACCATCCGATTCATCCGCCGTGGCGAGCTCGTCGCGCTGGGCAATGTACCACCCGACCGCACCCTGCTCGAGGTGCTGCGCGAGGACCTGGGCGCCACCGGAACCAAGGAAGGCTGCGGCGAAGGCGACTGCGGCGCCTGCACCGTGGTCGTCGCCGAAGAGGACGGCGGCCGGCTGCGCTGGCGCGCATTGAACAGCTGCGTCCAGCTCGCCCACGCCGTCGACGGGCGCGCGCTGTGGACGGTGGAAGACCTCGCGGCCGGCGATGGGGCGCTGCACCCGGCGCAGGAAGCCATGGTCGAGTGCCACGGCTCGCAATGCGGCTTCTGCACGCCCGGGTTCGTGATGAGCCTCTTCGGCATGTACCAGAACCATGTGTGCCGGGGCCGGGCGATCACGCGAGAGCTGGCGCAGGAAGAGCTCTCGGGGAATCTCTGCCGCTGCACGGGCTACCGGCCGATCCTGGATGCGGCGCAGAGGATGGGGGAGCTGCCGCGCGTCGATGTGGATGACGCCGCGCTCATCAGCAGCCTCCAGCAGATCCGTCACTCCGTTTCCGCGGGAATGAAGACGGAAGAGTCGTACCTCGCCCCTGAATCTCTCGGCGAGCTCCTGGCCGCCCGGGCCGCCCATACGCAAGCCCAGGTCGTCGCCGGCTGCACCGACGCCGGCCTCTGGATCACCAAGCAGCACCAGCGCTTCGGCCAGGTGCTCGACGTCACCCGCGCGCGGGAGCTGCGGCGCGTCGAGGACTACGAGAACCACATCGCCATCGGCGCGGCCGTGACGCTCAGCGATGCGTTCGACGCGCTGGTGGCGCAGCGGCCGCAGCTCAAGACCTTCGCCAACCGCTTCGCCGGCCTGCCGGTGCGCAACGCGGGCACGCTGGGCGGCAACGTCGCCAACGGCTCGCCGATCGGCGACACGATGCCGCTGCTGATCGCGCTGAACGCGCAACTCGTCCTCATGAAGCAGGGCGGGCACCGCCACCTGCCGCTCGAGGCCTTCTACACCGGCTACCGCCGCAACGTGCTCGCGCCCGACGAACTGGTCGCGTGGATCCTGGTGCCCAAGCCGCGGTCCGGCGAGTTCCTGCGGGCCTACAAGATCTCCAAGCGCTTCGACGACGACATCTCGGCCGTGTGCCTGGCCGTGCGGATGGAACTGCGCGAAGGACGCGTGGCGGACATCGGCATCGGCGCGGGCGGCGTGGCCGCCACGCCGGTGCGCACGATGCGGACCGAAGCCTTGCTGGCCGGCCGCGAATGGACGGCCGACGCGGCGCGCGAAGCCGCGCAAGCACTTCGCGACGAGTTCCAGCCCATCTCCGACATGCGCGCGAGCGCCGCCTACCGCAGCACCGTGCTGGGAAACCTGGTGCAGCGCTTCTGGCTGGAAACGCAAGGCGCCACGTCGATCAACCTCGAGCAGTTCAGCTTGCGGGAGATCGCGGCATGAACGCGCGCGAAGACGAATTCACTTCCGCCACCGGCGGCGGCCCGGCCGGCACCGCCGACGCGGGCGAGCGCAACCTGGCACCCGCGACCCGCTCGCCGCATGCCCCCGCTTCGCCGCAACCCGCGATGGGCCGCTCGCGTCCGCACGAAAGCGCGCGGGCCCAGGTGGCGGGCGCCGCCACCTACGTCGACGACATCCCGGAAGTGAAAGGCACGCTGCACGCGGCGCCGATCCTGTCCACCGTCGCGCACGGCCGCCTGCGCGGCGTCGACACGCGCGCGTCCGAGGCGATGCCCGGCGTGCGCGGCGTGCTGCTGGCGCGGGACATCCCGGGCGATCCCATCCTCGCCACCTTCGTCCACGACGAGCCGATCTTCGCCATCGAGGAAGTGCGCCACGTCGGCCAGGTGATCGGCCTGGTGGTCGCGGACACCGTGATGGAAGCGCGACGCGCGGCGCGGCAGGTCAAGCTCGATATCGAGCCGCTGCCCGCGGTGCTCGACGTGCGCCAGGCGCACGGGGCACAGAGCTACGTGCTGCCGCCGGTGGTCGTGCGGCGCGGCGAGCCGGAGCAGGCGCTTGCATCCGCGAAGCACCGCCTTTCCGGTCAGCTGGAGGTGGGCGGGCAGGAACACTTCTATCTCGAGGGCCAGGTCGCCTACGCGCTGCCGCTGGAGCAGAACCAGTGGTGGATCCACTCCAGCACGCAGCATCCGGGCGAAGTGCAGCACTGGGTGGCGCATGCGCTCGGGCTGGAGAACAACGCCATTACAGTCGAATGCCGTCGCATGGGCGGCGGATTCGGCGGCAAGGAGACGCAGGCCGGCCACATGGCCGTGTGGGCCGCGCTCGCGGCGCGCAAGCTCAGATGCCCGGTGAAGCTGCGCCTGGACCGTGACGACGACTTCATGGTGACGGGCAAGCGCCACCCGTTCGCCTACGACTGGGACGCGGGCTTCGACGACCACGGCCGTCTCACCGCGCTCAAGGTGACGATGCTGGCCAACTGCGGCTTCTCCGCAGACCTCTCGGGCCCGGTGGCCGACCGCGCGATCTTCCACACCGACAACGCGTACTACTTGTCGGACGTGGAGATCGCCTCCTACCGCTGCCGCACGAACACGCAGAGCCACACCGCGTTCCGCGGCTTCGGCGGTCCGCAGGGCGTGATCCTGATCGAGGCGATCCTGGGCGACATCGCGCGGCACCTGGGCCGCGATCCGCTGGACGTGCGCAAGGCGAACCTCTACGGCGTGGGCGAGCGGGACATCACGCACTACCAGATGAAGGTCGAGGACAACATCCTCGATCCGCTGATCTCGCAGCTCGAGCGCGACTGCGGCTACCGCCGGCGCCGGCTGGAGATCGCCGCCTGGAACGCGAAGAGCCCGGTCATCAAGCGTGGGCTGGCGATCACTCCGGTCAAGTTCGGCATCAGCTTCACCGCCACCTTCTTCAACCAGGCCGGCGCGCTGGTCCACGTGTTCACGGACGGCAGCGTGCAGGTCAACCACGGCGGGACGGAGATGGGCCAAGGCCTGCACACCAAGGTGATGCAGGTCGTGGCCGACGAGCTGGGCGTGCCCTTCGAGCGCGTGCGCTGCACGCCCACCGAGACCGGCAAGGTGCCCAACGCATCCGCGACGGCCGCTTCCAGCGGCACCGACCTGAACGGCCGCGCGGCGCAGTTCGCCGCGCGCAACGTGCGCGACAACCTCGCGGCCTTCGTGTCGGGGCTGGACGGCTGCGGCGCGGGGGCGGTGGTCTTCCGTGCGGGCCAGGTGATCTCACCCAAGTCCACGCGCAGCTTCGACGAGGTGGTGAAGGCCGCCTACGCCAACCGCATCCAGCTGTGGAGCGACGGCTTCTACCGCACGCCCAAGATCCACTACGACAAGGTGACGCTGACCGGGCGGCCGTTCTTCTACTTCGCCTACGGCGCGGCCTGCAGCGAGGTCGCGATCGACACGCTGACCGGGGAAAGCCGGCTTTTGAAGGTGGACATCCTGCACGACGTGGGCGCCTCGCTGAACCCGGCCATCGACATCGGCCAGATCGAAGGCGGCTTCATCCAGGGCGTGGGCTGGCTCACCACGGAGCAGTTGGTCTGGAACGACAAGGGCGCGCTGTCGACGCACGCCCCGAGCACCTACAAGATCCCCGCCACCGGCGACGTGCCCGAGCACTTCAGGATCGCGCTGTGGCACGAGGGCAACCGGGAGGACAACGTCGGCGGCAGCAAGGCCGTCGGCGAGCCGCCTTTCATGCTGGCCATCAGCGCCTGGGAAGCCCTGCGCGATGCGGTCGCGCAGGCGCGCGGCGACGGCCAGGCGCCGCTGGTCGCGCCCGCCACGGCGGAAAACGTCCTCCACGCGCTGATGAGCACCTGAACGAAGCGCGGCGGGGCAGAATGGCCCGCATGCGCATCGTCAGCACCTCGCTGCTGTTCTGGGCCGACGGCATGACCGTCGCGCCGGGACTCGTGGTCGTGCACCCGCGCGTGCGGTCCGACGCGGGATTGCTGGCGCACGAGGCCGTCCACTGCCGGCAGATGCGCGAAGTGGGACTGCTGCGCTTCTGGTGGCTCTACTTCACCTGCCCGGCCTTCCGGCTTTGGGCCGAGGTGGAGGCGTACCGGGTGTCGCTGCGCCACCAGCCCGCGGGGCTGCGGCACTTCGCCCGCGCCCTGGCGCACGGCTATCTGCTGCGCATCACGCCTGAACAGGCCGAGCGGCTGCTGCGCGGCTGACACGC
This sequence comes from Ramlibacter henchirensis, assembly GCF_004682015.1. Taxonomy (NCBI): domain Bacteria; kingdom Pseudomonadati; phylum Pseudomonadota; class Betaproteobacteria; order Burkholderiales; family Comamonadaceae; genus Ramlibacter; species Ramlibacter henchirensis. The sequence goes on along the minus strand of NZ_SMLM01000001.1, from coordinate 30,499 downwards.
CGCGCTTCTTGCGTGAGCTGCCCTAGAGGTACCAGACTGCGAGCAGGCTCGCACAACCCCACATCAGCAGACTGAGGGCGCCGCCCAGCAGGCCCACTGGCGAGTCCGGCTCGGCGACTTCGACGGCTTCCGCGACTTCGGGAGCCCAGGAGGTCCACATCGTGGTGGAAGAAGAATTGTCGGGTGGCATGACCTGCTCCATTGGGCGGATGCTCGCGGCCGCGTTGCGCGCGGCGTGTAGGAAGCAGGCCGCAGTGGGCGGCGGAAAACGTCGCCGCGCGCCGTGGCAAAACGTCGCGGGCGGTTGCAGGCATGCAGGAACGGGCAAGCCTGCATGCCTGGAGGAAAGCGCGACTAGCCCTTGTCGGACGTGTCGTCGCTGTCGTCGCCGTCGGTCAGCACGCCGGCCTTGCGCACACCGCGGCCGGGTCGCCCTTGCTCGCCGCGCGGCCGGGCCTGGCCTCCTGCGTCGGACGAGCCTTCCTGCACCGGCAGATCCGACTCGACGTCGGGCAGGTGCGTGTCGCCGGTGAGCTTGGCGTTGTCTTTGGGATCGGGCATTTGGGCGGACTCCTTGGTTTGGCTTCGCAGCCAATCTAGGTCCGCCCCCCGCCGGCGGTCTGTAGGCGACCGGCGACTAAGCCCGCCCGGCGCCCTCGCGCGCGAGGCGAAGGCCGGAGCCCAGGGCCCAGACGCCCCAGCAGACCAGCAGCGCCGCGGCGGTGTAGCCCGCGGGCGATTCCGGCACGACCCAGGTCGGCCAGTGGGGGAAGCGATCGGCGAGGTCCGCCGCCGAGCCTTTCGCGTCCATGTTCGCCAGCACGCCCAGCAGCAGCGCGACGGCGCCCGCGAAGAACGACCACAGTCCGGCCTGCACGCGGCGGCGTGCGGCCTGCAAGGCGACCAGAGAAGCAATGTCGAGCATCTGCCCATCATGGCGCGGCGAACGGCCACCTCGTCCGCAGCGCCTCATGGACGCGCCACGAAGCCGGGCCCGCGTGCCGCGCTGCGCGGCGGTGATGCGCAGTGCCCACAAAGACTTCAACCCATCCATTGCCCTTCGGTACAGCTCTGATGCGCTCGCGTGGCTAGACTGGGCGGGACCAATGTTGCGGGGCGGTGCGGATGAGCGAGAAAGAGGAAGAACGGCAGGATCAGGCCCAGGAGCCTTCGAAGGGCACGCCGGGCCGCCGGCGCCCGCGCAGCGGCGAGGGCATGGAGAGCGTGCTCGCCCACCTGCGCGAGCAGGAGTCCCAACGCGTCCAGGACGATCGGTCGCGCGGTGCGGTCACCCCCGGAAACTGACGCGTCTGTTCCGTCCGACAAGCGTGTGCGGCAACGGTCCCACGCACATGTCATGCACATTCCGACCTGCGAGCCAGTTTTGGCGGACAAGACTCGCATGCCGCAGGTGCAGCATGGAGCGCAAGCCGCAACCTCCCCCCAGCAAACCAGCGCCGGCCGCAGAGCCCCGGGCGCAGGAGGGCACAGCGCGTTCGGGCCGCGGGTCGGCGAGCGCCCTGGAAGCCTGGAAGAAACTCGAACGCTTCCGCGTGCCGCGCGGAAACCGCGACCCCGACGTACCGTCGCGTTGACTAGCCGCCGGCCCGCGTTGCCCGGGCGCGGATTCCTCCTCTACCGGCCGAGCCTCTTCCGTTGTAGGTTCTGGCCATGGCCACGAACGTCCAGGAAATTCCCGTCCACGTCGGCCAGCGGCTGCGCGATGCAAAGGGCCGCCTGTGGCTGGTGCGCGACCTGCTGCCGCTCGCCTGCGTCACGGGCGAGGCGCCGTGGTTCGTCGTGCGCCTCGACTTCCGCTCGAACACCGGTTCGGCGGGTTCCGTCGTCATGTCCATGCACGAATTCACCGCGATCGCGCGGCAGGCCACGGCCGAACGGCCTTTGGCTCAGGGCTGAGCTGTAGTCCGCGCAGCCCGGCAAGTCACCCGGCTCTCCTACAGGGGGGCCGCTGAGGCACCCGCACCATTCGTCCACTCCACCCCTTTACCGGGAGGCGAGACGGACTGGGAACCGCATGAGCGCTCCGTCGGCCCGCAAGGGCTTTGCCTCGCGCTCTGCGCCACGCCGATGGCGGGCCGCCCCTAGAGCGCCTTCATCCACGCGGCCATTTCGTCCGCCACCTGCTCCACCAGTTTCGGCTGCCCCGCGAGGTAGTGGTTGCCGCCCTTCACGTCGATGTTGCGGATGCGGCCGCGCGCCGCCGACAACCACGCGTCGCGCGTGCTCGGGAAGGTCGATTGGTCCGCGGTGTACGTGTGCAGCAGCACCGGCACCGAGGTCTTCGCGAGATTGCCGGGACCATCGGCGCGGCTGCGCGGCGACCACTGCGACAGGAATGCGGTCAGCGACGTGATGCGTCCCATCTGGCTGGCCGCGTAGTTGACCGCACGCGCGCCCGCGGCTCCCACACCCCACACGCTGCCCACCTCGCGGTCGTTCGGATCGAGTGAAAGATCGAGGCACCGCGGGTCGGCGTGAGTGCGGTGGATGACGAACACCTGGTCGCGCGGGCTGCCCGGCGCCTTCAGGCCGCGCAGCACCGCCAGCCGCTCCTGCACCCAGTGGTCGATGCGCGCCAGGCGCCCCTGCTGCGCCTCCTGGAAGCGCGCCAGGAACTGCGGCGGATACGGCGGCCCGTTGGCCGGGTCGTACATGTCCAGGTCGGGGTTGGCCGAAAGCGGATCGGCCTCGTCGAACACGGAAGGGTCGATCCAGCGGCGCATCAGGTGCGAGCGTCCCTCGTGCGCCGCGCACAGCGCGAGCCCCTGGACCGGCGGCAGGTCCTGCGGTGACAGGCCGGCCGGGTCGCCATCGAGCATGCGGTCGATGGTGAGGTTCTCGGCCTGCGCCTGGTAGAAGGCCGCGAGCGAGGCGCCACCGGAATTGCCCACCAGCACCACCTTGTCGTAGCCCTGCCCGTGCAGGAAGTGCACGCCCGCGCCCAGGTCCTGGATCACCCGCTCCATCAGCAGCAGCGTGTCGTTGCCCGCATACCGCGAGTTCAATCCCATGCAGGCCACACCGCGCTCGGCCAGCGGCGCGAGCAGGTAGTGCCCCATGAAGTTGCTGGCCGGGTGCATGACGATCGCGGCCACCTTCTTCGGGCCCACGGGCTCGGTCCAGGCGCCGTAGATGCGCGGGCGCAGCAGCTGCAGGCCCGACTGGCTTTCCATGGCGGCGCCCGGCTTGACGTCGATGACGGCCAGTTCCAGCTGCGGTGCGGTCATGGCGGTGTGGCGTGTTCGTGTTGTCGGGCCGACGATTGTGGCGTCACTCGCCTTCGCGGAACAGGGCCTCGATCCGCCCACGCAGCCAGGCATTGCCGGGGTCGGCCTCGAAGCGGCGGCTCCAGTGCAGCGAGACGGTGAAGTCGCGCCCGGCCACCGGCGGCTCGACGATGGCGTAGCCGCCCTGCGCCGCGAAGCCCAGCGCGATGTTGCGCGGCATCACCACCGCGAGGTCGGTCGCGCGCACGATCGCGGGCAGCACCATGAAGTGCTCGGTGGTCAGGCGCAGGCGGTCCTCCACCCGCAGGCGCTGCAGGATCCGCAGCGTGTCGGCGTGGGTCCGCACGTTGACGTATTCCAGTTCGCGCATCGCGTGCAGCAGGGCCGCGCCCGCGCGGCGCTTGCGGGTGAACGGATGCCCTTCGCGCAGCAGCACGATGTAGCGGTCGCGCAGGAGCTCGGTGCGCTGCGTGTCGCGCACCGCCGGGAGGAAGCCGAAGGCGAAATCGATGCGGCCCGAGTCCAGCGCATCCGTGATCTGCTCGCGCGGCAGCGGCAGTGTCTCGATGCGCACGCCGGGGGCCTCCTCGCGCAGCGCGACCATGAGCTCCGGCAGGAAGCGGCCCTCGCCGATGTCGCTCATGTGGATGCGGAAGGTTCGCTGCGCGGCCGCCGGATCGAACCCGGCCGATTCGCCCAGGGCCAGCTCCAGCGTGGCGAGGGCGCTGGCGACCGCGGGCGCCAGTCGCTCGGCCTTGGGCGTGGGCTGCACGCCGCCCGCGGCACGCATGAAGAGCGGATCACGGATGAGCGTGCGCAGGCGCGTCAGGCCCTGGCTGGCCGCCGGTTGCGTCAGGCCCAGCCGGTCGGCCGCGCGGCTGACGCTGCGCGCGCGGTAGACGGCGTCGAACAGCCGAAGCAGGTTGAGGTCGACGTCGTTGAGATGCATCCTGCTTATGTGGCTTAGTCGGTTCATTGTATTGATGGATACGGCGGCGAGCGGCACACTGGCCGGCTGCACCCGGAGCCACGACTTGGAAGTCTCATTCAGCAAGGAAATCGAACTCCTGCGCAAGAAGCGCGGCGAGGTGTTCCACGGCGAGGGCATCCTCGCCATCACCAAGGCGCTGCTGCAGTCCGGCGTCGCCTACGTGGGCGGCTACCAGGGCGCGCCGGTGTCGCACCTGCTGGACGTGATGGTCCAGGCCAAGCCCTACCTCGACGAGCTGGGCGTGCACGTGGAAGCGTGCTCGAACGAAGCCTCGGCCGCCGCCATGCTGGGCGCGTCCATCCACTACCCGTTGCGCGGGGCGGTGACCTGGAAGTCCATCGTCGGCACCAACGTGGCGTCGGACGCGCTGTCGAACCTGTCGTCCCCCGGCGTGAAAGGCGGTGCGTTGATCGTCGTCGGCGAGGACTACGGCGAAGGCGCCTCGGTGATCCAGGAGCGCACGCACGCCTACGCACTCAAGTCCACCATGTGCCTGCTGGACCCCCGGCCGGACCTGCCGCAGATGGTGAACATGGTGGAGCACGGCTTCCGGCTTTCGGAAGCGTCCAACATGCCGGCGATCCTGGAGCTGCGCATCCGCGCCTGCCACGTGCGCGGCAGCTTCGAGGCCCGGGACAACGTGCCGCCGGCGGTGTCCACGCGCCAGCTGATGGAGAACCCGGCGGCCTTCGACTACATGCGCCTGGCCCACCCGCCGGTGACCTTCCGGCACGAGAAGCTCAAGGCCGAGGAGCGCATCCCGGCCGCGCGCCGCTACATCGTGGAGAACAAGCTCAACGAGCTGATGGCGGGCAAGCACGGCGACGTCGGCATCATCGTGCAGGGAGGCCTCTACAACGCGCTGATCCGCAGCCTGCAGCAGCTGGGCCTGGCGGATGCGTTCGGCGCCAGCGACATTCCGCTGCTGGTGCTCAACGTCACGTATCCGCTGGTGCCCGAACAGGTCGCCGACTTCTGCGCCGGCAAGCGCGCGGTTCTGGTCGTCGAGGAAGGCCAGCCCGAATACATCGAGCAGGAGATCGCGACCCACCTGCGGCGGCGCGACCTGCAGACCCGGCTGCACGGCAAGGACCTGCTGCCCTCGGGCGGCGAGTACACGGTCGAAGTGCTGGCGCAGGGCCTGACGCAATTCGCATCGAGCTACCTGCCGGGCGAAGGGCCCGAATCGGCCAAGCGCTGGCTCACCTCGAACCGCGAAAGGCGCGAAGCCGCCGCGAAGCTGCTGGACACGCCGCTGCCCGCGCGTCCGCCGAGCTTCTGCATCGGCTGCCCCGAGCGCCCGGTGTTCGCTGCGCTCAAGCTCGCGCAGCAGCAGATGGGGCCGGTGCACGTCGCCGCCGACATCGGCTGCCACGCCTTCGGCACCTTCGAGCCCTTCTCGATGGGCCACTCCATCCTGGGCTACGGCATGAGCCTGGCCAGCCGCGCCGGCGTGTCGCCGATGATGCAGAAGCGCACGCTGGCCATCATGGGCGACGGCGGCTTCTGGCACAACGGCCTGCTCACCGGCGTGCAGAGCGCCCTCTTCAACGGGGACGACGCGGTGCTGCTGATCTTCAAGAACGGCTACACCTCGGCCACCGGAACGCAGGAGATCATCTCCACGCCGGGGGAGGACGCCAAGTTCGACGGCGACAAGTCGCGCAGCCTGGCCCACACCAACAAGACCATCGAGTCGACGCTGCAGGGCCTGGGCGTGAAGTGGATGCGCACGGTGCACACCTACGAGGTGGAGACGATGCGCCGCACGCTGATCGAGGCGTTCACCAGCGACTTCAACGGCCTGAAGGTGATCGTGGCGGAAGGCGAATGCCAGCTGGAGCGGCAGCGCCGCATCAAGCCCTGGATCGCGGGCCTGCTGAAGAAAGGCAAGCGCGTGGTGCGCGTGAAGTACGGCGTGGACGAGGACGTGTGCAACGGCGACCACGCCTGCATCCGGCTCTCGGGCTGTCCGACGCTCACGCTCAAGGACAACCCCGATCCGCTGAAGGTCGACCCGGTCGCCACCGTCGTCGACGGTTGCGTGGGCTGCGGCCTGTGCGGCGCGAACGCGCATGCGGCCACCCTGTGCCCGAGCTTCTACCGCGCCGAGGTCGTGCAGAACCCGCGCTGGCACGAGCGCCTTGTCCATTCCCTGCGAGGCGCCGTCGTGCGCGCGCTGCAACCCGCCTGACCCCATGAACGACAAGCACCCCATCACCCTGCTGGTCTGCGCCCTAGGCGGCGAAGGCGGCGGCGTGCTCACCGAATGGCTGGTGGAGACCGCGCGCCTGGCCGGCTACGCGGCGCAGGCCACGTCGATCCCCGGCGTTGCGCAACGCACCGGCGCGACCACCTACTACCTCGAAGTCTTCCCGGTGCCGCTGGCCGAGCTGGGCGGACGCAAGCCGGTGTTCAGCCTGAGCCCGGTGCCCGGCGCGCTGGATGCGCTGGTCTCGTCGGAGCTGCTGGAGACCGCGCGCCAGATCGGCAACGGCATGACGGCGCCCGATCGGACGCGCGTGCTCAGTTCCACCGCGCGACTGCTCACCACGCACGAACGCATGCAGATGGGCGACGGTCGCACCGACCCGGCCGAGCTGCTGAAGCTGGTGCAGGCGTTCAGCCGCGAGCACCAGGTGTTCGACATGAACGCCGTCGCGCGTGAATGCGGCACGGTGGTCAGCTCCGTGCTGCTGGGCGCGATCGCCGGCTGCGGGCTGCTGCCGTTCGAGCGGCGCTTCTATGAAGAGGCGGTGCGCGGCGGCGTGCCGCATGAGAAGGCGAATGCTTCGGCGGTGGCGAGCCTGCGGGGGTTTGCGCGGGCGTTTGAGCTGGTCGCACAACAGCGGCAACAGGCCGCCTTCGTTTCGAAGGTGCTGGAAGAGAAAGCACTGGATTCCCGCCTTCGCGGGAATGACGGCAAGGCCACGGCCGGGAAGGACCCCGTCATCCCCGCGGAGGCGGGGATCCAGGGCTTCCCCGAGCCCGTGCGTGAGATGTACGCGCTCGGCTACGCCCGCCTCGTCGAATACCAGGACCGCGCGTACGCAAACCTGTATACGAAGCGCCTGCAATCCGTGCTGGACGCCGAGCGCGAGGCCGATCCCGCCGGCGCGAACGCCTTCGCCATCACCCGCGAAATGGCCCGCTGGCTCGCCTTGTGGATGGCCTTCGACGACATCGTGCGGGTGGCCGACCTGAAGAGCCGCGCCACCCGGTGGGAGCGCGTGCGCGGCGAAGTCAAGCCGCTGCAGGACGACCTGCTCAAGGTCTACGACCACTTCAAGCCCGGCGTGCCCGAGTTCGCCGCGCTGCTGCCGACTTCGCTCGCGCAGCGCCTGGTCAAGTGGGACCGGCGCCGCATCGCTTCGGGCCGCGAGCCCTGGGCGATGCCGCTGAAGGTCGGCACGCACACGGCCGGCGGCATGCTGGCGCTGCGCACGCTCGCGGGCCTCAAGTGGCTGCGCGTGCGCGGCAGCCGCTTCGCGCTGGAGCAGCAGATGATCGGCCGCTGGCTCGAGGGCGTGCTGCAGGGCACGCGGCGCAGCTGGGCGCTGGGCCACGAGATCGCGCTGTGCGGCCGGCTGATCAAGGGCTACGGCTCGACCAACGAGCGCGGCAAGGAGAACCTGCTGCACGTGCTGGACCACCTCGCCGTCCTCCCCGAAGCCGCCACGGCCACGCGCGCGATCGCCGATGCGCGCGCCGCCGCCCTGGCCGACGACGCGGGCCGTGCGCTCGATGCAACGCTGCTGCAGCACGGCGCGCCGGCGCGGGAAGTGAAGCCGCAGCCGATCCGGTTCATCCGCAAGCCCGCGGCGTCGCGGACCGCCGCATGATTTCCAGAACGAACAATCGAAACGAAGGAGACCGACATGCGTGATTCCCGCTCCCTCTACGGCCCGCGCCGTGCGCTGCTGGCCACCGCCCTGGCCGCAGGCCTGCTGTCATCGCCGATCGCGTTCGCGCAGGGCGCCACGGGGTCGTGGCCCAGCAAGCCGATCCGGGTGGTGGTGAACTTCCCGCCGGGCGGCGCGGCCGACCAGCTGGCTCGCGCGGTCGGCCAGCCGCTGTCGGAAGCGCTCGGCCAGCCTGTCGTGGTGGAGAACCGCGGCGGCGCCAATGGCAACATCGGCGGCGAAGTGGTCGCCAAGAGCGCGCCGGACGGCTACACGCTGCTCATGAGCTCCGGCGGCATGGTCTCGGTCAATCCGCACCTGTACGCGAAGATGCCGTTCGATCCCGCCAAGGACCTGGTGCCGGTGGCTGCCGCCGCGCGCGTGGCGGTGTACCTGATGGCCAAGCCTTCGCTGCCGCCTGCCAACGTCAAGGAGTTCATCCAGTACGTGAAGGCCAATCCCGGCAAGCTCTCGTTCGGCTCGCCGGGCAACGGCAGCTCGCCGCACCTCGCGGCCGAGATGATGAAGAGCCAGGCCGGCCTGTTCGCCGTGCACGTGCCGTACCGCGGCGCGGCACCCGCGCTGCAGGACCTGCTGGCCGGCCAGATCGACTTCTATTTCGACCCCGGCATCGGCCTGCAGCATGCGAAGACCGGCCGGCTCAAGCTGCTGGCCGTCGGCAGCATGAAGCGTTCGCCGCTGTTCCCCGACGTGCCAACGCTGCACGAGGTCGGACTGAAGAACTTCGATGCCGACACGGTGTTCGGCTTCTACGCTCCCGCCGGCACGCCGCCGGAGATCGTCAACCGCCTCAACACCGAGATCAACAAGGTGCTGCGGACCAAGCCGATCCAGGACCGCATCGTCGCGATGGGCGGCGAGGCCCTGCCGATCTCGCCGGCCGAGTTCGGCGCAAAGGCGATGGAAGACTCCAAGCGATTCGGAGCCATCATCAAGGAACGCAAGATCGCGGCGGATTGATGGCCAAAGAGATCGTCTACACCCAGCGCGTCGAGTTCGGCGACTGCGACCCGGCGCGCATCGTCTGGTTTCCCAATTTCTTCCGCTGGATCGATGCGGCGTCGCGGCACTTCTTCATCGAGTGCGGCGTGCCGCCCTGGCACGAGACCGAGAAGACGCTCGGCGTGATCGGCACGCCGCTGGTGGACACGCACGCGCGCTTCATCAAGACCGCGAGCTACGGCGACACGCTGCAGATCCGCGTGAGCATCGCCGAGTGGCGCGGCAAGAGCTTCGTGCAGCGCTACCGCGTGACGAAGGGCGAAGAGCTGCTGATGGAGTGCGAGGAGATCCGCATCTTCGCGGGCCGGCGCGAGGGCGGCGGCATCTTCGCGATGCCGATCCCCGACGCGATCCGGCAGCGCTGCGAGTAATCGCGCGTAACGGGCGCTGGACGAGCAGCGCGGCTGGCCATACTGGCCGCTGAAGCTGCGAACCCGCGCCATGGCCGTCCTGCCCGCATCGCTCCGGTCGCCGTTCGGCGCGGCGCTGGTGCTCGGCCTCGCACTCGGCGGCTTCTTCGACGGCATCCTGCTGCACCAGGTGCTGGAATGGCACCACCTGCTGAGCAACCTTGACGCGGTGAGCGACCTGCGAACGCAGATCCTCGCGGACGGCCTGTTCCACCTGCTGATGTTCGTCCTAGCCGTCGCGGCGTTGCTCGCGCTCGGTCGCCGCTGGGGCGCGACGGGCCACGAGAGCGCGGGACGGACGCTGCTGGCAGGCGCGCTCTACGGCTTTGCCTTGTGGCACGTCATCGACGCGGTCGCCTTCCACTGGCTCCTGGGCCTGCACCGGGTGCGGGTCGACGTTCCGGATCCGCTGTTCTGGGACCTGCTGTGGCTGGCCGTGTTCGGTGCGGTGCCGTTTCTCATCGCGCACTGGTTGCGCCGCAAACCGCCCGGCGGCAGCGGGCGCCGCGCGACGGCCGGACTCGGCGTCCTCGTCCTCGGCGGCGGCATCGCATCGGCCTGGCCGGCCAGCAACAGCAGCGACGAAGCGATGGTGCTGTTCCTGCCGGGCATCAGCCCCGTTCACGCTTTCGAAGCGCTCGCGCGCATGGACGCGCGGGTGCGCTGGGTCGACGGCGGCGGCGGCGTGTGGGCTGTGCAGTGGTCGCGCCGGCCTTCCGCGCTCGAGCTGCTGCGCGAAGGTGCGGTGTTGGCGGGTGGAACGGCGCTCGGGCTGGGCTGCGTGGGCTCGATGCGCCTGGCGGAGCGGGGCGCGGGCTCAGCGCTGCAGACGCCCGCGCAGCAGCCAGACGCGGCTGTGCGAGTTCTCCAGCAGCGCGCTGTTGACGACGAGGATGTCGCCGCGCCGGCCGACCGCCAGTTTGGGGATCAGCAGCCCCTGGCTGCTCCCGTTGAAGCCGCCCCCCGGGTCCCGGCTGTGCGGCACCACTGACGCCGCCCCGAAGGTGGAGCCCCCGTCCGTCGACACGGCGAGCGCCAGGGCGCGCGGGCGCTGGCGCAGGTCTTCCTGCAGTTCGGCCAGCACGAACACCGCGCCATTGGCATCCACCCCCAGCGACGGGAATCCGGCGCTCACGTAAGGCGCGGGCAAGTCGGCGACGACGGCCCGCGGCGCTTCCCATCGCCGGCCGCCATCGCGCGAGCGGGCGTACAGCACGCGCTGGCGGCGGAACGGTCCGCCCTCGCTCTCACCCCACGCGAGGTGCACGACGCCCTCGCGGTCCACGGCGAGCCGCGGCGCGTCGGAGTAGCCGCGTTCGCCCACGATCGCCACGTTTTCGAATGACGCGCCGCCATCGGTGGAGCGCGCGATGCGCAGGTCCGCCATGGGATGGTCGCCTTCGGTCCAGGCCAGCAGCACGGCGCCGTCGTTCGCGAGCGCAAGCGTGGGCGCTCGCGCGGGACGTTCGCCGGGGCCGCCCGCGACGCGCCCGGGTTTGGAGAAGCGCTCGCCAGCGTCGGTGGAGCGAGCCACCCACAGCGGGCCGTCGTACTCGGTCCAGGCGGCATGCACGCGTCCGCTGGGCGCCGCGAGCAGGTCGTAGCTGCCGTTGTGCCAGTACTCCGGCGTGATGCGGCCCTTGCCGTCGCCGCCCTGCGAGGACGAGAGGTTCAGCGCCGCCGTGAAGCTGCGCCCGCCATCGGTCGAGCGCGCCAGCAGCATCTCGCCGCCGTGCGAGCCGCCCGAGAAGATGATCTCCTGCCAGAGCACGAGCACGACCTGCGGCCGATCGGGCGCCAGCGCGATGCGCGGAATCCAGGAGAACGTGTCGGGCCGCCGCGAGACATCCACCGGCGCGCCGGCTGCGCTGCCGTCCGCGACGCGCCGCTGCACGAACACGTCCTTGCGAGCCTGGTCGACCCACGCGACGAGCAGCGAACCGTCCGGCGCGATTGCCACCGCCGGGTCATCGACGAAGTCGTAGCGTGAATCGTTCTGCTGCCATGGCCCGCGCACGCCGCGGCCGCGCGCCAGCTCGACGGGTGCTTGCCATTGCAGCCCGTTGCCCGGCGCGGCAAGGGCGCTGCGCAGCGGCAATGCGAGCAGTGGGGCGGCCAGCAGGGTGCGTCGCGGCAACATGAGTGTTGGAGGCAAGCGCCGTACCGACGGTTCGATCGTGTGCGGGACGCTCAGGTGTAACGCCGCGTTCCCGCGCTTGCATTGGGGTCTGGGGCCGCCACATGCTTGCCGGGCCACCTGGCCTTTGCGGAGCCGATCGAATGTTCAAACGCCTGACCTTGTTGTGGACCGTGGTGCGCGGCGACGCGCGCCAGCTGTGGTTCGCGCTGCGGCATCCGGCCGCGCCGGCCTGGCTCAAGTGGGGCACGGCCCTCATCGCGCTGTACCTCATCTCGCCCATCGACCTGATCCCGGACGCGATCCCGTTCGTGGGCGCGCTGGACGACCTGGTGCTGGTGCCGATGGCGATCCGCTGGCTGCTCAAGCGGCTGCCGCCGGAGCTCTCCCGCGCGACCTCGGCCCGCCGCTGAGGCGCGTTGCAACTCCCTCCCCCTCCGGGGGAGGGCTGGGGTGGGGGCACGCACGCGGCTCATGCCAACGAAGTGCTTCTTCGAGCCCCCGGGAGCGCCCCCACCCTAACCCTCCCCCGGAGGGGGAGGGAATCGGTCAAAGAACCAGCACCGCCCGAAAGTCGTTCACGTTCGTGTGCGTCGGCCCGGTCACGACCAGGTCCCCGATCGCGCTGAAGAACCCATACGCGTCGTTGCGGTCCAGGTGCCGGTCCGCCTTGAGGCCGAGCGCCGCCGCGCGGCGCAGCGTGTCCGGCGCGACGAAGGCGCCGGCGTTGTCCTCGATCCCGTCGATGCCGTCGGTGTCCGCCGCCAGCGCCCACACCTGCGCCTGGCCTTGCAGCGCCTGCGCCAGCCCAAGGCAGAACTCGCCCGCGCGCCCGCCACGCCCGCGCGGCGTGCCCTCGGGCTGCTTGCGGACGGTCACGGTGGTCTCGCCGCCGGACAGGATCACGCAGGGACGCGAGAAGGGCTGCCCCTGGCGCGCGACGGCCCGCGCGAGCGCGGCGTGCACCTTGCCCACTTCGCGCGATTCGCCCTCCATCTCGTCGCTGAGGATGTAGGCCTCCAGGCCCGCCGCACGCGCCTGCGCGGCCGCGGCCTCCAGTGACTGCTGCGGCGTCGCGATCATGTGCACCTCGTGGCCGGCGAAAGCGGCGTCGCCGGGCTTGGGCGTCTCCAGCGAGCCCTGCTCGAGCCGGCTCTTGATCGCGGCCGGCGCCTCGATGCCGTAGCGCTGCAGGATCGCGAGGGCATCCGCGCAGCTCGTCGCATCCGGCACCGTCGGCCCGCTGGCGATCACGGAAGGATCGTCGCCGGGCACGTCGCTGATCGTCAGCGTCACCACGCGCGCGGGCGCGCACGCCGCGGCCAGGCGGCCGCCCTTGATGCGCGACAGGTGCTTGCGCACGGAGTTCATCTCGCCGATGTTCGCGCCGCTGTCCAGCAGCTGGCGGTTGATCCGCTGCTTGTCCTCCAGCGTCAGGCCCTCGGCGGGCAGCGTCAGCAGCGCCGAACCGCCGCCCGAGATCAGGCACAGCACCAGGTCGTCGGCCGTGAGCCCCTGCGCGAGGGCGAGGATCCGCTGCGAGGCTGCAAGTCCTGCTGCGTCCGGCACGGGGTGCGAGGCTTCGACCACTTCGATGCGCTGGGCCAGGCCCTGCGGCCTCGGTGGCGTGTGCCCGTAACGGGTGACGACGAGGCCCGAGAGCGGCGCGTCCTTCGGCCACAGCGCTTCGACCGCGTGGGCCATCGACGCGCCGGCCTTGCCCGCGCCCAGCACCACCGTGCGGCCGCGCGGCGGCGGCGGCAGGAAGGCGGCCGTGTTGTGCAGCGGCAGCGCGCGGCGCACCGCAGCGCGGTACAGGTGTTCGAGGAAGGCGCGCGGTTCGGCGCGCGGGTCCGGTGGAAGTCTGTTCATGTTCATTCGCCGATCACGGTGACCACCACGCTGCGGTGCTGCGGTTCGGTGCGGTGTTCCCAAAGATAGAGGCCCTGCCAGGTGCCCAGCAGCAGCCGGCCGTCGCCGATCGGCACGGTGAGCGATTCGCCGCTGAGCAGGGTGCGCGCATGCGCGGCCATGTCGTCCGGGCCTTCGGTGTCATGCCGGTACGCGGGGTCGCCGTCGGGTGCAAGCCGCGCGATCACGGTCTCGAGGTCGCGCCGCACGTGGGGGTCGGCGTTCTCGGTGATGATCAGCGAGCAGCTGGTGTGCTGGGCGAACAGATGGACCAGGCCGGTGCGCACGCGCGAATGCGCGACGACGTCGGCGACCGCGTCGGTGATGCTGCGCGTGCCGCGGCCGGGGGTGGCGAACTGGAGCGTGGTCTGGTGGTGCACAGCGGGATTGTGCCGTCGGGCAAAGACCGTTCAGTCGACCTTCGCCCCATCCCGAAACCACTGCCCCACCACGGCCCGCTCCTGCTCGGTCAACCCGGTGGCGTTGTTCAGCGGCATGAGCCGAGTCACCACCGTCTGCTGATACACCGAAGCCGCGTGCTGGCTGAGCGCCTCCGGCGAATCGAGGCGCACGTTCTTCATCTGCAATTGCGCGCCGTGGCACTGGTAGCAGCGCTGCTCGAGGATGGTTTTCACCTGCGCATACCCCGCCACCTTCGGCGCGCCCGGCGCGACCGCAGCCGTACCCGGTGCCGGAGAGAGCCAGATCGCGGTGGCCACGATCGCAGCGATGCCCACCGCCGCATAGGGCAGCGGATGCCGGTTGCGCCCCAGCTTCCACCCGTGCCGCAGCACGAAGAACTGGCGGATCGCGGCGCCCGCGAACATCAGCAGCACCAGCACCACCCAGTTGCGCGGGTGGCTCCACAGGAAGCTGTAGTGGTTGGACAGCATGGCCAGCAGCACCGGCAGCGTGAAGTAGGTGTTGTGCACGCTGCGCTGCTTGCCGCGCTTGCCGTGGATCGGATCGACCGGCCGGCCCTCGCGGATGGCCGCGACCACCTTGCGCTGGCCCGGGATGATCCAGAAGAGCACGTTGGCGCTCATGGCCGTGGCGATCATCGCGCCCACCAGCAGGAAGGCGGCGCGACCCGGGTACCAGTGGCAGGCCAGCCAGGAAGCGACAGCGACCAGCACCGCGGCCAGCGCGCCGACGATGGCGTCGCCCTTCTCGCGATCGCCGAACACGCGGCAGACCACGTCGTACGCGAGCCAGAAGACCACCATGAACCCGACCGCGGTGGCGCCCGCCGCCAGCGGCGACCAGTCCATGAGCGACTTGTCGACCAGGTAGCTGCCCGCGTTCCACAGGTAGGAGATCGAGAACAGCGCGAAACCGGAGAGCCAGGTCGTGTAGCTCTCCCAGTAGAACCAGTGCAGGTGCTGCGGCAGCTTCGGCGGGGCCACGGCGAACTTCACCGGGTGGTAGAAGCCGCCGCCGTGCACCGCCCACAGCTCGCCGCTCACGCCCTGGCGCTTCAGGTCCTCGTCGACCGGCGGCGTGAGGCTGGAGTCGAGGAACACGAAATAGAACGACGACCCCACCCAGGCGATGGCGGTGATCACGTGCAGCCAACGCAGCAGCAGGTTGGCCCAGTCAAGAAGGTAGCTTTCCATTTGTCGGTGGTTCAGGCGCGCGGCGGCGCCGCTTGCAGGAGTTGGGCCAGCGCGCTGACGGCGACGACGGCCGGCTGCTTGCCGGCGATGCCGGGCACGCCGATCGGGCAGTGCACCGCATCGAGCTCCGCGGCGGTGAAGCCGCGCTGTTCGAGCCGGTGGCGGAAGGTGGCCCACTTGGTCTTGCTGCCGATCAGGCCGACGAAGGGCAGGTCGGCGCGCTCGCGCCGGCGGTGAAGGCACGCCGCGAGGACGTCCAGGTCCTCGGCGTGGCTGAAGCTCATGATCAGCACGAGGCTGCCGGGTGCGAGGCCGGCGACCGCGCGATGCACGGGATCGGAATGCTCGCCGCGCACGTTGGCAGGCAGCGGCGAAGGGAAGATCTCGTCGCGGCTGTCGATCCAGGTGAGGTCGAAGGGCAGGCCTTCCATGCGCAGCGCGATCGCACGGCCCACGTGGCCACCGCCGAACAAGGCCACCGGCGTCGCGCGTTCGGTCAGCCGCACTCGAAGCGAAGCGACGTCGTCGGCCGTGACGCGTTCGAACGCGAGGTGCACGACGCCGCCGCAGCACTGGCCCAGGCTCGGGCCGAGCGCGTAGCGGCGCTGCTGCGGTGCGGCATCGCCCTTCGCCAGCACAT
Organism: Ramlibacter henchirensis; assembly: GCF_004682015.1. Lineage (NCBI taxonomy): Bacteria > Pseudomonadati > Pseudomonadota > Betaproteobacteria > Burkholderiales > Comamonadaceae > Ramlibacter > Ramlibacter henchirensis. Next base: position 14,621 of record NZ_SMLM01000001.1, on the reverse strand, counting down.
CGCGCGCAGTGGCGATCGCGTCGAACTCCAGCCGGCCGCCGCCGATGGTGCCGATCTCGCCGTTCTCGAACACCAGCATCCAGGCCCCGGGTTCGCGCGGCCCCGAGCCTTCGACCGAAGCCACCGTGACCAGGACGGCCTGCCCCTGTTCGGCGAGCGCAACAAACCACTCGTTCATGTTTCAGCACCGCTCATCGGTGACCGGCTGCAACAACGGCACTCGGCAGTAATCTGGGTCATCCGTACGCGCGGGGCCCTCGTTGGCCGAAGACGTGACGACGTTCGTCCGTGGGAAAGGGGCGGCCTTAGCGCCCCCGAGGAGATGAAATGAAGAAAGCAATCGCAATGCGCCTGGGAGGGTGGTCGGCCATTTCGGCAGCGGTCTTGCTGGCCGCCTGCAGTTCCGCTCCGCCGCCTGCTCCGGAGGCCGCCCCGGCACCGGCGCCGGTCGCAGCACCCCCGGTGCTGGAGACGCCCAAGCCCCCGCCGGCCGTCGCCGAGGACCCCATCACCAATCCGCGCGTGTCGCAGGCCACCACGCCGCGCGCCTACCGCCGCGACGCCGCCACGCACCTCTATGGCCTGCACGGCGGCCGCATCTACAAGGGCCGCATGCCGCCACTGCTCTACGCCGTGGGCGTGCTGCAGGTCGAGGTCGATCGCAACGGCTCGGTCAAGGAAGTCAGCTGGATGCGCGCGCCCAAGCACGCGCCCGAGGTGATGGCCGAGATCGAGAAGATGGTGCGCGCCGCCGCGCCCTACCCCGCGCCCGCCAAGATCGGCCGCGTGACCTACACCGACACCTGGCTGTGGCACAAGAGCGGCCGCTTCCAGCTCGACACGCTGACCGAAGGCCAGGACTGAGCGGTCACGAGCCACGGTAGGTCGAATAGCTCCACGGGCTGACCAGCAGCGGCACGTGGTAGTGCTCCTGGGGCCGGGCGATGCCGAAGTCCAGCATCACCTGGTCCAGGAAAGGCGGCTCGGGCAGCGCGACGCCCTTGCCACGGAAGTAGCCGGCGACATCGAAAGCCAGCCGGTAGGTGCCCTGGCGCAGCTCGGCGTCCTTGTACAGGGGACCGTCCGGGTTGCGGCCATCGGCGTTCAGGACGAAGCGGCGCACCAGCGCCGGCTGTCCCCCCTGCATCGTGTAGAGCGCCACCGCCATCCCGGCGGCCGGCGTTCCATGCATCGTGTCCAGGACATGGGTGCTCAGGCCCATCGGCGCTCCTCGTTTGGTCCACAGAAGTGTATACACTTTTGGCGCACGCCACTATCATCGCCCCGTGCAGCCGACCACCACCAGCGTCATCGTCCATGAGCTCACCCAGGCCATCGCCGGCCACCGCTTGCAGCCGGGCACGAAGCTGGCCGAGCAGAAGCTGGCGGACCACTTCGGCGTGTCGCGCACGCTGGTGCGGCAGGCGCTGCACCAGCTGGCGCAGAACCGGCTGGTGACGCTGGAGCCGGCGCGCGGCGCCTTCGTGGCGGCGCCGACGGTGGAAGAAGCCCGCCAGGTGTTCGCGGTGCGCCGCATGCTGGAAGCGGGCATGGCAAGAGCCTTTGCCCGCGAAGCCACGCCGGCCCGCATCCGCGCCTTGCGCGAACACGTCGCCGCCGAAAAGGCCGCCGTGGATGCGCATGACGCGGCCGAAGGCATCGAGCTGCTGGGGGATTTCCACGTGCGCATGGCCGAGCTGATGGACAACGAGGTGCTGGCGCAGATCCTGCGCGACCTCATCTCCCGCAGCTCGCTCGTGACCCTCATGTACCAGCGCGCCGGCGCCGCCCGCCACTCGCAGCAGGAGCACGTGGAGATCGTGCGGGCGCTGGCGGCGCGCGATGCGGAGAAGGCGGTGCGGCTGATGGAGGAACACCTGCTGAACGTCGAGGCCAGCCTCGCCTTCGACCGGCCGCCGCCCACCCACGACATCGCCCAGGCGCTCGCGGCCTGAGCGGGGAAGGAAGGACAACGTGCCCGCGATCTACGACAGCAGCGCCTCCTATCCGCGCGACCTCGCCGGCTACGGCCGCAACCCGCCGCATCCGCAGTGGCCGGGCAAGGCGCGCGTCGCCGTGCAGTTCGTCCTGAACTACGAGGAAGGCGGCGAGAACGCGGTGCTGCACGGCGACCCGGGCTCCGAGCAGTTCCTCTCCGAGATGTTCAACCCGGCGAGCTATCCGGCGCGCCACCTGAGCATGGAGGGCATCTACGAATACGGCTCGCGCGTGGGTGTGTGGCGCATCCTGCGCGAGTTCGAGCGGCGGCGCCTGCCCCTCACGGTGTTCGGCGTCGGCATGGCGCTGCAGCGTTACCCCGACGTGGCCCGCGCGTTCGTCGAGCTGGGGCATGAGATCGCCAGCCACGGCTGGCGCTGGATCCACTACCAGGAAGCCGACAAGGCGCTGGAGCGGGAGCACATGCGGCTGGCGATCCGCGCCATCGAGCAGCTCACCGGCGTTCGCCACGGCACGCCCGGCGCGATCCACGGCGCCGGCTGGTACACCGGCCGCGACAGCCCCAACACGCGCAAGCTGGTGGTGGACCAGGGCGGCTTCGAATACGACAGCGACTACTACGGCGACGAGCTGCCGTTCTGGATGAAGGTGCGCCGCTCCGACGGCATCGTGGTGCCGCACCTGGTCGTGCCCTACACGCTGGACGCCAACGACATGCGCTTCTCGCTCCCGCAAGGCTTCTCGCAGGCGGAGGATTTCTTCGTCTACCTGCGTGACAGCTTCGACGCGCTCTACGCGGAGGGCGACCCGGACGGCCTGAACCAGCCGAAGATGATGAGCGTCGGCATGCACTGCCGCCTGCTCGGCCGCCCGGGGCGCATCGTCGCCCTGCAGAAGTTCCTGGACCACATCGAGCGGCACGACCACGTGTGGGTCTGCCGCCGCGTCGACCTGGCGCGCCACTGGAAACTGATCCACCCCTACCCGGCGGGATAGCCATGACCCTCACCCTCGAAAGACTGAACTCCGCCAGCGTGCAGGAGGCGGCGGCCCTGCTCGACGGCCTGTACGAACACTCGCCGTGGATCGCACAGGCGGCGATCGGGCAGCGGCCCTTCCGCTCGCTCGCGCATCTGAAGCACGCGATGGCGCGCTTGGTGGAGGAAGCGGGCGAAGAGCGCCAGCTCGCGCTGCTGCGGGCGCACCCGGAACTGGCGGGCAAGGCGATGGTGGGCAAGTCCCTCACCGCCGAATCCACCCGCGAGCAGGACAACGCGGGCCTGACGAACTGCACGCCCGCCGAGTTCGACCAGATCCAGCGCCTGAACGCCGACTACAACGCCAAGTTCGGCTTTCCCTTCATCCTGGCCGTGCGCGGGCCGCGCGGCACGGGCTTGTCGCGCGCCGAGATCATCGAGACGTTCGAGCGGCGCCTGGCCAACCCGGTGGACTTCGAGCGTGCCGAGGGCCTTCGCAACGTGCACCGCATCGCGGAGATCCGGCTGAACGACAAGTTCGGCGTGGCGCCCACGCAGGGCGAGCAGGTGTGGGACCAGTTGGAGCGCCTGTCGCAGTTCAGCGACCCCGGCTACAAGGACAAGGGTCAGCTGACGGTGACCTACCTGACCGATGCGCACCGATCGGCCTCGGCGCGTATCGAGCAGGACATGAAGGAGGCGGGCTTCGACGAGGTGTCCGTCGACGCGGTGGGCAACGTGGTGGGCGTCTACCAGGGCGCTTCCGCACAGGCGAAGCGGTTGCTGACCGGCTCGCACTACGACACGGTGCGAAACGGCGGCAAGTACGACGGCCGGCTGGGCATCTACGTGCCGATGGCCTGCGTTCGCGCGCTGGCGAAAGCGAAGCGTCGACTGCCCTACGGCCTGGAGGTGATCGCGTTCGCGGAAGAAGAAGGCCAGCGCTACAAGGCCACCTTCCTCGGTTCCGGCGCGCTGATCGGCGCCTTCGATCCTGCCTGGCTGGACCAGCGGGACGCCGACGGCGTCAGCATGCGAGAGGCGATGCACCATGCCGGCCTGCCGGGCACGGTGGAGGCGATCGCGGCGCTGCGGCGCGAGCCGGCGCGCTATCTCGGCTTCGTCGAGGTCCACATCGAGCAGGGCCCGGTGCTCAACGAACTGCACCTGCCGCTCGGCGCGGTCACTTCGATCAACGGCGGCGTGCGCTACCTGTGCGAGGTGATGGGCATGGCCAGCCACGCCGGCACCACGCCGATGAACCGGCGGCGCGATGCGGCCCTCGCCGTCGCGGAGCTGGCGTTGTTCGTCGAGCAGCGAGCGGCGCGCGATGGCGACTCGGTGGGCACCATCGGCATCCTCAACGTGCCCGGCGGCTCCACCAACGTGGTTCCCGGCCGCTGCCAGTTCACGCTGGACCTGCGCGCGCCCAACGACCGGCAGCGCGACGCGCTGGTGGATGACGTGCTGGCGCAGCTCAAGGCCATCTGCGAGCGCCGCGGATTGCGCTTCACGTGCGAGCAGACCATGCGTGCCGCCGCCGCGCCCAGCCATCCGCAGTGGCAGGCGCGATGGGAGCGGGCCATCGAGGCCTTGGGCGTGCCTTTGCACCGCATGCCCAGCGGCGCCGGCCACGATGCGATGAAGCTGCACGAGGTGATGCCGCAGGCCATGCTGTTCGTGCGCGGCCAGAACTCGGGCATCAGCCACAACCCGCTGGAGAGCACGACGGCCGACGACATCGACCTCGCGGTGCAGGCCTTCTCGGACCTGCTCGAGCAACTCGCGGGTGAGACCCGATGAACGATCACGCCAAGCTCGACGCCTGGATCGACGCGCATTTCGACGAGGAAGTGCGCTTCCTCCAGGAACTGGTGCGCGTGCCGACCGACACGCCGCCCGGCAACAACGCGCCGCATGCGGAGCGCACCGCGCAACTGCTCGAGGCCTTCGGCTTCCAGGCCGAGAAGCATCCTGTGCCCGCGGCCGAAGTGCACGCCGCGGGCCTGCAGTCCATCACCAACCTGGTCGTGCGCCGCCGCTATGGCGAAGGCCGGGTGGTCGCGCTCAACGCGCACGGCGACGTCGTGCCGCCGGGCGACGGTTGGAAGCATCCGCCCTACGGCGCCGACATCGAGGACGGTTTCCTCTACGGCCGCGCGGCCGCGGTGAGCAAGAGCGACTTCGCGACGTTCACTTTTGCCGTTCGCGCGCTCGAATCGCTCGGTGCGCCCCTGGCCGGCGGCGTCGAGCTGCACTTCACCTATGACGAGGAATTCGGCGGCGAACTGGGTCCGGGCTGGCTGCTCAGGCAGGGCATCACCCGCCCCGACCTGCTGCTCGCGGCCGGCTTCAGCTACCAGGTGGTGGTGGCACACAACGGCTGCCTGCAGATGGAAGTGACGGTGCGCGGCGAAATGAGCCACGCGGCCATCCCCGACAGCGGCACCGACGCCCTGCAGGGCGCGACGCACATCCTGCAGGCGCTCTACCGGCTCAACGAGCAGTACAAGCAGGTGCGCTCCCGGATCGAGGGGATCACGCACCCGTACCTGAACGTCGGCTGGATCGCGGGCGGCACCAACACCAACGTCGTGCCCGGCAAGGTGGTCTTCAAGCTGGACCGGCGGATGATCCCCGAAGAGAATCCCGCGCAGGTCGAAGCCGCGATCCGCAGGACCATCGAGGAGGCCGCCGCGAGCTTCCGTCCGCCGCGCGGCGGCAGCGGCATCCAGGTGGAAGTGCGCCGGCTGCTGCTGGCCCGATCGATGGTGCCGCTGCCCGGAAACGAGCCGCTGGTCGACGCACTGCAAAAGCACGGGCAGGCGATGTTCGGCCAGCCCATCCCGGCCGTCGGCACATCGCTCTATACCGACGTTCGCCTCTACACCGAAGCCGGAGTCCCCGGAGTCATCTACGGCGCCGGCCCGCGCACCGTGCTCGAGTCCAACGCCAAGCGCGCGGACGAACGGCTGAGCCTGGAGGACCTGCGCCGCGCGACCAAGGTGGTGGCGCGGACGCTGCTCGATCTGCTGGAGGGGAAGGCGGGAAGCACTGGATCCCCGCCTTCGCGGGGATGACGGAAGGGTGCGGAATCACACGGCAGGCGCGGACGACCCGGAAGGGCAGAGCGTGCGCCTACCCACCTCTTCAATTGCCGTCGCAGACGGCACTCCGGTCGCGCGCAATAGCATGCAGCGCGGCCGCCCATTGAAAAAGGCCGGGCTTTGCCCGGCCTTTTTCAACATGCTTTCACGCCGCGCTGGAATCGCGCAGCGATTTCAGTGCGCTCAGCGAACGCGGCCGCGACGGAAGAGATTCACGATGGCCAGCAGGATGACGGCGCCGACGAGCGATACCAGGACCGATCCGATGCTGATGCCTTCGTTGATGGTGGGAACGCCCACCATCGGGGAGATCACCCAGCCGCCGATGAAGGCGCCCACGATGCCCACGATCACGTTCAGCAGGATGCCCTGCTGGCCGTCGGTGCGCATGATCAGGCTGGCCAGCCAGCCGACGATCCCACCTACGATCAACCAAATCAGAAAGCCCATGATGCACTCCTTGAAGCCGCGAACGGCATTTTGTTGATAGTGGCCGGAGCCCGGGTGGGCCCCGACCCCCTGCCACCCCAAAACCGGCAGCCGGTGAAAGCAATATGGTTCTGCATGCCAAGCGCGGGCGTAGTCGCCGATAGAGCCTCACCGTGCGAGCCCGGCGCGCCGAAACGTCAGACAGCCCCTACTTTCACTCGACCATTTCCGGGCCTCGCGCGCCGGGGGAATTTCCGGAGAAGAAAGCAACCCGACAGGGCCGACAATCGCCCGCGGCACCGAACTTGCTTTTTTCGGTTTCTCCTTTTCGTTCCGGACCCGAGGCTATCCATGATCAACAAGAGACTCTTCCTGCAAACCGCCGGCGCCTGCGCGCTTTTCGCCGCCCTGGCGCCCGCCTCCGCGCAAGGGCTCACGCCCATCAAGTTCCAGCTGGACTGGCGCTTCGAAGGGCCCGCAGCGCTCTTCCTGCAGCCGGTGGCCAAGGGCTATTTCAAGGACGCCAAGCTGGACGTGTCCATCGACGCCGGCACCGGCTCGGGGGCGGCGGTGCAGCGCGTGGCCACCGGCACGTACGACATGGGCTTCGCCGACCTGGCGGCGCTGATGGAGTTCCACGCCAACAACCCCGACGCACCGAACAAGCCGGTGGCGGTGATGATGGTCTACAACAACACGCCGGCCGCGGTGATGGCGCTCAAGAAGTCCGGCATCAAGTCGCCAGCCGACCTGAACGGCAAGAAGCTGGGCGCCCCGGTGTTCGACGCGGGCCGCCGCGCTTTCCCGATCTTCCAGAAGGCCAACGGCATCTCCGCCGCCAACTGGGTTTCGATGGACCCGCCGCTGCGCGAGACGATGCTCGCCCGCGGCGACGTCGACGCGATCACCGGCTTCTCGTTCACCTCCCTGCTCAACCTGGAAGCGCGAGGCGTCAAGCTCGACGACGTCGTCACCATGCCCTATGCCGACCACGGCGTGAAGCTCTACGGCAACGTGATCATCGCCTCCCCCAAGCTGGTCAAGGAGAACCCGGCCGCGATCAAGGCGTTCCTGTCCGCGTTCACCAAGGGCGCCAAGGAGGTGATGGCCAACCCGGATGCCTCGATCGAGTACGTCAAGCAGCGCGACGGCATCATCAACACCGACCTGGAGAAGCGCCGCCTGCGCATGGCCATCGACGCGGTGGTTGCGAGCCCCGACGCGCGCGCCGAAGGCTTCGGCCAGGTCAACCCCGGCCGGCTGTCGCTGATGGCTTCGCAGGTCTCGGACGCGTTCAACACCAAGACGCGCGTCAAGGCCGACGAGGTGTGGAACGGCAACTTCCTGCCCGCAAAGGCCGAACTCAACGTCCTTCCTCCGGCGAAGAAGTGAGCGCGGTGTCCGGCACCGCCTTCATCGACTTCGAAGACGTCTGGCTGGCCTACAACGACGAACTGCTCGCCGCCGGGCAGTTCGCGGTGGAGGCCATCGACCTGCAGGTCACGCAGGGCGAATTCATCGCCATCGTCGGCCCCTCGGGCTGCGGCAAGTCCACCTTCATGAAGCTGGCCACCGGCTTGCGCATGCCCTCGCGCGGACGCATCCGCATCGACGGCCAGCCGGTCACCGGGCCGCTCAAGATCTCCGGCATGGCGTTCCAGGCGCCTTCGCTGCTGCCTTGGCGCACGACGGTGGACAACGTGCTGCTGCCGCTGGAGATCGTCGAGCCCTACCGCAGCAACTTCAAGGGCAAGCGCGCCGAGTACGAGCAGCGCGCCCGCGCGCTGCTGCAGAAGGTGGGCCTTGCCGGCTACGAGGACAAGTTTCCCTGGCAGTTGTCGGGGGGCATGCAGCAGCGCGCGAGCATCTGCCGCGCGCTGATCCACGAGCCCAAGATGCTGCTGCTGGACGAGCCCTTCGGCGCGCTGGACGCGTTCACCCGCGAGGAGCTGTGGTGCATCCTGCGCGACCTGTGGACCGAGCAGCGCTTCAACGTCATCCTGGTCACGCACGACCTGCGTGAGTCGGTCTTCCTGGCCGACACCGTCTACGTCATGAGCCGCAGCCCGGGGCGTTTCGTCGTGAAGAAGCAGATCGAGATGCCGCGCCCGCGCGAACTGGAGATCACCTACACCAAGGAGTTCACCGACGTGGTGGCCGAGCTGCGCGGGCACATTGGCGCGATCCGCAAGCCGGCCGCGGAGGTGGCGCGATGAAGGCGACCCGGCATTTCGAGCGCTGGGCGCCGCTGCTGCTGGCCGTCGCGCTCGTCCTGCTCTGGCAGGTGGGTGTCACGGGCTTCCAGGTGCCGGAGTTCATCTTCCCCAGCCCCTGGCAGATCGCGCAGCAGTTCGCCGAATTCAAGGGCCCGCTGATGGCCGCAGCCTGGAGCACCTTCTGGGTGACGATGGTGGGCTTCGGCCTGGCGATCCTGGTTGGCGTGCTGCTCGGTTTCCTGATCGGCTCTTCGCGCGTCGCCTATGCCGCGGTCTATCCGCTGATGGTGGGCTTCAACGCCGTGCCGAAGGCGGCCATCGTGCCGATCCTGGTCGTGTGGTTCGGCATCGGCATCGGACCGGGCATCCTCACCGCGTTCCTGATCTCGTTCTTCCCGATCATGGTGAACATCGCCACCGGGCTGGCCACGCTGGAGCCGGAACTGGAAGACGTCTTGCGCGTGCTCGGCGCGAAGCGCTGGGACGTGCTGGTGAAAGTGGGCCTTCCGCGCGCCATGCCGTACTTCTACGGCTCGCTGAAGATCGCGATCACGCTGGCATTCGTGGGCACGGTGCTGGCGGAGATGACGGCGGGCGACTCGGGCATCGGCAACCTGATCCAGACGGCGGGCAGCCAGCAGCGCATGCCGCTGGCCTTCGCCGGCCTGGTGGCGATCAGCATCATGGCCATGGCCATGTACGAGCTGTTCAGCTGGATCGAGCGCCACACCACCGCGTGGGCGCACCGCGGTTCGCAGAACGCCTAGGCACGAATGGCGTGGCACGCGCGGCTGCGGCTGGACCTGCGGCGGGAAGGCGAACGTTGCCTTGCGCGCTTCGAGCACCACGGCCCGCTGCGCGTGCTGCAGACGCTGTACCCGGAAGGGGGCGCGATCTGCCATAACGTGCTGGTGCATCCGCCCAGCGGCCTGGTGGGCGGAGACGAGCTGGACCTGCACATCCGCGTGGGCGCAGGCGCGCACGGGCTGGTGACCACGCCGGGCGCTGCCCGCTTCTATCGCAGCGACGGCGCACCCGCGATCCAGCGCACGCGCATCGAGGTCGAGGCCGGCGGCCGCTTCGAATGGCTGCCGCTGGAGGCGATCTGCTACAGCGGCTGCATCGCCGAGAACCGGCTCGACCTCGCGCTTGCGCCCGGCGCAGAGATGCTGGGCTGGGACGTGTGCGCACTCGGCCTGCCGGAAGCCGGCCAGCCGTTCGCCTCGGGCAGCCTCCTGCAGCACCTCGCGCTGGGCGATCAGTGGCTGGAGCGCGGGCGCCTCGAAGCGGCCAACTCGCGGCTGATGGAGGGTCCGCTGGGCCTGGCGGGCCGGCGGTGCCTCGCCACGATGTACTTCGCGTGCGGTGAGCCGATCGAGTCCGGCAGGCGCGAGCTCGCTCTCGAACTCGCGCGCGAGGCGATCGCGGCCCATTCACTCGCCGCGGATGCCGGCGCCACGTCGCCGTCCGATGGCGTGGTTGCCGTGCGCGTGCTCGCACCATTGGTTGAGCCGGCCATGGAGCTGCTTCGGTCGATCCGCAATGCCTGGCGACCCGCGCTATGGCACTTGCCCGCCGTGACGCCGCGCCTGTGGGCGCTTTAGACCTCGGCTGTTCGTAGGCACCCACCTGCAAGTTCGTTCCTACGGGGACGACGGTAGCGCTCCGCCCCGAGTGTCTCGCCTCCTCCGGCACCAGGCGTGCGGTCCGGCACCTAGAGTGAGCCCATCCAGATCCGCCAGGAGTCCAACATGAAACGCAAGCATCCGATGCGCTCGCGCAAGGGCCTGCTGTCGTTTGCGGCCGCGTCCTTGCTCGCCATGACGGCCGCGACCGCCCAGGTGGCGGGCGTGGGCGCGACGGGCATCGACGCCACGGGCCAGTACCAGTCCGAAGTCCAGGCCTGCCGCGACGGTCGCACCCAGCAGGACATCGACACGTGCCTGCGCGAGGCGCGCAACGCCGAAGCCGAACGCAGGAAGGGCACGCTGCGCGTGCAGGGAGCAGATCACCACGCCAACGCGATGGCCCGCTGCGAGCCTTTCACGAACGAGGAAGAGAAGGCGGCCTGCAAGGCCCGCGTGCTCGGCTTCGGCAACATGACGGGCAGCGTGGCCGGTGGCGGGGTGCTGCGCGAAGTCGAGACGGTCGTCGCGCCGCAGGGCACGACGGAACTCACGATCCAGCCCAAGACCTCGGAGCCGGTCGTGCTCGTCCCGGTGCCGATCCGGCCGAACGCGCCGCAACCGCAGCAGTAGCGCAACACTTCGCAGCACGCGGGGGCAGCTCGTTACCCCCGCTCTTCCTCACGCGCCCCGCGCCGCGGCTCGTAACAGAGCCAACACGGGGCGTTGTCCTACATGCGTCTTCCACGCCGCCGCTAGTCTTGCGATCGTCGGCCGTTGCGGCCGGGCCATGGCAAACACAACCGGGGAAGCAGGAAGTGAAAGCAGAGCAGACGACCGGCGCGAAGGCGCCCGCCCACAAGGAAGTCGCCCAGGCGCGCCACGGCTACCGCAACGAGGTGAACTGGGAAGGGGGCTCCGGCCGCCAAGAAGACCCGCCGCTCGGGCATTGGCAGCTCAAGGGCCGCCAGCCCTACAGCAACCAGGGGTCCGAAGAAACACAGAGCCCCGCCGCGAGCGAGGAGTACGCGGAAGGAAACCGCGCCGAGCGGTCCGGCCGGAACCTGGAGCAGCTCGAGCGCGTGAAGAGAAGGCCCTGAGGGGTACGGCGCCAGGGCACGCCGGAGTGCCGCGGCGTCAGAGCACGCCGAACAGCATCAGCAGGATGATGATGGTGAGCGGAACGCCCAGCAGCCAAAGGATGACCGGCATTTGAAGCTCCTTGGTTGACGTTGATGCTCCCAAGGTAGCTGCGGCTTCGGCCGCGCCGTGCCGGGCGGCGGCACCAGTCGAGGTAGGCACAAGCCTACCGGCACGTCTCAGATCGTCACCAGCCGGCGTACGCCGTCGGCTTCCATCGACTCGCCTTCCCCCTGTGCAATGACCTCGCCCCGCTCCATGACGAGGTAGCGGTCGGCCAGTTCGCGCGCGAAGTCGTAGTACTGCTCGACCAGCAGGATCGCCATATCGCCCCGGCCGGCCAGCATGCGGATGACGCGGCCGATGTCCTTGATGATGCTGGGCTGGATGCCTTCGGTGGGCTCGTCCAGCACCAGCAGCTTCGGGCCGGCCGCGAGTGCGCGCGCAATCGCCAGCTGCTGTTGCTGGCCGCCGGAGAGGTCACCGCCGCGGCGGCCGAGCATCTGCCTGAGCACCGGAAAGAGTTCGAACAGCTCGGCGGGGATCGCGGTGCCGGCCGGCCGATAAGCCAGGCCCATTCGCAGGTTCTCCTCGACCGTCAGCCGCGCGAAGATCTCGCGGCCCTGCGGCACGAAGCCGATGCCGGCGCGGGCGCGCTGGTACGGGGTCCACTGCTGGATCGGGCGGCCGAGAAACTCGATCGCACCGGACTTGATCGGCACCAGCCCCATCAGCGATTTCAGCAGCGTGGTCTTGCCCACGCCGTTGCGGCCCAGGATCACGGTGACCTGCCCCGCCTGCGCCTCGAGGCTGACGTCACGCAGGATGTGCGAACCGCCGTAGAACTGGTTGACGTTGCGGACGTTCAGCATAGGGAGGCGGAGACCAGTACGCAGAAAGCGCAGAAAGGACGCGGAAAAGAGAAATGAATCATTGAAGACCTCTGCGTTTTCCGCGTTCTTTCCGCGCTTTCTGCGTACGGGTGTCCGCTTTCACCGCCCAAGATAAACCTCGATCACCCGCTCGTCGTTCTGCACCTGCTCGAGCGAGCCCTCGGCCAGCACCGCGCCTTCGTGCAGCACCGTCACCTTCCCCGAGATGGTCTTGATGAAGCCCATGTCGTGCTCCACCACCATCAGCGAGTGCTGCCCCTTCAATGACAGGAACAGTTCGGCCGTGCGCTCGGTCTCCTCGTCGGTCATGCCGGCCACGGGTTCGTCCAGCAGCAGCAGCTTCGGGTCCTGCATCAGCAGCATCCCGATCTCCAGCCATTGCTTCTGCCCGTGGCTGAGGGTGCCCGCGAGCCGGTTCACGTGATCGGCCAGGTGGATGGTGCGGAGCACGGAAGCGAGCCGGTCCGATTGCTCCGAATCGAGCGAGAAGAACACGCAGGCGCGAACGCCCTTGTCGGTCTTGAGCGCGAGCTCCAGGTTCTCGAACACCGTCAGCTGTTCGAACACCGTGGGCTTCTGGAACTTGCGGCCGATGCCCAGCTGCGCGATCTGCGCCTCCTTGTAGCGGAGCAGGTCGATCGTGCTGCCGAAGAACACGGTGCCGCTGTCCGGACGGGTCTTGCCGGTGATGATGTCCATCATCGTGGTCTTGCCCGCGCCGTTGGGTCCGATGACGCAGCGCAGTTCGCCGGGCGCGATGTCCAGCGAGAGCTTGTTGATTGCGCGAAAGCCGTCGAAGCTCACGCTCACGTCCTCGAGGTACAGGATGCGGCCGTGGCTCACGTCCACTTCGCCGCGCGTGAGCAGGTGGGCGAATCCGGCGGCGCGCCCGCCGGATTCGGTCTTGCCGGGGGCCGCGCCGGCTGCCGCCGCCGCGGCGCGTCGCGCCCCCTCCTCCATGAGGTCCGGTGTCATTGACACCCCCCCACGCTTGTCACTTCGTGTACTGCGCTGCCCCCCAAGGGGGCGTTCGCACCTTGGGGCGGCCCGGCGGTGCTCATGCGGACCTCCTCTTCCAGACGCGGCGCGCGAGCCCCGCGATGCCGTCCGGCAGGAACAGCGTGACGACGATGAAGAGGCCGCCGAGGAAGTAGAGCCAGAACTCCGGCGCGCTCACCGTCAGCCAGCTCTTCGCCCCGTTGACCACGAACGCACCGGCGATCGGCCCGACGAGGGTGCCGCGGCCGCCCACCGCGGTCCACACCGCGATCTCGATGGAGTTGGCCGGGCTCATCTCGCCGGGATTGATGATGCCCACCTGCGGCACGTACAGCGCGCCGGCCACGCCGCACATCACTGCCGACAGCGTCCACACCGCGAGCTTGAAGCCGACGGGGTTGTAGCCGGAGAACATGACGCGCGATTCGGCGTCGCGGATCGCCTGCAGCACGCGGCCGAACTTGGCGCTGACCAGCCAGCGCGCGAGGAGGAAGAAGGCCAGCAGCGTCAGCCCGGTGATGACGAACAGCGTCATGCGCATCTGCGGCGTCTGCAGCGCGACGCCCAGGATTCGCTTGAAGTCAGTGAAGCCGTTGTTGCCGCCGAAGCCTGTCTCGTTGCGGAAGAAGAGCAGCATCGCCGCGTAGGTGAGCGCCTGCGTGATGATCGAGAAGTACACGCCCTTGATGCGCGAGCGGAAGGCGAAGTAGCCGAACACGAAGGCCACGACACCGGGCACGGCGACGATCAGCAGGCAGGTGGCGAGGAAGCTGTCGGAGAAGGTCCAGTGCCAGGGCAGCGCCTTCCAGTCCAGGAACACCATGAAGTCGGGCAGCTCGCTCCTGTAGTGCCCGTCGCGGCCGATCTGCCGCATCAGGTACATGCCCATCACGTACCCGCCCAGCGCGAAGAACAGGCCGTGGCCGAGCGACAGGATGCCGGTGTAGCCCCAGATCAGGTCCATCGCGAGCGCGGCGATGGCGTAGCACATGATCCTCGCGGTGAGCGCCACCGCGTAATCGCCCATGTGGAAGGCGCTGTCGGCCGGGACGGCGAGGTTGAGGATGGGAGCGACGGCGCAGACGAGGATCAGGGCGAGGAGGAAGGCGGTCCAGCCGGTTTTGGTCAGGAGCGGCGCACGTTGCGGCAACTCTTGCTCCCTCCCCCTCTGGGGGAGGGTTGGGGTGGGGGCACGCCCCGCCCCTTGGTCCGCGCCCCCAGCCTCGCGCGTGCCCCCACCCTGCCCTCCCCCAGCGGGGGAGGGTTCCAATACCGC